>CBDFJZ010000001.1:0-13587 GCA_965248675.1 Dehalococcoidia bacterium
CCCGCTGCTCGTGGACACCGACGCGAAGGTCTCGACGAAGTACGGCTCGTGGGGCGAGAAAGTGCTCTACGGCCGCAGGGGCATCGGCATGACGCGCTCAACCTTCATCATCGGCCCAGACGGCAGGCTCGCCCGCGTCTGGAAGCGCGCCAAGGCGGCCGACAACGGCGAGGTCGTGCTGAGAGCGCTCACCGAGGCCTGATCGAGAGGGCGCAAACACCCTTCGAGCAAGACATAACTCGACTAGCGGCAATGCGGCAACACTGTAGTTGGCCTGAATCGCACTAAGCGGCGAGGTCGATCTTGTCGACGTGCTCGGCGACCACTCGACCGCCGCAGTGCGAGCACTGCAGCCCTCGATCGCTCTTCAGCGCCGTAGCAGCCAGCTCGCCGACCTCGGGCTTCAGCAGGTGAACATCGGACCGCCCATGGAGGGCGGGATGCGCCTCGAAGTCGCCGAGGTAGCGCGCGCACTGGAAACACCGCAACTCGCCCCGGTAGGTCAGAGTGTGCTCAGCCATGGTCTTCAGCCCCTCAGCTGCGGTTCCTGTACCCCTAGGGGTATAAGGATGATACCCGGCAGGGGTATGCCGCGCAAGCTCTCCTAGCGGCTCGTGGCGCGGCGGCCGGAAATTGGCTCGGCGGTGGAAGCGCGGCAGGTTAGGCGGGGATCGGTCGGGGGGGGGGGCCAAACTCCGTGGGATCGTAGGTCCGCGGCAGGACCGCGTTGGCGATCCTGGTCTGTTCGCGGCACGAGTGACCTCGAACGGTCGCGTGGCGACGGCCTGAGCCGAATGCGCAGCCCAGGGCAGCTGCGGGAGATCTGGCCGGGGGAGCCGCCGGAACGTGGCAGCACTACTTCGCACTATTCCTGTTATGTAGCGCCCAGCACACCGCCGGCTATGACCCCGCCGCGTCGGCCTCCTGCGTGGCGTCGAGGTGTGCTGGCTCCGCCGAGGGGTGGCCGGCGGTGCGCCAGATGAACGTCGCGCCGCCGGCGAGGAGCGCCATGGCAGCGAAGACGAAGACGGCTTCGGTGCCGATCGTGTCGTTGAGGACGCCGCCGACGAGCGATCCGATGAGCACACCGACGCCGAAGCCAGTCGATCCGAGGCTCATCACCGTGGCCATGCCGAGCTGGCGCCCGATCGAGACCTGGACGGCGCGCTGCGCCACGCCCTGGATCGCGGCGCCGAGGCCTGCGCCGGCGACGAGGGCGAACCAGATCACGATGTACGTCGTCGAGAACGCTACCGTTATGTAACCAACAGCCATGAGCGCCACCCCGATCGCGACCATGACCCGGCGGTTGGCGCGGTCGGCGATGCGGCCGAAGACTGGCTGCAGCAACCCGCCCAGGATCTCCTGGCCGGCCAGCACGAAGCCGACCATCGTCGCCGTCGCCAGGATCTCGCGCTCGAGGTAGATCGCCAGGAACGAGAACGCCGCGCCGAACGCGATCGAGTGACCGATGGCGGCGCCGAACAGTCCCTGGACCACCGGGTGTCCGAGCACCACCGACCACGGCGGCTGGGTCGGCGGCCCCGTGGCCTCCGCGGCGGCCGCCGCGGAGGCTGACACGCCGGCGCGACGCACCCGTTGCGGCAGCAGCAGCGCGATCGTGATCAGCGAGGTGGTCATGAGCACGGTCATCGAGATGAAGACGGCGTCGAGCCCCACTGGTCACGCACGACGCCGGAGACGATCGGCCCGACGCCGAATCCGAGGAAGTCGAAGACACCGAACGTGCCCATCCAGCGCCCCTCCAGCGCCCCTCCTCGCCGGCCGGCGTCAGGTCGCCGATGTAGGCGCTGGCGAGCGAGAAGATCAGCGCGGAGCCGACCCCGGTGAGGGCTCGGAACGCGATCACGGCGTAGATGTCCTCGACGAACAGCCAGCCCAGCGAGGCGACGATGTATGTGCTGGCGCCGGCGACGATGAATGGCTTGCGGCCATAGCGGTCGGCGATACGGCCAGCGAACGGGCTGATGAAGATCTGCGTGATCGCGAACGCGGCGAAGGTCAGCGCGACGAGCGGGCCGGACGCCCCGAGCGCCTCGGCGTAGACCGGCAGAATGGGCGCCACCATGCCGATGCCCATCGAGGCGGCAAAGGTCGCCACGGCGAGCACGATGAACGGACGACTCAGCATCAGCTTCGGTCTCTTCGCGGGTAAGCACGGCCCGGACGGGCCGCTGTGAGGCGGTGATTCGGCGGGAGTCCAGGTCACGGTGCGACAAGCGCTCCGTGGTAAACTCAGCATATCCGCTGCCCACCACGGAGACAGACTGGAACGCCGCCTCGCAACGGAACCTGAAGACTCCGGGGCGGCAACCGCCGTGACCATCGGCTCCTACGATGGGCCACCGACGGCCAGCGACCGACCTCCGCGGCTGAAAGTGTGCGTATGAAGCCCGAGACCACGCGCAACGTACTTCTGGGCGTCACGGTCGCCGTGATCGGCGTGCTGCTGGTGCTCGTCGGCTTCCTCGCGAGGCTCGCCACAGAACCGGAGCAGACCGCCCTCCAACAGCCGGCCGCGAACGATCCAGGGATCGTCTCGAGCGCCGGTGATGGCGTCGGTCCCGATTTCATGCTCCTCGACGAAATCGTCGACATCCTCGCCGAGGACTTCGTCGAGCCCGATCGCATCGACGAGGACTATCTCCACTCCGGCGCCATTCAGGGCATCTTCGAAGCCCTCGACGACCCGCACTCGACGTACATCTCGCCGGATGACTACGCCCTCTCGCGGGACGACTTCGAGGGGGCGTTCCAGGGCATCGGCGCGACCGTGGCACAGCAGGACGAGACCGTCGTGATCGTGCGACCGCTGCCCGACACACCGGCCGAGGCGGCCGGGATCCTTGCCGGCGACGTGATTCTCGCCGTCGATGGCGACTCCGCGATCGGCTGGAGCGTGCAGCAGGCGGTGATCCGTATTCGCGGGCCGCAGGGCACGTCCGTTGAGCTCCTCGTGCGTCACTCCAATGGCGAGGAGGAGACGATCACGATCGTGCGTGACGAGATCCTCGTCAGCTCAGTGACCACGGTGCCCCCCAACGGCATCCTCCAGGACCGCGACGGTGAGACGGTCTCCGACATCGGCTACATATGGATCCGGCAGTTCACCCGTCAGACACCGCAGGAGGTGCAGGACGCCCTCGACGAGATAGACGACGGAACCATCAGCGCGCTGATCATCGACGTGCGGTCGAACCCCGGCGGACTGCTCGACACGACCATCCAGGTGGCCGACATGTTCCTGGACGAAGGCAGCTCGATCCTCTTCCAGGTGGACCGCGACGGGAACGAGCTCACCTCAACCTCCCGTCCGGGCCAGGCCTCGGAGCTACCGATCGTGATCCTGCAGGACCAGTTCTCGGCGTCCGGTTCGGAGCTACTCGCCGCCGCGCTGCAGGAGAATGACCGCGCCGTCATCATCGGTACGACCTCCTTCGGCAAGGGCACGGTGAACCACGTACGCGAGCTCTCCAACGGTGGCGCCGTCTACGTCTCGATCGCTCGCTGGCTGACGCCCGACCGTAACCAGATCGAGGGCCGCGGCGTCGTCCCCGACATCGAGATCGAGCTGACCCTCGAGGACATCGAGGAGCGACGCGACGTCGCCCTGCTGCGCGCGATCGACTACCTCCGCAACAGCTAGGCGTCGACGCTGGCGACCACAACGTCGAGGCGCCTACCAGGCGCCTCGATTGCGTGACGGCCGCCGGTGAGCGTCGCTCGGGGCGGGCTTCACGCTCGGTGTTCTCCCGCATGCATGTCAGGATCCCCTGCACTACCCTGAAGCCCGTGGAATCGCGTGTGTTCGCATGGAGCGCAGGCGAATTATGTAAAGGACGAGGCACGGCCGTGGCCAAGAAACGGCAGCCGCGCGAGGCCAAAGGGCGCACCGTCGCCAGGAATCGCCGTGCCCGCTACAACTACGAAATCGTGCAGAGCTACGACGCGGGCATCGCCCTGCTCGGGTCCGAGGTGAAGTCGATCCGCGAAGGAAGCGTCACCCTGGCCGAGGGTTACGCCGGATTTCGGGACGGCGAACTGTGGCTGTACAATGTGTACATCGCCCAGTACGGGCCCGCTCGCGATAACCACGAGCCGACGCGACCTCGCAAGCTCCTGCTCCGACGTCGAGAACTCGACCGACTGAGCCAGGCGCTCGACGAGCAGCCGAGGACCACCGTGGTTCCGCTACGGATGTACCTTTACAACGGACTGGTCAAGATCGAGATCGGGCTCGCCCGCGGCAAGCGTCAATACGACAAGCGGCAGGCGATTCGCAAGCGTGACGCGGAGCGCAGTATGCAGCGCGCCGTCCGTCATGCCGTGCGGTAAGCCGCGGTCTCGATAAGCAACCGGTCCGTTCGACCGTCACCGGTCACCCATGGGGACGACAGGATTCGACAGGTGCGAGCGGACGCGGACTGCGAGCCGAGGACGTCACCAACCTCGTAAACTCGGTGGCAAAGCGTAATTGGCGAACGCAATCAACTCGCCCTCGCTGCCTAACTAGGTAGCGACGTGGACGTCGGTCGCCCCTCGACCGGCCGGCTGTCCGCGACGTATTGTCGAGGTGCCGCATGGCGTTGCGTCTCAGGGCGACGTGCGAAAGATTACTGAGACTGGCTGGCTTCGCTCTCGGTCGACGGGGGAGCGCCGGCGAGACTAATACCGGTCGACTACGCTCGTAGATGTTCGTCTTCCCGCGCACGCTGGACCGGGGGTTCGATTCCCCCGCGTCTCCACCACACACACTCCGCGCCCGTCTCGTACCGCAAGTGCGGACACCGCTTCACGGCAGTCATCGGCGCGACAAAAACGAGCCCACCCCTGCAGGGGTGGGCTCGTTGCGTACCGGGCGTTGCCGGAGGGCGCTCGAGGAGGCTACGAGGCCAGGCGCACTGCCGTTCCGTAGACGAGGATCTCGGCGGCGCCGCTGGCGACCGTCGAGGTCGCCATGCGCAGGCCAACGATGGCGTCAGCACCCTGTGCCTCGGCCTCGGTAGTGAGCGCCTCGAGCGCCTGAGCCCGCGACTCGCGGAGCAGCTGGGTGTAGGCGCCGATTTCGCCACCCACGATGTTCTTGAAGCCGGCGAGGATGTCGCGACCGATGTGCCTCGCCCGCACGGCGTTCGAGGTGACGAGTCCAATGGTTTCGGCGATTTCGCGACCGGGGACGGTGTCCGTACTGGTCATGAGCATGATGCCTGGCTCCTCCTCTAGGCAGACCTGATCGACGGCCTGCATCGCCGCAGGATACTCGCCGCTGCGTATACGCAACGCGCCCGCCTCGGTGGCGCTCGGTGCTGGAGGCCGTTCCTTACTAGATCGCGAATCTCATAGCCTGAATGGACCATTAAGGCCCAGAATCTCTGTGGAATCTGTAGATGCACTGCCAGACTGCACCTGCATCTATCTGAGCACGCCCTCGGTCAGCAGCTCGATGTACTGCTCCTCCGTGCGTCCAAGGAGGCCGCGCACGATCTCCTCGTTATGTTCACCGAAGAGTGGTGGCGGCCGCAGTGGCGCCGTGCGGCCGTCGATGCGGGCGGGCTGCGCGTGCAGCGTGTAGACGTGGGGTTCGCCCTCGCGCTGCACCGGCAGCGGGTGACGGCCGGGCAGCGACGGATCGCGCTTGACCAGGTCCTCGAGGTCCTCGACGACCGCCGCGGGTACGCCCGCCTGTTGCAAACGATGCATGGCGTCCCAGGCGTCGAGGTCGCTGGTCCACGTCTCGATCAGCGTATCGAGCTCGTCCTCGTTCTGTTTGCGTGCCTCGAGGGTGGCGAAGCGCGGATCGGTGGCGAGTTCGGGGCTGCCGATCGCGGTGCAGAGCGCGTGCCACTCATCGTCTGAGCGCACGGCGAGAGCGAGCCAGCGGTCCTCGCCGGCGCAGCGGAAGGCATTGTGGGGCGAGGCGTCGCGCGAACGGTTGCCCCGCAGCTCCGGGGCGCGGCCGGTGGCGCTCGCCTCCAGCAGGTCGGTGCCCAGCAGCCCGATCGTCGCTTCGACCTGCGCGAGTTCGATGAACTGCCCCTCGCCCGTGCGCTCGCGATGGTGCAGCGCCGCGAGGATGGCGCTGGCGGCGATGTAGGGCGCCGAAAAGTCGGAGTAGAGTGGCGCGATGCCAACGGGCGGACGGCCGGGCAGCCCCATGTTGGCGTTGAACCCCGAATAGGCGATGACGCCATTCCCGTACGAGCCATAACGAAGGTAGGGGCCACTGGTGCCCATGACCGGCATCGTGAGCATCACGAGGTCCGGACGCACCTGCCGCAGGTCCTCGTAGCCGAGCCCCCAGCGGTCCATGCGGTCGCCGGTGAAGTTGTTGGTGACGACATCGCACTCGGCGATCAGTTCCTTCGCCAGCGCGATGCCTTGGGGGCTGTTGAGATCGATACTGACCGAGCGCTTGCCGGTGTTGCAGTCGGCGAACACGGCGTTTGAGTTGATCGTTCCCGGTTCCTCGGGCTGCACGCCCACGAGACGGATCGTGTCGACGCGGGCCTCCGACTCAATCTTGACCACGTCCGCGCCCCAGTCCGAGAGGATCCTGGAGGTGGCCGGACCCGCGATCAGCCAGAAGAAGTCTGCGACGCGGATGCCGTCAAGGGGGAGCGCCGGGGTGCCGTCACCCGCCCCGGCGAGGCCCGAGCCGTTCAAGGCTGCGGTCGAACCAGCCTCGGGCGGAGCGATCGCGGCCAGTTCCGCCTCGATCGTCTCGTGGTGCTCGCCGGGCCTGGGCGCAGGGCCGAGGGTGATCCGATCGAGGCCGGAGAAGCGGAACGGCGAGCCGGCGTGGTGCAGCGGAGTGCCGCCACCGGGGCGCGGGCGCTGATCGAAGAAGTCACGGGTGTTGAGGTGCTCGTCGGCCAGCAGGTCGACGGCGTCGTTGACCGGCATCACCAACAGGCGTCGCCGCTGACCCTCGCCGAACACCACTGCCCGGTCGTGCCGGCGGCACAGCTCCGCGATCACGGTCAGCAGTTCGTCGATGTGCTCGACGCGCCACATCGGGTCCGCCCAGCGCTCGTCGACGAAGCGGTCGCCGATGCCGTTCTCGCGGGCCCAATCGGCGAAGCCCTGCCACAGATTCGGCGCGTTGATCGGGATCGTGAAGCTGACCCACCGTCCATCCGCGCACTCGAAGAGGTGTCGGCCACCGGCCAGCGAGGTGAGCCCGATGCGCTTCGGGATCTGGCCGTGCCAAGTGTACATGTTGGCGTTCGCCGTCTGCAGCGTTGCCATCGACGCCGCTTCCTGCAGCGAGACTTCGACGCGGCGGCCGGTCCTTCGAGGATCGCGATCGCGCCCCACGAGCGCCACCAGCGAGGCGGCGACCGCCGCGATCGAGCCCATGTGGTACGCCTGCTCACCGCCCGGGGCCTGCGGCGGATCCTCCGGCATACCGTTGAGGTACATCAGCCCGCTGGCGGCTGCGGCGACGAGGTCGGAGCCGCGGTACTCACGCAGGGGTCCGTCGCCGAACGGTGTGATCGAGGTGACGAGGAGCGACGGGTTGGCGGCGCGGAGTGCTTCGATCTCTACACCCGCGGCGGTTGGCCCCGCGAGCACCGCGAGATCGGCTGTCGTGGCCAGTCGTAGCAGCTGTTCACGCCCGTCGAACGACTCGAGGTCGAGGACGACGCTGCGTTTCCCGGCGTTCACATGCTCGTGATAGAGACTCGTCCCTACCCCGGCGTCTCCGTGTGCCGCTGCGACCGGATCGTCGAGGAACGGTGCGCGTGCCCGGATCGGATCACCCTCGGGCGGTTCGACGCGGATCACGTCGGCGCCGAGCTGCGCCAGCATGCGGCCGGCGAAGGCGCCGGACTCGTCGGCGAGGTCGATCACGCGAATGTCGGCGAGCGGGCCACTGCTACTCGGCATCGTCACCTCGTGTCAGCGCGCGGTTGAGGCGGAGCATAGCGGGCCGGTCGCGCCGTGCGGCTCGCGAAACGGAACGGAGTGAACCGCCCCGGGTTTAGTGGAGACTCGGTTCATTGAGTCCCGGCACCTGCCGAGACCAGCTCACGTTCCTGGTTGCGCTCGTACTCGGCGGGTGGCAGGTAGTCGAGCGCACTATGCAACCGCCGATGGTTATACCAGTCCACCCACTCCAGCGTCGCCAGCTCGAGGTCGTCGAGTCCGCGCCACGGTCCCCGGCGGTGCACCAACTCCGCCTTGTAGAGCCCGATCACCGACTCCGCCAGCGCGTTGTCATAGGAGTCACCACGACTCCCGACCGAGGTCACGGCCCCGGCCTCGGCGAGCCGCTCGGTGTAGCGGATCGAGAGGTACTGCACCCCACGATCGCTATGATGAATCAGCCCGTCGAAGGGTCCGTTCCGCGCCCATAGCGCCTGCTCAAGGGCATCGAGCGCGAGTTCGGTCCGCAGTGAGCGCGATGCCTGCCAGCCGACGACCGAGCGCGAGTAGACGTCGATGACGAAGGCGACGTAGACGAAGCCCGACCAGCTGGGCACGTAGGTGAGGTCGGCTACCCAGAGCCGGTTGGGGGCTGGTGCGTGGAAGTCCCGCTCCACGAGGTCCGCCGGTCTGGGCGCGCTCTCGTCCGCCACGGTCGTCCGTTTGACCTTCCCACGTACCACCCCAGAGAGACTCAGCTCCCGCATCAGCCGCTCCACGGTGCAGCGCGCGACGGGGATGCCCTCGCGGTGCAGCTGGCGCCAGAGCTTGCGCGCACCGTAGACCCCGAACTGTTCGGCGTGGACGTGCTGCAGCTTCACCTTCAACGCCTCGTCACGCACCCGCCGCGCCGAGAGCGGTCGGCTCCGGGCGGCGTAGTAGCTGGACGGGGCGACCTGCAGTTCCCGGCAGATCGGCTCGACCCCGAAGCGTTCGCGGTGGGTCTTGATGAAGCGAGTCATTTCGGCAGTCGCGGGTCGAGCTCCCGCGCGAAAAAAGCCGAAGCGGCCTTGAGGATCTCGTTCGCCCGGCGCAGCTCACGGTTCTCGCGCTCGAGCTCCCGCAGCCGCGTCTGCTCCTCCGTCGTCTGCCCCGGCCGTGCGCCGCCGTCGACCTCAGCCCGTCGCACCCACTTCCGTAACGTCTCCGGCGTCATCCCGAACTTCGAGGCGATCGAGCTGATCGTTGCCCACTGCGACGAGTGGTCCCGCTCGTGCTCGAACACCATCCGGACCGCCCGCTCGCGGATCTCCGCTGGGTATCTGCCTGGTCGTGTCATCGCTCCATCCTCTCAAGGACTGGAGCCTCCAACATTCCCGGGGCGGTTCAGAGTGCTCCTTCGCTCGAGGACGAATTGGGACGGTTCTCATACACCTTCTTCACAGCTTGAGGGGCTTACTGAGACCGTTGCGTGAGCCGGTCGCCCGGTTCCCGCCGAGAACGGCAAACCTGGCGAAAGCCGGGGGCGCAAAAGTACGGGCCTACTCCCGCGAGCGCGGACATGGTCGCCGGCTTGCCGAAGCGTACGAGGGCGATCCCGCGGCTCCGCCGCCCCCTCCCGCCAGCGCAGCCGGATCGTGAGAGACGGTGCGAGATGACTGCGATCGCCAGAGCCGAGCAGCACGATCACCTCCAGGCGGCGACGACTGACGTGGCATTGATCCTGGAGGCCGGTGTGCGCCCGATCGGTCCGGCCGAGCTGACCCGCGTCCGCGCGCGCCGGCGCTTCCTCCGCCTCGTGGCGCGCGAGTCTGGCGGTTACGGCCACCACGACCTGCCCGCCGCGTAACTCCGTCGATCAACAGGTCGATCAAGAAGTCGATCAAGGGGAGAGGCCGTCTCATGCAGCCGACCGTCGGTGTCATCGTCCTGCTCGCTCTCGGCCTCGGGGTCGTGGAGGCGCTTCGAGCCTGGCTACCCGGTAGCGCCGTCGGTGCGATGCTTACGGCGCGGATGCAGGGGAAACGCACCAGCGATCGCCTGCAGCGCTTCGGCGAGGCGCGCACGATCGCCTCGGCGACCGCGCCGCCGGTCATCCCGTTCCGATCGAGGGGTCACACGCCGGCGTCCACCAGATCCCCGGCCGCCGTTGCCGCGCCGGAGTCGATCCTCGAGGGCTTCGCGTTCGCTGCGGCCAGCTCGCCATCGATCGTGCGCATCGACTCGCTCCGCAACATGGCGCAGTTTGCCCGCGGCGTCAGCCGTGGCGACCTCTGGCTTCGCCTGAGCGACTTCGACACGTGGCCGGCACGGCGTGAGCGCCGCGACGCGCTGATCGAGGCCATTGCCGCTCAGCCCGAACTCGACGACCAGGCCGTGTACCAGGCCGGGATCGCGCTCGCGATCTGGGAGGACGATGGCGCGTACGGCGTCCACCGGTCCCGCAACCGCAAGCGCGTGCAACGTCTCCGCTCTGCCGCCTCGGCGGACGTGGTCTACCTGGACGACGTGCGGGCACGCCGCGAGCGCGCTGATGCCGCGGCGGACGATGGTTCGGAGAACGCGGTCGCCTAGCCCGACGTCGTGGTCAGCTGCTCAGACTCGGGTCAACAGCCGTTCAGAACGACGCGGGTCCGCGTTCGTCGACCCGCGTCTCGCGGTCGCGGCGCTCGCGGTCCTCGGGCGCGAGCTTCGAGGCCGTGACCTGGCTGGTCGTCTCTCGCAGCGCGGGCTTCGGACGGGGGATCCCAGCGTGTGGCATCGCCCAGCGGCGTGAACGGGCGGCGCTCGACTGGCTCTGCGGTCCGGGGCCCGAGCCGCTCGACGCGCTCGTGCCAGAGGCTGCGATGCTCGCTCGCGACCTCGTCCTGCTCTTGTCTACGCGAGCGCATCCGGAAGAGTCGAAGCGGTTTCCACATGAGGATCAGCTTAGTGCCGCGTCCGTCAGGCTTCTGTATGAGGGCTGCAAGAATGGCGCGCGAGCGGGTACGGTGTTTACAGGCGGGCGGGGTTTGAAGGCGATCCACCGCCGATGATACGTCGCGCGCGTCTCCGTCCACTCGCACGCATCCACTCGCTGTTGCTGCTGCTCCTCGTCCTCGCACCGCTTGCGGCCGCGCCATCGCGTCCCGCGGCGCACGCCGCAACTCCGCCGGCGCATGCCGCCGAGGGCGCCTCGACCCACCGAGGTGAGCCGCTCGCGCCTGGGACACTGGCGATCGTTCGCGCCGATGGCGACTGCCTGCGTCTGCGTGACGCGCCGTCGCTCTCCGGGGAGCGGCTGACCTGCATCCCGGAAGCCCAGGTCGTCCGCGTTCTCACCGGCAACGTCGAAGCGGACGGGCACCGCTGGATCCAGGTCGAGTACCTGGGCGAGATCGGCTGGGCGGCGAACGACTTCCTCGAGACGCACTTCGGCGCCCCCGCCTGCGAGCAGGCGACGGCTGGTGCAGCGCCAGGACTGACCGGCAGCGTGCCCTCGAATGGCGGAGTGGGCCTCGCGCTGTGGGGCGGCGGGCGCGTCGAGGGCCTCGTCACCACGGCACTCGCTCGCGGCTGCACACCCGACTCGATCTGGGCGACGTTCGACGGCGAGCTCGTGGGCTACATCGTCGGTGCCCCCGACTTCGTCAACGAGCGCTGGGCATCGAAGTTCCCGAGTGGAGCTATTCCGAACGGCACAATCGTCCTGCTGCGCTGCCGCACCGGCTCTCAGCAGGCGATCACGCGTCTGCCGATCCCACCGGCGGAGGCCGCTGCCCCGACGCTGCTCACCGCCGTGCCACCACCGGACATCGCAGCCGCCGGGGCCATCGTCATCGACGACGCCTCGGGCGCCGTGCTGTTCGAGCTCGGAGGCCATGCCCCCCTGCCGCCGGCGAGTCTGACCAAGATCGCAACCGCGATCCTGGCGATCGAAGGCAGTGACATCCACCGTTGGGCGCGCTCCGGGATTGACGCGAGGAGCCTCGTGGGGTCGAGCGTGATGGGCCTGCGCGAGGGGGACTGCTTCCTGGTGCAGGATCTGCTCTATGGACTGATGCTCGAGTCAGGCAACGACGCCGCGATCGTGCTCGCCGAGCACCAGGCCGGGAGCGTTGGGGCGTTCGTCAGCCAGATGAACACCCTGCTCTCACGCCTCGGGCTCAACGACTCGCACTTCAGCGACCCGCACGGCCTCGGCGACGACGAGCATGTCGCCTCGCCACATGACCTCGCCATGCTCGCGCGTTACGCCATGCGGCTCCCCGGCTTCGCCGACATCGTCGGGACGAGGGCGCGGACCGTCGAGGGCTCGCGGACGATCCAGCTCAGCAACCTCAACCGCTTCCTCGATCGCTACGAGGGTGCGGACGGCGTCAAGACCGGCTTCACGGAGGAGGCAGGGCGCACGCTGGTCGCTTCCGCCACGCGCGATGGGCACCGGCTCTACGCGGTCCTGCTCGACGACGACTTCCGCTTCACCGACGCCGAGAAGCTGTTCGACTGGGCCTTCGCCAACTATGACTGGCCCGACTAGCCGCTTCTGACGCTGATCTCGGTCGGGGATCCTCAGGTCTTCGCAAGAATCGCCCGCAGGTGCCTCGACGCGCCAAACGCCGAGGGGTTTCGCCGCGTTGTCTCTGTGAATGCACCCCTCTGTGAGCGGCGAGCGAGCATAGGAGCAACGAATGTTGAAGTGGATCGTGGCGGCGCTTGTGGTGCTGCCATTGTTAGGCGGCGTGGCCGTCGCCAGCGCGGCGCCGGTTCGAGATGCCGTCGCCGAGTCCGACCGCGCGAGGCCCCAGGAGACTGACCGTCCCGAGCGTAACGGCGTGCGCGACGGCGCAACCGACGACGCCCGCGTTGCCGGCCTCGTGGTCGGCGAGCAAGGTCAGACCTTCGAACTGCGCACGCACGGCGGATCGGTGACCGTCCACTGGACACTGACTGCGCGCTCGATGGTTCGCCCGTCGACTGCGACGCGATCGACCCCGGACATGGTCTGGTCGCGGCCGGCGCCTTCGCCGGCGATAGCAACCAGTTCCACGCGAAGATCATTCGCGCGCGGACGGTCGACCGGCCCTCGCTCGATCGCATCACCGGCGAGGTCGTGCGCGACGGCGATGGCGAACTCGGCGTGCGCACGGGCGATGGCGAGATCGTGGTGCTCTACGGCGACGGCACGACCTGCCGCGACCGTGAGGGCGAGATCCGCTGCGAGGCGATCGAAGTCGGCGACCGCATCATGGCCGCGGGTGAGCTCGAAGGCAGCACCTTGAGCGCACGGCTGATCGTGCTGTTGCCGGACGATGTGGACCGCGAGCACGCTCGCGTGCATGGCGTCGTGACGGCTGCCCACGAGCGCTTGCTGCAGGTTGAAACGCGCAATGGCACCTGGAACGTGAAGTTCGACAGCGAGACCCGCTGCTCGCTTCGAGACGGGACCGTCATCGATTGCGGTTCGATCGAGGCACGGGCGCGTATCTTCGCTGCCGGCGGGGTCAAGGGTGACCACGCGCTGGAGGCGAAGAGGATCGTTGTGCTGCCCACGCCGGACGCGGCGACCGATGTGCGCAGCGACCGCGCGGAGGCGAGCTAGCAGCAGACCTTCGCAAGCGAGAACCGTACGAAGGCGGGGCCCTCGCCCCGCCTTCGACGTTTGTGAGCCGGGGAACAATGGTCGCTGCTGCGCTGCACGCGCGGCTTCCTCCCGCC
>CBDFJZ010000002.1:0-49990 GCA_965248675.1 Dehalococcoidia bacterium
TCTTCGGCTACACGAACTTCATCGATGGCTCGGCGCGCGGTCTAGAGCCGGGCTTTTTCCAGATGAAGTCGCGCGACACGTTCGCGCCAATCGGGCCGTACCTCGTGACCGCCGACGAGATCGCGGATCCGCAGCAGTTGCAGATTCAGCTTTCGAATAACTCGGTGCTGCGCCAGGACTTCAACACCGACGACATGGCGCACGACATTGTGCGCAACATCGAGTTCGCCACCTCGATCCACACGCTGCTGCCGGGCGACATTCTCGCCACCGGCACGAACCATCGAGGGCTGCACCCGTTCCAGGACGGCGATCAGATCGAGCTGGAGACCGAGGGGCTGGGCCGGCTGCACGTCAGCGTGCGCGACGATCTGAAGCGGACGTGGCCCCGCGAAACGCGGCTCGAGCTGCAAGAGCGGGGCGGGCCGGCGACGCCGCCGCAGTCGACGGGGAAGTACGCGCAGTAGCCCCGAACGAGGCGCGGGGCGCGCGCCTGGAACACGCCGGCGTGGGCCAGCTCCTCGATCCGCGCGTCCGGCATCCCGAGGAGCTGATCGAGCACGTACGCCTTGTCGTCGCCCGGCAGCGGGGCGAAGCGGCTCCCGCTGGCCGGCTCCGGTCGCCAGCGTCGAGGTCGTCGCGCGGGCGATGCTCGATCGTTCTACGCGGGGTACCGCGCCGCCGCGCCCGACGGCGGGCAACCTCGACTTCTTGTCGGTTCTCGAATCCACGAGCGATCGTTGGCGCGGAGCGGCGGACACAGGCGGAGCGTGACGCAATGGCGGCCGATGCGGGCGCAGTACACTGCCGCCGGTCGCCCAGCCTGGGAGGTGAGCGGATGTATGGCACGACTGCCAGGATGAGAATCATTCCGGGCTCCGAGGCCGTGTTTCGTGCCTACCTCGACGCGCTGCAGGCGTACCCGACCGAAGGCTGGATGTGCACCACGTACGCTCAGTCCGACGACGATCCCCACGAGGTCTGGTTGTCCGTCGTCTACGAGTCCGAGCAGTCATACCGCGCGAGCGCTGCGAACCCGAACCAGCACGCCCTCTTCACGCGGCTGCGCTCAATTCTCGAGGCCGATCCCGAGTGGCACGATGGCGAGGTCATCTACCACGCGAGACCTGAGAGCTAATCAGCCGCTCCTCGGAGACCGCGCTGAATGTCCCTGTCTGGGGAACTCGCCGGCATCACAGATCGGCCGCTTCGCCCATTGCAGTGAGGCGCGTTCGATCCGACCATTGATCCACGATGAGCGCGGTCCGAGGACGGCTGCCGGCCCCGCGGGGCCGCACCCTCGCCGTTGCGGCGCTGTTCGCGTTGCTGGCGCCGACCGCCGGTCTGCTGGCCAACGGACAGCTAGCCGGTTGGTCGCCAGACCACGGCCACCTGGGTAGCCCTGCACGGATCGCGACCCACGCCCACCCGTACGACGATCATCACGGCGCCTCGCGCCTAGCTCCGTTCGCGCATCCCCCAAATCCCGTTCGCGTTCCCGGAGAAGCAATGCAACGCAAGCAGATGCTGCTGCTTGGTCTGTCCGTCGTGGCGGCGATCTTCGTTGTCGCCTGTTCCGATGACGGCAACGAAGATCGCCGCCACACCGGTCCCGACAACGGTGACATCCTCGCCGCGCTCGCGACGCTTGATGCGGCGAGCGTGGCGGGGAGCCTGGCGTGTTCGCCGCGGTGGTGCTCGCCATCTCGGGCTCGCCACACAGCCACGGCGGCCAGCTCCTGACCAACCCGCTCCCGGGCGACCTCGAATCGATCGCGCGCGGCGGGGAGCTCTACCGGGCGAACTGCACGAGCTGCCACGGCGCCGACGGCCGCGGCGACGGCCCGCTCGCCGTCACACTGAGCCCGCCCCCCGCGGACCTGGCGCGGCACATCCCGCTCCACCCCGAGGGCGACACCTGCATCTTCATCGCCAACGGCTTCCCGCACACCGCGATGCCGGCCTGGGCCGAGACGCTGACCGAGCTGGAGATCTGGGATCTGGTGAACTTCCTGCGCGACGAGTTCGCGGAGTAGCCGGGGCCGGCCCGGCGACCGAAGCGCCCACCGAGGCACGGCGCGGCTGACATACTGCCGCGGTGACCGAGCCCGCCAGGCCGCTCTTCACCTTTGACCGGGTCACCGTCGAGATCGGCGGGCGGCGCGCGCTGAACGAGGTGAGCTGCGCCGTCGCGGCGTCCGGCATCACGGTCGTCCTCGGACCGTCGGGGTCGGGCAAGGCGACGCTGCTCCGGCTCTGCAATCGACTGACCGTCCCGACGGGCGGCACGGTCCGATATCGAGGCGAGCGCCGCGACGAGCTGGACCCGCTGGCGCTGCGGCGCGCCGTCGGGATGGTGTTTCAGCGGCCGGCGCCGTTCGTGGGCACGGTCCGCGACAACCTCGAGGTGGCCGTCGCGGACGCGAGCGACGAGGCGATGTCGTCCGTGCTGACTGGCGTCGGCCTCGATCATTCATTCCTCGATCGTGACGCGCAAGCGCTGTCTGGCGGCGAGGCGCAGCGTGTCTGTCTCGCGCGCACGATGCTCACAGAGCCGGAGGCGCTGCTCCTCGACGAGCCGACCTCGGCGCTCGACATCGACGCGCGCCTGGCCTTTGAGCGGTTGATGCGCGGCATCGCGGACACCGGGACGCCGATCGTGTGGGTGACCCACGACCTCGAACAGGCGCGCCGCGTGGGGAACCGGTCGATCGTGCTCGTCGAGGGCCGGCTGGGGACCGAGGAGGAGGCGCGCCGCTTCATCGACCGCGATGCCGCACTGGCGGCGGAGGGAGCTGACCGTGGAAGCGACTGAAATTGGTTGGGCGGGGCTGGCGGCGTCGCTCGTGCTGGTCGCGCTGGCGCTGATCCTCTCGGTGATCCAACGGCTCGGGCTCGCGTTCGAGATCGGTTGGGCTTCGGTGCGCGCCGGCGCGCAACTGCTCGCGGTGGGGGTCGCGCTGGTGGTGGTGCTCGATGACGGCACGCCGCTCGCACTGTCCTGGGTCTGGGTGGCGGCGATGATCGTGTTCGCGTCGGTGACGATTCGCTCCTCGGCGCGAGCGGTGCCCGGCATCCTCGCCATCAGCATCGCCTCGATGACGGCGATCACCGTGGTCAGCATGGGCGTGATCTTTGGACTCGGGATCTTCCCGCACGAGCCGGTCGCGATCGTGCCCGTGGCGGGGATGCTGATCGGGAACTCGATGAGCCAGACGATCCTCGCGGCGAACCGGGTAGTCGCCGAGATTCGCGAGAAGCGCGACGAGGTGGAGGCGCGGCTCGCGCTCGGGCATCCCGCAACGATCGCCTCGCGGCCGTACGTGGCGCAGGCGCTGCGGACCGCGTTGATTCCGCAGATCGAGCGCACGAAGGCGGTCGGAATCGTGATTCTGCCTGGCGCCATGACGGGTCTCATTCTTGCCGGCGTCGACCCGACAGACGCCGTGCTGATCCAGCTCGCGGTGATGTACTTGATCCTCGGATCCGTGGCGACGAGCGTGACGATCGTCGGCCTCGGGGTGCGGCGGCGGCTGTTCACCGACGATCACCGGCTGGTTCCGCTTGCAGAGGCGAGCTAGCGAGGGTTGCGGCGGCGAGCCTCGTGGCATGCTGAGCGCGATCAGATGAGAGGGGAGCAGCGATGAGCCGGCTGACGAAGCGGACGCGGGACGAACTCACCCCGGAGCAGCGCGCCGAGTACGACAATATCGTGAGCGGCCGGTCTCCTCGGGAAGACGGGACGCTCGGCGGTCCGTTCGACGTGTGGCTGCTCAGCCCGGAGTGGTCGCAGCGGGTGCGCGGCCTGGTCGGCATGCTGTGGGAGCGCACGACGCTGGACCGAGGGCTGGTCGAGCTGGCGATCTGCATCACCGGCCGCCACTGGGAGGCGAACGTCGAGTGGGCGGCGCACGCGCCGCGCGCGATCGAGTACGGCATCGCCCCCGAGGTGCTGGACGCGGTCTTCGAGGAGCGCCGGCCGGAGTTCGCGCCCGAGGAACAGCTACTGCTCTACGACGTATGCATCGCGCTGCACCGCAACCGGGCGCTGCCGGAGCCACTCTACGAGCGCGCGGTGGCAACCTTCGGCGAACAAGGCTTGGTCGAAATCATCGGCGTGATCGGCTTCTACACCATGGTCTCGATGACCCTCAACGCCTTCGAGGTGCCGGTCGGACCCGCCCAGGAGACGCCGTTCCCGCGTTAGCGGGAGAAGGACAGCGGAGGTTGGGCTGCGGAACCCCGTGTTCACGCCCAGTCGGTGTCGCCGGTCATCACGTGTACGCGGCCGTTCATCGTGGCGAGCGGCGCGAATCGCTCGGCGTCGGCGCCGGTCGATCGCGTCATCATCCCGGTGTAGCCGCCCAGGTCGAGGAAGCCCTGGGCGCGGATCAGCGGTTCATACGGGTGCCCCGACGTGACCCAGCAGGTGATCGCCTCGCAGTCCTCGAGCACCTCCGTCGCGGCCGCGACCAGCGATTGCGCAACGTCGAGCCGATCCGGGAGCGTCAGCAGATCCATCACCCAGCCGGCTGATCCGGCGCGGCGGACCACCGCGTAGCCGAGCAGCGCTTCCGCCTCTTCGGCGAGCAAGATCGTGTAATCGCCGGCGCGAGGGTCGGCGTAACGCCAGTTGAGGAGCGTCTGGTCGCGCTCCTGAACGAAATCGAACTTGCTCGCCGCCGCTTCGAAGAGTGCGTCGACCCGGTCGTCGAACTGCTCGGTCGTCGTGATCCGCCAGTCCCTCGGTGGCGGCTGGCGGCGGCGTTGCCACCATGCCCGGATGGTCAGGAGCGCCGCGGGCACCAACGTCCAGATCCAGCGCCGCCGGCCCGGCGGGACGACGTGCGCCGGGATGCGCCAGACCTTGTTCACGCGCACCAGGATGCGTGGTCGCCCGGCCTCCGACTCGCGCCCGCGGTTGCGGCGGTAGGTGGCGACCCGCTCGTTCGTGCTGAAGTTGATCGTGAAGTCGTAGTCGCGCTCGACGAACTCCTCCTTGAGCTCGCGCCGCCGCCGGTACAGCCCCTCCTCCTGGTGTTCCGGATGCACGGCCGCGTCGCCGGTTTCCAGCACCCGGTGGGTCGTGCCCTGTACCCGATAGCTCCGCGTGAGGTAAATCCCCAGCGCCACGAGGCGTCCATCCAGCTCAAGCAGATGCGCGCGCCCCGGGATCGGACCGGGCGCCGCCAGCTTCCAGCGGAGATGATCGATTGCAGGCACATCGATCGGCTGCCCGGGCCAGCCCTCGAACGCCGCTTGCAGCAGCGCCACGCACGCCTCGAGGTCCCACTCACGGAGTTCCTCGAGCGTCGCCACGCGCGACGTAACGGAGGAAGCGATGCTCATACCGAGCTGCCTTCGTCATCCCGCGCCGCCCCCGACGGCGTCATCGCCCTCGAGGCCGCGAGGCGACAACGCTACTCCGATCCCGCCAGCCCGAGGCGCAGGGCGTACGCCGCTGCCGTGACGTGTCCGGTTCACTGCCTTCGAGGCGGGCCCGATCAGGGGCGGAGTTCGGTGACGCCGATCGCGGGGCCGAAGATGGAGATCGAGACGCCGTCTGGGAAGCGGATCAGGACGCGAATCACCTCGCCCGGGCTGTGCTCGCAGTCCGAGTGGTCCCAGCTCGCCGTCGCCTGTCCGGTCTCGGCGAACGTCGCCGCGGTGCAGTCGTCTCCGCTGGGCACGGCCAGTGCCCAGTCGTAGTCGAATTGGGCTTTACGGCCTTCGGTCGCGGCGTTATCGAAGACGACTGTGTAGATGCTGACCTCGCCGGGAGAGATGGTCAGCTTGACGCCGGGCGTCGGGGTGGCGGTCGGTTCGGGCGTCGCGGTCGGCGTCGGCGTCGCCGTCGGTGTGGGCGTAGCCGTCGGCGTCGGGGTCGCCGTCGGCGTTGGAGTCGCGGTCGGCGTCGGCGTGGGCGTTGGGGTCGGCGGGGGTGTCTCGGTTGGGGGCGGCGTCGGCGGAGGGGTCGAGGTCGGGAATGGCGTCCGTGTCACCTCGCCGGAGACGCATTCGACGGCCCAGGAGAAGTTGTCGCGACTCGGTCCGACGTGGTCTGTGCGGCCCGGCCGCTGATTCCCGTCGAGGAAGAGCAACTGTTCGTCTCCCGAGGCGGCCCAAAAGCCGCTCACGTTGAACCAGAGCGTGCCGTTGCGCGTGGTGGTGAAGCGGAAGTCGAAGGTGTAGGCATCTCGCCAGCTACCGTCGACCAGCGTCGCGCCGCACGTACCAGAGAGCGTGATCAGCGTGCCGATCCCGAAACGCTGATCCATCTGAGCGTCGAACTTCACGAAGCCCTTGATCGGGACGATCGGTGATACCGGGACGATCACCTCGGGATCGATCTCGCGAACCGCCGGCACCAGCACCGTCATGCCCATTCCGCTCCCCTGGAGCCTGTAGATCGTGCCGCCGTAGGCCTGCCTGAAGGCCACGCCCACCGGGCGGATTCGGCCGTTCTGGAGCGTGCCGTCGAGCCGGCCCCAGAACTGTTGGGAGCTCTGAATCGCGCTCCTGCTCGCCGGCGTGCAGGCGCCGAACGTCGCGATGAACTCGCGAGCGTTGTAGGAGCCGACCGCGTGTCCGCCGCCGCAGTTCTCAAGTTGAACGATGGTGTTGTTCGACCGCCAGCGCGCGTTGATGAAGCGGCGGCCCATCATCACGTACCAACGGTTCGCGCCGTGCGAGCCGATCTGCAGGCCCACGAAACCCGCCGCCCTGTACCTGTTCAACGCAGCCGTCGCGGCTGCCCGGCTGGAATGAAACTCGATCGAGTTGCCGCCGTGCATGCAGCCGAAGTAGATGCCGGCGAGGCCAGACGATGCGGCGAACGCCGTCACCGTCGATGCCCGGCCATCGAACTGGATGATGCGGTAGTTGTGCAGCCGGGCTGCCTTCTTGATCGGCGCCTGCGTCGGGCAGCTGCCGCCCTCGGCGGTGAAGGTGGTAAAGAAGTACGCGCGGTTCTTTCCTGGCGTTCGATAGTCCCCGTGCGCCCCCTGGGTCAGCGCGAGTCGCGCGGGATCGAGGCCGAACTCGGTCTCCGCGACCATCGCCGGACCGGCGGTGCGCAGGACCGAGGGCTCGCTCGAATTCGCGGCGGAAGCATCGCGTTGCGGCACGCGGTCGAGGATCGAAGGGGGGTGGCGCGCCCGAGGTCAGCATCTGCTCGGCGATCATCGGGGCGCCGATCGCCTCGAGCATCTGGCCGGCTCGATCGGCGTCTGGCATGTCGAAGACGGCAGTGAGCTGCGCGAAGAAGTCGGGCGCTTCCCAACCCTGGACCGTGACCGTTTCGCCCTGAGCGAGCAGCAGCGCCGCGCCACCGTCGAGGGCGGCTCGCCACTCCTCTGCCGTCGCGGCGAGATCGTCGCGGACCTCGGCGTCCGTCGCCGGGCGAAGCACCTGGAGGATCACCGCGGCCACGTTGCCGTCGCGGTCCTCGATCTGCAGCAGCGGGGGCTCGTAGCGCACGTCGGCAGCCGCCGGGAACTGCAGGATCTCGTCGCGCAACGTCGCGACCGTGGCGTCGTCGGGAACCTCGTCCGAGGGCCCGCCCAGTGTCTCGAGGCGAGCGAGCGCGACCTCGACGAGATCCTCGGCGGTCGCCGGGTCCGCGGGCGCCACGGGCGGCTCGGACGCCTCCACAGTGCGGTCGCGCACGACCGTGCCATTGAGGGTGATCGTCCGATCGGCGGCGACGATCGTGTACGGCGGCTCAAGCCACTGGCCGTCGAGCCAGACGAAGCCGGGACCGTTCGGCGGCTCGCGCGACTCGATCGGGCCTTCCGGGACGCCCTCGTCACCGCCGCCCAGGAGCAGGAC
The DNA here is from genome assembly GCA_965248675.1 of Dehalococcoidia bacterium. Taxonomy (GTDB): domain Bacteria; phylum Chloroflexota; class Dehalococcoidia; order UBA2979; family UBA2979; genus UBA6627. Next base: position 7,831 of record CBDFJZ010000002.1, read on the forward strand.
GGCCGCAATCAGCGCGACCACCACGACGGCGGCGGCGGCGGCGAGGGCGATCACTCGGGCGCGCGTGGTGCTGACCATCGGCGGCCCTCGCGGCGGGGAGTGAGCCGATGCTGCCCGCATCGCCGCCCAGGGACAAGCGTCTCGCGGTGTGTATCAGATCCCGGCGGCGCGGACGTGCACCACCGCCGCCGTCACGTTGTCCGTTCCGCCCGCCTCTAAGGCGCCCTCGTCCTTCCCCGCCGCCCTCAACGGCGTCATTCGCCCTCAAGGCCGCGAAGCGTCATCGAGCCCCGAAGGAGCCCTACTCCAATCCCGCCAGCCCGAGGCGCACCGCGTACGCCGCCGCCTCCGCTCGGTTCGCCAACCCCGACTTTCCGAGGATGTTCGCCACGTGATTCCCCACCGTCCGAGGGCTAATCACCAGCGCATCCGCGATCGCCTGGTTCGTGTACCCCCGAGGCAAGAACGCAATCACCTCGAGCTCCCGCTCCGTCAGCCCGTCGGGATTCTCGAGGACCCCCGGCTCGTCCGAGGCCGGCTCCCCTGCACTGAGCCGCGTCGGAACCGGCCCCGCGGCGCTCAGTCGCGTCCCCGGAGGTTGAGCGCCGGGCTCGGGCGCCCCCGGCTCGAACGCCATCGTCTCCGTGATCCGATCGCCCTGCGCCGTCACCACCAGCGAGTACGGCGCCACGTGCAGCGCCGCACGCGACCCCACCGTCAGCGACTCCCCGTTGATCACCGCGTCGTCCACGATCGTCCCGTTGCGACTCCCAAGGTCGCGCACCGTCACCGCATCCCCCGCGCAGCTCAGCTCCACGTGCCGCCGCGACACCAGCGGGTGCGGCAGCCGGATCTCGCACTCCTCGGCGCGCCCCACCACCGCCGCTCGCGCGAAGCGCGCGCTGAACTGATCGGTCGTGCCGGGCAGCGTCACAAAGACAAGGAACTCCGAGGAACCGGTCTCTGCCATCTCAGGCGAATACTAGCCCCCACACCCGCCCAACCACCCAGCCCCCGCATCGAGGCGCGAAGCGTCATCAGCCGCCGAAGGCGGGCCAGTGCGGGCAGATCCGCGCGGTACGGCTCACCCGGCGGCAGCCACCGCTCCCACTCCGCCTGCGTCAGGTTCCGCCCGGCCGCGACGCACGCCTGCGTGCGCCACAGCTCGGAGTCGAGGCTCCAGATCGTTGGGCTCCCGAAGGCCACACCACTCGCTCCGAGGTTGAACGAGGCCGTCCAAACGAAGCGGCCGAGCGGGTCTATAGCCATCGTCAGGTTCTCACCGAACGACAGCATCGGCTGTCCCGAGGCGTTGTCCCACAGGACTGCGGCATCCGGGCCGGCCGTCGTGATTAGCGATTGGTCAGCGGTGACGGACGTGAACCCGTCAGGTTCATCGGTATGACCGCCAGTCAGCGTCTGAACACGCTCGAATCGGCCCGTCACGGCGTCGAATCGCAGCGGATCGAGGATCGAGACGTCGCCCGACCCCTCCGGCGAAACCAACAGGCCGTCGCCCGTGAACACTGGCCACCCGGCGCTCACTGCCTCATCGATGCCGAGCAATACCGGCTCGACTGTCACGTCCCACACCCAAACCCGTCGCCCCCGCGCGCGCATCGAAATCGTTGCCCACACCATGAGTGAACACCGCGGCCAGCAATAGGCGCCCCTCGCGCACGCCGAGGCGCACGCCGCGGAACCTCGGGTTGCCCAGCCCGACGATCGGCTCCTGGTAGCGCTGCTCCCGGTCGATGTCCCAGACCTCGAGCCCCTCGCAAGTCGTCACAGCGATCAGCCGTCCGTCCGGACTGATGCCGCTCTCGGCGAATGACAGCCCGTTGTTGTTGCAGGCGGGGATCGTCGCCAACAGCTCCAACGTTGACACATCCCAGACGCCGAAGAATGCGTCCTCACATCCCACGCTGAGGTCGAGCTGGCAACTCGGGGGTAGTGCGCGGTATCCCATGGCGACAAGTCCAGCGTTTAGCTCGATCGTGCCCCAGCTCATTCCAGCGAGGCCTTGAGGTTCGCTGGTAAGGGCGCCGGTGAGCGGATCGCTGCGAATCCACTCACGGTTCGCGAAATCGAATCGCGTGAATGAGACCTGTGTGTCTCCGTCTCTCGTGATCGGGCCTACCCGCCCGTCACGAGAACTGATCAGGCCGGCGACGCCCGTATCCCACTGGCTGATCACCTGGGCGATTGAGACCGTGACCAGTCTCGAGCCGTCCGCGACGAACTCGAGCGCTTGAAGTGAGGACGTCTTCGGGTCGATCGGATCGTTGATCAGCGCGAACGATTCGGCGTCCCAGAGCTGGACGCGCCCGTCAGCGCTCGCTGCGGCGATGATCCGGCCATCGGGCGAGAACTCGAGATCGGTGGGCACTTCGTTGTTCGCGTGGCGTAGAGCATCGCTCAGCCGTTCACCGGTGCTTGCGTCGTGGACGAAGAAGCCATGGCCGCCGGGCCCGCCTCCGGCAAGTGGGACGAATGAGCCTCCGACGGCGAACGTTGAGCCGTCCGGCGAGAATTCGACGATCTTGATCACGGCGAGCTCGGTCTCGACTTCCGAGACCTGCTCCCACGACTCGACCTCCCAGGTCACGATGCTGCTCGTGCGCCCGATGCTGGTCGCGCGCCCGGCCCCGACCAGTGTTCTACCGTCCGGGCTGAAGGCGACGGCGAGTACCTCGGACCACTCGGGCGGCGTCGCGAGCGATGCTCTCAAGTCGCCGGAGCCCCCATCGAGCACGGCAACGTCGGTATTCCGGCCAACTGCGAGGAGTTGCCCGTCAGGACTGAATGCCGGCGATCCGCCACCGCGCTCGACACGAAGCACTACCTCATAGCTCGACGAGTCGAGGAGCATGAGGTCGCCGGGCCCTGGCGTTCCGTCCTCGCCGACCGTCGAGGCTGCCACCACGAGAAGGCTGCCGTCTGGCGAGAACGCCACGACCTCTTCATCTTGGCTAAAGTTGTCGGGCCCCGCGATCGGCGGTACGACCAACCTCCCCGTCTCGAGATTACGTACCTCGATGACGCCCTCACCATCGACCGTCACCACCTCGGGTCGGTTTGGGTGCAAGGCCAGCCCGCGGATGTCCGCCGTCGGCGTTCCGTAGATGTAGCCGAGGAAGCGCGGGTCGTCGACGAACGCCCGCAGCATGTTGCCTTGCGTCGACGCCGAGTCGTCGCGGTCGAATGCTTCGAGCGCCAGCAAGAACCCAAGCGCGGGGTCGGTGGCCATCGCCGGCGGGAACGCAAACTCGAGGGCCCGCTGCTCGTTGAGGCGGGCGCTCGCTTCGGCCTCAGCGCGCGCCTCGTCCGCGAGCTCGGTCGCCGCTTCGGCGCGCTCTGCTTCGTCCGAGGCGCGTGTCGCCTCGTCCTCGGCGACGACGACGGCCGCTTCGGCGTGGCCGGCCTCGTCGTTCGCGCGGTCCCACTGCAGCAGCGCCACGCCGACGACGACGACCGAGGCGACGAGCAGCGCGCCAACGCCAGCGAGCAGGCCGCGGAGGCGGCGGAGCCGTTGCGCGGCTTCCTGCTCCTCGCGCGCCTGCAGCGCGCGGCTGGCATCGAGGAAGGCGCGCTCCAGCGGATTGAGCGCCGGCTCGCTCGCCTCGACCCACTGGTCGACCGCGGTGAGGCGCGTGCCGCGGTACAGCTCGCCCTCGTCGCGCTCCAGCGACTCCCACGCCTGCGCCGATTCCGTGAGGTGACGCAGGAGGCGCAGGCCGTCGCGGTCCTGGTCGAGCCAGTCGCGCAACCGAGGCCACTCGCGGATTAGCGCCTCGTGGGCGACCTCGACCTGCTCCTCGTAAGTCGTCAGCAGGCGCGCGTCGACCAGCGTGTCGAGCACGGACTGCACCGAGGCCGCCTCGGGCCCGGTCGGGAGCACCTCGGCGAAGGACGCGCGCCGCCGCGTGTCCTTCGTCCCCTCGCCCAGCTCCGTCAGCCGCTCGAACAACTGGCGCGCGATCGCGCGCTCGTCCGAGGAGAACCGCGCGTAGACCGATTCGGCGCTCTGCGCGATCGCGCCGCTGATGCCACCGGCGGAGCGGTAGCCCTCGACGGTGAGCGTGCGCCCGGAACGGCGTCGCCAGGTCTCGAGCATGGCGTGCGAGAGCATCGGCAGCGCGCCCGCCTCGCCGCTGGCGTCCCGCAGCACGAGGTCGCTCAGGCCCGGCTCGAGCCGCAGCCCGGCGATCTCTGCCGGCGTCTCGATCACGGCGCGCAGCTCGTCGTCACCCATCGGCACGAGCAGCTCGTGGCGGGTGCTGACCACCTCGGCGAAGTCGGGGTAGGCGGCGAGCGCGCCGTAGAAGTCGGCGCCAGGATCAGCACCACGCGCCCGCTGCTCGCGGTCGCCGCGCGGTGCAGCGCGGCGATGAACGTCGAGCGCTCCTCCTCGTCGCGGCACCGCGTGAACAGCTCCTCGAACTGGTCGACCACGATCAACAGCCGCCCGCCGGTATCCGCCGCGATCAACTCGCGCCCGATCAGGTCGAGGGCGCGCGGATCGGCCTCGAGCTCGCGCAGGATCGCGCTGCTCTCTCGTGCCGACACGCCAGCGAGGCGTGCCGCGAGTTCGCGCAGTGGCTCCGCGCCCGGCTGCATGACCAGCGGCTGCCAGGCGTCGCTGCCCGGGAGCGCCGCGTCGGCGAGCGCCGGCACGAGGCCCGCCCGCAGCAGCGACGACTTCCCGCTCCCCGAGGGTCCGATCACGGCCAGCAGCCGCGTCGACGCGAGCCGCGTCAGCAGCGTCCGAACCGCCGCGTCGCGCCCATAGAACAGCGCCGCATCGTCCGCCTCGAACGCGCGCAGCCCGAGGTAGGGGCTGTGCGCGTCGTCGAGCAGCTCACCATCACCCGCCGCGTCGACCAGATCGAGGTCGATCGCCTCGAGCAGTTCGATCACCTCGGACGCGGACTGCGGGCGATCCTCCGGCGCCTTCGCCAGCAGGCCGAGGATCAGCGTCTCCAGCTCGGCCGGTCAGTCCTGGGCGTGCCAGGTGGGGGCGAGCGGGACGCTCTCCAGGTGCTGCGCGATGATCGCGCCGTAGGTCACCCCGTTGAACGGCGGCCCGCCGGTGACCAGCTCGTAGAGCACGCAGCCGAGCGCATACAGGTCGCTCAGCGCGTCCGCCGGCTTGCCGACGGCGATCTCCGGCGCGAGGTACTGGACCGTGCCGAGCGTCGTGCCGTCCTCGGTGCCGCGCGTGTGGTCGTCCGCGTGCGCGATCCCGAAGTCGCCCAGCCGCACCGACCCGTCGGCCGCGAGCCAGATGTTGGACGGCTTCACGTCGCGGTGGACGATCCGCTGCTCGTGCGCGTGCTCGAGCGCTCGCGCGAGCGCGATGCCGACCTCGATCACGCGTGCCGCCGGCAGGCGGTGATCCGGCGCCGATGCCAGCACCCGGTCGAGGTCACCGCCGGGCATGTACTCGGCGACGATGTACGGCTGACCGCCGTCCTCGCCCACGTCGTGGATCGTGACGATGTTCGGATGATCGCCGAGCCGCCCGAGCGCCTGCGCCTCGCGCTCGACGCGCTCGCGCTCCTCGGGACGGAGTTGGTCCGCCTGGATGACGGAGAGCGCGACGTCACGGTCGAGCCGCTCGTCGTGCACGCGGTACACGCGCTTGCTCCCCCCGGTCCCGATCAACGATAGGACGCGATAGCGTCCCGCAAACGTCGGTGGCAAGTCGGTTCGGGTCGGCACCGCTGTTGCCAGTCTGTGCCCACAGTTCGTGCAATGAGTGCGCTCGTCGCCATTGGCCTCGCCACAAGATGGGCAGTCCACAGCACCTCGTTTGCTGTGAGTAGGCAGGAAGATAACGGACGGCGTGGAGTCCGGGGCGTTCGCCCCGGACTCCCTCTTCGCCGCCGGCTGCGCTAGCGCACCGGGGCTGACGGCTCGACGAAGCCGCCGTACGGGTCGAATCCGATCGCGTACGGGTCCTCAGCTGCGAGCGCGCCGGCGCGTGTCTCCTCGAAGACCCCGGCGCCCTCGAAGAGCGCGTGATCGGTGGCGGATGCGCCACCGGCCGGCGCTGGCTTCGAGGCGACGGTCGCCCGAAGCAGCTCGTCGACCTTCGGATCGGGGAGGACACTCGAGCTGCCCGAGCCGACGACCGGTGCCGTCACGGACGGCTCGACGAAGCCGCCGTACGGGTCGAATCCGATCGCGTACGGGTCGTCAGTTGCGAGCGCGCCGACGCGTGTCTCCTCGAACACCCCGGCGCCCTCGAACAGGGCGTGATCGGCGGCGGATGCGCCACCGGTCGACGTCGACGTTGAGCCGAAGGTCGCCCGCAGGAGCCTCGTCGACCCTGAGGTCGGCGAGGACGCTACCCGACCCGCGCCCTGAGCCGGCGGCGAGCTGCGAGCGCAGCATCGCGTCGAGTTGGGGGTCGGGCAGCACGCTACTGGATGTGCCGGTGCCGGCGTTGCTGGGAGCCGTTGGTGCTGGGTCGCCCCCAACCGATCGGCATCGCCAGCACCGCTGCCAGGGTGAAGCCAGCGACGGCGCCGATCAGCGCCGAGGCGATGTGGCTCGGCCGAGGCATTCGCGCGATCGCCGGTGGTTGGTGTTGATCATGCTGGTCATGGCTGATTCCTTCCTCGGCGGCTGGTGGGCCGCGCTTCTTGTTGGAATCAGCTTCGTTTCGCCGAGCGCTCATGCCATCTGTGATTCGACGCATCCTGGCGACTCATATCCGAGGCGCACTCCTGGGTCGATCGACCTGGTCGCTGGACCCCGTGATCAGTCCCGGACGGCGCGGATGTGCACCACCACGGCCGTCACGTTGTCCGGTCCGCCGCCCTCGAGGCTCGCCTCGATCAGCGCGTCAACGGCGTCTTGCGGCGCGCCATCGTGCGCTGCCATCACCTCGACGATGGCGCGATCGTCGAGCACGCCCCAGAGGCCGTCGCTGCAGGCGAGGTAGCGGTCGCCGGCCTCGAGCGGCCAGGTCGCCTGATCGGCTTCGACGGCCGGCTGGCCCCCGATCGTGCGGGTGATGAGGGAGCTGCGGGGGTCGAGGCGGGCCTCGGCTTCGGTCAGGCGACCGGCGTCGATCTCGTCCTGGACCAGGGAGTGGTCGTGCGTGAGCTGCTCCAGCTCGCCCCCGCGGAAACGGTAGGCGCGGCTGTCGCCGACGTTGGCCACCCGGCAGGACGCTCCGAGGAAGTACGCGCCGACCAGCGTGGTGCCGGGGCGGTCCTGCGTGGCGGGCGCCTCGATCCCGCGAACGGCCTCGTTCGCGCGCTGATAGGCGCTGGCGAGCGTCGACTCGGGGTCGCCTGCCGCCTCGGTGTGGACGGCGGCCTCGACGGCGGCACGGCTGGCGAGGTCGCCGGCGGCCGCGCCGCCCATGCCGTCGGCGACGACGACGAGCAGGTCGTTTTGTGCCCAGAGATTTCGGCGGAGCTCGAAGCTGTCCTGATTCGTGCGTCCGGCGCGGGCGATCCCGGGGTCGGTCGCGCCGGCGGCCTCGAAATGGAGCGATCGTCGGTCGTTCGTCACCCGCCCATCATCGGCGATCTTGGAACGCGCGCGGGCGGAGCCGGGGCAAAACTCCATCCGCCCAGCACTGGCGGCGTTTCCCCGTGTGTGCTGAGAGCTGCGGTTTGAGCGAAAGGAACGCGGATGCGAGCGACCTGGACAGGGTGTTGCCACCCACGGCACGCTCGAGCGCCACTCCCGGGCGACCGACGTTGGCCAGGTACGTGAACTCGGCGCATGCCTCAGGCGCGACCTGCGAGAATCCGTCGCGAGCCGGCATCGGAAGCGAGGAGGCCACGATGAAGGCGATCGTCCGTCACCGCTACGGTTCACCCGACGTCCTCACGCTCGAGGAGATCCCCACACCGACCCCCGGCGACCATGACGTGCTGGTCAAGGTCCAGGCGGTTGCCCTCAACGCATCCGACTGGGAGATCCTGCGCGCCAACCCGCTCTACATCCGCCTGGTGGGTTTCGGATTTCGGCAGCCGAAGCACACAATCCTCGGATCTGACATTGCCGGCCGTGTCGAAGCGGTCGGCCGCAACGTGACGGAGTTCCAGCCGGGTGACGAGGTGTTCGGGGACAGCTTCTACTGCGGGCTGGGCGGCTTTGCGGAGTACGTCAGCCTGCCCGAATCCGCACCTCTGGTGCGGAACCGAGCAGCTTGACGTTCGAGCAGGCCGCCGGCATCCCTCAGTCGGCGGTCATTGCCCTGCAGGCTCTGCGCGACAAAAGCACGGTCAAGGCGGGACAGCACGTCCTGATCGTGGGAGCGGGCGGCGGGGCGGGGTCGTTCGCGGTACAGATCGCCAGGTCACTCGGCGCGGACGTGACCGCCGTCGACCGCACCGAGAAGCTCGAGATGATGCAATCGATCGGCGCCCATCGGGTCGTCGACTACACGCGCGAAGACTTCACCGCCACCGGCGAGCGCTACGACCTGATTCTGGACATCGTCGGCCGCCGCTCGATCTTCGACATCAGACGCGCCCTACGCCCCACCGGAACCTATCTCGCGGTCGGCGGTTCCACCGCACGAATCGCCAGACCGTCGTCGTTGGGCGGCTGCTCTCGATGATCGGGAGCCAGTCGCTGGGCATGCTCGCCATGCAACCGAACAGGGCGGATCTGTTCTCCATCACGGAGCTCTGCGAAGCGGGCGACGTGCGGCCCGTGATCGACCGCGACTACCCGCTGGCGGAGGCGCCCGACGCGCTCCGCTACCTTGGAGCGGGACACGCCAGAGGGAAAGTCGTCCTCACGCTGTGAGCGAGCGCGAAGACGAGCGAGCGAGCATCTAATCGAGGCCGTCGATGCCGGATCGCTGGCGCACGGGTCGCCCGTTGGCGGAGAGCCGGCCGAGCAGGCGTCGGTGTGAAGATGACGGTGCCTCGAGATCGTCACGGCTGGCATCAGCCTACTTCGACATCCTGCTGAACCGGCGCATCCCGTTCCCGCTGGAGGATGGATCGGCGCGTACGGGCGCGTTCGTCGGGGTGAAGGAGGCCGCCGCGCACATCACGTTTCGAGTTCGTGGCGGTCGGTCCGGACGCATCAGCTCGGTGTCGGTCACCCCCTGTGCCGCAGACGGTTCCCGAGGGCGTTACCGAGGAGCAAGTGCGCGACCAGCTCGATCGATTGCGTGGCAGCATCAAGAACCGGAAGAAGATCGAGGAGCATTTCAAGGACAACCCAAGCCGGGGCTGAGTCCGGGCGCGAGGCGCGCGTTGGAAGCAGGACACGCTGGAAGGATTAGAGCTGAGGAACAGCCTGTAACGGGAGCTAGAGGGGTGGCTCGACGAAAGAGGCCTGCCGCCGCCGCAGCCGAATAACTGGTTCGACGCACGATACAATAGCCCCCCATCGCGGAACGACTCCCACCCCCCATAGGAAATTGAATCTGACGCCCATCGACGTAGCCAATCTCAACGCGGTGTACTGAGCACGTGGCAATGACGGGCGACGAGTTGATCGCGCGCCTCCGAGTCCTCGAGGAGGCGCGCCGACTGAGCGACCAAGAGTTCGGTGATGTCCTCAACGAGCTGCTTGGCCTCTCTTTCACCGGATTTCCTGTTGAGCGACTTGGTTTGCTATTGGGGAGCGATGACTCAACGGCAAAGGCCGCGGGGCTATGGCTAGTAAGCGAGTTGCGAGAACGGGCGGCCCCCCTTGCGCCGGCTCTCGTGGTGCTTCTCGGGCAGCGCGGGGCCGAATGGGGGCTCGCCCGGATGGCGGCGTCGTACCTCTGCAAGTTCGAGGCCCTCGATGCGGCAATCACGCGTCAATTGCTCGAGCTGCTACCTGAACGTTCCGACCTTCGATACGAATCGGATGCGGAGGTTGTTCACGCTGCTATCCGGGCTCTCCGAAGACTGCCAAGCGCGGAGCTCGGCGACCTCACAAGTATGGTCGAGAGCGGCCGGTTGCGAGACCTGCTGATCTGGATGCTTCGGGTTGAGAACGCTACCGATCAGGTGAAGCAGATCGAAGCTCGGCTGACAAAAGGGGACACCATCGACAGCGTCTTCGCTGCTGCTGCTGCTGCTGCTGCGCGATGTCGTCAAGATTCGATCGAGCCTCTTACTGCTGCGGCGGCCTCGCCTATACTAGCGGTCCAGGACTTTGCGCGCACGGAGCTAGGCTGGGGGCAGCGCGGGCAGCGGCGTTGGAACTTGGGCGCGGATAGATGAGACCGATAGCTTCGGACTCGCGTTCTTCGTCCTGCGGTCTGACTGACGAGGAATTCATCCAAGCGATTGCAGCGCGCATGCGCCCGACCGCACGACACGCCCCCTACGCGCTGATCCAATCCTCTTCGATCCGCAGGTCCCCCAGCGTTGCCTCTCCACCACGTCTACGACTGGGCTGCCTGGCGTCGGACGCGTTGTCGTGCCCCCAACAAGCTCTAGTCGCAGTCCTCGAGGTCATCCACGCGCCTGCGCGTGTTGGTGACCGTCGGCTAAGTTCGTGCAGGACCCCGGCGAGCCGGAGGCGCTGGCGCTCGACGCGGTCATCTCGTCGACCAACCCAGCGCCGCGACGGTCGCGAGCCTCGACGAGGACCCCGACGCCGACGAGGGCGACTGGGCGACCGCGATCGACGGGAAGGCCGACACCGAACTGCTCGTTGGCTTCGCCGACCCCTCGGCGCTGCCTGAGACCGGTCCCGACGTCCAGGAGTTCCGGGTGCTGCTGCGCAAGGACGCGGCCGGCGGCAACGACCCGAAGTACGACCTCGAGCTGTGGGAGACGGGCGGCGCCTCGCCGCTGGCCACCCTGGTGTCGGGAGCCACGCTCTCGTCTGATACTGGGGTCGTGGTCTCCGCGACCTGGGACGCCTCGCTGCTCGACAGCGCGGACGGCTCCGCCGTCGAGCTGCGCGTGATCGGCCACCGCTCTGGCGGGCAGCAGAGCAAGCGCCGCACCGTCGAGGTCGGCGCGGCGGAGTGGAACGCCAAGTTGCAGACGGAGCTAGAGCTCTACTTCCTGCGGGCGCCGCGATCGACGGGAAGGCCGACACCGAGCTGCGCGTCGGCTTCGCCGACCCGTGGGCGCTGCTTCAGACCGGTCCCGACGTCCAGGAGTTCCGCGTGCTGCTGCGCAAGGACGCGGCCGGCGGCAACGACCCGACGTACGACCTCGAGTTGTGGGAGACGGGCGGCGCCACGCCGCTGGCCACGCTGGTGTCGGGGGCCACACTCTCGTCTGATACTGGAGTCGTCGTCTCTGCGACCTGGGACGCCTCGCTGCTCGCCACCGCGGACGGCTCCGCCGTCGAGCTACGCGTCGTCGGCCACCGCTCGGGCGGCCAGCAGAGCAAGCGCCGCACCGTCGAGGTCGGCGCGGCGGAGTGGAACGCCAAGTTGCAGACGGAGCTAGAGCTCTACTTCCTCCGCGCCCGCTACTACGACCCGCCGACGGGACGATTCATCGGGCGCGATCCCATCGAGTTCGCGCAGCGATACGCTTACGCGGGAAACAATCCCGTGCCTACACCGATCCGGCCGGACTGGATTGCGGTGACAGCTGGGGTTGGGGCGATCTCTGGGATTGTGTCGAGAACACCGCCGAGTATGTCGGGGATCGGACCGCCGCGGTCATTGGTGCCACGGGAGACGCTATCGGGGGGGTGGGCAATGCCGTCGTTCGACAAGCTATCCCATCGATACCAGGACAGAATGCACTTCTCGCATGGTCACTCGAGAACCGCTCACACTGCGCCCGCCAACAAACACTGGAGGGAATCACCTTCCACTACGGATGCAGGGGGGTCGTCGAGACATTCTTGCTCGGAGTGGACGATGTTGCGGTGACGGTTGGGACAGATGTGTATACGTTATCGGTACCGACTCACGGCCTCAGCTCAGCGCCACGAGGCATGTCACGTGGGACAGTACGACAACTACGGCGACGATTTCCTCGCGCGCTACTTTTTCGGGAAGTGGTTCGGTGATCCTTTCGAAGATGCTGCTGACTTCATCGATGCCAATACTACTTCGAGAACATCGTTGACAGATGCCCGGAACCTCTGCAGCGGACGATAATCAAGGTGTCCGTAGTCAAATTGGCGACAATCACGGTGGTCGCACTTGCGACTTCAATCGCCGGATGTCACTCAGATCGGGCAGTGCTGGTCTTTGAAAACGACACGGGCGAAGTTGTCTCCCTCTACTCGGTTGGCGGGACGGAGGATCGAGTCTTGATCGAACCTGGGAGCGAGGCCAGTTTCGGGACGACGGCACCACCTCTGGTCGATGATTTCGCCGGTGAGATCGGCGGTCGGAGTTTCAGGTTCTCTATCAACATCCCTGGCGACAGCGGCTACCGGAGGGCGGACTCGAACGAGTTTGTGCTCCCGTTGTCAGACTTCATCGATCCCTGATATCCAACCCGGAGGACATCTTTGGTCGTAAGTCAAGCCGCCACGGGTGGCGTGAGATGCTGGGCCCCCGTCGCGCCGGATCGTAGAGGACGTCGTCGCGCAGAGTGGCGATCAGACACGCCAAGAGCCTGTCGGCGAGGCCTCGCAGTGTACGCTCGTGACCGAGGCCACGTGCGCGCATCGCCCGGTAGCGCGCACGGCCGTACGGGTCGACGCGCGCGTTTGATCGTGCCCAATGACGGACCTCCCTTCGTCCGCGTCGGTTCGAGGTCTTCCCTCACTCCACCGATTCCAGCGAGATCTTCGCTTGGTGCGCGCGCCGTGCCGAGCGACAACGGTCAACTGGCCTCGGGACCCACGGCCAGCTCTCGGGCCGCCGGGGCGGTGTGCTCAGCGAGCGGGCCGAGCACGACGTACATCGTCATCAGGCCTTTTCCTTTCACCTCCACCGGCTCGCGGCGTTCGACGCCGTAGTGGTCCCGGATCGCCGCGCAGGTTTCCTCGGTGACCTGCACGCCGCCCGGCGTGGCGTGGCTGGCCATCCGGCTGGCGGTGTTCACGGTGTCGCCCCAGACGTCGAAGCTGAAGCGTTCGTCGCCGATCACGCCGGCCATCACGGGGCCGCTGGCGAGGCCGACGCGCATCCGGACCTCGGGCCAGTCGTCCGCGAGGCTGGCAACGAGTACCGGCTCGACCTCGAGTGCCATCGCCGTCGCGGCGATCGCGTGATCGGCGCGCGGGCTCGTCACGCCGGCGACCGCGAGGTAGCCGTCACCGAGCGTCTTGATCTTCTCGAGCCCGTGACGGGCGGTGAGGCGATCGAGTTCGACGAAGGCACGGCTGAGCAGCGACACGATGCGCTCCGGTGGTGTGACGTCGGAGAAGGCGGTGAAACCGACGATGTCGGCGAACAGCACGGTCGCGTGCTCGTGGCGGTCGGCGATCTGCGCCTCGCCGCCTTTCAGCCGCTCGATGATCGAGCGCGGGAGGATGTGCCCGAGCAGCTCGTCGGTGCGCGCGTTGGCCTCGTCGCGCTGGCGCACGAAGTAGACGAGGACGATCAGCATCGTCAGCATCGGGACGGCGAGGTTGATGGCGAAGAAGCTGAGCTGGACCCCTCGCGGCGGGGCCTCGATCGCGTCGCTTAGCGTCGGCTCGAATGCGACGGAAATGACGATGCCGACCACGAAGACCGCGAACCACCAGGCGGCGGCGCGGGTGCCGTACACCACCAGCGCCATCAGCGGGGCGGAAAAGCTCCAGAGTGCGACCGTCGATCCGTTGACGAAGCCTCCGAGCGACCATTGCAAGGCCACGGGCAACACGGCGAAGAGCACCATCTGGAGTGGCACGAAGCCAGGGAGATGCCGCTTCCGGCTCAGCCACAGCAACATCGCAATCGAAAGCAGCGCGTAGGAACCGGGGATCGCCGCGGCGATTGGACGGTCGATTGCGACGTAGGTGACCACCCAGATCGGCGTGACGCCGCTCACGATGATCGCGATCAGCGAGATAGCAGCCGTCTGAAGACGCTGCTGATCGTCGTCATCCTCGGAGACACCGAGCAGCACGATCCAGGACAGGCGGGCCCGCAGCGTCCTCAACATGGAGGCAGTCTACGGTGTCCACGCTTCGGGTCCTTCAATCAGCAGTCGCCGCAGCGCCCGCGATCCCGAGACGCCGCGCGGGATCTCTGGCGACTTGACGCGATCTCGCGCCGGCGTAGCATCGGCGCGCACCAGCGAATGGAGGTTTCGAGATGCCGAGTTATGTGATCCTCGGGAACTACACGGACCAGGGCATCAAGGACGTGAAGTCGCTGCCGGCCCGGCTCGAGGCCGCCAAGGAGGCGATCCAGGGTGCCGGTGGGCGGATGATCTTCTTCTATCTGACGTTCGGCGAGTACGACTTCGTGTCGGTCGTCGAGGTCCCGAGCGCAGACGTCGCCGCCGGCGTGGTGCTCGGGATCGCGGGGCAAGGGAACGTGCGCTCGCAGACGATGGCGGCGTTCACGGAAGAAGAGACGGCCGCGATCGTCAACGCGCTCTAGCGTCACGGTCGCTCGATCCTGGTCCCGCTCCCCGAGCTGCCCTCGATCTCAATTGGAGGAGACGGGGCTGGGCTTCTCCGGGGGAGGCCGTCACCCGGCGTCGGGCCGATCGGTCACGCCGGCGGACACGAGCGCGTCGATCGCCTCGGGGCTGAGTCCGAGCAGATCGCTGAGCGCGTGGTCGAGACCGTCCGCGTATCGCGGCGCGGGCGCGCCGGTGGTGTGATTGCCGGCGCGCGAGCGCCATGCCATCGAGCTGTTCGGGAACGGCTTGCCCGTGATCGGGTGCGGGTGCTCGACGAACGAGCCGCGCTCCCGGAAATGCGGATCCGCGAGAATTTCGCCCACGTCGCGCGCCGCGCCGGCCGGCACGCCAGCCGCCTGGAGCTCGCGCTCAGCGTCCAGTGCGCTGCGTTTGATGGTCCATCCCTCGATCGCGGCGTCGAGCTCGTCGTGCCGCTCGCGCCGCAGCGCGGCCGTCGAAAATGCGGGATCCGTGCCCCAATCGCCACGCCCAAGGATCCCCGCCACCCCCCGCCAGTCCTCGAGGTTTCGCACGGTGACGGCGACCCAGCGGTCGTCGCCGCGACAGCGGTACAGGCCCTGCGGTGCGTACCAGGCGTGGCGGTTGCCGAGGCGAGACCAGTCGCGGCCGTTGACGCTAGCGTCGAGCAGGGCGGGCGCGACGAGCTGGAGCTGGCCGTCGAACATCGCGAGGTTGATCGCCTGGCCTCGGCCGCTGCGGCGCCGGTGGCGCAGCGCGGCGGCGGTGCAGAGCACGGCGGTCATCGCGGCGGTCTGATCGCCGTAGAAGTTCGCGGGTTTGTTCGGGCCGCGGTCGGGGTAACCGGTGAGATGGGCGATCCCGCTCATCGCGTCGAGGCCGGGGCCGTAGGAGCGTCGCTCGGCGTACGGACCGTCGCGACCGAAGGCGGGGATCGAGACCAGAATGATCTCCGCGTTGACCTCGCAGAGGTGCTCGTAGTCGAGCTGCAGCGAGCTGAGCACGCGCGCCGAGAAATTCTCGAGTACGACGTCGCTGTGCCTGACCAGATCGAGGAAGACCTCGCGACCAGCGGGCGAGGCGAGATCCAGCGGGAGTTGACGTTTCCCGCGCTGGAGGTCGTCGATGAGGGAGGTCGGCTGGTATCTGCCGTCCGAGCCGGCTGGCGGCAACGCGACCATATTTCGTCCCTTGCTGACCGGCTCGTCGATCTTGATCACCTCGGCTCCGAGGTCAGCGAGCGCCGCGCCTGCGGTCGGTCCGGCGACGGCGGTGGTGAGTTCGAGTACGCGGACGCCTTGCAGCGCCCGGCCGTGGGTGGCGTCCGCCGTTTCGACTTCGCCGCGCGGTGTCCGCCCGCCCTCGGTCCATTCGCTGATCACTTCGTCGCTATGCTCATCAAGCAGCGGCGCGCGCGTGGTGCGCCACGGGGTGTCACTGAGCTGGATCGGCGCGCCGGGCTGGGTAACGGTGCCGAGCTCGGGGTAGTCGAGGTCAACGAAGAAGCCGCGTTGCTCGAGGTGAGGATCGTCGAGGACCTCGGCCGGGGTGAAGACCTCAGTAAAGGGGATGCGGAGTTCCTGGGCGCGGCGGACGATCTCGGCGCGATCGTAATTGGCGAGCCAGCGGTCCATGCGCTCGTCGATCGCGTCGGCGTTGCCGGTCGGGAGCTCGAGCAGCTCGTCGATGACGTGGTCTTCCATGAGGATGGCGAGCAGGTCGGGGTGGCGGTAGCTGAGGTGGGCGTGGACCCAGCCGTCGCGGCAGGGGCGGAGCGTCGAGGGGTACAGCGCGGCGGGATCGGTGCGCAGCAGGCGGGCCCCGTTGCGAACGACCAGCTCACCGCTCGCGGCGTAGGTCTGGAGCGCGCCGCCGAGCATGAAGAGCGCGGCGTCGGCGGCGGAGACGTCGAACCAGTCGCCGCGACCGGTCCGGTCGCGTTCGACGAGGCCAACGGCAACCGCGGCGGCGGCGTGGAGCGCGGCGTGCTGGATCACAAGGTCGTCGAACGGCTTCACTGGCTCGCGGTCGGGGTCGCCGGTCAACCGCAGGTAGCCGCCGATCGCGGCATCGACGATCTCTTCGCCGTGGTAGTTCGCGCGCGGCCCTGACTGCCCAAAGTGGCTGAGAGATGCCATCACCAGATCGGCACACTCCGCTCGCAGGTCTTCGTAGCCGAGGCCGAGGCCGGCGAGGGCGCCGGGCGCGTGACTCTCGATCAGGGCGTCTGCCCCGCGGACCAAAGCGCGGAGCGTGTCGCTCCCGCTCGTGGTGTCGAGGTCGAGGACGACGCTGCGCTTACCAGCGTTGAGGTGCAGGTGGCGCAGGCCGCGTTCGATGCCGGGCTCGTCGCCGGCGAACGGCGGCCAGGTGCGTACCTCGTCACCGGCGGGTGGCTCGACCTGGACGACGTCGGCGCCCAGGCCGGCGAGCATACGGCCGGCGTAGCCGAAGCTGCCGCTGGTGAGGTCGAGAACGCGGATGCCCTCGAGGGCACCGGGTCGGTCGGCGTCGCCGTGATCGCTCATCGCGGAGTCGATCAAGCGAGGCAGCGGAGCGGCTCGCCGCCGTTGTACTCGATCATCTCGGCGAACATCTGTGCGCCGGCGATGGGTGCGGCGCGCGCTTCGCCTCGGAGCTCCGAATAGGCGCGATGGAGGTTGGGCACGAGGCGCTCGGGATCATGCAGGTCGGCGAACTCGCCGAGATCGAGGTCGCGGGCGAGATCGCGCGGGGCGGCGTCCGCAGCGAAGCCGTCTCGCGCGACGCCCTCGATGAAGCGCAGGTAGCGGCGCACGGGGTCGATCAGCTCCGGACCTCCAACCGGGCCGTGGCCCGGGACGATCGTCTGGGCGTCGAGCGCCTCGATGCGGTCGAGGGCCTCGAGCCAGCCGGCAATTGAGCCCTGGAGGGCGAACGGGGTGCCCTGGTTGAAGATCAGGTCTCCGGTGAAGAGCAGGCGGCGCTCGGGAATCCAGGCAACGACGTCGTTCGGAGTATGGGCGGGACCCATGTGGATCAGCTGGACCTGAAGGTCGTCGGCGTAGACGTTCAGCCGCTGTTCGAAGGTGACGAACGGCGCGGCGACGGTGATCTCGCCGAAATCGCCGTTGACGAAGTTGCGCGTCGTGGCCTCGACGTCCGTTGCGAGGACCGCTTCGCGGCACAGTTCGTGTCCGATGATCGCGCAGTCGGGGGTGAAGACGAAGTTGCCGAAGGTGTGATCGCCGTGGCTGTGGGTGTTCACCAGCGCGCGCAGCGGCAGGTCGGTCTGATGGCGAACGGCGGCGTGGAAGGCTTTCGCTCTCGCTTCAGTGCCAGTGCTGTCAACGACGATGACACCGTCCGGACTGGTGATGAAGCCGGTGTTGTTGAGGAACCAGCTGCCGTCGAGCTGGATGTAGGCGAAGATGCCGTGGCTCACTTCCTCGACGCTGGGCGCGGGTAGCTCGCTGCGGTCGTGCGCGTGGACGACGGACATGTGAACCCCGTTGGTGAGCTGGCCTCGGCCAGCGGGCTCGGACAACGGGCATGACAATACACGCCGTGGCATGCGTGGATCGGGGTAGCCGTTCCAGGCGAGAGTCCGGGGAGCGGAGGGCTCGCGGGGTTAGTTCACCGTCACGTCGTTGCGGCGGCGGCCAACCGAGAGCAGGCGCATCACTTCGCGAATCTCTGTCGAGCAGGGCTCGCAGTAGTGGCGGCCGCTTTGCATGAAGACAAACGGTCCGCGGCGATCGCGGCAGGTGCTGCACCAACCGACAGCCGAGCGACGATTGTTCAGAAGGTCCATCGTGGACAGATCATCGGCCGTGTCGCGGACGGTCCGCGTCGCCCAACGTTGCCATGAGATCAGAACCGTGTCGGAATCCGCCACGGATGGAGGGCGGAGGCGGGTTCCTCCTGGAGTTCGCAGTGTCGCCGGAGCCACGGGCACCCTGGCCACCGAAAGGCACGGCGAACGCGTTCAGGCCTGCCCGCGAGGACGGATGGCCTCGGTCTTGCGCCACGAGGTCTCATCCGAGGGCCGCGCCGATCGACTGCGATAGAGTGGGCGTTCACCTGACTGTCGGGCGTGAAGGCGAACGCGATGAGCGCCGAGTTCCTGCTGATTCAGTCCGACGACCGGAAGGGCGCGCCGACCGCCTCCGGCGACGACATCTACGCCGTCCTCGCAACCGGCGGGGAGACCAACGGTGGCTACTACCTGACGCACGCGGTGGTCCCGCCGGGCGGCGGTCCGCCCGCGCACGTGCACTCGCGCGAGGAAGAGGCCTTCTTCGTGATTCGAGGCGAGCTGACGTTCCTGGCCGGCGACCGCGAACACGCTGCACCGGCGGGCACCTTCGTGAACGTGCCGCGCGGGACCAGGCACCGCTTTCACAACGCGGGTACCGAGGAGGCTGAGCTGCTGTTCTGGTTCGCTCCCGCGGGCATCGAGGGCCTGTTCAACGAGCTGCTCGAACACCCGGAGGACATCGTCGAAATCGGCCGGCGCTACGGCACCGAGTACTTCTTCGACGATTAGTCGATTGGGGCGCGGCAAGTGATCGGACCTCGCCGGCTCCCTCGCTAGCGCTCGTCCGCCAGCTCCGTGGACCGCTCCGGGCGCACCCCGACGACGCTTTCGACGCGGTTGTCGTCTCGCAACGACGACCACGAGTCGGACTCGAGACTGTTCGAGAAGCAACGTTCCTTGCCGCAGTGTTTGCAACGCCCGTTGCTTTCGGCGCCGTCAGCGTCGTCGATCACCCAATGGTGGACGCAGAGGGGCGGCGTCACTTGAATTCGGCGATACGGACGGGGGTCGATCTCCAGGCCCATGACGTTGTCTCCTCGGGCTCCGTTGGTGGTCCAGTGCGCAGAGAATGACATACCCCGTGGGGGTATTGTGGAGCAAGGGTCACGATTAGACGTAACGGGCGGCAAGCTGGCCCGCACCTCGCTTCGGCTACCATCACCCGCGCCACACCCTGGTGCCGAGGAGGAGCGCGCCAATGGAGCTTGCGGTTCAGTACCCCGCGGACGCCCTCGGGTCGGACCCGAACCACCTGCGTGGCTTCGTGCAGGCGGCGGAAGCAGCCGGCTACTCCCGCTTCGTCCTCGCGGAGCATGTGCTCGGCGCGGATCCGGATCGGCCCGGCGGCTGGGACGGTCCGTACACACATGAGAATCACTGGCCGGAGCCGTTCAGCACGTTCGGCTTCCTCGCGGCCGTGACTGAGCGCATCGAGCTGATGACGGGCGTCCTTGTGCTCCCGCAGCGGCAGACCGCGCTCGTCGCGAAGCAGGCGGCGCAGGTGGATGTGTTATCGCACGGACGGATCGTGCTCGGCGTCGGCACGGGGTGGAACCCGGTCGAGTACCACGCGCTGGGCCAGGACTTTGCGACGCGCGGGCAGCGCCTCGACGAGCAGATTGGGCTGTTGCGCTCGCTCTGGAGCGAGCGCGTGCTGAGCTTCAAGGGCGAGTTCGATCAGGTCGATCAGGCGGGCATCAACCCGCTGCCCACGCGTCGCGACATCCCGATCTGGGCAGGCGGCCGTGGCGGCCGCGTGCTGGATCGGATTGGACGGCTGGCCGACGGCTGGTTCCCGCTGCTGCTGAGGCCGAACGAGACGGCAGCCGGCCTGGAGCGCATTCACAAGGCCGCGGCCGAGGCTGGACGCGATCCGAAGGCGATTGGCGTGATGTGCATGGTCACGGAGACCGGCAACCTGCCAAAGCAGGTAGAGATGGCGGGCCGTTACCGCGATGCCGGCGCGACGCACGTCGTGTTGTCGGTGCAGTCGGACCCCTCGTTGCTGACACTCGAGCAGCACGTGGAGGCGTTTACGCGCTTCGCCGAGGCGGTGCGAGTGGGCTGACGCAGGACTTCGCCTCGATTCCGCGGCTACGTCGAGGCCGCCACCTCGGCGCGTTCGTTGGCCTCGAGGATCGCGGTGTCGATTGAGTCCTTCTCCCAGTGGAGGACGTGCGCGACGTGCTCGCGCACCGTCCACTCGTCGCCGTCGGCACGGAGACCGAGGACGGCGTCGTCCGTGATGAGGAGCTGGCCGACGAGTTCGGTGCGCTCGCGAAGCCAGTCGCGGAGGTGGCGCGCCAGCTCCGATTCTTGCATCTGGTTCGCGCCGACTCGGGCGTTGGTGATCGCGCCGGCGTGGGTGCGGTCGTGCTCCAGGTTGTGGACGAGCAGGCGGCGGACGCCGCCACCCATCGCGCAGCCGTGGCTGCAGGCGGCGTCAAGATCCTCGTCGGTGAGCGCCTGGAGACGGTCGATGGTCTCGGCCATCGAGGTGAGCAGTTGGCGAACGAGCGAGCGAGTTTCGGTGGTCGATGCGGTCGATGTCATTGAGTTGCCTCCGCCGTCTCTAGCGCGGCGATGTTAGCTGCGGATGACGATCAAAGGGAGCTAAGGCGCGGCTCGATCGGCCGGAGGTCGTAACGAGGACGCGCTCGAGGCACTCGCGGTAGCGGGTGCGGGCGCCCGACAGGACGGTGGGGGGGGGTCCCCGCGGGCTGGCTAGCGCGCGGTCTCGGCATCGAGCGTCGCGGTTAGAGTTCGTGCACGGCCGCGGTGAGTTGCGTCGCCATGTCCTTTGCGTCGCCGAAGAGCATGAGCGAGTTGTCTGCGGCGAAGAGCGGGTTTGCGATGCCGGCAAAGCCGGGGCTCAGGCTGCGCTTGACGATCACGACGGTCTGAGCCTGATCGACGTCGAGGATCGGCATGCCGGCGATCGGGATCGAGGGATCGGCGTCACGGGCGAGCGGGTTCACGACGTCGTTGGCGCCGATCACGATCACCATGTCGGTCTGGCGGAAGCTGGAGTTGATCACGTCCATCTCCTTGAGCTGCGGGTAGGGGATGTCGGCTTCGGCGAGCAGGACGTTCATGTGGCCCGGCATGCGACCGGCGACAGGATGGATGGCGAACTCGACCTCGATGCCGCGTTCCTCCAGGGCGAGCGAGAGGTCGCGGACGGCGTACTGCGCCTGAGCGACGGCCATGCCGTAGCCGGGTGCGATCACGACGCGGCGGGCGCCCTCGATGACCATCGCGACCTCGTCGGGCGAGGTGGACTTGACGCGGCCCGCGTAGATGTCATCTTCCTCTTCCTGCGTGGCGGTGGTGGCTCCGACGCCGGCGAACATGACGTTAGCGAGCGAGCGGTTCATCGCCCTGGACATGATCGCAGTGAGGATGAAGCCGGCGGCGCCGACGAGTGAGCCGGCGATGATCAGCACACTGTTGTTCAGGACCCAGCCGTGGCCGGCGGCGGCGAGGCCGGAGTAGGCGTTCAGCAGGGAGATGACGACGGGCATGTCCGCGCCGCCGATCGGGATCACGAGCAGCAGGCCGAGGATCGCGGAGACGCCGACGAGCAGCCAGAAGGGCGTCGAGCTGTCCTGGTCGGCGATGAGCCAGCCGCCGAGGCCGATGCAGATCAGCAGCAGCACGATGTTGATGACGTGTCGCCCGGGGAGCAGCGTCGGCTTCTCCGAGATCAGCCCCTGGAGTTTGCCGAAGGCGACGCCACTGCCCGTCAGCGAAACGCCGCCGATCACGGCCGAGAGCACCGCGGCGACGGTGAACTGGAGGTCAATTTCCTCGACGAAGCCGCCTTTGAGGGCCTCTTCGAGGGCGGCGCCGACGGCGAGGGCGGAGGCGCCTCCCCCGAAGCCGTTGAAGACGGCAACGACCTGCGGCATGGCGGTGACCGGCGAGCGGTAGGCCATGACCGCGCCGACGAGGGCGCCGATCACGACCCCGGCGATGATCACTTCGAAGCTGACGATGCGGCGGTCCAGAAGCGTGACGACGATCGCGATCAGCATCGCGAGGGCGCTGAGCATGTTGCCCTGGCGGGCGGTGCGCGGGCTCGACATCTGTTTCAGGCCGACGATGAAGAGGACGGCCGAGATTAGATAGAAGAGCTCAATGTTCGCGCTGGAGAGGGTCATCTAGCGTCCGCCACTAGGTCCGTCTGCTGTGAAACATGCTGACCATGCGGTGGGTGACGAGGAATCCGCCGACGACGTTTGCGGTCGCCATGGTGACGGCGATGAAGCCGAGGATGGTGGTGAGGGTGGTGAGCTGGGCGCCCGAGGTGACGAGGGTGCCAACGAGCGTGATGCCGGAGATCGCGTTCGCGCCAGACATCAGCGGGGTGTGCAGCAGCGGTGGGACCTTGTTGATCAGCTCGAAGCCCACGAAGAGCGCGAGCACGAAGATCGTCATCGCAGCGACGAATGCTTCCATCAGCGGCTACTCCTTCTCCTCGGTGGCGGGGTCCGCCGCAGCGGGTTCCTGGGTCGAGAGCCCGAGCGCATCGCGGACGCGCTCGGGGACGACTTCGCCCTCGTGGGTGAGGAGGGTGCCGCGGATGATCTCGTCTTCGAGATTGAGGTTGAGCGCGCCATCCTCGATCAGGTTGCCGAGGAAGGCAGCGACGTTGCGGGAGTACATCTGGCTCGCGTCGTGGGGGACGGCGCCTGCGAGGTGAATCGGGCCAGCGATGATGACGCCGTCGACGTCGGTCGTTTCGCCCGCGACGGTCAGCTCGCAGTTGCCGCCGGTCTCGGCGGCAAGATCGATGATCACCGAGCCGGCCTGCATGCCTCGGACGGCATCGGCGCTGATGAGGACAGGCGCCTGCGCGCCGGGGACGGCAGCGGTTGTGATCACGATGTCGCTGCCGCCGACGAGCTTCTCCATCAACTCGCCTTGGCGGCGATAGAAGTCGTCGCCAAGCGCCTCGGCGTACCCGCCGGCACCTTCCGCGTCGGCGGTATCGAGCTCCAGCTCGGCGAAGCGCGCGCCGAGGCTCTCGACCTGCTCGCGCGCGGCCGGGCGCACGTCGTAGGCCTCGACAACCGCGCCGAGGCGGCGAGCGGTGGCGATCGCCTGAAGGCCGGCGACGCCGGCGCCGACGACGAGCACGTGGGCGGGTGTGATGGTGCCGGCGGCGGTCATCATCAGCGGGTACATGCGGTTCAGCATGTCGGCGGCCTGGATGACGGCCTTGTAGCCGGCGACGGTGGCCTGCGAGGAGAGCACGTCCATCGATTGCGCGCGTGTGATGCGGGGCAGCAGTTCGAGGGCGAAGCTACTGACGCCCGTGCCGGCGAGAGCCTGTACCGCGGCGCTGTCACCGAGCGGATCGAGGAGACCGACGACGATCTGACCGGAGCGGAACTTCGCCAGATCTGCCGTGCCACAGTCGGGATCAGCATGCGGGGCGCGGACGCGGGCGACGATGTCGGCCGAGGCGAGGACCTCGTCCCGGTTCGCGGCGATACGGGCACCCTGCTCCGTGTACTCGGCGTCAGGGAAGCCCGCGGCGCCGCCGGCGCCGGCCTCGATGAGCACGTCCACGCCGAGCTTGGTTAGCGTGGGGACTAGGGTAGGGACAAGCGCCACTCGCTGCTCACCAGGAGCAGACTCGGCAGCCACACCGACGATCATCGTAGTCCTCGCCTCGTAGGTGAGGCCCGTTTGTACGCGCGCGCGTCCTGCCGGTCAATCGACCCCGTGGCGGGCGAGCGGGTGATCATGAGCGTCCGGGCCTGGTTGGGTCCGGAGTGTGCGAGCGGTGAGATGGACGACGAGGGCGGCGGGCGATGGTCGATCGCGAACTCGCCCCAGTGGCCGGCGGTCGTGCTCCTTGTTCAGCGTGGATCGTCGATGAGGTAGAGATCCTGCGGGCCGAAGCCGCACTGGCCGAGTGGCTCCTCGAGTCCGAGGTACTCGCCGTCCGATCCCGGGAGGAGCGACTGCATCGCCGGTCCGTGGAGGTGCGGGTAGGAGCAGTTGGGGACGTGCGCGGACGCCGACGATAGCCCAATCGGGATGTAGTACACGCCTTCGTACTCGTAGACGAGCACCATGCCGTCCGGTACCGGCGTGTCGAGGGTGGCCGGGATTGGCTGGGGCGCGGCGGTCGGCGTGGGGCTGGGGGCGACCGTCGCCGACGGCGTCGGGTTGCTGGTGGCGGCGACTGTCGGTGGGGGCGTGGGTGTAGCCGTCAGGGCGGGAGTCGACACCGCAGTCGGGCTGCTCGTCGGGGCCGCCGTTGGCGCGGGGGTTGGGGAGCCCGTAGGGGCCGGGCCGGCGGCGAGATTACCGGCGATCACGAACGGGCCGAGGTGGATCGTGCTGGTCCAGCTGCCGTCCTCACCCTGGGTGCGGAGGTGGAAATACCACTCGCCGTCCTCAAGCGGGTCGCTGGTGACGCCGACGGCGGTGCCGTTGAGATCCGGGATTGCGTCGGGGAGGTCGGTCGCTCCGGTGGTCCAGTCGATCGAGTAGGCGGTTGCCGTGTCGTGCGGCGACCAGTCGACGGTGACCGTTCGCTGGGTGCTGGCGACGCCGACCTCGTGGCTGACGGCGCGGGCGCCGTTCGGGTCGGTGATCGTGGCGCCCGAGCCGCCGCCGAGCAGCACCACGGCGACGGCGACGATCACCGCGAGCACGCCGGCGCCGGCGAGCATCGGGACTGAGACCGAGACCCCAGCGAGGGTGATCCCGCTTCCCGTTGACGGCGCGGTCGCGGCCGGCGCGGACGCTCCCGCCGCTGGCGGCTGTTGCTGAGGGAGTCGGTCCCAAAGTTCGCCTTTCAGGCCGGTGGCGGCAGGGATCGGCGCGAGCGCCGGGAGGAGCTCCGCGGCGGTCACGAAGCGGCGGCGGTTCTCGGAGCAGACCTCGCATTTGTCGGCGTGACGGAGGATACGGCGGCGAGCGGAGCGGTCGATCGAGTTCTCGGCGAACTCGGCGATCAGCGCGTCGAGCTCGGGGCAGTCGGGGCGGCCTCGACGTTTCAGCAGCTCGGCGGCCAGGGACTCCTCGACGGAGTCGCGGAGGCGCGAGAGGCGCGTGTAGAGCGTGGCGGTCTTGATGTCCAGCTCGGCAGCGATCTCTTCGGCCGCCAGGTCCTGTCGCAGGTGCATGTCCAGCAGCGAATACTCGTCGGGCGTGAGCGACGAAGCCGCGGTCCAGACGATCTCCGCGACCTCGGCGTCGCGTGCGGCGTCGGCCGGGTTGCCGAGGCGGTCCGGGTCGATCAGCGCGGCGGACGGGGTGCGGGCGCGATCCTCTGAATCAGCGGCGTCTCCGTCGACCAGGGCGACGTTGCGGCGCCGATCGCGGATCTGGTCGATCGCGCGGTTGCGGGCGACGGTGTAGAGCCAGGCTTTGAAACGCCTCGGAGGTTCGTCCGCCTGCAGGGTCTCCCAGGCGCGGGTGAACGTGCCCTGGACCACGTCGGCGGCGACATCCGGATCGCGCACGATTCGGCATCGTGAAGTCGTAGGCGCCGTCGAAGTAGCGCTCGTACAGTTCGCTGAACGCCATCGAGTCGCCGGTGCCGACTCGCGCCGCCAGTTCTTCGTCGGTCGCGACCGCGCTTGACATAGCCATCGCGCAATTCTCTCGCAAACCGAGGCGATTTGGGGACCGGTGCGTCATATTTCCGCCGCGAGCCGAGCGTGGCGTGCGATGAGGTGGGCACGCCCCGCTAGGCGAGGACCAGGAGCGTGACGCCGCCGGTGACGACCGCGCTGGCGACGTATTCGTCCCAGCGGTGTGCCTCGCGGCGGACGACGACGCCGATCGCGAAGGCGAGGACGATTTCGATCTGACCGAGTGTGCGAACGCGCGCGGCGTTCTCGAGGGTCATCGCGAGCGCCCATGCCGCCGATCCCGAGAGCGACAGGACGCCGACAGTCGTCGCCTGACGCCAGGCTCCGCCGACCGCCCGCAACGAAGAGGTTGCCGAGCGGGCGAGCGCGCTGCCCTGGACCACGGTCTGGATCGTGAGCATCACCGTGAGGGTGATCAGCGCCCGGTCGACGGCGGTGCCCTCGAGGCTGGAGGAGGCGCCGCGGATGAAGACGGCGGTGAGGCCGAAGACGAACGCGGCGAGGACGCCGTAACGCGCGGCCGGATCGAAGCCGCCGGAGAGGCGTGAGCGGAACGACCCCTCGGAGGCGAGCCAAGCGACGCCGACGAGGCAGATCAGGGCTCCGAGCCAGGCGAGCCAGCCGAGCGGCTCACTGAGCACCACCGCCGAGGCGACGCCGACGAAAAGCACTTCGGTCTTCGAGTAGATGGTGCCGACCGCGAAGTCTCGGATGCGGAAGGATTGGAGCAGCGCCATGGTGCCGAGAATCTGGAGCACCGCGGCGGCAGTGACTGAGAGCCAGAACCTGAGGCCGAGATCGGGCAGGTCGCCGGGGCCGAGCATCCAGCCAACCGTGATCGCCACCGCCAGCCGCTGGGCGTAGACGAAGCGGACGTAGCCGGCTTTGGCAACCTCGAGCTTCTCGCGCAGACGGTGCTGTTCGGACGTGCGGGCGATCTGGAAGATCGTTGCAGCGAGGGTGATGACGATCCACATCGCATCACTCTCGCAGCCGGCTTCTGCTGGCGCGATTGGCGCCGTCCCGCGTCGGCTAATGCCGAAGGGTTCTGGCGAGCGGCGGTGTATACATTGGCTTTGGCCCTCGGCGTCGCCGATAGGCAGCACTACCTCGGGAGGATAATTCGATGGCTCCGGCGACGCTCTCTGACCGATCGCTCGGGTGGCTGCGGTACCTGCACCGCAAGGCAAACACGCCGGACGACTGGAGCAAAGAGAGCCACCCGCATCCGCACTGGGACAACCGGACCGGGCCGCCGATGCTGTCGTGGCACCGGTTCGACCTCGTGGATTCCAGCTATGCACTTGGACTGATGGCACAGACGACGCCGGCGTGGCGCGAGGTCTACGTGCAGATTCTCGATGAGCTGATCGAGCGACACACCGGCTGGTGGTCGGCAGCTGACTGGCTGAGTCAGTTCGGTGCCGACCCGGATCGCGGGAACTACCCGGACGCCTACCGGCGGATCATCCCCGACGAACTGTGGGGCAACTACGACGTGCCCGGCTGGACGGCCAACGGGATCGAGCCGTGGGAGACGCAGATGGACCCGATCGCCGCCGAAGCGATGCTCTTCTACAAGGGCTTCTTCCTGGTGCTCCTCGGGATTCGCTCGCTGGTGGCGACGGACGACCGCTGGAACGAGCCGTTTGAGATGATTCGCGACGGTGAGCACACCTTCCGCTGGACGCACTCCTCGATCGCGCAACACCTCGAGGATCAGTGGCACCGCCACCCGAAGGGCTGTCACTGCGAGAACACGAAGATCTGGCCTTACTGACTGAGCGGGGCGGGCCTCGGTCTGAGGCTCCACGACCTGCGGCACGGCACCGATCACATGGCGGCGTTCCGCGACTGGTGGCAGTTCGCACGCTCGGAGTACCAGGGGCTGGTCAGCGACGCGCCGCCTTCGATCGTCACGATGTATTACGACCCGCTCCTGGACGTGCACCTGCGCGTGCCGGTGGCCTCGGCGCTGGGGAACCAGCTCTTCATCTCACCGCTCGTACCCGAAGACTCACGTCGGATCTTCGACGCGGCGGCCGGGAGCGTTGGGCTGCTCGAAGATGAGATCCCGCCTGAGCGGTTCCGTGAGCCGCGTCAGCCGGCGGGCGCTTGGTTCCTCGCGAAGGAGTTCGGGCTGACCGAGGTCGCCGGCCGGATCGCGGCCGGGCTCGACGTCACGCAGCAGCCGACGTGGGACAGGGAGCGCGGCGAGTTCACCTGGGGCTGCAACCTCGATGAGGAGCACCCGCGCGGACAGTTCAACGCGTGGCTCGCCGCCGCCGAGGCGAACTCGCCCGGCGCCTGGACGCGCCTCGCGACCGAGCGGCTGCCCAAAGGCGAGCCGCTGGTCGTGGGCGTCGACTTTCCGAGAGTCGCGCTCAGCGAGGCACGCTGGGTCGACGGCGTGCTCCACCTGGCGCTCGCGCCTCGGAACGAGGCGGTGATCGGAGAGCCGACGTCGTTTCGCGTGACTGGGCTCGAGGACCCCGGGAGCTGGAGCGTCTCGGGCCCCGCGGGGACGGAGACGAGCGTGGTCGACGGCGCGCTCGAGGTGCGGACCGTCGTGGGACCCCATGAGCTGCAGGTGCAGCGGTAGGGCCGCGACCCCTCTGGACACTTCGAGCGGTTACTCGAAACGCTCGAGCTGCCGCGCGTAGGTCGCGGGCGAGACGAGCGCCGGCTCGCTGACCTCCTCGAAGTTGTCGGTCGCCTCGTCCCAGCGATCGATCAGCCGCGCGATCGGGCGGCCGCCTTCGACACGATCGACCTCGTAGAGGCCGTCAACTGCCCGGCGGTCGGGATTCTGCCACTGGCCGATGCTGCGGATGTAGACGACCACGTCGATCAGCGAGGCCTGCTCGTCAGTCACGCCGTTTTGCGCGATCACCTCGAACGCCGACTCGACCCCATCGGCATGGAGCGCGGTGGCGATCGCGTGGCCGTCCGAGCGGGCGGCTTCGAAGATCTGTTGCACGTCGGCGCCCCAGAGGTAGCTGTCGGTGACCAGGTGAGGCGCGATCTCGGACATGGTGAGGTAGCCGGCCGGCTGCGAGGCCTCCGGAATCCCGAGCGACGCACCGTGCCGCGTGCCGAGCGAGTACAGCGGCACGTCCGCGCCGCGCTGGTCGAGGACTGCGTCCATGACGGTGCTCTTCCCGGCCATCCGAGGGATGGCGACGGCTAGCAGCGAGCGGCGCTCCTCGGCCGCGGCGGCGAGCAGCGCGGCCATCCTCGTGGAGAGCGTGCGATTTGCGACCAGGTCGGCGAGGGTGAGCTGGGGCATTGGCGGTTTCCTCGGTGCGGTGGGTGCACAAGGGTAGCGGGGTTGGCCCGATCGAGATCGGCGGCGGCGTATCCTCCTCGCTGGCTCGCGCCGCGCGACGCCATGACGTTAGGTGACGGGTAGACCGCGATGGATGGAACGCTCGTCTTCTCGGGGAACGCGCTGTCGCGGGCCGACCGGGAGCTGAGCGACCCCGCCTGGCTCGCCGCGAGCCGCGACGATCCGCGCGGCCGATACCTGCTGCTCCGCAACCTCGAGGCGCCCGTGACGGGCGGTGAGCAGCCGCGGCTCGTCTGGCTGTCGCGCGATCAGCTTCCGGCGGGCAGCGCTGAGCCGATCGTGCTCGGCCTCGAGGATGGCGTGCCGCACTTTGCCGTCGCGGTCGAGGCTGCGGCGGTCGAGGGCGAATCAGACACGCCCGCGCCATCGGAGATCACGTACGTCGACGCGCGCACCGTGGCGTCGCTGTTGCCGGTGAGCGAAGCCGCGATCGTCGCGCAGGCGCGCTCCATGGCCGAGTGGCACGCGCGCACCGGCTTCTGCTCGAAGTGCGGCGGGGCGACCGCCTCGATTGAGGGCGGTGCGCGCCGGCAGTGCGAAGCCTGTAACGAGCGGCACTACCCGCGCGTCAGCCCGTCGATCATCGTGCTCGTGGAGCGCGAGGGCCGTGCGCTGCTTGCGGGCCGGGTCGGCGGGCCGAACGGACGCAAGTCGTGCGTCGCCGGCTTCGTCGAGCCCGGCGAATCGATCGAGGAAGCCGTCATCCGCGAGGTCCTCGAGGAGACCGGCGTCCACGTCGAAGACGTGCAGTACTCATACTCGCAGCCGTGGCCGTTCCCGGCGGTATTGATGATCGGCTGCCGCGCTCGCGCGCGCACCTCGGAGATCACGGTCGACGGCGTGGAGATCGGGCACGCCGGCTGGTACACGCGGGATCAGGTGCGCGCGGCGCTCGACGGCACCTCGGACGAGCTGGCGGTACCAGGGTCGATCGCGATCGCCCACCACCTCCTACACGACTGGTCCAGCTTCGCTGGCTAACGATCTTCGGGCCCGTTCCGGGCTCTTCTGACCTTCGGGCTGGCTGGCCTCGTCTCAGGTCGATTCACTCCTCCGACGTGTTGGGGTGTGCGCTCGCTACCCCCTTGGTAGGCCCAGGCCGCGGGTGGCGATGATGTTGCGCTGGATCTCTGAGGTTCCCGCGCCGATCGTGCCCGGGATCGTGGTGATGTAGCGGCGGGTGAAGGCGGCCTTGGCGGGGGCGCGCACGTCATCCACGTCCCAGATGTTCGAGTAGAGGCCGAACGCCTTCGTGCCGGTACGGGCGAGGCGCTGGCGCGATTCGGAGATGTACATCTTGGCGATCGACGCCTCGTGGTTCGGGATCTGTCCCGCGCCCTGCATTGAGATGATGCGGAACGAAAAGTTGAACCCCACTTCGGTCTCGATGTAGCGCTCGGCCAGCTCGTGCCGCAGGCTCTCGGTAATCTTCGAGGCTTCGCGGCCATCCTCGGAGAGGGCGTAATCGACGAGCTGCGTGATGTTCCGCCGCAGCTCGACCGCGCCGCTGATGTTCGAGCGCTCGAAGTCGAGCAGGGTGGCGCCGACGTACCAGCCGCGATTCGTCTCGCCGACGACGTTGCGCGCGGGGATGCGCACGTCCTCGAAGAAGGTCTCGTTGAACCCGTGCTCCCACGCCATGTTGATCAGCGGGCGCACGGTCAGGCCCGGCGTGTGGATGTCGTCGACGAGGACGAAGGAGATGCCTCGATGCTTCGGCGCCTCGGGGTCGGTGCGGACGAGCGCGAAGAGGGCGTCGGCGTGGTGGGCGTTCGAGGTCCAGATCTTCTGCCCATTGATGACGTACTCATCGCCGTCAAGCACGGCGCGCGTCTGCAGGGACGCGAGGTCGGAGCCGGACCCCGGCTCGGAGTAGCCCTGCGCCCAGACCACCTCCCCGGAGAGGATCTTCGGCAGGTACGTGCGCTGCTGCTCTTCGCTGCCGTGCACGATCAGCGTCGGCCCGAGCAGGCTCACGCCAGAGCCGCCGACACGCGGCGCTCCCACCTGGGTGAACTCCTGGTTGAGGACGAACTGCTCCATCGGGCTCAGCCCGGCGCCCCCGAAGTCTTTCGGCCACTGGGGCGCGAACCATCCCCGCTCGGCGACGGCCGCTCCCCACTGCTCGGCGGCCTCGCGGCGCTCAGGCTCGTCCGACCGACGGTCGGCAACCCAGCCGCCCTCGTAACCATCGTCGATGCCCTCGTCACTGAGCCGGCGGTAGTAGGCGGGCAGGCGATCCTCGATCAGCGCTTTGACCTCGAGGCGGTAGGCCGCCTGCTCCGGTGAGTCGTTCCAGTCCACGGGTCCCTCCCGTTCGCGCGATGCAGCGCATCATGGCGGCAGCATAGCCGGATGCGCCTCGGCGCTCGCGCTGGGCGTCACGATCGGAGGTAGGTAAGAGCGGGCAGGCGGATTCGCCTTGAGACCGACGTGTCGTCCTGAGAGGAGAGGTCGCGTGGCTGGGTGAGTGCGGCCTTGTCGACCGAGCGTGCCCCTCGCCGGGTCGGCGCAGTGCTCACCGCGATGCGGGTGAGAGGATCGGCTGGCCCGCGGATCGGTAGGCTGAACCTACGTCGAGAGGCCCGGTCCGGGGAAGCAATCGTGAACGTGAACCAAGGGCGTCTGAGCCGGTTGACCAACTGGTGGCGCGCGAGAGCCGCCTCGCTTCTGCCATTCACGATCCCAGGGTTGGCCCTGCTGACGACTCTCGCCGCAGCAAGTGGCTATGCCATCGTGAAAGCGCTGTCCGACGGACAGTTCTTCAACTTCGAGGCGCAGGTTTGGGGCCTGCTCGTAGGCGTACTCGTCGGCTTCGCTGTCATCAGCGGCGTCGCGCTCGCCCGAATCGCCCAGCTCTTCTATTTCGACCCGTCGTATCGCGGTCGACCATCGCCGCGGATCACGTTTCGCGCGAGCGTGATACTCACGCTTCTCTATCTCGCGATGCTTATTGTAATGCTCGTCATCCAAGAAGAGATCGCTCCCTCTCAGCCCGCGGGCCAACCGCCGCGGGTGGCCACATTCGCCACGATTCTCTCGCTGCTGCCCACCATCCCGGCAATCTTTTCCTTTGCGATCGTCGTTCATCGCGCGGTCGGACTCGCCCAGCGGGCGAATGTCGCTATCCATCGGGCGTCGAGGAGCTGCTGCATCTTCGGGCCGGTGTCGACCGAACGTTGCTCTGGCTCGCCGTGCTGCTCTCGCTCGGGGTGATCTCGAGCGCTGGGTTCCAGACGGCGGTGCGCGCCGCCTGCGAGGACGTCGCTGTCAACTGTTCGCTGATCGTGTCGCCGAGCATGTATGGCTCTACGATGCAGCGCTTTCGACGCTCCTCGGGCTGCTCTACTTGCCCGCGGAACTCGCGATTCGCCACGCGGCGGATCGTCTCTTGGGGCCGATCCCCTTGCCGGGCACCGATGGATTCGTCGAGCGGCTGGAAACGCGCTCCCGCGGCGCGCGCATTTTACGTGTGGAGGGCGCCGTCTTCGAGCGCTTCCAGAGCGCGCTCGTCATCGCGGGTCCGCTCGGTGCGAGCGTGCTGGCGGCAGTTACCGGAACTTCATAGAGGGCGGAGCCGAACGGGTGACCGCCCCCCCGCGGTCGACGACTACCCGAGGTCGCGGATGCGGAGGAACTCCGCCCGGCTGATCTCGCCGACGGCGTAGCGGCGCCGCGCGACCTCGATCGGCGAGTCAGGTTCCTCCGCGGCGTCTTCGTGGTCAGTGCGCCCGCCCGGCGCTGGGCGTCACGATCGAATGAGGCTCGCTGACGTCGCGCAGCGCTGGTGGCCGCCCAAGAAGAGCGGTGTCCCGCTGCCGGTGGGAACTCAATGCTGCCCTTCAGCGTCTGTTAATCGTGGCAACGAGCGCGAAGCGGTCCGGCCGCTTGGAGTGGAGCCTCTCGTGAGAGTTAGAAGTATCGGAATCACCGCGCTGGTGGTTGTGATCGTGACGGCCGCCCTGATCGTCGGGATTGGCGCCTCGAACGCGGACGGCGGCTCCGACGGAGACGACCGCGGCGACGACCTGGTGGGCGGCGCCGTCGACTCACCGTTCATCGGCCTGACCAGCGACCAGGCCTCGGCGCTCGCCGAGTCCGAAGGGCGCCGCTGGCGCATCAGTCGCGAGGACGGCACCTCGTTCGCCTTGAACGCCGACATCGAAGTTGGTCGCGTGACCTTCGAGCTGGACGATGGCCTCGTGACCGCCGCCCACATCGAGGAGCCGTTCGACGACTCGGCCGACCCCTCGGCGCCGGTGACGCAGGCGGATCAGGACGCGGCGGCGATCCTCGCCGCGGCCGTGGCCCAACTGCTCACCTTTGACCACGGCTTCTCAGAATCACCGCCGCCGTTCACCGAGGTGTACATCGCGGACGCCTTCGGCGGCCTCGGCGGTGAGCGGCTCGGTCCGCTTCAGCTAGAGACGATCGCCGCCGCCGCAGACGAGAGCGGCTTCAACGTCCAGTACATCGACGACCCGCGCACCCTGATCGACGAGCTCTTCAACGGCGCCCGGACGGGCGCCGCCGTCCTCACTATCGATGCGCTACACCTCGAGCCCGGGCGCGCGGAGGTCGAGCTCCAGCTCTGGTGCGGCTCGCTCTGTGGCGTGTTCCTCACCTACGAGGTGGTGGAGACGGCCGCGGGGTGGACCGTCACCGGACCGATTGGGCCGATCGCGATGTCTTGATTCGGGGACCCATCCGGAAGGTTCGAGTCTCTTCGGGTTCAACGACTTCACCGCGATCGGGCTCGCCGCGGTAAGCGTCGTGTTCGCGGCGGTGCTGCTCGGCAACGCAGGCCTGACGACGCTGGTGCTCGTCGGCGCGGCGATCGCCCCAACGCCGTTGCCGCCACTCCTCGTGCACCGGCACGCGCTCCAGGCAGCCGTGGGTGACGCGGGGAGTGGGCCTCGCCTCGCGGGCGACGGTACCTACGATGTGGATCGCCCGGGAGGCACGACCCGGTGCCGATGGCAAAGTCGATTTCGGTGACGCCCTCGGGTCGTATCGACATTTCCAGTCGAACGGTCACCTCGGTGGTGCTGCGGACGGTCTCGTGCTCGGGGCGTGAGTGCCATGGAACACCGTCGGGACAGATTGGGTCGCTCGTCCGCCGCGCGCACCCCTTGTCGCACACGCTGATCCAGGAGAGGTCGCCAGACGGCTCGCAGCGACCCCAGATCTCTGCCCGATCGCGGATCATCTCATTGAACTCGTCGTGGCTGTGTGCGGCTGGTTGTCTATCAATTGCGTACGCATCGCCCTTTTCAAGTGACCCACCCGGCATTAGGTCAATAATAACGCGGCGATTTCCGATGCGATTATGCCGACAAGAAACGCGACGATTATGCTCCAGACGACACGATCTTTTAGTGCTTGGCGCTTTCGAACTTCTTGTTCTTCACGACCGATCAGGAATACGCTGCGACTGGTATTCCACGGTCCTACTTGCAACGACAGCAGGCTAAGACCCCACAATGCTGCCGGAACGATAACCCAGACAATCGAGTATCTAAGAAGCAGCGTACTATCTGGGTATTCAGCCAAAGGTAGGTCGTCCAATTCACGATCGGTCATATCGATCCGATCGGTCATATCGATCTCTGTGCGGATCGATTCAAGGCTGTCTTTTGAGTCTATTCGCTGCGTGATTTCTGACATCAACTCCCGGCGAGGCTGCAGCAATATCCAGTCGACTAAGACTCCAACCGCTGAACTCTCGCCATCATTCAGCGATGCGCTATATTCTCAATTTCTGCAGCTACTCGTTCAAGTTCAGTTTGATCATCGGAATCTTCAGTTCCGAACAACAATTCTGACTCCTGGTCCCGGAGCTCAGATCGTCGATCGAAGAGCACAGCCCGCACCGTAGCTCGCTCGTCCGTCCGCCGATCACATTCGTCCGATCTTCGCTCGGAGTCGATGTCGCTCCATCCTAAGAACGCCAGAAAGAGGAGTGCCGGTGCGCCCATCAGGACCCAGCGGATTACTCGGTCGAGGCGTCTAGACCTAAAGTCCGGCAGATTCTGGATCGCGGCGGTCAGATCGGAAAGTAGCGCCAACGCGTCACCGCGGTTGGCCGCTTCCAAGTCGACCGAGACTCCGTGACCGCGACTGAAGGTTACTTTGACTTCTGCGTCGTCGGCTTCGCCTTCGATGACTATCTCGTCGATCCGCGACGCACGGCCATTCTCCTCGCTAAGAATGTCCTCGAGGTCCGCTCCTCGAACGGACACGTTAGGCCGCCGACGCACAGAATAACTAAGGTCCCCGATCCCAATCTTGAGGGTTCTGTCGGAACTCAGGGCACGGATGACGCGCAGTGAAGCCCCCTCACGGTTGCCCTGTCTACGCCGCCGCCATTTCGGCGATCAGTGCATGCCAGCGCCCGACGAAGCGTCGTCGCTGCTCGGCCAGGGGGACGACCTCGCCGCGGCGAGCGCGAGCGCGCAAGTACTGGCGGAGTTCCTCAAACGCCGAGCAGAAGCGTGCCGCTGAGGCGAAGCTCCCGAAACCGAGCATCGGGTAATAGCGCTGCTTCACCGCGCGGTGGTCCTGTTCCGTGAGGTTGTTGAGGTATGGATTCGTCCGGTGCACGACCTTCCGTCCCAGGATCCAGCGGATCGCTCTGCGGTACGGCGGATGCTGGTCCGTGGTGACGTGCTGCGGCTTGCGCTCGGTCACCTCGACGAGTCGCCGGAGGAAGCGCCGGGCGGCGTGCTGGTCCCGGTGCTCGCTGAGCATGGAGTCGAGGAGCACCCCCTCGCGGTCGATGGCGCGGTAGCGATAGCACCAGCGCCCGGCGACCTTCACGTAGGTCTCGTCCAGGTACCAGGAGCCGCCGGCCTGGCCGCGCCGCTTCGCTCGCAGCTGGTCCGCGAGCAGCGGGGCGAAGCGGACCTCCCAGGCGCGGATCGTCTCGTGCGTGACCTCGAAGCCGCGCTGGAAGAGCAGCTCAGCGACGTCGCGGAAGCCCAGCTTGTAGCGGAGACGCCAGAGCACGGCGAGCAGCACGATGTCCGTTGGGTACTGCAGATCGTTGAAGGTGGGGCGTGCCGGTCCGCTCGTTGAAGCGCCGCCGGCAGGCTTGGCAGCGAAACCGCCGGTAGCCGAGCGCGGTGCGGCCCTTGCGCCTCGTCGTCGCCGTGGATGCACAGTCTGGACAAGCCATCAGCGTCCCCTCACCGTTCCGTCGATGAGGCTAGCCGAGGCCGGCGTGCCCTGAGATCTGACAGGGATGATCGGTACGACGCCCAGCCACCACTAGGCGGCGAGCGTTTACGGTGCCGGGTGGGCTCCCGGGCTCGGTCTGACCCCAGATTCTGACTGGCGCTTCGGCTGCTCTCGCTCTGATCTGTCGGCCGCGCCTCCGAGTCCATCTGGCACGCACCGGTCGGGCGAACGTGACCTCATAGGAGCCTGCCTTGGCGGCTCGTCGCTGTCCTGTCCGCCGTCCCGGCACGTGCGGCCACCCTGTACAGATTGTTCGATGAAGGGATGACGATGACCACCATGACAGATGCGACCACGCGCGTCACCGCCGGGGTCGACACGCACCGCGACCAGCACGTGGTCGCCGCGCTCGATGAGCGGGGCGGCGAGCTCGGGGTGCGGTCGTTCGCGACGACCACGGCCGGCTACCGACAGGCGCTCGCCTGGCTGCGCAGCCTTGGTCCGGTCGAGCGCATCGGCGTCGAAGGGACGGGCACCTACGGCGCTGGCCTGACCCGCTACCTGCTCGCCGAGGCGGTGGCGGTGGTGGAGGTGAATCGCCCCAACCGCCAGCTGCGACGCCGCCACGGTAAGTCCGACCCCGTCGACGCCATCGCCGCCGCTCGCGCTGCGCAGTCAGGGGAGGCCCTCGGGTGAGGCGAAGACCCGCAGCGGTGCCGTGGAGGCGATCCGCGCGCTGCGCACGGCTCGCCGCTCGGCCGGGCATGCACGCACGACGGCCCTCAACCAGATGCGCGCCCTGCTCGTGAGTGGACCGGACGACCTCCGGGCCGCACTGCGTGGCAGCACTGTGTTCGAGCTGGTGACGACCGCGGCCCGGCTGCGTCCGACTGACCCCACGACCGCCGTCGGCGCCACCAAGCTAGCCCTGCGTGAGCTGGCTCGGCGGGTGCAGCGCCTCGAGGCAGAGTGTCGCCGCCTCGACGCCGTGCTCGAGCAGCTGGTCGCCACCACCGCGCCCGCCCTCGTCGCCTGCTTCGGCGTGGGCACCGACACGGCCGGCGCTCTGCTCGTCTCCGCCGGCGACAACCCGCAACGCCTCCGCAGCGAGGCGGCATTCGCCCATCACTGCGGCGTCGCCCCGATCGACGCCTCGTCGGGGCTGACCATCCGCAAACGACTCAACCGCGGTGGCGACCGCACCGCGAATCAAGCGCTCTGGCGAATCGTCATGGTCCGCATGGTCCACGACCCCCGCACCCGCCGCTACGTCGAGCGGCGCACGCGCGAGGGCCGTTCCAAGCGCGAGATCATCCGCTCGCTCAAGCGCTACGTCGCACGGCAGCTCTATCGCTACCTCCCGCGACCCGAGTCGCTCGCTTGACAGCCGATAGGAGCATCAGAACCCCCCGGGAAAAGTTCGCAGTACGGTACGCTCCAGTCCACCAGACTGGACAAAATCGAGAACCTTCGCTCTGAGGTTCCGCTTGGCGTTGTAGCCGCCGAACGCGGAGCGAATCACGGACTGCTCATGAGCGGACGACGACCGGGCTTGGTGACCGCGGGGATCCTGCTTGCCGTGGCGGGCGCCTTCGCAATCACGGCCTGCAGCGGGAACGAGCCAAGGTCGCCCGAGCCGCCCACCACCACCCAGACCGCCGCCACCGCAACGCCGCAGGCCGCCGGGACGACGCCGCAGGCCGCCGGGACGACGCCGCAGGCCGCCGGGACGACGCCGCAGGCCGCCGGGACGACGCCGCAGGCCACCGCGACGCCGCAGGCCACCGCAACGCCGCAGGCCACAGCGGCACCACAGGCCACCGCACCAGCTGTGTCCAGCGCTGGCACCTGGAGCGGTTTGGAGGTCGCCCCGGAGAATCGCTGCGCCCCGTACGACGCCGACGACTACCCCTATTCGCAATCGGTTGAGCAGCTGATCGTTGGGGACATGGGCGGCATCATCTACGGCCCGTACACCGGAACGTGGTTCGCCAGCACATCCGAGACCGACATCGAGCACATCGTCGCGCGCTCGGAGGCGCACGACAGCGGCCTCTGTGCGGCGGATGCCGCGACGCGGCGGCGCTTCGCCTCAGACATCCTGAATCTCACGTTGGCCAGTCCGTCGGTCAACCGCTCGCAGAAGAGCGGCAAGGATGCTGCGGAGTGGCTTCCCGATCTGAATCGCTGCTGGTTCGCAAGCCGCGTGGTCGAGGTCCGCCTGAAGTACGCCCTCACCGTCGATGAGCGCGAACGCGATGCGATCGCGGGGATCCTTTCGGGCTGCTCCTCGACCGCCATGATCGTCGACACGTCCGGGCAGGCGGCCACGGCGACCCCGGTTCCGGCCGCAGGCGCGGAGGGCGGCGCTCTTGAGCTGTACGACGACAACGGGAATGGCCGCATCACATGCGCCGAGGCGCGCCGGCACGGCATCGCCCCCGTGAGCCGAGGCCATCCGGCGTACCCGCACATGGATGATCGGGACGGCGACGGGATCGTCTGCGAGTGAGATCTGCCGGGGACTCACAGAGGCCCACCAGACTGGGCAAAATCGAGAACCTTCACGCTGAGGCTCCGCTTGGTACCGTAACTGCGGACGCGGAACACTGCGGTCGCGGCGCTGTCGGGATCCTACGCGCGTATCCGCCGCATCCGCGCCGGCTCGGCTTCTCTCGATGCGCCCGCACGGTAACCAACAGCGGCGCTGCGCCGGGCATGACAGGAGGCTCTCGCTGGCGGCCTTAGACTTGAGGTGAGGTGAGGTGAAGTGGGGGTGGGGGCTGGCCCGGATCTGCCTGCTGATTGATCCGGGTCTTGATCTCTCGCAACGCCTCGTCGAGTGACAACGATTGAGCGTCGGTGGGTAGCGGGGCGATGTCATAGCCGGAGCCGCCGTCCGATGTCTTCCAAGCGACGATGCCACCACCGTCTCTAGCAGGGTGCTGAAAAAGGGCTGGCGAGGGGATCGCGGGGCGTCCGGCCGGCGGGTAGGATAGCGCTGGCGGGGGCACAGCCTGGAGGTGCCCCGTGCGAGGCGGCGCTGAGCGTCAGGCCAACATGCTGCTGGCGGTCACGCCGGACTCCTTCATCCCCGAGGAGCACCCGATCCGCCGCATCAAACCGATCGTCGAATCGGCGGCAGCGGACCGGGCCCGCCTCGGCGGAGCCCGCTTGAAAGTGTGCAGCGCCCACCCCGAACCTCAGGTGGTTCGGCCGCTCGGCCCGCCCCGGAGCCCCGGCTGCCAATGTCGCCCGTGCCCATGCCGTTGCAACCAGCCTGAGTTAGGGGTTGACCTTCTCTTCAGCTGTGAATGCGCAGCGAGGACTAACTCCTGATTCCGCGGCGGCCGCAGACTCATTGGAACCATCCAGGTTCTCGCAGCGTCTTACTCAATAGAGGCGTAGAACAGAGTCAACCAGGAGAACGGAAATAGGTCATGCGGCCAGTGATTGCAAAGCGGCAGGGGATTGGGTCCACGGCCGTACGAGCAGCCGTATTGAGCCTCGCGCTCATGGTGGGTGTCCTCTGGTTCCTTGGGGACCCCGGGCAGGTCCACGCGTGTAAGTGTGCGCAACCTGGGACTCCTTCCGAAGAGCTGGAGAAGTTTTCTGCAGTTTTCGCGGGGAGAGCAGTCTCGATCCAACACTCCTATGATCCCAAGGCAGCGTCTCTCTCCCCTGAGGACCGCACCACGGTTGGCTTCGAGCTCAGCGCTGTGTGGAAGGGCACTGTCCACCCGGACACGTACATCACCACACCACCAACCGGCGGCAGCTGCGGGTTCACCTTTGTCGAAGGGGAAGAGTACATCGTCTACGGTCACGACAGTAATTATGCTGACGGCGGATACACTGTTGGCATATGCAGTCGGACCGCCCTCCTTGGGCAAGCGCAAGCCGACATCGACGCTCTCGGGGAGGGGAATGCTCCTCAAGCCGGGACCGGCGGACCAGCGCCCGAAGAACCACAAGACACGCCACTTCCAAGTACCGGCGGTTACAGCCCACCGGCAAGTACCGGCGGTTACAGCCCACCGGTCTGGGCAACAGCCCTGGTCGTGGGAATCGGCGCAGCCCTGGCGTCTGGAGGCGTGGGCCTAATGGTCCACAGTCGACGACTCAGCCGACGGAGAATGGATGCAGTCTCTCTTGAAGTTGACGAGTAGAGGCGTAGTAACCGCGGGTAGCTACCGCTAGATGCTGTACGTCAGGCCAGGGGGCGGCCCCAGTCGGGGCGGCCAAGCTGGTCCGTGTCGTGTCCCAAGCACGACCGGACCGTGACTATCGCGCCAGCGTGGATGAGGTGGTGGGCTGCGATGCGCATCACGGCGTAGCTCAATCGCACTAGCAGGGTGCTGAAAAGGGCTGGCGAGGGGATCGCGGGGCGTCCGGCCGGCGGGTAGGATAGCGCTGGCGGGGGCACAGCCTGGAGGTGCCCCGTGCGAGGCGACGCTGAGCGTCAGGCCAACATGCTGCTGGCGGTCACGCCGGACTCCTTCATCCCCGAGGAGCACCCGATCCGCCGCATCAAACCGATCGTCGAATCGGCGCTGGCGCGGCTCTCCTCCCTGTTCGACGGCATGTACGCGGACCGCGGCCGGCCCCTCCATCCCGCCCGAGCACCTGCTCAAGGCGAGCCTGCTGATCGCGCTCTCGTCGATCCGCAGCGAGCGCCAGTTCTGCGAGCGGCTGCGCTACGACTTCGCGTGGGGCGGCAAAACCTCATGCGGCCCACCGATACTCATGATGCAAACCTCCTAGCAGCGGCTTGCGTCGCTCCGGAGAGTCGAGCGCCAATGACCGATGCGGCCGCATCGCGTTGTAGTGCTGGACGTACTCACCAAGCACCCGCCTCCGATGCCGTTCGTTGACGGCGATGACGTGATCGAGGCACTCGCGCCGGAGCGTCCCGATCACCCGCTCGGCGATGGCGTTGGCGTTCGGCGCGCGCAGCGGAGTGAGAATCGTCTCGATCCCGATCCGTCGAGCGCGTGCGATGAAGTCTCCGCCATCGCTACGGTCGCGGTCTCGGATCAGGAACCCTGGCTGCTGACCCCAGGCGGTCGCCTCGATCATCTGCTGCCAGATCCAGGGCGCGATCGGGTGCTCCGTGACGTTCCAGTGCCGGATGCGGCGCCGCTCGTGGTCGATCACGATGAGCACGTAGAGCGTGCGGAAGGCGAGCGTCTGGACCGTGAACAGATCGGCGGCCCAGATGCTGGACGCGTGGTTGCGGAGAAACGTGCGCCACGACTGGCTCGGGGGGCGCCGCAGCGCTTGCCGGCGGTAGCGGCTCACGGTGCGAGCGCTCACGTCGAAGCCAGGCGCACGCAGCTCACCAACGATGCGGACGGCGCGCCACCGTGGATGCTCAGTGGCGCTGCGCAGGATCAGCCGCTGCCACTCGGCGGGAATGTGGGGACGCCCAGGTCCCGCGACGACTCTTCCAGCGCCAGTAGGCGCGCCAAGCAGAACGCTGCCACCGCACACCCGTGTCCGGGCTCGACCATCACGAGCGTGCCTCGCCAGCCGGACCAACCGCGTGCCAGTAGTGACCAGCATCGGCGGTCGTGGCGACGGAGCCGCGGTCGACGACGGCCCCGGGTGTAGACGGCGAGCTGATGCCGCAGCGCCAAGTGCTCGAGGACGAGATCGCGGCGGGCGCGGACCGAAGCGAAGAGTGCTGCGACAAGCAGACGGAGGTAGAGCACAGACGAGCCTCTCGTGGCTCGCCGATACTCACCGATCTCCGCACCAAGCGGCA
>CBDFJZ010000003.1:0-131642 GCA_965248675.1 Dehalococcoidia bacterium
ATCACGTCGGGGTCCCAGATCCAGTGCTCCAGCATCTGCGACGGCGCTTCGACGAAGTCCCGCTCCACCGACGTGCCGGAGAACCGCGTGTACCGCGCCTGCGTCAGCGTCTGGTGGAGGATGTGGCGAACTCGTGGAACAGCGTTTGCACCTCGCTGTGGCGGAGTAGCGACGGCGACGAGGCGGTCGGCTTCGTGAAGTTCGCGACGATCGCGCTCACCGGTGGCTGGTAGCCGCCGTCCTCGAGTTCGCGACCAGGCCGCAACGTGAACGCGGCGGCGTGGCCGTATTTATCCGGGCGTGGGTGCAGGTCCATGTACGCGTGAGCGACGTGATCGCCACTGACCGCGTCCTCGATCGCGTAGAGGCGAACATCCGAGTGCCACGCGTGGGTGTCCGCGATGCGGGTGAAGCGCACCCCGACGAGGCGTGCGTAGACGTCGAGCATCCCGTTCAGCGTGTCCTCGAGCGGGAAGTACTGAGCGACGGCGAACTGGTCGACGTCGTGTTGCTCGCGCAACACGCGTTGCTGGTAGTAGCGCCAGTCCCAGATCTCGAGGAGCGCGTCCGGGTCTCCGAGGTGTTCGCCATTCGCGGCGGTCAGCTCTTCGATGTCGTGCGTCGCCTTGACTCGTACCCGGCGTTCGAGGTCCTCGAGGAAGTCGATCGCGGCGCGCGGCGTCTCCGCCATGCGGATCTCGAGGACGTAGTCGGCCCAGGAGTCGTAGCCGAGCAGAGTGGCTGCTTCGGCTCGGGCGGCGAGCGCCTCGTCGAGCAACGCGAGGTTCGTGTCGGCCGCCTTGTTGTGGTTGAGGAGGAACAGCTCGCGGCGCAGCGATCCGTCGTCGGCGGCCTCCAGGAACGGGTACATCTCCGGGTAGTCGAGCGAGACTCGATAGCGCGGGCCATCCTCGGTTTCGATTTGCGTGAGCGCCTCGATGTATCCATCCGGCAATCCGGCGAGCTGATCCTGGGTGAGCAACAGCGCGTCGTCTGATTCGTCGATGTTGCGGCGGAAGCGCACACCGAGGTCGACGAGCTGTTGCTTCAGCTCCTCGACGCGCGCCCGTGCCTCCGGCCCGAGCTCGAAGCCGTTGCGGCGGAAGTCGCGCATGGTGTAATCGAGCAGCCTCGATCCGTCGGGTTCGAGCGCTGTCGCGTCGAGCGAATCGGCGAAGCCGCGGATCGCGCGGTAGACGTCGTCTCGGAAGCCGAGCGACGTCGCGAATGCGTCGAGCTCCTGTTGAAACGCGAGCGCCGCGTCGCGGACGTCTTTCTCGGGCGCGACCTGGGCGAGGAACGCGTAGCGTCCGCTCGTCTGCCCCAGCTG
Source organism: Dehalococcoidia bacterium (assembly GCA_965248675.1). GTDB lineage: Bacteria > Chloroflexota > Dehalococcoidia > UBA2979 > UBA2979 > UBA6627. The sequence continues at coordinate 1,331 of CBDFJZ010000003.1, forward strand.
ATCGTGTATGGCATCGAGCGCGCCGAGCGAGTTCGCGAAGCCGCGGTCCGCCTCGGGTACGGCGACCAGCGTCCCGACCGCGGCCTCGATCTGCTCGATCGCGGCGCGACCGTCGTCGCGGATCCGGGCGGCGGTGACCGAGGCGTAATCGAACGGCGCGGGGGTGGTCAACGGATCGGAACGGGCAACGGAGCGGCGCGGAGGCTATCGAGGAAGTTGTCGACGTCGCGGCCGACCTCGCGGCGGGCGGCGGCGACATCGAGCGCGCCCGCGATCACCTGCGATGCCTCGCTGACGACGCCGAGCATCAAATGGGCGAGCGTGTCGGGGTCGCCTTCGATCAAGATCCCCTCGTCGCGAGCGGCGCTCATCACTGATTTCAACAGCCCGAGCGCGTACTCCGAATCGATCGCGCGCCACCGCGCCCAGCCGAGCACCGCCGGCGCATCGATCAGCACGATCCGCTGCACGGTCGGCTCCATCGAGTGGTCGAGGTACTCGTTCACCCCGCGTCGGACTCGCTCCCAGGTGGGCGCGTCGGGATCGACCCTCGCGGCCGCGACGATGCGGTCGCGGAGGTCGTTCTGGAGGTCCGTGTACACGGCCTCGAACAGGTCGCGCTTGTCGACGAAGTGATGATAGAGGGCGCCGCGGGTCACGCCGGCCGCATGGACGATCTCCTCCGTGCCCGTGGCGGCGTAGCCGCGATCCGCGAACAACTCACTGGCTGCGTCGATCAGTGCTTGCCGCGTGCGGGCGGACTGGTCTTCCTTGCGGCCCCGGGTCAGCGGTTCATGGACTAGCGTCACGGGTGCTCCGATCACGGCTGCCGGCGGGCGATCCGTCCGGCGCCTGCTTGATCTTGTCACGTTCCTGGAGTGGGTTCTGCACGGTGTCAGGCCGGGCCGAGAGGCGGATCAGACCGTCTCCTCGACCGGTTCGGGCAGCCATGCTTCCGCCCAGTCCGCGATCGAGTCGACGACCGGGGCGAGCGCGCGGCCCTTCTCGGTCAGGTGGTACTCGATCCGGACCGGCGTCTCCGGATGCACCGTCCGCGTCAGGACCGCCTCGGCCTCGAGCTCCTTCAAGCGCTCGGAGAGCAAGCGGTCGCTCAGACCCGGCACGGACGCCGCGATCTCGCTGAACCGTATCGATCCGCTGAGCATCGAGCGGAGGATCGCGCCCGACCAGCGGCGACCGATCAGCTCGACGGCGTGATGGAACCGCGGACAAAACGCGGTCCGCTCCTCTTGAGTCATCTCGATCGTCATGGCGTCATCTTACCGCATGTAAGGCGCTACGGTCGGCCGTCATCGGCGCTCGTACAATCGCCCCGATCAAGGCTAACCGGGTGGCCCGCGCGCGATCGCGGGTCTGCCAGGGAGACGCGAATGCGCGCGGTGCACTGCCAGGAGCTGACCGGCGTCGAGGGTCTACGCCTCGTCGAGGCCGATCCACCGCCGCTCGGCGCCGGCGGGATGCTGATCGACGTGCACGCCGCCGGCGTGAATTTCGCGGACACGCTGGTCATCCGAGGCGAGTACCAGGAGCAGCTGGACCTCCCCTTCGGTCCCGGCCTCGAGGTCGCCGGGACCGTCCGCGAGACCGCGATTTATGTAACGAGCGCGTCCCCGGGGGACCGTGTGATGGCGCTGTTGAATCACGGCGGCTACGCCGATATCGCCGCCGCCCATGAATCCGACGTGATCAAGATCCCCGACAAGATGCACTTCGAGACCGCCGCCACCTTCCCGGTCGTCTACCTGACGTCGCACCTCGCCCTGCGCCACCGTGCCCGCCTCGAACGTGGCGAGGTGCTGCTCGTCCACGGCGCCTCGGGCGGCGTCGGGCTCACCGCCGTCGAGGTCGGCAAGGCGCTGGGCGCGACGGTGATCGCCTCGGCGAGCTCGCCGGAGAAGCTGGAGGTGGCGCAGGCGCACGGGGCGGATCTGACGATCAACTACGCCGAGGAGGACATCCGGGATCGCGTGCTGGAGCTGACGGGCGGCGCGGATGTGGTCTACGACCCGGTCGGCGGCGACGCGTTCCGCGCCGCGCTGCGTTGCATCAAGCCGGACGGGCGCATCCTCGTGATCGGCTTCGCGAGCGGCGACGTGCCGCAGATTCCGGCCAACCACCTGCTGGTGAAGGACGCCTCGGTGCTGGGCTTGAGCCTCGGGCAGCTGCGCAAGTATCGGCCGCTGCTGATTCGGGAGTCGCTCGGCGAGCTGATCGAGTGGTGGGAGCGTGGCAAGCTGCACCCGCTCGTCTCCGAGACTTACCCGCTCGCCGAGTACGAGGACGCGCTCGCGGCGATCACGGGACGGCGCGTGACCGGCAAGATCGCCCTGCTCCCCGGGGAAGGTGGCGCCGAATGAGTCGAGTCGCCGTGATCGGCGCGGGCGCCGTCGGCTGCTATTACGGCGCCCGCCTCGCGGAAGCCGGTCACGAGGTGCACTTCCTGCTCCGCAGCGCCTACGACGCCGTCGCCGCAAGTGGCCTGCACATCGACAGCGTCGATGGCAACATCGACCTGGAGGCGCCCTCGATCGCCCGCGCGAGTGCGGAGATCGGCCCCGCCGAGTGGGTGCTCTGCACCCTCAAGACGACGGCGATGGACGCCGCGCGCGACCTGGTCGCGCCTTGCGTCGGCGAGCAGACCCGCATCCTCGCGCTGATGAATGGCCTCGGCATCGAGGAGCAGTTTGCCGCCTGGTTTCCCGGGACGCCGGTCTTCGGCGGCCTCGCCTTCACCTGCATCAACCGAGGCGCGCCCGGGCGGGTGCACCACATCGACTACGGGCCGGTCACCGTCGGCCACCTAGGAGACGACGCCGCGGAGATCGACCGCGCGCTTGCCCTCTGGTCGGACGCGAAGGTCGAGCTGCCAACGGCGCCGTCGTTGCTCGCCGCGCGCTGGCAGAAGCTGTGCTGGAACGTGCCGTTCAACGGCCTCACGGTCACCTGCGGCGGCGTGACCACCGACATCGTGATGGGCGATCCTGAGCTGCGCGCCGCCGCCGAGGGCCTGATGCGCGAGCTGGTCGCCGCCGGAAACGCGGATCTCGAGATCCACGGAGTCGAGGTCGAGGGCGTCGCCGCCCGCCTCGAGGTCGACGAGGTCGTCGAGAGCATGATGACGCGCACCGACACGATGGCCGCCTACCGCCCGAGCACGATGATCGATTTCGTCGAGGGGCGCGAGATGGAGATCGATGCGATCTTCGAGGCGCCGCTCCGCCGAGCCTCGGAACTGGGGGTCGCGACGCCGTTGCTGGCGATGATCACGGCGCAGATGCGGGTGCTGGGACGGCCTCGGGACTAGCCACCCGGGGAGGCCGCAACCTCACGCGCGGGTTATCGTACAGAAACCGATAGCGACTCTCAGGCAGGAACACGTGCGTGGCCGATCTGAAGGAACGACCGCCAGCTGAGGCGAGCGATCCGGCCATTGGCCGCATGGCCCGTTTGCGCCACTCGCCGCTGGCGCAAACGCTGGCGATCCCGTCGTTCCGCTTCTACTGGGCGTCGACGTTCTTCTACTTCCTCGTCTTCGGCACGCAGCGGTTCACCTTCATCTGGCTCGTACTCGAGATCTCAGACAACGCGGGGCTGGCGGGGATCACGGCGTTCGCCCTCGGTATCCCGGCGTTCTTCATCAGCCTGCCCGCGGGTGCGTACGCGGATCGGCTCGACCGCAAGCGGATGGTGATGTAGACGAACGTCGCCGGAGCGGTGATCTCGATCGCGATCGCCGCTCTGATCTGGGCCGACGCGATCTCGGTCGGTCTCGCGATCGTGATGGCGCTCGCCACCGGCGTCACGACAGCCGCGACTCAGCCACCGCTCACCGCGATGATCCCAACGCTCGTGCCGCGCGAGCGGCTGATGAACGGCATCGTGTTGCGGACGATGGGGCAGAACCTGGCGATGGTCCTGGGCGCGGCGGTCGGCGGCATCGTGATCGACGTCTGGAACATCGGTGGAGCGTTCGCGATTCTGATGGTCGCGTACGGCCTCAGCACGCTCGCGATGGCGGGCGTCCGCACACAGCCGGTCCCGCCGCCACCCTCGACGGGCCCGAGGCCGTCGCTCCGGACTTCCGTCGTCGAAGGGCTGGCCTTCATTTACCGCAGCCCCGGTCTGCTGGGGTTGGTGGTGATGCTCGCGACGGTCGGGTTCGTGGGGCTCGGCCCGGTGTTCATCCTGGTCCCCGAGATCGCCCGCGACGAGCTCGGGCAGAGCGCGACCGGCGCCTCGATCCTGTTCGCGGTGATGAGCGTCGGCATGTTCTCGACGTCGATGGTGCTGGCGTCGATGGGCGACCTCCGCCACAAGGGAGCGATCATGCTCGTGACGCTCATCGCTGGCGGGATCAACGTGATCGGGATCGGCGCCTCCGACTGGTACGCGCTGACCGCCGTCCTGATGTTCATTTTGGGCCTCGGCGGCGGCATCATGGTCAACCTCAACCAGACGCTCGCCCAGACCCACACGCCCGACGAGATGATGGGCCGAGTGATGAGCGTGATCACGCTCGCGATCGCCGGCATGATGCCGCTCGGATCGCTCGTTGCGGGCGGCGGCGCGGTGCTGATCGGCCCCGGCGAGTGGCTGATCGTCTGCGGCGTCGCGCTAATCCTGATCGGCGCCGTGCTCTGGGCCCGCCTCCCCGCCCTGCGCGATATGGAGTAGCGCCCGGGACTCGATCGCCCGCTCCGAGGTCCATCCAAGCGCGAGGTTGAGCGCGCGATCCGGTAGGCTGCGTGCGCGCGCGACAGATGGAGGAGCACGACGATGGCGAAGCCGCACTTTGGCGTGATGGTCCCGCAGATCAAGCGAACCTGGGAGATGTCCGAGGCCGCTGCCACCGAGTTCGAGGCGCTCGGCTACGACTCGATCTGGGTCAACGACCACCTCTACGGCCCGCAGTCACCTCAGATCCCCATGCTCGAGGCGTGGACGCTGATCGCGGCTCTGGCTGCGAAGACCGATCGCGTCGAGATCGGCACGCTGGTGACGCCGGCCGGGATGCGCAACCCGCAACACCTCGGAAAGACGATCGCGACCGTCGACCACATCGCGGGCGGCCGAGTGATCGCCGGCCTCGGCTCGGGTTGGATGCCCGTCGAGTACACCGACTTCGGCATGCCGTTCCCCGAGGCGCCAGAACGAGCGCGGCAGTTGAAGGAGACGGTCTCGCTGCTGAAGCAGATGTGGAGCTCGGACGAGCCGGTGACGATGCAGGGCGAGTTCGTGAACGCGACCGACCTGGTCACCGAGCCGAAGCCCCCGCGCGAAGTGCCGATCCTGATCGGCGGTACCGGTAAGCAGGTCACGCTGCCGCTTGCCGCGCGCGAGGCCTCGATCTGGAACAACCCCGCGGGCTCGCAGGGTCGCCTCGAAGAGAACATCGAGGCGCTGCACGCCTCGATGGACAAGGTGGGCCGCGATCGCGGCGAGATGACAATCTCGCAGCAGTGCCTGGTCGCGATCGCGCCGAACGAGGACGAAGCGGGACCAATGATCGAGCTCGCGCAGAAGATCTTCGGCGGACACATGGGCGACCCGACGGGCCCGCTCGCGATCACCGGATCGCCCGACCGCATCGTCGAGCAGATCGGGAAGCACCTCGACCTCGGATGCTCCATGTTTATGATCGAGTTCTTCGGCCGCGACACCCGCGAGCCAGCACAGCTCTTCGCGGAAACCGTGCTGCCCCAGTTCGATCGGAGCTAGCGAGGGCCGCGCGAGCCGAGACGCGGCCGTGGTGACTGTTGACGCCGTCGCGCGTCACCTCGACGACCGCCTGAACGTCGAAGCGTTCACGGCTGAGGTACACGGGAACGGACTGTTATTCCGGGCGGGCGAGGGTATGACCAGGCTGGCCTCAGCATGCACTTCGACGCTGCGCGCCATCGAAGCCGCGTGTGAGGCGATGGGTCTGGAATGGGTCGCGATCGACGATCCCGTCGACTGAGCTCGCGTGGGCGCGTTCCCGGCGCTAGAAGTCCTTCCACATCCGAATCCGCGCCTCGGAGCGCCGTGTGCCGTACTGGCTCTCGCGGTCCGGCCGTGTGTAGCGCTTGACGATCCGGTAGCCGAGCGACTCAAAGAGAGCGATCGCGCGCCCGTCGTCCGCGCTGCCGCCCGCCTGCATCCCAACGAGGCCGCGATCGCGATAATGGTCCTCGCCGACCGCCATCAGCTCACGCGCGAGCCCCCGCCGTCGGAATCGCTCGTCGACCAGCAGGTTGTCCTCGAACCCGCGACCCGCCCCGGTCTCGTCGAGCTGCTCCCGCATCAGCGCGCCGCCGGCCTCGGCTAGCCAGAGGTCGAACTCGCCGTCGTCGACGACGAGGCGAGGGTGGATCAACGGCACGCCGTTGGCATCGAAGAGTGCGAGGAACCGCTCGATGTCTTCCGGATCGTCGGTCTTGCGAATCGTGAACGAAGACAATCGTTCGCCGCCTCAGTCCGAGTTCGGCGCAATCCGCACGCCGGCCTCGGAGTCGTCGACCGCGATCGTCGTGCGGCCGGCGAGCCAGTCGAGGACGTCCTGACCGGCGACGTCGCGCCGCCACGAGGTGAGCAGCGGAACTTCGGGCTCCGCGTCCCGGTCTCCGGTCAGCCACCACGAGATCACGTCGTCGATGTCCGACCGCGTCGCCACGAATCGAGGCGCCACCTCGACCTCGCGGCAGCGCGTCTGGACGATGCCGCTCAGCACCGCCGGCCAGGCCTGCCCGACGTTCGGGAGGCGGGGCGGTCGTGACGGAACGTCAGGTGGATCCTGCATCCCTTCGCGGATCAGATCCAGCAGCTCGCGGCCGTGACGTTGAGCCGTGCCGTTGCCCATCCCTCGAACCTCGCGGACGCCGCGTTCGTCCCGAGGGGGACGGCGACAGAGCTCTAGCATCGAGCGGTCGTTCAGCAGCCACGCGGGAGGGCGGTTGTGTCGGAGCGACTGCTCCTCCCGCCACGTGGCGACCGCGCGCAGCGCACCGAGCTGACGGCGGTTGAGGCCGTTCCAGCCGCGCACACGCATGTACATCTCCTCCGGCGGCGTGCGGCGTGACCAGGCGTCAGCGAGCCGATCGCACTCATCGTCGACCCAGTCGCGGCGCCCTCGCTGCTGCAGGTCGCCGCGCAGCCGTCCCCAGACGCGCGGCAGATAGCGCACGTCGTCGAGCGCGTACGAGAGCTGCTCCTCGGAGAGCGGACGTCGCGACCATTCGGTGAACTGAGCGCCCTTGTCGAGCTCGATGCCGGTCATGCGCTGGACCAGCGGCCCGTACCCGATCTGATCGCCCATGCCGAGGAAGGCGGCCGCGATCTGAGTGTCGATCAGGCCGCGAGCGCGTGCCTGGAACTGCGCTCCCAGCAGCGCGAGGTCCGCCTGCGCGGAGTGAATCACCGTCTCGACCTCTGGGGCCTCGACGAGGTCGACGATCGGGTCGAGTCCGACCTTCAGCGGGTCGATCGCGGCCACCTCGGGATGCTTGCTATCGCCCCAGCCAACCTGGACCAGCGACAGCTCCGCGACGTAACGACCCTCCGTCATGAATTCGAGGTCGAGCGCGAAGCTTCCTGCGTCTTCGATCGCGTCCGCGATGCGGTCGACGTCGCGTGGATCGGTGACCGGGCTTTCGGGCCTGTCGGACTGCGGTGGGGAAGCGATAGCCACGGAGGCGACCATAACCTAGCGGTGCGTTGACCGCCGCAGGGGAGCTAGCCCCCTCCTCGCTGGGCCTTCTTCATGAATCGGTCGTGGACGTCCTCTATCAGCGCAGGCTCGCCGCTGAAGACGAGGTCGAACTGAGTCAGCCCGATGCCGGAACTACCGAGGATTTTGACGCGCTGATGCGTCCACGAGACCGACCAGCCGTCGGCCGAGGCGCCCATGGCGGTCTCGCCGTCACCGATGAGCTGCGCGCCCAGCTCCTTGAAGTACTCGCGGATCAGCCACTCCGGCAGGCCGCGCAGCGACAGCTTAATCGTCTCGCTCACCTGTCCTGATCCGCCGCCGGCGGAGGCCCGTCCCAACCCGCCGCCGGCGGAGGCACGCCTCCACCGGCGACCGGCGGGAAGATATCCAACGTCTCGGCACCCTCGAGCGGTGTCGTGAGACCCCCGAGGTGCCGGATATCGCGTCCGTCGACCATCACCGCGACGAACGGACGCACGGCGCCGTCCTCGTCCAGCAGGCCCGCACGGAGATCGGGGAAGCGGTCTGACAGCTCCTCGAGCGCCGCGCCGACCGTGGCGGGCTGGCGCTCGAGGAACACGCTCTTGCTGCCGGCGATCACGCGCAGCGTCGCGTAGAGCTTCGCCTCGATCATCGTTGAGCCGGCCTTGCGACCCGCGCTAGTCGATGATCTGCAGCTCGCGCAGCTTCGCCTCGGGCACCACGCCGTCGTCCCAGCCACGCGCGGCGTAGTACTCGGCCTTCATCTCGTCGAGTTCCACGACCGAACCGGCGGCCGGGCCGGTGCCCGGCTCCTCGAGGTACCGCCGCGGGAGAGTGTCATCCTTGCCGTCGAAACCGTTCAGGTTGTTGAAGTACCGCTCCAGGTTGTAGATGCGCTCGCCCGCGACCATCACGTCGTCCGCCGTCAGCGACTCGCCGACGATCACCTCGTACTGCGCCGCGTACTCCTCGGCACCCTCCGCGAAGGCGGAGAACTTGCAGAGGTCCAGCGAGTCGCTGAACGCGTGCAGGTCCTGGAAGATCTTGAGCAGCTCGCCCTTGCCCTTCCACTCCAGCGGGTCGGTCTTGACCGGGATGCCAAGCAGCTCCGAGGCGGGCGTGTAACCGCGCAGGTGGCAGGCGCCACGGTTGCTGGTGGCGTATCCGAGCGCCTCACCCTTGAGCGCACGCGGGTCGTAGGCGGCGACCGCCTGGCCCTTGACGGCCATCGCGATCTCGGGGTGGCCAATCTGCTCGGCGGCCCTCGCCGTGCCCTCGGCCAGCAGGTCGCCGAGGCCTTCGCGCATCGCGATCTGTTCGGCCGTCTCGACCATCGCTTCGGTGTCACCCCAGGCGAGGCCGGCGCCGGTCACGTACTCGCGCTGGGTGGCTTCCATGTACATCGAGATCACGTTGCCGATCTCAATCGCGTCCATGCCGTAGTCGTTGCACTGATCGATGATCTTGGCGAGCACGCGCGGGTCGTCGTTGTCGCAGTTCGCGCCCAGCGACCAGGCCGGCTCGTACTCGAGCGACTCCATCTTCAGGCCGGCGTACGGACCATCCTTGATCTCGACCTCGATCTTGCAGGCGACCGGGCAGGCGTGGCAGGTCGGATCGCCGACGAGCAGGTCCTCGCGGACGGTCTCGCCGCTGATCTTCTCCGCGGTCTTGAACTGGGTCTCCTGAGAGTTGCGCGTGCCGATGCCGCCGACGGCGTTGACCGGGTTCATCAGCACGTTGGTCCCGTAGACCGAGAGCCCGCCGGTACGCGGCGCGGTGACCTCGCTATCGAGGATCGTCTTCAGCGCCCGCTGGTGGACCGGTCGCCAGGCGTCACGATCGGCCGCCTTCGGCATCGTGCTGTCGTCCGCCTTGACGACGACCGCCTTGAGGTTCTTGCCCCCGGCGACCGCGCCGGTGCCGCCGCGGCCAGAAGCGCGATCGTCCTCGTTGATGATCGCGGCGAACCGAACCTGGTTCTCGCCTGCCTGTCCAATCGCCATCACCGATACGGGCTGGCCGTAGCGGCCCTCGAAGTGGGCGACGGTCTCGTGTACGCCACGTCCCCAGATGTCGTCAGCGGGGCGCAGCTCGACTGTGCCGTCCGTGACGTAGGCGTAGACGGGCGTCTCCGAGCGGCCGGTGAAGAGCAGCGCGTCGAAGCCGGCCCAGCGCAGGCGTGCGGCGCTCCAACCACCCATGTGGCTGTCGGTGATCGTGCCGGTGAGCGGGGACTTGGTGACGACGGCCAGGCGGCCGCTCATCGTCGCCTCGGAGCCGGTCAGCGGCCCGTTCATGAACGCCAGCATGTTGTCGGGTCCGTCTGGATCGACGGTCGGGCCGTTGTCGAGGAGGTACTTCACGCCGAGGCCGCGCGCCCCGATGTAGAGGCGTGCGTCCGCCTCGTTGATCCCCCTCGTAGCTGACGGTGCCCGACGTCAGATCGATGCGCGCGACTCGGTTCGCGTATCCGCCCAGTGTCATCGTGTTGCTCCCCTTGGCCTCGACTATTCGGTTCGGAGGTGGTGCGCGCGAATCATAAACGGCTCGCGCCGCGGATGTGTATGACGTTTCACGTTTCCGTTCAAACCGTGAGCACGTCGTTACTCTGCACGGTCCTCGGCCGTCGCGATGAAGACCGCGGCGGGCGGCACGATCAGCGGCGGCGTCGGGTCCTCGAGCGGCGCCCGAGCCGACCTAGGGGCCGCAGGCGTCCGGGTTCTCGTTGGACCCGACCGTGCCCTCGTGACCACCGATGAGTTCCAGTGGGGTCCCGTCGGGCGCCTCCCCGCCCGTCGCGGACCACTCGAACGGACCGAAGGCCTGGATCGGGACTTCGATCACCGCGTCACCGTTGGAGTCGAATTCGCCACTGAACGTCGTGCTGCGGAGCCCCGCACCCTCGAACAAGATCAACGCGATCGCGCCGGCAAGGGCGTCGGCGTCGCCGGAAAGGCAAGCGAGCAAGACGCTGGCGCCGACGTTCGTGTACGTGCGGGCGAACGGTGGGTGGTCGACGGCGGAGCTGCCGCTCACGCTGATCGGCCCTGACGCCGCTGGGGTCTCGGTCGCAACCGGCGTCGCCTCCTCGGTGGCCTCGGGGCTTGGCTCCTCGCTCGCCTCCGGGCTCGGCTCCGAGGTCGGATCGGGCGAGGCGGAGGCGCTCGGACTGGCCTCGATCCCGGGGCTGGATACGAGGTTGGCGTCGTCAGCGTCGCCGCTGAGCCACCAGAGCCCGCCGACGATAGTCAAGAAGAGGGCGAGCAAGAACAGGCCGAGGCAGCCGAACGGATAGAAGCAGCCGCGGAGGCAGCCGTCGTCGTCGTTGAACGCGCCGCTCTTGAACGGCGGTGACGGGCGTCCGAAGCGAATCCGTCGAAAGTCGCGAACGCGACCGCCGATGCCGCCGATCGGTGTGTCGGGTCCGAACTCGTCCCATCGAATCCCGACCCGGAAGCGACCGGTCTCAGGGTCGAAGACGTTCTCATCTGCCTCCAGCTCGCCGTTCCCCTGTGTAGCCGGGTCCGCGGGCGGGTCGTCCGAATCCAGCAGCTCATCACCCAGCTGCTTCGCCAGCTCCGTGAACTCGTTGTCGGGCTCGGTGATGGAGTCGCGGTCGTCTGGCAAGCGAAAGCCTCGATTCAGGGATGCGCGGACGGTACGTGTCGACCGCGCCGTGTGTCGAGCCACCGCCCGGCGAGGGCGCCAGGTGCTTACAATGCGCGCGACTCCCAGCACCCGTGCCGCGGGCACGCCTCGAAAGGACTCCCCAGATGACCAAGGCTGCCGTGTTCAACGCGGTCCAGGAACCACTGACGATCGAGGAGATCGACATCTCCGAGCCGATCGACCGCGAGATGCTGGTGCGAACCGCCGCGAGCGGTGTCTGCCACAGCGACCTGCACTTCATCGAGGGCCTCTACCCGATGCCGAACCGGGCGGTGCTGGGCCACGAGGCCGCTGGTGTCGTCGAGGCCGTGGGGCCGAACGTCACCGAGGTTGAGCCCGGCGACCACGTGATCGCCTGCCTCTCGGTGTTCTGCGGCCACTGCGACTACTGCCTGACCGGCCGCACCCACCTCTGCAGCAACCGGCCGGTCCGGAGCGAAGAGCAGGGCCCCCGGCTGTCGCAGGACGGGAACATGCTCACCCAGTTCGCGAGCATTGGGTCGTACGCGGAGCAGATGTTGCTGCACGAGAACGGCGTCGTGAAGATCGACAAGGACTTCCCGTTTGGCCAGGCGGCGCTGATCGGCTGCGGCGTCACGACCGGCGTCGGCGCCGCGATGAAGACGGCGAAGGTGACGCCCGGCTCGACGGTGGCCGTGTTCGGTGCGGGCGGCGTCGGCCTCTCCGCGATCCAGGGCGCTCGCATCGCCGGCGCGCGCAAGATCATTGCCGTCGACATGGTCGAGCACAAGCTCCAGACCGCACGCGACGTCGGCGCGACGGATGGCGTCGACGCCTCGCTCGGTGACCCCGTGCAGCAGATCCGCGCCCTGACCGACGGCCAGGGCGTCGACTTCTCGTTCGAGGCGATCGGGCTCAAGGTCGCCGCCGAGCAGGCCTGGCAGTCGATCCGCGCCGGCGGCACGGCGACGATCATCGGCATGATCCCGATCGGTCAGAACGTCGAGATCCCCGGCAACGAGTTCCTCCGCGAGAAGAAGATCCAGGGCTCGAGCATGGGCTCGAACAGCTTCAAGGTGGACATGCCGCAGTACATCGAGTTCTACCGCCAGGGCCGCCTCAAGCTCGACGAAATGATCACGAAAACCCGTCCGCTGGAGGAGATCAACGAGGCCTTCGCCGACATGAAGAGCGGCTCCGTCGCCCGCTCCGTGATCATGTTCGACTAACCCTCGAGGTTCGACGACTGGACAAGGAGCCACGCCGATTGGCGGGGCTCCAGTCGCGGGTCGGGCCCGCCTCGGGGCGCGTAGGCTCACGCCGATCCGGAGGACGGCGATGGGACGTGCCGCGCGATGGCGCACTGGAGCGCTCCCGCTCGGGGCGGCTACCGTGCTCCAGATCGGGTGCGCCGGCGGCGACGGCGGCGAGACGGTCACGCTGATGACCGTGCCGGCGGGCATCTCCTCACCAGGACCCCGAGCGCGCGCTCCCGGCAGCGCTTGACGAGCTCATCGGCCGACACCGGGCGCGACGCCCGCCACCAGGCTCTGAGAGCCGGCGACCTCGCTCTCGGAACGCTAGTCTCGAGCCGGCGCCCTAGTCGCGAGGCGCGGCGCTGTAGTCCTGGTACGGGCCGTCGCGCCAGGCGAGCGCTTCTTTCAGGCCGCCCTCGCGCATCTTGTCGCTCCACATGTACGACTGGCTCGTGAACGTGCCGGCCGCATCGAGGTCGGTGCTGGCGTGCACCGAGCTGTAGATGCCCATGTTCTCGTAGAAGCGGTTCATGTGGATCTTCAGCATCGCGAGGTGATCCGCCGGCAGGTTCGCGATCCGGTCCGCGAGCGCGATCGTCTTGTCCTCGAGCTCGTCGAGCGTCCAAGCGTAGTTCACGAGGCCGATCGCCTCGGCCTCGGTGCCGGAGATGTTCTCGCCGGTGTAGAACAGCTCCTTCGCCTTCCGCATCCCGATGATCAGCGGCAGGATCATCGAGGTGCGGGTGCCGGCGAACCGCAGGCCGGGGTGCCCGAACTTCGCGTCGGTGTCGGCGGTCACGAGGTCGGACATCATCGACAGTTCGCAGCCGCCGGCAATCGCGTAGCCATGGACCTGGGCGATCGTGATCTTCTGGATGTTCCAGTAGTACATGTGGATGTTGGTGATGCGCTGCATCCCCGCGCGCACGCCCTGCCAGAGGCGTCGTCCCTGGTCGTCCTGGTTGCGGAAACTGCGCACCACCGCGTCGGCGCCGGTGCCCTGCGTCGGTGTGAGGTCGTAGCCGGCGCTGAACGTGCGCCCGGCGCCCTTGAGGATGATCACGCGCGCGCTGTCGTCCGTCTCGAGGTACTCCAGGGCGTCGCGGAGCTCGAACAGCAGCTCCTGCGACAGCGCGTTCATCTTCTCCGGGCGGTTCAGGGTGATCCGGGCGATGCGATCGTCCGTGCCCACGCGATCGATCAGCAGGTTGTCGAAGGTCGGCTCGGCCATGAGGGTCTCCTCGCTGTTGGATTCGGGACGCGAATATAGCGCCGCCCGGCGCCACGGGCGGCCCGCTGCCGGGCGCGGTCGTAGGCTGAGCGGCATGGCTCGCACCAACGACCCGGCGGCGGCCCAAGGCGCGGCGATCACCCGTCGCAAGGCGCAACTGCGCGCCGAGGCCCGCACCCGACGCGACGGCATCGAGGGCAACTCGCGCACGACCGCGACGCGCGCGATCGAGAGTCGCCTCGTCGCGCTGCCCAGCCTCGATACCGTGCACGTCGTACACAGCTACGTCGGCGTCGGCAGCGAGGCCGGCACGGAAGAGCTGATCCGCGGCCTGCTCATGCGCGGCCAGCGCGTCGTCTGCCCGCGCGTCAACGATCGAGGTGGTCTCGACCACCTCGAGATCTCGGACGTCGACGCTCTCGTCGATGGCCCGATCGGGCTACGTGAGCCCGACCCACGGTTGGCCACGCCACTCGCGCTCGCGGAGATCGACGTGATGCTGGTCCCAGGGCTCGCCTTCGACCGCGCCGGGTACCGCCTCGGTTACGGGCGCGGCTTCTACGACCGCGCGATCGAGGAACTGGCGCGAGCAGGTCGAGCAACGACGATCGGTCTGGCCTTCGACGAGCAGGTGGTGGACGAACTCCCGCGCGAGGCGCACGATGCGCCCGTTGCGCTGATCGTCACCCCGACTGAGACGATCGTGAGCGGAGCGCCATGAACCTCGAGCTGCTGCTGCTGATCTGGTACGTCGGCATCGCCGCGATCCTCGGCGGGCTCACCGTGCCGCTCGGCCCGCTCCGGCCGTGGACTTTCCGCGCCGGCGTGGCTGTGATCACGGCATCGGCGGTCACGATGGGCTTCGAATTCATCGTGCTCGCCGACTAAGCGGCGTCAGCGACCGAGTTCTCTCACCAGGAACTCGCGCGCGAACCGCAGCCCCTCGTCTGGCGTCTCGTCGTGGCCGCCCGGGTAGACGACCATCCGCTTGTCCTCGGAACCGATCGCATCGAAGAGCGCGATCTGGCCCGCACGATCGAACAGCTCGTCGTCCCACTGCAGCACCCACAGCACCTCGGCGCGGACGGAGGCCGCTAACGTGGCGATCTCCGGGTCTCCGCCCTCGGCTCCGGCGCCGAAGAGCCCGAGGACCGCGACGCTTATCCGAGATTCCGAGGAGACGAACGGCAGTCCGTAGTCCGTGCCGAGCGACAGCCCCCAGTACCCCACCCGCTCGCCGTCGACCTCGGGCAGCGCGACCAGCGCCTCGAGAGCGGCGGTCCAGTCCGCAACCGCGAGCGATCGACGTTCCTCGTGCGACCGTTCACGCTCCTCGGCCGGCCGATCGCCGTGACCGGGTTGATCGAGGAGCGCCACCGCCAGCCGGTCGCGGCGCGCGAGACGGCGCGCGACGGAGTACGGCGCGGGGTGGCGTTTGTGCAACGTTCCCCCGTGGCCCACGAGCACCAGCGGCAGCGCGCCCTCGGCGTCTTCAGGCGTCAGCAAGGCGCCCGGAGCGACATGGTCCCCGAGGTCGATCGCGAAGCCGCGATCGACGACGCCGTGCTCGACCGCGCGCTCACTCGTCCAGAGCATCAACCGTGATCCCGATCCCGCGTGGTTGCCTCGAGAGCGTACTCTGACGATCAGTAAGCGAGGCGAACCGATGACGACAGCCGAGCCGGACGCGCGCACGACGATCACGGTGGTCAGCGACTTCATCTGACCGTGGTGTTACGTCGGCCTCGTGGAGGTCGAGAAGCTGCAACGCGAGTGGGACGTGGACGTCGAGTGGGCGCCGTTCCTGCTCGACCCGTCGATTCCGCCGGAGGGCCGAGAGCGCGCGCCGCGCACCACGCCGGACACACCAAAGTCGGCGCTCGAGGAGCGCGGGGAGAGCCTCGGGATCGAGTTCCGCCGCGGTCGGACGTTCACGCCAAACTCGCACCTCTCTCTTCAGGCCGGCGCGTTCGCGAAGGAGCATGGCACCGCGGAACAGCAGCACGAGTTCCACAAGGCGATGTTCGAGGCGCACTTCACCAACCTCGACAACCTCGGCGAGGTCGAGACGCTGAAGACGCTCGCCGCGGGTATCGGACTCGACGTCGAGGCACTCGGCGAAGCGCTCGCCGATCAGCGCTACCGCGAGCAGATCGATCACGAGATCGACTGGGCGCGCTCCGTCGGCGTCACCGGGATTCCCACCTTCTTGCTCAACGGCCAGTACGCCGTCGTCGGCGCGCAGCCGTACGAGGTGTTCGAGCAGGTGATGGAGGAGCTCGGCGCGAAGCGGCTGAACGAGGCGACCTCGGACGAGGCGGCCGGCGCCGGCTAAGCCCGAACTAGCTCTGGCCGAAGGCGGCGTCGAGCGAGAGCGGACCAGCGCCGCCCAGCGTCAGGCTGACGGCGGCCGCGGCCATCAGCACATCCAGTTCGTAGCCCTGCACATCGCCGCCCTGGAACGGCGCGCCGAGCTTGAACTTCTGCGCATAGGTCGCGACGAGCATGTTTCCGGCCAGCGGGATCGCGATCCAGTGCACGCCGAGGCCGAGGATCAGCAGGATTCCCCCGACCAGCTCGAGGCTGGCGACCAGCCGCGCCGTCGGCTGCGGGAACGGAAAGCCCATGCCGCCGAACCAGTCCCCGGTGCCGGAGATGCCGCGCCGCCACTTGCCCAGGCCGGAGTCGAGGAAGATGTAACCGAGGACGATCCGCACCGGGACCAGGCTCCATTCGATCGTGTCGGCATCGAACAGGTCATGCCACGGGTTCGTCATCATCTCCACGACGGTCCTCCTCGGGTCCATTTCGAGCGTCACACGGCCGGGCGGGCGACATCGTAGCGATCCTCACGCGCTGCGATACTCGGCAGCATGGCGACGGACCACAGAGATCCCCCCGATCCTGACGCGCTGCAGCGCTGGATCAACGACGACCTCAGCATCGAGGGCGAGCGACGGATCGTGCGTGACGACGGCCGCGACATTCTTGTCTCGAAGTTCGATGCCGGGTTCGCGGCCGGCGTCCACGACCTAATCGCCCAGATGCCCGAGCTGTTCGTGGAGCGCTCGGTGATCGCGGCCTACGAGCGCGAGACCGCCAGCGGCGGCACTCTCCTCGACGCCTGGCATCGAGGCATGCACGCCATGCTGAGGGCGGCCGGCGAGCGCGAAGGCATCTCCGACCTGCGCCAGGCCGAGCTGCGGACCGGCATCGACTCTGTTTACGCCGTGCTCGGCACGGCGCTCTGGAGCGACCCGCGCGTCGACGAACCGTACGAACCTCGTGCGGGCGAACGGACCGCGTACCTCGAGGCGCTCGACACGCTCGCCGACGGCCGCGATCCGTTTACGCGTGTCTACGGCCGGTTCGAGGGCCGGATCGTTGTCAACCACTGCCCGGGCGCGTCGTTCGCCCGAGTGATGCTCGCGCAGGGTTGGACCGCCTGCACCGGCGAGCCCCCGCCCGAACCGGCGACCAGCTAGTCTACGGCGAACCGAGCGCGGACGAGGTGGCGTTGTAGCTTGCCGGAAGCGGTCCGCGGCAGCGGGTCGTTCGTGAACTCGAGCCGCCTCGGCAGCTTGTAGCCGGCGAGGATCGCCCGGACGTGCGTCTGGAGGGCCTCGACCTCGAGGTTCGAGTCTGACCTCGGCACGACGAGCGCGGCGACGAGCGCGCCCCACCGCTCGTCCTCAAGGCCGACGACCGCCGCCTCGAGGACGTCGTCGTGCAGCGCCAGCGCCGCCTCGACCTCTGCCGGGTAGACGTTCTCACCGCCGGTCACGATCAGATCGTCGCGCCGATCGGAGACGTAAAGGTAGCCCTCGTCGTCGAGGTAGCCGAGGTCACCCGTATGCAGCCAGCCGTCGCGGAGCGTCCCGGCACTGGCCTCGGGCCGGTTGAGGTAGCCCGGCGTCACTGTCGGGCCCGCGACCAGGATCTCGCCAATCTCGTTCGGCTCCGCGGCACGCCCCTCCGCCTCGATAGCGAGCGTGGTGGCCGGCAACGGCTGGCCGGCCGACCCGAGCTTGCGCAGGGCATCGGCGTTGCTCAGTGTCGCGACCTGCGATGCCGCCTCGGTCAGCCCGTAGGTCTGCAGCACCGGCAACCCGCGATCCCGCGCTCGCACGAGCAGGTCCTCGGGCACCGGGCCACCACCGACGAGCACCGCGCGTACCGAGGACGGATAGGGCAGGTCGTCGGCGTCGAGCATCCGCCGCAGCATCGTCGCGACCACCGAGAGCAACGTGATCCCGCCCGTCCGAAGCGCCGTGTTGACCCGACGCTCCTCGAATCCGTCGTGGATCACCGCGGTCGTGCCGTAGATCGCCGAGCGAAGGAGGATCGAAAGCCCGCCGACGTGGGACAGCGGCATGCAGGCCAGCCAGCGGTCGCCGGCCTCGATCCCCAGGTGCTCCGCGGAAGCGATCGCGCTCCAGTAGAGGTTGCCGTGGGTCAGCCGCGCGCCCTTCGGTACCCCCGTCGTGCCTGAGGTGTAGATCACGCTGTGCACCGCGCCAGCATCGAGGTCGCCGTCCGCGCTGAGCGGCTCGGCCCGCGCCGGCGCGACGTCATCGAGCAACACAACACTGGCGTTCGTCCCGGCCGCGGCCGTGCGCGCCTGGTCGGCGTGGCGGGCGTCCGCGACGAGCAGCCGAACATCGGCGTCCTCCAGCTCGAAGCGCAACTCCTCCTCGGTCAGGCGTGCGTTCAACGGCAGCCACGCCGCGCCCGTGCGCGGCACGGCGTGCACGAGGACGGCGAAGTCGGTGGTGGCTGCGGCCAGGAGCGCGACACGCCCGCCGGACGCAGCGCCAAGGTCACGCAGCCAGCCCGCGGTGCGCGCGACCTCCGCCTCGAGCTCGGCGTAGGTGAGCCGGACGCCCTCGGCGCTCTCGATCGCGGGGTGTTCGGCGTGACTCCGAGCGCGGTACGCCACCCAGTCGCGCAGCGGCAGGACCGGCCCGCTCACGCGCCGACTGTGACCTCGGTCCAGGGACCGGTCGCGACGGCCTCGAGCGCCTGCGGATCGGGGGCGATCCCCAGCCCATCCGCGGCAGGGACGGCCAGCCGGCCGGCCCTCGGAAGCAGCGTGCTCGCGACAACGTCCGCGCCGAGGTGAGCACCGGTGCCGAGGCCCTGCGCGGCGTCCGTCGGGAGCGATGCGGCCAGATGTAGCACCGCCGCGATGCCGATCGAGGAGTCGAAGGTGGTGGTGGCGAATGCGCCGATCGAGTGCTGCGCCGCTCGCTCGGCGAGCGCGATCGCGGCGGTGATGCCACCGAGGAACATCGGCTTCAACACCACCAGATCCACAGCGCGCAGCTCGAGCAAGCGCTCGAAGCGATCCGGCGTGTCCACGGACTCGTCAGCAGCGATCCGCATCGGCGCCTGATCGCGAATTCGCGCGAGCGCCTCGATGTCGTCGGGCGCGGTCGGCTGTTCGAGCAGCTCGATCCGGTGCTGATAGAGCGCGTCGAAGACGCGGAGCGTCGTCTGCTCGTCCCAGGCGCAGTTCGCGTCGAGGCGGATCGTCGCTTCGGGGCAGGCGTCGCGCAGCGCCGCGACCCGCGCGGTGTCCTCCTCGAGCGATGCGAGCCCGACCTTCAACTTCAGGACGGAATAGCCGGCCTCCATCGCCTGCTGCCCGTAGGCGGCCACGTCCGCGGGCGGACCACCGCCGATCACCGCGTTCACCTGCACCCAGGGGGCCGGCTGCTCGGAGAGCAGCGAGGCGACCGGACACCCGGCGGCCTTGCCACGCAGGTCGAGCGTGGCGACGTCGAGTGCGCAACGCAGCGCGGCCGTGCCGGGTCCGTCGCCCAGATCGAGCACGCTGTCGTTCAGCAGCGCGGCGCCATGCCGCTCCAGCAGGGCGGTGACGTCGGCGACCGTACCGCCGTCGATCTCGGGCATCGGGGAGGCCTCACCGATTCCGCGGCGACCGTTGTCATCCTTGAGCTGGACGAGCACCCCCTCGCGAACGTCGAGGTCGCCGCTCGCGGCCTGGAAGCGGACGCTCATCGGCAGGCGGAACGGGCGCCAGCGCAGCGAGCGCGGCTCGATTGCGGTCACCGGCTGAGCCCGATCGCCAGCAGGATCGCGAAGATGAAGTGCAGCCGTGCCGTCGCGCGCAGGGCCGCGTTCAGCGGTGGCCCCTCGACGCGGGTGAGCACGGCGACGATCGGGCTCACTGCGGCGGGAATGCTCAGCCAGGCGAGCAGCGTCCAACCAGAGAACGATCCGACGATGAACAGCGCCGCCGCCGAGAGGTAAGCGCCGGCCATGAAGAGCACGTACTGGTACCGCGCGAGCCGCCGCCCGAGGTAGACGGCAAGCGTGAACTTCCGAGCGGCGCGGTCGGTCTCGATGTCGCGCACGTTGTTCACGACCAGGATCGCCGTCACGGTGAGCCCGACCGGGATCGAGGCCGCGATCACCGCGCGTGTGATCTCGCCGGCCTGCACGTAGTAGGTGCCGCCGACCGCGACCAGGCCGAAGAAGATGAAGACGAACAGCTCGCCGAGGCCGCGGTACCCGAACGGCCACGGGCCGCCGGTGTAGGTGATCGCCGCGAGGATCGAAGCCACTCCGATCGCCACGATCGGCCAGCCCCCCACGACGGACAGGTAGAGACCGGCGATCGTCGCTGCGAGGAACGACGCGACCATCCCCGCCAACACCTGGCGTTCGGTCAGCAGCCCGAGCTGGGTGACCCGCGCCGGGCCGATCCGATCGATGGTGTCGGCGCCGCGACGGAAGTCGGAGCGATCGTTCGCGAAGTTGGCGCCGATCTGCAACGCCAGCGCACCGACCAGCGCCGCGAAGGCCGGGCCGGCCTCGAACACACCGTCGCGCAACGCGACGGCGCTGCCGACGGCAACGGGCGCGATTCCCGCCGTCAGCGTCGGTGGGCGGGTGCCGATCAGCCACGCGCGCAGCGAACCGGGGGCGATGCCGTGGGGCTGCGAAGTCATTGTGATGAAACTCTACGGCAACTCGCGGCTTGCGATCCGCCCTTAGCTCGTGGTCGCGTCGAGATGGTGGATGCGGCGCAGAAACCCGAGCGCCGCCGATTCGAAGGCGGCGGGATCCTCGAGGTGTACCGCGTGCCCGGCGCCCTCGATGGCGCATCGCTCCGCCGCCGGCAGCCGAGCCGCCATCGCTGCGGCGATCGCCGTGAACTTCCGATCGAGGGCGCCCGTGACCAGCAGTACGGGAACGTCGACCTCGTGGAGGTGCTCGTGGAGCGGCTCCTGCGCGCCCGTGCCCATCCCGCGCAGGCTGTTCGCCAGTCCGACCTCGCTGTTGCTCATTCGCTGTCGCCTGAGCGCGTCCACGGTCTCGGCGGCGAGGCCGCCTTGCGTGTCCCACAGCGAAATCGACTGCCAGAAGTCCACGAACGCCTCGAGCCCGTCGCGTTCGATCCGGCCGGCGAGCGCCTCGTCCGAAGCGACGCGAGCGCCGCGCTCCTCGCGATCGGCGAGGCCGGGCGTCGCGCCCTCGAGGAGCAGGGCGTCGACGGCCTCCGGATGGTGGACGGCGAGCTGCAGCGCGGCGCGCGCGCCCATCGAGTAGCCAAGCCAGCTCGCGCGCTCGTGACCGAGCGCGCCGAGCGCAGCGACCAGATCTTCGACACAACGGGGCATCCGGTAGCGGTCGATCGCAGCCGGCGATTCCGAGCCTCCATGGCCCACGAAGTCGAATGCGATCACCTCGAATTGCGGCGCCAGCCGCGCGGTGAGGCCGCGCCACGTCGTCGCCGCGCCGGTGAAGCCGTGCAGCAGCACCACCGGCGGCCCCGCACCGGCGCGTTCCGCGTTGAGGGCGAGCCCGTCAATCTCGAGGCGTGGCATCAGCCGGCCGGCGTCGGAGCAGCCTCGAGACTCGCGCGGATCGCGGCGCGCGCTTCATCGAACACCCGGCGGTGCAGCTCGACGTTGCGAGCGCGCTCGGTCCGGAGCTCAAGCACATCGAGGCCCGGCCGCGCCAGCGCTGCCGCGATCTGCGCCTGCGCGTCGCCCTCGAGCAGGGCGTGGCGCCCGCCGTACTGCGCGACCGCGTGGCGGAAGTCGAGGCTGTGCGGGGTGCCGAACCAGGGCTCGAACCGCTCGCCAACCAGTTGCTGCTGGGGCAGGAACTCGAAGATCCCGCCGCCGTCGTTGTTGACCAGCAGCACAGTCAGATCGAGGCCGTGGCGCGCCACCGGCCAGAGCCCGTTCTGGTCGTGGAAGAAGGAGAGATCGCCGATCAGCAGCGCGACCGATCCGTCCACCGACGCCGCACCGGCAGCCGTCGACACGACGCCGTCGATTCCCGAGGCGCCACGCGTGCCGAGCAGTCGCACGTCTCGAGGTACGGCTGCGAAGAAGCTGTCGACGTCCCGTACCGGCATGCTGTTGCCGACGACGAGCGTCGCCCCGTCGGTCAAGGTCGCGGCGAGATCGCGCGGCGCAGCCCCCTCGAACGGCTCGTCGAGCGCGTCGAGCGCGTCGTCGAGCGCGTCGCCGGCCGCCCGGTTCGCCTCGCGCCAGAGCACGCTCCACATCGGATCGGCGCGTCCGGGCTCGGCGCTGAGCAGCGCCTGGCACAGCAGCGTCGGCTCGGAGCGCACGATCATCCCCGAGAGCGCGTCGGGGTCGCGCAGCCCGGCCGTCCCGATGGCGGCGTCGTCCACTACGAGGTGATCGACGCCCGGGAGGTCCGCCAGCCAGAGATTGAGCGGTTTCGAGGTCGGGGCCGCACCGAAGCGCAGCACGACCTCGGGTTCGGCGCGGCTCGTGAACAGCGGTTCGCGCGCCAGCACGTCGGCGCGGTCGACGACACGTGTCAGGTCGTGGCTGCCCACGCGGAGCCCCGACAGCGGATCGGCGATCAGCGGCCAGTCGAGCAACTCCGCCAGCGCCACGATCGCCGACGCGGGAAGCCCTCGCGACTCCGGGCCGGCAATGATCAGCCCGCGGCGCCCGGCGATCCGAGGGAGCAGCTCCTCGATTACGCCGCCGGCCGGCGCCACTCGCCCGGGCCGCGCCTTCGTTACCGCGAACGGGAGCGTCGCGACATCCGCGGCCTGATCGTCAACGAGTGGCTCGCGGAACGGGAAGTTGAGGTGCACCGGGCCGGCCGGCGCCTCGAGCGAGAGCGTCGCCGCCCGCACCGCCGTGCTCGCCGCGTAGCGATCGAGGCGCGCGCCGCCCTCGGCGAGGGGCATGTCGACCGCCCACTTGGCGTGCGTACCGAACAGGCGCACCTGGTCGACCGTCTGCGGCGCTCCGGCGTCGCGCAGCTCGGGCGGACGATCAGCGGTGAGCACGATCAGCGGCACGCGCGAGAGGCGCGCCTCGACGATCGCCGGCAGGAAGTTGGCGGCGGCGGTTCCCGAGGTGCAAACGGTCGCCACCGGCTCGCCGAGCTGACGGGCGATCCCCAGCGCGTAATACCCGGCCGAACGCTCGTCGAGGTGGAGCCAGGGCGTGATCGGGGAGCGTTCGTCGGTCAGTGCGAGGGTGAGCGGCGTGCTCCTCGAACCCGGCGCGATCACCGCGTGGCGAACGCCACTCGCCGCGAGCGCGGCGACGAAGGTTCCGATGTAACGGTCGAGCGCTGCGGGCACGGTGACCCCTCTCGCGCGAGTCAGGCCGGAATCGCGCTCGTCTCCGAGGGCACCCGGCCTCCAAGCGCCTCGGCGAGCGGACGCAGCTTGAGGCTCACCTCTTCGAGCTCGGCTTGCGGATCCGAGTCGCCCATGATGCCGTTTCCGGCGAACAGCCAGGCGCGCGGCCCGCGCAGCAGTGCGGTCCGCAACGCCACCGCGAACTCGCCGTCGCCGTTTGCGTCGAGCCAGCCGATCGGGCCGGCGTACCAACCGCGATCGAACGGCTCGTGCTCCGCGATCACGGCGCGCGCGATGTCGTATGGACGTCCGCAGACCGCCGGCGTCGGGTGCAGGCGTTCGACCAGTTCGAGGACATCGACGCCGTCGGCCGCCGCCCCGGTGATCTCGGTGGCCAGGTGCTGGATGTTCCTGAAGCGGCGCACGCTTGGTTCGGAGGCGACATCGAGGCGACTCGTGGCGCCGTCCAGGCGCTCGACGATCTCTCGCACGACCACCTCATGCTCGACGCGACTCTTCGCGTCTGACAGCAACTCACGGCCCAGCGCGCGATCCTCGGCCGCGGTGCGGCCTCGGCGCTGCGAAGCGGCGAGACCGACGGTCGCCGCGCGCCCGCACTCGAGGTTGATGAGCAGTTCCGGGCTCGCGCAGACGATCGTGGCGTCACCGGACCGGAAGCTCGCGACGTGGCAGTCGGGGTAATCCGTACGCAGGTGTGACAACGTGGCGCCGACGGGCAGATCGGCGTCGCTCTCCAGCTCCACCGACGTCGCGAGCACAGCTTTCTCGTAGGCGCCCCGGCGGATCTCAGCGGCGATCGCGTTCACGCTCCCACGCCACGCCGGCTCCGCGATCGTTCGCACCTCGCGCAGCGGCCCGCGTAGCACCGAGGACGCACCGTCGGCGAACCCTCCGTCGAGACTCCGCTCGATCAGCGACGCGGCCTCCTCAGCGGAGGCGCCCGGCGCCAGGATCACACCCGGCTCGCCGTCGTGGAGGACGAACAGCAGGCGCGGCAGCACGAGCGAACCCGCGCCGAAGCGCTCCCACGGCACATCCGGCGCCTCGTCCGGAGCGAACCGGAACCCGCCCATCAGCCGCGGTCGGAGCCAGCGGTCTCCGAACGACTCGCCGCCGGCCAGCAACTCTCGCGCGCGCACTCGTGCCGCCGTCGGCGTCTCGCCGATCGCGAGGTCAACGCGCGCGGCCTCGCCGACGCCAACGAGCGCAAACCCCTGGTCGGGGCGTTCGTAGCTGGTGACCACGCCGCTGATCGCGGGGGAGCGCAGCAGCGTCCTGGGATCGAATTGGGAAGGGAGCGGCACCGCCGCGAAGGCGTTGGGGGAGCGGTCGCGTGTGTACTGGTCGAGGGCGGCGGCGGCTTCATCGGCCGCGCGTCGAAACGACATCGGGCGATCACTTTCACAGCGCGCGGGAGCGGCCGTCTCCCGGCTGGGGAACCGGGTTGGTTCGAGTATATCCACGCCTTCGCTTTAGCGACCTCGGGGTGTTAAGGCCGATATCGCAAGCGTAGAATCGAAGGAAGAGGGAACGAGAGTCGATGTTCCGCACACTGCTCAACACCGGCCTCCGCGGACGCTGTCCGGGCTGCGAAGCAGAGTCGATGTTCGTCGGCCTCTACGAGATTCCCGAACGCTGCTCACGATGCGAACCCCAGTACCAGGTTGGCGCGGGCGCCTGGTTGGGCGCGATCGCGATCGGCTATGGCTTCGGGGTGATCGCCGCGATCATCGTCGCCTACAGCGAGCTGATCTGGGGACCGATCCGCTCGCTGGGCCTCGATCCGATGTGGACGATCGCCGCTGGCGCGCTGGTCGTCACGGCCGCCCGCTACCGCCCGGCGAAGTCGATCTGGTTCGCGCTGCTCTTTCGCTTCGGGTTCATGCAGTGGCCGGACGGCACGGTCTCGGACGGGACGCCGCGGACGGTCGTCCAGCAAGAGGCGACTAGCGAATCCTGATCCGGTGCTCGGTCGTCGGTGTGCCGTCGCGCGAACTGACGATCGTGAGCTGCGAGAGATGTCCGTCATCGCTGGGGCTGAGTAGGCCGAAGCAGACACCGTTCACGGCGACATTCCCGCACGACCAGATGCGCTCCTGGAGCGGACCCTGCGGCGTCCCCACGTACATCTCGAAGCGGCGCGCCGGGCCCTCGATGTTGGTGACGCCGCCGATCGTCCATTTGATGTTCGTGCCGGGCACGTCGAAGGCCATCGCCAGGTAGTCGAAGTCGATCTCCCACGACGGCCAGCGCAGACCACCGATCAGCGGCCCGACGCCCGGCGTTGTGCACCCCGCCGCGTTGCACGCCGCCATTGAGGTTTCACGGGCGCCCGTCGTGAACACCCGGCGGACGTCCGGCTCGCCGATCGTGCCGACGATGGTGTCCCAGTCTGTCGCGGCGGTCGGCGACGCCTGCGCCGAGCAGCTCTCCGCGCCCCCGGTGAACGGTGTGTTCGTGCAGAACCGATAGCTCGAGGCGTCATCGCGTGCCGTCCACCCCAGCGCCGCACCGCCGGTCAGGCTGCCGGTGCCGGCCTGGAACCGCGCGAACGACGGCTGGAGCACCGGCAACCCGGTGCTCTCGTCGAACGTGACGTCAATCGTCGCGGTATCGAGGTGCCGGTACGTGTCGCGCGCCGAGACCGTGAACTCGAGCGCGACGCTCCCGTCGTCGGGCGCAGTGAACGTCAGCTGGGGGCCGATCGCGACGAAGGTGACCGGGGGGCCGCCGGTCTGCTCCCACGCGTAGCTGATCGGGTCGTTCTCGGGATCGGTCGCGTCCGCGATCAGATCGACGCTCGTACCCGGCACGGCGAGCTGGTTGGCCGTCACCTGCAACGTCGGGCCGCTGTTCGCTCCGTAGAGCTGCTGGAGCGCATCTCGTTCGTCTGCCGTGGCAACGGTCGGACAGGTCGAGAGGTCGTCCGGATCGAACGAGTTGAACATCAGATCGGCCGTCACGGAGCTATGGCCGAAGCCGAGCACGTGCCCAAACTCGTGCGCAATCACGGAGAGGATGCAGGCGTCCGGGACCGCCGAGCCGATGTCGATCACCACGTCGAACTCGACGAACCGCCGATCGGACGGAATGCCGAAGAACGGGATGTCGAACCAGCTCCCGCGCGCGATCGCCGCGGCGGTGCCCGTGACCACGTTGCGCGAGTCGTCGAAGCCGACCTCGTTGACGTCGTTGTCGTCCTCCCAGCGGAAGCCCGCGCTGCAGTCGCCCACGTACTGGTAGCCGACGGCCGCCTCGAGCGTGTTCCACATCTCAGCGGCGTCCTCCACGAATGTCCGGAACTGCTCGGCCGTGAGGTAGGCCGGGCGTGCGAACTGATGGGTGCAGAGCTGGACTGGGATCTTGTCGGAGAACCAGTGCGCCGGCGCCCCACCGCACTCGGTCGTGATGCCGCCGTCGTCGCAATCGGTGAAGAACGCGATGTCCTCGGTCGCGGCGAGCAGGCCGTCGATCGGGCGCGCGCCGTGTCCCTCTCCCTGCGCCGCGACCGCGGGCACGAACGTCACGAGCGCGACCGTCGACAACGCGAGCGCTATCGCGAAGGCAGCCAGTGGTGCGCGCAGCCCCGGTTCGAGGCCGCCACGGGGTCCGGACACTGGATGCTCCGCCCGTCCGCCTGGTTGGGGTGGGGTTCTGTGGGGAGGATGCGTCCATTCTAACGAGCGCGCCAACGCCGCGCCCGACGGTGGCTACTCGGGACGCTTGTAGACCATGATCGAACGACCACTGATCTCGCCGTCCTCGAGCGCCCGAATGCCCTCGTTGATGTCGTCCAGCGCGTCGTAGCGCCTGGTGATCATCTTGTCGAGCGGCAGCGCGCCCCGCCGAAACCACTCCACGTATTGCGGTTAGTCGTCGACGGGATGGCTCGAGCCGCCGAGCGAGCCGATCAGGTGCCGCTCGCCGAGGGGGGAAGAGCCCCTGCGGGATCGTGATTGGTCCCTGCGGAACGCCGACGATCACCGCGGTTCCGCCGCGCGACGCTCCGAGGCGACCCGGCCGCGCCACCTCGACGATCTGGTGCAGCGTCACTTCGGCGCCGATCGCGTCGAACGCGAAGTCGACGCCACCGTTCGTCATGTCGTTGACGGCCTCCACCGGATCGACCTGCGAGGCGTTCACGACGTCCGTCGCACCGAACTCCTTCGCGAACTCCAGCTTCTCGTCGTTCAGGTCGACGGCGATGATCCGGCCGGCCTGCGCGATCTGCGCGCCCGCGAGCACGTTGATCCCGACGCCGCCGACGCCAAACACCGCAACCGTGTCGCCCGGCTGCACCTTCGCCGAACCGAGCACGGCGCCGACCCCGGTCACGGTGGCGCAGCCGATGATCGCCGTGTCCTCCATCGACACGTCGTTCGCCAGCGGCAGCACCATCTGCTCGTGCGCGAGGACGTGCTCGGCCCAGGTGTAGATGTTGGGCCCCTCGAGCTCGCGGCCGCGATAGTTGAGGCGCGTGCGCGGCACGGCGGGGTCTTCGACCGTGATTTCGCGCGGGACCCACGTGACCATCACGCGATCGCCCTCGCGGACATGGCTGACTTCACTCCCCTTCGCCGTCACGACGCCGGTCGCCTCGTGCCCGAGCAGGAGTGGGCGCTGCAGATCCGGGTTATGGAGCTGGTGGAGCTGGGAATGACAGATCCCCGAGGCATAGAGCTCGACCAGGACCTCGTGCGGGTTCGGGTCAGGCAGCTCGATCTCCTCGATCGCCAGCCGCTGTCCATACTCGACGTCGATCGCCGCGCGCGTCTGCATTGGTCCCCCCTGTCGACGGCATTCTGTCGGCGGCACTCCTGGTCGGTGCCGGGCTCCTGGCCGCTCGAGCGTGGTGGCTCCGGCGCCACGATACACTGACGCCGTCACGGCACTCGTGGCGGTTCGATTGGATCATCGCGAGGAGGTCGCCGATGACCGAACGGAGCAACGGCGCGTCATCGAACGGCGTCCACGAAGCCCGTCCACACTATCCGCCGCTCGCGCAGCAGCCGCCAGCAGATCCCAACCCGCCCTACCGGCTCCCGCTGGCAGGCGTGCGGATCCTCGATATGAGCGTGTTCCAGCAAGGGACGTACGCCTCGGCGATGCTCGCCGACATGGGCGCCGACGTCGTCAAGATCGAAGGCCCGGACTCGCCCGACCCCGGACGCGGCAGCGGGATCGGCCTCGCGCCGAACGGCCTCAGCCCGTACTTCCAGCACCTCAACCGCAACAAGCGCGCGATCTGCCTCGATCTGAAGCACGAGCGAGGGCGCGAGACCTTCCTCAAGCTCGTCGAGACGGCGGACATCTTCCACAACAACATGCGCCCGGGCGTGCTCGACCGGCTCGGCCTGACGTACGAGGTGCTGAAGGAGCGCAATCCTCGGATCATCGTCTCCAACGCGACCGGCTGGGGGAACGAGGGCCCGGACGCTGAGGCGCAGATGGGCAGCATGGACATCCTCGCCCAGGCCCGAGGCGGGATCATGTCGGTCACCGGCACCCCGGACACCGGCCCGTTGCCCGTTGGCGCGCCGTTCGCCGATCACACGGGTGCGATCATCTCCGCGTTCGGCATGATGACCGCGCTCTGGGAGCGCGAGCACAGTGGCGAGGGCCAGGTCATCGACACTTCGCTCTACGGCTCGCAGCTCTGCATCCAGGGCCTCAACATCACCTCGGCGATGTGGGGCGTCCCGCCCCGCGGCCTGGTCGACGACGCGGACCGACCGCCGCACTGGACGCGCTACCTCTGCCAGGACGGCCAGTACCTCCTCGTTGGCGGCGGCCAGCCCGCCAAGTGGTGGACGGAGTTCTGCGAGGTGATGGGCGCGCCCGAGCTGGCCGAGGGCGGCGCGCCGGCTCACATGAAGAGCGACGAGAACCGCGTCCGCCGCGCCCGCTTGCAGGAGATCTTCCTGACGAAGCCGCGCGCCGACTGGCTGTCGATCCTGCAGCCGCAGTTCTTCGTGCAGGCGATCTCTGACTACCTCGAGATCGCGGAAGACGAACAGCCATGGGCGAACGGCTACCTGACCAACATGCCCGACCCGCGCGATCCCGAGGCACCGTCCCTGCCGACGGTCGGACCGCCCGTCCGCCTGAGCCGCACGCCGGCCTCGGTCCGCGCCGCCGCACCGGAGTTCGGTCAGCACACCGAGGAGGTGCTGCTCGAGGCTGGCTTCGAGTGGGATCAGATCGCCGAGCTCCGCGAAGCCGGCGCCTTCGGAGATCTCGCGAACGTGAGCGGCTAGTCCTCGCCCTCGATAGCGTGCGTGCCGGCGTACCGCGGATTCTGGACGTGGCCCGAGACCAGGGTGTCCCGAGGAGATGAGCCATGAGCGATTGCTGCCAACCCGCCTACGCTGGGGTGTTCAACAGCCGGAGCGCTCGGAAAGACGCGAAGGCCTACCGCAACAAGGGTCTGGACGGGCAATCCGCGCAGATCGTCTCGCTCCTCACCGCCGAGCCCCTCGAGGGCGCGACCATCCTCGAGGTCGGCGGTGGCGTCGGCGCGATTCAGCTCGAGCTACTGAAGGCCGGCGCCGGCCGCGCCGTCAGCGTCGAGCTGTCGACCGAGTACGAAGCCGCCGCCGCAGAGCTCCTCGCCGAGGCGGACCTCGAGGGGCGGGTGGACCGCCGCGTCGGCGATTTCGTCGCAATGAACGGCAACCTGCCAGTCGCCGACGCCGTCGTCATGAACTAAGGTGATCTGCTGTTACCCCGACATGCCCGCCTTCCTCGGCGCGGCGTGCGAGCACGCGCGAGCGCGTGTCGTGATCAGTGTGCCGCGTGAGCGCTGGGTGCTCCGTGCCGCGTTCGCCCTCGGAAACCAATGGTTCCGTCTTCGGCGCAGCGCCTTCAGGGCGTTCGTCCATCCGAAGCGCGAGATGATCGACGAGGCAGCCCAGCACGGCTTCGCTCCGGCGAACGAGCAACGCGGCCGCATCTGGGACGTCATCCTCTTCGAGCGCCCTGCCCCTCCGGCGGGCGGCTAGCGCCGCGACCTCGGCCCACTGCCTGACCGGGACACAGACCCAGCCGCCTGATCTCGACCAGCTACCCTGTCGACACGGCGCCGGGGATGAAGGCGTAACCTGTCTCGCATGGCACAGAAACCGGTCAGCCTCGAGGACAGCCAGTGGGTCGCGGAGCTACGCGCGGCCATCGGGGACAAACTCGTGGACGTGCGATATGTGGCCGAGGGTGACGGCTACGACTTCCTCATCGTCTACTCGCCGGGCAGCCGGAGGCTGGCGATCGACCGGTTCACCGAAGCACTCCGCCGCGCGCCAGACATGCCTCCGTTCGATCTCATCGGGTTCGAGCAGGGACTCGTCCCCGAGTACTACGGCGAGTACCAGAGTGTGAACGGTACCTTGCTGCACGCCGAGCAGAGATGAGCATCTCGCGAAGGCCGACGGCAACGCAGCACTAGCCGCTCAGCTCGCGGCTGACCACAGCTCTCCGGAGTGGGCCACCACGGTGCTGTTCTATCGCGCGGTTCACCTGGTGGAAGCGTGGTTCGCTCTCCGGGGCGTCCATAACCTCAGTCACCACGCCCGCAGCCAGGCGGTGTACCGAGATCTCGGCGAGATCGCCAGTGACTATGCTGACCTTCTGGAGGCCTCTCGGATCGCGCGCTACGAGCAAGACGGCATGATCGACTGGCCGCTGCACGAGCGCCTGAGGGAGGGCGCAGACCGCATCGAGGCACACGTGCGGGCAGCGTTGCGGTAGGCGCCGCGATCGCCCTCGGTCCCGCGCGGAGCGCCCGCGCTATAATCCGCCTCGCCGGGCGAAAGGCCGACTGATCGCCGGCTTGCGAGGGGGTTCCGATGGTCACCGGTTACGCGGAGATCGCCAAAGACGCAACCGAGCTGAAGGCCCCCCCGAACCTCAACGATTACGACGGCCAGCGCGAAAGTTGGAACTGGGACGACCTCTGGTCCGAGCTCGACACGCCGAACGGGCTGATCAACCAGGCGCACGAGTGCATCGATCGCCACGCGCTCGGCGAGCGGGCTCAGAAGGTGGCGATGATCTGGCAGTCTGCTGACGGCGACATCGAGAACTACACCTACGCCGACATGAAGCGCGAGACCGACAAGGTCGCGAACGCCTTCCGAGGCGCCGGCGTCGAGAAGGGCGACCGCGTCTTCTTCCTCAGCGACCGCATCCCGGAGCTGTACTTCGGTGTCTTCGGCACGCTCAAGCTCGGCGCGATCGCCGCGCCGCTGTTCTCGGCGTTCGGGCCGGAGCCGATCAAGGACCGCGTACAACGTGCCGACGGCAAGGTGATCGTGACCACGCCGAAGCTGCTCGCCAAGGTCGACGCAATCCGCGACGAATTGCCAAGCCTCGAGACGGTGATCGTGATCGACCACCGCGAGGGCGCCGAGGTCGCCGACCGCGACGTTGCGTGGTCCTCGATCGTGCCCGACGCGTCCGAGGACTTCACGATCGAGCAGACCGGCGCCGAGGATTGGTCGATCATGCACTTCACCAGCGGCACGACCGGGCTGCCGAAGGGCGCGGCACACGTCCACAACACGGTGGTCAGCCACTACGCAACCGGCAAATACGTCCTCGACTTCCACGACGAAGACATCTACTGGTGCACAGCAGACCCGGGCTGGGTAACCGGCACCTCGTATGGGATGTTCGCGCCGTGGAGCAACGGCATCACGCAAGTGATCGACGAAGGCGGCTTCAGCGCCCGGCGCTGGTACGAGACGATCGCGCGCCACGAGGTGACCGTCTGGTACACCGCCCCGACGGCGATCCGGCTGCTGATGAAGGCGGGCGCCGAAACGGCCCGCAACCACGACCTCTCGTCGTTGCGTTATGTCATGTCCGTCGGCGAACCGCTCAATCCCGAGGGCGTGGTGTGGGGCCTCGAGGCCTTCGACCTCCCGATCCACGACAACTGGTGGCAGACCGAAACCGGCGCGATCATGATCGCCAACTACCCGGTGATGCCGATCCGCCCCGGCTCGATGGGCCGCCCCTTCCCCGGCATCCACGCCGCGATCATCGATGACGAGGGCAACGAGCTGAGCACCCCGATGGCCGAAGGTCAGCTCGCCGTGAAGCCCGGTTGGCCCTCGATGTTCCGCACCTACTGGAATGACCAGGAGCGCTACGACTCCCGCTTCAAGAACGGCTGGTACCTCACCGGCGACAAGGCGAAGCGCGACGAGGACGGCTACTTCTGGTTCGTCGGCCGCGACGACGACGTGATCAACACCGCCGGCCACCTGGTCAGCCCGTTCGAGGTCGAGAGTGCGCTGATCGAGCACGAGGCGGTCGCCGAGGCCGGCGTGATCGGCAAGCCGGATGACCTCGCGATGGAGGTGGTCAAGGCGTTCGTCACGCTGAACGAGGGCTACGAGAACACCCGCGAGTTGGTGCGCGAACTCAACAACCACTGCCGCACCCGCCTCGGACCGGCCGTCGCGCCTCGTGAGATCGAGGTGATCGACATCCTGCCGAAGACGCGCAGCGGCAAGATCATGCGGCGCCTGCTGAAGGCGCGCGAGCTCGGCCTGCCCGAGGGCGACACCTCGACGCTCGAAGAGGACTGACGTCCTCGGACCCTCGAGGACGACGAGCGCCCTCGCAGTCGCCGCGAAGCAGCGGCGAGACGCAGCGATCGGGACAGGGGACAGACGATGGCAGCATCCGCCAACGGAGCTGACGATGGCCCCCAGATCCACCGTGGGCTGAACGGCGTCTATTTCGATCGCAGCGCCGCAAGCTTCATCGACGGCCGCGAGGGCACGCTCCTCTACCGTGGCTACTCGATCCACGACCTCGCTTCGCAATCGACGTTCGAGGAGGTCGGCTACCTCCTGCTCCACGGCGAGTTGCCGGACGCCACCGAGCTGGAGGCGTTCCGGGCTCTGCTGGGGGAGGCTCGCACGCTCCCGGAACCCGTCGTTGACGTGATCCGCTCGGTGGCGACCGCGCACCCGATGGACGTGCTGCGAACCGCGGCGTCCGCGCTCGCGGCATTCGACCCGGAGGTCGACGACAATTCGCACGATGCGACGCTGCGGAAGGGAGAGCGCCTGACAGGGCAGGTGCCCTCCATCGTGACGACGCACCACCGCATCCGTCACGGCCTGGAGCCGATCGCGCCCGACCCCGAACTCGGCCACGCGGCGAGCTTCCTCTATCAACTGAACGGCGAGCGCGCCTCCGACGACGCAGTGTCGCTGATGGACAAAGACGCCATCCTTCACGCCGAGCACGGTTCGAACGCGTCTGCCTTCACAGCACGGGTGGTGGCGGGAACGGACGCGAACCTGCACGCGGCCGTGACCTCGG
The DNA here is from genome assembly GCA_965248675.1 of Dehalococcoidia bacterium. GTDB lineage: Bacteria > Chloroflexota > Dehalococcoidia > UBA2979 > UBA2979 > UBA6627. Next base: position 35,110 of record CBDFJZ010000003.1, read on the forward strand.
CGATCGCGGCGCTCTCGGGACCGGCGCACGGCGGCGCGGCCGAGAACGTGATGAAGATGGCGCAGGAGATCGGCGAGCCGGAGCAGGCGGCGGACTACGTCAAGGCGCTCCGCAAGAACCGCGAGCCGGTGATGGGCTTCGGGCACCGCGTCTACCGCACCGAGGATCCCCGCGCGCGCCACATGCGCGAGGGCGTGCTACGGCTCTCCCAGGAGATGGAACAGCCGAAGTGGTACCAAATCCTCGAGGCGACCGTGGAGGCGATGAGCCCCTACGCGCGCCTGGGCGTCAACGTGAACGTCGACTTCTACGCTGGGGTCGTTTACTACCTGCTCGGCATCCCAGAGGACCTCTTCGTCCCGATCTTCGCGATGGGCCGCGTGCCCGGCTGGGCCGCGCAGGTGCTCGAACAATTCGAGCACAACATCCTGATCCGCCCGCTCACCGTTTACAACGGCCCTGAGCCTCGGGATTACGTGCCGCTCGCGGCGCGCGGCTAGCGCCTCCGTCCGCCACGGAGCTGGCTAGACCTTGCGGTAGCGATTCACGGCGACCGTCGCCGCGATCACGGTGATCGCGAGGCTCCAGGCGAGCATCCTCCAGATATCCGTCGCATCGGGTACGCCAAGTGCGAGGCCGCGAACGGCGTTGACGGTGATCGTGACCGGGTTCTCCGTCGCGAAGCCGCGCACCCACGGATGCATCGACTCGACCGGGACGAACGCAGAGCTGACGAAGGTCAGCGGGAACAACCAGAGGAATCCGGCGCTCTGCATCGTCTCGACGTTGCGAATCCAGACACCGAGGGTGGCCGACACCCAGAGAAACGGAATCGCGAAGACGACGGTGAGGGCCGGCACCCCGAGCGACTCGATCAGGCTGCCGTGGAAGCGGAAGCCGATCAGGTGCCCGACGACCAGCATGATCGCGACTGCAAACACGATCGTCGTCAGGTCGGCGATGATCCGCCCCGCCACCACCGCGATCCTCGACATCGGCAGCGAACGATAGCGGTCGATCATCCCCTGGTTCAGGTCCTCGGCGAGACCGGTGCCGGTGTTCATGGCGGTGAAGAGCACGGTCTGCAAGAGGATGCCGGGGATCAGGAAGTCGGCGTAGTTCGGGGTCTCGGTCGCGATCGCGCCCCCGAACACGTAGTTGAAGAGCAGGATGAACATCACCGGCTGGATGGCGAGGAAGACGATGTAGTCGAAGCGTCGGCTGGTCCGCCGCAGGTTCCGCTGCGCCATCAGCAACGAGTCCGACACCGTCCAGCTCAGGCGTGCGGACGCGGTCGGTCGAGGCGGCGCCACCGTTCCGAGGGCCATCATCCACCTCCCGCGGCATCCGTGGTGAGCTGAGATTCTTCAGCCGCGTGGCCGGTGAGCGCGAGGAAGACGTCGTCGAGCGTGGGCTGGCGCAAGCTGATATCGGCGATGCCGACACCGGCTGCCTCGAGCTCACGAACCGCTTGCGCGATCACCGAGGAGCCGCGCGCGGTGCCGATTGAAACGCTGCGTGCAGGCTCGTCGATCTGCGGATCCTGCGGCTCGAGCCGGCCGAGCACAGCCGCCGCGTCCGCGAGCTGGTCCAGCTCCTCGACCTGCACGGCGAGCACCGCCTGTGAGGTCTGCTGCTTCAGTTCCTGCGGCGTACCTTCGGCGAGCACCTTACCGTGGTCGATGACGGTGATCCGGTCGGCAAGTGCGTCTGCTTCGTCCATGTACTGGGTCGTCAGCAGCACCGTCGTCCCATCGTCGACCAGTCCCTGGATCACCTCCCAGAGGCCAAGCCGGCTGCGCGGGTCCAGCCCGGTCGTCGGCTCGTCGAGGAACAACACCGGCGGCTCTGCGATCATGCTGGCCGCAAGGTCGAGCCGGCGCCGCATGCCGCCGGAGAAGGTACGAGCCTGGCGTCGGCCGGCCTCGACGAGGTCGAAGCGCTCGAGCAGGGCATCGGCGCGCCGCTGCGCCTCACGCTTGGGAAGATGGTAGAGACGCGCCACCAGCTCGAGGTTCTCGCGGCCGGTCAGGTAGTCGTCGACCGCCGCGTTCTGCCCGGCTAGACCGATCACGTGGCGGAGCGCGTCCGCGTCACGGACCACGTCGTAGCCGGCGACGGTGGCACGGCCGGTGTCGGGCACGAGCAGCGTGGTGAGTACACGGACGAGCGTGGTCTTGCCGGCGCCGTTCGGCCCGAGCAGACCGACCACGGTCCCACGCCGCACCCGCAAGTCGGCGCCGTCCAGCGCCCGGACGCTGCCATAGTGCTTATGGACGCCCTCGACGACGACGGCAGCATCGTTCGCTTCGATCGGTCGCCCCTCGCCCGGTCTCCCGTCGTCGGGAGCACGCAGGCAAACATGCTACCTGTATGTGGCAGCAATCTAACGCGATCCGCGTTCGAGATGCTCGCGCAGTCGATCGAGTCGCACGTCCCAGGCCGCGCCGGCCCGCTCCAGCCACCGCGCGGCTTCCGTCATCACGTCCGGGCGTACGCGGTAGATCACGGCGCGACCCCGCGGCTCGCCCGTCACGAGGCCGGCTTCGCTCAGTACGGCGACGTGCTTGCTGACGCCCTGGCGGGTGATCGGCAGCCGCCGCGCCAGCCCAGAGGTCGTCTCGCCCTCGCTCTCTCCGAGGAGCCGCAGCACTTCCAGGCGCATCGGATCGCCGAGCGCACGAAACACGGAGCTCGCCTCGCTCGCGTTCATCCGCGGCGCACTCTGGTTTCGACATAGCTCCGCATGCGCGGGAGTACGTCGATGTCCCATCCACGCGTGTTCTCGGTCAGCGTCCGATCCCCGAGCGTGCCGGGCAGCGCCGCGAACCGGGTCTCTCTTAGCTTGAGGAGGGTTCCACGGGCGTGGTCTTCGAGTCGGAACTCGACCCGTGTCGTCAGATCGCCTGCCTTGGCGGCATCCGGTTCGCCGGCGAAGGGACGCCACGTGATCGCGAACCGCTGCTCCGGCTCCACCGCGACGACGGTCGCGCTGTAGGTGCCGTGATCCCCACCGAACTGGAACGCGATCTCGCCGCCCGGTCGGAGATCGCCCGGTCGGAGATCGACCTCGGCCCGCTCGCACCACCAGCCGGCCAGCCCATCCGAGGTCGTGAGCGCGGCCCAGACCGCGGAGCGACGCGCGTCGAGGACCATCTCTCGCTCGATCACGTTAGACACGGCTGCGCCTAGCCGTGAACGACCGTGACGCCGGTCTTGAGATAAGTCCGGAGGTGTCCGAGTTCCTCGTCCCAGCCGCGCTGGTTGTCCGAGAGCGCGCGCGCGGCGAGCACCTCCGGCAACGAGGCGAACCCGGTCTCCCGCAACGTCAACATCGTCCCACCGCGCTCCTCGGCGAGCGTGAACTCGACGCGCGTCCGCAGGTCCGGATAGTCAGCGGCGTCCTCGAGGGTGAACGGGCTCCACAGGAAGGCGAAGCGGTGTTCCGGCTCCAGTACCTCGATCTCCGCCTCACCAATCCCGTACTTCTCGCCGAAGTGAAAGCGCATCGTTCCGCCGGGTCGCAGATCGACCTCGACTCGATCGGCCCACCAACCGTCCAGACCGTCCTCGGTCGTCAGAGCCCGCCACACATCCGAGCGAGATGCGGACAGCTTCATCGCTCGCTCGATCACGTCAGCCACCTGCATCTGAGGCTCCTCGCCAGTCGTGTGCGCCCACACCTTAGCAACCGATCGGTTGCTATACAACCATCCGGTTGCGCGACCGATCGCCAACCGCGGCTCGTACGATAGAAGACGCCCGAGCGGGCGCTGCTGGAGGCCACCCGAGCGATGCGCCTGGTTCCGAGGCTCAAAGCCGCCGCCGTCGAGCGCGGTCTGTTCCCGGCGAACGCACCGCTCGACGCAGGGGCCGCGTCCGCTCTCGTTCGCGACATGCCCTACCGGCGCGCCTCTTCGCGCGATCCCGAGGCGACGATCGCTGAGTGGCGCGGCACGTGCTCCGGCAAGCACATCCTGCTGCAAGCCCTCTTCGAGGAGTTCGGCCTTCCGGCGACGATGATTCTCGCGCTCCACGAATTCACCGAGGAGAGCGCCCCGTGGCTCCCGGCCGAGCTGCTCGCGGAGGTAGCTCGCGCCCCGGTCGCCGATGTCCACAATTTCCTTCGTGTCCAGTCCGGCCCCGAGGCCGACTGGATGACCGTCGACGTGACCTGGCCGATGGCCGGACGTGGCCTCGGAATGCCGGTCAACGAGGCCTTCGTCCCGGGGCGCGACATGGACGTCGCCGCCGATCCGATCGAGATCCAGCACGTGCCATCGGATGGCGATCCGACGGAACTGAAGGCGCGCATGCTGGCCGCACTCGGTCCGGAGCAGCTCGAGCGCCGCGAGCTGTTCCTCGCTGCGCTGATCGACTGGCTCGAGCAGGCGCTGCCAGAGGCACCCGGTAGCTGATCGGCCTCCACGCCGAGGTCCGCTACGATGCCCGCATGAAGCCAATGACAACCTCGCAAACGTTCCTCTGGTCGGTGATCCTCGCGGGCGCGTGGGTCGGCCTCCAGGCGTGGACCAGCGACGAGCGCGATCTCCTCGCGCTCGCCTCCACCGGCGCGTTCTTCTTCGTCGTCGCGTTCCTCTCAATGCGCGTCAGCTCGCGCGTCACCTCCTGGGCGCAGGGGCGGTTCGCCAAGCCGCCACCACCACCACCGGAGCCGGCCGCCCCGACCACCGAGCGCCCTGAGCACGCGCAGCGCCGCCGCCAGAAGCGGCGCAAGCGCGCCTACCGCCGAAAGCGCTAGTCGGTCCGCTGACGCCTAGTCGCAGGCATCGATGATCGCGGTGGCCATCTCCTCCGTGCGGAGCTGGACGGTGAGCGGGTCTTGCAGCCCGTTCGCCACGTAGCCGACGGCCAGCCCGCGCCGCGGATCGGCGTAGGCGATCGCGCACTGCTGGCCGCTGTGACCGAACACCTCTGGCTCGTCGAACGGGGGGAACGCGCCGCCCACGAGGAACCCGAGACCGTACGACGACGGCAGATGACTCGTGCGATCGACGTCGACCGCGTTCTGGACTCGCGTCGCCGTTCGTACCAGGTCCGACGGCAGCGGGCAGACCCCGGCATACGCCTCGGAGTCGTTCCACCGCCGCTCGAGCATCGCGTAGAAACGCGCGAGCGCCTCGGCGGTCCCGATCGCGTTTGCGGCGGGAAGCTGCGCCCGCAGCGTGGAGGGCAGCCGGAACCGCTCGACGATCTCGCTCGTCCGACGTTCGGTGCCGTCCGGGTCGTCGAACGTCGACTCCGACATCGCAACCGGCAGCACCACGCGATTGGTCGCCTCTGGATCGGTGACGCCCAGGCTCGCGTCCATCCCCAGCGGCTCGAAGATCTCGTCGCGCATGAAGTCGCGCGGCTGCCGGCCGTCGACCCGACGAATCACCTCGCCGAGCGCGATGCCGAAGGTCACGGGGTGGTAGCCGGTGTCGGCGCCGGGCGTCCAGTCGGCTTCGATCGCCGCCGTCGACTCGGCGATCGCGGTCCAGTCGTCGATCCGCTCCCAGTCGAAGTCGTGGTCGAAGACCGGAAAGCCGCCGCGATGCGTCAGCACGTGGCGGATGGTGCACAGCTCCTTGCCGCCCTGCCCGAACTCCGGCCACAGCTCGACCAGCGGCGTGTCGAGGTCGAGGCGGCCCCGCGCCGCGAGCGCCAGCACCGCGACCGCGGCGAGCGGCTTCGTCGCCGAGAAGTACAGCAGCCGGTCATCGTCGCCCGCCGCGTCGCCGAGGCGGAGCTCGAGGTCGATCTCGCCGTCACGATAGATCGCGAGCTGCGCCCCCAAGTGCCAGCCGCGTTGGAGGTGCTCGCGCGCCAGGTCCTGAATCGCGTGACGGCCGGCGACGGTCAGCCCGCGCGGCATCAGCGTGCCCTCCCCAGACCCACGTCTCCCAGGCCGCCCATCGTCACTGGCCGTGCCGCAGCACGATCTTGCCGAAGTTCGCGTTCGTCTCCATGTAGGCGTGCGCCTCGGAGACCTCGGCCAGCGGGAACACTCGATCGACGATTGGGCTCACCGTTTCGTTCTGGAACAGTGGCAGTACGCGCGCGGCGAACTGCTGCGTCAACGCCGCCTTCTCCTCGAGCGGTCGCGCGCGGAGCACCGTCCCGTGCACGCGCAACCGCTTGCCCATCAACGCTCCGAGGTTGACCTCGAGCTTCGCGCCGCCCATCGTCCCGACAATCACCATCCGCCCGCGCAGCGCAAGCGACCGGAGGTTCTGCTCCCAGTACGGCGCACCGATCACATCGAGGATCACGTGGACGCCAGCGCCCTCGGTACGCTCGTCGATGACGTCGGCGAAGTCGGCGTCGCGGTAGTTGATCCCCACGTTCAGGCCCAGCTCGGCGGCTTGCTCCAGCTTCTCGTCGCTGCCGGCGGTTCCGAAGATCCGGCAACCCTGCGCCGCCGCGAGCTGAATCGCCGCAGTGCCGACGCCTGATCCCGCCGCGTGGATCAGCACGCGCTCGCCCATCGTCAGCTCGCACTGCGCGAACAGCGCGTCGTAAGCGGTGAGGTACACCTCGGGGATCGACGCCGCCTGCTCCAGATCGAGGTTGGGCGGCACCGCCATCAGCAGCCGCTCGTGCACGACGACCTTCTCGCCGTAGCCACCGCCGCCGAGCAGCGCCATTACCCGGTCGCCGGGTTGCCACGAGGCGACGCGGTCGCCGGCCGCCTCGACGATCCCGGCCATCTCGAGGCCTGGGATGTCGTCGCGCGTGCCCTTCGGGCCGGGGTAACGTCCCATCCGTTGGGCCAGGTCCGCGCGGTTCAGCGCCGTCGCGTACACGGCGACCAGCACGTCCTCGGGCCCCGGCGCCGGCTCCGGGACTTCCTGAACGGCGAAGACCTCGGGACCGCCGGGTTCGGTGACGACCGCTGCCTGCATAGTGCCTCCGGCGTGTTCTCGGCCCGGTTCCCAGCAAGCGTGAGCGGAATCCTAGCACCTGATCAACACGACCTATACTCAATCTCAGCAGCCCGTGAGCGACACGAGGGGACCGATGACGAACGCTCCCGCCGACAACGGCGCCGAAGCCGCCGCCGGCCGCGGCCCGACCGGCCAGCTCGCCGCGTTCATCGTCAGCGCCCAGGTGCCGGCCGCCGTCCGCGACACCGCGCGCCGCTACCTGCTCGACTGGCTCGGCTCGGCGCTGGCCGGGGGCGAGCTGCGCCCGCCGTCGCTGATCCGAGAGGTCGTCACGGCGCTCGGCGGGCACCCGCAGGCAACCGTGCTGGCCTCGGGCGAGCGCACCTCCGCTCCGCTCGCCGCGCTAGCGAACGCGGCCGCCTCGCACGTGCTCGAGATGGACGATCTCGACCCCGGCTCGATCTACCATCCCGCGGCGCCGACGGTCTCCGCGGCGCTCGCGATCGCCGAGCACCTCAACGTTGACGGCGACGCCCTCCTCGATGCGATCGCCGTCGGCTACGAGGTAGGCATCCGCGTCGGCGAGGCGCTCGGCCCGAGCCACTACGAGCACTGGCACACCACCGGTACCGCCGGCACCTTCGGTGCCGTTGCCGCCGCCGCGCGCCTGCATGACCTGACGGCGGAGCAGACCGTGCATGCCCTCGGCAGCGCCGGCACCACCACCGCCGGGCTCTGGGAGTTCCTCAGCGACGGCGCGATGTCCAAGCAGCTGCACCCCGCCAAGGCGGCGCACGACGGCATCCTCGCCGCGTTGCTGGCGCAGCAGGGGTTCACCGCCGCCACGCACATCATCGAGGGGCCGAAGGGCGTCCTCGCGGCGATGTCGGCGGAGCCGTTCCCGGACCGGCTCACCGACGGCCTGGCCTCGGATATGGCGCAGTGGCGCGTCGACGGCGTCGCCTTCAAGGTCCACGCGGCATGCCGCCACACGCACTCCGCTGTCGACGCCGCCCTCGAGCTGCGCGCGACGCACGACCTCGCGCCCGACCAGATCGAGGCCGTCCACGTGCAGATCTACGAGCAGGCGCTGGGCCTGCTCGACGGCGTCGAGCCGACGACGCCCTACGCGGCGAAGTTCTCGCTGCCGTTCTGCATCGCGGCGGCGCTGCAGTTCGGCGACCTCGGTCCAAGCCGGTTCAGCGAGTCGACGATCCGTGAGCAGACGACGCTGACCCTCGCCGACAAGGTGTCCTTCTCCACCGATCCTGAACTCGACGCCGAGTACCCGGCCGCCTGGCCCAGCATCGTCACGGTCAAGCTCGAGGACGGCACCGAGGTCAGCGCGCGCGTCGATCACCCGGCAGGCGACATCGAGGTGGGCGTTGCGAACAGCGACCTCACCGCCAAGTTCGTCCGCATGACCGGCCCACAGTTCGCCGACGAGGCGGACGGCGTCGCTGACCGGCTGCTGACCGCCGTCCCGCCGATGAGCGCGTCGGAGATCGTCGGCGCGGTCCGCACCGGCGGCCTCGCGATCGCGACCGGAGCGAGGCGTAGCTGGTGATTCGACGCCGTCGAGCCTGATCCAACTCACCAAACCCGACCTTCACCGGTGCTAGGATCGCCATCGCGCGAGGAGGCCGGATGACCGAGCTCAGCGAGTCGCTTCGACTGTCCGTCGACGACGTCACCGCCCGTCTGGACCCCTCGGACCTGCCATTCGAGACCACGGACGACCTGCTGGCCGTCGACGCGGTGTTCGGCCAGGAGCGCGCCACGCGATCGATCGAGTTCTCGCTCGGGATGAGCGCGCCCGGCTACAACCTCTACGCCTCCGGACCCGATGGGATCGGCAAGTCGACGATCGTCGACGGATTCATCCGCCGCCGCGCCGCGCAGCTGCCGACGCCGAACGACTGGGTCTACGTCCACAACTTCGAGGATCCCGACCGCCCGATCGGGATCGCCCTCGAAGCGGGGAGCGGCCGCCGCTTCGCCGAGGACGTGCGGTGCGCGGTCGAATCCGCGAGCGAGGAACTCGCGACGACGTTCGAGTCCGACTCGTACGCACGCCAGCGCCAGGATTTGACCTCGCAGACGGAACGGGAGCGCGAGCAGATCCTCGAGGCGTTGCAGGGCCGCGCGACCGAGCTGGGCTTCGCGCTGCAGATGACCCCGCAGGGCGTCGTCTCGGCGCCGCTCGTGGACGGCGAGGCGCTCTCTGCCGAGGCGTTCCAAGCGCTGCCCGAGGCGACCCGGGACCAGTTCCAGCAGCGCGGGACTGAACTCGAGAAACACGTCCAGGACGCGATGTTCGAGATGCGCGGCATCGAGCGCAGCACCCGAGAGCGGGTCGAGCAGCTCGACAGCGAGGTCGCCACGTTCGCGATCGCCCACCTGTTCGAGCCGCTGATCGACAGTTACGGCCAGAACGGCGAGGTTGGGGACTTCCTCCGTGCCGTTCGCGCCGACATCGAGAAGGAGCGCGACCGCTTCCGCGCCCAGCCCGCGCAACCGGCGATCCCGGGCCTCCCGGTCGCGGCGACCGGGCCGCCAACCCGCCGCTACGAGGTGAACGCGGCCGTCTGCCACGAGCCGAACAGCGGGGCGCCCGTCGTGTTCGAGCAGCACCCGACGTATCACAACCTGCTCGGGCGCATCGAATACCAGGGCCAGCTCGGCACGATCGTGACCGATCACACGCTCGTGAAGCCGGGCTCACTGGCGGAGGCGAACGGCGGCTTCATCGTCATTCGGGTGCGCGACCTGCTGACGAACGCGCCCTCCCTCGACGGCCTCAAGCGAGCCCTCAGCACCGGCGAGCTCGCGATCGAGAACCTGAACGAGGCGTACGGCCTGAGCACCACGACCGCGCTTCGCCCCGAGCCGATCCCGCTGGAAATCAAATGCGTGATCGTCGGCGACCCGGGACTGTACGCGATGCTCTACCGGCTCGACCCGGTCTTCCGCGAGTTGTTCCGCGTGAAGGCGGACTTCGAGACCGATTTCGAACGAAACAAGGACAACGTCAGGGGCATCGGCGCGTTCGTGCGTTCGCAGTGCGAGCGGGGCGGCCTGCGCTGCTTCGACGCGACCGCGATCTGCCAGCTCGTGGAGCACTCATCGCGGATGGTCGACGATCAGCAGCGCCTGTCGGCGAACATGGGGAGTTTCCTCGACGTCGTGCGCCAGGCGGACTACTGGGCCGGCCTCGATGGCGCGCCGGTCGTCACCGACGATCACGTGAACCGTGCGCTCGAGGAAGCCGTGTACCGCTCCGCGCTCGTCCGCGATCGCATCCAGGAGACGATCCAGGACGGCTCGATTCACGTCCAGACCTCCGGCGAACGCACCGGGCAGATCAACGCCCTCTCGGTCTACGACCTCGGTGACATCAGCTTCGGCCGCCCCTCGCGCGTCACCTGCGTGGTCTCCGCCGGCCGCGGCCAGATCGTGATGGTCGAGCGTGAGAGCGACATGGCGGGGCGGATTCACAACAAGGGCTTCCTGATCCTGCGCGGCTTCCTGACCGACCGCTTCGGGCAAAACGGGGCCAGCACGCTGCACGCCAGCCTGACCTTCGAGCAGCTCTACGGTGACATCGACGGCGATTCGGCCTCATCGACCGAGCTCTACGTGCTGCTGTCGGCGCTCGCCGACGTGCCGATCAAGCAAGGGCTCGCGGTCACCGGATCCGTCGATCAGCACGGCCGCGTCCAGCCGATCGGCGGCGCGACCGCCAAGATCGAGGGCTTCCACGCGATCTGCAGCGAGCGTGGGCTCGACGGCAGTCAGGGTGTGATCATCCCCAGGACCAACGTCGAGAACGTCGTGCTCCGGCCGGAGGTCGCGCGCGATGTCGAGGAGGGACGGTTCCACATCTGGGCGGTCGAAACGATCGAGCAAGGCGTCGAGCTGTTGACCGGCGTCGCCGCCGGCGTACCCGACGCCGAGGGCGATTATCCCGAGGGCACCGTGTTCCGGAAGGTCCGCGATCGCCTGCAGGCGTTCGCGGATGAGCTGCGGAACCGTCCGGAAGCTGCCGCCGCGGCTGGGCCGACGACCCATCTCCACGCCCCGGCGGCGCCGGCCCCGACGCCTCCGGGCGTCCCACCGCCGCCGCCACCCGAACCACCGGTGATCGTCTAGCCGAGGACGAGCCGGGTGGCCAACGCCCAGACGCAGCCCGCCGCGCGCACGCCGGGCGAGCCCGGGCTCGAACGACGGCTCGGCCCGATCGCCGTCAGCCTCTCCGGGATCGGGATCATCCTCGGCGCCGGCATCTACGTGCTCGTCGGCGAGGCAGCCGGCGAGGCCGGCAGCATCCGAGGCGTTCCGGCAATCGCCGCGCTGGGATTGGCCGGCAACCTGGGATTGGCTGCCTACATGGATCGCGACGCGTTCGTCGCCGGCCTCATCCTGCTCACGATCGGCCTGCTCGCGTCGATCTACGTCGTTCACCACGAACGGCAGGTCGCCGCGTGACCGAACATCTCGAGGTCGACGATCTGCCAGTGATGACGATCGACCTCGATGGTGTGGTCTGCGCACCGCTGCTCGGCTGGAACGCCGGCATCCACGCTTCGTTCCTCGACCCCGACGCGCCGCCGCCTCCGGCTCGCGCGTGGCCACGCTGGCTCGGCGCGCCGCTCGATCACCTCCGCTTCGACCTGCGCCGCCCGGTCCGAGGCGCCGCGACCGCGCTCGGCCGCATCTCGCGCTACCGCCGGCTGATCCTCCTCACCGGCCGCCGCTCCGATCCCTCCTACTGGCTGCGCTGGTACGGCCTCGACGGTCACTTCTCCTCGATCGTCATCAACCAGGGCTCGTTGAAGAGTCCGCATCACAAGCTCGAGCAGGTGGCACGCCTCGGGGCGGTCGAGCACGTCGACGACGACGGACGTACCGCCCAGCTGCTCGCTCAGCGCGGCGGCGTCGAGATCTACCTCCGCGACTGGCCTCGGAACCGCGACCTCAACCTAGACCCCGCGGTGCGACGGATCGCGAATCTCGAGGCGCTGGCCGATCTGATCGAGGACGCCGCCGGCGAGTCAGATCGCTAGATCGGGTCTAACACGCACGTTAACGTGAGGCGGTGACGTCCACCGCGCCGCCCGACGAACGTCCCCCCGGCGTCGCTGTCTCCGACGCGACCGACAAGCTGGACCCTGACGCTCACCTCGACTCATCCGGGATCTTGGCGTCCCTCCGCTACCGCAACCTCCGTCTACTCTGGATCGGCCAGACCGGCCACGCCGGGGCGGTGTGGATGGAGCAGATCGCGCGCCCTTGGCTCGTGCTCGAGCTGACCGACGACAACGCCGTGCACGTGGGCGGGATGATGGCGACACGCGTCGTGCCGCAGTTGTTTTTCGGGGTCTGGGCGGGCGTGATCGCCGACCGGTTCGACCGCAAGACGCTACTCTTCGGCACGAAGCTCGGCGTCTTCCTCCTGAACGTGGCGTTCGCGGCGATTCTGGTGACGGGCAACATCGAGCTCTGGCACGTCTACGCCACGAGCTTCATCCGAGGCACGTTCATGGCATTCGATCAGCCCGCTCGTCAGTCGCTGATCGCGGACGCGGTGCCGCAATCGCTGCTCATGAATGCCGTCGCGTTGATGTCGTCGACTCAGAACTTCATGCGGATCGCCGGCGTGATGCTCAGCGGAGCCCTGATCTGGGCGCTCGGGCTGAGCGGCACCTTCGTCACGATCGCCGCCGTCTACTTCGTGACCGTCGTCGCGACGAAGATGATCGACATCCCCGCGAAGAAGCGGCCAGGCGGTGGTGCGGGCGCCATGGCGGGCGAGCTCGCGGAAGGCTTCCGGTTCGCCTGGTCAGCGCCCGCCATTCGAGGCGTGCTGGCGTTGTCCCTCGTGTTCTACGGGGCAGCGACGATGTGGATGCAACTCTTCGCGGCACTGTTCGCACGAACGATCCTCGACATCGGCGAACTCGGCTTCGCTACGCTCGTCGCCACCGGCGGCGCCGGGGCGTTGATCGGGTCGCTGGCGCTCGCCTCGAACCCGAGCCACACGCCGGGCCGTCGGATCGCCTCCAGCGTCGTCGGCCTGGGCGCGTTTCTGATGGTGTTCGCCGCCACGCCGTGGCTGCCCGAGCCGTTCGGGCTCGGCGCCACATACGTCGCGATCTTCGGCGTCGGCCTCTTCCACGGGGGCTATCTGCCGCTGAGCCACACGATCCTGCTGACGGCGGCGCCCGAACATCTCCGCGGGCGCGTGATCAGCATCGTCTCGCTCGACCGCGCTATGACCACTGCCGGCGCCCTCGGTGGCGGGCTGCTCGCCGCGGGGATCGGCGCCCAGAGCACGCAGCTCCTGTTCGGGGGAATCACGCTCGTCGGCGGCTTCGCGGTGCTCACGCTCGCTCGCGGGCTGCGCGAGTACCGCGTCCGCTGACCGCTTCGATGGACGCCAGCACCCGTGACACAATGTGGCATGCCCGACTCGAGTCCACCCGAAACGACCTTTCCGGCCGAGTTCTTCCAGCGCGCCGATCCCGCGCCGGATGACGCGTTCTACCGTGAGCCTCGCTTCGTCACCCATATCGAAGACGCCACGATCGGGGCCCTGACGGCGTTCTACGCCGACACGATTCCGCCCGGCAGCGACGTGCTCGATCTCATGTCCTCGTGGGTCTCGCACCTGCCCACCGATGTCGGATACGGACGCGTCGTCGGCCTCGGGATGAACGAGCGGGAACTCGCGACGAACCCGCAGCTCGATGAATATGTCGTCCACGATCTCAACGCGAAGCCCGAGCTCCCGTTCCTCGACGCGAGCTTCGACTTCGTGATCAACGCCGTCTCGGTGCAGTACCTGACCCAGCCGGCCGCCGTCTTCGCCTCGATCGCGCGTGTGCTCCGCCCCGGCGGCAGCTCGGTGGTCGCGTTCTCACACCGGATGTTCCCGACGAAGGCGGTCGCCGTCTGGCAGCAGCTCAGCCGCGACGACCGGGCCCGCCTCGTCGCCTCCTACCACGTCCTCACCGAGGGCTTCCAAGAGCCGGTGTTCGTCGACCGATCGCCGGAGGGGGCCGATCCACTCTGGGCGGTCGTCGCCAGGCGCCTCGAGACTCCCACGGACTAGGCTGCGACTCTCGCCGCCTGGTCGGAGATCGTCGCGCCCCCGCCGCCTGGTCGGCGATCGTCGCGCCCTCCGCCGGCTAGTCGGCGATCGTCGCGCCGAGGCTGCGTAACAGCGTGAGGCACGAGCCCCGCGGACCGGCGACGTACGGCGGGATGCGCACCTGCTGCGGCGACAAACCAAGCCGCTTGCCATTGAGCATCAGCAGCGCCCCACCCGCGCCTTCGAGGACGGCGACGCCACCGGCGACGTCCCAGACCGAGCGCGGCCCCGTGGAGAAGTACACGTCGGCGTCCCCCGTCGCCGAGTGGACGAGCTTCACGGCCGCTGATCCGCACGGATACACGTCGAACGGGATCTGGTAGTGGAGCTGCCGCCACTCGTAGTCGTGTCTCGAGACGACGACGCGCTCGACCTCATCCCGATCGGCGATCGAGGCGATCGCCACCCCGCCCACGCGCGCCTCGCGATGTTCGCGATCCACCAGCCCAGACAGCACGACCGGCTCGTCATGGTCGCCGCCCGTCGTTGGCAGACCGACCGCGCCAAGGACCAGCTCGTCGCCGACGAAGAGCCCGACAGAGACACCGAACTCCGGGATGCCGCGCAGGAATTCGCGCGTGCCGTCCAGTGGATCGACCACCCACGTCGGCTCGCCGTGGATCAGCGGCGCCTCCTGGCTCGATTCCTCGGAGAGCCAGTGCGCGCCATCGATCAGGTCGATCAGCTCACGATGCAGGACGTCGTCGGCGGCGTGATCGGCCTCGGTGACGGGCCCCTCGCCGGGCTTGTACCCCACGCGGACCGTCTCCTGGCCGATTACCCGAAGGATTGCTTGGTTCGCCTCGGCGACCGCGCCCTCCAGCGCGTCGCGCAGCGCATCGAGGTCCAGCCGGTCAGTGGGAGACGCCTCGTCCGTCACAGCCTGGCGCCGCCGTCGACCGCGATCGTCCGGCCGGTGACCATCGAGACCTTGCGCTGCTGCAACTCCATCGACGCCCTCTCGCTCCGGCTGCATGCTACCGGCGCGCGCAGCACCGAACGAGGACGTCACCCGTCCACGCGAGAACCGCACGCCCGCGGCGAACCCGCTAGGTCGGGCGCTCCCAACCAGGGGCGAGCCAACCGGCGTTGAAGTCGAAGGCATCGAACGCGTAGCCGCGCACGCGCTGCCCCAGCGACGCGACCTCGACGGGCGTGACGAGCGGGAACATGCCGGGCGCCTCTTCCAGCAAGAGGCGTTGCGCCTCACGGAACGCCGCCGCGCGATGGTCTGGCATGAGCTCCGAGAGCGCGGAATTGACAGCCGAGTCGAACACCGGGTTCGAGTAACCCCACAGCGAAAAGCGGCCGGAGAGACCACCGGTCGTGTGCAGTCGCAGCCCCAGGTCCGGGGTGTTCAGGCCGCCGACCTCGAACAGCGTCGACTCGAAATCCCCAGCGAAGAACGCGCTCTCCCACGTGTCGTGGGGCTCCAGCCGTAGCTGGGCGTCAAACCCGACCTCCCGGAGCTGGCTCTCGACCAGCTCGGCGTACGCGCGGGGCCCGACCGAATCCGACGCCAGGATGCGGAACTCGATCGCGTCGAGGCCGACCGCCTCGAGGAGCTTCGCTGCCTCGATCGGGTCGTACACGTAGAGGGGGTGCGCCGCCAGCTCCGCCGCCGGCAGGCTATCGGCGGCGTGGGCGGCGCCAACCGGGCTCGCCACGCGACCGCCGCCCAACGCCGCGAGCGTCGTTCGATCGAGGCTGATCGAGACGGCGCGGCGGACGCGCTCGTCCTGAAACGCCTCCACGTGCATCGTCGGCAGGCCGCCCTTGTTCGGCAACAACGACAGGCCCAGCCCGCGCAGGGTGCGCGCGTGCCGGGTCATCTGCTGCGTCCCGGGCCGATCCTGCACACGATCGACGCTCAGCGCGTCGGGGTGCTGGCGCACGTCCAACTGCGAGGCGAGGAAGCCGCCATCCAGCTCACCCTCGTCGGCGAACCGAAGCACGTCCACCCGCTCCAGCCGCGGGTACCCCGCGTCGAGGTAGCGCGTGTTCGCGACGAGCGCGTGCCCGGTCGAATCCTGACCGGCGGGCACAAACGGGCCGCTACCGACCGGCTCGATGAACGACGCGTAGCGGTTGTCGCCGTGGATGCCCGCTTCGGGCCCTGCCAGCAGCTCGAACAGCAGCGAGTACGGCGCCCGCAGCCTGACGACCAGCGTGTTCGCGTCGGGTGCCTCGACCCGCTCAATCACCGCCGCGAACGACGAGCTCTCGTCCGCCGCCAACTCCTCGAAGTTCCGTTGGATCAGCTCCGCGGTGACCGGCACCGCAAGGTCGTCGACGTCGGCGTGGAGAAACGCGACCGGCCGCAGCGCGAACCGCACTTCGAGCGGCTCGATCACCTCGAACGCCGTCGCCAGATCGGCATGGACCGTCGCGTCACGAGGATCGACGGCGACCAGCCGGGAGTAGACCAACAAGTGCTCGACGCGGCTGAGCGGCTGAGAGCCAAAATTGCTTTCCCGCACTACCCCGAGGCGGAGCCGCCCGGACGGCTCGCCCGAGGGCGGAGTCCCGCGCGGACCAACCGCGGGCGGGGTCGCCGTCGCCTCGCTCGAGTCCCCATCTCCGCAGCCGATCCCCACCCCTCCGGCGCCCGCGATCGCGCCGATCCCCGCGGCAAGTCGCAGCGCCTCTCGCCGCGAGTAGATGCGCACCACAACGACTCCCTAGAGCGGATACGGAAGCGACCGGTGGCCCATCGTACGAGGTCGTGAAGACGAGGGACCACCGACAGCGGGCCCGTGCGATCTCAGGCCGATCCGTGGATAGCATCGTGCCGTGCAACACTTCGACGACACCCCGGACGCGTCGCGCCCTCGCAACCCGTGGCCGCGACTGATGGCGCTCGGCGGAGTGCTGCTGGCGACGTTCCTCGCCGCCGGCGCGTGCCTCGTGGCGTTCGTCAACACGGGAGCCGAGCCGGAGATCCGGATCGCGCTGACAGAGATCGAGCCCAGCGTCCCGCGCTTCGAGCCGGTGACGAACTGGGGCGCCGATTCGGATCGCTTTACCTATGGGATCTGGGTGGCCCAGATCCCGGGCGTCGGGACCCGAGCGTTCATGTCCCGCGAGGTGAACTCCACCTGCCACCTCCAGTGGCAGGCGACGGAGCGGGTTGGCGCGGTCACCGGCGTCTTCCGCGATCGCTGCAACGGAAACGCCTACACCATCGAGGGCGTCGCGATCGAAGGCAGCAGCCCCCGGAACCTCGATCAGTTCGCGGTCAACACCGGCGGCGGAGAGATCGTGGTGGACTTGAGCGTGCTGCGGATCGGCACCTGCACCGCCGGGACGTCGAGCGATCCGATCTGCAGCCCAGAACAGGAGGCAACGACGCGCTCAGTGCCGAGGAACGTGCGTCTGCCGGACGATTTCGCGCGCAGATAGCTCGTCGCGTGGCGGCGCGAGCCACGCTCACGGCTGGGAGCGAAGAGCGCGCTACCAGATCCCCAGGGCCATCTTGACATCCTCGGAGGCCATCTCGCGGGGGTCCCAGGCCGGGCTCCAGACGAGGTTCACCTCGACGTCCTCGACGCCTTCGACGTCCGTCGCCTTGTGATAGATCATCCCCTGCAGCAGCGGGCCGACGGGGCAGGCGGGCGACGTGAGCGTCATATCGACGGTCACCATGCCTTCGTCGTCGAGGACGACGTCGTAGATCAGACCAAGCTCCACCACGCTCATGTGCAGCTCCGGGTCCTCGACGGTCTTGAGGACTTCCCAGATCTGCTCCGTCGTCGGTTGAGGCCTCGTCTCGGTGTCAGCCATCGCTGCCGGTCCTCTCGTCTGTCGTCACCAGGTCAGCCGAGGACCTGGTCTTGAGTGCTTGCTCCAGCGTCTTCCAGCCGAGCGACGCACACTTCACGCGCGCCGGGAACTTCGCCACCCCGACGAGCATCTCGCTGTCACCGAGGTCGAATTCGCCAGGCTCGCCAGTCAACATCAACTGCTGGAACGCGTTCGACGCCGCCTGCGCGTGCGCACGGTCGTGGCCGCGCACCT
This sequence comes from Dehalococcoidia bacterium, assembly GCA_965248675.1. Taxonomy (GTDB): domain Bacteria; phylum Chloroflexota; class Dehalococcoidia; order UBA2979; family UBA2979; genus UBA6627. The sequence goes on from CBDFJZ010000003.1 coordinate 53,170, forward strand.
GCTCGGTCATCATCGAGGCCGACGCCTGTGAGATCGAACAGCCCTGACCATTGAACTTCAGCTCGACGATCTCGTCCCCGTCCAGCTCGACCTCGAGGTGGATCTCGTCGCCGCAGAGCGGGTTCGCGCCGTCGGCGCTGCACGTCGGCGCGTCCAACGCGCCGCGGTTCCGCGGGCTGCGGTAGTGCTCGAGGATCACCTCACGGTAGAGGTCCTCCATCAGGCTGCCGCCCGATTCGAGGTCACGCGCGGCGGTCACGCGCCGCTTCCAAACACGCGACTGGTGTCCTCGACCGCACGTACCAGCGCGTCGACCTCGTCGCGAGTGTTGTAGATGTAGAACGAGGCTCGGGCCGTCGCCGGCACCTCGAGCGCGGCCATGACCGGCTGCGCGCAGTGGTGGCCGGCGCGGATCGCCACGCCGTGGCTGTCGAGCACCTGGCCAATGTCGTGCGGGTGCACGTCCTCCAGCGAGAACGAGACGACGCCGCCTCGATCCTCCGCCTCGGGCGGCCCGTAGATCGTGACGCCGGGCGTATCTCCGAGGCGGGCAAGCGCGTAGCGCGTCAGGTCCACCTCGTGCGCGCGCACCTGGTCCATCCCGACGTCATCGAGGTAGCGCAGCGCGGCGCCGAAGCCGACGACACCCGCGATGTTCGGCGTTCCTGCCTCGAACTTCGTCGGTACGTCGGCCCAGGTGGAGTGATCGAGGGTGACGGTGAGGATCATGTCGCCACCGCCCATGAAGGGGTCCATCGCCTCGAGGTGCTCAAAGCGCGCCCAGAGCACGCCGACGCCGGTCGGCCCGAGCATCTTGTGCGCCGAGAAGGCGACGAAGTCGGCGTCCAGCGCCTGCACGTCGACCGGCAGGTGCGGCACCGCCTGCGCCGCATCGAGGAGCACGAGCGCGCCGTGCTGCTTCGCGAGCGGGACCAGCTCGTCGAGCGGGATGATGCTGCCGAGCGCGTTCGACATCGCGCTGATCGCGAGCAACTTCGTCTGCGGGCCGATCAGCTCCCGCGCGGACTCGAGGTCCAGCGTGCCGTCGGGCAGCATCGGGATGAACTTGAGGACGATGCCGCGCTCATCGCGGAGCAGCTGCCAGGGCACGATGTTCGAGTGGTGCTCGAGCTCGCTCAGCACGACCTCGTCGCCCGGCTGCAGGAACTTCCGCCCCCACCCGTGCGCCACGAGGTTGATCGACGCGGTCGTGCCCGAAGTGAACACGATCTCGCGGGCGTCCGGCGCGTTGATGAACGCGCGCGTAGTCTCGCGGACGCCCTCGTAGAGCGCGGTCGCCTCCTGGGAGAGCGTGTGCACACCGCGGTGGATGTTCGCGTTGTGGTCGCGGTAGAAGCGCGTGATCTCGGCGATCACTTGCACCGGTCGCTGCGACGTGGCGGCGTTGTCGAGGTAGACGAGCTTCGCGCCGGAGTCGACGTCTCGCTTCAGGATCGGGAAGTCGCGGCGGATCTTCGCGATCTCGTACGCGCGCGGGGTCGCCTGTCCTTCGGGAACGATCGCTTGCTGGGCCATTACGCTGCCCCGCATTCCACGAGCACGTCATCGCCCTCGACGGTGACCGCGTACGCCGCGACGTCTCGGACGGCCGGCAGCGTTAGCACCTTGCCGGTCTTGGCGTCGAAGGCCGCTCCGTGTCGCGGGCAGATCACCCGGCCTCGGAGGAGCTGGCCCTCGCCGAGCGGGCCGTCGTCGTGGGTGCAGACGTTGTCGATCGCGAAGAGCTCGCCGTCGACGTTGCTCATCGCGAGCGAGCGGCCGTCGCAGTCGACGACGCGGACCTCGCCTTCGGGGATGTCATCGACGGCGCAGACGCGCTCGCGGGTCACTGGCGTTCCCGTCTACAGCTCGGCGTGTTCGAGCTTCGCGACCACGAGCCCCTCGAGCTCCTCGGCGAGGCCGTCGATCGGGATGTCTTCGAGCACCGACTGGAAGAAGCCGGCGACGAGCAGCTGCAGCGCAGCGCGCCGAGGCAACCCGCGGCTCTGGAGGTAGAACAGCGCCTCTTCGTCAACCGGTCCGACCGTCGCGGCGTGCCCGCAGCGGATCACATCCGACGTCAGGATCTCGAGCACCGGGTCGGAGTCCGCCTTCGACGCCCCGGAGAGCAGCAGATTGCGGTTCGTCTGTTCCGCGTGCGAACCCTTCGCCGACACCTCGACGCGGGTCACACCGTAGTAGATCGACTTCGACGCCCCGGCGAGCGCCGCCTTGATCTCGACATCCGAGGTCGACTTCGGACCGATGTGGTCTTGGAGCGTCACGAAGTCGAAGTGCTGCTCGTCGTCGCCGAGGGCGACGCCTCGGATCGTCGAGTTGGCGCCTTCGCCTTCGACGAGCGACTCGATCGTCTGCTTGATCAGCGCGCCGCCGATCGCCAGCGAGGCAACCTGGACGTCCGCGCCTCGGCCGACGCGGCTGCGTGCGGTCGTGAACTCGCGCGTCTGCGCGCCCCAGCGGTCGTCGAGGAGCAGCCGCACCCTCGAGTCGTTCTCGGCGTGGATCTCGATCACACTCGACACCAGCAGCGGCTGGTCGTTCGAGGTGAAGCGAACGACGACGACCGCTTCGCAGGCGGCGTCGGCGTCGATCAGGATCCGCGGGTAGACCGCGACGCCGGCTGGCGCCTCGGTCGCGTCGACGGTGACGATCACCGGCTTCGTCAGCGCGACGCCCTTCGGCAGTCGCAGGTACAGCCCGTCCGTCCACTGCGCGGAGTTGGCTGCGATGAACCGCCCCTCCGTAGCCGTGACGACGGATCCGAGGCGTTCGCGAACGCCATCGTTGAGCTTGCGATCGTCGGCGGCCTCGCGGATCGAGCCAGCGAACGCCTCGTGGTGCAGCTCGTCTGCCTGAACGGTGACCGCCGGAGTCCACGGCGCGTGGTCCTCGATCACGAGGTCGCTGACGTCGGTGTACTTCCACGGTCGAAGCTGCGTCGTCGGCATTGGCGTCGCGTCGAACGCGCGTGCCGCCTCGCGACGGCGCGCGAGCAGCCACTCGGCCTCGAGGCGCTCCTCGGCGGCCGCGACGATCGCGTCCTCGCCGTATTGGAACTTGCTGCTGGCGGGGGAGACGGTGGTGACGTCAGCCACTAACCCACCGAGCCTTCCATTTGCAGCTCGATCAGCCGGTTGAGCTCGATCGCGTACTCCATCGGGAGCTCTTTCACGATCGGCTCGACGAAGCCGTTGACCACCATCTTCGCGGCCTCCTCTTCGTTGATGCCACGCGACATCAGGTAGAAGAGCTGCTCCTCACCAAGCTTCGAGACCGAGGCCTCGTGCCCAATGTTCACCCGCTCCTCGTCGACCTCCATCGTCGGGTAGGTGTCTGAGCGCGAGTGCTCGTCGAGCAGCAGCGCGTCGCAGCGGACGGTCGAGCTCGAGTTCTCGGCGCCCTCGTGGACCTTGAGCAGGCCCCGGTACGAGGTGCGACCGGCGCCCCTCGACACTGACTTCGAGACGATCGCCGAGGTGGTGTTCGGGGCGACGTGGACGACCTTGCCGCCCGCGTCCTGGTGCTGGCCGTCACCGGCGAACGCCAGCGAGAGGATCTCGCCGTGCGCGCCCTCGCCCATCAGGTAGACCGACGGGTACTTCATCGTCAGCCTCGAGCCGAGGTTGCCGTCCACCCACTCCATCACCGCGTTCTCGTGCGCGACGGCGCGCTTGGTGACCAGGTTGTAGACGTTGTTCGACCAGTTCTGGATCGTCGTGTAGCGGACGCGCGCGTCCTTCTTCACGATGATCTCGACGACCGCCGAGTGCAGCGACGCGGTCGAATAGATCGGCGCGGTGCAGCCCTCCACGTAGTGGATGTAGCTGCCTTCGTCGGCGATGATCAGGGTGCGCTCGAACTGGCCCATGTTCTCCGTGTTGATGCGGAAGTAGGCCTGCAGCGGCACGTCGACATGGACGCCCGGCGGCACGTAGATGAACGAGCCACCCGACCAGACCGCGGAGTTGAGCGCCGCGAAGCGGTTGTCCCCGGAGGGGATGATCGTGCCGAAGTACTCCTGGACGATCTCCGGATACTCTTCGAGCCCCTGGTCCATTCCGAGGAAGAGCACGCCCTGCTTCTCCAGGTCCTCGCGAATGTTGTGGTAGACGACCTCGGAGTCGTACTGAGCGCCTGCGCCCGCCAGGAACTGCTTCTCGGCCTCGGGGATGCCGAGCTTGTCGAAGGTGTCCTTGATGTACTCGGGGACGTCGTCCCAACTCGTGGCGTCCTGGTCGGTCGCCTTCACGTAGTAGTGGATGTTGTCGAAGTCGAGCGCCTCCAGCAGCTCGGGGCTACCTGCCCACTTCGGGTTGGGGATCTCGAGGAACCGCTGGTACGCGTCGAGGCGGTACTCCAGCATCCACTCGGGCTCGCCCTTCATCCCCGACATGCCGCGGATGAGTTCTTCGCTCAGGCCCTTCTCGGCCATGAACAGCGGCTTCTCGTCGTCGTGGAAGCCCCACTGGTACTCGCCGACCGCGTCGCGCGCGATCTCTTTCGATGTTGTCATGCCGTCACCGCCTCTTCCGCAACGCCGAGTTCCGCGAGGATTGGGTCGTAGCCCTCGGCTTCGATCTCCTTCGCGAGCGCGAAGTCGCCCGATTTCACGATCTTGCCGTCGACGAGGATGTGCACCGCGTCCGGCGTGATGTAGTTCAGGATCCGCTCGTAGTGCGTGATGATCAGGATGCCGATCTCCGGCGTCCGCAGCGCATTGATGCCTTCGGCGACCGTCCGCAGCGCGTCCACGTCGAGGCCCGAGTCGGTCTCGTCGAGCATCGCGAGCTCTGGCTTCAACATCCCGAGCTGGAGGATCTCGGCGCGCTTCTTCTCGCCGCCTGAGAAACCCTCGTTCACGTAGCGGCGAGCGAAGCTCTCGTCCATCTTCAGCGTCTTGAGGGTCTCGCGCAGCTCACCGAGGAACTCGCGCGCCGGCATCTCCTCACCGCGGCGCGCCTTCAGCGCCTCGCGCAGGAAGTTGACCATCGTCACGCCGGGAATCGCGGTCGGGTACTGGAAGGAGAGGAACATCCCCTGGCGCGCGCGCTCGTCGGCGGGCCGCGTGGTGACGTCCCGGCCCTTGAAGATCACCTGGCCGCTGTCCACGACGTAGGCGGGACTCCCAGCCACCGCGTTCGCGAGCGTGCTCTTGCCGGAACCGTTCGGGCCCATCAGCGCGTGGATCTCGCCGCGACGGATCTCGAGGTTCGCCCCCTTCACGATCACCAGCTCGGGCTTGCCGGCGATGCTCACATGGAGATCGCGGACCTCCAGAATCGGGTCGCTCATCGCTGTGTTGCCATCCTCATCTTGCGGTCGAAGTCATCCGCCGCTGATCCTGCGTTCGCCTTGAATCGAACTGAGGCCCTAGCCGACCGTCGCGGTCGCCGGCCTCTGCACGATGTATTCACATGCGTCTCCGCCGCTCGCGACCGTCGAGGCCTGAACGACCGGTAATCCGAGCAAGCTTTCGATGGCGCCACGATCGGCGTCGCACATCGCGTGATTGCCGTCCGCGCACGAGCGCACCGGGCACGTCGAGTTCCGCAACACCACCAGCTCGTCGTGCGACTCTACCAGCTCGAGGATGCCCTCCTCATGCAGCGCGTCGGTCACCTGCTGCACCCGCTCGTCAAACACCTCCGCGGTGATTCGCGGCGCGTGGTCGCGCGCCATCGTCGCGCCCACGCGGTCAAAGATCTCGTTCACCAGCTCCGCCCCGTCGAGGCCGGAGACCTCGTCGCCGGACATGCTTGCCAGCGCCGGGTAGATGCGGTCGAGCAGTCGCGAGTAGCTCGCGCCCGAGGTCTCTTCCTCGCCCGCTTCGCTCAGCGAGTACCTCGTAACCGGGCGGCCGCGCTGCTGGCGGACCAACTCGGTGTCGAGGAGACCCTCGGCGACCATGATGTCCATGTGCCGGCGGATCGACCCGGTGGAGACGCCCACCTCGATCGCTAGGTCCGCCGCCGTCGAGGCGCCGTGCTCCTGGAGCAGGCGGGTGACCGCGTCGCGCGTCTGCTCCATCGGTACCCCCTACCTCGCAACGGTCGTGTCGTGACCTCAAGCTATCGCCTGATCGGGGTGTAGTCAACGTTTATTTCGTTTTATTGCACTTAATAGTGATTAAGCCCGAAACGCCGGTCTTGACACTCGCCCCGGGGAGCGTCATCGTGCTAGGAGCAGTTAGGAACGTGTCAGGTGCCAGCCGCACGGCTCGCCGCCTTCGCTATCGCCGCCGCCACCATCGCGGGAACGTTTTCGATGGTGCATCCCGACCGCGCTCAGGCGCGCGCCCAGTCGTCCATCGCCGCTGAGCTACGTACCGGCCGTTTGTTCACGCGTGACGCGGCCCGTAGCATGCGTCGCGACGGTCGTATCGCTCGGCCTGCAGCACCCCAGCACCCCAGCGAGAGGGAGACCACCATGGCGGACGACGTGCAGGGCCTGACGGTGGGCAGCTCGGCGAGCTTCGAGAAGCAGGTGACCGATGCGGACATCGCGAGCTTCGCGGAGGTGACCGGCGACTCGAACCCGCTGCACACGGACTCGGCCTACGCCGCCCGCACGCGATTCCAGCAGCCCGTCGCCCACGGCATGCTCGGCGCGGGGGTGATCTCGGCGGCGATCGGTGCGAATCTCGCGCCCGGCAAGGCGGTGATCTACCTCGGCCAGAGCTTGCAGTTCCGCGCCCCGGTGATGCCGGGCGACACGATCACTGCCAACGTCGAGGTCACCGAGGTGGACGCCGAGCGCGGCCGCCTCACGCTCAACACCACGGTCTCGAACCAGGACGGCACCGACGTCATCCGCGGCGAGGCCAACATCATGGTTGAAGCGCTGACGGACGCGTAGCCGCTCGAGCACCCGCAGGATCAACCGCGGTTTGGGTGCGCACACGGGGCGGTTCGCTTACAAACGGTCATTCCGTACGAGACCGCGCTGCAAAGCCGACTGACACGCGGCGCGACCTCGATGCTCAACACTGGTGAGAGGACGCACTGATGGCAGGCGCACTGGATGGACAGGTAGCGGTGGTGACCGGCGCGAGCCGCGGCATCGGCCGCGCGTGCGCGATTGAGCTCGCGAAGCAGGGCGCGAACATCGTCGTCAACTACACCGCGAACGCCGAGGCGGCGGAGAGTTGCAAGGCGGCGATCGAGGCCGAGGGCGTCCAGGTGCTGGTGGTCCAGGCGGACGTCTCGAACCCCGACGACGCGCAGAAGCTGATCGCAACCGCCGAGGAGCAGCTCGGCAAGGTCGACATCCTCGTGAACAACGCCGGCATCAACCGCGACAAGACGGTCCAGCGGATGTCCGTGGAGGAGTGGCAGGCGGTGATCGAAACCGACCTCTCCTCGATGTTCTATTGCACGAACGCGGCGGTCGCGGGCATGCGCGAGCGCGGCTACGGCCGGATCATCAACATGTCCTCGATCATTGGCCAGATGGGGAACCTCGGGCAGTCGAACTATGCGGCCGCCAAGGCGGGGATGATCGCCTTCTCGAAGTCGGCTGCCAAGGAGCTGGCGCGCTTCAACATCACCGTCAACGCCGTCTGTCCCGGCTTCGTCGCGACCGACATGGTCGAAGCCCTCGACGACAAGATCAAAGAGGCGCTGATCGCCCAGATCCCGCTCGGCCGGTTCGGCACCGTCGAGGAGGTCGCCAGCACCGTGCGCTTCCTCTGCACGGAGGGCAGCTTCTACACCGGGGCGCAGATGACCCTCAACGGTGGCCAATACATGTAGTCTCTCGGCAGCCGCGCCAGACCCGCCCTCGCCGAGGGCGAATCGAACACAGCTTTCGCCGCAGGCGATTCGGAGACATACCGCCCTGGCGGGCATCCTCCCAACGAGCGAACAGCCGCCCCCGCCCCGGGCGGCTGTTCCACGTCCGAGGTCGGTACGATTGGCGTCACGAGCAACCCCATTTGGTCGAGCGACGGAGGGCAGGTCAGCGAACCTTCGAGGCCTTCCCGATCCACGATCCATCTGCCGCATCGATCGGGATCGTCCATCGGCTCGACGCGAACGCCGACGCCGCGCAGCTATCGCCGGCAGTCAGGCGCTGTCGGGGCCGTATGCATTGGCAATGGCGACGCCTGGGCGTCGACTACGATTGAGCCGATGAGCAACTCCAACCGCGTCTGGTCGAGCGACGGCGGCCCAACTCGCGAGCCATCGCGCACGTCGAGGCCGCCCAAGCCGCCGAGGCGCGGCAAGGCGCGTCCCGCCCCCGCGGCCGGCTCGCTCCCAGCCGACCCCAGCGACGGCATCGTGCGACTACACCGCGGCAAGTCCGCGAAGGGCGGCAAGCCCGGGACGCTCGTCGTCGGCCTGCCCGGCAGCGACGCCGACCTCGACGCCGTGCTGAAGCGCTGCAAGCAGCGCATCGGCACGGGCGGCACGCGCCAGGGGCGGGTGCTGGTGATCCAGGGCGACCACCGCGACAAGCTCAAGGCGGTGCTCGAGGCCGACGGCCACAACGTCAAGTTGGCCGGGGGCTAGCCCGGCTCGAGATACCGCGATGGCCGACGAGGAGCTACGCGACTTTGTCCTCGCCCAGTTCGATCCGCTCGAAGTCAGCGTGCGGCCGCTGTTCGGTGGTCACGGCTTCTACCTCGACGGCGCCTTCTTCGGCTTCATCGCCGATGGCCGCCTCTACTTCCGCGCTGACGAGGAGAGCCGGCCGGCATACCGCGAACGCGGCATGACGGCGTTCCACCCGGCGGATCGTCCGCGCGGCCCGCGCACCGTCGACCGCAACTTCGAGGTTCCGCCCCACGTCCTCGAGGACCCCGTGTTGCTCCGCGCCTGGGCCGAGCAAGCGGCGGCGGCACAGCGCTGAGCGTTGCCGTACTGTCGCGGGGCTCACTGTCGGGCCTCGATGCGATCGAGGTTGGACGGCCGCGGTAGAGGGAGGGTCCTCGTGACTCAGGATTCGGCTCAGCTCGAGTGGTACCGGGTCGCCGGCCTCGACGACCTGCCGGAAGGCCGCGTCCGCACCGTCACGGCGCGCGACCAGGCGTTCGCGCTGACCCATTTCGAGGGCGAATACGCCGCCTTCGACAACCGCTGCCCCCACCAGGGCGGCCCGCTCGGCGAGGGCTCGATCGAGAAGGGGTTCTTGCGCTGCCCCTGGCACGGCTACGACTACCACCCGACCACCGGTGAGCCCCCCGGCGGCTTTTCCGACTGCGCGATCTAAGGTGCAGGCGGAAGTGCGCGACGACGGGGTCTAAGTCGGCCTCGCGCCGGCGCCGGTGCACGTCCCGACCACCTCCGACGTCATGGTCGAGACGATGCTCAACTGGGGCGTGAAGCACGTCTTCGGCATGGTCGGTCACTCCAACCTCGGCTTCGCCGAGGCGATGCGGCGTGCCGAAGGCGAAGGGAAGCTCAGCTACCTCGGCATCCGCCACGAGGGCGCCGCCGCCTTCGCCGCCTCCGCCTACGCGAAGCTGACGGGCCAGCCGGCCGCCGTCGTCACGATCGCCGGACCCGGCGCCACGAACCTGATGACCGGCCTCTGGGACGCGCAGATGGATCGCGCGCCTGTGCTCGCTCTCACCGGCCAGGTCGCGGCGCAGGTGATGGGCCCCGGCGACTTCCAGGAGATTGATCTGGCCTCCGCGTTCGAGGCAGTCACCACCTGGAGTCAGACGGTGATGCACGACAGCCGCCACACCGAGCTGATGAACCTCGCGCTCAAGCACGCGGTGCTCGACCGCGGCGTCGGCCACCTGATCCTCCCGAACGAGGTGCAGACGCTCCCCGCGCCCGACGGCGAGGCCGCCGGCAGTCCCGACGGCCGCCTCCCGGACTTCGACGTCGCCCCCGCCCCCGAATCGATCGGTCGCGCCTGCAGACTGATCGGCGAGGCGAAGCGGCCTGCGATCGTCGTTGGTCACGGCGCGCGCTTCCACATGCCCGAGGTCCTCGAACTCGCGGAGCGCCTCGGCGCGCCCGTGCTCACGACCTTCAAGGGCAAGGGCCTGATCCACGACGACCACCCGCTCGCCGCCGGCGTGCTCGGTCGCAGCGGCACCCCGGTCGCGAGTTGGATGATCAACGAGGCCGATCTGCTGATCGTCTTCGGCGCGTCCTTCTCGACCCACACCGGCATCGCGGAATATCAGCCGACGATCCAGGTCGACCTCGACCCGATGGCGCTCGGCAAGTTCCACCCCGTGACGGAGCCGGTGCTCGGCGAGATCGGCGTCAGCACCCGCCTGCTGCTCGCTGGCCTCGAGGACGACGGCGAGTGGGACGACCAGCGCGCCGAGCTGGCCGAACGCTGGTCGATCTGGCGCACAGAGAAGGTGCGCCGCGAACAAGACGACCGCGGCGAGGGCGTCAGCGGTGCCAGCCTCTTTGCGGCGCTCACGCGCCAGGCGCCGGATGACGCCGTGATCTCAGTGGACGTCGGCAACAACACCTACTCATTCGGGCGCTACTTCGAGTGCTCTGGCCAGTCCGTGCTGATGTCGGGCTACCTCGGATCGATCGGCTTCGGCCTGCCGGCGGCGATGGGCGCCTGGGCTGCGGCCCCGGACCGCACACAGATCGCCGTCTGCGGCGACGGCGGCCTCGGCCAGTACCTCGCCGAAGTGACCACCGCCGTGAAGTACGACATGGACATCACCATCGTCGTGCTCAACAACGGCGAGCTCGGAAAGATCAGCAAGGAACAGCAAGCCGAGCAGTTCGCGATCTGGCAAACCTCGCTGCACAACCCGAACTTCGCCGAGTACGCGGAGCTCTGCGGCGCCCTCGGCATCCGCGTCGAGGACAAGGCCGATCTCGACGCCGCCCTCGAACGCGCGATCGCGCATCGTGGCCCCGCGCTCGTCGAGGTGATGAGCGACCCGCAGCTGATCTAACCTCGTCGGCCTGCGCCAACATCCGAGGACCGAACGATGGTTGATGCCGCCTCGAACGACCGGTCGCTGATCGGCGAGCGCATCTCCGTGATCGGAGGGAGCTGCAGCGGCAAGAGCACCTTCGCCGAGCACCTCGCTGGCCTGATCGACGGCACGTACGTCGAGCTCGACGCCCTGTACTGGCTCCCTGACTGGGAAGGTCGGCCGGTTGACGAGTTCCGCTCGCACGTCACCGCCGTCCTCGAAGGCGCTCCCCGCTGGGCCGTGAGCGGCAACTACTTCGGCCACCGGATCCCCGAGATCACGTGGGCGCGCGCCGACACCCTCATCTGGCTCGACCTCCCGCTTCGCACCACGCTTCCGCGCCTGCTCCGTCGAAGCTGGGGGCGCTGGCGCTCGAATGAGCTGCTGTGGGGAACGAACCGCGAGAACTTCTTCCGTCACCTCAAACTCTGGGACCCAACCGAATCCCTCATCGCGTACACGCTGCAGCATGCCGCGGAGAAGGGTCGCCGGAACGCGGCCGCGCTCAAAGACCCGAAGTGGGCGCACCTCCGCAAGTATCGGCTGCGCTCCTCGCGAGCCATCGAGTCCTTCCTCGCCACCGCCGATCGTGAGGCTACCGGCGCACCCCGTCTCGAGGGCGCACGTGGCTGAGCGCCTCCGCTTCTCCGCACGCGCCGCCTATCGACACTTGCGCAAGGTCGATCCGGTCATCGGCCGCCTGATCGACGAGAAAGGGCCGTACACGCCGCGGCCATCGACGGAGCCCTACGCCGCGCTCGTGCGCACCATCCTCTTCCAGCAACTCGCCGGCGCGGCGGCCTCGGCGATCCAGCGCCGCCTCTACGCCCTGCACGGCGACGAGGCGCGCACGCCCAGCCCGAAGCAGCTCCTCGAAACGAGCGACGAGGACTACCGCTCGGTCGGGGTGTCGAGGCAGAAGGCGGACTACCTCCGCGACCTGGCGCAGCACCTCGTCGACGGCGAGCTGGACTTCGATCACATCGACAGCTGGCCGGACGACGAGGTCAGCGCGCATCTCACCGCCGTGAAAGGCATCGGCGAGTGGTCGGCGCACATGTTCCTCATGTTCCAGCTCGGCCGGCCGGACGTGCTGCCGGTCGGCGATCTCGGGGTTCGGATCGGGATGCGGATCGCCTACGACCTCGCTGAGACGCCGACCGCGAAGGAGGCGCTGATGATCGGCGAACCGTGGACGCCGTATCGCTCCGTGGCGTCGTGGTACATGTGGCGCGCGGCGGAGACGGTGACGCCGGACTAGCGGCGCCAACGAGGCGAGCACGCAACGCACGGCCGCCTATAATCGCGCGGGCCTCGAACCGTCCCCACCGAGGCCTGGAGCGAAAGGTGCGGCGATGCGGATCGTGGTCTTCGGTCAGGCGGCGTTCGGCCTCGATGTGTTCAACGCGCTGCGCGAGGCCGGCGAGGAGATCGTCGGCGTTTCCACGCCGCGCCCGGGCTCGCGACCCGACCCGCTCTTCGAGGCCGCCGGCGAAGCCGGCATACCGGTGATCGTCACCAGGGATCTCCGCAAGGACGAGCCGTTCGAGCAATACCTCGACTGGAAGCCCGAGCTGCTCGTGTTCGCGTTCGTGACCGACATCGTGCGCAAGCGCGTGCTCGATGCCGCGACGCAGGGCGCGATCCAGTACCACCCCTCGCTGCTGCCGAGGCACCGCGGCCGCGCCGCGATGAACTGGCCGATCATCAGCGGAGCGACGAAGACCGGACTGACCATCTTCTGGGTCGACGAGGGCATCGATACTGGACCGATCCTCTCCCAGCAGGAGTTCGAGATTGAGCCCGAGGACTCGATGGGCTCGCTCTACTTCAAGAAGCTCTACCCGGCCGGCGTGCAGGCGCTCGCCGACGGCGTGCGCCAGGTTCGCGAGGGCAACGCGCCGCGCATCGAGCAGGATCACGATCAGGCCACCTACGAGCCGCCTTGCGGCCCAGAGCACGCCAAGATCGACTTCATGAAGCCGGGGCCCGTCGTGTTCAACCTGATCCGCGGCTGCGACCCTTCGCCCGGCGCCTCCGCTCAGGCCGGCGACCGCCTGCTCAGCCTCTTCGACGCGACGTACCGCCCGGGCGCGCCCGACGAGGCGCCCGGCACGGTAATCGCGACGGCCGACGGCGCGGTGGAGATCGCCGCGATCGGCGGCATCATCACCGTCGGCCGCGCCCAGCTCGAAGGCGAACGCAAGGCTCCCGCCGCCGACCTGCTCGAGGCCGGAACGGCGCTCGACCGTCCGGCGTAGGCGAGGCCCGCTCGCTCCCCGCGGCTACTTGCTCGCGGCGGCGTCCGGCTCGGCGTGCGGGCCGGCGCGGTCCCAGCCCAGCTCGCCCAACAGCCGCGATTCCTCCTCGCCGGGAACGCGGAGAAACAGCGCGGACGCCTCGACGAGACGGTTGCCCTCGCTGTCGTCGATCGAGGACTCGATCTCGATCCGGCGGCCGCGAGCCCTTCCCAGGCGCGCCCGGACGGTGAGCTGCGTATCAGGCGCCGCGGCGCGTCGGTAACGCGTCTCCATCTTCGCCGTCACGCCCAGCGCGCGGTCGGCCGCGAACATCGCCCACGCCATCGCCTCGTCGAGGAGGGCGACCAGGATGCCGCCGTGCACGACGCCAGGGAAGCCCTGGTGCTCGCGGCGGGGCGTGTACTCGCAGATGACGCCGTCCGCGCCGTCGCGCCGGAACTGCATCTGGAGGCCGCCTGGGTTCTCGTGGCCGCAGGCGAAGCAGTACTGCTGGTAGAGCCGCTCGTCGAGGAGATCGTCGGGGCCGGACGCCATGATCAGGTGAGTGGCGCGCGCGCCGTCCCGCTCAGCAAGACGGTGCCGTGCTCGTCCGCGCAGCTCACCTCGTAGCTGGCGAAGCCGTCGGCGACTTTGCGTAGCTCGGCGTTCGCGGTGACGGTCACTGGCGTCAACGCCGGCGCACGCCAACGCACCTTCAGTTGACCGCCGCCGGCCCAACGGCGACCGAACGCGCCCGTCATCGCCTCGGACAGTAGCGAGAGCACAAGCATGCCGTGTGCGACCGGCTGGCCGAACTGGCTCGCGGCCGCCTCAGGGGTGTCGAGGTGGATCGGATTGTGATCGCGCGCGCCGATCGCGTAACGGTCGACCCGCGGCTGGTCGATCAGCCGCGTGACCGGTTCGACCTCGGGAGCGACGCCTCTCGCGCTCAAGCCGAGGCCAGATCCACGTGCTCGCCCTCGAGGGCGAGCATCACCGTGGTTCTCCCGCGACCGACGGGGCGCGCGCCGGCGAGCAGCTCGGTCGCGAAGACGACCATCCGCGCCCCGCGCCGCTCGGAGTTCGAGGTAACCGTGATGCGCACCTCGACCGGCTCGTCGATCGAGACCGCCTCGGTGAAGTCGTACTCCTGGCCGGTGTGGACGAGGCCAGCCGGTACCTGGAAGCGGTCCATCAGCCCGCCCAGCGCGAACGCGCCGAGGGCCAACGGCGGCACGCAGCGCTCCCAGAGCTGGTGCTGCTCACCCGTGGCGTCGAGGTAGTCCGCGACGTCCTGCGCGCTGATCCGCAGCTTAAACGGCGACAACTCGTAACCACGCTCCAGGCTCGCGAACTCGCCTTTGGGCTCCGCGGACGCCTCGGCCACGGCGCGGCTAGACCTCGACCGTATCGACGGTCAAGTGGCTCCGTCCCCAGGCGGCCAGCGGCTGCATCGCGGTCGCGAGCTCGCGGCCGCGCGCCGTCAACTCGTACTCGACCCAGGGCGGGTTGGTCTCGACGATCTCGCGGTGCACGACGCCCACCTGCTCCAGCTCCTTGAGGCGATCACGGAGCGTGCGTGAGTTGCAGCCACCCACACGTTCCGCGAGCTCGTTGAACCGGCGCTTGCCACCGGTGAGTTCGTAGACGATGTGCGGGACCCACTTCTGTCCGACCAGCGCCAGCGTGGTCCGGACAGGGCAGAACTCGCCGTCGCGCGTCTGAGTCAGCTTCGCTTCCACCGGGCGTCTCCACCACCGACGCTAGCGCAGCCGCGCAGAGGGCGTCCACCGGACGCCCGCCGGGCAGGCGCACGAGGCGGTCCGCTAGCTCGCCAAGGCCAGCGTCCGGCTAGCCGATGTGCTGAAGCACGTCCGAATGGTCGCGCGCCTCGGGGATCGCGCCGCTCTTCGTCGTGTAGGCCACGTTGCCCTCGCGATCGACGACCACGGTCAGCCGTTCAGCGATCCCGGCGTCGGCGTTCCACGTGCCGTACTGCTGAGCGACTTCGCCCTTCATGTCCGCGAGCAGCGACTGCGGGATCTGCAGCGACTCCTTGAACGCGGCGTGAGCGAAGACACTGTCGCGACTGATCCCAAAGATCTGTGCGCCCGCGTCCATCCATCCCGAGTAGTCATCGCGGATCTCGCAGTGCTCGTTCGTGCACACCGGCGAGAAGTCCAGCGGGTAGAACACCAGCACCACCGGCGTACCCTTGAGCTCGGACAGGGTCACCTTCTGGCCGCTTTCGTTGGGCAGCGTAAAGTCCGGCGCTGCCTGGCCCACCTCGATACTCATGCTCGCCTCCCGTCAGTTCCGAGGCACGCGCCGTGCCGTCGACGGCGGTGCTTCGCGGTGCGTTCGATCTCGGCGGAATGTACCAGAGGTCGGCAGCGAGCTAGCGAGACTCACCATCCTCGCCGTCAACCGTTTCGCGGACCATGAACGTTCCGCTCGCCGCCCCGACCAACTCGCCTCAGGCGTCGAAGACCTCCGCCGTGCAGTGGGAGAGCGTGCGGCCGCGTCGCACGAGGCGTCCGACCGATCGCAGCGTGTCGCCGCGCGCCAGGCGGAGCCAGCGCATGTCGAGCTGTGCGGTCACGGCCCGCTCGCGGTCAACCTCGATCACCGTCCGGATCGCCCCACCCATCGAGCAGTCCGCGACGAGCGCCCACATGCCACCGTGGAGCACGCCGTCGCCGGTCAGCGGCTCATCGCGCACCGTCAGCGTCACCTCGAGCCAGCCGGCTCCGCCGCCGGTGATCTCGAGGCCGAGATGCTCGTACGAGGCACTGGCCATCGAACGCGCACGCTCGAGGGCGAGTTCGTCGCTCACCTCGGTCATGCGTCGCTCCCTCCCGGCACGGCGAACGCCTGCTGTCGGATCTGCGCGCGCCGCCCTGCGGTGAGCGCGAGGGTCACCGCGAACACCCCGCAGGCCACGAGCACGATCGCCGGGCTCGTCGCCACGTTCGCGTGGAAGGAGAGATGCAGCCCCACGACGGACGATGCGGCGGCGATTCCGACCGAGAGCAGCATGATCCGTTCGATCCGTCGCAGGACGAGCGAAGCCGTCGCGGCGGGCACGATCAGCATCGCATTCACGAGCACGATCCCGATCGCCTTCAGCGCGACCACCACCGCAACCGCGATCAGCACCAGCAGCGCGTACTGGAACACTCGCACCGGGATGCCAACCGTCGCCGCCGTCGAGGGGTCGTACGCCACCATGATCAGCTCGCGCCGGAACGCCGCGACGAACAGCAGCGTCGCGCCTCCGAGCAGCGCCGCTCCGACGAGATCCGCCTCCGAGACGCCGAGGATGTTGCCGAACACGAACGAGAACAGATCCGGTGTATACGACGACCGCCTCGAGATCACCAGGATCCCGAGCGAGAACATCGCCACAAAGAGAATGCCGATCGCCGTGTCGTACGAGACGCGCCCGCGGCGTTGCGTCCAGCCGATCCCGATCGCCGTCGCGACCGCCGCCACGAGCGCACCGAGGCTCACGTTCGCCCCGTTGACGAAGGCGATCGCGACGCCGGCCAGCGTGCTGTGCGCCAGCGCGTCCCCGGAGAACGCGAGCCCCTTGTGCACGACGAACGTCCCGACCACGCCGCCAACGACGCTCACGATCAGCAACACCGCCAGCGCGCGACGCATGAACTCGAAGCTGTACGGATCGAGGAACCAGCCCACCAGCCCGTCCACCGCCTTAGTCCTCCACGCGGTGCTCGTCGTAGACGGCACCGGTCGCCGCGCTCGCGAGCGGACCGACCGTCAGCAGGTGGCGATCGAACGTCTTCGACAGCACCTCCTCGGTGAGCACGGTCGCTGGCGGGCCCGAGGCGATCACCCGCTGGTTGAGACAGATCGCGTCGTCGGAACAGCTCGCGACGCACGCGAGGTCGTGCGTCGCGATCAGCACGCTCCGCCCCTCCTGCACGAGCTCGTCGAGGATGCCGAGTAGATCATGCTGTACGCCGGCATCGAGGCCGGCGAATGGCTCGTCGAGCAGCAGCAGCTGCGCCCGACGCGCGATCGAGCGCGCCATCAGCACTCTTCGCCGCTGCCCGCCGGACAGCTCGCCGACCTGCCGCGAGGCGAGCTCGGCGAGGCCGACCTGTTCGAGGGCGTGCTCCGCCGCCGTGCGATCGCCGCGCGACCAACCGCCGAACGGACGCATCCGGCGGTAGCTGCCCATCCGCACGACGTCGAGGACGGAGACCGGGAAGTCCCAGTCCACCTCCTCGATCTGGGGCATGTAGGCGATCTCGGCGCGCGCCTCGGTGACCGGGCGGTCGAACGCGCGCACCTCGCCACGCAACGGCTCGATCAGACCGAGGATCGACTTGAACAGTGTAGATTTCCCGGCGCCGTTCGGGCCCACGAGCCCGACGATCTCGCCTCGGGGGACGTGCAGATCGATCGCCTCGATCGCGGGCGGCTGGCCGGGGTAGCCCGCCCAGAGGTCGCGCACCTCGAGGGCGAATGCCTCGTGCTCGTGATCGGGCGGCCGGGGATCGCGCGCGAGCAGATGGTCCGGCGTCCGAACGACCGAGCTGTCTGGCGTCGTGCTCAACCGCGCCCCCTGCTCACGCGCGCGCGAGCGTAGCGCTCGGCGTCAGCCCCTCGACCACCGCCGAGACGTTCGTCCGCATCAGCTCCACGTAGCTGTCGACGTCGCCTGACAACGTCGAGCGAAGCACCAGCACCGCGACCCCCGTCTCAGCGGCGATCGATTCGAGGACCGCCGCGCCAAACTGCGGCTCGCGGTAGATCGCCGTGATCGCGCGCTCCTCGATCAGCTCGATCAGCTCCGCGACCGCCGCTGCGCTCGGATCCCGCTGCGCGCCGGCCGGCAGTACCGAAGCGGTTAGGCCGAGGCCGTACGCGGCCGCGAAATAGCGGTAGGCGTCATGGAACACGACCAGCTCACGCGTGCCCTTGGGGACACCGTCGATCGCCGCTCGCAGCTCGCCGTCGAGCGTTTCGAGCTCCGCGACGTAGGCGCTCGCACGCGCCCGGTACCCGGCCGCGCCGTCCGGGTCGAGGGCGCCGAGCCGATCGCGGATCTGCTCCACGTAATGCACCGCGTTGGAGACATCGAGCCAGAAGTGCGGGTCGCCCTCGGCACGGACCACGTCGCCGGAAGCCGCGCCGTCCCCGCCGAGTGGCGCCAGTCCCGAGGCGACGGCGACCACCTCGGCGTTGTCACGGACGTTCGCCAGGATGATGTCGAGCAAGCCTTCCTCGAGGTT
Source organism: Dehalococcoidia bacterium (assembly GCA_965248675.1). Lineage (GTDB taxonomy): Bacteria > Chloroflexota > Dehalococcoidia > UBA2979 > UBA2979 > UBA6627. The sequence continues at coordinate 71,604 of CBDFJZ010000003.1, forward strand.
GTAGCCGTTGACGAAGACCACGTCCGCCTCGGCGATCGCGGCGGCGGTCGCCGGTGCCGGCTCGAAGCTATGCAGGTCGACGCCCGGCGGGATCAGGCTGCGCACCTCGGCGTCGTCGCCCGCGACGATCGAGGCGAACTCGCCGATCACCGCCGTCGAGGCAACCACTCGCGGCCGCTCGCCGCTCCCGGGCGAGCGATCGTCCGAGGCGCAGGCTCCCAGGGCGATCAGCCCGAGGACAAGGGAGAGGTGGAGAATCGTGAACGGACGCATCGTCGTTTCTGAGACTAGATATCGGTAGCCGTAACGATACGTAGTCTCAGCTACGTGGTCAACGCGGACAGACGGACCGTCATCCGACCTCGCGCCGACCTCGAGCAGGCCGGCGCTGCTACGCGGGGTGGCAGGAAGCGCAGCGGCCGTAGAGCTCGAGTCGGTGCGCGTCGATCTCGAAGCCCGTCGCCCGTGCCACGTCGTCGAGCACCTGCTCCAGGCCGTCGCTCGCGAACTCCACCACCTTGCCGCACTCGGAGCAGACGACGTGGTGATGGTGTTCCGCGTCGTCTTCCTCGGTGAGCTGGTAGACGACGGCGCCGTCGTCGAGCACGACCTGGCAGATGATGCCCAGGTCGCGCATCAGCTTCATCGTGCGAAAGACGGTGGCCCGACCGACCTCCGGCGAGGCGTGCTGCACGTCCTCCGCGGTGAAGTGGTTCCCCAGCTCCCGCATCGTGTCGAGCACGGCGCGGCGCGGGCTGGTCAGCCGGTAGCCGCTCCGGGAGAGCGTTCGTTCGATCGGATCCGCGATCGCCATGGCCTCATGGTCCCGAGGGTCATCCCCGTCTGTCAATGCGCGCCGAATCGGGCATAGTTGTTGGGTGACCACCGCACAGCGCTGGCGAATCGCGCTCTGGCTCACGATGCTCACCGGCGTGCTCTACGTCGCATACGGAGCGCGCGGCGCGCTCCTGCCGTTCGCAATCGGCGCCCTGTTGGCATACGCCTTCGCGCCGATCGTCGACCGGATCGCCGCCGTCGTCCCGGTGCGCTCTCACCGCGGCGACGTCTATCGCCGCGGCGTCGCCGTGATCCTCCTCTACGTCGCGATCGCGTCCGCCGGCTTCCTGGCGGGATCGGCCGTGATCCCGGTCGCCGCCGATCAGGTGTCACAGTTCGCGGAGACGCTCCCCGAGACGGTGGACGCCGCCCAGCGGCAGGCGAATGTCTGGCTCGAGGAGTACCGGAACCGCGTCCCCCTGGACCTCCAGGAACGCATCGACGCGGGCCTCGAGGACGCCGGGAACACCGCGGTGGACGTCGCGACGTCCATGGTGCAGCGATCGTTCAGCGCACTGACAGGCACGTTGTCGCTCGTGATCGGCTTCGCGGTGATGCCGTTCTGGATGTTCTACGCGATGCGCGACCGCCACTTCGTCCGCGGCAACTTCCTCACGGCTCTGCCGGACGCGCTCCGCGACGACGCCATCAACCTCCTGCACATCGGCGACCGCCTGCTTGGTCGCTACATCCGTGCCCAGCTGCTGCTGGGCGTGATCGTCGGGACCGCGGTCGGCGTCTCGTTGACATTGCTCGACGTACCGCTGTCGCTGGCGCTCGGGGTGATCGCCGGCGTGACCGAGCTGATCCCGATCCTCGGACCGTGGATCGGAGCGATTCCCGGCCTGTTGCTCGTGGCGGCGACCGATCCGGACAAGATCATCTGGGTCGCCTTGGTCTACCTCCTGGTCCAGCAGGCGGAGAACCTGTTGCTGGTCCCGCGCATCCAGGGCGAGACGCTGGAGATGCATCCCGCGATGATCCTGCTCGTCCTGTCGCTCGGTGGCGCCGCGTTCGGCTTCATCGGCCTGATCGTCGCGGTCCCGCTGAGCGCGCTCCTCCGCGAGGTGTTCTGGTACCTCGATCGCCGGCTCAAGGGCGAACCGCCGGAAGCTGCGCTCGCCGCCAGCCATGTCGGCCGCCTGAGCGACGTCGACGACCAACTCTCGCACGAGGACCGCTTGCGGGCCCCGCCATCCCGTCCCGACGTTCTGCAGCCCGCCCCGGCCAGCCTGATCGATCGGCCGGCCGAAGGCGAGACCGCCGAACCGATCGGCCTCGAGGAGATCACTGACCCTGAGGCCGATCACGAAGCATCGGAGCATGACGAGGACGCCGAGATCGACGAGTCCGGGCCGCGCGCCGTCGGCTAGTGCGACGACCGCGCGCCCTCAACCGGCTGTTAGCCGTCGCCGCCAAACTCGAGCAAGATCGGACCGTCCGGGACGTTGCTCTCGGAGATGGCGTTCGTTGCGAACACCACCACGCCCTGCGGCCAGGCGCCCGGCGGCGTCGCCATCAGCACCATCGTCTCGCCGGTTGGATCGGGCAGCGTCGAGAGCGTCGCGATCAGGTTGCCCCAGCGGTCCGTCAACGTGATCCGGTAGACATCGCCGAATCCGATCGGCGGCAGGTTGCGGAGCACGATCACCGCCGCGTTCGCCGAGTCGCTCCACGTGTAGGTGCCGGTCGCACCATGCGCGACCTCCGTCTGCCGGAGCTCCGCCGACTCCGCCTCCGGATCGAGCAGGATCGAGGTCGCCGACTTCGTGTCCCGCAGCTGCCTCTCGAGCAGGTGGATCTCGCTGCGCGTATCGGGTTGGGCGGCGATCTGCTCCAGACGTTTCGCGTCCGCCTCGACCACGGCCGTGAGCAGGGCGGTCTCTTCGCGCAGATCGTCGAGTTCCCGTTGCAGGTTGACCGCCCAGACGCTGACGATCACGACGACCGCCGCCAGGCTCGCGGCGGGCAGGACGCGCGCGACCGACAGGCGCCAACGGCGTCCACGCCTCGGCTTCTGGCGCGCCGCGGTCAAGACTCGTTCGCGCAACGCGGGCGTTGGGCGCCGCGGGGGCGCGGCGAGCGCGATCAGCTCGGCGATCTCGCGGAAGCGCTCCACCTCGTCGGCGGCCTCGGGATCCGATCGGATCAGCCGCTCGACGTCGAGAACGTCGGGTGCACTCAGTGTGCCGAGGGCATAGGACGCGAGCAGTGCCTCACGTTCCTCCGGAGTCATCGTTTCCCCCTGGTCGCTGCTCGACGATGTCGGTCAGCGCCTCACGCAGTTTGCGCATGCCCAGCCGGACGCGGGTCTTGATCGTCCCCAGCGGATCGCCCGTGCGCTCGGCAATCTCCGTCTGCGTGAGCCCGCCGAAGTAGGCGAGCTCGAGCACCGTGCGCTGGGCCTCCGGCAGGTCCCGCATCGCTTCGCGAACGCGGCGCCGTTCGTCGGCAAGCACCGCTTCGCGAGCCGGGTCGTCACCTCGTCCCTCCGCCGGCAGGCGGAGCACCGGATCTTCGTCTTGATCCTCGGCACGCCGTCTGCGCGTCAGTCGTCGCTGCTCGTCCAGCGCGCGGTTGCGCGCCACCGAGCTCACCCAGCTGATGAATCGCCCGCGCTGCGGGTCGAACGAAGCGGGCTGGCGCCAGATCCGCAGGAACACCTCTTGCGTCACGTCCTCGGCAAGCGCGTGGTCGTGCAGCACGCGCAGTGCCACCGAGAACACGAGTGCCGAGTACCGGTCGTAGAGCTGTTCGAGGGCGCCTACCTGTTCATCGGCGAGCGCCGCGACCAACGCCGCGTCCTCTGCCGCCCGCTGGGAGCGATCTTCGGCTGTCTTATTTGGTACGCGCGCCAGCGGTCGCCGGATCTGGGCGAGTGCTGGAGCGGGGGAGTCAGTGGGGAAGACGATCGGGCTGCGGCCCATCCTGGGTTTGGTCACCAGGCGCCTCCTACGAGGCGGGAAACGGTTCGAGCAAGTGTAACCGTCAGATCCACCATACCGTGCCGCAATTCACACAGTTCGTTTTGGGGGCATGCAACGCCTCAAACCGCCCGTCCGGTGCTGAACAAGAGCCCCCGCGCCAGCACCTCGCCCGCGAGCAACGCCCCGAGCGCGATGTAGAGCAGGCCGGTCGCCGACATCATTCCTCGGATCCGCGCCGTGCGCCACGCGAGCCACGCGAGCAGCGCCGGGAACGCAAGCCCGACAAGCATCCGCAACCAGAACGCGGGGTTCGCTCCCAGCCCGACGCCGATCGCGCTCTCCGAGATCGGGACCTCGCGCGCCGGGATCACGACCGCCATCAGCACGAACACGCTCTGCACGAGGACCGCGCCGAGCACGAACAGCGACATCTGCTCCATCGGCTCTGTCGGCAGCCGGCCAGAGGTCAGGTACCAGTGGCCCCACATCATCGCCATCAGCGCTCCGCCGAGCAGCAACGCCGCCGCGACGATGCTCCCGACCACCCCCCACGACGACCAGGCCGGCGGCGCCACGAGCGCGCCGATCGTCACGAGGGCCACCGTGCCGGCGACGCTCGCGGCGATCCCGAGACGGACGCCAGGCGCTCGCTGCTCGCGCAGCACGACGATCAGGTAAAGCGCGCTCAAGACCACGAAGACCGCGAGCGCGGCGCGCGCTGGATCGAACCAGCCGCTGTTCAGCGCATAGCCCTGGACGTCCTCCGCGGGGGTGATCGAGGCCAGCGTCCAGCCGGCCAGCAGACCCAGCGGCACCACCGTCAGCGCACCGGCCTTCACGTAGCCGCGGGTCACCTGGCCACGCGCATCGAAGATGGTGAGCACGACGAGGCCACCGACCGCCAGTTCGGTCAGCAGCAGCAACACGGTGTACGGCAGGGCCGATGCGTTCACGTCACCGGATCGTGGGGCCGCTTGATCGAACGATCAACGAGCCGCCCGCCCGCGTAACAGCGCTCCCAGTCTCGCCCAGTCAGCCCGCTGCTCCGCCCAGCTCCGCCTCCCCTGGGTCCGCGGACTTGGATGCACGAGCGGGACGAGCGTACGACCGGCCCACGGCCGCGCTCGCCCGGCTTCCTCCGACACATGCGTCACGCCGTGCGCCTCGATGCGATCGAGCGCCGCGAGCGCCGCCCCGCCCAACGCCGCGACGACGGGCGCCGTCACGAGGGCGAGCGTTCGTTCGAGGAACGGCGAGCAGGCGGCGAGCTCCCGCGCGCGCGGCGGTCGATTGCGCGCCTCGGCACCGTGGCCGGCGAGCGGGTTACAGAGCACCGCGTTGGTGATGAAGACCTCCGATCGGTCGAGGCGCGCCTCGCCGAGCAGGGCCTCCAGCCGCTCGCCCGACCGGTCACCCAGGAACGGCACGCCGGTGCGCGCCGCACCGAGCCGGCCGGGAGCCTCGCCGACGATCAACAGTCGTGCGTCGAGCGGACCGCACGCCGCGCCCAGCACGTGCGAGTACGCCATCGCATCGCAGCGACGGCAGCCGGCGACCTCGCCGACGAGCGTGGCGAAGGATTCGCCCTGGGGGATCCCAGAAGATTCGTCGTGGTTCGTTGACAGCCTCCGTCCACGCGCCGACGATCGCGAACATGCCGCAGTACGTCTCCGCCCGCTACAGCGAGCAGCCTCGCTACCTGCGCAAGACGCTGCGCGAGGTCGCGCACCGCATCGAGGAGCTCGCCGTCCAGCTCACCGAAGATGAGGCGCGCACACACATCCCCGAGGACGACTGGTCGGTCGTCGAGATCGCCGGGTTCCTCCGCGACAGCGAGCGCGAGGACTTGAAGGCCGTCAACGCGATGATCTCGCGCGACGGCGCCCGCGTCGAGGAACGCCACGCCCAGTACGGACCGGCGGAATGCGACTACCTGCGCGCCCACCTCGATGAGCTGATGTGGGACTTCGCGACGATTCGAGAAGAGATGCTTTGGACGCTGCACGACGCCGACGGCCTCTGGCACCGCACCGGCGAGCACCCGTTCCGCGGCACCGTCACGCTCACGGAATGGGTGCGCGAGATGAACGAACGCGACCTCGACGTGATGTGGCGGATCGGTCGAATCGTCGAGCGGATTCGCGCCCGACCGCAATAGGCGGCCAGGCCACGCGACGCGTTCAGGCGGGCAGCGACAGCGCTCGCTCGATCGCCGGCAGCAACTCGTCGGGATGGGTGAGCAACGGACCGTACTCCCCTGAGACGAAACAGACCGCCCCGCCCGCCTGTGCCGGCACCCCGAGCTGGGCGACGAGCACGTCATCCGCCTCCGGGTTCAGCCGCTGCACCGTGTGTGCCGCCAGTGCCACGCGCAGCGCCTCCGCGTGCAGCGGATCGGCGATGCTGTCGACCTCGCCCGGTGGGGCGAAGGCGATGATTTTCACCTCCGGCTCGATCGACAGCAGCCGGTCGGCGACGCGAGCGATCGCGCACGCCGCCTCGAGATGGATCGTCTCGAGGTCTCCCGCCAGCGCTCCGAGGATCGCGTACACCATGTCGACGTACCGGTCGTCGTGCGTCAGGTGGCCCAGGCGGATCAGCAACTCGGCGGCATCCGCGTTGTCGAGCAGCGGGAAGCGAGGCTCCTCGAGCAGGCCGATCGGCTGGTTCGACGCGTCGACGTCGGCCAGCAGCCTGTCGGCGATCTGGAACTGGAGCCCCAGCAGCCGCGCCACGGCTTGCGCGTGTTGCAGGTAATCGGCGGCGCCGGTCAGCTCGTAGGCGTCGAGCAGCGCCTGCGCCGCGGCGACCTGGTCGCCGAGCAGGCCGAGCGTGTGCGGAGCGCCGTCCCAGACGTGGTAGAAACCCGCTTCGCCCGCGCGCATCTCGCTCAGCAGGAAGTCGACGCCAGTTCGCCCGCGGCTCCGCCAGTCCGGCCGGTCGAACACGATCCCGCAGGCGAGCAGACCGCGCGCGACCAGCGCGTTCGAGGCGGCGAGCACGCGATCGTCGTTGCGATCGTGAGCGAAGCCGCCGGCGGGGCCGAGCAGTTCGGCCTCGACGAAATCGATCGTCCTCGACACGGCCTGCAGCACCCACTCGTGCGCCTCGCTGTCCCCCGCGGCGATCCCGGCGAGCACCAGCAGCCAGCGACCCTGGTCCGCAGCCAGCAGCGGGGCGCACTCGTCATCCCGCGTCGCGCAGCGGCGGAACGCGCCGGCCGCCTCGTCGAAGCCGCCGCCGTCCACCCGGCGTTGGATCGCCATCCGCGCGCGTCGCTCGGCATCGAGGTCGGCGCGGCGCCGGTGCGCGTAGAGCCACAGCCGTACACGCTCCGCGTCCGCCAGCCCGTTCGCGTCGGCGGCGCGTTCGAGCGCGACGTCGAGCAGCGCCGGCGTCAGACCGCCACCGCGCGTCTGGCCGCCGGCCTGCCTCGCCCCGATCAGCCCCGGCCTCGCCCGACGCAGCACCCGCTCCGCCTCGAGCTCGGTCAGTACCAGATCCGGTTCATCTCGCCAGCGGGCGACGCACGCCTCGATCGTCTCGAACAGCGCGTCTACGTCCGGCTCGCTCAGCCGCGCGAGCGGCTCGCCGTCCGGACTCAGCACGGCGACGGTCACCTGGTCGCGTTCGGAGTAGCGCAGCGCGACATCAGGGCGATCGTCCGCGTCCACGCTGATCGGCGTCACGCTCTCCGTCAGCCGGCGCACGATGCGCTCGTCGCCGAGCGTGCGCTCCGAGAAGTCAGCGAGCCTCGGGTGCCAGCTCGGCGCGATCAGCACCACACGCAACTGATCGGCGATCGCGCTCTCCTCGAAAAGTGCGGCGTCCCAATCGCGCCACGGGATTTCCGTCGCACGGCCGGCGAACGAGGAGCCGAAGGGCATCGAATCAGCCATCACGACCTCGCACCGATCGTACCGAGGTCTGGGCGGATCAGGCGATCGGGCTCCCCCGCACGCTACGGGTCGATGCTGAACGGCGGGTACTGGTCGGTGATCATCAGGAACGCGTAGGCCTCGACGCGGAGCGCCCAGCGGAGGACCCCCACGACGAAACGGAACAGCCCCGCCGGGTAGCGCTCCGTGAAGAGAATCGCAAACCAGGCGATGATGACTGCCGCGATTGCGAACACCACGAGGATCGCGAGCACGATCAGGTGCGGGAACGCCATGATCCACTTCACCAACGGCAGCCAGCGATTCAGATCGTTCGGCACGTCGGGATAGTCGAGCTCGAGGTGCACCGACTGTTCCTCGTCCGTCGAGGGATAGACGTCGGTCAGCAGCGCCAGGTACGCGCCGACGCGCGTACTGAGCCGCGCCAACTGCAGGTTCCAATCGAACCACCAGCGCGGGTACTTCTGCCTGAACAGGATCATCAGCAGCGGCGCGAGAATGAGCGAGCTAGCACTCATCGCGATCACCACGACGAGGATCGGAATCGCCCAGATCACCCTCAGCCCACTGGTGAGCCGATCGAGCTGATCCGGGTAGTCGATCTCCAGACGCGCCGCGTATCCCGCGGTGCTCGCCGTCGTCGCCATGCCGCCCTCCCCACACTCGGCGGCAAGGTATCACGCACGCAATCTCGATGGGGCGGGGGCGCTGCTCCTCCAGCCGCCGCCCAAACGGCCTCGGCCTAGCCGCCAGCGCCTAACCTCGTTGCCGATCTCGGGCGATCAGCAGCAGCAGCGCGCCGCCGCCAATCAGCAGCAACGGCCAGGCCGCGCGCGCGGCGCCGAACCCGACGAATCGAACCAGCGCGAACTGGCTCGCGAGCAACAACACCCCGAGGCCGACCAGCAGAATCCCAAAGACCATCCCCGGATCCGCACTCCTCGCCTCGCTACGCTGCGCGGAGGTTTCGGCTGGCGCCTCGGGCATGAGCAGCCAGAGCACGATGTAGACGATCAGCCAGGTGAAGCCGGCACCGAGGATGAACAGCAACGCAAACACCAGTCGCACAATCGTCGGATCGACCCCGACGTAGTCGGCGATGCCGCTCGCGACGCCGGCGACCATCCGGTCCGCGCCTCGGCGCAGGCGGCGTGCACCTCTGTCTTCGGCCATCGGCTAGACGCGCTCCTGTAGCAACCGCTCGATCGTCTCGTAGTCGCCGTCGGAGATCTTGTGCAGGTTCCCCCGGAACGCAATGCCGAGCTTTTTCGGGCCGAGTTTGCGTGTCTTGTCGAGGAGATCAGTGATCTCGCGGACATCGACGTAGTGCCCCTGATCGGGGATCACCACCGGCTTCGTGTCGATCCGGAACGGGTAGTCCTCGCCGGGCTTGCCGGCCGAACGGAGTCCGATATCCGAGGTGTCCTCGAACATCTCGCCGGTCACCTCCACGATGCCACCGAAGAGCACCTCCTTGGTGAGGTAGTAGACGATGCGGTCGCCGGGCTGCATCTCGCCGGACTGCTTTCGCCGGGAGGCCTTGAAGGCCGAGACATCGAACTTCCGCTCGCGCAGAACCTCGAAGTTGTCGGGAGAGCCCACCTGGATCCACGCCTGCATCGTTGGTCTCCTCCCGAGGGGTGATGTCGTTCATTCGGCGCGCCCACGGTCAGCCGCCGCTTACAGAGTACGCGAGGCAGACGCACGCGTGACGCGAGCCACCGTCCCGGACACGCCACGAACAAGCCCCGCTTACGCGGGGCTCTCAGCGATCAAGGTCGGCAACTGGAGAGCAGGGCCTTCGGGCAGTCGCCCGATCTAACAGGGACGCGGCGTGCCCTCGTGTCCCGATGCCTGGAACGATGATCCGCAGGCGCATGACGAAACCGCGTTCGGATTGTAGATCGTAAAGCCGGACTTCATCAGGTCCTCGACGAAGTCGATCTCGGCGCCGGCGATCATCGGTACTGAATCGGCGTCGACGACAATGCGCGCACCGCCGTCAGCCTCGATCACCGTGTCTTCGGCGTCGGCCTCTTCGGCGATCGCCATGCCGTACTGGAAGCCGGAGCAGCCGCCGCCGACCACGAACACGCGGAGCAGCCCCTCCGGGTGTCCCTTGTCCTCGAGCAGCGAACTCGCCTTCTCGGCGGCACGCTCGGTGATCGTCACCAACGGACCGCTGAACGTCGGCTGTGCGACCGCTTCGTTTCCACCGGCCGCCAAGGTCGCGCCCATTCCGGGCAGCAGTCCACCTGACATTGTGACCTCCATGACCATTGCGCCGCCTCGAGGCGGGGCTGCTTACGAATGATATTCGGTCGTTACGGCCGCGTCCACGAACGTCTCCGCCGGCGCATCCACGCGGAACGCGCAAAGGAACTCGTGGGGCACCTCTGCCTCGGGCAGCGCCCGGACCGGCACGCCGAGCAACCGTTCGAGGAGTTCTCGATCATGATCGACGCCGTCGGCGCCTGGGGACCCGTGGCCGATGCGCGCGCAGAGCCCTCGCCCCAGCAACCGCAGGTCTCCATTCGACCGGTCGACCTCGAAGTCCAGGCCTTCGTCTTCGAGCAGCGCGAGCGCCGAGGCGACGCGATCTTCCACCGTCTCGCCGCTGATCCGCGGGCCGTACTCCTGCAGCAGCCGCTCGCACATCTTGCCGACGACGAGCTCCGCGAGCTGGCCGCCATCGCGGCCGGTCGTCTCGTCCGGTGTCAGCGCGACGATCTCCTCGAGCAGGCGGTGGGTGATCCGCACGTAGTGATGTGGGAACAGCTCGCCGCCTCGTTCGGTCAGCGAAAAGATGTGCCGCGGACGGCCGGTTCCGCCTCGGACCTGCGCCACCGAAACGTAGTTGTCGCGCAACAGCACATCGAGGTGGCGGCGAACGGTCGCCCCCGCGAGCTCGAGCTCGCGGGCCAGATCGTCGACCGACGCGCCCTCGGAGCGCCTCAGGATGTTGAGGATCTGCTCGCGGGTGCCCTCGACGCGGCCGTTGCCGTTTCGTGTCATTGCTGACGAGCGTAAGGCAGCTTTTTCACCTTTTCCAGTGCTAAACCCCTTAAATCAAAACGCCGCTGCGAAGAACCGGGGCTGGGCCGCCGGCAGGGACGTGCTGCTGCCCCCTGTCGCGTAGCGACGCGGCGTTAACCCCCTGTCGCATAGCGACGTCGAGGTAACCTTGTGTCATGGCATCCGATCGCTCCAACGGTCACCGCGTCTACCTCGATCACGCGGCGACGACCCCGCCCGACCCGCGCGTCATCGAGGCGATGCTGCCCTACCTCACCGAGCACTGGGCGAACCCGTCCTCGATCTACGTCGAGGCGCAGCAGACGCGCCGCGCGATCGACCAGGCGCGCCAGACCGTCGCCGCCTCGGTCGGCGCGAGCCCCGAGGAGATCGTCTTCACCGCCGGCGGCTCCGAGTCCGACTCGCTCGCCCTCCGCGGCGTGCTCGCCGCCAGCAAGCGCCGAGGGCGGCACCTGATCACATCGACGGTCGAGCACCACGCCGTCCTCGATACCGTCGAGCAGCTCGAACGGGACGGCGACGCCGAAGTGACGTTCATCGACGTCGACCGCGAAGGCCGGGTCGACCCCACGGCAGTTGCCGAGGCCACGCGCGACGACACAGTGCTCGTCTCGGTGATGCACGCGAACAACGAGGTGGGATCGGTCAACGACGTCGCCGCGATCGCGCGCGCCGTCCATGAGCGCAACCCGCGCACGGCGGTCCACACGGACGCGGTGCAGTCGGTCGCGCACCTCGGTGCGAACGTCGATCGCCTCGGCGTCGACCTGATGACGTTCACCGGCCACAAGCTCTACGGACCGCGCGGGGCCGGCGCGCTCTACGTCCGATCGGGCACGCCGCTGGCGCCGCAGATCCTCGGCGGCAGCCAGGAGGACCGGCGCCGCGCCGGGACCGAGGACACGGCGGCGATCGTCGGCTTCGCCTCGGCGCTCACGATTGCGAGCGAACAGCGAGAGGCAGACCTCACGCACGAGCGCGCGTTGCAACAGCGGCTGATCGAGGAATTGCCGCGGCGCATCCCGCTCTCCGGGATCACCGGCCCCGCCCACCTCGACGACCGGCTTCCCGGCAACGTCTCCGCGCTGGTCGGCTTCGTCGAGGGCGAGTCGATCCTGCTCGCGCTCGACCTCGCCGGCTTCGCCGCCTCCTCGGGATCGGCGTGCACGACGGGTTCGGTCGAGCCGAGCCACGTGCTGACGGCGATGGGCGTGCCCGAGGAACTGGCGCGCGGATCACTGCGCTTCAGCCTCGGACGCGGCAACACCGAGCACGACGTCGACCGCCTCCTCACCGACCTCCCGCCGATCGTCGAGCGTCTCCGCGCGCTCTCGCCGATGCCGACCAGCAAGGCGCCTCCCGACTGGCGACCGTGGCTGAGCTCGTGACGCGCTCAGGGAGCAAGCGCGGCCCGTTTGCCCCTCAGATCGCCTGCTCGCTACGATTCCGGCGACACCTGACGAGCGGAGGGACCGGTTGACGACTCAGCAGCCAGACATCGCGATCCCACACCCGCTGCTCGGCGGTCGGGACGAAGTCGGCGTCGACCTCGAAGAAGAGGTGCGTAAGAACGTCCTCGTCACCTCGGTCGACGGGATTCTGAACTGGGCGCGATCGTCCTCGCTGTGGCCGGCGATGTTCGGCCTCGCGTGCTGTGCGATCGAAATGATCGCGAGCGCCACCTCGCGCTACGACATCGCCCGCTTCGGCTCCGAGGTCTTCCGCGCGTCGCCGCGCCAGGCCGACCTGATGATCGTGGCCGGTACCGTCACCTGGAAGATGGCGCCCGTGCTACGGCGCATCTACCTCCAGATGGCGGAGCCGCGCTGGGTCATCTCCATGGGTGGCTGCGCGATCATGGGCGGCCCGTTCGCCTACGCCTACTCGGTGCTCCCGGGCGTGAACCTGGTGGTCCCGGTGGACGTCTACGTCCCGGGCTGTCCGCCCCGCCCGGAGTCGCTGCTGCAGGGTCTGATGATGCTGCAGGACGAGATCCGCGACTTCGGCGTGACGAAGCAGCGCCGCCGCCCCGAGCCGGACGGTGACTTCTCCTCGTACCTCCCGGAGGGCGATCCGATCCGCCGCGAAATCGAGTCGCTGTTCCCGCCCTACCCCGGCCTCGACGACCCCAACCGTACCTCCGGCGGCGTCCCCCTCCACGCCTTCGGTTCCTAGAAGGCCCCGCCTCCGAGGCGGGCCTGAGCAACCGACAGCGGCCGTCAGCGAGGGATGCTCGACCTTGATCTCCCGGCCGGGATGACGGCTAGGGCGCCAGTGGTAGCATTTGGCGCGTCTCGCGCCCGCCGGGCGCGGACGGCAACCCAGCCTGCCACTGACGAGGAGCATCGCTTGAACATCCGAGACCGCGTCGCCTCGCTGCTTCGCCCCACCGAGATCGCGTACGCGCACTGCGACATCCCCTGCGGGATCTACCACCCACACATCGCCCAGCAGGGCGCCGAATCCGTCGAACGGATGATGGTGCTGATCGGTGAACTCGGTAACCCCACGGACGCCGCCGGCATTAACACCCTCGCCCGCTACGTCGCCGAGAAGGAAAAGGCCGCCGAGCTCGTCAAGCACGAGGTGCGGATCCTCTGGGGCGACTACTTCAAGCCGCCCCACCTCGAGACGTTCCCCGACCTGCACGAGAAGGTCTGGAACATCATGCGCCTCGGCGCCGCCGCCAAGCAGGGCGTGAGCCTCGACGACGCGAAGGCGCTACGCGCCGCCGTCGACGAGTTCGCCGACATGTTCTGGAAGAGCAAGGAATAATCCCGCTCCTTCCGAATCGAGACCGACCTTCCAGGCGGCTGCGCACGGTGCTCACGCCGTGCGCAGCCGCCGCGTTGATCCTGCTCGCCCTCGGGGCCGGGGTGCGCGCGTTGCGAGGGCGCTACTACCGCGTCGAGGTCGCCGGCGACAGCATGCGACCGGCGCTGCTGCCCGGCGACTTCCTGGTCCTCCGCCGCGGGACACCGTCGACCGGGGATGTCGAGGCGGGCACGATCGTTGCGCTGCGCGACGCGACCGGGCGGCTGATCCTCAAGCGCGTGATCGGCCTCCCCGGCGAGTCGCTCCGCGTGGGCGCCTCGGTGCTCGTCAATCGCCGCCGCCTGATCGAGCCGTACGCTCGCGGCGACACGCCGCAGGCCCAGTTCCGAGGCGCGAACCAGCTCGCCGAGGATGATTACTTCGTGATCGGCGACAACCGTGAAGCGAGCACCGACAGCCGCGACTTCGGCGCGGTGCACCGCGACCGCTTCGACGGCGTCGCCGTGCTCCGCTACTGGCCACTCGGGCGCCTCGGCCGAATTGTCAGACCGCCACGTCAGCTCGGCGACCGGGAGGTGGATCCGGAGCTGCCGCTGGGGATGATTCGCCCCCGATCGACCGACTAGCCCGTTCGTCAGATCCCGCCGGTCCCACTCCCAATTCGCTCTCCGCTCCGGCCCGATCGGGGATTCCCCCATCGGAATGTGAGCTGTCCATCGTCGAGGATTCGTTGAGTAGTGCACGCCGCATGGACGCGGAGGAGCGACCGATGGGGTCGATGCTCAACCTCGACGAGGCGAGCGATTCGAATGAGTCGGCCGCGGATCTCGTCATCCCGACACTCGATCAGCTCGTCGGCGAGATCTCCGAGCTGCGCCCGTTGCCGGCCGTCGCCACGTCGATCCTGCAGCTCACCGAGCACGACCGGTTCTCCGCGCACGAGCTGGCGAGCGCGATCGGCGCTGACCAGGCGCTCACCGCGAAGCTGCTGCGGCTCGCGAACTCCGCCTACTACGGATTCCCGAGGACGATCGGCAGCGTCCGCGACGCCGTCGTGCTGCTCGGCTTCCGCACCGTCCGCTCGACCACGCTCGCCTCTGCGTGATCGGGACGCTCTCCGAGGCGAACCACCTCGACTACAAGGCGTTCTGGCATCACTCGGTCAGCACCGGGATGCTCGCCGAGATGCTCGCTCGCACCGAGGGCGTTCACCAGGACACCGCCTTCACGGCAGGCGTGCTGCACAACATCGGGCTGCTCGCGATGGATCAGCAACGACCGGACCTCCTCGGCGCCGTGCTCGACTGCAGCCGAGCACGTGGCACCAGTCGCCACGAGGCAGAGCGTGCGCTGCTCGGCTACACCGACGCCGATCTCGGCGGCGCGCTCGCCGTCGCCTGGTCGTTCCCCGATCAGCTCGCAGACGCGATCCGAAACCACGCCATGTCGCTCGATACCCTCCCCGAGGAGAAGAGCCTGACCGCGTTCGTCCTCCGCGCCCGCTTGCTCGCCCGGTCGCACGGCATCGCCGACGGCATCGAACACCCTGAGCGCACCGCGCTCCCCGAGGAGTGGCGCCCCCGATCTCCGTCACGCTCAAGCGCTCCGGCGGCATGGAAGGCCTCCTCGACAAGGTCGAAGCGTTCCTCGAATCGACGATGCGCTGACCGACCGCCAGCGCTTCACCGTCACCGTCGGTTGAGCGGCGTAGCGGTCAGCGCGCGGGCGGGCGGGCGCGGGTCAGTCTCCGAGAACGAGCCGGCGGTTCTCGTTACCCGATCCAGCGTTATGTCGCCTATTCCCTTCCCATCGAGGTCTCGACAGATGCGCAGCCTCTTGCGTCTCGGTGGCGCATTCGGTAGAACATTTAGCAGTCCGACACCGAGAGTGCTAAATCGCGCACATGCCGCCGGTGCACTGCCGGCAGAGCGAGGTAATAGGGGAACGATGGCGAAGCAACTGCTTTTTGACGAAGACGCGCGCCAGGCGCTCCGTGACGGCATCGACGCCCTCGCGGACGCGGTCAAGATGACGCTCGGCCCGCGTGGCCGCAACGTCGTCCTGGACAAGAAGTTCGGCGCGCCGACCATCACCAACGATGGCGTCACGATCGCCAAGGACATCGAGCTCAGCGAACCGTTCGAGAACATCGGCGCGCAGCTCGCCAAGGAGATCGCCTCCAAGACGAACGACGTCGCCGGTGACGGCACGACCACCGCGACCGTCCTCGGCCAGGCGATCGTGCACGAGGGTATGAAGAACGTCGCCGCCGGAGCCGATCCGATGGCGCTCAAGCGCGGCATCGAGGTGTCCGCTCGCGCGATCACCGAGCAGCTCACCAAAAACTCGACCAAGGTCACGACCAAGGAGCAGATGGCGCAGGTCGCCTCGATCTCCGCGGCCTCGGATGAGATCGGCGAGCTGATCGGCACCGTCATGGAGGCCGCCGGCAAGGACGGCGTGATCACCATCGAGGAGTCGAAGGGCATCGAGACCGAGGTCGAGTACGTCGAGGGCATGGCCTTCGACCGCGGCTACATCTCGCCTTACTTCGTGACCAACCCGGAGCGCATGGAGGCGGTCCTCGACGACGCGCACATTTTCGTCACCGACCAGAAGCTCTCGTCGGTCAACGACATCCTGCCGTGGCTCGAGAAGCAGCTCCAGGTCTCCAAGAACCTGGTCGTGATCGCCGAGGACGTCGATGGCGAGGCGCTCGCCACGCTCGCCGTGAACAAGCTGCGCGGCACCGTCAACGTCGTCGCGGTGAAGGCGCCCGGCTTCGGCGACCGCCGCAAGGAGAACCTCGGCGACATCGCATCGATCACCGGCGCGGAGCTGATCAGCAAAGAGCTGAACCGCGCGCTCGACACCGCGACGCCGCAGGACCTCGGCTCCGCGCGCCGCGTCGTCGTCACCAAGGATGAGACGACGATCATCGAGGGCAAAGGCACGAAGAAGGCGATCGGGGAGCGCACGCGGATGATCCGCGCCCAGCTCGACAACGCCACCTCCGACTGGGACCGCGAGAAGCTGCAGGAACGCCTCGGCAAGATCGCCGGCTCCGTCGCCGTGATCAAGGTCGGTGCCGCCACCGAGATCGAGCTGACCGAGAAGAAGCACCGCGTCGAGGACGCGCTGTCGGCGACCCGCGCGGCCGTCGAGGAGGGCATGGTCCCCGGCGGCGGAGTCGCGTTCCTCAACGCGCTGCCCGCGCTCGACAAGGTCGATCTCGCGGGCGACGAGGCAACCGGCCTACGCATCATGCGCCGCGCCCTGCAGGAGCCGCTGCGCCGGATCACGGCGAACGCCGGCCAGGACGGCTCGGTGATCGTCGAAAAGGTCGGCACCCTGAAGAAGGGCGAGGGCTACGACGCCGCGAAGGACGACTACGGCAACATGGTCAAGCTGGGCATCATCGACCCGGCCAAGGTGACCAAGGCCGCACTCGAGAACGCGGTGTCGATCGCCGGCATGGTGCTCACCACCAACTGCCTCGTGACCGACAAGCCCGAGGGCAACGCCGCGGGCGCTGGTGCGGGCGCCGGGATGGACATGTACTAGGCCGGGCCCCTAGCCCGGACGAGCAGCCCGGACGAGCAGCCCGGACGAGCAGCCCGGACGAGCAGTCCGGGCATCATCGGGGCAGACGTCCGAATCCAGACGGGGCCGGCTGCAGCCGGCCCCGTTTTCGTTTCCGCGCTGCTGATTGTTCTGATCCCGCCACTGCAGGCGCGTTATGCTGGAACCGAGCCGAAAGGTGGAACGGGTGCGCTACGGAGACAACGGCCTCGCCGTTGACTTTGACCGGATGGCACGCGCCGTCGACGACGGCGATGTGATCGTCGTCGGCTTCGAGATGACCTCGAAACGGCTCGTCATCGACCTGCGCGCCGACGACCACTCCCCACCCCTGCTCGAGCTCGTCGACCCGGTCGGCGGCGCCCACGAGCGCAACGCCTGGCTCAGCGAACGTCGTCCCGGTGTCCCGCTGCCGGAGAAGTTCGTCTTCTTCGTCTGGCCGCACAGCGTCGAGATGCTCGGCCAGTCACCGCTCTTCGAGCGCTCACGCGCCCGCATCGAACGCGAGCAGGGCATCGACGTCGCCGACGACGTCCGCGATCTGCTGGACGACCTTGCGCGCCGCGAGCGCGACGACCTCCGGCAGGCGCTGCTCGGCGGCGAGGGCTATGAGACGGTTTGGACCCGCGACCAGCACTGAGCCGCGAGCGCGGACCGTGGCGATGCTCCCCTCTCCGAGGCCGTTCCGTGCCAAGCTGGACCGTCGTCGCCTCCCACCCGGGGCGCGCCGTGGCGGAGGAATGCATGGCTCGCCTCGTCGTCTACGGACGCTCCTCGTTTTGCCCGGACATGATGCGCTGGGAGCACTGGCTGACGCGGAACCCCGTCGAGCACATCGCGTTCGACATCGACACCGATCGCGAAGCCCTCGCGAAGGTCGTCGGCTGGACCGGCCACCAGTCCGTGCCGACGCTCGTCATCGCCGACCAAGACGGCGTCGACCCGATCGAGGAGCCCTCGCCGCTCGCGGCTGGCCGAGGCCCCCGCGCCGTCGACCGCGGCACGATGCTCACTGAGCCCAACCCCGGCCAGGTCGAGGAGTTCCTGGACCGCCACGGCATCCCGTACGGCGGTGACGAGGACGGTGAACGGAACGGCGACGAGGACGACAGCAAGGGCATCTTCAGCCGCCTGCTAGGCTAGCTGTCGGCCTCGGCCAGCGGGGGCCAGCGGTCACTCCACGGCGCATCCGCCTCGAGCTGTGACCCCAGCTCGAACAGGTCGCGGTCCGCGCCAATCCGTCCCACCAGCTGGACGCTGACCGGCAGCCCCTCTTCGCTCATCGCGAGCGGGACCGTAAGCGCCGGCTGGCCGGTGAAGCTAAACGGAAACGTGAACATCCCCGTGTTCGCCACCCCGTCGGCCGCGCCCAGCGGCCACGCCGGCTGGCGGATCGTCGGCGTCACCAGCACGTCGTGCTGCAGCCACCAATCGAGCACCGGCGCGACCCGATCCGCGATCGTCGCCGCCGCCTGTTCGGCTTCCGCCGCCGTGACGCCCGCGTCCCGCGCGCCGCGCTCCAGCAGCTCCCGTCGCAGGTCACCCTCCCGCAGCGGCCTCCCCGCGGCCGTTTCGAGCCAGCGCAGCTGCGCCGCGCGCGCGAACGCGCCGGACAGCGCGAGGGCGTCCGCCAGCGGCGTGAACAGATCGTCGAGCGCCTCGGGACGCGCCGCTTCGACGCTGTGGCCCCGAGCGCGGAGCAGCCAGCCGGCCTGCTCGACGGCGGCGACGACGTCGCGGTGCACCTCCAGGGACGAGCCCGGATCGTGCGTGAGCAGGCCGATCCGCAGGGCCGGCAGATCGGCGTCCGGAGCTGCCCCGATGTCGGCCACCACCTCGAGCACCCCGGCCATATCGCGGATCGAACGGGTGAGCACGAAGTTCGCCCACACACCGTTCAGATCCGGCTGGTCGGCCGGCGTCGCGCTCGGCACCAGGCCACGCGACGGCTTCAATGTGGCGACGCCGCAGCACGCGGCCGGCACGCGCAGTGACCCCGTCGCGTCGCCACCTGGCGCGATGCTCACGAGGCCCGCGGCCACCGCCGCCGCCGACCCGCCGCTCGATCCGCCCGCCGTCCGCTTCACGTCCCACGGATTGCGTGTCGGCCCGAACGCCTCCGGCTCCGTCGTGAATCCCGACGCCAGCTGCGGCAGGTTGGTCTTCCCGACCGGGATGAACCCCGCGTCGAGCAGCCGTCGCACCAGCTCCGTCGTGCGCGCCGAGCGGTATCCGCTGTCCCGCAGCACCGAGGTGCCCAGCGAGTACGGCGTGTCCTCGAGCTCCTCACCCCCGTCCTTGAGCAGGATCGGCACGCCGCGAAACGGCTGGTCGAACTGCGGCAAAGCGGCGACGAACCGATGGGCGACCTCGGGCAGTGGCGTGATCACGGCGTTGATCGCCGGGTTCACCGCCTCGATCCGGGCCAGCGCGGCATCGACCAGCTCGCTCGGCGTCAGCTCGCCGTGCCGTACCGCCTCGGCCTGTCCCGCCGCGTCGAGGCGCCACCAGTCGCTTGGAATCGCCATGTTCGACGTTGTACGCGATCGCGGAACCGGCGGGCTAGTTCGAATCGAACGCCAACGGGGGCCAGCGCTCCGCCCACGGGGCGTCCGCCTCGATCTGAGCGGCCAACTGCAGGAGCTGGCGGTCGGCGCCCATGCGGCCGACCAGTTGGACGCCGACCGGCAAGCCGCCCTCGGTCATCCCGATCGGAAGCGCCAGGGATGGGTAGCCGATGTGGGTGAATTGCATCGGCGAGAATCCGACTGGCTTCCAGTCGTAATCATCGCCCGGTTCCAGCGGCCACGCGGCCTGTCGTTGGACGGGCATCACCAGGACGTCGTACCGGTCCCACCACTCGATCGTTCGTTCGAATTACGCAGTCACCCATGCCACCGCCGCATCCACCTCCGCCTGCGACGGCAGAGTAAGCGAGCGTCCGCGTAGATGAATCGGAAGCAGATCGCCGTCCCGCAACGGCCGGCCCACGGCCTCCTCAAGCCAGCGGACACCCGCGATGTCGGTCAGTGCCTGGACCGGTGCGGCGGCATCGCCCAGCCGGCCCCAAAGACTATCGAGCGCCGCCGGATAGGACTCAGTGACCTCGTGACCGCGGGCCGCTAGCAGCGAACCTGCCTGCAGAACGGCGGCCCGACATCGGGGTGGATCGCCGTCCGGCCATTCGGGATCGTGCGGAAGCACGCCGAGGCGGAGCCCGTCAGCAGGCAGATCCTCAGCAGGCCCCGTATTCGCGACCGCGTCGAGCGTTGCGGAGAGATCACGGATCGACCGCGCGAGCACGAAGGCCGTCCAAAGCCGCCCAGGATCGGGCAGATCGCGAGGCTTCGCGGCGGGCACCAACCCACGGGACGGGCGCAGCGTCGCGAGGCCGCAGCAAGCGGCGGGCACCCGGATCGAACCGCTGCCGTCGCTGCCCTGGGCGAGGCTCACGAATCCTGCGGCGACCGCTGCCGCTGAGCCGCCGCTGGATCCACCGGCCGTCCGCGTGAGGTCCCACGGGTTTCGGGTCGGCCCGAAGGCGGGCGGCTTGGTGGCGAAGCCGTAAGAGAGCTCCGGGACGTTCGTCTTGCCAATCGGGATGAAGCCGGCATCAAGGAGACGCCGCACCAGCTCTGTTGTCCGCGTCGAGCGATAGTCGATG
Source organism: Dehalococcoidia bacterium (assembly GCA_965248675.1). GTDB lineage: Bacteria > Chloroflexota > Dehalococcoidia > UBA2979 > UBA2979 > UBA6627. The sequence goes on from CBDFJZ010000003.1 coordinate 92,324, forward strand.
TCGCACAAGACAGACGTACCGAGGTAGTACGGCGTCCCTTCCCACTCCTCGCCGGCGTCCTTGAGCAAGATCGGCACGCCTCGGAACGGGCGGTCATCCTCGGGCAGCTCGGCGACACGGCGGCGCGCGTCCTCGGGCAGCGGCGTGATCACCGCGTTGATCACGGGGTTCAACGCCTCGACTCGCGCGAGCGCGGCCTCGACGAGATCCTCGGCAGTGGTGTCGCCCGCGCGGATCAGGGCGGCCTGGGCCGTGGCGTCGGGGCGCCACCAGTTCTCGGGAGCGGGCATGGTGGGGAGGGTATGCGACGCGCCCGATCGCGTCAGGTAATCGTCCACCACGGTTCGTCGGTGCCGTCCCGGTCGCCGCGACCGATCCACCAGGCGACTGCCGCCGCCACGACCATCACGACGGCAGCCACGACGAACACCTCGCGGAACGTCGACACCTCGGCGTCGACGATCAGTGCGTCGAACTCCGGCGAATCGAAGTCGATCGTGCCCGCGCGCGCGTAGAACCGTCCGAGGCCAGACGAGGTCAGCAGCGCCGCGCCGAGCAGCATCCCGGTCACCCGGCTCAGCGTCAGCCACGACGCCGCCGTCGCCCGTTCGTCCTCGCGCACCCGCTGCAGCACCGCCGCGCTCAGCGGCGCGATCACCAGCCCGAACCCGAAGCCGCCGACGAGCAACGGCGCCGTGCGGACCAACTCCGAGGGCGTCTCGCCCCAGGCCTGCAGCCCGGCGAATCCGACGGCGGTGAGCACCATCCCCAGCGAGGCGATCGCCCGCAGCCCATGGCGGCTGCCCAGCCAGCCGCCGGCCAGGGCGCCGGCCGGGACCGCCACAGTCAGCCGCATCAGCGTCAGCCCGCCTGCCAGCGCCCCTTCCGCCAGCACGAGGTTCACGAATAGCGGCACGCCGATCAGCGCCGTGATCAACCCGCCGCCCAGCAGCAGGCTCGTCGCGTTCGCGGCGATCACCTCGCGCGACCCGAGCATCCCGAGCCGCACGAGCGACGGACCGAAGCGCCGCTCGTGCTGCCAGAAGAGCGTGGCAAGCGCGGCGGTGGCGACCAGCATCAGTAAGGTCACGCCCAACGCGCGTGGCGCGTTCGGGTCGTCAACGAGGGCGAACGTGAGCACGGCCAGCGCCGCGCCGAGCAACGTCGCCCCCAGCCAGTCGATCCCCGCGCGCCGCCGCGTCCTGCCGGCGAGCAACCAGACCGCCGCGAGCACCGGCAACGCCATCGGGATGTTCACCCAGAACACCATTCGCCAGCCGAACCACTCCGTGATCGCCCCGCCCCAGAGCGGTCCGATCAGCGCGCCCGCCTCGGACGCCGCCGCGATCGCACCGAGCCCCATCAGCCGCCGCCCTCGAGGCAGTTCGTCGACGACGATCGCCATCGCGACCGGCACCACCGCGCCGCCCCCCACGGCCTGCAACGCCCTCGAGGCGACGATCGCGCCGAAGTTCGGCCCCACCGCGACCAGCACGCTGCCGGCCATGAACAGCCCGAGCGCCGCCGCATACACGCGCGCGTGCCCGTACACATCGGCGAGCCGCCCCACGATCGGCAGCGCGACGATGTAGCCCAGCAGGTACCCGTTGACGATCCACGACGCCTGGTAGAGGTCGTCGACGGTGAGCCCGATGTCGCTGATCAATGCCGGCAGCACCGTCACGATCGAAGTCTGATCGTCGGCCGCGATGAACACGCCGGCCGCCACCGCGATCAGCAGCCAGCGTTGCTTTCGCTCCGTCGTCCGATCGATCGCCTGCATCTCGACAGCATGCACGCCCTCGCTCGCGCGTCCTATCGGGGCCAGGCCCACAGCCGGCAGCCGCTCAGATCGATCCCCTCGTCGAACTCCGCCCCGAACCATGTGTGGTTCCCCGGCCCTGGTTCGCGGGCCACCCCGATCACCGCTCGAGGCGCGAAGCGCCCTTCCGAGTGGGGGTGTAGGGGCGCCTCGCCCGGAGGGCGATCCCAGCTGAACAGCCCCACGGGGATTTGGGTGGGCGGGATCTTACCTAGCTCTGCAAACACCGCCGAAGGCGCCGTCGAGTGCCGATGTGCTCACGAAACGCCGCCGTGGCCTCGCCGTTCAGTGTCCAAGGATCACTCCACCCGCCCCCGCCAGCATCGAGGCCCCGCCCAGCATCGAGCCCTCGCCGGCATCGAGCCCTCGCCGGCATCGAGCCCTCGCCGGCATCGAGGCGGACCGGCCTACCGAGGCGCCTCGATCTCGAACGTCTCGCCAAAGTCACTAAAGGTCAGACGGCGTACCAGGTCGTCCGGCTCGCCGGCCACGATCCCGCCGACTGCCTCGAGGCGGTGCGGCACCGGATCGTCGACCCCGATCCACGCCTTCAGCCGGATCGTCTTGCCCGCGCGCGCATCGCCGAACAACGTCAGCGACTCGGACGGAGCGTCGGCCTCCACTCGATATGCGTCGAAGCCGTTGATCGTCTCCGCCCCGGTGACCTCGCCACCCTCGATCGCCCGCATCAGCGCGGTCACGCCTTCACCGGGATCGAAGAACGAGGCGACGTCGATGTCTTCGCGTTCCCAGCGACCGGTCAACGGATTCGTGATCCAACTCTCATCCGGCAGCACGATCATCTCGATCTCGGCGTTCAGCGGGCCGACCTTCGCCGCGACCAGCAGCCGCATCCGATCGGCGCCCGCCACGTCCCCTTCGGCGCGCTCCATCTCGAGGCCCCGCACGATCGTCGCCGTCCCGTTCTCGTGCTCCAGCTCGAAGCTGAACGAGTTGACCTCGTCCATGCGATCCGCGGCCGCGATCAGCAGCGCGTCGACGTCGACGTTGCTGGTGTCCACATCGGGACCGCCGCCGCCGCAGGCCGCGAGCGCGAGCATCGCCGCGACGCCAGCGAGGACGAGACTGCGTCTCATGGGCGGGGTCTCACCGCACCACCACGCCCGGCTCGCCGGCCTCGACCGACCCGATCCGCCAGCAACCGCCGCCGTCCGCCGCCGACTCAGCCTCGATCTGCGCGCGCAGCGCTTCCGCCCGGTCCTCGGGGACCGCGATCAGTAGGCCGCCCGAGGTCTGTGGGTCGTAGAGCAGCTGCCCGAGCGTGTCGTCGAGGTCGTCCGGCAGCGAGACGCGTTCGCCCAGTTGCTCGCGGTTGCGGTTGCCGCCGCCGGTGATCGCGCCCGCCTCGGCGAAACGGTAGGCGTCGGTGAGCAGCGGCACCGCGTTCGCCTCGATCACGATCCGCACGCCGCTCTGCATCGCCACCTCGGAGGCGTGCCCGAGCAACGCGAAGCCGGTGACATCCGTCATCGCGTGCACACCCGCGGCGCGCGCGAGGTGCGAGGCGTGGCGGTTCAGCGCCAGCATCGAGGTCACCGCCGCCGAGAGGCCCGAGGCGGAGTCCTCGTGATCCTGCTGCGCCGCCGTCAGCAGCACGCCGGTGCCGATCGGCTTCGTCAGCAGCAGCGCGTCCCCTGGCTCGGCGCCGCCCTTCGTGATCACCGCCGCCGGGTGGATCATCCCCGTCACCGACAGCCCGTACTTCGGCTCGGCGTCGAACAAGGTGTGGCCACCGGCGATCACGCCGCCCGCCTCGCGCACCTTCTCGGCGCCGCCTCGGAAGATCTCGCCCAGGATGTCCGGGTCCAGGTCCTCGGGAAACCCGGCGATGTTGAGCGCGAAGCGCACCTCGCCACCCATCGCGTAGACGTCCGACATCGCGTTCGCCGCGCCGATCGCCCCGTACGTGTACGGGTCGTCGACCACCGGCGGGAAGAAGTCGAGCGTCTGAATCAGGGCGAACTCGTCTGACACCCGGTACACCGCCGCGTCGTCGGCCGAGTCGAGGCCGACGAGCAGATCCGGATGGTCGCTCGCGTCGAAGGTGTCACGGAGTGGCTGCAGTACCTGCGCCAGGGTCCCCAGACCCATCTTGCCGGCTCAACCAGCGCAGGAGGCGAGGTCCGTGAGGCGAATAATCTCCTCGCGTGTCATCACAACCTCCTTCCCGGCTCGGCGATCCGGGATCGGACGCGGCGGATTGGCGCGCCCATCGTCGCATCGCGCCGGAAGCGCGGCAATGAGCGGCATCACATCGTTATCGCTACCATCCGCCCCGTGCGGAAGGCTCAGCCGGAAAGAACCATGCTGAATGCAGCCGCGAAACGACGCCGCATCCGCAAGGCCGAGTACTGGACGCCCTCGGAGCTGATCGCGATCCTCGACGAGCGCTACGGCCGCGCTCAGCAGCAGCCCTCGCACGCGCCCGTCTTCGAGCTCGTGCTCACGCTGCTCTCGCAGCACACCTCCGACCACAACTCCGGCCAGGCGATGCACCGCCTGATCGAGGCCTACCCCACCTGGGACGAGATCCTCGCTGCCCCGACCGCTGGCGTCGAGGACGCGATCCGCCCGGGCGGCCTCGCACCGACGAAGTCGAAGCGCCTCCAGGCCCTCCTCGCCGAGGTGAAAGAGCGCGTCCCCGATTGGGAGCTGGAGTTCCTCGCCGACCTGCCCCTCGATGAGGCCAAACACTGGCTGACCTCGCTACCGGGAGTCGGGCCGAAGACCGCGGCCTGCGTCTTGCTGTTCGCCCTCGAACGCCCCGCGCTCCCCGTCGACACCCACGTCGAGCGCGTCGCGAAGCGCCTCGGCCTCGTCCCGGCGAAGACCCCGGCGGCGAAGGCCCATGACGTCCTCGAGGCGATGCTGGAGCCCGACGAGGTCTATGCCTTCCACGTCGACCTGATCCAACACGGCCGCCGCACCTGCCACGCCCGCGGCCCGAAGTGCGAGCAGTGCCCGCTCCTCGAGCGTTGCCCTCGCGTCGGTCTGCCGCAGCTTTGACGAGAGAGGCGTCGGTCTGCCGCCGCTATAGGAGGAGTCCAGAGGCGCGAAGCGTCCTCCGGAGTGGGGGTGTGGGGGCGACAGCCCCCACGGGGATTAGGGTGGGCGGGCGGGATCTAGATGATTCTGCAAACAACGCCGAAGGCGATTCCTTGCCACAGAGCACTTCGCTCGCTCGAGGAGAAAGGCGCTCGCCTCTCGGTGTGCCCCAGCGCAGGCCGGCAGGACCTACCCCTCGTCCCCACCCCCCGGCAGCAACAGCTGCATCTCCACCGAATCCAGCCACCGCCCAAACTTGTGCCCCACCTCGCGGTGATAGCTACACCGCTCAAACCCCAACCGCTCGTGCAACGCAATGCTCGCCGCGTTACTCGCCTCGATCACGCCGATCAACGTCCGCAGCCCGCACTCCCGCGCCTGCGCGATCAACGCCATGAGCAACAACCGCCCCAGCCCGCGCCCCTGGCATCCCCGCTCGAGGTAGAGCGTGTCCTCGCGCGTGAACCGGTACCCGAACTTCGACCGGTACGGCGACAGGTACGCGAAGCCGACAACCTCACCGTCCAGCTCCGCCACCAGCACCGGCTCGTCGGCGGGCTGCCCCTCGAACCAGCGCACGCGATCCTCGAGGCTCCACGCTTCGTAGTCCCAGGTCGCGACACCGGTTCGGATCTCCTCGTTGTAGATCGCGTTGATCGCCGGCAGGTCGGCTCTCGTGGCGGCTCGCATCGTCGGCTCGGTGCCGGACATCACATCCCGTCCCCGCAGGGCAAGCTGCGGTTCTGTGCTGGCATCGCCGTGACTATACTCACCGCTCTCACCACACCGGCCGGACGCTGTTAGAGGACATCGATGAGCGACGCCTCGGACGAGCCGAACGTGCACTGGCTCGATGACGGCAGCGTTACGACGCCGCAGGGCTTCTCCGCCAGCGGCATCAACACCGGCGTCAAGACCTACGGCGAAGAACCGCGCCTCGACCTCGGTGTCCTGCTCTCCGACCGCCCGTGCGAGGTCGCCGGCGTGCTGACGAAGAACGCCGTCAACGGACCGGCCGTTTCAAGGGCGCGCCGCCTGCTCAAGGCCGGCGGGGCGGCGCGTGCAATCTGCGTGAACTCCGGGATCTCGAACACCGTCACCGGACAGCAGGGCATCCGCGACACCGAGCGGATCGGCATGCTCACGGCCGAGCGCTTGGGGATTGACGAAGACGAGGTCTTCGTCGGCTCGACCGGCGTGATCGGCCGGCTGCTGGAGATGCCGCCGATCGAGGACGGCATCGCCTCGATCGAGCTGTCGCCCGAGGGCGGCCCACGGTTCGCGAGGGCGATCCTCACCACCGACACTCGCGCCAAGGAAGCGGCCGTGAGCTTCGCGGTCGACGGCGTCACCTACCACGTCGGTGGCTGTGCCAAGGGCTCCGGGATGATTCACCCGGACATGGCGACGATGTTCGGCTTCATCACGACCGACGCGCCCGTCGACCGCGTCTGGCTGCAAGCGGCGCTCGGCCTGATCGCCAATCGCACCTTCAACATGCTCGACATCGACATGGACACCTCGACGAGCGACACGGTGCTGATCCTCGCCAACGGCGCGGCCGGCGGCGAACCGATCGGACGAGGGCATCCGGCCGCCGGCCCGCTCGCGAGCGCCCTCGAAGCCGTCGCGAGGCACCTCACCCGCGAGCTCGCGCGCGACGGCGAGGGTGCGAACACGCTGATCGAGACGGTCGTCGAGGGCGCGGCGAACGCCGAGGATGCGAGGCTCGCGGCGCGCACCGTTGTCTCGTCGCCGCTCGTGAAAACGATGGTGACCGGGCGCGACCCGAACTGGGGGCGCGTGATGATGGCGATCGGTCGCTCTGGCGCGCAGGTTGAGCAGGATCAGGTGAGCGTCTGGGTGGGGCCGCATTGCGTGCTCGACCGCGGCACCCCGACCGCCGTCGACCTCGCGGTCGTGTCGCGGGCGATGGACACGGACGAGATACAGCTCCGCGTCGACCTCGCGCTCGGCGAGGGCAGCGCCACCGCTTGGGGCTGCGATCTGACCATCGAGTACGTCCACATCAATGCCGATTACACGACGTGATACACGTCAGGGCGGACTACACGACGTGAGCCCGGCAGCAGCAGACGGCGGAATCACGGTCATCAAAATCGGCGGCTCGACGCTCGGCGCCGAGGACACCTCGCTCGAGGACATCGTCGCGCTCGCCGACGAGGGGCACCGCCCGCTGGTCGTGCACGGCGGTGGCGCGATGATCAGCAACTGGCTCGACCGCATGGGCATCGAGGCCGTCTTCGTCGACGGGCTGCGCGCGACGAACGCTGACGCCCTCGAGATCGTCATCGCTGTGCTGCGCGGTCTCGTCAACGCGCGTCTCGTCGCGCAGATCGTCGAACGCGGCGGTCGCGCGGTCGGCGTCAGCGGCATCGACGGCGGCGCGATCCGCGCCGCGCGCTACGACGAGCGGCTCGGCTTCGTCGGCCGTGTGACCGATGTCGAGGCGGACTTCTTCACCTCGCTGATCGACGCCGGCGTGATCCCGGTGGTCGCCCCGATCGGCCTCGAGGCGCCGGCGCAACCGCTGAACATCAACGCGGATACGGTCGCCGGCGAACTCGCCCGCGCTCTGCGCGCGGAGCGGCTGCTGTTTATGACTGACGTCGACGGACTACTCGACGCCGATGGCCAATTGATCGCCTCGCTCGACGCCGTTCGAGCGGGCGAATTACGTGAGAATGGCGTGTTGACCGGTGGTATGATCCCCAAGGTTGACGCATGCCTCCGCGCCGCGGAGACCGGCACGGAGGCCTTTATCGCGAACGGCACACGGCCCGCCATGGTGCGACAACTGCTCACGCAACACGCTTCCGGCACCCGCGTGAGTGTGAACTAGCCCGATGGGTTTCTTCGACGACCGCGAACGCGGCGACCTGGGACCGCCACCCGAACCGTTCCGCATCGGTGGCAACACCCCCGAGTTCCGATCGCCGGTGCCGCTGCGCTGGATCGGCGTGGCGGCGGCGGTGCTGGTCGGTTTCATCATCCTCAGCGTCCTGAAGGGCATATACGTCGACGTCCTCTGGTTCGACTCGGTCGGCTACGAGAGCGTCTTCCGCCGCGTGCTGTTCGCTCGCGTCTCGCTGTTCTTCCTTGGCGCAGCGATCACGGTCGCGATGATCGGCGCGAACATCTTCCTCGCCCGCCGGCTGGCGCCGCGCGGTCCCGAGGAGTCCTTCATCGAGGAGGTCGACGTCGTCGCGCTGCGACGCATCGTCACCGTCGTGCTGATTGCGGGGACGCTGTTCCTCGGGGTGATCTTCGGATCGATCGCCGGGGGATCCTGGGAAACCATCCTCACCTGGCTCAACGGCGTCGAGTTCGGACGCGAGGATCCTGCGTTCAACCGCGACATCGCCTTCTACATGTTCGATCTCCCCGCGTTTCAGCTGATCCAGGGGTGGTTCCTGGGCCTGATGATCGTCTCCACGCTCGCCGCGGGTGCCGTCTACGCGCTCTCGATTTCGCTACAGGGCTTCGAGCTGAACGTCACGCGCGGGATGCGCGTGCACCTCTCGATGCTGCTCGGGATCATCCTGCTGCTGATCGCGCTCAGCACCTACCTGAGCATCTTCGACCTCGTGCTCTCGCCCGGCGGCATCGTCTTCGGCGCGACCTACACCGACGTCAACGCCCGGCTACCGGTGCGCTACATCCTGATCGCGCTCGCGCTGTTCGCCGGGCTGGCCACGATGGCCAATGCGTTCCTCTCGCGGGACAGCTACCGGCTACCGCTCTTCGCCTTCGGCCTCTGGGCGATCACTGGCCTGATCGGCGGCATCTTCTACCCGAACTTCGTCCAGTCCTTCCAGGTCGAACCGAACGAGCGCGAGCGCGAAGAGCAGTTCATCGGCCGCAACATCGATGCCACCCGCTTCGCCTATGGCCTCGGTGCGATCCTGGAGACCAACTTCCCGGCCGAACAGTCCGTCACCATCGCGGAGCTCGACGCGAATCCGCAGACCCTCGACAACGTGCGGCTGCTCGACCCACGGCCGCTGCGCGACACGTTCAACCAGGTGCAAGCGATTCGGCAGTTCTACCTGTTCAACGACGTCGACGTGGATCGCTACGTGCTCGACGGCGAGCTACGCCAGGTCATGCTCTCGCCCCGCGAGCTCGACGTCAGCCGCGCCCAGGAGCGCAACTGGACCCGCGAGCGCCTGCAGCTCACGCACGGCTTCGGCGCCGTCGCCGCTCCGGTCAACGAGGTCCTCGAGGAGGGCCTGCCGGACTTCATCACCCGCGACATCCCGCCGGTCAGCGAGCTGCTGGAGCTGACGATCCCTGGATCACGCATCTACTTCGGCGAGCAGACCGACCAGTACGTGATCGTCAACTCGAACGAGCCCGAGTTCGACTACCCGGAGGGTGAGGCGAACGCCGAGACCACCTACCAGGAGGATCGCGGCATCACGCTCTCCTCGTTCATCCGTCGCTTCGCCCTCGCCTGGGAGCTCGGCGACACGAACCTGCTGATCTCGGGCCAGATCAACGGCGACTCGCGGCTGCTGATGAACCGCAACATCCAGGAGCGCATCGACAAGGTCGCGCCCTTCCTTGTCCTCGATCGCGACCCGTACATCGTGATCATTGATGGGGGGCTCAAGTGGATTCAGTCGGCGTACACGGTTTCTGACCGCTTCCCCTACTCCCAGCGATCGCGCGCATCGGTGAACTACATCCGCGACAGCGTGAAGATCGTCGTCGACGCGATCAGCGGCGACATGACGTTCTATCTGATCGACGAGGACGACCCGGTGGCGGCGACGTGGGCCAGCATCTTCCCCGATCTGTTCACGCCGGACGCTGCGATGCCGCCGGAGATTCGGGAGCACCTGCGCTACCCGCTCGACATGTTCTCGCTGCAGGCGGAGCTGTACCTGCGCTACCACATCACCGATTCGGCCGTGTTCTTCATCGGCGAGGACGTCTGGAACATCCCGACCGAGCGCTTCCGCCAGCAGGAACAGCCGGTCGAGCCCTACTACGTGCTGATGACGCTCCCCACGGAAGAAGTCGGTGCCGAGGAGCAGCTCGAGTTCGCGCTAATTCTCCCCTTCACACCGCGGAACCGGCAGAACACCGTCGCGTGGCTCGCCGGGCGATCCGACGGCGACCAGTACGGCACTCTCCGCGCCTACCGCTTCCCGACGGACGACCTGGTCTTCGGCCCCGCACAGATCGAGGCGCGGATCGACCAGAACCCCGGCATCTCCCAGCAGATCACGCTCTGGGACCAGGCCGGTTCCGAGGTGATCCGCGGCAACCTGCTAATGATCCCGATCGGTCAGTCGTTCTTGTTCGTCGAACCGATCTACCTCCAGGCTGAGAACTCGAGGCTGCCCGAGCTCGTGCGCGTCGTCGTCGCCAACGGCAACTCGATCGCGATGGAGCTGACCTTCGAGCGGGCGCTCGACGTCGTGCTCGGACGCGCGCGGTCGAGCCTCCCGGGCGCTGGCAGCATTGCTGGCAGCATTGTCGACGGCGGCACTACGCCTGACCCAACGCCCACGGCCCCGCCCGGCGGCGAGACGCCCGCGGGCGACCTCGCGGACCTGCTCCGCGACGCGCGTGACGCGGCCGATGCGGTCGAGGCCGAACTCGATCGGCTCCGTGCCTTGCTCGACGCGATCGAGCGCGAGGGGTCCGGCAACTAACCGCGCCACCCGCTCGATCGCGACGCGACCGCGGCCTGCGGGCGCGGTAGTCTGTCGGTTCGTTCGGCATACGTCCCCAATTCACGCCAGCACAAGGAGCAAGCCCGTGGGCGACATCCCCTCCAGAGAAGCGGTGATTCACATGCAGACGGGGCGCCGCCTGCCAGTCACGCTCGTCCGCGGCGAGGGCACCCGCGTGTGGGACGACGACGGCAAGGAGTACCTGGACTTCATCGCCGGGATCGCCTCGGACACGCTCGGGCATGCCGATCCGGTCCTCGCGGACGTGATCGCGAGGCAGGCGCGGACGCTGATCCACGTCTCGAACATCTTCTACACGGAGCCGCAGATCGAGCTGGGCGAGCTGTTGATCGAACACTCCGCGCTCGACCGCGTGTTCTTCGCGAACTCCGGCGCCGAGGCGAACGAGGCGGCGATCAAGCTGGCACGCAAGTGGGGGATCCAGAACCGCGACGGCGGCTACGAGATCATCGCCGCCACCGACGGCTTCCACGGCCGCACGATGACCACCGTCGCAGCGACCGGCACGCCCGCCTACCGGGAGCCGTTCGGCCCCCCGACCCCCGGTTTCGTGTTCGTCGACTACGACGACATGGACCAGATCCGCGATGCCACCACGCCGCGCACCGCCGCAATCCTGCTAGAGCCGATCCAGGGCGAGGGCGGCGTCAACGTCCCCGACGAGGGCTACCTCCAGGCCGTGCGCGCCTGGTGCGACGAGCAGGGCGTCCTGCTGATCCTCGATGAGATCCAGACCGGCATCGGGCGCACGGGCACCGTCTGGGCGTACGAACAGGCCGGCGTCGAGCCGGACATCATGACCTCGGCGAAGGGCATCGCCGGTGGCGTCCCACTCGGCGCGGTGCTTGCGAAGGAGCACGCCTCGGTCTTCGAACCGGGCGACCACGGCTCCACCTTCGGCGGCAACCCGCTCGCCACGGCCGCCGGCGCCTACGTCGTTCGCCAGCTCGTCGAGGGCGGCGTCCTCGAAAACGCCAAGGCCCGAGGCGAACAGCTCAGCCAGCGCCTCGCCGGCCTCGAGGACCGGCACCCACTCGCGATCGGCGAGGACGGCGGTGGGCTCCTCCGCCGGCTCGAGCTCGCCGAGGACGTCGCGGGGGATGTGGTCACCAGGGCGCGCGAGAACGGGCTGCTGCTGAACCCAGTGCGCCCGAACCGCGTCCGCTTCATGCCGCCGCTCAACGTCACCGAGGCCGAGATCGATCAGGCCGTTGATATCGTGGAAGCGGCGCTCGCCGACCTCGAATCCAACTAACCGCGACGGGCGGGCCGGGCGCCGCCAGCGCTCCGGGTGGCCTCACTCGGCTGGGGGGCTGATGACCGAGAAGATCGTGCTCGCCTACTCCGGCGGTCTCGACACGTCAGTCGCCTGCAAGTGGCTGCAGGAGACCCACGGTTACGAGGTGCACTGCCTGACGGTGGACCTCGGCAACCTGCCGGACGTCGAGAGTGCTCGCGCGCGCGGCGATGAGGCCGGCGCCGTCGAGGTCGAGGTGATCGACGCGAAGGAGGACTTCCTCAACTACTTCGTGTTCCCCGCCCTCCAGGCGAACGCGCTCTACCAGGGTGAATACCCGCTGGCGACGGCCCTCGGACGCCCGTTGATCGCCAAGCTGCTGATCGACAGGGCTCGCGCCGTTGGCGCGACCGCGGTCGCACATGGTTGCACCGGCAAGGGCAACGACCAGGTGCGCCTCGATATCGCGATCGGCACGCTCGCGCCCGATCTCACCGTGATCGGCACCGCGCGCGAGAACGAGATGAGCCGCGACGCCGCCCTCGCCTACGCCGCCGAGCACGGCATCTCCGTGCGCCAGACCGCCGAGGCGCCCTACTCGACCGACGAGAACCTGTGGGGCCGCTCGGTCGAGTGCGGCGAGCTCGAAGACCCCTGGGCCGAGCCGCCGGCCGACGTCTGGGAGTGGACCCGCAACATCGAGGACACCCCGACGGATCCGGTGATCCTCGAGATCACCTTCGAGCAGGGCATCCCCGTCGCCGTCGACGGCGAAGAGCTCGATCCGGTGACCCTCGTCCAGCGTCTCTCCGACCTCGGCGCGCAGCACGGCGTCGGCCGCATCGACATGGTCGAGGATCGCGTCGTCGGAATTAAGTCGCGCGAAGTCTACGAGGCGCCCGCCGCCGTGATCCTGATCGAGGCGCACCGCCAGCTCGAGCAGCTCACGCTCTCCAAGGCTCAGCACCGCATGAAGTCCCGCGTCGCCGACGAGTACGCCGACCTCGTGTACGGCGGGCACTGGTTCAGCGCCCACCACCGCGATCTCGCCGCCTATGTGCAGTCGTCGCAGCAGGACGTCACCGGCCAGGTCCGACTCCAGCTCCATCGCGGCAACGTGCGGACCCTGGGAAAGCAGGCCGATCGCAGCCTCTACAGCAAGGAGCTCGCGACCTACGGCGACGACGACCTCTTCGACCAGAAGGCGGCGCAAGGCTTCATCAAGCTCCACGGCCTCGCCGTCCAGGTCCAGGCCCACCGTCAGCTCCTCGCCGACAAGCGCGACCCGCTGCACCTCGCCGCCCCGCGCAGAGACAGTGGCGGGGACGCCGCCGACGGCAGCTAGCGTCGAGGCGAGATCGGTGCGCCGCATCGTCCTCGCGGAGAATCTCGAGCTGCTGCGTTCGCTGCCGGACGGCGCGGTCAACCTGATCTACCTCGACCCGCCGTTCAACACCGGCCGCGCCCAACGCCGCACGACCGTGCGCACCGAACGCGTCGAGGACGGAAACCGGGGCGAGGGCGACCGCACCGGCTTCGGCGGCCGTCGCTACCGCACGACCGAGCTCAGCTCGCGCGCCTTCGCGGACGCCTTCGACGATTTCCTCGGGTTCCTCGAGCCGCGCCTCGAGCAGTGCCGGCGCGTGCTCGCCGCGGACGGCTCGCTCTTCCTGCACCTCGACCCGCACGAGGCGCACTACGCGAAGGTGCTGCTGGACGGGCTGTTCGGCCGCGACAGCTTCCTCAACGAGATCATCTGGTCGTACGACTACGGCGGCCGTTCGAAGCGCCGCTGGCCGGCCAAGCACGACACCATCCTCTGGTACGCGAAGGACCCTGCGAACTACACCTTCAACTACGACGCGATCGACCGCATCCCTTATATGGCGCCCGGGCTCGTCACCGAGGAGAAAGCCGCACGCGGCAAGGTTCCCACTGACGTCTGGTGGCAAACGGTCGTTCCGACCTCGGGTTCAGCGCGGACCGGGTATCCGACGCAGAAGCCGCTTGCGATCCTCGATCGCATCGTGCGCGTCCATTCCAACCCCGGCGATCTGGTCGCCGACTTCTTCGCCGGCTCCGGCACCACGGGCGAGGCCGCGGCGCGCAACGACCGCGACTTCCTGCTCGTGGACGAACATCCCGAGGCGATCGAGGTGATGCGCGAGCGCCTGAGCGAGTGGTCGCCCGAGGTGATCGCGAGGACCGCGGATTGAACCCGATCTCGAATCGCCTCGGGATCGCCGATCATGGCCGTATGGAGATCGACAACCGCTGGTACGACGACCTCGGCGATGCGTGGTGGGACCCGCGCGGCCCCGTCGCCGCGTTGCACGATTTCAACGAGGTCCGCACGGCCTACGCAGTCGGGGTGATCCACGGCGCGGTCTCCGCGGTCGACCGACCGCGCGTGCTGGACGTCGGAGCGGGCGGCGGCCTGTTTAGCGCCTCCCTCGCCGCCGCCGGCTTCGAGGTGATCGGCGTGGACGCTTCGCGACCGTCGCTGCTCGCCGCGCGCCGGCACACGGTGCGGGCCGACGACCCCGAGGCACCCTCATACGTGGCGGGCAACGCGATGATGCTGCCGTTTGCGGACCGCAGCGTGCACGCGGTGGTGTGCTCCGAAGTGCTGGAGCACGTCCCGTCACCGGCCACGCTGATCGAGGAGGTGGCGCGGGTGCTGCGGCCCGGCGGCGTGTTCTGCTTCGACACGCCGAACCGCACCTGGTACGCGCGGATCGGCCTAATCTCGGTCGCCGAGAACATCGGCTGGGCGCCGCGCGGCACCCACGACTTCAAACACTTCCTCACGCCCCCGGAGGTGCATGGACATCTCTCGGGCGCCGGGCTGAGCCTGCGCGATCTGCGCGGGTTCTCGCTGCGGCGGAACCCCCTCAGCGCCTTCGTCGGGTACCTGCGCCGCCGCGACATCGGCGGCTTCCGGCTCAGCACTGATATGCGCTTCGTGATCACCGGATACGCCGAGAAGCCACCGCCGCCCGAACTGGTCGCGGTCGGGTCGGAACCGATAGCCGTCGATGGGGACGCGCGCTAGCCTCCGTCGGCGGAGGACGCCATGAGCGACGAGCCGGCGCAGCCGCCCCAGGAACCAGCGGCGAAGCTGTGGGGCGGGCGCTTCAGCGGTGACACGAACGAACTCGTCGACGCGTTCAACGCCTCGATCGACTTCGACCGCCGTCTGTACCGCGAGGACATCGCCGGCTCGATCGCCCACGCCCGCATGCTCGCCAGCCGCGAGATCATCAACACCGAGGATCGCGACGCGATCGTCACTGGCCTCGAGGCGATTCGCGACGAGATCGACGCCGGACAGTTCGAGTTCCGCGTCGACCGCGAGGACATCCACCTCAACATCGAGGCCGCGTTAATCGAGCGGATCGGTGACGCCGGCCGCCGCCTCCACACCGGCCGATCGAGGAACGATCAGGTCGCCACTGACACGCGCCTCTTTGCCCGCGCCGCCTGCGACGAGATTCTCGAGCAGTTGCGCACGATCCGAGGCACGCTCGTTGACCTCGCGACCCGCGAGGCGGAAACGATCATCCCCGGCTACACGCACCTCCAACGCGCGCAGCCGATCCTGCTTGCGCACCACTTGCTCGCCTACGAAGCGATGTTCGCGCGCGATAGCGAGCGGTTCGCGCAGGCGCGCGCCCGCGTGAATGTGTCGCCGCTGGGCGCCGGCGCGCTGGCTGGCGTCACCTATCCGATCGATCGCGAGATGACGGCGCGCGAACTCGGCTTCGACGCGATCACGTCGAACAGCCTCGATGCGGTGTCAGACCGCGACTTCGTCGTCGACCTCCACTCCGCGGCCGCGCTCGCGATGGTCCACCTCTCGCGGCTCTCGGAGGAGATCATCCTCTGGGTCAGCGCCGAGTTCCGCTTCGCCAGGCTCGACGACGCCTTCGCGACCGGCTCCAGCATCATGCCGCAGAAGAAGAACGCCGACGTCGCCGAACTGACCCGCGGCAAGAGCGCCCGCGTGATCGGCAACCTGATGCAGTCGCTGGCGCTCCTGAAGAGCCAGCCGCTCGCCTACAACAAGGACAACCAGGAGGACAAAGAGCCGCTCTTCGACACTGTCGATACGCTCCTGATCTCGCTCCGCGTCACCAGCGCGATGCTGCCCACGCTCAGTTTCGACGCCGAACGAGGCGCCGCCGCCGCCGCCGCCGACTTCGCGCTCGCCACCGACTACGCCGACTACCTGGCGAAGCGCGGCGTCCCCTTCCGCGACGCCCACGAAGCCGTCGGCGCCCTCGTCGCCCGCTGCGAGCACGAAGGCCTCACCTTCGACCAGCTCAGCCTCGCGGAGCTGCAGGCGGCTCACCCCGCCTTCGAGGCCGACGCACTCGAGATCGACCTCGCCTCCGCGCTCGCTGCCCGTGACGTGCCGGGCGGCACCGCCCCCGCCGCCGTGGCCGCTGCCCGGGACGCCGCGCGGGCACGCCTCCAGTCCGAGGGGACGGCGTGACCAGGGCGATCCGGATCGCGCCGTCGATCCTGACGGCGGACTTTGGCCGCCTCGCCGACCAGGTCCGCGCCGCCGAAGCCGCCGGCGTCGACCTGATGCACCTCGACGTGATGGACGGCCACTTCGTGCCGCCACTCAGCTTCGGCACGGAAGTGGTCGCCGCCGTCCGCGCCGCCACCTCGCTGCCGATCGAGGTGCACCTGATGGTCGAGCGCCCGGGCGAGCACTTCGAAGGCTTCGCGCAGGCCGGCGCCGAGACGCAGATCTTCCACTACGAGGCTGCCGGCAACCTCGCAACGTCGCGCGCGCTGATCGCGCAACTGCGGGACCTAGGGTGCGCCCCGGCGCTCGCGGTCAATCCCGAGACTGGCCTCGGGGAATTCGAGGCGCTGATCCCGGAGCTGAGGCAGGTGACGGTGATGACGATCCGCCCCGGCTGGGGCGGCCAGGCCCTGCGCGAGGATCTGCTACCGAAGGTCACGGCGGTCCGTGAGGCGGCCGACGCGGCGGGGCTCGAGGGCTTCGTCGTCGAGATCGACGGTGGCGTAAAGCCGCACAATGTCGCGCGGTGCTCGCAGGCGGGCGCGGATCTGCTGGTGGCCGGATCCGCGGTGTTCAACGACCAGCAAACGCCTGCCGAAGCTGTCGCTGAGCTACGTGCCGCTCTCAAGTAGCCGTCGACCGAAGTGTTTCGCGGGTACCCATCTGGCGTCGCTCATCGACTCATGCCGACCGACTCGGAAGCTCGCGTAAGGCGCGCAGCGCAATCCGGACCGGGGGAAGCGGGGGCGGAGCCCCCGTAGGTATGTGGGGTGGGCGGGCGAGCATTCCGAGAGTTTGCAAAACAACGCCGAAGGCGATCCTCACGGCGCGCACACCGCTCCCGCTACCGGCAACGCCGCACGGGGACGTTCCTGAGGCGACCTCGGGGGAAAACAAACGCCCGGCGATGCCGGGCGTTTCGGGTTCGAGGGCGATCGGTCCGCCGCTAGTACGGCACGCCCTTCTCCTGCATCCGCTTCATCTCGGTGCGCAGATAGTTCGTGTCGACCTTGACCCGCTTCCACTTGCCGTCGACGAACATGCGCTTCGTCTGCACGTTCGGCTTGAACTGACGGCTCGTCTTCGGCGCCTTGCGCGCCCAGGCGCCGGAGTGCTTGTGGCGGATGCGGCGACCGAACGCCGTTTTCTTCTTCCCGAGGCGCGGAATCCCAGACATCGTCTGCTCCAGGCTGGTGTGTGAGGTTCGCCGCGAGGGCGTTCAGAAAGCCTAGCAACGGCCCCTGAGTGCGTCCATGCGGATCGCCCGCCGTTCCCCCGCTAGGATCTACCCTGCGAGGACGGCGCCCACCACATGACCGATTCGACCCTGCTCGCACGCCTGTTGGTCTTGTCCGACCCGCAGATCGGCCTCTATCAATCGATGCTCGCGGAGGCTGAGCAGGTCAACGAACGCTTGGAGGACGCTGGCCGCCCCCGAATCGAACTCCCGCGGATCGAGGCCCACGAGCGCGAGCAGATCCTGTTCACCGAAGCGATCGCCGCCGCGAACGAAACGCGCCCGGACGCCGTCGTCGTCTGCGGCGATATGATCCAGCACTGGGACAGCGACGAGGAGCTCTCGCTCCTCCAGACGATCACTCGCGGGCTCGATCCGTCGATCCCGATCCACTGGGTCCCCGGCAACCACGATGTGGCCCCCGACACGTTCCGGCCGACGACCGAGGCACTCGCGCGCTATCACGAGGCGTTTGGTCCCGACCGGTACTCCGTCGAGCTCGGCCGGGTACGTCTGATCGTCATCAACAGCACGAGCCTGCACTCGCCCGAGTTCGTGCCGGCCGAGCGCGACGCAAACCTTGGCTTCATGGAAGCTGAGCTGGCCGCGGCAGACCGCCAGGATCAGATCCCGATCGTGTGCTCCCATCACCCGTGGTTCCTCGACCCGAATCACCCCGCCGCCCACCTTGCCCTCCCCGAAGAGCAGCGGAACCGATTGCTGGAGATCGCGAAGAACGGACGGCTACGCACACTGTTCGCGGGGCACATCCACGGGAACAACGTCGACGCGCGCGGCGACCTCCAGCAGATCACCACCACCGCCACCGGGCTCCCGTTTCGCGACGACCCCTCCGGCTACCGCATCGTCGAGGTCTACGCCGATCGGGTGGAGCACCGCGCCCACGCGCTGCCATCGGGACCCGGCCTGCAGGCCGAGGCCGCGCTCATCTGGCGCACCCGATCGCTCGAGGTCGACTGATCGGGCGCGCCCGCCCCCGTAAGATGGGCATCTCCCCCGTCACGAGGGCTGCATGACCGACCTTCCGCCGATCGGCCGCAATGAGCGCTGACCTCACCCGCCTCGGCGCCGTGCTGACCCGCGAACTCCAGGCTGACGCCGGCAACGCCCTGGTCGAAGGCGGCCTCGACGAGTTGTTGCGCCTCCAGGCGCGCGACGAGCAGCCGGGCTCGCCGCTGCTGAGGATGGTCGCCGCGCTGCCGCCCGCCGGCTACCGCTCGCTCGAGGCCGACGAACGCCGCACCTGGCTCCGCCGCGCGTTGGCGACGATCCGCCGTGAGGAAGCGCTGACGAAGGAGCTGACGCCCACGAACGGCCGCGCTGACGGCCGCGCCGCGAAGGTACATCCGAAGCCCGCGGCGTCGAAAGCCCCGGCGAAGCCCGCACCAAAGAAGACGAAACCTCGGAAGCGCACGCCCGCGAAACGCGCGGCCGACGTCCCGGCGGCGCAGACCCCCGCCGGTACACGCCAGCTTGGCCTCGAGCTTCCGATCGCCAGTGCCGGCTCGCGGCTCGGCAAGGCCAACCTCACGCGCCTCGAGAAGCTCGGTATTCACACCGTCGCCGACGCGCTGCGACACTTCCCGAACCGCCACCAGGATTTCTCGCAGACCGTCCCGATCACTCACCTCCAGGTCGACCGCGAGCAGACGATCCGAGGCGTCGTCGATCGCGCACGCGAGATCCGGATGGGGCGCGGCGGCCGCATGCGCTCCACCGAGGCGACGATCAGCGACGCGTCGGGCGCCTCGATCCGCGTCACCTGGTTCAACCAGCCGTTCATCGCGAAGTCGCTGCCCGCCGGCACGCCGATCGCCCTCGCCGGCCGCGTCACCGTCTTCCGAGGCCGCCCGACGTTCCAGAACCCGGAGTTCGAGCGCCTCGAGCTGAACGCTGACGGCACCCACACCGGCCGCCTCATCCCCGTCTACCCGCTCACCTCGGGCCTGCCGCAGCGCACGCTGCGCGGCATGATCGCGAACCTCCTCGAGCGCTACGGCGATCACCTCGAGGATCCACTGCCGCCGGCGATCCGCGAGAAGCACGGTGTGCTCGGCTACGCCGAGGCGGTCCGCCAGATCCACTACCCGGAGAGCCAGGAGCAGCTTGCCGAGGCCCGCCGCCGGCTGGCCTTCGATGAGCTGCTGGCGATCCAGGTCGGCGTGCAGACGCGCAAGCGCGAATGGCAGACCAGCGGCGACGCCCCGCTCGTCGACGATCACGCGCTGGCGGATGGGTTCCTGGAGACGTTGCCGTTCACGCTCACCGGCGCGCAGGAGCGTGTCCTCCGCGAGGTGCGCGACGACCTCGCCCGCACACTGCCGATGTCGCGCCTCCTCGAGGGCGACGTCGGGTCCGGCAAGACCGCCGTCGCGCTGGCGGTGATGCTCGACCTCGTGTCGGCCGGCTATCAGTCGGTGATGATGGCGCCCACCGAGGTGCTCTCCGAACAGCACTTCCGCACGCTCTGCAGGCTGCTCTCTGGCGAGCCCGAGCCGCCGCTCAACGGCATGGTCAAGGCCGGCGGCGAATCGTTCCGGATCGTGCTGCTCACCGGGTCGACGAAGGCGAAGCAGCGACGCGACGCCCTCGATGCGATCAAGCACGGCGGCGCGCAGATCATCGTCGGCACCCACGCGCTCATCCAGGAGAGTGTGGAATACCACCGGCTCGGCCTCGCCGTCGTCGACGAGCAGCACCGCTTCGGCGTGATGCAGCGCGGCGAACTCCGGCGGCGCGGACAAGCCGCCCAGGGCGAATCGCACACCCCGCACCTGCTGGTCATGTCCGCGACGCCGATTCCGCGCTCGCTGGCGCTGACCGTCTTCGGCGACCTCGATCTGTCGGTGATCGACGAGATGCCGGCCGGCCGCACGCCAATCGCAACGAAGTGGCTGACGCCGATCGAGCGCCCCGAGGCGTTCGCGCACATTCGCCGCGAGATCGAGGCCGGCCACCAGGCCTTCGTGATCTGCCCGCTCGTCGAGGACTCCGCCCTCGTCGAGTCCCGCGCCGCAACCGAGGAATACGAGCGCCTGCGTACCGAGGAATACCCCGACCTCGCGGATCGGATCGCGCTCCTCCACGGCCGCATGTCCTCGAAGGACAAGGACGCCGTGATGCGCGCCTTCGTCGCCGAGGAGACGTCCATCCTCGTCTCCACCGCCGTCGTCGAGGTCGGCATTGACATCCCGAGCGCGACCGTGATGGCGATCGAGGGCGCCGACCGCTTCGGCCTCGCGCAGATGCACCAGTTTCGAGGCCGTGTCGGCCGCGGCGAGCACCCCTCCTACTGCTACCTGCTCTCCGACGACCCGTCTGACGACGCCCAGGAGCGCCTCTCCGTTCTGGAGCGCACGACCGACGGCTTCGCGCTCGCCCAGGCCGACCTCGAGCTGCGCGGTCCCGGCGACCTCTACGGCACCGCCCAGAGCGGCATCCCGACGCTCCGCGTCGCCTCGCTGCTCGATGCCCCGCTGATCGACGCCACCCGCCGCGAGGCCGAAGAGCTGATCGCAGCCGACCCCGACCTCAAGGCGCCCGAACACCAGGCGCTGCGCTATTCGATCGCGGCGCTCACCTCCGACCTCGTCGCCGAGCAGCACTAGCCCCCCATGCCCTCGGAACGTCGCATCGCCCGCATTCGCCAGGTGCTCGAACGTCGCCAGAACGACCTCTCGGTGGTGATCGAGAACATCTGGGACCCGCACAATGCCTCGGCGATCGTGCGCAGCGCGGACGGCTTCGCCGCCGGCACCGTTCACCTCCTCTACACGGTCGAGGAGGTGCCCGACCTCTCGCGGGGCGTCTCTGCCTACACCGACAAGTGGACGACGATCGAACACCACGACGCCGCAACCGACCTGATCGAGGCGCTCCGCACGCGCGACCAGCGTATCTACGTCACCCACCTCGACGAGAACGCCATCGACTACCTCGAAATCGACTGGACGCAGCCGGCTGCGCTCGTCCTCGGCAACGAGCAGCGCGGCTGTTCGCAGGCGCTGCTCGCCACCGCGGACGAGCGCGTCCAGATCCCGATGCTCGGCTTCGCCCAGTCGTTCAACGTCTCGGTCGCCGCCGCGGTCATCCTCGCCGAGGCCGCTCGCCAGCGTCGCGCGGCCGGCCTCCTCGAGCCCTCGTGGAGCGACGCGAAACAGCGCCTCCTCGATTACTGGATCGCGCGCGAGGAGGCTCGCGAGCAGCGGCGGCCTCCGCCGGAAGCGCCCTGACCGGCGCGCGCGGGGAGCGCCTTGGGGCCCCGCGTACGTTCCGAGCGCTACTGCACGTACCGGAACGACTCAGCCATCGCTTTGATCTGATGGATGAGTTCGTCCGCTCTGGACTCCGGACTCGACCCGATCATCTGGAACCACGAACCGTTAGGTAGAAAGAGGATCACCTGGTATGGCCAGATCGGCTCACCCTCGTTGAACCCGGAGCCCTCGATAACGAGGCCGGGCAGACCATCGATCGAGATCGGATCGGGCCCGGACGTGACCTCGGGCTCCGCATCGATCGGCCCAGGCCCCAGCGAGGCGAACAAGTTGAGTGCGGCTTCCTCTTGGGCGTCGGCCGGCACCGTCGCCAGGGATGGGGAAACGATGAAGTTCGCGCTCTCACCGGCGCTGTAGCTTCTACTGCCGGCAACAAGCTGTTCGGCACCGAATGATGGACCGGGATCGAAAGTGAACAGCGGTCCGTCCACGTGCTCATGGACGAATCCGGGCGTCCACACAGCGCAGACCAGAACGTCGCGGAGCAACTCGAGCTGGTCGTCGGCAAACGCGGTCGGTACCTGTGCGGTCAGCATCAGTGTCGCGCCCGCGTCATTGTCGCCGAGGACGACGATCCACTTCTCGAACCGAGTCCCACCGCCAGACTGCCAGCCGCGCACGATATAGCCGTCCCGCTGGTCGACGGTGATCTCGTCATACGCGATGGACACCACGCCCTGCTGCGCTTCGAGCAAGCCGAGGAATCCCTCGATGTCGTCGGTGATCACCTCCTCCAGCGGCGCAGGGAGCTCGAGCACCACGACTGAGCCAGACGTGTCGTCGTCGAACAGACCCGTGAAGTTCAGCGCGACGTAGAAGCTGGCCGGGACTGGAACCGCAACGGAAGTGTCTGGGATACCAGTCGCAGCGCCAAGCGTTCCCCGACATTCGGCCTGAGTCACGGGCGGAGCGATCTCCGCCGTCGGCGTCGAAGCCGGTGGCGGTAGGACCGGGGTCTGGGACTCGGTCGCGGTTGTCGTCGGTGCGACGCGGTCCGCCTCTGCGGCCGGCGTGGCCGAAGCTGGGTCCCCCGAATTGCAAGCTGAAAACCCGAGTAGCACAAACGCGGCCCCGATGGCCAGTGCCCCGGCTCGGCCTCGGGCGATCGCGCACCCAAACATCCGCGTCCACCTCTCTCACCCGGACCGTAGGTGCCGCTCAACGTTTCGTCGATAGTCGAGTGTCAGTGGGTCGTGGGAATAACGCCACCTACTTCACCTGTCACTCGGCCGCGGGCCGCCGCTGGCTCCCTGATCCGGCGCAACGCGCGGTACGCTCGCTCCGAGGAGCCTCCCCCATGCCCGAACCGCACGACGACGATCTCGAGGAACAACCCGCGCCGCGACGGCGCTCGCTGATCGGCCGCCTCCTTCGCGCGTTCATCCTCGTGAATGTGGCGTTCGCGCTGATCTCGGTTGGGATCGCGCTGTTCCTGAAGCTCACTCACGCGTCCCTCGGTGACGAGGACAGCGACGAACTCGACCTGGTGACGATCTTCAACGGTCTCGAGCTGAAGAGTCGAGCCACCTCGTTTCGGGGCGGGACGTGGACCATCATGTTCGGCGGCGGCGACATTGACCTCCGTGAGGCGACGCTCGATCCGGACGGCGGGACGCTTCACGTGCACACGATCATGGGCGGCGGCGACGTCAAGGTGCCGGACGACTGGAACGTGGAGCTCAACTCCCTCGCGCTGATGGGCGGCGCGGCGCAGATGCGCCCGAACGCGACCTCTGACCCGTACGCGCCGGCCCTGCGCATCGAGGCACGCGCGATCATGGGTGGGTTCAGCGTCACCGGCGAGGAATAGCCCACCTCGCCCGCCCATATCCCCCGCGATACACTCGCCCGCAACCGATACTCCCGACCTGAGACGGCGCACTCAACTCCCCCTGGGCGGCGCCACCTTCCGAGGCACGCGCGAGGTCCAACCTGTGATTCGCGACGAGATCCGAGCACTCGTGGAGCAGGCGCTCGTGGCCGCACAGGCCGCGGGTGACATCCCTCAGTTCGCCGCGCCCGAGGTGACCGTCGAGCATCCTCAGCGACCGGAACATGGCGACTTCTCCGCCAACCTCCCGCTGCGCATTCAGGGCCTCGCGAAGATGAAGGCGATCGAGGTCGCCGAGGCCCTCCGCGAGCATGTACCCGAACACGAGGCGGTCTCCGACGTCAACGTGGCGCCACCTGGGTTCCTCAACCTCTACCTCGACGCCGGATGGGTGACCCGGCAGATTGCTCCGATCATCGCCGCTGGCGCTAACTACGCCGCGACCGATCGCTTCGCAGGGCAGCGCGCGCAGATCGAGTACGTCTCCGCGAACCCCACCGGTCCGATTCACGTCGGGAACGGCCGAGGTGCCGCGATCGGCTCGACGCTCGCGAACGTCATGCGCGCCGCCGGCTACGAAGTGGAGCAGGAGTACTACGTCAACGATGCCGGTACCCAGGTCGCGATCTTCGGGCGCACGCTCTATGCGCGCTACCAGCAGCTCTTCGGGCGCGACGTCGAGATCCCGGAGAACGGCTACCCGGGCGAGTACATGATCACGATCGCCGAAGCGGTCAAGGAGGCGCACGGCGACTCGTTCCTCCGCCCCGCCGGCGATGACGCCGACCCGCAGCTCGGCCAGATCGGGATCGACGTCCAGGTCGAGAGCATCCGCAACGACCTCGGGCTGATGCGCGTCGAGTACGACGAGTGGTTCTCCGAGCGTTCGCTGATGACCGAGGGCGGGCCGTACGACGGAGTGCTCCAGCTCTTGCGCGACCAGGACTACGTGGCGGAGCGCGACGGCGCGGTCTGGTTCACCTCGACCGAGGTCGGCGAGTCGAAGGACAACGTCCTGATCCGTTCGGACGGCCAGCCCACTTACTACGCGACCGACATCGCCTACCACTACAACAAGTTCGTCACCCGCGGCTTCGACCGCGTGATCGACATCTGGGGCGCTGACCACCAGGGTCACGTCTCCCGCGTGAAGGCCGGCGTCGGCGCCGTGGGCGCCGATCCCGAGGCGCTCGACATCCTGCTCTACCAGCTCGTCACGCTGAAGCGCGGCGGCGAGGTGGTGATGCTCTCGAAGCGCGCCGGCGAGATCGTCACGCTCAGTGACGTGATCGACGAGGTGGGCGTCGACGCGACGCGCTTCTTCTTCCTCAGTCCCTCCGCCAACCAGGCGATGGACTTCGACCTCGACCTTGCGAAGAAGCAGTCCGACGAAAACCCGGTCTACTACGTGCAGTACGCGCACGCTCGGATCGCCGGGGTCATCGACAAGGCGCGCGAGGAGGGCCGGTCGTCAGACGGCGCCGACGCCTCGCTGCTCACGCACGAGGCGGAGCAGACGCTGGTCCGCAAGCTGCTGCTGCTGCCCGAAGTCCTCGAAACGGTCGTCGACGACCTGGCGCCCCATCACCTCACGCACTACGCGCAGGAGCTGGCGCAGGCGTTCCACACCTTCTACACGCAGTGCCGCGTGATCAGCGACGACCAGGCGCTGACCAGCGCCCGCCTGCTGCTCCTCGAGGCGGCGCGCGTCGCCCTCGCGCGCACGCTCACGCTGATGGGCATCTCGACGCCCGACCAGATGTAGGCGAGACTCCCGCGATGGCCGACGGCGCCCGCGACCGAAGGGAGCACGCGATGACCGACGGCGACCGCCCGCGCATCCTCACCGGCATCCGCCCGACCGGGTCGCTGCACCTCGGACACTACGGCGGCGCGCTCGAGAACTGGCTCAAGCTCCAGCACGAGTACGACTGCTTCTTCCTGATCGCTGACTACCAGGTCTCGGACTACGCGGACCAGATCGACAACGTCCACGCCTGGTCGCTGGAAGTAGCGACCGACTGGCTATCGGTGGGCCTCGATCCGGAGATCTCGCACTTCGCGATCGAAAGCCTGATCCCGGAGCACGCCGAGCTCACGACCTGGCTCTCGTGGTGGCTGCCGCTGGGCCGCCTGCAGCGCAACCCGACGCTCAAGTCCGAGATGGAGGACATCGGCGACTCGGTGCCGGTCGCGTTCTTCACCTACCCCGTGATGCAGGTCGCGAACATCCTCATGCCGCGGGCACACCTCGTACCGGTCGGCGAGGATCAGCTCCCGCACATCGAGATGACCCGCGAGGTCGCGCGCCGCTTCAACCGCCTCTTCGGCGAGGGTGAGGAGATCTTCCCCGTCCCAAAGGGTCTGGTCGGCCGCGTCCCGCGCCTCGTGGGCATCGATGGCCCGGACACGAAGATGGGCAAGTCCAAGAACAACGCGATCTGGCTCAAGGACGACGCCGACACCGTCACCAAGAAGGTGATGAGCATGTACACCGATCCCACGCGGCTGCGGGCCACGGACCCCGGTCACGTCGAGGGCAACCCGGTCTTCATGTATCACGACGCCTTCAACCCCGACGAGGACGAGGTCAACGACCTCAAGGAGCGCTACCGGGCCGGTACCGTCGGTGACGTCGAGGTGAAGCAGAAGCTCGCAGCCTCCCTCAACACGATGATGGAGCCGTGGCGTGAGCGCCGCGTGCACTTCGACGCCCACCCGGAACAGGTTCGCGAGGCCCTCGTCAGCGGCACCGCTCACTACCGGAGCGTGGCGCAGGAGACGATGGAGCGCGTCCGCCGTGCGCTGAAGCTCGACTTCCTCGAATAGCGCGAGCGCCAATGCCACGCGCGCTACGATCGAGGCCTACGAATGCGCGCGATGCTCGACGTGGCGCGATGTCCTCGGTGAGTTGGTTCGACGGCGTCGCTGAAATCTACGATCGTGTCCGGCCGCTCTACCCCGACCGCCTCTATTCCGATCTGTTCGACTACCTCGGTGGCGATCCGGAGGACCCCGATACGCTCGCGACCGTGGAGATCGGGCCGGGTACCGGCCAGGCGACCGGCGCGCTGTTGAAGCGAGGCGCGACCGTCGCCGCCGTCGAACCGGGGCCTCAGCTGGCGGCGTTCCTCCGCGAAAAGTACGCGGCCGAGGCTCGCCTCGTCGTGATCAACGAGCGCTTCGAGGACGCGCCGCTGCCCGAGGCCATTACCGACCTCGTCTTCGCGGCCACCTCGTTCCACTGGCTCGATCCCGACATCCGCTACGCGAAGACGCTGACCACGCTCCGCCCGGGCGGCGTCCTGGCAATCGCCCACGCTCACCAGATCGCGTCCGACGCCGATCGCGGCTACTTCGACGCCTCCCAGCCAATCTATGATCGCTACTTCCGAGGCGACGGGGCCTTCGAGCTTCCTGATGAGGAGGTCACCCCGTCCGAGGTCGGCGAGATCATCGACACCGGAGCCTTCGAGCAGGTCGAGCTCTTTCGCTACCGCTTCGATCAGCGCTACTCGACGGTTGAGTACGCGGATCTCGTGCGGTCTTACTCCGCGACCCAACAGATGCCGGAGCGCATGCGCGAGCCCTTCATCGCGGACCTCGCGACGTTCATCGAATCCGAGTTCGATGGCTACGTCATTCGGCCGATGGTCCTCACGTTGCTGCTCGCGCGAAAGAAGCCGGCCTAGCCTCACCACCGCGCGCGGTCCGTATCGTGCGCCCACAACGAAGGGCCGAGGCATGAGCGCCACAGGCCTGGTCTTCCACGAGCACCTCCTCCTCGACGTGGAGCGCGCCCTCGCCGAGGTGGTCGCGACGCAGAGTGCCTGCTGGGAGCTCAACGCGGCGACGTAGCGCCGCGCGAGAATCGAACACCGAGAAGGCCGCCCGTTGGGCGGCCTTCGCTTGAGCAGACGAGATCGCGCTAGCGGGCGTCGATCTCGACGAAGTCGCGGTGCTCCGGACCAACATAGATCTGGCGCGGCCGGAAGATGCGATTTCCTGACTCCCACTGTTCCTGCATGTTCACCATCCAGCCCGCCGTGCGGGACGCGGCGAACAGCGGCGTGAAGAAGTCGATCGGGATCCCGATCGCCTCGAACAAACAGCCCGAGAACAGGTCGACGTTTGGGAACAGCCCGCGGTCGCCCAGGCGATCGGTCGCGACCTTCTCGACGGTGAGCGCGATCTGATAGTGGTCGGCGGCCGGGGTGCCGTCCTCGATCACTTCGTCGGCGAGGCGCTGAATGACATTCGAGCGCGGGTCCTTGACGTGGTAGACGCGGTGCCCGAAGCCCGGGATCTTGAACTTGTCGTCCAGCAGCCGCGCGATCTCCTCCTCGGCCTTCGCCGGGTCGCCGATCTGCTGGAAGAGGCGCAGCGAGCCCTCGTTCGCCCCGCCGTGGGCGGGACCGGAGAGCGCGCCGATGCCGGCCGAGACGACCGCCTCCGGCTCCCCCTTCGTCGAGGCGACGACGCGCGCGGTGAACGTCGAGGCGTTCCCGGCGGAGTGATCCGCCTGCAGAATCAGCAGCGCGTCCATCACGCGCACTTGCCGGTCCGTCGGCTCATCGCCGGTGATCATCCGCACCAGCATCCGGGCGTGGGACTCGCCGTCACGAGGTCCGTCGTACGGGCGTCCGTCGACCGCCTGCGCGATCACGCCGACCAGGTGGCCGACCTTCGCGATCAGCGTCTGGCCACGGCCAATCACGGTATCGACCTTGCGTTCGAAATCGTTGTCCATCGGCCCGAGGGTCGCTGCCGCCGCCTGGAGGGCGAACATCGGGTGCGTGATCGTGGCCGCGCGACGGGCGATCTCAATCTGCTCGTCGGTGAGCGAGCGCTCCCGCTCAAACAAAACCCGCATCTCGTCGATGTGGGCCTGGGTTGGAAGCTCTCCGTCGTAGAGGAGCGCTACGATCTCCTCGAAGGTGCCCCCGGCACCCGTGAGATCTTCAATCGAATAGCCTCGATACGTCAGCCGCCCGACCTCGCCCTCGACGAGCGAGACGGCCGACTCAGCGATCGGGACTCCTTCAAGGCCCGGGCTGAAGCTTGGCGTCTCCAGTGTCATCAACTCCCCCCACACTGAGTTCTCGCGTCCGCTGCCGGCGCGGAGCTCTCGGTGCTCGTGACCACGCGGCGGGACGGGGTCGCTGGCGCCGCGGCGCGCGCCCTCATCACGCACGGAGATTATAGTCCACGGCCCCTGACGCCTCGGTGACTTACGTCGTGAATGAGTAGAGTTCGCCGGCGATGTACCCGCGGCGTCGCTACAGCTCAGGATCGGCCGTATTCGGGTGCAATCGGCCAATACGAGGCGGAAAATCAGGGTTCCGAAGAGGATGCTCCGACTGACATCGTGATGAAGTCTTGAAGCAGATCGTGGACTTCGTCAGCCACCTCTAGCAGCCCGTGGCCCGCCCCATCCAGGATCTCGAGGCGTTTCGGCTGCTCGGCGCGCTCGAAGATATCCTTCGACGCCGCTTGATCGAGGATCTCGTCGCTTGAGCCATGGATCAGCAGCAGCGGCTTCTTCAACTCCTCAACCGTCTGCGTGCCGAACCGCTGCGACGACATGGCGACGACCCCCGTGATCAGGTCCGACAGCTCGCCCGCCTTGATCGCGACTGCGCCACCGAAGGAATGACCGACGACCACCGCCTCGGTCGCGCCGATCCCCTTCAGAAAGGACGCACCGGCGAGGGCGTCGACGACGGACTCCTCGAACTCACCGGGTTCGCGGTATTCGACCCGCAGCGAGGTCACGCCCACGGCGACCAGCTCTTCCGCGATCCGCTCATAGATCGCGTTCGCGGGGCCGCGGACGCCACCCCCCGCGCCGCCGAGGAAAATCACGCACCCGGTCTTGCCTTCGCACGGACGGAGATGCGTCGTGATCTCGCCGCGGGTCGTGCTCAGCTCGACCTTCATCTCGCCCGGAACGTCGCCCGGCGCCGCCCGCACGCCGCGGATCGAGAGCGTCAGGTCGCTGTGATCGCCCTCGACCGACGATGATGCGCCGTTCCCGCCGTTGTCGTTGGTCATCGGCGCAGACTAGCACCGGTCAACATCGCGACGGAATCACACATTGCGAGGCCGGCTCGGACCGCTAACCGGCCGTGGGCGGTGCCTGCTGATGCCAATCGGTCTCCGCCTGGTAGGCGTGCGTCGCGCGCAGCAGCGTCGCCTCGTCGAACGGCCGGCCGATCAGGTGCAGGCCGACCGGCAGGCCCTGGTCGAACCCGCAGGGGATGCTGATCGCCGGGTTGCCGGCGATGTTCACCGGCAGCGTGTACAGGTCGTTGAGGTACATCGCGTACGGGTCGTCCATCTTCTCGCCGATGCCGAACGCAACCGATGGCGCGGTCGGCGTCAGCAGCAGATCATGGTCGTGCAAGGCCGCTTCAAACTCGCGCCGGATCAACGTGCGCACCTTCTGCGCTTTCAGGTAATACGCGTCGTAGTAGCCCGCCGACAGCGCGTAGGTCCCGATCATGATCCGGCGCTTCACCTCGTCCCCGAACCCGCGACCGCGCGTCGTCGACATCTCCTCGTCCACGGAGTCGCCTTCCGTGAAGCTGTAGCCGTACTTCACCCCGTCGTAGCGCGCGAGGTTCGCCGACGCCTCCGACGGCGCGATGATGTAGTAGACCGGCAGCGCCGCGGGCGTCGTCGGTAGCTCGACCGCGCGGTCGATCACCGCTCCGCCCGCCTCGAACACCTCGATCGCCGCCTCCACGGCGGCGCGCACGCCGTCATCGAGGCCCTCAGCGAACAACTGGCTCGGCACGCCGACCCGCAGGCCCTCGAGGCCGCGCTCGAACTCGCCGGAGTAGTCGGGCACCGGCTCCGGCGCGGTCGTCGAGTCGAGCCGGTCGACGCCGGCGATCGCGGTGAGCAGATCAGCGACGTCCTGCGCATCCCGCCCGAACGGGCCGACTTGCTCCAGGGAAGACGCGAACGCAACGACGCCGTAGCGGCTGACACGGCCGTACGTCGGCTTCAACCCCACCACGCCGCACAGCGCGGCTGGCTGACGGATCGAGCCGCCGGTGTCCGTTCCGAGCGAGAGCGGCACGCCTCGCGACGCGACCGTCACCGCCGAGCCGCCCGAAGAGCCACCGGGGACGCGGCTGGTATCCCACGGGTTGCGGACCGGGCCGAACGCTGAATGTTCGTTCGACGAACCCATCGCGAACTCGTCGAGGTTGGTCTTCCCGACGATGACCGCGCCCGCGGCCTGCAGCCGCTCGACGACCGTGCAGTCGAAGATCGGCCGGTAGCCCTCGAGCATCCGCGATCCCGCCGAGGTCGGGACGCCCTTCGTCGAGAGCAGGTCCTTGACGCCGACCGGTACGCCGGTCAGCGGCCCCCCGTCGCCCGTGGAGAGCCGAGCGTCGGCCGTCTCGGCCTGTTCGAACGCCAGCTCCTCGGTGACCGAGATGTAGGCGTTGAGCGTGTCCTGCTGACCGCGAATTCGCGCGAGCGTCGCCTCCGCAAGCTCGCGCGAGCTGTACTCGCCCCCGCGCAGCGCCGCCGCATGCTCGTGCGCGGTCCGGCCGAGGTCGATCGAAGGCTCGCTGGTCACGATTCGTCTAGCACGGCCCGCACCCGGAAGTAGCCGTCCTCGCGACGCGGCGCGCTCTCCAGCGCCGCCTCGCGCGAAACCGTGTCCCCCGCCTCGTCCGCGCGCTCGACATTCGTCAGCTCGAAGCTCTGAGCGGTCGGCGGAACCTCGTCGGTGTCGATCTCGCTGAGCACCTCGAAGTGATCGAGGATCGACGAGAGCTGCGCCTGCATCCGCACCACCTCCTCCTCGGAGAGCGCGATCCGCGCAAGCCGGGCCACGTGCCGCACTTCGTCAGTCGACAGCGCCATCACGGCCTCCGGAGCGGGAACCAACGAGCGTGCTCACTCGTTCTTGCGAGGTGGCTGTTCTTACCCAACGAGGTCAACGGGACGTCCGTACTGGACCACGCCTGTTGGATGCCCGTACGGGACAGATGCCTACTATAGGAACGCCCCTCCCACCACACCACTGCCGTGTTTGGCGGTCGAATCGCGATCCGGCGCGCCCCGGCGGCACGTTCGGTCAACTCGACTCGACGGCGCCGAGGAACGTACGATCGACGGCGTGCTCCGCGCTGGCGGGCGAACGAGCACACCCACGCCGCCCCACTCCCCGGCGGCCGAAGGGGACTCAGTTCGTGACGAACGCCCCCACCCGCGGTCCCGCGTTGGCTGACACGAGCACGGCTCTCGACCGCGGTGACGCCGAGACTCAGCCGGACGCCGCCCGCCTCGGAAACCCGAGCTTCGTCTGGCGTTTCGGACAGGAGCGCCGGCTCGCGATCATCGAGCGCTATGTCTACCTCGAGGGCCGGCGCACGCTCGACCTCGGCTGCGGCATCGGCGAGTACGTCCGCGCCTTCGCGCGCCAGGGCGCGGATGCGATCGGCCTCGACATCGACGCGCCGCGCCTCACCGAAGCGCGCCGGCGCTCGATCAACGGTGGGTGGCCCTCGGGCCCGCGATCCTCGACGACGAGCATCGAGTTCCTCGCCGCCGCGGGCGAGGCGCTCCCCTTCCGCGATGCGTCGCTGGACGTGATCGTCCTCAACGAGGTAATCGAGCACGTCGATGATGATCGAGCGACGCTCCGCGACGTCTCCCGCGTACTGACCGATGAAGGGCGCTGCGTGATCTTCGCGCCGAACCGCCTCTATCCGTTCGAAACCCACGGCATCTACGTCGGGAAGCGCTACGTCTTCGGGAACATCCCGTTCGTGAACTGGCTCCCGCGCGCGCTCCGCGACCGGCTCGTTCCCCATGCCCGCGTCTACGGTCACGGCGACTGGCGGCGCCTGATCGAGGGCAGCGACCTCGAGATCGTCGACCACGGGTACGTATTCGCGGGCTACGACAACATCGCCGGGCGCTGGCCGCGGATCGCCCGCGCGGTTCGAGCCATCTCGTACTGGGCCGAGGGCAACCTCCTCGGACGCTTCGGCCTTTCCCACCTCGTGATCCTGCGCCGCCGTCCTGAGGCATCCCCGCGGAGCGCCCCGTGAGCAGAAGACGTCATAGCGCGATGCGCCGCCGCGTGCGGGCGCGAGCCGCGCTGCAGGCCGGCGCGAGGAAGACCAGCGTCCGATCGAAACTGCTGATCGTCCTTGGGGGGCTGTTCCTTTTCGTCATGCTGGCCGGCGGCGCGGCTGCCGGCGGCGTCGCGATCTACGGGTTCAATCGCTACAACGAGATCGCCGACACCGTCATCCCCCCGGAGGAGCTGATCGCCCAGCTACCGAGCGGCGGCGCACGCGTCTACGACCGCAACGGTGAGCTGTTGTACGAGTTCGTCGACGAGTTCACCGGCCTCCGCCGCCCCGTCCCGATCGAGCAGATCTCGGAGTTCCTGATCCTCGCGACGCTCTCCGTCGAGGACCCCTCCTTCTACGACAACAACGGCCTGAACACGCGCGGGCTCGCTCGCGCCGCGATCGAGAACCTCACCCCCTACGGCGGAGATTTCCTCGAAGGGTCCGGTGGTTCGTCGATCACCCAGCAGCTCGCGAAGAACGTCTACATCCCGCTCGAGGAGCGCAGCGAGCGTTCAATCGACCGCAAGATCCGCGAGATGGTGATCGCCCTCGAGCTGACCGACTCCTACGAGAAGGATCAGATCCTCAGCTGGTACTTGAACTCGATCTCGTACGGCGGCATTTACACCGGCATCGAAGCGGCCGCCCAGGGCTACTTCGACAAGACCGCCGCCGAGCTCACGCTCCCCGAGGCGGCGCTGCTCGCCGGCATCCCGCAGCGCCCCGCGCTCTACTACCCCTTCAATCACATAGATCCCTTGACCGGCCAGCTCGCGATCGGAAGCCCGCCCCGCATCCGCCAGAGCCAGGTGCTCGACCTGATGGTGCAGCGTGACGTCATCACGGCGGCTGAGGCCGAAGTCGCCCGCTCAACCCCAATCGAGTTCAAGCCGAACCGCTTCGACATCCAGGCGCCCCACTGGGTGCTTGGCCGTGTCGCCGATGAGATCCGCCTGCGCTTCGGCGCCAAGGCTCTCGGCGCCGATGGCCTCGAGGTGATCACGACGATCGACATGAACCTCCAGCGCGAGGCCGAGCGCATCCTCGAAGAGGAGATTCAGAAGGTCCCGCAGGCCTCGAACGCCAAGAACGGCGCATTCGTCGCGATGGACGTGCATACCGGCCAGATCCTCGCCTACGTCGGGAGCCGCGACTACTTCCGTGAGGACATCGAGGGCCGCAACGACAATGCCATCGCGCCAAACTCCCCGGGTTCGACCCTCAAGCCGTTCACCTTCATGACCGCGTTCATGCAGGGTTGGGGGACCGGCACGGCGATCATCGACGCGCCCTACACGATCATCGATCCGGGGACCGGCCAGGAATTCTCTCCTCGCGACCCGATCGCGGAGTTCCAGGGTCCGATGACTGCCGCCAGCGCCCTCGGCAACTCGCTGAACATCACCGCGATCAAGGCGATCGAGTTCGCTGGCGTCGGCAACACGATCAGCGTCATGAAGCAGATGGGCCACACCGCGCTCGACAACCCCGCCGGCTATGGCCCAGCACTCACGATCGGCGGCGGCGAGATCACGCTCCTCGACCAGGTCATCTCCTTCGGCGTGCTCGCCTCCGAAGGCGTGATGCGCGGCCAGGAGGTAATCGTCACCGACGTCGACCCGGGCGAGCGCACGCTCGAGCCGATCGCCATCCTCGAGGTCACCAACGCCGCCGGCGAGGTCCTCTACAAGTACGAAGCGCCGGTAGAACGGCGAGTCGTCGCCGCGGAGTTCCCGTCGCTCGTCACCTCGATCCTCTCGAACGGCGAGAACCAGTGCATCACCTACGGCGTCTGCCACGCGCTGGCGATGCCCGACGGCCGCCCGTCCGCGGCCAAGACCGGCACCAGCGAGCCGTACGAGAACTCCCGCGAGATCGGCGAGACCTGGACGATTGGCTATACGCCTCACCTCGTCAGCGGCGCCTGGATCGGCAACGCCGACAACTCGCCGCTCGTGAACATCAGCTCCGCCGGCGCCTCGACCCGCTTCTGGAAAACCTTCATGGTCTTCGCGTCCGACTACCTCGAGCTGCCGCCGACGCCGTTCACCCTCGCGCCGGGCATCGTCAAGCGCGAGGTGTGCTGGCCATCCGGCCGCCTCCCCTCCGACATCTGCCCTCAGATCAAGCGCTACGATTCACTCTTCGGCGAATCCGTGCTCCCTCGGGACGACGACGACCTCGAGGAGTTCGAGGACACCTGGTGGCAGACGGTGCCAATCGACACCCGCACCGGCCTGCTCGCACAAGAGAACACGCCCGCCGCCTTCGTCGCCGAGGAGGTCCGCCTCGTCCTTCCCGAGGAGGAGATCGAGGACTGGGAGAAGGGCCTGCTGAGCTGGGCTGCCTCGAACGGCATCGTCAGCTTGCTCGCACCGAGCGAAGAGCTGAGCAGCGGGCCCTACCCCGTGCTCGTCACCAACCCGCGGCCGAACGAGCAGATCGAGGGCAGCTATCCGATCCGCGGCGCGGCGCGCTCGGACGACTTCATTCGTTACATCGTCGAGTGGGGCCGCGGCCCCACCCCCGATAGCTGGGTGCAGATCACCAACTCGACCAGACAGTTGGCGGCCGGCCCGCTGGCGATCTGGAACACCTCGTTCGTTCCCAACGGCGAGTACACCATCCGCGTGCTGCTCGAAGACGCAACGCTCGGCACGCTCCATTACCGCGTGTCAGTGCAGGTCAACAACGGCGATGAGGCGATCGAGGAGGACTTCGCACCGGTCGTCCAGATCCACAGCCCGATCGCCGAGGCGGCCGTCGCCGGCACCATCCAGATCACCGGGACCGCCGGCTCGTTCCTGCTCGAGGACTTCGTCGTCGAGGTCGGCGCCGGCTTGACGCCGGCCGAGTGGGTCCCGATCGAGCGCCGCACGACGAGGGTCGCGAACAGCCGCCTGGCGACCTGGAACACGACCGACGTCGAAGACGGCATCTACTCCATCCGCGTCACCGTCCACGACGAGATCTTCGGTGAAGCACAGGCACAGCTCTTCGTCGTCGTCCGGAACGAGGACGACTGACGCTCGGCCGGCGATTTCGCGATCTGCTACCGTGACGCTACTTGTGAATCGAATCACAGGTAGGAACGTGCCCCGCCGTGCACCCGAAAACGACCGACACCTCCCGTCACGAGCAGTTGATCGCCGACGTCGAGGCGCACGCACGCTGCGATCCTCGGATCCGCGCCGCCTGGCTCGAAGGCTCGTTCGCGAGCGAAACGGCCGACGCCTCTTCCGATGTCGATCTGCATCTCGCCGTACGGGACGAAGACTTCGAGGCCTTCACCGCCGGCGCACGCGACTGGGTCGCTGCGATCCGCGACCCGGTCGGCTACCTGCCAATCAACTTCGGTCCACGTCGGATGTTCGGCTTCAGCCTCGGTGACTGGTTGCGTCTCGATCTGTTCGTCGAGCCGACTTCGCGCCTCGGTGTGCCCCCGCGCCCGGTCTCGCCGCGCCTGCTGTTCGACCATGACCAGCTGGCGGAGGAGCTCCGCGTCGATCCCGCGGCGGCCTTCGACCCGGCGGCCCGGATCCGCGAGATCATCGACACGCTCCTCTTCGGTTTCACCTTCCCCGCCCGCCTGAGCGGCCGTCAAGAGTGGGGCTCGCTCCACCTCAACGCGCTGCTGGTGATCTACCAGTTCGTCGTGCCGGCGATGATCGCGCAGCGCCGTCCCGAGCAGGCCTTTCGTCCGCACCTCCACAACGAGCGCTTCCTCGACCCGGACCAGCGTGAGCGCGTCGATGCGCTCGCGGTCCAGCTCGCGCGGGCCTTTTCCAGCAACCCACCCGATCCCGAGGCCGTGCGCGCGGCGCACGCTGGCCTCGAGACGATGCTGCTCGCCGAGCTGCGCAGCGCTGCGGAGATGCATAACGTCGAGTGGCCGCGCGCAGCGGAAGACACGCTGCGCTCCTTCTTGCGCGCGGAACTCGACATCGAGTTGGATTAGCTGCGTGCCATCTCTGGACCCGCCCGGCGGCGTGATTCCGACCACCACCGCCGAGCTCACGCCAACGTGGCTCGCCACGGTCCTCACGAGACACGGGTTCAGCGCCGCGGTCGAGTCGATCGACTTCCGGCCGATCGAGGCGAGCCCGCTAACCTCCGAGCTGCTGCGCGTCGTCCCGCGGTTCCAGGACGAGACGACCGGCGTGGCGCCCCCGTTGCTGTGGAAGCGATCAAGCGACGACCCCGCGCGCAGGGCCGCCTTCCAGCGGGGCTACGCGGCCGAGGTGCACTTCTACCGCGAGATCGCGCCCACAGTGGAGGTCTCGGCCCCCAGGTGCTTCGCGGCGGCATACGACGACAGCAGCGGGGACCACGTGTTGCTGATCGAAGATCTCTCGCCGGGCGTCCCGGGTAGCCTCATCGATGGCGTCTCCCCTGACCAGGCGTCCAGGGTGCTGACGGAGTTGGCACTCCTCCATTCGTCAGGTTGGACGGTTCCGTCGAGCCCGAAGCGGCCCGAGCACTTTGCCCATCTGAGACCCTTCGTTGAGCGATACGAGCCAGTGAGCACCCCCTATCTGAGCGACGCCGTCGACGACCGAGCGGGTGATCGCACGCGCCGCTACGCCGCCGAAGTTGGAGAGCTGTTCTCCAGTCTGTCCGCGGGACCACAGACACGAGTCCACGGCGACGCTCACCCCGGCAACGTGATCTTTGCGGCCTCCCGACGCGGCCGGCCGTTCCTCGTCGACTGGCAGGGCAGCTCAGTGGACGCACCGCTCCGCGACGTCGCCCGGTTCCTTCAGCTCGGGCTCACCATCGACGACCGTCGCCGTCACGAGGAGGCGCTGCTCGCGGGCTACCGGGCGCAGCTGTCCGCCAATGGCGCAGACTACGATCCAGAGGCCGCGACTCGCGACTATCTCATCGCGTCGCAGCTCCAATGGGGTTGGGCCGTCATCTTCTTCCGCCTCGAGTCCACCTGGGACGCGGCGACTCGGGCGGCCATGCCCGCGCTCGTCAGACGCGCGGCCGCCGCCTTCGACGATGCGACGGAGTGGCTCGAACGAACGTGACCGGCTTGTGACAGATCGGGGGAACACCGGGTTGATCCTGAGCGCTCGCGGGCGGACATTGGTGATCGCGAGGAGATTGTTCAGAATGTCACAAGCTGTTCGCGAACGACTGCCAAAGCGGGCCCCCGTGATCGTTCACCGCGGTGAGCGACCCGGCGACCTTCGTATCAGGGTGCAGCGACGCCCGCGCGGTCGCCTCGAACAAGCATCGCGCCGCGTTCGCTCCCTCGTCAGCCGCGTCAAGCACGGCTAAGCGCCCCGGCTCTTCGGTCCCGGCGCTGCCGGTCGGTCAGCTCCCGCCCGTCTCGATCAGCACCTCGATGTCCTCGCGTGACCCCGCGCCTCGCACCGCCTCGAGGAACGCCGCGAGCGACCCGCTTGCATCGCGGAGCGTGCGTAGCTGAGGCCCCAGCGGATCGGTGGCGTCGGGACGCGCCGCGTAAGTACCGAACCACGCGAAGTGCGCCTGGTTGATCCGCCGCAGGCAGAACTCGGCATCGCAGAGTTCGAGGCGCACCTCCTCCATCCGCGCCTCGGCCTGCTCGATCTGGCCGGCCGCCAGGAGATCGTCCACCTCGATCCGCAGATCACGAAGCACCTCGTTCCGATCGACACGCGAGGACTCGGGCGACGTCGCGGCCGTCGCCTCTGGCGTCGCGGTCACCTCGGGCGTGGCCGTCGCCGGTTCGGTTGTCGGGTCGCCCCACCGCTCGAGGATGATCGCGGCCACCTCGTCCCCGACGACGTCGGCGACGGTCTCGTTGATCGTCTGCAGGTCCGGGGAGTCGAAGAAGTTGCGCCCCAGCGGGTAGAACACGAGGTAGTGGTGCACCCACTCATGCGCCGCCGTCTCCAGGGTGCGGCGGTAGCTACGCCCGTCGGCCACGACGGCCGGGTAGGTGGCGACGCCGCCGGTGCCGACGACGAGCGCGGAGAGCGAGTCGTCCTCCTCCGCCTCTCGTTCGATTACCTCGAACTCATCCTGCGTCAAGTCGGGGCGCAGCAAGTCGCTGGCCACGCGCTCGATGTGGTCTCTCGGCGAAATGACCAGCGCCCGCGGCGAACCGGCGATCTCGATGTCGACCGGAGGGAACACCGACCCGGGGAGCGGAAATCGACCGTCCACCTCGAGGCCGGCGAGCACTTGATCGATCCGGCCCTCGATCACCGCCTCGACGTCGTTTTCCAGCTCGCGCGCCTCGTCGCTATCGCGATCGTCGAGCGCGAAGTAGCGGCGGATTGCCTCGTCGTCATCGAGGTCGTCGCGGAACGGCGCGCCCAGCGCATGGAGCCACTTGTTCGCCAGGGTCGTGCGCTCCCAGCGCACGACATCGAAGGCATCACCCGCCTGCGTATCGCGCAGCGCGAGCGCGCCGAGGACGATCGCAACCGCGCCGGCAAAGACGATCGGGACGA
>CBDFJZ010000004.1:0-126913 GCA_965248675.1 Dehalococcoidia bacterium
GAAGTGGGCCTCCCGAGGCTTCACCACCGTCCCCGGGGATCACAGCAACTGCTCCGTCGGCTCCATGACCCACGGCAGGGAGACGATGGCCGAGGTCGCCGGGAACGAGGACGTCGCGGCGCTGCTGGAATGCGGCTGTGTGACCGAAGAGGTCGTCCCCTAGATCCCCGCCATCACGAAGGCGCCGCTCTCGGTCACCTACGAGCCACTGTCCGAGGCGACGCACGACCCGGACGTCGTGCTGCTGCGGCTCTCCGGCCGCCAGCTCATGGTGCTGATGGACGCCGTGCCCGGCCTCCGTGTCGAGGGCAAGCCGCAGTGCCACATCGTCGCGATCGCGAAGGAGCAGGGCGAGATCGCCGCCTCGGTCGGCTGCCAGCTCAGCCGCGTGCGCACCGGCACGACGAACGCCGGGATGACCTGCGCCGTCCCCGCTTCCGAGGTCTACTCACTGATCGCACACCTCGAGACGACCGCCGCCGCCGACCTCGCCGTCGCCGCCTACGCCGCCGAAGACGCCCGCCGCTTCGCCCCCGTGTAGCCGAGTCGTCCTCGGGAGCCTGCAGGCCTCGCCGCCGCTACCATCGAGGACAGCGGGGTTCCGAGGCGGCAACCGAAAGTCGGCACATGCTCCGCACGCCCGTTCCGAGGAGCTTCGCGCTCGGCGCGCTGATCGCGCTGATCGCGGTCACCACGCTCGCGGGCGGCCTCGCGACCGCGTGGGCGCAAACACCGACCATCGAGGTCACGCCGGCGGCGGCGCAGCCGGGGCAGCAGATTACGATCAGCGGGTTCGGGTTCCAGGACGGCGAGACCGTCACCGTCGACTTCGGCGGTGCCACGATCGCGTCCGCGGTCGCCGACGGCGAAGGCGCCTTCCAGGGGACCGGCACGATCCCCGCCGACATCCCGCCCGGCACGCACCCGATCGACGTCACCGGCGACCGGGGCTCCCAGTTCGCCCTCATCTACGAGGTGGTCACCTCCGCCCCGACGCCGACGCCGACCCCCGCGCCCACCGCGCCGCCGGCGACGGGTCCCGAGGCGCGGGTGCTTCCCGAGAGCGGCGCGGCGCCCGGCGAGATCGTCACCGTCACCGGCGGCGGGTTCGGCCCCGGCGAGTCGGTCACCGTCAGCCTCGACGGCACCGATCTCGCGACCGTCGGCGCGACCATCGCCGGCGCATTCCTCGCCAACGTCGCGATCCCGGTAACGACGCCCGCCGGATCGCACGCCGTCCAGGTGACCGGGGATCGAGGGCAGCAGATCACGGTTGACTATGTCGTGCTGGCCCCGCCGACGCCGACACCCGCCCCGACCTCGGAACCCACGCCGGCGCCGACGGCGACCGCCAGCCCCACGAGCGGCGACGCCACAGCGACACCCGTCCCTGGAGACGGGACACCGGGCGCTCCCTCCGGGGGCGAAACTAGCGGCGGCGGCGGCTCGGCCAACCGCGGCGAGTTCCCGACGCTGCTGGTCGGCGCGCTGGCCGCGGCGGGCGGCCTGTTCGCCGGGCTCTACCTGCTCTGGGTACGCCGCACATTCGCCTAGCTCCCTGCAGGAGTCGATGACGCTTCGCGCCCCTTCGGGGGCCGATGACCCTTCGCGTGCGCCCGCGATGGTTCGAGGACGGCACCGATTCGCACGCTGATCTTGCTACGCTCCCGCTCGCGCCTCGGTCACCCCGAGGCGGCACCGTCATTGGCGAAGGAGATGCTCATGGCCGCGAAGGTCGTACGAACGCCGCTACCCGACTGGCCCCATGAGGAGCTGCTCTACGAGACGGTCGACGATGGCCGGATCGCGATCATCACGATGAACCGGCCGCACCGGATGAACTCCAGTGATCCGGGCATGACGCAGCGCTGGGTCGATGCCTGGACCCACTTCGCGGATGACGAGGAGTGTCGCGTTGCGATCGTGACCGGCGCGGGCGACCGCGCGTTCTCGGCCGGCCAGGATCTGAAGATTCGCGCCGACCTCGAGCAAGAGGGCGGCGACGCCCCCTACCGCAACCGCACCCGCGGCGTGACCCCGATCGGCGAGAAGCTCGGCTGCTGGAAGCCGACGATCGCCGCGATCAACGGCTACGCGATCGCCGGCGGCTGGTCGACGGCGCAGTACTGCACCTTCCGAATCGCCGCCGACCACGCCGAGATGAACATCGCCGAGGCCCGCTGGAACCAGGGCGCCGGCTTCGTCGCGACGCTGGCGCGCCTCGTCGGCGCCGGGATCGCGGCCGAGTTTTGCATCATGGGCGACCGCCGCTTCAGCGCGCAGCGCGCGTACGAGGTGGGCCTCGTCAACAAGGTCGTGCCACGCGAGCAACTGATGGACGAGGCGATAGACTGGGCACGCACGATCGTGCGCATGGCGCCTCGGACGGTCGCGAACTTCAACCAGATGATCCATCAGGCGCACGCTATGAGTGAGCCGGAGGCGGAGGCGCTCGCCAGGGCCCTTGAGTTCAACCTGCGCGGCATGGAGGACTCGCTGGAAGGCCCGAAGGCGTTTGCCGAAAAGCGCGAAGCCGTCTTCAAGAACCGTTAGTCTCAGGCGGCTCAGATCAGGCAAGGGCGAAGCTGAGACGGCCGCGAAAGCAGGTGCAGATCGGCCATTGATCGATCGGTCGCGCCCAGCCAGACTCTCGCTGCCACTCCCAAAGCTCCCCAAGCCAGCTGGAACCCGCCATGAACAACCAAGAGCAGCTCGAGAAGATCAAGACCCAGGACGGCTTCGTCGCCGCCCTCGACCAGAGCGGGGGCAGCACCCCGCGCGCACTGAGCCTCTACGGCATCGAGGAAAGCGCCTACTCCAACGATGATGAGATGTTCTCTGCGATCCACGAAATGCGGACCCGCATCGTCACCAGCCCCAGCTTCGAGGGCGGCCGCATCCTCGCCGCGATCCTCTTCGAGAACACGATGGACCGTGAGATCGGCGGCAAGGGCGCCGCGCAGTACCTCTGGGAGGAGAAGCACGTCGTCCCGGTCCTCAAGGTCGACAAAGGCCTTGCCGATGAGGAAGACGACGCGCAGGTGATGAAGCCGATGCCGGACCTCGAGGGCCTGCTGGAGCGGGCCAACCAGAACGGCGTATTCGGCACCAAGATGCGCTCCGTGATCAAGCTGGCGAACCCGGCCGGCGTGAAAGCCGTGGTGAACCAGCAGTTCGAGGTCGGCCGGCAGATCCTGGCTGCGGGCCTGGTGCCGATCATCGAGCCCGAGGTCGACATCCACAGCCCCGAAAAGGCCGAGGCCGAGCGCCTCCTGAGGAGCGCACTACTCGGCCACCTCGACGCGCTCCGAGCCGGTCAGCAGGTGATGCTGAAGCTGACCCTGCCTGAGGACGATCACCTCTACGACGACCTCGTGGCCCACCCGAAGGTGCTCAAAGTGGTCGCCCTCTCCGGCGGCTACACCCGCGAAGAGGCGAATGATCGTCTGTCACGCTGCCGCGGGGTCGTCGCCAGCTTCTCGCGCGCCCTCACCGAAGGCCTCACCGCCCAGCAGTCGGACGACGAGTTCAACGCCATGCTGGACACCTCAATCGAAAGCATCTTCCAGGCCTCGAAGACCTAGACGAGGTCCGCCTGCTCGGCCGGGCAGCGACCGATACAGAGATTGCCCGCGGCCGAGTGGCCGCGGGCAACCCACGAACGGAGCGGGATGGCGCGCCAGCGCCACCGCAGTCGTTGCTCGAACGCTGACGCTAGGAGCCCGTGAAAGTGACTGCGAAGGCGTCGGCGATCTTCTGGTGCCCCGAGTCGTTCGGGTGCAGGCAGTCGGGCTGCAGGTCAGTTCCCACAATGCCCGCACCGGCCACATCGGCGACCTCAGTGCCCGGCACAGAGCCAGCAACCCCCTCGATGGTCAGGTTGAGCTGGTCCACGATGAGCTGCGCGAGGCCGGCGAGTGGCGACAGCGGGCAGAACTCGTTCTGGAGCGAGT
Source organism: Dehalococcoidia bacterium (assembly GCA_965248675.1). Lineage (GTDB taxonomy): Bacteria > Chloroflexota > Dehalococcoidia > UBA2979 > UBA2979 > UBA6627. Next base: position 3,954 of record CBDFJZ010000004.1, read on the forward strand.
TGTAGTACGTCATCACCACAATCCGCGTCTCCGGTCCCGCCGCCGTACGAAGCTGAACGAGGATCGATCCAAGGTTCCCGCCGAACGTCGTCAGCACCGGAGTCGCCTCGGCGAGGCAGTCCGGGACCGGAATCCCTGGGCAGATCGTGAACAGCGGGGTCAGATCGTTGCCACCGATGCTGAGCGTGATCACTTCAACGTCGTCCACTTCGGACGAGTTCTGGTTCCGCTCGACCAGCGCCGCGACCGCAGCGTCGAGCTGGCCGTCGGTGATCAACGTCGTCGACGTCTCACCGCCGACGGCGAGGTTGCTCAGCTTCAGGTAAGACGTCGTCTCCTGGGCGCCCGGGGCCTCCCCTGACTGACCGGGCGACAGCTCGGAGCCGACGGTCGAGCGGAACAGCGCCACGAACCCGGTAGTCGCGGGATCGCTGGCGCCAACGCCGACCGAGACTGAGTCGCCAATCGCAAGGTACTCCGGCGGTTGCTCGGCGCGCGCCGACGAGCTCTGGAGCCCGATCAGCCCGCCGACGAGCAATGCCGAGACGGCGACCGCCAGCGCCAGGGTCGTGATGATTGGATGACGGATCGATAGCGCGTTCATGTTGGTTTCCTTTTTCTCTAATAGAGCGATTGAGCGAGCAGTCGGCTTCAGTTCATCCGCCCCTCCTCCGCGCCTCGCGAAGCTCCAGCACGCGCTCGCGGAGTTCGTCCGCGAACGCAGCCCACGAGCTGGTCTGATCGAGGTGGAGGGGCGCTCCGAACGTGACTGCGATCCGATGGCGACGCGGTCGAGCGGCGCCCTTCGGCATCGCCTCGGCAGCGCCATCGACGTACGTCGGAATCACAGGCGCGTCGCTCCGCGTCGCGATGGTCGCGACGCCTCGGCGGAAGCGGCCGATCTCGCCGTCCGGCGATCGTGTGCCCTCGGGGAAGAGCAGCACCGAGCGTCCGCCCGCGAGCAACTCCTCCGTCTGCCTGAGCGACGACCACGAGTCGCCGGCACGGCGAAACGGATATGCCGACAGCGTCGAGGCCAACAGCAGCCGTCGGACTGAGCTCCCGTAGAAGTAGTCCTCGGCCGCGGCGACGATCAGCGAGCGGCGGCGGTCGTCCGGCAACGCGGCGAGCACGGCCGGCGCGTCCAGGTGACTGGCGTGGTTCGCAGCAAAGATCAGCGGACCCTCGATCGCCGCGAGGTGCTTCGTGCCGTTCGCCTCGAACGGTGCGAACAGCGCGCGGAACGCGGGCACGAGCAGCGCACGCTGCGCTACGTCGCGCGCGAACCCGGGCAGACCCGCGAGGACCGACGGCGGTTCGCCGTGGAGCTGATGCTGCATGGCAGCGGGAAATCGTGGCGCGATCATCGGATCACCTCCCAGCCCAGCGCGGACGCAGTGACGTACGCAGCCGGCAACGCAAACACCGAGCTGTCGATGCGATCGAGCAGGCCACCGAAGCCAGGCAGCCAACCGCCGGCGTCCTTGACGCCCGCGCGGCGCTTCACCAGGGACTCGAGGAGATCGCCGGCAACCGCGGCGAATGCGATCACGAGGGCCAGCAGCGGCCAGCGGCCGCCGACGCCCTCGGCGAGTAGCAGATCGAACGCGGCGAAGGCGATCAGCGCACCGGCGAGGTTGCCGATCACCCCGCTCCAGCGCTTCGCTCGGCGGTCCGAGGCGCGAGCCTCGGACCGCCGAGCGACCGGCCCGCCACGTCCGCACCGACGTCACCGAGGGTGACCGCGAACAACGTCGCGATGAACAGCGCCTCGCCGGCCTCGAACTGCGCGACGAGCCGAGGCGCACTGGCAAGCGCCGCGGCGATCGCGAGCGGACCGATCGCACCGAGCACGGAGTCGACGGCTCGGAATCGGCCGCCCGCAACCGCCTCCCCAACCGCGACCGTCGCCGAGGCCGCAACCACGAAGGTCGTAGCAAGGGCGAACGAGGCGCTATCGGGGGCCTCGCTGACCGCGACCAGGAAGGTCGGGGCGGCCGACGCCGCAACAATCGAGCCGGCCGTCGACAAGCGGAGCAGCGAACGCAGCTCCAGCGCAGCGACGGCTGCGAGGGTGGCGAACAACGCGATCAGCGGGCCTTCGCCGCCCGCGACGGCGCCGAGGATGGTACCGGCGATCGCGACCCAGACCAGCCAGCGACGGGTCAACACGCTGCTCTTGATGCGGTCGAAGTCGAATCGCTCGGCCCAGAAGATTCCGACCAGACCGCTCCCCAACGAGGTGCCGGAGAGGATCAGCGACGCGCCCAGGGCTGTGGTCGTCATCGCGCACCATCCCCGCTGGTACGCAGTTCCCCGGCACGGATCGCCTCGGCCTGGAGCTCAGCGTGAGCGCGCCGGTAGCGGATCGCCGTGGTGAGCAGCGCGCCCGCGAACAGCAGCACGAAGTAACCGTTGATGACCGGCTCCACCGGCAGCAGCGACGTCAGCACCGAGGCACCCGCGAGCGCGGCCATCCGGTCCGGCTTGCTCAGCGGCCCCTCGTATCGACGTGTGCCGCCAGCGGCTCGGGCCGTCACCCCGACCGCTCCCGGCAGGCCGATCACGGCGAGCGCAACCGCCCCGAGGCGCACGTCGCCGTGACCGGCGAGCACGAGACCACCGACGAGCAGCAGATCGCCGGGGCGGTCGCCCACCTCGTTCAGCAGCTCGCCGGCGGGGGTCGCCTGGCGCCCCGTGCGCGCGACCATCCCGTCGAGCGCGTTTAGCGCCAGCCTCAGCGCGACTACGGGCACTGCGATCAGCAGCAGCCGCTGCTCGGCGCCGCTCGCGGCGAGCGCGATCCCTCCGAGCAGCGAAACGGCGATCGCCGCCAGCGTGAGCTGGTTCGCGCTGATCGCGTGCCCGATCGCGAATCTCGAGGCCGGCTCGAGGGTCCGCTGGAAGGCTGGTTTGACCCCGTAGAGCGTCATCTCGCACCTCTCGACACAGACGCTAGGACCGGCCGAAGCCACCGGTCAGAGGCGTCTGAACCGAGGCCGGCTGGTGCCTTCGTCTGAGCCCGAGTGGTGCGAATGACCCATGTCGCGGGCGGATATCGCGGCGAGCATCGGTGTTGGTCGAAACCCCTCGGAGGAACCGATGTCAGCAACAACCGTCAACGACGCTCGTCACGCCGCCCGTGCACACACACCGCCGTGGCGCCTCACGCTGAAGTTCATGACACGAGTGCAATGGCGCTATCTGGTGCGGTTCCCGAGCAACCACGCCTGGATGGTGCTGCGCCGGAAGTACGACGCGTTCGTCACCGACCGCACCTACGAGAACGATCCGCGAAGCTGGCTCGGTCCGCTCGGCCGCTGGGCCGACCGCCGCGTCCTCGACTACCCCGTGCACGTCTCCCTTCGTCAGCGCCTGGATCTCGTGACCCACGAACTCACCGCGGCGATTACCAAGCGCCTCGACGACGGAGCGCCCGAAGTCCGCGTCCTCTCCGCGCCGTCCGGCCTCTGCCGCGACGTCATCCAAACCGCCGCCCGCCTGCGCGACCGCGACCCCTCGCGCTCACGCGCCTCGACCTGCACTGCCTCGACATCGACGCTGCCGGCGACGTGATTCCCGAGGCGCGGCGCCGGCTGAGCGCCGCCCGTGTCGACGCGACGTTCCACCGCGAAGACCTGTTCTCTGGGCGCGAGCTACGCGCGATGATCGATCGCGGGGTACGATTCCACATCGCCAATTGCATCGGCCTCACAGCCTGGGTCTCGATCGAGGAGGTGGCCCGCCTCGCACGCTCATTCCGAGAGTTGATCGAGCCCGGTGGCACCCTGCTGGTCGACAACTTCGCGTGGCACGACCACTCGGCGATGGGCGCCGATCTCGAGATCGACACCGTCTACCATCCGCCCGCCGATTTCGCCTCGGCGATCGAGGGCGCCGGGTTCAAGATCGAGACGATGAGGCCGACCGCGAACGAGGTCTGTACGCTTTATGTCGCTACCGCGGCCTAACGGCTGTCTCTCATGACAGATACGCGCTCATGACGGATATGATTGTCGCGCGACCGGGGACAACTCCGTGACGAACGCTCCCTCGCAATTGCCGGTTTCGCGGCGTGACTTCGAACCGCCTTACCTCGCCACCGGCGTGATGTTCCTCTTCGCCGCCCGGTTTCCCGCTTGGCTGATCGCGCTCGCGGTCGTTCTCATCGACTCGCGCGCGGAGCCGAACCTGCGGTACGAGCCACTGATCCTCGTGCTCTCGCTGCTGCAGATCCTCGTGCTGGTCGCCTACGTACCACTCGTCAGGCCGCAGCTCCGCCGCTGGAGCGGCTCGCCATTGCACGCTCGCGACGATCTGCTGGTGCTGTCGGCACTCGACATGGCAGCGGCCTTCGCGATCCTCTACTTCAGCGGTGGCATCGGTACCCCCTACTACCACTTCGCCGTCGTCGCGTTGCTGATCCCCACGTTCCTGCTCGGCTGGCGCGGCTCGATCGCCGTCCTCGCCGTCTTCCTGGTGGCACTCTTCGCCACCTGGGAGTACGCCGGACTCGGCCGCGACGCCTGGACCGCCCGGACCACGCTCGGCGGTTCCGTTCCGGGCCTGGTGTTGACGCCCGTGCTGGTCGTGCTCGTCGCGCAGTACCTCGGCTGGCTCGCGCGACGGATCGAGGCGGCCCGACTCGAGACCGCGGCCGCGCTCGGTCGCACGGCAGCGCTCTACCGCGTCGCCCAGGGCCTGACGCAGGACGGCGCCATCGCCGACCCCGCGAACGTCGTGATCGAGGCGTTGCGCGGGACCGGACGCTTCGACGAACTCTCGGTCGTGACGCTTGGCGAGGTCAAGGTGCTCGCGACCGCCACCAATTCGGTCGAGCCAGAGCTGCTCAGCATCCGGCTGCGCGATGATCGAGCCACGGCCAACATTCTCGCCATCCCGTTCGGGAGCGCGGGAGCAGACCAGCGCGCGATCGCCTTCCGTGGCCTCACCGTCGAACCTGGCGCCCCTGATCTCAGGCTCGTGCGAGCGGCGGCCCGCCAGCTCACCATGGCCTTGTCGCGCCTCGCGCTCGAGGAGGAACGCGAAATGCTCATCGCCGCGGAGGAGCGAGCACGGATCGCACGCGAGATCCACGACGGAATCGCGCAGTCGATCTACATGCTGTCGCTCCAGCTCGACCGGCTGACCGATCAGGCGTCGGAAGGTTCGGAGCTGGCAACCCGCCTCCGCGGCCTGACCGCGCTGTCCAAGGAGGCGCTGGTCGACGTCCGGCAGTACATCTTCGACGTCAAGCCGTTGTTGACCGGCGAGCTCTCCCTCGCGGAGACGATGGGCCGCCAGGCCACCGAGTTTTCCACGGTCGCAGAGGTGCCGGTGACCGTGGAGGTGAAGGGCGACGAGCCCGCGATACCCGTGCCGCTACGCACCGCGCTCTACCGCGTTGGTCAGGAAGGCCTGGCGAACGCCGTCCGCCACGCTCACGCCTCGGAGATCGAGCTGCGACTCGAATTCGACGACGAGCGCATCCGCCTCGAGATCTCGGACGACGGCGTCGGCTTCGATCCGCCCCGCCGCGCCGACGCCGGGCACGGCCTCGGCAACATCCGCGAACGCATCGAGGAGCTCGGCGGCACCTGCCAGGTTCGCTCGGGTCCGACCGCCGGGACCACGATCCGGGTCGAGGTGCCCGTGAACGGCGCCGACGAGGCGGTGTGACGATGACCGCCGGCGAAAACCCGATCCGCGTCATGGTCGTCGACGATCACGACGTTGTCCGCACCGGCCTCCGCGCGCTCTTCAGCGACGAAGCGGGCATCGAGTTCGCGGCGAGGCCGCGAACGCGACGGACGCCGTCGGCCGCGCCCCCGCGCTCCGGCCGGACGTCATCCTGATGGACGTCCGGGTGGGCCCCGACGGCGCTGAAGACGGCATCGAGGCCTGTCGGGAGATCCGCGGCGAGCTCCCTGACACGCACGTCCTGATGTTCTCCTCGTTTGGCGAGCAAGCGTCGGTGATGGCGGCCGTCCTCGCCGGCGCCTCCGGCTTCCTCACGAAAAACGTTAGCCACCACAAACTGATCGAGGGGATCCGCACCGTCGCCGGCGGTGGCTCGATGCTCGACTCGGCCGTTACCAGTGATGTCCTCGGCAGTCTGCGCAGCATGGCGGACGCAGAGACCCCGTCCGGCCCACACCTCTCCGACCGCGAGCGCGAGGTGCTCCAGCTGATCGCGCGCGGGCTGACCAACAAGGAGATCGGCCTCGCGCTCGGGATCAGCCCGATCACCGCCCGCAACCACGTCTCCCGCGTCCTCGAGGAGCTGGACGTCTCGAACCGGACGCTCGCCGTCGTTGTCGGCGCCCAACAAGGCCTGATCGAGGACCCTCCGATCGAGGAGCCTTGATCGAGAGGGGCACTGCTCGCCAGCGAACTCAGCTCCGGGTTGCTCCCTGGCCAGTCGACGTGCCAGCCCGGCGTTCGAGTCGCCACCGCGGACCAGCCTAACCTCGGTCCACCGCGGGTGCTGCTAGTCTCCGATTCGTCGAGTGGGGGGGTCAGACGCTGCCCCGGAGGGCGCCAGAACCGAGCCAGCCGGAGGGCGCGATGCCAGTCCACGCGTACGTCTCACTGCAAAACGACGGCCGCGTCGCGCGCTTCGAGGTGGACCCGGATCACGGGCGGCTCACCCACCTCGGCGACGTCGCAGTGGCGGACGGGCCGGCGCCAATGGTGCTGAACCCGGCAGGCACGAGGCTCTACATCGGACACCGCGGCACCGGATCCGCGACGACGACCGGCGGCGACGGTGCCCCGCGCGCGGAATTCGCTCTCTCCAGCTGGACGATCGATCAGCGCAGCGGCGATCTGACGCAGACCGGCAGCGTACCGGTGCGTGGCGAGCCGTGTTTCGTTTCGACCGACCGGCGGGGGCGTTTCCTGCTCTCGGCGTACTACCAGGCCGGGCACTGCGCGGTGCACCCGCTGGACGTCGAGGGCGACGACGCGGTCGGCGGCGAGGCCGTCGAGTGGCTTGAGACCAACTCGGGCGCGCACTGCTTTCTGACGGATCCTTCAAACCGCTTCGGCTACGTGCCCCACATCGCGGACGGCTCCGGCGGGCTCGCCCGCCTGCCCGAAGGGCGCCAGACCGGCGCCAACGCAATCTTCCAATTCCGTTTCGACGAGGAGACCGGAAGGCTGACCCCGAACGATCCGCCGCGCGCCGGCCCGGCTGAGCAGATCGGGCCGCGCCATTACTGCTTCCATCCCACGAAGGACCTCGTCTACGTGAACAACGAACAGGGCTCGAGCGTCACCGTGTACGCCCTGGATCGAGAGCGTGGGACCCTCAGCGCCGGCCAGACGGTCAGCACGCTCCCCGAGGGCGCGACCCAGCGGAACTCGACCTCGCAGATACGCATCGATCCCGACGGGCGCTTCGTCTACGTCGGCAACCGAGGGCACAACACGATCGCCAGCTTCGCGATCGACGAGGAGAGCGGTGGTCTGACGCCGACCGGCTGGGCGGACGCCGAGCCGGTTCCGCGAGCGCTCAACCTCGATCCGAGCGGGCGCTTCCTCTACGCGGCCGGCCTCGAGAGCGGCCGGCTTACCACCTTCGCGGTCGACGACGAGGACGGCACGCTCTCGCCGGTCGAGACGATCGAGGCGGGCAACGTGCCGATGTGGGTACTGTTCGCCGAGCTGCCGGATGCGTAGCGCGCGCGACGGCTGACAAACGGAGGCGTGATGCGCCGAATCGCTGAGAACGTCTGCGCCGAGGTCCTGTTCTGGGGCTGCAACCCCGGCTTCGTCACCACCAGCGACGGGGTCTTCATGATCGACACGCCCCAGCAGCCGATGGACGCCATGCGCTGGCGCGAACAGCTACTGGAGCTGGGCCCGATCCGCTACCTCGTGAACACGGAGCCGCACGGCGACCACATCATGGGCAACAACTACTTTCCCGAGGCCGAGGTGATCGGCCAGCGCGGCATGCTCGAGCGCTACGAGGAGATCATCCCACGCCTCGCCGGCGAAGAGCGTAAGGAGACGATGGCGCAGACCGATCCCGACAGCGTCTGGCTCATCGGCCACCCCTCCTACCCGCCGAATCCACCAACGCGTCTCTTCGATGACGAGCTGACGATCGAGCTGGGCGGGCACACCCTCCAGATCCTCCACACGCCCGGCCACACCGCCCCTCAGACCGCGGTCCTCATTCCCGACGAGGGCGTGATCTTCACCGGCGACAACGTGTTCTGCCGCGTGAAGACGTTCATCCAGGAAGGCGATCCGTGGGTCTGGATCGAGACGCTCGACCGCATCCGCGCGCTCGATTTCGAGGTAATCGTGCCTGGACATGGCGAGCCCTGCGACGTGTCCTATCTCGACGAGCAGTCGCAGATCATCGCCGCCTGGATCGACGCCGTCGAAGAGATGGTGCAGCGCGGCCTCGGTGAGGCGGAAGCGGTGGAGCAGCGGCCGGCCGTGGACCCTTACGCCATCGGGCAGCGGCTGTTCGCGGCCGAAGACTGGCTGAACGGTCGGATCATCGAGAACCTCTACCCGCGCGTGGTCGCGCGCCAGGGCGGAGCGCCTTCGGCTGGCTGATCGCGGCGACGCAACGCCGCGTGGGTTGCGAAACAGCACGCTCGACTGACGCACCGACCGACTGATCGAGGAGCGCCGGCCGCCGCACTCGTTTGACATTCGCGCGGCCATTCACGACTATTTTGGTCAGCTTTAACGACATTCACCGACCCCGGTGCGTGCGCATCGGCCGAAGGGATCAACCCCCATGCCCGTCGAGTTCATCGGGATGGTTTCGAACCGCCCCCAGTCCGAGTTGACGGGTGCCGAAAGCGGCGTGGACGGGCCCCTCGGTCGAATCGACGGTCCGCCGCTCGACGTCGATCACCTGTCGCGATTCATCCGCGTCCACGAGGAGGGCGAGTTCGACCGCATCCTGATCGGCTACTTCGCGGGGGCGCCCGACGGCTGGGCGATCACCTCGTACGCCGCGAGCATCACCGATCGCCTGGGCTTTCTGCTCGCGCATCGTCCGGGTTTCGTCGCCCCCACCGTCGCCGCCAGGAAGGCCGCCACGCTGGACGTGCTGAGCGGCGGCCGCTTTGCGATCCACATCATCACCGGCGGCAGCGACATCGATCAGCAACGCGACGGCGACTACCTCGACAAGGCCGAGCGTTACGCGCGAACGAGCGAGTTTTTGGACATCGCGCGCCAGGACTGGGTCAGCGACAGCCCCTTCGACTACGAGGGCCGCTTCTACCGCGTCACCCAGGCCTCCTCCGCCATCAAGCCGCTCCAGCAGCCGCATATCCCCGTCTACTTCGGCGGCTCCTCGGACGAGGCGCTCGACGTCGCCGCGAAGCACGCCGACGTCTGGGCGACCTGGGGCGAGCCGCTCGCCGAGGTCAAGGCGCAGATCGCCGACTTGCACGAGCGCGCACGACCCTTCGGGCGCAAACCGCGCGTCTCCGTCTCCTTCCGCCCGATCCTCGGCCCGACCGAGGACAAGGCGTGGGAACGCGCGCACGAGATTCTGGAGCGAATCAAGATCGTCCACGGCGACGCGCCTGCCCGCGTTCCCGGCAACGCCGGCTCACAGCGCCTGCTCGACGCCGCGAAGGGCGGCGCGGTTCGCGACGACCGCCTCTACACCGCGATCGCCGAGGTCACCGGCGCGCGCGGCAACAGCACCGCGCTGGTCGGCACCCCCGATCAGGTCGCCGAGACGCTGCTCCAGTACTACGAAGCCGGCTGCACGACGCTGCTGATTCGCGGCTACAACCCGGTCGAGGACGCGATCGACTACGGACGCGACCTGCTCCCGATCGTCCGCGAAGAGGTCCGGCTCCGTGATCTGCGCGCGCTCAACGAGACCGCGCGGGCCGAGCAGGAGGCGGCCAAGCGTGCCGCGGGCCAGAGCTCCAACGGGGCGACCTCCGCCGAGACGACCTCCGCCGAGACGACCTCCGCCGAGACGACCTCCGAGCCCGTCGCCTCGCGGTAGGTGCGCGGACCCTGGGCCTCGCGCCCCATTGGATCAGGAGCCCGCATGGCCGCCGATGCTCAACGCCGGCAAGCTCGCCTTCGACCTGACCTAGTGCCGGCCGAACGCCAGATCCGAGGACCTCATGCCCGACGCCCCCCGCCTGCTCGCCCTGCTCGGCTCCGTCACCCCGCCCGGTCGCATGCACCGCGCCCTCGGCGACGCGGTCGATCGAGCGAACGCCAGCGGCGAGGCGATCTGGTCCTTCCTCGACCTCGGCACGCTGAGCCTCGGCTTCGCGGACGGCACTCCGATCGATCAGCTCGAGGACGACACCGCCGTCCTCGTCGAACAGGTCAGCGCCGCCGGCGGCGTGCTCCTCGCCAGCCCGGTCTACCGCGCCTCGCTCACCGGCGCGTTGAAAAACGCGCTCGACCTGCTCCCCGTCGAAGCCTTGCGCGAGAAGCCGGCCGGCATCCTCGCCATGGGCGGCGGCCATCACCACTTCCTCGGCGTCGCCTCGCACCTGCGCGACGTGCTCGCCTGGTTCGGCGCGCTCCCCGCCCCCACCGACCTCTACCTCACCGGCGCCGACTTCTCCGAGGGCGTCCCCACCCCCGAGGCCGCCGCCGAGCTCGACGCTCTCCTCGCGACCGTTGCGACTCTGGCCTCGTCGCTCGCGGACACGGACCTAGGCCCCCCGCCGCTCGCGGCGAGGTACTAGGTGACGGTCGCGGACACGCATCGACAGGCGGCGGCTGACGAGGGTGGTGGTCGCGGGCGGTCGACGCTACCGCAGGTCGCCCTCCGGGAGAAACCACTCCATCAGCATCGCCTCGTCCGGCCAGAGGAACTCGAAGCCCGCACGCAGCGCGTTCTGCCGGTCTAGATCCTCGCGATCGCCGATGTGGTAATAGATGTCGGCCTCGAACCGCGCTTTGACGTCCAGCAGCATGTGCTTGCCCACGACGAAGTGCACGGGGATGTCGTGCTCTTCCCAGAGCGCTCGTTGCCCGCTCAGGGCGCGGTCCGAGCAGCTGCCGATCACGAAGCCCTTCTGCTGAACGATGCGGACCATGTCCATCGTCAGCGGTCCCGGGGGGTCACCCACTTCCAGGGTCCCGTCGATGTCGAAACTGATCGCAATCACCAAGCCGGGTTCCTCTCCTCCGTAATCAAGCGCGCGCGAAGGCGCCCTCGAAGCGCCCTCGACGCTAGTCGGGGCTCGCACTCCAGACCGTGAAGTTGCCGCCGAGCGGCATCGGCCCGCCTGACACCGCGACCTCAGGCGCCACCCCGGTCACCTGGCGCGCGCCGGCGCGACCCTGCAGTTGCTGGATGCAATCGGTGTGCAGCCACACGCGGCTACGGCCGCTGCCCACGTTCCCGCCGCTGGGCGACACGGGGCTCGGCCCCTCGATGCTGATGTCCGTCTGGTACAAGTCCAACGCCTCGCCAAACTTGATGCCACGATATCCGAGGCCCTCGATGTGGAACTGGTGAAAGAGCGAAAATCCGTCGTACATGTTCTCGAACGAGAGGTCGTCGGCCGTGATCCCCGCGCCCTCGTAGAGCATCCGTCCGGTCCGCCCCGTCTCCGTCTCCACCTCGCCGAGCGTCGGCGTGAGGCTCCGCGGCCGCGCGTCGTTCGAGGCGTGGTTGAGGATGTAGACCGGCTTCTGCCGCATGTCCTGCGCCCGCTCCGCCGTCGTGAACAGGAACGCGCCCGACATCATGATCGGGATGTCGTTGTCGAACAGGCTGGCCGGCTTCGCGATCCAGCGCGCCGCCAGGTAGTCCTCGGCCGGCAGCTCCTCGGGACGGTGCTGGGCCCAGTACCCCTCCGGGAACATCAGCCCGTTCCGCCGCGAGTTCTCCATGAACGGCGCCATCATGTCGTGGGTCTTGCCGTACTTCCGGCAGTACTCGGCGAACTGTAGCGCCGTGCCGTATGAGGCCGGGGTGCCCCACAACCCCGTGATCGCCGGCCGTCCCGGAATCTCATCCGCGGCGTTGGCGCCGCCCTGGTAGTAGCGCCCCTCGAGGTTGTGCCAGCTCTTCACCACCAGGCAGGTGTGTGTCAGGCCATCCCCCACCGCCTGCGCCGTGACGTTCAGCGCGTTCGACATGCAGCCCGGGCCATACAGCGTGAACTGCACATTCGTCAGCTCGGGCATGTTCTTCAGCAGCCACTCCGCGCTGAGCTGCGCGATGCCGTCGAGCGGGTCGTCGGTCGGGTTGAAGTGATTCACCACGTCCATCGGGACCGGCTTGTCTGCCGGCCAGTGCGCGCCGGTCGTCGTCACCGGCACCACCACGAGGCCATCCACCTGGTCCGGCGACACCCCCGCGTCCTCGATCGCGAGGCGCAGCGCCTGGATCGTCAACGCCCCAACCGAGGTCTCCGGCTTCCCATCCCAGCGTCGCGTGGTCGGGGCGTGCCCCACCCCCACCGCGGCGACCTTCCCGCGGTGCTCCCAGATCCCAAGGCCCTCTTCGCTCCGGTACATCGAGGCCGGAGCGTTCTGCGTCATGGCGTTCTGTGTCGTCATCGTTCCCTGATCCTGTGACTTCGTGCTGGTGGTCGCGGTCGGCTGCCTAACCGGAGACCCGCCACTCGGGCACCTTCTGTCCGTTCGCGGTCGCCTCGAACACCACCTCGACGCTCGCCCCCACGGGCACGTCATCGACCGGGGTCCCCGGAAGGTGCGAGTACATCTGGATGCCGGGATCGTCCTCCAGCATGATCACCGCCACGTTGAACGGCTGATCCTCCTGGAGCAGCCGCACCGGGCAGTCGTGGACGACGCCGTAGTTGTAGATCGTCCCGCGCCCGCTCATCCCCTTCCAGTCCAGCGCGTCGCCCGACTCGCACTGGCTGCAGGTCGGAGCGGGCGGATGCTGGAGCCGGTCGCAGGAGACGCAGTTCTGAATCACAAGGCGCCCCTCGTTCGCGGCGTCCCAGAACGGCTGCGTCAATTCGTCGGGCACCACGCCCTGCTTCGTCATCGGTCGCCTCCCACCTGTACTTGCGGGCCGCGTTCGCCGGCCATCTCGCGGGCTAACATACAGCGCCGACGCAAACGATCGGCCTGAGGCGGGCCTCCGGGCGGCTCGGCAGGCTCCGATCGGGCGGGGCGTGGTATACGAGGGCGGTGCGGCGACGGGCCGCACGAGCCGGGCCCGCCGGAGTGCGACCGGTCGATTGGCTCGGGGTCGGAGACCCGACGATGGTTGAACGACCACTCGCTGGTGTTCGGGTGCTGGACTTCACCTGGGTCCGGGCTGGACCGTGGGCAACCCGCTGGCTGGCGGTACTCGGTGCCGAGGTGATCAAGGTCGAATGGCCGGACCCGGCCCTCGGGACGTTCACCGGCCGTTTGCCAGTCACCCGCGCCGGCGCCACGCCCGAGGGTGTCCCCGCGGGTCTCAACTCTAACGGTCACTTCAGCGACCAGAACGCACACAAGCTCAGCGTCACGATCAACACCCGCTCGGAGCGCGGGCTCGAACTCGTCCGTCGGCTCGTCGCCGACTCCGACGTGGTGATCGAGAACTTCAGCACCGGAGTGCTCGAGCGCTGGGGCCTCGGCTACGAGCAGATGCGGACGCTTCGCAGCGACATCGTCTACGTCTCAATGGCGGGTCTCGGGCACACGGGACCGGACGCCACCTTCACGACGATGGGGCCCTCGGTGCAGGCGCTCTCCGGGTTGACGTTCCTCTCGGGGCTGCCGGAACATCCGCCCGCCGGGTGGGGTTGGTCGTACATGGACGACAGCGGTGGCATGTACGGCGCAATGTCGGTGCTGACCGCATTGCTCCATCGCGACCGCACCGGCGAAGGTCAGCACGTCGACCTCTCGCAGGTGGCCGCGGGGATGACGCTCACCGGCGCCGCGCTGCTCGACCTCACTGCGAACGGCCGCCCGTCGCACCGGCCCGGCTATCCACCGGGCAACCGCAGCGTCTGGCCGGGCGCACCGCTGCTCGACAACTACCGAGGTCCGATCGCCGCGCCTCACAACGCCTACCGGACGCGGGGCGGTGGCTACAACGACTGGTGCGTCATCGTCTGCCAGTCCGACGAGGAGTGGCGCACGCTCGAGGCGGTCATGGGCAGCCCGGCGTGGGCGGCCGATCGGCGCTTCGCCACCCTCGAGGAGCGACTCGAGCATCAGGAAGAGCTCGATCGCCACATCGAGCAGTGGACGGCCACGCTCGACAAGTACGAGCTGACCGCTCGCTGCCAGGCCGCCGGCGTCCGTGCGATGCCAGTGCAGAGTAGCGAAGACCGGGTCGAGCACGATCCGCAGCTCCGGCACCGCGAGGCCTACCGGTCCGCCGATCACCCGGTGATCGGACGCTTCCCGCTGCAGCAAGCGCCGTGGCGATTCTCGGACGCGCCCACGCCCGCCGAGCGCGCCGGCCCGCTCGCCGGCGAGCACAACGTCGCCGTCCTCGTCGATCGGCTCGGCCTGGCGCCCGAGGAGCTGCGCGCGGGTTACGAGGACGGCACCTTCTGGCCGGGCAACGTCCCGCTCGAGCCGTACCTGCTGGAGGACCTCGCTCAGCATCCGGACGCGAGACCCGGCGGCGCGGCGGGTGCGGGAGCTGCGCCGTGACCGAACCGGCCGAAGCGCGCGGTCCACTCACCGGTCTGAGGGTGATCGAGCTCGCGGATCACGTCGGCCAGTGGTGCGGCAAGCTGATGGCGGACCTCGGGGCCGACGTGATCAAGGTCGAGCCGCCCGGCGGCGTCGCGGAGCGCTGCATCGGCCCGTTCTACCGCGACGAGCCGCACCCCGAGCGCTCGCTCTATTTCTGGCACTACAACACCAGCAAGCGCTCGCTAGTGCTCGACCTCGATCACGAGGACGGGCGCGCGCTCTTCCGGCAGGTGGCTGGGACCGCCGACGTCGTGCTCGAGACCCTCCCGCCCGGCCGGCTCGCCGCGATCGGCCTCGGCTACGATGCGCTCTCGGCGGAGCGACCCGAGCTCGTGATGTGCTCGCTCACCCCCTTCGGCCAGGACGGTCCCTGGAGCGACTACAGCTCCGCCGACCTGCTGCACCTCGCGGCCGGCGGGCAGATGGCGGGCTGCGGGTACGACGAGGCCGACGACCCGGCGCAACAGCCGATCGCGCCCGGCGGCGGCAACGCCTGGCACATCGGCTCGCACTTCGCCTACATCGCGATCGCCGCCGCGCTCCTTCAGCGCGCACGCTCCGGTCGCGGCCAGCACATCGACTGCTCCGTCCACGAGGCCTGCGCGCTCACCACCGAGGCGCACGTCAGCAACTGGATCTACAGCGGGCACATCGTTCGACGACAGACCGGCCGGCACGCCGCCGCCAGCCCCACCCCGCCTACCCAGCTACCAACGAGCGACGGCGGGCTGGTCAACGCGAACTTTGGCAACCTCTCCCCAGCCCGGATCCGTCGGGTGGTCGACTGGATGGACCGTCTCGGCGGCGCCGGCGAGCTGACCGATCCGCGATTCCAGGATCCCGAGGCGCTCGAACGTGAGCGTCCGCGGGTGATCGAGAAGATCAGGGCGTTCGTTGCCACGATCACGACGAACGAGGCCTATCGCGGCGCCCAGCAGGCGGGGATGCCCTGGGGCGCGATCCGCTCGCCGGAGCAAGTCGTCGAGGACCAGCACTTCGTCGCCCGCGGCTTCTTCACCGAGGTGGAGCACCCGGAGCTCGGCGAATCGTTCACCTACCCCGGCGCCGCCGCCATCTACTCCCGGTCGCCGTGGCGGATCTCGCGCCGCGCGCCGCTCATCGGCGAACACAGCAACGAGGTCCTCGCGGAGCTCGCGAGTCGCCGGCGCATGTCGGCAAGGTCGTGATCCGGGTGTAGCGTCTCAGAGCGCGACGCGCGGCGATCCGGGAACCGGCGACCACCGGGCCCGCGAGGGAGGACCGATGCAGCCAGCGCTCGACGGCGTCCGCGTCCTCGATCTCTCCTCGGGCCAGGCCGGCGGCGTCGCCACGATGGTGCTCGCCGACTTCGGCGCCGACGTGATCAAGATCGAACGTCCCGGCGGCGACCCCTGGCGCGCGCTCCCCGCGGCGCCGATGTGGCTCCGAGGCAAGCGCAGCCTCGCGCTCGACCTCGGAACGAGCGCCGGCCGCGATGCCGTCCACGATCTGACGCGGGACGCCGACGTGGTCCTCCACTCCGGACGGCCCGGTTCGGCCGCCAGGCTGGGCATCGACGCCGAGACGCTGCGCGCGATCAACCCCGGCCTCGTCTACTGCTCGATCAGCGGCTTCGGCGCGCGCGGTCCGTTCGCCCGCTACAAGGGTTACGAGGGTATCGTCGCCGCCAAGGCCGGCCGCATGATGACCTTCGCCGGGCTGCTCCCGCGTGATGGCCCCACCTACGCCGCCGTTCAGGTCGGCCAGCACGTCGCCGCGCAGTCGGCCGTACACGGCATTCTCTCGGCGCTCCTCGTCCGCCAGCAGACCGGCCGAGGCCAGCTCGTCGAGACCAGCCTGCTGCAGGGGATGATGCCGTACGACATGAGCGCCCTGCTGCTCGAGCAGCTCACCCGCCGCTTCCCCGGCCGGTTCGACGTCGACGCCGCTGCGCGACGCGGCCAGATGCCGACGCTCCAGTACCACCCGGTCCTCGCCGCGGACGGTCAGTGGCTTCAACTCGGAAACCTCGTTGAGCACCTCTATCACGCGTTCATCAGTGCCGCCGGCCTCTCCGAAATCTACGCCGACCCGCGTTACGAGGGACCGCCGAACCGCTACGACGACGACGCCCGCGAGGAGCTGCGCGAGCGCATCTTGCTGCGCATGCTCGAACGCCCCGCCGACGAGTGGATGCGTATCTTCATCGAGAACGGGAATGTCGCGTCAGAGCCCTTCCGCGACACGCAGGGCGCCCTCGAGCACCCGCAGCTCATCCACAACGGCAACGTCATCGAACGGAACACCCGCTACGGACCGATGAAGCAGCTCGGGCCAATCGGCAAGCTCCTCGTCACACCCGGCGAGCCGTCCGCCGACATCCCAGCCGTCGACGAGCATGCCGGCGCGACGTGGCGCCCGCGCGCCGAAGCCGCCCCCGCGCGGCCGTCCGGCAACGATGGCGTCCGACCGCCGCGCCGCCCGCTCGAGGGCATCACGGTGATCGAGTTCGCGACGATCATCGCCACCCCGCTCGCCTGCTCAATCCTTGGCGACCTCGGCGCGCGGGTGATCAAGGTCGAGACCGTGGCCGGCGACCAGATGCGCGGGCTGCTCGAGGGCGCTTCCGCCGCGAAGACCACCGCCAGCAAGGAAGGGGTGTGCCTCAACCTCAAGGATCCACGAGGGCAGGAGATCGCGCGCAGCCTGATCGCGAACGCCGACGCGGTGGTCCACAACTATCGCCCGGGCGTCCCGGAGCGCCTCAGCATCGGCTACGAGCAGATCCGCGAGTACAACCCCGAGATCGTCTACGTCGCCGCCACCGGCTACGGCTCGGACGGTCCCTCTTCCCACCGCCCGAACGCGCACCCCATCCCCGGCGCCGCGCTCGGGGGCGCCTTCATGCAGGTCGGCGGCGCCTCCGCCATGACAGTCACCGACGACCTCGATCAGCTCCGCGAGACCGCTCGCCGCCTCATGCGCGCCAACGAGCTCAACCCCGACCCGAACACTTCGATGGTGATCGCCAGCGCCACGCTGCTCGCGCTCTACGTCAGGAAGACCCGGGGTGTCGGCCAGCAAGTGCAGGTCAACATGATGGCCGCCAACGCCTACGCGAACAGCGACGACTTCGTCGCCTACGAGGGCAAGACCCCGCGCCTCGAACCCGACGTGGACCTCTGCGGCCTCGGCCCGCTCTACCGCCTCTACCCCGCCGCCGACGGGAGCTGGGTCTTCCTCGCCTGCGTCACCGACGAGGAATGGCGCGCGCTCGTCTCGGCCGCCGACTTCGCCCCGCTCGCCCGCGACGCTCGCTTCGCGACCGGCGAGGGCCGAGGCGAGCATGCAAGCGAGCTCGTTGCCGCGCTCGCCGAGATCTTCGCCACGAGACACGCCGACGAGTGGGAGTCGCTGCTGACCGGGATCGACGTCGCCTGCGTCCGCGCCGACGCCGCGACCGCCGGCGAGTTCTTCGACACCAGCGAGCACGTCATGGACAACGGCTTTGTCACGGAGGTCGACCATCTGCGCTGGGGCCCATACTGGCGCCACGGTAGCCTCGTACAGTTCAGCGACACGCCTACCCGGCCGGGATCAGGCATCCTCGCCGGCCAGCACACGCGGCAACTCCTGCGCGAAATCGGGTACGAGGCGGACGCCGTCGCGGCGCTCTATGCCGATAGGGTCGTCGCCTCGGAGCCGGTGTAGCCGCTGTCTGAGGCCCGCGGAACGGCCGGCTCCGCTAGAAGGTCGCAGCCGCGCCCATCACCTCACGGATCACCTGGCGCGTCCGCTGGCCGTTTCTGATCCGGCGCTCGAGCTCGTCAGGGTCGCCCCACAGCTCCATGATCCGCGCGAGCAAGCGCGCCTGCGTCTCCGCGTGCACTGGCTCGTCGGCCAGGTTCGTGAACTCGCCCGGATCTGTCTCGAGGTCGTACAGCTCCAGGTCGGGCGGATCGCCGTGGCTGTAGCAGAGCTTCCACCGCCCCTGCCGCACCATCGCTCGAGGCCGATCCGTCCCGTGCGCCAGATGCTCGACGAACGCCTCGTCCTTCCACGTGGCGTCCTCGCCGCGGATGAGCGGCAGCAGCGAGTCTCCATCGAGATC
The DNA here is from genome assembly GCA_965248675.1 of Dehalococcoidia bacterium. Classification (GTDB taxonomy): domain Bacteria; phylum Chloroflexota; class Dehalococcoidia; order UBA2979; family UBA2979; genus UBA6627. Next base: position 22,696 of record CBDFJZ010000004.1, read on the forward strand.
CCAGAACCCCGTCTCATCGGGCCCTGCGCCCGCTAGCTCGAGGATCGTCGCCGTCGCGTCGACGCCCGACACGACGCCGTCCAAACGCTGTCCGCGCGGCAGCACGCCCGGCCACGAGATCTGCAGCGGGACCCGAGCGGCCTGCTCGTAGAAGTTCATCTTCCGCCACAGCCCGTGTTCGCCCAGCGACTCACCGTGGTCCGAGGTGTGGACGACGACGGTATTCCCGGCCAATCCCTGCTCGTCGAGTGCATTGAGCAGCCGACCGATCTTGTCGTCCAGGTAGGTGATCAGCCCGTAGTACGCCGCCCGCGCCCGCCCGATCTCCTCGTCGCTGTAACTCTCGAAGTCGAACCACTGCCGCAGCCGCCGCGCCGCCGCCGGCAGGTTCCCCAGGTGCCCCGCGGGATTCGAGGGCAGATCCGCGTGCTCCGGGTGGTACATCGAGAAGTACGGCTCCGGCACGATGAACGGGAAGTGCGGCGCGATGAAGCCGACGCACAGCGCGAACGGCCGGTCCTGTCGTGCTGGGCCGCGCAGGTACTCCAGCGCCGCCGCCTCGATCGCGTCGTCCGCCTCGATCATCGGCCCGGTGCCTGGGCCGGCCTGCTGAACGTCGCGCCAGGGCTGGGCGGACGGCGGAATGCCCTCCTCCCACGGGAAGATCCCGTGTAGACCGCCGCTCGACCGCCCCAAACGGCGTGCCGCGGCGTCGTCTTCATCGCCGATGCCATGCGGGTCGTATGCGAGCTGCCGCTCGAACCCGTGCAGCACGTCCGGGCCCAGCAGGTGCATCTTCCCCGACAGCACCACCTCGTAGCCGAGCGATCGCAGCATGTGCGGCCAGGTCATCGCGTCGGTGGGAAGCGGCGTCGCGTTGTCCCAGCCCTCGCAGTGCGAGACGTGCTGGCCGGTCAGGAACGACAGCCTCGAGGGCACGCACAGCGGGGCGTTGCAGTACGCGGCGTCGAAGGTCGTGCCCTCATCGGCCAGCCGGTCCATGTTCGGCGTCCGTACGAACGAGTGTCCGTAAGCGCTGCTGAACATCGGTGCGTGCTCGTCCGACATGACTACCAGGATGTTGGGCTGGCCCGCGTCCGACTCGGCTGACATAGCGGGCCTCCCCCAATTCCCAGACTCGATGCGGACGTCGCGCGGCCGGACATCCGACCGCTCCGCTTCGCCGGGCCGGCCGAGCCTACATCATCCGCGCCCGCCCGCTGTCCGCCTGCGGCGACGCACTCCGACAGCCTCGGCTAGGTCACTCCTGGAGTGAGGACCGCGCGGAAGCGCACCTCGTTCGCCCTCAAGCGCGTGTGGACCTCGTTCACCCGCTCCAGCGGGTACGTCTCGATCTGCGGACGGATGTCGTGACGGTCCGCAAGCTCGAGGACGTCGCGCAGGTCATCGCGCGAGCCAAAGAAGCTCCCGATCACTCGGAGTTGCAGACCGATGAACATCGGCAGCGCAATCGGCAACTAATCGCCTTCCGCGGCCGCCAGCACGATCGCCCCTTGCTTCGCCACGCCAGGCATCAGCTGCCCGACCGGATCGAGGGCGTTCGCGGTGTTGAGCACCAGCTGCGCGCCACCGCGCGCCGCAAGGTCCTCCGCCGCCGCGGCCGCATCGCCTGCCGAGACGGTGCCTCGGTTCAGCGCCACCTCGACCTTGTCCGGGCTACCGGTGACCGCGTAGACCTCAGCGCCGAGCGCCGTCGCAATCGAGATCGCCAGGTGCCCGAGCCCTCCGATCCCGATCACCGCGACCCGCTGCCCGGCCTCGATGCCCCCGTTCCGCATCGCCGAGTAGACGGTCAATCCGGCGCAGCAGAACGGTGCCGCGTCCGCGAAGTCGATCCCGTCCGGCAGCGGGACGACATGGTCGGCCGGCACCCGTAGGTACTCCGCGTATCCGCCATCCAGACCGAAGCCGGCCAGGCGCGAGAAACCGAGCACGCAGGCTTCTTGCTCACCGCGCAGGCAGTAGTCGCACTCACCGCACGAGAACAGCGCGTGCGCCGCCACACGGTCACCCCACTTCAGCTCATCACCGACATTCGCTCCGGTCGCGGCGATCACACCCACCGACTCATGCCCCGGAATGATCCCGCCCCCCTCGCCTCGGTCGCCGCCGTCGATCAAGCGCAGATCCGTGTAGCAGACGCCGCTGGCTTTGACCTCGAGGAGCACATCATCCGCTCCGATCTCCGGGACCGGAACGTCCTGGACGACCAGCGGCTTCCCGGGACGTTCGAACACGATGGCGTGCATCAGCAGGCTCCCCTCATCCGACCGACCCTCCGACACGTTCGACAGCGTCGCCGCATCCGCCGGCCCGTCCGTCTGCGCCGATTCGCGCTGAATCTACGGGACCGCCGCTCCGCAGACGCCAAGCGCCCGGACGCCCGGTCCCGGCCGGGTTCGGTCGTTAGCCGCGCGTTCGTGATTCCACCTCGCAGGACGGCATACACCGGCGTAGTATCCACCGGCCGACAACCGACCGAGCTGGGAGGACCCGCATGTCCCTACGAATCAACGACACAGCACCGGACTTCACCGCCGAGAGCACCGAGGGCACGATCAAGTTCCACGACTGGATCGGCGACGGCTGGGCGCTGCTGTTCTCGCACCCCAAAGACTTCACCCCCGTCTGCACCACTGAACTGGGCGCCGTCGCGGGCCTCAAGCCCGAGTTCGACAAGCGCGACTGCAAGATCATCGGGATCAGCGTCGACGGCGTCAGCGACCATGAGAAGTGGTCCGGAGACATCGAGGCCTCACAGGGCCACGCCGTCAACTACCCGCTGATCGGCGACCCGACCCTGGACGTCGTGAAGCAGTGGGACATGCTGCCCGGCGACGCGGGCGACGCCTCGGATGGACGCACCGCCGCCGACAACGCGACCGCTCGATCGGTGTTCATCATCGGTCCGGACAAGAAGATCAAGGTCTCGCTGACCTACCCGATGACCACCGGCCGCAACTTCGCCGAGATCCTGCGGATTCTCGACTCGGTTCAGCTCACCGCCAAGGAGCAGGTTGCCACGCCGGCGAACTGGCAGCAGGGCGACGACGTCATCATCGTGCCGTCCGTCTCAGACGACGCGGCAAAGGAGAAGTACCCGGACGGCTGGGAGTCCCCGCTGCCCTACATCCGCCTGGTCAAGCAGCCGTAACGCTCGACCCGACGGCGAGCACCCCGTTGGCGACCGCGGGCTGCTCGCACCGTTCGTCCCGAGGCGCACAGCGACTCGCAGCCGGCGCCCCACGGCCGGCCGCCCCTGCTCGGTAGGCCCCGAGGTGGAACCTTCACGCATTCGCCCCAAAGCTCTCGGATATGATCGAAGCTGGCGCGGCGGCTGACCGATCGACTCGCGTATCCGAAGCTAGCTCGCCAACGCCCCCGTCCCCGCGAGTCCCGACGAGAGTCGCCAGGGATCGAAGCGCGGCGACACGCCGCCGTGGGAGTCGCATGGATCGAGTCTCAGTCGAGGCCACCGAACTCACGAAACACTTTGGCGACACCGTGGCCGTCGACGGCATCACCTTCGCGGTCCGCCACGGCGAGTGCTTTGGCCTGCTCGGACCGAACGGCGCCGGCAAAACGACGACCATCCGCATGATCACCTGCTCGTCCCCGGTCACGTCCGGTCGCCTCGTCGTGTCCGGCCACGACGTGTCCGAGGAGCCGCGCCAGGTCAAGTCGCAGATCGGCGTCGTCCCGCAGGACGAGAACCTCGATCCTGATCTCCCGACGCGGAAGAACCTCGAGGTCTACGCGCGCTACTTCGGACTGCCGAGCGACGTGATCAAGCAGCGGGTCAGCGAGCAACTCGCGTTCTTCGAGCTCGAGGGCAAGGCAAACGACTCCGTCAACACACTGTCCGGCGGGATGCGGCGCCGGCTGCTGATCGCACGCGCGCTCATCCACCAGCCCGCCCTACTGGTGCTCGACGAGCCGACGGTTGGCCTCGATCCGCAGGCGCGCCACCTGGTCTGGGAGCGGCTCCGACGGCTGCGCGAGCGCGGCGTCACCCAGCTCCTCACCACGCACTACATGGACGAGGCCGCACAGCTCTGTGACCGTGTCGTCGTCATGCATCACGGCGCGATCCTCGCCGAGGGCAGCCCGCGCTCCCTGGTCCGCGACCACGCCGGCGAGCGCGTCCTCGAGCTGCGGCTCCCCCCGGGCGAGCGTGACGCTCCGCTCGCCGAAGCGGGCGATTCCGTGGACATCGAGGCCTATGGCGACGTCGCCTACGTCTTCGGCGATGAAGCCGCGCTAGCGTCGATCGCCCAGCGCATCGGCGACGACCTCAGGGCGCTGCCGCGACCCGCCAACCTCGAGGATGTCTTCCTCCGTCTGACCGGGCGGGACATGCTGGAATGACATCCTTCGTCGCGGCGCCCGACCTCTCGAGCGGCGCCATACATGTCTGGCAACGCAACTTCGACGTCTTCCGTCGCATCTGGCGCACGGAGTCGCTCGGCATCGGGATGGAACCGTGGGTCGTGGTCCTCGCAATGGGCTTCGGGCTCGGCCGCTTCGTCGAACTCGACAGCGGCGAACCCTACATCCAGTTCCTCGCGCCCGGCTTGCTCGCGATGTTTCCCATGTTCGCCGCGATCTTCGAGTGCGGCTGGGGCGCGTTCATGCGGCTCGAGACACACCGCACCTACGAAGCCGTCCTCACCACCCCCGCAAGCGTCGACGATCTGATCACCGGCGACATCCTCTGGGGCACCACGCGCGCCGTCTTCAATGCCGGGTACATTCTCGCCGTGCTGCTGATCCTCGGACCGTGGGCCAGCGCGATCGACTCCCCGTGGGCGATCCTCGTGCTCCCGATCGCACTGCTGCAGGGCTTCCTCTTCAGCGCGCTGGCCATGTCCTTTGCCGCGCTCGCCCGCGCGATGAGCCACTTCGGCTACCTCTTCAACGTCGTCGTGATGCCCATGTTCTGGCTCTCTGGCGGCTTCTTCCCGCTCGAGAATCTTCCCGACTGGGCGCAGCGAGTAGCCTGGTTCATGCCGCTCGTCCATTCCGTCGAGCTGAACCGCGCCGCGGTGAACGGCGACCTCCACCCCGAGCTGCTGATCGACGTCGTCTGGCTCGCCGTCGGCTCCTGGGTCTTCTACCGCGTCGCCCTCGCCCTCATGCGCCGCCGGCTGGTCGTCTAGCAGCCGACGCGCCGAGGTCTGAGACGTCGAGCGCGCAAAACGATCGCCCCGGGCCGGCCGTCGCTGATGGCGTCTAGACAGCCGTTCGTCGGCTAGCGGAAGTCTGCAATCAGAACCCCGTCGGCACAGAGCATGGCTACGTCGTCGAACGCCACACTGACTTCGACTGAGAGATCGCCGGAATCGACGTTGCCTGGGAGACGGTTGATCTCGAAGATCGTCGTCTCGCCAATCTCAACGATCGCCGCCCAGGGCTGACCGGGGTTGCTCAGACCGGTGCCGCTCGCATTCGCCGGGCCGCCGAACGGGTGGAACTGCGCCCACACGATCGTACCGAGAATCGGCCCGCTGCCGGGCGGGTCGCCCGAGGCGTCGCGCTGGGCAAGAGAGCCGACTTGCAGGACGTAAGACACTTCGGCGAGCGGGTCGCTCGTCGGGGCTGCAGCGAAGTGGACCGCGACCCGGTAGCCGCCGTCGGCGGTCGGCTCGATCGACGCGCCCAGAATGTCGATCACATCTCCTCGAGGCGTAGGCGTCGCTCCGCCCGGGTCGACGCACCCAAATTCGGCGAAGTTGTCGCGGACGTCCCCCGCCCCGTCCTCGACCGTGAGGGAGCGAGGCGTAAACGGCGTGACGCCGGAGACACGCGGCATCGCGAGCACAAGCGATCCCATGTCCGCGAGCGGATGATCAGACGACCGGACGCCCGAGGCGTCGGCGCCACCCACTCCAAAGACCACTGTGACCGCCCCGCTCGTCCCAAGCCTGACGCAGGGGTTCGAGTCAAACCAGAACCAGTCGCCCACCCCGTCGACGTCGAGGTCGAAGACCACGTCGCCGGCAAACTCCGGACAGACACCGGCTCCGCCAACGAGATCGATGCCCGTCGAGAGGGGCGGACGGATCGTCCTCCCCACAATGCGGTCACCCTCGATCGCGAACTCGATCACACCGTCGTCGAGGAACTCGAACTGCCCGAGCAATTGGGCAGCAATCGCGCTCCCCGCCGGCGCGCCCCCGGGGTTGCCGGCGCTGGCGCCATTACCCTCTGAGGTTGCCCCGGTGCCGACTGAGCCGTCGCTGGCCCCGTCGGCGGCGCTCTCGTCTCCGCCGCCTAGCGTGAGCACGGCGATCACGGCGATCACCAGCCCGGCGATACCGCCGCCCAGCCACAACGGCGTGATGCCGAACGGCAGGCCGCCGCCGGGATCAGCGGACTCGGCGCCTACCGCGGACCCCTCGTCTGAGACGGCCGCCTCGTCGCGCTCGTCGTCGGCGCCGGCTGAGCGATCGGGCCAGCCTCGCTCGGCGATCACGTAGCCGCCGGCGACGCCGTTCGCCATGGCGTCCGCGGCCGCCTGTTCCAGGCTCTCCGCTTCGAGCGCGAGCACGCCTTCGTTGAACTCGGGGTCGTCGGCGTACTCATGGCCTGGCCGGCCGCCAGCCAGCTCGTTCCATTGATCGTTCGTGGCGCCCGAACGCTGCGCGTAAAACAGCTTCGCAGTGTCCACGTCGTAGATCTTCACGTCGGCGCGCCAGAAGCTCCCGCCGAACTCCTGGTGCGGCGTCGCACGAATGATCATCACCGCCTCGGCCTGCTCGCCGTCTGTGCGATCCTCCACGCGCGGGATCGGCTTGCCGTTCGCGTCGATCGAGATCGCGATCTCGACGCTCGGCCCGAGGTTCGTCGGGCTGTCGTTCGGTCCGACCAGCGTGTCCTCGACCTCGCGCACCCGCGCGAGCCCCCGCGATCTTCAGGCCCGCATCCTGAGCGCCGGCGTACACACCCTGGATCACCTCGCGCGCCTCAGGGGTGATCACGCGCGGCCGAGGCGCTTCGCGGTCTGGCATCGGTTCGATCCGATCATGGTTGACGCGATCTGACGCGAATCTCCGCCGGACAATACACAAGCGGCCTTGAGCGGGGATGAGCCGCGTCCGCGATGTCTCTCGCTCACCGCCCACCCGCGCAGTCAACATGCCGCCGCTCCTCTACTGGTCAGGGCGCCACCTGGCGACGCTGCTAGGCCCGGCCGGCTGACGGGAGCCCGCTAGCGATGCCCGACGAGGTCACCACTCGAATCGTCGAGCGCGACGAGGTCACGCCCGACTTCCTTCAGGCGGCAGCCGGCCTACTGGATCGCGCGTTCGATGGCTGGCCCCCCATCGAGCTGTCCGTCTCCGCGGCTGACCACCTCGCCTGGAAAGTGAACGGGCCGTTGCCCGGTTTCCCTTCGGCCATCGTCGCCGAACTGGACGGACAGATCGCCGGCTACCGCACCGCGCTCGTGCGCCGCGTGCGGGTGAAAGGCAACCCAAGGCTGTTCATACACTTCGTCGACGCGAGCGTCGATCCCCGGTTCCAGGGTCGAGGCGCCAACCGCGCGACGCAGCAACTGATGCACGACCACTTCAACCCTCTATACGACCTTGCGATCGACGACAGCGTGAACCCGCACATGATTCGAGGTCGCGCGCGCCTGGGCTCACCGCACGAGTTCGGCAACCGCGTCCGATCCTTCGTCCTGCCGCTCGACGCCTCGAGGCTGGTCCGCCTCGACGCGGGTGGGCGGATGCCCGCCTCCTTCGCGACACCTCGTGTCCGCGGCGCTTCCGGGGCGATTCGCCTTGCTGCGCGGCTGACTGCGCGCCCGCGCGGCGGTCACGCGGCTGACTGCTCGATCCGCACCGTGAACGCCTTCGACGCTCGCTTCGATGCGTTCTGCGACGAGGCATCGCCCAATTCGACCTGATCCCCGAACGGACGGCCGCCTTCCTCAACTGGCGCTACGCCGATCCCCGAGCTGGCCGCTTCACGATCCGCATCGCCGAGCGCGACGACGACGATCTGCTGGGCTACCTCGTCACGACCGGCGCTCACCAGATCACCACCGTTGCGGACATCCTCGTTGCACCGCACGAGCCGTCCGTCGCGAACGCCCTCGTGGACGACGCCGTTCGAGGCGGCCGCGCAGCCGGCTCGGCCGCCGTCTCCTGCTGGCTCCCCCGGCGCCACCCGTATCGGGCAGCGTTGCGCGCCCCGGGCTTCGTCGCGCTCGGTGGCCCCGCGTCACTCGTCTACCGCGCCGTCTCGATGCCCGAGGAGGAGCGCGCCTTCCTCGGTGATCGCGACGCGTCGTGGCACTTCACCCACGGCGACACTGACTTCATCTGATCTCAGGCTCACCGCGCCGTAACCCTCCAGTTCGCGCGAGCGGACCGCTACCATCACGGCCGCGACCTTGCTGACCCCCAGCGTCGAATGAGATGGGAAGCTCCCCATGGCACGGCAGACACGACAGCTCCGCTCCGAGATCACCAGCGACGGTCAGCTCGAGCTCTCGCTCGTCGATATCGAGACGCTGGACCCCGCTCCCGACGAGGTCGTCGTCCGCGTCGAGGCCGCGCCCATCAACCCCTCGGACCTCGGGCTGCTCCTCGGCCCCGCGGACATGACGAAGGCCAAGGCGTCCGGCACCGCCGATCACCCCGTGGTCACGGCGCCCATTCCCGAGCAACTGCTGCCGGCCGTCGCCGCGCGTCGTGGCGAGTCGCTGCCCGCCGGCAACGAGGGAGCCGGCATCGTGATCGAGGCGGGCTCCGAGGACGACGCACAGGCACTGCTCGGCCAGACCGTGGCCGTGCTCGGCCGCGAGATGTACTCGCAGCATCGGCTGGTGAAGGCCAGAGAATGCTTACTCCTGCCGGACGGAACGGCACCGGCGGAGGGCGCCTCCTGTTTCGTCAACCCACTGACCGTGCTCGGGATGATCGAAACCATGCGCCTCGAGGGCCACAGCGCGCTCGTCCACACCGCAGCCGCCTCGAACCTCGGCCAGATGCTCCAGAAGGCCTGCATCGCCGATGGGGTCGAGCTGGTGAACATCGTCCGCAAGTCCAAACAGGTGGAGCTGCTCCGGTCGATCGGGGCGCGCCACGTCTGCAACTCTTCTGAACCATCCTTCATGAGCGACCTGACGTCGGCCCTCGCCGCGACCGGCGCCACACTGGCCTTCGACGCGACCGGCGGCGGACAGCTCGCCAGCCAGATCCTCACCGCCATGGAGGCCGCGGCGATGCAGACCGCAAGCGGCTTCGCCCGCTACGGCTCCACCACCCACAAGCAGGTCTACATCTACGGCGGCCTGGACACCTCGCCGACCGAGCTGCGCCGTAACTACGGCATGGCCTGGGGCCTCGGCGGCTGGCTGCTGCCCCCCTTCCTCGAACGCATCGGCCCCGAGGCGACCGAGCGGCTGCGCCAGCGCGTCGCCAACGAGGTGAAGACCACATTCGCCAGCAGCTACGCGAAGGAGATCTCGCTCGCCGAGGCGCTCGACCTCGAAAACGTCGCCCTCTACAACCAGCGAGCCACCGGCGAGAAGTATCTGGTCAACCCGAACAAGGGCCTCGAGTAGCGACGGCCGCGCTGAGCAGCGCGGGCGAAGCTGTCGAAGTTGGCCCCTCGTCGAGGCCTGACGCGTCAACCGACCCAGGTCAGCGCGCCCCGCGTGCCGTCAGCTCTCTTGCTGAGTGCCGGCGACACCCGGCGTGAGGCGGCGCCCACCCCTCAATACCGGCCTGCCGGCGGCTTCGTCCTCGGTCGCCGCCGCCAGGGCACGTTCGTTCTCGCGGATCTTGTTTGCGATCGCGTCGCTGGCGCGGAGCCACGTGTCTCGGTTCTCGATCACGAACCTGTTCGACTCGCAATAGCCGTCGAGCATCCCGTTGACCTCGGGGATCACGTAGCGCGCCACGAGGAATCCGATCACACAGCCGAAGCCCCCGGTGAGCTGCCCCATCTCGTGGATGCGCGCCACGAGGTCGTCAGGGGTGCCAATCACCGCAGTGCTCTCGTCGGAGAAGCCGACAGCGTCCACGGCCTCGTCAGGTGTCTCGAAGATCGGGCCGTCGCCGGCGGCCAGCGTCCCGACGGTGTACTCGTTGTTGTGCCGCAGCGAGCCCTCGCGTGCCTGTGCTCGGGCCTCTTCCCTGGTCTCGGCGATATGCCAGCTGAGAACGATACGCCAGTTCTTCCGGTCGACCGTCTTGCCGTGCTCCGCGGCCGATTCCTCGGCGAAGCTCCACTGCATGGGCAACGCTCGAATGCCCTCCTTGGACATTGAGCCGATCGAGAGCACGCCGGCCTCGTGCTTTCCGGCCAGCGTCATCCCGGACGGGCTGACAATCGAAGCGACAGCGAACTCCATGTCCTCCTGGAGTGGTTTGAGCTGCAGCTTCGCGTCCCTGAGCGTGAACCACTCCGACTCGTACGTGAACCGCTCGTCCTCCTCAAACAGGCGGCGGATCACGCCCATCGCCTCGTCCTGCCGGTCGCGTAGCAGCATGGGGTCGACACCCAGGGGTGTGCGCGTCGGACGGGAGCGCGCCGGGACCGGAGCCAAAGATGACGCGACCGCGCGACTGGTGATCGAGTTGCACCATGCGCTGAGCGACCATGAATGGGTGGTGGTACGGCAGAGAAACGACGCCGGTGCCGAGCTTGATTCGATGGGTGCGCTCCGCGGCGGCGGCCAGGAAGATCTCCGGCGACGCGATCACCTCCCAGCCGGTGGAGTGATGCTCGCCGCACCAGAATTCGTCGTATCCCAGATGTTCGAGGTGTTCGACGAGTGCAAGATCACTCTGAATCTGGAGCACCGGATGCTCACCGATCGGATGATGTGGTGCGAGGAACGCACCGAAACGCAGATCTGCCATTTCTCGCTCCCCGTAGGTGGAATCGAGCAAGTTCGCACAACCGTAATCGACGCCCGACGGCGCCACAACGAGGTGCGACAGGGACGGCCGGCCCCCCGATGCGGCCCAGCCTTCGCCTCCTGTTCCGCGCCCGTCCCGTTGGCCTCCGCCCGCCTGAGTACCATCTTTGCGCAGAAGTCCAGTGGGACCGTCCGGCGACGCCGGACAAAGCGCATACGGAGCGGAGCCATGGCACAGAGTTTTCAGTTCGAGACACAAATCGCGTTCGAGCAGGCCGGGGTCAAGTTCAACGTCACTCTGGGCGGAGCCGCCGGTGAGGCGGCCGCCTTCGAGCTCACGGTCGACGACCTCGTGACCGGCGACCGTGTCGCCTTCAACCACGAGGCGTGCCCGGCGGTGCACGACTTCACGCGCGGCTACACGCGTTGGCTGGGAACCCGAGGCGTCCGGGCCGACCGAGGCGACGCGGACGTCACCGGCATCATCCGCGAGGGCCTGTCGTCAGCCCAGATGCTTCAACTCGGTCCCGACGCGGTCGACATGATCGATCAGAAGTTCTCGAATTACACCGACTCGGTGATCGAGGCGAACGGCTATTCCGACGTCATCTACGAAAAGGGTGACGGCGTCGCCCGGTTGATGATCAACCGACCCGAGACCTTCAACGCGAAGCGCGGCATCACGATGGAAGAGATGGCCGACGCGCTGCTCGACGCCAGCCAGGACAACTCCGTGCGCGCCGCCGTGATCTCCGGCGCTGGACCGAACGGGTTCTGCACCGGCAACGACCAGAGCTACGACCCGAGCCTCGAGCGCGACGACTACTCGGGCACCGCGACCGTCAGCTACAGCCAGGTGATCCAGCAGATGCCGCAGCCCGTGATCGCGGCCGTCGACGGCTACGCGATCGGCTCGGGCAACATCCTCGCCTACGAAAGCGATTTCACCATCGCGACTACGCGCTCTCGCTTCGGACAGACGGGGCCGCGCGTCGGCAGCCCGGCCGCCGGCCACGGCGTCGCGATGCTCGCCGCGCGCGTTGGTCAGAAGCGCGCCCGGGAGATCTAGATGCTCTGCCAGCAATACAGCGCGCAAGAAGCGTTCGATATGGGCCTCGTCAACAAGGTCGTCGAGCCGCATGAACTGTGGGACGAGGTCGACCGCTGGATCGGTTACGTGAAGAACGTCAGCCCGGTGATCGTCCAGATGCAGAAGATTTCCTACAACCAGCACGATCACTTCGTCATTCCCGAGGTCGGCCCGGTGCAGCAGCACATCCCAGACTTCGCCGCCTCGGAGGAGGGCCACGAGCGCCGCACCGCCTTCATCGAGCGCCGCCCGATCGATCCGTCGAAGAACCTGCCGTATGCGCTGATACCGATCGAGTGAAAGGGATTCGCGGACGCGAAGGTCAGTTCAACCGCAGCCGCATCGACGCGGCTGCGTTGGGCTGAGCGCGTAGCGAGGAGGCTCTCCATGATTCGAACCACCGTCGTCGGCTCCTGGCCGATCCCCTTCGGCCTCAAGCGTTACCTGACCTCCTACTACAAGGGTGCCCTTACCGATGAGACCGGCTACGAATGGCTGCAGAAGGCCGCCCGCATCGCGATCGACGAACAGATCGGCTGCGGCCTCGATCAGATCATGGGTGGCGAGGTGTTCGCCCCGGACTTCGTGCACCACGTCCCGCCGCGCCTCGCCGGTCTCGAGGTGATCAAGAAGCGCGATCACCGCGCCGGCTACGAGGGCGCGGGCCGCTACCAGATCGCCGGCGACGTCTCGGCCCCGAACGGGACCGGGCACGCGAACGGCTACCGCCGCGAGAAGGCGATCGAGCCGTCGCTGGACAAGGCGGCGGTCCCCTCGCCGCTCACCATGACCGGATCGTTCGCCTCGGACCCGCACCTGTCCGAGCAGATGGAAAACGTCGCGAAGGTCGTCGAGGCCGAAGTCCTCGACATGGTCGCCGCCGGCGTCTCCGAGATACAGCTCGACGCTCCCAACGAGATGATCGGCCTCGTCAACGGCGTCCGCTCCGTCGAGGAAGTCGTGCCGTGGCTCGTCTACCCGTTTCGCGAGGTCCCCTCCAGTGGGCCGCAACGGGTGCGACGCAGCGTCCATTTCTGCCTCGGCGACATGGGCCGCAAACCCGCCACTCAGGAACAGCATCTGCGGAGTCTGGTCCCGCTGATCCAGGCGCTGGACGGCCAGATCGACCGCGCGCACATAGAATGTTCGTACGCTGGCGAATGGGAGGAGCGCGGCCTGCTCGCGGAGATCCCAGACTCCATCGAGGTCATCGCCGGCATCGCTGACGTCAAAGCGGAACCCGCAAGCATCGACGCCCTCCGGGAACGGATCGAAGCCCTCATCGAGATCGTCCCGTCGGAGCGCCTGCTGGTCTCCTCGTCATGCGGCTGCGGCCGCGTCCCCCACGATGACGCTATCCAAATGATGCGGAACCTCGTCGCGGCAGCCCATTCGATCGAGAGCTGAAGGCGCGCTTCTTCCAAAACCCAGGCCATCGCTCGAGCTCACGGCTCGCGACGTTCCTCCCACTCGCGGCAGAGCCGCCACTGCCGGAGACTGCTCGGGTGACCCAGCGGCAAGTGGATCGACGTGCGCGCGGCCCGCCTCGCTGCTGCCATGGCGTTGTTGAGCGCGCCGCTCGGCCTGCTCGCCCGACGCCGTGACACCTTCCCCGCCGACGCCTCGCTCGCCGCGCGCGTTCGCTCGCTCGGCGACCCGTTCGAGCCGGTGGCGCACCTCTTCAACGACATCGACACGTCGATCTCAGGCGCCGTCCTCACGACGTTACGCTGCGCCCCGTCGCGACGATCATGATCACTACGAGGAACCAGAAGGAAGCGGCAGCGCCCCGGTAACCCGCGGTCCGCCGCTGGGAACACGCACCGCACGTCGCGCATCGCGCCCCAGCGCGTGTCGGCTCGAACGGCCCTGGTCGCTTCCACTCGGGTTCGCACTGCCGTTCACCCTCGAGTTCACCCACCACCCCAAGCGCGTAGCGTCATTCCGTCGTTGAAATCCCTGGGGACCAAGGGTTCACTGATCGTGCGTCCAACCTCGACACTCGACGAGAACTGAGACCGCAACGGATCGGGGACTCGATGCCGTCCAACGGCGATCACCCCGGCAACACCGCCCGCGCGCCCGGCCCTGACGCCGGTCCTCACTTTGACGCGACCGTCGACGAGGTCTGGACCGACGCCGACGGCCTCCTTCGCCGCCTCCGCATCGACGACCCGGTCCACTGGAGCGAGCCTGAGCAGGCGTGGGTGCTCACCCGCCACGCCGACGCGCTCGAGGTGCTGCGCGGCGATCGCACCTTCAGCGCCGACGGCCGCGGCGGGATCGGCCGCGCCGGCGAGCTCGTCCGAGGAGTTGCCGCCCAGTCGCCACTTCCCTACGACAGCATCCTCTCGAGCGCCGGGCACGCCGACCACGCTCGGCTCCGACGCGCCGCTGCCGCCGCCTTCGCGCCGGCGTCCGTCGAGGCGCTCCGCGCCCCGATTCGCACACTCGCGACCGCGCTTATCGAGGCCGCCCGCGGCGACGAGCTCGAAACGATGAACCAGTTCGCCCAGCCGCTATCGCTCGGCATTACCCTCCAGCTCCTCGGGATCGACACGCTCCCGGCCGGCAACGTGGAGATCCGCCGCCAGGCCGCCCTCCTGGTACGCCTGGCTCAGCTCCTCATGACCGCGAGTCAGTTCGGCCCAGCGGCCCTGTCCGACCGACCGGATGTCGATCTCGCAGACGCTTGCGCCGAAATCGGAGAGCTGATCGAAGCGTTCGACATCGACGGTGACTCGCTGCTCGCGTCGCTCCGCGCCGATCGCGACGCCGGCACCCTCAGCGGCGACGACCTCGTGGCGCTCGTCGTCTTCGTCGCCACCGTCGGCCAGGCGCCGACCGCCTTTGCGATCGGCAACGCCCTGCTCGCCCTGCTCCGCAATCCGGATCAGTTCGCCGCGTTGCGCGCCGACCCCGCGCTCCTCGCGAACGTGATCGACGAGTTCGCTCGCTTCGACCCCGCGCTTCGCGTGATCCGCCGCTTCGCCACCGTCGACACCGAGTTCCGAGGTCGCCAGCTCCATGCTGGCGATCAGCTGCAGATCATCATCATCGCAGTCAAACGCGACCCTGCCGTCTTCCCCGATCCAAACCGCTTTGACCTGCGCCGTGGCGCGCGCAACCACCTCGGGTTCGGCTGGGGCAGCCACCATTGCCTGGGCGCGCCGGTCGCGCGCGCGATCGCCGAGGAGAGCCTTCCGCTCCTCCTCGAGGCCTTCCCGAACCTCACGGCAAGCGGCCGCCTCGAGTTGCTCGCGGGCGAAACGGCCGGCCCCACCGTCCTCGGCATCGTCGGACGCCCGGGCATCGAGCGCGCCCGCCTCGAGGCCGGCGACGGCGCCAACGTCGTCCACCGCTCGGTCGCCGAGGTCCCCGCGAATCACGCCTGCCCCTGCGGCTCCGGCCGCAAGTACAAGCGCTGCCACGGACGTGGTCGTTAGCGGTGCGGAGACGTGTCCATCAATCAGCCCACTCGACGAACTCCGCGCTCACCCATCCGTCCAGGCCTTGGTCATCGCGGACGTAGATCCACCAGCCGTCCCCGTACTCAAGCTCCGGGTCGCTGAGCAGCGAACAGCCGTCCGGTCCGCACATGCCCATGCTGGTATCGAGGACGACCGTCACCACGGTGCCGTGCTCGAACTGACCGAGGCGTTCCGCACCGATCCCCGGCCCCACGCGCACGTTCAGCCGGTCACCATCCGAGGCAACCCGCAACAGCACCGGTGCCGCGAACGGCGCTGGCGGACCCGTCACGATCCGAGGTGGCAGCCCGATCGTCGCCATCCCGCCGCGGCCAAAATCCCGACCAGGTACCTCGGTGCGAACGAATACGAGCTGCGAGCTGTCCGCGCCCCAACCGTAGCTCGTGCGCACCCACCAGCTTGACGGCTGGCTGCCATCGCCCCCACCCCACGCCTCGACCACAGCCGGCGGCTCGCCGACCTCGTTACCGGCCGCGTCGACGACGCGTCCGTCGTAGGCAAACCGCTCCGCGCCGTCCGGCGCCGGAACCGGCACCGGATCGGTGTGGAACGCGACCGGGAACGGCAACGCCTCGTAGCTCCCGTCAGTCCCGAGGAGTGCGAAGCCCTCTTCGGACTGCACCGCCAGTGCGGAGCTGTCGGCGAGCCAGTCGAACTCGACGATGCCGTTGCGCATGGTCACACGCTGCGCGCGGACCACGGGACCACCGTCGCGCAGATTCGCGATCACCGTCACCGGCCACTCGGACTCACCGCCCGCGCCCTGCCCCACGCCGAGCCCGTCGTTGTCGAGCCACGCGGCCCAGCGACCGTCTGGTGAGACGGTCAGCGACTCGGGCGACGGTAGCTTCTCGTCTGGATCGGCACTCAATCGGCTGCGAATCCCCACCGTCGCCAGGCTGCGATCCGTCCAGGTGTACTCACCGATCCAGGCTTCGCCGGGAATCGAGGCGGTCAGGATCACGGTGCCCTCCGGGCCGCGATCGGTCATCGTGACGGAAGTCGGCTCGAGCTCCGAGAGCAGCCTCGACGCGCCGGTCGCAACGTCAGTCAGGAACAGCCCGGCGCCTCCACTGAAGTTGTTCCCGAGGACCGCGACCAGGAGCTCGCTCTCGTCTGGCGACACGCGCGCCCTGATCGAGCAGTTTCCGGCAGCGACGCCCGAAGGCAGATCGGATGAGGCGAGCGCGCGCGGCCCGTCAGCGGAGAGGTCGACCAGCCAGAATGAGCAGCCACGCAACGCGGTGAACAGGGCGAAGCCGCGGTCATCGATCTCCTGCAGCCGTACCTCCGCACCCCACGTGAAGGACTGCCCGCTCTCGGTATTCACCAGGTGGCTCGGCCGGGCGCGCGCGATTACGTACTGCCCGCCCGGGCTCGCCTCAACGAGCACGAACTGAGTGTCCGCGACACTCGCCGGATCGAGCGACCACAGCGTCCCCGTCCCGGTGTCCGTGTCGTAGATGAACACACCCAGGATGTCCGGCAGCTCGTCGCCGAACCGCATCCCGTCCCGCCGCTCCCAGGTCCCGGGCGCGCTCACCTCGAGGCCGGGCGGCAGCGCGCCGCTCGGGCCGGGAGTCGCGATCACCGGTGGCGCAGCCGTCGGTTCCGAGGTGGCCCCGACGGTCGGCGTCACCTCGGGCGTCGCGGTCGCCGTCGACTTATCGCCGCCCCCGCCGAACACGCAACCGCCAAGCGTCAGTGCCGCACCCGCGACCAGAGACATGGCAAGCCCGCGGATTCGCCTTGAAGTGTGGTGATCGCTCACGAGGTTCCATTCGATCAGGAGCGATAGGCCGGAGGGATCTCCACCCCTCGTCAAGTTAACGTCCGGCGGGCCAGCCAGTTCCCCTCCGCCAGGCCGAGCCCGTCAGATCTGATCTGGGCATCGGCAGCAAGAAAGAGCTCGCGCGAGGCGTTCGCGGCGCCCGATCTCCCTATCCACTAACAGTCCTCTCCCGAAGTGCAGATCCTCCCCGCTGCCTAGCGTTCGAGCATCCGCCGGTGGTAGCGTCCCCGGCGACAACGGGACTGAGACGTAATGAAGAGAGGACCCAGCGATGACCGTTTCGTCAGTTCGTGCCTTCGAAGTTGCCCCTGGACGGCGAGAGGAGTTCGTCGGCGTCCTCGGTGATGCGAAGCGCCTCTTCGAGGCGAACGGCTCAGATCACACGGGCGGCCTCGACGTTCTACGGCGGCGAGGCCACCGGTCGAATCACGTCGCTGAACGCGTTCACCGATCTGGGGGCGATGGCCGACTTCCTGCAGAAGCTCCAACAACTCGAGGCGCCAAACCCGGTTGCGGCCGCGCTGGAATCTGACAACCCGCCGGCTCGAATGATCCAGGCGTCGGTGCTGGACGACGTTACGCCGCGCCCGCACGACACGCTGGTTACCGAGCGCGCGGTCGCGACGGTACTCGGTCTCCGCGCGACCCCGGGGCAGGAGGCGGCGCTGATGGACGGACTCGCGAAGGCGCAGGATGCAAGCGAAGCGCGCGGCGGCGAGATGCGTGTGGGGCGTCTGCGTTGGGCCGGGATCAACACTGGAATGCTGCTCATGGTTGTGGCCTACGAGAGCGGAGCCCAACTCGCGGCGGCGGACGCCGCGCGTCTGGCCTCGAGCGATCGGCCGCTACAGGCCCTGACCGAATCAGGTGCGGCGCAGATCGTCACGACCTCGCTGTTGACGCGGATCGAGCTGTAGCCGCTCAGCGGTCCACCCAGTAGCGCTGTCCGCAGGCGCGCGCGCAGGTGTACATGTCACCGTTCGTCCCCGAGAGGACGACCATGACGCCGCGCTGGCACCGCGGGCAGCCAACGGGCGGCGCATCCAGGTAGCGAATCGGCTCCATGTGATGCCAGCCAGGCGCCGAGCCGATCGCGCGTGTCCGACGTCGATTGGGCATCGGCACCCCCGTGCCACAGCCGTGGGTCCAGGCCAGGCGCGCTCGCATCGGGAGACCCCCACGCGAGGTTCCGTCGCGAGCCGATCGCTGGACCGAGAGACCGATGCGCTAATTGCTATCGTTCCGGAATGCCGGCGCATTCGACCCCCCGCCGTTCCACCCCGGCCCCCACGGGGCGGGATTCGAGAGCGACCCAGATCACCTCTAGGCGGAAGGGAACGCCGCGCTCGGAGCTGCTGCTCTACCTCTTCGCGGCGGTCGCCTACATCGCAGCGGGCTTCTTCGCGAAAGAGGTCTTCGCCTGGTGGAGTTACGGCGCGATCTGGCTGGTCGCGCTGGTGTGGCTGGGCCCCACGATCCTTCGCCGCCTTCGTGAGCCACGCGGCCCGTCTGATACCGAGGCCTCCAACGCAGCGAACCCTTCGCCCACGAAACCGCGTGCGGGCTCCGACAGCGACGCATGAGCTGGGCCGCGCACGACTTCGAGACCTACGTCATCCAGCGCCACATGGGGATCAAGGTCAGCTTCATCGGGATTCTCGTCGGCACCTACACCCCCCGACGCGTTCACGAAGTGGTACGTCTACGGCGTCTCGAAGGGGCCAATCGACATCGGCGCCGCGGAACCCGCCCAGTTCCATCGCGGCTGGCCCGGCGCTGGCTTCACCCATTCGATCCTGATCATGGTCGTCGTCGCCGTCCTCGTCTTGCTGCTGACCAAGAGCAAACCCTGGGCGCTGGGCGTGCTCCTCGGTGGCCTCGCGCACAACGTCACGGACACCAGCGACACCGTCGGCACGATGCTGCTCTGGCCCTTCTGGAACGAAAACATCTCGACCGGCATCTGGGCCTACGCCGCTGAGGTCGGCCGCTACGACGACGCCGGCGCGTATTACAGCAGCCTCGGCGTCGTCATGGACGCCCTCTGGCTCGTGATCGCGCTCGCCCACTTCGAGGTGTTTCGCGAGCGCTACTTCTGGAACACCATCGTCGAGGCGGACCCGAAAGCCTGGAACTGGATCGGCAAGTACCTCCCAGAGCGCGCAATGGTCGCCCTCTACCGCGCCGGGATGTTCTACGGCGTCACCCGCCTGATCTTCTGGACCTCGTGGGCGCACATCGCGAACGACTACGTCTGGGACCTCTCGTGGGGCGGCCCGTACTGGATCATCCCCGTTCATCTCTGACCGCCAGCGCCTCCTCCGGCCAGTTGGTGACTACGCCATCGAGGCTGGCCGCCAGCTTCGAGGCCTGCGACTCCGCGTTCCGCGCCATTGCGTAGACCTTGAGCCCGCGCTCGTGCGCGTCGGCGACGAACGCCTCGGACACCCGGTCCCAGTGCGCCGAGACCGCCTGCGCCCCACACCGCCCGGCGTCGTCCAGGAATCGTCGAGTCGCCCTGCTGGTCCTGGTATCGCGCAGCAGCGCGCGCTCGGCGCCGGGTAGCACCTCGCCGAAGCGGCGGACCGCGTCCATCGACCGCGCCCACAGCAGCGCGCGGTCCTCGAGGCCCATGCGCCGCACCAGCTCGGCGATGGCGGGCGCGGCCTGTGGGTCCTTAGTGTCGATCGCCATCGCCGCGCCTCCCGGTAGCGCCGCCAACGCCTCCTCGAACGTCGGGATCTGCAACCCGTTGTCGCGCCGCCGCATCCCGCGCAACCGCTCGAACGACAGCCACCGCGTTGGCAGCGGCCAACCCGCCACCCGCAGCAGCGTCCGGTCGTGCATCAGCACCGGCACGCCATCGCGCGTCAGCCGCACGTCCACCTCGACACCGTCGGCGCCGAGAGCCCCCGCCCGCTCAATTCCGGCCAGGCTGTTCTCCGCCTCGTGCCGCGGGCAGGTGCGGTGCGCGATCACAACGGCGGTCACTACGCGCCCTCCACGATCGGCGGTGGAGACTGCCGCCAGAACCGGCCCGATCCAACGTTGTCGGACATGCGTCCAGCATGGGAGCGTCGACCGCCACCTTCAAATCGAACCCGACCCGCACGAGGCTTGCCCCGCTGCGTAGCATCAGCGCCATGACAGCCACCACCGTCAGCGCCGAGGTCATACGACAGATCTTCGAGCCGCGCTCCGTCGTCGTCGTCGGCGTGCCGCGCGGCCAGGGTCTCGGTCGCCGCTTTCTCGAGGCGCTCCAGTCGCCGGGGTTCAAGGGCGATGTCTACGCCGTCAACCCCAATGCCGACGAAATCCTCGGCGTCCCCTGCTACCCCAACGTCTCCGCGATCGGCCAGCCGATCGACCTGGCCATCGTCGTCACCCCGCCCGGCGCCGCCGCCGGCGTGATCGAGGATTGCGGACGCGCTGGCGTGCCCGCGGCGATCATGTTCGTCTCAGGCTTCGACGAGCCATACCCCCGAAGGCGACGCCCGCGCCGAGGAGCTACTCGCCGCAAGCCGGGCGGGCGGCGTGCGCCTGATCGGTCCCAACTGCATTGGCGTGTACGCCCCAGCGGTCGGGCTCGCCCCCTCGCCGGGGATGCCGACGGATGTCGGCGACACCGCGATCATCTCGCAAAGCGGCTCGCTGATGGCGATGCTCTCCAGCGGCAGCCGGGATCGAGGCCTGCCCGTCAGCAAGGCTGTCTCTGTCGGCAACCAGCTCGACCTCCAGGCCGCGGACTTCCTGCGATACCTCGGCGAAGACCCCGCTACCAGCGTCGTCGCCATGTACGTCGAGGGTGCACGCGACGGCCGCGCCTTCTTCGAGGCGTTGCGCGCCACCGCCGCTCGCAAGCCGGTCGTGCTCTGGAAGGCTGGTCGCACCGAGGGCGGCGCGCGAGCGGCGCACAGCCACACCGGCGCGCTCGCCGGTTCGCGTGAGATCTGGGAGGCCGCCGCCCGTCAGACTGGCGCGATCATCGCCCACAACGCCGAGCAGCTCATCGACCTCGTCGTCGCCCTGCACATCCGGCCGGCGCCTGCCGGCCGCCGGATCGCGATCGTCACCGGACCCGGCGGACCCAGCATCTCCGCCGTCGACGCGCTCGAGGAGGCCGGACTCACCCTCGCCGAGCTGGCGCCGGACACGATCGATCGCCTCCGCGAGGAGATCGACGCCGTCGGCACCTCACCGCGCAACCCGGTCGACCTCGGCCTGGGTGGAACTCAGGACACGTTCGAACGCAGCGCGCGCATCGCCGGCGCCGACCCCGGCGTCTTCCCCACCGCCGACCGCGCCGTCACCGCGATCGCCGGTGTCGTCACCTACGCGCAGTTCCGCCGCGGCATCGGCTCGGCTGTCGGCTGAGCGCGCAAATCCGCGACGCGAGCCTCCGCGCTCGACCGACCGCGGCGACTGGTAACAAGTCGCGTCTTCTGCTGCGCCAGTTCGAGGACTACGAGTGCCCGCCAACCGCCCTGAGCGGGCACTGAAAGGCCGTTCGTTCGTTTGGGCACAGGGGGGAAGCGGGAACCAGCCGAACCGCGGTGGCGTTTTGCAGTCGGACCGCCCCGAGGAGGCCTCGACATGCCTGCCCGTCGACGCCTGCTCCGGGGCGGTCTGTTCCTGCTGATCGCCGCCCTCGCGCTGCTCGCCGCCTGCAGCGGCGACAAAGACCCCGAGCCCGACCCCACGCCCGATCCGACGGCGGCACGCCCGACCACCGTCGACCTCGTGATCAGCGACGTCGCCAGGAACGTCGTCGAACCAGCTGCCGTCGCCTCCGTCGCCGACGCGACCAACGCCTTCGCCGCCGACCTCTACGCCGCCCTCGTCGAGGGCAACAGCGACAACCTCGTGTTCTCGCCGTACAGCGCCGCCGTCGCGCTGGCGATGACCCGCGAGGGCGCGCGTGGGCAGACTGGGGCCGAGATGGACGCCGTGCTCCACGCGGATCTCGCCGGTGGCGCGGAGAACCTCAGCGCAGGCTTCAACGGCTTCGACCAGGCGCTGGCCGCGATCCCCGGCGAGTACCCGCTCGGCGACGAGACCGTCGAACTCGAGCTGGCGATGGCCAACCAGCTCTTCGGCCAGCAGGGCTTCGGCTTCGATCAGGGGTTCCTCGACACCCTCGCGGCGGATTACGGCGCCGGCATGCGGCTGGTCGACTACGAGACCGCGCCCGAGGCGGCTCGCGAGCTGATCAACGCCTGGGTCGACGAACAGACCCGCGAGCGAATCCCCGAGCTGATCCCGGAGAACGTGATCGACCAGAGCACCCGCCTCGTCCTCACCAACGCCATCTACCTGAATGCGCCTTGGGCGCACCGCTTCGAAGAGGGCGCGACCCAGGACGGGACGTTCACAACGCCAGATGGCGAGGACCTGACGGTGCCGTTCATGCACCAGACCGCGACGTTCTCCCATGGAGCCGGCGACGGCTACGAGGCGATCGAGCTTCCGTACGTCGGCGGCCAGCTCTCCATGCTCGTGATCGTCCCGCAAGAAGGCTCCTTCGAATCGTTTCAGACGCGGTTCAATGCCGGCCTGCTCGACTCAATCAATGCCTCAGTGAGCCCGGCCAGCGTCGTGCTCTCCTTCCCGCGCTTCGAGTTCCGCACGCAGGCCGCGCTGAAGCCCGTGCTTTCGGACCTCGGCATGCCGACCGCGTTCACCGACCGTGCCGACTTCTCCGGTATCACCTCGCAAGCCTCGCTGCTCATCCAGGACGTGGTCCACGAGGCCTTTATCTCCGTCGACGAGGAGGGCACCGAGGCCGCCGCCGCCACCGCGGTGATCATGGGCCTCACATCCGCGCCCGCACGGCAGATCGAGCTGACCGTCGACCGCCCGTTCCTGTTCCTCATTCAGGAACGAGAAACAGGCGCGATTCTGTTCATGGGCCGCGTCACGGACCCCACGGCGCAGTAGCGTCTCTGGCGGGAGCCCCAGGTCGCCAGGTGCCAACCTGATACGCTCGGAGTGTTCCGCCGGCCCCGCGACCTGAGGACCCCGATGCCTCGACGCCCCAACTACTCGTTCGAGCGCAACCAGCGCAGCCGCGCCAAGGCCGCCAAGCGCGAAGCGAAGCGCGAGGCACGCGCCGCCCGCAAAGCCGGTGACCCGCAGGCCGAGCCCCCGACGCCGGAGCCCGATGGCCCTCGGCCGATCGTCGTCCCGGGCGCGCTCGCGGCGCCTGACGAGGATAGGGCCTCCACCGACGGCCGCTAACGAACCAGACTCGCCCCCCGATCGCGCCTCCGCAGCGCGATCATGTGGCGATCCCCCACCGCGGCCTGACCCTGACGCCTCGTCGCCGGCGGCCTCACCCAGTTGAAAACGCCTTCTTCGTACAGCCACGATCCGACCCGCTGACCGGCTTCGAGCTCACCTCGAACGGCCGCCTCATCACCGTCGCTCGGCCGCGGTAGCGGCACTCCAGCGCGATCCCCGCTGACCCGACGCGACGAGACGAGATCGCAGCGACCCGCGCGTATCATGTCGCCGTGAGCAGCGAAGAGAACGCGCCGCCTGATCCGCCCTCGCTTTTCGATTGGGCCGACGGTGCCGAGGCGATCGAGCGGCTCTTCGTCCGCTTCTACGACGCCGTCCTCGCCGACGAACTCCTCTACCCGCTGTTCAAGGATATGGACCCGCAGCACCCACAACACGTCGCCACCTGGATCGGTGAAGTGTTGGGCGGCCCCGCCAACTACACGAGGGATCACGGCGGCCACCCGGAGATGCTCCGCCATCACCTCAATCGACGTATCACTGAAGCTCAGCGGCGCCGCTGGATCGAGCTCCTCGTCGACACCGCCGACGAAGTCGGACTCCCCGACGACGCCGAGTTCCGAGCGGCCTTCATGGGCTATGTCGAGTGGGGCACCCGCCTCGCCAAGCTCTTCTCCCAGCCCGGCGCCGAGCCAAACTTCGACGAACCCGTCCCGAAGTGGGACTGGGCAGTCCCACCATGGCAGGGGTAGCGTAGCCTCCGAGCGACGCCGCGGGTCGCGGCTACCGCCATCGGCCAGCTAATTGAACGACAGCGAGCACTAGCTCGACTGCGCCCCCCCTGATCGCGACTCTGGCGTCACCCCCTACCCCGGATACCGCCATAGCTCCGAGGCGTCCGGCTGTTCCGAGGCCAGCCGGAACCGGGGCAGCGCCAGCCCGTCCCCGAGGTCCGCGAACTCCACCTCCACCCGCGCGTTGATCGCGACCCGCTCGAGGTCCTCCGGTTCCCCCGAGGCGTCGACCAGGCTCGACACCAGACGTAGGCCGTCGTCGGCCGTCGGGTACTCGCGCTGCTCGTCCAGCTCGACGAGCACGATCGGATAGGGCGCCCGCTCGCGGTACGCCGGGTGGATCGGGTGCATCACCAGCTCGTAGGAGTAGATCATCCCCTTGCCCGACACGTCCGACCACGACCAGTCGAACGACGTACAGAACGGGCACGCCGTCATCATCGGGTAGCGCAGCTTCCCGCAGTCGCTGCACTGCTGCAGCGCCAGCCGCCCCTCGCCCGCCGCTTCGAGGAACTCCCGCTTCGCCCCATCGTTCGAGGCGATGTTGACTTCAACTCCGAGGTATTCCGACATCGTCTGTCCCCGCCTACGGTCGCCGCATGATCAACGAAGAGCCCGTCGGCGGACTCGCCCAGCCCAGGTTGTGGGTGATCTCCACCTTCTCCACCTGACGGCAGCCGCCCTCGCTGTAGTCGTAGGTGTGCTCGCCGTTCGCCCAGTTCGGGCAGTAGTCGTCCGCCTGGTGGCGAAGCTGGCGCACGTTCTCCGTCACCAGCGCGATCCCGTGCGTGTAGCCCTCGCAGAGGTGCCCGCCGCTCGTGTTGTTCGGCCGCGCGCCGCCCAGCTCGATGATCCCGCTCGACACGTAGTCGCCGCCCTCGCCCTCGGCGCAGTACCCGTAGGCCTCGAGCTGCAACATCGTTGTGAAGGTGAAGGCGTCGTAGGAGCCGGTCACGTCGACGTCCTCGTGCTTGATGTCCGCCTGGCCGAAGACGATCGGCGCGGCGTAGTGACCCGCCACGCGCGAGATCGGCCCGCGCGACCAGTGGTAGCCCGCCGACGGCTTACTGACGCGACCGGCCACGCCCATGATCACTGCTGGCATCTGCTTGAGGTCACGCGCGCGCTCGATGCTCGTCACGATCAACGCGCTCCCGTTGTCCGTCTCCACGCAGCAATCGAGGAGGTGCAGCGGCTTCGTGATCCAGCGCGAGTTGACGACGTCCTCCACCGTCACCCTGGCCGGGTAGTAGGCCTTCGGGTTGTTCGAGGCGTGCTTGCTGTGCGCCACCTTCACGTGCGCGAGCTGCTCGCTGGTCGTCCCGTACTCGTACATGTGCCGCATGAACGCCGGCGCGAACGACTGTCCCGCCGAGTTCATCCCGTAGATCGCCTGGTCCAGCGCGTTGCCTCGGAACACCGGCGTCTGCCGCCCGGTGCCCCCGATCCGCGCCTCCGTGTACCCGTTCATCGCGCGGAAGATCGCGACCGTGTTGCACATCCCAACCTCGATCGCCCCCATCGCGAGACCGATCAGCGCCTCCGTGCTGGACCCGCCGCCGCTCACGTCCATGTAAAAGTCGAGCCGAATCCCGAGGTCGCCCGAGATCGTCGGCGAATCCGTCGAATCGTTCCCCGAGTACGACAACATCCCGTCGACCTCGTCCGCCTCGAGGCCCGCGTCCTGCATCGCCATCCGGATCGCCTCGACACCCAGGTGCCGCGTCGTCCGCCCGGAGTCCTTCGAAAACTCCGTCTGCCCGATCCCCACAATCGCGTACTTGTCCTTCAGTCGCCCAGCCACGCTGCCTCCTCAGTGCGAGGGGATGATAGCGGGCGACCGCTCGCCCGCGAAGCCTGTACGATCGTTCCCGGTCAGCGCTCGTGGAGGTTCGCCGTGGCTGTCGCTGGTTTCAAGACATCGCATCAAATCATCCCTCGTTTCATCGTCGGTGGCGACGATATTCGAACAATTGATGCCGTGCTTCGTCGCAGCTTACGGGCGCTGGTTCTGATGCTCCTATCGGCTGTCAAGCGAGCGACTCGGGTCGCGGGAGGTAGCGATAGAGCTGCCGTGCGACGTAGCGCTTGAGCGAGCGGATGATCTCGCGCTTGGAACGGCCCTCGCGCGTGCGCCGCTCGACGTAGCGGCGGGTGCGGGGGTCGTGGACCATGCGGACCATGACGATTCGCCAGAGCGCTTGATTCGCGGTGCGGTCGCCACCGCGGTTGAGTCGTTTGCGGATGGTCAGCCCCGACGAGGCGTCGATCGGGGCGACGCCGCAGTGATGGGCGAATGCCGCCTCGCTGCGGAGGCGTTGCGGGTTGTCGCCGGCGGAGACGAGCAGAGCGCCGGCCGTGTCGGTGCCCACGCCGAAGCAGGCGACGAGGGCGGGCGCGGTGGTGGCGACCAGCTGCTCGAGCACGGCGTCGAGGCGGCGACACTCTGCCTCGAGGCGCTGCACCCGCCGAGCCAGCTCACGCAGGGCTAGCTTGGTGGCGCCGACGGCGGTCGTGGGGTCAGTCGGACGCAGCCGGGCCGCGGTCGTCACCAGCTCGAACACAGTGCTGCCACGCAGTGCGGCCCGGAGGTCGTCCGGTCCACTCACGAGCAGGGCGCGCATCTGGTTGAGGGCCGTCGTGCGTGCATGCCCGGCCGAGCGGCGAGCCGTGCGCAGCGCGCGGATCGCCTCCACGGCACCGCTGCGGGTCTTCGCCTCACCCGAGGGCCTCCCCTGACTGCGCAGCGCGAGCGGCGGCGATGGCGTCGACGGGGTCGGACTTACCGTGGCGGCGTCGCAGCTGGCGGTTGGGGCGATTCACCTCCACCACCGCCACCGCCTCGGCGAGCAGGTAGCGGGTCAGGCCAGCGCCGTAGGTGCCCGTCCCTTCGACGCCGATGCGCTCGACCGGACCAAGGCTGCGCAGCCAGGCGAGCGCCTGTCGGTAGCCGGCCGTGGTCGTCGCGAACGACCGCACCCCGAGCTCGCCGCCCCGCTCATCGAGCGCGGCGACCACGTGCTGGTCGCGGTGCGTGTCGACCCCGGCGGTGACGCGCGTGGTCGCATCTGTCATGGTGGTCATCGTCATCCCTTCATCGAACAATCTGTACAGGGTGGCCGCACGTGCCGGGACGGCGGACAGGACAGCGACGAGCCGCCAAGGCAGGCTCCTATGAGGTCACGTTCGCCCGACCGGTGCGTGCCAGATGGACTCGGAGGCGCGGCCGACAGATCAGAGCGAGAGCAGCCGAAGCGCCAGTCAGAATCTGGGGTCAGACCGAGCCCGGGAGCCCACCCGGCACCGTAAACGCTCGCCGCCTAGTGGTGGCTGGGCGTCGTACCGATCATCCCTGTCAGATCTCAGGGCACGCCGGCCTCGGCTAGCCTCATCGACGGAACGGTGAGGGGACGCTGATGGCTTGTCCAGACTGTGCATCCACGGCGACGACGAGGCGCAAGGGCCGCACCGCGCTCGGCTACCGGCGGTTTCGCTGCCAAGCCTGCCGGCGGCGCTTCAACGAGCGGACCGGCACGCCCCACCTTCAACGATCTGCAGTACCCAACGGACATCGTGCTGCTCGCCGTGCTCTGGCGTCTCCGCTACAAGCTGGGCTTCCGCGACGTCGCTGAGCTGCTCTTCCAGCGCGGCTTCGAGGTCACGCACGAGACGATCCGCGCCTGGGAGGTCCGCTTCGCCCCGCTGCTCGCGGACCAGCTGCGAGCGAAGCGGCGCGGCCAGGCCGGCGGCTCCTGGTACCTGGACGAGACCTACGTGAAGGTCGCCGGGCGCTGGTGCTATCGCTACCGCGCCATCGACCGCGAGGGGGTGCTCCTCGACTCCATGCTCAGCGAGCACCGGGACCAGCACGCCGCCCGGCGCTTCCTCCGGCGACTCGTCGAGGTGACCGAGCGCAAGCCGCAGCGCGTCACCACGGACCAGCATCCGCCGTACCGCAGAGCGATCCGCTGGATCCTGGGACGGAAGGTCGTGCACCGGACGAATCCATACCTCAACAACCTCACGGAACAGGACCACCGCGCGGTGAAGCAGCGCTATTACCCGATGCTCGGTTTCGGGAGCTTCGCCTCAGCGGCACGCTTCTGCTCGGCGTTTGAGGAACTCCGCCAGTACTTGCGCGCTCGCGCTCGCCGCGGCGAGGTCGTCCCCCTGGCCGAGCAGCGACGACGCTTCGTCGGGCGCTGGCATGCACTGATCGCCGAAATGGCGGCGGCGTAGACAGGGCAACCGTGAGGGGGCTTCACTGCGCGTCATCCGTGCCCTGAGTTCTGACAGAACCCTCAAGATTGATGATGACAGGCGAGAGTGAGGGTCCGTACGTTCGATCGACCGGCTGCGGTGAGCCGGCACACAGGAAGACCGCGTCAATCGCCGATGGCGGCGGCGGGCGGGCGCGGCGGTGATTCGCGACGGACCGGGAATGTCATGCGCCGGGATGCTCGACAGATTCCAATGCGCTTATGTACGGCAGCGCCGATGCACGGGCAGCGCGAGGCTGATCGCACGGTGCGCGAGTGGGAAGCGCGCCACGCGGCGCTGACACAACCCTCGATTCGAGCGAAGAGCAGCATCGATGGCGCTGGACGCGGGGGCGGGGTGGGCCCTCGGACGAGCCGGACGCCGGCGCGATCGAGCGCTATGCAGGAGGCGAAGAACGATGGGAGAGCAACGCGGCGGGAGGAGCGAGGGGCGTCAGGTGTTCCGAGCATTGGTCGAGGGCCGAACGCCCGTTCGTCAGCTGATCCTGGGGCCGGATCACGTGACGGACGGGGCGATCGCCGAATGGTGCGCCAGCGACCGTGTGATGGTGATCAACCGGACGATTTATGAGACTGACCCGGATGAGGCGGAGCGGATCGCACTGCTGATCCTGGGCCACGCAGTGTTGGGCGATCCATCGTGCTGGCACACGAGCGGATGGTTCTGCGTACGCGCCGAGGATAGCCGCGACCGGGTGACGCTGGCGCGGACGACGGCGAGCGCATTCCTGGAGGCGTCGGCGGCGTAGCGGTCGCGTCGAGGCGGTTCCTAACCAGGCAACGACGGCGTGCCTCGAGGCGGCAGCCAACGCTGAGGCTGTGCCCGCGCCCTCGCTGCTCACTTGAGCGTGTTGATTAGCGATCGGCGGGGGGTCAGCCTCGGGACAGGCGGTGTCGAGGTCCGCGGCGGGCGCCGCGAGTACCCCGACCCGGCGGGCGCGCGCCAGGAGGTAGCCACCGTTGGTTCAGCAGAGCGTACAGACGACGCAGAGTCAGCCGGAGGTTGCCTCGTTGTCACCCGAGGTCTTGAGCGCGCTGCAAGCCGCGCTCCGGAACGCGGCCGAGACGGGGAATGTGTCGGCGCTGAATCTTACCGACCTGGCGGGTCTCTTCCAGGGTGACCGGCAGTTCAACGCGGCGAACGAGCTGCGCGTCGCCGAGGCGAACCAGGCTGCGCGGCTGCGGATCGCGGAGCTGAACGCGTCACTGCGTGCGCAGCAAGGACAGCTCACGGAGCAGGTGCGTCAGTTCGAGATCCAGGACGCGCGCGAACGCGAGAACATGCGGTTCCTGTTGCGTAAGGAGCAGGTGGCGACGGAGGAGGGCAACCGCGCCGCGTTGCAGAACGCGCTGGCGCTGCAAGAGCAGATCTCTTCGCGCCTCGAGAACAACCGGTTCCAGCGGCAGCAGCTCGTGACCGAGGTGCAGGGCCTGAACGCGCAGATCGAGAACAACGTGCGCGTCTTCAACGCGCAGGAGCAGGCCCGCGTCGAACAGCTCAACGAGCGGCGCCGCCAGGCGAACCTGCAGCAGCTTCAGAGTGTGTCGTCGCAGATCGGCGAGCTGGCCCAGAACCCGGCGGACGTCGGCACGCAGGCCGCGTTCCTGCGATCGGGGAACCGCGCACCGATCTCGTCGGCGATCGCGCGCGGCGAGAACGCGATCACGGACGAGTCGTTGATCGGGCTGCGCGGGCTCCTCGGTGTGCGCGAGGGGCTACAGCAGGGGCCGACGCTGGCGACGGCGAACCGGATCGATGGTCAACAGATCGCGGTGCCTCAGTTCGGCGAACTTGGGCCGACGCCGGAGATCGCTTCGATGTTCAGCCCGAGCAACTTCGATCCGACGGGGATCGAGCGCGGGGCCTCGCCAGCCGCGGGTGACTTCAGTCAGGCCTTCCAGCCCGTCCTCGGGGTGGGGGAGATCCAGGCGCCGAGCGTCGAGGCTTTCCCCGTGACGGCAGCCGTCGCTCCGCCCGCCGTGGCGCCACCACCCCCGTCGTCAACGCCGACATTCAGTACGATCGATCCGACGCTGTTCAAGGATGCGACGCAACGATTCATCGAAGCGATGGCTCTCACAAGCCCGAACGTGAACTTCAACGTCGACCCGAACTTGACACCGGAACGGCTCGAGAAATTTTTCAAGAAAGGGCCAACTGGGGATTCGTTCCTAGAGATCGGTGGTGTCGCTCGCCCCGGTCAGCCCGTGATCGTCGGTGATTCTTCGGACGGCAAGGAGAACCAGGAGCTTGCGATGGTCGACGGCTAGGGAACCTGGTGGTGGTTCCGCTCGATCGAGTGTCTCGAGCGGAGGAGGGCGGGCTTTTCGAGGGTGGCTCACCGCTCGCGCCGGCGCCTCAGGCGCCGTCGCCACCAACCCCGCCGCTGGTTCCCACGGCCCAATCGGTCGCGGCAACCGCGCAGAGCCCGCAGATAGGCACTGGCCAGATTCGCCCTGTCGCGCCCGAAGTGGCGCGGATGTTCCTGAACGACGTGCAGCGCGATGCACTACGTCGGGGCGGGTTCACTGATCCGACGCACGTGTCGCCGATTCGCGTCTCGGCGCCGGGGACGAACCGTTTCTTGCAGGATCTGTCGGCGAGCGTTGCGGGGACCCTCGGGTTTGGGCCGTCGAGCCTGTTCTTCGAGGAGCTGCAGCGGTTGCAGCCGACCGCAGTGCGCGGTGGCGCGGTGGGGCGTCGGACAGCGTAGCGGGGACCGTCGCGAAGATTGCGACGAGGCGACCTTCGTCCTCGTATGAGCCGCGTCGGTTCGATGCGCGCGGCTCGATTCGACCGCGGGATCTTGGGATCGCCCCCCGATAGTCCCCGCAAAAGGGCCGGCGAGACTCGTGGCGACCGAGGGCTCGCGGTCGTGGCCGCGTCCGCAACGCGCGACGCGCGTCGAATCGCCGGCGGCTCGAGGTCGCAATTTCAGGCGGCGAAGGCACCTGACTCGGCTCCTGACCTCGCGGGACTAGGGTTCTCTCGGCTGGGTTCGCGTCGAGTAGCCCGCCCCGCACACAAGGTGTGGGAAGCGCGGTCAGCGGCGGCTACTACGTGTATCATCGCAGCGCGCGGTTCGCGACCATCCCCCGGCAGAGCGCCAGCGCACCCCTCGGCGGTGAGCCGCGCGGCTCTCATCGACACGTAGTCGGCTCCGAACCTTGTGTGCGGGATGGCCCCGGCGAATGCCGGGGAACCGTCGATCGCGCCAGGAGGACGCCTGTGCCACGCACGATCAGAGACCTGATGCCGACCGACCTCGAGTTCCAGATGTTCGTCCTGGACGAACTCGCCGACCAGCTGATCGAGGACGGCGCCGACGTCCTCAAGCTGACGATCGGCGTCACCGAGCTGCCGATGCCCGATGCGGTGCTCGACGAGATGGTGGCGAAGCTCCACGATCCGGACTTCGTGCGCCGCGTCTATCCCGAGGGGTTGCCCGAGTTGCGCGAGGCGATCGCGGCGTTCTACAACCGTAAGCACCACGCGGACGTGTCGGCCGAT
The DNA here is from genome assembly GCA_965248675.1 of Dehalococcoidia bacterium. Classification (GTDB taxonomy): domain Bacteria; phylum Chloroflexota; class Dehalococcoidia; order UBA2979; family UBA2979; genus UBA6627. The sequence continues at coordinate 54,794 of CBDFJZ010000004.1, forward strand.
CGGGTGATCGTCAACACCGGCAGCTCGCCGATCTTCCGCAATATCTTCCAGCTGGTGTCCGGACCCGGGTACGAAATCATGATTCCGCGGCCGTACTACGCGCTCTACCTCTACTGCGCCAAACTGGCCGGGGCGGCGGTCAAGTTCTACGACATCGACGTCGACACGAAGCGCGTCGACATGGACTCGTTCCGGGCGAACTTCTCGCCGGAGCGGACCTCGCTGGTGGTGATCAACTCGCCCGGGAACCCGATCGGCAACATCGTGACGCCGGACGAGATGCGCGAGATGTACGGCATCGTCGATGGCCAGGCGTACGTCCTGAACGACGAGATCTACAACAACACGATGTTCTATGACGAGTTCCATTCGCCGCTGGCGCTGCTACCGGAGCACTCGGACACGACGATCGTGACCAACAGCTTTTCCAAGGGCTACCGGATGTACACGAAGCGCGTCGGCTTCGCGATCCTGCCAGAGGAGTTGCAGACCAACCTGCGCGTGATCCAGCAGCACACCCTGCTCTGCACCGACCCTGCCTACCAGTTCGGCATGATCGCCGCGCTCGCGGACGAAGACAGTCCGAATGAGCTGAACGGCGTCTACCGTTCGCGCGCGGAGTACACGACCAGGCGGCTGTTGGGCACCGGGTGCGAGCCGATCGCCGCCGAGGGCGGCTTCTACGCGATGCTCCGCTGCGAGGAGTGGAACCAGGCCCACGGCTTCGCGTCGTCCAAAGGGCTCGCACGCGACATCCTCAAACAGGTGCACGTCGCGGTGGTGCCCGGCACCGACTTCGGCGTGCCGCAGGACCTGCGCCTGGCCTTCTGCAACGAGCGCTACAACGAGGCGATCGACCGCCTGCGCGAGTATTTCACCACCTCGACCGCTGACCGACGTTCATCGGATGCGACGCGGTTGGTGGAGCCCGCAGCGAGCGCCGGAGCCTAACCGTGGGTTCGCCGACATCGGGTGCCGCGGTGCCGCCCCGTCGCGGAACGCGACATCCGTCAGAGGTCGGCAACGAAGCTCCGCAGATCTCGAGTTCTGATCCGAAGGCCGTCCGACGCGCGGTGATCCTCGCTGCCGGCAAGGGGACGCGCCTGCAGCCGCTGACCGAGGACCTGCCGAAGTGCCTCGTCGAGGTGGGCGGCCAGCCGCTGCTGGAGCGCGCGTTACGCGCGCTGGCCTCGCAGGGCGTTGTCGAGGTCGTGATCGTGATCGGCTACGGCGGCGAGACGATCCGCGAGCGGATCGGCTGCTGCTTCGAGGGGCTGACGATCTGCTACGTCGAAGCGCCTGACTTCGCGACGACGAACAACATCCGATCGCTGTGGGACGCGCGCGACTACCTCGATCAGGACATCCTGCTGCTCGAGGCCGATCTGGTGTTCGATCCGCAGGTGGTCACCGCGCTGCTGGATGGGCCAGGCAGCAGCCTCGCGGTCGCGCCGTTCGCGCCGCCGCTGTCGGGCACGGTGGTCCACCGCGACGGTGATGACCGGGTGACGAGCTTCACGCTCGGCTCGGAGCAGGGCGCCGGCTTCGATACCGAGACCGCCCTCAAGACCGTCAACATCTACCTGCTGCGCGGCGCGATGCTCCGGGATATCGTGGCGCCGTGCCTCTGTCGCGCCGTCGAGGGCGGCCATGTCGATCGCTACTACGAGACCGTGCTCCAGGACTGCGTAGCCGACGGCTCGATCAGGGACCTGACGGCCGTCGATGTATCGGCGAACCGGTGGTACGAGATCGACGACCATCGCGATCTCGACGCGGCGGAGTTCCTGTTCCTCGATCGGGACGCACAGTACGACCGCATCCAGCAGCTCCACGGCTCGTACTGGCGGTACGGCTTCACCGATCATTCGTACCTCTACAACATGCACTTCCCACCGCCAGCGATGCTGGACGTCTTCCACGAAGACCTGCGCGAGATCGTCACCAACTACCCGGTGGGGCAGCAGGAGCTGGCTCGCCTGGTGGCGGACTGGACCGGCGCTGACCCGAATCGTCTCGCGGTCGCGAACGGCGCCGCCGAGCTGATCAAGATCCTCGGCAACCAGTTCGTGCAGCGGCTAACGATCTCGACGCCTTCGTTCAACGAGTACGAGGAGGTGATCGCGCTCGACGGGCTCAACCGCTCCCCGCTCGATCCGAAGACGTTCGAGCTGGACGTTGACGCGTTCGCCGAATCGACGATCGCGTGGGGATCCAACACCGCGGTTGTAGTCACGCCGAACAACCCGACGGCGCTCTCGGTACCGCGCGACGAAGTGCTGAGGCTCGCGCGGCGCCTCGAAGCTGCCGGCTGCCGGCTGATCGTCGACGAGTCGTTTATCGAGTTCGCCCGCGCCGGTGCGGCGGGCAGCGTCGAGAGCGCGACCGAGGCGCACCCGAACCTCGTGGTGATCAAGAGCATGAGCAAGGTCTTCGGGGTCGCCGGCCTGCGGCTCGGTTATCTGTTGAGCGCCGACCACGACTTCGTCGATGCGGTCCGAGGCGCGCTTCCGATCTGGAACATCAACGGGCTCGCCGAGGAGTTCCTGCGCACCGTCGGTCGCTACCGCGCCGAGTTCGAGGCGAGCTGCGAGCTGACCCGTTCCGCTTGCACTGAGCTGTACGCGGCCCTTTGCGCGATGCCGGGCCTCGATCCGATCGAGCCGGACGCGAATTTCATCCTCGCCCGCCTCGCCGACGGCGCCGCGTCCGGTCCCGAGGTCGCGCGCCGCCTCTACGTGGATCACAACATCCTGATCAAGGACTGCGCCTCGAAGAGCATGCCCGAGGCCGATCGCTACCTGCGCATCGCTTCGCGCACCCCGGCCGAGAACCGCCTTCTGGTCGAGGCGCTAACCGCCGTTCTGTAGCGATGCCTTCCGAGGAGCACCCGACCGCGGCCGACGCCGACGGAGCCGAACCGAGTCCCTCGGCCGCAGGCCCGCCACTGACCGACGCCGATCAGACCGCGCTGATGGACCAGCTCGAGCGCGAGATCCCGCCGATGAACATCGCCGACGCCGAGCGCCTGCTCGCCGAAGCGAAGGCGGTCTTCGACAAGCACGGCATCACGTTCTTCCTGCGGCAGGGGACGTGCCTCGGAGCGGTGCGCGAGGGCGCGCTGATCCCGTGGGACGACGACCTCGATCTGGGCTCGATCATCGGGCTGCACGGGTTCACCGAGGACCTGATCGAGCCAGTGGTCGCCGACCTGCGCGCGGGCGGCGCCTTCGTGAAGCTCGAGCCGGAGGGCCTCTACACCTCGGTGAAGATCTTCAAGTACCGCATCCGCATCGACTGGCAGTGCTACCGCGTGGTGAAGGGCACGATCGCCCACTACCCCGGCGTGCCGTTCCCGGTCACCCTGTTCGAGGAGCTGACCCCCGTCGACTTCGTCGGCGACCAGTACCTGGTCCCCAGCCCGCCCGACGACTACCTCACCGTGAAGTACGGTCCCGACTGGCGCACCCCGAAACAGCTCGGCTACGAGAAGGACGTTCTCGACGCGATGCCGTCTGGCACGGTGCCCGGCCGCGCCGGCTGGCTCCAGCAATGGTTCATCGTGCGCTTCATGCCGAGCCGGACCGGGCGGTTGTTGGTCGTCGATGCTGACGACGCGCCGGTGGCCGGCGCGGAGGTGCGGATCGCGGGCCTCAGCCGCTCGCGGACGAATCGGAACGGCGTGGCGCGGTTCTACCTCCCGGTCGCCGAGCTCTACGCCGTCACCGTCGTCGCGAACGGCCTCGAAGAGGTGCTGTACGAGGAGGCACTGGCGCCGGGCGGGTCGTACGTGTACCGGCCGGACGCGGCGCAGACGGCGGGGCGGTACTTCGCGCTGACGAAGGAGTAGCGCTGGCGTCGAGGGGTGGAGGTTCGGTTCCGAGGCAGGCGGTGCGGGGCTGGCGTGCGTGGCTTTCGGGTTGGCGTGAGTACGGCGGGTCAGGTGTCGTGTGCACCTCGGACCCGAGGCTCGTAGGCGGTTACGATCTCATCTCGGTCGAGGGAGGCGACGAGCGATGTCCGGAACCCACCGCGCTCCGGTGAAGCTGATCGATGGCGACGGCCGCCAAGGTGCATACCTTGAGGCAATCAGTCTTTCGGCTGAGATATCCGGGCAGACTTCCGATCGTCTGTTCGAAGCGCTACTGCCGCTCGACGACGACCGGGGATCCCTCGCGACGACGGCTCAGACGCTCGCCCTCGCGTGGCAGGTCGTGGATGCGCTCCACCGCGTACGATCCCTGGTGCGGCAGATGCCAGGTCTGACGAACACGCGGATGAAGAACGAGCTTCTCGCTGGGCTTGAGGCCACCGTTCCAGTCCGCAACTACATTCAGCACCTTGATACGGAGCTCTCGCGCGGCCAGGCGGACTTGCAGTTCCTGACCTGGGGTTCGCTCGGCTGGGTGCGCCTGAATGAAGATCGCGCCGGGGCGAGTGTCTACTCACTGGGCAAAGGGAGCCTCACGCGGAAGCCGACGTCTGCGATCCTGAACCCGCTCGGCGGAACGCTTACCCTGCCGATCGACGCCATTACGCTGTTCGCGGGTCCGTATCAGTTCCCGATCTCCGCGGCTATGCGGTCGCTGGTGAAGTTCTGGGAAGAACTCAGTCGCGAAGTCCCCGCGCCGCTCCGGGTCCACCTCGTTCCGGAAGCGTTCCTCGTTGAGATGCTTCTAGGCTTCACCACGCCGGACGGTGAGCGTGCTTCTGCGGAACCAGCATCGCCGTAGGATCAGCTGTCCGGAGTCAAGCTCTGCCGAGTGCCACGCGTCGCGGTGAACTCGGGATCGCGCCCAGTAGCCTCTCGATGGTGAGCCGCGGGCCTCGCGTTGGGTGGGCCACGGGGGCCCATTCGGATTCGATTCCGTCGCTGGTCACTAGTCGACCACGATTCCTTCAGCTTCCATCTCTCCGTCAATCGATGTGACGGACGCTCCTTGATTGTCTTTGAAGACCGAATTCCGCACGTTTAGGCGGGAGTTGCGACTGAATATTCCCCCCTGGTTATTCTCAAAAACCACATGCTCGATATCGAAGGTGCCGGACGAAAAACCACCACCTCCACCGTTGGCGAAATCCTCGGCATCATCGCTGAAGATCAGTCCGGGGCCTCCGTTACCAGCGATGTAGACGTGCTCGATACGCAACCGTTCCGAGTGCCTTTCTGAGGCTGAGTCAACGTCCGAAGCTCGCTCTGAGTCGTTCGGAGCGCCGCGCTGATTCGCGTTCTCGTTCGTCGCCGATGAGACAAGGAACGCGAAGCTTGCTGGAATCGATCTTGCAGTTTCGCCACATTCGTCGCATCGAACCGTCTGTGGCCGTTCAGATCTACGTTTCAAGATTTCGAACGACAGCGAACAAGACGCGCAACGGTACACATAGAGAGGTGTCACTTGATGTCGATGTCCTTAAGATCGACCTCGCCCCCATCGACGTCGAAAGACCGACTCTGATTCGACACCTTGATCCCTTTGCCGCGGAACTTGGTGCCCTGCAACTTGAACCCTGTCGGTCACCGCCGGCGGACGTGTCATCGGTTCTCGAAGCACCTATCGAGGCGACCATCAGTGCGATCAGTGCCAGGCCAACAAGTACGATCGCCGTGGACGAGCGCGAGTCGCTGGTGACGCTAGGGCTCGATCCGTGTGATGCCGGGTATCCGATCGAAGTCCCGGTCGAAGCTCACGATGTCGTCGAGCTTCAGCGCCCCCGCGGTCACTGCGTGGTATGCGTCGGCGAAGGGAAGATTGTGGTCGACGTAGAGGTCGAAGGTTTTCCGCAGCCGGCGTTTTCCTGGAAGTACGATACCCGGAAGCTCGAGCAGCGGTACGACGACGTCTCGGATCCGGCTCCGTGCGAATTTGTAGGTACGTTCCAGCGTGAACACCGTCTCGAACACGACGGTGTCCGAGATGTGGACCTGGATTTCGCTCAGTTCGATTCGCTGAAGGTAGGCGGTCGCCCTGGGCGACTGATCGGGATCATCAGCTAAGAGATGGCGCAGGATGACGTTGGTATCGAGGAAAGGCATCGCTCCTAAGTTCCCTGCCGCTCGACAGTCTCCTCGGCTATCGCTTTTTCGGCGGCGGCTCTCAATTTCTCCGCGCCGAGGGGGCGCCGGCGCGTTCGAAGCGCGCCAGCGGTGGATGCGACAACGCTTCCTGTTCTCGAGAGTCGCACCTGATTGTCCTCGTCGAGAATGAGCGATATCTTGTCGCCTTGCTTGATTCCGAGCGCCCGGCGAATCTCGGCCGGAATGGTGATCTGGCCCTTGCGAGTGACGACCGTTAGGAGTTCCTTCACTTCGTCGAGCCCTTCGATGTAGTACTGTTCTTTCATCGGTAGTACCATCTAACCACGGTAGTGCAAGGCGCGGCCAACATACCGGGGTGTGGCCTAGCGCGACGGGTATCGAGCGGTCGCACGTCAGTCGTCGTCGGAGAAGCGCGCGACGCTGTTGGAAACGCGGAGGATGAAGTGCCCAAGTTCGAAGCAATGGGTCCCGACGAGGTGGCGGTCGGCCGTGGTCGGGCCGCTGCAGAGATGCGGAAGCAGTACGTCGCGGCGATTGAGGGGAGTGATGCTGGGAAGGTCATCCTCGATCGCGCCGATCGTGCATCAACCGTGAAACGGTTGTTGAGCGAGGCGAGCAAGGAGACGGGCGTTCGGGTTCGCTCCTCCTGGGCGGACAAGAGCCAACGCGTGTTGTATTGGAAGCGGATTGGTAGCTGACGCTCAGCGAAGCGGTGCTCACCCGATTGCCCGTCGGTGGGGGTCTACTCGGCCGGCGCGATGGATCAGCGGTCCTGGTTTCGCCGCTCGTAGAATTCAAGCCCGGTCGACCTGAACCGTGAACGTCGCTCCTGGAGTTGTCTCGATACATCGATCGGGACCTCGCTGACGACACCACGACCGAGTAGGGAGTGGACGCGTTCTTCAGTCGTCGCGGCCAGCGGATCCTCGCCCAACAGCGCGACGTGACTTGCGCCGTTCACCGTGAAGCGGAATGTGCTCGCATCCAGATCATCGAGCGTAAGGAGGTCTCGTAGCGCTTCGTAAACGACGCGCGCTTCGTCTGCGCTGTCGAATCTGGAAACGCGCGTCCAGCCCCTCGGCTCAGGCGCGCGTTCTTTGGTCAATACCCGGCGGCGAGCCGTTTCAGACGTGCCGCGACAATTGTTCGCATACCTCATCATTATAACATTCGGTTTCTTGGCTACTCGTGCAGCGTCAGTGGACGATCGGCATCGCTGCGCCACCACACGCGACCCAGAGGGCGGTCGAGAACCGACGTCGCCAGTCCGAGCAACACGGTCGACGGCAGCGGATCGCCGCGGCGCGCGCGGAACCACGCGCCAGTCCGTTCGACCCGGTTTCTTGTGTTGAGGACGAGCAGGAGCCGCGGCCGTAGGCCCAGCCCCGGTAGGAGCTCTCGATGTCCTCGGGACCGCCAGTACTCCGCGTAGCGCTCAAGCTTTGCGCAGACGACGGCGAGGCTCTCGGTGCCGCGGTCCCACTCGAGGAGGAAGGTCCCCTCTCGACCGAACACCTGCCAGTGGACGAGTGCGTCGGGCACCGGCCAACCGCGTCGTCCGACGAATAGCGAGCGCATGGTGGGCTCTCCGATCCACTCGGCGAGCACGCCCGCGTGTTGCTCAAGCGCCTCTTGGAAGCGAACTCGGAACTCGGCGATCTCGAGGTGATGCCAAACCGGTCCCGGCGCACCACGACCGCGAGTGGCGGTCAGATGCTGAAGCAGCGCACGTCCGGCGCGCCCTAGCCCGTACGCGTACGCACCGGAGCCTCGTCCCTCATTCAAAGTCACTGGCTCGAGGTATCCGAGTGCCGTCAGTTTCCGCAGCCGGGCGTTGACCGCCTGTACCGTGGCCAACTTCCCGTCGGCGCGACGGAAGAACAGACGTCGAATCTGTTCGCTGCTCAGTCGCTGGTGGACGCGAGCCGTCTCTAGGATCTGTCTGTCACGTGGTGTTGGTAGGAAGCGCGACCGGTTCGATGGCCTGACCGCGGATTTCTGGTTCGTCATGTTCGAGGTGGACGCGTTCACGATCGCGCAGCTCCGACTCGACGACTCGCCGCGGCCGCGTGTATCGAGCGCGTGCCGACGCGATGAGAGCTGCCTCTGATTCAGCTCCGGCGGGGGTCCGATCAGGGGGTACCGGTGCGCGCATCCAGGCCGGCGGATGTCGGTCGCCATCGAGGGTGAGCTGGACGTATGCCTCGTATCGGGGAAGCTGCTGAAGGTCCGACGCGCCAACACGAGCGCTCGCCATCTGCCGCGCGAGGAAGGCGGCTTCGTCGCGTTCACTGATCCGAAAGCTCAGGAGCGTTCCGGTATTCGCAAGCACCGCGTCTCGTGTCTCCTCGGGCGCCAGCTGGCCAAGTCGCTGGACAGCGATCACCACTCCCACGCCGAATTTTCGTGCTTGATCCAGCAGTTCTGCGACGGTGCGCGACAAGAACCAGGATGACTCGTCCATGAGTGCAAAATGTCTCCGTCTCGCTGCGCGCTCTGGGTCGCGCCGCAGCGCGGCCTGGCGGATGAGGAGGAGAAGCAAAGAGCCAATCAGTTTGGCGTTCGTTGTGCCGATCCCCGAGAGGTCGAACAGGGCGACCGAACGCTGCTCGAACAGCTCATCGAAACGCAGGCCGCTCCCCGTCTGCCCAACGGTATTACGGAGCCAGGGCGTTGCCAGTAGTCGCTGCAGCCGATTCACGGCCGGGAGCAGCTGGCGCTCCTGCGTCGCCTTGAGTCTTCCGAGGAATCGCGCCGTCTCGACGTTTGTGACTTGTGAGAGCGATTCCTCGCGGAACCACGGGTCGTCGAGCATCCGCGCGGTCTCGATGAGCGATCCTCCAACTTCAACAGCGGCTTGTGCGGCGTGACGCAACGAGAGATCGAGCTGAGGGCCCCAGTACTCACGTCCTTGCACGCGCTGGAGGATCTCGACCAGTTCGTCAACGGCGAGTGCCGCGCGGCCCGGTTCGACCGCGAGCGGGTTGATGGCGATGGGGTGTTCGGTGTCTTGGAGGCGGAACAGGAACGCCTCTTTAGGGCGTTCGCGAGGCATGGTCTGAGCGATGGAACGCACCAATGTCCCGTGCGGATCGAGGACGGTGACTCCGTTCCCCGTCCGAATCAGCTCCCGGGCGCGGTGAGCCAGAAACGTGGTCTTTCCGGTGCCACTCGGACCGACGACGAGCGCATGCCGCAGCAGGTCCTGTGGTCGCAGCCGGACCGCTCGTGTCGAACCGCGCTCGTCTCGACCGGTGCCGAGGTCGACCGTACCTTTCGAATCCGGCGTCGCCGTTCGGACGCAGGGAATGCTGCGCAAGCGTGGAGCCGCACTCGCATGTTCCGGCGGGTGGAAGAGCATCGCGATTTGACTTGGAGTGGCTGGACGTGCCCGCGGATAGAGCGCACGAGGCCAGCGTCGCTCAGAAACAGAGCGCCGCGCAGCGCGACCGAGTGGCCGCGGTCTCCCGAACACAAAGCTGTTGAGGCCGGCGAATTGCCCGAACGTCGATGCCAGCAGCGCTGACCGGCTGCGAGCGGCTCCAGGATGTGATGTTGTGGTGGCGAGTCGGCCGGTGAACCAGAACGCGGGCCGACGGCCGTCATCCGTGGCGATCCACGTCGGCTGAAGCAGCAGTTGGATGATCGCCGCTTCGTTTCGCCCCAAGGCGCCAAGTGCTCCGAGCAGTCCGAGCACTCCGTCTGGTTCGGCTTCTCTGGGGAGGTCAACCCAGCCCGGGCTTCGCAAATGGAACTCGGACGACACTCCGGCCGGTTCGAGTTGCTCCGTCGGATCGCTCCTGGGCGATGAGAGCTCGATGCCTGGGAAGTGGGACGCGAGCAAGGTCCTGGTCGCGGCTGCATGAAGAGGCGAGTGGAGGTACACCCGCAGCTCTGTCGCGCCGGCGATCGAGACGTACTCCAAGGAGATTTCGGCGTGCCGGCGCCATCGCGCCAGATGCGCGTCCGCGAACCTTACCACAGGGCGAGCAGCCACTTCTGGGTTGCGGCCGAGCTATTCGGGCAGTGGGACGGCAGCTCCAGCGAGAGCGCGTGGCGCTGCCGATTTCTCCGTTCCATGGGTATGTACAGGTGTCGCGGAGCGGGTCACGAGGCCGGACGAGCCTCTCGTGTCTGAACACAGGGCAATACCCGGAGCAACACCCGCTGCTACGACGATCTCAATATAGAACAATTGTTCTTATCTGGTCAATCGGAAGGGGCCGGTCGACAGGCTGCGCCGGCGAGTATGCCTGAGTACAGTGACGGCGGAACGGTTGGTGTTGGAGGCGTTTGGCCGAGGAAGAGCTGATCTCGCTCTCCGAGGCAGCAGCCGAATTTGGGTTCAGTGCGGGTCATCTGCGGTACCTGGTGGGCCAAGGGCGTCTCGAGGGTCGCAAGATCGGCCGGAACTGGGTCACCACCCGCAAGGCTGTTGCCACCTACGCGAGGGACGGCTTCAAACGGAGCAAGGACCCTCGGAAGCATCACCGTTGGTCCGTGTGGGCCGAGGATATGGATGAGCAGATCAGATCGATCGTCACCGCCGTCGAGGTGGATGAGCAGCGAGCGGTCAGCGGTGCAGTCGGCGAACCGAGCGTGGACACCGGCCGCCTGCAGGAGCGTAGAAAGCGCATTGCCCGCGCTTATGGAGACGGTGGGTACTCGGAGAGCGAGTACCGCGCGCGACTCGCCGAGATCGACGCTGAAATCCGCAGTGCGTCCCCCTGGGGATGAACGACATCACACGGGCGCAGGAGCTGGTGGCCAACTTGGACCTTCTGTGGGACAAGCTCACGCCGCGTGAGCGAGCACGGGCAGTCGGTGCACTGATCGAAGATGCCTACGTGTCGATCAGCGACTCACTGGTCGGGGCGATCGTTCCGAAGCCGCGGTTCCGGTCATTGCTCGAGGCCGCAGTAGGAACAGGCCCAGGGGGCGGAATCGAGCTGATACCCCCTGGGGGTTTGGCGCTGGTGGAGATGAGGGGATTCGAACCCCTGACCTTCGCATTGCGAACGCGACGCTCTCCCAACTGAGCTACATCCCCAACGCGCCGAGCGACGAGTATACGAACGCCCCCCACACCGAGCGACCGGTGTTCCCCGGCGTGCTCTCCTATCGAGGTGGCCCGGCGGACGCGAGGCGCTGACGTCGGATCAGACGTCCAGCGGCCTGCGCCGTCAGCCGTCGAGCAGCCCCGGCAACGGGTCGATCAGCATCCGCCCCGTCTCGAGGTCGACCGACAGAACGACCTCCGGGATCGCGGGGATCAGAGCGTCCTTCTGACCCGCTCGCTTTACGAGGTAGACGTCGTTCGCGCCGGTGGTGAGCACCTCCGCGAGCGTCCCGATCTCACTGCCGTCAATGGTGACCACGGCCAAGCCACGTAGATCGTCCACGTAGTATTCGCCCTGGCTGAGGGCGGGCAGATCGTTCACTTCGATCTCGATCAGCTCGCCGCGGAGCGCCTCGGCCGCGGTGCGATCCTCGAAGCCGCGGAAGCGGATGATCGGGTAGCCCTGCGGGCTGACCACCTCCAGTACCTCGCGTAACTCGCCGGCGACGATCAGTTCGGCACCAGCGACCAGGCGCCCGTCGTTCGAGGTAAACGGCGTGACCTTGACATGGCCCTTCAGTCCCCAGGTCGTGTTGATCCGACCGACGATGATCCGCTCGCCGGTCTGACGGTCACGACGGTTGGAGGCGGGATCGGACACGGGGCGCGGTCCGGGTGGGGGCGGCCAAGGCCCGCTAGTCGATGTCGAGCGAGGCGCGTACGCCTGCGCGGACCGCGGCGACGTGGAGCAGGGAGCGGATTGCGTTCGCGCAGCGACCGTCACGGCCGATCACGCGGCCCTTGTCCTCGTCCGCCACGTTGAGGTGGATGATCACCCGATCGCCACGGTGCTCCTCGAGCACCTCGACCTCGTCGGGCTTGGTGGCGAGCGATCGCGCGATGTACTCGATGAGCGCCTTCATGGGAGCGGGACCTTCGCGGTGCGGGCTAGCTGTCGTCGTCCGATGATTCGTTGCCGTCGCCGGACGCCTCGGTAGCTGCCTCGTCCGAGGCTTCCGGCGTCGCTGCGTCGTCAGGAGCTTCCGCGCTGGCTGCTTCGCTCTGGGCGGCTTCAGCCTCGGCCTGTGCGGCGGCGGCCTCGGCATCGCGCTCCGCTCGGCTCTGCTTCGTCACGCGCTTCGGCGGTTCGGCCTCGATCAGGCCAGCCTTGTGGAGTACGCGGTGCACGGTCTCCGAGGGCTGCGCGCCCACCGAGAGCCAGTGCCTCACGCGCTCTTCCTTCAGCTCGAGCGTGCTCGGCTGGGTGCGCGGGTTGTAGTGGCCAACGATCTCGATAAAGCCACCGTCGCGCGGCGCGCGCTGATCGGCGACGACCACACGGTAGTAGGGCTGCTTCTTCTTGCCGGTGCGGCGCAGTCTGATCCGTAGCAACGCGTCCTCCGAGGCCGCTCGGCGCGCAACCTTGGTGGCGCCCCGAGTCAGTCCTGAATGATCGGCAGCAATCGACAGTAATCGATCGTGGGCACACAGCCAATGGTCGCCCCTGCGGATTCGTGAGCCGCAGCTGATCAGTCGAACGGTAGCAACAGCTGCGTTCGCGGGGTTTGGTTAGGTCGGCATCGCCCACTCAGACCGCTGCGGAGTGCTGGCTCCGAAGCCCGACGAACCGCGTCAGGCGGTCGGGGTGGGACGGAGGCGACGAGCGCTCACAAGTCCGAGGCTCCTACCCCAACCTCGGCTGCCAGCGTCCTCAATCGCCTCGATTGATATTACTGGTTGCAACCGATGATTACTGTGCTAAATTATTGGCTGTAGCTATCTCAATCTGAACATATCTATTGGCTGAAGCTGATCGCACAGTGCTCGATGGACCGAAACGTTGCTCACGCCCGCTCACGCCTCGATGCTCGTCTCGATCGGGTCCGCTCGCTCGCCGACGAGCCCCGTCCACATCGAGGATGGATTCGGGCGATTCGCGACGCCCTGCGGATGTCCGGTCGAGAGCTGGCTACCCGCATGGGCGTGACACAGCCGACGATTCCGGACATCGAGCGCAGCGAGCAGCGAGAAACCATCAAACTGGAAACGCTGAGGCGCGCCGCGGACGCCCTCGGTTGCGACCTGGTCTACTTCTTGTTGCCACGCGCAAGCCTTCAAGAGTTCGTGGAGTTGCAGGCGCGCCGCAAGGCTGCTCGTCATCTGGATTGGGCCGCCCACCACAGCCGCCTCGAAGACCAGGCCGTCACCGAGGAGGACACATACGCCCAACTCGACGACCTGGTGGACCAGTTCATCGATCGCAGAGGTCTATGGACCGACTCGGCCGCGCTTTGATGAGGGATCGCCTCGTCCCCTGCGGCGACGGGCACACCGCTCTCGATGACGACGATCGATTTGGGCTAATCCCGACCTACATCTCAACTCGCGGGGACCTCTTCGAGGCGGAGCAACGAAACATCGCCGCTGCGCTTCTTCGTTCCCCCCCCCCGGCGCCAATGCAACTGCTCGACGACAGATACCTTCGTGATTTGCACGAAGCGATGTTTGGGGACGTCCGGGAGTGGGCGGGGCACTATCGCATGACCGAGACGAACATCGGAATTGACCCAGCCGGTATCGCGACCGAGGTGTTGAAGTTGACCCAAGACGCTCAGGCCTGGGTCGAGAGTCGCGACCACGATCCAGATGAGTTAGCCGTTCGGTTTCACTACCGTCTGGTCGTGATCCACCCGTTCGCGAACGGAAACGGGCGCCACAGTCGAATCGCGGCCGACTACTTGGTGATGGGGCTCGGGGGACGCTCGTTTAGCTGGGGAGGCGACCTCGACGCCGATACCGCCGGTCTTCGAGCGGCCTATCTGGGCGCACTCAAGAAGGCCGATGATGGCGACCTCGAAGAGCTGGTGAGATTCGCTCGAAGCTGACCCCTCGCGGACCGCCAGCAGCCGGCCGAGCCCCCCGGCGCCCCCCGACCGAAGGTCAATCATCGAGAAGCACCCACACCGGGCAACTCGGCTGTAGGCCGATTGACACAACGGTGCCGTAAGCCGATCAGCGAGGAAAGAGCGATGGCTGTTCGCAGTGCAGATCTGGCAGTCCGCTAGAACCCCAACAGCCGGCCCAATCCCCCAGCCCCCTTGCCCCCGGCCATCGCCTGCATCAGCTTCTTCGCGTCCTTGAATTGGTTCAGCAGCCGGTTCACCTCGGCCGGGCTGGTGCCCGAGCCCTTCGCGATTCGGCGGCGGCGCGAGCCGTTCAGCAGATCCGGATCGCGACGCTCGGCGGGCGTCATCGAGAGCACGATTGCCTCGCTGTGGGTGAAGAACCCCTCATCGAGGTCGACTCCGGCCATCTGCTTCGCCATCTGACCGCCGCCCGGAAGCATGTCCAGCAGCCCGGTCAGCGGCCCCATGTCCCTCATCTGCTGCATCTGCTGCAGGAAGTCCTCGAGGTTGAACTGGCCACTCTTCATCCGCCGCGCGACATCCTTCATGTCGCGCTCACCCACGGCCTCCGTCGCCTTCTCCACCAGCGACACGACGTCGCCCATACCGAGAATCCGCGAGGCCATCCGGTCTGGGTGGAACTCCTCCAGCGCCTCCAGCCGCTCGCCGGTGGTGATCAGTTTGATCGGCAGCCCGGTTACCTCGCGCACCGAGAGCATCGCGCCGCCGCGGGTGTCGGAGTCGACCTTCGAGACCACGATCCCAGTGCCCTCGATCTCCTCGTCGAACTCGCGCGCGAGCGTGACCGCCTCCTGGCCGGTCATCGCGTCCACGACGATCAGCACCTCGGTCGGGTCGATCTCGTCCGCCAGTGCGGCCAGCTCGTCGGCCAACTCATCCTCGAGGGCGACCGCGCCGACCGTGTCCACGATGATCACGTTCGCGCTGGTGCGCTCGGCCTCCTTCAGCGCGCGGCCGGCGACCTCCGCTGCCGGCGCCTCCTGCTCCTCGACCCAGACGGGAACCTCGATCGAGTCGCCGAGCACCTGGAGCTGCTCACTGGCGGCGACGCGCTCGAAGTCGGTCGCGACCAATAGCGGCTGGCGACCCTCGTTCTTGTACTTCAGCGCCAGGCGGCCGCAGAGCGTGGTTTTCCCAGCGCCTTTCGCGCCGACGACCATGATCTTCGTCGGCCCGCTGTCGGCGCGGAGCAGCGCCTCCGCGTCGCCCCCGAGGATCTCCACGAGCTGCTGGTTCACGATCCCGATCACCTGCTGGCCCGGGGTGATCGACTGCATCACCTCCTGGCCGGCGGCGCGCTCCCGCACTTTCGCGACGAACTCGCGTACGACCTTGAAGTTGACGTCAGCCTCGAGCAGCGCGACCCGCACCTCGCGTAGCGCGACGTCCAGATCCCCCTCGGTGATCTTCCCCGACGATCCGAGGCGTCGAAACGTCCCCTGCAGCCGTTCAGACAGTGATTCGAGCATCGGCCCAATGGTATCGCGGCTCGTCCAGGCTCCCGGGAGCTGGCTGCGAGCGCCGCTTCGATCGGACCGCCGCCGCCACCTCCGACACCCCATCCGCCGCCGCCGCGCCCAGCACCGAGGCCAGCGCGACCGCCGTGCTCTCCGTCAGCTGCAGCATCACCAACTTCGCCCCGCCGTCGAGCGCCGATCCGGAGATCAGCACCTCGATCTCGCCGTGCGCCCTCGAAGCGCGGAGCGAGTGCAGCTCGATCTTGCCGCTATAGGTCTGTCCGGATTCGTACACCATCGTCGTCTGGGCCACGGCCACCATCGCGCGCTCCTACCCTGCTGTGCGCAGGGTACGCGGCGGCGCAGGTCGGAGGCGCCGACGATGCCCGAGGGAAGGCTTCACCGATCGCTAGCTGTCTGACTCTTCAGGACTCCTACGAGCACTGGGTGTCGCTCGCTGTCCATCGCACACGCCACGGCCGCGAGCGCGCGGGTTAGAATCCAAGGATGTTGTGGGCGTTTCTACGGCGCCAGTTTCGCAAGGTGGCGCCACGCGATCCGCCACTTTGGCTGGTGCTACCACTCGCCGCGCTGGTCGGCGTAAACGGTGAAGCGATCGTCGACGAGCGGGTCGATGCGCTCCAGATCGAGAACGCCTACCTGGTCTTCCTCATGTGGGTGGCTCTAAGCGCGGTTCTGGTCGCCGTCTTCATCACCGCGACCTGGGTGACTTACAACGCGCTCCGTGCCCTCGTCACCCGCCGGCGGCGTGCACTCGGCTCCACAGCCGGACGGCGTGACGCTGCACATCGAGGCGATCGCTAGCGAACAAGAGGCGTGTGTGACGGTAGACCGGTCTCCACCACCTGCTCGATGAGCTCGTGGATCGCGCGCTCGGTCGCCTCGTCGAGCCCGTACGCGTCGATCAACTTCTCGGCGTCCTTGATCACGAATCCGAGGATGTTCGCGACGCCTGAGTCCTCCCGCCGCAAGTCTGTGAGCCCCCACCTGCCGCCACAGCGCCCGTGGCTGCTGCCGCCATCACGCTTGGGCGGACTCCGAACGCGCCCGTGAGCCGGCGCAACTCGCACTGCAGGGCGTCGACCCGGTGGCGTGTTTGGCGCGCGCCCCAGCACTTGATGAACTTGACCGCTACCCCCGGCGAGCCTCGCCGCCGCGAGGAGCAGTGACGGTTAGGCTTAGGTAATGCTGCGTGCCTACTACCGTTGGCTGAACGCTCAGGTAGCCGATACTCCACTGAGGGTGATCGCCATCCTCAGCTACCTGCCTTACCTGTGGCTGTTCCGCACGTTCGTCGGCAGGCCGTTCTCGGTCGTCGACCCGGGGAACCCGTACGCCGAGGTCGTCGCATCGATCGCTCTGACGCTAGCCGGCGCGTTTCCCTTCGCGCTGCTCGTCGTCCACACCTATGTGCTCACGCGACACTTCGCGCGGCGAGTGCGGTCGAAGGCGTTTCGCTCGCCGCCCTCGCACGAGAAGCCGGACCCGTAGCTATCTGATCTGGGGACGCAGCGCGGACGACTGCTCGACAATAACTTTCGCCTGCTGCTCGAGTAGGCGCCGCGTCTCTGGGTCCACGTCCAACTGGTTGACATACCGCTTGGCGTCGCGTCGTACTCCTTCGAATAGCGGCGCGAGGTCCGAGTCCTCCTCGCTGAGGTCGTTGAGGACGGCTGTAGCCACCAGCCCGACGACAATCCCAACAGCGACGCCTGGCGCCCCGCCGACCGCCAGACCGACTCCGGTTCCGATGAGGGTTCCAGTGACGGCAGAAGCGAGGACGGCGTCCTCGAGCACCGCCCCGAAGGCCTGCCGGTACGGCTCCGGCAGCGCTTGAAGCAGGAAGTGATCGCTTCCGGAGTAGGTCTCGTTCCCGGCGAGGCCTTCGAGAGCACGCCCCCTGTCGAAGAGGGCCACCGGGTTGGCTGCGGCAAGACCGAACTTCGCGATTCCCTCGGGAGACAGTTCGAACTGGGCCGTGAGGCCGCCGAGGATCGCCTGGTTGAGCCGCTCGAACGCTTCGACCCTGTTGAGGTCGTTGAGTTCGCTGAGCTCGCCCAGGAACCGCTGGCCGGCGTCCCCGGCCTCGCGCGCCGCCTCGGTCAGTTGAGCGGTGGTGAATTCGACTGCCCGCTCGGCCTGCTTCACCAGCACACCGAATGCGTCGGTGACTGCGTCGGGCACGAGGTCCGGCGTCCCGTTCGGCAGCGGACCGCCGTTCCTGAGCGCGTTCGCCTTCTCCTGTTCCCCGGTGGTCTCGTAGAGCGCGATCCACCATGCAAGAGTCTGATTGGCGCTGGAGAACGGGCTGGCGTATGCGAGCTGTTCGTCGGTGAAGTCCCCGCCAGAGGTCATTCGGGACTTGAAGACATCGACCAGCGGCTCCGGAACGAGCGGGCCCGAAGCCTCGACCCCGCCGAGACCAGCGAGCTGCCGCGTCAGCTCCTCGGTGAGCTTGCGCCGTGTCTGCAGCCGCGCGTACTCCGAGGGCCCGCCGAAGGTCGCTTCCCTCGCGAGCTCCGGCTCGAACAGCGCCGCGTCGACCGCTTGCCGGCGCAGCTCCTCCCGCACCTGCGCCATGACTGAGGGCGGCCCGGCGGCCGCTTGGCGTAACTCGACCGCCAGCGCCTCGGCGAACAGCTGCTCCTCGGCCTCGGACAGGCCGTGCTGGGGCGGCCGTCTCGCCGGTCCTGGAGGCGCGTCGATAGCCTGGCGAGGCGCGATAATGCCCGAGGCTCGGTCCTCGATCGGCGCCGGTCGCGCCTGGATCTTGGCGCCGAGCGGCACCCGCTTGATCGGGTTGGCTAGTGCGCCGCCCAGCGCCCGACGCAGCGGCGCGTTCTGCTCTGTTAGCTCTTGCTCCCTCGTAAACGAATCGAACGCCTCGATGCCGAGTGGGAGCGTCGACGCGACGCTGCGCGCCACCGCCGTGCGCTCGCCGATCGTGCGGGCGCGCGCCAGCTCGGGCGCGGCGGCCGGCGATCCGGCCACCAGGGCGTCGATTGTCGCGATCGTCTCCTCGCCGCCGGGGACGGCGCGCGCCGCCCGCCGCATCGCGGCGTTCCGCTCGCGCACGCGCTCCTCCTCGCGCAACCGTTCGAGGATCGACGGCCGGCTCGCGGCAGCGGCCGCCTCCTGCTCGAGCGCGGCGTCGAACAGTCGCTCTCCAGTCGATCGTGACAGGGCCACAGCACACTCCCGCCCGCGGCGCCGCTCGCGCGGTGTGCTCGACGCCTACATCGAGGTTGGCGCGGGGGCGATCGCTAAACAACCGCATGCACGTCGGACTCCGAGGGCGAACGAGAGTCGCGGTGGACGAGTGCGGCTAGTAACCGACGGCGCCGCGGCGAGTCACCAGCTAGACTTCCGCCATGTGGCAGCGAGCGCGTCGACTCCTCAGCAGCCCCGCGCGCGTCCTGGCGTTCGTGATGCTGGGCTTCTTCTTCGCCACGAGCGTGGGCTTGTTCATCGTTGGCGTTGCAGAAGGGTCGAGCACCAAGATTCAGAACGGGCCGATTGGCGCGGCGCTGTTCGGCTGGTTCATCTTCACCCTTGCCCGTACCCTCGAAGCCCTCGACGCCGAGGATTCCCTTGGTCGAACGGGCGGCACGCCCGTTCGACCTGCCTGGCAGAGGCTGCGCTCGTACCCACTCGTCGTTCTGCGCGTCTCCAACACGCCCGGCCGTCGATACATCCTGACCATCATCGCCTTCATTCTGGCCACCAGCGGTATCGCGCTGAGCTACTCGGCGATCGGCTTGAGCACCAACGTACTGTTCTGGTCCGCGGTGATCGGACTCTTTCTCTTCCTCCTTGTCATCGCCGTGGGTGCTTTCGCTCTTCAGGACGCACGGGGACGGCCACGACCGCTAGCTCGGCGTCGAGAGCGGCCTCGCGTTGGCTTGGCTAGCGGCCCTCCGCGAGCCGGCTCGCCTCTTCCGAGAATGACAAGATCGCGGCGATCAGCCCGCTTTCGCCAGCGTCGATGGCCGCAGCGAGGGCCGCTTCGTCAAACGTGCTGTCCCTCGTGACTGTCAGACCTGCTCCCTTGAAGCCACCGACAAGGATGAACGCCGCGACCGACCTTCCGACGATGCGAGCGACAGCCTGGTCTTCAGGCGACCAGCCCGCCTCGGCAGCCTGGCGACCGGCCTCATCGGCGGCGCTCTCAATCACCGTCGAGAAGCCAGCCTCGACGGCGAGCCTTGTTGCTGCGTTGCCGTGAGTGAGAATCGGCGTGAACGCCTTGGCGGTGATCGCGCCACCTCGGCCGAGCTGGGTGCGACTCGCGGCAATCGCGACGCCTCGGGTCGCAACAAGGAGATTGAAGGGGTGCAACGCCTCCTCTCCGAACCGTCCCGCGACTGCTCGGGTGCTGTCCGGGAAGTGGCGGATAATACCTAGATCCTCCCCGCTGAAACGAGCGTCGCCGGCGAGTCCTTGAAGCGCCTGATCGATTGACGCAATCGGATTCTCGCCGGTGAAGAAGCCCAATGTCCCCTGGTGTAGTCGGTCGATCGTTGTCCCGGCGACGGCGGGCAGAACGATCAGCGGGTTGCCTGCTTCATTCGTGGGGAGCGGCGCACCGTTCCGCAGGGCCCTGGAGTCTTCGCGGTCCGAGTCTCGCCCGCGCGCTTCCGCCGTCGCAATTAGCAATGCTCGCTGCTGGTCCTCCTGCGAAAACCGTCCGATGTATTGCAGCTCCTCGTCGCTGAAGGTGCGGTCCGGTCCCACCTCCGCGTACAGCTCGATCAGCCGCTCCGGTATGACCTGTCGGACGCTGAACCCTGGGAACAGCTCTGCCGCCAGCCGATCACGTTGCGCTTCGGAAAGTTGAGGTGCCACCGCCCTCACGGCTTCTTGCACCATCCGGTTCCGCGCGATGTCGTCGACGCCTTGCACGGGCAGCGAGTCGCGTCCGCCCGGCCCCGGATTCTGATTCCCGATGAACCTCGACCGCGCCTCGTCGTCGATGACGTCCTGTTGTGTCCGTATGGGCAGCGAGTCGAACCCGCCCGGCCCCGGGTTGCCGGTTCCGAGGCCCGGGGCAACGCCGGGGATGTCCACCCCCTGGGCCACCAAACCCCGCTGCACCCAGACCGGCAACTCCGTCAGCGGCACGCGTCGCGGCGGCGTCGCCTCCTGTGCGGGTCGGCTGCCGCCACCAGTCGGAGGAGCGCCCGGCCCCGAGGCGCGGTCGCTGACCGGCGTGATGTTGCCGCTCCGGGAATCCAGCTCGGCCGGATCGGCCCCCATACCCAGTGCGAGATGGAAGGGCGCATTCCGCGCCGCCAGCTCGCGCTCCAGGCTGAACGATTCAAACGCCTCGATGCCCAGCGGGAGCGTCGAGGCGACGCTGCGCGCCACCGCCGTACGCTCGCCGATCGTGCGGGCGCGTGCCAGCTCGGGCGCGGCGGCCGGCGACCCGGCCACCAGGGCGTCGATTGTCGCGATCGTCTCCTCGCCGCCGGGGACGGCGCTCGCCGCCCGTCGCATCGCGGCGTTCCGCTCGCGCTCGCGCTCCTCCTCGCGCAACCGCTCGAGGATCGACGGCCGGGTCGCGGCAGCGGCCGCCTCCTGCTCGAGCGCGGCGTCGAAGAGGCGCTCTCAAGTCGATCGTGACAGGGCCACGGCGCACTCCTCGTTGGTGGGCGCCGTTGGTCTGGCATTTCCGGCGCGCAATTCGAGGCTCGCGTGCGGGCGGTCGCTAATCAACACGGCGGAACCCCGCTCGAGGAGCGCGGGGTTCGAGGCGGAGTCACGAGTCTGCACGGCGTCCTTTTCGCTGGCCCCGATATGCTCTTGGCGCAGCGCGCGGCCGCTACGACGAAACCGCCGCCGTCACCTCCGACACCCCGCTAGCCACCGCCGCCTGGCACCGAGGCCAGCCCGACCGCCGTGCTCTCCATCAGCAGCGGCGTCAGCGACTTCGCCCACCGTCGAGCGGCGACCGCAGAGCAGGACCTCGATCACCCCGTGCGCTTTCGAAGCGCGGAGCGAGTGCACATCGATCTTCCCGCAGTCGGTCTATCCCGACTCGTACATCAACGTCGTCTGGGCCGCCGCCACCATCGGGCGCTCCTACCACTGCTAGTCGCAGGGGATGCGGCGGTGGTGGCTCCGCCACCGGACGCCCCGCCGACAGACTTGCGTCCTCGAAACCGAGAAGCAGTCACTCGACCGGAGCGACGCGTCCTCACCTCATTACCCTTTCGGTAGACTTACGTTCGCGAGGCAGCGCGTGAATCCATTTTCGCTTCTCATCCGCGTCCAAGGCTGGTACGCGCGCGTAGTCGCGCGACCGACCGGGAAACTGGTGTTCGCCGCCGGATTCGGCCTCGGCGTGGCCCTCGATGACCCACTCTTGGTCGGCCCGACGCTCGACGGCTGGTTCCCCCTGGCCAATTTTGTCGGCGACGTGATCGGGATGCTGCTACTGGTCTACCTTCTCGTCGGCGTTTAGGGGCTCTACGTAGGTGAGCCCTTCGGGCTGAAGGAAGGGTCGCCTCGAGACGAGGCCTGCCGGCATGATTCTGGTGTGTAGTGGCTAGGTGTGCTGAGGACGGCAGCTAGCTGTCGTCCTCGCAGCCACCGGTGAGTGCATCGCGGGTGCCGCGCGCGAGCATTCCGCTCGCGATCCAGGTGACCGCTTTCGGTAAGACTTTGACTGCGAGGCCGCCCCCGCCCGCCAGCAGGAAGGTCGGGTCAGTCACTTGTTCGACGCCCCAGCCACCGATCTCCCTCGGCAGCGATCCCTCTGGGAGGACTTGGAGCGCCGGATGATCCGTGCCACGAGGCTCGACGTTGCCCTTCACACCAGCGACGAACGCTCTAATCTTCTTCAGCTCGGCAACGACCGGCAGGTCGCCCTGCGTATCCTCGACCACCGCGGCCAAGATCCCGTCGTGAAGTCGCCCGACACCCTCTGCGGTGAGGCAGCGCAGGTCGGGAGCGCTGCCTCCAGGAGCGCTGGTGAGCCGGTTCAGTTCTCGCCTGACTTCATCGATTCGCTGCGGCGTCTGTTCCGTTGGTCCCCACCACTGGATGAAGTCCCCAACCGCGCCGAGCGCGTCGCGCTGCGCGTCCAGTTGGGATTGGAACTTACTGACGACGGAATGGAAGCCATCGTCCGTTCCCTGGCCAAGACCCTCTCCGGCGGCAACGAGGTCCGCTCCGAAATCGATGACCTGGGAGACCACCGTATCGAACCGCGACGCAATCTGCCCTCCGCGCAGACGCTCGGCGGCGACGGCTCCAACCACCGTGTTGAGACGGTCGGATTCGGCGATAGCCGCTGTCTTGGCTTGGACTGGCTTCGGATAGGAGCCGATCAGAGCCAGCGCTCGATCGCTCACGTTTTCCCCCGCGAGGAGTCGAGCGTAGAGGTTCACGAGCTCGTCGGGCGGCACGCCCTCTTCCTGCCGCGCCGGCTCCGAGGCTCGCCTTGGTTCTCCGAGGAGCCCCGGGTCCTCGACCCCGCCGAGCCCAGCGAGCTGCCGCGCCGCCTCCTCGGCAAGCCTGCGCTGTGTCTGCAACCTCGCGAACTCCGAGGGCCCACCGAAGCTCGCCTCCCGCGCCAGCTCCGGCTCGAACAGCGCCGCTTCCACCGCTTGCCGGCGCAGTTCTTCCCGCACCTGCGGCATGACGGAGGGTGTCCCATCGGCCGCTTGGCGATGCTCGACCGCCAGCGCTTCGGCGAACAGCTGCTCCTCGGCGTCGGACAGGCCCTGCTGGGGCGGCTGTCTCGCCGGTCCTGGAGGCGCGTCGATAGCCTGCCGAGGCGCGCTAGCGCCCGAGACTCGTTCCTCGATCGGCGCCGGTCGCGCCTGGATCTTGGCGCCGAGCGGCACCCGCTTGATCGGGTTGGCTAGTGCGCCGCCCAGCGCCCGACGCAGCGGCGCGTTCTGCTTCTGTAGCTCTTGCTCCCTCGTGAACGACTCGAACGCCTCGATGCCGAGCGGCAGCGTCGACGCGACGCTGCGCGCCACCGCCGCGCGCTCGCCGATCGTGCGGGCGCGTGCCAGCTCCGGAGCCGCCGCCAGCGAGCCGGCGATCAGGCCGTCGATCTTCGCGATCATCTCGTCGCCGCCGGGGACGGCGCGCGCCGCCCGTCGCACCGCGGCGTTTCGCTCGCGCACGCGCTCCTCCTCGCGCAACCGTTCGAGGATCGACGGCCGGCTCGCGGCAGCCGCCGCCTCCTGCTCGAGCGCGACGTCGAACAGCCGCTCCTCGGACCGTGACAAGACCACATTGCACCCCCGCTCGCGCCGCCGGTGGTTCGGTTACTCGGCGCGCACCTTGAGGCTCGCGCGCAACGATCGCTAACAAGAACGGACGAACGAGGGCGGCTAGTAACCGACGGCGCCGCAGGAGAGCAGTTCGCCAACCTCGTCGCCATCGAGGCCGAGCAGGTCGTATAGGACCGCTTCCGTGTGTTCGCCGAGCAGCGGGGGGCGTTTCAGCGGGACCCGGCGGCCGTCGAGCGCGAACGGCAGCGCCGTGTAGCGGTGGGTGCCGGCCGTCGGGTGATCGAGCGGGGCGAAGAAGCCGCTCGCGTGATCGGCCTCGTTCGCCGCCATGTCGTCACCGGTCACCGCACGCGAGACCAGCACCCCGGCCGCGCGCAGCGTCGCCTCGACCTGCTCGGCGTTCCGCGCCCCGGTCCAGCTGGCGACGTGGGCATCGAGGGCGTCCTGGTGCTCAAGGCGTGACTCGGTCGTCGCGAACGCCGGATCGTGCACCCACGGCTCGCTGAGCGCGCCGCGGAACGCGCTCCACTGATCGTCGGTTGCCACCGCCAGGGCGCACCAGCGGTTCTCGCCGGCGCAGGGGTAGACGCCGTGCGGCGCAGCGTCGAGCGAGCGGTTGCCCGTCGGGCCGGTCGAGCCCGGCAGGAGCTGCTCCTGCAGGAACTTGTCCGCCATCAGCTCGCTCGCGACCTCGTACTGGGCGCACTCGATGAAGGTGCCCTCACCGGTGCGGTCGCGGTGGATCAGCGCCGCAAGAATCGGAATCAGCGCCTGCTTACCGGCGACGTGATCGGGGTGGTTGAGGCTGGTGCCGACGGGGAACGGGTCGTCCGGGTGCGCCCAGCTCGCGGTGATCCCGGCGAACGCCTGCAGATTGGGCCCAAAGGTTTGGAAGTCGCCGTACGGGCCCGCGCCCAGGCCCTGGCTGCTGAAGTAGATCACGTCCGGTCGCAGCGCGCGCACCGACTCGTAGTCCAGGCCCCACTTGCGGACTACCGGCGCGCGCATGTTCTCCATCACCATGTCGCAGAGCGGCACCAGCTTCCGCACCACGTCGCGACTGCGCTCGGTCGTCATGTCGACAGCCATGCTCCGCACACCGAGATTGAGCTGGTTGAAGCTCGGTGCGTCGTTCAGCTTCATCAGTCGCAGGAAGTCCAGCCGTCGCCGCGACTCGATCTTGATCACGTCCGCCCCGAGCAGCGCGAGTTGCTCCGCGGCCTCCGGCACGACCGCCCCGACGCCGAGGTCGAGCACGCGCAGTCCGCGCAGCGGCAGCCGGTCGTCGGCCCCGCCGAGTTCGTTGGTGCGCGGCGACGCCCGCTCTCCGCCGGCGCGGCGCGCCTCTTCCGTATCCGCGCCTAGCGCCGGCACCGGCCCCGGTAGCTCCGAGGCGGACGCCGGGTTCAGCCGGTACGGCTCGCGCTGGAGCTTCACCTCGCCGAGATCGGGATCGCGCACGGGCACAAAGAATGCGCGCTCTTGAACGTGGCGGTCGTCCATCACATCGGCGACGCTGTTCACCGGTGTGATCGTTAGGCCCAGCCGCTGGCCTTCCTCGAACAGATCGGCCCGCGTGCGGCCGCAGGTGATCTGTTCGGCAACGGACCGAATCACATCGAGGTTGTCGCGTCGGAACAGCGGGTCACTCCACTCGTCGCCGGTCAGCGCCTTGGGGCGGCCGAGCAGCTCGACGAGCGCCGCCCAGTGTCGAGGCGTCCCCGTCAGCAGGCGCACGTAGCCGTCGCTCGCCGGCAACACCGGGTGCCCGGCCGAACCCAGTCGTCGGGAGGCGATGCCCTGGCCGCCCGCCTCGAGCCCCTGCGAATGCAGCGGTCGCGTCCACGGTGTGATCGCCGCGATCGCCGCCTCTCGCACAGAGAGTCGCGCCACCGGCGGCCGGCGCCCAGCGACCACCTCGCGATAGCCGAGCACGACCAGCATCGCGGCGTAGATGCCCCCGGCGTCGAGCGCGAGCCACGAGGGCGCGTTGCACGGCGGGCGGTCCGGCCACCCGCTGGACGAGAGCCCCCCGCTCGCGGCGAACGCGACCACCGAGGCCGCCGCGATGCCCTCGGGATCATCGAGCTCGACGCGAACAGGTGTGTCCACCTCCGCCAGCACCGCCGCGAACGGCGAATCGGTCGGCACGAGGATCGCGTCGGAGCGCGAGGCCAGGCCGCGCAGCGCCTCGCCGTCGCCTGCGTCCACCGGATCGAACACCGCGCTGCGCTTGTCGGTGTTCCGCGCCAGGAACGGAATGCTCGCGCGACTCTCCGAGGCGCCTTCGGCGAACGGTCGTCGCGCCCGCGTCGATGCGCCGCCCGGCTCCTCGATCAGAAACACCGTCGCGCCGGCCTCGGCCAGCACCTTGCCCGCGTACTCCGTCGTCGGGTGCGCGACCTCGAGGACCTGCAGGCCGGCGAGCAGCGGAATACTCATCGAGAGCCTCGATCGTCCTCGAACGCGCCGGGCGCGCGGCCGCGGCCCGGCGAGGCCGCAGACTATCACGGCGGTGATCGGCGGGCGGTGGGCGGGGCGGGCAAGCCCCCGCCCGCAGCGCCGTATCGTTAGACTTGTGACATGAAGTGGCTGCGCGCGAGATTATCGACGACTACCTGGACCATTGAGGTGGTCGGTTGGCGGCGCGGCCATCACCCTCGCGCTAGCGATCGTCGCCCTGCCTTTCTTGGTGATCTGGGGCGACCTCTCCCCAGACAGTCCGGCTAGCTTCTTGTTCGGTGCCATCCTCGTTGGGACTGTGGTGGGCCTACTCCAGTGGGTAGGGTTTGTCGGTGTCCCTTGGCTCATTGGTCGAGATCACCTGATTCCGAGCCCGTTCGGCGATGCGACTAGGAGTGGTTCGATCGACCCCGCCGTCCGCCTCGTTCCTGAGGCGCGACGCGACCGGGGATAGGCTGGCTGTGACTCCTTGATTCCCCCTGCAGATCACCGCGATACGTTCGATGTCGATCCTGACGGTGTCGGAGTGGGGCGCGGTTCGGCCATGGGGTCGTTCGCATCCAGATCCGCTGGCGAACCCGGTAGCAAGGTGCCGTTCTGAAGACCTTCGATCAGCGCCTCGGCGGCCTCGATTCCGCCCTTCTGGATCACGCGCCCCAACATCTTGACTGTGTAGTCATGTGCGGAGATTCCGGTAATTACGTCCAGGATCTGTTGTTCGAGCTCACGGCGTTGCACATCTCGGGCGGCGAATTCTCCGAAGTCGACGAAGCCGGCGGGGGCCGACGGCACCTCCAGCGTTTCGTGGATCACGCGGATCGCTTCTCGCTGGAACTGAGCAGGATCTACCATCGGAGGGATGCGCGCCAGCCTCTCGAAAGCCTCCGTGCTGTCGAAATTCGATCCGTCCAGAGCGAGAGCTAGATCCTCGAGCCTCCGCTGCTGCGTTGCGATCGAACTCCTTACCACTTCGTCGACGGTCTCGAACGACCGAGGGTTCGCAAGGAAGCGCTCAGGCTCTCGTTGCGCGAACTCATTCAACGTCTGTTCCCACCCACGTGCCATCGCATCGCCTGTTTGTGACGCCGATCCTCCGCCAAGAAGCGCCGCTCGGGTGGAGTTTGTCCCGAAAAAGGTGCCATCAAGCGGGATGCCGCGACTCACCTGTTGGCGAAATGTGAACTGCTCGATGGCCGCGACCGACTCGCGTCTGGTGATCAGCTCAGCGACAGCCCGGATTTCCGGCTCTGACAGATCGGTTACGACTCGCGATGCGAACGTATCGTCCGTCCGCCGGAACAGCCGTCCGAGCCCTCGCGCGAGATCGTCTGCCTTGCGAGCGCCGGATCGCCCCGCTTGACCGATGCCTGGCACCACGTCCGTGCGGCGTCGTCAGCACGCCGCAAGCCGGCGCGAGCGATGTCATCAAAGAATCCGACGCCACCGATGTAGTTCGTCGGGTCGAGTGCGATGTCCCCCGCGAGCCCCCGAGGTCTCGGAGCGAGATCGATCCGACGAGGTCGCGGTCTGCAAGACTGCGGAACCCTATCGCGTCGCCCGCGTTGACGTCGGATGACTCCAGGAAGCCCTCCTTGAAGCGCCCGGCAGTCGCGCCAGGGTCGGTGATGATCGAAAGGCCGGACCCCTCCGGGCTCAACGTATTCACGACCGCTCCTCGAGGTCGGTCGATCAATTCGAGGACGTCGACGCTCAGCAGATCATCGCGCCGCTGTAACGCGGCGAACGCTCCCGCTCTACCCGCCGGGCCGAGTCCGACGTCGGAGATGAAACGTGCGGACGGGCGGCCGATCTCGTCCAGGGTCGCGCCGGCCAGGAGCCGATCGAGCTGAGACTGCGAGAACCCCAGCGAATCGCCGATCACGCGGAAACGGCCTTCCGCGCTTAGGCCGTTCAGACCCGAATCCGAGAACGCCCGCATCGTGATCGGTGACGTCTCGAACGGCTGTGACGTCACGGCCGCAAACATCTCTTCGAGTTGATCGAGCAGATCGAATCGAACGCCGGTCGCTGGATTCGCCGCCGCTTCCTCCTCGGCCAGCACCGCAGCCGTCAGCTGCTCCTCCTGCTGCTGCCGCCTGTGCTCCGACACCCCACCTCGCGAGGCGCGCTCATCCCCTTCGAGGGCGGCGTCGAACAGCCGCGCTTCCTGCTGCTGGAGTCGGTACTCCGACACGCCGCCGCCAGCGGCGGCTTCGTCGTTTGCGAGCGCATCCTCAAAGAGGCGTTCTTCCTCGTCCGGTGACAGGAAGCGTGGCGGCGGACGGTTCCGCAGTCGCTCCTCCTGCAACCGCTGCTCCTGGCGGAAGGAGTCGACCGCCTGCGTCCCCATCGGGATCTTCGAGGCGATCTCTTGGATGAGCGCCTCCTGCTCAGCGACGTCCTGCTCCGCGAGCATCTGCTGCACCTCGCGGAAGATCGACGGCGCGCCGGCGGCGCCCGCGGGCTCTTCGACCGCTAGCTCGGCCTCGATCAGGCGCTCCTCCACCTCGGGGCTGAGCAGCCGCCGGTCGCGAGGGCGGCCGTCGCCGTTGGTGGTCAGCAGCTCGACCGCGGTCAGCGTCGTGTCGCCATCCTCGAGGATGGCGAAGGCTCGGCGCATTCCGTCGTTTCTTTTAGTGAGCGTGCGCTCGGCGGCGAGTGCTTCGTCGTCGGAGGCGGCGAACCCGCCCGAATCGGGTGCGGGCCCGCGTCCGTTCTCAAGCGTCGTGATCAGCGCGCCGCCGCCGGGGACGCGGCGGAGCGCGTCGCGGACGAGCTGGGTCTGCGCACGCTGCCGCCGCTCCTCCAGGAACAGATCGTGGGCCTCGAGGCCGCGTTCGATCGTGGCGGCGCGCTCGCGGATCAGCGCATCCGCCTCGCCGGGCGTCCGCCCGACGAGCTCCGAGAGGATCGAGCGCGGCCCGGCCGCGGCGGCGGCCTCGTCCTGAGCGAGCGCCGCGTCCAACAGCCGCTCATCCGCGGCCGACGGGGAGGCGTCCGCCACGCGCTCGGAGGCGGCGACGAGCCCCTCGATCGTCGCGAGGTTCTCCGGGCCTCCGGGGACCGCCGCGAACGCACGCCGCATCGCCTCGTTGCGTTCGCGCAGCTCGCGCTCGGCGGCGAACGCCGCGGCCACGCCAGTGCGCCCGCGCGGCGCGCCGGGGTGTCCTCGAGCAGTCGACCCTCCGGCGGCTCGACGACCGGCGGTCGCGAGGGCTCCTCGAGTTCGAGGCGCTCGCGCCGCCGGATCTGCTCGCGCTCCCGCTGGAGCCGGGCCTGGCGTTCGACCTCGGCCCGTCGCGCCTCCTCGGCCTGCCGGTGACGTTCGAGTTCCCGCAGCCCCTCCAGCTCACGAGCGTCTTCAAGGGCGGACCGGCCGCCTCGGAACGCAGCCGCTTCCTGTTCGAGCGCGGCGTCGAACAACCGCTCTTCGGCCGATCGTGACGGAACCAAGGCGTGCTCCTCGCCGGCGCCGCCGCTGGTTTGATATCTGCAGCGCACTTCGAGGCTCGCGCGCCAATAATCGCTAATCAACCTCGGGGCGGCGGCTGGCCTTCGTGCGATCGATCATCCGCCGCACGCCGCCGGTCGGCGATCGCGCCGGTTAGCCGGCTCGCTCTTCCCGAGGCTCCTTCCGGCGGTGAACTCCGCCTATTCGAGGCCGCGCTCAGCGAGCTCCGCTATCCCAATCCTCGCTCCGCGAGGAGGGCCACGACGTCGGTGAGGCGGCAGGAGTAACCCCACTCGTTGTCGTACCACTCGATCGTCTTCGTCATCCCGCCGTCGACCAGCATTGTCGAGGGCGCGTCGAAGATTGCCGACGCCGGGTTCGCTTTGAAGTCCGTCGAGACCAGTTCCTCGCGCTCGTACGCCAGGTAGCCGTTGAGCGGTCCGCTCGAGGCGGCCAGGAACGCCTCGTTGACCTCGCCGATGGACGGCGTGTCCTTCAAGTCGGTGGTCAGGTCGACGAGCGACACGGTCGGCGTTGGCACGCGGAACGCCATGCCGTCGAACTTGCCGGCCAGCTCCGGGATGATCCGCCCCACTGCGCTAGAGGCGCCCGAACTCGTCGGCACGATGTTCAGCGCCGCGGCGCGCGCGCGTCGCAGGTCCTTGTGCGAGTTGTCGACCAGGTTCTGGTCTCCGGTGTACGAATGGATCGTGCTCATGAATCCGCGCTCGATCGTGAATGCGTCGTTCAGGACCTTCACGGCGACGACGACACAGTTCGTCGTGCAGGATCCAGCCGAGATCACCCGGTGCTCCGCGGGCGCGTATTCGTCGTCGTTGACGCCCATGATCACCGTCCAATCCTCGCCCGTGGCAGGTGAGGAGATGATCACTTTTTTGACGCCGTCATGGAGGTGCGCAGCAGCACCCTCACCGGTGCGGTAATGGCCGGTCGACTCGATCACGACGTCGACGTTCGCTGCGCCCCACAGAATTTCCGCCGGGTCGTTCTCGTTGAACACGGCGACCTCGTGGCCGTCGACGGTGAACGAGTCCGTGCCGTCAACGACCTCGGCGGCGAATGGGCCATAGTCGGAGTCGTGGCGAAGCAGATGGGTGCGCACGTGCACCGGGCCCCGGTTGATCGCGACGATCTCGAAGTCGTCGCGGCGGTTCTGCCACCAGGCGCGGAACGCTGCGCGCCCCGTCCGCCCGAAGCCGTTGATCCCCACTCGCAGCGTCATGGCCTTGCTCCCCGCCGGATCGGGCGCCCTGGTGCTTCGACCGGCCGTATCCGGGCTACCGAGAACAGATCGTAAGGGTGCACCGTTCAAGCCGCATCAGATAGATGTCCAACGCACCGCTCTGGTCGGCTGCTAGAACAGCAGCCGCTTCCCCTGATCCGAGGGCTGCCGTCGGAACTCGACGAGCAGCACGTGCTTTCGCCCGTCCCCGTCGACGTACTCCTCGACGCGGCAGCGCCGGTCGTCCGCGAGGTGCGCATCGACCGCGCGCACGTGCGCCACCGCCCGCTCGCGTAGCTCGTCGGACGCGGGGAAGAAGGTCTCGAGGTGAAGCGCCAAGTGCAGTTGCTTCGCGTTCGCGCGCAGCAGCCAGCCCAGCAGCAGCTCCGCCCACCCGGCGTGGAACGCCTGGTCGCCGAACACCAGCGGGTAGCGCTCGTGGTTCGCCTCGTTCGCGCTGAAGAGGGCGCTCGGTCCGAAGTTGGGCCGCCCGAAGTCCGAGGCCGCGCGATAGATCACGCGTAGCTCGTCGTCCGCCGCGATCGTCTCGCCAGAGAAGTAGTGGCCGACGCCCTGCTCGACCGATCGCGAGGCCTCGTCGCGGCCGTAGGCCTCGTGCGTCCAGCGACGCCAGGCGTCGAGCTCGTTGGGCAGCCCCGTCTGCGCCGTCACCAGCTCGACCGTCTGCCGCGCCAGCGGCACCGCGCTCTGGTACGCGCCGCGCCGCACCAACGCGACCGCGTCCGAGGTGGTCAGCAACGCCCGGCTCCACAGAGTCGCGAAGCCGGCCATGATCATGTTCCGCGCGCTTGGCGTGTAACCGGTCGCGGCGAGGCGTGCCTGGACGTCGAGGCCGTCCGCGATCAGCCGCAGATCCGCGGCGAGGTTGAACCCCGTCTGGCGCCACGCGTCCTCCGCGGCGGCATCGAGGCCGTCCTGTTTGCCTGGCAACTGCCAGCCGTCGACCGGCACGCGCATCCCCGAGACGCGCTGCGGCGGATCCGCGATCTGGAACCCGGCCTCGCCCGCGTCGACCGGCCCACCGTTTTGACCGCCGTCTTCCGAGCTGTCGTCGGTGGTCACGAGGCGCTCATGACCCAGGCTCGAACACCGAGGCGCCCGGGTAGACCGCGTCGGCACCCAGGTCCTCCTCGATGCGGAGGAGCTCGTTGTACTTCGCGGTGCGGTCGGTGCGTGCGGTGGCCCCGGCCTTGATCTGGCCCGCGCCGGTGGCAACCGCGAGGTGGGCGATCGTCGTGTCCTCGGTCTCGCCCGAGCGGTGCGAGATCACCGCGTTCCAGCCGGCGTCCTGCGCCATCCGGATTGCCTCGAGCGTTTCGGTCAGCGTGCCGATCTGATTCAGCTTGATCAGGATCGCGTTCGCCGCGCGCTCGTCGATGCCCCGTCGCAGCCGCTCGATGTTGGTCACCAGCAGGTCGTCGCCGACCAGTTGCACCTGGTCGCCGATCTCCGAGGTGAGCTGTGTCCAGCCGTCCCAATCGTCCTCGGCCATCCCGTCCTCGATCGACACGATCGGGAAGTCGCGCACCCACTCGGCCCAAAGCGCGCCGAGCTCCGCCGAGTTCACGACGCGCCCCTCGCGCTCGAGGTCGTACGAGCCTCCGCGACCGCTGTCGCTTCCCGCATTGGGGCGATACAGCTCCGTCGTCGCCGGGTCGAGGGCGATCGCGATCCCGTCCCCCGGCCGCTGCCCGGCCGCCTCGATCGCGTCGACCAGCAACTCGACCGCGCCTCGGTTCGTCGCCAGCGACGGCGCGAACCCGCCTTCGTCGCCCACGTTCGTGTTAAGACCGCGCTCGCCGAGGATGCGTTTCAGCTGCTGGTAGCACTCCACCACCTGGCGCAGCCCCTCGCGAAAGCTCGGCGCGCCCACCGGCATGAACATAAACTCCTGGAAGTCTGTCGAGCCCGAAGCGTGTGCGCCGCCGTTCAGCACGTTGCACATCGGTACCGGCAGCGTCCCAATCGCCGCCCCGGGCGCGTAGTGCTCGCCGAGGTAGCGGTAGAACGGCTGCCGATGCGCGAGCGCGGTCGCCCGCGCCGCCGCCAGCGAGACCCCGAGGATCGCGTTCGCCCCCAGTCGCGCTTTGTTCGGCGTTCCGTCAGCCTCGATCATCGCGCGATCGATGCCCGCCTGATCGTCCGCGTCGCGCCCGATCAGCAGCTCGCGCAGCTCGCCCCGCACATGCCCGAGGGCGTTCAGCACCCCCTTGCCGCCGTAGCGCGCGGCGTCCCCGTCGCGCAATTCGACCGCCTCGTACGCCCCGGTGCTCGCTCCGCTCGGCACGATCGCGCGCCCGAACGTCCCGTCCCCCAGCTCCACATCCACTTCGAGCGTCGGGTTCCCCCTCGAATCGAGGAGCTCACGCGCCCGCACGTCGTGAATCCGCACCTGTCCCCCCTTGCCGCGACCGACCAGCCTCGATGGTCGCGGATCATCGCGGACCTGCCTCGGGTGGTCCAGCATCCACGGTGGTCGTAGCAAGCTCCTCGAGGCGGCCGGGGGCGCCCGGGCATCCTGGACGGAGAGGAGGGGACAAGCGAGCCCCCGAGGAAGAAAAGCCGCTCTCGCGCGGGCGCCCCCCGATGACGCTCGTCAGCGCGCCCTGGGGTGGACGCTCTCGTACACCTCGCGCAGGTGCTGATCCGCCAACTGCGTGTACACCTGCGTCGTCGACACGTTGGCGTGGCCCAGCAGCTCCTGCACGTCGCGTACCGAGGCGCCGCCGCGCAGCAGGTGCGTGGCGAAGGAGTGGCGGATCGTGTGGGGCGTGACGTGGGTCTTGATCGCGGCCGATTTCGCGTAGTTCTTGAGGATCAGCCAGAACCCCTGACGCGTCAGCCGTTCGCCACGGCGGTTCACGAACAACGCGCTCTGCGTGCGCGACTTCAGCAGCGCCGGGCGCGCTTGATCGAGGTAGCGCTCCAGCGCTCGCGCCGCGTTCGCATGGACGGGGATCACCCGCTCCTTCGCGCCCTTGCCAACGCACCGCACGTGCGCCTCTTCCTTGATGTAGAGACTGTCGAGGTTGAGCGACACGAGCTCGGTCACCCGCATCCCGGTTGCGTACATCAGCTCCAGCATCGCCGCGTCGCGAACCGCCTCGGGCGTGTCGTGCTTCAGCGGCTCCTTCAGCAGCGAGTCCATCTCCGAGGTCGACATCGGCTTCGGCACTGGCTTCGGCGCGCGTGGGGAATCGATCTGGGCCGTCGGGTTCGTGGTCAGATCACCACCGTCGAGGAGAAACGCGCAGAACGACTTCACCGCTGCGACCTTGCGGGCCACCGTCGCCTTCGCGTACTCGCGGCGGTTCAGATCGGCGAGGTAGTCGACGACCAGCTGGCGGTCGATCGACTTCGCCTCGACAGCGGCCTCGGCGACGGCGCCGTTCCCACTTCCGTTTCCGTTGCTGTTCGTCTGGCCGGTCCCGTTCGCGCCGTTGGCGATTCCGGCTGCGCGCCGCTCGACCGCGAAGCGAGCGAATCCGTTCAAGTCGTTGCGGTAGGCGTCGATCGTGTTTTTCGAGGAACCTCGTTCGGCGGAAAGGTAGTGGAGGAAGTCTTCCACTCGATCGAGCATGGGATCCTCCGCAACTGGGCCTCGGTGTGCGGCGCTGGGGCAATCCGTTGCCCCGGCGCGACAGTATAAGCACGATGCGGGTGTCGCCACCGGCGGGGGGAGGTCCAATGGGTTTACATATATCGAAGGTCGCCGGGCGCGTCGAATTAACGTGCACGTGATGGATGGACGGTCCTCGACCACGATCGGTCAGTCCTCGAAACCGTAGCGACCGCGCAGCGGCACGAACCGGCAGCCGCCAAGTGAACGCCGATCCAGGTTGTCGCCGCGCCTGGTGCCGACCACCAATTCATGGCTGTTGCGCCGGCCGATCGGTGCGACGATTCTGCCACCATCGGCGAGCTGATTAATCAATGGTGGCGGTAGATCTGGCGCCGCGGCGGTCACGAGGATGACGTCGTACGGGCCGCGATCCGGAGCGCCCAGATCGTCGCCTGCGAGCAGCACCTCCACGTTGTCGATCCTCAGCTCGGCAAGCAGCGCTGCCGCCCGCTCCCGTAGCTCAGCGACCACTTCGACTGTGATTATGTTGTTGGCAAGTTGTGCTACCACTGCAGCCTGATAGCCAGATCCCGTCCCGATCTCAAGCACGCGATCGTCCGCGATGATCGCCGCCGCCTCCGTCATCACGCCGACGATCGTCGGCTGAGAGATCGTCTGCGCGTGCCCGATCGAGAGCGCTCGGTTCTCCCACGCCCGCAACCGAACGTCGACCGGAACGAACCGATCGCGCGGCACGGCACGCAGTGCACTGAGCACTGCTTGATCGTGCACTTCGCGCGACACCTCGAGGATCAGCTGGTCGATTGCGCTGATGGCCATCAGCCTGCCCTCACGAGGCCGGACGTCGTGCCGAGCCGGGCAGGCCGCCGTCCCGGCGGTCCCTCAGAGGGACCGTTTCACCGTCTCGGCAAGCCGGGTCGTGAATCCCACCGTCGAGGCGACCTCCTCCACTGTCGCCTCGCGAATGCCCCTGACCGATCCGAACTTCCTCAGCAGCGTCCGCTTCCGTTTCGGACCGATCCCCGGAATCGTGTCGAGGACCGACTGCGTCGCTTTCTTGCCACGTAGCTGCCGGTGGTAGGTGATCGCGAACCGGTGCGCCTCGTCGCGGATCCGCTGTACGAGGTACAGCGCCTCGGAATCCCGAGGCAGCATGATCGGCTCGGACACGTCCTTCACGAAGATCTCTTCGTGCTGCTTCGCCAGCCCGCAGACCGGCACATCCGGCAGATCGAGGTCGCGCATCACATCGAGAACGGCGCCCAGCTGCCCCTTGCCGCCATCGATGATCACGAGGTCCGGCACGGCATCCCAGGGCGACGCGTCGTCCGGCAGCTCCGGGGGTAACGCGGCGTCCTCGGTGTCGGGCGTCGCTGCCGGAGCCGCGACGAGCGTTGCCGCTGGCGCCCCGATTGGGCTGATCGCCGGCTCATCGGCAGCGGTCGTCGCTTCGGCGGCCTCCTTCGCGGCCTCGGCTTCGCGGGCCTCCCTTCGTCGCCGGGCGATCTGCTTGAACCGCCGCCCAAGCACTTCCTTCATCGAGGCGAAGTCGTCCTGCCCCTCCACTGTCTTGATGCGGAACCGCCGGTACTCGCTCGTCGCCGGCACCCCGTTGTGGAACACCACCATCGAGGCGACCGTGTTCGTCCCCTGGATCGTGGAGATGTCGTAGCACTCGATGCGGCGGGGCTCCTCGGGCAGGTCCAGCTCCTCCTGCAGCAGTTCCAGCGCGATCTGCGTCTTGTCGCGGTCCGCGATCCAGCGCGCGTGGTGCATCGTCAGCGCCTCGCGGGCGTTCTCCTCCGCGGTCGCCACCAACCCGCGCCGCTCGCCACGCTCCGGGACCGCGATCTCCACCGCGCCTTGCCGTCGCTCGCGCAGCATTGCCTCCAGCTCGTCGCGGTCGTCGGGCCGGTTCGACAGCAACAAGTTCCGAGGCACGTACGTCGCGGACTCGTAGAACTGCGCCAGGAACGCCCCCAGCACCTCACCGTCCGAGGCGTCCATCGTGCCGTCGAGCATGAACGAGTCGGTGTCCGCGACAACCGTGCCGCGCACGAAGAACGCCTGCACGCACGTCTCGTCGTCTTGCCGCGCCAGCGCGAACACGTCAGCGTCCATCGGCTTCGTCGAAGCCATCTGCTGGCGCTCCGTCACGCGCCGGATCGCCTCGGCCTGATCACGCAGCCGCGCCGCGCGCTCGAACGACAGGTCTTCCGAGGCGCGTTCCATGTCCGCCGTCACTCGCTTCATCACCTCGTCCGAGCGCCCCTCCAGGAAGAGGATCGTCTCGGCGATCACCTCGTCGTACTCCTCCTTCGTGCAGTACGCCGTGCACGGCGCTATACAGCGCTGGATGAAGTAGTCGAGGCAGGGTCGTGGGTCCGTGCCCGTGATCTCCTTCGTGCAGGAGCGCCAGGGGAACAGCTTCTTCACCACCGACAGCGTCCGCCGTACCGACCCCGCCGACGCGTACGGCCCGAAGTAGCGCGCGCCGTCGCTCTCGACCCGCCTCGTGATCGTCACCCGCGGCCACGGGCTCTCCACGTCGACCTTGAGGTAGGGATAGTGCTTGTCGTCCTTCAGCCGCACGTTGTGTGCCGGCTGGTGGCGCTTCACCAGCGTCGCCTCCAGGTGCAGCGCCTCCGCCTCGTTGCGCGTCACCACGTGCTCGATCGTGCGCGTGCGCTCGGCGAGTGCTCGGACCTTGGGTTCGAGGCTGCGGGAGGAGCCAAAGTAGGACCGCACCCGCGACCGCAAATTCGTCGCCTTGCCGATGTAGATCACGTCGTCAGCGGCGTCGCGCATGATGTAGACGCCCGGCTTCTCCGGGAGCGTACGAACCTGGTGCAATATCTGGCTATTCGGCACGTTCTATAGGTTAGCGCTGCGGATCGGCCGGTTCGGAGCGACGCGGGGAACCGTGGAAGTAGACGTCCTGACCGGTCAGACGGTGAAGAGCGTTGACTTCGGGTACGGCGTCTTGTTGTTCGGTCCCGGTGGCGACATGTTGCAGATCGAGACACCCTTCGATCGCGTGCTGGCGGGCGGCGATCGCGTCCACTTCGGTGCTGAGGCGTTGCCGTCGAACGACGCGATCCTCAGCGTCCAGTCGCTGACCGTCGAACTGGCCGAGTTCACCGACGACAAACGCCTCGTGCTCTCGTTCGATGACCGCTCCACCCTCCAGGTACCTGCGCATCCTGAGTTCGAGTCGTGGCACGTGACTCGCCAGGACGGCTCCTCACTTCTCTGCACCCCCGGCGGGGGACTGATGGAATCGCCGCCGGACGACGAGCTGCCGTCATTCGGCGAGGCACTGATCGAGTGGGCGCAGATGAGCATCGTCCGCCTCGAGGCGGAAGACATCGAGATCGTCGGGTTGGACATCCGCGGACTGACCCGCAGGCCGGACCACGAGACGCCGCTCGGCCGCCAAGCGTTCCGTGCCTTCCTCGAGATGGTCGAAGGCGTCGACGCGTTTACCGCCGACTACACGGCGGTGTTGTGGCTCCCGATCGGCGGGCAGGGGTCTGAGGAACCGGGGGTCGGTCCACCGGCATTTGAGGAGTTCCTGGAGTCGAGGTCAGATGAACACGGGGTTCCCCGCTTCTCGGTCGTCGTCCCTACGTTCTGGGCGAGGTACGAGGAACGCGAGCGTCAGAGTACGCCGGTCGGTGACCGATTCGGAACTCGCGTGCCCGTACGCGTCCACCACGAAGCGACGCGCGCGGTCGGAGACTCCGGCCAGAGCCTCGAGTGGAGACGTGCGTTCAGCGTGCGCAGCTACCTGTCCCGCGACGAGGCGGCGTCGGACGACGCCTGAGCTGGCTTCCGCGGGTGACCTACTCCGCCTTCTCGCAGAGCGGGCCGAAGCCCGTGTCTGTTCCGGCGTACGTGCAGCGGACCTTGAAGTCGGCGCCGGTCACCACCACCGCGATCGTGGTCGTGATGTGCGAATCGACCGCGTGCTTGCAGTCCTCGGTTCGGTGGAACCAGGTCATCATTGGCTGATCCGAGGCGTCGTTCGAGCCGCAGTCGGGCCGGACCACGCGAAGCTGGTGCCAGAGTCAGCGTCGACATCGACCTTGTAGGTGGTAAAACTGCCGTCACCCAGGTCGAAGAAGTCTGCCTGGATCGGCGGCACGGGCACGCAATTGATTGGCTCCGAATCGACCAGGTCGATCGTGGTCAAGCCGAACACGGCGGCGATCTCGGTCGTCTTGCTGCCGTCGTCGGCGGTGATCGTTCGTTCGAATCCGTACTCGATCTGGACGTGGTAGGCCACGGACACGCTGGTCGTTTCTTCTTCGCAGACGAACAGCTGGTTGTGCTCGTACAGCGCTCCAAGCACTGCGTAGGAAGGTCGATCCCGCACGAGGTCGGGCGTGATCGCGGGCTGGTGACCGGTCCAGAAGCCGTCCACGTACACCGAGTCGGTCGTATACACGGTTCCCGACCCTTCGGAGCTGAGCGAGAATGTGGCACCGGTTGGCCTCACCTGCGCCGCGGCGCCGAACGTCTCACCGACCTTGAAACTGTTCTTCGCGACGGTCACTTCCACGGTGAAGAATCCGACCTGCAGGGCGTAGAGATCGCTGAAATGCGTGACCGTCGTCTGCACCGTCACCATCTCGCCGGCGTCGTCGATCGTGACGGCCACCGGGCCGAGCGACGAGGGGCCTTCGCTGGTGAGGTGAAGCAGCGCGAGGCCGCTCGACACGCTCGCCGCCGGCAGCCGCAGCGTCACCGCCGCCGGTTCGCTCAGCTCGAGGCCGTCCGGCAGCAAGCGGTAGGCGGCGACCACCTCGGCGTCCTCGACTGAGACGATCAGGTCGTCCGCGCTCACGTTCCGAATCTCGAGTTCGGACGCCGACACGCCCACCGGCAGCGCGCTCGGCGGCATCGAGATGCTGATCTCGCCGCCCGCGATCGACCGGCTCTCCGTGGCGACGGTGATCTCCTCGGGCTCCTCGGGTGTCGCGACCGTCGTCGGCTGCGGCGCCGGCGTGGTCGCCACCGCCGTGGATGTCGCCGCGGGCTGCTCAGGCGTCGGCGTCGGATCGCTCGAACCGCCGCACGCGGCGATCAGCAGCGCAGCCGCGGTCACGAGCGCGATCGAAGCTCCGACGATCAGCCTGCAGCCCATTTCTGTTCACTCCGTCCGTGCGATCGCCGCCCTCGGGATTCTAGTGTGCTTCCGACAAGCTGGGCTGTTGCCGCGACGCGACGAGCCGCACAAGCTGTCGACTGAAGCCCAACGGGACACGAATGACCACCGCTGCCCCCCGCGAACTCACCCTCGCCTCCGACCGCGGCCGGGTGCGCTGTGCCTGGCACGACGTACCAGCCGCGACCGCCGCAGTCGTCATGGTGGGCGGCGGTGACGGCGGCCTCGACGGACCGGCCGAGGCGATTTACGCCACGCTCGGTGAGGACCTCGCCGCCCTCGGTATCGCCACGCTCCGCGTCGACTTCCGCATCCACCAGTTCCCGGGCGACGTCGACGAGGGCGTCTACGACGTACTAGTCGCCTCGCGTTACCTGCTGGAGCAGGGCGTCGGGCGGATCGGCCTCCTCGGCCACTCCTTCGGCGGCGCCGTCGTGATCGAGGCCGCCGCGCAAGAACCGAGGATCGCGGGCGTCGCGACCCTCGCGACGCAGACCGCCGGAGCCGAGCATGTGGGAGCCGTCGCGCCACGTCCGCTGCTCCTGGTGCACGGCCTCGACGACGTGCGTCTTCCACCCGAATGCTCGCGGCTGCTGCACCGCGTGGCCGGAGAACCGAAGCGCCTCGAGCTCCTCGAGGGCGCGACGCACAGCCTCCGCCAACGCCGGGAAGACGTGCGTGTCCTGGTGCGGGACTGGTTCGAGGAGACGCTCCAGGAACCGACTTAGACCCTCACCGCCAAACTCGCCGCATCGAGGTCGTCCCAGAGCGCGTCCGGGATCGGCGCCGCGAAGAACCCGAGGTTCGCGGTCACCTCCGCGACCGACTTCGCGCCCGGGATGACCGAGGCCGCCGCTGCGTGGCGCAGCGGGTACTGGAGCGCGGCCGCGCGGATGTCGACGCCGTGGCTGTCGCAGATCGCGCGGATCTGCTGCACGCGTTCCCAGCGTTCGTCGTCGACCGGCTGGTAGTCGTACGTCGCCTCCGCACGGTCGCTCACCGCGAGCAGCCCCGAGTTGTAGGGCCCGCCGATGATGATCGACACGCCCTGATCGAGGCATCTCGGGAGGAACTCGGCGAGCGGCTCCTGTTCGAGCAGCGTGAAGCGGCCCGCGAGCAGGAAGCAGTCGATCGGGAACTCGTCCATCACCTGGCTGCAGACCTGCCACTCGTTGACCCCGAGGCCGAACGCGCGGATCACGCCCTCCTCGCGGAGGGCGGCGAGGGCGCGGAGCGCGCCGCTGCGCGCCGCCTCGAGGATCGCGGGCTGACCGTCGCCGTGCGTCCACACGTCGATGTCGTGGCAGAGCAGGATGTCGACGCGGTCCAGCCCGAGCCGCTCGAGACTGGCCTCGAACGAGGCGCGCACACCGTCGTAGCTGTAGTCGTACTGCACTTCGAGATTGTCTGCGGCGCCCGGCACCAGCAAACGGCCGACCTTCGTCGAGA
Organism: Dehalococcoidia bacterium; assembly: GCA_965248675.1. GTDB lineage: Bacteria > Chloroflexota > Dehalococcoidia > UBA2979 > UBA2979 > UBA6627. The sequence continues at coordinate 95,924 of CBDFJZ010000004.1, forward strand.
GCACGAACTCCTCCCGAGGCCGGGGCGCGAGCGCCGCGCCGTCCCGCAGCTCGCTAACGCCCATTCCGTAGAGCGGCGCCGTGTCGAAGTAGCGGACGCCGCCGTCCCACGCCGCCCGCACGATCGCCGCTGCTTCTTCGGCGCTCGCGCGTCCGAGCGAGCCACCCCCGAGGCCGATAGCGGTTACTGCGACCTCGGTTCCGTCGATCCTGCGAGTTTCGAGGGGCATGAGGGACACTCCATCTACTTGCCGGCGCGAAGCTGCGCTTGTTCGAGTAAGACTCGTGCACCGTACTGACTGAACAGGGCGGCCGCTTGGGGCACTGGGCGCTGCGTATCACCTCGACCGCGGGTTCGGGAGCCAGCCGGCTCAGCTCGCGAGGCGTGCGGCGGGGTTCTCGACAACGGCCGCAGGCGCGGTCGGCGCCTGCGGGAGCCGTGGCGACGTCGAGAGCAGCAAGTCCAGCAGGGACCAGGTGGCGAACAGCAGATCGGTGTCGCCCCGTCGTCGTCGAGCGATTTCTCGGCGCCTGAACGCCTGTTGCAGCGAGCGCTTCAGGAGCGTCGCCGAACGGAGTTGCTTCCTCGCGGCGGAAGGATGGTCGAGATGTACGGTGAGAGCCTCGGCGTTGGTCGCCAGGAACCGTGCCGCCACCGAGTGCGACCGGCGGAGGGTGCTGCTCAGGGCCGCGAGGCGATGCGCACCCTCGTGCGGCGTCTCCGCGTGATTGAGCGCGTTCCAGAACGAATGGCGGAGTTGACCCCGCAGGTGCCCGCGGGGCGGTAGCAGATTGCACAGCTCCTCGATGCAATGGGACGCGCTGAGCTGCTGTCCGGCCTCCGGACAGACCGCGGCGACCGCGTCTCGCAGTGCAGGCACGGGTGGCGTCACCACCATGCGCGGGGCGATCACGCCGCGCGTCCGGATCTCCGTGACGAACCCGTCCCAATCGATTGGGCGTCCCGAGGCGCCGAGCCAGATCAGCGCTCGCCGTCGCGAGCTCGTGATCCCCCACGCCACCAGCGCGTCAGACGACGTCGCCCGCGTCCCTTCGGGGAGCGCGATCGACTCGATGAACACGGCGACCCACTCCGTGTCCGAGAAGTCTTGCACGGCGAACTGCCGATAACGCTCGCGGAGCTCCCGACGTCTGCCGCGGATTCCGGAGACGCTCGCACGGGCGAGTCCAGCCTCGGCAGCGACCTCAGCGCTCTGAGGATCCGGCAGTCCGTCGAGCTGGGCGGCGATGATCAGGCCATCCAGCGGTCGTGCTTGGGCGATCCGACGCACGCGGGGCAGGTAGCGCCCCATCAGCGCTTCCAGCGCCGTCGCGGTCCGCGGTTCGTGCCGCCGGCGCTCCGTCCCGCGTGCCGTCCGACCCTCAGCCTCGGCCTCGTTCAGCACCGTCGCCGCCGTTGGCGGCTCGGCCCGCAGCCCCACCGGTTGCTCGCGAGGCGTCACGACCCACTCCCGCTCGCCAAGCAATTGCCTGAGCTGCGCGACTCGCGCGATGACGTTCTTGAATTCGACATAGAACAGCGAGGCCAACAGGAGATAGGCAACGAACCACCTGCGGTGCGCTCTGATTTCCGCGCTACCGAGGTGATAGGCGAGCAGAACCTGTCCCGGGCCCACCGATAGCGTGAGAAGCGTGGTGAGCACGAAGATCGGCACGAACCAGTCCAGCCCGCCCTGACGCCAGATCCAGAACGCGGCCAACGGCAGGATCTGCAGCGAGATCCACGGATACAGTTCCCGCCAGAGCAACAGCTGACCGCGCCCAAGCTTCTGTCGCCACCCCAGGCGCTTCGACGCCAGCCCCCGCCAGATGTGTCGCGTCGAGACCTGAGTCCACCCCTGTGCCCACCGCATCCGCTGGTTCCAGAGCTGGCGCCACGTGGTCGTCGCGAGCTCGGTCGAGATCAGCCCGGGATCGCTCGCGATGCGCTGGCCGGCCATGAGTACTCGCATCGAGGAGTCGATGTCCTCGGTCAGCATCATGCTGCGCATCCGGATCTGATGGAGCACCTCGGTGCGCCAGTAACCGTTCGAGCCGCCGAAGATCCCGAAGCCGTGTAAACCTGCTCGCCCGGGGTGGCTGACCGCGTAGATCGCCTCGAACTCGACGGCGACCAGGCGCGTGACCAGCGTGCTCGGTCCGTTTCGCACCACACAGCGACCCTGGACCACGCTGTATCCGTTGGAGAGCCATCTCCAGGCGCGACGAAAGCTGTCTGCACTCGGATGGTGGTCGGCGTCGAACACGCCAATGAAGCGTCCCGTCGCGTGCTGCAGGGCCGCGTTGACGTTCTGGGCCTTCGAAGAGCTGTGTTCGACCTTCCGCAGTTTCACGCGCGGATGCCGCGTTGCGATGCTCGCGAGCTCGGCCTCGACCGGGAGCCAATCGGGGGTGTTGTACGCGAGGACGATCTCCAGCTCACCCGGATAATCGATAGCCAGGAAGGCCTCGACGGTGCTCACGATCGTCGGTGCCTCGTTCGGCAGGTACGCCGCGATGATCGCAGTCGCCGGCGGATAGGGTTCGCCTGGCTCGGCCGATGGCTCTGGCCGCCGCATCGCGACGATCCCCTCGCCCCAGATGAGGGCGGCGGTCAACACGAGCGCGACTACGACCACGAGGTAGACGGTCTTGGTGACGTCGTAGCCGAGCTGATCGAGCTGCACGTACAGCAAGAACGGGAGCACGAGGCCGATCAGGAAGGTCAGTGCGATCTGCGCGACGACGGCGCCCGGACCGAGGCGTTCGATCCCCCGGCCCAGGAGGCCGAGTGGTGTTCGCGCCGGCTGGCCCAGGTCCCAGCGGCGGATCTGATCGCCCCAGCGCATCGGAAGCAGATCCTGCTGCGTTGCCGCGTACCGACGCGCGGTTCTTGCTCGGCGGAGGATGGCTTCCACGTCGTCCCCGTCGCGAAAGTCCGCGACGCCGATGATCGGCGTCAGACGCAGCTCGTCATTCTCGGCGTGCAGCGCTTGGACGACGACTTGTGACGTCAGTCGCTGGAGCGGAACTTGCGCGTCATCTGCTGAGGTCTCGGGCAGGAGCAGGGTGATCTCGTCGACGTCCGTCCGAGCCACCAGATCGAGCGCTCGGTGATGCCCCCTGATCCGCTCGGCTGCTCGCCGCATCACCAGGTCGATTCCCTGACGACCCTGATCGACGGCGAGGCGCGCGAGTTCGTCGAACGAAACCGACGCCACGGCCGCAGCCGCACCACCGCGGGAGAACCGAGAGAACTCGCGGTCCAGTTCCGCTGACAGGCTCGAGGGCGAGAGCAGATCGGTCGCGAGGTCGTGCTGGGCGGGCGTCGATCGGTGCGCTCCTCGCGCGAGCCTCGCGGCGACTCGCACGAGCAAGTCACCGGCATCGAACGGCGCGTTGATGTAGTCATCACCGATCTCGAGCGCGGCCTCGGCCTCCGCGGGCGGATCGCCCGCTCCGAGGAACACCAGCGGCACCGCCGCTCCGACCCGCAGTTGTCGCAGCGCGCACCCGAGCTCAATCCCCTCAGTCGGTGGATCGGCGAGCGCGAGTAGGATCAGGTCCGGCGTGAGATCGTTCAGTCTCTCGATCGCCTCGCCCGACGCCGCGAGGACGACCTCATATCCTTCGTCGGCAAGGAGCCGAGGCACGAGCTTTCGGAGGAAGGCTTCATCCGCGACGAACAGCACGGTCCCAGCGGGCGAGCGAGAGTCTGCCGTTGGCACGGCACGCGTCGTTGCGACGATGGGAGAATCCCTCCCGAGATCGACACCCTCGACTTCCCGATAGGCGTTGGGCCTGCGCAGACCGGACCAGAGCTGTCTGGATCGATCTTCGACGCCTGGCGGCCGCGCATACGTAGGGGTGTCCCTGAGGGAGCTGGCGGTCGCCTGACCGCCGCCGCACTCGATCTGAGCGCGATCTAGTCTCCGGCGCCGGGCTGTACCTGATCGAGGAAGACCTGCGCACCGTGCTTGCCGAACTGCGCTGCCGCCCCCTCTCGGTGCTTCGCGGCGAACTCTCCGTCGCCACGTCGTCGGCAGCAGCGCCAGCACCTCTGCCGCCCGCGGTTCGAGGGCGATCGGTTCGTCGGCTCGACGTCGCTCAAGCCGACCGGGAGATCGAGGTCGAAGTCCTCGAGGTAGAGGCTCACATGGCCTGCCCTCGACGCGGCCTCGCCGGGACCTCCTCGCGATACGGCGATCAGGCAGCGCATACCGATCGTGATCGCTCGGCCGGATTCATCGGCTGCCAGCGTCGACGCATCAACTCCATACGAGACAGCCCCACGTACAGTGCCGGAGCCCGCGTCCGGCAACAGCGGGCAGGAACCAGGGAGGACCCAATGTCAGATCTGGACGGCAAGGTCGCCATCATCACCGGCGCCACCCGCAAGCGCGGGCTCGGGCGCGCCATCGCGCTCGCACTCGCGCGGGACGGCGCCGACGTCGTCCCCACCGGCACCGGCAAGCCGCCCTCCATGTCTGACGACGAGCGCCGCATCCCCGAGGACGAGGTTCGCGAAGGCTGGCGCGGCGCGCCCGACGTCGCCGCGGAGTGCGCCGCCCTCGGCGTTCGCGCCCACGCCGCCGTCCTCGATGTCACCAATCGCGAGGCAGTCGAGCGGGTGGTCGCCGAGACCGTCGAGCGCTTCGGGCGCATCGACATCCTCGTCAACAACGCCACCTATCCACGCGGGCTCGATCGGGTGCCGCTACAAGAGCTCGACGACGACCTCTGGCGGCGCATCATCGACGTTAACCTCAACGGCACCATGCTCTGCTCCAAGTACGTCGCCCGGCAGATGATCGAGCAGGGCGACGGCGGCAGCATCGTTAGCGTCTCCTCGATCGCCGGTCGCCGCGGCGGGCCGAATGCCGCCGCCTACAGCACCTCGAAGGCCGCGGTGCACGTGCTGAGCGGCGCGCTGGCGGGGGAGCTGGCCCCGCACGGGATCACCTCGAATGTCGTCGCTCCCGGCTTCATCGACACCGCCCGCATCGACGAGCTGCGCGACGGCGATCGTTGGGAACGGCGCTTGCGCACGATCCCGATGGGACGTGTCGGCACCGTGGAAGAAGCCGCCGACCTCGTGCGCTACCTCTGCGGCCCGCAGAGCCGCTATGTCTCCGGCCAGACGATCTACGTCGACGGCGCCGAAACCCGAGGCGGCTAGCGGGTTCCGAAGAGCACGTCAGCTCTCACGCGCCCGCTGTCAGGGGCGTACGGCCCGCTTCTCTCGCTTCGCCAGCTCGTTCAGCATCGGCTGCGCGAGCCGCACGAAGGTACAGGCGAGCCGCCGGGTATCCCGAGGATCGATCAGGTCGATCACGTCGAAGTGGTGCGCTGCTTTCATCGGCGAGCGCATCTTCAACAGCCGGTTCTCGATCATCTCGCGGTGCGTGTCGGGATCGGGTGCCGCCTCGATCTCGCGGCGGTAGGCTGCTGCGACGCCGCCTTCGATCGGGATGCCCCCCCACTCGCCGGCCGGCCAGCCGAAGCGCAGGTTGAGCCCGTCCGGCATCCCGAGGCTGTTCGGGGCGTCCGCCGCCACGCCGTATGACTTGCGCACGTTGAACTCGACCTTCGGTACCTTCGCCTCGGCGCTGGCGATCAGCGCACCCACGCCGCGCCGCATCGTCGCCTTTTTCTCCGCCCATGATCCGAGCATGAACCCGGGCATGTCGAGGAAGATCACGACCGGCATGTTGAACGCGTCGCAGAGGTCTACGAAGTGGGCGTACTTGTCCGCCGCATCGCCATCCATCGCGCCGGCAATCACCAGCGGATCGTTGCCGACCACCCCCACGCTGTAACCGTCCAGCCGCCCGAACCCCGTGATCAACGAGCCGCCCCAGTGGCGACGCATCTCGAAGAACTCACCGTTGTCGACAACCAGCTCGATCAGCTTGCGCGGGTCGTACGCGCGGCGCCGGTCAACTGGCATGATCGTCAGCAGCTCCTCGACGCGGCGGTTCGGGTCGTCGCCCGTTTCCACGCGCGGTGGCACCTCGTTGGTCGTGTTCGGGAGGTAAGAGAGGAACGCCTTGATCTGCTCGAACGCCTCTTCTTCGGTGTCGGCCTCGTTGTCCACTTGGCCGCTGTCATGGACGTGCATCTGCGCGCCGCCAAGCTCCTCCTTGTTGAGGTTCTCGCCGATCGCGCGCTTCACCACGGGTGGTCCGGACGGGAAGATTTGCGACTGACCTTTGATCATCACCGTGAAGTGCGACATCAGCGCGTACGCGGCCGGCGCGCCGGCGACCGATCCCATGATCCCCGCCGCCACCGGCACTCGCGCCAGCAGCCGCGCCGACCGGTGCCACTGCTCGCCGCCTGGCAGACCCATGTGCCCCTGGGTTTCATCGGACTTCGAGGAGTGCCCGACGCCCTCGATCAGCTGCACGTAGGGGATGCCGTACTGCAGGGAGAGCGGCTGGGTGAACTGCCCGGCGCCCTTCCGCACGTTGTGCGGGCTACCACCTGAGATCGTGAAGTCGTCGCCTCCCACTGACACCGGGCGCCCGTTGACCTCGGCCAGCCCCATCACGAATCCGCCCGGCGTGAACCCGGCCAGGTTGCCGTCCGCGTCGTATTCGGCCGCGCCGACGAGCGGACCCGCCTCGATAAAGCTGCCCGGATCGACGAACTTCTCGACCCGCTCGCGGATCGTGTAGCGGCCGCCATCGTGTTGACGCTTGATCCGTTCCGCGCCGCCCATTTCCGCCGCGAGCCCCTTGATGTAGTCGATCTCCTCCACCGCGTACTCGAACGACATGCCGGGCTTCCAGCTCTCACGTTTCGGGTCGACGGGCATGGCGCTCCTCCTCGGATGGTCGGCGTCGATGCTATCGAGCCGAGCGTACGCCACGACCGCGGCGTGAACGGCCCGCGCGCGGACGCGCGCATCGAGCGGTGGCTGCGCGTGGACGCGCGGACGCGCGCATCGAGTGGTGGCCACGCCCGGACGCGCGTATCGAGTGGTGGCCACGCCCGGACGCGCGTATCGAGGGGCGGCCGCGCGCGGACGCGCGCCGGATCGCTGGTTTGCGTAATGCTGTGATGCATGCCTTGACGTGCGTGTCGGCAAGGTCGTGGTCCCTGCGTATTCAATCGTTCCAAAACGCCGGTCAAGGCGCGGGCTCGCCCGCAAGACGCGCGGAGTCCCGAGGCGCTGCCGCCTCGGGACTCAGGAGCGATCGACATAGCTGTTACGACTGGCGCACGGCGAAGTGTGTGTCGACGCACGTCTGCGCGTCGCAGCCGCCCGCGAAGGTCGTGATCTGCGCGGTCAGGTTGTCGCCGCTCATCGCCGGCCCGTCCGATCGGATCACCAGGTGGATCTCCGCTGCTGAGGAGTCGACGAGCCCGGGTCCGAAGACCAGCTCACCGTTCGGTTCGCCCTCGGGGAGCTGTCCCTCGAAGTTGCGGGACGGGGAAGCGCTCCCCTCGTGGCCGCCGTTCGAGGCCACCCGCCACGCGACGATGCTGCTCAACGACGAGTGCCGTGTCGAAGATGCCCCGCGCGACAGGAGCGCCGTTGTTGGGACGGATTGATCGCCTAACTGACCGCTACCGCCACCGCAGCACGCTCGAGGCCACCGCGATTTGCCCGTCCTCGAACCGCAGCACCACGAGCGCATCCGCGGTCTGACGCTCGCCCGAGGCGGTGCAGCCGCGGAAGTCGGCGGTGTGCTGTCCGCTAAAGGTCACATTCGCCAGTACGCGGTCGCCGCTCTGCGTCAGGTCGTGGATCACGATCGAGCGATCGCTGAAACCGGCGAAGGTCTCCGGCTGATCCTGCACCAGTGCGGTCGCCGTGCAGAAGTCGCGGCCCGGGCCGTAGTGACGCACGTCCGGCGTGAAGAGCCGGCTGAACTTCCCGGGGGCGGCGACGACGTTGCCCCCGAGCAGCTCGATCGCTTCGCGTGCGTGCCGCAGTTCGATGCTGACATCGGTGATCGTCTGCGTAGTCGTAGTCATCATTCCCTCCTCGGGGCCTCAGGTCCCTCGGATACGCTGTAAGTGTACGGCGTAAGCTATATGTACACCGTAAGTTCTGTCAAGGGGAGATGGCCCCAAACAGCGACTTACCAGTACCCGGAATGCGAGAGAGGTGGATGCAGGTGTCGCCACCACTCTCGTGCCGAAGAGATTACCGACGCGCTCGATCCACTCTTGTGGAGGTTGTGTAGGTGCGCTGAGGAGATCGTGGAGACGTGATTCCGAGGCAAATCGCTCGCTCGGACGCCCTCGCCACCCGCATCGCTCGGGAGCGGACGCCTCCGCCGGGCCGAACGCCCTAGAATCCGCGCACGTACCCCCCGCTTCGCTCCCGGTGCCCCGCAGCTTCGAGGTAGACACATGAAGATCACCGGTATTGACACCTTCGTCGTGGACGCAGGCTGGCGCCCGTGGAGCTTCGTCGCTGTCCGCACCGACGAGGGCATCACCGGCTACGGTGAATGCTCGGACGGGCGTAACCCCTACGGTGTCGTCTCGACTGCGCAGGAATTCGAGGCGATCCTCGAGGGCCTCGACCCGCTCGCCGCCGAGGTCCGCTATTGGGACATGTACCGCATGGCGCGCCAGAGCCCCGGCGGCATCGCCGGCAAGGCGATCGCCGGCATCGACCTCGCGCTGTGGGACATCAAGGGCAAGGCGCTCGGCGTCCCCGTCTACGCGTTGGCCGGCGGCCCGTTCCGGACGAAGCAGCGCGTGTACTGGTCGCACTGCGGCACCTCGAGGGCCACCAACCACGAGCTGATCGGCGTCGACCCGATCCGCTCCTTCGATGACATCACCGCCCTCAGCAAGGAGGTGGTGGAGCGCGGCTTTACGGCCCTCAAGACCAACATCGTCTTCCCCGGCGACCCGGCCAGCGTCTACCGCGGCGGCTTCGGCGGCGCAGGCGGTACGGATGGCACCGCCGACAACAAGCTGATCGACCACATCCGCACCCACATCGGTACCTTCCGCGACGCCGTCGGGCCGGACGTGGATATCGCGCTCGACCTCAACTTCAACTTCCGCGTGGAAGCGGCGATCCGCATCTGCCGCGCGCTCGAGGAGTTCAACCCGATGTGGGTCGAGATCGACATGTACGAGCCTGCCGCCCTGCGTCAGATCCGCGACTCCACCGACGTGCCGATCTGTTCCGGCGAAAACCTGATCGGCATGCGCGACTATCGCCGCTTCCTCGAAGCCGGCTCGATGGACGTCTGCATGATCGACCTGCCGTGGAACGGTTGGAGCCAGTCACTGAAGGCCGCCGCCCTCGCCGAGACGTTCGAGGTCAACTGCGCCCCCCACAACTACTACTCGCACCTCAGCACGCTGCACTCGATGCACCTCTGCGCCTCGATCCCCAACGTCCGCATCTCGGAGATCGACATCGACGACGTCCCGTGGAAGGACGACCTGGTCACCCACCCGATCGAGATCGTCGATGGCGAAGCGCTGATCCCCGACCGCCCCGGTTGGGGCGCCGACCTCAACGAGGAAGTCGCCCTCGAACACATCTGGGAACGCGGCCGCCGTCCTGGCTACGCGGCACAAGAAGCCAGGTAGGCTACGCCTCGCTCATCCCCAGCGTGGCTGGTTGTCGAGGTCGATACCCAGCGCGATCTTTGAGATCAGCTCGCGGCTGAGCGCCGGGTTCGCCGGGTGGATCGGCCCCATTCGCGCGTCGCGGAAGAGCCGTTCAAACTCACCGCTGCGTGCGACACCGAGACCGCCCACGGTTTCCACCGCGAGGTCGGCCATCCGCAAGGCGCCCTTCGTGACCGTCTGCTTCATGCTGATGAGCTGCGATGCCAGCGTCGGCGCGTCCGTCGGTCCCCAGTTCGGGGCGTCGAGCACCGCGTCACGGTAGCGCGCCGCCACCGAGTCGAGTTGCGGCTCCATCGAGTCTCGAAGCATCACCATCTCCGCGATGTTGTGCTGCGTCTCGGGGTGGTGGGCGTATGTCTCGCTGCTCAGCGAGATCGACCTCTTGTGTTGAACGTACTCGACCGTCAGATCGAGCAGGCGCTCCCCGATCGCGAAGTACACGTTCGAGAAACCGGTGAGCCCCCACGCGAACATCCCGAGCAGAAAGAGATCCATCCCGGCACCGCCGGTCGCTAACACGCGCGCGATCTTCGGGTCCGGGACGAACGCACCCTCCAGCACCGTGTCGTCGCTGCGCGTCGCGCGCATGCCAGGGCGTCCCAGGTCTCCTCGATCCGGACCCCGTCTGCGTCGCGGGAGAGGAACGCGTGGACGATCTGCGGCGCGGATGGATCGCTCGTGTCCATTCCATGCAATCCGAGGGGGGTCCACACTGGCGTCATCGTCCCGAAATTCTTGTGGCCGCTGAATCTCCAGCCGCCCTCGACGCGCCGCGCATCCGTGGTCGAGTAGAGCCCCGGTAGGTCGTTGCCGCATTCGGAGTGACCGGCTGCAAACACTTCGCCCTCCCCGGCTTCCTCGAGCAGCCACTGCATCGAAGTGTCGCCGATCCGGTAGAGGTCGGCGCACAGCCCGGTCCAGTAGAGATGCATGTTGACTGCGACGGCGTCGGCCGGCGCAAAACGGGCAAGTCGGCGCTGCTCATGAGCGAACTCGCTGAGGGATAGGCCAAGGCCACCGAACTCAACGGGAACGGCGATCTTCAGATATCCCGCGTCGCGCAGCTCGTCGAAATCCTCCTGGAAGAAGCGGTTTTCCGCGTCGTACCTGGCCGCGCGCGACCGGAATCGCGCCAGCATTTCGTCACTCAGCACCGAGCTGGTCGCTGGCGCTTCGGTGGTTGTCGTCATCGTCGGGTGCCCTTCGCTTACGCCCGGGACTGTTGCCCGGGTGCCCCTTCCGGCTGGTATGCTCGGGTTCTATTTGATCTGCTGTAGATTGTCAATAACTGTAATGAACTGTAATTCACTGTAGATCATTGCAGCGAGGGACCGCGAAGCCTATTCTGCCTACATGAGCGAGTTCGTCGTGCCCGATCCGGCCGCAGACCTAGAGCCGACGCCGTTCATGTCGGTCTTCCTCCGGGAAGCGCGAAGGGAGCAGGAGCGCCTGCGGGCGCGAGGTGGCGAACCGGCGCCTAACACTTCGCTCAGCTCGAACTTCCTGGTGTTTCTTCAGGCGGCCTCGCGCTTCGACGTGTTCTCGTTCGGGCCGGTCAGCATCTACGTGCCCGCCATACGTGAGGCGTTAGATCGGGCGATCGACGAGTGGAGCCAACTTGGCGAGGGCAGCGATCTCGGCGGTAGCTACCGAAAGTTCTCCGTTTTGGCCGAGGAGGAGCGGCGGCGCAGCGGCGCGCCGGAGCTCAGCGAACTACACATGCTGCTCGCGTTCATGAAGATCGGCGAAGGCCTCCCGGGCCGGGTCTTCGGCGAGCTTGGCGTGAGCCCTGAAGCCGTCGAGCAATTCGCCCGATCCGGTGGCTCCCCCACTCGCGAGCTTGAGCGCCTCTTCTCCGCCGAGGAAGCGGCGCGCTACCTCGATGTCCACGCTGAGACGGTGCGCGAGTGGATCCGTACCGGCCGCCTACGGGCAAGTCGGGTCGCCGGGAGTCGCCGGGCACTGCGGATCAAGGCATCGGACCTCGCGGCGGTGCTCGAACCGGTGGAGACGCGAGACCAAACAGCTAGCGGTTCGGAATCCACGTAGACTTCGCACAACTCAGCGGAGGCGTTATGCCGACATATCAGATCACGCGTTTCGTTCGAGGCTGGAACGAAGACGAGCTTCAGGCTGCCGCGATGCGCGCCGAGACCTGCGTCGGAAGCTTCCACGGCCTGCGGTGGCTGCGCTCGTTCCTCGACGCCGAGAACGAGATCGTGACCTGCTACTACGAGGCGCTCGACTCCCAAAGCGTCCGTGACCATGCGGCTGTGTCCGAACTCCCCTGCGACGATGTACGCGAGGTGGAGGAGGTCACCCCCGCTTTCTCGATCGACGCGACCGCCGCAGGCGACTAGCCACCGCCACGCGGAGTTACGGCCATGCAGTTCGGCATCTTCTTACCCGCCCACGTCGAGATGTGGCGCGCGCTCCAGCGCGCCGAGGCCGCCGGGTTCAGCCACGGCTGGCTCTACGACAGCCAGATGTTGTTCGCCGACGTCTTCTCGTGTCTCGCGCTCGCCGCCGAGCACACCGAGACGATGATCCTCGGCCCGGGCGTCACCAACCCCGGCTCGAGGATCGCGCCGCTCATGGCCAGCAGCATGGGCACCATCAACGCGCTCGGCCCCGGCCGCGCCATCATGGGCATCGGCACCGGCAACACCACCCGTCGTGCCATGGGTCTCCCGCCCGTCCACGTCGACGACTTCCGCGAATACCTCCGCGTCTGCCGCGCGCTCATGTCCGGCGACCGCGTCGATTACCACGAGGGCGCCCGCACCCGCGACATCGAGATGATGGATGCCGGCGACGAGATGATGCGTTTCGACGAACCGATCCCGATCGTCGTCTCCGCTTTCGGCCCCCGCACCTACGCGCTCGCCGGCGAGCTGGGCGACGGCGTCATGATCGGCGGCCGCCCCACCACCGACTCGATCGCCGGCGTCCGCGCCAACCTCAAGGGGGGGGAGCTCGCGCCGCGGGCCGTGACCCCGACGCGATCGAGATCGTGCTCTACACCTCGATCTACATTCTCGAGGACGGCGAGACGATGGACTCCAGGTTGCTGCGCGACACCCTCGTCCCGCTCGCCGCCCCCGCCATCGCCCGCTGGGCCGTCGCCGGCGAGGACGAGCCGCCCGAGGCCTATCGCGCCGCGGTCGCCACCTACCACGACGTCCACGGTGAGATCGACCGTCCTGCGCGCCACCTCGAGATTTACCGTGGTTACCTCTGGCGGGCCGCTCCCGAGCTGGACGCACTCGTCACCGAAGACGTGCTGCGCTCCTCGGCGCTGATCGGCACCGCTGACGAGGTGCTGGCCCAGATCCGCGAGTGGGAGGGACTCGGCGTCACTCAGATCGGCCTCCGCGCCGGCGGGGGTGGCGGCATCAGCAGCGCTGGCGACTTCGCCGAACGCTTTGCCTCCCAGGTCATCGTCCGCTACTAACGATCCGTCTGCGGCTGGCCTGGTTCGTCGAACCGGCCACTACCATTGCCTGCGGCGGATCCAGCGACCTGGCCGCAAGGGTGATCCGCGAAAGGCGCTGAGACGAATGATCGGTGAGGACCAGCAGGTGCTCGAAGGCCGGCTGCGTCAGCGCGACGAACGTGCGCTCGCGGAGCTGTACGACGCCACCTCGAGGCGCGCGTTCGGGCTTGCCTACCGCGTGCTCGGCGATGGCGCGGCGGCGGAGGACGTGCTGCAGTCGGCATATACCTCAGCCTGTGGGAGCAGGCAGATGACATCGACCAGGCGCGGGGCAGCGTTGAGGATCTCCTCATGACGATCGTTCACCGCCGCGCCGTCGACGCCGTCCGCGCCCGCTCGCGCCAGCGTGCCCGCAGCGGCACGCTCGAGGTCGACCCGGCCGACGATGCGCCGAGCGCCGTCGACCGCCTCGTCCAGTCCGAGGATGCCGGCGCCGTCCGCGAGGCGATCGATACGCTCCCCGAGGCGCAGCGTCGCGCCGTCGTCCTGGCCTACTTCGACGGCATGACGTACGCCGAGGTGGCCGAGCGCGAAGGGATCCCCGTTGGCACCGTGAAGAGTCGGATGCGCCTCGCGATGGAGCGGCTGCGCGACCAGTTGGGGACGGGCGAAGTATGACTGCGCCGACGTCGCCGAGTTGATCCCGGCCTATGCGCTCAACGCGCTCGACGACACCGAGCGCGCGGAGGTCGAGGCGCACCTCGACAGCTGCCGTCTACACGCCGAGGCGCTGGCGTTCGAACGGACCGCCGCGCGACTGGCCGAGGCGGCGCCCGAGCGTGAGCCGCCGACCACCCTGCGGGATCGGATCGTCGCGGCGGCGGTTCAGCAGCGAGCAGCGCCGCCTACGCCGATCGCCGCCGCCGGGCGGCCTCCACCGATGCGGGCGCGGCCTCGTTTCGTTCCGTACGCGCTCGCGGCCGCGATAGCGGTACTGATCGTCGGGTTCGTGAGCTGGAACGTTCTGTCCGATTCCGACGAGGGGGCAATCGTCCGCACCGCCTCGAGCAACGGCATCAACATCACCCTCGTCTACACGCCGTCGGATGCTGCTGCCTCGATCAGTCTCGACGGCCTGCCCGCGATCGGGAGCGATCAGACCTACCAGCTGTGGACGATCGGACCGAGCGCGCTGCCCGTCTCCGCCGGCCTGCTCGAACGCCTGGACGATGGCACCGCCGCCCAGTCCCTGTCCGGCAGCTTCGAAGGTGGCACAACCTTCGCGATCACGGTCGAACCGGGGGGCGGCAGCGAGCAGCCGACGACGGCGCCACTGATCGCGACGGAGATCTAGCCCAGGCGACTGCCACCCGGCCCTGGCCGTTGACGCTCAGCGAGCGTGCGGCGGCGACCAGTCTGGCGCGATTGTCGGCGGGAACGGCCTCGCCGCGGTCACGATCTCGGTTGGAGCGTCACGATCACGCCGATCACCGCGTCGCCATCCGCGATCCGGCGCGCCGTGAGCGACACGTTGGTGCTGAGACCGTGGAGGCCTCGGGCGATCACTTCGACAGGCGCCGCCGGGTCGCCGCGGAGTGAGGCGCCGAACGCAACCTGTACGGCCGAGCGTGAGAAATCAGCGAGGACCCCAAGCCACGAAGGAAGCCGCTCCAGCGTCTCGACCTCGGCCTCGAAGAGATCGGACATCGCGAGGTTCGCCAGAACGACGTGACCGTCCGGATCGACGAGGATCGTCGGCGCCGGGAGGAGACGGAGCGCGGCCTCGAGTGCGTGTCGTTGAAGCAAGGGATGTCCGTCCGATTCCTCGGTTATGTCTGTGTCGATCGTATAGCCAACGCCGCGCACCACGCGGATCACGCTCCGCACCCCGGACGCGTCGAGGACGCCTCGCAGTCGGTAGGCGGCGGTCTGGATCGAACCGAGCGCACCTGTGACCTCGTAGCCCCAGACGCGCCTCCCGAGCTCGTCGTAGTGCACGACTTCCCCGCGTCGATCCAGAAGGATGGTCAGCAGGTCGAATTCGAGCCCTGAGAGCTCAACACGCACGCCGCTCGCGGTCGCGCGGCGGGCACCAACATCAACGGCGAGTCCTCCAGGGCCCTCGAGCACTCGAGGGCCGGCATGTTCCAAAATTGAGCGCATCCTGCACCTTTCGCAGACGATCGGCCGGCATCCTGCGGGACCGCTTTGCCGGTCGCCGGGCCGTCGACGGTCGCGCTGGGACCGCCTTGCGTGCGTATTCGCTTCGTGGCCGTGACTTCGTGCGGGTCGTTGGCGCGCGGATCGGCCGCCGGCCGGGGTCGAGTGCGGCGCTCCTCGCTGCTCTCGTCCGCCGGCGGTCGGATGGTGTGTCGTTCGGTTCACCCAGTGTCCGACGAATGGCTGGCTCACTTTGTGATCGCCGTACTTGACAGCGTCCTACCGAATCTCGAGGGCCAACCGGAGATCGGAGGCGCGTTTCGGTGCCGCCCGTCACGGCGGCGGCGCCCCCGCCGATCGCGGTTCGCGACGTCGAGTGATCCGCGCGGCCTCCTCCGGCGAACAACCGCCAGTAGCAACCGCTGTCATGCAAAGGAGGCTGGTTTGTATCTCTACGAAACCTGGCGCAGAGGGCTGACCGCCCTCGCCATCGCGGCGGTGGTGATCGCCGGCCTGGTGGCGACCATCGCACGGGTCGGCGCCGCCGATCACGCGGACGCACCGGGCGTCCAGGGGGACCCGCAGGCGGACATCACCGACATTTACGCGTTCCGCAGCCCGACGAACTCGGACAACCTCGTCGCGGTGCTGAACGTCAACCCGCTGACCGCGCCGACCCAGAATGGGGTGACGCGGTTCGGGGACGATGTCGTCTATCAGTCGTTCGTCGACAACACCGGCGACCTGCTCTCCGACGCCGTAGTCACGGTGACATTCTCGAACAACGGGAAGAGCTTCACGATCGACGGCCTCGGCGATCCGATCGTCGGCGTCACCTCGGGCCCCGGCCCCGCACTGGTGGTCGAGGCGGGCGGCATCAAGGCCTTCGCGGGCCTGCGCGACGACCCGTTCTTCTTCGACCTGGTCGGGTTCAACAACTTCGTCGCAGGGCCATTCGTGCCCGCCGACGGACTGCGCCCGGCTGACGAGACGTCGTCCGACACGCTCGCGGGGACCAACGTTTCCTCGATCGTGATCGAGCTGCCGATCATCGCGCTCACGGGCGCGCCGACCTCGGACACCGGCGTAATTATGGTCTGGGCCAGCACCACGCGTGCCGGCACCCCGGTCGACCGCATGGCGATCCCGACGATCAACACCGCGTTGATCCCGACGGCGTCAAAGGACGCCTTCAACGCCGGCTCGCCGGCGACCGACGTCGCCGATTTCCTCGCAACGGCTGAGGCGACGACACAGGGCCTGCGTGACGCCGTCGACGCTGCATTCGACATCCCCGTCGATCCACAGGACGGCGGACCCTTGGGCGATGTGAGCTCGGCAGATGTTGCCGCGGCGCTGATCCCCGACATCGTCCGCATCGACTTCTCGATGCCGCTCGCGTTCCCGAACGGGCGCCAGCTCGAGGACGACGTGATCGATACCGCGCTCGGCATCGTCTTGAACCGTGGCGGCGCGGCCGGCGTGTCGGACGCGATCGGCGCAAACGACCGTGTGTTCTCGGGCACGTTCCCGTACCTCGCCAGCCCCTGGCTGCCGGCGGGCGCGGGCGGCTTCGGCGGCTCGATCACCCTCGGCGTCAACCTGACGACGTTCGGTGGCGGCACGCTCGCTCAGCTCGAGGCCGATGCGTCGGCGGTGGGCGGCAGCGTCGTCGCGACCACTGTGGGCGGTGAGTACGTGGTCTGGGTGATCGGCGCGCCGCCGTTCGTCAACGACACGTTCGCCACGACGCACGCGGGAGGCTTCCTCGCTGGAACTCCCATGTTGTTGGTCGCCTAGCCCACGTTCCGAGGAAGGGTGAACCCGATGAGCTTCCCGCGAACCCTGTCGACGTTCGTCGTGACCGTCGGGCTCGCGCTCTCCCTCGCGACCGCATCCTGCTCGGGCGACACCCCCTCGCCCGAGCAGGCGCGGCCGAACGCTCCCCTCGAGCTGACCGCCTCGAGCTCATCAGTCCTATTCGAGCGAAGCCCGGTCGCCGACCCGCTCGCGCTCGACTTCGACCCGGCGGCCACTGTCGCAGAGATGGACCTGATCAACGACACCATCGCGTTCTGGGCGCAGCGCGCGGAACGCGATCCCCGCGACTTCGTCGCACTCAACGCGCTCGGCGGTCTCTACCTCCGCCGCGCCAGGCTCGCGGGCGACGTCGCAGACTACGCCCGCGCCCGCGCGGTCTTCGAGCAGTCCGTCGCGTCGAACCGCACGCGCAATCTCGGCGGGCTGACCGGTCTCGCGCACGTCTCGGTGTTCACGCACCAGTTCGAAGACGCGCGCGAGCTGGCGACCGAGGCGCTCGCGATCAAGCCGACCGACGCCTACGCGCGATGGATCCTCGGCGACGCCCAGCTTGCGCTCGGCGAGTACGCCGCCGCCTACCGTTCCTTCTCGCACCCCGACGCCCTCAACGACACCCTGCCCGCCCGTAGCCGCCTCGCGTTCATCGAGGCGCTGCGCGGCAACCACGAGGCCGCCGAGCTGCACTGGCAGCTCGCGATCGCCGCCGACCCGGGCCGCCAGCCCGAGGAGAGCGCGTGGGTTCACACTCAGACCGGCGCGTTCTACCTCGAGGCTGGGCGCATCGCTGATGCGCGCGAGCAATTCGACCTCGCGTTGGCAGCGCTACCGGGCAGCCCGCCCGCGCTCGCCGGTCGCGCGAACGTGGCGATCGCGCTCGGCCAGCTCGACGAGGCGATCCGGATCTACGAACAAGTGATAGAGCGCCAGCCGCTGCCCGAGTACGCGATCACGCTCGGCGAACTCTACGAGGCGGCCGGTCAGCCCGAGCGCGCCGCCCAGCAATACGCGCTCGTCGTCGCCATCGATCAGCTCCAGCAGGCAGCCGGCATCGCGACGGACCTGCAGGTCGCAAGCTTCCTCGTCGCCCACGGCGACGACGTCGACGCTGCTCTTGCCGCCGCCCAACGCGCGTACGAGGCGCGCCCCGGCATCGAGGCCGCCGATGTCCTCGCGCAGGCGCACTACCGCCTGGGCGACTACGAGGCGGCCAAGCGGTACTCGGACGAGGCGCTTCGCCTCGGCACGCGGCGCCCCGCGTTCCTGTTCCACGCGGCGCTGATCGAGCAGGCGCGCGGCCACCTGGACGAGGCGACCGCGCTGCTCGCGCAGGTGCATGCGATCAATCCGCGCTTCTCCGTGGCGGAAGCTCCGCTGGCCGCCGCCGCGCTCGAGGCGATCGAAGCAGCGCGGGTCGCCCGATGATCCGCTTCGCAGGCTGCTCCACGCTCGTCGCGCTACTGATCGCCTTCGTCTCGATCGTCGCAGGCGGGGGCCTTCAGCCGACGCCGGTTGCCGCCCACCCGCTTGGCAACTTCACCGTCAACACGTACAGCCGCCTCGCGATCTACGCCGACGCGATCCAGGTGCGCTACGTCCTCGACATGGCCGAGATTCCCACGTTCCAGGAGCGACAGCGCATCGACACCGACGCCGACGGCGCGATCTCCGAGGGCGAGGCTCGGGCTTACATCGACGCGCGCGCGCCGGCGATCGTCGCCAACGTCGAGCTCACGCTCGATGGAGCGCGCGCAGACCTCGAGGCGGTCGCACCGATGCTCGAGTTCGTCGACGGTGACGGGGGTCTCGAGACGCTCCGCCTTGCATTCTGGCTCGAGGTCCCGCTCAGCTCGGCGGATGCCGCGGGCCCGTCCGTTGCCCTCCGCTACGCGGACGGCAATTACACCGGCCGGCTCGGCTGGCGCGAACTGATCGTGCAGCCAACGGACAGCGCGCTCCTCGGGACCTTCGCCAGCGACGATCCGACCAACGAGCTGCGCGCCTACCCGGCCGACCAACTCCGGAGTCCTCGCATGACCCGCGAGGTCGCTCTGGAGTTCATCCCCGGCATCACGTCCGCTCCGCCGCTCCCCGAGTCCGTCTCCGCACCGTCAACGCCGACCGACATGGCCGCCGCCCCCGGTTCGCTCGAGCGGACGGGTGAGTCCTCGGGCCTATCGTTCGGCCGGTTCGAGGAGCTGATTGCGCCCGATCGGCTCACCCTCCCGCTCGCGGTGATCGCACTGCTTGGCGCGGCCGCGTTCGGAGCCGTCCACGCGCTGGAGCCCGGCCACGGCAAGACGCTGGTCGCGGCGTACTTCGTGGGCACGCGTGGAACCGCGCCGCAGGCGGTGCTGCTGGGGCTGATCGTTGCAGCGACTCACACGGTCGGTGTGTTCGCGATCGGCGTGGTCACGCTGGTCGGCTCGAAATACGTCCTCCCCGAGGACCTCTACCCATGGCTCAGCGCCGCCTCGGGCCTCGTGCTGGCCGCGATCGGATTCACACTGTTGCGTCCGCGGCTGATCGCGATGCTGCGCCACCGGCTCGCCGATCGCGCGCCCGTCGGCGAGCCGGTGGCACCGGACCACCACCACGGTGAGGGCCACGGCCACGATCACGGCCCCAGTGGCCACAGCCACGTCCCGCCGCCCGAGGCTGGCGGCGATGGCCCGCCGTGGCGGGGGCTGATCGCGCTCGGTCTCGCGGACGGCCTCGTGCCGACGCCCTCGACGCTGGTCGTCTTGCTCGCTGCCGTCTCGCTCGACCGCGTCCCGCTTGGCCTCGCGCTCATCGCCGCGTTCAGCCTCGGCTTTGGTGCTGTTCTGACCGCACTCGCCCTGGCCTTCGTCTACGCCCGCCGTTGGTTCGCCCGCGTGCGCTCCGAGCGACGGCGGCTCCAGTTCGCAAGTCGCTTCGCTCTGGGCAGCGCGCTCCCAATGCTCGCCGCGCTCGTACTGATGGCGGTCGGCCTGACGCTCAGCGCCAGGTCGCTCGGCGACGTGATGTAGGAGCCTCTGCTAACGCTCCCGCGTCGCCCAATCCCACCGCGCCGCCGCGTCCGCCAGCAGCGTCGCGGCGTCCTCTTCGAGGACATAACGATCGTCCATGAGGGAGCGCGCCGCCGCCTCCACCTGCTCGAGGTAGTCCTCGCTCCCGTCGTACCGCTCCTCCAGCGAGGCGCGCGAATCGTGCGAGGCCGCTCGGTCGGCCTTTGTCGGTGCGAAGTAGTGCGACGAGCCGATCATGGGGACGATCTGCTCGGGCGCGCCCGAATCTGGATCGCGCAGGTTCCACGGCAGGTGATTGGCCAGCGGCACCGTCAGGTCGGGCAGCCGAAGCCCCGCGCGCTCGTTTCCGT
Source organism: Dehalococcoidia bacterium (assembly GCA_965248675.1). Taxonomy (GTDB): domain Bacteria; phylum Chloroflexota; class Dehalococcoidia; order UBA2979; family UBA2979; genus UBA6627. The sequence continues at coordinate 116,313 of CBDFJZ010000004.1, forward strand.
TCTCGTCCAACGCCGACACGACGCAGGGGTACGTCTCGCCCTCGACGGCGGGGTAGCGGCCGATCCCATCCTCCGCTTCTGCTCCGATGTCGGTCGTCCGCACCACCCACAGCCGCTCCAGGTCGGGACGTTCGAGGCCCGGCACCGCCGGCAGCGAGGCGAGCGCCTCCGCCCGCGTCACCGCCGTGCCGTCGGCGAGGCGCGGGTGCTGGCTCGGCGGGGGCTCCACGCCCTCGCTCACCCACGCATCGAGGTTGACCAGCGCGGCCCTCAGCAGCGGCCGGTAGTCCACGGTGTTCGTCGGGTATCGGGGCCGCGCGCCGTCGCCGCCCGCGGTCGTCGTCTGCGGCAACAGGCCCGGGGTGTGCTGTGTCCCGGCGAACGAGTAGACGCGCGTCTCCATCGCCAGTTCGGCGTCCTGGGTGCCGTCCGGATCGAGGTGGACGAGCGCGCCGTCGCCGCGCCAGTACTCCGCGCCGCTGTTCGTGTAGATCACCTTCGGTACGGCGTGGGAGTGCCTCACCCGCAGTCGGTCGAACAGCCCCTCCGTCTGCTCGCTGTACGGATCGACGGCTGGCTCGTCGGCGAACGGGAACAGGTGGCCGAAGCCGGGTAGCGACTGCTGCGAAGGCTGTGCGAAGCGATGGTTGAACTCGCCGCGCCGCCCGCCGGCGATGTGCGGCAGCAGCCCGTCGTACGCGACGCTTCCGTCCTCGGCGACGTTCAGCCCAAGGTACAAGAGATGCCGCAGCATCCGCCCTGTCTGCGAGATGCCGTATGCATAGATCCGATCGAACCCGCCTGTCGGGTTCAGCGTTGACGCCTCGCGCAGCAACGAGGCGATCTCGCGCAGTGCCAGCAGCCCGCAGCCGACCACCGGCGCGCCCTCGGCCTCGTAGACGAGCTGGTAGATCTTCCCCGGCACGAACCCGTCCTCGAGGAACACGTACTCGCGGCTCTCCTCGACGAGGCTGTTCCCGCGATCGGGGTTTGATTCGCGAGCGAACCGCCACGCCGAACGCGGCAGCTCCGTGTCCGGCCCGTCCTCCCAGTCGCGCACCAGCAGCCGCGCGTCCGGCTGTTCGAGGTCCGCCGCCGGATAGGGCGTGTGCACGCGGTTCGCCAGCAGCCGCGTTCGCTGCGGTCGGTGCGGTCGGATCTCGATCGCCGTTTGGCCTCGAATCTCGCGCCCATCGATCAGCGCGTGGGGCGCCTCGAGGTGCAGCAGATCCGGGTCGGGTGGCACGTCCCACTGCCACCCGATCGAGGCCACGGAATACCCGCGCCGCATCAGGAACCCGTCGCCGGCTGGATCGCCCGGCGGATCGTCGACCGAGGTGCGGTTGAACAGGTGTATCGCCCGCGCCCGCCCGCGGTTCACGACGTCGACCAGCACCCGCCCGTTTCCCGCGTCTGCCTCTACGGGCGTCAGCAACGAAAACTCCGAGGTGAACCGCACGCACCCCTCCGCGTCTTGCGGCGCCAACCCCAGATCGACGATCGTCGCGTTCACCTCATGCAGCGGATCGACCGCGAAGCTGACGCGCCCATCGATCTGCTCGTACGCACCCACCGCGCCAAACGAGACGCCTTCGGCAAACGGCCGGCGCAACGTGATCTCGAGGTCGGCGACGGGCATGGCGGTCCTTTCCAGGCTGGCGGGCGGTGTCGCGATTCTAAGGTTCGACCGTCTGGTCACCCTGCTTTCCGGCTAGACCAGATCGAGGGCGAAGTAGCGACGGCGAGCCTCCTCGTCCGCGGTGAAGTCTGGGCCGCTGAAGCCAGCGTCCGGATTACGGCTCTGGTCCTTACTCCAGGCCGGGAACACGCGCGTTCGCGTCGCGTCCGCCGCCGGTCCTCCGGTGAGCAGCAGCTCCTCGGACCAGCGCTCCGTCTGCACCACGGTGTCGAAGTAGCGGTCGTGCTCCTCGGCGTACGTCGCGGCGGCCGCCTGCCAGTCCTCCTCGGCGGCCAGCGCTTCGCTCAGGACGCGCGCGTCCCGGAAGCCCAGCGAGAGGCCCTGACCGAAGGTCGGATCGCTATAGCCCGCCGCGTCGCCAATCAGCACCAGCGCGTCCGCGTATGGTGTCTCGATCCACCGCATCTCCGCCTCGAAGGTCGCCAGCGGACCGACGGCCTCGGCGGCGCCGAAGACGTCGCGGTCGCCGAGCAGTACCGTCACGCCCTCAAGGAACGTGCCGAGATCGCGCTTGCCGCTCAGGCGGACGCGATGCTCGCCGGCGAAGCCCAGGTAGACCCGCGCGCTGCCATCACCCTGCGGAAACACCGCGGTCTGGTGACTGCTGGCCGGATCGAACAGCGTCATCCCGCAATCGGACGGCCAGTTCAGGTGCTTCAACCGCACGCCGGCCCATAGCCGCGTATTCCCGTAAGACTGCTCGGGCCTGCCAATCGCCTCGCGCACGGTCGATGTACGGCCGTCCGCGCCCGCCACCAGACGCGCCCCGGCCGCCCCGGGCGCATCGCCGCCCCACTCTACCGACGGCACATCGCCGCCGCTGACCGCCGCCACGCGAGCGCCGCGGATCACCTCGGCGCCCTGCCCGGCGGCCCAGCCGATCAGCGCCTCCTGCGCCTCCGGATGGAAGAAGGAGAGTGCCGCCCGGTGGACCGCCGACCGCTCGACCAGGTCGCGCGCCCGCGGCGCCAGCGCCGACACGCCCGTGTGAATAAGCGGCAGATCGTGCGCAGCGGCTCGCTCCCGCAGCAGCTCGAGCGTGCCGAGTCGCTCGAGCTCAACGACACCCCACGGCGCCACCCACTCGCCCCGCACCCGATCGCGGAACGCTCGCTCGCGCTCCAAGACGAGCACCCGCGCGCCGGTGCTCGCAACGCGGCCAGCCAGCGAAGAGCCCGCGATCCCGCCGCCGACGACGATCAGGTCGTACTGCTCAGCCATCGCTCGCTCCCGCCAGCAGCTATCGAGGGGCGTCGTTCAAGTCCCGCTCACGCTACGCGACGCTGCCGCGCCTCGTCAGTGGTCGTTCACGTAGCACGATCACGCGTCCAGACCGAGCACCGCTGGCGCCGTCCGTTCGAGGATCTGCTCGATGTCGTCGGGCGGCAGATCGACCTCGCGAATCCACGAGAACGTGCGCTCGTAGGTCTCGAACGACAGCAGCACCGGGTAATCGCTGCCCGGCAGGATGTGGTCCGCGCCGAACGCCTGCCACGCGCAGCTCAGCGCCGCATGCGAGCCGTGCCCCACCGTGTCGTAATAGAAGCGCCGCGCGGTCACGCTCGGCGGCTCCGGCAGATCGAACTGCTCCATCGAGAACTGACGATCGATGCGGTCCAGCAGCATCGGGATCGGCCCGCCCAGGTGCGGGATCACGTGCGTGATCGCCGGGAACTGGTGCGGGATCCGCTTGGCGATCAGGTGCAGCGCGATCACCGCGTCCTCCAGCGAGGTGCCGACTGCCGCTCCGAGGCCGTACTCCGTGATCCGGGGTGACCCGATCCCGTCCCCGCACGGGTGGTAGAAGATCGTCCCCTCACGACGCTGCACCTCCTCATAGATCGGCAAGAACTCGTCCTCGGCGACCGAGCGATCCAACGCGGAGACGTGCAGGTTCAGCCCGATCATCCCCAGCTCGTCGAGGCACCGCTCCAGCTCCCGCAGCGACGCCTCGATGTGCGGCAGCGGCAGCGTTACGAACGCTTCGAACTGATCGGGATATCGCGCCACCAGCTCTGCCGCCGCATCGTTCAGCAGCCGCGCCGCGTCCGCTGCCCCGACTTCATCCGGCGCGTACGGCGCTCGGTTCGCCGCTGGCGACAGCACCTGCAGCCCGACCCCTGCCTGCTCCATCAGGTCGCGGCGCGCCTGAATATGCTCGGGGTCGTCGGTATCAGGGTGCGGCGCGAATGCGCCACCGCGCCGGACCCCTGGCAGCTCCGCGAGGGCGTCAATGTAGGCGCGAGGGTGGTAGTGAGCGTGAGCGTCGACGATCACCGCTGAACTCCGCTTCGTTAGTCATTGGCCTGGGCGAGGGCACGCAGCAGCACTGTACCGATCGCCGCTCGGTCCGTGGTTGCGCCCTCGTCATCACCGGTCGGTGGTCAGGACCCCGGATTCGCCTGTCTCGCCTCGATCGTCTCCCGCCAGAACGTCTGGGCCGCGCCCAGCTCTCCGCGAGCGAGGCCGTGGCGACCGAAGGCGACCGCGTGACGGGCCCCGCCGAGCGTCCGGATCGTGAGCTGGGCCCGCCCCGTCGAGCTGAACCGAAGGCGATCGATCTCCGCGACGTTCACTCGGAACGCCTCGTCGCCTTCGTCGGTCAAGAAGTGCAGGAGGGCGCCCGTCAGCTTCAGCTCCCCGCGTGGCCATCGCGAGGCGAGCACGCCGGTCACGTACCGCGCGGGCTCGCCGACCGTCGCCGCCGGACGCGCGACGTGCGGCGCGTCGTCCCCTCGACGGCCACCGCCGTCGCTGACGAACGGGATGCGGAACCCGAACACCGGCAGCGGAACCAATCCGGCGACAACGACGAGCGTGACCCGGTCCTCGGCGAGCCCGACCCCGAACATCAATCCGAACGCGGCCAGCGCGGCCAACGCGGCGAATGGAAACGGTAACCGGCGCCCGAACGTCATCGTGACGAGGGCAACGATCACGGTTATCAGCACGACAGTCGACGACATCCTGGCTCGCACCTCGCGTAGCAGCGCGTCGGCTGGGATTATGCCCGACGAGCGGGCCCCGTCACTCGACTCGACGCGTCGGACCCGCGCGGGGCCTTGAGATCGCCTTGCGGGCCCGGCGACGGGCGAGTTTCGATGACCGCATGCGGCCGCCCTCGAAGTATTCCTGCCGCCGGCGGCAGGCAGCCATCCGCGCGGTTCGCGTCCGCCGTCGCCTACGATGCAGAGCAATGCCGAGGGGACCCGCGAGGCTCGCGCCGATGTCTGAACCAACGATTCTCGAGGTCGCCGATCCGCTCGCGATCTGGGACGAGCTCGAGCCGCTCTACCAAGGTCTGCACGAGCACCATGAGCCGATTCGAGACTTCACGCTTGCCGACGGCTGGGCAGCGCGACAGCAAGCCGTGCTCAGCGGGCCCGACAAACTCGTGCTCGTGGTGCGGATCGACGGCCGCGCGGTCGGCGTCCTCGACGGAACCATTCGCGACAATCCGACCACCGGCCACCGATCCGGCTTCATCATCAACGCCTACGTCGAGCCGGACCTGAGGCGCGGGGGGCGCGCTCGGGCGCTCGTCGACAGATTCGAGGCGTGGGCGCGCGACCACGGCGCCACCTCGCTTCGCCTGAACGTCGACTCGGAGAACGCCATTGCCGTCGAGGCCTGGCGCGCTCTCGGCTTCGACACAGTCGGCTACACCATGGCCCGCGAGCTGAGTTGATCGGCGCAGCTACTCGCGGCAGGGTCGGCGCAGCATGAGGCCTGCTCGAGAACGCCCGCCTTCGGCACGACCGCGGCCGCGTCACCCGACGGATCCGGATGGACCATGTAAGCGCTCGGGAACTGGAGTAGTTTCGCGCCAGGTGGCTGCATCGGAAACGCGTGCGCCACCGTCCAGACTGAAGGAAGAGGCGCATCCGTGAACATCACAGTTCGCGAGCCGTTCGTGCGGGGCTCCGAGACATCGACGATCGACTCGGAGATCATGCAGGCCGCGTACGAGATATCCGTGACCGTCCCCGCTCTGGCAGCGGGCCCCGGGCCGTTCACGACGCTCTATGTCTTGGACGCGAACTGGAACTTCCCGCTGACCTCATTCATCCCCGCGGCCCTTCACTATTCCAGTGAACTGCCACCGATGGTCACCGTCGGCATTGGCTACCCGATTGGTCCGCTCACGGACCCGGACTCAGTGCGAACGTACCGCGAGCGGCGGACCTGGGAGCTGTTCGAGCCGGGCAGCGGGCCGAAGGCCGCCATCGTGCAGCGGTACGAGTCCGGCGGGGGCGCGACGTTCCTGGGCGCGCTGAACGAGGAACTCGTGCCCGCGGTCGAGTCAAGATATCCGGCTGACCCGGCGGCTCGCGTGCCGTTCGGCGACTCCGCCGGCGCCCATTTCGTGCTGAATGCCCTCCTCAATGAGCCGAGTGCGTTCGCCGGCTGGATCGCGGGCAGCGCGGGCGGCTGGTCTGACCACTGGGACGAGTTGGCAGCGCGATGGCAAGCCGCCGGCCCAGCATCGCTCTTCCTCGGCGTCGGCCGTGAGGAGGCGTTTCTGGATGCGTTCCCCGACCTGACACGGCGCCTGGAAACACTTCGCGAGAGGGGCTTGGACCTCACCACGCAGATATTCGATGGCGAGACGCACGTCTCGGCTGTCTGGAGGAACCTGACACAGGGGCTACGCGCCGTGGTCGCGAATCCGGGCTCACCGCAAGACTGAGCCCGCGCCTCGTCCGCGACCTACATTCGACGCAGCCGCACCCGGCGGATGTCGTGCTCCGGCCCCTTTTCGAGGATCAAGTGCGCCCGTTCCCGTGTCGGCAGAATGTTCTCGTGCAGGTTCGCGAGGTTGACCGTCCGCCACACGTGGCGTGCCGCCTGCGTCGCCTGCTCCAGGCTCAGCTCCGCGAAACGGTGGAAGAACGATCCGCTGTCCTGGAACACTGTGTCTCGCAGCGTCAGGAAACGGTCCACGTACCATCGCTCGATGTGCGCCTCGTCCGCGTCGACGTAGATCGAGCTGTCGAAGAAGTCGGAGACGACCGCCGGCGAAGGCGACCCGGCGGCCTTGCCCGCGCGCGGATGGCCGGCCTGGAGCACGTTCAGGCCCTCGATGATCACGATCTCCGGCTGCTGCACGACCTGAAAGTCGCCCGGCACGATGTCGTAGCTCACGTGCGAGTAGACCGGCGCCGACACCTCCGGCTGCCCCGCCTTGAGGTCGGCCACGAACTGGACCAGCGCGCGCGTGTCGTAGCTCTCCGGGAAGCCTTTCCGGCGGACGATGTCACGCGCCTCGAGCTCGGCGAGCGGGTAGAGGAAGCCGTCCGTCGCCACCAGCTCCACTCGCGGCGCGCCCGCGGATCGTGCGAGTAGCGCCTGGAGGATGCGCGCCGTCGTGCTCTTCCCCACGGCGACGCTCCCGGCGATGCCGATCACGTAGGGCACGCGTGGCGCCCCGTCGCCGAGGAACGCCGATCGCGCTTCGTGCAGCTCCTGCGCCGCCTGCACGTACATCAGCAACAGCCGCGTCAGCGGCAGGTAGGTGTCGGCAACCTCATCCAGGCTGACTCGATCGTTCAGCCCCACCAGCGCCTGCAGCTCCGCCTCCGACAGCGGCAGAGGCGTGCCGTTGCGCAGCTCCGCCCATTGCATGCGCGCGAAGTCGAGGTAGCGCGACAGCGAGGCGTGTTCGCCGGTGACGGCTGGGCTCTGCCCTGGGATGGATCGGCTGCGCCCACGGACGGGCTGGCTGGGGACCATCCGGGGATTGTAGGGATGGCGCGCTCGGTGACCAGCAGAGGTTAGATTCCCCCGATCGATCCATCGTTCTGATCAGGGCGCGTGCCCCGGCGAAACGGGAACGGTCGTCGAGCCGTGGACGCCAGGCGAGCGAGCTCGGGCTACAACCAGGACGGCAACAGGATCAGCGCACCTGGCCAGCTCGCGACCGCATCACGTCAGCATCGAGGTCGCCGCCGCCGGGGTGTACGATTCGCGTCGAACGCGAGAATCGAGGCCTAACCGCTCGTCGGAACGTGCGCGAGGTCGTCATCAAGGAGGTCCGTGCGATGCCACGCACGCTGGTCAACGGGGTTGAGCTGTTCCACGACGAGCTAGGATCCGGCCCGCCAGTGCTCATGCACCATGGGTACACAGGCTCGCACGACACGTGGCTCGACGAGATCGCGCCCCGACTCGCCGATCGCTATCGCTGCATCGTGATGGACTCGCGCGGGGCCGGCGACAGCGGCCATCCTGATGACGGCTACTCGATCGCGCAGTACGCCCTCGATGTCGTCGGCCTGGCGGACGTCCTCGGGCTCGACCGCTTCACCTACGTCGGACACAGCATGGGTGGCGGGATCGGCATGCAGCTCGGTCTTGAGCACGCCGATCGGCTCGAGAAGCTCGTGCTCGTCGCGCCGATCCCGTCGGGCGGGACCAACGCCGATCCCGAGATGCACGAGGTGCAACGCGCTCAGCGCGCCGCGCCCGACGGCCGCGCGGTGATGCTTCGCGAGCGCCTGGTCCGCCAGGTTCGCGATCGCCCGCAAGCCGACGTCGAGGCCAGCCTGGACCGGGCGCTCTCGATCTCGCCCGGACACTTCGAGGAGTCTTGGACCTCGATGGCGGACTTCAACGTCACCGACCGCCTCGACGAGCTGATCACCCCGACGCTGATCGTCGCGGGCACGGCGGATGGTCTGGCCAGGGACAACGTCCGCGACTACCTGCGTCTCCCGAACGCCACGCTGCACGTCTTCAGTCGCGTCGGCCACGGCGTGCCCAGCGACGTGCCGGACGAGTTCTCGGCGATGCTCGCCGACTTCCTCGAACACGGCGTGGTCAACCCCGAGACCGAGGCGGCCCGCTTCGCCGAGGCGACCGTGCCTGCCGGGGCGCGCTAGGGCGAGTCAGCCGGCGGGTCGAGGCCGCTGCGAGGGGTTCGCGGGATGCCGCACGCGCTGGTGATGGCTGACGTCGCGGACAACCTCGCGAACCGGGACTTCCTCGATTACCTGCGGCTGCCAGCCGCGGCGTTCCGCGTCTTCAGCCACGGGGTCACGGCGTCGCCGAGGACGTGTCGGACGAGTGCTCCGCCATGCTGGCGGACTTCCTCGAGCACGGCGCGATCAACGCCGAGACCGAGGCCGCTCGCTTCGCCGAGGCGGCCGCGAACATCGGCGCGCGATAGAACGGTCGCCCGCCGGTCGCGCCTCGGACGGGCGCGTCGAGAGGACACAGATGCCACCCCCGATTCGATTTGGCGCGTTGGGCGTGGCCAACATCACGCCGCGTGCCCTCGTGCATCCCGTCGACAGCGAGCCGCGCGCTACGATCTGGGCGGTCGCCGCCCGCGACCGCGCACGCGCCGAGGCCTTCGCCGCGCACGAGCACATCCGCACCGTCGCCGACGGCTACCAGGCGGTGATCGACAACCCGGACATCAACGCCATCTACAACCCGCTGCCGATCTCGCTGCACCACGAGTGGACGCTCAAAGCGCTCGCCGCCGGCAAGCATGTCCTCTGCGAAAAGTCGTTCGCCTGCAACGCTGATGAGGCGCGCGAGATAGCAGACGCTGCCCGAGACGCATCACTCGTGCTGATGGACGCCTTCCATTACCGCTACCACCCGATCTTCATCAAGACGGTGGAGCTGCTGCGCTCCGGGGCGATCGGCCAGGTCGAGGACCTCGATGCTAGCTTCCACACCCCTGTCACCGACCCCGATTCGATCCGCCTGGACTACGCGCTCGGTGGCGGCGTCACGATGGACCTCGGCTGCTACCCGATCCACTGGGTCCGACACGCCGTGGGCGAGGAGCCCGAGGTCTTCCAGGCCGAAGCGGAGACTGGCCCACCGGACGTCGATCTGATGCTGAAGGCGAAGATGCGGTTCCCGTCTGGCGCGATCGCCTCGATCTCCGGCGACATGCGCGAAGGCGTCGCTTTCAACTCATCGCTCACCGTCACCGGCAGCGAGGGCAAGCTGCACCTCGAGAACCCGATCGTCCCCCAACGCGGCCACCGCCTCGAGGTCGAAACGGCCGCCGGCACCGAGACGATCGAGCTCGACCGCCGCCCCACGTATGGCTACCAGCTCGACGCGTTCATCGCGGCCGTGCTCGAGGGCGCCCCGCTCCTGACGGATGCCGAGGACGCCGTCAAACAGATGACTGTGATCGACGCCTGTTACGCAGCAGCCGGCCTCCCTCGGCGCGGCCTCGAACGGTGATCGGGCGCCTCCCCACGCAGGCTGCGCCCAGATTGGACGTCTAACGTGGAGCATCGCTTCGAGCCCGAGGGCTATCACAACACCTTCGGGCCCCACCACACAGTCCTGACCCTCGCCTCCGGCGACCGCGTCATCACCTCGACCGCCGACGCGTTCGGGCGCGGCCGCGACGGCGATGTTGTTGCCACTCGCGGCAACCCGCTGACCGGCCCGTTCCTCATCGAGGGCGCCGAGCCGGGCGACCAGCTCGCCGTTCATCTGGAGATGATCGTCCCGAACCGCGATCACGGCTTCACCGTCAGCAGCATTGCCCCGCACATCGTGGACGGCGACTTCGTCCCCGAACTCCCGACCCGCGACGTCATGCGCTGGTCCATCGATCTCGAGGCCGGCCAGGCCACCCTCAGCGACGCGGCGGCGACACCCGCCGACCTCACCGTCCCGCTTGCCCCGATGCTTGGCTGCATCGGCGTTGCGCCCGATCGGGGGCAGGCGCTGTCTACCGCCACCTCGGGACCGTACGGCGGCAACATGGACTACCGGCTCGTCGCCCCCGGCGTCACCGTGCTGCTCCCTGTCTTCACCGAGGGCGCCCTCTTCTTCGTCGGCGACGGCCACGCTGCCCAAGGCGAGGGCGAAATCGTCGGTACCGGGATCGAAATCTCGATGGACGTCACTTTCACCGTCGAGT
>CBDFJZ010000005.1:0-487734 GCA_965248675.1 Dehalococcoidia bacterium
TCGTCGAACTCCGGGACCGAGGCCGGTTCGTCGTAGGACCGGAGCCGCTTGATCGATCGACACATCCTGGGCCTCACCGCGCGCGTGCTCGGTCGATCCTAGCGCCTGACGCAACCCCCGAGGCACCATGCACGCCTACCGACATTCCGAGGAGCGCACAGTGACGTATCAGGACCTCTCACTCGAACACGACGGACCGATCGCGATCATGACGCTGCGGCGCCCGGAGAAGCTGAACGCGCTAGGCGCCGTGATCCACGACGAGATCGAGGCGGTCTGCGCCGCAGTGGGCGCCGACGACGAGGTGCGCGCGCTGATCATCACCGGTGAAGGCCGCGGGTTTTCCGCCGGCGCCGACCTCACCGGCGGCCGCAGCGGCGATCCGGAGGCGGCGCCGAGCCAGGACGCGCGCCTCGATGAGTACGGTTGGGTCGGCCGGCAGGCGATGGCCGTCTACGGCCTCGAGAAGCCGACGATCGCCGCCGTGAACGGTGTCGCTGTCGGTGCGGGAATGTCGCTGGCGTTGGCGTGCGATCTGCGCGTCGGGACGGCGCAGTCGCGCTTCAAGACCGTGTTCATCGAGCGTAACCTGTCGCCGGACTCCGGCATGAGCTACTTCCTGCCGCGCATCGTCGGTTACTCTCGGGCCGTCGATCTGATCTTCACCAGCCGCTCCGTGATGGGCGAGGAGGCGCGGCAGCTCGGTCTGCTCGACCGCCTCGTCGACGAGGACGCGCTGCTCGAGGAGTCGCTGAAGCTGGCGAACGAGATCGCCGTCTGGCCGCCGTTGGCGATGCGAGCCTCGAAACGCACCGTCCAGCGCAACCTGCAAGCTGACGATCTGTCCGAGGCGCTGCGTAACGAGACCGCCGGCCTGCGCTTCGCGGGCCTCGCGCCGAACGACGCGAAGGAGTCGCGGCTCAGCTTCCTGGAGAAGCGTCCGCCGAACTTCACCGGAACCTAGTGACCGCGACCTGCCCAGCGGGGGTTCGCCCCTGGATCGATCGCTAGACGGTCGTCACGATTGATCGCTCAGCGTCGTCGCGATCCGGGATTCCCCGGTGCTCACCGGTTCGTCTCATCTCGACTGTTAGTCGTGGACTGAGCTGGGCGGGCATGACGAGCCGACGCTTCCTGACCCTGTTTGTCGTGCTGCTGGCGTTTGCGCTCGTCACGGGCGCGTGCAGCCGCGGCGCGGAGCCGGCCGGCCCGGCCTCGGCGCCTCGCTCGATTCTTCCCACCGGCACCGCCGTGCCGGTAGTGACGGGGACGACGACGGCGGCTCGAGGGTCGACGGTGGTGGCGCCGTACGCCCTGCCCACGCGGGAGGTGCCCTTCACGGTCGCCCTGCCCGCGGGCACCGAGGGGCCAGTCTGGGTACGTGTCTTCGGCGTCGGCCAATGGGACTTCGCGCGCAGCGTGGAGCTGACGCCGACCGGCGACGGCGACTGGACGGCGTCCGTCCCGCTCGAGGAGGGTGCGCTCGTCCGGTACGCCTACGATCGGGCGGAGCTCGCCGACTTCGAGTCGTTGCTGGCGCGTCGCGAAGCGCCGGCGATCAGCCACGACACGATCTGGCGGATCGTCCATGTCGCGCCAGAGCTGTCGGCGGTGCGCGACACCGTCGCGATGTGGGCTGACGCACGAGCGCCCGTCCCGGCCGGCTCGGTCAGCGGCCTCGTGACCGATACGCTGACTGGCCTGTCGGTGATGGATGCCGAGGTGGCGATCGGCGGCATGCATACGGCGACGGATTTCGACGGGCGTTATCGCCTCGAAGGCGTGGCCGCCGGTGAACAACGGGTGACGGTCCACCGGGCGAGCGGAGACTACCTGTCGGCCTCGCAGGCGGTGATGGTCGAGGTTGGAGCGACGGTCGAGGTGCCGGTGCGGATCACGCCGGCGCGACCGCTGACGGTCCAGATCCAGGCGCTGCTTCCGGATGACGTCCCCGCGGCGGCGGCAATCAAGATCTACGGTAATGCGTGGCAGACCGGCGGTCATTTCTACCAGGCGCCCGGGCAGCCGGAGGAGCTGCTGCTTCCCGTCGCCACGCCCGTGCGCGGTCAGGAGCGGGAGCGGGTGATGCTGTCGCTCGATCTGTACGAGGGCCAGCCGGTCACCTATCGCTACACGCTCGCGAGCCCGTCTCACGGGAGCGAGGTCCGGCTCGAGGGCGAACAGACGCCCCGCTCGTTCGTCGCGCGTCGATCCAAACGCGTTCGAGTCGACGAGATCGAGGGATTCCGTCCGTTCGACGCGGTCGAGGTCGTCCTCCGCGTACGGGTTCCCGCTAACACGCCCGGCGACGTGCCGGTGCAGTTCTCGATGGGGCCGTCGCACTGGTTGAACCGGGATACCGACGGGACGTGGACCACCGTGCTCTACGGCCGGCCCGGGGAGACGCTGACCTACGCGCTTCGCCTCGGTGACGGCATCGAGGTCGGCGCGGATGCCTCGCCGGACGCCGTCGACGGCGTCCGCTCGCTCGAGGTGCCCGAGGCGGATACGACGTTCGACGTCACGGTGACCGATTGGGTCGGCCTTCCCGGCGTCGCGCAGCTTCCCCCGGGCGAGCGCTCCACGGTGCGATTCCGCGTCTCCGTTCCCGCCGGCACGACCGAGGGCAGCAGGCTCCAGCTGATCGGCAACCGCGATCTGCGGGACGGTGTGGAGCTGGAGCCGGTTGCCGGCGACCCCACGCTGTTCGAAGGCGAGGCGGTGCTGGCAGGCGGCCGATACCAGTACGAGATCTGGCGGAACAGCGGGGAGGCGGCTCCGCTGTCGTCGGCCCGCTTCGGCACGCTCGACGTGACCCTCGTCGAACACACGGTGAACGACTGGGTGAGCGGATGGGCCGGCGAGGCGCCAGAGACGAACGGTCGCGAGTCGCGGTTCGAGGGTGGCTACTACCTCCCCGACTACTGGAGTCCCGGGTTCGCCGCGCTCACGCGGCCGACGTTCGACGCGATCGAGGCTCGCCGCGAGGGGCTCGTCGCTCTCTCGTCGGTCTGGAGCTACGGACAGACTCGGCCGCAGCCCGCGGTCGAGCCGCGTCCGCTCTTCGCGCCCTCGGTGGCGACGCCGCGCGAGGCGCTCGTCGAGCAGGGCAAACTGGCTCGCCGGAGCGCGCTGCCGATCGTCCTCGCGCCGCAGTTCAACATGGAGATGACCATCGGCGGTGGCGCGGCGCTCTCCGTTCCCAAGACTCAGCAGTGGATCGACGGCTGGCTGCGCGAAGCGGAGCGGTTGTGGCTCTGGAACGCCGAGGTCGCCGAGGCGATCAACGCGGGTGTCCTGTTGCTCCCCGGCCCGACCTTCCACGTCTTCGACCAGCCGGACTGGTTCCCTTCCCGGCAGAGCTTCGAGGACTTCGATCAGGCGCTGATCTCGCTGATCGACGAAGTGCGGCTGCGCTACGACGGGCGGGTGCTGATGAGCGGCGGACAGACCGCCCTCACGGCCCCCGGCAACGCCGATCTGGTTGGCGTCACCAGCTTCGACATCGGCCACCCGCTGCTCGACCCCGGCGCAAGCGTCGCCCAATGGCGAGCCGGCTACGAGGCGCTGCTCACGGCGCGCCTCGATCCGATTCACGACGCCTGGGAGCGACCGGTCTTCATCTACCAGTTGCAGGTGCCGTCGCGGCCGGCCTTCGGCGACCCGACGGGGGAGTACGCACAGGCTCGCCAGCTCGAGGGCATGATGCAGGCGCTCGTGACCCGCAGCTGGGTCGTCGGTGCGCTCTCCTGGTCGTACGCGATGTTCGATACCCCGGCGTGGGCGGGCGATGGCGTGCGGGGCCGCCTCGCGGAAGCGGTCCTGCTGAAGCACTTCGAGCTGTTCAACCCGGCAGACATTCCCGGCTTCACCGACTAGGACGCGGCGCTCACGCTTGCCGCGTGTCCGCAGCGGCGCGATCATTCGCGCATGACTTCCGAACGACCGGCCGAGGCGAGCCCGAGCATCGAGACGCTCCATGAGCTGGACGCGGCTGAGGTGGCGGCGATGCCCGATCTCGTCCGTGTGTTCATCAACGACGCGCGCTGGTGGCAGAACGCGTCGTTCGCGCTGCCACTGCTCGGCTTCATCCTCGCCACCGGGGCCGGCCTGCTGCTCGGCAGCGCGGAGGCGCTCGGTTTCGGGCTGTTCCTGGGCGCGGTCACGTTACTGATGGTTCCCGTCGTGCTGTTGACCTGGCGCGGCACGGCGACCGCGATCGTTCTGCGCGAGGGGGGCGTCGTCTCGATGCACCGCGGCCGCGAGCTGGAGGCGTTCGCGTGGCCGGAGCTGCGCCGCATCGAACGCGTCGAGTACCTCGGCAACGTCCGTCACAAGCTCCTCTACGGCGATGAAGACCGGTTCCTGACCGTGGAGAGCGAGATCGAGGGCGCCGAGGTGCTCGTCGACACGGCGTTCACGCTGTCGGGGCTCCCTCGACAGGAGCCGTCCGCATGACCACCGAGGCGGAACGGGTCGCCCTCGATCCGGGCGCGCACGTCATCTGGTCAATCGAGGCGCTCGGCGTCTCGTACGGGCTGATGGACTGCGACCCCGATCTGGCGGACACCGCGGCATTCTGCGAACGCTACGGCGTGCCGCTCGAGGAGAGCGGCAACTGCATCGTCGTCGCCTCGAAGAAGGAGCCGAAGCAGTACGCCGCCTGCCTGGTCCTCAGCCACACCCGCCTGGACGTGAACGGCACCGTCCGCCGGCTGATGGGGGTACGCAAGCTGTCGTTCGCCTCCGCCGACGAGACGGCCGCGCTGACCGGGATGATGATCGGTGGCGTGACGCCGTTCGGTCTGCCGGCCGAGCTGCCGATCTACGTCGATCCGCTCGTCTTCGACCTCGAGGAAGTGGTGATCGGGGGTGGCAGCCGTTCGCAGAAGCTCCGGATCGCTCCGGAGGTACTTCGCGCGTTGCCGGGCCTCGAGGTGATCGAGGGGCTGTCGAAACCGCCGAACTGACCGACGCGGAGGCGCGCGCTCAGTCGTCCTCGGACGCGTGCAGCCAGCTCTCGGCTTCGTGTACCGCGGCGCGACGTTCGGCCGCCTCGTGGCGTCGCTCGTAAGCGGGATACAGCGCGACCCAGGTCCTGAAGCCGGCCGTCACGCCGAGGATGACGCCCAGCGAGATGCCGATCCAGAAAGCGACGGAGACGCCGAGCAGCGCGAACAGGCCCGAAACCCCGCCGCCCAGTCCGCCCGCGGCGGCGATCAGGAGCGCCGCGATGATCATCACCAGCGCCACGGACCCGCCGGTGACGGCGCCCAACCCCACGGCGAGGTAGATTGCCGGTCTCGCTCCGGCTAGCGTGTCGCGCCGTCGTTGCGCACGTTCGGACGGTCGCTCAGACATCGACGACAATAGTAGGCCGGTCGCCCAGCGCGTGCCGATCAGCTCCGAGGGCGCTGGCGTGATGTTGCTCACAGCCGCTCACCGGTTCGCTGCCGAACACCCTGGTAGCGGACGTGCCGCGATCGGGAGGACCTGACGCGATGGCGAAGCGAAAACGAGCGCGCTCCGATCGTCGTCGCGCGGCGCGCGAGCGTGAGGATCAGACCGCCGCGGCCTCCGCCGATCAGCCATCCGCCGAGCAGGCGGCGACTCAGCAGCCAGCCGCCAGCCGATCTGCTGCTCGGCGTGCGAAGCCGAAGCCGCCGTCGAAATCGAAATCCAGGAACCCCCGAGGCGGGCTCCCGATCGCCGCGATCGCGTGGTCGATCGGTGGGATCGCCGTGCTCGGACTGCTCGTGCTGGTAGTGGTCACCCAGGGTGGCGCACGCCCCGCGGATGCCGCCACCGAGCAGCTCGCCCGCGCGAACGCCGGCACCGACATCACGGTCTACAGCGGCCGCGCGCACGTCGTCTATCACTCGGATCCGCCGCTGCCGTCCACCGCGCTGCCTCGTGCCAGCGGCCAACCGACGCTGGTGTGGTTCTCGGCCGTCTGGTGCCCGATCTGCGAGCGAATGGCTCCGTTCGTCCACGAAACCGCCAGCCGGTACACGGATCAGCTCGTGTTCATCGAGAAGTCGGTCGACGAGGATCGCGATTCGAGCAACCGCTACGGCGTGCGTGGGACGCCCACGTTCATCATGCTCGACGCCGCCGGTCGTGAGGTGACGCGCTTCCACCGCCAGACCGATGCCGCCTCGTTCGCGTTCGCGATCGAACAGGCGCTGGCTGCGCTGGAGAGCTAGCGGGTCACGTCGTCGCGGCGGCCGTCGGCTGCGTCTCGCTGGCCTCGAGGTCGAACTGCTCCGCGATCAGCTCGTAGGAGCGGATCCGATCCGCGAAGTCGTATGTGATCGTGAGCAGCACCAGCTCGTCCACGTTCAGCTCGGCGGCGAGCGTTTCCAGGCGCTGCTGGACCATCTCGGGGTCGCCGATTGCCGCCCGCGCCCGCGAGTAGACGATGTGCTCCAGCTCGGCGGGGCTGTAGTCGAAGGCGAGCGCGGTCTCGACCGAGGGCACACCCTTGCGACGGAAGCGCATGCAATAGCGGCTCCACGACAGTTGCACCGCTTCTTCCTCGGTGGGCGCGCAGAGCGCGGATACTCCGGCCGACACCCGCGGCTCGGGATAGCGGAGTGAGGGTTCGTAGCGGTCGCGATACAGCGCGATCGCCCGCTCGCCGGCCTCGGGATTGATGAAGTGGGCGTAGGAGTACGGGAGGCCGAGGGCGGCCGCGATCTGAGCGCTCTCGAGGGACGATCCCAGCATCCAGATCTGCGGCTGATCGATCCCCGCGGGCTGCGCTCGCACGTCGGAGAACGGGTGATCCTCGGGCAGATCGCCCTCGAGATAGCCGACGAGATCGGCGACCTGGTGCGGGTAGTGTTCGATCGAGAGCGCGCCCGGTCCAAGCGCGAGCGCGTTCGCCACGTGCTGGCTGCTGCCGGGCGCGCGGCCGATCCCGAGGTCGATCCGCCCCGGGTGGAGCGTTTCGAGCATCCGGAACACCTCGGCAACCTTGAGCGGGCTGTAGTGCGAGAGCATCACGCCGCCTGATCCGACGCGGATCCGCTCGGTGGCCGCCGCGACCTGCGGGATCAGCACCTCGGGCGCCGCGCAGGCGAGGCCGTTGCTGTCGTGATGCTCGGCGAGCCAGTAGCGGTGATAGCCGGCGCGGTCGACGGCTTGCGCCAGCGCGATCGATTCCCGCACGGCCTCGGCGGCGGTCCCGCCTTCGCGGATCGGGCTCTGATCGAGGACGCTCAGTCGCACGCGGGCTCCTTCGTCGAGCGATCGAGGGGCGCGTTTCGCGGCCGCATGGTCCGCGAACCGGTGGCACGTTATCGTCGAATTGTACGTGAGACCGCATGCTCACTCGCCCGATCGCGGTGCCGTCAACGATGCCTCGAGGAGCCCTCATGACCGACCAGCAAGCGGATCAGGGGTCGGGCCGGACGCGCGGTCCCAGGACCCCCGACGAGCTGATCCAGGATGCGATGCACGAGTTGCCGTACGGTATCTACGTGATCGGCTCGACCGCTGCCGGTGTCCCGAACGCGATGATCGCCGACTGGGTGATGCAGCTCTCGTTCGAACCGCGCTTGATCGGCGTCGCGTTCGAGCGCGATTCGACGAACCTCGCCAACATCCGGGCGAGCCGCGCGCTGACGATCAACCTGCTGGACGAGCACAGCATGTCGCTCGCCCGCGAGTTCCTGCAGCCCACGTCGGGCGCGAAGATCCAGGGTCGAAGCGACGACGCCTCCGCCGCGCGCCACGACAAGCTCGCGAACGTCGAGTACCGCCTCGACGCGCGCGGATGCCCGATCCTCGCGGAGGCGCTCGTCTGGATCGAGGCAGAAGCGGAGCAGTTCCACCAGGCCGGCGATCACGTGCTCGTGGTGGCGGGCGTGCGGGAGGCGCGGGTTCAGGGCAGCGGCGAACCGCTCACCTCCACGCTCACCGGCTGGTCGTATAGCGGCTGAGCCGTCGTTGACGCCTCGGAGCTCGGCTCGCCGCCCCTAGGCGGCGGCCCGAACCGATGTTCGAGGCGCCGGGTCCGCCCGGTCGCGTTGCTGCAACAACGCGAGCGAGATCTCGCCCAGCGTGGCGCGCTGCCCGTCGGCGAAGGCGAGACCGACCTCGAATCCGTCCGTTCGCTCCATCCGCCGTCGCACGGCGCAGGAGAGGCGCAGTGTCCGTCCGTCGGGCAGGTCGACGCCGAGATTCGCCTCGAAGGGGGCGAAGCGGGTGCCACCGGTGATCACCACCTTCGCGCCGGTCGTCGACAGATCCTCGATCTCGCACCGGGCGCCGTTGATGGCGCCGAACAACCTGACGCCGAACCGCACGGACGCTCGGCGATCGCTCCTGAACCGCGGGTCGCGAATCCGGCTCGTGGCCATCAAGAGCAGCGTGATGTTCATCAAGAGGAAACCGACCGCCCCGAAAGCCGCCGGCAGCTCGTGGTAGGTGCTCGGCGTGAGCCCGACGATGGTGGCGGAGAACCAGATCAGCGCGCCCGCGGAGCCGGCGAGCGTGACCCGCAGCAGCCATGGGATCGGGATCCCGTCTCGCCCCTCGGCGGCGCCTCTGGGGGTGCCTTCGGACCGGGCGCCCTTGCCGCCGCTGATCACCGCCAGCGTGGCGGGCAGCACCGCTGGCATCCGCAGTACCTCGAAGAGCAGCGACCGCAGCGGGGGGGAATAGCCGCGGGCGAGCAACCGCAGCGCGGCGAACTGCATCACGAAGGTGGCCGCGAACGCGGGACCGTAGATCTCGCCGGGCGCATCGATCGGCGAGCTGCCGCTAATCACGACTGCGATCGGCAGGACCATGAAGGCGAGCGTTCGCGACGAGTCGAGCCAGCCGAACAGCGTGGTCGCGAACGCCAACCGCTGACCGAAGGTGAGGCCCCGCTGGGTCAGCGGCCTCTCCGCGCGCTGGACCTGCATCGCCCCCAGCGCCCAGCGGTGCCGTTGCAGCATGTATTGCGAGGCGTCGCTGGGTGCGAGGCCACGTGCCAGCACCTCGTTGTGATACACCGCCCGCCAGCCGCGGCGGTTCATCCGGATCGTCGTGTGGATGTCCTCGGTCACCGTCCCGGTGGCGACGAGGCCGACGTCTCTCAACGCGGCGACCCGAATGAGCGCGCCGGTGCCGCACCAGAACGCACCACCCCAGTGGTTCATCGCCGGTCCGATCACGCGATGGAAGTTCGCTTCTTCGTGGTACGGCCGCTCGTCGGAATGGGTGGTGCCTTCGTGCTCGAACGACTCGAGGTTGTAGAAGTCCTGCGGCGTCTGGACCACCGCGATCGCCGGGTCATCGAAGTAGGCGAGCGTGTGTCGCAGGAAGTTGGGCTGAACGACGTGATCGGCGTCAAAGACAGCGATCACGTCCGCGTCGATCATCTGCAGCGCGTGATTGAGGTTGCCGGCCTTCGCGTGGTCGTGCTCGGCGCGCGCCAGGTAGCGGGCGCCCAGCTCGTTGGCGAGCGCGCGTACCCACGGTCGGTCGCCGTCGTCCAGGACCCACGTCTCGTGCGCGGGCTCGAGTGCGATCGCGGCCACGACCGAGGGCAGCAGCACCTCCTCGGGCTCCCCGTACGTCGGAAGCAGCACGGCGATTCGGTGGCCCGTCCGTGTCGCGGGGCGCCAGTCCGGCCCGACGTCCACATCCCACAGGGCGAGCGTGTAGAGCGTCAGACCGAACGCGCTGTGCAGCTCCGCGAGGAGCAACGGGATCGCCAACCACCAGACCGAGAGATCGACGGTGCTGGTGGTTCGCCAGGTCAGGTAGACGGCGGTCACCACGATCGTGGCGATCGCAACGCCTCGAATGACCAGCCGGCGCGGCCACGATTCCGGCGCCGGGCGCTCGCTGCCCAGGAACTGCGGGAGTTCCTGGTCGCGGCTGCTGAACGCGGATCCGTGTGCCACGGACGTCGCCTATCGGTGCTGCGAACACATGTGCGGGACTCCTGATCTCAGGATCGGATCGCTGTTCGTGACTCTAGAGAGCCGTCGCCGCTGCGGCTCTCGGGAGAGGCCCGATGCTCGACGAACGTCGGCGAGCTGCGCTGAGCAGGCGCGAGTGCCCGCAGCCGGCGCCAGCGCAGAGGGACATGGAAACGATGGCGCCAGTCGGGGAGCAGACCTGCGGGAGCACGGCCGAGGAGCGGCTACCTGCGGGCTCACGGTGTCGCGGCCGGTGCTACGCGGGCACCCAGAGGATCACCACCGAATGGACCGCTCCGAACCCACAGCCGCGCGGATCGGGGTTCACGAACGGCGTCCCGTCGACCAGCGAAACCACGTAGTCGCCGCCGGCCGGGTCATGCCACGAGTCGAATTCGCACCACGTCTCGGAAGCGGGCGCGACACGCAGCTGGCTCAGCGGCACCTTCCAGAGGCCCTGTCCGTACTGAAGGACCTGGACCCAGCCAGCGGAGCCGCCGCCACCACCACCGCCGCCGCTGCCGCCACCACCGCCGCCGGTCGCGGCCGTGGCGACGGGACCCTTCTCGGTCAGGTACTTGTCCAGCACCCAGCTCGTGATCTCGCCGTCGGTGACCAGGGTCCAGTCACCGCACTCGTTGGTGCTCGACGCGACGACCTCGAGCTTCGTGCCTTCCGGCCAAATGCTGTTCAAGCGCGCGGTGTCTTCGCAGGAGGTGCGATGGGCAACCCCACCGCCGCCGGTCGCCACGACGTAACGTTCGAGCTCATCGAGCGTCCCGTCGCCGTCCGCATCGCCGCTGTCCAGCCGCGCCTGCACCCAGTCCGGAAGCTCGGGCGTCGCCTCGACCGAGGCGTTCTCGGTCGCGACCGGCGATGCGTCCTCGATCGTGGATCCGGGCGTCGATGTCGCGATCGTGCCCGAGTTGGAGCACGCGGCAAAGACGATGCCGATCACGATCAGGGCGATCACCGATGTCAGGCGTCGTGAAATACCCATCGCAATCATCATCGACACGTGGTTGGGAGTCTGAAGCCCCGAACAGGTCGGCCGCGGCGGTCACGCGCGCGCCTGGATCAGCGGATGCCGCTCACCGAGGAGCGTCAGAGGCCCGCGCGGCCGTCCCAACGGTCCTGTCGGACGAAGCTATCGAGGTCGATTCGCCGGTTCCCGGGGCTCGTCGCGCGGCCGGCACGCGGATAGCCGAACGTCAGCGCCATCGCGACGATCGCGTCGGGCGGCAACCCCAGCGCCTTGCGGGCACAGTCGTCATGCTGGATCCCGACCGGGCAGCTCGCGATCCCCTCCGCCTGCGCGGCCACCATCATGTTTTGAGCGACGCGACCGGCGTCGAACGGCCGGCTGTCGCCGAGACGGACGACGACCGCGACGAGCGGGCTGCTGGGCAGGTGTTCGGCGAAGTCGCCACAGTTGGCGATCGCATCCCGTTCGGCCTGCCCGGTGAGCAGGATCAGCCGGATCGGTTGCGCGTCCTTCGAACTGCCGGCCATGCGGCCCGCCTGGACGATGCGCCGGAGCGCCGCAGCCTCAATCGGTCGCGCCTCGTACTCGCGGGTGTCCCGCTTCGTGACGATTGCCTCGTACGCCTTCATACGCCCGATCCTCTCACCGTTGCGAGCGATCTTCAGTCGATCCGGGCCTCGCGGCAACCGGTCATATGCATTTCTTCCGAGCGGCTACCGCGTGGTTAACGGCTGAACGTGCACCTTCGTACTCGACCGGGACGCGGCGGGGCGTCTCGGTCACCTCAACGAGCGGCAACGGGGCCGCGCAACAAGGAGCGTCGGGACATGGGCATGGGACGGATCAACTGGCAGCGGGACGGGAAGAACGGGAGCGGCGAGGTCGCCGATCCGTGGTCCGATCTGCGGATCGCTCGAGACAGCAGCGGCGAGATCTCCACGCTCGAGGGCGAACCGGCGGAGCGAATCCTCGTTGAGGCGCAGGCCTCCCCGGTCCACGCGACACGTGCGGGCGCCGCGATCCTCGAGCCGTCCGCAGTCTCCGCGCCTCCGTCGCAACAGGCGCCGGTCGTGATCGATGCTGAGAAGCCAGTCATCAACCAGGATCCGCCGCCCAGCCGCGCCGAGCTCTCCGCCCTGCGGGCGCGCCTGCACCGGTCGCTGATCACAGACTTCGACCACCGCGGCCTGTCCGAGCTGCCGCTCGACGAGGCGCGACCGATCGTGATCGCGATGGCGCGTCATCTCGTCGAGGCGGACGTGCCGGACAACTTCGGCGGCAGCCGCATCCAACTGCTGAACGAACTGGTCGACGACGTGATCGGCCTCGGGCCGATCGAGCCGCTGCTCCGCGATGCCACGATCTCCGAGATCATGGTGAACGGCTCGGAGCGCGTGTACGTCGAGCGCTTCGATCGCATCGAACGCACCGAGGTCCAGTTCCGCGATGACGCTCACGTCATGCAGGTCCTGGATCGGATGATCGCCAACGTCGGCCGCACCATCGACTACTCCCAGCCGATGGTGGACGCTCGTCTCCCCGACGGATCGCGGGTCAACGCGATCATCCCACCGGCGTCGATCCAGGGCCCGATGATCACCATCCGCAAGTTCGTCGCCGATCGCCTCACCGCGCCTGACCTCGTGACGATGGGCTCGCTGAACCAGGAGGCCGTCCAGGTGCTGGAGGCCGCGGTTGCGAGCGGCGCCGGGATCATCGTCAGTGGTGGCACCGGATCCGGTAAAACCACGATGCTGAACGTGCTGTCGAGCTGGGTGCCCGACGGTGAGCGCATCGTCACCATCGAGGATCCGGCGGAGCTGTCGCTGCGACAGCCACACGTGGTCGCGCTCGAGGCGCGCGACGATCAGAGCGGATTCGACATCACGCGCGCCCAGCTGCTGAAGAACGCGCTTCGAATGCGCCCCGACCGGATCATCATCGGCGAGGTCCGCGGCGCCGAGGCGTTCGACATGCTGCAAGCGATGAACACCGGCCACGACGGCTCGATGACGACCGTGCACGCGAACGCGCCGCGCGATGCGCTGCGCCGCGTGGAGCAGATGGTGATGATGGCCGGCTTCGACTGGCCGCTGCGCGCCATCCGCGAGCAGATCTCGTCCGCGATCGACCTGATCATCCAGATCGCCCGCTTCCGCGACGGCTCGCGGCGGATCGTCGACATCACCGAAGTGCATGGCATGGAGGGCGACACCATGACGATGCAGCAGCTCTACTACTTCGAGCAGCGCGGCACGGACGACGACGGCCGGATCATCGGCGAGCTGGTTGCCACCGGGCTGCGACCGCGGACCTTCGACATGGACGGCGCCGAGGAATACGAAGCGCCGTTCCAGCAGCTGCGTGCCGTGGACGCGCCAGCCGACCGCTAGCGAGAGCCCGTCACGAGAGGTGTCGCCACCTCTCGTGGTTGTGAAGTCCCTGGCGGGATTTTCGGAGCCCCCACCCCGACGCGGGGTCTCCAACCGCGAACCTCGGCCACGGGCCGGGGTTCGTGCGTGAGCGGCGCTACTGGTCGATCCGCGGCGTGCGTCCGAGCCCCTCCACGTGTAGGAAGCTGAAGAAGGCGTCCGGTCGACGCGCCCACCGCCGCCAGCCCTCAGCGATCGTCTCCAGCTCGTCGGTGGTGGCGAGGCCGTACTCGACCGCCTGGGTGGCGAGCGCCGAGTGCGTGATCCGTTCGGCCCACGAGTCGCCCCAGTTCAGCACCTGTCGCGGGCGGTGGAAGACCCAGCTCGAGGCCGACATCTCGATCTCCTCGAAGCCTGCGCTCAACAGCCAGCCATTGAGGTAGCGTCCGGCGTCAGCCTGCGCGCCGTTGCGCAGCGCGACGTCGTGGTAGAGCTCCAGCCAGCGGCGCAGCTCCGCGCTGTCCGGCGCGTGCACCATCGTGCCGTAGTCCGCGTCGCGCAACGCGACGAGGCCGCCCGGCCTCAGCACGCGCTGGATCTCGCGCAGCGCGCGCTCTGGTTCGGTCAGATGTTGCAGCACCTGGTGCGCGTAAGCGACGTCGAAGCTGCCGTCCGCGTAGTCGAGCGCGTACAGGTCCCCGTGCTCGAAAACGACGTTGTCGACGCCGGCTTCGGCCGCCAGATCGCGCGCCTGTTCGAGCACCGCTTCGACGACGTCGATGCCCGTCACGCGGCCGTCGGGCACGCGCCGTGCCAGGCCGATCGTGATGCTGCCCGGACCGCAGCCGACATCGAGGATCGACATCGCCGGCTCGAGGTGCGGGAGCAGGAACGCCGCCGCCTCCTCGGCGGTGCGGCGGCGATGCTGGTCGACGACGGACGAGTGGTGTCCGTGCGTGTAACGGTCGTTCGGCGTCTCGCTCATCGCAGCAGTCTAGGACTGGACCCCGATTGCGATCGCCGGACGCCAGCAGCTCGGAGCGCGCGGCTGCGCGTCCCGGGCCGCCTCGGTTTCGAGGATCGCGCCCTAGCGTCGGGCGATCCGGATCGCAGCCGTTCCGCCGATCGCGACCGCGCTCACCCCGACGATGATCGCGAGCCACGAGGCGTAGCCGCGGTCGCCGAGATCCGGGACGCCAACCTCGGAGCTGCCGTCGCCCGGTGGGCGGAGCTGCTGCGAGGCCGGTGGATCAGAGACGGCGATCGCGGTCACCGGGTCGCGGTCGACCGCCGGTTCCGGGAGCTCGAAGACCACGACCTCGCCGTCGCCGGCGTCCGGCCAGCGGACCTCGATCCACGTTCCGTCGGCGGCGAGCGTGATCACGCGTCCACCGAGCGCGGCGGCGGAGGCGATCTCCGGCGAGGCTTCGACGAGCGCGGCGAACTTCGCCGACCCGACCTCGACCGGATCGATGTCGAACGTCCGATCGAAGCCGTCGCGCACCCACACGCCATCGACGAGGTAGTAGCTGTGCGCTCCGACCTGACGCACCGTCGGTGCGCCGCTGCCCTCGAAGTTGCCCTCACGCAGCGCCTCCAGGTCGGATGCACCGGCGACCGCGTCCGCGCCGCTGGACGGTGCGGCGGCCGCGCTCTCGGCGACGCGGTTGGCGCCGTCGTCCGCGGCGAGGGCCAGCTCTGGCTCCTCGGCGAGGTAGGCGGTGTACGGCGTGACGATCCCGAACTGCGTCGCCAGCGCGACGATCTCCTCGATGAGCGAGTCGCGTACGCCTTCGACGCGTACCTCGGTTAGCAGGTCGGCGACGCGGCGTTGCGCCCAGAGCTGTGCGACGGCGGGCTCGCTCGTGTCACGCGCCGGCAGGTTGACCGAGTACTCGAAGACCTCGGGGCCTTCGAACGTGTTGCCACGCACTACGACGGTCATCGGCCCAGGGTCGGCGTACCGGCCGGTCAGCAGCGCCTGCTGGCCGGCGAACAGACCGCCGATCGCGGTCGGAGCCAGCGCCCGGACATCGCCACCGTTGATCTCGATCTCCACGTCGGTGAGCACCGGTGTCGAGACTCGTTCGAAGAGACGGCCCACCTCGGTGTCGATCCGCTCCTCGGGCGTCACGTAGTGGCTCGTGCCGACGAAGCGCCGCGCGAGGGCGTCGAGCAGCACGGTGTCGACGTCGTAGCCGACGCCGAACGCGAAGAGCTGGGCGCGCTCCGGCGCCGCGCTGTCGGCAATGTCGAGGATCGCGCCGGGGTGCTGCACGCCGACCGTCGGGAGGCCGTCGGTCACGAAAATCACCGTCGACGGACGGTCCCCAGGGATGAGGTCGAACGCCGTGGCCAGGCTATCCGCAATGTTCGTGCCGCCGGCAGCGTTGAGGCCCTCGACGTAGTCGATCGCCGCGCCGGCACGCGAGCTCGCCTCGAGGCCGTCGCCGAACACGCGGACCGTCCGCGCGAAGCTGACGACGGCGAATCGATCGTCGTCGCCGAGCCGCTCCAGGACGTACGCGGCGGCGGCGCGCGCCTGCTCGATCTTCTCGCCCTCCATCGAACCGGAGGTGTCGAGGACGAGCACGACGTCGCGAGCGACGGCGACGTCGACCGACAGTGCCGGCGCGAAGAGCAACGCGAACACACCGTCGTCGCCCGCCTCCCGATAGGTCAGCGCGCGAGTGTCGATCAGGCCCTCGCCGCCGGCGATGTAGACGCGGAAGTTCGAGACGGCGCTCCACGCGCTGCCGGACTCCCAGCTCACACTCAGCTCGCCGGCTGAGTCGCGATCGACGTCCAGGTCGCGGCCGGGCGCGAGCACCGATCGCACCTCCCAGGGCACATCGATGTCGATCGACACGCTGGCTGCCGCCGGACGCGGCGACATGCGCGCCCAGGGGATTTCGAGCAACACCTGCTCGTCGAGGGCAACGAGCGGGCTGGTCACGGTGAAGGAGACGCTGCGCCGTTTGCCCCCGGGCACCGGGAAGGCGCGCACCTCGTAGAGGTCGTCCCCGAGCGAGCGGAGCAACGCGGGATCGATCATCCGCCGCACGATGTCGTCGTAGATGCGTTGCGCCTCATCGGCGTCGAGGATGCGTCCCTCGAGCGTCTGTGGTCCGCCCGCCAGCACGAGGTCGGTCACGGAGCTGCCGGCGGGGACCGGCACGACGATCCGTCCCTCCGCCAGCCCCTCGCCCGGGTTCGACAGCTCGAGGCGGTAGCGGGCGATCAGGAGCCCGTCCGTCACGTCAAGCTGCGCTTCGAAGCGGTCGAGTTCGGCGATCGGAGCGACCGGCCACCAGCAGTCGATGCATCGTTCCGGCGGACATGGCTGCGGAGGCTCGATCACCTCCTGAGCGCTAACCACCGCGGGCAGCAAGGCGACGGCGGCGATCAGCACGCTGAGCAGTCGAAGGTTGCGCATATCGGTCCCCTCCCTCGCCGGCCCTCGGGCCGTCGCGGTATGGGGGACCAACGCGCGGGATGCGAGGTGGGTTCCCGCCGGTTCCGGGCATGAGACTCACCCGAGGCTCGCCAGCGCCCGCCGGGCGGGTGTTGCAGCCACCGATCGGCGCCTCCAGACTCCGCCCAAGCAGGAGGAGCACCCCATGGCCTACGACTTCGCGATCTACGAGAAGCGCGACCACGTCGCGTACGTCACGATCAACCGTCCCGAGGTAATGAACGCGCTGCATCCGGACGCTTCGCGCGAACTGTCAGGGATCTGGGACGATTTCGCCGCGGACAGCGATCTCTGGGTGGCGATCTTCACAGGCGCCGGATCGCGAGCCTTTTCGGCCGGGAACGACCTGAAGGCGACGGCTGCCCGCAATCAGGCAGAATCCGGCGGGACAACCCGCCGCGCCCCGGTGCGTGGCGGGTTCGGCGGCCTGACTGACCGCTTCGACCTGTTCAAGCCGGTAATCGGTGCCGTCAACGGCTGGGCGATGGGGGGCGGATGCGAGATGGCGCTGGCCTGCGACATCCTCGTCGCGGCGGACAGCGCTCGGTTTGGGCTGCCCGAGCCCCGCGTCGGCCTCGCGGCGCTCGCCGGCGGCGTGCACCGCCTGCCGCGCCAGCTGCCGCTGAAGATGGCGATGGGAATGATGCTCACCGGCAAGCCGATCGACGCCGCCGAGGCGTACCGCCTCGGGCTCGTGAACGAGGTCGTCCCGCTCGATCAGCTGATTCCTACCGCTGAGCGCTGGGCCGCGGAGATCCTCGAGTGCGCGCCATTGGCCGTGCGCGGATCCAAGGAGGCGGCGATGGTCGGCCTCGAAGTACCGCTCCCAGCAGCAATGCGTGGATCCTACCCCGTGCTGCAGCGGCACTTCGTGTCGGACGACGCGGTCGAGGGTCCGCGGGCGTTCGCCGACAAGCGGGAGCCGAACTGGACGGGCGGGTAGCTCGAGCGCGCGCTAGGGGCGGGCGAGCGGCTCGATGTAGCTTGCTTCGACCCAGCTAACCGTCGCGCCGGCACGCACGACGTTCCAGCCGGCACAGTCACCGACGCCACGCGCGATCACGGTGACGCGTGCACCCTCGGGGATGGTCCGCGTGGCGCGCGCTTCGGCCACGCAGGTCGTCCGCACCGAGACGCCGGCGCCGCCGGTATGGGTGATCCGGCCGATCAACGCTGCCTCTCGGAGCGGGGGCGGATCCGCGGTCGGATCGGCGGCCGGCGGGCTCGGCTCGGGCGCGACAGCCGAGGTCCCGAACGACGACACACGCTCCGAGATCCAGCGTTCGATGGGATCGGGAGTCAGCACAGAGGCCACGCGTTCGATCTCGGCCCCCTGGCCTGAAACCACGGCGCCCCCGGACAACAACACGATTGCGAGAGCGCTCACGAACAGTGAGAGCGAGATCTTGCGCGTCAGCGTGCGTCCGCCCGAGGTGGTTGTCGGCGCGGCGGCCGGTTGGGACTGCTGGTCGGGCTCGCTCGCGGCGGGCGGCTGATCGATGGCAACGAGGTCGACTTCCTCCCCGGCATCGAGCGGCGTCCCGGCCTGCGCGAGGATCGCCGCACGCTGCGAGGCGCCAGCCGCCTCGCGCCGTTCGCGGCCACCGAACAGCGGCATCGCCAGAGCGCGACGCGCGAATTCGTCGTCATCGAGTCGAGCGGGCGCCGGGGCGGTCGGGTCAGCTGGCTCGGGCGCCTGCTGGATTGGAGTCTGCTCGACTGGCGGCTGCTGGGCCGGCGCCTGCTGAACGGACGGTGTGGCCTCGACCGCCGGTGCCTCCGGAACCACTGGCGTCGGCTCCGCAATTGGCTGCTCGGCGGCGACCTCGACTGGTTCCGCCGCTAGAGATGACTGCGAGGGCGTCGGCGGGTCGGGCGCGGGTAGCGGCGGCGCTTCGTGCGCCTCGGGATCGTGCTCGAGCGTCTGGGCGTCAGGAGCCTCGGATCCGTCACCCTCCGGCCGCCACTGATCGGGTTCCTCCGGTGCTGCGGCTCCCGGGAAGACCTCCAGCGCGGAGCGTTCGGCAGCCTGTTCCGGGGTCAACTGCGGACGCGGATCGACCTCGGTGAATTCGCCGCTGTCGTCAAATTCCTCGCGCAACGGTTCGTCGGGCGACGAGAAGGGCTGCTGCATCCAGGTCTCCGCGTGTCCGGGCGTCACAGTCAGGGTCCAGACAATCATCGGCACGGATCCGGCCCGCCAGCACGCTTATCAGGCCCTGTTGGCCGAGGAATTCTGCCGATGGCGCGACCTCGTGGGTTCTTACTGTCGGCTTTCTGACGACGTGCTGCCCATAATCGCTGAGCGCCACTCGAGTTGCCCGCCCAATCCAGGCGGAGCAGTCCACGCCGAACAGCTCACATAGCTCGTTTTCGCTGGTTCGATCGAGGGGGGTCCGCTCAGCCAAGCCGGCCGATGAACGCCTGAACCGCTGCGACGGCTGCTGCGACGTTGTCCTCCTCGGTCACGCCTGATCGCTTGCGAGGTGCGAAGGAGTGATCGCCATCCGGTAGCCAGACCAGCTCGATCGAGGCGGACAGCTCGTAACCAGCCACCTCGTCGCGCTTGCCCATGGCGTCTTGCTCGCCCTGCACGATCAACGCCGGCGTTCGCAGCTCCGCGAGATGTGCCGTGCGCGTGCGCTCCGGCTTGCCCAGCGGGTGAAACGGGTATCCGAGGCAGACGAGCCCGCGGGCGCCGGCGTCGTCCGCGATCATCGAAGCCACCCGACCGCCCATCGAACGCCCGCCGATCACGAGCTGGTCCGCGCGGCCGACCCGGTCGATCACCTCGCGCCAGGTAGCCTCGAGCACCGCCGGGCGGTCCGGGGCGCCGCGCTTCGCGTTCTCGCGACGCCGGCGCATGTACGGGAACTCGAAGCGAACCACGTGAATCCCAGCGGCCACGAGTCCGATCGTGATCGCCTCCATTCGCGGAGCATCCATCGGCAGGCCCGCTCCGTGCGCGAACACGAACGTCCCCAGGCCATCGGACGGACCATCAGACTGCAACTGGAGCTCGGTTGCGCTGCTCGCCATGATCCCTTCGATCGGCTGCTGGCCGCCGTCCGACTCGCAAGAGGACCTCGCGGCGTCCGTCTCGCCGTCGATCGCCCATGTCGGGCCTCCCGCTCGGCGCTCGAGGGCCTCGCCGTCGAGTCCGCCGGCCGAGCGCGGATGGGACGATCGTCTGGGGGCGCGGGTTCGTTTCGGGAGCTGCTCTGGCGCCAGTCGGAGCGCGCAGCGGCCGGCTAAAGGCCGAACTTCTTACCGATCCCGCCAAGCGCGTCGCCGACGTCCGGTGCGTCACCGCCTTCACCCGAGAGCAGACCCTCGATCTGGCCGGCGATCGGCTCCGGCAGCTTGTCCTTGAGCTGTCCGATGACGACCTCGATCGCCTTTGACGCCTGGCCCTCGTCGATGCCGGCGCGCTCCGAAACCATCTTGATCAGCGCTTCCATCGTCGTCCTGTTCGTTCGCCCGAGCTCGGTGTTCACCGACTCTATCAGCACCTCCACCGCGAACCTGACGCCCGTGATCCCCGCGCGCCGCGGCGTCTACACTCGCGACGGCCAGGAGGACAGATGGATCGCGAACCCGGCAGCTTTCGCCTCGGTGATGTCGTGTCCGAGGATGGCGAGCGGAGCGGCCCGCTTCGCTACGAGGCGGCGGATCTCACCACCCACGGCGTGATCGTCGGGATGACCGGGTCCGGCAAGACCGGCCTTGCCGTAGTGACGATCGAGGAAGCGCTCGCCGCCGGGGTTCCGGTCCTGATTCTCGACCCGAAGGGGGGACATGCCAAATTTGCGGCTGAACTTCCCGAACCGGGTCGGGTAGGCGGCCCAGAGGTCAGCCGATGCCGGGACGGCCGTTACCCGACGCCGCGATCGATCGCCTGGTTGCACACGGCGTTCCCGAGGACGAGCTGCGGTCGATGCGAGTCGTCACCAGCGCGCCCGGCCGCTGGCTGCCGCCGCTATTCCGCGCGAGCGCGATGACCTTCGGCCGAAATGTCCTGTTCCGGGCCGGGCGTTACGACACCGACACGCCCCGCGGCCTGGCGCTGATCGCGCACGAGGCCGGACACATCACGCAGTGGCACGACCTCGGGATCGCGCGTTTCCTGCTGGAGTACGCCCGCGGGCAAGTGGCCACTCGGTTCTCGCATGCGAAGCATCCGCTGGAGCGTTCGCTGAACGAGCGGCAGCGCGCCGTACGCATCGCGCTCGATGCCGAGGAGCGCGACGCTTAGTCCACCGCCCAGACCTGTGTTTCTGGAAAGAACTGGCTCCAGGCGAACCAGAACGACTGATGCGTCGGAATGAGTGCGCCGTCGGGAGCGAAGGCGGCCAGCGCCCCGGCCTCGAGGCGGACCGTGATGCCCTCGAATTCGACGGCGCCACCGGCCCCGAGGGCGACGCGAGCCGCGATTTCCGGGAACGCGACCGTGACCTCGCCGTGGCGGACGCCGAGCACCTGGTCCTGCACCGGCAGCCGCGGGTCGACGTCGCCGATCGGGAAGATCGGTCCGTTGTCATCTCGCCCGCCCAGCGGATCGAGGGCGTACCTTCGTCCGATACCGCCATCCTCGGCGACGATCGATGTGTCCGGATGGCCGGCCTTCCACTCGGCCCAGGTCGCCACCGACACGGCGACCGGCTCCAGTTCGAGCCCGACGTCTCGCAGCGGGCCGCTGACCGCCTTGCCACGGAAGGTGTCGAAGAACGAGAAGGTGTGCAGCTCGAACATCACCTTGTTCGATCGCGACAGCAGGCCGGAGGTGCGTAGTTCGAACGTCCCAGTCGGCGTCTCGATGCCCTCGGGGAGTTCGTCGGTGATGAAGGCCTGCGCGGTCCCACAGAGCGTGCAGTACACGACGCCGATCCGCCGTCCGCCGAGGGTGTCGTTCACCATCTCGTGGACTTCCATCTGGTTCTTCGGGTATGCGCGCGCCTCACCGTTCAGCTCGACGCCGAAGACGAGCCGCTCGTCGGGGTACCAGTCGCCGCCATCCGCGGCGGTCAGCGCCGGGTCGTTCAGCGCCGGGATGCAGGCGCAGAAGCGGTCGGCCTCTTCCACCGGGCGGTCATCGATCCCGACGCCGCCCCAGCTGACATACCGCCAGTCGACGTCTGCATCGGGGTCATCGAAGAACGGCGCCCACTCCTCGCCGAAGCGGGTGTACAGCATGCTCTTCCAGCGCTGATAGCCCTCGGGGGCTGGGACGTCGTTCGCGATCAGGTAGTTCGTGACACCGGGCCACGAGCGGATGCTGCCCTCGGGCTCGCCAGTGAGTTTCCAGAACGCCTGCTCGAGCGCCGTCAGCGCTGTCGAGTCGCCGACGAAGCGCATCATGTCCGAGATGATCCAGGCGAGTCGCACGTCCTCGGAATCACCGATACGCGCGATCCGGTGCGCATCAAACCCGGTGTTGAACGGCGACAGCAACGTGTCGATGTCGTCGCTCAGGCTGGGGATCGCAGTCGGCGCGGTCGGCGCGGTCGGTGTGGAGGTCTGCGTCGGGTCGGCGCCCTCGGGCGTCGACTCTGGTGTAGCGCTCACGGTCGCGCCGTCGTCGCTGCTGGAGCAGGCGGCGACGAGCAGCGCCACGAGGATCGCGGCAGACGCGAGCCACGGAGATGTTGAGGCCACGACGGACCCTCTCATGGTGTCGGTGGGGTGTGCCGGTCTGCGGGTTCAGGGTAGTAGGCGGCCCGCCGCGAGTTGTGGCGAATCTTACGGAGACGCGCGCGGCTCCTTGACGCGCGGTCATTGCGCCGTTCCGATCATCGCGATGCCGGTCTACGTCGCGCTGCTACGAGGGATCAACGTCGGCGGCCACCACCTGGTGCCGATGGCCGATCTACGCGCGACCTTCGTGGCGTACGGAGCCCGCGAGGTTTCGACCTACATCCAGAGCGGCAACGTGCTCTTCGCGAGCGATCAGCCCGAGGCGGCGCTCGTCCCGGCGCTGGGCGGAGCGCTGCGCGAGCGGTTCGACTTCGACATTCCCGTCGTGATCCGCGAGGCATCCGAGCTGGCCGCGACGGCCGAAGCGCATGCGTTCGCTCAGCTCGAGGTGGACGAGAAGCTGTTGCACGTCGTCTTCCTCGGAGCGGCGCCGGGCGAGCAGGCGATGTCCGCGTTCGACGCGGCTGCCTACGAGCCGGATCGGCTGGTCGTTACCGGGCGCGACGTCCACGTGGCGTACCCGAACGGCTCGGGCCGCTCGAAGCTCACGATCGCTGTCATCGAGCGTGCCTTCGGCGGTACGGCCACGGGCCGAAACTGGCGGACCGTGCGGAAGCTGAACGAGCTGGCGATCGCGGCTGGCGAGGGCTAGTCGCCCGCGGGCGCGGCGGCGAGCTCGCCTGCTCGCTCGAGCCACATTTGGTCGCGCGCCGACGCCCGCCGTGCGAGGCGTTCGGCCAGGATCGAGGTCGCCCGCTCGCCCTCGCCGGCGCGGAGCCACGCCTCGATCGGCGTGTCCTCGAAGACCTCGCGCTGGGCGTGGCTGCCGCCCAATCGCACGACCTGGTCGGCGACGGGTTCGAGCACCTCGGCGGCTGCCGCGTAGTCCTCGCGCGCGAACGCCTCGAGGCTCTCGGCGACCTTCGGCACCATCTCGCCGGCCCGTGCCTTGCCCGATCGTTCGTGCGCCCAGAGAGCCTCGACCAAGCGCTCGAGGGCGGCGGTGTCGCGGCAACCGGCATAGGCGAGCGCGCAGTGCACGTCGGCGAACTGATTGCCGACCCTGACGAACGCGGTCGAGGCGAGCTCGCTCACCGGCTCCCAGGGCAGCTCGCGCTCGGGCTTGGCGAGCTGCGCTCGCCAGAGCAACGATGCCGAATCCATGATCGTGCCGAGCGGCGCCGAATCGTCCACGCCGGGGCGGATGTGGCGCTCGTAGACATCGAGGGCGCTCGGCAGGTCACCCGTTTCCAGCAAGAAGAGCGCGTAGTGCCACTGGTTGTGGCGGTGTAGCTGCGCCTTCGACGAGTAGTCCGGCAGCCAACCGCCGAGGAACGCGACGCCGTCGCTCGCCTGGCCTGTCTCGAACTGTACGTGCGCCATCGTGTGCGCGGCGCTGCCGTTGCGCTGGCGGAGCGCGAGCGAGCGCTCGATCAACGGTCGCGCCTGCTCGGGACGGCCGGTCTCGGTGTGGGCGAACGCATAGTTGCTCAGGAACCACCAGTCGTCGCCGTAGTCGTTCGCGACCGCATCGAGGAACGCGAGCTGTTCGGAGTTCCGCTCCTGCCGTCCGCTGAAGCCGATCAGGCCGAGCACGCTGCTCGCCGGCGCGAGCACGAACGCATCGCGCGGGAACTCCGCGACGTGTTCTTTGACGCTCGCAAGCGCGGTCTCGAGGTCGTCGTTAATGATCGAGGACATCGCCGCCACGTGCTGCCGCTCGCGCTTCGGGAGGCCGCTTGCCAGCTCACCGGCGCGGCGGACCAGCTCCTTCGCCTCGGCCGGTTGACCGCGCAACTGTCGAATCCGCGCCAGACCGGCATAGCCGAGCGCGAAGCCCTCGTCCGCCTCCACGGCGTCCTCGAACGCCTCGGGTGCGCCGGTATCCGCCGCCAGCGCGAGGTCCACCGCGCGCACGTAGTGGTCGGCCGCGGCGGCCGAATCCGTCGTGAGCTCGTAGCCGTAGCGGTCGGTCAACGTTGCGGTCATAGAGGGTCTCCATCCTCAATTCTAGGCTGGCAGGACTCCGCGCGTATCATCAGGGCGCGATGCGAGCTTCGATCGGCGGTGGCGAGCGCGGGACTTGCTGTTCGCCGTGATCGCCGTAGGCGCGCTCTCCTGCGGTTCCGGGGCCGGTCCCGAGGCCAAGGCGCCCCGTACACCGTGATCTGTGACAACGGGAAGACCTTCAGTGGGTTCGGTCTCACGCTCTCCGACGGTCGCGTGATTGACGGCGAGACGAAGAAGGTCGTCACCTGCAACTGAGCCGGCGGGCCGTACCGACCGAACCCGGCTGATTCTTATCCCGTCGCAACGCCGGTCCCCGAGGCCGCCACGTACACTCGGATTGCGATGCCCCAGCCTCCCGATCGCCAGGCCGCCGCCGCGCCCGAGCACTCCGAGGTCGAGTGGCAGCTCGACGCCGACGACCTCGACTCGGTCGAGCGCTGGCTGGCCGTGCCGGAACCGCGCGCGGGCCTCCGCGCGCGCGACCGGGCGCAAGCGAATCGTCGATCACTACGTGGACACCTCGGATCTGCGCCTCCATGACGCCGGCTTCGCGGCGCGGCTGCGCGGAGCGAACGGCGAGGCCGAGGCCACGCTCAAATCGGTCGTGTCAGACGGCGATCCGGAGTCCGGGCTGCGCCGGCGCCTGGAGCTGAACGAGCCGCTGCGCTACGCGCTGCTCTACTGTCTGGCGGGTGCGCGCGGGGTGGTCGGCAGTCGCATCCGCCAACACGCGACGCTGCCCGAGCTGCGCGTGCTGTTCACCGTACGTACCGACCGCCGCACCGCGATCGTCTCCGCCGAGGCGGGCGTCGACCTCGGGGAGGTCGCGTTCGACGAGACAACGATCGAGGCGGGCGATCGCACGAAGCGCATTCGTCGGATCGAGGTCGAGGCGCTCGCGCCGGGGGCCGAGGCGGCGCTCGAGCCGTTCGTCGATCTGCTGCGCGAGACGCACGGACTCCGTCCCGGCACCAGCTCGAAGTTCAGGAGCGGGCTTGCGCTCGCGCGCGAGGCGGGCCTCGTCGCGGTGGAGATTCACGAACCCGCGATCGTCCGGCCGGCCCCTCGCGCGGCGGAATCCGACGCCGGCACGGACGGAGACGACCCGTCGCTCGCACCGTTGCCCGAGGAGTCGCTCACCGCGCTGGTGCGCGGCGTCCTGACCACCCAGCTTGCGATCGTGCGCAGTCATGAGGCGGGCACACGGCTGGGCGATGACATCGAGGCGCTCCACGACATGCGCGTCGCCGTCCGCCGCCTGCGCAGCGCCCTGCGACTCTTCGCGAAGGTGCTGCCGCGAGGCCGGCAGGCCGGGCCCGGCGCGACATCGGTGTCGGAGATCGACGCATCGTTGCGCTGGCTCGCCTCCGAGCTTGGCGTCGTGCGCGATCTCGACGTGCAGCTCGAGCGGATCGAGGAGTGGCGTGCGGCGCTGGAGGAGCAGGATGCGAATGCCCTTGGGCCGCTCGCCGATCTGCTCCGCGCGCAACGACAGGCGGCGCGCGTCTCGATGGCCGCGGCGATGGACACGCCGCGGCTGGTGGAACTCTACCGTACGCTGGAGCTGCTGAGCGCGGTCGGTCCTGGCGATCTGCCCCGGCGTGCGCTCCGCCCGCGGTGATCGCGCTGCCACGGATGTTGCGGCGGCAGTACCGGGCGTTCCGCTCCCGTGCCGGGCGCATCGAACCGGATCCTGGAGTGGAGGCCGAACTGCTCCACGCCACTCGCATTCGAGCAAAGCGCCTGCGGTACGCAACCGAGTTCGCCACGCCGATCTACGGGAAGCGAGCACGCGCGCTCGTCTCGGCGCTGAAGGATGCGCAGGACGTCCTCGGTCTGCACCAGGATGCCGAGGTCGCGATCGCCGCGCTCCGCCGGCTCGTGGCGGACGCCGGCGGCGAGCTCCCACCGCGCACGCTGTTCGCGATGGGCGAGGTCGCCCAGCGGTACCGAGACAGCCAGCGGGAGCAGCAGCGCGCCGTGCCGGACGCGGCGGCCTCGGTCCGCCGGCGCTGGCGGCGGCTCGACGCGACGATGCGCCGCGCGGCACGGGATTAGGAGCCGGTGTGAGGCTGATCCTGATTCGCCACGCGATCGCGGAGGAACGCAGCCGCCGGCGTTGGCCGGATGACGCCGATCGCCCGCTGACGCAGCGCGGCATGCGGCGGTTCCGCCTGGCGGCTCGTGGCCTCGGTGCGCTCCAACCCGAGGTCGATCTCGTGCTCGCCAGTCCGTCCGTACG
This sequence comes from Dehalococcoidia bacterium, assembly GCA_965248675.1. Classification (GTDB taxonomy): domain Bacteria; phylum Chloroflexota; class Dehalococcoidia; order UBA2979; family UBA2979; genus UBA6627. The sequence continues at coordinate 26,699 of CBDFJZ010000005.1, forward strand.
GACGCATCAGACCGCCACGATCCTCGAGGACGAGCTGGGCTGGCCTGACCCGGAACTACGGCCGGAGCTGGCGGGCGGAGCGGCGCTCGGCGGCGTGATCGAGGTGCTGGGAGCGTGCGAGGCGCGCGCGACGGTCGCCGTCGTTGGCCACGAGCCGACGATGTCGGAGCTGGCGTCCGCATATGCCGGCGGTCCCACCAGCCGACTGACGCTCGACTGGCGTCGTGGGGGCGTGGCGCTCATCGAGTTCGAGCGCGGGCCGACGGTCAACAGCGGGACGCTGCGCTGGTTCCTGCCGCCGCGAGTGATGCGCTCCCTCGGCGCCTAGCCGGCCGCCGCTGCCCCTGGTGCCCCTCAGTCAGGCAGCGGCCCGAGCCGCGCGTCGAGCGCCGCGAACGACCGTTCTCAGGACCTCCAGCCGGGCGTGGTTCTTGTCCTCGGCGGAGATCAGGGTCCAGGGAGCGGCGGCGGTGTGGGTCCGCTGCAGCATCTCCTCTACGACCGGCTCGTACTCCGGCCAGCGCTCGCGGTTGCGCCAGTCCGCCGCAGTGATCTTGTACTCCTTGAACGGATCGGCTTCGCGCGCCTCGAACCGGCGGCGCTGCTCGTCCTCGGAGATGTGCAGCCAGAACTTCGCGAGTACGGTGCCGTTGTCCACCAGCGTCTGGTCGAATGACACGATCTCGCCGTAGGCCCGCTCCCAGACCCCGGGTCCGATCAGCCCCTCGACGCGCTCGACGAGCACCCGTCCGTACCACGATCGATCGAAGATCGCGATCTGGCCGTAGGCGGGCATCCCACGATGGAACCGCCACAGGTAGTGGTGGCGGCACTCCTGCTCTGTTGGCGCGTCGATCGGGTGGACGCGTACGCCGCGCGGGTCGAGGCGGCCCGTCAGGCGGCGGATCGCGCCGCCTTTGCCGGCGGCGTCCTTGCCCTCGAAGACGATCACCACGGGGCACGCCGCCGCGTCGCGCAGCCGAACCTGATGTCGCAGCAGCGCGAGCTGGAGCGTGCGCCGCTGCTTGCGATACCTGCGGTCCTCGACTGCGTGCGTCGGATCGAAGTCGCGCAGGTCTGGCGGGCGTTCCTCGCTCATCGCCGTCGCGCTAGCCCGCGCGTCGAGCGGGCTAGCGCGACCACCGGTTGCGTGGCGCCTTCTGCACTTCGCCGTCGACGATCAACTCGTCGACGGCGAAGTGCAGAAGCAGATCAGGTTCTCGATCTTCGGGATCTCCGGGATCGGGAACGGGTAGCTCCAGGCGATGTCGTCGTATGCCTTGTCGCTCACATTCGCCGACCAGGTTGTGGCGATGCCCTTGTACGGGCACTGCGTGACCGTCGGCGATTTCTGGAGCAGGCCCGGGCGGATGTCCTGCGGCGGGAGGTAGTAGCGGGTCGGCAGACCGGTCTCGAAGAGCAGCGTCGGCCGTTGAGAATCCGCGACCACCTCGCCGTTCAGCTTCACCTGGACGTGTCGGGTGCTGCGGGCGACGTCGATCCGGCGGTACGGGTCGCGCGCGTGGACGTAGATCTCGTCGTCTTCCTCGTACCAGTGATCGAGCTGGTGCCAGTAGAACGCGACGAGGCCGGCGAGCACCTCCTGCCCCGCGATCGGATGCGGGTAACCCCACACCGCGTTCTCCGCGATCCGGTCGCCGGAGCGGATCGTCCAGTACTCGGCGTCGCCCTTGTGGGGGCAGTGCGTCGTGTGATCGGTCGTTTCGAGGAGGTCGAACCGGACGTCCTCCTTCGGGAAGTAGTAGACGGGCACGCGGCCCCGTTCGTGCAGCAGCATGACTCGCTTGCTGTCGACGATCGTCTCGCCGTTGAGGGTCGCGCGGACCCAGCGCGGGCTGGGCTCCAGCGAAACGGCTGCCTCGATCAGTTCGGTTGGGTGCGGCATTCAATCCCCCGTCGCCACGAGCACGCTGGAAGGTCATCAACATATCGCGGCTGTCACGTGCGCAGCGCACGGATCGCGTGCGTCGTCGCTGGTTGTAAGGGGAGACGCGGTGGCCCGTCGGGCTGCGTTGGTCGACGATCCTCACATGCCTCAGCAATTGCCCGTCTTGCCGCCGGCGCGCGCCCGCGTGCTGACGATCGTGTCGAGTCCCCTTCCCGATCCGCATGAAGTGACCTCGATCGTCCGGTCGGATCCGGCGCTCGCCGCGGCGGTGATGCGCGCGGCCAACTCGGCCTGGTCGGCGCCGCGCGCCGCGGTACGAACCGTCGAGCGCGCCGTGATCCGGATCGGACCGCGCGAGACGCTGCAGATCGTCGGCGCGGCCGTGCTCAGCTCCACGTTCGAGGACCTTGAACACGCCGGCCTCGAGGTCAACGACGTGTGGCGGAACGTGATCACCGTCGGTCTGCTAACCGAGCATCTGATCGAGGCCGACGTGCCGCGCGACGTTCGCGCGGCCGCCTACAGCGCCGGCCTGTTGCACGACATCGGCCGGCTCGGCATGGCCGCGGAACAGCCGGATCAATACAGACGTGTGGTCGCCGCGGTTCGCCAGGGCGCCCGGCCGCAGGAGGTCGAGCACCGCATCTTCGGTGCGGCGCATACCGTCCGCGGGGTCGAGGCGGCCGAAGCGTGGAGCATCCCCTCCGCGATCCACTCGTCGATCCTCGGGCACCACGACCCACCCGAGCACCTCTCGCCGCTCGCGCGGGCGACGGCTCGCGCGGTGCAGATCAGCTGGCGGATGAGGATCGGCGACGGGGTCCGGATTCCGGTCGGCGACGAGCACGAAGCGCTCACCGCCGAGGACGAGTGGGTGCTCTCCGAGATCGGTGGCGCTGACGCCCTGCACGCGCGAGTCGAATGGTTCCGTAGCGCGCTCGGAACTCCGTCCAAGCGCGACGGCGAGCGGCAGGCAAGCTGATCCAGGAAACGGTAACGCACGAGCTACGGTAATCGTCGTGCTACCGTCGTGCGATGACGCATCAGGCCGCAGCCGGGGATCCGTTCGACGCGCTGGCCGACCCGAATCGGCGCACGATCCTGGCGATGCTCGCGCGCGGACCGCACTCCGTCCGTGAGATCGCAGACCAGATGCCGATCAGCCGGCCCGCAGTCTCCCGCCATCTGAGGCTGCTGCGCGAGGCCGGCCTCGTGACCGCCGAGGCCGAGGGCACACGGCGCCTCTACCGGCTCGACGCGATCGGCGCCGAGGCCGTGCGCGCGTTCCTCGAGCAGGTCTGGGGTGAGGCGGCCGCGCGGTTCATCATCGCGGCGGAGAACACCGCGCCCGAGGATGACGAGCGGTGATCGAACCCCTGCGGCTGGACTTCCACGTCCGCTGCTCCGCGGACCATGCATTCGCCACGTTCACCCGACGGATCTCGCTCTGGTGGCCGCGAGCACGCTCGTTCTCCGGCGATCCGGAGCTCGAGGTCGTTCTCGAGCCGCGTGTCGGCGGACGGATCTTCGAGCGGACGCCGGCTGGCGAGGAGCACGAGTGGGGCGAGGTCACGGCGTGGGACGCGCCTCGTGGTCTCAGCTACCTCTGGCACATCGGCACCGAGCGATCGCGGGCGACGCAGGTATCGGTCCAGTTCCTGCCCGAGGGTGCGGGCGCGACCAACGTCAGGATCGTCCACACCGGATGGGATGCGCTGGGCGGCGATGCGGAGGAGTGGCGCGATCAGAACAGCGCGGGGTGGGCGGGCGTCCTTGAACCGTTCGTGGCGGCCTGTATCGCGACGTGACCGCTGCGGCTGCGGCGGGCATCAGAATCATCCGGTTGGAATGTCTGAACCTCGGACGATCGGGTGCCCGAACGACGCTCGGGGTCAGCTCCGCGCCCGCTCGAAGGCGGTTAACGAAAAGAGGCGACCGCGCGGCCGCCCCTTTGGTCTAGTCCGGTATTGCTACCAGGAGGAATCTAGGGGGCGCAAATGTCGGTGTCAAGCCGCTTCGAGCGTCTGCCGTGAGAATTCAGCAGCACGTAGAGACATAATCCGATCAGATCGTGAAGGACGCGACGATCCGTCTGGGGCTGGCCAGGCATAGTCTCTCGGCCAGCAGGTACCGCGCGAACAGCCTGCAAGTCGTCACGTCAGGACGAACTGATCAGAGCGACGGAGCTGCTACGACGCGAGGCGCTCGATTGCCGTGTAGTCGCGTACGAACGAAGCAGTGACTTCCGCGTCGGCAGGCCGCGCAAAGTGATAACCCTGACCGCTCTCGCACCCAATACCGGCCAGGAACCGCGCCTGCTCCTCACGCTCGATGCCCTCTGCGACGACGCGCATGCCCAGTGCTTCCGCGACGCGGACGACCGCACGAACGATCGAGGCCTCGCGATCGTCGTGATCGACGTTGGAGACGAACGAGCGGTCGATCTTGAGCACGTCGGCAGGTAGCTGTCGCAGGTAGCTCAGCGACGAGTAGCCAGTGCCGAAGTCGTCGATCGCGAGCTCAACGCCGATGCGTTTCAGCTCGAAGAAGATCTCGCTGGTCACGGCGCTGTCGTCGAGTAGGACGCTCTCAGTGATCTCGATGCGGAGCGCGCTCGGATCGAGGCCCGTCTCGCGGAGGATACGGAGCACCTCCCAGGCGAGTCCGGGCTCCAGGAATTCGTTCGCGGACAGATTCACCGCCATCGTGAACCGCCGATCGAAGAGGAGGCTGTCCCGCCACAAGGCAGCCTGGCGGCATGCCTCACGCAGCACCCATTTCCCGATGCTGATGATCTCGCCGGTCTCCTCGGCGAGGGCGATGAACTCAGCCGGCGGCACCAGGCCGCGGCTTGGATGATTCCAGCGGACCAGCGCTTCGAAGCCGATGATCTCGCCGGTCTGGAGATCGATCTCGGGCTGATAGTGCAACTTCAGCTGGTCGCGGTCCACGGCCTCGCGTAGCTCTGACTCCAGGCGCAGCCGGTCGACCGAGTACTTGTCGAGGGTCTCGTCGAAGAGCACGTAGCGGCTGCGTCCCTGCTCCTTGGCGTGCGAAAGGGCGATGTCGGCACTACGGATCAGCTCAGGCAGGGTCCTGGCACGCTCGCCGCTCATCGAGATGCCGATGCTGGCCGTGACGATCGTGTTGTGCCCCATCAGTTTGACCGGCCCGCGCATCTCGCTCAGCAGATGGTGCGCGAGCGCGGTGAGCGTCTCTTGCGATTCGACCTCGGGCACCAGCAGGGTGAATTCGTCGCCGCCAAAGCGAGCGACCATGGCGCTCTGGGGGGGCGGTCGCCGTGAGCCGCTCGCCGAGGGCGATCAGCAGTTCGTCCCCAACGTTGTGCCCCAGACTGTCATTCACAATCTTGAACCGATCCAGGTCGATGAACATCACCGCCGTGCGACCGCCGGTTCCCTGCGTGACGGCCAGTGCCTCGCCAAGGCGCTCCATGAACAGCGCCCGATTGGGCAGGTTCGTCAGTGGGTCGTGGAATGCCTGATGCCTCAGCTCGTTCTCGAGCGTCTTGCGGTCGGTCACGTCGCGCGCGTTGATGACGATTCCTCCGACGGACGGTTGGTCGACGAGGTTGGTCATCGTCGCCTCGTAGTCACGCCAGTTGCCGTTCTCGTCCGTCATCTTCAACTCGAGCAAGGGTTCCAGGTCCGGTTGCTCGGTGGTCTTGAGGATCGCCGCCTCGATCTGCTCCAGGTCGTCCGGGCTGACCAGGTGGCGCATCGAGTCGTGGATGTTGCCTCCGCCGATCGGCGAGCTGACGTACTGAATCGTGCCGTCGGGGTTGAGCACGATCGTCACCCCGGGGGCATTCTGCACCAGGGCGCGATAGCGCTGCTCGCTGTGTCCCGGCGCCCGGTTGGCGCGCTGCAGTTCCACGGTGGAGGCGCGGGTGCGTTCGGTGTATTGCCGCACGGCGAACCAGAGCATGACGATGGGCATCGCGAAGATCACGGCGCCGATTGCGCCCAGCGCGAGGAACGAGACGACCATCGCGTACGCGGCCACGCCGAGCGCGACGTAGTGGGGTAGGAGCCACGCGTACTTTTCCTTCCAGACGGCCACAAAGCTTTGCTCGCCGGTGATCGAGACGATCCCGGCGACGAGGCCCATGTTCGTCGAGAACGCCACGAGGGTGGCTACGAGGGCGATGGGAAGCAGCTCCAGGATCTGTCCGGATGTGGGTGCGTCCGCTGCCGTGTGGAAGACTGCCGAGTAGGCCACGCCGCTCAGCGACATGACGGCGACGTTGAAGAGGAACCGGCTCCAGTCTTCGCGATCGGGAAACTTGGCGACGAACAATCCGATCATCGCGGCGGCGCCGACCGCACCGGGCCCGAGCAAGAGTCCTCCGCTGAACAGCGCCACAAAGCTGAGTGAAAGCCTGCTGTTCCCAAACAGGTCCAGGCGCGCTCGCTCCAGGATCCCCACACCGAGCGCCATCGCGATGAACAGCGGCCAATCTGAGCTGGTACTCGCGTTGCCCGTGAGCTCGAGGGTGAGCGAGATGACGGTGGGCCGATCGACAGCGCGATCACGAACCAGATATACGCATGCGCCGAGCGGCTGCGATGCCCCTCGTTGAGCACCGGGGTGCCCGGCGCCGTGCGCGCCGGGATCACGCTGCCAGCGGCCTCCGGCCGGTGTTCGCTCAAGTGCACCCACGAATCCCGCGGGCCGGGCGCCTGGATCGCGCCGGCCGTTGTCAGATCATCGGCAGGGACGAGGCCTGGATGAACGTGAAGCGCTCAGATCGCCCGCGATTCCGGCCGTCTGATGGGATCGCGACCCATGGCCCGCGGCTGTGCGAGAACAACGAGCGAGAGGCGGCTCCCGAGGTGAATCGGGAGCCGCCTCTGCACGGTCTGCGGATGGCCGACGAAGCTAGCGGCTGCCTCGCAGGCGCGGGTCCAGCTTGTCGCGTACGGCGTCGCCCAGCATGTTGAAGCTGTAGACGGTGAAGAAGATCGCGAAGCCGGGGAAGATCGCGAGGTGCGGCGAGCGGATCAGCTCTTCGCGCGCCTCGTTCAGCATCCGTCCCCAGCTCGGCGTGGGCGGCGGGATCCCGTAACCGAGGAACGCGAGCGCCGATTCGATCAGGATCGCCGCGCCGACCTCGATCGAGGCCGAAACGAGAACGAGCGCGAACACGTTCGGCACCACGTGGCGCATCATGATCCGCCCGCTCTGCGCGCCGAGCGCCCGAGCCGCCTCGACGTATTGCTCCTCGCGGACCGAGATCGCGCCGGAGCGGATCACCCGCGACAGCCGGATCGCGATCAGGATCGCGACGGAGAGGATGATCGGGAACGTCTCGTCGCCCGGGAGGTCCTGCGCCGCGGTGATGAACAGGATGATGAAGATCAGGCCCGGCAGCGCGATGCCGATGTCGACCAGGCGCTGGAACATCGTGTCGAAGAGGCCGCCATAGTAGCCGGACACGACCCCGAGGACGGTCGACAGCACCGCGGAGACGAGGACGACGCCGAAGCCGACGATGATCGAGGTTCGAGCGCCATAGATGATTCTCGAATAGAGATCGCGCCCCAGCTTGTCGGTACCGAACCAGTGCTCCGCGCTCGGGCCCTGGAACCGATCACCGAGCACCTGCGCCTCCGGGTCGGCGGTCGCGAAGGCCACCGGCAGGATGGCCATCAGCACGAGCAGGATCGCGAACACCGCACCGAACGCGCCCAGCGGGTACTCGCGCATGAACCGCCAGGTCCAGCGGGGCACGCGCTCCAGGAAGGAGCGCTCGCGGCCGAGTCCTGCTTCGGCGAAGGCGTCGCTTGCGGTAGCCATCTAGGTGTACCTGATCCGCGGGTTCAACACTGAATACAGCATGTCCACCAAGAGAATCGAGAACACGGTGAACGTCGCCACGACGAGATTGATCGCCTGGATCACGGGGAAGTCCAGCTGGTTGATCGAGGCGATGTAGTACCGACCCATCCCGGGAATCGAGTACACGGACTCGATGATCACGGTGCCGCCGATCACGACCGGCAGCTGGAGGCCGATCACGGTGATCACCGGGATCAGCGCGTTTTTCAGCACGTGGCGGGTCACGACCGTACGTTCTGTCAGACCCTTCGCATGCGCCGTACGTACGTAGTCCTGTCGCATCACTTCGAGCACGGCGGAGCGGGTGTAGCGCATCACCGACCCGGACAGACCCAGACCGAGCAACGACGCCGGTACGGCCATGAACTTCAGGTTGGCGATCGGATCGTCGAAGAAGCCCGGATACGAGGTAGACGGGACGCCCCAGACGAACCACTTGGACGCGAATGTGATGAGCAGAATCGCGATCCAGAAGTTGGGTGCGGCAAGGAAGCCAATCGCCACGCTGCGGCCGAAGTAATCGGCCGTCGTGTTCTGTCGAATCGCCGAGATGACCCCGATCGGCACTGCCACGGCCGACGCGATGATGATCGCGAGCATGCCCAGCTCGAATGTCACCGGCAGCCGGCTTCCGAGTTCGCTCGCCACCGAGCGGCCGCTAATGATCGAGGTACCGAGGTTGCCGCTCAGCATGTCGCGGGACCAGTTGAGGTACTGGGCGACCCAGTTCTGATCGAGCCCGAAGTCTTTGAGGATCGCTTCCTTCACCTCGGGAGAGACCGCGCCGAAGTCGCCTGCAATCAGGGCGACCACGTCGCCGGGGACGATCCGGACCATCAAGAAGACGACGATGGAAAGGCCGACCAGGGTCGGAATCATCAGCGCGAGACGTCGGAGTACGTATTTCTGCATCTGAGTGGGCAGCGAGCGGAGGCTGAAGCACCCGCGGTGTGCTCGCCCGTCTCCTTCCCTCTGTCGGTCTCTGTCGCCCGCGTCGTCGGGGGCGGTAGCTATCCGAACGCGCTTCGGACGATTGGCATTGGCTGCTCCATGTCAGACCTTCGGTGGCCACCCGAGCCACGCGGCCGCCTGTGTCGTGCTCAGCGACCCTGGTAGCACCCGCGCATCATACGGACGTCAGCAAGTAGCGCGATCGGCCCGCCCATGTATGCCAACGGGGCGGGCGCTCGGCGCCCGCCCCGTCGTTCCTGGTCCAGTCGTCGCTCCTAGACGTCGTTCCAGTACCAGATGATCTCCTCGACACCGGCGGCGTAGCCGAGCGTGTCGCGGACACCCCCCTGGATCTGGGACTGGTACGCGCGATACGAGGTACCGGCGCCAGCCTGGCTGGGGATGTAGTACCCGTTCTCCATGTTGATGCGCTGGCCCTCGTACATGATCTCGCGCCGGGCTTCCTCCACGAGTTCGACTGACTGGCGCTTGTCGATGTCGGTCATCTCGGGCGTGACGATCAGGCTGTGGTTGGCCGGATCGTTGCCGAACATGCGGGTCCAGTACGAACCGGCCTCGGGGAATGGCGTCTCGTAGCCGAACGCCATGCCCTCGAAGTCGCCGCGGAACGTGTTGGTGATGTACAGCGAGCTGTAGTCCTGCACGTCCGTCTGCGGGTCGAGGCCGATGTCCCGGAGCATGGCGACGTGCGCCTCGGCGATCGGCGGGAACGCGCCCGAGTACAGGCTTGTGTAGATGTACGGGATCTTGTGGCCGTCGTCCGCACCCGCCGCCGCGAGCATCTTCGCGCCCTCGGCGGGGTTGAACTGGAAGAACTTCCCTGAGTCGCCATGTTCGGGACTCTCGGGGTCGAGCCACCAGCGCGAGCCCCAGCCCGCGGGGATGATGTTGTTCCAGGAGGCGCTGGCCGGAAGGCCGGCGTCGCGCAGCGCGAACGTTTCGTACCCCAGGTCGGTCAGCGCGGTCCGGTCCAGCGCCATCGAGACGCCCTGGCGGAAGCGGGCGTCGCCGTACAGCTCCGTCGTGGTGAGCACGTTGTCCCAATAGAAGATCGACATCAGCAGTGCGGCCTGGCCCAGCCACTGCAGCTCGGGGTTGTCCTTCCTGACCGTGATCACGTCGCTGGAGTTGATCGCCAGCTCGCTGAGGTTCCCGGCGAGGAACTGCGCGAGGCGGTTCGCATACTCCGGAATGATCACGAACTCCATGGCATCCATGTACGGGATCGGGGTGCCATCCTCGCCGATCTCGTAGTAGTTCGGGTGCCGGTCGTACTGGAAACCGACCGACGGCCGGTATTCCTTGAAGACCCAGGGGCCGCCACCGATGATCGTGGTCGCCGGGTTGAACCCGCCGTCCGCTTCGCGCGGGATCAGGTGCAGCAGGTTCGCGTCGGCGATCTGCTCGATGAAGGTCGGCGAGGGCTCGTCGAGGGTGAATACCACGGTCTCCGCGTCGGGTGCCTCGACGTTCACCCAGTTGGTGACCGCGTCCTTGTTCGGACTCTCATCGGCCTGGAGCAGGCCGACGGAGAAGAGCACGTCCTCGGAATCCTGCTTGCGGCCGTTGACCGGTGCTACGTCGTGCAGGTCGATGTCACGCAGCTTGATCGTCCAGGTCACGCCGTCCTCGGATTCGGCGCTGATCGCCCCGTCCGGGCCGGGCAGCGTCTCGCCGCCGTCCGAGCCGGGGAACGTCTCGCGCTTGTACAGCCGGTTGTAGCTGAAGGCGCCCACGACCTTGCCGAGGAAGCTCGCGTTGCCGTACGGGTTGATCGTCGGCGGGTCGCCGGTGGTCGCCCATGAGTACTTGCCGCCGCGCTTGATCGTGCTCGAAACCGCGGTCGACGTCTCGCGAACGCTCTCCGGTTGGACCGTCGCGGTCCCGCCGCCGCCACCACCGCCACCGCCTGCCGGCGCCTCGGTGGGGTCTTCGGTGCTGTCGCTACAGCCGATGAGGGCGGCGCCGGCAAGACCGGCGGCCCCGATGCCCGCGCTTCTGATCGCGGTGCGGCGGCTGATCCGGTTGCGAGTCCAATAGTTTCCGCTCATGCGTTTCCTCTCCCTCTGGCCAATCGCACGCTCGCGACACGCAGAACGCGTGCCGGTCACGGCCTCGTTTGCGGAATCATACGGATCGATTTCCGTACACGGATCGTTACGAATGACGATCGTCATATGTCCGGCATCGTGCAATCATTCCTGTGGTCGTGAGCAGGCCAACGACGCCGGTGTTGCCGCGATAGCCGGTTGGCGGAACCGAGCAGTCAACGTGCGCTACAGCACCACGAAACCTAGGATCTGCCGCCGCGACGCGGCGATCGGGACTCAGCGCGCCTCGTCGAGCACGGCGCGTTGCGCCGCCTCATCGAGGAGTTCATCGAGGCGCCCGCCGAGCACGTCGGCGATTCGGATCATCGTGCGAATCGACGGGTCGCGCTTCCCCGACTCGTAGTTCGAAATCGAGGCCTGGTTCACCCGGACGGCGCGAGCGAGCCCGGCCTGCGAGAGGTGGCGTCTCAGTCGCCAGTCGCGGATCTGGCGGCCGATCACGAGGCGGGCTTGATCGCGATCGGGCTCGGCGGTCATGGCACGGTCCTCCGTGCGATGGCGGCGATGGTGGCTTGCATTGCCAGTGTAATAACTCCAGGTACGCGGCGCGCTAATCGCGACGGGCAACCGCTTCGTCGATGCGCCGCACCAGTTCAGGCTCGAGCGGGCCGGCCGCCTCGGCGGCGAGGCAATCGCGCAGCTCCTCGCGGTTCTTCACCCCCAGCACGACGGTGTCGACGCCGTCCATGGTCAGCGCGTAGCGATGCGCGAGGTGCGCCGGTCCGACGCCGAGCTCGGCAGCGATCTCGCGAACGGGCGCGGCGCGGCGGTAGTCGGCCCAATCGGCGCCCTCCTCGGGCAGGTCGCGATCGAAGGCCTCGGTCAGGGCGCCGGCCTGCACCGCGCGGATCCCCATTACCCCGACGCCTCGTTCCTGCGCCAGCCGGATCGACACCCGAGGAGTGAGCGGCTCATCAGCGCGATGCAGCTTGCCAGTCGAATCGAGGAGGTTGGCGATGCACTGGACTACGGCCGGAGCCGGATCGTCGGCGAGCACGCTGCGCACGACGCTCGGCCAGCCGATGCCGGTGATGCCCCATGCCCGCGCGCGCCCCTCGTCGACGATCCGCTGGAGGGCTGGGCGGACCGCGTCGCGGAGCAGCGTCAGCGGCGTCCCGCGCTCGCTGCCGGCGCCATTCGCGACGATGCTCGAGTGCAGCAGGAAGACGTCGACGTGATCGACGCGCATCCGCGCGAGGCTTCCCGACAGGCTGGCGGAGAGCCGATCGTAGACCTCGCCGGCCGGCGGATCGCCCAGGCCGTACTTCGTGGTGAGACGGACACCGTCCGGGAGCGCGCCTGCGAACGCGTCGCCGATCACCCGCTCCGCCTCGCCGGCTCCGTAGCTGGGCGCCAGATCGAGGAGGGTGATGCCGGCGTCGACGGCCTCGCGGACGGTCGCGACCGCCTCGGCTCTCGAGGTCTCGCCCCAGACCGCGCCGATCCCGCCGCCGCCGAGGGTCAACGCGCTCACCTCACCGATCGCGCCCAGGGTGCGTGTTTCCATGCGGCCTCCGCGCACAGCGTAGCGGAGCGCATTCCGAGCGCCGCGGGAACGGGCAGGGTGATGCCGCCGACTGGAGCGTCGGCGAGCCGAGCTAGGCTGCTGCGTCCGCGGCCGCAACGCCTTCCGGGAGCAGGTTGCCGAACACGGGCCCCAGGCTGACCTTGCGCAGGATGCCGTCGCGGTCGATGAAGAAGGTCGCTGGGAGCCCGCGCACGCCGTAGCGGATGCCGACGTCGCCGTCCGGCGTGTCGGTCACGACCGGGAAGGTGAGGGCGAACTCCTCGACGAAGCCGGCTGCCGCGTCGACGGAGTCCTCTGCGAGGAAGTCCACCGCCAGCACGACCAGATCGTCCTGGGGCAGTCGCTCTTCCCACAGCGCCTGCAGATCGGGCATCTCCGCGCGACACGGCGGACACCAGCTGGCCCAGAAGTTGAGCACCAGCGTCTTGCCGCGGAACTGTTCGCTGCTGATCGGTTCGCCGTCAAGCGACGGCAACACGAAGTTCGGCGCCGGGCGTCCCACCTCGGGCGAGCGATCGTCGGTGAGACCGAAGTCGCTCACGCTGTCCTCGGCGAGGAGCTCTCGCGAGACGAACAGGCCGCCAACGGTCAGCACGACGCCGGCGGCGCCGGCGCGGCGAAGCAACGTGCGACGATCGAATGACTCGGCCATCGTGCCTCCTGAGTCGATCCTACGTGGTGGGAGCGTCGATTAACCTCCGGCGATCACCTCGATCAGGTACCTATCCCGCGCCCGTGATCACCTGTGTGTCGGGCTCGAAGACCGACCACGCGAACCAGAAGTGGTTGGCCGAGACGACGACCTCGAGCTGGGTGCCCGCCAGCGGGCCTGCGGTCGCCAATCCGAGCACGTTCCAGGTGCTCTCGGTCGCGGTGTCGACGATCACGCCGTCGCGCGCCTCGAAGGTCGCGGCCTCGCCGTTGACGATCGGGAGGAACGCCCCCGCGGCGCCGACGTTCCGCCCGGCGATGATGAACGAGTCGTCCAGGGGGGACAGCGCACCCGGCTGCCAGAAGGCAACCACCGCCTGCCCCGCCGACTCGCCGGCGATCACCACCGTCTCGCTCAGCGCGCTGAACGGGAACGCGATCGGGTCGTCCCCGAGGTCGACCGCGAGCACCCGCTCCTTCGCGTCGAGCCGGCCGTCGTCGAACTCGTCGATCGGGAAGACCGTGGAGCTCCCGAGCGAGTCATAGAGCGGGTACGGGTTCTCGCCGTAAGTGGCGAAGCGGCCGGTGTCGCGGTTCAGCACCTGACCGTTCGGGAACGAATCGCGGAAGTCACCCCAGGAGACGATCTGCGAGGTGAGGAAGTCGAGCTGGGCGCCCGCCTCGGCGCCGACGATCGCCTCGCCGGTGATCTGCTGCCAGAACGTCTCGGTCTGGCGGTCGTACATGATCAGGTCGTTGCGCCGGAGCGCCCCGGAGACGCCGAAGTCGCGCACCTGGCCGTCGACGGTCCGCTTGAACGCGATCGCCGTGTTGCAGAGCGGGCAGTAGGTGACGATCACCGGCTCGCCGCCGACCACGTCGTTGACGATTTCGTGCCACGTGAGGATCTGAAGCGGATAGGCGCGTGCCTCGCCGTTCAGCTCAAACGAGATCACTGGCTCCTGTGGATCGAGCCACTCGTTCGCCGCCGCGACGCTGTCGAAGTTCGGCTCGTTGATCGCGGCGATCCCGTCGCGAGGCAGCACCGGGATGATCTTGTGCAGCTCGACAGTGGTGATGTTGAAGTTGTTCTGCGGGTACTCGCGGGCGATGAAGTCCCGCGTTCGATCGGCCCCCCGCGCCTGTGCCTGGCGCAGCGCCTCCGCCGGATCGACGGTCGCCCGAGGCGGTGGCGTCGCGGTCGTCGCGCCCGGCGTCTCGGTTGCCGTCGCCTCTCCCGTCGCGACTGCGGTCGGGTCGTCGTTGCCCCCCGTACAGGCGGCCGCCAGCAGCAACCCGACGGCGGCGAGGCCGAGCACAGACCGTCGTCGGAACATGAACCCTCCGTGTACCAAAACGTCCGCCGGTGGGAGGGAGCGGCAGTCGTTCCCGGGGATCGTCGTGATACCCCACCTGGGTATAACCTACGCGATTGGCGGTAGAGACCGGGTGACCTCGATCACCGCGTCCACCGGCGGCGGCAGCGGTAAGCCCGCGCCGCGTGGCAGAATCAGCCTCGGTTCACGACCGAGATTCGCTGAAGGGCGGGGTGAGATGCGGCTTGGCGTGCTGGCTGGCATCGGTTCGGATTGGGAAGCGGACCTCGAGAAGGTCAAGATCGCCGAGGACCTCGGCTACGACTTCGTCGGGACCGGTGAAGCGTGGGGCGCCTCGTCGATCCCGTGGCTGACCGCGATCGCCTTGAACACCTCGAAGATCACGATCGGCACGATGATCCTCAACGTGTTCTCGCGGACGCCGTCGGCGATGGCGCAGGATTTCGTCGTGCTCGATCAGCTCTCGGAGGGGCGGATGGTACTTGGCCTCGGCTCCTCGGGGCAGCTCGTGATCGAGCAGTTCCACGGCGTGCCGTTTAAGAAGCCGCTGCGCGCCTCCGCGAATACACCGAGATCTTCGATTCGCTGATCGCCGGCGAGCAGCTGCAGTACGAGGGCGCTGTCTTCACGATGGATCGCGGATTCCGGCTGACCTATCCCAGCCGCCGCGATCACATCCCCGTCTGGATCGCCGCGATCACCCCGAAGTCGATCGCCCAGACCGGCGAGATCGCGGATGGCATCTACCCGATCCACTGGCCGAGGCGCCTCTTCGAGGACCTCCGCGGCCAGCTCGCGACCGCGGCGACCGCCGCCGGCCGTGGTTCGGTGGAGATGACGATCGCGCCGTTCACCCGCGTCTACGTGCTCGACGGCACGAACGACGAGGCGCAGTGGGCGGCCGCGCGCGAGCCGCTGCACCACTACATCAACCGCATGGGCGTCTTCTACTACCAGATGCTCGAGCGCCACGGGTACGAGGCCGAGGTCGGCGAATCTCGCGCCCGCTGGGCCGAACGTGAGGCCGAGGCCTCGAAGGCCGCGATCTCGGACGCGATGGTGAAGGAGATCCAGGTGATCGGCCCGATCGAGTCCGTGCGCGAGCAGCTCGCCGAGCGCTCCGCCCTTGGAGCCGACTTACAGCTGATCCAGATGCCGCAGGGCAGCCCGTCCGAGGCCGGTCGGGAGCTCGAGGCGTTGATCAGAGACTGACGCTTCGCGCGGCGGCGCTTGTGCTCGGCGTGCCGTTCGCGCTCCACTGAAAGAAGCGCGAACGGCAGCATGTTTGGGATGCCGTTCGTGCCCGGACGCGAACGGCGGGGCGCCGAGCATCGCGAGGTCCACGATCCGGGCGAAATTGGTACTGGTCCTGCTGGTGTTGGCCGGCCTCGCCGCTGCCGGATGCAGTTCGTCGGCGGACGGCTCCGAGCTCACGGCGACAGCCGAGCCGACGGCCGAACCGACCGTCGCTCCGACCGAACCGGCCCCGCCGCCCACCCTCGAGCCGACGCCGCTCAGTGGGTTCGCCGCGTGCCTGGTCGACGCGGAACGACGCCCCGAGCTGACCTGGGTCGTCGACAAGACGCGCCCGCTGCCCGACGGCTTCGTCCCCGCCGACCTCGTGGTCCTGCCGAATCGCCTCGTGCCCGGCGGCTTCGAGGGCCGCATGCTCGACGCCGAGGCGGCAACACACTTCGAGGATCTCGTCGACGCCGCCCTCGATGCGGGGTTCGACGTGCGGACGCGCTCCTCGTACCGCTCGTACGACGAGCAGGTCTGGACCTTCGCCTACTGGATCGACCAGCTCGGGCGTGCCCAGGCGGAGCGCGTGAGCGCGAAGCCCGGGCACAGCGAGCACCAGCTCGGCACCACCGCCGACGTCACCACCCCGACCGTCGGCTGGACACTGAGCGAGTCGCTCGGCGCCACGCCCGAGGGCGTCTGGCTGCTCGAGCATGCCCACCGCTTCGGCTTCGCCGAGAGCTACCCCGTCGACGGCGAGGAGACGACCGGCTACGCCTACGAGCCCTGGCACCTCCGCTACGTCGGCGTCGACTGCGCGACGGCCTGGCACGACAGCGACCTGACGCTGGTGGAGTTCCTCGAAAGCCTGATCGAGGCGGCGTAGCCCTCAGCGATCGGTCCGCCCCCCCCCCCCCCGTCCCGCGGCGAGGGGTCGCACGCGTCTGTCCGCGCCCGTGCATTGCGTACGTGATGCACGGGTAGAGTGACGCCGTGTCGGGTCAGGCGCTTCGGCGACGACCGGCGGGAGGTTCAAGTGACCGCGACGACCGAGCACTGCTCCGCCCTCGACGAACTGGACCGGCGGCGAGAGCTGGCGGCTGGCCTCGGCGGTCCCGAGCGCGTCCAGCGGCAGCACGACCGAGGTCTGCTCACCGCGCGAGAGCGGATCGAGCTGCTCTGCGATCCGGGCAGCGTCTACTACTTCGGCGGCCTCGCGCACTCGGGCATCGCCGGCGAGGAGGAGCGCACGTACGGCGACGGCACGATCCTCGCGTTCGGGGAGATCGAGGGCCGCTCGATCGCGAGCTCGGCGACCGACGCGACGATCAAGGGCGGTTCGGGCGGCTTCGGCTCACGGCGCCGGAGCGAAGCGTTCGCGCGGCTCGTCGCGAGCGCTCACCTGCCGAAGTTCGACCTGGCTCAGGGCGGCGGCGCCAGGATCACGCAGATCCTCGGGTCGCGCTTCACCGGGTTCAGTGGCCCGACGCTAGGGAGGCGGCTCGCGTTTCCTCGCACGCACTCGCACTTCGTAGCGGTCCTCGGCAACTATTACGCGCCGTGGAACGTGGCCGACGCCGACTACTCGGTGATGACGAAGCGCTCGAACTTCTCGGTCTCGAGCCCGCCGGTCATCGAGGAGGCGACCGGTGAGCAGGTCACGCCGGAGGAGGTTGGCGGCTGGGAGGTGCATGCACGCACGACCGGGCAGATCGACAACGTCGCCGAGGGCGACGCGGAGGCGATCGCGATGCTCCGCCGCGTGTTCGGCTACCTCCCCAGCAACCCATGGGAGGACGCGCCGGTCCTGGACAGCGGCGACCCGGTAGACCGCGAGAGCCCGGAGCTGCGCACGCTCGTGCCCGATCATCCGCTGCGCCCGTTCGACGTGCACAAGGCGATCGAGGCGATCGTCGACCGGGGCAGCTTCCTCGAGTTTCAGCCGGAGTACGCGCGCAACCTCGTGACAGGGCTCGCCCGGATCGACGGGCAGACGATCGCGGTGATGGGGAACCAGCCGTTCCACGCCGCCGGATCGCTGGAGGTTCCGTCCGGCCTCAAGCTGCGACGCCTGTTGCGGGCGTGCGAGGCGTTCCGGATCCCACTCGTCTCGATGATCGACGTGCCTGGCGTGATGCCGACGCTGCAGCACGAGCACCACCGGCTGCTGATGGCGGTGTTCGGCGCGATGGTCGATCGCCTGCGCGCCCCGGTTCCGAAGATCAGCGTGTTCATGCGGAAGGCGTACGGGCTCGCGCTGTGGACGATGAGCGGCGCCGACCCGGAGTGGTACTCCTTCGCCTGGCCAACGGCGCAGCTCGCGTTCATGGGTCCCGAGCCGGGCGTGCGGGTCGCGTTCCGCCGCGAGTGGGACGCCGCTCCCGATCCAGCCGAGTACCTCCGTACGCAGTCCGAGATCCTGCGCCGCGACGCGGAGCCGTGGGAGGCCGCTGAGCTTGGCTACATCGACGCGGTGATCGATCCGGCGCAGACGCGATCGGTGATCGCCCGCGCGCTGCGGGTCGGGCAGTCTCGCATCCGCCACCGCCGCTGGCGACGCCCCGAGGACCGCTAGGCGCGCAGTGAGCGCCGTCGCGCTGAGAGGACAGACCATGGAAGCAGCACCGGGCCTGCAGCGCCTCGAGGCGGAGCTCGCCGCACGTCGCCAGGCCGACGCCGGGCGTCAGGAGGCGGGCGTCGCCTCGCCGCGCGCGCGGATCGAGGCGCTCGCGGAGGACGGGTTCTTCGAGCTGGCCGCGCTCTCGACCAGCCAGCTCCGCGACGCGCCCGAGGGCACGTACGGCGACGGCGTGGTTGCCGGCTTCGCGACGGTGGGCGGTCGGATGACCGCGATCATGGCGGACGATCCGCTCGTGTTGCCGAGGACCGACGGCGCCGTCGGCGAGAACAAGCGC
This sequence comes from Dehalococcoidia bacterium, assembly GCA_965248675.1. Lineage (GTDB taxonomy): Bacteria > Chloroflexota > Dehalococcoidia > UBA2979 > UBA2979 > UBA6627. The sequence goes on from CBDFJZ010000005.1 coordinate 45,226, forward strand.
ATGCGCTTGCTCGCGCAGGCGCAGCACGGCGAACTGCCCGTCGTCTACCTCGCGGACGATGGAGGCGGCCAACAGGCGGCGTTCGATCCGGCGAACGCGCGCCTGCTCGGCAGCTATTCGGACCGTACGAAGGTCGCGCCGGGGCTGCGGTACGGGGAGCGGGAGGCGCCCCACGTTGCCGTCGTGCTCGGATCCGCCGCCGGCCGCAACGCGCTGTTCGCGGCGCGCGCCGATGTCGTGATCGGCACCCCGGAGGCGCGACTCGCCTCCGAGCCGGGCGCGAACGGCAGCGAGCTCGTGGACCTCGAGGTCCCCGACGAGGCGACCGCGCTGCGCGCCGCCGCGCGGCTGATCGCGTTGCTCCCGGACATCCGCGAGCCGTTGCCGCGCCTGCTGGACGGCGACGCGGCGACCACGCTCGACGACGCCGTCGATCCGAACGCGCTCAGCGCCGCACGGCTCGCGGCCGGCCTGCTCGATCCGGGGGCGATCGTTTTTGCCGAGGAGGACGGGGGTGGTTTCGCGACGGGCCTTGGGACGGTCGACGGCTACCCCGCGGCCTATGTCGCGGCCGGGAATGGCGTCGGTGGCGGCGCGACGCTCAGGGAGCCACACCTGCACCGCATGCACCGGGTCGCCACGCTGGCGTCGCGGTATCGGATCCCGCTGCTGATGGTCCAGCACGATGCCAGCTACGAAGCCGCTTCGCTGGAAGAGCCTTCGTTCGTTCGCGCGCTGAGCGCGCTGCTCGCGGAGCTGCACGACGGTTCGATGCCGAAGCTGTCCGTGGTCGCGTCGCGCGGGCACGTGCTCGACGACTTCGTGCTTGGGGGGCGCGAGCTTGGCACGCACTACATCGTCGCTTGGCCGGAGGCGGCGGTCGGCCTTGAGCCACTGGGTCACTTCACCCGCGAGGTCGCGGACGCGGTTCCGCCGACGGGGCCCTGGGACGCGGCGGGGCACGGGTTGGTCGACCAGATCGTCAAGCCCTCGGAGACGCGCTCGTACCTCGCGCGCGTGATCGGCCTGCTCGCCCGCGGACGCGCGATCGCCACCAGCGGCGGAGACGACACCGACAGGCGGTTCATGCCTCGGTAGCGACGACGGCCGCGCACCAGCCGGCCCGCGCCTCCGTGCGGATCAGTAGGGTGTGCCTGCCGGGCAGCGACGGGCTGGCCTGGCGAGAGCGGGTAGCCGATGGAGTTCGGCATCTTCATGGAGTTCGAGACACGTGTTGGCGAGAGCCACCGCGAGTCGTTTCGCTCCGCGTTCGAGCTGGTCGATGCCGCTGAGGCGTGGGGCCTCGATACGGTCTGGCTCGGCGAGATGCACTTCACGCCGGCTCGCTCCGTGCTGTCCGAGCCGATCGTCGTTGCGAGCGCGATGGCCGCGCGGACGACGCGGCTCCGCCTCGGAGTCGCCGTCCGGGTGCTGCCGCTGAGTCACCCGCTGCGCATCGCTGAGGAGACGGCGACGCTCGACCAGATCAGCGAGGGCCGGCTCGACTTCGGCATCGGACGCAGCGGATCCCCCCGCTCGTACGACGCGCTCGGCGTTCCGTACGGCGAGAGCCAGGCGCGCTTCCGCGAGGCGCTGACGATCGTCGTCGAGGCGTGGAAGGGCGAGCCGTTCTCGTACCACGGCGAGTTCTACGACTTCAACGAGATCGCCGTCTCGCCTCGCTCCTACCAGCAACCCCACCCACCGCTGCGGATGGCCGCGACGAGCGCCGACACGTTCCCGCTGGTGGGCGAGCTGGGCCTGCCGATCTTCGTCGGGTTGCGCGGCGGCGAGGTCGCGCAGCTGCGCGGCAACCTGGAGGCTTACCGCGCGTCGTGGCGCGCCGCGGGCCACGGGGGCGACGGCGACGTACTGCTGCGCATCCCGCTGTACGCGGCGCCGACCGAGGCGGAAGCGATCGAGGGGCCGCGCGAGAGCACGGAGCGCTTCCTCGAGCGACAGGCGACGATCTCACGCTCCGCCCTCGGCCGCGCGGGCGGCGGCCCCGAAGATATCCGCCGCGCGGAGGCCGAACGCCTCGAATCGCTGACGTACGCGGAGGTGCTGGAGACGAAAGTCGCCTTCGGTACTGGCGAGGCGCTTGTCGAGCGGCTGCGCGAGCTGCGCGACGACCTCGGCCTCCGCGGCGTCGTCGCCGAGTTGAACGTCGGCGGGCTGATCCCGCCCGACCGGGTCATGCGCAGCCTGCGTCTGCTGACCCACGAGGTCATGCCGGCGTTCGGCCAGGCCCCGGGGCAGCGGTGACCCGGCCGCCACCCGCGGTCGCGATCACCGGCCGGTCCAGACTGGCTGCCTCTTCTCAGCGAATGCACGCAGGCCCTCGCGCGCATCTTCCGTCTGCAGGCACTTCAGGTGGAACTCGCGAGCGAGGGCGATCCGCTCGCCGATCGGCAGCTCAAGGCCGCGGATGGCGACCTCCTTGATGTGGCGAAGCGAAGCGGGCGAGTTCGCCTTGATCTTCGCCGCCGACGCTTCAGCGGCTGCCATCAGCTGCTCGTGCGGCGCAACCTCGTTGGCCAGTCCGAGCTCGAGAGCCTGTTCGGCGCCGATGAACTCGGCGTAATACTCGATCTCGAGCGCCTTGTTGATCGGCACCATGTGCGCGAGCAGGACGGGCCCGCTGATCGAGCTGATCCCGCGATTCGCGTGCGGCCAGCCGAGCTGTGCTCGATCCGACATGATGCGGATGTCGCATGAGAGCGCGATGCCCGCGCCCCCGGCGAGAGCGTATCCGTTGATCGCCGCGATCACCGGTTTGTAGGTATGGCGGATGAACTGGTAGAGGTCGTCGGCGCCTTCGCGCGGGCTGCTTCGCTCCCGCGGCTGCGGCCCTTCGTCGCGGGCGCCTTCCTCCATGCGGGTCAGATCGGCGCCCGCGCAGAAGGCGAGCTCGCCCGCTCCGGTGATGATCGCCACCCATACATCAGGATTCTCGCGGACATCCGTCAGCGCGTCGATCAGGCCGTCGCTCAGCTCCTGGTTGATGGCGTTTCGCTTTTCGGGCCGGTTGAGCGTGATATAGGCCGTGCGATCTCGCACCTCGTATAAGACGGCGTTCATGCTCCATTCCTCTCTCCTCGCGCGCGCACGTCGCGCCAACGGGCGCTCGCACGAGACGGCTCGAGCCGACGCGCCTCGCGACCAGGGGCCCTCGATCGCGCGGCGCTAGGCCTCATCATCGAGGCCAAGCAGCGCCGCCGCGTTGCCCCCGAGCCACTTTTCCTTCACCTCCGGCTTCAGCGGCAGCTCGTTGATCTCCTCGACGGTTCTTCGGAACGGCAGCAGCGGCCAGCGGCTGGCAAACAGCACGCGGTTTTGCAGCACCGAGTTCCCGAAGTGGACCAGCGGTCCCCAGCCGGTGTTGGGCAGACCGATATATGTCGGGCGCTGCGCCGCCGTGTCGACATAGACGTTCTCGTGGCGCCATGCCACGGCCACCATCTCGTTCGTCCACGGCCAACCGCCGTGGGTCGCGACGATCTTCAGCTCAGGGAAGTCGGTCGCCACCCGGTCGATGTGCCTCGGGTGACTGTGGTCCATCACCGTCTCGAGGCTGAAGTTGATCGAGGCGTGCAGAATCACCGGCACGTCGAGTTCGACGCACTTGGCGAACAGGGGGTAGTAACGCGCGTCGGTCGGGTCGAGATGCTGCCAGAACGGACCGAGATTGAGCCCCCGCAGCCCAAGTTCGCTCACCGCCCGCTCCAGCTCGCGAACGGCGTCCATCCCCTTCAGCGGATCGGCCCCGGCGAACCCGATCAACCGCGAGCGGTCCTCATTGCAGAACGCAGCCAGCACGTCGTTGCTCGTGCGGCTGCCGAGTACGGTCTCGTTGTCCTCCACCGGAAGCACGACTCCATCGATGCCCTCCTGGTCGAGCAGATCGAGGAAGGCGGCCGCGGATTCCGGACGCGCCTGATCCTGTTGTTCGCTTGAGATCCGTCCGTACACCTGCCCGTAGAGCGTCCGCGGTGACCGCCCGCCCGGTTCGCCGGCGATCGGCGCGCCGGCCCGAAAGTCGATGATCATTTTCGCCTCCTCACCGGATCGCCGCTCGTGCCGCGCAAATCCGGATCGTGATGGTACCCGCCGTGACGCCGGTGACGCGGTGGCGCCGTTTGCGAGGCCGCGCAACCCAGACGGGGCCGAGCAGCTCCACTCGAACTCGTTTGTTTTCGTCAGTCAGGAGCGGGTAGACTTCGGCGGCGGTTGGCAGCGCCACCGTTGGTGCCGGGCCGGATCCCTGCTTCGAACGGCCGGCGCCAACCTCAAGATTGGCCGTCGCGCCGCGCTGGCCGCACGAGCGAAGGGAAGCCAGATGAACACAGTGATCTTCGAGGTCAAGGACAAGATCGCTACGATCACGATGAACCGACCAGAGAAGCTCAACGCGATCAACAATGAGATGATCCGTGACCTGTTCGAGGCGTTCTGGCGCGTCAACACCGACGACGATATCTGGACGGCGGTCCTCACTGGGAACGGCCGAGCGTTTTCGACCGGGCACGACCTGGTCATGGCCGGCGGCGACGTTCCCCCGCTCCCCGAGGGAGCGCCGACCGGGAGCACAGACAACCTCTATGCCTACATCAGCGAACAGGTCACGAAGCCAGTGATCGCGGCCCCGCATGGGTATGCGCTCGCGCAGGGCGCCGGCCTGGCACTGCTCTCCGACTTCAGGATCGCCGCGGACGACGCGCAGTTCGGTTGGCCGCAGGTGAAGCGCGGCATCGCGTCGATCAGCGGTCCCACGATCCTGACCCACGCCGTGCCGTTCGGCTACGCGCTCCAGATGCTTTTCACGGGCGAGTTCATCAGCGCCGAAGAGGGGTACCGGGTGGGCCTGGTGCAGGAGGTCGTCCCGAAGGACAAGCACATGGATCGTGTGTACGAGCTGGCGCACATGATCAATGAGAACGCGCCACTGGCCGTTCGCACCATCAAGAAGGCGGCGGTGACCGGGCGCGGCATCAGCGACTTCTCGGAGCGAGTCAAGAACTCGTCCAAGCACGCCGCAGAAATCCGCGGCAGCGAGGACTCGAAGGAAGGGCTCAAGGCGTTCGCCGAGAAGCGCGTGCCCGAGTTCACCGGCCGCTAGGTAGGCCCGTAGAGCCCGTTCGCCCGGGCCCCGTGGCCCGGGCTGGGCTCGCGCCGTGAACAGCGAAGACCAGCTGCCCCTTTCCGGTGTTCGCGTGCTCGACATCGGCCGCGAGATCGCCGGTCCGTTCTGCGCGCGCCTCTTCGCGCGCCTCGGGGCGGACGTGATCAAGATCGAGCCGCCCGGGCGCGGCGACCCTGCTCGCGGCCGCGGTCCATTCCAGGCCGACGCCGCGAGAAGCGAGTCCGGCTCGCTGCATCTGTACGTCAACGAGGGCAAGCGCGGCGTCACGCTGGACCTCGCCTCCGTCAGCGGGCGAGACCTCTTTCTCCAGCTCGTCGAGCGGAGCCAGGTGATCGTGGAGAACTTCGAGCCGCGGGTGATGGACGAACTCGATCTCGGGGACCAGACGCTCCGCGCCAGGCAGCCGGCGATCGTGGTCACGTCGATCTCGAACTTCGGCGACAGCGGACCCTACCGCGACTACCGTGCGAGCGAGCTGACGGCCTTTTCGATGGGCGGACACGTCTACCGCAGCGGCCAGCTGGACCGACCGCCGTTGCGCATGGGCGGCGCGCCGGCGGCGTATCTGGCGGCGATCTCCGCCGCCTATGCGACGACGCTCGCGCTGCGGACCGCCGAGGAGAGCGGTGCCGGCCAGCGCGTCGACTTCTCAATCCTCGAGAGCCAGGTGACGAGTCACGCCCAGGCGATGGTGGAGGTCTCCTACTACGGCGCGGAGGGAGCGGCCTCGGTCCAACGTGGCGGCGCGGGGCTGCGTGGACTCGCCACGAAGGACGGGATGGCGATGCTCTCCGCCCAAGAACAGCAGATGGCGAGCCTCGCTACTCTCGTCGGCGCGCCGGAGGAGCTGAGCCGCCCGGATCCGATGGATCCGGCAGGCAGCAGGCGAGCGCTCGGCGAGCATGTGGGCCGCTGGGCCGCCGAGCGCACGAAGCGCGAGGTCTACGAGCGGGGGCAGGCGGCGCACGTCCCCGCCTCCTTCGTCGCCAGCGCCGCCGACTTGCTCGAATCGCCACAGTACCGGCACCGCGGCTTCATCCAGGAGATGGAGCATGACGAGGCGGGCAACGTGGCCGTTCCCGGGCTCCCCTTTCAGTGGGACGGCGCCTGGGCTCCGCCGCGGCCCGCACCGCGTCTCGGCGAGCACAACCTTGAGGTCTACGGCTCCCTGCTCGACCTTTCCCGCGACGAGATCACGCAGCTTGCTGGCGCGGGAGTGATCTGATGGTTGACCGGCTGCCGCTCGAGGGGATTCGCATCCTCGACATGGGTCAGTTCTGGGCCGCGCCGAACGCCGGCCGGGCCTGGGCCGACGCGGGCGCCGAGGTGATCAAGGTCGAATCGTGCCGCCGCCCCGATCCGTTGCGCATCCAGGCGCGCCGGATCTATCCCCATCACGATCCGGGTGGAGAACACGGCGACCATTGGAACCGCTCCGGCATGGTGAACGAGCGGAACCGAAGCAAGCTCAGTCTGGCGATGGACCTCGCCCATCCCCGCGGTCGCGAGCTCTTCATCGAACTCGCGAAGCACTCGGACGCCGTCTCGCAGAATTACAGCCTCGGCGTGATGGATCGGCTCGGCGTCGGCTGGGACGTCCTGCACGAGGCGAATCCAAGACTCGTGCTGGTCTCCGTGATGAGCCAGGGGCTCACGGGGCCGGAAAGCAGCTACGTCTCCTACGGTCCGAACCTGGAGCAGCTCGGGGGCATCTCCTACGCCTCCGGGTACGCGGACGACGAGACGAGCAGCGTCGGCTTCGCGCTCCCCGATCCGCTCGGCGGGGCCACGGCCGCGTTCGCGCTGATGGCCGCCCTCCGCTACCGCGAACGCACCGGTGAGGGCGTACACGTCGACCTCTCGCAGCGCGAGGCGGCGACCCTGGTCGTCGGCGACTCCGTGGTCGAGTACTCGCTGACCGGCCGGGTGCCCGCTCGGCTGGCCAATCACGAGCCGGGGGCCGTCCCGTCCGAGTGCTACCCCTGCGCCGGCGAGGATGAATGGATCGCCCTCTCGATCCGCGGCGACCGCGAGTGGGCGAGCCTCTGCGAGGCGATGGAGCGGGCGGATCTCGCGTCCGACATCCGCTTCGCGACGATCGTCGGCCGGATCCGAAACCGCGAGGCGCTCGACGACCTGATCGGCGACTGGACGGCGCGCTTCGAGAAGATGGCTCTGATGAGCCTGCTCCAGTCCCACGGCGTCACCGCCGGGGCGGTCATGAACCCTCGCGAGCTGTTCCGCGATCGACACCTGCGCGACCGCGGGTTCTGGGAGCCGGTCGACGACTACAGCGCCGGGCCGCAGGAGTACTACGGGCGTCCGATGCACCTCTCGGAGATCCCGTACGGCACGCGGCTGCCCACGCCAAAACTCGGCCAGCACAACCGCGAGATCCTCGGGGGGCTGCTGGGCCTGAGCGATGCGGAAGTCGACGAACTCACGGCGGAAGCGGTGATCGGCACGGAGCCGATCCTCACCGCCGAGGGCGGGATGGCGCGGCGTACCTCGTGAGCGGCCCCCTGGATGGACTGGTCGTCGTCGAGGCCGGACACGGCATTCCCGCTGCCTACTGCACGCTCATCATGGGCGTGCTCGGCGCCACGGTGATCAAGATCGAGCCACCCGAGGGGGACGAGTCGCGACGCCTCGGTCCTTTCCCCGACGCCGAGCCCAACCGGGAATGCAGCGCGCTCTTCCTCTACCTGAACCGGAACAAGCGATCGATCACGATCGACCTCGACACGCCCTCCGGCCAGGAGCTGTTCCGCGGCATCGCGGCGCGGGCGGACGTGGTCGTCGAGAACTTCGCGCCGGGCTACTGCGATCAGCGCGGCATCGCCTACCAGGCGCTCACGGACGGACACGAGTCGCTGGTGATGGCCTCGATTACGCCGTTCGGACAGGATGGCCCGTACCGCGAGTGGCGCGCGACGGAGATGACCCTCTTCGCGCTCGGTGGCCTGATGAACATCGTCGGCGACATCAACCGCGAGCCGCTGAAGTTCGGCGGCAGCCCGGCGCTCCACGCGGCCGGGGTGAACGCCTTCACGGCGACCATGCTCGCGGTCCAGCTCGCTGAGACGGCCGGCACCGGCCAACACGTCGATGTCGCGGTCATGGAGGGGCTGGGCGCCAGCCACTTCCAGGACCTGACGGATTACGAGTATCACGGCGGTGTCCGCCGGCGAGGCGAGCTGCGCACTCCGATTCCCACCTCGGACGGGTTCATCTCCTTTACGGTCCAGGCCCACCAGTACGACGACTTCCGGCGTCTGATCCTCGGCCCAGAGGCCGTCGCAGAGGACGACGACGCGATCGCACGTGACGCCCAGCGGCGCGAGGGCGAGATGGATACCGAGATCCTCACCTGGTCACTCGCGAGAACGAAGCTCGAGGCGTACCGGCTCGCCCAGGAGGCGCACGTGCCCGCCGCCTATCTGGCGGACATGCGCGACATCATGGAATCGCCACAGCTGCAGGCTCGCGGCTTCTTCGTCGAGATCGAACATCCGAAGGCGGGAGCGCTCACCTACCCGGGTTTCCCGGCGAAGCTGACCGGCTGCGAGTGGCGCTTCGACCCGGCGCCGCTCCTCGGCCAGCACACCGACGAGGTGCTCGGCGAGTTGACTGACCTCACCGCGCCGGAGATCGGCGAGCTGAAGGCCGCGGGAGTGCTATGACGGGCACCGCGCGATGACCTCGAACGGCGCGAGGCCAGACGACACGAGCGGACTGCCGCTGGACGGCATCCGCGTACTGGATCTGGGGATGTTCTGGGCCGGCCCGTTCGCCGGGAAATGGCTCGGCGACGGTGGCGCCGAGGTGATCAAGATCGAGTCGGGGAGTCACCCCGACAACCTCCGCATCCTGGCCCGCGGCGTATACCCGGACGGCGAGCCGGGCGAGCGACCGTGGAACCGCTCCGGGATGATCAACGAACGCAACCGCAACAAGCTCGGCATTGGGCTCGAGATGGGCCGTGCGGAAGGGCGGGAGCTCTTCAGGCGCCTGGTCGCGGTCAGCGACGTGGTGATCGAGAACTTCTCGAACCGGGTGATGAGGAAATGGGAGCTCGACTACGAGCATCTGCGCGCGATCAATTCGGGCATCATCCTCGCGTCGGTCTACAGTCAGGGCGCGACCGGACCGGAGAGCGGATACGTCTCCTTCGGCGGCACGCTGGAGCAGCTGGCGGGCATCACCTACATCACCGGATACGCCAACGAGATGCCGGGCGTCCTCACCGTCCAGCTCCCCGATCCCGTGGGCGGAGCGATGGCGGCTGGCCTGATCCTCGCCGCCCTCCGTCAGCGACGCGACACCGGCGCGGGCATGCACATTGACATCTCGCAGCGCGAGAACGTCGTCAGTCTGCTCGGCGCTCAGGTCCTCGACTACGGCATGAACGGGCGCATCGCGGAACGGATGGGCAACCGCGACCCACACATGGCGCCTCACGGCTGTTACCGCTGCAGCGGCGAGGACGAATGGATCACGATCGCGGTCTCGACCGACCAGGAGTGGGCGAACCTCGCCCGCGCCATCGGTCAGGAACCGCTGATCGAGGATGAACGATTCGCGACGGTTGGAGCCCGGCACCGCAACCATGACGAGCTCGACGCCACCATCTCGGAGTGGACGGCGAGCCGCGGGAAGATCGACGCGATGCGCGAGCTGCAGCAGGCCGAGGTCGCCGCCGGCGCGGTCTACACCGCCGCCGACCTGTACGCCGACCCTCACCTGCAGGCGCGCGGGTTCTGGGAGCCGATCGACGAGCCGGACGCTGGACCGCACCGCTTCCCTGGACGTCCCGGGCGGCTCTCGAAGACACCACTCGGCACGCGCCTTCCCTCGCCAACGCTCGGGCAACACAACGAGTACGTCTTCCGCGAGCTGCTGGGGATGAGTGAGGCGGAGTATGCCGGCATCGAGGCGAGCGGGCTGATCGCCACGGAGCCGACAGATGCGGCGAAGCGGGGCCGCCTCTAGGGCGCCCTCGACGGACGGTCCCGCCGCAGCGGAAGCCGCGAGCCGACGCGGAGCGGTCGCTAGCTCAGCACTGCCTCGATCGCCTCCGGCTCGAGCGTGGTGAGCTGCTCCAACACCTCGCGGTTGTGCTCACCAAGGAGCGGCGCCGGCCTGCCGACGTCCGGGCGCCAACCGTCGATCCGCCACAGCGGACCGAAGTAGCGGTACGTTCCGCCACCCGGATAGTCGCGCACCTGTACGTACCCCGTGGACGCGTACTGCCCGTGGTGCTGTACCTCGACGCTGTCCAGCACCGGTGCCGCCGGCACTCCCCCGGCCTGCAGTGCCGCGGCGAGCTCCTCGCGCTCCCAGGTGGCGGTCAGGTCGCCGATCGCCTCGTCGAGCTCTTGGCGGTTCGCCAGCCGATCCTCGGGCCGCAGGAACCGCGCATCCTCGCGCAGCGCGTCCCCGTGGAGCGTATTGAGCAGGATGCCCCACTTGTGATCGTCACGAGCGACGATCGCGACCCAGCGGTCCTCGCCCGATGCCGGGTAGACCCCGTGCGGAGCCCAGAGTGGATGGGCGTTCCCGGCAGGTCCCGCGACGTGGTCGTTGGATCCGTACTCGAGGATCACTTCGCCGATGAACGCGACCGTCGACTCGAGCTGCGACAGCTCGATGTACTGTCCCCGGCCCGTACGTTCGCGCTCGATCAGCGCAGCGAGAATTGCCACGGCGCCGTGCATCCCGTTCATTGGATCGCCGATGTTCGATCCGGACTTCAGCGGCTCACCGTCCTCATAGCCGGTGAGGCCGTAGATCCCCGACAGCTCCTCCTGCGTGACGCCGTAGCCGACGTAGTCGCGCTCCGGCCCTGAGTCTCCAAACCCGGTCATCGAGAGCAGGACGATGCGCGGATTGATCCGTTCCAGCTCGGTCCAATCGATGCCCAGGCGCGCCAGCACGCCATACGCGAAGTTCGCGATCACCACGTCGCTCGTCGCCGCCAGCTCGTCGAAGGCTCGCTTGCCGGCCGGCGATCGCAGATCGAGCGTGACGCTCCGCTGGCCGCGGTGCAGCTGCTCGAACTGCGTGCCTCGGTAGAACTCGCGCTCGTCCGCGACCTGGCCGGCCGCCTGCAACGTCAGGTACCGCCCGTACCCCCGCGTCCCATCGGTCCGGGTCGGTGACTCAACCTTGATCACGTCCGCACCGTAGTCCGTCAGCACCTTCGTCGCGCGCGGCCCGGCCCAGATCTGCGTCAGGTCCAGCACCCGGACCCCGGTCAGCGGCAACCGATGCGCCGTGCCGTCAACAGCGGGCGAGGAGTCGCCGACCGCCGTCGCGCCGCTGCGCAGCTCGCTCAGCACCTCCTCGGTGTGCTCGCCCAGCAGCGGTGCGCGCGCGTCGCGCCAGCCGCTGGCTAGCCGGAAGGGTGGGCCGGTGTAGAGGCCGCGCTCCGCCTCCGGGTGGCCAATCGGCCGGAAGAAGTCGCGCTCCACCAGCTGCGGTGACCGCACCAGGTCCTCGACCGTCGCCACGTACCCGAAGGCGTGGCGACGCGCCTGACCGGCGTGATAGATCTCGATCTTCTCCCGTTCCGACAGCCAGTCGACGAGTATCGGGTCGATCTGTTCGCGCAGCTGCATCCGGTCCCCGCGCTGCGCCGCGACATCGATGCCACGCAGCTCATCGGAACCGACCAGCTCCTCGAACGCCTCCCACGGTCCGGGACCAGCGTGAACGCCGACCAGTCCGTCCTCGCACGGGTAGACCTCGAACGGATAGTTCGAGTTGTGGTGTCGGCCTTGCCGCGGCATCGGCCGCCCCTGGTAGGCACCGGTCGCCCACATCTCCAGCAGATCCGCGTTTGCCTCGGCGCCGGAGACCTCCACGTCGGTCCCCCGCCCGACGCGTCGAGCGTCCAGCAGCGCGACCAGCGTCGCGGCGGCGGCCGTTTGTCCGTGCGCCACCTGGCAGACCTGGCCGCCCACCTTCAACGGCGAGCGGTGAGCTTCGCCAGTACACGAGGCCAGCCCGGATGCGGCGCTGAGAATGACCTCGAGCGCCTGCCAGTCCGCCCACGGTCCGGGGCCACCGAACCCGACCAGGCTCGCCGTCACCAGACCCTTGTGACGCTCCCGCAGCTCCTCCGCCGTGGTGCCCCAAGGGGCGAGCGCGTTGCCGAGTGCACCGTCGAGGATCAGCGCATCGGCGGTCGCGACCAGATCGCGGAACGCGCGCCGGCCGGCCTCCGCCCCCGCGTCGAGCGTGACGCTGCGGCTGCCGCGGTTCAGATGAAGGAATGTGAGGCCGCGTTCGGTCCCGCTGCGCGCTCCGACGAAGGGTGGAAGGTCCCGCGCCGGGTCGCCCTCGGGCGGCTCGACCTTCACCACGTCCGCACCAAGCCCGGCGAGCAGCAGCGTCGCGTACGGCCCCGCGATGCCCTCCGTCGCGTCGACGATGCGCACGCCGGCGAGCGCAAGATCCCCTTCGCGATCGTGCATCTGGATCTCTCCTCCCAGCCACCCCGGACGGTCGCCGCACGGCGCCCAGCCGAAGCGCGTTCGACAGGATTAGCAGATGAGCGGACGGCCAGGCAACGGCCACGCACTTGTCAGCGTGTACCGCCGCCGAGAGCCGAAAGTCCGCTCGATCCGGTCCGAATCGAGAGATTCCGTATGTGTTTGACAGGAATCCGAACCGCTCATACGCTCCCCCGGGACTACAGACACCTCGACTGGCCGGGGGGTGTTCCCGGGCGGCTGGGGACCTCAACCCGAGCAGCGCTGCGAGTATGGGAAGCACCAAGAGGGCAGTCGCAGGTGATCAAGCTCGGGTTCGTGATCGATCAGAATTCGTGCATCGGCTGTCACGCCTGCACGGTTGCCTGCAAGGCGGAAAACGACGTCCCGCTTGGTGACTTCCGTACCTGGGTGAAGTCCGTCGAGGCCGGCGAGTTCCCCGATTCGAAGCGTTCGTTCCTCGTTGAGCGCTGCAATCACTGCGAGAACGCGCCGTGCGTCAGCATCTGCCCTGTGAACGCGCTGTATAAGCGGCCGGACGGCATCGTCGACTTCAATAGCGATCAGTGCATCGGATGTCGCGCCTGCCAGGCAGCGTGCCCGTACGACGCGATCTATATGGATCCCGCGCAGGGTGGCACCGTCGCCAAGTGCAACTTCTGTTCCCACCGGATCGACCAGGGTCTCGAGCCCGCGTGCGTCGTCGTCTGCCCGACGCAGGCGATCCTGATCGGCGATCTGAACGATCCGGAGAGCGTCGTCGCCACCCACATGAACGGCACCGACGCGGTGCGCCCGCGCGAGTCGCTCGGCACGCAGCCGCAGCTCGCCTACATCGGCGCCGACCCGAACGTGCTCGCCGCCGATCGCACCTCCGAGTCGCCGTCGCCGATGATGACGTCCGCGTGGGACGCTGCTGGCGGCGGACCGCTCCCGGTCGCCGAGACGGCCGCTCCGCACGACGTCTACAACGTGAGACACGAGCAACCGTGGCACTTCCTCGTCTCCGCCTACCTCGGGACGAAATCGGTCGCGGCGGGCGCGTTGCTCCTGGGTGCGCTCTCGCTCGGCTTTGGGTACGAGCAGGAGCGGGACGTCGTGGCGGTCGCCGCACCCGCGCTGGGCCTCGTGCTGATCACGCTCACCGCGCTGCTGCTCGTCGTCGACCTCGAGCGTCCGGAGCGGTTCCTGCGGGTGCTGCTCCAGCCAAACTGGAACTCGTGGCTGGCGATCGGCGGCTACATCCTCGCCGCCGTCGGCGCCCTGTCGGCGCTCTGGCTCGTTGTCGAACTCGCCGGCGGCGAGGACGCGATCGCGGTCATCGCCTGGATCAGCGTGCCGTTCTCACTCGCTGCCGCCGTCTACACCGCCTTCCTGTTCGGCCAGGCGCCCGGACGTGAGCTCTGGCAGACCTGGGTGTTCGCCCCGCACTTGCTGGCTCGCGCCGTCATCGGCGGCGCAGCGGCGCTGCAGATCGTGATCGCCTTTGGCGACACCGAACGCGAGCCGAACGAGGTGCTAGCGATCGCCATGCTCCTCGGCCTCGGCGTCAGTGCGCTGGCCACCGCGATCGAGTTCAACCGTCGAGAGACGGTGCACCTCCGCCGCGCGACCGCGCTCGCCGTCCGAGGCAGGCTCGCGCCGCTGCTCTGGGGTGGGGTCGGCGGTGGCCATGCTATCGCCGCCGTACTCGCCGTCGTGTACCTGGCCGCGGACGGGTCGGCGGGACTGTTGGTCGCCGGCGCGATCGTTGCGCTCGCCTCCCTGCTGGCGCTTGACGAAGTGTGGGTGCGGGCTGGCCAGTCGGTCCCGCAGACGTAGATCGCGCGAAGGGCAACCGTGTCAACACTCAGCCGTCTGTTGAACCTCGGTCCTGGGAAGCCGCCGCCGGCCGCGGATGGGGAATCGGCGTTTCAGGCTCTCGCGGCCTACCCGCCGCCCGGCAGTTGGGATAACTGGCACGAGACTGACTCGCACGGCCGAGAACGCGACTACATGCTCGTTCCCGCCACCTGTTTCAACTGCGAGTCGGCGTGCGGTCTACTCGCCTACGTCGATCGCGACACGCTCGAGATCGAGAAGTTCGAGGGCAACCCGGAACATCCCGGCAGCCGCGGCCGCACCTGCGCGAAGGGGCCGGCCACGATCAACCAGATCCGCGATCCGGAGCGGATCCTCTACCCGCTGAAGCGCAAGGGCGCGCGAGGCGGCGGGGAGTGGGAACGCGTCTCCTGGGACGAGGCGCTCGACGGAATCGCGGCCCACATCCGCACCGCGTACGACGAGGGCCGCCAGCACGAGATCATGTACCACGTCGGCCGGCCGGGCGCGGATGGCGCCATGGATCGAGTGCTGCACGCGTGGGGCATCGACGGCCACAACAGCCACACCAACGTCTGCTCGGCGAACGCCCGCCTCGGCTACAACGTCTCGATGGGCTCCGACCGTCCGGTGCCGGACTATGCGAACGCGAAGTTCATTCTGCTGCTGAACTCCCACCTGGAGACCGGCCACTACTTCAACCCGTACGCGCAGCGGATCACGGATGCGCGCAAGAGCGGCACCAAAGTCGCCACCATGGACACGCGCCTCTCGAACACCGCATCGATGTCCGACTACTGGCTGCCCACCTGGCCCGGCTCCGAGGCCACCGCGCTGCTCGCGATGGCGAAGGTGATCCTGGATGAGGGGCTTCACGACGAGGCCTGGATCGAGCAGTGGGTGAACTGGGAAGAATCGCTCGAGGCGCTGCGGCCCGACGCTGAGCGAACCGTGGGCGCCTTCGTCGAGATGTTGAAGGAGCTCTACGCCGACTTCACGCCCGAGCGCGCCGCGGAGGAGTGTGGCGTCCCGGCGTCGCAGATCCGCGCGGTCGCGATCGAAACGGGACGGGCCGGCTCCGCGTTCTCCTCGTACGTCTGGCGCAACACCGCCGCCGGGAACCGCGGCGGCTGGATGGTCGCGCGGGCGCTGATGCTGCTGCACATGCTCACCGGCAGCATCGGGACGGTCGGCGGCGTCGCTCCGAACCAGTGGAACAAGTTCAGCGCGGGCCGGCACGACCCGCCGCCCGCTCCCGACACCTGGAACGAGATGACCTGGCCGCTCGAGTACCCGCTCACCCACTACGAGCTGAGCATCCTGCTCCCCCACTTCGTGCGCGAGGGTCGCGGTCGCGTCGACACCTACTTCACCCGCGTCTACAACCCGGTCTGGACCAACCCGGACGGCTTCTCGTGGATCGAACTGCTCACCGACGAGCAGAACATGGGACTCCACGTCGCGCTGACGCCGACGTGGAGCGAGACGGCGCACTTCGCCGACTACGTGCTGCCGATGGGCCTGGGCCCGGAACGCCACGACCTGCAGAGCCAGGAGACGCACCACGGCAAGTGGATCGCCTTCCGCCAACCCGTCCTTCGCGTCGCCTACGAGAAGATGGGCCGCGAGGTGACGGACACCCGCGACGTCAACCCGGGCGAGGTCTGGGAAGAGGACGAGTTCTGGAACGAACTCTCCTGGCGCATCGATCCTGACGGCGAACTCGGCATTCGTCGCTACTTCGAATCGCCCTATCGCCCCGGCGAGCGGATCACGATCGACGAGCAGTACAGCTGGGTCTTCGAGAACTCGATCCCTGGCCTCCCCGACGCCGCCGAACAACAGGGCCTGTCACCCCTCGAGTACATGCGCAAATACGGCGTCTTCGAGGTCCGTGGACGCGTCGAGGAGCACGAGATCGAGGGCGACGACGGCACCCCACAGGGCTTCGCGACCCCTTCGAGCAAGATCGAGTTCTTCTCGCCGACGCTGCGCGACTGGGGCTGGCCGGAAGTCGCCTACCCGACGCCGATCAAGAGCCAGGTCGACGCGTCGGAGATCGACATTTCGAAGGGCGAGTACCTGCTGATCCCGACCTTCCGGTTGCCGACCTTGATTCACACTCGCTCGGCAAACGCGAAGTGGCTGAACGAGCTCTCCCACGCGAATCCGCTGTGGCTGCATCCACAGGACGCCGCCCGACTCGACCTCGACAGCGGCTCGCTCGCGCGCGTCTCCACCGCGATCGGCCACTTCGTCGTGCGCACCCACGTGACCGAGGGCATCCGACCGGGCGTCGTCGCCTGCTCGCACCACATCGGCCGCTGGGGCATCGAGTCGACCGACGGCGACCGCACGGCAGCCACGGTCTCGCTAGAACGGCCGGGCGCGGGTCGCTGGCGCCTGCGACAGCAGCAAGGGCCGAGCGCGTACGCCAGCGACGATCCCGACACCTCGCGACGATGGTGGTCGGACAGCGGTGTCAATCAGAACCTCACGTTCCCTGTCCAGCCGGATCCGGTGAGCGGGATGCACTGCTGGCACCAGAAGGTCACCGTGGAGCCTGCCCGTCCCGGCGACGAATACGGCGACGTCGAGGTCGACACCAACAAGGCGTTCGAGTGCTACCGCGAATGGCTGGGCCAGACTCGACCGGCGCCGGGCCCCGACGGTCTGCGCCGGCCGCTCTGGCTGAGCCGGCCGCTCAAGCCTCAGGCGACGGCCTACCAGGCGAACGGCGAGTCGTAGCGAGTCGGAGCGCGGCTGCTGGTAGCCGGACCGGTCTGGCGGTGCGCCTCGCGCCCCTCGGGGACTCACTCCGCGCGCGCAATCGCAGCAGGCTAGCCCCGCTACCAAGGACGACAGAAGAGGGAAGGCCCTTGCCGACGCCCCCCGGAGGCGGAGGCCGCTAGCTAGCGGCGCCCAGGGCCGCTGAGCGCGCTTCAGCGGGCGCTCAGCGGCTGGTGCGGGCTTGGTGTCCGTCTGGCGGACGCCAGATCGGCCGCCGGGTCACTCCGCGGTGAACTCCGGAATGCGCTTCTCGAGGAACGAACGCACGCCCTCGCCGAACTCTCCTGCCGGCTGGGAGTGAGCCCGCGCTAGCCCCGACAGGTACTGGGTGTCGTCGTAGCCGAGGTCCAGCGCCTTGTCCATCAGCACCTTCGCCCACTGCGTGGCAACCGGCGGCCCGGACGCGACCTCGTCGGCCAGCGCCCACGCCTCGTCCATCAGCTCGTCAGGCTCGGAGAGCTGCGAGACGAGCCCTATGCGGTAGGCCTCCTCCGCGTCGATATCGCGATTCGTGAAGAGCAGGTGCCGCGCGTTGCTGATGCCGACCAGCCGCTGCAGCCACCACAGCTCCGCGCTGGGAATCAGCGCCCGCCGCAGGTACACGTGGGAGAAGCTCGCGTTCTTCGATGCGATGCGAATGTCGGACGCCATCGCCATGCCGTAACCGGCACCCGCGGCGATGCCATTGATCGCGCTGATCACCGGCTTCTTCACCGTGTCGTGCATGTAGCGCGGCATCGGTGACGAGGGCATCGGCTGCCTGAGGTAGACCTGGTCACCAGATTGCTGCGCGGTCGTCTCCAGATGGCTGTCCGGGCGGAAGGCGCGGACGTCGGCGCCGCTGCAGAAGCCACGACCGGCACCGGTGAGCAGCACGACACGCACGGAGCTGTCGCGC
Source organism: Dehalococcoidia bacterium (assembly GCA_965248675.1). Taxonomy (GTDB): domain Bacteria; phylum Chloroflexota; class Dehalococcoidia; order UBA2979; family UBA2979; genus UBA6627. The sequence goes on from CBDFJZ010000005.1 coordinate 63,374, forward strand.
TGCACCTCAGGGAAGATCTCGTTGAGCTCCTGGTTCATGATCCGGTCCATCGCGTTGAGCTTCTCCGGGAAGTTGAACGTGATGCCGGCCACGTGGCCGCGCTTCTCGTAGATGATGTGCTCGTAGTCAGCCATGCGGATTCTCCTCGCTTGCAAGCAATTTCGATACCGGTCGTTCGAGGCGGCTCGCGGTGATCCGTACACCTACAGGTGCGGCGACCCCGCCGTCGACAAGCTGCCAGCCCGCTTAGTTGCCTCGCAAGCGCGGGTCGAGCACGTCTCGGAGCGCGTCGCCGAGCACGTTGAAGGCGAAGACGATCAGGGTGATCGCGACGCCCGGCCAGAACGCCATGATCCAGTGCCGGCGCATGAACTCGAGACCGTCGCCGCTGAGCATTGCGCCGAGGTCTGGCTGCGGCGGCGGCACACCGTATCCGAGGAACCCGAGCGAGGCGACGATCAGGATCACCGATCCGAGTGTCACCGTTGCCGAGAAGATCACGATGTGCGCGATGTTCGGCAACACGTGCCTGAGCATGATCCGCGCATCAGACGCACCGAGCGACTCCGCCGCGAGTACATACGGTTCTTCCCGCACCTGGACCACCACACTGCGCACCAGTCGAGACGCGCCCGGCGCATTCCCCAGGCCGATCACCAGGATCAGCGTGGTGGCACCCTGACCAAGCACCCCGATCAACGTGATCAGAATGACCAGCAGCGGCAGCGCGATCCAGACGTCGATCAGCCGCTGGAAGATCTTGTCGAACCAGCCGCCCCAGTAGCCCGAGATCACCGCGACCAGCGTCGCCAGCGACTTCGCGAGCAGCACCGCGGCAAAGCTCATGCCGAACGAGACGCGGGTCCCGTAGATCACGCGGCTCAGCAGGTCGCGGCCAAGGTTGTCGGTGCCAAGGACGTGTGCACGGCTTGGCCCCTCGAGCCGGGCCGTGAAGTCCGCCTCCGCAAACCCGTAGGGCGCGACGATCCCGGCGAAGATCGCGCTGAACCCGAACGCCGCGAGGATTGACAAACCGAGGAAGCCAAGCGGCTTGCGCCGAGCGAACCCCCAGAGCCAGCGCCCCGGTCCGGTCCATGCCGCCGGCTCCGGTCGCAGCAGCCGGCTGTCTGCCAGGGTCGCTGGTGCCTCGCTGATCGCCATCGCGTCTCCAGCTCCGCTACCGCTCGACGATTCGTACCCGCGGGTCGATCAGGCCGTAGCTGACGTCCACGACGATGTTGGCGAAGACCAGCAGCGCGCCGAAGAAGAGGTTCGTCGCCATGATCACGTAGAGGTCCAACCGGGCGAGCGACTCGAGCAAATAGCGACCGACGCCGGGCACCAGGAAGATCTGCTCGAAAATCACTGTTCCACCGACGACGCCGGGCAGGGCGAGGCCGATCACCGTCACGAACGGCAACAGGGCGTTGCGGAGGACGTGACGAGTGTAGACCGTCCGCGCGCCCAGGCCCTTCGAGCGCGCGGTCGTCACGTAGTCCTGCCTCATCACCTCCAGCACCTGAGTGCGGATCAGTCGAATCTGGATCCCGATCGGGCTGAGCCCGAGGATCAGCATCGGGGTGATCACGTGCTTGAAATTGCCCCAGGGGTCGACCCAGGGGTCGACGTACGAGATCGGCGGCGCCCAGCCAAACCATCTTCCGCCGAACACCAGGACGAGGGTGGCGATCCAGAAGCCCGGCAGCGCGTAAAACAGGATCGCCCCACCGCGCGCGACGTAGTCAGGGATCGAATCCTGCTTCGCGGCGGAGATCAGCCCAATCGGTATCGAGAACGCAATCGAGATCAGCAACGCGCCCATCCCGAGTTCGAGGCTGGTTGGGATGCGATTCAGCATTTCGCTGGTGACCGAGCGACCGGTGAAGAACGACGTGCCCGAGTCGCCGGTCACGATGTTCCCCAGCCAGCGGATGTACTGCAGCGGGAGCGGCCCCGTGAGCCCGAACTCCTCACGCAGCTTCTGTTCGAGCGCGGGGTCGACCGTCTCGGCATCGAAGGTGGCGACGTCCACCACGTCGACCGGGATCAGCACCCGGAACACGAAGAAGATGAACAACGTCAGGCCGAGCAGAGTCGGCACTCCCAGGACGAGTCGCTGGATGATGTACTTGCCCATACGTCGCCAGGCACCACCTCGCGGGTACGGGGGCGCCGGACCGAGGTCCGGCGCCCCGTACCCGTCTTACGATCTGCGGATCACTACCTCCGCCACCCGTGGTCGCACGCCGCTAGAGCAGCGATTCGTCCAGTGACCAACCTGGCTGGAGCTCGTTGAGGTAGTTAGGCGCACCCAGCGCACCGCCGCCCCAGGCCTTGGTCTCACCGGGACCGTTTAGCCCCGCCCACTTGATCCCGGTCCCCTCGATGCGAGGAATGAACGGTTGCACGACCATCTCCTCCATCATGAAGCGCTGGATGTCGTGGTACTGGTTGAGCTGACCCTCGAAATCGAGGATGCCGCGAGCCTTCGTGACCATCGCGTCGAGCTCCGGCCAGTTCGAGCCGACCTGGTTGTTCGGTCCGCCCGAGGTGTAGAACGTGGTCAACCACTCGCCCGCCGTCGAGCGTCCGCCGCTCGGGTTCATCAGCACGGCGCTCTTGTTGGTCGGGCCCTCGAAGAGGGTGTACGAGCGGAAGTAGCCGCCGCTGCTTCGCAGCCCGTCGGCGTCCTTCTCCGTCTTCGCGATCCACTCGGTGGTGTAGTCGAGCGGCACGAGGTTGATCTTGATCCCGGCGTCCAGCGCCATCGCCTGGAGCGTCTCCATGATCGACGGCCAGTCGGCGCCGTAGCGGATGCCCGGCCAGATCATGTCGAACTCGAACGGGTTGTCGGCGTTGAATCCAGCAGCATCCAGCAGCTTGACCGCCTCCGGCACGTTGAGCTCCATGTTTGCCCCACCCGGACCGGCATCCGCCCCCCGCGGATCGAGGTAGAACGGCCCGTAGCCCGGCGACATCGGTGAGCCGAGCTTCGGCGTCAAGGTGACGCCGACCTCGGCGTAGTCCTCGACGCCGAGGAAGATCGCCGAGAGGATGTCGCGATCCTCGGTCATCGAGAGCGCCCGGCGGACGCGGACGTCCGTGAAGCCAGACTCAGGGATCATGTTGTAGCCGATTGAGGGGCCGGCGGTGCTCGCGGGACCCGTGAACAGCTCTGTCCCGTCGACCTCCTTGATGATCTGCGGGAAGGCGGCCGAGGCCGGGCCATTCAGATAGATGTTCCCGGCGCGGAACTGCGCCTCGCGCTGCGCGCGATCTTCGATGATCGGGATGTCGATTGCGTCGAACAGCGGCTTCTCGGGACCGCCCCACCAGTCGGGGTTCCTCACCATCTTGAACTCGACGGCCGGTGTGTACGAATCGAGCAGGAACGGACCGTTGCCCCGAACCTCGGCCTGCGGGTCGTAGCCTCCCTGCGCCGCTTCCTTCGGCAGGATCCAGAAGCCGGACAGGTACCACGCCATGATCGGCAGCGTGAGCGCATCCGGGCGCGCCAGCTTCATCAGGATCGTGCTCGCGTCGGTCGCCTCCATCGAGACAACCGGAGCGGTCGGCTCAACCTCGTTCGCGAGCAGCGAGCGATACGCGCCGCCGTCGCGAAGGCGATCCCAGCTCGCAATGATGTCTTCGCTGTCCAGCTCGCGGCCGCTGGTCGGGGGTTTCCGGTCCCAGGGCAAGCCCTTGCGGAGATTGAAGATCACCGTCGTTTCGTCCGGAGCCTCGAAGGACTCGGCGAGGTCGCCTTCGACCTCGCCAGACGCCTCTGCGCCGTCCGCGCCCACCGCGTACCGGACGAGCCGGCTGTGCGTGTAGGCGTTCATCACGAAGGTCTTGTAGGTCGGTGAGGTGTGAGTATCGAAGGAATCGACATCGTACGTGCTGTGCGACTTGAACGTCCCGCCGCTCATCACCTCGGGCACCGTCGTTGCCGCCGTGGTTGGCGCTGCGGTCGCCTGGCCACCGCCACCGCCGGGGGCCTCGGTCGGGTCCTCGTCGCTGTCGCTGCAGCCAATGAGGACTGCTCCCGCGAGGCCAGTGGCTCCGAGCGCCGCGCCGCGAAGCGCAGTTCGCCGGTTGACCCGACGCGACCAGTAGTTCTTGCTGTCGACCATGCGATCGTTCCCTCCGAGTGGGCACCGTCGGCGTAACGTTTCGCGTACGCCGCGATCCCGCATAGTCCGGCCTACCTGATTAGGCCCGCTTATATCACGTGTACGATTGCCCTTTCAACTTGGATTGCGAAACCCCGGCAATCGAATTCCTGATCACTGAGCACGCCGATTCTCCCTGGAACCGTACTCGTGTCGCCGCCACAGCCTGGTCACGCCCAGCGCGCTGGCGACACCACAATCCGAATCCGCTCCGACGCCCGCCTCTTTCGGCGCGCCGGTATCGATGCGCTCCAGCCGACCTGGCTGCCGCGACCGAGCAACCTCGTGCTCGGCCTGCTACGGTACCGCCGCCGCGGGACCGCACGTGGAAGAGGACGAGCGCCTATGAGCACCGTGCAGACGATCGCGGGACCGGTCGACAGCTCGGACCTCGGGCCGACTCTCTCGCACGAGCACCTCTGCAGCGGCATGGGCGGCATGGAGCGCATCCCGAACCTCTACGACGAGGACGAGGCCTTCGAGCGCAACATCGAGGCGATGGGACGGGCGCACGAGGTTGGCATCCGCTCGATCATCGACTGCACCCCGCTCGACCTGGGACGGCAGGTCTCGCTCTTCGAGCGGCTCGCCGGTCCGGCGCCGATCCAGGTGGTCGTCTCAACCGGCGTCTACCGCTTTGTGCCGCTCACCTACTACGCGTGGGACGCCGACCATCTCGCCGAGCGGTTTCTCCACGACATTGAGGTGGGCATCGAGGGCACGGGGGTTCGTGCGGGCATCATCAAGCTCGCCTGGGACCTCGAGGCGCAGCTCGACAGCGGGGGTCCACGCAGTCCGCGGCAGCAGCTCGAGAAGTGCGCGCGTGCCGCGGCGCGGGCGGCGAAGGCCGCCGGGGTGCCGATCACCTGTCACACGCGCGCGGCCGACCATCACGGCACGCCCATGCTCGACATCTTCGAGGAGGAAGGCCTCGATCCGCGTGCCGTCACGATCGGGCACACCAACGACAGCGACGACCGCGAGTATGTCGTCGGGCTCGCGGCCCGCGGGGCGACGGTCGGCCTTGACCGCTTCTTCAGTGGCGACGACGAGTACATCGCACGGCGCGCTCGGGTCGCGCTCTGGCTGGCGGAGGCCGGCTACGCGGAGCAGACCTGCCTGGGCCACGACAACGCCGCGTACAGCCTCAACGGCGGGCGGCCGGACGGCGGGCCCCGCCCCTTCGATCCTGATTGCTGGGTGCGCGTCTCGAACGACGAGCTGCCGTGGCTGCTCGCCAACGGCGTCTCGGAGGATGACTCGGACGCGATGATGACGCGTTCGATCCGCGCCACGTTCGAGGCGGCAGCCGCGATGGCCTCGGGCTAAACCGCCGGCGCGGTCAGCGTGGTCCAGGCCTCGAGCCGGTGCGCCGGCGGCGACTCCGACACGGCACTGGCGGGCGACCAACGGCATGGCGATCAAACGCGCGCATGAGGCGCTAAACGGCTCGATCGGGACCTAAGACCGCTCAGGCAGTGACCGGCGTCGCGACGCGGTGCGCCTCCAGGTCCAGCTCGAACCCGCGATTCAGCGCCTCCTGATTGGTTGGCGCGCTGCCGAATGGTGATCGAGCCACCACGGCGGCCTCCAGATCGTCGAACTCGACGACCCCCGAGACCTTCGCCAGCACCGCCAGCGCGACCATGTTCGCGACGCGGCGTATGCCGACCGCGTCGGCGGTCTCCGTCAGCGGCACGTGGTAGACGGTCGCCGTCGTCTCCGGGATCTGCGGTGCGTAGACCGTGTCCGCGATCACCACGCCTCCGGGCTTGACCACCTCCAGGTGTGCGCGGAGCGCGCCTTGATGCTGGGCGACCAGATAGTCGGGGGCGAGCACCCAGGGAAAGGTGATCGGCTCGTCGCCGAGGACGATATCGCCCGCGGCCGCACCGTCTCGGATCGCCGCCTCGTAGAACTGGGTCTGGACCGCCTCCTGCCCACCCAGGCCGCCGGCGGCCTCGGCAAGGATGGTGCTCGCGAGGACCGACCCCTGGCCGCCAATACCGGCGAATCGGATCTCGGTACGCATGACTACTGCAGCGCCGGCGGCTTGCCGCCGCCGCCCTTGGCCGCCTCGACCTCGCCCGATTGCACGCGATCGACCAGCTTCCGCCACTCCTCACCCAGCTCGGGGCGCTCCGCGCCGGTCCATGTGCCAATGATGAACTTGCCCAGGATGTCTTCAGGCTCGAGCGTCGCCGCCTTCGCCGCGGTGATCGAGTTGTCCTTGTACCGGCCTCTTCCTCCGCTGCGAATCGAAAGTCCATGATCTACTCCAAGCCGCCGGCGCTTTCCGCCGCGCCGTGGTGCCTCAGCCGCGCGGCAGTCCCAGGCCTCGCGTCGCGATGATGTTGCGCTGGATCTCGCTCGTGCCCCCCGCGATCGTCGCGGAGACGGCGCTGACGTAACCGCGAGCTGGTCTCGCGCGACGCGGTGACCACGCGTCCTCCTCGTCCCAGCAGTTCGTGTACAGGCCGAAGATCTTGGCCTCGGTGCGCGCGGTCCGCTGGTTCGTCTCGAAGATCGACATCTGGAGCATCGAGGCCTCGTAGTTGGGCACGACGCCCCCGGCCTGCATCGAGACGACGCGGAACGCGAGGTTGAACGCCACCTCGATCTCGGTCGCGCGGTCGGCCAGCTCGTGCCGGAGCGTCGACGACCCGGCAAGTCGTGACTTCCGCTGCCCGTCGTCGGTCTCGAGGTAGTCGAGCAAGGTCGAGAGGCCTCGCCGCGCCGAGACCGCTTGACGGATCCTCGAGCGCTCGAAGTCCATAAGCGTGACGCTGACGTACCAGCCGCGGTTCTCTTCGCCGACGCGGTTGCGGACCGGCACGTTCACATCCTCGAAGAAGACTTCGTTGAAGCCGTGCGACCAGCGCATGTTCACCAGCGGGCGCACCGTGATCCCCGGAGTCTGCATGTCGAGCAGCAGGAACGAGATGCCTCGATGCTTCGGCGCGTCGGGGTCGGTGCGCACGAGCATCGCGATGTAGTCCGCGCGGTGGGCGTTCGAGGTCCAGATCTTCTGCCCGTTGATGACGTAGTCGTCGCCGTTGCGTTCGGCTCGCGTCTGGAGCGAAGCGAGATCGGACCCGGAGCCAGGCTCCGAGAATCCCTGGCACCAGTTCGTCTCGCCGGAAAGGATCTGTGGGAGGTACTCGCGTTTCAGGTCGTCGTCGCCGTGGATGATGATCGCGGGACCGATCTGCGCGATCTCCTGTCCCCCAACCTGCGGCGCGCGGGCATGCGCCATCTCGTGGTTGAAGATGAACTGCTCCATCGGCGTCAGGCCCGCGCCTCCGTACTCGCGCGGCCAGGCAGGCGCGATCCAGCCACGGGCGGCCAGCGCCTTGACCCAGCGGTCCGAGGTCGCCTTGAGTTCGGCCTCGCCGGAGTGACGGTCGTCGCTCCAGGCCAACGGGCCCTCGCGATCCGGTCGATAGCGATCGGGGAGATCCTCGGCGATGAAGCCGCGGACCGCATCGCGGAACGATGCTTGCTCCTGGCTATCCGCCCAATCCATGCGCGCAACTCCCAACCGGCGCCCGGCCGTGAAGCTCAACAGCGCCATCGGTGCCGACGCTACCACACTCGAAATACATCGGCCGCGGCGCGACGCGCGAGTCAACTTGCCGGCGATCGCGCATCCGATGTGCGCTACTCGATCGTCGTGACGTGGTTGATCAGCGGTTCACCGCGCCGCCGCCGAGCGAAGTTATCGAGAAAGATGTCGACCACTCGGTCGTCGTTGCCGCCGGATACCGAGGAGTTGTGCGGCGTGATCAGCACCTCAGGCATGTCCCACAGCGGCGACTCCTGGGGGAGCGGCTCCTCTTCGAAGACGTCGAGGTAGGCGCCCGCGATCTCCTGGCGCTCCAACGCGGCGATCAGCGCCTGCTCGTCGACGACCGCTCCGCGCGAGACGTTGAGGACGCGCGCGTGGTTCGGCAGCCGAGTCAGTGCCGCCTCGCCGATCAGTCCTCTGGTCTGCTCCGTGAGCGAGCAGGAGAGCAACAGCCAGTCGGCGCGTGGCAGCAACTCGTCGAGCGCCGCGGGTGGATGAAGCTCGTCGAGCGCGTCGTCGGGGCGAAGCGGAGAACGCCGAACGCCGACGACGTGGAGCCCGAGTGCCTGGCCGATCCGGCAAGCGTGACCTCCGATCGCCCCGACGCCGAAGACCAGCAGCGTCTGCCCACGCAGATCGCGCGGCTCGTTGGGCATGACGATCCGTGCCCAGCGTCGCTCCTGCCGCGCCTGCTGCCAGTGGCCGAACGGTCGTGCGAACCACAGCAACGCCGCCATCGCCGTCTGCGCGATCGGTTCCGCGTGCGATCCGGCGGAGCTGGTGAGCGTGACGCCGCGGTTGAGCAGCGCCTGGTATCGCGATCCGTTCATGCCGGCATGGAAGACGTGGAGCCAGCGCAGGTTGTCGGTTCGATCGAGCGCCCGAAAGAAGCGCTTCGAGCCCGCGACGTAGCTGTCGCGCGAGAAGAACGCCAGCTCGACCGACGCCAGCTGATCCTCGTCGAGGTCTTCACCGTCCCTCAGCACCAGCAGCTGGTTGGGCCCGTGCTCCCGCATCGCTTGCTCGAGCCGCTGCCCGTACTGCGCGTGGAACGCCTCGGTGACGAGGACGCTGGCAGGCTCACCTCCGGACATCAGTACCCCTCGGACATCCCCTTCACCGCGGTCGCCGCGTTGCGGGCCCTCGGTGCGCCGCGGCGCACCTTAATATAGGCGTCAGCGTCGACAACCATTGCCGCTCAAAACACTGCGGCACTACAGGATGAACGCCGGGCGCGCGGATCGAGGGCGGGGCTGCTCGCGCTCAGACGCCCTCGGGCCTTTGACAACGCTGAAACCGAACGACTAGATCGTCCTGGGCTGCGCGGCTCAGACGAGGCGAGGCTGACCCGTACCGGCGAGACGAAACGCCTGACGTGATGACGTCTCCAGCAAGGAACATCGCGTGAGCGCAGCGCCCCGGCCGGCCCGCGAAGACATCACCGTCGTCCGCCTGACCGGCGACCACCGCCACGTTGGTAAGACCACCCTCGCCGCGCATCTCATCGAGGCGCTGGTCGGACGGGGTTGGCGCGTGGCCGCCATCAAGCATTCACACCATGACCTGCCACCGGACCGTCCGGGATCGGACAGCGACGTGCTGGCGCGCGCCGGCGCCACGACCACGCTCTACGTCGGACAGGATGGTGTGCTTGAGCGCAGGCCGTCGCCGCGGCCGCGGCTGGGTGATCTGCTCGCACGCCTCGACGGCTACGAGATCGCGATCGTCGAGGGCTACCGCGACGAACCGATCGGCGCGCGGATGCACCTCGAGGGTGCGCCGCCCGCCGCGGTGCGCGTCTTCGAGGCGAGCGGCGACGAACTGGAGCCGACGACGGCAGACGACGTCGATGGTCTCGTCGCACGGATCGAGGATTGGAGCAGCGCCCGGGCGCCGCGTCGCGCCGGTCGCGCTGCTGAGCACGCGCCATGACCGTGCTCGGGCGTTAGGCCTCCCGATCGACCTGCGCTCAGGGCGTTCCTCGTCGCCTCGGTCCCGAGTCGCTCGCGGTTCGGGTCAAGCTTCGATGCCGAGCAGACGCGCGGCGTTTCCTCCGAGCCACTTTTCGAGGACCGCGGGTTTGAGCGGGAGCTCGCTCAGCTCCTCGATCGACTTCCGGAACGGAAGTTCGGGCCAGCGGCTGGCGAACAGCACCCGGTCCTGGAGCACGCTGTTACCGAAGTGGACCAGCGGGCCCCACCCGGTGCTGGGCAGGGCCATGTACAGCGGCCGCTGTGACGCCGTGTCGATGTAGACGTGCTCGTGCCGCCACGCCACCGCGACCATCTCGGTGCCCCAGGGCCAGCCGCCATGTGTCGCCACGACCTTCAGCTCCGGGAAGTCGGTCGCGACGCGGTCGATGTACCTCGGATGGCTGTGATCCATCACGGTCTCGAGGCTGAAGTTGTTTGCGGCATGGAGAATCACGGGCACATCGAGTTCCACGCACTTGGCGTAGAGCGGGTAGTAGCGCGCGTCCGTTGGGTACAGCTGCGACCAGAACGAGCCGATGTTCAACCCGCGCAGCCCCAGCTCGCGCACCGCGCGCTCCAGCTCCCGCACGCCGTCCATCCCCTTCAGCGGGTCAGCCCCCGCGAAGCCGATCAACCGCTCGGGATCGGCCGCGCAGAACTCGGCCAGCTTGTCGTTGCCCGTTCGCCTGCCGAGCACGACTTCGTGGTCCTCGGCGGGCAGCACGGCGCGGTCGATTCCCTCGCGATCGAACAGCTCGAGCAGCTCGGCCGGTGACAGCTCTCCTGACGGACGAACCATCTCTGGCGATCGCTCCTCGCGCGCACGGGCACGGCTCCGGCCGTACACGGCGCCGTAGAGCGTGCGCGTCGGTCGCCCGGCCGCCTCCGCTGCGAACGGCGTGCCCACCCGAAAATCGATGATCATCTGAGCTCTCCTCCGCGCAGAGCTTACGCATCTCGACACCTGATCGATCGCCGATGGCGGGTCATCCGCCGCTGAGCGGTGAGTTAACATCCCATCGGCATCTCACATCCCGACCGACGCGCTCACCGGAAGGACGCCGTCATGGCTGACGAGAATGAATCTGTACTCCTCGAGGTCGACGACCACGTTGCTCTACTGACGCTGAATCGGCCGGAATCGATGAACGCAATGAACGCGAGCCTGAGCCGGGGATTGTCGGCCGGCCTCACGCGCATCGACGAGGATCCCGAGATCCGGGTTGGCATCATCACGGGGAACGGCCGCGCCTTCTGCGCCGGAGCCGACCTCAAGGAGCGCGCACGCGGTGGCGACAGCGGCGCCGGCTGGCACAGCGTCGAGGCGTACCTCGACGGCTACGGCCGCCCGCCCCAGCCGACGATGAAGCCACTGATCGCGGCCATCAACGGCCACGCCCTGGCCGGCGGGTTTGAGCTCGCCCTGCGCTGCGACCTGCTGATCGCCAGCAATAACGCGACGTTCGGGCTTCCCGAGATCGTGCACGGGTTCTTCCCTGGCGGCGGCGGCCCGCAACGCCTACCGCGAACGATCCCTCGTGCGGTCGCGATGGAGATGATCCTGACTGGCGATCCGATCGACGCCGAGACGGCCCTCCGCTGCGGGCTGGTGAGCCGTGTCGTTACACCTGACGAGCTCTTGCCCACGGTGAAGCAGATCGCGGCGCGCATCGCCGAGCACAACCCGCTGGCGTTGCGGGCGGTGAAGGAAGTGACCGACGGCTCCGATGACATGACGTTGCAGCAAGCCCTCCGCTTCGGCAGCGCCCTGCGCTGGATCGTCGGCCAGACCGACGAGGCGAAGGGCGGCGCGCAGAAGTGGGTCGACCGGTGAGCACCGTCGAGGTCGGGTGGTCCCCGCAGGCGCGTGGCTTCCGGCGAGCGGCGGTCAGGCACGAGGCAATGGTGTCGTCGATCTGAGCTATCTCAGCGCACCGCGCTCGGGTCCGGCACTGACGTCACTCACTCGGATCGGCGACCAGAGCAACTCCCGGATCACCGTTCCTGAATCCCAGTGTCAAGAGCCCGCCATCCTTGGGCTTCTGCTCGTCGGGGGCTGCGTGCTCGCTTGGCGTGAGCGAAGGGCGGACCGAGGGCAGCCTTGAGAACGCCTCCATATCGAGGACCAACTTGGTCTCCGGCCCAGTGACCGCGCCGCTCGCCCGTCGTCTTCATCATCCGCTTCGGGGGGCGAGGTGGGTCCTCGGTGGGCTACCTTGAGCCTCAGCCCGCTCGGACGCCACCTCCGAGGCGGCGGGTCATCGCCTCCGCCGCGACATTTACGAGGGTCTATGACCGACGAACCGAGTTTCCTCAGCAGCGTGCTTCGCCAGTTCGATCAGGCGGCAAGCCACACGGACCTCGAACCCGGTCTCCTCGATCAGCTGCGCCAGTGCAACGCCGTGTATCACCTGCGATTTCCGGTTGAGTTCGACGACGGTCGGATCGAGGTGGTCGGGGCATATCGCGCCGAGCACAGCCACCACCGCCTCCCAACGAAAGGCGGAATCCGCCTCAGCCTCGACGTGACCGAGGACGAGGTGACGGCGCTGGCGGCCTTGATGACCTTCAAATGCGCGCTCGTCGAGGTTCCAAGGCGACGAAGTCGACGGCGGCGCCACAGTCATTGGAATTCCCACTGCAGGCGACCTGTAGCCAGACGGTGAGCGATCCGCCCGCGGAGGCGGTGACGGCGCTGACGAGGGCGCCGCTGGAGGTGGTGCCGCCGTTGACGGAGACGGCACCGTAGTTGGTGTTGCTGATCGAGGGGCCGCCGAGCTGGATCGAGCCGGCGGAACCGGCCTGCGAGGAGCCGACCTGGAGGCTGGCGCCGGTGACGCGGCCGGCGTCGAGGTTTCCGAGGTTGAAGACGATCTGGAGGTCGTCGTCGCCGGTGGACTGGCCGGTATTGTCGTTTTCGACGATCGCGACGCCGCCGCCGGGGGCGAGCGTGGCGGCGGAGGCGCTGCAGGCGGCCGGGGTGTCATCGGGTTCGGCGGAGTTGGAGCAGCTGGCGGCGGCGGGGCGGTAGGTGGCGGTTTGGGCGCGCGCGGGGGCGCCGTGCAGCAGGTTGATCGCGAGGGTGGCGAGGAGGACGAGGACGGGAAGGGTGAGGGCGATCAGGCGCAGCTGCGGGCGACCGACGCGGGAGGTCGGGGAACCGACGGGGCTCATGCACGCTCCGTTTCGTGAACCCCGCCGTAATCAGTTGTACCGAAGCCGCGGTCGTTCCGTCGACCGGCGTGGCTTCTACGGGCAGGGAAGTGGGCATCCGTGCCCGGGTACGGTGGTGAGCCGTTTAAACCCAGCCTAGGTAGCGTCCGGCGCTAGCCGAATCGGGGTTCTCCCCAGCGTTATCCCCAGCGTTTCCACAGTGAGCGAGGACCGGTGGTGCAAGACGGATCCGCGACAGCGTCCGAGCGTGGATTCGCGAGCCGAGGATGGGGAGCGGTTGGTCCGGATCGTCGGCTCGGAACCTAATTACCGGTTATTATTCGTGGTTCATGGCGGAATTGCCGAGCGATCTCCAGATTCAGCGCCTGCTCAATGACTGTGAGCAGGCGTGGCAGTCGCGTGAGTGGGAGCGGCTGGACCGTCTGGTCCAACAGGTGCTGCTGCTGGACCCGAACAATGGCGCCGCGCAGGCGTTGCAGCGCCTCGCCGCCGAGCGCACCTCAACACCGGCGGTTTCGGGTGACATAACCGAACGGCAAGCGACTCCGCTTGATGTGAACGCGCCGACAGCGGCGGCGCTGGGTGACGAGGACGCGCCGCCGGGGGCCCTGCAGGGTGGTTCGAACGCGCCGCCGGGGGCGGCGCAGGGCGAATTTGGTGCGCCACTGCCTTCGCCCGCCCTGCGGCCGCAGTCCGAGCTTCCGGCTGCGCGTCGATCTGAGAGTCCGGCGGGTGACCCGCCCGAGAGCGGCCGGCCGGATCGTGTCGGAGACGCAGCAGCAGCCGGGGGGCGCCGCGCGGGATCGCCGTCGCCGCCGCCACCGCCGCTCCTGGGGCGGCCGGGTGGCTTCACCGCGGCGGGCGGCTCCGAGCAGGCGGCGCCGCCGTCTCCGACTCGATCCGACGTCGGCGACGGGGCGCCCGCGGAGCGCCCGGGTGCGGCGGGTGGGTTACCGATCGAACAACGACCGGGCGCTCCGCCGCCGCCGAGCTCCGAGGCGGCGCGGGCCGAGGGTGGGGGGGCCGATGGTGCGAGCGAGCCGGCGGCAGCAGCCTCGGTCCCGCCGGCCGCGGGCGCCCCTCCGGTCGAGCCGGCCGCGACCGCGGAGCCGCCGTCGGCGGCGCTCGACGGTGTCGCGCCGGCGCCCGAGGCCGTTACGCCGTCGATCGATGCGGCGCGTGTTGACGGGACTCCCGGCGCGGATGAGCCGCGGACGGCGGCCGAATCCGACGCTTCAGCAGGGCCGGACGCGCCACTGGCCAGATCGGCGTCGGTCGATGCTCAGCCATCGTCCGCGGCACCGCAGGCAGCGCCGGACGAGGGTGTCGCGCCGCCGCCGTCCGCCCCGGAATCGGGTCCATTCGCGCGGGAGGCGCCGACCGAATCGGAGCCGCCGGTTGTGCGCGACCCGGAGCCGCCGGTTGCGCCGCACACGGAGGCGCCGGCAGGGCCGAACGGGGAACCGCGAGCTGCGCCTGCCTCGGGGCCGGCCTCGGACGATCCGCCACCGGGCGCGCGCGCGCCCGAACACGCCGCCCCGGTCAGACCGATGGCGAGCGGCCCCCCGCGGGGTGGAGCGCCGCCCGGTCCGCCGACGGCCCCGGCACCCGGGGGCGACGACTTCGACTTCGACGAGCTGATGCGGCTGGCGTCGGCGGCGCGGGCGCGCGGCGAGTGGCGCGCGGCGCGGCGACACGCGCGGGCGGCGCTGATCCTCGTTCCCGAGCTGGAGGCGGCGGCGCTGCTGGTCGCCGAGGCCGAAGAGGCGCTCTCGGCGGAGTCGTTGGCCGCGATCCAGGCGGCGGCGCAGGTCACGCAGCAACAACTCGACGAGCGTCAGGGCCGTCGCGGGCTGCCGCTGGCGGGCTGTTCTCCGGGTTCGCGCTGCCGCGCATTTCGCTGGGCGCGGCGATGCCGCGCCTGCCGTCCGGTGTCGGCGTGCCTCGGCCGGGTGTCCGCTTGCCGCGGATCTTCGCCGGTCTCAGCATGCCGCGGATCTTCGCCGGTCTCAGCGTCCCGCGGGCGGCCGGCGGTGGGCCGCCAATCCTGTCGATCGCGGGTGCAGCATCGTTGTTCGTGTTGGCGGCGCTCGCGGCGTTCGTCGCGCTGGGGCAGCTGAGCAACGACGGCGGCAGCGAGCCGGTGGAACTGGTGGCGAATCCGACCAGTGTGCCGGAGCCGGCGGCTGCGACGGCGTCGCCGACGCCGAGCGTGGCCGGCGATGCGGTGCAGGCGCCGACGATCGAGGCGGTGGGCTGCCGCCAGCTCGAGGACGGCGTGACGCTGGAGTGCCGGCCGACGATCGATGGGGCCGCCGACGGCTATGCCTGGGAGGCCGCGGGCGGCGATCCGCCCTCGGGCGATGGCGAGGTGTTCCGGACGGTGCTGCCGGCGGGCGGTCCGTACCGCATCGCGCTGGAGGTGTGCAACGACGGCACCTGCTCCGCGAGCGAGTCACAGGCGTTCGTGGTGGCGGTCGATGCGGTGGCGCCGGAGCCCGTGGTGAGCAGCGACCCGGCGGGCTCGACGGGCTCCTCAGGATGGTCGGGTGCGAGCCCGGCACCGACGGCGACGCCACTGGCCGGACCGCCGCCCCCGACGCCGCCCTCGATCGACGGCGTCGGTTGCAGTCCATCGCCTTCCGAGATCGGCGAGCGGGTGGTGTGCTCGGGGTCGTTTAGCGGTGGACCGGTGTCGACGTTCGACTGGAGCATGAACGGGGTGCTGATCGCGACGAGCGCGACGCTGAGCGGCGTCTACCAGTCGGTCGGCCAGCGAACGATCGGGCTCCAAGTCTGCAACGCGGGGGGTTGAGCAGCAGATTCGTTCTCGCTGATCGTGCAGTCGTCAACCCTCCCCGAACCGACCCCAGAGACACCGGACACCGTTGACCCCGTTGTAATCGCACCTGGCTTCAAGACGATCAGGGTCCCGTTCGGCACATCGAGTCTGCCGTCGATCGATGCGGCGGTGATTAGCTGGGTCAGCGCTGCCTCCGCGACCGACGATCGTGATGGCGTCGTGAGTGTCGCCAACGACGCTCGGTCTTCGTTCTCGCTCGGAGGCACGGTCGTGACTTTCACGGCGACCCATACCGCCGGGAACGTCGGGACGGATAGCTCGATATTGACGATCGTGATCGAGAATGACGTGACGCCTCCGGTGGTCACACCACCGGCGAGCTTTGAGATCGAGGTGCCGTTCGGGACGACCAGCGTGCTCGACTCGAATCCCGATGTCGCCGCCTGGCTTGCGCTGGCGTCGGTCTTCGACGAGCGGGGCGACGTGCTCGCGATTGGCCACTCCCCGACGTCGTTCTCGCCGGGGCCGACGCTCGTGACGTTCAGCGCGACGGATGCCGCCGCGAATACCGGGTCGGATTCGGCGACCCTGACCGTGACGGTCTTATCACAGACGTTCGACCTGGCGTTGATCGCGAGTCCTGGCATTGGGGGGAGCGTGTCTGGGAACGGGACGTACGCGGAGAACGACGACGCATCGGTGTCGGCGACCCCGGCGACGGACTACCAGTTCGATGGTTGGACGGGCCCGGACGCCGCTGAGTGTGCTACTGGCACGGTGTCGATGACGGCGAACAAGTCGTGTACGGCGAACTTCTCGCTGATCGTGACACCCACGCCAGAGCCGTAGCTGCAGCCCGCTTGCCTTCACCTCGGGGTTCGCTAGGCTAGTTCGCCGGGCCGAGGTAGCTCAGTCGGTAGAGCACGCGACTGAAAATCGCGGTGTCGCCAGTTCGATTCTGGCCCTCGGCACCATCGCCTGTTGAGGACCCGCCGGAGACGGCGGGTTTGCTTTGTGACGGCAGCAACGCGACGCGCGCCGGGTTGATCGCCGTCGCCCAGGCTGATTGGCCGCAGCCGCGGCATCCGCCCTCCGCCCGGCCGACTACGTGACCACTGCCTGGTGCATTCGCACCTGATCAGCGGGGTCGCCGGGGGGTAGTGTGCTCGTGAACCTCGCTGCTTGCCTCAGGCGGTCCGGCGACCGAAATCGGGGCATGACGGCGGAAGTGGTGTGAGTGATGTCACGTGCGCTGCAAGTGATCGCCGTCGCGGCCAGCACGTTGATGCTCGTGGTGATCGGTGCCCTGGTTGTGTTCCCCGGGGCG
This sequence comes from Dehalococcoidia bacterium, assembly GCA_965248675.1. GTDB lineage: Bacteria > Chloroflexota > Dehalococcoidia > UBA2979 > UBA2979 > UBA6627. Next base: position 80,391 of record CBDFJZ010000005.1, read on the forward strand.
TTCGAAGCGCCCGGTTCGAGCAGCGTACCGGCGGAGCTCGAGCCGACCGTGACAGCCGTGGCGGAACCGTCGGTCACCACCGCGGCGACGGCTACGGCGGTTCCGACGCGAGCGGCGACCGTGACGGCGCGGTCGCGGTCGAGCGCGGCAGCAGACGCGCAGGCGAACGGGACACCGAGCGCGACACGTACCGCGGTTCCGGCAGCGAGCGCGACGTCGCCGCCGACGGCGGGTGCGCCGCCGAGCGCGGCGCCGACGGCGGGTGCGCCGCCGAGCGCGGCGCCGACGGCGGGTGCGCCGCCGAGCGCGGCGCCGACGGCGGGTGCGCCGCCGAGCGCGGCGCCGACGGCGAACCCGACGCCGGTGCCGAGCGCGACCCCAACGCCGAGCCCAACGCCGAGCCCAACGCCGACCCCGACCCCGGCCGCGGACCCGACACCGACGCCTGAGCCGACATCGACGCCGCAACCAACGGCGACGACGGTGGCAGAGGCGGGCTGCCTGATTTCGGGCCAGCTGGTCGATCGCAACGGGGGCGATCCGATCGCGGGCGCGATCCTCGGGCTGGTGGAGTTCACGGAGGACGTTCGGAATGCGACCGTGATCGATCCGAATGCGGGCGTGACGGACGCGGAGGGCGGGTTCTCGATCGGGTGCGACGCGATCGCGGGTAGCCGATTCCCGCTGAGGATCACCCTGGCACGCAGCGATTGGTGGGGTACCACGCACACGCACACGGCCGTGTACGAGGGTGGTCACGTGGGGCTATTGCTGACGTTCGACGTGTGCCAGGCGCTGCGCCCGCTCGATGTTCCGCTGGCGACGGACACGCTGATTGACGGTGGCCCAACGCGGCTGCGCACGATCCTGCCTCGGGGGAACGCGGCCGCGTACGACTTCAATCCACGGCTGATCAGCGCTTCCCCACGGTTTGGGGACTTCTACATCAGTTATTGCGGCGAGCCCGTGTTCTGGGCCAACAACAACGGGCCGCCGTATTACCAGCAGGGCGCGGTCGACCTGGGCGACCTGGGTGACATACCGCTGGAGGACATCGTGCCGTCAGCGGAGGGTTACCAGCACTTCGGCGTGCCGGCGGTGGTAGGGCACACGTACGTGTCACGGGCGCGGCAGGAGTTCGCCGGCGATCACATCGTGTTCCGGGTGGTCGATGTCGAGACGGACGGGGTGGTGGTGACGACGTACGTCCTGGAGTACTACTACCGCGCCGGTAACTAGCCGGCAGCGACGTCTTACCTCTCAGCGGGGGGAGGCCGCGTTTCGTCCGGGACCGGGCGGGACGAATGTCGTGCGAGGTGGAGCCGTGGTGCTCTTTCAGGGTGGGACGCGGCGTGGCCCATGCTTGTGATCCGGTGGAACCTCCGGCGATGCGTCGTCGGGGAGGGAGCGAGGAGGCAAGCGTGGAGTTCAGCAAGCGCGATCTGGTGATCACGTTCGGGTTGATGGCGGTCTAGTTCACCGGGATGACAATGCTGGCGCTCAAGTACGACCGCGGCTTCTTCCTGAACGACGCGGTGTCGCTGGTGGTGTAGGTGGTGCTGGTGTGTTCCTGCTGGCCTCCGGGGTTCGTTACTCGCGCCGCTCGCGAGGCGGCGGGAGCCGGCGATCAGGGATCGCGCATGAGCGCGGCTAGCTCTCGCACTGGGCAGATGATCGGGGGGTCGGGGATCTCGACCACAATGGACGCGATGGCGCTGGGGTCCTCACCCTCGCCGTCGTTCTTGTACCAGGTCAAGTGCATGTCGCGCTCCCCCGAGATGCGGCCCTTGACTTCGATGTTGTCGAACCATCGCTGACCCGGACTACCACGCGTCCCGTCGATCGTGACCGGCGATTCTGCGTACGCCGTGCCGGAGCGGGGTCCGAAGGCGACGCTGATCACGACCAGCGCGGCCAGCGTCAAGACCAGACCTGTCTTCATCGTGGTGCTCCGATCCTTGCGATCGCCAGTGAAGTGACCGACGAGGCCGGCGTTGCGCGCTGTCTCGGCGTGGAGCGGCGCGCTGCTTCGATACTCGGATGGAGTATCGGCAGGAGGGGGGCGGCGGGTTGAGGGCCCGGTCGCGCGCTTGCAGGACGGGCGGCGCGCTCAATCGACGAGCGAGAGGCCGCGGGCGCGTCGCACGTCGTTGATGGTTTCGCGGACGCGCTGTTCGAAGGGCGCGTACTCGACCTCGAACTCCTCGACGAGGCGCGCGTTGTCCATGAGGTAGAGACCGGAAGCCTCGTGGCCGCCCTCGTCCTCGTCGAAGGTGATCTCGGCATCCGGGAGGAACTGGCGGACGGCGTCGGCGAGCTGTCCGAGGCTGACGGGGTGGCCACCGGAGTTGTAGATCGGGTAGCCGGTTTCGTCGGCGAGGGTGACGCGGACGAAGACCTCGGCGATGTCTTCGACGTGGAGCGGCAGGGTCATGGTGTCGCGGTAGGGGAAGCTGACCGGCTCGTCGCGGGCGGGGAGGACTTGGCATTGGACGTGGTTCATGGAGCCGCGCACTTTGTCGGGGCCGGTGATGTTGGCGGGGCGGACGCCGGTGATGGCCATCTCGAAGGCGCGGTTGTACCAGTCCGCCTGGTGCTCGTTGTAGGTCTTGGAGACGGCGTAGAGGCTGGTGCCGAGGCGGGCGTCATCCTCGACGACGGCGCGTTCGCCGTGGAGCTGCTGGTTGCCGTAGACGGCGAGCGAGCTGGCGTAGACGACGCGGCGGACGTCAAGCAGGCGCGCGGCCTCGAAGCAGTTGTCCATGCCGAGGATGTTGAGCCGGACCTGGGGGTGGGGGTCGTCTTCGCCGGCGCCGAGGGCGTAGGCGAGGTTGAGGATGCGATCGGGGCGGCTGAGGGTGACGGCCTCGATGACGTCGTCCATGAGGGTGATGTCGCCGTGGGTGATCTGGACGGCGTCGCGGAGCGGGTCGAGCGCGGGGGAGCCGGGGGCGATGTCCATGCAGTGGACGTCGTGGCCGCGCTCGACGAGGCGGCGCATGACGCGGGGGCCGATGAAGCCGCTGCCGCCGAGGATGAGGATGCGCATGGGTTTCCGTTTCTGCTCGAGGGGGCGGGGAGGGGGGAGCTCGGTGGTGGTCTGGCCTCGAGGGGCGGCGAAGGTAGCAGCGAGGGTCGCAGGCGAGCAACGGATGGTGGCGGCGAGCGCTCGTGACCGCCTTCGGCCGAGCTTGCAAGGTTAGGTAGATCCCACCCGCCCGCCCTAATGCCCTGCGGGGGCCGCGGGCCCCCACACCCCCGCCCGGAGGCGCACGCGGCGGTCAGACAAGCGTGTGTGTGGGCCTCGGCGGCGTAGCGGCCCCGGAACCGACGCGGGATGTGGCGCTACCTCGAGGATGGCTAGGCGGCGGGGCCGGCGAGGAGGAGGGTGGCGAGGACGGCGAGGAGGAAGAAGGGGGTGAAGGGGATGGCGTCGGAGCGGCCGCGGATGCGGGTGAGGACGAGGCCGGCGGAGACGAGGCCGCCACCGACGAAGGTGAGGGTGAGCATCGAGGCGACGCCCTGGAGGCCGACGATGGCGCCGCAGAAGGCGCCGACCTTGGTGTCGCCGAGGCCCATCGCACCGCGGCTGACGAGGGCGATCACGAGCATGGCGGCGAAGGCGGCGAGGGCGCCGAGCCAGACGCTGGTGAGGGCGGCGAGGCCGAGCGGCGCGATGGCGATGAGCGAGACGAGGATGGCGGGGTAGACGTAGCGATTGGGGACGATCAGCGTCCTGAGGTCGTGGATGACGATCCAGGAGAGGATCGCGATCTGGACGACGATGAGGGCGATCTGGTACGCCTCGAGGTTGGCAGTCGGGAGGTTCACGGTCAGGCGCCCTCCTCGATCGCGTGGTCGCGGATCAGCTCGCGGGCGCGGACGCGGCGCAGCTCGGCGAGGGCGCGAGCGCCGCGGCGATCGGCCTCCTCGGCGAGGAGTTGGAGGCACCAGGCGGCCTCGAGGCGCCAACCCTCGGAGAGGCTTTCGTCGAGGCTCTCCTGTAGGTGGGTCTCGCTGTCCTCGCGGAGGCCGAGGCGCATGCGCGCGGCGGTCGACGATTCGACGCGCTGCCGGAACTGCCTGCGGCGGCGCTGTTCGCCGTGCTCGTGGAGGAACCGGCCCGGAAGCACGGCGGCGCGACCCGCGCCCCGGACGGCAAGACGCCCGGCGGCACGGAGCAGCCGCAAGGTGGCGTGCCAGGTCGCGATCGCGGCGATTCGCGTCCAGCGGGCGACGGCGTAAGCGGCGGCGACAGCGGCGGCGCGGACGTGACGGGCAGCGACGGCGGCGGCGGAGGCGACCGCGTTGCCGAAGCGGGTGAGCCGGCCGGGCGCCCTCGGTCGCTCGGGAGCAGCGAGGGGAGCCGAAGGCGGCGGCGGTGGGACGGGGCCGCGCAGGTCCTCGGCATGCGGCGGCGGCAGCGCGGAAGGCAGCGCGAACGGCGCCTCGACGCGAGAGGGGGATGCGGGGAGCGGCGTTGGCGGCGGGCTGGCCGCCGGCGCCGGGATCGGCGGCGGGGCGTCCGGAGCGTTGGCCTCTGGAAGGGGCGCCTCGATGGGCGGCGCGCCCTCCTCGGGAAGGGCGGGCGCCGCGACGGGCGGTGGGTCTGCCTCGAGCGGCGCCGGCGGCACGGCCTGCGGCTCGACCGCGGAGGCGGTGTGGCTCGATCGACGGAAGCGGGGGCGCGTGGTCGGGAGCGAGAGCCTCGAGATGTTGAGTCGAGGGCGCCAGCCGAAGGCTCGCGTGGAGCGAGGTGAGGCGTCGTCGTCCTCGTCCGCGGCGCCGGCGGAGCGGGGGATGCCGGCGACGGCGGCCTGGAGGCCGCGGCCGCCGAAGGCGAGGCTGGAGGCGCCGGCGCCGACGAGGGCGTAGACGAACTGCATGGTGATGGCGATCAGGCCGACCGCCATCAGCGCGATCAGGACGGCGGCGATGGCGATGAGGACCGGCTGCGCGGGCTGCAGCTCCTCGGGAAGGGGTGGCAGGCGGTCGACGATGGGCTGGTACCAGGCCTCGTCGACAGGCGGCGGCGGAGCGACGACGGGCGCCGTGCTGGCCGCGGCGCTGGCCGCCGGGGCGAGCTCGGGCGCCGGCTCCAGGAGGAGGACGAGGCCGGGCTCGATCAGCTCGGGGTTGGGCACCTCGTTCAGGCGCAGGAGCTCAGCGAGCGGGACGTCGTGCGCCACGGCGATGCGGGCAAGCGTGTCGCCTCGGACGACGGTGTAGGTGTTGGGGGTGGGCGCGGCCGGGGCGGGAACGTTGACCGGCAGTGAGGTCACGGACCGCGCTGTGGGCGCGAGCCGGCGATCGCGACTGCGAGCATTCGTGCAGGTGCGTGTCGAATGTTCATGTTCATACCCTCAACTCCGCGGCCGATTCTTCCGGCGATCGCGCCGGAGGGGAGGTCGACTCGCGATTAATCACGACGCTGAACTGTTGCGGTCCGATCTCGATGACGTCGCCCGATTCCAGGGTGGCCCACGACGAGCTGGTGCCGTCGCCGGGGGAGGGGCGCTGGTGGAGCATCAGCTTTCCATCGCGCCACCAGACGCGAGCCGCGCCGGCGGGGGAAGCGGTGGCGGCGCGTCCGGTGGCGCAGCTGCCGTCCTGTCTGAGCACGAGCAGATCGCCCTCGGCGACGACGTGTTCGCGGCCGGCTTCGTCACCTAGCGGGTGGAGTGAGGCGCTGGCGCCGGTCGTGCGCGTGACGCCGGCGTCGCGCTGCCCGCCGAGGGCGTCCGGAGTGCCGTTGGCGCTCGCGGCACGTCGGATGAGCGGGGGCATGACGGTGATCCGGCGTCGGCGGCGAACGGTGAGGGCGACGGCGACGACGGCGAGCACGGCGGCAGCGGCGCCGATCACTGCAAGCGGTGGCTGCGATCCGGAGCTGGCGGGGGCGGTGACCTGTACCGGCGCCGGGGTGGCGACCACGGCGGGCGGTGCGACCGGTGGCGCGACGACGACTTCTGGTTGGGCGGTGGGGACGACGACCGGCAGGAGCGGGCGGGTGGAGGTGTACTCGCGCGAGGCGGTGGCGGTGACGCCGTCGAGGGTGACGGCGACTTCGAGGGCGCGCGTGGCCTCGGTGGTGGCGGGGGTGGGTTCGAATGCGACGACGTACTGGCTGCGGAGGACGCTCGCGAACTCCTCGTAGGCGACGAGCATCGCCGCGGCGTCCGGGGCGAGCAGGAAGCTGCCGTTGCTGGCGGCGGCGATGTCGCGGAGGAACGCCTCGTCGGTGGAGGCGCCGAAGCCGATCGCGTAGACGGGGACGCCGTCAGCGGCAGCGGCGGCGAGCGCGGCGGCGCGGGTGGCGCTGGAGCCTTCGTCGAAGCCGTCGGTGAGCAGAATCACGACGCGGCGGTCGAGCGGGGCATCGCGCGCGACCTCGATGGCGGCGAGCACGGCGTCATAGAGCGCCGTGCTCCCGACGGCGACCAAGGAATCGAGGGCGGCGTCGAGGGCCGCGGCGTCGGTGGTGAGCGGTTGCGCGGTCTCGACGGTCCTCGAGAACGCAAGGATCGCGGCCTGATCCTCGGGACCGAGGCCGCTGACGACGCTGCCGGCGCCAGTTTGAGCGGCGCCGATCACCAGCTCCATGCTGCGGCTGGTGTCGATGGCGAGCACGACGGCGATGCCGATCGAGGCGTCTTCCGCCCGCGTGACCGAGGTGACGAGGGCGTCCTGACCGGCGTCGGTCGCCTCGAAGCTCGCGGCGGCGAGGCCGACGACCGGGCGGCCGTCTGCGCCGAGCACGGTGACGACGGCGGTGCCGGTGCCGTCGTCGACGGCCTCGATGCGCACGGTGAGTTCACCCTCGGCGCCGGCGAGGCGAGGGGCGCGGACGACGATCGCGATCAGCACGAGCATGGCGAGGAAGGCGGCGCGGGTCACGAGTTGAACTGCTCCCAGAGCTCGATGGCGAGCGGGCCCAACACGAGGATGAATAGCGTGGGCAGAATCAGCAGGATGATCGGGAACGTCATCTTCACCGGGATCACGCGAGCGCGCTGTTCGGCGAAGAGCCGTCGTGCGGCGCGGATGTGAGCCGACTGCGCGCGGAGCACGCCGCTCAAGGTCGTGCCGCTCTCTTCGGCCTGGACGATCGCCTGCAACATTCCGGCGAGATCCTCAACGCCCGTTCGGCGTCCGATGTCCTCGATCGCCTCGCTGCGGCGGCGGCCGAGGGAGACCTCGCGGAGCATGATGCGGATCTCCTCCTGGAGCGGCCCCGGCAGCTCCAGCGCCACCCGCGCGAAGCTCGCGTTGATGTCGAGGCCGGCCTCGACGCAGGTGGTGAGCAGATCGGCGACGTCGGGCAAGCTCCGCCAGACTTCGGTGCGCCGCCGGCGCACGCGCTTTCGGAGCCAGAGCGTTGGGAGGGCGAATCCGCCGATCGCGGCGCCGAGCGCGGTGGCGACGATCGCCCCGCCGATACTGGCGCCATATGTAAGCGCGAGCGCGAGCGGCAGCGCGGCGAAGGTGACCCCGATCAGCGTCGCGATCGCGACGAATTCCGCGACCGAGGCCGGGTGACCGGCCGCGGTGAGCGCGCGACGGATCGCCGCGAGCAGCGACGGCGGGACCCAGCGCTCGACTTCGTCGTCCAACCGCCCGCCGCGATTGGCGATCGCCGTGGGTGGTGCCGCGAACTCCTGGTGGCGAGAGATGGTCTCGCGTTTCAACTCGGCAACCCGTCCTGCGGCGAGACGGCGCGTCCGCGGCCGAAGCGCCAGCGCGACGAACAGCACCGCGGCGGCGATCGAGGGTCCACTGAGCAGAGCGAGCATCGCGCTATCCCGCCCTAGTAGTCGACCCGTGCAACCTTGCGGAGGATGATGAACGCGACGACGTTCATCGTGATCGCCGTGCCGAGCAGCGCCAGACCGGTGGGTTCGGTCCAGAGCCGTCCGTAGATGTCCGGATTGAGCAGAGTTATCACCAGCGCGAGGGCGAGCGGGTAGAGCGCGATCACGCGCGCGGTCATCCGCGAGTAGGCGGTGAGTGCGTTGACCTGATGCCGGAGTTCGATGCGCTCGCGCATGGTGCGAGCGAGGTTGTCCAGGACTTCAGCGAGGTTCCCGCCTGCGCTGCGCTGCACGATCATCGCGGTGACAAGTAAGCGCACATGGCCGCTGGGGACACGATCGGCCCAGGCACGGAGCGCATCCTCCATCTGCTGGCCGAGGCGGACGTCCGTGAGGAGGCGGTCGACTTCGACCTGCAGCGGTCGGCCGACGCGCTTCGCGGCGGAGTCGAGCGCCTGGAGGAGCGAAAACCCGGCACGCACGGAACTCGCCATCAGGCTCAGCAGGTCGACGAGCTGCTGATCCATTCGTTCGAGACGGCGAACGGTCCGGTAGGCGAGGTAGGCGCGTGGCAGGAACCAGCCGACGAGCGCGAGCGACACGGCGATCACGAACGCGAGCGCCGGCGTGCCGCCGATCAGCAGGGCGATGGCGATGCCAACCGACGCGGCGACCGCCTGAGCCAGGATGAAGCCTCCCGGTCGGATCTCGAGGCCGGCGAGTGACAGCGCGGCCTGCATCTCCGCCCCGCGCGTGCCGCGGGCGAACAGGAGCTTCAGCACCGGCACCGAGGTGGGCGGACTGCGGAGCGGGAGCGCGGTGGCGCTCGCCGATCCGCTGTCGACATGGCGTTGGAGGCCACGGATGCGATCGTCAGCGAGGTTGCGATCGGCCGCGCGCTGGCGGGTGCTCAGCGCCGCGAAGAGGACCGCGCAGGCCACCGACAGGGCGACGCCGAAGGCTAGTGCGTCCATGACGTCCCCTCGCCATCATTGGCGATCTCCTGGACGAAGCGGGTGACGTCCTCGCCTCGAATCCGGAGCCGCTCAGCGAACGTCGGCATCAACCCGGTCGAGACCAGCGAGCCGCGGACTTCAAGGACTGGCCCGAGCCCTTCGTGGCGAAACACGAAGAGGTCCTGCGTGGTGACCACTTCGCTCTCCATGCCGGTGATTTCCGTGAGCTGGGTGACACGGCGGGAACCATCGCTCATCCGGGCGACGTGGATGATCAGATCGATTGCCGAGGCGACCTGCTCTCGGATCGCGCGCACGGGGAGGTCGTAGCCGGCCATCAGGACCATGTTCTCGATGCGCGAGAGCGCGTCGCGGGGCGAGTTGGCGTGCACGGTGGTGAGCGAGCCGTCGTGGCCGGTGTTCATCGCCTGCATCATTTCGAAGGCCTCGCTGCCGCGAACCTCGCCGACGATGATCCGATCGGGTCGCATCCGGAGCGAGTTTCGGAACAGGTCCTGCTGGGTGACCGGGTTCTTACCCTCGACGTTCGGTGGGCGGGCCTCCATGGCGACGACATGGCGCTGCTGGAGCTTCAGTTCCGTCGGGTCCTCGATGGTGACGATTCGCTCGCCGCCCGGTATGCGCTCGGATAGCGCGTTCAGGAAGGTGGTCTTCCCGGAGCCGGTCCCGCCCGAGACGATCACGTTCAGACGGTGCTGCACGCATAGCCCGGCGAACGCGGCGACGGGGGCCGGTAGGGTCGCATTCGCGATCAGCTGATCGAGCGTGTGCTTGTCGCTACGGAATTTCCTGATCGTGAGCACGGGTCCGCGTGGGACGACGGGCGGAATCGCCGCGTTGACGCGCGACCCGTCGAGGAGACGCGCGTCGACCAGGGGCGACGCCTCGTCGACGCGCCGTCCGACGGCGGAGGTGATGCGATCGATGATCCGCATCACGTGCGCGCGGTCTTTGAAGCCGACGGGGTACTCGAAGATCACACCGTCGCGTTCGTAGTAGACCTCGTCGAAGTTGTTGACCATGACCTCGGAGATCGTGTCGTCTTGGATCAGGCGCTCGATCGGTCCGAGGCCGAGCACTTCGTCGACGACGCGCAACACGACCTCCTCACGCTCGGCGCCAGGGAGCTGTGGCGCCTCCTCGGTGGTGAGGCGCCGGGCGATGCCCTCGACGGCACGCTGAGCGGCGTCTCCGTCGAGTGCCGAGAGCGCGGCGAGGTCAACCTCCTCGAGCAGACGCCGATGAATGTTGTCGACGATTTCGAGGAGGGCGGTATCGACGCCAAAGCGCTGCTCTTGCGCCGCCGCCGCGAGCGCCGCGGTGCCAGCGATCGGCTGGAACGCCGGTGCGTCAGAGGTCAAGGTCATGACAGCTCCCTGGTCTAGTTCACGCCGAGCAGGGCGCGGACCCGCTGGAACGGTCTGGCGCGCTGATGCCCATTGGTGGTGACGCCGGCGAGCGCCCCGGCGAGGGCGACGATGCTCGCCGCTCCCTTACCGCCGCTGGACCACTCGCCCACGGTTTCGCCCAGCTGGGTGCGTTCGTGGAGGTGCGGGTCGTGCGGGATCTCCCAGTAGACCGAGGCTTCGATCGCCTCCTCGATCACATCGCGTGAGACCTCGGGGTTGGCGTGTACGTGGTTGATCACGAAGCGGACCGTCGAAGGCTGCACGTAGCGGTCGATGAACAACTGCTGCGCCTGCATGTTGTCGTGCATCGTGAAGACGTCCGGCGTGAGCAACCAGAAGATGACGGAGGCGTTGCCCAGCGTGGCGAGGGTGATCGGGTTCGGCGTGGCGTCCAGGTCGACCACGACGTAGTCGTGACTCCGCCGAAGGAGTTCGATCGCGGCGCTGAAACGCTCAGACTCGATGCTCTGCCACTGCAACGGATCGGTCGGTCCGGTGAGGACGCGTGCTCCGCTGGTGTGTTCGAGTGTGTGCTGCGAGAGATCCGGCTCTGGGTTGCCCAGGTCGGCGAGCAAGGATTGCATCCCCGAGCGGTCGGAGGGCAGGCCCATGGCGATCGCGACATCGCCGAAGCTGGTGTCCGCGTCGACGAGCACCGCCGACTGACCGACATCGTGCGCGAGCGCGGCGGTGAGGTTGGTGGCGAAGGTGGTCTTGCCAACGCCGCCCTTGGCGGAATAGACGGCGACGACGGTGCCCTCGAAGCCGATCGCGGCGCGACCCGATAGACGCAGCCGGCGGTCCTCTTCGGACTCGAGCGCGTCCTGGACGGCGGTCTCGATGACCGTTCGGTTGAGCGGTTGGACCAGGAAGTCGCGGGCGCCGGCGTGCATCGCCTTGCGGGCGATGTCCACTTGATCCAGTGAGGAATAGGCGACGATCGGGGTTTCCGGCAGCGCCTGGAGGAGCGCCTCCATCGTTTCGAGCGGTCGGATCAGCGGGTCCTCCAGCGCACAGAGGATCACGTCCGGCCGCTTCTCGATGGCGCGATTGACGGCCTCGGTGCCGAACGGTGCCTCGCCCCCGACGCTGACGCTCGACTGCGCGAGCATCCGGTTGATGCTGAACCGTGTCTCGGCGTCCTGGTCGACGACAAGCACTTCGATTGGTCGGGGCATCGGCAGACCTTGCTTTCTACGTGGTTCTCGCGGCCTTCAGCGGGTACGGACTAGCGGTCCCTGAGGTCCGGATGGAGCACTCCGAGCGGCAACAGGTCAGAGTCCGAGACCGTCACGGTTTCGTCGTCGTCGAAGGCGCGGAGCGTCAGATAGAGGGTCGCGTGCTTGTCGACGAGAGCCAGCAGCTGGGCGTCCTCGGGCGATACGGCGAGTGTGACGGTGCGCGCGCTGGGCTGAGGCTCTGGGGCAAGCGGACGGACACCGAGCGAGTCGGTCCCGGCGGCAGCCGCTTCGCTCGAGGTTGCGTCAGCCGCCAACTCTTCCTCAGCGGTGGCGGGCGGTGGGACCGCCTGCTGCGGGACCTGAGCGACGGAGAGCACCTCGACGTTCTGGAGCACGGTGACGGCCTTCTCGAGACCGGCGAGGTCCAGGTCGAGCAGCGCGATCACGTCGACGCGATCGCCGGCGACGATGAGCCCCGCGACCGCGCTGGACTCGGTGACGGAGATTGCAACGGCGCGATGGCCGGCGGGGATGACGAAGCTGAGTCCGCTGTCGGCTGCCACGCCGTCCTCGAAGGTCGCCCCGACCTTCTGGGGGCCGATCTGTTCGTTCGCGGCGACGGGGAAGCGAGTGACCTGCTCGACGACGGATTCGGACGAGGCGAAGGCGTTGACCAGAGCGGCCTCGACCGGGATTGACTGGACGGCGACCATCTCCGCGGTGAGGCGCGTACGGGCGGGAATGTCGTCGACCGCGACCACGCGCAGCAAGGTCGCGGCGCCAGTAGCCGTCGCGGTGCTGCTGCTTGCGCCGCTGTCGCGGAGCGCGGCGAAGGCGAGCAGGCCGGCGATGATCGCGAAGCCCATCGCCAGGACCAGATAGAGGCGACCGCTCGTGCGAGGCGGCGGGCGTTGGGCGATTGCTTGTGCCATCAGAACTTCCTTCCGTGCATCCCGGGACTCGTCGGGCTGCTTCGCTGACTACTCGACGAGCGCGTAGATGCGGACGCCGAACGGGTTGAGCGGGCCGCCAGGCCCTCCGAGCTTCATGTGCTGGATGAACGTGCCCACGATCTGGACGTTGGACTGGTCACCGTTCGGGACGTCGCAGACCGGGTACGCCGCCGTGACGAACCCGTCGCTATCGACGACCTCGCAGCGGTCGATGAAGAAGCCGGCGAACGCGATGATTGGCTCCGAGCCGAAGCCGTTGGGGCTGTCGAATTCGTCGATCAACACGATCGTGACGAAACGTGGCGTGTCTGGTGTGCTCGGATCATCATCCCAGGGGGGGCCGCAGTCGCGAGGGGCGAACAACACGTCGGGTCCCGGTGTCGCGCTCGGCGGGGTGGAGGTGAACGCTTCCGGCAGCTGGTCGTAGCCGTTCAACGTCCCCAGGAGCAGGCCGTGCTCCTCGTCGCACGCGCCTTCGGTAGCCAGCAGATTTTCGATGGCGGTGAGGGTCGGTCCAACCTGCAAACCGGGCTCGGTGTCGATCACTTCGCCGAGCTCACACGTTGCCCCAGAGCCCTCTACGATGTTCTCGACATATTTCGCGGCACCGCCGCCGGATTCGTTGCACTCCTCGCCCGGTTCGTCTCCGAGGCGAATCGAGCCAACTTGAGACGACGGAGACTCAAGGCGAATGGTGCATTCGTCGCCGTAGCGGGGCTGGTATTGTAGGGGGTTGTCCGGGTCGTCCGGTTGAGTCCCGCGCCGATGAATTCGAAGCACGGCGAGTTCAGGATCGACAGCGACCACGGGCGGAGCCCGTCGGCCTCGCGCAAGGAGCCGACGCAGGCCTTTGCGTGCGCGCCGACATCGAACGCGATGCCAAACTCAGACGCGAGGAACAGATTCGCCGGCCGGGAGATGTCGACTGTGATCGAGTCGATCTGATCGGGGTCGTCGGCGGGGTGGTCGTTCCAGCAGGTGTTGTCGAGGATGAGGTTCACGATCTCGCTGGGATCGACGCCGTTGCGGATCCCCCACTCGCGCGCGAACTGGTCCGCCTGGACGGTGTTATCTGGCAGGTCCTGGACGCCGGCGAGCGCCATCAGGTCCGCGCTCTTCTGCTGGTCGCGGCGCTCGACGGCGATGTCGCCGTAGTCGATGACGATCGCGCCGGTCATGATCACGATCAAGAAGAACGTGGCGAACCAGATCAGGCCGGCGCCGCGTTCGTCGCGGTTGAGCCGGCGGGCGGCTACGCCCGCGCGGCGCCGAATCGGCGATCGCAGTTGGTTGGGGGTCATGACGAACAGTCCCATCCACGGTCGACGGGGCTGGCCGGTTCAAGCTCCACGCGCGAGTCGGCGCAAGCGCCGAGGTCGATCTCGGCGAACGAGAGCCACGAGAGGAACGGGTTGATCAGTCGGTGCCGGTAGTTGGCGCGGACGGTGATCGCGTCGCCGACCTCGCCGGAGGTCGTATTGGCGTCCGGGCCATCGTTCCAGGTGACCTCGATGCAGGCTTGATCGGCGGGCGTCAGCGGGCAGGTCGCCGCGGCGCCGCTGAGCAGCGAGAGCGACTGGTCGATCGCGGTCTGCCGGATCGTAGCCTCGTCGGCGCCGACCGCGCCGGCTCGCGTGGCCTCGTGGACCGCGTGGTTGATCTGGTGCGACTCGCCGAGGGCGACGCCGAAGTCCACGAGCATGAAGATGAAGAACAGAACGAACGGCATGAGCATGGCGAACTCGACAACGTCCTGGCCGCGGCGGCCGCGGTGCATGGCTCGTGCGGCCCGAGACGCGGTGCGGCGCATTGCCGCGAGCGGGCGACGGGATGTTTGTCCGTCGGTCATGGTTGGTCCTGGTCTCGTGGGTGGAGGCCGGACCACCGATTGGTGGCCCGGCCTCCGCGTCGTTACGACCTGGAGGCCGGCGACGCAGATCGATGTCGCGTCAAAGTCGACACACCTCTCGACGCCGTCGGCGAACGACTGCAACGCACCAGTGAAGACGCCGGCGAGGATGAGCAGCGCGACCGCCATCAGGCCGGAAATCATCGTCCATTCCAGCGTGTCCTGACCGCGCTCGTCGCGGTTCAGCTTGCCGAGCAGCGACGAGACGTACGTCACGACCGTTGCCTGTAGGTAAAGAGCCATCAATAAACCTCCATCAATCCGTTTGTTCATTCGTTGCCGGCGGCCTCGGCGCGAGGCGGTGGGTCGCCAGCGATGACGCGGTTCGTCGTCTAGATTCCTCGCCTTCCCGCCGACGCCGCGCGCGGCTGCCGGTCGATTCGTCGGCGCCGTTGGCGCCGCCTAGCCGTCTTCCCCGTGGGCGCGGAGCCGGAGCGGGGACGGTGACGAGTCACCGCCTTCTGGCTGCCTCGAGATCTGGCGGGCGAGGAAGTCGGTCAGCGCGGACAGGTCGACGAATCGGGCGGATTCGCCGGACAAGACGTGCTGGACCTCGCCGCGGAGGATCTCGTCTCCGCTCGCCCAGACGCGGACGGTGAACGACTCGTAACGGCCGTTCATCGTTCGCGACCCGGGCGCCGGGGAATGCGCGCGTGGCCTGCAACCGTGGTTTCGAAGCGCAACACGCAGCTCCCCTTCGCACAGGACGGCGGGACTATGTCTGAGCGCGATTAGCGGGGGATTAGCGGCGAATGTGTTCGGAGTTAGCGGGGGCGGGGTGGAGGCCGAACGCGGGGCGGCGGGCCTCGCGAGCGGTCGGGCCTACAGGGGAGGCGCGGCGCACCCGCTCAGCTCGGCGGCCGCGGGGGGCCGAGGCCGAGGCGCTGGCGGAGGCTGCGATCGTCGTCGTCGGGCTCGTTGGAGAGGATTTCGTCGCGGAGGGCGCGCGTGGTGGCGGAGGGCTCGACCGCGAGCTCGCGGAAGAGGGTCTGTTCGCAGAGGGCGTACCAGCGGAGGGCGCGGGCGCGGTTGCCGCGGTGGGCGTGGGCGAGCATGAGCAGGCGGTAGGCGTCTTCGCTGCAGTCGTCCTGACGGACGATCTCGTGGCAGTGGGTGATGCAGTCCTGGTAGTCGCCGCGCTCGAGGGCGAGCACGGCGAGTTTGACGAGGAGGTTGAGGTAGAGGTCGCGGAGGTGCTGGCGACGGAGGAGCGCCCAGTCCTCGAAGGGATCCTCCTCGAAATAGTCGCCGCGGTAGAGCTGTTCGGCCTGGTGGTAGATGGTGAGGGCGCGGGCGGCGTCGCCGGACTGTTCGAGCGAGTGGCCGCCGGCGAGCAGGGCCTCGAAGCGTTCGGCGTCGATCTGGACGCGGGCGCCGTTCAGCTGGTAGTGGCCCCGATCGAAGGTGACGAGGGCGTGGAGATCTGGGTCGATCTGGCGGAGCGAGTGGACCGCGACGCGGAGGCGGTTGGCGCCGGTGTCGGCCTCGATACCGGGCCAGAGGGTCTCGATCAGGAGGTCGCGGGAGGTGGGGCGGCCGCCGCGATCGGCGAGCAGCTTGAGCACGGCGGCGGGGCGGACGCTGGAGGGGAGCGGGAGGACGCGGCCGTCCACGTGGACCTCGAAGCTGCCGAGGCAGGCGATCGCCACGGAGGGGGCGTCAGTGTCGTCGAAGTTCTCGATGGGGCCGCCGGGGCCGCGGTCGGTGTCGAGGTGGCGGACGCGTTCGGCGAATTCCTTGGTCAGCTCCTGGAGGACGGCGAGCGCCTGCTGATAGTCGACGAGGAGGCCCTCGATGCCCAGCGCAGCGCCAGCCGCAGTGCGTGGACGCGCCATCTCAGGCCGCCGCGTTCGCGCGGCGCGTGGCGGCGCCTCGATCGGCCGGAGCTTGAAGTCGCACGACGGGCACCGCAGCTCCCCCCAGGCGGCGGGACGTGGAGCTGGAACGAACCAGCGTCGGTCAACAGCCAGTGCCGTCCCGCCAAGCCGGCGCAGCCGTCCTGGAACCCGAACGTCGGAGGGAGATGCCCTCGCCGCTCGTCTCGCGACCCGTGCCGTGGGGCGAGTCGGTTCCCTGCCCGTGGCGTCCCTGCCTGTGGGTGTCGTTGTGAAACGGTAGTAGTCACGGCAGGGGCTGTGAACCGCGCGGAGGCGCCGATTGGCCGCAAAACGCGGCTTTTCTACAGAGTTCTTACGGCTTAGGGACACTTCGAGAATCGAATGTCGATCCCTGGCGCGGGGGAGGGGACTGGCTCCGACACGGCGCGCTCGGGCCCGTCAGCAAGTGGAGATGATCGAGTTAGAGGTAGGGATGGCCGAGGTGTCGCTCGAGATTCGGAATGTTCGAACCGGAGCCTTGCTCGCGAACCGGGCGACGGAGGCGGCGACGCACTGGAGCCGCTTCTGGGGACTGATCGGGCGAAGCAGCCTCGAGGCTGGCGAGGGGCTGATCATCAGGCCGAGCTCGTCGATTCACATGTTGTTCATGCGGTTCTCGATCGACGTTGTGTTCTTCGACGCGGACGAGCGAGTGACGCGGGCGAAGTCGACCGTGCGACCGTGGATCGGTGGCGCTTCCGGCGGGCGCTCGGCGGTGGGGGTGATCGAGCTGCCTCGGGGGGCGGCGAGTGAGGTGGAGCTCGGGGACGAGCTGGAGTTCATCAAGCGCTAGCGCCATGGCGGCGTTCCGAGGCTGGCCGGCCCTGACCGCGCCGGGTGCCGCCGGCGCGCTGAAGCCGCGCTCGGCGAGGTCGGGGGGCAGGCGCGGGTGAGTGGTCACGCCGGCTGATGATGTGCAGACGCGTGATCCGGCACGGTGGTTTCCGCTGCGCGATGCTGCGCCTCGAGCGGTGGGCGCGGTGTCGCCGATCGCGCCTACCCGGCGGCCGACTGCCGTGGCCGGCCCAGCCACAGGGGCGGACACGCCTCAGCGATCGATCGTGTGGCGCCCTTCAGCCGATCGCCCGCCGCCCGCGATCGCAGGTGGCCGGCCCCTGACCGGAACGGCCGAGCGACGCTCGATCTTGCGAGCGTGAGCGCTGACGGCGGGGGTCGTCTGGCGGTCAGGGAGAGGGCTGAGTACGCTGCTGCCGAGCCGTGAACCGAGAGCGACGGGCGGGAAACCGATGGCGCTGATCCTCGTGGCGGGGGCCGAGGCGGGGGCGGGCGCGACGACGGTCGCGGCCGGGCTGGCGCATCGCCTGGCAGGGGCCGGGCACGAGGTGCGCATCGAGCGGTTGAGCGATGGTTCGGACGACGAGCGCGCGGCGGGCGACGCGGAGGTCCTCGGGGCGCTCGAGTTCGCGACGGGGAGCGGCGCGCCGGTGGCGGTGGACGCGCTGAGCGAGACGAGCGGGACGCTGGTGCTAGAAGCGCCGAGCGGCGCCGATGGCGGGGCGCTGGCGCGGCGGCTGGGGGCGAAGCTCGTGCTCGTGGCGCCCGCGGGCAGCGAGGTCGCGACGGACGGCGCGGCGGTCGCGATCGAAACACGCGCGCGCGACGAGCGACCGGGACTGTTACCCGAAGATCGCGTGCTCGCCGCGCCGCGGGTGGCGGAGTTGATCGAGGCGAGCGGCGCCGAGGTGCTGAGCCGCTCCGAGCGAGGCGACGCGGCGGTCTGCGACCACATCGTGGTGGGGGCGATTTCGCACGACGCGGCGGACGAGTATTTCGGGCGGTTCGCACGAAGCGCCGTGGTGACCCGGAACGGGCGGGTCGACCTGGCGCTGGCGGCGATAGCGGCGGGCAGCGAGTGCCTGATCCTGAGCGGCGGCGGGACGCCGAGCCCGTACATCCTCGATCGCGCGGCGGCGAGCCGGGACACGACGTTGCTGATCACGGCCGGCGATACGCCGGCGACGGTGCACTCGATCGAAGGCACGTTCGGGACGGCGCCGTTCAGTGGCGCGTCGAAGATCGAACGGGCCGGAGAGCTGATGCGGGGCGCGCTCACCGACGAGGCGTTCGAGGCGCTGCTCGGATAGGTTCGGCCCCTCGCCTCGTTGTCATCACCGCCGGGCGGTCGCGAACCACGGAACGCGCTCGCGAGCGCGCGGCAGTCGTATGCTGCGGGCATGGACGTCAGCTCCGGGTTGGTGATCGGCCGGATTCGCGGGGTGGCGATCCAGGTGCACTGGTCGTGGGTGTTGATCTTCGCGCTGATCACGTGGTCGCTCGCGCAGAGCCTCTATCCCGACTTCGAGGCGGGCTGGAGCGAGGAGCAGTTCTGGATCGCGGGCGCGGTTTCCGCGGTGCTGTTCTTCGCCTCGGTGCTGATTCACGAGCTGTCGCACACGTTCGTGGCGCTGCACTACCGGATGCAGGTGCCGTCGATCACGCTGTTCGTGTTCGGGGGCGTGTCACAGATCGCGGGCGAGATGCGGTCGCCGCGGCAGGAGTTCCTGATCGCGATCGCGGGCCCGCTGTCGTCGTGGGTGCTGGCGATCGTGTTTGCGCTGGGCTGGGTGGCGTTCCGGTCGCAAGGGGTGGCGGTGATCTTCGGCTACCTCGGCTGGATCAATTTCGCGCTCGGGCTGTTCAACCTGCTGCCGGGGTTCCCGCTGGACGGCGGACGGGTGTTCCGCTCGATCGTGTGGGGACGCGTTCACGATCTGACGCGGGCGACGAAGATCGCGGCGCGGGTCGGTCAGGCGATCGCCTGGATGATGATCGTAAGCGGGATCGTGTCGGTGTTCTGGTTCGGGCTGTTCGGCGGGCTCTGGTACATCCTGATCGGCCTGTTCCTGAAGAACGCGTCGGAGCAAGCGTACGCGCAGGTGCTGGTGGAGCGAGCGCTCCGAGACGTGGTGGCGAGCGACATCATGCGACCGCCGGCGGAGCCCGTGCCCGAGGCCTGGTCGCTGCAACGGCTGGCCGAGGATCGGGTGCTGGGCGAGGCGGAGCGGGCGTTTCTGACGGAGAGCCTGGGGCGGGTGTCGGGGCTGATCACGATCACCGATCTGACGCGGGTGCCGCGGGGGCGCTGGAGCGAGACGACGGTGCGAGATGCGATGGTACCGTCGGCGGACGTGAAGACGATCGAGCCGGGGACGTCGGTGCTGGAGGCGATGCGGCTGATGCAAGAGCACGACGTGAACCAGCTTCCGGTGCTGGAGGACGGGCGCTGCGTGGGGTTGCTGACGCGGGCGGATGTGATGAAGCGGTTGGAGTTGAAGGCGTTGATGGGGGACGTGGGCGAAGCGTAGCTGGTCGAGCAGGCCGCGTGCGCGATGGCGTGGGCCGCGGTGGAGCAGTGGGATCGACTCGATCGAGTTCGCGCGGTCCGCCGCTGCGCCGAGGTCCGGTCGGATCGCGGAGGCGCCCTCGGCTTTGATTGCAGGGTTCTGGTAGATCCCGCGCTCGACCCAGGATCGCCTTCCGGGCGAGGCCCACCCAAATCCCCGTGGGGGCGGAGCCCCCACACCCGCGCTCTTCGGACGGGCACCTATCGGTCGAGGGCACGGAACCTATCGGACTCCGGCACGGCCAGCGGCGCCGAGAGGAGGCCAGCTTGCCGCTTCGCGATAACGCGAGCCGGGGGCGGGGGGGCGGAGTTGAGGGGCCTTGACGGGGGGGACGTGGGCGAAGCGTAGCTGGTCCAGCAGTCCGCGTGGGGGATGCGGCAGGCGGAGGCGCCTTCAGCGTTGTTTGCAGAGTCATCCAGATCCCTCGCTCAACCCAGGATCGCCTCCGGGCGAGGTCCCCCCTGAATATCTGCAGGGGCTGCTCTCCGGCAGATCGCCCCACTGGCGAGGCGGCCCCCGCACCCCCATCCGGAGGAGCCGCTTCGCGGCCGGGAGACGCGGACGTCTTCGCAACGTGCGTCTGAGCAGCGTCGACAGGCCGCGCTGCCGATCATCACAGCGCGACTCGATGAACTGAGCCGCGTCGGGGTCCTTCCCGGCGCGGCTCAGGGTTGATGGTTGCGGCGCGGATGGCGCCGCTAGGCCGCGGGGCGGTCCTCCTCGGGCTCGTCGGGGAGGGGCTCGAGGTTGGCGCTGGTCTGTCCGAGCTTGAAGGTCTCGATGCGCTTGCGGAGCATCTCCGACATGCCGCCGAGCTGGTCGGTGCCGGCGGTGATCTGCTCGACCTGGGCGGTCATCTCCTCCGCGGTGGCTGAGACCTCTTCGGTGGCCGCGCTGTTCTGTTGCGAGGTTGCAGCGATCGAGGTGATGGCCTCGGAGACCTCATCGGCGCTGGCGGACATGCCCTCGGCGGCGGAGGCGTTGCCGTCGGCGATGCCGCGGATCTCCTCGATCTGCTCGGCCATCTCGGCGCCGGAGGAGCCGAGCTCGGTGGCCTGTTCGGCGATCGCGCTGATCTGATCGGTGACGGCGTCGACGGCGGCGATGATGCCGTCGATCGATTCGCCGACTTCCGCGGCGGCGCGGGTGCCCGCCTCGGTCTCCTCGGCGCCCTCGTCCATGGCGGTGACGGAGGCGTCGACGCCCTGCTGGACGCCCTCGATCAGGCCGGCGATCTCCTGGGTGGAGGTCGTCACCCGCTCGGCGAGCTGGCGAACCTCGTCAGCGACGACGGCGAAGCCGCGGCCCTGCTCACCGGCGCGCGCGGCCTCGATGGCGGCGTTGAGCGCGAGGAGGTTGGTCTGGGCGGCGATGTCGTCGATGGTGGCGACGATCTTGCCGATCTCGGCGGAGCGGGCGCCGAGCGAGGCGATCTCCTCGGAGGCGGCGCCGACCTTCTCCTTGATGCGCTCCATGCCGGAGATGGTGCCTCTGACCTTGTCGGCACCCTGAGCGGCGGTCGTGACGGCGCGCTCGGCGGCCTGGGCCGCCTGTTCGCCCGAGCTCGAGACCTGAGAGGCGGCGCCGGCGACGCCCGAGGCGAGGGCGGTGACCTGGTCGATCGCGCCGCTCTGGCGGCTGGCGCCCTCGGTGACCTGGCCGATCGAGGTGGTGAGCTGGCCGATACTGAGCGTGGTTTCCTGGACGCGGTTCGCCTGGTCGCTGGTGCCCTCGGCGACCTGGCCGGTGGAACGGGCGACTTCCTGGGTGGCGCGGCCGGCGTCCGCGGCGACGCGGCTGAGCTCTGCACGCGAGCCGTCGAGGCGGGCGGCGGCCCGGCTGACCTCGGAGAGCACGTCGTTGAGGTTACCGGTCATCGCACGGAAGGCGATGCCGAGCTCGTCGTCGTCCGACTTCGGCGCGACCGGGGAGGTGAGATCGCCGTCGGCGATCGAACGGGCGGTGGCGGCCATCTCGGAGAGGTAGCCCTGCAGCGCGCGGTACGAGTCGGCCATCTCGCCGATCTCGTCGGAGGTCTCGACCTCGACGCGGTGGTCGGTGGCGCCGAGCGCCATCGAGCGGAGGCCCTCGGCGAGCTGGTGGATCTGGCTCGAGAGACCGCGCGCGACGAGATAGGCGGAGCCAACCGTGACGATCGCAAGGATCGCGACGAGCGTGGCGAGCCGGTAGAGGTTGGACTGTGCGCTGTCGCGCAGGGTGTTTGCCTTGGTCACGAGGTCGTCGGAGAGCCGGTTCTCGACCTCCTTGAGGAGGTTGATCTTAGCGGTGATCGAGTCGAACCAGAACCCACCGTCGACGCCAAGGTCGGCGGCCGTGGCGCCTTCGAAGGCGATCGCCCGCATGTCCGCGACGGCGTTGACGTCAGCGCCGACGACGGTGGACTGGGAGAATGCGATCTGACCGGGTGTGGCGAAGGACTCGAAGACGTCCTGGTAGGTGTTCTGTTCGGTGACGAGCTGGGAGAAGCGGTTGAAGAAGTTGCCCTCGAAGTGGCCGGTGGCGAAGACGGTACTCATCACCGCGCGCTCCTGGCCGGCGCGCTCCTTGCCCTGGAGGAAGTTGACGTAGCCGGCGACGAGGCGGGAGAGCTCGGCGTTCTCGCTGAGTTCGGTGATGTGGGCGATGACGTCGAGCTGGGCGGCGTTCATGCGGGTGTAGAAGCCGATGCCCTCGGCGTTGGGGATGGAGAGCGCGTCGACGTTGCTGCGATGGCCGTCGAGTCGATCGACGAACTGCTGAGCGGTGACGAGCCTGCCCGCGAACTCCTGGCCGAACGCGCTCGGATCGAAGGAGGCGAAGAAGGCGGTGTAGTCAGCGCGGCGCTGCTCGGTGAGGGCGCGCTGATCGGCGAGCTTATCGCTGAAGTTGGTGCCGCCGCTGCCCATGTAGAGGCCGGAGGCGCCTCGCTCTTTCTGGGTTTCGTGGACGAAGGCGCTGACGGTGACGGCGAGATCGGAGAGCTCGGTCAGGGAGTCGAGCTCGCTGACGGTGCTGGCGCTGTCGCGGATCTGCACCACGGAGAAGGCGATCAGGGCCAGCAACGGCACGGCGAGCATGACGCCGAGCTTCGTGCGGAGCCGGAACTGGCCGAGGAATTGGTCGATCGCCGCCATGCGGGGTACCTCTGGTGCGTGTGACTAAAGCGCGGTGTCCGCGCGCGTCCGTGCCAGATTCGCGAGTGATCGCCGAACGATGGATAGGGCTTCCACGGAGCGGTGAGTCGATGGTGAGCGACCGTCAGCGGGTCATCAGCGAAGTCTCGAAGGTGTGATCGTCCAGTCAGCTAGCGGAGAGCAAGCGATGAGCAGGCGCAGTCTGCTGGCGCCTGCTCGGTCAGCCGCCGATCGAGCGGAGGGGTGCGAACGAGAGCATCAGCTTCTTCACGCCTTTGCCCTCGAAGGCGACGGTGACTTGCTGGTCGCCGGGGACGAGCTCGCAGGCGATGACGATGCCGTTGCCGAAGGCGGCATGGTGGACGCGATCGCCGGGAGCGAAGGAAGGCTCGGTGGCCTCGGGGTGATCGGCCTGGCGGGCGGCGGCGGCGGCGCGGAGACCACCGCCCGTCCGAAGCGCGCTGTCGGGTGTGGATGCGCCTACGGCGCCGGGGCGGGTGGCGCCGACGGGGGTCTGGACGTCGTCGGCGGGAAGGTCGCCGAGGAAGCGCGATGGCGGGTTGGCGCGGAGGTTGCCGAAGCTCATGCGGCGCCGGGCGTGAGTGAGGTAGAGGCGCTGACGGGCACGGGTCATGCCGACGTAGCAAACGCGGCGCTCCTCCTGGAGCTGGCTCGGCTCGTCGAGGGCGCGCATGTGGGGCAGCAGGCCCTCCTCCATGCCTGGCATGAAGACGACCGGGAATTCGAGGCCCTTTGCGGCATGGAGCGTGATCAGGGTGACGGCGTCGGGCTGATCGGCGCTCGGATCGTCGATGTCGGAGACGAGGGCGACTTCCTCGAGGAAGCTGGCGAGCGTGGCGTCGTTCTCGACTTCCGCGTACTGGGCGGCGACGCTGCGGAGCTCCTGCACGTTCTCCCAGCGGACTTCGGCGTGATCGCGGTCAGTCTTCTCGAGGTGGGCGCGGTAGTTCGTGGCGGCGAGGATGGAGTCGAGCAGCTCGGCGACGGTGAGCGTTTGCCGGTCGTGGGCGAGCTCGTCGATCTGGGCGACGAAGGTGGCGAGCGAGGTGCGGATGTCGCTGCGAAGCTGGGGGAGGTCGGCGTCACCGCGGGAGGCACGGGTGGCAGCGGTGATGGGCGAGAGGCCGAGATCGACGACGGCGGCGAGCAGGTCGCCGACGGACTTGGCGCCGATGCCGCGCGTCGGGACGTTGACGATGCGCTGGAACGCAACGGAGTCGTATTCGTTGTGGATCAGGCGCAGGTAGGCGATCAGGTCGCGCACCTCGCGACGATCGTAGAAGCGGGTGCCGCCGACGATGCGGTAGCGCACGCCCTGCTGGATGAAGGCCTCTTCGATCGATCGGGACTGGGCGTTGGTGCGGTAGATGACGGCGAACGCGGCGTTGGGCAGATCGGCGGTGCGGGCGAGGCGCTTGACCTCGCCGGCGATGAACTGCGCCTCGTCGTCGCCGTAGGGCGCCTCGTATTCGACGACGAGCTCGCCGTCGGGGTTGCTGGTCCAGAGGTGCTTTTCGGGGCGGTCCTCGGCGCGGTCGATCACGGCGTGGGCGGCGCTGAGGATGTGGCCGGTGCTGCGGTAGTTCTGCTCGAGGAGCACGACCTCGGCACCCTCGAAGTCGCGCTCGAAGTGCTGGAGGTTGCGGATGTCGGCGGCGCGCCAGCTGTAGATCGACTGATCGGGGTCGCCGACGGCCGTGATGTTGCCGTGCACCGAGGCGAGCTGCCGGGCGAGCTCGTACTGGACGAGGTTCGTGTCCTGGAACTCGTCGACGAGCGTGTGGAGGTAGCGGTCGGCGTACTTCTCGCGGACGGTGTCATGCGCCTCGAAGAGGTGCAGGGCGTGGCCGAGCAGGTCGTCAAAGTCGACGGCGCCGTTGCGGGTGAGCGCCGCCTGATAGCGCTCGTAGGCGCGCGAGACGATCTCCTCGAAGTACGAGCCGACGTTGCGCTGGTAGGTGGCAGGGTCGCGGCGCTCATTCTTCGCGGATGAGATCGCGGAGAGGACGGCGCGCGGGGCAAAGCGCTTCGGATCGATCTGGAGCTCAGACTCGATCGCGCGGATGAGGGCGAGCTGGTCGTCGGTGTCGTAGATCGCGAAGTCGGAGGGGAGGTCGATCGCGGAGCCGTCGCGGCGGAGGATGCGCGCGCAGACGGAGTGGAAGGTGCCCATCGTGAGGTCGTGGGCGGCGGCGCCCAGCAGGCGCTCGACGCGTTCGCGCATCTCGCTGGCGGCCTTGTTGGTGAAGGTGACCGCGAGGATCCGCCAGGGGGCGACGTCGAGGGTGTCGACGAGGTAGGCGATGCGGTGAGCGATCACCATCGTTTTGCCGGAGCCAGGTCCCGCGAGGATCATCAGCGGGCCGCCGGGGAGCTCGACCGCGCGGCGCTGTGCCTCGTTGAGGACGTCGTGGGTGGTGGTCATCTGGGCCGATTGTAGCGAGTGCGATCGTGGGGGCGATCGCGGGCCGAGTCTCGACCGGCGCCAGCGGGGAAGCCGCGGGAAGCGTGCGGAACCGGGACGGGGGCGGGGGCGTCTAGTCGGGGATCGCCGAGGGATCGCCCGAGACCTGCGTGCTAGCCTGTGCGACGGGCAGCGAGCGGTGGCGAGTAGCGGAGGTGGCGCTTGGACGCGCTGATCGGCTGGCCCGGAGGCGACTGGCAATCGACGGCGCGCATGGCGGGGACGCTCGTCGGCGGGTATTTGCTGGTGCTCTGGGCGACCTCGGTGTTGTGGGTGTACCGCGACATCCGCTCGAGGACGCGGGATCCGGTTTCGCAGTTGACGGCGGTGGCGATTTCGATCGTGTTTCCGCTGGTGAGCCTGCCGATCTACGCGGCGTTGCGGCCCCCCGAAACGCTTCAGGATGCATACCTGAGACTGCTCGAGCGCGAGGTGCTGCTGTCCGAGCTGGGCTCGATCGAGCAGAGTGAACCGCGCCGGCCGACGGGCGGCGAGCCGGCGCGCGGGCCGGTTCCGCCGGTCGCGCCGGCGACGTTACCCCCGGAGCACAGCGCTCCGATGCCGGAGCCGCGGCTGGCGTTCGATGAACCGCCACAGGTGTCGTTGCGGCCCGACGATGCGCCTTCGATGGAGGCGCCGGCGGGGATGGACGCGGTGGCGAGTGAGTTCGAGGCGGCCTCGGAACCGACGGCGATTCACGAGGTGGAGGACGACGGGTACGAGGACGAGCGGATGCGGCGCCGAGGGTAGCCTCGGGGTCGTCGTTGATACGGGGGCCGCCTGCGGGCGGCCTTTTGTTGTCGTGAGGGGCGGGCTGACGGGGCGATGCCGGGTGGCAGAGACGGGCCGACAGACAATCGGCAGGCCTGGTCAGCTTGCGAGCGGCGCCCGAGGGCGGGATCGAAACGGGCCGCCGAGAGGGGCAGCCCGTTTGGTCATGCGATCGGGGTCGCGGCCTAGCCGAGGGCTTCCTCGAGGAGGGCGAGCAGCTCTTTGACCTGCGCCTGGCGCCAGCCTTCGGCGAGCTGCCAGGTCTTGTCGAGGTACTGGGCGCGGGCGTCGTCCCACTCGGGGGTGCCGCGCTCGACGCCGGCCGTGATCTCGCCCAGCGGGGCCATCTCCTCGTTGGCCTGGTCGGCGCGCTCGATCCAGTGGCCGAGGTAGTTGTCGTCGCGGTCGTAGAGGACGATCGTCGGGACGGATTCGAACTCACCGTCCTTGAGGAACTCAGCCATGATGTCGGAGTTCTGGTCGCGCTCGAAGATGCGCAGCTCCATGCCGGTGGCCTCGGAGAGGCGGGCGGCGACGGGGAGGCCGCGCCAGACGTCGGGGCACCAGTCGGTGCCGAGGAGCAACGCCTTGACGCCGTGATCGTCGACGTACCGCTTGAGGGCTGCGGTGTCGTGTGGCGTGAGGTTGAATTCGTCGTAGTGGCGCTGGAAGAGATCGGAGTTCTTCTCGATCGATCCCATCCAGTCGCTGAAGGTGGTCATGCCGGTCGCGAAGCGTTCCGGGGTTACCGCCGATTCCCCGGTTTTCGGGGATGCCTTGCGAGTCAGCGTCGAGGTCGCGGTCATGCGTTGTGTCTCCTCCGCCAAGGGTGTCTGGGCCGTCGGTCGAGCGCGGGAATTGTAGCACGCGGCGCTGTACTTCTTACTGCGCCCGGTCTGCTCCTGGGACTGGGCGGACGGCCGATCGGACGGTGGCGGGAGGCCGCCGTTCCGCGGGTCGATCCGAGGTGCGGGGTATACTGGCGGCGTGCTGGCGACCCGCTGGATCGCGACTGCCCTCTTCTTCATCGCGGTGCCGTTGTTCCTCGTGCTGACGAACGTGCGGGTGGCAGCGATGGAGCCGCGGGTCTACGGCTACGCCTACAGCCAGTACGACGGGGTCGCGCGCACGGGGATCGACCGCACGCAGCTGGACGCGGCGACCGGCGAGATCGTGAGCTATTTCCGCAGCCGGTCCGGCGACGAGCTGCTCGATATCCGCGTGCTGGTGGACGGCGAGGTAGAGGCGCTCTACACCCAGCGCGAGGTGCTGCACATGCGGGACGTCCGGAACCTCTTCCAACTGACGTTCCGAGTGCAGGAGATCGCGTTCGTCTACCTGGTGACATACGTGGTGGTGGTGTTCTTGTGGAGCCGCGAACGGGGGCTCCGCGAGCTGGCGACGCAGTCGATGATCGCCGGCGGGGCGACGGTCGCGCTGCTCGGGGCGACGGCGATCGGGGTGCTGATGGGCTTCGACCGACTGTTCGAGCAGTTCCACCTGCTGTCGTTCAGCAATGACTTCTGGCGGCTGGACCCGGCGACCGACCGGCTGGTGCAGATGTTCCCGTTCGGCTTCTGGTTCGACGTGACGCTGGCGGTGGGCGTGATCAGCGCGGTGCAGGGCGGGCTGGTGGCGCTGGCCGGGTACGGGTACCTGATGTGGGACGATTACCGGCGGACGCGTTGGAGCTCGCGGAGCCAGGCGGTACTCGATGCGACGGCGGGTGGCGATTAGCCACCTGCGGCCGAGGCTTGCTCGTCGGAGCGGGCTGCGGTGTCCGAGGGACCGCTCGACCGGATCCTCGGGCGTCGGACCGACGCCATCCGGCGTCAGGCCGCGTCGCGGAGCCGTTCGAGGCCGTCGAGGATCAGATCGAGCGCAAACGCGAACTCGATGTCGTCGTCGCAGCCGGAGCCGAGGATCGACTCCTGATCGTGGCTGATCTCCTTCAGCATCGCGGAGATGTTCGGGTACTCCTCGGTCATCTGCTGAAGCATGAGCGCCGCGACCTCGGGACTCTCAGCGAGCTGGTCTGAGTCGTTGAACAGCTCCTGCGTGAAGCCGAGGATGCGGCTTCCGACGGCGTGGATCGCGTGGTGCATCAGATCCGGTGAGAACCCGCCACCGAGGAGGATGCCCATCGTTGAGTCGAAGTACTTCGTGACGATCGGCGAGCCCTGCTTGCGGGTCTCGATCACGGTGGGCGCCCATGGGTGCCGCACCATCACCTCGCGAGCTGACATGGCTTGCGCGCGCAACGTAGCCCGCCAATCGCCCGCGGGCGTCAGCAGCTCGATCTCGCCCACCACGACGTCGACCATGCCGTCGAGGATCTCTTCCTTGTTGGCGACGTGGTTGTAGAGCGACATCGCCTCGACGCCGAGTTCCTGGCCGAGCTTGCGCATGCTCACGGCGTCGATGCCGCCCTCGTCGGCGAGGCCGACCGCGGCCTCCAGCACGCGTTCGCGGCTGAGCGGGGTCCTAGGCTCCGCGGCCGTCTCGCGTTGCCTAGCCATCAGCCCTCCCCAGGCAAGCTTCGGGTGACTCTCACCCTAACGTACACGGTAAGTCGGGTGTCCGCTGGTCTGGTGCGGGGGTGCACCCTCGGTTCCGTGCCGGTGACCCAGATTTAGCAAACTTACGTCGTACCCCCCCCCCTCCCCTGACAGACTTACGGCGTATACTGTATACCTTACAGCGTAAATTTACATCGTACGCTTACGACGTATGGCGAATCAGCAGTTCGGACCGCTCCTCGGTCCCCGCGGCGAACCCCCTCCTGGAGAGTTCGCCGCGATGAAAGGACATCCACATGCTTGCTTCACTCGGTCGCTGGTCGTTCCGCCATCCCTGGCTCGTTCTCGGAGCCTGGGTGGTCACGATGGTCGCGGTGTTCGGCTCCGCTGGCACCGTCGGCGCCGCTTTCGACAGCGCCTTCGAGATCCCCGACTCCGAGAGTCGCCGCGGGTTCGACGCCCTCGACACGCACTTCGGCGGGTTCGGCAGCGGCCAAACCGGCTCGATCGTCTTCAGCACCGACGCGGGGATCGACGATCCCCAGATCAAAGCGGCGATGGCGGAGCTGTTCGCCGAAGCGGCGGCGATCGAGGGCGTCACGGTGTCCAGCCCCTACGAGGGCCTAGGCGCACAGACCCAGGTCAGCAGCGACCGCATGATCGCTTTCTCCTCGGTCGCGCTCGCCCCGGACCTCGACTTCACCGAGATGTCCGAGATCGGCGCCGACCTGTTCGAGCAGCGGCCGGTGATCGACGGCCTCCAGGTCGAGATCGGCGGCAACGCGCTCGCCGAGTTCGAGCCGCCGGAGACTGAATTAATCGGCCTCTCATTCGCCGTGATCGTGTTGATCATCGCGTTCGGCTCGGTGCTCGCGATGGGCCTCCCGATTGGCGTGGCCGTCGCCGGGGTCGGCGTCGGCATGGGCCTGATCACCCTGATTTCGCACTTGACGCCGATTCCGGACTTCGCGACGTCGATCGGGGCGATGATCGGCCTCGGCGTGGGCATCGACTACGCACTGTTCATCGTCACGCGCTACCGCGAGGGCCTGCACGATGGGCTAGCGCACGAGGACGCGACCGCGGTCGCGCTCGACACGGCCGGCCGCGCGGTGATCTTCGCGGGCATCACCGTCGTCTCGCTGCTCGGCATGCTGTTGATCGGCCTGCCGTTCATCACCGGGATGGGGATCGGCGCGTCGGTCACCGTCGCGGTCACGATGATCGCCTCGGTCACGCTGCTCCCGGCGTTCTTCGGCTTCGCCGGCGAGCGCGTGGAGGTCACGCCCTGGTACGCCCTCGTCGCGGCCGGCTTCATCTCGGTGTCGCTACTCGGTGTCGGCCTTGGCTACCCGGTGCTACTGGTCGGGATGCCGATCGCGTTGGTGCTGTTCGTCGTCGGCCGCTGGATCCCGACCTTGAAGGAGCGCGTGCCGAGGCGCGAACAGCAGCCCGTCGAGCAGACGCTCGCGTACCGCTGGAGCCGGCTAATCCAGGCACGGCCGGGGGCCTGGCTCGCAGCCGGCAGCGTCTTGCTGCTGGTGCTCGCGCTGCCGTTGCTCTCGTTACGGCTGGGGTTCTCGGACGAAGGCAATTACCCGGAACGCACCACGACGCGCCGCGCGTACGACCTGCTCGCCGACGGCTTCGGCCCCGGGTTCAACGGCCCGTTGTTGCTCACCGCGGAGCTCGGCGGTCCCGCGGACCGGGCGCTGTTGCCGTCGCTGGTCGCGGCGCTCGAGGGCGCGAACGGGGTCGCTTCGGTCGCCCGGCCATTCCCGAGCGACGTGACGAACCCGCAGAGCTCGGCGGCATACCTGATCCAGGTGATCCCGGAGACCTCGCCACAGGACGGGGAAACGAGCGCGCTCGTCGAGTCGCTCCGCGCCCAGATCATCCCGGGCGCGGTCGCAGGCTCGACGCTGCAGGTCAGCGTGACCGGCACGGTTGCAGCGAACATCGACTTCACCGGGTACCTGACCGGACGGATCGTGATCTTCTTCGGCGCGGTGCTGGCGCTCTCGTTCCTGCTGCTGATGGCGGTCTTCCGCTCGCTGCTGGTGCCGATCAAGGCCGTGGTCATGAACGTGCTGTCGATCGCGGCCGCGTACGGGATCGTGATCGCGATCTTCCAGTGGGGTTGGCTGGGGTCGCTGTTCGGCATCGATGGCGCGCCGATCGAGCCGTTCATCCCGATGATGATGTTCGCGATCGTGTTCGGGCTCTCGATGGACTACGAGGTGTTCCTGCTCTCGCGCGTGAAGGAGCAGTTCGACCGCACGGGCGACCCCGTCGGATCGGTCGCGGACGGGCTCGCCTCGACGGCGCGGGTGATCACCGCCGCCGCCGCGATCATGATCGTGGTCTTCGGCAGCTTCGTGCTCGAGGACGATCGGATCACCAAGCTGTTCGGCACAGGCCTCGCGACGGCGATCCTGCTCGATGCGACGGTCGTCCGGATGTTGCTGGTGCCGGCCACGATGGCGCTGCTCGGGGGGCGCAACTGATGGCTGCCCGGCTGGCTCGACCGGAGGCTGCCGGCGATCCACGTCGAGGGTGGCGCTACGCCCGCACCGGCACCCGCACCCGCGGAGGCGGCGGGGGGCGGTGGCTAGGCGCGCCATGAGGAGCGCGGGCTGGGGCGCGCATCTGGGCGCGCCCCAGCCCGACCCACCACAACACAACACCCGGACACACATCCGAGTCAGGAGAGAACGATGACCACAGCGATCCAGAACGAAACCAGGTCAACAGTCACCGCAGGCACCGCCAACCTCGACGCCAACGCGATCGAGGTGGAGGGACTCCGGCGCGAGTTCCCGGGCGGCGTCGTGGCCGTGGACAGCATCGACCTGGAGGTGCGGCACGGCGAGATCTTCGGCGTGCTGGGCCCCAACGGGGCCGGTAAATCGACGACGGTGCGGATGTTGACGACGCTGCTGCGCCCGACGGCCGGGAGGGGCACCGTCGGTGGGTTTGACATCTACCGCGAGCAGCGAGAGATCCGTCGCTCGATCGGCGTCGCGCTCCAAGAGGCGGGTCTCGATCCGGTGGCGACCGGTCGCGAGTTGCTGAAGGTGCAGGCGCGGCTCTTCGGCATCGACGCCGGTGAAGCGAAGCGACGAGCCGAGGAGTTGCTGGAGCTCGTCGGACTGGTCGACGCGGCCGATCGTCGCATCAAGACGTACTCCGGCGGCATGAAACGCCGGATCGATCTGGCGAGCGCGCTGGTGCACCGCCCGCGAGTGCTGTTCCTGGACGAGCCGACGGAGGGGTTGGACCCGGCGAGCCGGCAGACCCTGTGGCAGGAGGTGGAGCGGCTGAACGCCGAGCTCGGCGTCACCGTCGTGCTCACGACGCACTACCTCGAGGAAGCCGATCGCCTGGCCGACCGGCTCGCGATCGTCGATCGCGGACGGATCGTCGTCGAGGGGACGCCCGCCGCGTTGAAGGCCGAGATCGGCGGCAGCGTGGTGACCGTCGAGGTCGACCGCGCGCGTCGCGAACAGTCCCGCGACGTACTCCGCCCGCTCGAGGGAGTGCGAGAGGTCCGCGCCGACGACGCCGGCCTCACGCTCTTCGTCGACAACGGCTCCACGTTCGTCGCGAACGTCATCCGCACGCTCGACGCCGCCGCGATCCCTGTCGGCGCCGTCTCGGTCGCGCAGCCCAGCCTCGACGAGGTCTTCCTCCGCGCGACCGGCTCGCGCCTCCAAGGCGACCAATCCGAGCCCGAATCGTCCAGGCCTGAGCAGGAGGTGGCGGCATGAGCGCCCAAGCATTGAACGTCGAAGCCGCGCCGTGGAACCCGGTGCGAGAAGCGCTGCGCGCCGGCTGGGTGCTGGGCGTGCGACCGATGCGCACGTCGATCCGGACACCGGCCTATCTGGTCCCGAACCTCGTCGTGCCGATCTTCTTCTTCTTCATGATGGTCGGCGCGCTGGAGTCGTTCGCCGGCAGCTTCGGCGTCGAGAACTGGAAGGCCTTCCAGCTCCCGGTCGCGATTCTGTTCGCGGCGCAGGGCGGCAGCGCCGGGCTGAACATGGTGGCCGACATCGAGAGTGGCTATCTCGACAAGCTGCTCGTGACCCCGGCCAGCCGGCTCTCGATCCTCGTCGGCGCGATGACCGCCGACCTGATGCGCGTCACGGCGCAGGCGACGATCGTGCTGCTGGTTGGCGCCGCCGCGGGCGTTCAGTTCGAGACCGGTGTCGTGGGTGCGCTGGTGTTGATCGCGCTCAGTGGTCTCTACGGACTCAGCTATTCCGGCTTCGGGTTCGCGATGGCGCTCAAGACGGGGAATGCCCAGTCGACGCAGACCGTCCAGTTCCTCTTCTTGCCGCTGTTGTTCCTCACCACGATGTTCGCCCCGAGGGAGGCGCTCGCGGGGTGGCTCTCGACCGCGGCCACGCTCAACCCGCTGACCTACCTGCTTGCGGGGGCGCGCTCGCTCTCGATGAATGGCTGGGATGCAAGCGACCTCGGCGGCGCCATCCTCGCGGTGGCGGTGTTGGGCACGATCAGCATGAGCCTGGCGTTGCTCGCGTTCCGCGGACGGGTGCGCTGACGGCCTCGCACCGGCGGCTGCGGGAGTGGCCGGCGGCGACGAAGGCCGGACCGCTACCCGGTACCGTGCGAAGCGGTCCTCGAGACGACAGCCGCCTGGTCCCGGGCGGCCGCGCGGTGGCGACTTGCCCGTCGGTGCGGGTGGGTGTCCATTCTTGGACAGACGTTTGAAATCGCGTCCGGGGCGCTTCCGCCGCTGACGCCGCTGCCGGCTTCGGGTACGCCCGTTCGAGAGGACATTCCGTGATCACCTCGCTTGCCCGCTGGTGTTTCCGCAACCCCTGGCTGGTGATCGCCGGTTGGGTCGTTGCGCTGTTCGCCGTCTTTGGCGCGGTCGCCTTCGTCGGCGCGGCGTACGACGCCGCCTTCGAGATCCCAGACTCCGAGAGCCGTCGCGGCTTCGACGCGCTCGACGAGCACTTCGGCGGATTCGGCAGCGGCCAGAGCGGCTCGATCGTCTTCCGCTCGGACGACGGGATCGACGATCCGGCCATCCGCGAGGCGATGGAGGCGATGTTCGCCACCGTCGCGGGCTTCGAGGGCGTCACTCTCTCCAGCCCGTACGAGGGCGTCGGCGCGGCTACCCAGGTCAGCGCCGACCGAACCATCGCTTACGCCGCGCTCAGCCTCTCAGTGGACCTCGATTTCACAGAAACCGGGGAGCTTGGCCTCGAGATGGTCTCGCTGACGCCCGATATCGAGGCGCTGCAGGTTGAGATTGGTGGGGCCGCGCTGGCCGAGTTCGAGCCGCCCGCAACCGAGTTCATTGGCCTCGCGTTCGCGGTGTTCGTGCTCATCATTGCCTTCGGTTCCGTGCTGGCGATGGGTCTCCCGATTGGCGTGGCGCTCGCCGGTGTGGGTACCGGCATTGGCCTGATCACGCTCATCTCGAACCTCACCACCGTCCCAGACTTCGCGACCACGATCGGTGCGATGATCGGACTCGGCGTCGGCATCGACTACGCGCTCTTCATCGTCAGCCGCTATCGCGAGGGGCTGCACGCCGGTCAGGCGCCCGAGGACGCCACCGTCGCCGCGCTCGACACTGCCGGCCGAGCGGTCATCTTCGCTGGTCTCGCCGTCGTCATCTCCCTGCTCGGCATGCTGCTCATGGGGCTTGCCTTCATCTCTGGCCTCGGCCTCGGCGCGGCGACGACGGTCGCCGTCACGATGATCGCCTCGATCACGCTCCTCCCGGCGCTGCTCGCGTTCGCCGGAGACCGCATCGAGGTCACGCGCTGGAGGGAGCTCGCCGCGGGTGCGTCCCTGGCAATCGCCTTCTTTGGGGTTGGTCTCGGGCTTCAACCGCTCTTGATCGGCTTCCCTCTGGCGATCATTCTTTTTCTCCCGCCTCGATTCGCGCGGGGGCTCGGCGCGGCACTCGTGATCGGAAGCATCGGCACCGCGGTGCCCGAGATTCCGCTCCGATTCGCGAGTCGCCTGGCGGACGCGCCACCCGAGGTTGCATTCGGACTAGCGGGAGCCGGCGTCATCGCGCTCCTGATCAGCCTGGCGCGACCGCTCGCTCGGCTGGTTCCGTCTCGTCCGCCGAAACCGGTCGATCAAACGCTCTCGTACCGCTGGAGCCGCGTCATCCAGAGCCACCCGTGGATGGCGCTGGTGGCGGGGAGCGCCCTCCTGCTCGTGCTCGCCGCTCCGCTGCTTTCATTGCGCCTCGGCTTCTCGGACGAGGGTAATTACCCCGAGAGCACGACGACCCGCCAGGCGTACGATCTGCTCGCGGACGGGTTCGGTCCGGGCTTCAACGGTCCGCTCCTCATCACCGCCGAAGTTGGCGACCCCACCGATCAAGCGGTGCTACCGTCGCTGATTGGGGCGCTCGAGGCCGCACCGGGCGTCGCGTCGGTAGGGCCACCGTTCCCGAGTGACGTTGCCGATCCGCAGGCGTCCGCGGCGTATCTCATCCAGGTCTTTCCGGACACCTCCCCCCAGGACGAGGAGACCGACGCGCTCGTCGAGACGCTTCGCGATGACGTGATCCCGGCGGCGCTCGACGGCTCCACGCTGGCCGTGAACGTCACCGGCACCGTCGCCGCGAACATCGATTTCAGCAGCTACCTGGCCGGCCGGATCATCATCTTCTTTGCCGCCGTGCTCATGTTGTCCTTCCTGTTGCTGATGGCCGTGTTTCGCTCGCTGCTCGTCCCGCTGAAGGCGGTGGTGATGAACATGCTGTCGATCGCGGCGGCGTACGGCATCATCATCGCGATCTTCCAGTGGGGCTGGCTCGGATCGCTGTTCGGGATCGACGGCGCACCGATCGAGCCGTTCATCCCGATGATGATGTTCGCGATCGTCTTCGGGCTCTCGATGGACTACGAGGTGTTCCTGCTCTCGCGCGTGAAGGAGCAGTTCGATCGCACCGGGGACCCTGTCGGCTCGGTCGCTGACGGGCTCGCCTCGACGGCGCAGGTGATCACCGCCGCGGCCGCGATCATGGTCGTCGTCTTCGGCAGCTTCGTCTTCGAGGACGATCGGATCATCAAGCTCTTCGGCGTCGGTCTCGCCACCGCGGTGTTCCTCGACGCGAGCGTGGTTCGGATGCTGCTCGTGCCCGCCACGATGGAGCTGCTCGGCCGCGGCAACTGGTGGCTGCCGGGCCGGCTTGACCGGATTCTCCCGGTCATTCACGTCGAGGGCGGAGCGGCTCAGACGGAGTCCGAAGCTGCTGGAGGCGGCGACTAGGACGCGGGGCGTAGCCCGCGGCGCCCCGTTTGGACCCACCCGCCCGCCCATTTCTTTCGGGGGCAAGCCCCCGCAGCCCCCTGACCGCGCCGCGCTTCGCGGGCGCGCTGCGGTCACGCTCGGGCCGCGGGCGCTCAGTTCTCGATCGAGACCTCGATCATTGCGTCTCCCGCGTCCGCGAGCCCTGGCCCCCGGGAGTTCCGGCGTGCTGAGTCAAACCGTGGCGCGGCCGAGGGCGCGACGCAGCTCTTCGGCGCGGCCGATGAGCTGGCCGAGGACGACGAGTGTGGCGCCGATGAGCAGCTCGAGGCCGACGTGCTCGCCAAGGATGATCGCGCCGGCGACGACGGAGAAGAACGGCGTGGTGAGCTGGAGCGGGGCGACGCCCGAGGGCAGGTAGCGCTGCAGCAGCCAGGTGTTGCCGAGGAAGCCGAAGCCGGCGATCACGACCCCCTGGTAGAGGAGCGAGACGGCGAGGCGGTCGGTCATGACGTACGGATCCGCCTCGAAGATGGCGCCGGCGATGACGAAGGTGGCGATGCCGACGGCGCTCTGGGCGAGCAGCAGCTTGTGGATGGCGATGCCCTGGGCGGCCTGCGAGAGGTAGATCTGCCTCGATCCGAGCAGCACGGCGGAGACGAGCATCAGCAGGTCGCCGCCGATGGTGGCGTCGCCCTCGAGGCCGGTGGAGAAGAGGGCGACGACGCCGAAGTAGGCGAGGACGGTGCCGGCGACACGTTCGGGGGTGAGGCGATCGCCGGGGACGACGAAGTGGGCGATCAAGCCCGTCCAGAGCGGGAAGGTGGCGGTGATCACGGCGGCGCGACCGGCGGTGGTGAAGTCCTGGCCGACGTTCATGAAGGCGATCTGGATTGCGAAGAGCAGGCCGAGGCCGATCAGCGGGGTCCACTCCGACCGGAGGAGCCTGAACGACTGGCGGGTTGCGATCGCCCACACCACGACCACGCTCGCGCCGAGGACGAAGCGCATCCAGCCCATGCGCAGCGGCGGTGCGTCGTCAAGGCCGGCCTTGGCCGCGACGGGGTTGCCGCCCCAGAGCGCCGCGAGGAGCAACGCGAAGCCGGTGGCGCCGCCCGTCAGGGGGCGGCGCTGATCGGGCGACGGGCGGTCGGCCACCTCGGGCGGGCCGGGGTTCCCGGACTAGAAGTCGAAGTCCCCGCCGCCGAAGTCGTCGCCTCCGAAGTCGTCGTCGCCGCCGAAATCGCCGAAGTCCTCGGCTTCACCGTCGCCGCCGAAGGCGTCGGGTGCGGTCGCGCCGGCGATGGCGAAGGCTTGGAACTTGAGGCGCGAGGTGTTGGTGCTACCGCACCTGGGGCAGGCGGCGGCTTCGTCGCGGTCGGCGATGTTGCGGATCAGCTCGAAGGTTTTGGGGCAGCCGCGTTTGCGCTTCGCGTCGTGTTGGTATTCGTAGAGCACCTGGGTCGACTCCTCTTACGGACTGGTTCGAGCGCGCAGTGTACGCAATGGGGGTGCTGGGGTCCCCTACGCGGGGCGTTTTTGGGTGCGGGGCGCGAACGAGTGAGGGTCGCCGGCGCGACCGGCGCAGCGGAGGCGATCGCACGATCTTCGAGGTGGGCGACTGGCGGGGTGCTACGAGCTAACACTAGAGGTTGATTCGTTCGTCGGGGGCACTGCGAACTGGGGATCGCCCTGCGGGCGAGGCCCCCGACACCCCGGCCGAGGGCAGTGTGCCCCTCGGACTCACTCTCAAGCCGGGGAACCGCGCGGCCGTCGCGGGCTTCGGTAGCCGGCGGGCGGGGTGCTTCGTCTCAATGGGGGTTGGAGGCTGTGCCGGGCGTCTTGAATGAGCAGCTTCTGGTACCGCTAGGCGCGCGTTGCAGGGAGTGAGCCTCGGGAGGCAGCCGACACGACGGAGAGCCGGGGCCGGTGGCGCCACGGGCGCAGCGGAGCCCGGAAGCTACGAGGGCGCTACGACGGGTGCGTCGGCTTCGACCGGATTGTCGGTCGAACCCGTTTGCGCCGCGGCTTCGTTCGACTCGGATGACGCTAGTGGATCGTCGGATGCGGCGGGGGCCGCTGGGTCGTCGGATACGGCTGGCGGTGCTTGGTGCTCTGATGCGGCTGGCGGCGATGGAAGGCGATGGCCATTGGCGACCTGATACTCGCGCATGAGCTCGCGCTGACGGTGGACGGTCTGCTCGTAGGTGCTGGTGACGTCATCGGGGTCGGGCGGAGGGTCCGCGGGGTCTTCGGTTGGCTGGGAGCCCCGGACGGCGCGGACGGCCTCGGCCTGTTCGAGGGCGGCGGCCTGGAGACGGAGGTGCGAGCGGCGGAGGCGGAGCTGGGTCGCCATAGTTTCGATCATGCGTTCGACATGGCGCGCCTCGTAGTCGGGGAGCGAGGCGGCGCGGAGCAATTCGAGGCGCTCCGCGATCGACTGATCGAGGTCGTCGGCGGCGTCTGCTTCGCGCTCGAGCTTCCAGTCCTCGAAGAGGGCGCGGTTGAGCGGGTCCTCGAAGAGATCGGGGTCGAGGGCGATGCCGACGCCGCGGCATTCGGGGCGCTGGACGAGGAGGCGGAGGATCTGGGTTTCGCCGTCGGTGGCGACGGGCTTCTCGATGCGGGCGCGGCGGAGGTCGGCTTTGGTGGCGACCGGGCGCGGGGCGCTGGGGCCGCTGGCGCCGCCCGCGCGGGTGATGAACTGGAGCGCGAGGCGCTCATCGATGCCGCCGAGGCGGGCGAGGCGCTGGATGTAGTGGGAGCGGATGACGGGGTCGACGATCGCGGCGACGGCGGGGGCGAGCGCCTCGACGGCGCGGGAGCGGGAGCGCGGGTCAGCGGTTTTGACCTGACGGCCGATGGCGGCGAAGAGGTGATCGGTGACCGGCAAGGCCCCGTCGAGCAGCTCACGGAAGGCGTCCGGGTCCTGACGGATCAGTGAGTCCGGGTCCTCGCCCTCGGCAAGCGAGGTGACGCGGATGTCGGCCTTGAGCTGGTCCTGGTAGGAGACGAGACCGCGCCAGTCGACGGTGGCGACCTGTTCGCGGTCGGCGGCGTTGGCGGCAATCTGGACGCCGCGGAGGGTGGCCTCGGAGCCGGCTTCGTCGGCGTCGAGGGCGAGGACGATGTTGCGGGTGTAGCGCTTGAGCAGCGTCATCTGCTTCTCGGTGAGGGCGGTGCCCATAGAGGCGATGGCCTCGGGGAAGCCGAACTGGTGCGCGGCGATCACGTCCATGTAACCCTCGACGACGATCGCGCGATCGCCGCGGCGGATCGCGTCGGCGGCCTGGTCGATGCCGTAGAGGGAGCCGCTCTTGTCGAAGAGCGGGGTCTGCGGCGTGTTGAGGTACTTCGGCTCGTCCTCGGGGCGGAGGGCGCGGGCGCCGAAGCCAATCAGGCGGCGACGCTGGTCGCGGGTGGGGTAGATGAGGCGGTGGCGGAAGCGATCGTAGGGGCCGCGATCGCCCTCGATGACGAGGCCGGACTCGACGAGATCGGCGACGGCGAAGCCGCGCGCGCCGAGGTGGTCGGTGAGGGCGCGCCAGCCGTCGGGGGCGTAGCCGATCTGCCAGCGCTCGATCGTGGCGTCGTCGAGGCCGCGCTGCTCGGTGTAGCGGCGGGCGTCGGCGCCCTCGGGGGTGTCGAGGGCGGCGCGGAAGAAGACGGCGGCGGCCTCGTTGGCGCGGAGCAGGCGTTCGTGTTGATCGCGCTCCTCGCGCTCGCGGGCGGAGGGTTTGCGCAGCTCCACGCCGGCGCGCTCGGCGGCGATGCGGAGGGCGTCGCGGAACTCGAGGCCCTCGATGCGGCGGATGAACTCGATCACGTCGCCGCCGGTGGAGCAGGCGCCGAAGCAGTGCCAGGTGCCGCGGCCGGGGTCGACGACGAAGGAGGGCGTGCGCTCGTTGTGGAAGGGGCAACGCGCCTTCCAGTTGCGGCCGGTCTGCTTCAGCTCGGGGACGTAGCTGCTGACGGTCTCGACCAGGTCGAGGCGATTCTTCACCTCGTCGATCGTGCTCACGCGCTGGTCTCCGGACGGGGAGCGCTGACAACGCAGCGGACAGAGATCATCGGGCTTGCGCTAATCCGCGTCAACCCTTGCGCTGATCTGCGTGATCAACGCCGTCTCGCGCGCGGTGATCGCTTCGACGAGGGCGTGGGCGGCGTCTGACTCGAGCTCGGGGAGGTGGGTGAGCGTCTGGTGGCGCGCTCCTGCGAGGTCGTGCGTGACCTGCGGCGGCAGCGGGCGCTCCGGCAGCTCGCGGTCGGGTGGTTCCTCTGAACGGGCGATCGCGAGATCGACGCGCTCGGCGAGCGCGAGGGCGGCGAGCGCGTGGCCGAGGGTCTCGTCGTCGTGCTCGCCACCTCTCGGGCCGTTATCCAAGATGCCGCCGAGCGGCATGGCGAAGTCCTGCTCGGTGCGCTCGGCGAGGGCCTCGATCAGCGCGGCGCGCGAGTGCTGGAGGCGCTTGACGAGGGGCTCGCGCGCGGCCTCGGTCATTGCGGGAACACGTCGTTGGTCGGGTCGGCGTCGTTGACGGCGTTGCTGGTGAGGCGGACCTCGATGTCGTCGATGGTCAGCGCGACGATTCCGGGGAAGTCGACGGCGAGCTCCGCGCCCGGTGCGAGCTGGAAGGTGGGTTGCGCGGTGCCGAGGCGCGGGCGGTCCTCGCTGCGTCCGCGCACGGTGATGGTGGCGCTGCCGGTGATCGGGATCGTGCTGTTGTTCCAGAGCAGGACGCGGAGCGAGGCGGCGGGCCCATCGAAGCGGACCGAAGAGATCCCGAGGTCGTTCGGGACGTCGGGCGAGATCACGGTTTCGAAGCTGTTGTTCGCCTGGTCCTCCTCTTCGATCGGTGGGTCGGTCAGGACCTCGACGCGGATCACGGCTCGCCGCTGGACGTACTCGTCGTCAATGCGGATCTCGAGCTGGTCGTCGGGACGGAGCGGTTCGCCCGGCTTGATGTCGGCCGACCGAGGCTCGCCGCCGTCGATCGAGATGAGAATCTCGCCGACCACGTCGACGACGCCGACGTTGCTGAGGACGACGGTGACGCGATTATCCCTCGCGAACACAGAGTCGACGCGAAGATCGGGGAGGTCGGGGGTGAAGGTTGGCTGGCCAGCGGTGGCGGTCGGCGATGCCATGGGGTCGCCCGCTGTACTGGTGGCCTCGAACTGCGTCCAGACGGCGATCGTCTCGGTGGGCGGTGCCGGCTCGACGGCGGCGGTCTCGATCCAGCCGCGGTCCTCGGTGCGGGCGATGGATTCGACGAAGAGCCAGTCGGCGTTGACGTTGCGGCCGAGGATGCGGACTTCCGTGCCGGCCTCGAGCCTGGCGGTGATCGCGGTGTCCGCTGCCGGCGCGGAGCGCAGGACCGCGGAGGCGTGGACGGCGGGTGGCGCGGCCTCGGCGGTGGCTGGGGCGTCGTCTTCGCCGAACAGGATGACGAGCAGGAAGGCCGTCAGCGCGGCGACGACGACCACGATCATGACGCTGGCCACCCATAGGAACGCGCGTCGAGTGGCGAGGGCGCGGTTCTCGGGTCCAGCGCCGCCGTCCAGGGTCACGCGCCGGTCGCAACGAGGAATACGCGTGTCGCGTTGTTGAACTCGCTGGCCTCCTCGATGCGATCGAGGCGATCGAGCTCGATCAGGTAGGAGCCGGTCGTGGTGATGCGCAGGCCGGTGTCGACGGTGGCGGTGCGGTTCGGGAGCAGGCTGGTCTCCTGGGTGTCGAGCACGCCGAGCAACTCCCCGCTGCCGCTGGTGACCTGGAGGCCGATGGTGCCAATGAAGCGGCCGGTCCCCACGTTCTCAACGACGAGGGTGAGGTTGCCGTTCGGCAGCAGGAACGCGTCGATCAGGGCGAGATCGGGCAGCGGGTCGTCCTCGGGGCTGGGGACGACACCGCCCTGGCCTGCCTCGGGGACGCCGATCGAGGCGACGGCGATGGTGGCGAGGTCGCCGCGTTCGACCTCAAAGCTGGCGCGGGGCGCCCAGCCCGCAAGCGCGGAGTCGGCCGGGTAGGCGAGGCGAAGCCACTGGCCGTCGGTGCTGCGGCCGGTGACGCGGGTGATCTGCTGCGTGGGGACGATGGCGATGATCTCGGACTGACGTCCGGGGGTCGCGCGGAGGTTGGTGGTAAGGACGGCGCGGGCGAGCACTCCGTCGAAGCCGGCGAGCGGGTCGATCG
Source organism: Dehalococcoidia bacterium (assembly GCA_965248675.1). Lineage (GTDB taxonomy): Bacteria > Chloroflexota > Dehalococcoidia > UBA2979 > UBA2979 > UBA6627. The sequence continues at coordinate 122,229 of CBDFJZ010000005.1, forward strand.
GGGTTGAGCCGGCGGTGGCGGCGTTGCCGTCGTCGGATGAGCGATCGAGGGCGACGATCGTGGTCACGGCGGTGGCCGCGATCAGGATGATCGCGAGCCCGGCGAGCATCGGCGCGCGTACGTGGCGGTTCGTAACGGTCCTCCCGGTCGCTGAGCGTTGGTCGTGTTTCGAGGCTGCGCGGCCCCGCCCGCCGCGACGTTCAATGCTAGCAAGGATGTTCGGGTCGCCCGGGGGCGAGTGGGGTGAGGTTGAGCCTCTCGGGGCGTCGGGGGTGGGTCAGAACTGGCGCATTGTTGGTGCTGGCCCGATGGGATGGGATCGGATTGAGCGCGCGAACTACGAGGTGGGCGGCTGACATGGTGCTGCGCGCCGGCGCAGGAGGTCGATTCGTTCGTCGGGGGCACTCGCCCCCCGACACCCCCGCCGAGGGGCAGCGAGCCCCTCGGACTCCCTCGCAAGCCGGGGGGACCGCGCGGTCGTCGCGAGCTTCGGTTGCCGGGGCGGGATGCGTCGTCTCGATGGGGGCTGGAGGCTGCGCAGGGCGTCTTCGATGAGGAGCGTCTGGTACCGATAGGCACACGCTGTTGGGGCGGGGGCGGGAACTCGGGAGGGCGCCTCGGCGCGCGGTTAGTCGATGAGCGCCAAGGCGCGGGCGCGTTGGAGGGCGTAGTGGTCGGTCATGCCGGAGACGTAGTCGGCGGCGCGACGCCACGGGGGGTCGTGCGGGAGCGACCAGCCGAGGATCGCGTCGGGGTGGGTCTCGTAGTAGCCGAAGAGCGCGGCGACGACGAGCTGGCCGCGTCTCGCGCCCTCGAGCGTGCGTTCGTGGTGGTAGACGCGTTCGAACATGAAGCCGCGGAGCTCGTCGGTGGCCTCGAGGGCGGCGGGGCCGAGGACGATTGTGGGGCGGTCGGAGTCGAAGGTCGGGAGCGAGGCGACGACGCAGTCGGTGACGAGCGTGTTGATCCTTGAGGCGTGGTGTTCGCCGAGGACGCGGGTGGCGACCGGGGGGAGTTCGGATTCCTCGATCAGGCCGGCGCGGAGCGCATCCTGGATGTCGTGGTTGAGGTAGGCGATCGAGTCGGAGAGTTTGACGATCTCGCCCTCGAGGGTGGCGGGGAGGCCCCAGCCCTCTTCGCTCGCGACCGAGGCGCGGCCCTTCGAGTGGCGGAGGATGCCGTCGCGGGTCTCGGACATGAGGTTGAGGCCGGCGCCGTCATGTTCGAGGCGTTCGACGATGCGCAGCGACTGCTCGTTGTGGCGGAAGCCCTCGGGCAGCCGTCGCGCCAGCTCCTCTTCGCCGGCGTGGCCGAACGGGGTGTGACCGAGGTCGTGGCCGAGCGCGATCGCTTCGGCGAGGTCTTCGTTGAGGTTGAGGGCGCGGGCGATGGTGCGGGCGATCTGCTGGACCTCGATGGTGTGGGTCATCCTCGTGACGACGTGATCGGAGTCGGGGGTGACGAAGACCTGGGTCTTGTGCTTGAGCCGGCGGAAGGCGCGGGTGTGAATGATGCGATCGCGGTCGATCTGGAAGGCGAGGCGAAGCGGCTGGGGGTTCTCGGGACGGTCGCGGCCGGGGGAATCGAGCTCGTGGGCGGCGAGCGGCGAGAGGCGGGACTCGCGCGCTTCGAGCGCTTGACGCACACTGAGCAGGTCAACGGCGGGCGGGGGCGCGGCGTCGGGCATCTGTACCGAGTCTGCGAGTCCTGGTGGGCCGCTGTCCACCGTGGAATCGTGTTCGGACGATTCTCTTACTCCCCCATAATCTGGGACGCGGCACGATCGCCTGGCGCGGGCCGTCAGGCGCGATCGGGCCGCTGATCGCGTCGCACGCGCCCGGTGGACTCGGACCGAGGGAGCCCGTCATGACCACCGCCGCCGAGGAGCCCGGGGTAGCTACGAGGTCGGAGAAGCTCGTCTACCTGTTCGGTGGCGGGCACTCCGACGGACACCAGGACCTGCGAAACCTGCTGGGCGGCAAAGGCGCCGGCCTGGCGGAGATGAGTTCGCTCGGCATCCCGGTGCCACCCGGATTCACAATCACGACGGACGTCTGCAACGCCTATTACGCGCTGGGGCGATCGTACCCGGAAGGCCTGGACGCGCAGGTGCGCGAGGGCCTGGCGCAGGTCGAGTCGCTGGTCGGGAGCCGGTTCGGCGACCCGGAGAACCCGCTGCTGATCTCGGTGCGATCGGGTGCGCGGGTGTCGATGCCGGGGATGATGGACACGATCCTGAACCTCGGGCTGAACGATGAGACCGCGGAGGGGCTGGCGGCGCGATCCGGCAACGCGCGGTTCGCGTACGACTCGTACCGGAGGTTCGTGCAGATGTACGGGGACGTGGTGCTGCGCGTGGGGAAGCACGACGACACGGACGCCGATCCGTACGAAGCGCTGCTGGACGCTAAGAAGCGCTCGCGCGGGGTGACGGACGACACCGGCCTCGACGAGGCGGCGTTGCGGGAGTTGGTGGGCGAGTACAAGACGCTGATCCGCGAGCGCGGGCGCGAGTTCCCGGACGATCCGTGGGACCAGCTCTGGGGCGCGGTGGGGGCGGTGTTCGAGAGCTGGGAGAACCCGCGCGCGGTCGTCTACCGCGATCAGTACGGTTACCCATCGAGCTGGGGCACGGCGGTGAACGTGCAGGCGATGGTGTTCGGCAACCTGGGCGAGGACTGCGCGACGGGGGTGCTGTTCACGCGCAACCCGTCGACGGGCGAGCCGCGGCTGTTCGGCGAGTTCCTGGTGAACGCGCAGGGTGAGGACGTGGTGGCGGGGACGCGGACACCGCAGCCGATCCTGGCAGCCGACCGCGCGAAGGGTGCGCCGCCGTCGCTCGAGGAGGCGATGCCCGAGAGCTACGAGGAGCTGGCGCTGGCCTGCGACCGCCTCGAGCACCACTTCGAGGACATGCAGGACATCGAGTTCACGGTGCAGCAGGGGAAGCTGTGGATTCTGCAGACGCGCAGCGGCAAGCGTGCCGGCCACGCGATGCTGAAGATTGCGGTCGACCTCGTGGAGGAGCGGCTAGTGAGCGAGCGCGAGGCGCTGGTACGCCTCGATCCGGAGCAGCTCGAGGAGCTGCTGCACCCGGTGTTCGACGCGGGAGCGGGGCGACGCGTGATCGCGCGCGGCCTCGCGGCGTCGCCGGGCGCGGCGGTCGGCCGCGTGGTGTTCCGCCCGGGCGACGTCGTGGACGCGGCGGCGCGGGGGGAGGACACGATCCTCGTGCGAGACGAGACGAGCCCCGAGGACATCGAGGGGATGGTCGACGCGCGCGGGATCCTGACCGCGCGCGGCGGGATGACCTCGCACGCGGCGGTGGTCGCGCGCGGCATGGGCAAGTGCTGCGTGACCGGGTGCAGCGCGATTGCGATCGATTACGCGAAGCGGCAGTTCACCGTGAAGACCGAGGCCGGCGAGACGCTGACGGTACGCGAGGGCGATGTGATCTCGCTCGACGGCAGCAGCGGAGAGGTGATGCTCGGCGAGCTGCCACTTGCGGACGGACAGTTCCCGCCGGAGTTCGATCGAATCATGGAGTGGGTGGATGCCGCGCGACGGATGCGCGTGCGCGCGAACGCCGACACGCCCGAGGACGCCGAACGGGCGCGCGCGTTCGGGGCCGAGGGCATCGGCCTCTGCCGGACCGAGCACATGTTCTTCGGCGCGGATCGGATCCTCGCGGTGAGGCAGATGATCCTCGCGGAGGACACGGCCGGCCGCCGCGACGCGCTGACGAAGATCCTGCCGATGCAGCGCGAGGACTTCGCCGGGATCCTGTGCGCGATGGCGCCCTACCCGGTGACGATCCGGCTGCTGGATCCGCCGCTGCATGAGTTCCTTCCGCACGACGTACCCGAGATCGAGGAGGTCGCGGAGGCCCTGGGGTTGCCGGCGACGCAGGTACAGCGTCGCGTGGACGCGCTGCGCGAGCAGAACCCGATGCTCGGGCACCGCGGGGTGCGCCTGGGCGTGACGTCGCCGGAGATCTACGAGGTGCAGGTGCGCGCGGTGATCGAGGCGGCCTGCCAGCTCGTCGCGGAGGGGCTCGAGGTGACGCCGGAGATCATGATCCCGCTGGTCGGGATGCCCGACGAGCTGCGGTTGCTGCGCGAACGCGCGATCGCGGTGGCGGAGCAGGTGATGGGCGAGCGCGGGCAGCGCGTGAGCTACTCGATCGGGACGATGATCGAGCTGCCTCGGGCCTGTGTGGTGGCGGACGAGATTGCGAAGCACGCGGACTTCTTCTCGTTTGGGACGAACGATCTGACGCAGACGACGTTCGGGCTGTCGCGCGATGACGCGGGGCGGTTCCTGCCGGCTTACCTCGAGCAGCACTTGCTCGAGCGCGATCCGTTCGTGGTGCTGGATCGCGACGGGGTCGGTGGGATGATCGAGCTGGGGATTGAGCGCGGAAAGTCGACGCGGCCGACGTTGAAGATTGGGATCTGCGGGGAGCACGGCGGCGATCCGTCGTCGATCGAGTTCTTCGAGCAGCACGGGTTCGACTATGTGTCTTGTTCGCCGTATCGGGTGCCGATTGCGCGGCTTGCCGCGGCGCAGGCGGTGCTGAGGGGTTGAGGGTTGGCCCGCTCCGGGCCGATGACTTCGGGTGTCGCTTCGCGATGCTGATCTCAGCGAGGAAGCTGCCCGCCTTCGGCGGTGTTTGCACAGTTACTTAGATCCCGCCCGCCCACCCACATGCCTGCGGGGACTCCGCCCCCGCACCCTCGCTCGGAGGACGCCTTGCGCCTCGGGAGCCTGCTCGGAGGACGTTGCGCGTCACGGAGCTGAGCGCAGGCTCATCACCCGTCTGGGCGGGCGGGTGGGATCTATTCAACTTCGCCGACGGACCGTCCCGTCCGAGCTGCAGTACCAGGTGCCCTCAAAATCCGGTAATGGCGCCAGCGGCAACGCGTGGCCTTACGAACCGCTCAGAGCCCTGCCTGGTGCGCTCAGCCGCTTGCTACTCGACAGTGACGGTTTTGGCGAGGTTGCGAGGTTGGTCGATGTCGGCGCCGCGCTGGAGGGCGATGTAGTACGCCAATAGTTGCAGCGGGACGACGGTGACGATCGGGGCGAGGAGCGGGTCGACCGCGGGGAGTTCGATCACGTCGGTGGCGAGGTCGTCGAGGGAGCGGTCGCCGTGGGAGACGAGGGCGATGACGTCCCCGTTGCGGGCGCGGACCTGTTCGATGTTGGAGCGCATCTTTTCGTGGACGGAGTCGCGGGGGGCGATGGCGACGGTGGGGGTGCGCGGGTCGATGAGGGCGATCGGGCCGTGCTTCATCTCGCCGGCGGCGTAGCCCTCGGCGTGGATGTAGGAGACCTCTTTGAGCTTGAGCGCACCTTCCATGGCGATCGGGAGGCCGAGGCCGCGGCCGAGGAAGAGGAAGTCCTCGAACTCCGCGTAGCGGCGAGCGATGTCCTCGAGCTGGGGGGCGAGGTTGAGGGCCTCGCCGATGGCGACGGGGAGGTGAAGGGCGGCCTCGACCTGGTGGTGTTCGACTTCCGGATCGAGGGCGCCGCGTTGGCGTCCGAGGTAGAGGGCGAGGGCGTGCAACAGCAGCATCGAGGAGGCCATCGTCTTGGTACTCGCGACGGCGACCTCGGGTCCGGCGCGGAGGTAGAGGGTGGCGTCGGCGACACGGGTGGTCTGCGCGCCGGGCGTGTTGCAGAGGGTGATCTGGGGGCAGCCGGCGCGGCGTGCCTCGTCCATGGCGGCGAGGGTGTCGACGGTTTCGCCGGATTGGGCGACGGAGACGACGAGCGTGCGCTCATCGAGGACGGGCTCGCGGTAGCGGAACTCGGCGGCGTTATCGACCTCGGAGGGGATGCGGGCGAAGCGTTCGAAGTAGTGGCGGCCGACGAGCGTGGAGTTCGAGGAGGTGCCCATGCCGACGAGGACGGCGCGATCGATCGCCTCGATCTGGGCGGTCGTGAATGGGAGCTCGTCGAGCTCAACGCGGGCGGGGTCGACCAGGTAACGGCCGCGGAGCGCGTCGAGGACGGCGTCGGGCTGCTCGTGGATCTCCTTGAGCATGAAGTGCTTGTAGCGGCCGCGGGCGGCGGTGACGTAGTTGTGAGGGGCGATCTCGATCGGCTTCTCGATCGCGCGGCCGGCGGCGTCGACGAACGCCACGCTGGACGCGGTGAGGTCGACGAGCTCGCCCGGCTCAAGGAAGTTGACGCGCCGCGTGTGAGCGATCAGCGCGCCGAGGTCGGACGCGATGTGCATCTCAGCGTCGCCGTGTCCGACGACGAGGCCCCCGGCGTTGCCGACGCGCGCGGCGACGATGCGGCCGGGCGTTTCACGGTCAGCGGCGACCAGCGAGTAGGCGCCGTCGGCGTCGGCGACGACCGAGCGCAGCGCCTCGAGCAGATCGGCGCCGGCCTCGAGGCCGGCACCGAGCATGTGGGCGAGCACCTCGGTGTCGGTGTCGGAGGCGAAGGTCTCGGCGGGGAAGCGGGCGCGGAGGGCCTCGAAGTTCTCGATGATGCCGTTGTGGACGACGGCGACGCGGCCGGCGGGGTCGAGGTGGGGGTGCGCGTTGCGGTCGCTCGGTTCTCCGTGGGTCGCCCAACGGGTGTGGCCGATCGCGGTGGTGGCGGGCGGGAGCTGGCCCTCGGTGTGTTGGACGAGGGCGTCGAGCTTGCCGGTGGCGCGGGCGATGTAGAGTTCGCCGTCGTCCTCGATCAGGGCGATGCCCGCGGAGTCATAGCCGCGGTATTCGAGGCGGCGGAGGCCGTCGAGCACGATCGGACCGGCCGGGCGTTGCCCGCTGTAGCCAACGATTCCACACACGCCGCTACTCCCTGCTGTCCCGCCGCTCCTCTTCGAACTGTTCGCGCTGATCGGGGGTCGCGCGCGCGACGACGATCGTGCCCGCCGTCTGATCCCCGTATGCACCACGGTACTCGGGTGAGAGGAGCGCGGCGACCTGACGCATGATCTGGTCGGTGGCCTCCATCGCGCCCTGTGCGCTCGCCCTGCCGGCATCGAGGCTGAACGGCTCGCCGTACTCGATACGGATCGGTAGCCGGCGTCCGATGAGCCAGAGGAACGGGATCGAGCGGAGGCGGATCGCGTGGCTGCCCTCGATCGCGACGGGGACGATCTGGGCCGCGGTGAGCAGCGCGACCATGGCGGCTCCTGGGAGCGCGGGTTTCAGTCCGCGACCGTGGTTGCGGGTGCCCTCCGGGTACATGAGCACAACGCCGTTGTCCCGCAGATAGTTCCGCGCGACGCGCAACGCCCCGAGGTCGCCCGAGAAGCGGCGCACGGGGAAGGCGCCGACGGCCCAGAAGAGCCAGCCGATCAGCGGTGTCTCGAACAGCTCGCGCTTCGCCATCACGTGGACCGGGCGGGGCGAGAACGATCCGACGAGCGGCGGGTCAACGATGTGTGCATGGTTGCAGATGAAGATGACGGGCCCATCGACGGGCACCCGCTCCCGGCCGACGACCTCGAGGCGAGCGAGCGTGCGGCCGAGCAACCGGACGCCGAAGGTCAGCGCGTTGTAGGTGAGCTTGCTGAGGAAGCGGCGCACGTCATGCACCGTTCGCCGTGCGGTAGGCGTCGATACAGGCAGCGACGACCTGGTCGATGCCGAGCGCGTCGGTATCGACGATCACGGCGTCCACGGCGGCCTGCTCGCGGCGCACCGCACGGTGGCCGGAGTCGTCGAGGTCATCGCGGCGGCGGGTGGCGGTGAGCACGGTCTCGAACGAGGAGTCGCGCCCGGCGTTGAGCTCCTCGCCGAGGCGGCGACGGGCACGGGTTTCGCTGGAGGCGTCGAGGAAGATCTTGGTGCGCGCCTCGGTGAGGACGCGGGTGCCGATGTCGCGGCCGGCCATGACGACGGGCTCGCGCGCGGCGATCGCGCGCTGGCGGCGGACGAGCTCGTCGCGCACCTCGGGAATCCGGGAGACGAGCGAGACGGTGCGCTCGACGTCGGGTGAGCGCAGCTCGGAGGTCACGTCCTCGCCGGCGAGGAAGATGTGGGGCGTGGTGGGGTCGGGCCAGCGCATGTCGAGGTCGAGAGCGCGTACGAGCACGAGGACGGCGGCGGCGTGCTCGGGATCGATCGCGTCGCGGAGGACGGCGAGGGTGCAAGCGCGGTACATGAGGCCGGTGTCGAAGAAGCCGATGCCGAGTTGCTCGGCGACGGCACGGCCGACGACGGATTTGCCGGCGGCCGTGGGGCCATCGATCGCGATCGAGCGCGCGAGCGGGTCGGGGGCGATGCGGGGCTCCCTGGGGTGGTGGATGTGCGCGTTTCAGGCGCGTGGGCGGGCTGGGGGGATCATAGCGAGGGGCTGATCGGGGCGTCTAGCGATGGGGGTACCGGTGGCCTCGAGGGTGGGGGGTGGCCCCGGGTCGCGGGCCCTCGGCGTGTGTGTCGCTGGCTTCGATCAGGGGCGGCGAAAGGCGCAACTCCCTCAGGGCGGGCCGCGATCGCCTTCGGCAGCGTTCGCAGAGTTGTTTAGATCCCGCCCGGCCACCCTGAACATCTGTGGGGGCTCCGCCCCCACGCCCCTGCTCGGAGGACCTTCGCGCCTGCGACGGGGCCTTCGTGCGTATCACGGTCGGAGGCGGGCGGTTGGTGCATTTCCGGGGAGGGGGCCTGGCGCGGGCTCCGGACATCGGCCGTAGAGGGTCTTCGAGGTGCGGCTGAGGATTAGCGAGGAGCTTTGGCGCTACTGGGCGGGGGGAGCTGGGCGAGGGCGAGGAGTTGGGCGAGCTCTTCAGGAGTAATTTCGCGGGATTCGGCGGGGGCGATGCCGTGGAGGGTGATGGGGCCGAAAGCGATCCGGCGGAGGCGGCGGACGGGGTGGCCGATGGCGCGGCACATGCGGCGGATCTGGCGTTTGCGGCCCTCGTGGATGACGAGGTGGAGCACGGTCTGGTCGCTGTGCGTTTCGCGGACCTCGACGGTCGCGGGGGCGGTTCGGCCGTCTTCGAGAGCGATGCCGGTTCGGAGCTGGTCGAGTTGCGCCGGCGACGGGCGGCCCTCGACGGTTGTTTCGTAGACCTTGTCGACCTCGTAGCGGGGGTGGGTGAGGCGGTGGACGAGCTCGCCGAGGGTGGTGAACAAGAGGACGCCCTCGGTGTCTGAGTCGAGCCGGCCGACATAACGGAGTTGCGGCGGGGCGTCGGGGAGCAGCTCGTAGACGGCGTGTTGGCCGGGCTCCACGGATCTGCTGACGACATAACCGGTGGGTTTATTGAGGACGATCGTCAGGTCGTCGGTGGGGAGGGAGAGGAGCCTGCCGTCGACCTCGATGCGGTGCGTGGCGGGGTCGGCGCGTTCGCCGAGGGTGGCGACGCGGCCGTCGACGGTGACGCGGCCGTCGGTGATCAGCGTTTCGCAGGCGCGGCGGCTGCCGAGGCCGGCGCGCGCGAGGAGCTTCTGAAGGCGTTCACCGCTCGTTCCTCGAGGGGACTGCATGCTGGCCGAATCTCGAGGGGGCGACGTCCCCGGGGTTCGCGGGGTGCTCAGCTAGGGCGCCGCCGTCGTTCGATCGTGAGCCACTCGGTGAGCACCGTGCGCCGCGTCGAGGCGATCGCCAGGGGCGGTGCCGGAGTCGCGGTCGGAGTGAGCCTGGTGGCGAGGGCTCGGACGGCGCGTTCCGCCGTCAGGACGGTAGCGGCGGCGGCAACCGACGCGGTGACAACAGGTAGGGCGCGGCTCGCGATCATGGCGAGTGCGGGCCGGATCGCCAGCGCCTGCGAAGGCGACTGTACGTGGATCAGGCGACGCTGAGGGACAGGTAGGTGCTGTGCTTCGCTGGTCATGCGGGGTCCTCGAGGCTGCGACCGGGGAGTCGAGGTTGCTTAGCCTACCGGCTCACCCTCGGCCTGACCAGCGGCGACGGCGAGCAGCCGTTCGTCGACCTCCTCGGTGAGGTCGATTGGGAGGGGGGCGCGGCCGGAGGCGTAGGTGATGCTGCTGTCTTCGACCTCGACGCGGCCAGAGCCGAACGCCTGCAGCACCTCGACGAGGAATGGCGCTTCGCGGAGCATGCCGGCCTCACGGATCAACCCGAACAGCGCGCTCGCCTCGATGGCATCGTCGTCGAGGGCGGCGGCGTTGCCGAGGTCTGCGCGGGCTGCCTCGAAGTCGGGTCCGGTCAGCGGGTAGCGGCAGTAGCCGACGACCGGGCCTTCGTCGACGGCGGGAATGGCGAGGTTCATCATCACGCCGCTCTCGGTGGCGGATCCGCGGATGAGCGAGCGGTTGACCTCGCGCCAGGTGCCGATCGGTCCCGCCGGCAGCGCGGGGTGGAGGTTCAGCAACGAGAACCGCTCCACGAAGGGCGGGGTGAAGATCAGCATGTAGCCGGCAAGGATGCCGACATCGCAGCGATACGGCTCGATCGCGTCGGCGACCTCGCGGTCGTAGGCGGTCCGCCACGCGGGGAGCGGTTCGCCGGCGCGTGACCGTTCTCCGCCGACGACCTTTCGATACCGCACGGACGAGCTCGCGACGAGGGGGACGCGATCGGCATCGACGCGCGCGAAGAAGTCGTCGGTGACCGGGTCTTCGCCGCGGTCGCGATTCGAGAACAGAAACGAGATCCTAGCGTCGAGCGAGCCGTCGGCGATGGCGGCGGTGACCGCTTCGTACATGCCGCGCGAGCCTGCGCCACGACCCGTCGTGAACCAGCCGACGTGGACGGTCACTCGCGCTCGCTTTCGCCGTTCGCCCGCTGTCGGAGCACCTCGATGCGCTGCTCGACGTCGCCGAGGAGCTGCTGGCAGCGCGCGGCGAGATCCATGCCGCGCTCGTAGAGGGCGACGGATTGCTCGAGGCCGAGCGATCCGGCCTCGAGCTGGGCGGCGATTGCCTCGAGCTGGGCGAACAGCGCCTCGAAATTCTCGGCTTCAGCGGTGGCGGAGTCGAAGTCGAGTGGCGGTTGGGCGTCCGGTTCGTGATCCGTGGCGGTCATCAGCCGGACTCTACACGTGCGTGCCGGCTACCGTCGCGCCAGCGGATCTCGATCGCGTCGCCGGCCTCGAGGTCGGCGGCGCGGCCCACGGGTGCGCCGTCGGCGCGGGCGACGAGGGCGTAGCCGCGCCCGAGGGTGGCGAGCGGGGAGAGCGTTTCGAGGCGTGCGGCGAGCGCCGTCGTGCCGTCACGTGCGGTCCCTGTGGCGGCGCTCGTGCGGTGCCGCATCGCGTCGGCGTGGGCGGCGATACGGCGGTGCCAGGCCGCGGTGTCGGGGAGCGCCCGGTCGATCCGGGTAACGTCACGAGCGACGACCTCGCGGGCGCGGGTGGCGAGGCGCGAAACCTGGACGTGCTGGCGGAGCTGGAGCTGCCGGACCTGTTGTCGCAGCTCAAGGCGGTCGGGCGTCGCGAGCTCGGCGGCGGCCGAGGGGGTGGGCGCGCGCACGTCGGCGACGAGGTCGGCGAGCGTGGTGTCGGTCTCGTGGCCCACGGCGGAGACGACGGGGACGGGACAGCTGAAGATCGCGCGGACGACAGGTTCCTCGTTGAACGCCCAGAGGTCCTCGGAAGCGCCGCCGCCGCGGGTGACGATGACGACCTCGGGCCAGGCGGACGGATCTTCCTTCGCGGCGACGTAGCGCACCGCCTCCGCGATCGAGACGGCGGCGAGGTCGCCCTGCACCTGCGCGGGCTGGAGCAGCAGCTTCGCGCGCGGCCAGCGGCGGCCGATCACGGTGCGGACGTCGTGGATCGCGGCGCCCTGCATCGAGGTGACGACGCCGATCCGCTCGGGGAAGCGGGGGAGCGGACGCTTGCGGGCGGCAGCGAACAGGCCTTCTTCCTCGAACAGGGCGCGACGGCGCTCGAACTCAGCCTGGCGCGCGCCGACGCCGGCCGGCTGGACGAAGTCGACGACGAACTGCAACTCGCCTCGTTGCTCGAAGACGCCGATCTTGCCGTGGACGATCAGCGACGCGCCCATCTCGAGGCGCTCGCCCTGGCCGGCGTTGCTGCTGCGGAAGAAGACACAGCGGAGCGAGGCGCCTCGGTCCTTCAGTGTGAAGTAGATGTGGCCGGAGGACGCGCGGGTGAGGTTGGAGACTTCGCCGCCGACCCAGACGTCGGCGAGGCGGCGGTCGTGGTCGAGCAGATCGCGCAGGTATCGGACGAGCTGCCATACGGATTGGACCTCGGGAGGCATGGGTGTGTCCTCTCCTCTCAGTAGAACTGACGGATTGGGGGAGCGACTATTGCTCGAGGACGATCGACGGGCGAGGGCTTCGGTTCTCGCCTTCGGCGCTGTTTGCGGAGTTGTTTAGATCCCGCCCGCCCACCCTGAACATCTGTGAGGGCTCCGCCCCCACACCCCCGTCTGGAGGACGCTTCGCGGGCCGGATCGCAATCTGACGAGATCCGGGAGGGGTGGGTGGGTGCGATCGTCCAGGAGGGCTCGAACGAAGCTGAAGGCGGGCCGGCATCGAGCACAGGGGGCCGACCTCACTGAACTGCGTCGGGGGGCGGGATCTTCGTCGCGGGAGAAAACGACGTCAAAGACGCAGCTGCGTTCGGGGGCGAGGACCGACGGCGGCGTACGGCGCCCTCGATCGTGATGCCCGCTTCGGGACGGCGCGGGCTACGCGGTGGCGACGCGTTCGAGGTAGTCGCCGCTAGAGGTGGAGACTTTGATCTTGTCGCCGGCGTTGATGAAGAGCGGGACGTTCACGACGAGGCCAGTTTCCATGGTGGCGGGCTTGGTGGCGCCGGTGGCGGTGTCTCCCTTGATACCGGGATCGGATTCGGTGATGGTCAGCTCGACGGCGGCGGGGAGCTCGATGCCGAGGGCTTCTTCGCCGTAGAGGATGAGCTGCGGTTTGTCGCCTTCGCGGAGGTAGGGGAGCGCGTCGGCGATGGTGGCGGCGGGAACCTCGACCTGGTCGAAGGTTTCGGTGTTCATGAAGGTGTGCATCAGGTCGTCGCCGTAGAGGTACTGCATCTCGCGGCGTTCGACGCGCGCGGCGGCCAGCTTTTCGCCGGCGTTGAAGGACTTCTCGATGATGTGGCCGCCGCGGAGGTCGCGCATCTTGACGCGGTAGACAGCGGATTTCTTCGTCTTGACGTGGTGGACATCGACGATCTGGTAGAGGGTGCCGTCGACCTCGACGGAGGTGCCCTTCTTCAGGTCCGAGGTACCGATCACGATCGGACTCCAATCTCGAGATCGAGTTCCAGGTCCAGTTTGGGTGATGCGGACACTGCGTGCACCCGACCGTCCTCCATCACGCACTGGTCCTCGATCCTGACGCCGCCCCAGCCGGGGATGTAGATGCCCGGTTCGACGGTGAAGACCTGGCCGTCGCCGAGGATCGCCTCCGATGACGGCGCGAGGCGGGGCGCCTCGTGGATGTCGAGGCCGACGCCGTGACCGAGGCCGTGGCCGAAGTATTCGCCGTAGCCGGCCTCGGCGATGACGGTGGCGGCGATCGTGTGGGCCTCGGCGCCGGTCATGCCGGCCTCGATGCGTTCCTCGGCCATGGTCTGGGCGGTGAGGACGGTGTCGTAGACGCGCTTGAACCGGTCGTCGGGCTCGCCGAGGAAGAGGGTGCGGGTGAGGTCGGAGCAGTAGCCGTCGACGATGACGCCCATGTCGATGACGACGCCGGCGCCCTCGCCAAGCGGGACGTCGCGCGGGTAGGCGTGGGGGGCGGCGCCCCAGTCGCCGCCGGCGACGATCGTGCTGAAGGAGAGGTCGTCGGCGCCGTGCTCCATCACGTAGCGCTGGATCTCCCAGGCGAGCTGGCGTTCGGTCATGCCGGGCTCGACGCAGGAGATGGCGTGCGCCATGCCCTCGTCGCCGAGGCGGACGGCGCGGGCGAGGGCGTCGAGCTCGCCGGCGTCCTTGACGATGCGGAGCGCCTCGATGGCGCCGGGCGCGGGGACGAGGCGGGGTCGGGCGGCCTCGAGGAGGGCGTCGATGGCGGTGGTCCACTGCTCGTAGGCGGCGACGGTGAGGTGCGCGGGCTCGAAGCCGATCGTCAGGCCGCCGGTGTCCTGGAGGATGTCGGGCGCGACGCCGGTCGTGGCGCCGGTCACCTGCACCAGCTCGAACTCGGGGGCCTGGAGGGCGACCTGCTCCCAGTAACGGGAGTCGGTGGCGAAGCGGGCGCTGTCTCGGCCGACGAGGACGACGCCGGCGGAGCCGGTGAAGCCGGAGACCCAGCGGCGGTTGCTGGGCGTGGTGACGAGGATGGCGTCGAGCTGCAGCTCCTCGAGGCGTGCGCGGACGCGGTCGATGCGGGCCGCGGTCACGCTTGGCTCGTTTCTGCCGTCACGCCTGCTGCTCCTCCGCGACGCGGCTATACAACAGGTCGAGCGCGGCGAGGTAGCTGCGGTAGCCGAAGCCGGAGACCTGGCCCCAGACGACGGGGGAGAGGAAGGAGTGGTGGCGCCAGCTCTCGGGGCGGGCGTGCACGTTGGTGAGGTGGACCTCGACGGTGGGGACCATGACGGCGCTGATCGCGTCGGCGAGAGCGGTGGAGCTGTGGGTGAGCGCGGCGCCGTTGAGGACGATGCCGTCCCAGTCGCGGTGTTCGTGGATCGCGTCGATCAGCTCGCCCTCGTGGTTGGACTGGATGAAGTCGAGCTCGATCCCGCCAAGGTCCTCGCCCCGCTGGCGGAGCAAGGTCTCGATGTCCTCGAGTGTCTCGTAGCCGTAGATGTCGGGTACGCGGCGGCCGAGCGCGTTCAGGTTCGGGCCGTTGAGTACCAGGATCCGCATGCACGAGCCTCCGCCCTCGATCGCCCCGATCCTTCGGGGCCGCATTCTGGCCTGCCGGCCGGGGCGCCTTGAATCCTACTCGTCGTTCGATTCTGCGCGACGGGCGCGGTCGAGCGCGGAGGTGATCAGCGCCTCGCGGCGGCGATGCGCAACGGCGGTGTAGATCTGGGTCGTGTCGGCGGAGCTGTGGCCGAGCAGGTGCTGGACCACACGCAGATCGGCGTCGCCCTCGAGCATGTGGGTGGCGAAGGTGTGGCGCAGCAGGTGGGGGTGCACCGGCTGGGCGATGCCGGCCTGCATGCCGCTGCGTCTGGCGACGCGCTGGATCGAGCGGGCGGTGAGGCGGCCGCCCGAGCGGTTGAGGAACAGCGCGTCCTCGGGACCGTCGGCGGGAGCGGCGAGATGGGGGCGCGCTCCGTCGAGGTAGGCGCGGAGCGCGGTGGCGGCGGGGTCGCCGAAGAGCGCGATGCGGGATTGGTCGCCTTTCCCGGTGACGTGCAGCTGACGGTTGCCGAGGTCGACGTCGCGCTGATCGAGGGCGGCGACCTCGCTGACGCGGAGGCCCGCGCCGTAGAGCAGCTCGAGGATCGCGCGGTCGCGGAGGCCGGACGGCGTGTCCTCCTCGGGCGCGTCGACGAGGTCGGCCGCCTCGTCGGTGGAGAGGAAGTGAGGGAGGCGGCGGGTCGCCTTTGGGTAGCGGAGGCGGAGCATCGAGTCGCCGGGCGCGGGGTGGAGCGGGACGCCCTCGCGATCGAGCCAGCGGTAGAAGGCGGCGATCGTGGTGGCGCGGCGCTTCATAGAGCTGTCGGCGACGCCGGCGGCGCGCAGTTCGCCGAGGTGGGCGCGGCCGAGGCGGCGGCCGGCCTCGTCGAAGGGGGTATCGAGGGCGTTGACGAAGGCAAGGAAGGCTTCGATGTCGGTGCGGTAGTTGCGGACGGTGTGGGCGGATCGGCGGCGGACGTTGGCTAGGTGATCGAGGTAGCGCCGTAACGCGGCGCCGGCCTCGGGGGAGGGGGTGCGGCGGCGCGAGTCGGCAGATGCTGCTGCGCGTCGGACCTCGGAAGGGCGGGCGTCCTCGGACGGGGCGTGGTTGGGCACGGGGGGTCTCCGTATGTGCCCCGCCACGGATCCCACGGAAGGGGGGGATCAGCGTAGCAGCGCTGAGGGTCGGGAGGCGACGGGTTATGTGGTCGCTACGGGGGTTCCGGGCTTGCGTGGGCGAAGCGTCTCGCCTTGGCGTTGTCTGCACAGTTGTTTGGATCCCGCCCACCCACATACCTGGGGGGCTGTCATGTAGGGATCGCCCTCCGGGCGAGGGCCCCCGCGCCCCCGCTCGGAGGACGCGTCGCGCCGTTGGACCGAGCGGGCACTTTCAAACGGTTCGTGGACAGGTGGGCGGGATTTCCGGGGTGGCGTCGTGGGGACCGGAAGGTCAGGCGGACTTGCGGCGGCGACGAGGGGGCGCGCGGCGCGCGGTCTTGGCCTTCGGGGCGCGGGGGTCTTTGCCCTCGGCGCGCATGCGTTCCTCGCGGGCGGCGATCAGGTCGAGGGCGGCCTGGAGGTCGATGTTCTTCGGGTCGCGGCCCTTCGGGAGCGAGGCGTTGACGACGCCGTCGGTGACGTAGGGGCCGAAGCGGCCGTTGCGGACGGTGATCGGGGCGTCGCTGTCGGGGTGCTTGCCGACCTCGGCGAGCACCTGCTGGGAGGTGCGCTGGCCGCGCCGGCGGCGGGGCTCGGCGAGGATCGCGATCGCCTCGAGCAGGGTGAGCTTCCGCATCTGCTCGTGATCCTCGAGGCTGCGGCTCTCGTCGCCCATCTTGATGTAGGGGCCGTTCGGGCCGTCCTGGGCGGTGATCTCCAGCTCGCTCTTGGGATGGGTGCCGACCACCTTCGGGAAGGTGAGCAGCTCGAGCGCCTGGTCGATGGTGATCGCCTCCATCGTGATGCCGGGCCAGAGGCTCGAGCGGCGTGGCTTCGGGGCGTCCTTCGGGATCTTGCCCTTCTCGTCGCGCTCCGGGTCTTCGCCGCGCTGGACGTACGGGCCGAAGCGACCGGTCTTCAGGTAGATCGCTTCTCCGGTCTCGGGGTCGTCGCCGAGCGGCTGGTCGCCGAGCGCCTCCTGCTGGAGCAGCTCCTTGGCGTGGGCGAGGTCGACGGCGTCGGGCTCGATGTCCTCGGGGAGATCGGCGCGCGGGCCGTCGTCTCCGGCCTGGATGTAGGCGCCGTAGCGGCCGACGCGGACGGCGACCTCGCGGCCGTCGTCGTCCTGGCCGAGCGGGACGGAGGAGACGGCGCGGGCGTCGATCGCTTCCCAGCCGGAGCTGATCGTGCCGTGGAGGCCCTCCTGGCCCATCGGGTCATCGGCGGGCGCGTTCTCGTCGCCGAAGTAGAAGGCGTGGAGCCACGGGCGACCGTCGCGCTCGCCGTCGGCGATGTCGTCGAGGCAGTCCTCCATCCGGCGGGTGAAGTCGTAGTCGACGAGGTCGGGGAAGTGCTCCTCGAGGAGCCGGGTGACGGCGAAGGCGATGAACGTCGGGACGAGCGCGCTGCCCTTCTTCCAGGCGTAGCCGCGGTCCTGGATGGTCTGGAGGATCGAGGCGTAGGTGGAGGGGCGGCCGATGCCGCGCTCCTCCAGTTCGCGGATCAGGCTCGCCTCGGTCCAGCGGGACGGCGGCTGCGTCTCGTGGCCCTTCGCCTCGGTGGCGGTTGGGTCGAGCTGCTGGCCGGTCTGCAGCGGAGGGAGGATGCGTTCCTGGTCGTCGAGGGCGGCGTCAGGGTCATCGGAGCCCTCGACGTAGGCGCGGAGGAAGCCGGGAAAGATGATCACCTTGCCGGAAGTCTGGAAGGTCGCAGGACCTCGCTCCCCGGTATCGGCCTCGTGGCGAACCTGCGTGCGGACGCCGTTGGCGTCCTTCATCTGGGAGGCGACGGTGCGCTTCCAGACGAGCTCGTAGAGGCGGAGCGCGTCGGCGTCGAGCTCGCCGCGGAGCGAGGCGGGCGTGCGGAAGATGTCGCCGGCGGGGCGAACGGCCTCGTGGGCTTCTTGGGCGCCGCGGGTGCTCGAGGCGTAGACGCGCGGCTGCTCCGGCACGTACTCGGGACCGTACATCTCGCTGGCCTGGCGGCGGGCGGCGCTGACGGCCTGCGTCGACAGGTTCGTCGAGTCGGTGCGCATGTAGGTGATGTAGCCGTTTTCGTAGAGGCGCTGGGCGACCTGCATCGTGCGCTGAGCGCTGTAGCGCAGCTTGCGACTGGCCTCCTGCTGGAGCGTGGAGGTGATGAACGGGGCCGGGGCCTTCTGCGTGTAAGGCCGCTCCTGGACGTCGGTGACGGTGAACGGCACGGACTCGACGGCGGTCGCGACCCCGGTGGCGGCGGGCTCGTCGAGGAGGGCGACGGCGGAGGCGTCGGTGAGCTGGCCGGTCTCGGGGTCGAAGTCGCGGCCGACGGCGAGTCGCTTGCCGTCGAGCTCGATCATCCGCGTGCGGACGCTCTCCTCGCGGCCGTCGCGGGTGCGGAGAGTGGCCTCGACGTCCCAGTAGCCCGCTGAATGGAAGCGCATCCGCTGGCGCTCGCGCTCGACGATCAGGCGCACGGCGACGGACTGGACGCGACCGGCGGAGAGGCGCGGCTTGACCTTGCGCCAGAGCACCGGGGAGACCTCGTAGCCGACGAGGCGGTCGAGGATGCGGCGCGTCTCCTGGGCCTCGACGAGCTCTTCGTCGACCTCGCGAGGGTTGGCGAGCGCGTCCTCGATCGCCTCGCGGGTGATCTCGTGGAAGACCATGCGCTTGACGGGGACCTTGGGCTTCAGCACCTCGAGCAGGTGCCAGGCGATCGCTTCGCCCTCGCGATCCTCGTCGGTGGCGAGGTAGAGCTCGTCAGCGTCCTTGAGGAGCTTGCGGAGCTTGGTGACCTGGGGTTTCTTGTCCGGCGGGACGACGTAGAGGGGCTCGAAGTCATTTTCGATATTGACGCCGAGGCGCGCCCAGGACTGCTTCTTGTACTGCTTCGGGATCTGGGCGGCAGAGGAGGGCAGATCGCGGATGTGGCCGATCGACGATTCGACGACGTAGTTCGGCCCGAGGAACTGGCCGATGGTGCGCGCCTTGGCGGGCGATTCGACGATTACGAGGCGTCGAAGATCGCCGTTCTCAGGGGCGTCCATAGTGGTTGCCTCAGTCGTCACTTCGCTGCTCGCTCTCCAGCGGGCGCGTTTGGGATCGCCGTGGATTCAGGTTGATATTCGGTCGAATCCTCGCGCAGCCGGACGTATTGCATACCGCCAACGTCGCGTGCGAGGCCCTTCAATTCAAGCATGGCGAGCGTGCCGGAGACCACGGAGGCGGCCAGTCCGCTGCCGCGAACGACCTCATCGATGTGCCTCGGCTCGCGGCTGAGGGCCTCGATCACGGCGCGCTCGTCGTCGTTTGCGGGCGGGGCGACGCGGCTGAAATCGAGCTGCGCGCCGAGCTTGGTGAGGTTGAGGGCCTCGAGCACGTCCTCGGAACGGGTGACCGGGTTGGCGCCGTCGCGGATCAACGAGAGCGGGCCTCGGGACTGCGCCGAGAAGTTCGAGCCGGGGACGGCGAAGACCTCGCGGTTCTGCTCGGTGGCGAGGCGGGCGGTGATCATGGCGCCGCTCTTGTAGTCGCCCTCGACGACGATCGTGCCCAACGCGAGCCCGGAGAGGATGCGGTTGCGGCGCGGGAAGTACTCCGCGCGGGGCCTGGTGCCGAGGGGGTAGTCGGAGATCAAGGCGCCTCGTTCCACGATACGGTCCGCCAGGCCGCGGTTCTCCGGCGGGTACAGCTCGTCGAGGCCGTTTGCCAGGACCGCCACCGTGCGCCCGTCCGCGTCGAGCGCGGTCTGGTGGGCGACGGTGTCGATACCGCGAGCGAGCCCGGAGACGATCGTGACGCGGTTACGGGCGATGCCCTGCACGGTTCGATCGTCGCCTCGCGTCCGTACTTGGTGGCGCGTCCCGACGACGGCGACGCTCCAGTCGTCCTCCGGCTCCCATGAGCCTTTCAGGTAGAGAACGGCGGGGGCATCGGGGATCTCCCGCAGCCGCTCGGGGTAGCGGGGGTCTGTGCGGGGGTAAGCCTCGACGCCGAGGGCGGCGAGGCGTTCAAGCTCGGCTTCTGGTGTGGTCTGGGCTCGAACTGAGTGGATGCCCTCGATGCTCGCGGCGTCGAGGCCCGCGTCGCGGAGCTGGGTCTGCGTGGCGTGCCAGGCGGCTTCCATGGTGGGGAAGGCACTCTCGAGGAGGGTGAAGCCGGCGCTGCCGAGGCGGTAGGCGCGGTGGAGCGCGACCCAGTAGGGCAGATCATTTGTTCTGAAATCGGTCATGCGCAGGATAGGGTACGCGACCGAGTCAAGTGGTGGGTGGTGTCTGACGACTGGCGCACGCTCAGCGGAGGGCCTGTGGGGCGTCGTTCGCCGGGGGCGAGAGGAGGGGCCTGGCGTGCGTGATCGCGTCGCTCCTCGGAGTGTGGTCTGGCCTCGGGGCTGGCGTTGGCGGCCGGCGGGTCGCCTTCGGCGTTGTTTGTAGGGTTGTTTGGATCCCGCCGGTCCGGCCCAGACGCTCAGTGGGGCCTCTCTTGTTGGGATCGGCTTGCGGCCGAGGCGGCTCCAAACCCCGCCGGGAGGGCGCTTAGCGCCTGCCCTCGACCTGAGGGGTACTTCGGGTGAGCGCCTGGGTTTAGACGACGTCGGCGGTGGCGGGCTCGGTGGTGCGGGAGCGGAGGGTGGCGCGGACCTTCTTGATGCGGCGTCCGAGGACGGAGAGCACGCGCAGCTGGAGGCCGTTCTCGTCGACCTCGCCGTTGTCGGTGAGGGTGCTGACCTCGTCGCCCAGGGAGGCGAGGCGGCCGAGCAGGGTGAAGATGAGGCCGCCGACGGTGTCGAAGTCGTCGGATTCGATCGCGGTGCCGAAGAGTTCGTTGAGCTCGTCGATCGTCATGCGGGCGTCGACGATGGCTTCGTCATCGGCGAGGCGTTCGACCTCGACCTCCTCGACGTCGTACTCGTCGCTGATCTCGCCGACGATCTCCTCTAGGAGGTCTTCGACGGTGACGACGCCGGCGGTGCCGCCGTACTCGTCGACGGCGATCGCGAGGTGGACCTGGTCGCGGCGGAGGTCGGCGAGCAGCTCGTCGGCGCGCTTCGTTTCGGGGACGAAGTAGGCGGGGCGGCAGATGTCCTGCAGCTTCGGCGTGACGTCGCCGGTGCGGAGGTAGGCCAGCAGGTCCTTGGCGTAGACGACGCCGACGATGGTGTCGAACGAGTCGCTGTAGAGCGGGATGCGGCTGTAGCCGGATTCGCTGATCACCTTCATCACGTCGCCCATCGAGGCATCGATCGTGACGCCAACGAGGTCGGTGCGCGGGGTCATCAGCTCACGGACGGTTTGCCGGGTCATGTCGATCACGCCGCGCATCATGCGGCGCTGCTCGGCCATCGCCGGTTCTTCGCCGGCCTCGGTGACCTCGAGGAGGCCGACGAGTTCCTCGGTGGGATCGGCTTCGAGCACGGCGTCGCCGCGGCCGAGCATGCGGAGGATCAGGTTGATCGGCGCGTTGGCGAGCCAGGCGAGGGGCGTGAACGCGATCTGGAGGACGCGGATGGGGAGCGAGAGGCGCAGGCCCCAGCGCTCCGGGTTGAGCAGCACGATCGAGCGGGTGGTCTGGCGGACGAAGGCGACGAAGAGGAACGAGGCGGCGGCCGCGACGACGGTGGCCTGGATGGTGACCTCGGATCCCTGGAGCAGGGCGAAGGTGAGCGTGCCGGTGCAGAGCACGATCACCGCCGTGGTCGCGACGCTGAGCGTGCGGAGGATGCGCTGGCGGCGGCGGATGTAGCTGAGTAGGAGCCCACCGAGGCCGTTCGGGTGCTCGGCGCGGATGCGCCCTCGGGAGAGCGCGGTCACGCCTGCCTCGGCGGCGGCGATCAAAACCAGCAGGACGGTCGTGGCGAGCAGGGTCGCGACGACGATGAGTAGGCTGCTATCCAAGAGAATGCGGGCGCCGGCGTGGGGTCAGCCGCTGCCGGATTTTTCTCCTTCACCTGGTCGCAGGCGCGCCGGTACCCCCATCACCATGGCACCGGGTGGGACGTCGTTCGTGACGACCGCTCCCGCCGCGGTTCGCGCGCCTGCTCCAACTGTCACCGGGGCGACGAGCATCGAATCGACTCCGATGAACGCCCCGTCTCCGATTTCCGTTCGGTGCTTGCGATCCCCATCGTAGTTCGCGGTGACCGTGCCTGCACCGATATTCACAGCTTGACCGACATCGGCGTCGCCGACATAGGAGAAATGCCCGATCTGCGTCCGCGCGCCAATCCGCGAGGCCTTGACTTCCACATAGTTCCCGAGGTGGACGTCGCGCTCGATCGTCGAGCCCGGTCGCAGATGACAGTAGGGGCCGACGTCGACGCCGTCCTCCAGCGTCGACTCCTCGATGGTCGAGCTGCCAACCTCGACGCGGTCACCGGCCGCGACGTCGCGGAGGACCGCGTTCGGTCCGATCCGGCAGCTGCGGCCGAGGCTGGTCGTGCCAAGGAGGTGGACGCCGGGCAGCAGCGTGGTGTCCTGGCCGACCTCGACGGCGGCGTCAACGAACGTGCTCGCCGGGTCGACGATAGTGACGCCGGATCGCATGAGGCGGCGGCGGACGCGGTCGCGCATCGACGCCTCGGCCCGCGCGAGTTCGACCCGGTCGTTGACCTGCTGCGCCTCGTTGGTGTCAGGGAGCGCGTAGGTTTCGACGGTAGCTTCCGACGCGACGGCGCGGGCGATGACGTCGGTGAGGTAGAGCTCACCGCCCGCGCTCGGTTCGAGGGCTTCGAGTGTCGAGCGGAGCCAGTCGGCGCTGGCGATGTAGAGACCGACGTTGACCTCGGCGATCGCGCGGGTCGCCGCGTCGGTGTCGGCCTCCTCGACGATGGCGTGGACGCGGCCGTCTCGGCGGGCGATACGTCCGTAGCCGGTCGGGTCTGCGAGGGCGGCGGTGACGAGGGTGAGCAACGCGCCGGCCTCGCGGTGACGGTGGGCGGCGGCGGCGAGGGTCTCGGCGGTGAGCAGCGGCAGGTCCGCGTTGACGATGGCGATCGTCGAGGCGCCCTCGGCGGCCGTGACGCCGGCGAGGGCGGCGTGGCCGGTGCCGAGCGGCTCGGTCTGGATCGCGGCGGCAACGCCGGCGCCGGCGGCCTCGGCGATCGCTTCACCGCCCGGGGCGACGACGGCGACGATGTGCTCGAACCCGGCGTCGCGAGCGGCGCCGGCGACGTGGCGGACCATCGGGACGCCGGCGACGGGGTGGAGGACCTTCGGGAGGGCGGAGTGCATACGTGTGCCGCGCCCGGCGGCGAGGACGATCGCCGTCCAACCATCCAACGATGGGGCTGATCGCGTCGCCGTCATTGATTCGTCAGTTCGGGGCGCCTCTGAAGGTGGCTCGCGGCGGGAACGCACGACTGCAAATTGACCGCCTCCTAGGGCGCATTCTACTCTAGCGAGACGGCGATGAGCCGCGCCTCGCCGGCACCTCCCCAATGCGAACCGCGTGCGAAACTGACTGCGTCTGCGGCCGATCGCGCCCGGTCGATCGCAGCTCAAGGGGGCGGGCAGTGGAGGGCGGCACTCCTTGACGGTTGACGAACTGCGACGAGCGTTCCTCAAGTTCTTCGAGGCGCGCCAGCACCGCCGCATCCCCTCGTCTTCGCTCGTCCCGCACGGGGATCCGACGTTGCTGTTCACCACGGCCGGGATGGTGCAATTCAAGCCGTACTTCATGGGCCTGGAGGAGCCGCCGGCGCCGCGGCTAACCTCGATCCAGCGCTGCTTCCGCACGACCGACATCGAAGAGGTGGGCGACGAGAGTCACCTCACGCTGTTCGAGATGCTCGGGAACTTCTCGGTGGGGGACTACTTCAAGAACGAGGCGGTCGAATGGGCGTGGGAGTTCCTGGTGGAGGTGCTGAGCCTCGATCCGGACAAGCTGTGGGCGACGGTGTTCACCGACGACGACGAGGCGTTCGAGCTGTGGCGAGCGAAGGGGCTGCCCGAGGAGCGGATTCTTCGCTACTCGGCCGAGCAGGGGAACTACTGGGGGCCGCCCGGCGACTCCGGTCCCTGCGGACCCTGCTCCGAGGTGCACTACGACTTCGGCGAGCCGGCCGAGCCGCGCCCGGCGGACTACGACTACGACGCTGACCACCCGGCGCTCGAGAGCGGGCGCTTCCTGGAGATCTGGAACCTCGTCTTCATGACGTACTTCCAGCAGGAGGACGGCTCACAGGAGCTGCTGCCGGCGGCGAACATCGACACCGGGGCGGGCCTCGAGCGGCTCGCGTCGGTGCTGCAAGGCGTGCGCACGGTGCACGAGACCGACGAGCTGCGATCGGTGATCGCGGCCGCGGAGCGGGTGTCCGGGCGCACCTACGACCCGCACGAAAACCCCGTCGCGACCGAGGCGTTGCGCGTGATCGCCGAGCACGCGCGGGCGATCGGGTTCCTCGTGACGGACGGGGTGCTGCCGAGCAACGACGGGCGCGGCTATGTGCTGCGGCGGGTGCTGCGGCGAGCAGTGTACTTCGGGCACCAGCTCGGCGTGCGCGAGCCGTTCCTCGCCAGAGGTGGTGGGGACGGCGATCGACGCGTCGGCGAACGCGAACGCGGAGCTGGCGGAACAGCGCGACTTCGTCACGCGCGTGGCGGAGGTCGAGGAGGCGCGGTTCCAGCAGACGCTGACGCGCGGCCTCGAGCTGCTCGACGACGTGCTCGCTTGCGAGCGCGGATCGAAGCGGGTGCCGGGACGCGACATGTTCGTCTTGTACGACACCCATGGGCTGCCGCCGGAGCTGACGCGCGAGGTAGCGGCCTCGCTCGGCTTCGAGGTCGACGAGGCGGGTTTCGACGCGGAGATGGCCGCGCAGCGCGAGCGGTCGCGCGGCGAGGAGACCTTCGACGCCGCCGACGATGAGCGCGCGGCGCGCTACGCGGCGCTCGGCGTCGAGTCCGAGTTCACGGGCTACGAGGGGCTGACTGGCGCCTCGACGGTGCGCTTGCTGATGCGCGACGGGACGACCGTGGACCGCCTCGAAGCGGGCCAAGCCGGCGAGGTGGTGCTCGAGTCGTCGAGCTTCTACCCCGAGGGCGGTGGCCAGATCGGCGACCGCGGCGAGGTGATCACGCCGAGCGGACGATTCACCGTGGAGGATGCGCGGCGCTTCGGCGACGCGATCGTGCACGTCGGAGCGGTGAAGGAGGGCGCGATCGCCACCTCGGAGAACGCGGAGTCGCGGGTGGACGCGGAGTTCCGGCAGGGCTCGATGCGCAACCACACGGGGACACACCTGCTGCACGCGGCGCTGCGTGAGCACCTGGGTACGCACGTGCGGCAGGCCGGTTCGTACGTCGGCCCGGACCGGGCTACGCTTCGACTACACGCATCCGGAGTCGCCGAGCCGGGAACAGCTACGGACGATCCAGCGTCTGGTGAACGAGAAGGTGAGGGAGGACATCGAGCGAGAAACGCTGGTGTTGCCCTACGACGAGGCGGTGGAGCGGGGCGCGATCGCGTTCTTCGAGGACAAGTACAGCGACCAGGTGCGGGTAGTCGAGTACTGCGAGGCGCATGGGCACGGTGACCAGCATTCGCCGCAGTGCTTCAGCCGCGAGTTCTGCGGCGGAACGCACCTGCATTCGACCGGCGAGGTCGGGCACCTGCAGATCGTCTCGGACTCGAGCATCGGCGCCGGGCTGCGGCGGATCGAAGCGGTCACGGGGCCGGGCGCCGACGAATACGTCGAGCAGCGGCTGGACGAGCTGGACGACCTCGCGCAGCACTTCAAGGTGCCGGCGCACGAGGTTGGCGAACGGGTGGCTGCCCTCGAGGAGCAGCTCGCGGCCGAGCGGCGGCGCGCGGAGGAGGCGTCGCAGCAGGCGTCCGCGGGGCGCGCGGATGACCTCGTGGACGCGGCGGAGGCAATGGGTGGCGTGCAGGTGCTCGTGGCGCGCGTTGAGGCAGAATCGGCCGACGCGTTGCGGCCGATGGTCGATCGGCTGCGGCAGAAGCTGGGCAGCGCCTTCATCACGCTGGCCGCCGAGGTGGATGGACGGCCGATGTTCATCGCGGCGGCGACGGACGACGTCGTCGAACGTGGGCTGCGCGCGGACGAAGTGGTGCGGGAGGCCGCGAAGATCACGGGCGGCGGCGGGGGTGGGCGGCCGCAGCTCGCGCAGGCGGGCGGACGCGACAGCGCGCGCCTGGACGAGGCGCTGGAGTCGGCGCGGGCGCTCGCGCGGGAGCGGCTCGGGGGCTAGCCCGCGATGAACGAGACGCTCGAGGCCCTGCGCAACGCATGGCGGCGCGTCGCCCCGGTCCTCGAGACCGTCGCCCGAACCATCGGTGCCGCGGCGGGGAAGGCCGCGAGGGCTGCCCGCAGCGCGGCGATGACGGCAGCGAGGGCCACGGCCGTCGCCGCGCGCCGCGCGTGGCGGGGGGTCGTGGCGTTCATCGCGAACCTGCGGGCGCCGCGCCGGCGTGAAGTCGATCCATCGACGCCAGCACCGGTCAGCGATCCGTCGGGTCGGGTGACGGTCGTGGCGCGTGCCGACGACGGCATCCTGTCGCTGGTCGAGCGGATCGAGGCGGCGGGCGGTCCCGAGGTGGTGCTGGTCGTGCCGCGCGAAGCACGGGTGCTGCGCGATCCGGCGGCGTGGCCGCACATCGCGGCGGTGGCGAAGCGGCACGCGCTGGCGCTCGGCGTGGTGGCGTCGCGTGGGGATGTTCGGAGCTACGCGCGGCAGAACGGACTGCCGGCGACGACGTCGGTGGGTCGGGTCGTGCGGGCGCCGCATCACCGGCTGCGGGTGGGCGATCGCGAGTTCTACGTGCCGCGGATTCCGTGGGGCGGCCTGGTCCGCGCAACGGTATTAGTCGGCGGGCTGTACCTGGTGGGGATCGTCGCCTGCAACACCATTCCGTCGGCGGAGATCGTAGTCGTGCCGGCCTCGGAAGAGGTGTCGACCTCGGCGCGGATGCGGTTGAATCCGATCGCGACCGAGCCGGACCTGGAGCTGGGCGTCCAGCCGGCGACGAGCTTCCAGCACGAGTTCACGCACACGATCGCGATCCTGACCTCGGGCGAGGTCGAGGTGCCGGACGAGCGGGCGACGGTGATCCTCCAGTTCTCGAACACGACGGAGGCGGAGGCGATCGTCCGCGCCGGCAGCCAGGTGGACGACGAGAACGGGATCAGCTTCGCGACGGACGCGGATGTCACAGTACCGCCGGGCTCGATCGCGACGGCCAGCGCGACCGCGGTGCAGGCGGGGACGCAGGCGAACGTCCCGTTCGGCACGCTGATCTTGAGCGACGATCTGCCCGCTGGGTTGACGGCGACGAACCCCGCCTCGGCGGAGGGTGGGACGGACAAGACCGTGCCGGCGGTCGACGAGACCGATGTCGTGCGGGTGGCGCTGATCTCCGACGAGGTGCTGCGGCGGATCGGCGAGCGCGAGCTGTTCGCGGCGGTCACCGAGGGCACGGTGTTTCCGCAGACGATCTCGGTGTCGATCTTCAGCCAGGAGGCGCTGGCGAACCCGGGTGATCCGGCCGAGACCTTCCTGGTCGATTACACGGCGATCGTGACGGCGCTCGTAGTCTCCGAGGAGCAGGCGGCGCTGACCGCCGAGGCGCTGTTGCTCGACCGCCTCGAGGAGGGGCGAGCGCTGTTGCCGGGGAGCGCGACTGCGACGCTGGACGACGCGCGGGTCGAGGCGGGGACAGTGACGGTGCGGCTGACGGCGACCGGCCTGGTGGCGGACGTGATCGACACGACGCTGGTCAGGGAGGCGATCAGCGGCGACTCGCCGGAGACGGCACGGATCGAGATCGAGGCGATGCTGGCGCTGGAAGGGCCACCCCAGATCACGCTCCGACCGGCGCTGGTCCCATGGCGCTGGCTGCCGCGCAACGCGGACCGAATCACGATCACGCTGGCGGGCCCGGCGAGCCTCGTGGAGTCCGACACCGAGGCGGATGACGATGCGACCGAGGATTCGTCGTTGCTGCGGACGGCCACGGACGCGACACCGACGGCGGAGCCGTAGCGGTGCGCTGGCTGGCGGTCGATCCAGGCGAAGCGCGCGTGGGCCTCGCGATCTGCGATCCCGAGGAGCGCCTGGCAGTGCCGCTGGAGGTGGTGCCGGCCTCGGCGGCGTTTCCGGCGATCCGGGCGATCGTCAGGCGTGAAGCGGTGGGCGGGATCGTGGTCGGCCTACCGCTGCTGCCGAGCGGCGACGAGGGTGACGCGGCGGCGATGGCGCGACGCCTCGGGGCGCGGATCGCCAGCGCGCTCGGACGTGACGCTGGTCTACGAGGACGAGCGTTTGACGACCGTGGCGGCGGAGAGGCAGGCGCGCGAGGCGGGGGGCGCCAGCCGCCCGAGCGACGATCTGGCGGCGGCGATCTTGCTCGAGCAGTTCCTCGGACGCCGGCGTGACGCCGGAAGCCAGATCGCGGGGAGCGGCGTTGACGCGACGAATTGACCTGCTGAGCTACCTACGCGATCCGCTGACCTTCGCCTTCGGGCTGATGGTGGCGTTCTCGGTGGCGGTGGTGATGCTGATGGTGCAGCAGCTGTTGGCGACGCCCGAAGCGATCGCCGAGGACGTGGCGATGCTGCAGCGGGGCGGCCCGCCGGTCGCGAGCGAGCTCGTGGCGGTGGAGATCCCGGAGGGGACGGGCGCCGCCGAGATCCGTGAGATCCTGCTGGAGGCGGGGGCGCTGGCGGATGCCGGCGCCTATGACACGCTGCTCGTGTTCAGCGGCGTCAACGCCGAGCTGAAGGCCGGTCAGTACGAGTTCGAGACGGGGACGCCCGCGTCCGAGGTGATCCGCCAGCTGCGGAGTGGTGGCATCGACGCCGATCTGGTGCGGATTCCCGAGGGGCTTCGCGTGGAGGAGGTGGGGGCGATTCTCGTCGCGGAGAGGGTGGTGACCGCCGGCGAATGGGAGGCGGCGGTCACGCGAGCGTGGCAACACCCGGCCCTGCTGGGGAAACCAGCGGAGACCTCGCTGCTGGGATACCTGTTGCCGGCGAGCTTTCCGTTCCGCGAGACGACGACCGCGGACGATGCCGTGCAGGCCATGCTCGACGCGTTTGTTGAACAGGTGACCACAGAGCTGCGCCAGGAAGCCGCGATTGCCGGCTTGTCGATGCACGAGGTGCTGACGCTGGCCTCGATCGTCGAGCGCGAGGCGGCGCTGGCCGAGGAGCAGCCGCTGGTGGCCTCGGTGTTCTTGAATCGCCTCGAACAGGGGATTGCGCTGCAGGCGGATCCGACGGTGCAGTTCGTGATCTCGACGCCGGAGAGCGTCGAGGAGTTTGGCTGGTGGAAGCTCGGCCTGGAGCAGGGCGACCTGGAGACCGACTCGCCCTACAACAGCTACCTCTACCCCGGGTTGCCGCCGGGGCCGATCGCGAACCCGGGGATCGCGGCGATCGAGGCGGTGGTGCGGCCGGCGGAGACCGCGTTCGTGTTCTTCGTGGCAGCGCCCGCGTGCGACGGATCGCACGCGTTCGCGGCGACGCTCGCCGGGCACAACGCGAACGTCGAGGCGTTCCGCGCGTCGGAATGCGCCGAGTAGCCTCGGGGAGATGACGCAGACGATCGCCCTGCTCGGGCACCCGGTAGCGCATTCGATCTCGCCGGCGTTCCAGCAGGCGGCGCTCGACGCGCTGGGGATCGACGCGCGCTACGAGGCGTGGGATACGCCGGCCGCAGATCTGCAGTCCGCGACGGAGCGACTACGCGCTCGATCGACCCTCGGCGCGAACGTGACGGTGCCGCACAAAGTGGCGGCATTGCGGCTGATCGACCGTCCGGACAGCGCGGTTGAGCAGATCGGCGCGCTCAACACGATCGTCAACCGCGAGGGACGGCTGGACGCCACGAACACCGACGTTGCTGGCCTCCTGAACGCGCTTGCCGCGGTCGAGGTCGAGCTCGCGGGTGTGAACGTGGTGATCCTCGGCGCGGGCGGCGCGGCGCGAGCGGCAGTGGTGGCGATGCGCCGTGCCGGCGTCGGACGGGTGACGATCGCGAACCGGACCGCGGCGCGGGCGGAGGAGCTGGTCGCGCTCGGTGGGACCGACCTCGACGTGCGGACGTGCCCGCTGGACAGCGAGTCGGAGCGGCTGCGGGTCTCGGTGACGGCGGCGCGGCTGATCATCCAGTCGACGTCGCTGGGGATGCGGGACGGGCCGGACGCGGGCGCGACGCCGATCCCGGCGCGGCTGATGCGGCCGGGCCAGATCGCGTTCGACCTCGTGTACACGCCGGAGCGCACGCCGTTCCTCGAGGCGGCCGAGCAGGCCGGAGCGCGGGCGGTGGGCGGGCTGGCGATGCTGGTGCACCAGGGGGCGGCGGCGTTCCGGCTCTGGACGGGGCAGGAACCGCCGCTGGCGGTGATGTTCGAGGCGGCACGAGCGGCGCTCGACGCGAGCGGCGACGCACCCGACACTGGGATGCGATAGCGTAGCCTCGGCGCGCCGCCGGATGGCGTTTCGCGCTCATCCCCGCGGCCTCGAAGGACCGTCGTTTCGAAGGGTGATTCATGGGCCTCGGCCTGGCGATCATCGTGTTGCTGGTCATCGGCATCGCGCTCGGCTTCATGGTCGTGCAGGCGCTGTTCGCGGCGCGGAAGTGGCGCGCGGTGATCGCGGGCGGCGACCATGGCGCGCTGATGGAGCTGCTGGACCAGACGTTCGAGGCGTGGCGCACAGCGCGTCCGCCGAAAGGGATGCCGCCGGCCGACTGGCGCGCGCTGCACACGGCGGCGCTCGTGGCGGCGGATCGCGAGCGGATCCGGGTCTCGATGCTCGCCGAGCCGGACGTACGGGTGGTAGGCGCCGATCGCGACGAGGTGGCGAACGAGTACGTGGTGGCAAGCCGCGCGGCGGTGCGGATGGTGGAGCGGCTGCTGTACGAGGTACCACACGCCAGCTTCGCGGCGGCGCAGGTGGACGTGAGCCTCGAATATCGCGACGCCGCGGGGGCGACGCAGACGCGCTGTCTGCTGACGACGATCGCGCGGCGGGAGGCAGCGGAGCTGTCGGACTGGAAGGACGGCGAGCCGGCCGAGCTGCTGGCCGAATGGGAGACGGCCGACGGCGAGGGCGGCGACGCGCCCGATCCGGACCGCGCGCCGCTGATCACGGCGGACGAGGTGGCGGTGGTGGTCGAAGCGGAGTCGGCGCTGCGGGACTCGTCGCGGTGAGTACCTCGCAGGGCGAGGCCTCGGGATGAGCCGGTTTCGGTTCCTGACAGCCGGCGAGTCGCACGGGAAGGGTCTGACCGCGGTGGTGGAGGGCGTGCCGGCCGGCCTCGCGATGAGCGAGGATCTGATCGCCGCCGACCTGAAGCGCCGGCAGGGCGGCTATGGGCGCGGCAAGCGGCAGCAGATCGAGCAGGACCGCGCCGAGATCATGTCCGGGGTCCGGCACGGGCTGACGATCGGCTCGCCGATCGCGCTGACGATGGTGAACCGCGACCACCAGAACGCGAACTGGCAGGTGCGGATGGCGACCGACCCGGTCGACGAGGAGGTCGAGCGGGTCACCTTGCTCCGCCCGGGGCACGCGGATCTGGTCGGGACGCAGAAGTACGGCTTCGACGACGTGCGGCCGATCCTCGAGCGGTCGAGCGCGCGGGAGACGGCGGCGCGGGTGGCGGTGGGGGCGATCGCGCGCGCGCTACTCGGCGAGTTCGGGGTGGCCGTGCACTCGCAGACGTTGTCGATCGGGAGCGTGGCGGCCGCGGTGCCGGAACGGATCGACTGGGACGCCGTCGACGCGTCTGTCGTGCGGGTGGCCGATCGAGCGGTGGAGCAGGCGATGATCGAGGAGATCGACCGCACCCGCGAGAACCTCGACACGCTCGGCGGCGTGTTCGAGGTACGCGCAAGTGGGGTGCCGATGGGGCTGGGCAGTCACGTGCACTGGGACCGGAAGCTCGACGGACAGCTCGCGCAGGCGGTGATGTCGATCAACGCGGTTAAAGCCGTGGAGATCGGGGATGGCTTCGCGGGCGCCCGGTCGCCGGGATCCGAGGTAATGGACGTGATCCTGCCGGCCGCGGCGTGGGAGCGACGACCGTGGGAGCGGGCCTCGAACCGGGCGGGTGGCCTGGAGGCGGGGATCACCAACGGCGAGGACGTCGTGGTACGCGGCTACCTGAAGCCGATCTCGACGGTACCGCGGCGGATGCCGACGGCGGATCTGCTGACGGGCGAGGAGAGCGAGTCGTTCTACGAGCGCTCGGACGTCGCGGTCGTTCCGGCGGGAGGGGTCGTCGGGGAAGCGATGGTGGCGATCGTGCTGGCGAACGCGCTGCTGGAGAAGTTCGGCGGCGACCACCTGGTGGAGCTCCGGCGAAACGTCGAGGCGTTCACGGCGACCGTTGGCCCTCGCGAACGCCTCGAAGAGGGTGGGAGCGATTGATGTCCGGGCAACAGATCGTGGTGATCGGGCTGTCGGGCGTTGGGAAGAGCACCGTCGGGCGCGCGCTCGCGGAGCGCCTCGGCTGGCCGTTCCTGGATACGGACGAGCTGGTCAGTGAGTCCGAGGGCAGTACGCCGGCGGAGTTGATCGATCGCGATGGCGAGCAGGCGTTCCGAGAGGTCGAGGAGCGTGTGGTCGCGGAGGCGGCGCAGCGCGTGCCAGCCGTGATCGCGACCGGGGGTGGCGCGTTCTTGAGCGCGAAGAACCGCGGCGCGCTCGGTGCGCGGGGATTCATCTGTTACCTGGACGCGACGCCGCTGGCGATCGCCGGGCGGTTGAGCGTCGATGGCGAGCGGCGCCCGTTGCTAGGCGACGATCCGGCCGAGCTGGTCACACGGTTGGGCGAACTCGACCGAGAGCGACGCCGGTACTACAGCCACGCCGACATCTGGGTGCCGGTGCAGCCGTTCGGTGACGACGAGGGCGCGGTCCTCGACACGGCGGTGGACCGCATCCTTCGGGCCTGGGCGACCGACGCCGAACGGCTCGTGGGACTGCCGCGGCGCCTCGAACGGCTGAGCGCGGATGCGCCGGCGATCGGCCCGGCGGCGGTCGTTGACACGGGGCGCGATCGGTACCCGATCTGGGTCGCGCCGGGGGAGCTCGAACGGTTGCCGGCTCGCCTCGAGCAGCTCGACCTGACGGAGCGACGAGTGTTCCTGATCTCCGATAGCGAGGTGATCGAGCAACACGGCCAGAAGGCGGCGGAGGCTCTGGACGGCGGTGGGATCGCGGGCGCCTCGTACGTCGTGCCGGCGGGGGAGCAGTCGAAACAACTGCAGGTGGCGCGCGAGATCTATACGTGGCTCGCCGAGCAGCGCGCGGAGCGGCGCGACCTGGTGGTGGCGCTGGGGGGCGGGGTGGTCGGCGACCTCGGTGGGTTCGTGGCGGCGACGTACCTGCGCGGGATGCCGTTCATCCAGGTTCCGACGACGGTGCTGGCGATGAACGACGCGGCGATCGGCGGCAAGGTCGCGGTCGATCTGCCGGACGGGAAGAACCTCGTCGGGGCGTTCTATCAGCCACGAGCGGTGATCGCGGACGTGTCGACGCTGCGCACGCTGCCCGGACGCGCCTTCGCCGAAGGCTTCGCGGAGGTGATCAAGCACGCGTGGATCCTCGATCCCGAGTTGCTTGCGGAGTTGGAGACGCGGCCAGACGCCTACCAGCCGCACTCCGACGTCGAGCTGCTGGCCGAGGTGACGGCGCGGTCCGCCCGGCTGAAGGCGCTGATCGTGTCGAGCGATCCGGAGGAGCGCGGGCTGCGCTCGATCCTCAACTACGGACACACTGTCGGGCATGCGATCGAGTCGACGACCGGGTACACGGAGTTCCTGCACGGCGAAGCGGTTTCGATCGGGATGATGGCGGCGGCGCGGATCGCACACGGCCTCGGGGTGATCGACGAGGAGCTGGTGGCGCGGCACGGCGATCTGCTGCGCGCGTTCGGCCTGCCGACGGCGTCGACGAGCATCGACGTCGAGCGGGTGCTGGGTGCGATGCTCCTCGACAAGAAAGTGGAGCAGGGGCAGCTACGGTTCGTGCTGCTCGAAGGCGCCGGCAAGCCGGTGGTGAGGTCGGACGTGCCAGAGAGCCTCGTGCGGAGCGTCGTCCGCGACCTCGCGCGCGGATAGCGAAGCAGCCTCGTGGTTGGGTATCGCCAGCGGCGCCGGATTATTGCCCTCGCCAAGGGGCGTGTGCAGGGGGTCGGGTATCGCGCGTTCTGCGCGGACCACGCGATGCGCCTCAACGTGGATGGGTACGCGAAGAACCTGCCGGACGGACGCGTCGAGGTGGTGGGCGAGTCGGACGAGGGGACGCTACGCCAGCTCGTGGAGCTGATGCGCGAGGGTCCCTCGTTCTCGCGAGTCGAGGATGTGAACTACCGCTGGGAGGCCCCGACTGGCGAGTACCGGGGGTTCGAGGCGGTGATCTAGCGCGCCGTTCCGGCGAGTCATGACCGTTCCGGCCTGCACGTGCGAAGTTAGACACGGGGTCGGATCCCTCACGTGCCGTCGGACAGCTGACTTCGGCCGTGTTTGCGTAGCCAGGTAGATCCCGCCGTCATCCCCGGGATCGCCCTCCGGGCGAGCACCCCGAATGACTGTGGGGCTCCGCCCCCACACCCCGCCCAGATGAACCGCACCTTGGGAGGGCGGCCCGGCGCCGCCTGATCTAGCCGTTTCTCGGACGGCCCCTACCGGAGCTGGGCGAAGACCCCCGAGGTCGGCGCTGCTCGAAGCTTAGGTTCCACCTGCCTCGCCGGTGGCGAAGGAAGCGTGAACGGCCTCGAGGAATGCCGGGTCCTCGAACGCTCGTAGCGAGGCGAGAGCGAGTGCTTTGGCGGCGCGGATCGTGGCTTCGTGGGCCTCGGGGGTGGCGGCGGCGTCGGTGAAGCCGCGGGTGTGGTTTCCGCTGGCGGCGGGGATGCGGTAGTGGGGGTGCAGGCCGGGGAGGACCTGGGTGACGTTGCCCATGTCGGTGCTGCCGCCGCCGCGGCCGGGGCGGATCGTGCCGCCGATCGCCTCGAAGCTGTCGCGGTAGGCGTCGGCGAGCGGCGGGTTCTGGCGGAGGTTCTCGTACGGGTGCTCCGCCCACGTCGGCTCGAGTTCGCAGCCGGTCTGCTGGGCGGCGCCGGTGAAGCAGGCGAGCACGCGCTCGCGGAGGACGTCGACCTCATCGCGGGTGGGGGCGCGGACGAGCAGTTGTGCCTCGGTGCGCTCAGGGATGATGTTGGGCGAGTCCCCGCCGTGGGTGATGACGCCGTGGACGCGGTGTGAGGGCTCGATCTGCTGGCGCAGCAGACCGAGCGCGGCGAAGCCGAGCACCATCGCGTCGAGGGCGTTCACGCCGCGCCACGGGGCGCCCGCCGCGTGACTGGCCTGGCCTCGGAACTCGACGGTCAGGCCGCGATGCGCGAGCGAGGAGGGGCGGACCTCGTCGCCCATGCCAGGGTGCACCATCACGGCGGCGTCGACGCCCTCGAACGCGCCGGCCTCGATGAGGCGGATCTTGCCGCCGCCACCGCGCTCCTCCGCGGGCGCGCCGATCACGAGGATGGTGCCCTCGATCTCGGCGGAGCGGAGCGCCGCGCGGAGGCCGACGCCGACGGCGACGCCGGCGATCGCGATCAGGTTGTGGCCGCAGGCGTGGCCGATCTCGGGCAGTGCGTCGTACTCGCAAAGCGCGGCGACCACCGGGCCGCCGCTGCCGGCGGACGCCCGGAAGGGCGTCTCGAGACCGTGCGCCGACCGTTCTACCTCGAACCCGGCGGCCTCGAGGTAGTCGGTCAGCGCGCCATGGGCGTGCGTCTCCTCGTAGCCGAGCTCGGGGTGGGCGTGGATGTCGAGCGAGAGGGCGCGCAGCTCCTCGGACGCCGCGTCGATGGCGTCGAGGGCGGTTTGCTGCGAGGTGGAGAAGGGCACGGGGGTTCCGCTTTGTCGCTCGGCGTCGGTCGAGGCATCCCTACACTACGACGGCCATGGATGCGGAACGCCTCGATGTCCCCGTGCTCGTTGGCGAGCGCGTCCGGCTACGACCGCTTCAGGACGCCGACCAGGCCGCCCGGGTCGCGATCGGTCGCCACGCCGAGTTCGTGCGGCTCAACGGTGGTCAGGCCGATAGCGCCGACCGCCCCTTCACCGAGGCGGACGCGGAACGGTGGTTTGCGGCGCGCGCGACGTCGCTGCGCTGGGCGATCGAGTTCGAGGGACAGTTGATCGGCGAGGCGCGCCTCGATCGCGTCGACGTGACTGACCGGCGAGCGAGCTTCGCGATCGGGATCTACCATCCGCGCTGGTGGGATCGGGGCCTGGGCACCGAGGCGACCCGGCTCATCCTCGCGCACGCCTTCGACGCGCTCGAGCTGCACCGCGTCGAACTGCGCGTACTCGCCTTCAATGAGCGTGCGATCGCGGTTTATCGGAAACTCGGATTCGTCGAGGAAGGACGCGAGCGAGAGTCGGCGTTGATCGACGGCGAGTGGCACGACGACATCCGGATGAGCGTCCTCGAGGGCGAGTGGCGCGAGGTAGTCGCGCGATGGTGAACTCCGCTCCGAGTGAGCTGGTCGCTCGCGTCGAGGCGCTGCTCGCGGACACGGTGATCGAGGCGCGACGAGCGGGGGGGGGGGGGGTACACGGATGCCGAGCGCTGGTCGCTGTCGCTCGCCGGCGGGCGCCGGGTGTTCGCGAAGATGGCGCCCCGGCCGTCGCTCGCTGGCTGGCTGCGCCGGGAGCACGAGGCCTACGCCCGGCTGGGCCTGGCGTGCATGCCGGAGCTGGTCGGGTGGGAGGACGACGTTCGACCAGCCGCTGTTGATCCTCGAGGACCTCGGACAGCCGCTTCGATCGACGCGGTGCGCGCGGGACTCGACGAGCTCGCCGAGACCATGGCGCCCGGCTGGTTCCCAAGACCTCGAGGAGCGCGAGCGCGAGGAGTTGAGCGGATGGTCGCGGGTCCGTGACGCGCCGGCCGAGTTCCTGTTGCTCGGTCTCGCCTCGGAGCGGTGGCTCGACCGGAGCATCGAGGCGCTGGTGGCGAGCGCGGCGGATGCGCGACTGTCCGGCAGGTCGGTCGTGCACATGGACGTGCGGAGCGACAACGTCTGCATCGTGCGAGGGCGAGCGAAGCTGTTCGACTGGCACTACGTGGCGCGAGGGAACGCCCTCGTCAGCGGGGCTTTGCTGATCGCGCGGGCCGTCCGCCGGTCGCGCACGCGGAGCGGGTACGCGAAGTGCAGCTGATCCAGCTGAGAACGGCGCTCCCGTGGGTCGCTCGTGAGCTCGGGTTGCCGCCGCTCGATGGCTCAGCGGCGACTGGGGTGGACGGCTAGTCGCGCCCCGGGCGAAGACGGACCCTCAGCCTCGGTCAGTTCGCTGCCTAGCCCGCGGCGCGAGCCGGGCGAACGCGCTTCGCGACGCTGACTTCGTGGCCGTCCGGATCGAGGATGTGGAAGTAACGCTCGCCCCATGACGCGTCGCTGGGAGGCATCTCGGGCTGGTAGCCCGCCTGGAGTAGTCGCGCATAGATCGCATCGACGTCGTCGACGTGGAGGATGTAGCGGCCCCACCACCCCCAGCTCGCGTCGCGTGGCGCCAGTGAGATGTTGATCCAGGCTGTCCCCGCGTTGATCGTCGTGAACGAACCGTCGCGTGCAGACCAGACCACACGGAACCCGAGCAGCTCGTAGAACTTGAGCGCCGCCGGCATGTCGTGGGTAGCGAGCGTGATCGCGCTCAGGGATTCGACGGGCATCGGGTGGTGTCCGCTAGTCGCGGCGTGGGCGGCGGCGGATGTTGAGCCGGACGGACTTGGGCAGGTCGACGCCCTTGAGTTGCTCGACCATCACGAGCACCGGTCTGGCGATCATGTCCTTCACGAAGCCCAGCGCCTCGACGGGCTGTTCGTCTATCGTGATCTGCATCGACACGTCAGCTTCGGCGCCAAGGATTTCGCGCTCGACGAGCTCGGCGAGGCCGTTCGTCTCGCCGGGTCCGACGGTGGCGAACGTGCCGGCGATCTCCTCGGTGCTGACGGCGGCAAGGAGATCGTCTTCGTCCGTCTGGATCGTGTCGTCGGCGGAGGCGAGCAACTCGACCGCCGGGTAGCCGGGGTCCTCGAACCCCTCCGCGAGGAGGAGGTCGACGCTCGGGTCGAGCGAGGCGACGACGGAGCTGAGGCCGGGCAGCGGCATGGCGCGCTCGAGGGTGACGCGGCCGCCGTTGGCGAGCGCGATCACGGTTGCGGCGGCGCCGGCGTCGAGCTGCCTCGAGGCGTCGGGATCGAGGAGCGAGGACTCGATCGCCTCGCGGCGGACGGCGGTGGCGACGCGCCAGTCGCGGGCGCGGAGGGCCTCGACGAGGGAGACGATCAGCAGGGTCTTGCCGGAGCCGGGCGGGCCGACGACGCGGAGGACGTTGGTCATGGGGCTCCCTGCCGCGGACTCGCGGGGTCGAATCAGTGGCTCAGTATGGGGGATGAGGCGTCTGGAGGCGCGTGGGCGCCGCCTCGCGTGCCGCGGATGGGGCGCGGGTTGGGCCGGATAGGTAGCATCCGGCGATGGTGGAAACAGCGGTTCTGAGCACGAGCAACGGCGTGGAGTACGTGCGGACGCCCGAGGAGCGGTTCGCCGACCTCGAGGGGTGGCCGTACAAGGCGCAGTACGTCGAGGTCGACGGGCTGCGCATGGCCTGGGTGTCGGACGGGCCGCCGGACGCGGCGCCGATCGTGCTGCTGCACGGCGAACCGACGTGGGGGTACCTGTACCGGCGGATGATCCCGGCGCTGGCGGCGGCCGGGCACCGCGTGGTGGTGCCCGACCTGATTGGCTTCGGGCGCTCGGACAAGCCGGTCGATCGGGCGGTGTACACCTACGCGGCGCACGTGGCGTGGATGCGGTCGTTCGTCGAGGCGCTGGATCTGCGGGAGATTACCCTGTTCGGGCAGGACTGGGGCGGGCTGATCGGGCTGCGATTGGCCTCGGAGGTGCCGGATCGATTCGCGAACCTGGTGCTGGCGAACACGGTGCTGCCGGATGGCGAGGAGATGAGCGAGGGGTTTCAGAACTGGCAGACGGCCTCGCAACGGATGGAGTTCATGGACGCGGGGCGGATGCTGCAGGGCGCGACCGCGGCGCGCGAGCTGAGCGAGGGCGAGATGGACGCCTATCGAGCGCCGTTCCCAGACGCGACGTACCAGGCGGGGGCGATGGAGTTCCCGATGCTGGTTCCGCGAAGCGCGGACGACCTAGCAGTGCCGGCGAACCGGGCGGCGTGGCAGGTGCTGGAGCAGTGGACGAAGCCGGTGCTAACGCTGTGGTGCCCGGACGATGCGGTCCTCGGTGGGTACCAGGCGAGCTTCGTTGATCGGATCCCGGGGGGCGCCGGGCAGCCGCACCAGACGTATTCACCGGGCGGGCACTTCATCCAGGACGACCGTGGCGAGGAAGTGGCCTCGGCGATGGTGGACTGGCTGGGGAGCCTCGGCTAGGCGCTGAGCAGCACCGTCCGCCTCAGAGACGCGCGGGCAGCGTCAGGCCTCAGGGACGTGCCAGCGGTCGTCGTCCTGGAGGAGGGCGCGGGCGTGGTTGATTTCGCCAGCGTGGAAGAGGTCGTGCTGGAGGGGGATGGTGATGAGTTTTTCGGTGGGGACGAGCTGGCCCCAGTGGGCTTTGCGGGGGACGGCGAGTTCGGCGTCGTCTTCGAGTTCATCGACGGCGGTAGTGAGGTAGCGGTGGGCCTCGCGGAGCCACGCGATAGCGGCTTCGGGGGTGGCGAGGACCTCGGGCGGTGGCGTAGCAGGTGGATCGTCGTAGTCGAAGCTGGCGTCGCGGAAGGCGTGGTCGGGGTACATGAACTTGAACATGCCGATGTGGTGAGTGAGTTCGCGGATGGAGCGGTGGCCGCCCGGCGGGAGCGCTTCCCATTCGGCGGGGGTGACGCTGGAGAGGTTCACGAGCAGGGAGAACTCGCCGTCCTCGAAGCCGTCGTCGAGGAGGCGGAGGAGTTCGTCGATGCGGGGGCGAGGCATCGCGCCGCATCCTAGTAGCCGGGAACGGCTGCCGCTCCCGGAGGCCCGTACGAGGCGCGTTCGCGGTCGGCGAGGATGACGTCGCATTCCTCGCCGGGTTCGATCGACTCGCGGTCCTCGGGGCAGATCGCGAACGCGCTGGCGAGCGCCATCGAGGTGAGGACGCCGGAGCCCTGCGGGCCGGTGAGGCTGACGACGGGGCGGCCGTCCTCCTCGTCGAGGATGACGCGGGCGTAGAAGCGGCGGCCGTCGGTGTTGCGGATCCGGTCTCTGGTGACGGCGCGGATCACGGGGCGCGGCCAGGCGTGCTCCTTGCCGAGCATCTTGAAGATCGCGGCGCGGCCAAACAGCTCGAAGGTGAGCATGGCGGAGACCGGGTTGCCGGGGAGCCCGAGGTGCGGGATCTGCTTGCCGCCGGCGCCGCGGAAGGTGCCGAAGGCGAGTGGCTTGCCGGGCTTCATCTTGACGGTCCAGAAGCCGACTTCGCCCTCGTTGGCGAGGACGGTCTTGACGACGTCGAAGTCGCCGCGGGAGACGCCGGCGG
This sequence comes from Dehalococcoidia bacterium, assembly GCA_965248675.1. Taxonomy (GTDB): domain Bacteria; phylum Chloroflexota; class Dehalococcoidia; order UBA2979; family UBA2979; genus UBA6627. The sequence goes on from CBDFJZ010000005.1 coordinate 162,612, forward strand.
AGGTGACGAGCATGTCGGCGTCGGCGAGGGCTTCGTGGATACGGGCGGTCAGCGCCTCGACGGTGTCGCGGGCGACATCGAGGACCTTCGGGACGCCGCCGAAGCTGCGGACCTGGGCGGCGAGCGAGAAGGCGTTGGAGTCGTAGATCTTGCCGGGCGCGAGCGGCTCGCCGGGGCGGAGCAGCTCGTCGCCCGTGCTGAGGACGGCGACGACCGGGCGGCGGTAGGCGAGGGCGCGGTCGCGGCCTAGCGAGGCGAGCACACCGACCTGCGCCGGACCGAGGACGGCACCTTCCGGGAGGACGGTCTCGCCTTCGCGAACGTCTTCGCCGGCGACGCGGATGTTCGCGCCTGGCTTCGCCTCGACGTCGATGCGGACCGAGGTGCGCGTCGGGTCATACGCCGCGTCGGAGCCGTACTCGTCGGTTTCCTCGAAGGGGACGACGGCGTCGGAACCGTCGGGCATGGGAGCGCCGGTCATGATGCGGACGGCCTGGCCGGATGCGACGGCGCCGTCGTAGACCTCGCCGGCTGGGAGGTAACCGATCACCTCGAGGTTGAGCGGGGCCTCGTACTTCGCACCGGCGGTGTCCTGCGCGCGGACGGCGTAGCCGTCCATCGCGGTGTTGGCGAGCGGCGGGATGCTGAAGCCGGCGACGACGTCCTCCGCGAGCACCTGGCCGACGGCGTCGAGCAGCCCGACCTCGACCGCCTCGAGGCGCACGAACTGCTCGAGGATGCGGGCGCGCGCCTCCTCGACCGAGATCATGTCGGCGGGGAGGATACTGTGCGTGCCGGTGCTGGTCGCGCTGTAGGTCAGCTCTTCGGTGGCGTCATCGGGCATGACGTAACTCCTTGGGGTCAGTCTACGAGCGGGTGCGTGGGGGGCGCCGCCCGCGGGACGCGTCGATCCGTTCGGTCTGACGGTCTCGGTCCGTCGCAATGTTTGTAGGACTTTCGCAATAACTCGCTGCCGACGTGGGCGCTCGTCAAGCCCGTGTTGAGAGAAGAGCGTTTTGAAGAAAGTGATTGTTGCGCTAGGGGTGGCGGTGCTGTTCGCAGCGGCGGCGACCGGCGTCGCGAGCGCCGACCAACCCCCGACCACCGACGGCTTCGTCTGCCCGGTGCTCGGCGGCAACGCTGCGCCAACCGGTAATGCCAACGACCCGATCGTCGGGATCGCGGGGGGCGACTACACGGTGCTCGGCCCGGATGTCTACGTCCCGCTACACGCGACGAACGGTGAAGATGGCAGCGGAGACCCGGGCGGCGCACACGCGTCTCCAGGGGACGACTACTACTCGCCGATCTGGAATACGGGCGGCTAGCAGCCTAATGCCGCCGCGGTGGGAACTCACCGCGGCGGCGTTTCGCTGCTTCGCAGGCTAGTCCCGGGGCAGCCACCCTGCCTCGGCCGCGCGTGCCACCGCTTCCGCCCGGTTCGAGGCGCCAAGGCGATCGAACAGCGCGCGGAGGTGGTACTTCACCGTTCGTTCCGTAATCCCCAGCTCAGACGCGATGTCGCGGTTCGTCGCGCCGCCTGCCACGAGGACGATCACCGCCCGCTGTCGTTCCGTCGGCTGCGCGCGGTGCTGCTCGTCGCTCAGCGCCCGGTCGACCTCGGCGTCGACGACGCGCTCGCCGGCTGCGGTGCGGCGCACCGCCTCGACGAGGTCGGGGGCGCGGAGGCCTTTCGTCACGTAGCCGTCGGCGCCGGCATCGAGGGCGGCGCGGGCGCGTTCCGGGTCGCGGAACGCCGAGAAGACGAGGATGCGCGTGTCGCCGGGCGCCGCGCGTACGGCCTCGATCACCGCGGGCGCGTCGGCGGGCGGTAGCTCGTAGTCCAGCAGCAGCACGTCTGGCGTCCGCACCGTCGAGACCGAGATCGCGCGCTCGGAGTCGTCGGCTTCGCCTACGACCTCGAAGCCGCGCGCCGCGAGGAGTGCGACGACGCCGTCGCGGACGACGGGGTGGTCGTCGGCGACGACGACCCGTAACGGCCGTTCGGCGCTAGTCGCCGGCATCGATACCCACGCTGACCTCGACCCGGGTGCCTTCGCCGGGAGCCGTCTTGAGGCGGAAGCGGCCGCCGAGCAGGCGGACGCGGCGGCGCATGCTCGCGAGCCCGTAGCCGTGGGGCGAGGCCGACGCGCCGGCGCGCTCGAAGCCGCGTCCGTCGTCCTCGAGGATCAGGCTGAGGCGACGGTCGCGGCGGCGCAAGATGACCCTAGCGGGAGGATCGCGCGCGACGCGGCGCGGCTGTTGGACCTCGGAATGCTGCCGGCGGAGGTGATGCGGCAGGGTGCACTCCACAACGCGGAGCGCGAGGAGTACGGCTGGGGGCACTCGCTCGCGGTGATCGCCGACTGCATCTCACTCGCCGAGTTCTACCCGGACCAGGCGATCGTGCCGACCGTTCGTGGCCTCTTCGCGAGCGCGGATACGGTCCGGCGTTACCCCGAGCGGCCAGTGCCAAATGCCGAGACACCCTCGGACGAGGCGGGCGAGCGGGAGTTCCGGCGGCGGATCGACACGGAGGACATCGACGGCGCCGAGGCGATGCTGCGCGGCGCGATCGAGTCAGGTGCGCCGTCGGGGGAGATCGCGCGCTGGCTGACCCACGCGGCGACGGATCACTTCCTCGGCTTCGGGCACCAGATGATCTACGTCCACAAGCTGAGCCAGTTCGCCGACAAGGTCGGCTGGGAGCCGCTGTTGCCGGTGATCCCGTCGCTGGTGCCGTCGATCGCGTGGGCGACGCGGTACGACAAGCTGCCCGAGATGCGGCGATACATCACGAAGCTCGCTGACGTGGAGGAGAGCTTCCCGGCGCTGCTCGCGAAGCAGAACGGGGCCGGCGCGCGATTGGACAGCGGGCGGTTCCGCCAGCAGGTGCTGTTCGGCAAGAACCTCGATGCGTTCGAGGCGGTGCACGGGGCGTTGGGCGCCGGTGTCGCCCTCGATGACGTTGCGCGCGAGCTGGTGCTGGCGGGGGCCGAGCGGATGCTGCGCTTCGACACGGCGTGGGAGACGAGCCACGACGAGGCGGTGTGGGACGACGGCGGCTGGCTGGAGGTGACGCACCTGATGACGCACGCGAACGCGACGCGCTCCCTGCTCGCGCGCGGCGCGACGCCCGAGCTGCTGCGCTCGCTCTACCACTCGGCATGGTTCATCAACGACCAGAAGCGGTTCGACCGCGAGGACGGCGCGCGCGCCGACGAGCAGACGCTGCCGAGCGTCGAGGTGAGTGCCGAGGCGGTCGGTGACTGGCTGCGCGAGGCGATCTTCGATCGCGACGAGGCGAGCGCCCTCGCGCATGTGCGGCAGTGGCGGCGAACAGAGCTGGATCGCGCGCCGCTCTACCAGGCGCTGGGCCGCGAGGCGGTGGAGGCGGACGACGGCCGCTTCATCCAGCAGGCGCACGTCCTGAAGACCTGCCACGCGGCGATCGAGGAGTCGCGGCTGCTGGGCCGGTATCCCGAGGCGGATCTGCCGCTGCTGGCGGCGACTCGCTTCGCGGCGACGCCTCGGAAGCAGCTGGCGGTGTACGACCAGGCCTTGAACGCGGCGCGGAGCACGAAGCCAAGGCCAGCGCGCGTAGCGCGTATCGACGGGTGACAGCGCGCGTAGCGCGCATCGACGGATAGACGGAGTGGGTGACGTAGTCTGAGCGGATGACCTCGAAGACCGCGCAGGCGGCGAGCGGCTCGCCCTAGGGTGCGCTCGCGTATCCCAACTACCGGCGCTACTGGTTCGCCGCGATCGTGCGGGTGTTTGGGATTCAGTTCCGGTTCATTGGGGCTGGCTGGCTGGTTGCCGTCGAGCTCGATCAGTCGCCGTTCTGGCTTGGCGTCGTGTGGCTCGCCACGGCGTTGCCGACGATCGTGTTGTCGGTCCCGGCGGGAGCGCTGGCCGATCGCTCCGAGCCGTACCGGCTGATGGTGCTCAGCCAGGTGCTCAGCTTCGTCGGTCACTTCGTGCTGGCGGTGTTGATTGTGACCGACGTGGTTTCGCTCTGGATGGTCGTCGTCTGGGCGGCGGGGACCGGCTCGTTCGCCGCGCTTTCGGCGCCCTCGATGAGTGCGCTGCTGCCGAGGCTGATCGAGCGCGAGGCGATGTCGAGCGCGGTCGCGCTGAACAGCGGCGTCTGGGGCGCGATGCGGGTGGTCGGACCGGCGCTCAGCGGGATCCTGATCGCGTTGGTGGGGACGGGGCAGGCGTTCTTCGTCGCGGCCGCGACGATGGCGATCTCGGTGGTCGTGCTGCTGACGATCCGGCTCCCGGCACGCACGACCGCGCCCGCCTCGGCCGCACAGAGCGGAGTGATGGTCGGCTTCCGCTTCATCTCGTCGCGCCCGCTCTTCCTCGCGATCATCGGGCTGTCGTTCTTCGCCTCCGTGTTCGGTTCGTCGTACGTGGTGCTGCTCCCGATCTTCGCCGACGAGCTGCTCGAGGTCGGCTCGACCGGCTTCGGCTTCATGGAAGCCGCGGCCGGGATCGGCGCGGTCGCCGGTACCTACGCGATCCTCCGCTACGGCATCGGGTCGAGGCCCGGCGTGGTGATGCTCGGATCGGCCGCCGTCTTTGGTGTGCTGATCGCGCTGTTCGCGACGACTGACTCGCTGGCGCCGGCGTCGCTGCTGCTGCTGCTCGCCGGGCTCGCCGAGGAGGCTTACCTCGTCGTTGGGATGACGGTGCCTGCAGCTGGCGGTGCCGGACCAGCTCCGCGGGCGGGTGATGGGGATCTGGACGATGACCTACTTCCTCGCCTCGATCGGTGGCTTCCTCGCCGGGATTGCGGCGGAGCTGCTCGGTGTGCGCGTGACGATCGCGGCCGCGGCGCTTGCGGTCACCGCGTTCGCCCTCGTGATCTACTTCGCAACCAGCGAGCTGCGGTCGCTGCGCGGCGACGAGATCGTCGAGGTGACGCTCGCTCCCGAGGTCGCACCCGAACCGGTGGGCACGGGGTCGGTCGCGGCGAGCTGAAGCCGCCGTCCGCGGGCCGGTCTGCCTCGCCACGGGGTTCCTGACGTACGCTGCTGGCTGCCCGACCGCCCGAGGAGGACCGATGCCGTACGAGTCGCCCGAGGCCGCCTACGAGGCGTTCTTCGCCAACTTCAACGCCGAAGACCGCGACGGATGGGCCGGCGTGATGAGCTACCCGCATACCCGCGTCTCGTCCCGAGGTGGTCCGCTGCGGCTGTTTCCCACTCCGCAGGACTACGCGACAAAGGTCAATCCCTGGTCACAGTTCAAAGAGGTCGGGTGGGTCCGTACCGAGGGCATCCCGCCGGTGCGGATTCACGAGTCGGAGGACAAGGTTCACCTGGCCGGCGGCTGGTCGCGCTACAACACCGAGAACGAGATCTACATCTCGAACCGCGTGACCTACATCCTGACCCGCCTCGAGGGTGGCTGGGGCATTCAGGCCCGGTTCGGCACCGACTCATTCGAGGAGGGTGAAGACACCGGGCCGTCCGAGACGGCCGCGCTCGACGTGGTGACGCGCCACCTCGACGGGTGGGACGCGAAGAAGTTCTCGGCCTGCGCCGCGCTGGCGAGCTATCCAGTGACCGAGGTTGGCGTCGGCGTCGTCGACCACTACCGGGACAGGATGAGCTACCAGGCGGCACTCGCCTCACAACCGTGGTCCTCGACCGCGAGCCGCGAGGTGAACGCCCACCAGGTCGGAAAGACTGGAGCGAACGTCTCGGTCACGGCGACCCTGGAGGACGGGCGGCGCGAGCAGGTGTTGTTCATCGTTGCGCTGCGCAACGAGTCGTGGGCGATCGCGGGCCGCTCGCGGATCGCCGGCTAACGAGGAGCGGTCGGGCCGCCGCCTACGCGCGCGGCCGTGCGGTCGAATTCCCGGCGCAGTACTGGGCTTACCGCGACCGGGTAGGGCACCGCGGCAAGCTCGAGGGCGCACAGCGGCCGCGGTAGCCGGGCGAGTTCGACGGCGGCGCGCTGGCGAGCGGTTTCGAGGTTGGTGGCAGCTGCTGCCTCGGGTGTGCGGCGGCCATCGCGCATCACCTCGATGAGGAGCGGGTCGCCCGGGACCGAGCGGTCGTCGGCGGTGGTGAGGACGTCGCCGGCAGCGACGCCGTCAGCATCGAAGTGGCGCAAGATCTGCTTCGCGCCGGGGATCGTCGCTTTGTCGGGCGACAGCTTGATGCGGCCTTCGCCATCGAACGCAACGAGCTTGTAGACGGCGTCTCCGTGGGGCGCATCGGCAGAGGTGACGACGCGCGTTCCGACGCCGAACCCGGCGTACGGCGCGTCCTGAGCCACGAATGCCTCGACGTCCCACTCGTCGAGGCCACCGCTCGCGAAGAATTCGATCCGTTCGAGGCCGGCCGCGTCGAGCCGGGCACGTGCCGTGCGGCCTTCGGCGGCGAGGTTGCCGGAGTCGATGCGTAGCGCGCGGACGCCGAGCGCTTCACCCCGCGCCTCGAACTCTCGCGCCAGCTCGATCACCGCGCCGACGCCGGAGGCCGTCTCGCAGGTATCGACGAGGCTCGTTGCCGAAACAGGGGGTGCCCTCGGGGAGCGCGCGGATCGTGCCGGTGAAGCGCCAGTCCGCGAGCGATGCAACGAAGTCGGGCGCGAAGCGGCCGAGCGAGTCCAGGTAGGCGAGGTCCTCCGCCGTGAAGGCGAGCGACTCGAGCTCTTCGAGCAGACGGCTCAGCCCGCAGGCGACCAGGAAGTTTCGTACGGGCGGCAATGTGCGCAAGAAGAGGTCGAAGACCGCCGGTCGCTCATGCAGGCCCGCGTGGAAGTAGGCCTGTGCCATCGTCAGTTCGTAGAGGTCGGTGAACAGCCCGCTCGGGCCTCCGAGCTGTGGGTCGCCGTCGGTCGCGGGCGTCACTCGAGGTGTGCTCCGGCCTGCGCCAGTTCAGCGAGCGCCTTCGCGCCGTCGCCGTGCTCGAGGTTCACGGCGGCAACCGCGTCGCGGACGACGACGGTATCGAAGTCGAGGCGGCGCGCGTCGAGGGCAGTCTCCTTCACGCAGTAATCGGTGGCGATGCCGACGACGACGGTTCGTTCAACTCCTCGTTCCGCCAGCAGGTCGCGAAGCGGCGTCGGCGTCTCGTCGCTCGTCTTCGGATCGCGCATGGTGAAGCCGGAGTAGCCGTCTTCGCCGTTGCTGCCCTTGCGCACCGTTTCGCCCTCGATACGGAGCGCCGGGTGGAACTGGGCGCCCCACGTGTCGCGGACGCAATGGACGGGCCAGATGCCACCGTCCGGTGCGAAGTGTGGCGTGTGCGGCGGATCCCAGTCCTGTGTGTAGAAGACCGGGGCGCCCGCCTCGAGCGCCGAGGCGATCTCCTCGTTGACGCGCGCGACGACGTGCTCGCCGCCGGCGACGTAGAGGCTGCCGTTCGGATCGGCGAAGTCGTTCTGGACGTCGACGACGATCAGCGCGGTCCGGGGGTCGTAGCTCGCCATCAGGCGGTCATCATATGACCCGCCAGATCGAGGCGGCAGGCGGCCACGATTGCTAGCGGCTGGCGCCTCGAAGACCTGTCAGCTCGTGAGCACCTCGACGGTCGCCTCGATCGCGAGCCGGGCGACGCGGCCCAGCTCGCGGAGCACGTCGGGATCGATCGGGTCGAACAGGTGGTGCTCGCCGCTGACGAGATCGTCGATGCGGAGCAGCACCGCGGCGCGGTCGACGCGCTCGGAGCGAGCGACGGCGAGAGTGGCGGCAGTCTCCATGTCGACGCCGTGGTAGCCGGCGCGACGCCAGCGAGCGATCACCTCGTGCGATTCCGAGAGCAGCGAGGTGGTGGTCATCGGCTTGCGGAAGACGCGCAGGCCGCGCTGACCGAGGGCTCCGCCGAGGCGGTCGGAGAGCGCCGGCGTCGCGTCGGCCGGCTCGCCGCCCTCGAGGTACCAGCGGCTGACGCCGTCGCCGCGGCCGGCGCGGGTGGGGACGAGGACGTCGCCGGCCTCGGTGCCGGGTTGCAACGCGCCGTACCAGCCGAACTGGACGATCTGGCTGACGCCGGCGCGAGCAGCGAGGTGCGCCCAGTGTCCGGCCATGGGGGAGGCGGCGGCGCCGACCATCATCAGGCGACGGTCCCCGCGCGGGACGAGCCAGCCAGCCTCGGCGACCGGGATCGGTTCGGCGCCGTCGAAGTTGGCGGCGAGCTGCTCGGTGGCACGGACCGGCCGGAAGTCGCCGACGATGACCAGGGCGTCCGGCGGTCCGTCCTCGAAGCCGAGGTAGCGCAGGTGATCGGCGGCTGATCGTTCGTCGTACATCTGCACGCCTCGTCCTCGTCAGAGGGCGGATCGTACCGGACGCGCGGGATCGGTCGAGGCCGCTAGTTCGCGGCGGCGATCGTCGTCCGTGAGGAGGCGATGACGATGATCAGCGTGCCCGCGTTCAGCTCGATCGTCGTGCGCACAAAGGCAGGGAACGAGGCGGAATCGGCGGTCCAGACCCCGTCACTGAATCGCCAGATTGTCGCTATGGCCGGATAGACCTCGAGGACCTCGACCGATGTGGTCGAGTCGCCGCTCCACGCGATGAGATTGATGCCCTCGAAGAGTGAGATGGCGTTGGCCGGCGCGGGCGTGGAGGACGGCGGGGCAGTCGCGGCCGCGCCGAGGTGATCGACAAGCGCTCGGTACTTGGGGGCCTCGGAGCGCGGCTGGTCGAGGTACTCGAGCAGGCCGAGGTGGCCCCAGTGGTCCGGTCGCCAGACCGAGCGATAGTGGTTGATCAGCCCGCCACCGAGCGCCTCCCAGGTGTCGATCAGGTTCGCGTAGAGGTCATACATCCGTTCATCGCGGTTGGCCGCGACGAGGAGGTCGCGCAGGGCCTCGTTCTCGACGTTCGCGCCGTTCGGGACGAGGTACTGGCCGCTCTCGTAGCCGATCAGGTCGAGGCCGTAGGACTGGGCGAGGTCGAACTGGAGCGCGGTCCAGGGACCGACCTCGGTGTCGAGCTCGGTCTGCAGGCGTCCGATGACCTCGCCGACGGCGATCGTGCCGAGCTCGCCGTTGGCGATGATCGTGTCGGCCACCTCCCAGCCGACGTACATGCCGACCGCGAGCGAGTCGACCTGGAGGCCGCTGGTGTTGACGGGCACGCCGTTGATCGAGGTCTGCTGGGCGCTGCTGATGATCTCCTCGGTGAGGTCGAGACGGGGGATCCAGCCCGAGAGCAGCGTGGTGATGCGGCCGGCATCGGCGCCCCATTCGTCCTCGAAGATGGCGAAGACCTCGACCGAGCGCTTCGCCTGGAAGCGTGCGCCGGCGGTCACCGGGTCGGTCGAGAGGCCGAGGGCGAGGCCCCGCTGCTGCATCCAAAGCGCCTGCGGATAGGTGCCGTGGTCCGGGTTCCAGGGCTCGTTCGAGTACTCGAGGTAGACGCGCCGTCCCGGCTCGAGCTGGTCACGCCAGAGGCGTGCGGTCTGGCGGACGAAGTCGTCGTCAGCGAGGTGGGGGATGTTGATCCAGGCGTCGGCGTCTGCCTCGTTGGCGAGGGCGATCATCCACTCCCAGGCGACGCCGCGCGCGGTTGATTGCCGTGCCTCGGTGAGCAACGGCCGGTCAGGCCAGGAAACGAGCGGCGAGCCGGTGACTTCGATCCAATCCATGAAACGGAGCACTGAGAACGGTGAGATCGCGTCGAGGAACAACGGGTTGAACGGCTGCGTCTGCCAGGTGTTCGCATGTCCGGGGAGGATGACGTGGATGTTACGCACGGGATCGGCGGGGTTGGAGCGCTCGATCGTGAGGAGCAGGCCCTCGTCGGTCGGCGTGGTGACCTGGAACGGGTAGCTGCCGCCGCCCTCGAAGACGCCGAAGGCGTCGAGGTCGAGCGTGACCACGCCATCGCCCTCGAAGATGAGCGTGTAGGCGCCGGTGGGATAGGGCGTCATCTGCGCGTGCAACACTCGCGTCTTTACGATCTGCGGCGGGTTGCCGCCGTTGTCGTAGGGGATCTCGAGTGGCCAGCCGTTCGCGTCGGTGGGGACGGCGACACCGCTGTCCCACTCGGCGCTGCCGATCGCGCTCGGGATCCATTCTCGCGACGAGTGGAAGACGTCGACCAGCGGGAGCTCGGTGCTCCAGTCCTTGAAGAAGGCGAGGTTGACGCCGAGCGGGACGGGATCGGGCGCGGTTTGCGCCTCAGCGCGGTCGCCCGAGGGGAGCGCGATCACGCCCGCCGCGAAGGAGAGGACAAACAACAGCCGGGTGCGGATCAGCCAGTAGTGCACGCTCGATCATCGGCGGGCGAGGGCGCGCCGACAGCGTCGACCCTGAATGGGCCAGCCTGGACGATCGCGATGCCGGCCGATCGAGGTCTACTCGGCGGCGTCGAGGTCGGTCTTGCGCCCACGTGGCCACTGGATCAAGATCCAGGAGCCGTCGCCGCTCCATTGCAGCAGCGGACCGCCGTCCAGGTCCACGGGCGGGGTTCCACTCGCGATGATCCGCTCCATGTCCGAGGAGATGCTGAGCAGCACGATCTCTCGGCCGCGCGCGTATACGAGCAGCTGTCCGTTCGGTGACCAGCGCGGGCTGGCGCCCTCGACGCAGCGCCCCTGGTCGTTGAGCTCTGGGTGGTACACGACGAAGCCCTGATCACAGCGCGCACCTGCGGTGAAGACCGCGGCGATCTCGCCGCTGACGGTGATGACCGGGTTGGCGCCGCCGATCGCGAGCTCAGAGGCACTCATGCCGGGCCAGCTGGCGACCTCGCTGCCGGTGTCGACGTCGAACGCCGTGGTGCTCGGTTCGGCGCCTTCCTCGACAGCGCGGGTCGCGACGATCGCCAGCCGGCCTTCGCGGTCGAACTGGACGAAGGCGGCGGCGTCGATGACCCCGAGATCGACTCCGGTCAGCGCCGGAATCTCGACGACCGAGAGCCGGCCGAGCAGGGTGATGGCAAGCAACCGATCGGCGATCGGCGACCAGCGGGCCGATCCGCCCGGACCGAGGAGCCATGCGCTCCCGGTGACCGTGTCGCGCACGGCCAGGCCCGCGAGGCCTTCGTCGGCGATGTAACGGCTGGAGGGCGACCAGCGCGCGACGGGTGGCGAGCCCGCGAGCGCGCGGTGCTCGAACTGCATACGCAGGCGACCGTCGACGGTCGAGTGCACGCTGAAGGTGCGCATGACCTCGCCTTCCGCGGCGCCGGCGCGCTCGGACAGCGCGAGGAGCCGTTCGCCCGACGGTGAGAACGAGAGCCCGACGCGCGGTCGGGTGCCCTCGATTCGGACTTCGCTCCCCTGGTGCTCGAGCACGAGCCGTGGCGCCTCCGGATCTTCGAGGTCGACGTAGAAGCGACTCTCTCCGTTCGCGAAGGCGGTGATCAGGCCTCGATTCGGGTGCTCCTCGATCCGTTCGCCGTCGACGCCGAACCGGATGGCGGTCACGCCATCGTCGGTGATCACGGAGGCGGTGACGGGGTTGCCGGCGCCGTCGAGCCGGGCCTCGATCAAGGCGTCGCCCTCATAGAGCGGCGACTGTCTGGCGCGGGCGAGGTCGAACACCCAGATGCCGGTGGCAGCCGCGGGCGGGATCGGGGCCGGCGTGGGTGGCGGCGGCGTCGCGGTCGCGGCGGGCAGGATGTTGATCGGTGGCGCTTCAGGTGTTGAGGTGACCTCCGGCAGCGCGGTGCTCGTCGCCGTTGCGGCTGGCGTCGGATCCGATCCCCCGGTGCAGGCCACGGCGAGCAGCGCCAGCAGCGGTGCGATGGCGGCAAGCGAGAGCCGCGTCGGCACGGTCATTCGCCGAGCCTCGGAGCCGCGCTGACCGCGCGGATGCAGTCGCGATCGCGGAACTGACCGTCCGCGAGCGGGCTGGCGATCAGCGAGGGATAACCGGTTCCCGGATCGAGGACGGCTGGCACGCCCCGAGCGTACGGTGCGCCGTTCTGGAGCGCTGGCCGCGTGCCGGTGCGCCGACTGACGATCTCGCGAGGGATACCGGTTTCGCCGACCAGCAGGACCCGCTCGCTGAGCGCGAGCAGCACCGCCGTGGCGAACGGCAGGATCGTCGCGATTCGAATCGAGCGAGCGCGGGTCAACGGGGCGGCTTTCCGTTCCGATCGCCCGCCTAACGACGCGTTCGAGCGTCGGGTTCCGCGCGGCGTCACGATCGTCACCGCTGCGTAAGCATCTGGCGTTAAGTTCTCTGCACCAGATCGAACGAGGAGGACGGCGGATGACGATCTTTGGTGAACTCGAACGACTGCTCGCTGACCTGTATCCGTACCGGGTACCACTGACGCTCGCCGGCCTCGTGGTGGCCGCCGCGATCGTCACGCTGATCGTCCGCCGTGGCTGGCATCGACCGCTCGTGGGCTGGGTCGATCGGAACCGGCTGGCGGCGACAGGCCTCACCGCGGTGTTCCTGCTGGTGATGCTGCCGACCGGCTACTACCTGGCGTCGCCGCTCTGGGAGCGCACCACGCTAGTCGAGGCAAGCCCGCTGGACGCGATAGTCGCGGCCGAGCCCGAGAGCACCTCGTCAACCGGCGGTGTGAGCGGGGGCGACTCGACGCCGGCGCCAGCCGTGACCGCCGAAGCATCCTCGGGCGGTGGCGGCGCGCGCCTGGTCAGTGAGGGCTCGTTCGACGGAGCGGACGACTTCCACTTCGCGGATGGGCAGGCGCTGATCGTGGAGACGGCGCCGGGCCAGTTCGTGCTTCGCTTCGAGGACTTCTCGATCCGCAACGGTCCGGATCTCTTCGTCTATCTCAGCTCCGACCCCGGGCGGCCGAGCGACGACGCCGTGAAGCTCGGCGGGCTGAAGGCGACCGACGGCGCCTTCAACTATGAGGTCCCCGCCGGCACCGACGTCGAGTCGCTCCGCTACGCGATGGTCTGGTGCGACCGGTTTGGGGTCTTGTTCGCAACGGCACCGCTGGACGGCTGATCCACGTGCGACATTGCATCGATCGAACCACCCTGGGTCGAAACGAAGGCCACTGGTGCCAGAGAAGCGTTGTCGTTTTGTGCGCGTTAGGCGGTTGTGCGGGTTGTGACACGCCGCTACGATGAAACGGTATGCAGTGTATTTAGGAGTTTACCTAAATACACTGAGGAACGCAACCGACATGAAATCGGCGCGTCCGACGTGTGATGGGTGGGAGTGATCATGAGCACAGCTGCCGACCAGGCGGAGCGTCGTTCGCTGAAGGGGCCCCGCGGTCTGGAGGTCGATCTCCCGGCGCGGCAGGCGTGGGTCGGCAGCCGGCCGGTTGAGCTCTCGGCTCTCGGCTTCGACATGCTCTGCCTGCTCGTCGATCGGGTTGGCGACGTCGTGACGACCGACGATCTGGCGCAGTTGGTGTGGGGCCACGAGCGGGCGGGCGAGCCGAGCTACATCCACACGGCGATCTACCGGCTACGGACGGCGCTGAACGATGCCGGAGCAGTTGGACTGATCAAGAACGTGCGCGGCGTCGGCTACACGATGGTGGGTGCGCGGCCGCCGTCTGACCTGGTGGAGGAGCCGGCCGTGCTGGAGGCGGCGATCCGGGCCGCCCAGACGCCGCTGATGATCATCGACACCGAGCGGCGCGTGCAGTTCGCGAACGCGGCGCTCGGCGCGCTGCTCGGCTTCGACGAGGCCGAAATGGCGCGGTTCGATACGAGCACCGTGCTGTCGCCGCAGGATCTGACGTCCGGCGAGTCGGTGCATGCTCGTGCGGTCGAGCTCGAGCATGCGAGCGGGTCGCGCATCGCGGTCTCGGTTGACCTGTCGCCGATCACGTTACGCGGTCAGGTGGTCGCGATGCTCGCGGAGATGCGCTCCGCCTAGCTCCGCCGAGCGGTAGCTTCAGACGGTGCGGGGGCGTCCGATGATTCCCCTGATGCCGCACCATCACTCCAGCCCGCAACCGCCGGAGCCCCGCTGCGGCTCGTGCCGCCGCCCCGGCGGTCCGTTCGTGCTGATGGAGAACGGTCGCGACTATTGCGTGCGATGCGCGGTCGAGATCCGCGAGGTGACCGGGATCGCGTCGATCGACGCACGCGCGGACGCCTCGCGGATTCGCTAGGCGTTACTCCGCCGCTCCGATGCGGACCAGCGGCGGCTCCAACCCTGTGCGCTCATCCGCGGCCAGCGCCGCCCACCGCTCGTCGGCTTCGCGCAGCGCGGCGATCCAGGCGCGGAGCGCCGTCTCGACCGTCGTCCAGCTCGGCGGATCGCCGGCGAAGAAGTCTGTGAGCGCGGCCTCGACGACGACGACCGATTCGCCCGATCGAACGCCCCGCTGCCAGTCCTGAAGCGCCGCGTGGCGCTGTCCGAGATCCGCGATGAAGCCGTCACAGCGCGAGGCGAGCTGCTCGAGCTCGCGGCTCGCCTCGAGATACGCGGCGATGCGATCAGACATCGCTTGATCGTCCTGATCCGAACGGATGTTCGGATCGGCGGCGCGCTTAGTCGCCGCTCTAAGCGTGGCCTGACGGAGCGGCGGGCAGCCTCGATCACGCGCGCTCGCTAGAGATCGCGACGGATCTGTACGACGCGGAATGCCTGCTGCGGAGAGTCCGGGAGTAGGGAGCCGTCGGCGGATTGCAGGCGCGGGCGGCCGCCGCCGGGACGGCGGAGGCGCTTCACGTAGACCTGATCGGCGACGACGGCGACGACGATCGTTCCCGGATCGGGCTGCGACTGCTCGAGGTCGATCACGACCGTGTCGCCCTCGAGCACGTCGGGCACCATGCTGTCGCCGGAGACGCCGAGCGCAACGTAGCGGCTGCCGCTGACGGATTCACCGAGGACGGAAGCGCCGGGCCCCGCGGAGACGAGCTGTTCGGTCGTGATCACGGGCACGCCGTCCAGCCGATCGCGCTTCGTGCCGCTCGCGGAGCGGCCAGATCGGGCCGCCGGCGCCCGGGCGTAGCCGGCGCGCTCCCAGACCTGGACGACGTCGACCTCGAGAGCGAGCGCGATTGCCTGGCAGTTGTCCCAGGTTGGCTGAGCGCCTCGGAGCCAGTCCTTGACGGTGTTGGGAGCGACGCCGGCGCGCGCGGCGAACTGACGTTGCGATTCACTGCGCGCCTCGAGCAGTGAGCGCATCCATGCTGCAAGGTCGCCTGCCATCGGTGGACTGTACCGCCGTCCGCTCGGTGGGGCAATGCACCTTGCACCAGTGCACGGTGTACTGCATACTACGCACAGAGCGCGACCGAGACCGCGACAGTCCTTGCGGCGTGTCAGGGCGAGGGAAGCGGACGACCGGAGGTTGAGGGATGCAACGACGTTTGAAGCTCGATTCCGGTGACGAGGCTGCGCCCGCAGGCGACGCGCCGACCGCGCTGGCCGCGGTCCTCGACGCTCAGGGCCGCCGCCTGGTCTGGGTCGCGGACCGGCTGGGCGTCGACTCGAGCACCATCAGCCGCTGGCGCAGTGGGGAACGGCCGATCTCGGAGCTGCGCCGGCTGGAACTGGCCGTCGTCCTGGAGGTCGACCCGGGGGACCTGCTCGACGCGGCGACGACGGCGCGGTCCGATCGCGGTCAGGAAGGGCGACGATGATGGCCGCGACCGGCGCGGCGATGCGGCACTGCGAAGCATCGCACGACCGACGTAGTATCCGCCGATGAAGCTAAAGCAGATCCGCGCGGTGACGGTCGCGATCCCGCGGGAGCCGCCGAAGACGGAACGCTGGCGCGAGGGCTGGAACACGCTCGCGCCGCGGGCGCTGCCGATCAACAAGTACCCGGAGTTCTCCGGCCAGTTCGGGCGCGCCGGGGGCGGGACGAACGTCGACGTGTGGGTGCAGGCGATCGCCGAGGACGGGACGTTCGGCCTCGGGGTGTGTTCGTTCGGGGAGCCGACGGCGGCGATCGTCGATTACGTGTTCGCGCCGCTGCTCGAGAGGCGCGACGCGCTCGCCACCGAGCTGCACAACGACCTGATGTGGCGCTCCTCGCAAGCGGTGGGGGCGACGGGACACGCCGCGGTGGCGCAGTCCGGCATCGACCTCGCGCTGTGGGATTTGAAGGGCAAGCTGCTCGATCAGCCGGTGTACCGGCTGCTCGGCGGCCCCGTGCGCGATCGGGTGCAGTGCTACGCCACCTCGGATGATCTGGACTGGTCGCTCGAGCTGGGCTTCGAGGCCTTCAAGGTCAGCAACCCGATCCACTACGACGCCGGCATCGAGGGCTTGAACCACCTCGAGGCGAAGATCGGCGAGGCGCGGAAGGCGGTCGGCGACGCGGCGGAGCTGGCGTTCAACCCGGTGATGGGCTTCAACGTCGACTTCACGGTGCGCCTCGCTGAGCGGCTACGGCCGTTCGACCTGCGCTGGCTCGAGGAGCCGCTGCCGCCGTGGGACCTCGAGGGCCAGATCGCCCTCCGCCAGCGGATCCCGTTCATGCCGATCGCGACGGGCGAACATCATCACGGCCGCCAGGCGTTTCGGCAGCTCGTCGAGCACCGCGCCGTGGACATCCTGCAGCCGGACATGAAGTGGTGCGGCGGGCTCTCCGAGGCGGTGAAGATATACACGCTCGCGGAGGCCGCGGGCTTGCAGACGGTGCCGCACTTCAGCGGCAACACGCCGTGGGGGCAGCACTTCAGCCTCGCGATGCCGGAGGTGCCGATCGCCGAGTTCTGGCTCGGCACGGACCCCGGCGTGCCGCTCGAGGAGGTCGCGCAGTTCCCCGGCGTGCCGGTGCCCGAAGGCGGCTACGTGACGCCCTCGGACGCGCCGGGCTTCGGGTTCGAGATCCGGGAGGAGTGGATCGCGCCCTGGGACCACGCGGCAGTAACGAAGCGATAAGGACGGTGATGCCCGACCTCGCTCGGAGCGGCGTTCGGGACATGTTCGCCGGGCCGGGCTCAAGGAGGCGGCAATGGGTAACTTCGTCACCAGCAGTCGAGAGACGAGCGCGAATTGCGAGCGAGTGTGGGCGATCCTTGCTGATGTCGACCGCTGGCCGGATCGGTTCACGCCTCATCTGCGGGAGGCCCAGCTCGCAGGGGAGTTGGCGCCGGGCGCCGAGGGGTGGGTACGTATGAAGTTGCCGATGCCACGCTCGGCGTTCACCGTCACCGAGGTCGATCCGGGCCGAAGCTGGGCGTGGCGCGGGAAGATCCTCTGGCTCGATATGCACTACAACCACCTCTGCGAGCCGTCCAGCGGCGGCTGCCGCGTGACGTTCGACGTCGATCTCGACGGCTTCGCGGCCGGGCTCGTGCGACCGCTCGGTCGGGTCGTGTACCGGCGGCAGATGAACCGCGCGCTCGATCTGCTCGCGGTGGCAGCGGAGGCGGAAGCCTAGCTGAACTCGGACGTTGCTGGCGGAGCCGAGCGGTACTGCTCGGACGATTCGCTCATCAGGCCGACGGCGACGCCACCCGGATCTTCGACGATCGCGTAGCGGGCACCCCAGAAGGCGTCGTACGGCGCGCGTAGCCCTCGATGTCCTGCCGCCGTGAGCTTCTCGTACAGCGCATCGACGGCATCTCGACTCGAGACGCGGAATCCGAGGAACGGGCCGGTCGCGACGCCGTCGGACCCCCAGTGTTTCGCGAACGCGAGGCTATCGATGTCGAAGTCAATGCCGCCCGCGTCCGCGAACTCCGCGGTCCGATGGTGGTCGTTCCATCCGGGCGGCGCGTCGGGAATGTCGACGCCGAGCTGCCGGTAGAACCCGACGCTTGCGGCAAGATTGGCCGTCACGAGGTTGACCTGGTCCAAGACCGGGCGTTCGTTGGGCATCGCGGCGCACTCTCGATTCTGGCGTTCGATCTCAGGGGCGCTGAGCTTACGGGGTGCGCGGCAGGACGAGTGTGCCGCCGACGAGGCCAAGACCACTTGACGTATCATCCGCGCGCCAGAAGGTGGTGCGATGAGATTCCTCGGGGTCTGGACTGTCGGCCTCCTCACCGCCGCACTCGTCGTGACGTTGATCCTCGGACGCGACGACCTTCCTCCGACTGCCGAACCCGCCGCGACCGCTGCCGCCGTCGTGGATCGCGGCGACTCGGCTCCCGCCGAGCGCGAGGCGACGCCGGCCCCGGCCGCCGTTCCCGATCCCGTTCCGCGCGACGAGCCGCGCTCCGAACCGGCAGATGCCCCGGGACCCGACTCCGTCCGAGCGACCGAGGCCGCCGGCGCCACCGATCGGCCGGGCACGCCGGTCGCGCCCACCGAGGAACCCGGCAACAGCGGTGGCGATCTGCCACCCGCCGGCGAGGACGGCGGCGGGCCTCCGCCGGTGGGAGACGGTGGCAATGAGCCGCCACCCGCCGACGCCGCTGGCGGAACGACGGTAGCCGCGCTCGACGACAGCAGCGAACCCGCGGAGGTGGTGATCGTGTGGCCGCCAGCCGTTCCGCTCGGTCGCGCGGTCGCCGATGAGCGTCAGGACGATCCATCCGTCAGCGGCTCGCCGTTTGCCGGAGGCCTCGAGGTGGCGGCGATCGCAAGCTCCGGCGCGTCGACCGAATCGAATGATCCACCTCGAACGAGCGCCGTCGCTCGTTGAGACGCCCGCGGTTCTGCGCTGCGGCGCGCGGCGGCCCGGAGCGCTAGCCGCGACGCCTGCGCGCCTCGTCGTGCCGCCGCGATGTCACTCCAACAGCCGGTATGATCGAGGTCCGGTCGCGACGCGTACGGTGCCGAGGAGAACGCGATGGTCGATTTCAAGGACTCAACCGCCGAAGCGGAGTTCCGGGCAGAGGTACAGGCCTTCCTCGAAGAGACCAAAGCGCTACGCGCCGACGGCAGGAGTCCCGGCGCCGGTTTCGGGCCGAAGTCCGTCGACGAAGACAAGCTGGCGGACTACGAGGCCTGGCGCGACGCGCTGGCGGCGAAGCACTGGATCGCCCCGCACTGGCCGATGGACGCGGGTGGCGCGGGCCTGAGCTCCCGCGAGCAGTCTGTCCTTAACGAGGAGTTCTCGAAGGCCGGCGTCGGCAACGTCGGTGGCTTCGGGACGATGATGATCGGCCCGACGTTGCTGATCCACGGCAGCGACGAGCAGAAGGCCGAGCACCTGCCCAAGATCATGGCGGGCGAGGTGGCGTGGTGCCAGGGCTGGTCCGAGCCGGGCGCCGGCTCCGACCTCGCCTCGCTCCAGACGCGGGCCGTGCGCGACGGTGACGAGTACGTGGTCAACGGCCAGAAGATCTGGACCTCCGGTGCGCACCAGGCTGACTGGATGTACATGCTGGCGCGGAGCGATCCGGACGCGCCGAAGCATCGAGGCATCTCATTCCTGATGTTCCCGATGACGGACGCTGGCGTGACGGTGCGCCCGCCGACCCAGATGACCGGGCACTCCGACTTCAACGAGGTGTTCTTCGAGGACGTGCGGGTGCCGGTCGCGAACCGGGTCGGCGAGGAGCACCGCGGCTGGTACGTGGGCGCGACGCTGATGGACTTCGAGCGCAGCGGCATCGGCTCCTCGATCGGGACGCACAAGAGCCTGCGTGAGCTTCTCGAACGGGCGAAGGCTCTGCCGGCCGAGCAATCGCAGCTCGGCCAGGGGCCGGTGCGGCTCGCATTCGCGGATCGGGTCGTCGACGCGGAGGTGTCGCTGCTGTTCTCCTACCGGCTGATTACGCTGCAGGCGGCCGACCTGGTGCCGAACTACGAGGCCTCGATGGCAAAGATGTTCGGTTCCGAGATGAACCAGCGGATCGCGCAGCTGCAGATGAAGGTGTACGGGCTGTACGGAGGGCTCTACGACCCGAGTGAGGACGCAGGCACCACGACGCAGGCGTCGTATCGATACCTGCGTTCGTCGGCGAATACGGTTGAGGGCGGCAGCTCGGAGATCCAGCGCAACATCATCGCGACGAGGGGGCTCGGACTGCCGAGGGGCTAGGTTCGCGAGGCTGTCCGTACGCCTGCGGTATCGCCCTGATCTGGCTGGCGAGTCTGATGGCGACGACCGGCATCGTCGGCTTCGGCGGTGTTTGCAGAGTTCGATAGGTCCCACCCGCCCACCCCAAAGAAGCGGGGGCTGCGCCCCCGCCGCCCCCCGCCTCAGAGCCTTGGCACGCGAACCTGTCGAAGTGCGCAGGCTCAGTCCTCGAGGGGTGCGGGGTTCGGCTCCCCGGCCGGCAGTCGCAGCAGCACCACCACCATCGCCGCCAGCCCGACGAGGTTCACTGACACCATCGAGATCCCTAGGCCCTGGCACTCGGCGAGGACGCCGACCACTAGCGTCAGCGGTACGAAGGTGAACGTGGAGCGCAGCGCGGTGAGCGCCCCTGCTCGGCCCGGCAGGCTCGACAGCAGCTCGGCCTGAGCGACCGGCCAGAGGACGCCGACGAAGAAGCCGAGCGGCAGCCCGATCGCGAACTTCGCCCAGATGCCCGGCACCGAGAACCACGCCGGATAGAGCACGAACAGCGCCACGACGGCGGTGGTGAGGATCGACCGCGACGAGGCGCGCAGCAGCCATCGATCGAGGTAGGCGATCGCCACGAGCGATGCGGCCAGCTCGGACGCGACGTAGAGGCCGACGAAGCCCTGACTCATCCCCACCTCGTCGACGAGCCAGACCGACCGCAGCGGCAGGGGCGCATCGAGGATCTCCTCGGCGAAGACGAACAGCAGCCAGAACATCGCTGTGCGGCTCGCGAGCGCGCTTCCGAGGTTCGTCCGGAAGGTCGCGACCAGGGATGCGCCTGCCTCGTGATCGCCCGGCGGGGCCGGGAACTCCGTGCGCAGGATCAGCGCCGCGTAGATCGGGCCCCAGAGGCTGACGCCAACGAGCATCCAGCGCCAGTCGAGGCCGGCCCAGATGCCGCCGGTCACGATCAGCGGGCCGAGCAGGGCCCCGACGGTGTCGAGCAGGGTCGAGCGGGCGTAGATCCGCGCGGGCGCCCTGGGATGGGCTTCCACCAGCACGACGTCGGCGGTGTGGGCGAGCGGTCCCGAGGCGGCGCCGTACAGCGCGAACCCGACCAGCAGCAGGAGGTAGCTGGGCGCCGCGCCGATCACGACGAGGGCCAGGCCGGAGCCGGCGGCGCCCCACGCCAGCAGCCGGTGGCGGCGCCAGACGTCGATCAGCAGCGCGCTGACCGGTTCGACGAACGCGGCTACGTACGACAGCGCGAGCCACAGCACGCCGATCTGCGCGTAGCTGAAGCCGACGCGGGTGCGGATGCTCGGCATCAGTACCAAGGGGAGGCCGGAGAACAGTTCGTCCGTGAAGCGTCCGAGCAGAGCGAGGTTGACCGCGCGGTTCGATATGCCGTCCGCGCGCGGGATCGGCTCGGGTTTCACAAACAGGTGCCTCGGGTGGAGGCGTTTCAAGTGGAGGGGCATCTCTATCTCCGACGGTGGGCGTCGCACACCCACGAGTTCAAGTCAGTTGGACTCGCAGTCGAAGCAGAGAACGGTGGACCTCGGGTCTACCTGGGGACGTGATCGGCCATCGCCGACGCCTTTCGTGCGCTACCAGCGTAGCGGGTTGCCCCCGGGAGCTACTGTCCCGTCCGGCGGGTGGCCGCGGGTACCGGGCGAGATCGCGGGCGATCGGTCCTGGAGCCGCGTCGCTCAATCGACCAGAGCGATGGTGAGGGCACCTGCCGCAACAAGCGCGGCGACCGTCCGTACGTGATTCCATGCGGTCCAGCTGCGGACGTCGCCGGCCCACACACGCACGCTGCCTTCCCCTTCCGGGTCGATCCTGGCCAGCGCGTCGTTGCGAGGCACGTTGAACGCGATCGTCACTCCGAACGTGCCGACGAGGTAGAACAGGCTCCCGGTCAGCGCGTAGGCCGCTCCGGGCTCCCCCCACCGCAGCAGCGAGGAGCCGCCCAGAACTACGCAGACCGCGGCCGTTCCCATGAAGCCGGCCATGAACAGTGGGTTGATCACGACGACGTTGATCGACTGCATCGCGGCGATCCCTTGCGCTGGCGCGAGGCGCCCCAGCGCGGTCATCACGAAGGTGGAGAACTGCTGTCCGCCGACTTGACTTACCGCGCCGTCTAGCCCGCCGAGACTGGTGTGTTCGCCGCTCCGGCGAACGCGTCGATCCCGAGGCGGGCGCGGAACGCCGCGCCGCGCTCGCCGCCATCATTGTCCAGGGGAATGCCGATCGCGTCGGCGATTCGCGCCATTCGCTGAAAGTTCGCTGCCGTCCCGGCAGCCTCGACCAGCCCGTCGGCGCCGACGGCGCTCGCGAGGTGATCGCGCGCCGCCGCGAGATCGGGCGAGCGCCGTACCAGCGCTTCGGTGAAGGCGGAGAGCGCCCCGCCGTGAGGAAGCCCGCTGTCGGCCGTCGCGTCCACGATCGCCTGCATGTCGACGCTGGTCTCGGTGTCCCTGGTGCTCGCACGGAGCATCGCGGAGTGCGCGTCCGTTCAGTAGAAGCACTCGTTCAGGGCCGACACCCGCGCCGCCACGAACTCGATCTGGGCGCGGCTCAGCGTGCGGTCGAAGCCCTCGAACTGCTGCATCTCCGCGAAGCTGAGGTAGTGCGCGTCGTGGGCGGCCTCGAGTGCGCGTACCGCTGGCGGTACCAGGCTCAGCGCGCGGATCACGTTCGCCGCGAACGGTCGATCGCCGTAGATGTCGACGTCCTCGAGATCGAGGGCCGTCGCCGGCACGGTGTGGACCCACGCGCCCTCGTCGGTTGCGCCGCTGGGCCGCCGTCGCTCGGGCTCGCCCGGTTCAGGGGAGGGCAGCGGTTCGAGGTCCAGCGCGAGTCCGCGGTGTACGTCGTCGATCGACAACACGATTGTCGAGACGCCGACGATTTCGACGTAGCTCGCGTCCGTCAGGCCGGTCGCCAGCAGACCGTCCAGCCAATCGCGGGAGAGCCGGCCCGGGTCGGTGACGATCTTGTGGATCGCCTCGATCGCCGGCGCCGGGAGATCGGTCGTCGCGGTGTGCTCACCGGCCACCGAGGCCGCTGAGAGCGCGTCCCGGCGCGTGGCGCAGAGTTCGCAGTCCTCGGCGTCGCGCGTTTCCTGTGCGATCTCGACGCGCTCGGCGCCGGTCCACCACATCCCGGGCTTCGCCAGCTGTACCCACGCATCGCGGTGCGCAGGCGGAATGCGGTCGGGAATCGGGTAGTGCGAATGCTGATAGTCGAACGGCATGGCCCAAGGATACGCGTCGCGTATCTCAGCGAGGCGAGCCCCGATACGATTGATCGATGGTCACCGAGGTCGCCACGCCAACGATCGCCGTCTACGCGGCCGCGTCACCGTCGGACGTGCTCGGCACGCCGGAGGAGCTGGCGACGCTGCTCCGGCTGCCGCTGATCGAGGCGCCCAGCGACGGCTACGAGCTGCTCGTCGTGGTCACCGAGGAACGTCTGGAGCTGCACCAGACCGATGCCCAGGTCGGCCCGGTCTACTGCGACTTCATGTCGAGCGACTTCCGTCGTCGCCGCGCGGGCTCGCTGCGCAGCGAGCTTCTCGCGAAGGCCGTCGGCTATCGAGGCGAGCCGCTTTCGGTCGTCGATGCCACCGCCGGGTTTGGCCGCGACGCGATGCTGCTCGCGCTCCTCGGATGCCGCGTGACCGCGGTCGAGCGCGATCGCGTCGTTGCCGCGCTGCTGGTCGACGGCGTACATCGTGCGCTCGGATACCCGGACCTGATGGACGCGGTCGAGCGGCTCGAACTGACCACGGACGACTCTCGCGACTACCTCGCGGGTCTGACCGCGCCGCCGGACGTCGTCTACCTCGATCCGATGTTCGTCTCGAGGCACCGCAGCGCGCGGCCGAAGAAGGAGCTGTGGGCGCTCGCCCGGCTCGTGCGCGACGACGACGACGGCGCCTCGCTGCTCGCGGTCGCCCTCGAGACCGGTTGCCGCCGCGTGGTCGTGAAGCGCCCCGACGACGGGCCGCCGCTCGAGGCGCCGGACGGTCGTGAGCCGAGCACGCAATTCCGAGGCAAGACGGTGCGCTTCGACGTGTACCTGCAGCCGGAGACGCCGACGACGGCCTAGACGGCCGCGCGCGCCGCGCGCGCTCGGGAGCGTTCGTGCCGAGCATCCGCGCGGCCAGCAGCACCAGCAGCACCCAGATCGTGTCGGCGAGCAGCAGGTGGATGATCTGCGTCTCGAGCGGCGTGAGCAGCGCGATGTTCAGGATGCCCACGAGGAACTGCGCGGCGATCGCGACCTGGACGGCGATCACGAGACGCATCGCGGCGCCGGTCGCGGCGTCGCCGAGCTGGACCAGCAGGTAGAAGACGCCGATGCCGCCGGCGATCGCGAGCGCGGGATGGATCCCGCGCACGCTGACGAGGATCGCGGCGATCGGTGTCTCGTCAATGTCCACCTCGTCGGACAGCGCCAGCGTGTCGGCGAGCGAGTTGATGGTGCCAGTGATGGTGATCAGGAGCACCGTGGCGACCGCGGCGAGGAGGAGGGTGGCGGGGCGCCTCGAAGCGTCGATGTGGAGTCTGGCGCCGCCGCTTGCGAACCAGGCGACGAGCACGATCGCGCCGAGCAGCAGGAAGGTGTTGACGACGTGGATGCCGTCGGCGAACACCCGCCCCCACGACGCGTCATCATCGACCCAGCCGAACCGCACGAGGGCAGCTCCGACCAGGATCTCCAACACCAGAAACCCGGTTGCCCAGAGCGTCGCGGTCCAGACGCGGTGCCCGCGGCCGTAGAGCTTCCAGGCGCCGACGAGTAGCACAACGAATCCGAGGCTGAGCACGGTCGTTGCCATGCGGTGGGTGAACTCGATGGCGGTGTGCGCGTCGCCGATGCTCGGGATCAAGGAGCCGTCGCAGCGCGGCCAGCTCTCGCCGCAGCCCGCGCCGGACTGCGTCGCCTGGACGACGTCGCCGCTGACGATCACCCCAATGGTGAACGTCAGCACGCCCCAGGAGAAGCCGTGGAACCAGCGCCGAAGATCGGCGCCGCGGGCAGTGACGATCGCCTCGGTGGCCATCGTCGGAGGATAGGCGCGCGCCGCCTCAGTCGCTGCCCGACGAAGATCGTCGTTCGGCGCGCCGGGTCTCGGTCAAACCGAGGCTAACCGGCGCGGTTGGCCTGCTGCTCCTCGAGTCGGCGTCGCCGTTCGAGGTTGAACTTGACGCTCGGGCTCGCCTCGTCGGGCTGCCAGTCTCGATAGGCCGTGCGGTCGTCGACCGGCCACTCGATCTCGACGTCAACCCGCGCCTCAGGCTCGGTCGCCGTTGCGAGCAGATCGACGGCGGCTTCGGAGACGGCGCGCTGCATGACCGGATCGTCGGGCATGCCGAAGGCGTGACCGAATGGGAACTGGACGCCGACGATGCGCGCGAGCCGGAAGCGCTCGGCCACGAACGGCATCATCGTGACGGTGACGGTGGGAATCCCTGCGAGCTCGAGTTCACGCGCCATCACGGGCACGTTTCGACAACAGTCCGGTCAGGCGGGCGCGAGCACGAGCGCACTGACGCCAGAGTCCTTGAGCCGGCCGGACAGCTCCGGGATCTGAGTGCTGCGCCAGTCCTCGAGCTTGTTGTCCTGGAAGCCCATGAACGAGTAATGCTCGTCCGCCAGCCGTCCGATCCGACCGGCCGCCTCGAGGTCCGCGAAGGCACGGAGCGGGAGCGCGACGTTGAAGTCGCGTTTGATATCGCGGTCACCGATATGAAGATGCGTGACACCGACCTGCTGCTGCGCCAGGTCGCGTGGGATCACGCGGTACGTCGGGTCGCCCCAGGTCGGGTTTGCGCGTTCACGGTCGACGTCGAACGGTTGCTGTTCACCCTCGATGTAGATACCGGCCGACGTGAGGAGCGCGACGGTAGCGTCCTCGATCGGGGTGTCGAGGGCGGTCCAGGCGGGTTCGTCGTGCTGGTAGCCAAAGCTCTCGTAGCCCTGGCGGAAGCTGCGCGGCAGATACTTGAAGCTGTCGACGGGCATCGTGGCCTCCTCGTGACCCCGGGATTCTACCGGTCGAACCATGTATCGAGGGCGTCGGGCAGACCGGCCAGACCCAGGAACAGGCGCGCGTGCGGCCCTGCTCGCGCGTTGACTGAGGGAGGTAGCCGGCTCGGCGGTCCTCCGACAGCTGCCGGTCCGCCGCGGTTCGATCTGTTTCTGTCGTCAACCTCTCCGGTTGGCAGCAGAACGCCCGACAATCTGACCATGCAGTTTTTCCGTGCGCCCTCACCGGCCGATCTGCCGACGATGCCGACGCCTCGTGCCCGGGGCATGGTTCTGATGTGGAACCCGGATGCCGATCTCCGCGACTTCCTCGCGGTGATCGAGGGCGATCCGGGCCTAACGGCGAGCGTGCTGCGGGCGGCGAACTCCGCCAGCTCGGCTCCGGCCGAGCCGATCATCACCGCACGGAATGCGATCGTTCGAATCGGTCTCGAGGGGGTCCGCCAGATCATGGTCGCCGCGCTCGCCCGCTCCGAGTTCGGGAGCCTCGAGGAGTCCGGCCTCGACCCTGAAGAGGTGTGGCGTTGGCTGCTGGCGGTCGGGCTGCTGACCGAGGCGTTCGCAACCCATGACGGTGCGGACCCGGATGAGCTGATGGCGGCGTTCACCGCCGGGATGCTCCGCCAGATCGGCCGGCTGGCCTACGCCTCGCTGTCGCCCAGCCGGTACCGGGTGGTGGTCGAACTCGTCCGCGCCGGCCAGTCGCCCGTCGACGCGGAGCGCGAGGTGTTCGGCGCGGAGTCGACCGAGATGAACGCGCAGATCGCATACCAGTGGTCGCTCCCGTCGCCGCTGCTCGAAGCGGTGGCGCCCCCGCCCGACGAGGCGCTCGGCCGCATCGCCTTGCTGATCGAGGAGGCGAGGGAGGTCGCGCGCACCCTCGAATTCGACGAAGGCTTCTCGCGGCCCGAGGTGCTCGCGCCGACGGCGCTGCCCGCGGACCATCTGCGTGCCGCGATGCTTGACGCGCTCGGCGGGGTGGTCGGTGTACGCGAGCAGATCTCGTGGTTCCGTCACGCGACCGCGCCGCGCGACGACCGCCCGTAAGGGCCGCGCCGCCGGGGTCTACGCGCGCGGGACGTTCGATCGGGGAATCCCCTCAGAAATCGCCATATCTGACGAGGGCTGTACGCCGATGATCAGCCGGTGAACCACAATTCCGGCGTTGCGCCCGCGGAGCTGCCCGTGTTGCCGTCGCTCAAGGGGCGGGGCGTGGCGGTGCTCTGGAACCCGAACGCCGATCTTCGTGACTTCGCGTCGATCGTGGAGAGCGATCCCGCCCTGACCGCCAGCGTCATCCGGGCGGCGTATTCGTCGTTCGCGACGCCGGCCGGACCGGTCCGCACGGCGTCCGCCGCGCTCGAGCGGATCGGTGTCGAAGGTGCGCGACATATCGTCACGGCGGCGTTTACGCGGTCCGAGTTCGAGCACCTGACCAACTCGGACGTCCACCTCGAGGATTTCTGGTCGTGGCAGCTGGCGGTGGGGTTGCTCGCCGAGTGCTTCTGCCTGGTCGACGGGCGTCCGCGGGACGAGCTCGAAGCGGCGTTCACGGCGGGTCTGATTCACCAGGTCGGCCGGCTGTCGTTGATCGCCCGCAGCCCGGAGCGGTACCGCGAGGTCGTGCGGCTGGCGACGGGCGGGATCGATCCGCTCGAAGCGGAGTGGCAGACGCTCGACGACGACGCGGCGCACGTGACGCAGACGGTGGCGATCCATTGGCGGCTGCCCGATCCGTTGCCGGCTACGCTTGCGGCACCAGCGGATCCGGAGGCGACCGGGCTGCCGCTGTTGCTGCGGCAGGCCCGCGAGGTCGCGGCGCTGATGGGGTTCAGCGAGGGGTTCTCGCTGGAGGTGCCGGTCCGTCGACCGCTGCCCGACGATCACCCTCGCGCGGCCGCGGTCGCCGCGCTCGGTGGCGTCGAGGGGTTGACGCGGCAGGTCGAGTGGTTCCACCAGGCGTCGGAGGGGCGAACGCCGCTGACGCTGAACACGCCTCCGCCGTCGGGTGATGTCGCGCCGACGGATCGCCTCGCTAGCTAGGAACGTAGGAGCGCCCGACCTCGGGACGCGGGAGCGCCGGGCGCTCCGCCTCGAAGCGCTCTTCCGCCAGGTTCGTCGTCGGGTCGCTGATTCGATGCAACGCCTCGATCATCGCCGTCGCGTCCGCCGAGAGGCGGGTTTGGCCGCCGTCGCGTCCGCCCGAGGTGGACTCGACGAAGGTGAGGTTCGCGGCACGCTCCATCTCGCGGAGCTTCTTCCAGGCGGTGCGGTAGGGGAGGCCGCGGGCGGCGGCGGCGGCGGCGACCGATCCGTGTTGAGCGACCGCCTCCAGTAGATCGGCCAGGAAGTCGCTGATCACGACCTCGCCGTTGCGTTCGATCCAGACCTTGGTGTGTACCTCGAATTCTCCGGGGAACTGACCTGACCCTCGCGCGGCCGTCGTGTCGCTCATTGCCGACCTCCGGGGCGGATTGTCTCTCCGCCGGGCCAAGTGTATCGTCTCGCACGGCCGTGCAACACGGTATCGGCGAGATGGGAGCGTCAGCTGAGCACGCGATGTCGTGGTGCCGGGTTCGTGGGTGCCGCGATGCTCGGGCTCGCCGCGCTCGTCCTCGGCGCATGCGGCGACGACGATGCGCTGATTCTCGCGACGACGACGAGCACGGAGAACAGTGGGTTGCTGGATGTGCTCGTGCCGCTGTTCGAGGAGCAGAGCGGTGACTCCGTGAAGGTGATCGCGGTCGGCTCAGGCGCGGCGATGCAGCTGGGTGAGCGCGGCGACGCGGACGTGCTGCTGGTGCACTCGCCGGCGGCCGAGATCGCGTTCGTCGAGGCCGGCTTCGGCGTCGAGCGTGCGCGCGTGATGTTCAACGATTTCGTGATCGTGGGGCCGGCCGACGACCCGGCCGAAATTGCGGGATCCGTCGATGCGGCCGCGGCGCTCGCGGGGATCCACGCGGCGCGCGCGTCGTTCGTCAGCCGCGGCGACGACTCGGGGACCGACGCGAAGGAGCGGGCGCTGTGGGAGGCGGCGGGCCTCGAGGCCCCGACGGGGGAGTCGTGGTACGCAGAGAGCGGGCAGGGGATGGGTGCGACGCTGACGATCGCGGCCGAGACGAGCGCGTACACGCTGACCGATCGCGCGACGTGGCTGGCGGTGGCCGATCCAGCCGACCTGCCGATCCAGGTCGAGGGTGACGAGGCGCTGTTCAACGTCTACCACGTGATCGTCGTGAACCCCGATCGTCACGATGGCGTGAACATCGATGCCGCGCGACGGTTCCGTTCGTTCCTCCTGGAGCCGGTGACGCAGGCTGCGATCTCCGCGTTCGGTCTCGAGGCGCGTGGTCAGGCGCTGTTCACCGGCTACGCGGAGTAGCGGCGGGCAACCGATGGATCTCATTCTCGACGGCCTCGGCGAAGCGTGGCGTCTGCTGAGCACCGGCGACGCGGACATCTACGGCATCACGGTTCGTACGGCGGTGATCACGGGCAGCTCCACGCTGGTCGCGCTGACGATCGGGTTGCCGATCGGGCTGGCGCTGGCGCTGGCACGGTTCCCGGGGCAGCGCGGCCTGGTCGCGCTGGCGAACGCGGGGACCGGGACGCCGCCGGTGGTCGCGGGGCTGATCGTGGCGATCTTGTTGTGGCGATCGGGTCCGCTCGGGGGGCTCGGGCTGATCTATACCCCGGGGGCGATCGTGTTGGCGCAGTCGTTGATCGCGACGCCGATCATCGTTGCGATCACGGCGGCGGCGGTGATGGCGCTGCCGCCGACGCTGCATCTGCAGATCCGCGCGATGGGCGCGGATCAGAGGCAGTACCTGTGGCTGATCGCGCGCGAGGCGCGGCTGCCGCTGCTGGTCGCGGTGATGGCCGGCTTCGGCGCCGTCGTTTCCGAGGTCGGCGCGTCGATGATGGTCGGCGGGAACCTGTCGGGCGAGACGCGCGTGCTGACCACGGCCGCCGTACTGGAGGTGAGCAAGGGCAACTTCGGCGCGGCGCTGGCGCTCGGCTTCATCCTGCTCGCGTTCATCATCGCGATCGCCGCCGTGCTGACGACGGTGCAGCAGCGCGCACGCCGTCGGTGAGCCTTCCCCGGGCGCTGGAGCTCGAGGGCGTGCGGGTTCGCCGCGGACGACGCGAGGTGCTGCACCTCGCCGAGCTCGGCGTGGACGACGGCGAGACGGTGGCGATCCTCGGTCCGAACGGATCGGGCAAATCGACGCTGCTACTCACGGCGGCGCTGCTGCTGCCGGTGTCCGCGGGCCGGGTGTCGCTGTTCGGTGAGCCGGCCGTGGGGCGCGGTCAGGTCGAGCTGCGGCGGCAGACGTCGACGGTGTTCCAGGAGCCGGCGCTGCTCGACATGAGCGTGCGGCGCAACCTGGAGACCGCGCTCGCGCTGCACGGGATCCCTCGATCCGAGCGTCGCGCGCGTTCCCAGGCCTGGCTTGGGCGGCTGGGCGTGGCGCACCTCGCGAAGGCGATGCCGCACACGCTCTCGGGCGGCGAGGCACGGCGGGTCAGCCTGGCGCGGGCGTTCGCCGTGCAGCCGCCGCTGATGTTCCTGGACGAGCCGTTCTCCTCGCTGGATCTCGAGACCCGCGCGGAGCTGGTCGGCGACCTGCGAGCGCTGCTGCGAGACGAGGGGACGACGGCGCTGCTCGCGACCCACGATCACGGCGAGGCGCAGCTGCTGGCCGACCGGTCGTTGGTGCTGCTGGATGGCGAGCCGGCGCAGCTCGACCAGACGCCGGCGCTGTTCGAACGCCCGGCCACGCCGGAGGTGGCGAGCTTTCTCGGCTACTCCGTCGTCGACGCCGCACGGCTGCCGGCCGACCTCGGGACCGGCGCCGCGAAGGGGAACGTCGCGATCCGTCCCACGGCAGTGCGACTCGTGGGGGACGAGACAGCGGGTCAGGCAGCGCGGGTGATCGCGGTGCAGGGAGCGCACGGACAGGGGCGGTTGCTGCTGGCGGTCGGCGAGGAAACGGTGGCCGCGGCGTTGCCGGTCGAGCGGATCCGGGAGCTGGAGCTGCGCCCGGGCGCCTGCGTGCGCTTCGCTATCGATCCGGGAGGGATCGTCGGCTGGGGCGATCGCGTCTAGCAGGCGCGAACGGCTACGGGAGCCTGTCGGACCAGCCGCCACCACCCCACGGCCATTCGAGCAGCAGGTGGGTGCCGCCGGCGTTCCAGCGCGCCAGCGTGCCACCGTCGGTCGTCGGGAGTCCGGTGGCGACGACGCGCTCGGTGAGCGGCTCGATCTCGAGCAGCACGATCTCGTCGCCGCGCGTGAAGGCGACCGAGCTGACGTCCGGCGACCAGCGAGGATTCGCGCCGTCAACGCACTGTCCGCGCGGGGCGCCGGCCGGGTGGATCACGAGGAAGCCGTCGCAGTCGAGCGCGCCCTGCAGAATCGCGGCGAGGCCGGCGTCCGTCATCTGGACCGGCTCGAAGCCCATGATGTTGAACGGCTCGGCGACGCCGCCCCACTCGACGAGCCGCTCGCCGGTGGCGGCGTCGAAGACGGTCGTGATCCCCTTGATCGGATCGCTGACGGTGACGACGCGGCCGCTGGGGTCGAAGCTCGCCGCGACGCCCTCGACACTCACGGCCAACGAGGTGGCGGCCATGTTCGGCAGGCGCAGGATCTGGAGCTCGGTGGCGCCGGCGACGACGATCAGCGCGTCCTCGGTCGGCGACCATTCGGTGGAGCCGTTGACGGGGACGAGGAACGCACCGCCGCCCCGGATGTCGTTCACCGTGAGGCCGTCGAGGCCGATCGTCGCGACGTACTTCCCGGACGGCGACCAGGTGGCCGGGCTCGAACCGGGGTTGGTGGCCGAGAGGCGGTTCACGAAGGAGGTCTGGAGGGTGCCGTCCAGGTTGTGGACGGTGTAGGAGAGCGCGGCTTCGCCCTCGGGGGCTGGCACGCCGATGTAGGAGAGCAGACGGTCGCCCTGCGGCGAGAAGCTGAGCGGGAGCGCGCTCAGATCGCCCTCGAGATCGATGACGTTGCCGCCCGATTCGAGGCGGGTCTTGAACGTCCCCCCGTCATCGTTGATGCCAGCGTAGGCGCGGGCGGTGCCTTCGGCGTTGACGCGCTGTTGGAGCTCGGTCGCCGAATCGGCGAGCACGGAGCCGTCGAGCGCGACGCGCACGGAGCGGGGGCGCGTGCCCGCGGCGGTGGCGAGCGCGTTGACTGCCTGCCCGTCCGGCTCGAACCAGCTATTCCAGGTGCCGAGACCGTCGTGGACGGTGACTTGCTGGCCGGTCGCGAGGTCGACGAGCGCGACGAACGACGACTGCGTTTCGACCGGGCCGGCGGTGGTCGGGGCGGTGGTGGCGTCGGGTGCCGCGGTTGGAGTCTGGGTGGGGTCGTCGGAGCCGGAGTTGCAGGCGGCGAGGGTCGCGAGCGCGATGCCCGCGATGATGGCGACGAATTTCATCGGGCGATCTTCGCACGTCGTGGAGTGGGGTGCAGCGGGGGGTGATTACGTGGGCGATGCGCGTGGTTCAGCACCTCACGTGCTGTCACGAGGTAGCGGATCGGATCGCCGGCTGGTCGTCGAGCGAGGCTGTCGATCTCGAGGAGTTGTGCTGTATCCTGCTGCCGATCTGCCAGATCAAGGCGGAGACGTTTCGAGGTCGGCGGCTGTTTGCTGCACTGCCGAGCGAACTCTCGGCGACGTTTGTTTGTCGGGGGCACTCGCCCCCCACACCCCCGCCGGGGGACAGCCGTCCCCCGGACCCCCTGAAAGCCGACGCCCGGGGTGAGTCTGGCGGGGTTCGGCGACGGCGGGAGATCCTCCTCGGGAGCTTGCTGACGGTGCCGGGTGGGGCTGGCTGCTGACCAGGGCGTGCGCCCCGGGCGCGGGTCGGTGGCGGTAGCGCGAGGTGTTTGGTTCCGGATCGTTGGCCCGCGTCTCGAAGCCGGGGTCGTCGACCCTGCTGTTGACCCTTCGGGCCTTAATACGACCGTTCGTGGCGGCCTGGAAGGGTGGCGGAGTGTTGATGGGTTGGCTAGTGGGCGCCGCCGTCGACGGCGAGGATCGCGCCGGTGGTGAAGCTGGCGGCTTCGCTGGCGAGGTAGAGCGCCGCCCCGACGATCTCGTCTGGCTGTCCGCCGCGACGGAGCGGGATCGAGGTCCTGGCGCGCTCGTTGAAGGCGTCGAGGTCCCAGGCCTTCGAGATGTCGGTGAGGAACGGGCCGGCCATGATGCAGTTCACGCGCACGGTCGGGCCGTACGCGTAGGCCATCGAGCGGGTGAGCGCGTTGAGGCCGGCCTTGGCGGCGCCGTAGGGCTCGGAGCCGGGGCTCGGAGTGACCGATCCGCTGCTGGAGATGTTGATGATCGAACCGCCGTCGCCTTCGGTCATGTGTTTGCCGACGAGCGCGCTGAGGCGATACGGGCCTTTGAGGTTCACGCCGACCACTTTGTCGAAGAGTTCCTCGCTGACCTGGTCGAGCGACGGGTAGAGCGGCGACATGCCGGCGTTGTTCACGAGCACGTCGATCTTGCCGAAGCGGTCGATCACCGCCTCGACGAGGCCGTCCAGCTCGTCCCAGTGGCCGACATGGCAGGCGTAGGGCAGGGCGGAGCGGCCGAGCGCCTCGATCTCGGCGGCCACCGCCTCGCAGGACTCGATCTTGCGGCTGGCGATCGCGACGTCGGCGCCCGCCTCGGCGAACCCGAGCGCCATCGAGCGGCCAAGGCCACGGCTGCCGCCGGTGATCAGGGCGACTTTGCCTGTCAGGTCGAAGCGATCGGTCATTCGTTCCTCCTCAGTTCGCGGGGCTGGGGTTCGCCGGGGTTCGCTGGGGTTCGCTGGAGTGGTCGCGGTGGTTCGTGGCGCCGGCTCGTGTTGTCAGAGGGTTGTGACTTACCTGCGGTCTAAATATAGAACTAACGTTCTAGTATCTCCGCATGCCCGACGACGAACTCCAACCAGATCAGCGCCCCGATCAGCCGGGCGGTCAGCCCTCGGAGCTGTCCGAGCTCGCAGGCGTGCGGCCGGACATGGATCGGCCGCGGCCGCTGAGAGTGCCTTCGTCACCGCAGCGCGAGCACATCATGGCGGAGGCGGAGGCCTTGCGTCTCTACGTCGAGCGAGGCGGGGCGGTGGCCTACTTCCGCTCGAGGCAGCCGGGCGAGCGGGCGCGCGTCAGTTTTCTCGTGGAGCGGGATCGGTTCAATCGCATCGCCTCCGAGTTGCGTGCCGAACGGTCGGGGCGGGGAGCCTGGGTATGGACGCCGAAGCGGGGATTGCACCGCTTGTCGTAGGCCCCTTCGGAGCTTTATGGCGCTTCGCGGCGACCCTCGGGGCTCGGGTGGCGCTTCGCGTCCGCCTTCGCAGGTCACGCGGGGCTGGCGTCGGATGGAAACTGAGACGTTTCGAGGTCGGCGGCTGTTCTTTGCGCTGCGAGCGGCGTTCAGGGGACGTTTCGTTTGTCGGGGGCTCTGAAGTCCGAGGATCGCCCTCCGGGCGAGGCCCCCGATACCCCCGCCGGGGGACGGCCGTCCCCCGGACCCCCTGAAAGCCGAGGTCCTGGGGTGAGTCTGGCGGAGTTCCGCGACGGCAGGGAGATCCTCCTCGGGAGCTTGCCGATGGTGCCGGGCGGGGTTGGCTGCTGACCGGGGCGTGCGCCCCGGGCGCGGGGTGCTGGCGGTCGCGTGGCGTGTTGGGCTCCGGACCTTGGGTGCGCTGGTTTGACGAGCAGGACCACTGGGACGTCTATCTCGCGACCACACGCATCGCCAGCATCAACCGGGCGGCCGGCGAGTGGCTGTAACGCCTGAGAGAGAGACGGCCGCTGGGCTGGCGCGAAGCGTTCGTTGGGCCCCGAAGGGGCGGGGCCTAGAGGTTGACGGAGAGGCAGGTGGTGGTGCGCTGGACGCCGTCGAGGGTCTGGAGGTCCTCGGTGATCGCCTTACCCAGCTTGTCGAGGTCTTCGGCTTCGAGCTGGACGATCACGTCGTAGGGGCCGGTGACGGTGTCGACGGCCTTGATCGTCGCGAGGGCGGGCTTGACGTGGCGGATCGCGTCGCCGACGGCTTGCGTGCGGCCGACTTCAGTTTCCACGAGCACGTAGCCGCGGATCGACATCGCGATGTCCTCTCCCCGTGCTAAGTCGTAGCTCGCCGGGCAGGCGACCCCCGCCGCACGGCTTGTACTCGGCCGTGCATCCACAACTGCGGAGCACGGCTTTCGTTCGGCGATGCGCTCATCGAGGTGTGCGCGTCGTCGCTCCCCGCGCGTGCGCTTCCCGCCTGGCGGCGCACGACGATGTTGGGACGGGGAGTGTGCGAGTGAACGTTGAGGGGTGTCAACGGCGAGGGTGGGCGTACAGATTTGGCGCCGAACGCGGCGCGACCGACAGAGCGAGATTTCCACGTTTCGAGGTCGGCGGCTGTGCTTGGCACTGCGAGCGGAGTCACGTGGACGTCTCGTCTGTCGGGGGCTAGCCCCCGACACCCCCACCGGGGGCAGCGTGCCCCCGGGCCCCTCGAAGCCGGCGAGTCCGTGCCGCAATTAGTGAGCCGGTGGCGGCAACGGTCGGGTGGCGTTCTACAGCTCTTTGGCGGCGGACAAGTTGGACGACGCGAAGGCGTATTGTGGCTGTATGACTGACCTCAGCCAGGTCCGCGCCCTGACCTTCGACGTCTTCGGGACCGTCGTGGACTGGCGCAGCTCCGTGATTCGCGAGGTCGAGGCGGCTGCCGCGGGCGTGGGTGTCGAGGTGGATGCCCCCCGGCGTGCGCAGCACGCCGATCGAGAAGTTGGAGGCGGTGGCAGCGGTTTCGATGCCGCCGCGATGGCGGACGACTGGCGTGCCGGCTATCCGCGCATGATGCAGGAGGTGCGCGAGGGCAAGCGCGCCTGGGACACGATCGACGCGCTGCACCGCGTGATCCTCGAGGAGCTGATCCCGAAGTACGGCCTCGACGCCCTCTCCGAGGACGCCCGCGACGACCTCAACCGCGCCTGGCACCGCCTCGATCCGTGGCCCGACGCCGTCGAGGGGCTGACGCGGCTGAAGTCGAAGTACGTGATCGCGACGCTGTCGAACGGCAACGTGGCGTTGCTGGTGAACATGGCGAAACGGGGCGGGTTGCCGTGGGACGCGATTCTGTCGGCGGAGCTGTTCGGCCACTTCAAGGCCGACCCGGAGGTCTACCGCGGCGCGGCGCGGCTGCTCGGACTGGCGCCGGAGCAGGTGATGATGGTGGCAGCGCACGCCGGCGATCTGCGCGCGGCCGCGTCGCACGGGCTGCGGACGGCGTACGTGCCTCGGCCGCTCGAGTGGGGGCCGGACCGGCCGCCGGCCGGCAAGCGCGAGGACGATCGCTTCGACGTCGAAGTGGGGGACTTCCTCGAGCTGGGGGTGGCGCTGGGCGAGTAGGACACGCCGAGCCGGAGTCCCAGAACTCGGGGTTGCGAACTGCGAATTGTTCTACGATCCCGCTAACGCGGATTCCTAGATTGGGGTGTCTGACGGCAAAAGGTCGAAACCAGCATGTCGTTCCGCACCCGGACGGCTGGGCGGTCAAGCCCGCCGGAGGTAGCCGAGCCAGTTCGGTACATCGGACCCAGGCTGAGGCGACTGACGCTGCGCGCCAAACCGCGCGGAATCAGCAGTCCGAGATGTTCATTCACGGACGCGACGGCCGGATCCGCGAACGCGACAGCCACGGGAACGACCCGCACCCGCCGAAAGGGTAGTTTCTCGACCTACTGCTCGCTGAGGGACGGCCCGGAGGTTACCTCGACGGTCCGAGCCTCTTCCAGGTCGCCGCGCGCGCGGGACCGGCGGGCTGCGCGGCGGCTGCGCATAGCGTCTGTGCCTCGGCCGCTGGAGTTGGGCCGGCACTGTCGGTTAGCCGACTAGGAATCGACGTCGGGGTAAAGGACGCTTCGGGACTAACGCCGTGGGTGTCAGATAGCCACGCCGATAGGTAGTGCTAATGCGGCGGGGTCCGCCGATGCGCGCTACTCAGCCGGACCCTAGGGCAGCGACTAAGTTGACGCTGGGGAGCTGAAGTGAAGCGGCAGGGGCCATACTTGTCGCCGAAGCCACATATCCGCGAGCGATCCCGTAGAGAATGCTAGGTGCATTGAGTGCAATCAGTCTTTCTCGTCGATCAGGATCGACTGTCGGCTCGATCGCGAATCCGCCGGAGATTTCGAGCGAGAAATCATACGGTGCTCCGTCGGTCTTCGACCTGGAACTCTCGAGTCTCAGCGATATTTTGACTCTCTCCGCCTGTTGTGACTGAGCAATTTCGATCGAGGCTTTGACGCCGATCGATCCACTCCGGTCGTCGAAGCCGTCACGGACTGCGAAGCTGAATGAGTCTACGATGACCCATTCAGGCTGCAGCTGGGAGTTCGGAAGCTTCTTCAATCTCGCCATATGTCACTGCTTCCAGTGTCAGCTCTGCGAACTGCTCGAGATCCAGATCGAAAGAAGGCGTCGCGGGTCGCGGCCTGCGCTCCCGTAGGACCGCATCGGTGATTTCGCAGGTGAACTCAGCGCCGAGCGCGCTCGCGAGCTTAGCGATCGTCAGAAGAGTCAGGTTATGAGCACCACGGCCGAACAACTGGCTGACCGCCGAGCGCGAAACTCCCATTCGCTTGGCGAGTTCAACCTTCTTCATGCCTCGGCGCTCCATGATGTCGAGAACGCATTCAAGGATCTCAAGAGCGACCCCCTCGGCAACGAACTCGGGGTCTTCTGCGTACCGACTAATGTCTCGCGCCAGACTTCCGCGGTCAGTCACCTTGATGTTCCCCCCACCGAGCCAGGAAATCGCCACGCAGTCGCTTCGCACGATCGATCTCGGTGCGACTCGCCCGCTCCTCTTCTTCTTCACGCCGTGTGTTGCAACGATTACCTGGCCCGGTAGGAAGAAACACAGGAGGCGGTCTTGGTAGGACTTGAACTCAAAGATGGCCCCTTCGAGCTTCTTGAACTTCTGGCTGTTCCTTGGGAGGCCGCTCTGTGCGGTCCTCTCCAGGAGACTGAGTAGCCGCTTGTAGTCTCTCTCCTGAAGCGATCCTAGGAAATCCTCGGCCGGACAGCTTCCGTCCTGTAGCAGGATCGCCCAGATGCTTATTGCCGGTCCGGAACGGAGGACCCGGTACAACATGCTAAGTTCTGACTTAACTTTTCGCAACTTTGTGAAGTCTCTGATATTACAGCCAGCGCACCTCCTTTCCAAACGGATGTCTCACCAGCCGTGTCGCGAGCAGGACTGATTCACCACACGAGCACTCCGCGACCCTCCCGATCCGTGCGTTCCGCACACCCGCTCTCTTGACCACCGACTGTAGGCGCCCGGCGCCCTCGCCACGGCGGATGGTGCACCGCGGGCCTCGATAACCGTCCCGAGCCCCGACGTTCGGGCTTCCGAGGTCTGACCACCTCCGGCGATCGACCGATACTTACGCCGCACCGAGGGCTGCCGCCGTACCGAGGATCGCGATGCCACTGAACGCCGAGCTGACGACGATCGTCGAGCAGCTGCTCTCGCGGACGAAGAGTGAGGGCGTGCCGTGGACGCAGGCGGGGTCGGACTCGGACTTCGTGGTGGTCGTCGGCGACTGCCCGGTGACGCTGAGCCGGATGCGGAGCATGGTGCGCGACGGCGACCGGCGCGGGGCCGGCACGAAGATGATGGTGCGGCTGACGGTCCGCGACGATGGCGACTCGATCGTCGAACAGGCGACGGTCGGCGAGGACGATCCCGACTACGCGTCAATCCACGAGCTGTGGGAGGGCGCGCGGCGGAAGGCGTTGCGCGTCGAGGAGACGCTGCGCGCGGTGATGGAGGGCATCGGGTCCGGCGCGTTCTCGGTGCCGGCTGACGACGACGACCTCGAGGAGCACGCGCCTCGACGCCGGTTTGCCTGAGTGACGCGTTTCGTCAGCTGTGGGCGGGCCGTAGACTCGTTCGACGATGGCCACAGACACCACCCCGACCGGCCTCGATGCCCTCGCCGCCGTGGAGCGCGACGCGCGTGCCGGGCTCGCCAGCGCCGAGGACGAAGCCGCGCTCGAGGCGTGGCGGACGAGCGTCCTCGGGCGGAGCGGGGCGCTGACCGGGATTCTGCGCGGGATCGGGGGCCTCGAGGCCGACGAGCGCAAAGCGGTCGGGCAGGCGGCGAACGCGGTCAAGCAGGAGCTAGAAGCGGCGCTCGAGGGGCGGCGGGCGCAGCTGCGGGCCGCGGCGCTGGCCGGGGCGGAGCCGATCGACGTGACGCTGCCGGGCCGGCCGCGCCGGATCGGGCGGCTGCACCCGGTGACACAGACGATGCGCTCGATCCTCGGCATCTTGCAACGCCTCGGATTTACGGTCGTCGAGGGTCCCGAGGTGGAGCTGGACGAGTACAACTTCGATCGGCTGCGCATCCCGAAGGATCACCCGGCCCGCGACATGTGGGACACGTTCTGGATCGCGGAGCAGGAGGGGCGCGTCGGGCCTCGGCAGACGCTGCTACGCACGCACACGAGCCCGATGCAGATCAGGTACCTCGAGGACCACGAGCCGCCGATCCGGGTGGCGGTGCCGGGTCGCTGCTACCGCTACGAAGCCACCGATGCGACGCACGAGTGGATGCTGCAACAGGTGGAGCTGCTCGCGATCGACGAGGGCGTCTCCCTCGCCGACCTCAAAGGCACGCTGCACGAGTTCGCGCGCCAGATCTTCGGCTCGGATACCGAGGTGCTGCTGCGCAACAGCTACTTCCCGTTCGTGGAGCCGGGGGTGGAGCTGGCGGTGAAGTTCCGAGGCGAGTGGTTGGAGATCCTCGGAGCCGGCATGGTGCATCCGGAGATCGTGGAGGCCGCCGGCTACGACCCCGATCGCTACACCGGCTTCGCTGCGGGGATGGGGGTGGAGCGGATCGCGATGCCGCTGTACCAGGTGGACGATATTCGGAACTTCTATCAGAACGACTTGCGCTTCCTCCAGCAGTTCTAGGCCCCCTTCGGGGGTTGATGACCCTTCGGGCCTCGTCGCGGGTGTTTGGCCTCGATAGGGGCAATGGCCTCGACGTCTGCCACTGTGGGACGGATGGTCGGAGGGGCTGACGCTCGACGTTTCGAGGTCGGCGGCTGTTTCTTGCACTGCGAGCGAAGTTGCGTGGACGCTTCGTTTGTCGGGGGCTAGCCCCCGACGGCCCCCACCGGGGGCAGCGTGCCCCCGGACCCCTCGAAGCCGGGGCCGTCAGGCGGGACCGCCGGTAGTCCTTGGCGGCAACGTGGCTCCGTCGTCGCCATCGGGGTGCCTCGATGCGGCGTAGGTGGCACGATTGAGGTGCGATGAAGCCGAACAAGGGCTCGAGCGAGCCGAAGTCCGACAGCAAGCCCGCGCCGCGCGCGCCGACGCGGGAAGAACTCCTCGAAGAACTCGCGCGCAGCCGGGGCGAGACCGCCGACCGCCCCTCGGACCGAGAACCGCCACCCCCGCACTACGGCCGCACCAGCTAACGAAGCAGACGAAAGCCCAGCCCAATGGCGAAATCCGAATCCTTCGACATCACCACCGGCTGCGACCTGCAGGAGGTCGACAACGCCCTCAACCAGGCGCGGCGCGAGATCACGAACCGCTACGACTTCAAAGGCGTGAAGGCGGACATCGACTTCGAGCGGGACGAAGGCACGATCACCATTCACACGCAGGAGCAGTTCCACCTCGATCAGATCTGGACCGTGCTCGTCAGCAAGTTTGTCGCCCGCAAGGTGCCCGTCGAGAACATGCAGCGAGCCGACCCCGAAGACGCCTCGGGAAGCACGAGGCGCCAGACGATCACGCTCGTGCAGGGCATCGACTCCGACACCGGGCGGAAGCTCAACAAGTTCATCAAGGACATGAGGCTGAAGCGCGTGCAGTCCCAGGTTCAGAACGACGCCGTCCGTGTCTCCGCCCCCAAGCGCGACGATCTCCAATCTGTGATCGCCGCCCTCCGCGAGGAGGACTGGGGCATGCACCTCAATTTCGGCAACTACCGCTAAACCTTCGGTTTCCAACGACGCTTCGCGCCTGTTTGCGACCGCCCTCTTCGGGCCGTGTGGATCGAGTCGTTGCGTCGCACGGACTTGCGGGCGTTAGGATTCGCCCGCATCACGCATGTTCCTCGGGAGGCCGCGCCATGACTTTTCTCACCCCAGACCAGACCGCGCTCTCCGAGCAGATCGCCACCCTCCTCATCGATCGCGGGGAGCGCGTCGCGGTGGCGGAGTCCTCGGCGGGCGGGCTGATCTCCGCCGCGCTGCTCGCCGTGCCGGGAGCCTCGAGGTACTACGCCGGCGGCGGCGTGGTGTACACGCTGGCCTCGAGGACGCAGCTCGCGGGCGCCGACCCGGCGCAGTACGAGAACTACCGAGGCAGCACGCCGGAGATGCTCGCCTCGCTGGCGGAGTCGATGCGCGAGCGCCTCAGTGCTGACTGGTGTATCGCGGAGTCGGGGCTGGCGGGGCCGACTGGGAGCCAGCGCTCCAGCGCGCCGATCGGGCGGACCGCCCTCGCGGTGGCCGGGCCGGTCACCCGCAGCGAGCTGTTCGAGACGGGCCTCGAGGACCGCGCGGAGAATATGTCGGAGTTCACGACGCTCGGGCTACGGTTCCTGCGCGATGCGATCACCGAGGCCTAACGCCGCGTCCCGGCGTCAGCGTTTCTTGTTCAGCCGGCTGAGGAATCGCTCGCGGTCGACGACGAAACGCTGGTGCGTGCCGGAACCGATCTCCTCGGCCTCGTCCTTCGCGGTCCAGGAGAAGTCGTAGCGAGGCGCTCCGCCTCCTCGAGGCGGACGGTGACGGTGACGCGTTGGCCCGCGGGCGTGGCGGCGGTGTGGTTGATGGTGATCTGGGCGCCGACGCTCATCTCGCTGTCGTCGACGAAACCGTGCAGCCAGTCGGCGGCGGCCTTCTCGACGAGCGTGCCGAGCGCCGAGGTGCTGAAGACGTCCGGCGTGCCCTCGACGATGCCGCTCGCGAAGTGCTCGGGGGCGACGACCAGGCTTTGCTCGGCCTCGTCGCCGACGGTCGGTTCTTCTGTTGCCATCGTTCGGCCTCCCGATCCGCTCGTGCCTTCCGGCCGCAGACGTTAGCAGCAACGCGTGGGGAGGGGGGTCAGCCGTCTGAGCGGTCGATCGCCCGCGATCCGAGGGCGTAGGCGACGAGCAGCGTGGGCATCGCGAGCAGGTCTGAGGCGTCGGGCGTCGCCGCGACGCGCGGCCACGCCTCGAGGGCGACGCTGTTCAGCACGAGATCGAGCGTGAGCGCGGGGCGTTGCAGCGCGGCGAGGGCGACGCGGTAGGCCTCGGTCACCGGCGGGTAGAGCTGAACGAGGGCGAAGACGAGGCCGGTGGCGACGACGGTCGCGACGAGGAGACGGTGGGAGGCGCCTCGGTAGCGGCGGCTGCCCGCCTGGGCGACCTCGATGATGGCGACGAGGAGGAGCGGGAAGAAGATCAGGCCGGCGACGTCGGAGAGCTTGCCGGTGGCAGGGTGGGACCACGCCGCCTTGAGCCAGTGGTCGTTCAGCAGTAGCACGCCAATCGAGGCAAGGGTGATCGGGTGGAGCAGCCCCGAGGCGACGGGCGTGAGGGGTCGGGGACTCATCGGGCGCTTCGAATCTCGAGCTCGGACCACTCGTCATCGCTCGGGAAGCCCGCTGCGTCAGAGACCTCGGCGCTGATCGCCAACGTCCATGTGACGAGGCCATCGGCGGCTTCGCCGTCGAGTGGCCCGAGCGTGACCCGGGCCCAGGGCGAACACCCGGAACCCGCGGGGATCTGCTCGTCGGGAACAGAGAGCTTCAGCACATGACTGTCCTCCGAGCTGGCGAGCGCGCGTTCGGTGCGCGCGGAGGTTCCGTCGACAGAGAGGATCACCGGAATCAATGCTGATTGAAGCCGGTCGCCGCTGATGGTGAGTTCGTAGATGAAGCGATTCACATCGTTGTCGTAGCCCGAGATCTGACAGATCCGGGCAAGCTCGCTCGTCTCTTCGTAGAGATCGGCGACCGCCACGCGAAACGGAGCGGTCTCGCCGGTGAGGGAGACGTAGCCGCTCGTCGCGATCGACGCGAGAAGGCCGACGGCGATCGCGCCGGCGCCGGCAGTGTCGCGCGGGCGAGTTCGCGATGATCCGTCGCGCAGCATCACGATCCTCCCTTCAGTTCGAGGTAGGCATCGGGGCCTGACTTCTGACCGGGCAATGTGACGCCATGTGTCTCAACCCGTGCCTTGACGGTGAGTCGCCAGATCACATCGACCGCTGTTGCCCCGGGTGCTCGCGGACCGATCGAAACAAGTGCCCACGGCGAACACTCCACCCAGCTCAGCG
The DNA here is from genome assembly GCA_965248675.1 of Dehalococcoidia bacterium. Classification (GTDB taxonomy): domain Bacteria; phylum Chloroflexota; class Dehalococcoidia; order UBA2979; family UBA2979; genus UBA6627. The sequence continues at coordinate 205,820 of CBDFJZ010000005.1, forward strand.
CTTCCTCGGCGGGGATCTCGAGTCGGAGCTGGAGCGTCTCGAGCGGGGTGGTCAGCAGGTCCTCGAGCCCGTGCTCCGCGTTCTCGAGACGGAGCGAGAGCGGGACCTCGGTCGGCAGATCCCCCCGGAACCAGATCTCGAGTTCGAACACGACCGGCTCCGGGTCCGGCCAGTCTGAGAACTCGTCCCAATTCGGGCAGATGCGCGCGCTCTGCATGTAGCGCTCGTCGAGTTCGGCTGCCGACACCTGGATCGCGCCCGTGAAGGTTGTCGATACGGCGCTGCCGCTTGTCGCGATCGAGGCGAGGACGCCGACGGAGATGACGGCGCCGACGGCGAGGCGGCGCAGATTGCGACGGACCCACCCTCGAGCGAGCGCTGTCACCTCGGTCCTCGAGATTCGATGGTCAGGTCCACGTCCTTCTGCCACGGGAGTGGAGCGCCGGAAACCCACACGTCCGCGCCGGCGATCAGCTCCCACGTGAGCGCGCCCTGGTGAAGATCACCGGTCGCCGGTCCGATGCGAATCTCGACCCACGGGGAGCACTCGCCGTCCAGCGAGGTCTCATCGCCCCAGCGGGCGACTTCGTCAGTTGGGACAGTGAGCTGGAGCCCCAGCGCGACTGTCGAACGATCGAGTGTTCCTACCGCCTCATGTGCGGTCCCTGGAAGTGCAAGCCGAATTGGAACCGACACGACCTCGGTGGGCCGGTCGAGTCTCGCGTTCAGCTCGAACGATGCCGGCCCATCGTCGGGGGAGTGGAGGAAGGACCCGGCGGTGCAGATGCGGATCGACTGCGAGAACGGCCGATCGAGGTCGGCCATCGGAATGCGAGTTTCGTCGGTCTGCCTGACATCGAGGCCGTAGCTGCTCGTCGCGATGGAGGCGAGGACGCCGACGGCGATGACGGCGCCGACGGCGAACCGGCGCAGGTCACGACGGAGTCGCCCCGGAATGAGGCCCGGCATGGCGTCCTCCCTCCCTCGCTCCGGTGTTCGAGGGGGTTACACCGATAACGCTTCGCGGCATCTCTCGGATTCCTGACGGTCCGATCGTGCGGTGGTTCGGGTAGCCGGGTAGTGGTGGAGGCGGCAGACTGGCGGCTGGTCCGCCTGACCCGGTCATCGCGAGGAATGCCGTGCTCGTCTCCTTGAAGTGGCTCCGTGACTACGTCGATCTGCCTGATGACCTCGACGTGGAGGCGTTTGCGCAGCAATTGACGATGGCCTCGGCGGAGGTGGAGGGGATCGACCGCGTCGGTGGGGACTGGGATCGCCAGCTGGTGACGGTCGGCGAGGTGCTGAAGGTTGAGCCCCATCCCGACGCGGACCGGTTGCGCCTGGCGACGGTGAACTACGGCGGCGCGGAGCCGCAGCGCGTGGTCTGCGGCGCGCCCAACCTCGCCGAGGGGCAGCGCATCGCCTTCGGGCGCGAGGGCGCCGAGCTGACCAATCCGCAGAACGGCAAGCGGCAGAAGCTGAAAGCCTCGAAGATTCGCGGCGTCGAGTCGGCGGGGATGGTGCTGTCCGAGGCGGAGCTCGGCATCTCCGAGTCGCACGAGGGGATCATCGAGCTGCCCTCGGACGCGCCGATCGGTGCTCCGCTGGTCGACTACCTCGGGGACGTGGTGCTCGACGTGCACATCTGGCCGAACCGTGCCGACATGATGTCGATGCTGGGGATCGCGCGCGAGGTGGCGGCGATCCTCGGGAGCGAGGTGCGCGAGCCGGACCTCGACTATCCCGAAGGCGACGAGCTGGCGGCGGACGCGATCGCGATCGAGGTCGCCGATCCGGCGCTATGCGCGCGCTACGTGGGGACGGTGATCGAGGGGATCACGGTCGGGCAGTCCCCGGCGTGGCTGCAGGAGCGTCTGATCGCGGCCGGGCAGCGGCCGATCAACAACGTCGTCGACATCACGAACTTCGTGATGTTCGAGCTGGGGCAGCCGCTGCACGCGTTCGACCTCGAGACGCTGCAGAACACAGTGATCGTGCGCACAGCGCGCGACGGCGAGACGCTGCGCACGCTCGATGGCATCGACCGCGAGCTGACGGGCGAGACGCTGCTGATCACCGACGAGAGCGGCCCGATCGCGTTGGCCGGCGTGCTGGGCGGCGAAGCGACCGAGGTCTCGGAGGCGACGACGTCGATCCTGCTCGAGGCGGCGCGGTTCGATCCGGTCAGCATTCGGCGCACCTCGACAAGGCTCGCGCTGCGCTCCGAGGCGTCGTCGCGGTTCGAGCGCGGGCTGTCGCCTGAGCTCGGGGAGCGCGCCGCGCGGCGTGCGACGAAGCTGTTCGTCGAGGTGTGCGGAGGGACGGCGCGATCGGGCGTGGTGGACACGTACCCGGCGCCGCACGTGTCGCCCGAGGTCGAGATCACGCGCGCGCGATTGGACACGCTGATCGGCTTCCACGTGCCGAGCGATGAGGTGGAGCAGATCTTCGGAACGCTCGGGTTCGAGGTGCTCGCGACGGATGCCCCGGCCGGAGGCCGATCAGAGGACGCCCCCTCGCCCGAGGGAGCGTTCCGCGTGCGAGCGCCGTGGTGGCGGACCGATGTCTCGATCGCGGACGACCTCGCCGAGGAGGTGGTGCGGCTGGCCGGCTATGACCGCCTGCCGGGGACGACGATCCGAGGTCGCACGCCGGAGTGGGAGCCGACGCCGCTACGCAGCTTCCGCGACCGCGTTCGCGACGCGATGGTCGACGCCGGCTGGCAAGAGGTGATCACCTACTCGCTGACGACGGACGAGGTGCTGTTGCGGGTGATGCCGGCCGAGGACCTGGCGATCATCCGACCGCTGCGCCTGGAGAACACGCTCTCCTCCGACCGCGAAGTAATGCGACCGACGCTGCGCCACTCCCTGCTAGAGGTGGTCGATCGCAACATCCGCGGCGGCGCCTCCGCGATCGCGGTGTTCGAGGCGGCACGGGTGTACCTGCCTCGGGACGGCGAGCCGCAGCCGGAGGAACGCGACTACGTGGTGGGCGCGCTCTCCGGGTTCGAGCTGGATCGCTGGGGGCGCGCGACCGATCGCGCGCTCGACTTCTACGACGCGAAGGGCGCCCTCGATGAGGCGCTGGCGGCGCTCGACCTCGAGCTGACGTACGAGGCGGACAGCGAGTTCGCGATGATGCCCGGCCGCGTGGCACGGCTATCGGTTGACGGCGAGGCGGTCGGGGTCCTGGGGGAGATGCACCCGGAGCCGCTGGCGCGGTTCGAGATCGAGCAGCCGGTGGCGCTGTTCGAGCTGGACCTCGCGAAGCTCCTCGAGCATGTGTCGGAGCGGAAGCTGGTGGCGTCGGTGCCGCGGTTCCCGGCGGTGGAGCAGGACGTGGCCGTGATCATCGATGACGAGGTGCCGGCAGGGGCGGTGCGCGCGGCGTTCGAGGGCTCGCCGCTCGTGGCGAGCACGAGTCCGTTCGATGTCTATCGAGGGGAGCAGCTGCCGGAGGGCAAGAAGTCGGTGGCGATTGCGGTGCGGTACCAGGCGCCGAACCGCACGCTGACGCAGGAAGATGCGGATCGCGAGCAGGCGAAGATCTTGAAGCGCCTCGAGCGCCAGCTCGGGGCGGAGCTCCGCGGGGGGTCTTCGACCCCTTCATGACGCGTCGCGGCTGCTAGCGACTTCCTTCGAGGGTTCCAGGCCCGAGTGCTACCTAGCCGAATCTCCTTCGGCGTTGTTTGCAGAGTTGTTTAGATCCCGCCCGCCCGCCCTAATACCCTGCGGGGCTCTGCCCCGCGCCCCTGACCGGAAGACGCTTCGCGACCAGGGAGGTGCTTCGCGCGGACGATCGCTAGATGCGGCGGCGCATCACGGGCTGACGGTTGTTGCGGCGGATGACCTCGGTGAAGCCGGCGGCTTCGAACATGGCGGCGGGGCCGGGGCCGGAGGTGGTGTCGAGGGAGTAGGACTCGAGGAGGGCGGCACCGCAGGTGGCCGCGTAGTCGACGGCGGCCTGGAGGAGTGCGGTGGCGGCGCCGGTGCCGCGGGCGGTGCGGTGGACGAAGAAGCAGACGATCGCCCAGGCGGGTTCGTCGTCGATCGGTTTGGTGATGCGCGAGCGTTCAGCGCGGGCGTACTCGGCGCGGGGGGCGACGGAGACCCAGCCGACGGGGCGGTCGCCGTCGTAGGCGAGCAGGCCGGGGACGCGGTCATCCTCAACGATCGCCTTCATCGCGGCGCGGTTCCCGGCGTTGCCGTTCTGCTCGAACTCGCGGCTAATTCACGGTTGGTGATGCGGAGGAACATGCACCAGCAACCGCTGTAGGCGCCGCTGGGACCGAACAACGTCTGGAGGTCGTCCCAGCGATCAGCGGTCACCGGGCGGATGTCGAACGGTATCGGCGTCGGTCCGGCGCTAGCGGCCGACGAACCCTAACGTCCGAGGAATTGGGGCTCGCGGCGCTCCATGAACGATCGCGCGCCCTCGTAGCCATCCTCGGTGTGGAAGAGCTTGCCGACGATCATGCCAGTCATGTCCTGCACGCGGGTCATGTCGTCGTCCTCGACCATGTAGACGAGCCGTTTGTGGCCGGCCGCGCTCTGCGGAGCGCCGGCGGCGATCGTTTCGGCGAGGGCGAGCGCCCGGTCGAGGAGCTCGTCGGCCGGGACGACCTCGAGGACCGCGCCGATCGCGAGCGCCTCCTGGGCGTCGACGCGGCGGCCGGTGAACATCAGCTCGAGGGCGCGCTGCGTGCCGACGGTACGCGGGAGGAAGTGGCTCAGGCCGGCGTCGGCGACGATGCCTCGTTTGGTCTGGGCGACCTGGAAGATCGCGTCGTCGGCGGCGATCCGGATGTCGCAGGCGAGCGCGATCGACCAGCCCATGCCGACGGCGTAGCCGTTGACGGCGCCGACGATCGGGACGTCGCAGTGGCGCATCGCGTTGACCACCTGGAGGTGGCTGTGTGGCGCGTGCCACGGCGGAAGCGCTCGGTCCGGGTTCGCGCTGGCGAAGTTGCGTACGTCGCCCCCCGCCGAGAACGCGCGTCCCTCGCCGGTCAGGACGATCGCGCGGGTGTCGTACTCGCCGGCGTTCAGCGAGAGGAGGTAGCGCGTCAGCTCGTCCGACATCACGCCGCCCCAGGAGTTGAGCTTGTCCGGGCGGTTGAGCTTGACAAGCGCGACGTGGCCGCGCTGCTCGATCAGCAGATCCTCGTAGTCGTGGCCCATGGCGGCGCTCCTCACCTCTATGCACGAGAGGCTACACGGCGAGCGATCGGCGTCCGGCGCAGCGGCGCGCAACAAGACGGCCACGCTGGTGCGCGGCCGTGAGGTTCGAGGCAGCCGGATCGGGACTAAGCGGCGGCGCTGCGCGCCGTTTTCGCCTGCTCCGCGATCTGAGTGAAGGCCTCGGGGCTGCGGACGGCGAGGTCCGCGAGCATCTTGCGGTTGACCTCGATGCCGGCCTTGTTCATGCCGTCGATCAATTCGCCGTACTTCAGCCCGTTCAGGCGCGCGGCGGCGTTGATGCGCACGATCCAGAGGCGGCGGAAGTCGCCCTTGCGGTCGCGACGGTGGTCCGTCGAGTAGCGGAGCGCGTGAATCATCGACTCATGCGCGACCTTGATGTTGGTCCGGCGCTTGCCGCGGTGCCCTTTGGTGAGCGCGAAGATCTTCTTGTGGCGGGCGCGCGTCTGGACGCGGTTACGGGTTCGGGGCATCGCTCAGTCCTCGGTGGGTGGGCCGCTACGCGTAGGGCAGGTTCTTGCGGATCGACTTCGTCACGGTCTTGTGAGCGGCCGACTCGCCACGCACCTCGTAGAGCGAGCGCTTCGTCCTGCGCATGCGCTTCGGGACTGGCTTGCGGACCATCACCTTGCCGGATCCGGTGATCTTGATCCGCTTCTGGGTGCCCTTGTGCGTCTTCATCTTCGGCACGAGGTCACCTGCTTTCGGCGGCTGCTTCGACCGTTTCGGCGGCCGCTTCGACCGTTTCGGCGGCGGACTCCTCCACCGCATCGGCTGGAGCCTCCGCCGGGGCCTCGTCCTTCTTTGCCTCGGCCGGCTTGACCTTCTTCGAGGGGTCCAGCGTCATCGACATGAAGCGACCTTCGAGGGCGGGGCGGCGCTCGACGTCGGCCACGTCTTCGAGCTCGGCCGCGAAGCCGTCGAGCAAGTCACGCGCCACCTCGGGGTGGGTGATCTCGCGCGCCCGGAACATGACGGAAACCTTGACCTTGTCGCCGCCGAGCAGGAGCTTGCGAGCCGTGCGTGTCTTGAAGTCGCGGTCGTGCTTGCCGATCTTCACGCGCATCCGGACTTCGCGCAACTCGACTTGCTTCGAGCCGCGGCGCGCTTCGCGGTCACGTTTGGACTGTTCGTACTTGAACTTGCCGTAGTCCATGACGCGGACGACGGGGGGATCGGCGTTCGGCGCGATTTCGACGAGATCGAGGCCCGCTTCGTCGGCAATGCCCATCGCTTCTTCGATGGTCACGACGCCGACCTGATCGCCATCGCGAACGAGCCTGACCTGCGGGACGCGGATCTGCTCGTTCATGCGCAATTCTTTCGCGATGATTCACCCTTTCGGTTCCTGGCTTCGCCGGCCGACGCTGGGCGCAGCACCAGCGAGCCGCTGATGGCGTGTGATTCTAGCATCGGCGAAACAGCGCCCACAATGAGGCTCGCCGTGCTGTTGGTGATCGTTGGGTGAGCAGCCGGTCAGGGCGCTCCGTCTTTGGCGACGTCGTATTCGAGAACCACACCGCCTTTTTCGACGCGGTCGCCGGCGGCGAAGTGGATCGCGGTGACCGTGCCTCCGAGCGGGGCCTGGATCTCGTTCTGCATCTTCATCGCCTCGATCACGAGTACGGCCTGGCCGGCCTCGATCGGGTCGCCGACGGCGACGCGCGCCTCGATCAGGACGCCGGCGAGGGGGGCGGTGATCTTCCCGGGCGGATCGCTGGCGCCACCGACGGCGCGGCCGCGTTTGCCGCCGCCGGCGGCCGCGATCAGGAAGGTGCGGCCCTGCACGGTGACGCGGAAGTCGCGGCCGTCGCGGGCGACGTAGGCGCGGGTCGGCTGCCCGTCGATCACCATCGAGATCATGCCGGGGACGCCGGAGAGGGTGGCGTCGGCGAGGATCGGCTCGTCGTCGCCGACGGTGACGCTGGTCAGGCCGTTCGCGTCGGCGACGACGACGGTGCGGATTTCGCCGTCTACTTCGAAGCGGTGCCGCGTCGCCATCCGCCGCCTCCTGACTGAACGCGGAGCCCGATCGCGTGCTCGCGCGTGGCCTGCAGCCACTTCGTGCGGCCGTTGCGCGAGGGGCCGCCGGGCGGTTCCGCACTGGCCACGCTGGCGGCGATCGCGGCGGCGACGAGGGCGGCGCGTTCGCGCGGATCGTTCTCGGGCGGCGGTGGCATCTCGAATGACGTCTCGAGCCAGGCGGTGTGGAACGCGCCGGACTGGAAGTCCGGGTGATCGAGGAGCGCGAGATGGAACGGCGCGTTCGTCTCGATGCCGACGACGAGCAAGTCGTTGAGCGCCCGGCGCAGCCGCTTGACGGCGAGATCGCGATCCTCGGCCCAGACGATCAGCTTGCCGAGGAGGGAGTCGTAGAAGACGGGCACGTCGAGGCCGTCGAACAGCATCGTGTCGAAGCGGACGCCCGGTCCTGTGGGGAACTCGACGTGCTCGACGAGGCCGAGGTCGGGGGTGAAGTTGTTGTAGGCGTCCTCGCCGTTGATGCGCGCCTCGATCGCCCAGCCGTGCGGCTCCTCGAGGCCGGAGTCCGCGGGGAGCGGCTCGCCGGCGGCGACGGCGAGCTGCAGCGCCACGAGGTCGACGCCGTAGACGAGCTCGGTGACCGGGTGCTCGACCTGGAGCCGCGCGTTCATCTCGAGGAAGTAGAAGCTCCCGTCCTCGTCCATCAGGAACTCGACGGTGCCGGCGTTGCGGTAGTCGCAGCTCTTCGCGGCGGCGATCGCGGCGTCGCAGAGCTGGCTGCGGATCTCCGGGGTGACCGCAATCGAAGGCGCTTCCTCCAGGACCTTCTGGTTGCGCCGCTGGATCGAGCATTCGCGCTCGCCGAAGGCGCGTACGTTGCCGTGCGCGTCGGCCATGATCTGCACCTCGATGTGGCGGGCGGGCGACACGTATTTCTCGAGGAAGATCGTCGCGTCGCCGAACGAGCTGGCCGCCTCGGAGCCGGCCTGGCGCATGCCTTCCTCGAGATCCTCGGCGCGCTCGACGAGGCGGATGCCGCGGCCGCCACCACCGGAGGCGGCCTTGACCATCAGCGGGTAGCCGACGCGGTCGCCCTCGCGACTCGCGGTCTCGAGGTCGTTCGCGTCGATCTCGTTGGAGCCGGGGACCACGGGGACTCCCGCCGCCTCCATCAGGCGGCGGGCGGAAACCTTGTCGCCCATCGCTTGCATCGCCGATCCGGGCGGGCCGATGAAGACGATGCCGGCGGCGTCGCAGGCCTCGGAAAAGGCGGCGTTCTCGGAGAGGAAGCCGTAGCCGGGGTGGATCGCCTCGGCGCCGGTCTGCTTCGCGGCGTGGATGATCTTGTCGATGACGAGGTAGGACTCGAGCGCGGCGCCGGCGCCGAGGCAGACGGCGTAGTCAGCCTCGCGGACGTGGCGCGCGTTGCGATCGGGCTCGGAGTAGACGGCGACGGTCTCGATGCCGAGCTCGCGGCAGGTGCGCTGCACGCGGAGCGCGATCTCGCCTCGGTTGGCGATCAAGACGCGCTTGAACATGCGACGCGCTCCGTCTGACGACCGGTGCGTGGCGCACCGGTTCGCCGGTGCCCACCGCCCGAGCCTCAAGTGGAGGCTCAGACTGGCATGGGCACCCGGCTCCGGCAACCCGCCGCCGGACGTTCAGGCGGGCGGCCGATAGCTCCGTGTGTCGCGTTCATCGATGAGGCGATCGGTGAGCTGGAACAGGGGCATCGCGCCCAGGTCGTCGCCGCTGCGGTCGCGGACCGCGACCTGCTCCGCTTCGACCTCGCGATCGCCGATCACGAGCATGTAGGGCACCTTCTGGAGCTGAGCGCGGCGGATCTTGTTGCCCATCCGCTCGCCCGAGTCGTCGACTTCGACGCGGAAGCGTTGCTGCTTGAGCTCGCGTTGGACGTGCTCGGCGTACTCGACGTGCCGATCGGCGATCGGGATCACGACGGCCTGTACCGGCGCAAGCCAGAGCGGGAACGCGCCGCCGTAGTGCTCCACGAGGATGCCGAAGAAGCGTTCGATCGATCCGAGCAGCGCGCGATGGACCATGTAGGGACGGTGCTCCGCGCCGTCCTCGCCGATGTAGGCCATGTCGAAGCGTTCGGGGAGGTTGAAGTCGAACTGGATGGTGGCGGTCTGCCAGCGGCGTCCGAGCGTGTCTTTGAGGTGGATGTCGATCTTGGGGCCGTAGAAGACTCCGGCACCTTCGTCGACGTCATAGGTGAGGTCGGCGCGATCCATTGCGCGGCGGAGGGCGTCCTGCGCCATGTCCCATTGCTCAAGATCGCCGACGGCCTTCTCGGGGCGCGTGGAGAGGCTGGCCTCGAAGTCCTCGAAGCCGAAGAGCCGGAGGAGGTGAAGGACGAACTCGACGACGGTGAGGATTTCGTCCTCGACCTGGTCAGGCGTGCAGATGATGTGGGCGTCGTCCTGCGTGAAGCCGCGCACGCGCATCATCCCGTGGAGCACGCCAGACCGTTCGTATCGATACACCGTGCCCAGCTCAGCAAGGCGCATCGGCAGCTCGCGGTAGGAGCGCTTCGCGTTGTTGTAGATCTGGATGTGGAACGGGCAGTTCATCGGCTTCAGGTAGTAGTCGTTGCCGTCGATATCCATCGGCGAGTACATGCTCTCGGCGTAGAAGTCGAGGTGGCCGCTCGTCTCCCAGAGCTCGGCGCGGCCGACGTGCGGCGTATAGACGATCTCGTAGCCAGCGTCGAAGTGTTCTTCGCGCCAGGCATTCTCGATCTCGATTCGCGTGCGCCCGCCCTTCGGGTGCCAGTAGATCAGACCCGGTCCGTACTGCTCGTGGGTGGAGAAGAGATCGAGCTCTCGGCCGAGCCGTCGGTGGTCGCGGCGCTCGGCCTCTTCGCGCGCCTCGAGGTAGGCGTCGAGCTCCTCCTGCGTCGGGAAGAGCACACCGTAGACGCGCTGGAGCATCGTGTTGTTCTCGTCGCCGCGCCAGTAGGCGCCGGCGCTGTGGGTGAGCTTGAAGGCGCCGAGCTGGCCCGTGCGGTCGGTGTGGCCGCCTCGGCAGAGGTCCTCGAAGCCCGCGTGCGTGAAGTGGCCGACGAGGTCGCCCTCGAGGTCCGCGATCAGCTCGAGCTTGTAGGGCTGGTCCTTGAAGATCTCCTCGGCCTGGGCCTTGGGGATCCATTCGCCCTCGATCGGGACGTTGCGCTTGACGGTCCGCTTCATGCGGCGCTCGAGGTTGGTCAGGTCGTCCGGAGTGAGCGGGCGCGGGAGTTCGAAATCGTAGTAGAAGCCGTTCTCGATCGGTGGGCCGATCGCGTACTTCGCTTCCGGGAACATCTCGAGCACGGCCTCGGCAAGGACGTGGGCGGCCGAGTGGCGCATGCGCCTGAGCTGCTCGTCCGGATCGAGCTCGTCCCAGTCCGCGTCTTCCTCGTGTGGCACCGCGGCGCCCAACTCCTCGACGGGCTCTTCGATCGTCATCGTTCGCTCCTCCACTCCCGGGGCCGGGCCCCTGTCGGGCGTCCCGCCTCATTCGAGGGGCAGGCCTCATCCGAGGGGGCATCAGCGCGCGGAACGCACATAGCAAACGCGCGCGCCTCTCGTCCCGTGGGACGAGGCGCGCGCGCTCTCGTGGTTCCACCCGAATTCCCCCGGACGCACGTAGTGGCCTCGGGGCTTCGTTGGCCCGTAACGGGGGCGACCGCCGCGGGTTCGCCCGCGGGCTCGGGGGTGGTATCGCTCCACGATCGGCGGCGGGGCTTCCAGCCGGTGGCCCTGCTCTCTGGCGCCGATCGAGCGTGAGGCGACGTGTCCCCGTCGACGCTCGTGTTCCTCGACGCTGCACGCGACCGAGGCGAACTGGGTCGATGATACGCCTGACGCGCGGTGGCCACGCATCAGTGTGGTCCCATTCGCGGGAGAGGAGGTGGCCTCGGTGAGGCGGGGTGGTGGGCGGTACTGGACTCGAACCAGTGACCTCAGCGATGTCAACGCTGCGCTCTAGCCAGCTGAGCTAACCGCCCTCGGTGAAGAACTCGCAGGCTACGGCGCGCCCCTGACGACCGTCAAAAACAGGACGTCCGCGGGCGACGGCGGCCAGGCGGTCACCCGGCGATTCAGGAGGCCGAAGCGTAGGCGGGTATCGACATCTGGATTTCGTTGACACCCCGAGATCGGCGTTGCTACCGTTTCCGTGGGCCTCTAGCTCAATGGCAGAGCAGTTGACTCTTAATCAACCGGTTCGGGGTTCGAATCCCCGGGGGCTCACCACGATGCGTTGACGAATTCGGAGCGAAATCGCCCCGAGTGGTCGCTGGCGTTGTAGAGTGAGCCACCCGTTGAGCCCGGCAGGCTCGGCGCATGGATGCGGGCGTTGCTGGGGGAAGTGTCGGAACTGGCAGACGAGCGTGATTTAGGATCACGTGCCGCAAGGCGTAGGAGTTCGAGTCTCCTCTTCCCCACCAGCCGACCGGGGAGCTGAGAGGGGCGAGTGGTGGTCAACGCCACGGGCAGTTGGGAGGCTCCATGGCAACGCTGTTGCAGGTGAATAACCTTCGCACGCACTTCTTCACGGAAGAGGGCGTCGTTCGCGCGGTCGACGGGGTCACGTGGCACCTCGACGAAGGCGAGACGCTGGGGCTGGTCGGCGAATCGGGCTGCGGCAAGTCTGTGACGGCGATGTCGATCCTGAGGCTGATCCCGAACCCGCCAGGCCGGATCGTCGACGGCGAGATCATATTCGAGGGTCGTGACCTGCTACAGGTGTCCGACTCCGAGATGCGCAGTATCCGCGGCAACGAGATTGCGATGGTCTTCCAGGAGCCGATGACCTCGCTGAACCCGGTGCTCACGATTGGCGCGCAGATCCGCGAGTCGATTCAGCTGCACCTCGGGCTTGGCGAGGACGAGGCGACCGCCCGCGCCGTCGAGCTGCTGGAGCTCGTCGGTATCCCCGAGGCCGAGGTGCGGATCACCGACTACCCGCACCAGTTCTCCGGCGGCATGCGCCAGCGCGTGATGATCGCGATGGCGCTCTCCTGTAACCCGAAACTGCTTATCGCCGATGAGCCGACGACCGCGCTCGATGTCACGATTCAGGCACAGATCCTCGAGATCATGGCGAACCTCTCCCAGGAATTCGGCACGGCCGTGCTGGTGATCACGCACAACCTGGGCGTGGTCGCCCGCTACGCCGACCGCGTGAACGTGATGTACGCGGGCGAGATCGTGGAGAGCGGCACGGCGGTCGACGTGTTCAAGCGCGCACAGCACCCGTACGCGGTGGGCCTCCTCGAGTCGGTGCCGCGCCTCGACGAGACCGAACACCGGCGGCTGGCGACGATCGAGGGCCAGCCACCGTTGCTGGTCGATCCGATTCCCGGCTGCGCGTTCGAGCCACGCTGTGCGTGGGCGATCGAGAAGTGCGCGACCGAGAAGCCTCCGTTGGAGGAGAAGGAGCCAGAGCACACCGCGGCCTGCTGGCGGAATCCGAACGTCGATGAGAAGACCCGCGTCACGGAGGACCTGCACACCCGCCTCGAGGCGGCCGGCGTCGAAGGATAAGGCCCGATGACTACCGATACCGCCGATACCGTCACGACCGGGCAGCCAGAGATCCGGCAGAGCACCGGCGACCGGCTGCTGGAGGTCGAGAACCTGAAGATGTACTTCCCGGTGACCTCCGGGCTGTTCATCCAGCGCAAGGTCGCCGACGTGCGCGCGGTGGACGGCCTGAGCTTCCACGTGGAGCGCCAGGAGACGCTGGGCCTGGTGGGAGAGTCCGGCTGTGGCAAGTCCACCACCGGGCGCGCCATCCTCCAGCTGCACCGGCCGACCGAAGGCAGCGTGAAGTTCGATGGCGAGGAGCTGACGAAGCTCAAGGGCGGCAACCTGCGGCGCTTCCGCCGCAAGATGCAGATGATCTTCCAGGATCCATTCTCGAGCCTGAACCCGCGCATGAGCGTGTCGCAGATCATCGGCGAGCCGATGGCGATTCACGGCCTCTACAAAGGGCAGGAGCGGCGCGATCGCATCGAGTTCATCATGAACGCGGTGGGCCTGAACCCGCTGTTCGCGAAGCGCTACCCGCACGAGTTCTCGGGCGGTCAGCGCCAGCGTATCGGCATCGCCCGCGCGCTCGCGGTGGAGCCCGACTTCATCGTCGCGGACGAGCCGGTATCGGCGCTGGATGTGTCGATCCAGGCGCAGATCATCAACCTGATGGAAGACCTCCAATCCGAGTTCAACCTCACGTACCTGTTCATCGCCCACGACCTAGCGGTGGTGCGGCACATCTCCGACCGCGTGGCGGTGATGTACCTGGGCAAGATGATGGAGCTGGCGGAGTCGAACGAGCTTTACCAGGTGCCGTTGCACCCCTACACCCAGGCGCTGCTCTCGGCGGTACCGATCACTGACCCCGAGGTGGAGCGCGCGCGTGAGCGGATCGTCCTCCAGGGCGACGTGCCGTCACCACTGCGGCCACCACCCGGCTGCGTGTTCAACACCCGCTGTCCGATCGCGGAGGACGTCTGCCGGTCCGATGTGCCCGAGTGGCGCGAGATTCTGCCGAACCACTGGGTGGCCTGCCACCTGGCGGAGCCGCCGGAGAACGTCATCTAGCGAGATCGGGCGAGGGCGACCTCGTATCCGAATCCCAAGCAAGGAGGCGGGCCGTCAGGCCCGCCTCTTGCGTGTCAGTCGGAACGACGACCGATACGAGCGATCTCGCCCGCGTAGTCGCGGCGGCGGCTACGATCGACGCGTGGACCCCTCGCACATCCGCAACTTCTCGATCATCGCGCACATCGACCACGGCAAGTCGACGCTTGCGGATCGGATGCTCGAGCACACGGGGGCGATCTCCGCGCGCGACATGCAGCAGCAACTGCTGGACTCGATGGACCTGGAGCGCGAGAAGGGGATCACGATCAAGGCGCAGGCCGTGCGCATGGACTTCCAGCGCCCGGACGGCGAGGCGTTCGAGCTGAACCTGATCGACACGCCTGGCCACGTCGACTTCGCGTACGAGGTGTCGAGGGCGCTCGCGGCCTGCGAGGGCGCGATCCTCGTGGTGGACGCGACGCAGGGCATTCAGGCGCAGACGCTGGCGAACGTCTACCAGGCGCTGGACCTGAACCTGAAGCTGATCCCGGTGGTGAACAAGATCGATCTGCCGTCGGCGGAGCCGGAACGGGTGGCGACGGAGCTGATCGACGTGATCGGCTTCGACCCGGACGAGGTGCTGTTCAGCTCGGCGAAGACGGGCGAGGGGATCCAGGAGATCCTCGAGGCGATCATCGCTCGGGTCCCGCAGCCGGTGGCCGATCCGGAAGCGCCGCTGCGCGCGCTCGTCTTCGACGCAAAGTACGACCTGTTCAAGGGCGTGCTCGTGTACGTGCGGGTGGTCGACGGGCGGATCAACGGACGCGATGCCCTGCGGCTGATCCAGCAGCAGCGCCGCTTCGAGCCCGTTGAGCTCGGGTTCTTCTCCCCGACGCTCAAGACGGCGACCGAGCTGAGCGCCGGGCAGGTCGGCTACGTGGCGACGGGGTTGAAGGGCGTCCAGGACAGCCGCGTCGGCGACACGCTGACGACTGATCGAGGTGGAGCGGCGGAGGCGCTCGCGGGCTATCACCCCGCGAAAGCGATGGTGTTCGCCGGCCTCTACCCGACGGACCCGGATCAGTATCCGGAGCTTCGCGAGGCGCTCGAGCGCCTGACGCTGAACGACGCGTCGCTGCAGTGGCAGCCGGAAACGTCGGTGGCGTTGGGCTTCGGCTTCCGCTGTGGCTTTCTCGGGTTGCTGCACATGGAGATCATCCAGGAGCGCCTCGAGCGCGAGTTCGACCTCGAGCTGATCACGACCGCGCCGTCCGTGGAGTACGAGGTGACGCGCACGAACGGCGAGGAGCTGCTGATCGACTCGCCGGCCGAGCTGCCCGTCCCGAACGAGATCGAGGAGATCCGCGAGCCCTGGGTGAAGCTCTCCGTCACCATGCCGGCGCGCTACATCGGCGCCGTGATGGGTCTGGTTGACGAGCGGCGTGGCGAATTCGATCAGATCGACTACCTCGATCACTCGGAGGACGAAGGCGACTCGCGGGTGCTGGCGACCTACCACGTGCCTCTGTCCGAGATCCTCGTGGAGTTCTACGACCAGCTGAAATCCCGCACGCAGGGCTATGCCGCCCTGGACTACCACCTGGAGCCGTACCGCCCGGCGAAGGTGCAGAAGCTCGAGATCCTCGTGAACGGCGATCCCGTCGACGCGCTGTCGACGATCGTGCCGGCGGAGCACGCTGCGCGGCAGGGACGCACACTGGTGTCGTCGCTGAAGAAGCTGATACCTCGGCAGTTGTTCGACGTGCCGATCCAGGCAGCGGTCGGCGGCCGCATCGTGTCGCGCGAGACGGTGCGTGCGATGCGCAAGAACGTGCTGGCGAAGTGCTACGGTGGCGACGTGACGCGCAAGCGCAAGCTGCTCGAGAAGCAGAAGGCTGGCAAGAAGCGGATGAAGATGGTCGGCTCCGTCGAGGTCCCGCAAGAAGCGTTCATGGCAGTCCTCAAACTCCGCGACTGACCCTTCGGGTCCTCTGGGACGCTTCGCGCGTGCTGGCGGGCAGCCCGAGGCCCGGCTTCGCTCGCCGGTGGAACGTTGCGCTACGGTGCCGGGTCGCCGCAGTCCGTCAGCCACTTGAGCTCGCCATCCTCGGGGACGATGTGGAGCAGCTGGACGAGGGTCTGACTGCCGACGAGGCGCGCGATCTCGACCTCGATCGCTTCCTCGAAACGGCCGGCGTCACCGTCGTTGACGAGCCAGTCCCAAGGCGCCGGCTCGAAGACCTCGCGGACGGTGACGTCGAGCGCGAGCTCGATCGTCTCGAGGTAACTGCGGCAGTTCGCCTCTCCGTAACGGGCGAAGACGGCAGGGTGCAGCCAGGCCATCAGGCTGTCGATGTCGTTCGCACCGCCGGCGTCGCCGAGGTCCGCGAGGAAGGCCTCGACTTCTTCGTCGGAGAATGTGACGGGCGTGGGCACGGGAGTCGGAGTCGGTGTGGGCTCAGGAGTAGGAGTCGCGGTTGGTACGGGAGTCGGTGTGGCGGTGGGGGCCGCCGTCGGCGTGGTCGGCGTGGCGGTCGGAGGCGGGGTGGAGGTCGTCACCACGGCCGTCGCCGGAGAGCCCTCGGTCGTGGCGATCGCCGTCGCGTCATCGGACGTTGCGGGGATCCCGTCCGCACCAGCGGGGCTCGCGTTGCTCCTGCCGTCACGTGTCAGCAACAGGCCGATACTGACGGACACGATCACCCAGCCAACGAGGATCGCGCCGAGCCCGAGGTATTGCCGCTGGTTGACGCTGATCTTCGTTGCTCCTCGGTTGGCCCGGCCGAGTGATTGGGGGCGCAGCTCGCGCAGTATAAGGACAGTGCGCGGCGCTCCATATCGGTCCAGGTTCTCGGAATGACGCGTGGAGTAAGCTGCGGGCGCCAGCCGGAGGACGCGGGCGGAGCAAGTTCGGATGCGGTACGGACGAGCGATCATCCTCGCGGCGGCGGCGCTGCTGGAACTGGGCGTGGCGAGCCCGCTCCCCGGCGGCGAGCGTGGGCCGGTACGCGCCGATCACTACGACGGGCCGCGCGAGATGTTCGGTGAGCTGGGCTTCAGCGAGGGGCAGACAGACGTCTTCATCGTGCGGATGCAGGACGTCACTCCGCAGAAGTACAAGTTCGCGGACAGCACAACGACGCCCAACACGATCGACACGCCGTGGACGACAGTGGCGGCGCTGGGTGCGGCCGAGGTTGAGTTCGATCAGTTGATCGGGCTGGCGAAGGAGTTTGAGTGCAACACGCTGCACGCCAGCGGCCTCCGGACGTTCTGTGTGACGAATGGGCCGCAGACGGGCGTGCGCTACACGGTGATCATCACGATGTTCGACGGTCCGTTCCCGACCGACGACACCGGCGGACTATCGGTCAACCTGTCCTGGCCGACGAACGTGGCGGGGCTGCCGGGTTGGCAGGCGCAAGGTCCATTCATCGGCGATACCTGGCAGCAGGCGGGGCGGATCCCCCCCTACGTCATCAACGAGCCGTGGGGGATGCAGGTGTCGCAGCTCGACGCGAACGGTTCGTTGATGGACGACGCGAGTTCGCAGGCGTTCGGGCTGGTCCACGGCAACACGCTCGCCATGTTTTCGCCGACGATGGAGCTGATGCAGGGCCAGCCGACCTTGGAGGACTTAAGCTACGGCTTCGCGATCCACGTGCACGATGGCTCGTTTGGAGCGTGCGACAGCTGTCGATCGACGATCACGCCGATCCCGGCGTTCCCTCGCGAAGGCCTGATGCGGTTCGATGAGCGCGAGCTGATCATCGCCGGTTTGCCCGATCCGGAGCCCAGCGGTTCGACCTCAAACGACACGACCGGCGGCGGTTCCGCTCCGTCGCCCGCGGCCGGTGCCGGTTCGACGACGGGGTCCGACACCACCGGCGGCGGGTCCTAGGAGCGGCAGCACCTCGGGCGGGTCGAGCGGCGGTACGACGGGAGGCAGCAGCGTCGCCACGGGAGGCGGGAGCAACGACACGCTGCTCTACGCGGGGCTGGCGGCGGGGCTAGCGCTGATTGGAGGCGGGGGCTTGCTCCTCTGGCGCGGCGGCCTCTTGTTCGCCGGCGGTCCGGGCACCGGGCTCACCGAGCAGGACGTGGAGCGGTCGTCGACGGGGGCGTCGGGGCCGACCGCGCCGGATCCGGAGATCATCGCGGCACTCCGCGGAACGATGGGCACCGACCCAGACGTAGCGACGGCGACGCGGCAGGCGGATCTGGCGTGGGAGAGCCTCGTGCTGCGCGAGCAGGGGATCCAGCGGCGCCTGATCCAGAACTACCGGACCTTGCTCACGGCCTGGGCGCAGGCCTGGGCCCGCTACAAGGCCGGCGCTGCCGCATACGGCCAGGCCTACCTCAATGCCTACAACGGAAGCGACGCGCTGCAACAAACGGCGCGCGACTGGCAGACGCGGCAGGTCGGCGCGAAGGCGATCGACATCGCGCTCGCCTTGATCCTGCTCGTTCGAGGCGTCGCGCAGCTCGGTTCGGCGGGCTTCCGTTGGCTGCGAGGCCTGCGCGGTGGCGGCGAGGCGGCGGGCGTCGCGGTCGCCCGCGCCGAGGCGGTGATCGAAGGCTCGCCTGCGCTCACTGAGCTCGGCTTGGAACTCGCTCAGACCGGCCGCCGGGGCGAACTGGTGCAGCTTGCTTCAATGGCGGACGAGGCGGGGATCGTCTTCGAGCAGTGGTTCATGGGGCAAAAGGCGGTGATGGACGGGTTTGGGCAGAGCATCCTCGCCCGCACACAGATGCTGCGGCTGTTCGAGATCATGGCGCTGAACGTCATGAAGGCGCGCGGCTGGGTCCAGGCGACGGCGGCCCAGACGAACGTCGTCACGACGATGCTCGTCAACGGGCGCGGATTGGTCGCCGGACGCGCCGTATTGAGCGCCGAGCAGGTTGCCGCTTTCCGCACCCTCGTTGGCAGCACCGACGACTTCTTCACCTTTGTCGCCAAGTGGTACGACGAGGTCAGTGAAGTGGCCGGCCATGGAGCCGCTGCCACCACAGACTTCTACGCGCTGATCTGCAGCGCCGATGACGTGGCCTTCCTGCGCATGCTATGGACGGCGATCCAGCGCTCCGGCGACGACCTCACGAGGTTGCCGGGCATCCTCCGCAAGCTGCTTGGGCCCGCGAAGGTTGCCTCGATCAGCTCCGGAGCGGCGCTGACCGCGACCGGCGCGACGATCGCCGCGACGAGCGGCGCCGCTGGTCCGCAAGGGCCCGTGCAGCTCGGGGCGGTCGGCAGCCTCGACGTGTACATGGGGCAATACGGGATCACAAACGACGGCTTCTTCGGCAACCTGTGGGACTTCGTCACGTCCCCGGTCGAGACCACAGGCGGCATCTGGCACACGCTGTGGGCGCAGAGCGAGTGGAACGAGTTCATGGCGAACCACTCGGGGGATCTCGCCGCACTCGGTCCCGGCGTCGCCGACGCCCTGGGCGCGCTGACGGCGATGCAGAACCTGATGAACAGCAACCGCCTGGGCGACGCGAACGGCCCGATCGGCGGGCCCGCGCAGGATCTGCGCGGGGTCCTCCAGGTCATGCAGCAGACCTTCGACGGCGCCCCCAATGCCTGGCAGGACGCGCATCGCGCCGAGTACGACGCGAAACGCTCGCACATCCAGCAGAAGCTCACGCAGATCGGCCAAACCCTCGCTGCCTTGCAGGAGTTCTCCAAGGCGCTGACGGGCTTCATCCAGCCCGTCGAGCAGTTGCGCCGCACGCCCGACGGGACGCATCGAGACGCCGTGGAGATGTTGGATCCCGATATGGCGGTCGCGCTGACCCAGATATCGTTCCTGCTGGAGGGTGCGGCGTGGCGGGCGTTCGGCGGCGGGCAACAGCAGCAGCCGCTGACGCCGAGGCAGGTGGAGCGCGCGGGCCAAAGCTGGGACGAGTTGGTCGGCCGCAAGTTCGAAGGGTTCGAGTCGAACCTCGAAGACGACTGACGCCGCGTCAGCGAGCGGCGCGACGTCCATCGGAGGACCGGCACGGCCGCCCCGCATCGAGAACCGATGGAGCGCTCGGTCTGACTTGCTGAAGGCAACCCTTCGCGCCGTTGACGCGAAGCGTCATCGGGCCCCGAAGGGGCCTGCATGCGATACGCTGCCGCGACGCAGATCCCGCCACGGAGGAGACCATGTCCGCGCAGGTTGTTGAGCCTCGGATCCGCGGGTTCATTTCGCTGACCGCCCATCCTGAGGGGTGCGCGGAAAACGTGCGTCGGCAGGTCGAGGTGGCGCGGGCTGGGTCGAGCGGCGAGCTGGGGAACGCGCTGGTGATCGGCTCGAGCACGGGTTACGGACTGGCGAGCTTCCTCGTGACTGCGTTCGGCTTCGGCGCGGCGACGCTGGGGGTCTGCTTCGAGAAGGAGTCGACCGCGACCAAGACTGGCACGGCCGGCTGGTACAACCTCGTCGAGGCGCACCGGCTGGCCGAGGCCGAAGGGCGGCACGTCGAGACGATCAACGGCGACGCGTTCTCCGATGAGGTGAAGCGCGAGGCGGTGGCTGCGCTGCGCGATCGGCTCGGACCGCTCGACACGATCGTCTACAGCCTGGCGGCGCCGCGGCGGCGCGACCCCGACGGCACGATCTGGAACAGCGCGCTCAAGCCGGTCGGCGAGAGCTACTCCGGCAAGGCGTTCGATCTGCGCAAGCACGAGGTGATCGAGGCGACGACGATGGAGCCCGCCTCAGACGAGGAGATCGAGGCGACGCGCAAGGTGATGGGCGGGGAGGACTGGCGGTCGTGGATCGAGCTGCTCCTCGAGGAGGGCCTGATCGCCGACGGCTGCCGCGTCGTTGCGTACTCATATATCGGGCCGGACGTGACGGCGGCGCTCTACCGCCACGGGACGATCGGGAGAGCGAAAGAAGACCTGGAGGCGACCGCGCGCGACCTCGACAAGCTGCTGCAGGCTCGTGGCGGCGGCGCGTGGGTCAGCATCAACAAGGGCGTCGTGACGCAGGCCAGCAGCGCGATCCCGGGTGTGCCGCTGTACATGAGCCTTCTGTTCAAAGCGATGAAGGAACGCGGCATCGACGAGGGGCCGATCGAACAGATCGTGCGCCTCTTCGCGGACCACCTCGGTCCCGGCCAGAGGCCGACGCTCGACGAGGAGCAGCGGATCCGACTGGACGACCTCGAGATGCGCGAAGACGTACAGCGCGAGGTCGCCGAGCGGTGGGAGCTCGTGACGACCGAGACGCTCGAGGAGCTGACCGATTACGCGGGATACCGGCGCTCATTCGAGGAGCTGTTCGGGTTCAATGTCGATGGCGTCGACTACACGAGGCCGACCGAGGTGAACCGCCAGCTTCCGCAGCCCGTCGCGCCATAGCGGCGGTCGATTCGCCTTCGACGAGTGATGGCAGGGACCACCTATTTCGCCAGCCCGAGCGACTGGGGCGCCTGGCTCGCCGAACACGCAGCGCGCGAGGACGAGCTCTGGGTCGGCTTCTGGAAACGCGGTTCGGGCGAGGCGAGTATCAGCTGGGCCGAGTCGGTCGACGAAGCGCTCTGCCACGGCTGGATTGACGGCGTTCGCCAGAGCGTCGACGAGCAGCGCTACCGGATTCGCTTCACGCCGCGCCGTTCGCGCAGCAAGTGGAGCGCCAAGAACCTTCGTCGATTCGACGAGCTCGAGGCCGCGGGGCGCGTCCAGCGCCCCGGCCGCGCGGCCTTCGAGGCCCGGGCGGCCGAGCCGGCCGGCTACTCGTACGAGGAGCGAGCGGCGGCAACCCTACCGGAGGAGTACCAGCACCGCCTCGAAGCGAACGCCCCCGCGTGGACGTTCTTTCAGGCGCAGCCGCCTGGCTATCGGCAGACCTCGATCCTGTGGGTCGTCAGCGCGAAGCGCGAGGCCACGCGTCTCCGCCGGCTCGAGACGCTGATCGAGGACTCGGGGAACGGTCAGCGGATCAAGCCGCTACGCCGTTAGACACGTCATAACGTGATGCCTGAGCGTCGCGATATGTTCCTGACCCCAGGGCGGGAGAGCGTCGACTAGTTGACGTAACGTCGAGGTCGAGCCTGGTCGACGCGCGGGAGCCGAGCGCGCGGTTCGAGGCGTGTTAGCTGTCGGCGGCGACGGCGTCGGCCGGCGCCGCTTCTTCGGCGGCTGGCTCCTCCGGCTCCGCTTCCGCGGGCTCCGAGGTGCGGAGCAGGTCGTCGAGCTCGACGACGCCGTCGACGTTGAGGAGGCGGGTGCGGATGGCCGCTTTCGTTTCCTCGCTGATGCCATCGAGGGCGGCGGTCGCCGCGGCGAAGAGGGTGCGCGAGGTGATCACGGCGTAGCCGACCGATTCGGCGGCGACGGCGAGCGACGGGGCGATCTCGCGCTGGCGTTCCTCGGGGCGGGTGAGGCGCTGGCCGTTGGCGACGACCAGGCCGCGCGGGACCTTGGCGCCGAGCTCGATGATGCGATCGAGGCGGGCGCGGAGGCGGTAGTGGGGCGCCATGTCGACGGCCTCGAGGTCGGCGGCGACGACGTAGTGGAGCTGGAGGTCGCCGTCGACGAGCAGTGGGGCGTCGCTGTCGTTGCGTTCGGGCTCAAAGCCGAGCAGCTCGGCGCAGCGGATGACGGCAGGTTGGAGGCCGAGGTCGCCGGCGCGCCAGAGCACGTCGCGAATCCGACTTAGGTCATCGACGGCCTCCTCGGCGGTCGCGAGCTCGCTGGAGGCGTTTTCGAGCGCGGCCTTGCGGAGGTCGCGCTGCTGCTCCAACGCATCGACGCCGGGGACCGCGACGTCGCGTGTCCAGGCTGGGGCCTGCTCGTGAGACTGGCCGAGCAGCTCGCGGAACGCGGAGACGATCGCCTTGCTCTCCTTCTGCACGATCCAGCGGGCGTCGCTCTCGCGGGGTGAGGGGAGGAAGATGACGCGTCCGTTGAGGACAGGGAATTCGACGCCGATCGGGAGACCGCCCTCGGAGCGGGCGATCACGCGGCCCTTGCCGGCGATTGCACGCTCGTCGAAGACGCAGCGATAGAGCAGGTCGCGGCGGAAGGTCTCGAGCAGGTCGACGGCGGGGTGCTCGGGCTCGGCGATCGCGAAGGTGGATCCGGCGCTGCCGCGGAGGGTGTTGTGGTCCCAGGCCATCCCGTTCGGCGCGGGGAGGAAGAAGTAGCGGTCGAGGCCCTGGAAACCGGTGACGCCGCTGATCGGCATCGGTGCGTGCGCGAAGACGATCACCGTCGCGCCGTGTTCGAGCGCCTTCGTGAACTCCTCGAGACGGCGCCGCAGTGCCTCGGCAATACCGTCGACGCCGTCGGCCGGTTCGCCGTTGACCAGCGGCAGATCGGCGTGGGTGAGGTAAGACTCGCTGGCGGCGACGGCGTTCTGGATCGATTCGGCGACACCGCCGACGTCGACGACGATCGCCTCGTAATCGGCGACCACCGGTGCGTTGAAGATGTGGTGGTTGTCGATCAGCGGATCGGCGAGCCGGTGACTGAGCGAGAGAATACGCACGTGTGGCCTCGGGTTCCGCGCGGGGCGATCTGGGCGTGCAACGATTCTAGCGGATCGGCGGCGCTGGCTCGCCCTCGGGCCGGCGCGTCCACCGCGAGGCGCCTCGGTCGGTTCGCCGGCGTCGTCGGTGCTTCCGTCGATTCCGAGGCGGCTGATACGCTCGGTCGTGGTCGTGCTAGGCGGGGAACTAGCGGTGCCCTGTACCCGCAATCCGCTTTAGCGGGGCTGAATGCCCGCCCGAGGATTCGTGCCTCGGGGACTGCGAGCGCTGGAGGCGTTGAGAACCTGGTCCTGCGCGGCGATGCCCGGCTAATCCCGTCAGGTCCGGAAGGAAGCAGCGGTACGTCGGTCACATCGGGTGCCGTAGGGTCGCCGGGTTTGAGTCGACAGCGGGAGTAAGCCCGTGATGCGGTTCGACGGCGGGGCACGACCAATCTTCAGACATTCGTACGCGAGCGGCGAGCGACGATGAGCCGCCGCCAGGACCGAGGACGGCGCCGCGGCGCGCCGGCCGAGCTGCCGCCGTACCTCGAACGGCTCGGCGTGCAACCGCGCAAGGCGCTGGGGCAGAACTTCCTGATCGACGAGCTCGCCCTCGGGGACATCGCCGCGGCCGCGGCGTCGTCGGGCGTCGATACCGTGCTCGAGGTCGGTGCCGGTCCGGGCGGGCTGACCGAGGAGCTGCTGGCGGTCTTCGGGCACGTCGTCGCGGTGGAGATCGACGAGGAGCTAGCCGGGCTGACGCGCGATCGGTTGGGCGGCCGCGGCGCGCTGTCGGTGATCGCGGCGGACATCCTCGACTTCGCCCCGGGCGAACTCCTCGAGGAGGGCGGGGTGACGGCGCCCTACGTGGTCGCCGGGAACTTGCCGTACTACATCACCCAGCCGATCGTGCGCCGGCTGCTGGAGGCAGACCCGGCGCCGGAGCGGATCGTGGTAATGGTGCAACGCGAGGTGGCGCGCCGGATGGTCGGCGGGGACGGTCGCGAGTCGCTGTTGTCGATGTCGATCAAGTTCCACGGCGAACCGCGCGCCCTCTTCGACGTCCCGGCGTCCTCGTTCTGGCCGGCGCCGAAGGTCGACTCGGCGGTCGTGGCGATCGACCGCCTCGAGGCGCCGCCGGTGGAGATCGACCGCGAGGAGCGCGAGTCGTTCTTTCACCTGCTGCGTGCCGGATTCGCGAGCCCGCGCAAGCAGCTCCATAACGCGCTGCCGGGCGCCCTCGGACTGCCGAACGAGGACGTCGTGGCTTCGTTGGCGGCGGCCGGGATCAATCCGGCGCTGCGCGCTCAGCACCTCGGGCTCCCTGAGTGGGCGGAGCTGTACCGGGCGATCGAGGCGACGCACCCGGCCGCGCTGACGCTGCAGGAACTCCATCGGGAGCCAGGGTGAGCGATGCCAGGGAGCGGGGGCGCGGCGTCCAGGTTCGCGCGCCGGCGAAGATCAACCTCGCGCTCGAGCTGATCGGCCGTCGCGAGGACGGCTACCACGAGATCGCGACGGTGATGACGACGCTCGACCTCGCGGATCGGGTGACGCTGCGGCCCGCCTCCGAGCTGAGCGTCGCCTTCTCCGGGCCGCACGCGGCGGGCATCGATCCGGCGGACGACCTCGCCGGCCGGGCGGCGCGCGCGCTGGCCGAGGCGGCCGGGCGCGCGCCCGACGTCGCAATCGAGGTGCGGAAGCGGATCCCATCGGCGGCCGGCCTCGGCGGAGGCTCCACGGATGCGGCGGCGGTGCTGCGCGGCCTCGACGCGATGTGGGGCCTCGAATGGCCGACGGCGCGGCTGGCGGAGGTGGGCGCGACGATCGGATCGGACGTGCCGTTCTTCGTGCACGGCGGGACGGCGCACTGCATTGGGCGCGGGGAGCTGGTCGAGCCGCTGAAGGATCTGCGCGAGCTGCGGCTGCTGATCCTGCTGCCGCCGGTGCCGGTCCAGTCGAACAAGACCGCGGCGATGTACGGAGCGCTGCATCCTCACGACTTCACCGACGGACATCGCGTCGAACGGCTGGCACACCGGATCGCGCGCGGCGCGCCGCCGCCGACGAACGACCTGGCGAACGCGTTCGAGGCCGTCGTCGAGCGCACGAGCCCGGAGCTCGTCGCGCATTACGCCGCTTATGGGGCGGCCGCGGCGCCTCGACTCCACCTCTGCGGCGCCGGACCGGCCGTGTACCTGCTGGTCCACGAGGGCGCGCGGATCAAGCTGCTGCGGCGCGACTTCGAGCAGGCGGGCGCGACGGTGTTCGAGGCGCGGACGCTGCCTCGGGCTGCCGCGATCGCGGTCGAGGACGCGCCGTAGTGCCCGACGGCGAGACGGCGCGGGCGCTGCTCGCGGGCTGGGTATCGGGTGCGGCCGTCGCGTTCACAACCACGGCGTTGCTGCTGGTGGCGCTGGCCCGCAACCCGGGCTGGCGGGTGCGCTTCCAGCAGACGTCCCTGCGACTGCCCCTGGTCGGGGTGATCGTGGTCAACGCGATGATGCTGCTCTGGACGCTGGTGGGGCTGCTGCTCGGCGCGCTTTACCTCGGAACGGGGCAGCCCACCTTCACGATCACGGTCGTGGCGATCGGCGGCCTGGCGACGTTGTTGGACGCCACGGTGCGGGGAGTGCCGGGCTGGCTGACGCTGACAACGATCGCCGTCGCGCTGGCGTCGTTCGGCGGGCTGTTGCCCGCGCTGGTCGCGCTCGGCGAGGCGTGACGCGATCGGCGCGGCGTGCTGGCCCGCGCGAAACGCCCTCGATATGCTCGGCCCCTCACTGACACGGCTCGTTCCGACGCGGCGCGTCGAGGCCGTGTGTCCTAGCGGAGGCGTGCGCGTCCTGGAACTGGCAGACGGTCACGCCGGCACGCGGATGGACGTACACGTCCACACCAATCCCGCCTCTTCCGACAGCATGCTGGAGCCCGACGAGCTCGTGGAGCTGGCGCTGGCGAACGGGCTGACCGCGATCTCGATGTCCGAGCACGACTTCACGCTGGAATCACACAAGCGGCAGGAGTTTCGCGAGCGCTACCCGGACATCTTCATCAACTTCGGCATGGAGGTCTCGACCGACCTCGGACACATGATCGCGTTCGGCATGCCGAGCTACCTGCCGGGCATTCGTCGCTTGGAGAAACTGCGCGAGGAGGCGGATCAGGTCGGCGCCTTCGTCGTCGTCGCTCATCCCTTCCGGCGGCTGTTCGATCCTGTGACCGCGATGCGCACGGGCGAGAAGTTCGAGCTGACGCCAGAGCAGGCCGCCGAGCAGATGGAGGTGTTCAAGCTCGTCCACGGGATCGAGGTGGCGAACGGCGCGAACACGCCGCAGGAGAACTACTTCGCGCTCGAGGTGGCGAACATCCTCGGGATCGCCGCGACGGGCGGCAGCGACGCCCACTCGACCTCGGGCATCGGCACGTTCGCGACAGCCTTTGAGCGGTCGATCGGCTCGACCGAGGAGCTGCTCGAAGAGCTGCACGGCGGGCGCTTCCACGCGATCCACAAGACGAAGGCGGATCGCTGGGTCCGCTTCGACCACGGCAGCATCGAGGCTGCCGAGCTCGAGACCGAACTCCCCGCTTAGCCCCGCCGGTGGGCCGTCACGAGCGTCGCCGGACGCCTCGTACACTCGACGTTCTGGCGCCGCGCCCGCGCGAGGAGACCGCGTTGTCCGAACAGTTCGTCGCGCTCGACCTCGAGACGACCGGGCTCAACCCGGAGGTCGACGAGATCACGGAGATCGGCGCGACGCGCTTCGACCGCGACGGCGGCAGCGAGCAGTTCCACACGCTGGTCAACCCCGGGCGGTTGATTCCGCCTGAGATCCAGCAACTGACGGGCATCTCCGACCGCGATGTCGCGGACGCGCCGCGGTTCGAGCGGATCGCGAGCGAGTTCGCCACCTTCGTCGGGAATCGCTCGATCGTCGGACAGAACGTCAAGTTCGACCTCAACTTCCTGTCGCGCGCCGGTATCGATCTGCCGGGGCCGGCCTACGACACCTGGGAGATCGCGTCGGTGCTGTTGCCGACCGCGGATCACCTCAATCTCGCGACACTGGCCGAACTGCTCGAGGTGCAGCCACGGGAGGCGCACCGAGCGCTGGCGGACGCGGAGACGACGCGCGACATCTTCCTCGCGCTGCTGCGGCGCTTCGAGGCGCTGCCGAGATCGCTGTTGAGCGAGCTGCACGACTTCGCCGCCGCGGCGCGCTGGACCGCCGCGACGCTGATCGCGGAGGCGCTGCTGCGCGCCCCCGAGGCGCCCGCGATCGACGAGGCCGAGGCGGCGGCGATCGTCGAGAGGCTGCGCCAGCCACACCCGATCGAGGCGGTGGAGCCGCTCGCGCCTCGGGACGATCCGGTCACGGTCCGCGCGGACGAGGTGGCCGGGGTCTTCGAGACGGCGGGACGCCGCGCGGATCTGTTCGCCGACTACGAGGCGCGCCCCGGGCAGGTGCAGATGGCGCGGGCCGTCGCGGGCCAGCTGACGCACGGCGGCGAGCTCGCGATCGAGGCGGGCACCGGTGTCGGGAAGTCGCTGGGGTACCTGGTGCCGGCGCTGCTGCACGCCGGCCGGAACCAGGACCGGGTCGTCGTCTCGACGCACACGATCAACCTCCAGGAGCAGCTCGCGCGTCACGACGTGCCGCTCGCGGCGGGGCTGATCGAGGCGTCCACCGGCGAGCCTGCCGACCAGCTTCGCGCATCGGTGCTGAAGGGGCGCAGCAACTACCTGTGCCTGGATCGCTGGACGCAGGCGCGTCTCGAGGCGCGGCCTCGGAACGAGCCGGAGGCGCGGCTGTTCGGGCGGATCGCGAATTGGCTGCCGAGCACGGAGACGGGCGACGTGGCCGAGCTGTACATGACCTCGGACGAGCAGCCGGCCTGGTCGCGGCTGTCCGCGGACGGGACCGACTGCCTCTCACGGCGCTGTTCGTTCGTCCGTGATGGGAGCTGCTTCCTGCTGCGCGCGCGGCAGCGGGCGGCCGGTGCGCACGTGGTGATCGTGAACCACGCGCTGCTGTTGGCGAACGCGGCGCGCGACGATCAACTGCTGCCGCCGTTCCGCCACCTGGTCGTCGACGAGGCGCACCGCCTGGAGGATGTGGCGACGCAGCACTTCGGTTCGTCGTTCAGCGCCCGCGACGCGCGCGGGTTGCTGGACCGCGCCGGACCGAACGAGCGCCACGGCGCGCTCGGGCTGGCGCGCCGTCTGCGGCAAGGGGAACTGAGCGCGTCGACGGCGGCGCTGTCGCCGGTCGCCGGATTCACCTCGCTCGCCGAGCAGATCGAACCGGCCGTGGCCGGCGGGCGCGACGCGCTGCGCACGCTCACGGAGACGCTACGCGACTTCGCGCGCGCCCAGTTCGAGGACGGCCGGTTGCCGAATCGCTACGAGCTGCCGCTGACACGCGGCGTCCGCTCTCAGCCGCAGTGGGAAGACATCGAGGAGACGGCGATCCAGCTCGACCTGGCGTTGCAGGTGCTGTCGAGCCGCCTCGGTGTGGTCGCCGACACCCTGGTGGCGGTGCCCGACAGCATCCCGGACGCGCGCGCGGTCGGACCGCTGGCGCTCGGGTTGCGCTCGACGGCGGAGGAGCTGCGCGGGGTGCTGAACCACGCGGTGCTCTCGCCGACGAAGGACGACGTGTCGTGGATGGTGATCGCCGACGGCGACATCCGGATCAACCTCGCGCCGCTCGACGTGGCGCCCCGGCTGCAGGCGGAGCTGTTCGACGGCCGTGAGTCGGTGCTGGCGACCAGCGCGACACTCCAGACCGGCGGTTCCTTCGCGTTCAGCCTGCGCCGGCTGGGCCTCGAGGAGGCCGAGACGCTGGTCGTGCCCTCGCCGTTCGACTTCCGGCGGGCGGTGCTGACGCTCGTCGTCGACGACCTGCCGCAGCCGGGGATGCCGGGCTACGAGTTCGCGCTGCACGAGGTGCTGTCGGACGCGACGCTGGCCGCCGGGGGACGAACGCTGAGTCTGTTCACGTCGCACGCCGCGTTGCGCGCGGCGGCGGAGACGCTGCGCGAGGAGCTGTCGCCGCGGAACATCCGGGTGCTGGCGCAGCGGGTCGACGGATCACCGGCGCGGCTGCTGCGGATGCTGCAGGAGCAGCCGAAGACGGTGATCCTCGGGACGGCCGCGTTCTGGGAGGGCGTGGACGTGCCGGGCGAGGCGCTGTCGCAGATCGTGATCGCGCGGCTGCCGTTTCCCGTGCCGACCGACCCGGTATACGCGGGACGCGCGGAGCAGTTCCAGGATCCGTTCGCCGAGTTCGCGCTGCCGCAGTCGGTACTCCGCTTCCGCCAGGGGTTCGGGCGGCTGATCCGTCGCACGACGGATCGTGGGGTGTTCCTGATCGCCGATAGCCGGGTGGCACGCCGTGACTACGGCGCTGCCTTCCTCGAGGGGTTGCCGGACACGGAGCTGCGGCGACTGAAGGCGGACGAGGTCGCAGCCGCGGTGGCGGACTGGCTCGCGCCGTGAGCGGCGTCTGGGCGCGCCTCGGCGGCGTCTCGGTCGTGCCAACGGACAGCTTTGACCTCGAGCAGCGGCCTGGACTGCGCCAGGCGTATGCGGACGGCATCGAGCGCGGCTTCGAGGGTGATCTGCCGAAGCTTCCGGAGGCCACCGAGCGGTACCTGCTGCGCGCGCGCTCCTCGGACGTCGGGCTGCTGGCGTTGCTTCGCGACCGTCCGACGGCGGGTGACACGTCGGTGCTGGCGATCGCCGTCGATCCGGAGTGGCGCGGTAACGCGTTCGCGACGAAGGCGCTGCTCGCGGTGGAGCGGCGCCTGCTCAGAGGAGATACGGGGCGCCTCGTGGTGCGCGTGCCGCGGACGAACGGCCGTGGTCTGTACTTCATGCTGCGCGCCGGGTTCACGCCGCTCGCCGGGACGCCCGGTGACGATGCGTCGTGGTTTGCCCGTGGTGGAAGTCGCTAATTGTTGCTCCTGAATTGTTTCGTGGCTGACGGCAGATTCCGTCGTCCGGCGGCTTCAGGAGAACGATGAAATCATCATCAGCCGGCCGGGCGATGACGAGTTAATCGTCTGATCACTCGCGATCGGCGCGCGTGGCGCGCCGCCGCTCGCGGGAGCGCGCGAGCGTCCGGCGCATGAAGGCTCGGTACCAGCGGGCCACCAGCAGCGCGACGCCGATCGCCATCACGAGATGGAAGAGGTCCAGCTCATCCGGCGACAGTGCGCTGGCGGCGACCCGCTCGAGGAATGTCCCCAGCAGCAGCGCGAGGACCAGCGCGGCCTTGCCGCAGCCTCCGCCGCTCGCCGCCGGCGGTTCGACGCCCTCGGCGCGCTTCGCCTCGTCTGTGGTCGCCTGGTCGACGGCTACCGCGGGCGGGGCGGGGGCCGCTGGTCGTCGACGGCGTCGCCGCGAGGGGCGGCGCGAGCCCACTAGCGGTTGATCCGGCGATAGCGGCGCGCTCGTGGCGCGCGGGCGCGGCGAGGTGGCGCCTCGCGGGCTTGAGGCGCCGGAGCGGTGGGAGCGGGCGCGGCGGCGGGTGCAGGAATGGGAGGCGCGTTGGAGGGGAGCAGCAGCCCGCCCGGCGCCGCGAGCTGATCGAGCGCGGCACGCGGGTCGGTCGGGTTCGCGGAGATCTCGGCGTCGAGCTGAGCAATGCAGGACTCGCACCAGAACTCAACCCCCTGAGTCGGGCCGATGATCGCGTCGCCGCAGTCGCGGTGCTCGTCGCTGTTGTAGGGGTTCAGGTGAAACGCTCGGCCGCAGGAAAGGCACTCGGAGAGGAGGCGAGGGTCGTCCGCGCCCTCGCCGCAGATCGCGCAATCAGCCGTCGCTTCACTGGTCATGGGGAGACCTCCGGCCGGTCCAGATGGCGTCGCACGAGCATGCGGGCCTCGGCGGCTGAGCCGAGCGTGCCGAGGTAGCGCCCTCGGCGCAAGCAGCCGAGCCACGCGCCGAGCGTCGGTCCCTCTTCGATGCCGATCGCGATCAGCTCACGGGGCGCGAGGTGCGGGCGGGTGCGTCCCCAGCGTTGCAACTCTCGCTGCAGATCGGCTTGTTCGGCACTCAGCCAGCGTGCGGCGGCGCGCGCGTCCTCTCCGCTGTCGGTCAACGCCTCGAGGCGTTCGGGATCGGGGTCGCCGGTCGCGAGCAGCGAGCGGGCGTCGCTCACCGCGCGCGACGCGGCGCTGGGTGCGTTTAGCCGGGCGAGGGCGGCGCGGGCGGCGTCGGGCTCGCGTGTCGCGAGGAGCACGGCCGCGAGGCGGTTCGTGGACAGCGGACGCCAGCGGTGTCGAAGCGCGTCGCGGGAGGCATCGGAGAGCGCGAGCGCCTCGCTCGTCGCCTCGAGGACGTGCCACTCCTCGAGCAGCGCGAGCGTGCGACCGGCGCGCCCTCGTTCGGCGATCAGCGCGAATTCGCTCCAGAGCCGGTCGCCGGAGATCGCGTCGAGCCAGCGGCTACCTTCGAGGATGCTCACGCGCGTCGAGCTGGTCGGGCGCAGATCGCGGTGCGCGCTGAGGCGCGCCGCGCGCCAGAGGCGGGTGGCGTCGTCCTCGAACGAGCGGTGGTGCAGCAGCTCGAAGCGGCCGGCCGCGAGGTGCGCGAGCCCATCGAACGGATCGAGGATTTCGCCGCGGCGCGGACCGGTGAGGCCGAGCGCGATCGCGTTCACGCTGAAATCACGGCGCTCCAGATCAAGCTCGATCGGAGCGCCGAGGGACACCGCGGGCAGCGCCCCTGGTTCCTCGTAGCGTTCAGCGCGGAGGGTCGCGAGGTCGAGGCGCTCGCTTCCGACGACGACGGATGCGGTGCCAAAGCGTGCTTCGGAGTCGAGCGAGCCGCCGGTCGCCGAGGCAACGGCGAGCGCGAGCGCCCCAGCGTCGCGGTCGACGGCGAGGTCGAGGTCGACGAGTCGGTGTCCGGTCGCGGCGTCGCGTACGGTGCCGCCGACGGCCCAGAGTTCGAGCCCGCG
Organism: Dehalococcoidia bacterium; assembly: GCA_965248675.1. Classification (GTDB taxonomy): domain Bacteria; phylum Chloroflexota; class Dehalococcoidia; order UBA2979; family UBA2979; genus UBA6627. The sequence continues at coordinate 238,036 of CBDFJZ010000005.1, forward strand.
TTGATCGGCCGCGGAACAGGCGGTTTCCAGCAGAGGGCGCGCCGTCGGCGAGAGCGAACGAGGCAGAGAGTGTATGTTAGGTGGCGTAAGCGGATTAGCCATTTCTTGACACCACTGAACGGCGTTCCTAGCATGTCCTGACTGAGTCGGTCCGGGCCAAGCAACTGGCCTCGATTCGACGCAATCGTACGCATGGTGGGGCGCGTACGCTGGGAGATCAGGCGTGAACGCCACCCTGCGCGCCCCAGCGGAGCCTGGTCAGAACGCAGCGGAGCCTGGTCAGAACGCGTTCGCCTCCCCCGAGGTTGGTGCCGTGGCCGCGGATCCGGATTCCAACCGCAGCACGGGCGGGCCGATGGAGCTGGCTGCGCTCGAGGCGCAGCTCGACGTCTCGTTCGGCGATCCGTCGCTGCTCCGTACCGCGCTGACACACCCCTCCTACGCCAACGAGCACCCCGAGGACGCCAGCGAAGACAACGAGCGCCTCGAGTTCCTTGGCGATGCCGTGCTGGGGATGATCGTCGCGCGCACGCTCTACCAGCGATACCCGGAAGTCACCGAAGGCCGCCTCACCGAGTGGCGGGCCTACCTCGTCTGCGGTCCGACGCTGTCGCGCATCGCCCAGTCGCTGGACCTCGGACGCTGGCTGCGCCTCGGACGCGGTGAGGATCAGACGGGCGGACGCGAACGCGAAGGCAACCTCGAGCGGGTGTTCGAGGCGGTGGTCGGGGCGATCTATCTCGACGCAGGCCTCGAGGCGGCGCGCGCCTTCGTGCGCACGAGCCTGGCCGACGACCTCGCCACGTTGGAGATGAGCCCGGACGCGCTGAACCCGAAGGGCGCGCTGCAGGAGTTGGTGCAACAGCTCGGGCATGCCGAGGGCGACAACGGCGCCCGTCCGGAGTACGTGCTTCTGGCGGAAACCGGGCCGGATCACCTCCGCCACTACGAGGTTGCGGTCGAAATCGATGGCGAGGCGCTCGGGCAGGGCGCAGGCGCCAGCAAGCAGCAAGCAGAGAAAGAGGCGGCCGCGCAAGCGCTGGCAGCGCTACGGGCACGCCTCGATGAGTCAGACGAGCAGTCGCGCGGGGCGACCGAAGGGGGATAACCAGGTGTACCTGCGACGACTGGAGGTTCACGGGTTCAAGGCGTTCGCCGACCGGCAGCGCTTCGAGTTCGGGGACGGGATGAGCGTGATCGTCGGACCGAACGGATCCGGCAAGTCGAACGTCGCGGACGCGATCCGCTGGGCGCTGGGCGAACAGTCGGCGCGCCAGATCCGCGCCCGCAAGACGGAGGATGTGATCTTCTCCGGCTCGGACAGGCGTCGCCAGATGGGGATGGCCGAGGTCACGCTCACGCTCGACAACACCGACGGTTGGATGCCCATCGACTTCAACGAGGTCTCGGTCACCCGCCGCGCGCACCGGTCCGGCGACAGCGAGTACCTGATCAACGGCCAGCAGGTCCGGCTCAGCGACGTGCTCGATCTGTTCCGCCGGGCGCAGGTCGGGCAGAACTCGTACGCGCACATGTCGCAGGGCCTCGTGGACGAGGTGCTGGCGTTGCGACCGGGCGAGCGCCGCGAGCTGATCGAGGAGGCGGCCGACCTGCGGCGCCACCGCCGTCAGCTCACGCTCTCGGAGCGTCGCCTGACCGAGACGCGCGACAACCTCGGTCACGTGCGAATGCTGATCCGCGAGGTCGAGCCACGGCTGCGGCAGCTCGCGCGGCAGTCGCGCAAGGCGGAGCGTTACCAGGGCTTCGCCTCGGAGCTGTCGGACGCGCTGCAGGTCTACCTGGAGCACGAGCTGCGCGACGCGACCGATGCGCAGACGGCCGCGCAGGCGGCCCACGATCAGCGCTCACGCGCCTTCAGCGAGGCGAGCTCGAAGATGGAACAACTCGAACGGCGCCTGGAAGGCCTGGCGACCGCGCTCGAGGAGCATCGAGCCTCGCTCGAGCGAGCACAGACCGGTGAGCGCGAACTCGCCGAGGAGGGGCTCCGGCTCGAGCAGGCGGTCGCCCTCGCGGAGCAGCGGTTGCAGTTGATCGGCGCGCGGCGGACCGAGCTCGAGGTGTCGCTCGCGGCGGCGCCCGCCGGCGCCGAGGAGCCGGACGATGACCAGACCGTGCTCGCGAACCTTGCGGCGACCGTCGAACAGGCGCGGAACACGCTCGCGCGCGAGCGCGAAGCGCTGACCGCGGCCGACGAGACCACCCGCTCGACGCTCCGCGAGCTGGCTGAGGCCGAGGCGCGCCGCGCCCGCCTCGAGGTCGAGCGGGAGGACGCGGAGCGGGGGATCGCCGAGCAGTCGCGCGAACGCGCGCGGCGCGGGCACGAGCGGGGCGCCGCCGGGGAGCGGTTCGAGGAGCTGAGCGTGGATCTGCGCGCGTACCGGCAGCGCTCGCCGGAACGACGGCGCCTGGCGCTGCGGCTGGCACAGCGGGCGACCGAAGCGCGTCGCAAGCGTGACACGGCCGAGGCCACGCTGGAGCGCGCGCAACTCGATCAGGAGCAAACGGCACGGCAGCTCCGAGACGCCGAGGCCGAACACGGAGCGCTGGTGCAGCGCCGCGAGCTGCTGGAGCAGCTCACGTATAGCCTCGAGACCGCGCAGGGAGCGTCGCGCGCGGTGATCGAGGCGGGGAACGCGACGCCGCCCAACCGCGAAGAACCGCTCGAGGGCGTGGTCAATCTGCTGAGCCGGCTGATCCGCGTGCCGAACGGCCTCGAAGCGGCGATCGAATCCGCGCTGGCGGAGCATCTGTCGGCGATCGTCGTTGAGCGCGAGGCCGATGCCCTCGAAGCGATCGAGTATCTGCGGTCCGAAGAGGCCGGCGCGGCCACCGTTTACCCGCTGGATCGGGTGGAGCACGTCTTCCCCGTCAACCTGTTCAACGAGCGCGGCGTGATCGGCGTCGCCGCCCGCCTCGTGCGGACGGATCAGCAGTACCGGCCGTTGATCGACACGCTGCTGGGCCGGGTGATCGTGGTGGACGACCTGAAGGTCGCGCAGCGGATGGTGCGGCGCGGCCTCGGATCGGTCGTGACCAGGGACGGCATCCTGCTGCGCCCGAACGGGTCGATCTACGGCGGCCGCAGCGGCGCGGGGTCGGAGCAGTTCGGGCTGCGCCGCGAGCTGGAGGCACTGCCGGAGTACATCGACGGCGCGGAACAGCGACTGAACGTCGCACGCGAGCGCGCGGCGCGTGCCGAGCGCGTCGTGACCGATGCGCGGGCCGTGATCGTGACCGTGCGCGACGACCTCGATGCCGTCGACATCGAGGTGCGCGGCTCTGACCAGGAGCGCGCGCGCGAACGGCGTGCCCACGGTCAGGTGTTGTCGGAGCTGCGTGCGCTGCGCGCGGTGATCGACCGCGACGAGCGCGCGGAAGAAATCGCGGCCGAGACGCGGCAACGCCTCGATGAGTCCGAGCAGGGACTCTCGGCGCTCGCGGTCGACATCGACGGGCTGCGCGACCGGTCGTCGTCGATCGCGGTCGAGCGCGACGCGGTGTCAGCACGCCTCGATGAGGCGACGCAGACGCTGGCCTCGCGTGAGGCGGAGCATCGTGCCGAGACGGCGCGGCGTCGCGAGCGCGAGGACGAGCGGCGGCGCATCCGCGAGCAGCTCGAGCAGCAGCGGAGCCAGCTCGGGACGCTGACGCGCGAGCAGCAGGACCTCGAGCTGTCGTTGCAGGACTACCGGGCGCGGCTGGCGAACCACCGGCGCGCACGCACCGACGCGCAGGAGGCCGTGGGGCCGGCTCACGCCGCGGTCGCGGAGCGCGAGGAGGAGGAGCGCGAGCTGGCGACGTCCAGGCACGACGTACAGCGCGCGCTGCTCGAGACTGAGCGCCAGATGCTGACGAGCGAGGCGACGGTGCGCGAGCAGGCGCTACGCGTGCAGCAGCTCCGGGAACAGGTCGACGAGGAGGGGATGGAGGTCCACGACGACGGCTCGGTGCGACCGCGCCCGAACCTCGAATCCGCCGAAGCCCTCGAGACGGCCGTCGCCGAAGAGCTCGGCGACGACGGGGAGGGCGAGGACGAGACTGACGAGCGGGTTAGCTCGGAGCTAGCGGCGGTGATCGCGGGTGGCGCGGAGGTGGACATCCCGGCGCTCCGTGACTGCATCCACGAGTTGCGTGGTGCGATTCGTGCGCTCGGTCCGGTCAACCCCGAGGCGCTCGAGGATCTCAGCGAGGAGCAGGAACGGCACGACTTCCTGACCGACCAGATCGACGACCTCGAAGCGGCTGAAGCGGAGCTGCGCGAGGCGATCCGGGAGCTGCGGCGGCTGATCCGCGATCGCTTCGTCGAGACGTTCGATCAGGTGAACGCGCGCTTCGGCGAGTACTTCACTCGTTTCTTCGGTGGCGGCCACGCGGAATTGCGTCTGCTGGTGAACGACGAGGAGCCGGAGTCCGAGCCGGGCGTCGAAATCGTCGCACAGCCCCCGGGCAAGCGGATCTCGAACCTGAACATCCTCTCCGGCGGCGAGCGCGCGATGACCTCGGTGGCGCTGTTGTTCGGTCTGCTGTCGGTCAACCCGGCGCCGATGGTCGTCCTCGACGAGGTCGACGCGGCGCTGGACGAGGCCAACGTCGGGCGGTTCGTGGACACGCTGCGCGAGCTGCGGGAACGCAGCCAGTTCGTCGTGATCTCCCACAACCGGGCGACGATCGAGGCGAGCGACGCGATCTACGGCGTCTCGATGGGCGAGGACTCGTCGTCGCAGGTGCTCTCGTTGATGGTCGAGCAGGCGGAGGCGGTCCCGGCATAGCCTCGTCGGGTCTCGACGTTGGACCTCACGATCAGGGTTTTGGCGTAGTCGTGCGAGCGTCGAGCCCGTACGATCGCCGTAGCCGCCCATCCTGAGTTCAGCGCGTCCCGCCCAGCCGATCACCAGGCGGGCGCTGCCCGCCCGATGCGAGGAGAACCGGCCGTGAGGTTGTTCGGACGGAGCAACGAGAGCGACGAGGCGACCGACCAGGCGCTCGAGCGCACACGGCGCTCGTTCTTCGGCCGGATGGGCGAGCTGTTTCGCGGATCCGATGTCACCCGTGAGCTGTGGGAGTCCCTCGAAGAGGTGCTGATCGGCGCCGATACTGGCGTGACGACGACGATGGAGGTCCTGGATCGCGTGCGCGCACGGGATCCCGCGCACGCCGAGGACGTGCGCACGCTATTGCGCGATGAGCTCGTGTCGATTCTGCGCGGCTCCTCGGAGGCGTCGGGCGGGCGGCTGTGGGGGCTCCCCGAAGACGCACCTGAACCCGACCGTCCGTGGGTGGTGCTGATCGTCGGCGTCAACGGGAGCGGCAAGACGACGGCGGTCGGCCGCCTCGCGTTCGCGTACCAGGAACAGGGCCACCGGGTGATCGCGGCCGCGGGCGATACGTTCCGTGCGGCGGCGATCGAGCAGCTCCAGGACTGGGGGCGGCGCCTCGATTTCGAGGTGATCGCGCACCAGCAGGGGGCGGATCCGGCGGCGATCGCCTTCGACACGATCGAGGCAGCACGGGCGCGCGGACACGACCTGGTGCTGATCGACACGGCGGGCCGGCTGCAGAGCAAGAAGAATCTGATGGACGAGCTGTCGAAGGTCCACCGGGTGATCGAGCGGCACGTCGACCGCGGGCCCGACGAGGTGCTGCTCGTCCTCGATGCGACCACCGGCCAGAACGGATTGTCGCAGGCTCGCGCGTTCGCCGAGGCGGCGGATGTGACCAGCGTGATGCTGACGAAGCTGGACAGCTCCGCGCGCGGTGGCATCGTGTTCGCGATCGCGCAGGAGTTCGGGTTGCCCGTCCGCTTCGTCGGCGTTGGGCAGCAGCCGGGCGACCTGGCGCCGTTCGACCCTGAGGCGTTCGTCGACGCGTTGCTCGGGCACGTCGACGAACGAGAGCCCGAGGCCGCCCAGGCCACGGGCGACTAGCCAGGGTCCGCACGACGATGGCTGAAGCATTTCGCTGGTACCTCGCCACCGTCGCGATCGGAGGCGCCGGGCTGCTGCCGGCGGCGGTGCTGTTCCCGACGCTGCGATCGCGCGGCGTGCTCTACGCGCGTCCGCTGGCGCTGGTGCTGATCTCGGTCGCGGCCTGGTGGATCGGCTGGAGCGGTGTGGTGCCGTACGGCCTCGGGGCGCTCGGGCTCGTCCTCACGGGGCTGTGGATCGCGACGGTCGTGACGGCGGTTCGGCGTCCGGACCTCGTGACGTCGGTGGTGAGGCGCTGGCGGTTGATCGCCGCCGGCGAGCTCGTGTTCATCATCGTGTTCGCGCTGATCGCGGTCGCGCGCGCACAGGCGCCGAACGCGGCGGCGACCGAGAAGCCGATGGACCTGCTGATGCTGACCGCCGTCCATCGCGCCGATGCGCTGCCGCCGCCTGACCCGTGGCTGAGCGGCGAAGCGGTCTCGTACTACCACCTGGGTCACCTCACGACCGACGCGGTGGGCCAGCTCTCGGGCAACGGGCCGGAGATTGGCTTCAACCTCGGGATCGCGATGATCGGCGCGCTCGCAGGCGCCGCGATGTTCGGCCTCGCGGGCGACGTGCTTGCGCTCAGCCCGATCAGACGGCGCGCGACGGTCTGGATCGCCGGTATCAGCGGCGTGCTGGCGTTTCTCTGGGCCGCGCCACTGTCCAGCCATCGCGACATCGCCGGCATCCTGATCGATAACGAGACGCCGTTGCTGCAGGGCTGGTGGTGGTGGTGGGATGCGACCCGCGTGCTGCCGCGGCCGATCACGGAGTTCCCCGCCTTCTCGATGCTCCTCGGCGACCTCCACGCCCACGTCCTCGCCCTCCCGATCTCGATGATCGCGATCGCGATCGCGATCACGACGTTCCAGGGCCAGACGCCGCTCACGTGGCGCTGGTGGCTGCGGAACCCGGTGCGCCTCGTACTGTCGGGCGCGGTGTTCGCGGCGCTGTTCATGACCAACAGCTGGGACGTGATCACGTTCGGCCTGCTGTGGTTCGGCGCCGCGCTGATCGCGTTCCGCCGCGTCGGCTGGGGCTGGCCGTTCGCACTGTTCAACGGCGTGCGGTTCCTCGCGGTTCCGGTGGCCGCCGCGCTGTTGCTGGCCGCGCCGTTCATCTCCAACTTGGAGTCCACGTCACGCTCGCTCTCGCTCGTCTCCGTCGAGGCGTCCGATCCCGGGAACTGGTTGCTGATCTGGCTGGTGCCGCTGGTGCCGCTGCTGCTGGGCGCGTTCGCGCTGCGAGCGGGCGGCGAGCGCTCGCCGGCGCTGATCGGCACGCTGGCCGCAAGCGCCGCCGTGGCCGCCTGGGCGCTGCTCCAACTCGCCAGCGGCAACGCCGAGGTGCTGACCGAGCGCTCGTCCGGCTGGGTGGTGCTGGCGATCCTCGCGGTGCTGATTGGGCTCGGCGCCGCGGCGCTGGTGCGCGCCGAGCGCGAACGCGATCAAGCGAGGGCCGCCTGGCTCGCACTCGGCGTCGGCGCGACGGTGATCATGCTGGCGACCGAGCTGTTGAACATCGAGACCGCGACGGTCGGCCGGTTCAACACCGTCTTCAAGCTCTGGTACCACCTCTGGACGATCATCGCGCTCGCGGGGGCGATCGCCTTCGCCATGGTCGTCGACCGGATCCGCTGGCGCGCCTTGCTCCCGGACTGGCGCCACCCGGCGGCGACGGTCGCGCTGGCCGCCGGCGTGCTCGTCTACCTCGGCGCGTTCGTCTACGCGCCGGCGATGGCGCTCAGCCGGGCGAACGAGGGCCAGCAGCGTGGCCTCGATGCGCTCGCCTACCTCGATCGGTCGGACCCGGGCCTCGCGGGCGCGATCGAGTTCGCGCGCGCCGACCTCGATCCGAGCGAACACGTGCTGCTGCAGGCGGTCAGCGAGGCGTACGGGACGAGCGGTTACCTCGCCGCCGCGAGCGGCGTGCCGACGGTGCTGAACTGGCCCAGCCACCAGGTGCAGTGGCGCGGCCCCGAGGCACCGCTCGCGGGGCGCCGCGAGGCGGTCGACCGGATCTACACGCTTGGTGCGGTCGCCGAAGCGGAGGAGGTGGCCGCCCGCTACGGTGTGACGCACGTCTATGTCGGTCGCGACGAACGTACCCAGTTTGGGAACGGTATCGCCGACCGGTTCGAGGGCTGGACGATCGCGTGGGAGGGCGCCGGTTCTGTGATCTTCCTCGTTCCGGGGCAGCCTGACGTCGTGGCGGCGCCGTGAACGTCCGTCACTTGCTCCATCGTGCGGCGGGCGTGCGACCCGATCGGCTGACATGGATCGTCCTCGGTCTGGTGCTGGTCGCGCTCGTGCTTCGCGTCGTCGACCTCGGGGTGCGCGCGATGCACCACGACGAGTCGCTGCACGCGACGTTCTCGTGGTACCTGACCAACGGCACCGGATATCGCCACGATCCGCTGATGCACGGGCCGTTCCAATTCCACACGATCGCGAGCTTCTTTGTGCTGTTCGGGGACGGCGAGGCGGTCTCTCGGCTGCCGGCGGCGCTGTTCGGGACCGCGCTGGTGGCGACGCCACTGCTGCTCCGCCGCTGGCTCGGCACGGTCGGTGTGATCGCCGCGTCGATCTTCCTCGTCGTGTCACCGTCGCTGCTGTACTTCTCCAGATTCGCGCGCAACGACATCTTCGTCGCGGTCTGGACGGTGCTGCTCGTGACGGCGGTGTGGCGCTACCGCGCCGATGGACGCTCGCGCTGGCTCGTGCTGATCGCGGCTGCGCTGTCGCTGTCCTTCGCGACGAAGGAGACGGCCTACCTCTTCTCGGCGATGTTGCTCCTCTACCTGAGCGTCACGCTCGCCTGGCAGCTCGCGGCGCCGCGGGTCGAGACGGTGGCGCGCGAGCACGAGGGGGGCGCGCCTCGGAACCGGCTGCTCTGGGCGCTCGCGCTGACGCCGCTCGCCTGGCTGATCGCGGCCAGCTGGCCGTTGATCGGCGGTCTGCGCCGGCGCTGGGGCTGGGTGGACCGGCCGCGCGAGGCGAGCCTGATGGTGATCGTGGGGACGCTGACCGCCTCGCAGATCGGAGCCGCGATCCAGATCCCGATCTCCGCCGTGAGCTCCGAGGTGACCGGGAACAACGAGATCGTGCTCGGCGCGATCACGGTCACGGTGCTCGTGCTCGGAGGCGCGGTCGTCGGCCTGGCGTGGAACTGGAAGTGGTGGGCGATCGCCGCCACGGTCTTCTACGCGATCTACATCCCACTGTTCACGACCGGGTTCACGAACATGGACGGATTCGGGAGCGGGCTCTGGGGCTCGCTCGACTACTGGCTCGCGCAGCAGGACGTGAACCGCGGCAACCAGCCGCCGTTCTACTACTTCATGATGTTGCCGATCTACGAGCTGATGACGCTGATCCCGGCGCTGATCGGCGGCGTCTGGCTCACCTGGCGTCGCGATCGCTTCGCCGCGCTGTTGGTCTGGTGGTTCGTCTTCACATTCGTCGCGCTCTCGTTCGCCGGCGAGAAGATGCCGTGGCTGACGGTGCACCTCGCGCTGCCGCTCGCGTTCCTCGCGGGGCACGTCGCCGGCCGCGTGCTCCCGAGGTTGGCGACCGTGCTGTGGGAGCGACGGGCGCCCGTCGCGGCGTGGGCTGGCGCCGGCGTCGCCGCCTCGATCGCGGTGCTGATGTTCGCGTTCACGGTGCGGGCCGGCGTGACGCTGGCGTTCGGTCACCCGGACACGCCGCTCGAGCCGCTGGTCTACACGCAGACGACGCCCGAGGTACCGCGGCTCTCGCGACAGATCGAGGCAGCCGCATTTGACGATCCGACGAACGGCCAGCGCCCGATCTACGTCGATACGACCGCCTCGCTGACCTGGCCGTGGGCCTGGTACCTGCGGCACCTGGAGGTCAACTACGTCCCCCAGGAGACGTTCCGCGAGGGTGACCTCGAAGAAGGCGCGATCCTCGTGACGGCGCTGAACACGATCACGCCGACCGATCCGCTTCGCTTCGACTACCAGGAGCCGGTCCGCTACCGGCACCGCTGGTGGTTCCCGGAGTCCGGCTACCGCCAGACGTCGCCGCAGTACCTGGCGTCCGGGATCGCCGACGGTTCGCTGATCGTCGACTGGTGGAGCTTCTTCGTCGAGCGAGTCGATGAGTCGACGCTCGGATCACTCGACGGCGAAGTGTTGTTCCCCGAGTGACGCCAGGACGCGACGGGCGAGCCGATGAACCGCCGGCCGCCTCGGACAGCGGCTTCCGCGGCATGGCGGTGCGGGCGCTGATCGGCATCCTCGGTAGCGCGTTCTTTCTCGTGCTGCTGCTGCGGCAGGTTCAGCTCGACGAGGTGGGCGATGCGTTCCGAGGCGTCGAATGGATCTGGGTCGTGCTCGCCGGGTTCCCGTTCGCGGCTGCGTTGTGGGTGCGCGCGCTGCGCTGGCAGTTGGTGCTGCGCCCGGCGGTTGACCTCCGCTCGTCCGAGGCCACGTCGCTCGTGGTGATCGGCTACGCGGCGAACAACGTGCTGCCGATCCGCGCCGGCGAGGTGGTACGTGCGGTACTGGTCGAACGATCGACTGGCGCCGCGCGGATGCTCGTGCTGGGGACGATCGTCGTCGAGCGAGTGTTCGACGGACTGGTGCTCGCGCTGTTCCTCGCCGTGACGCTCGCGACCGCGGGGAGCAACGACACGTTGCGGGTGCTCGCGGTGGTGGCGGCCGCCGGCTTTGCCGGCGCGACGGTGATCCTCGCCTGGATCGCCGCGAGACCGGAAGAAGCCTCGATCCAGCTCGTACGGTTGCTGCGGCTGCTGCCGGCGCGTTTCCGCGCCCGGGCACGAATGTGGCTGGCGAGCTTCCTCGGTGGCCTGGGCCAGCTCCGGGGGATCGAGGCCTGGACAATGGTCGCGGGCGCAACGGCGCTGTCGTGGGCGCTCGAGGCGGCCGCGTACTGGCTCGTCGGCGAGGCGTTCGGGCTCGGCCTCGATCCGTGGCTGTACCTCGGAGTGGCGGGGGCGGCGAACCTGGCGATCGCGGCGCCGAGCACGGCCGGCGGCACCGGGCCGTTCGAGTTCTTTGCGCGCGAGGTGCTGGTCGTCTTTGGCGTCACGACGGCGCCGGGTACCGCCTACGCGCTGGCGCTCCACGCGCTGATCCTCGTGCCGGTCGTGCTCGCCGGGCTGGTGTTGCTCTGGCAGCGACACCTCGGTCCGGTCGTGCTCGCGAAGCCGGAGCGCGCACTGCCGCCGGCCGAAGCTGTCGAGTCACCTCGATGAGGGCCCAACAGGGAGCGGGACGATGAAGGCGGTCGTGATCGGCGGCGGCGTGGCCGGTCTGGCCGCCGCGTACGAGCTGACGAAGCACGGACACGAGGCGGCGCTCTACGAGGCGGGGCCGATCCTTGGGGGACAGGTGCGCACGTTCGAGATCGGCGGCGGCCGGATCGAGAGCTTCTACCACCACCTGTTCCACTCCGACACGGAGATCATCGCGCTGATCGAGGAGCTCAGGCTCGGCGACGATCTGGAGTGGATCGACTCGAAGGGCGCGATGAACGCCGAGCAACGGAACTACCCGTTCGTCGGGCCGATCGACCTGTTGCGCTTTGACCGCGTGTCGTTCCTCACGAGGATGCGGCTCGGCCTCGCGGCGCTGTGGCTCCGCCGCACCTCGGACTGGCAGCGCTACGAGGGCATGCGCGCGAGCGACTGGATCAGCTCGCGCGTCGGTCGCGAGGGCTACGAGCGCGTGTGGGGGCCGCTGCTGCGGGCCAAGTTTGGACCGTATGCCGACGACATTTCGATGACCTGGTTCTGGGGCAAGATCTACCTGCGCTTCGCCTCGCGCGAAGGTGGCCTCTTCGCGCGCGAGCAGCTCGGCTACCTGAGCGGCTCGTTCGGTCGCCTCGTCGACGCCGTCTCGGAGGCGATTGTCGAGCAGGGCGGCTCGGTCGCATCGGGCGTGCCGGTGCAGCGCATCTGTACCGAGGACGGTCGCGTGACGGGCGTGCAAGTGCCGTCGGACGCTGGCTCCGACCTCGTGGAGGCGGACGCCGTGATCGCGACGGTGCCATCCGGCATCTTCGCGCGCATGCTGCCCGAGCTGGGCGACCTCGATCCGACATACGCCTCGATGATTGCGGCGCAGCAGTACCAGTGGGCGAGCGTGTTGGTGCTCGCGCTCGACCGGCCGCTGTCCGAGCACTACTGGCTGACGATGACCGACGAGGACTGCCCGTTCGTGGTGGCCGTCGAGCAGACAAACTTCGTGCCGGCCTCGAGGTATGGCGGCAAGCACGTCCTCTACCTGTCGAACTACACGGATCCCGACGACCCGATCATCGACCTCGACGCCGACGGCGTCTTCGAGCGGTACGAGCCGTACCTACGGCGGATCAACGCGGACTTCGACCGCTCGTGGGTTACCGACCGCTGGCTGTTCGTGGATCGCGCCGGGCAGCCGGTGGTACACCACCGCTATCACGAGTCGATCGCGCCCCATCGGACGCCGGTCCACGGGCTCTACCTGGCGAACACCACGCAGATCTATCCGGAGGACCGAGGCCAGAACTACTCGATCCGGATGGGCCGTCGCGTCGCCCGCCTCGCCCGCCTCGATCACGCCCGCCACGAGGCGTGACCGCCGGCCGAGCTGAATGGCGCAGTCGGGTGCGCGGTTTCTTGAACGCGCGGGTGCCGCTCCCTATAGTCTCGGTAGCCCGTGAAATCGCGCACGAACGCCCCCCGCGCCGTAGGCGCGTAAGCAGGAGCTGACAGGACGCCGGATGCCGCTAGAGACCGAGGCTCGCGCGGAGCTCCGAGGGCTCGTCGCCGATCTGCTTCCGAACGACGGGAAGCTGCTCACCGCCCTCCATCGCGTCCAGCACCGCTACGGCTACATCTCGCGCGAGGCGATGGAAGTCGTCGCCGAGCAGCTCGAGCTGTTTCCCGCACAGGTCTACGGTGCCGCCTCGTACTACGAGGAGTACCGCTTCGAGCCGCCGCCGCGCACCTCGATCCGCTGGTGCACTGGCCCCGCCTGCCGCCTCCGCAACGGCAACGGCATCCGCGACGCGATGCTCGCCACACTCGGGCTGTCCGAGGTCGGCGACCAGACTGAGGACCGGAGCGCTGGCGTCGTCTTCGGGCAGTGCAACGGCACCTGCGAGCAGGCGCCGATGGTCTGGGTCGAGGACAACGTCGAACACACGCGCCGCGTGCACGGTCAGCTGACCGCCGCCGGCGCCGTCACGCTGGCGCGGGCGATCCGCGACGGCGAGGCGATCGAGGGAGGACACAAAACTGTCTTCTGATCCTGCCGCCATCCAGGCGGCGTTCGAGGCGATCCGCGACGCCGCCACCCCGGTCTACGAGGCCTGGCGCAGCCCTGAGCGTCCGCGCATCGACGTCGCGATCGACACCTCGTCGTTGGCGAACGGCGCCGCCGCGACGCAGGCGGCGATCGCCGGCCTTGTCGAGGAGCGCGGCGCCGTCGTCGACGTCGGGCGGAACCACGGCTACGGCATCCAGTGGCTGCATCCGCTGGTGACGATCACCTGGCCCGACGGCACGAGCGTGCTCTACGGGCCGGTCACCGCTGACGACGCGGCCGCGATCGTCGACGAAGCGACGGGCGCGGCCTCGGGCGCATCGCGGCTCGCGATCGGCGTGCTCGCCGGCGAGCGCGGGGGCGTCGCTTCGATTCGCGAGCATCCGTTCTTCGCCAACGAGCCGGCGGATCGCCGCCTCCTCGGCAACCTCGGGCGCTCCGACCCCGAGTCGTTCGAGCACTACATCGCGACCGGCGGCTGGGCCGCGATGGCGCGCATCCTCTACCGCGGCCAGGAACCCGAGGCGGTGCGCCAGGAGCTGACCGATGCCGAGGTGACTGGCCGCGGCGGCGCTTCGTTCCCGGCGGGCGTGAAGTGGAACTTCCTGGCCGGCGCGCCGGGCGACGAGCACTACATGGTCTGCAACGCCGACGAGGGCGACCCCGGCGCCTGGGTCAACCGCGTAGTGATGGAGGGCGATCCGCAGCTGCTGATCGAGGGCATGACGATCGCCGCCTTCGCGACCGCCTCGAAGCGCGGATTCGTCTACATCCGCGAGGAGTACCCGCTGGCCGTCGAGCGCACGGAGCAGGCGATTCGCCAGGCCGAGGAGGCCGGGCTGCTGGGCGACAACATCCTCGGGACCGACTTCTCGTTCCAGCTCGACGTGGTGAAGGGCGCCGGCGCATACGTCTGTGGCGAGGAGACCGGGCTGCTGTCTTCGATCCAGGACGACCGCGGGATGCCGCGCGTGAAGCCACCGTTCCCCGCGCAGGCCGGCGTGTTCATGAAGCCCTCGAACGTGAACAACGTCGAGACCTACGCCAACGCGCCGTTCGTGATGCGGCACGGCCACGAGTGGTACATCGAAGAGGGCAACGAGGAGATGCGCGGCACGCGGCTCTTCTCCTTCTCAGGCGACATCCCGTACGCCGGTTTCATGGAGCTGCCATTCGGGACTCCACTCGCGGCGGTGCTCGACGCGTGCGGCGGGATCACGGAGGGCGAGCTGAAGGCGATCCAGTCGGGCGGTCCGCTTGGCAGCCTCGTACCGGCGTCCGCGCTGCCGACCCTGGTGTTCCAGAACTCCTCGTTCGCGCCGTACGACGCGATGATGGGCGCCGGCGGCATCGTCTGGGTGTCGGACCAGACGAGCCTGGTGATCCTCAACGAGCTGTTCTCGTGGTTCGTCGAGGAGGAGTCGTGTGGACGCTGTACGACCTGCCACGGCGGAAACCAGCGGATGACCGAGATCTTCCGCCGGATCATGGCCGGCAACGGACGCCGCGAGGACGCCGTCAACCTCCAGCTGATCGACGACACGCTACAGCAGTCGAACTGCGTGCACGGGCAGTTCAGCCCGAAGATCGCGCGCAACCTGCTCCAGCACTTCCGCGAGGACTACGAAGCGCTCGCCCTCGAACGTCGCGATCCGACGCTGACGGTCCCCGCGATGACGACGTTCCGCGTCGCCAACTCGCGCGATCCGAAGGTCGAGGAGGCAGTCGCGATCTGCCCTGTCGACGCCTTCCGAGACGACCGCGGCTCGCGCACGATCGACGATGACGCCTGCATCCGCTGCGGCGCGTGCACCGACCTCGCTCCCGGCGCGATCGTGCGCGAGGCGAAGACGCTCGAGGCCCTTCGGGCCTGAACGACGCTTCGCGCCTCGTGAAGCGAGAACTTCAAGTCTGCGCCGTCCCTCGCCCCGGGCAAGACCGCCTCATCGACATCCTTGTTTGGACCTCGCGAGCGGGACCGCGTTAGCTTTGGCGAGGACTCACTCCGGCCGGTCATGACCTTCGAGATGCCTCGGCGCGAACCCTGCCCCTTCTGCGACAACGTCGCGGGCCGCGTCCCAGCGAGCGGGGTCGAGATGGCGGCTCTTGCCGACGATCAGCTCACGCTCTCCTTCCTGAACCCGCGCCAGATTCAGCCGGGTGCCCTGCTCGTTATCCCGAAGCGGCACGCGCCTACCCTCTTGGATCTGACCGCTGACGAAGCCACGGCGGTGATGCTCGCGGTGCGGCGCGTCTCCCACGCACTCGTTGAGGCTGTGAACCCAGCCGGGCTCAATCTTTCACAGAACAATGGCCTTGTCGGCTACCAGAGCGTTCCGCACTTCCACATGCACGTGGTGCCGCGCTACCCGGACGATGGCGGGATCTGGGGTGAGAAGCCAATGCCCGACGTCACGCCCCTACGGGAGCGGCTCACGATGGCGGAGCGAATCAAGCGCCACCTCTAACGATCTCACCTCCTTTGCGTACTCGGGGCTGCGACAGGAACCCCTCCGCGCTCTCAGCCGGTCCGTCGCCGAGGGCCGGCCGATCGAGACCGAGGAAGTCTCAGGCGAGTAGGCCGCACCTTGGTCGTCGCGTAGGTTCGAGGCCTGATGGCGGTCAACCTCGGTCATTGCGGTAGCTGTGGAACGGCGCTCGTCCCGTTTGAGCCGGAGCCGTCGCACGGGCGCTGTCCGGCGTGTGGCCACCTCGAGTTCAACAACCCGATCCCGGTGGCCGGCATCCTCGTCGTGCGGGACGGCAAGGTGCTGCTCACGTGCCGCTCGATCCAACCTCGGCGCGGGTTCTGGGCGTTCCCGGGTGGGTTCGTCGAACGCGGCGAGACGATCGAGGAGGCCGCCCTGCGCGAGACGCGGGAGGAGGTCGGCCTCGAGGCCCGCATCACCGGGATCGTTGGCTGGCCGTACTCGATGGTCGAGGCGGGGCGAGTCGTCGTCGCGTTTCGCGGAGAGGCGGACGGCGAGCCGCAAGCGCTGTCCGAGGTCGCCGAGATCGGCTGGTTCGGGCCAGACGAGATCCCATGGGACGAGATTGCGTTCCACACGACGACGGCCGCGCTGCGCGCGCTCCTCGTGGAGGGGTTCACTTCGCCCCCGGCGCATCCCCACGTGCGTCGCTTCGAGAATGAGCCGGAGCCGCACGTGCTGCCTCGACACTGTCGTGCCTGCGGCGAGCCGCTGCGCGCGAGCGAACCGCACGAGGAAGGACACGGGTCGTGCGACGCCTGCGCCGCGCCGCACTGGGAGAACCCGGTGGTCGGCGCCAGCCTACTCGTCGTGCGCGACGGGCGGGTGCTGCTCGGCCGGCGCGGGAAGGAGAGCCGGCCCGGGTTTGGCCTCTGGGCTGGGCCTGCGGGCTTCGGCGAGCTGGGCGAATCGATCGAGGAAACCGCGCGCCGCGAGTTGCACGAGGAGACTGGTCTTCACGGCGAGGTGACCGGGTTGATCTCGGTCTACACGGGCACGAGCCACATCGAGGTGGCCTTTCACGGCGAAGCGGCGGGCGAGCCCGTGGCGACCTCGGAGTTCCCGGAGCTGCGCTGGTTCGCGGCGAGCGCGCTTCCCTGGGGCGGGATGTTCGACAGCTGCTCGACGTCGGTCGAGCTGCTGAGCGAGCGCGGCCTGCTGTTCGGTTAGTCGAGGCCGCAGACGGCGATCGACTAAACTGCTCCCCATCGCGAGGCGTCCAAATGACCGCACCCGCCGGACCGACGACGCTCCCGGTTCCCGAGGACTACGTCAGCGCGCACGTGGCCGCGCTCGCCGGCTTTGTCCGCCCCGGCAGCCACCTCGACGGCGGTACGCGACATGCGGTTGTAGAGGAGTCGAGGGCGGCGCGCCAGTGCGCCTTCTGCGCCGAGCGGGCTAGCGCGCTGTCGTTCGCCTGGGTATCCGGCGAGCACACGACGGCCACCGACCTCACCTCAGGCCTCGTCGAGGTGGTGCACCGGCTGACGACCGACCCGGGCCGGCTGACGCATGCGTGGTTTGGCGGTGTCCTCGAAGCGGGGGTAACGCGCGAGCAGTACGTGGAGACCGCCGGGCTGATCGGTACCTCGACGATCACGGACACGTTCGCGACGGCGCTGACCGGCGCGCCTTCGGATCTGGCGGCCGCGGAGGCGGGCGAGCCGAGCGGCGAGCGGAACGATCAGCTCGTCGACGTCGGGGCGTACGTGGGGCTGATGGACCACGAGCACCCGCACCCGCGGTTTGCCGACCGCCCGGCGCCGAACATCTGCCGAGCGCTGGCGATGGTGCCGTCCGCCGTCGACGAGTTCTGGGAGCTGTTCTCGCCGCACTACCGGCCATCGGCGACACAGCCCGAGGACGAGTTCGGGCGTTCGCAGATCGAGTTCGTCGCCGCGAGGACGTCCGCGCTGAACGAGTGTTTCTACTGAACGGCCTACCACGCCAACGCCCTCCGTGTGAGCGGCGAAGACCAGGACCTCATGTACGACCTGGGAGCGGTCACCCAGCAGGTCGAGAGCGACGGCGGTGTGCTCCATGGCGATTACCTCCTCGAATTGACCGAGGCGGTCGTGAGGTGGCGACCCGCCGACGTCGAGTCCCTACGAGCGCGAGGCGTCGAATTGCTCAGCGAGGCGGGATTCGTACGCGCGATCGGCGTGGCTTCGGGATTCGACGGGATCAACCGCGTGGCGGACGCGATCGGGATCCCGCTGGACGACCGTTTCGGATCGCCAGAACAGGCGTTCTGGGACGGCACGAAGATCCACGAGTTCTCGGAAGGCGCCGTCGTTCGCATTCAGAGCTGATCGGAGGCGCCTCGAGGCACGCGGAGACGGCCGCCCGCAAAGGCGGCCGTCGACCGTTGCGCAGGCCCGCGCGCAGGAAGACTGTCATCGCCTCGTAAGGACCGCGGCGTAGGCTGGAAGCCATGACGACACGCCGCGAACCCCAGCTAACCGGCTCGCGCATCCTCGTGGTCGAGGACGAGACGAGCATCGCCGACGTCGTCGCACGCTATCTGCGACGCGACGGCCACGAGGTCGAGACGGTGGCCGACGGCGCCACCGCGCTCGAGCGCTTCGAGGAAACCAGCCCCGAGCTGATCGTCCTCGATCTGATGTTGCCCGGCCTCGACGGCCAGGAGGTGCTGCGGCGCGTCCGTGCGGCCGGCGAGACGCCGGTCGTGATCCTGACGGCGAAGGGGGAGGAGCTGGACCGGCTGGTCGGCTTCGGCCTTGGCGCCGACGACTATGTGACGAAGCCGTTCAGTCCGCGCGAGCTCGCGGCGCGGGTGCAGGCGGTACTGCGCCGCGCGAATCACGAGCCGCAGCCGACGTCCGGAGGCGGGATTCGAGTCGGCGATCTGATGATCGACGGCGCCACACGCGAGGTGGAACGGGCGAACGTGCCGATCCCGATGACAGCCCGCGAGTTCGACCTGATCTACTTCCTGGCGCAGCATCCGGGTCAAGTGTTCAGCCGCGACCAGCTGATCGACGCGGTCTGGGACTATCGCGCGATCAGCGACGCGGGGACCGTGACGGTCCACATCCGCCGGATTCGCGCCAAGCTGGAGCCTGATCCGTCGCGTCCGCGCTACCTCAAGACCGTGTGGGGAGTGGGGTACAAGCTTGAGCCGTAACCCGACCCTGGCGGCTCCGCGGCAGATCTTCGATCGGCGGCTGCTGGCCGCCGCGCTGTTCCCGGTGATCCTGATCCTGCTGGCCGCGGCGTTCGCGGGGATCGGGGTCGGCGTGCTGCTGGTCCCGATGTCGACGCGTGACGCAGTCGGGCTGTTCGTCGTACTCGCCGTCAGCCTGGCCGGCTCGACGATCGCAGGGCTGCTGGTCCTCAACCTCGTGGACCGGGCCTCGAACCTCACCATCGCGACGCGGACGTTCGTTGGCGTCGCTGTGGGCGCGCTCGTCGCGCTGGCGAACGTGCTGATCGTGTCGGCGCTCATGTTCGTGAACACCGGGCACGACCTCGGCTTGACGGCCGCGCTCGTGGTCGCCGGCTCGGCGGTGACGATGCTGTTCGCGCTGCGCCTCGCCCGCGCGACGGCGCGCGAGGTCGATCCGCTGCGCTCGGCGCTGCACCAGCTCGCGGACGGTGCCCTCGAGGAGGTCGCGCTGCCCGACGGCCACACCGCGGAGTTCGCCGCGCTGAGCGGCGACATCGAGCGGCTGCGCGGTCAGCTCCTCCAGGTCGCGGCCGAGCGCGAACGCCTCGATGCCGAACGGCGCGAGCTGACCGCCTCGATCTCCCACGACCTGCGCACCCCGCTCGGCAGCATCCGCGCCATGGCGGAGGCGCTGGTGGACGGGGTCGTCTCCGAGGCGGACGAGCAGGCCGAGTACTACCGGCGCATCCGGCGCGAAACGGAGCGGCTCGCGCGGATGATCGACGAGCTGTTCGAGCTGGCCCAGATCGATGCGGGCGCCCTTCGCCTCCAGTTGACCCGAATTCCGCTCCAGGACGTCGCCGCCGAGGTCGTCGAAGCGATGCGGCCGCTTGCGCGGGAGGCCGACGTGGAGCTTCGGCTCGACATCGAGGGCGATCCCCCGGTCGCGGAGCTCGACGGCGCGCGGATGGAGCGGGCGATCGGGAACCTCGTGCGAAACGCGCTCGAGCACACCCCGTCGGGGGAGCGCATCGACGTCCGTGTCGCGGGCGAGTCCTCGGGCGTCCAGCTCGCCGTGCACAACCGCGGATCGGTGATCCCGCCGGCGGAGCTCGAACGTGTCTGGGACCGCTTCTACCGCGGCGAGCCGTCGCGTGCCCGCGCCGCACGAGGCGGAGCCGACGGCGCCGGCCTCGGACTGGCGATCGTCAAGGGCATTGTCGAGACGCACGGCGGCACGGTCGTCGCCGCCTCCGGCGGCGGCGAGGGAACGACGTTCACGCTTCGTTTGCCCAGGTCGAAGCCAGGACCGGCTTAGAGGATCTGGCTGAGGAAGAGCTTCGTTCGGTCTTCTTGCGGGTTCGTGAAGAAGTGCTCGGGTGTCCCCTCCTCGACGATCTGACCTTCGTCGAAGAACAGGAACCGATCGGCGACCCCGCGGGCGAAGCCCATCTCGTGCGTGACGACGATCATCGCCATGCCCGAATGTGCCAGCTCGGTCATCACGTCGAGGACTTCCTTGATCATCTCCGGGTCGAGGGCCGACGTGGGCTCGTCGAAGAGCATGATCTTCGGCTGCATCGCCAGCGCTCGCGCGATCGCCACGCGTTGCTGCTGACCGCCCGAGAGCTGCGCAGGGAACTTGTCCGCCTGTTCCGGGATCCCAACGCGCTCGAGGAGGCTCATCGCCAACTCCTCGGACTCGGAGCGCGACAGGTGCCGCACCTTCTGCGGCGCGAGCGTGATGTTGCGCATCACGCTGAGGTGCGGGAACAGGTTGAACTGTTGGAACACCATCCCGACCTCGGAGCGGATCTTCTCTAGGTTGCCGAGGTTGTCGTTCAACTCGACGCCGTCAACGATGATCCTGCCTTCATCGTGCGGTTCGAGCCGGTTGATCGTGCGGATGAACGTCGACTTGCCGGACCCTGACGGGCCAAGCACGACCACGACTTCGCGCTCGCCGACGCTGGTCGTGATGCCCTTCAGCGCCTGGAAATCGCCAAACCACTTTCCCACGTTCTCGCAGAGGATGATCGGTTCGCCGATCTGATGGGATTGCTCGGCGACGGGGGTCGGGTCAACGGTCTGCGTCATAAGTCGATCCTAGCGTTCTCCGACGCCGAGCTGCGTCTCGAGACGCGCACTGAGGCGTGACATGGTGAAGGCGATCGCCCAGAAGACGAACGCGACGAACAGATAGACCTCGGTCTGGCGACCTATGAAATCGGTCTGCGCCAGCGTCGCCTGCCCGACGCTGAGCAGCTCGAAGAGGCTTAGCCCGAAGACCAGCGTCGTGTCCTTCCAGAGGCTGATGAACTGGCTGACGAGCGCCGGAATGACGTTGCGCAGCGCTTGCGGAAGCACGATCAGCGTCGTCGTCTGGAAGGTGTTGAGCCCGACCGCGCTGGCGGCCTCCATTTGCCCCCGGGGGAGGCCCTGGAGGCCGCCCCGGACGATCTCCGCGATGTAAGCGCCAGTGAACGCGGCGAGCACGATCATCGCTCGCACGACGATGTCGAGCTCGTCGAGGGCGAACACGGCCGGCATGAAGTCCGGGAGCACGAAGCGCGCGAGAAAGAGCCAGGCGATCAGCGGCCCGGCGCGCACGAGCTCGATGAAGACGACGACCGGGATCCGAATCACCGGGAACGAGCTGGTACGGCCGAGCGCGAGCAGCACGCCGATCGGGAAGCCGGCGGCGATGCCGACGGTCGCGAGCATGACGTTCAGCAGCACGCCACCCCAGAGGCTCGTGCGGACCCCTCCGGCGACGAGCAGCAACACCACGGCGAACGGCAGCAGCGCGACCCAGCCGACCGTGACGCCTCGACGAGCACGGTTGACCAGCTGCGAGCTGAGGCGTCCGTATTGAGCGACCAGGTAGCCAGCGATCCCGAGCGCGACCGCACCGCCCGCGAGGAGTGCATTTTCGCCTTCGAACAGCAGGCCGAAGAGGAACGCGAGCACCACGATCAGGATGCCGAGGCCGAGCCGGTTGATCCGCGACCAGAGGCCAAGCGAGAGCCCGATCAGCCCGCTAAGCGCCCAGACCGGCGGCCAGACGCGCCACTCCTCGCCTTGCGGGAAGCGGCCGATCGCCAGCAGCCGGCGGTTTGCGTTGATCACCGCCCACTCGGCATCGACCAGGACGAACCTGGCGAGCTGATAGGTCACGAAGACCATGAAGATGATGGTCACGACGGTGAGCACGCTGTTGAGCGGGCTGCTGAACAGGTTGACCTTCAGCCAGCGTCCGGCGCTCGAGATCGAGCGCACCGTCCGAGGCCGCATCGCGGTCGCGGCGGCCATCAGATCCGCGCCAGCTGTACGCGGCGATTCAACCAATTCATGATCGCCGAAATGATCAGGTTGAGCGTCAGATAGGTCCCGATGATCAGGGTGAACGTCGGTACGGCATGACCGGCGTTGTTGAGGATTGTGTTGCTCACCAGGAAGAGCTCGGAGTAGCCGATCACGACCGCGAGGCTCGAGTTCTTCGACAGGTTCAGGTACTGATTCGTGACCGCCGGGATCATCGTGCGCAACGCCTGCGGCAGGATCACCAGGGTCATGCGCTGGTAGCTAGAGAGGCCCAGCGCCGAGCCCGCCTCGGACTGGCCGACTGGAAGCGCCTGGATGCTGCCGCGCACGATCTCCGTGATGAAGGAGCCGGTATAGAACACGAGCGCGAAGAGCAACGCCGCGAACTCGGGCGTGATCTTGATCCCGCCCGCGTAGTCCTGTGTCGTGCCGGCCGCGTTTGACTCCAGCACGGGGACGTCGATGCCGACCGGCAAGCCCGTGGCGACGAAGGAGCCGGTCGCGAGCACGAGGAACGCCCCGAGCGCGTAGAGGTTCGCGTGCGTTGGGCAACCGGTCTCAGCCTCCTCGGCGAGTCGGCGTCGGCGGAGCCACCACGCGAAGGCGAGCGAGGCGAGCGCCAGCAGCACCCAGACCAGCGTCAGCCCTCGCTCCTGCGGCCAGGGAATCGCCAGCGCGCGATTCGAGATGTACACCACTTCGCCGACGTTCACCGCGTCGGAGATGCGGGGGAGTTGGAGCAGCACGACCGTATGCCAGAAGACGATCTGCACGAGCAGCGGCGTGTTGCGGATGACCTCGACGTAGACGGTCGCGAGGCGGGAGACGAGCCAGTTGCTCGACAGCCGCGCAACGCCCATCACCACGCCGACGATTGTGGCGAGCGCAATCCCGACGACGACCACCCGGATCGTGTTGAAGACGCCGGCTCCGTAGGCCACCCAGCGGCGGTCGTCGCTATCGAACGTCGTCACCCACTGGTTCGCGAGCGCGAACCCGGTGCGTTGATCCATGAACCCGAGGCCGAGCTCGAGGCGCGACGCACGATTCGCGAGATAGGCAACGAAGAGCAACAGTCCGAACGCCGCCGCGCCCTGAATGAGCAGGCGGCGGCCGCGGCGGTTCCGCCAGAACGGCGGGGGCGGTTCGACAGCAGGCAGAGCCGTCATTCGCAGGCCGTGGATATGCCGACGGCCCGACCGCGAGGTGCGGTCGAGCCGTCAGTAGTCATCGAGCGCCCGTCGGAGCTACTTGACTGGCGGAGCGTAGATCAGGCCGCCCTCGGTCCAGAGGGCATTCTGGGTCCCCGCACGCGGCAGCAGCACCCCGATGGTGCGATCGTAGGCCTCGCCGTAGTTGCCGACCTGTGCGATCACGTCCTGCATGAACGCGTTGTTCTCCAGGCCGAGCAGCTCACCGATGTTCAGCGTGTTGCCGAGCAGGTTTCCGATCTCGGCGTTGCTGGGGTTGGCTGCCTCGGCGGCAACGTTGCCCATCGTGACGCCGTTCTCGTCGGCCGCGATCAGCCCGAGCACGACCCAGTCGACGAGCTCCGACCACTGATGGTCGCCGTCGCGGGTGGCGGGGCCGAGCGGCTCCTTCGACATCACCTGCGGGAGCACTCGCAGCGCGTCTGGGCCGCCACCACTCGCCGGGTACACGGACTTCTGAGCTGCCAGGTTGGAGCGGTCGCCGGTCCAGCCATCGCACCGATCGGCGAGGAAGTTCTCCTGGCTGCCGGCGTCGTCCGCGACGGCGAGTGGGGTGTAAGAAATCCCGAGCGCCGCGAAGGTGTCGTCGAGGTTCCCCTCGGTCGTTGTTCCGGTCGTGACGCAGATCGTGGCGCCGTCCATATCGGCGATCGCCTGGAAGGGGGAGTTCGCCTTCACCATCATCCCCTGGCCGTCGTAGAACGTAGTGGTCGCGAAGGTGCTGTTCAGGTCGACGTCTCGTGAGAACGTGAACGTCGTCGTGCGGATCAGTACGTCGATCTCTTCGGCCGCCAGCAGCTCGAAGCGGTCGCCGGCGGACGCCGGGATGTAGTCGACCTTGCTGGAGTCGCCGAAGATCGCGGCTGCGATCGCCTTGCAGATCTCGATGTCGAACCCGGTGAACGTACCGTCGTCCTCGAGGTTCCCCATCCCAGCCTGGCTGTTCTTGACGCCGCACTTCAATTCGCCGCGATCCATGACGGTCTTCAGCGTCTCTCCGCCGCCGCCGCCACCGCTGTCGTCATCACTACTGCAGGCGATCGCGATCAGGCCGATTGCGGCGATCGCCAGGATCGCCCAGCGCAGCAAGTGCTTCGAAGTCATCCGTGCCTCCTGGCTGTCGGACCGGTTGGGCTGGCTCGTCCTCATCCCTCTGTTGATTGCTCATCGGTGCCGCCGTGGGAGGGTGGCACCTTGCTTGCCTCGAAACGACGCGCGCAGCCCGCACGATCGACGTGCCCAACCAATACGGCACTATACACACGAACCGCGTCAGCCGGGCAGCCGGGCAGCCGGGCAGCCGTGATCAAATCGTGACCTTGCGATTGTGATGGCCGGATCTTCGAAGGTTCGAGTGCGGGCCGTGGTCGCTGCGTCGATCGATCAACCCAGGCGCTATGATTCCGCCCGTACGGACCGTAGGGAGGAGTCGATCATGGCCAGCCTGCCGCAGATCTCATTCAGTCACGTCGGCGTCTACGTCTTCGACATGGCGAAGATGGTGGACTTCTATCAGCGAATGCTGGGATTGGTGGTCACCGACCGGGGCGCGCTCCGGGGCGGCGAGATTGTCTTCCTCAGCCGGACAACCAGCGATCACCACCAGGTCGCGCTGGTCACCGGTCGCGAGGCCGAACGGACGACCGTCAACCAGCTCGCCTTCCGCCTCGAATCGCTCGCTGATCTGCGCGCAATGAGCGCTCGCGTCGAGGCCGATCCCGAGGCCGGCGAGCAGCGTGTGGTGAGCCACGGCAACGCCTGGTCCACCTATTTCTCCGACCCCGAGGGCAACAACATCGAGTTCTTCGTCGACACACCCTTCTACGTCGAGCAGCCGGCCGGTGCCCCGTTTGATCTGTCGCAGTCGGACGACGAGATCGTGGAGTGGACGAAGCGCGAATTCGGCGACCAGCCAACGTTCAAGCCCGTCGAGGAGTGGCGTCAGTCGCTCGCCGAACGGCTGAACTGACGGTTGAGTGCGAATACTCGGGGGAGCTGGCGATGAAAGTCGGTTTGTTCGTCACCGGCCAGCAGCACCTCGATACCGACATGGTGCTCGCCTTCGAGGAGCAGGTGAGCATGGTGCGCCATGCGCGCGACCAGGGGTGGGATTCGCTGTTCTCGGGCCAGCACTTCCTCAACGAGGGCGACAACAAGGCGTTCCAGCTCGTCCCGTTCCTCGCTCGGCTGATGGCCGAGGCGGGCGACATGACGACTGGCCTGGGGGTGCTGTTGCTGAACCTCCACAACCCGGTGCTGATCGCCGAGACCGTGGCCACGCTGGATATCCTCGCCCGGGGAAACTTCGTGTTCGGCGTCGGGCTCGGATATCGTGACGTGGAGTTCGACGCGTTCAACGTGCCGCGCGGGCGGCGGGTCGCGCGCTTCGAAGAGTACCTCGCGCTCGTGAAGCGCCTCTGGACCGAGGACTCAGTTAGCCACGAGGGCGATACGTGCATCCTCAACGACGTCACGATGAACGTCAGGCCGGTGCAGCAGCCTCATCCGCCGGTCTGGATCGCGGCGAACAACGATGGCGCGATTCGCCGCGCGGCGCGACTGGGCGACGCATGGTTCGTCAACCCGCACGCGACGTTCGCGACGCTGAGCGACCAGATGCAGGTGTACCGAGATGAGCTCGACCGCTGCGAGAAGCCCTTTCCCGAGGAGCTGCCGGTGTTACGCGAGATCTACTGCGCCGCTGACCGGGCGACCGCCCTGGAGCTGGCCGGTCCGCACTTGTTCGCCAAGTACGAGGCCTACGCCGCGTGGGGCCAGGACAAGGTCATGCCTGCGGCCGAGTCGTTCGATCGCCCGCGGGAGGAGCTCGTGAACGACCGCTTCATCCTCGGTTCACCGGACGACTGCTTCGAGCAGCTCCGCCCGTATCGGGAGCAGCTCGGCGCGAACCACCTCGTGTTGCGGACTCACTGGGCCGGGATGCCTTTGTCTGATGCGCTGGCGAGCATGCAGCTGATCTCGGATGAGCTGCTCCCCGCGCTGAAGACGGTCTCGCCCGAGCGGGGGCTGGATCGACGGGTGGAGACAGCGGGCCGGTGAAGCGATCAGCGCGGATCATCGGACGAGCGGAGGACAGCGGCGGATGAAGCGGCAACTGCACCTCAATCTGTTCATCCAGAGCCGTGGCCACCATGAGGCGTCGTGGCGGCACCCGGCATCCTCGCCGCTGGCGCTCACCGACGTCCGCTACTACCAGGATCTGGCGCAGCGGGCTGAGGCGGGGCTGTTCGACTCGATCTTCTTCGCCGATCAGCTGGCAGTCGGCGAGGACATCGCTCAGGGCCCTCGTACGGGACTGGAACCCGTGACGCTGCTTGCGGCGCTCGCGGTCAGCACGAGCCGCATCGGGCTGATCGCGACGGCCTCGACGACGTACACCGAGCCGTTCAACCTCGCGCGGCAATTCGCTTCGCTCGACCACATCAGCGGCGGACGCATCGGCTGGAACATCGTCACCTCGTGGCTGGCGCGAGCGGCGCAGAACTACGGGGGCGGGGCGCAAGTCAGCCACGCCGATCGCTACGCGCGGGCCGAGGAGTTCATGGAGGTCGTCAACGGCCTCTGGGACAGCTGGGCCGAGGACGCGATCGTGGACGATCGAGAGCGCGGGCGGTTTTCTCGGCCGGAGCGGATCCGGTCGATCGACTACGAGGGTGAGCACTATCGCGTCGCCGGGCCCTTGAACGTGCCGCGTTGCCCTCAAGGCCGGCCGGTGCTCGTCCAGGCCGGCTCATCCGAGACGGGGCGAGACTTCGCCGCGCGGCACGGCGAGGCGATCTTCACGGCGCAGCTGGAGAAGGCGACCGCTCAGGAGTTCTACAGCGACCTCAAGTCCCGCGTCGCGGCGCAGGGACGCTCGCCCGATCAGGTCGTGATCCTGCCCGGCCTCAGCCCGCTGATCGCCTCCAGCGAGGCCGAAGCGCGGCGGTTGGCGGACGAACTCGGCGCGCTCGCGAACCCCGAGGTCGGACGTCAACGGCTGTCCGCCCGCTTTGGCGGGCACGACTTCTCGCGCCTCGAGCTGGACGAGCCGCTCGCGGTCGATGACTTCCCCGATCCCGGCACGGTCGAAGCGGCCCGCAGCCGGACCGAGGTGATCGTGGGCCTGGTGCGACGTGAACGACCGACCCTGCGTGGGCTCCTGGCGACGCTCGCCGGTGCGCGGGGGCATTACACGCTTGCCGGCACACCCGAGCAGGTCGCTGACTTCATGGAGGAATGGCTACTGGACGGCGCCGCCGACGGCTTCAACGTGATGCCGCCGATCTTGCCCGGCATGCTCGAGGTGTTCGTCGCGGAAGTGATCCCGCTCTTGCAACGACGGGGGTTGTTCCGCACGGCATACGACGGCGAGATGCTCAGGGACCACTACGGTCTGGCGCGCCCTGACAGCCAGTTTGACTAGGGCTGGCGGGTTCCACGACGACCATCGGGCGCTTGCCGCGGGTTGAGCGCTCGGTGACGCCGTGCGGATCGTCGGCTTGGTGGGGCCCCGACCGAGGTCAGTGCATTCGCGAGGACACTGCACCAGACGACTCTCAAGCGATTCGATGCGCCGGTAGCGCTGCACCAGGTGCAGCACGCGAGCCGACCGACACGATCGCCGCTTCGTGTGGCGTGGTGCACCCGATTGCAGGTGCTCAGACGAAGTCTGAGTCGCCGTGGGTGATGTGCAGCCGCGCGTCGGGATCGAGGAGGAAGCCAAGCTCCTCTTCGGTCATCGTCCGGGCGCGGTAGCGGAGACTCGGGTCCCGCCCTGCATCAAGGAAGCCATGGCGCCTCAGCGTCCCCACGTAAGGATGCCGCTGAGGAAGCCAGCAGTGGATGTCCCGCACGCCCTCGCCTCGAACGAGCGCGTCCGCATCCGCCAGCAACGCATCGACGGCGTCGAGACGGCCCGGACGCACGAGCAGGTCGACGATCTCGGCGGGGTCGCTGCTCGGCCGGAGCACGCAGTACCCGACGATCGCCTCGCCCACGATCGCCGCGCGAATCGCGAACCGTCCGGCCCGAGGGTCCGCGTAGCGCCAGTTCAAATATTCTTGGTTGCGCACGATCGCGAGGTCGAACTCATCCTTCGCGGAATCCCAGATCGCGTCCGTCCGGTCATCGAACCGCTGCATCGAAACGACGATGCCGCCGAACCTTGCCTGCGGCGCTGCGAATCGCTCGCGAAGGCTGCCACGCATCGCCTCCAGGACCGCGCGTATCGCGCGTCCCCAGCCGGCGCTCCGGGCCGGCACGGAGACGAGACTGCGCAGACCGACGGGCTTCCAGAAGACGAGCACCCGGTTGCCGAGGGCGGGCCAATCCAGAGTCCGCTTCCGAGTGGCCGGGTGGTGAGGAAGCCAGGCCAGCGAGAGATCGCCGATATCGAACCCGAGTTCGGCGCGCAGCTCGTGCCGCTTCTGGCCGATGTTCATCCGCCGCCAGTCGGGGTGAACGGCGGCGTCCCCACCCGATCGGAGCACCCGCTCCCGACCCTGAATCCAGATTTCAAGAAAGGCGCGGATCGAGACCGCGATCGGAAAGTGATCGTCGTCTTTGTGGGTGACCATCATCTGGCTCGCTCGTGACCTGGGATTCGGGTTTAGCTTCCACGCGACGTGCTCGCTGACTGAACAGTCGATCCCGAACGGCGGCCAGACCCCAAAGCAGAGCTGCAGATGATCGGCGATCGCGCCGATGTCATCGTCGTGGATCAGGCGCGCGATCACCCGGTCCGGATCAGCCTCGGGCGATCGGGCTAGCTGCCTGGTCGCATCCACGCTTGCATCGCCTCCTGCGCGCATCACCTGTCAGATTATCCGCTCCGAGACATGAGACGAGTAGCGTGTTGGGGACCCAATCACGCGTGATCAGCTGCTGCCGATGAGCGCGAACGCCCAGAAACGTCAATGTCTAGACGGTGATTTGTTGGAGGCCACGGCGAGAATCGAACCCGCGATAAGGGTTTTGCAGTTCGTGCCCTGGCGCTCATTGCGAACCACCGAGCAACAAGCATCTCGATTCTCTAGGCTGTTCTGCTCATCCGATACCACCGAGACCCACCGTCTCCTACCGAACAAGGGTGCAGCTTGGGTGCAGCGACGCGCTAGCTGGCTGACTCCTGCGGAGTAGGGCGGGGGACGATAGAATCCAGAGCCTCGGCTGCTTCACGCTGCATGTTCGGCAGCACGTGGCTGTAGGTGTCGAGCGTGATCCTGATGCTGCTGTGTCCGAGGCGCTCCTGCACCACCTTCGGATGAACTCCTGCCTTCAAGGCGAGCGTCGCACTCGTGTGGCGAAGGTCGTGAAAGCGCAGTCCCGTGAGACCGAGGCGATCAGATAGCGCCCTCCACCTCCGCGATAGGCTCTCGACCGTCCCTGCTGCTCCATCAACACGAGGAAACACGAACACGTCGCCGGGAGAGAGTCGTCGTTCTGCCTGTGCGACACGGTGTTCGCGCAGTGCATCAAGCGTCCCGATGCTGATTGCTACGGACCGTCGGCTGTGCGCCTTCGGCTCGGCGAAGCCTCCACGCTCGAAAGAGTTTCGCGCGCGCTGGACATGAATCTGACCGTTCTCCCAGTCGATGTCATCCCAGCGGAGTCCCAGCAGCTCGCCCGCCCGCAGCCCCGTCTGGACCGCGACATAGATCAAACGTCGGAATTCCTCGTCACCGCACTCCGACAGAATCCGCTGGATCGTCTCCGCGTCCACGGTCTGCATCTCACGGTGCTCCGCCCGGGGACGACTGACCGCATCGGCTGGATTGCGCGGTAGGAGCCCAAGCCTCACCGCCTGAGCCAGCGCACCCTTCAACACCGTGAAGTGCTTCTGCGCAGTGCGACCAGTTCGGCCCCGCGACTGGTACTCGGCGAGGGCAGAAGCGATGTGGTCAGGGCGGAGGTCACGCAGGCGAAGGCCGCCGATCAGCTCGCTGAAGATGGTGACCGTCTGCCGGTACGAATTCGTGGTTCGCGCCGTCACTCGCGGGGCCGCGTGTTCGGTCAGCCAGCGATGCAGGAACGCGGCGACGGTTTCGCGGTCCGGGGGCATGCCCACCCCCGCACTGAGCTGCTGCTGCAACTCATGGAGCCGCTGCTGAGCGTCGCGGTTCGTGCCGCGCACTACCTCGCCGGTGCCGGTCAGACGGACATCACCGAAGCACACGCCCTCAACAAGGCGCTGTGGCCGGCGACCCTAGGCTATTACCTGGATGAGATGCTGGCACTCGACTTGAGCGTGGTTCATCGCACGCGTGCCTTTTTCACGGACTACGTCACCGGACGCGGGCCGTTGCCGGCCCTTCGGGTCGGGGTGCAGCCCTACGGAGTGCTGCTGACCAGCGATTTCGCGCGCTGGAAGTGGGAGCGCGAGGTGGACGGATCGCCACCTGGGTTTCTCGATGAGCTTCAGGATGTCTTGGGCAAGGTCCAGGCGACCTGGGAGTCGCTTACCGGGCAGGTGCCGCGCGTCGACGCGCCGGGCGACGAGTACCAGAACCTCCTGAGCGCGCTCGGCCTGCACGCCACCTCGGTGGAGTTCCACCGGCGGCACGCGGTGGGCCAGGAGTTTCTATGGAACTACCTCTCGTTCAACATCTTCAGCGCGACTCTGCAGAGAATGCGCAGGGCGATGAGTCGAGCGGCCGAGAACATCGTTGAAAGTCTGGGCCTCACGAAGCTGCGCGACCCGGACGGGAGGCTGCGCAACAAGATCTTCGATCTGGCATTTTTCCTCGGTCACGACGACATCACCGACCCGTTGGTCGACGATGTCGAGAGTCTCGAGGACGAGAAGTGGTCCGAATCCGGCGGTCTCCCGGCCCGCTACCGAGTGCCGGCGCCGGAGTCAGGCAGCTTTGAGCTGCGCGACTACATCGGCTGGCTCATCGGCAGCGACATCGACGACATCAAGAGACACAACTTCCGCGATCAGGCTGGCGAAAAGCTGTCCGCGCCCAAGGCCGTGCTCTACCGGATGTTGCACCGCGCGCTCGTGCTCGCCTACCACGACGCCAGCATGAATCTCTATGTCGCGCGCGGGTTAGTCACCATCGACGCTCGCCGAGAGATCGAACTCACCAACATCGCCGAGGACCGAACCGTGACCCGGTGGGAGTTCCTCGAAGCCGACATCAAGCAAGTGGCTCCCGATCTCTCCGAGCAGTCCATGTCGATGGTTCGCTTTCTGCAAACGCCAGCCGGCCTCGACCTACCCGAGTCACAGCGTCTGCAAGAGGTACGCGAGTGTTTGGCCGAGCTGGAGGGTCTGCCCACGGCGCGGCTGGAGAGGCTCTTCGCCGAGCATCTGGACCTTTGCACCTACCGTCTCGACGCTTGGCAGAGCGCATTCTTCACGCGACGCCTCGAATCGATGCGCGGGTCCGGCGAGGATCGGCGGAAGGGAATCCACCTCGGAAGCTTTGGTTGGCTGGAGAACCTCGAGCCGGGCCCGGAGCTCGTGCCGGTGGATCCAGAAGAGATCCCGCCGGCGTTGCGCGACGGCCGGATTGTCGAGCAAGAAAACAATGGTGGTTTCATTCATGGCCCCTCAATCAATCACGCCGTCGCCGCCGCGGTGCTGCGCAATGCCTATCTGACCCATGCGGACCAGGACAATGTGGAGGTCATGTCGATCAACCTATCGTCGGAGCGCGTGCGGACGGCGTTGTCGTTTCTGGAAGGCATTCGCAACGGCCAGGAACTCGGCGAGCTGCTCGGCTACCAGTTCGAGCGCGGGTTCCACGACCGCCACGGCGATCCTTCCCTGAACCAGTTCATTCTCGCCTTCCGCACCGAGTATCCGCTCGTCGCCGACAAGATCACCACCGACGAGGAGGGCGCCCAGATCGGGAGTAAGGAGGCACACAACGTATTCGACGGCTACGCGCTCCTCGAAAAGGCCTTCTTGAAGGATCCGCCGCTGGACTATCCCTACGGCGTGGACGGGCTCCCGGCGTCCGGGTCGCAGGCCGACGCGATCAAAGCCGAGATCGACCGCATGGCGGCTTCCTTCGACGCGGTCGCGGACCTCGCGACGGCCGAAGGCGTGTATCAGGTCACTCAGGGCAACCACGATCGCGCGGGCGCCATGCTCAAGGCGTTTACCGAAGGCAACAATCCGCCGGAACCCGAGATCGCGCGGACACCCCGAAGCGGCGTGACCATCAGCAACCGGGTAACGCTCCACGTCGAGCCGGGTGCCGGCGGTGCGACCGCCTGGCCGGGCGCGGCCACGCCGCGGTCCTCGATGGAGCCGGGGCTCAATGCTTGGCTGGCGGGCATCATCGGGCCGCCGGCCAAGCTGCGCTTCCTCGTGACCCACGAAGGCTTGACCGACGAGAGCCGCTCTCTAGCGGAATTAGGTCTGCAGCCAATCGATCTCGTACACCTAGTCGGAGATGGCCTCAACGACGAGAGCACCGAGCTCGAGATGAGGATCGCAGATTCGTTCCGCGTCGACACGGGTGCTACGACGGAGATCTCGATCGCGTTCATGACCCGCGGCGCGACCTGGACCGCGGACGATATGACCCTCTTTGAGGTGCTGCCGTTGCTCAGGAGCTTGCGCTCCCTGGTGACCGGATGCCGCCCCCTGAGTGCTCTTGACTATCGAGTGGAAGATGATGCCGACGTCGATGCCGAGTCGAGCCCCAACCCGGACGGCTACGACGAGCCGACGATGCGGACCCGGGTCGAAGCGCGGATCGCGGAGCTCGATAGTGCTCGAGGCGATCTCGACATCGCGATGGCGACAACCGTCGACGAGTCCGGCGACGAACCCGTGGCCCTCGCGGGAGTCAGTGACGCGGCCCTCGACGCCCTGCGCGCAGCGCTAGGTGTCATCTCGTTGCACGGCATCCCGGATTCGATTCCCGGCCGAGGCGCCAGCGACGAGGACAAGGACCTTCTCGCGCAGCAGGCTGTCGACGTTCGCGCTGCGGGGGTTGAAGCCGTCGCCGCCGCGACGGCGGTCAAGGACTTCGTCGATCTCGATCCTGCGACCCTTACCACCGCGCGCAAGATCGAGGCATACCGGGAAGCGGCGCGCCAGGTCCTCGGCGCGTCGTTCAACGCGTTACCTGACGTCACGGTGTCGAACCCGGGTGAATTGAGCCAGGCGGCGGCGTTCAGCGACAGTGGGGACCTGGTGCGCCACCACCCGAACCTGTTCCTCGTCGAGGAGTGGCTGCAGGGGAACGCCCGCGTGCGCGAGAGGCTCGAGACCTGGGAGAGGGTGCGGGGCCTCGCCGAAGCGCTCCACGACCGGACGCTTGCCCTTGAACCGTTGCAGCTGCCGTTCCGGGACAACGACCACTGGGTCGCGGTTGAGTACCCGGACACCTTCGCTCCCGAAGGGCAGTACCTCTCGGTCGTGCAACACCTGAGCGGTAGCGGTTTCGATCCCGCGTCGAACCAACGCGGCATGGTGATTGACGACTGGACCGAGGTGATCCCTAGCCGTACCCAAACCACCGGCCTCGCCGTGCATTACAACCAGCCGAACTCCGAGCCGCCGCAGACGCTGCTGCTGGTCGTGCCGCCGGAGGTTACCGGCACTTGGAAATGGGACGATCTGCTCGGCATCCTGAACGATACGCTTGACCGCGCCAAGCAGCGCGCAGTGGAGCCCGATCTGTTCGGGGCAACGGGCTGGGCTCATCTGCTTCCCGCCGTAATCACTGCGGTGACCAGCAATCCTTGGGCGACGGTCTCGACTGATCTCGTGTCCACCAGTGCCGCTCACTCACTGGCCAGGGTCGATGAGGGGACCTGAGCAATGCCACAGACCGGTGTCTTGACTCCGAAGCCATTCCTGGGCGAGCTCGTCGTACCTTCGATCACCACTTGGAATCGTCTCGAAGGCCGACCACGCCGCGGGGACTTCACTCGCAGCCTGCGTGTCGAAGTCCGAGATCCCCTCTGGATGATCTGTCGGCAGTGGCAGTTCGGCGAGTTCAAAGCCGAGGACGCCGGGTCTGCGGTCGCCGCGAAGGTACAGGTCACGACCACGAAGGTGAACCGGTACGCGGCCGACGGCGCCAACTCCCGCGCCTACGACGATTCGATCCCGCTCGAGACTGTGGTGGAGCGCGAAGAGATCCCCGCCGATCTGACCACGCGGATCACCGCGGCCGTCAGTGGGCGAAGTTTCTGGACTCGCAGGGTCTCATCGCGCGCCGCGCTCTCTACCTAGGCGAGTTCGGCTTTGGTAAAACCGAGCGACGCGCGCGAGCTGGCGCATCTCGAGAGCGATCCCGAGGCGTCACAGCTGTGGGCGGCCGTAGAGAACCGTCTGGTCGACGGCATCAGGGTGCTGGCGGCGATCCGCTCCGGCCATCACGCCACCTGGGTCGACACTAACGCCGCCACGGACGCCACCGAGCTCAAGGAGCTCGCGCAGAAGCTCGTCGGGTGGTTCGCTCGCCTGTTCTCGGTGCCGCGGGAAGGCGAGCCGACTCCCTGGCGACCTTCCTACCTCGAATACGGATTCGCTTGCTCGGCGCCCACCGACGAGACCGGGGACGGTCAGGTGGTGTTGCGCGCCGACCAGTACCATCATGGATACTTGGACTGGCACTCCTTTGACATCGAGCCGGGTGGTCTGGCCGACGTCGAAACGGCGCCTACCGGAGTTCTGAGGACTGCTGACCCGCTGTCATTCGCCCCCGCCCAGATCGAGTACGGCGGCATGCCCAATGTGCGCTGGTGGGAGTTCGAGGACAGGCAGACTGATTTCGGGGCGCTCAGGGCCGGCACAACCGACATAGCAATGCTCATGCTGGCGGAGTTCGGTCTGGTTTACGGCAACGACTGGACGGTAGTTCCCTACGATCTCGAGGTCGGAACTCTGAGCGAGGTCGAAGGCGTCGTGGTTACGGAGGTCTTCGGGGTCAAGACCTTCGTCCGCGCGGCTGGGACCGGGCCCGATGACGATTGGCAGCGCTGGACGATGTACAACCTGAGCGGCCCCAGCGAGGGGGGCGCCGCCGATACCCGTCTCTACCTACCGCCGGCGATTGGCAAGCTGCAGGAGAGCAAGCCGATCGAGCGGGTGCTGCTGATGCGCGACGAGATGGCCGACATGGTCTGGGGGGTCGAAGCCGAGATCCCCGGCGTGGTCGGCCTCGGTGTTAGTGGCTTCGAATCGGCCACCCGGCTGGCGCGGCACCTCGAGCCGGCCGCCCCGACCCTGGCGCCGGCCACGACCGAGGCGGACATCCGTTACCGACTGGGGACGACGGTTCCAGAGAACTGGATTCCGATGATCGCCGTCCACGAGCCGGGCTCAAACCGCGAGGTCCGCCTCTAACGGGCAGCCATGCCGCGGTTGGTCGGGACGACGATCGGCCCGGTCGTCGAGCCCCGCGGCGCGATTCTGCGGGAGGGTCTGCCGACCGATTCCTACTTCGTGCACGAGGAGGAGGTTCCGAGATCGGGCGCTTGGCTGACCCGCTCTTACCAGCGAACCCGCTGGTTCGACGGCCGGGTCTTCACCTGGATTGGGCGTCGCAAGCAGACCGGACGCGGCGAAGGCTCCAGCGGCCTGGAGTTCGACCGCGTGGCCCCGAACAAGCTCTAGCGCCGGACCGTCCGAACCGAATGCGGGCGGTGCCTTGCCCCCGCGCGTTCGTTCCTCTTAGGGCGCGGACAACCTGTGACCATCCTCTTCCGAGATCTCCAGATTCGCACGACGCGCGGCGGGTAGGCTCGCGTGGTGAGTACAGAACTCGGCGTCCCGCTGTCGGTCCTCGACCTCGCGCCTGTATCCGAAGGTTTCACGCCCGCCGACGCCTTGCGGAACTCGCTGGACTTGGCTCCCCGTGTCGAGCGCCTCGGGTTCAACCGTTATTGGGTAGCGGAGCATCACAACATGCCGGGGATCGCCTCCTCGTCCCCGGCCGTGCTGCTGGCCCACATCGCGTCGGTTACCTCGACGATGCGGGTCGGCTCTGGCGGAGTGATGCTGCCGAACCACTCGTCCCTCGTCGTCGCGGAACAGTTCGGCATGCTCGAAGCGCTTCATCCGGGGCGCGTCGATCTCGGCATCGGTCGAGCGCCCGGGACCGACCAGCTCACCGCCTATGCGCTGCGTCGCGCCCACACTACCGCCGACGATTTCCCAAACCAGATGACCGAGCTGTCCGGCTACTTCGACGGCGTCTGGCCACCCGAACATCCCTTCCGCGAGATCCGCGCCACGCCGGGACGGGGGTACCGTCCGGAACTTTGGATGCTTGGCTCATCGGACTACGGTGCGCACGCGGCAGGCGTGCTCGGGCTGCCCTACTCCTTCGCGCATCACTTTTCCTCTGGAAACACAATGGTCGCCGCCAACACTTACCGCGAGGCCTTCAATCCGAATGGCACGATCGGCGAGCCCTATCTCATGCTCGGGGTCTCCGTCGTATGCGCAGAGACCGAGGAGCGGGCGCGCTGGCTCGCATCCCCCGGCGCGCTGTCGTTCGTTCGCCTACGCAGCGGGCGGCCAGGACGGTTCCCGACGCCCGAAGAGGCAGCTGCCTACGAATACGCTCCGCACGAACAGGCTCTGCTGGACCAGCGCGTGGGCTCCCAGGTCGTCGGCGGACCTGAGGCGGTGCGAGACGAGCTGAAAGCGCTTGTGGAGCGGACGGGCGCCGACGAGTTGATCATCACTACGGCGGTCCACTCCCACGCCGATCGGGTGCGCTCATACGAGCTCATCGCCGAGGCGTTCGGGCTAAAGCCGACCGCAGGGGCGGCCTGAGCCCGCACTTTCGGAGCGGCACATAGTCTGCGCGTCAACAACGGCAAGACCGAAGCCCCCTGGGGGATCGCCGAGTCCGGGATCAGGGTCACGAGTCTACGAGGTTGCCGTCGTGTGGGGTGTAGTCGGGCGAGTGCTCACAAGGAACCCAGTCCGAACCCACAGCGTTCGCTATCCAGTACAGGATTCGTTGAGCGGGCACCGAGCTGCCGATGAAGCGCTTCCCATTGGTGGGCACCGTCAACCGCAGTTCCTCTTGGTGGGGCACAGTGGGGGCGGACGCGGCGCGAGGGAGATTGGTGGTGGGTAGGGACGCAGCGCAAGCGACCATCGTGATCATCAAAGCTAGACGGAACGCAATCGATCGCAGCGCGGAACTCCATGGCAGACGAACAGCCGCAGATCTGGCTCGACCGGCGGACATACACGGTCGGCTTCAGCGACCGGTCGGCACGATTGACCCCGTCCGGATTCGCAGTGCTCCAGCTACTCCACCAACGTCGGGGCGAGGTGGTGCCGTTCGACGAACTCGCACGGGGCGCCGAGATCCAGACGACGTTGATAGCGGAGAGCGCGCTCCATACGGCCATCTACCGCGTGCGCAGTGCACTCACCGACCTCGGAGCGCCGGGGCTCATCACCAGTGTCCGCCGCATCGGGTATCAACTCGCCCCGGATGCAGCTGCGCAGCTCTCGCCTCAAGACTTAGAGGCGGCGCTTCGTGCCACTGCTTCGCCGCTGCTGCTAGCACGGGATGACCGCGTAATACTGGCGAACCGAACGGCGGGCGACCTGTTCCACAAGGCCGCTGGCGAGCTCGAAGGAGGCCCGATCCCTGACTCTCCGTCGCCGATCAACAGGACCGAGTTCCGGGACGGACTTCACCTCCTGGAGTACCACCAACCCTGAGCGGCGCATCGACACGATCTGTTGATCGTGTGCCCAGCAGGGTGCCGCGATCAGCACATGCGTTCTGCTACAGTGAGCAGCGCGACGGGGGTCGTGTCCGATGCCTTCGATGGCCGACCGCTCGTGTCAGGAGATCTTGGAATACCTCCATTCGCTCGCCCACCACATCAACAACGGCGGCGAGTTTCAATGCATCTACGATGACTTGCGAGAGCGCGATGCGATCGACCCGATGGCGACCGTCTTCGCACTGGAGGTCGGCCAGAGCTGGTTGCGGCTGCATCACGACCTGAGAGTTCGTCGCGAACAGATCAGGCAGGGCCGCGCCGGAGGTTCGAGAGGACCGCGCCGTCGATGAGTTCGGAGGATTCGGATGGCTAGCTCGACGCCAAACCGCTTCGTCAACGATCTGAGCCGAGCGGAGCTTCTCGAGGAGCTGCGTTCCTACACAGACCACGACAGCCTGAATCACGTCGCGACGCTCGACGGTCGGGACGTCGGCGACACGAAAGTGCTCAGCGATGAGGAACTGCGAGAGCTATTGAAGCTTGCGATGTGGCGAGTGCTGCTCTGGAGTCGGCAGGACGAATAGTCAAAGAGCTCGCGTGTCGGTCTCCTCGACGGACCGCCCGATCACCGATCGCGGCCGCGGCAACCGGCGCTCCAGAACGGGCTTCCTCTCGGCCGGTTGATGCTTACTGGTTGTTACACCACCTCCGACGCTCCCTGCTATCGGGATGCACGGGTTGGAGAGGGTCTGCCTGAGAGCTGCCGGTAGTCCCGCCGGCTGAACACTTCCGTCTTGCGAGGCCGCCGGCGAACCCCGCCCGGTCACGGCACGAGTGCCAAGCGTCTCCACCCCGGCGAGCGCATGTCTCGCTTTCCGTGTCAGCGGCCGGCCACCGAGTCTTTCGATGGCTTCGCACGACTGACCGACGGCGGTGCCGCCGTTGGTCACGCGCCAACAGGTGCCAACGAATTGCGCGACAACCTTGGGAAACGGTCACCACCCGCCGGTCTGGCAGCTGTGGCTCTAATATCATCCCCCTGCCCGCTGCTCGCGGGCTGGGGGGAGTCCTGGATGTCGTATGCGCGGCGGACGGAGCGCGAGATCCGGCGTCGCCAGTTCACTGGGATAGCCATACGCGTGGCCGCCACGCTGACTTTCGCTCTAATCTTAGCGGGGCCCATCCTGCTCCTCGGGCGCCAACTGAATCTTGGGCTGTCGACGCCATCAGTATTGCTAATTGCGCTGGGGCTGAGCAGTACGGCCTCGTTGGTCGCCTCGATCATCACCTACCTCGATCCCGCCGAAAGTGTGGGACCAACTCCGAACGCGGGGTTGGAGCTCACTCAGGTGAGACTCCGTGACTCTGAAATAGACGCACGCCTCGACGCGATCATGTCAATCATCCAGGCGACCGGCGGAGCGGACGGGACGATGGGAACGTAAGTGGCGGAAGCCTCAGCGCTGATCAGTTCGGCACTCTCGTCGGGACCTTGGACCAGAGCGTGGGAGTTGCGGTGCGCGGCGGCATCGCGCGCTGGGTCGATGAGCTGAAAGAGAGCCGCCGCCTTCAGTCTGAGGCCCTCGACAGAGGAGCAGCGCAAATGCGGGATCAGCTACGGAGGGCCATCAAGGCAGAGGGTCGCCGGGGCATTGTCAACCTCTTGATCGGGATGGGGGTGACCGGCGCCGGGGTTGGCGTTCTCGTGTGGTTGGTGATCGGCGCGACTGAGCTCCCAGACAACCCCAGTTCCGCGGCGTCTAGGTGTAGTTCCCACGAACGTTGTTTACAGCCGTGAGACGGGGACGTTCCCACCGATGCCGCCGTGCGGTCGAGCGCGATTGTAGTAGTTGAGCCAGCGGTCGAGCGCGCGCAGCCGTTCGGGGTTGGAGCGGTAACGGCGGATGTAGGCCCATTCATCCTGGAGCGTGCGGATGAAGCGTTCCGCCTTCCCGTTCGTCTGCGGACGGTAGGGCCGGGTCAGGTGCAGCCTGACCCCCCGTGCCGCCGCGGTCGCGGTGAAGACGCCAGAGGTGTAGGCCTTCGCGTTGTCGGTCAGCACGCGACGAACGCTGACCCCGCGCTCACCGAAGTGGGTCGCCGCGCGGGCGAGGAACGCGGCGCAGGTGACGCCTCGCTCATCGGCGAGCGCCTCGACGTACGCGTAGCGGCTGTGGTCGTCGACGGCAACGTGCAGATAGTCGACGCCACGAGAGCGCCGGGCGTGCGGTCCGCTCTGGGTCGCGGCGAAGCCCGGGGCGAAGCGCTTGCCGCCGCCGGGCGGGATGCGACCGAGCTTCTTCACGTCGATGTGCAGCAGGTCCCCGGGTCTAGGGTGCTCGTAGCGACGGACCGGCTCGCGGGTGACGCGGTGGAGCAGGCTGAGCCGGTTCAGGCCGGCTCGTCGCAGCACCGCGTAGACGGTGGAGCGCGCCACCCCGAGCGCCCAGGCGATGCGGTGGGGCCCGAACCCCCGTCGTCGGCGCAGCGCGCAGATCCGGCGGACGAGCCACCGCGGGGTGCGCCGCGGGTGGCGATGTGGCGCCGAGGAGCGGTCCTCGAGCCCGGCTCTCCCTTCGGTCGCGAAGCGCCGCACCCACTTCGTGACGGTCGCTCGCGAAACCCGGAACTGCCGAGCGACCTCGGCCTGGCGCCAGCCGGCCCTGACCTCCTGTACCAGCTCCCAGCGGGTGACTGGCGTCAGCCGCGCATTACGATGTGCCATGAGGGACCTCTCCGCTATTGATGTGCACTACACACAGCAGCGGACGAGGGACCTCGCTCTGTCAACAACCTATGTGGGAACTACAGCTAGTCGGAGGTATCCTTCCGAGGCTGACGACCGCGGCATTCCTTCAGGTCTTCGCTTACTTCTTTCTTCGGCTGTACCGAACGAACAATGACCGAATCGCCGAATACGAGAGACAGCTCGTTACCCTGGAATCACGTCTCACATCAGTGAGCCACGCTGGGAGTTTTCAGGACCGTGACGCCGAGCGCGAAGCGCTACGCACACTGTCGCTGTTCACCATTGAGAGTTCCGGAGGGCTCACTCCCTCGGGGGGGTACCCGAAGACTCGTCGAGCATCGAGCGAATTGTCCGTGAGGCGCTCAAGGCTGCTCAACGCACGGGCAACGCTTCATCCCGATAGTGATGACGCAAACGCGATTCACTTTGGGAGTCGCTCCTACGGTGCCCGATAGCTCATCACCAGCGACAGACGCCAGCCCTTGCCCGTTGATTCGATCACAACCGCAGCGGCTGAACTGAGCGTCGATTCAGGTCGTTCGGCCATGGACGAGGGAATCGTGTCCGGTTTCTAATCCGACCGCTCCCGCGCTGGGCAGCGGCGGATGCCTGCGGTTGTTTGGGGGCGCTCAGACGCCCCAGGAGCCTCAGCATGCGCTGGCACCCACTGAGGTGGCACCCAGTGCCACCCGCCAGCGCACTGCGCTGTACACTGCTCTCAGGACGCCCGGACAGGATGTGCTCATGGATGGTCTGAGACGCCGCTGAACGTCTCGTCGCGAACCCCGAGGGTGGCACCTGGGTGTGAGCGTCGTCGCCCAATGAACCCGAGGAAACGATGGGCAAGTGCAGCGCAACACTGAACGTTCGCGAACCCCGCTTCATCGAAGCCGTCACCGCCGATCCTGAAGCCAACGCCACGGAGGCAGCCCGTAAAGCCGGGTACTCAGACAGCTCGGACAACGCGCTCGCCGTCCAGGGTCACACACTCTTAAGCCGTCCTAAGATTCAGGCCGCGATCGAAGCCCGCATCCGCGACGCGGCGAAAGCAGCCTGCTTGTCCCCCGAGTACGTGCTTGCAGGTCTGATGGCGATCGCTGAGCGAGCGGCGGCTGACAGAGCTTACGGCGCCGCTACGCCGGCGCTGACGCAACTTGGACGCCAGCTCCAGCTGTTCACTGACCACGTGACAGTCACCGAAGTCAACCAGCGAGCAGCAGAGATAGCCAGAGCTGTTGGCCTGGACCCCGCAGAGCTCGAGGAACTGAAACGCGAGACTATGAAGCTGCTGACCCCGCTGAGGTAGGCAGCGCCGGACGACTTCGATTCGGGCTTACTAGCTGGTTCGACGGCCCCCGAAGAACGTGGGTACTGTCGCAGCTCGAGGGGTCGTGACGCTGCTGTCGTGTCGCTCAGCGACACTCCTCAATCTCGCTGGGCCACGGGGCCCCCACGCGGATCTCCTTGAAGCACTCGTACGGGACCTGCACCTCGTAAGAATACGCTGGGTCGCGGATCGACAAGGTGAAGCGAGCCACGATCGCCGCTGACTGTTGGTCATCCCGGGGACCTACCGCCCACAGGTAGTTGGACACCTCGACGGTCGCGTCGGTGGCGAGCGGGAACCACCCGATCTCAGAGACGGCGACGCTTCTGCCCTCAGCAGTTCGCCCAGCGACGAAACTGGGCTCCGCCGTAAGTTCGCTGTCGGCCGAGCACGCTGCCAGGCCGAGCGCGATAAGGAACGCTGCACAAACGAGCCGCTTCACGCGTTCCCCCGAACGGCCGCCGCCGCTGCTGCATAGGGGATCGTATCGGCGGCACCCGCCGAGTCCACGGCGACTTGGTGCTTGCAGTCGGGGCAGATGGTCAGGGTGCCCAGCATGGGCGCGAGTCTAGCCCCGCCCGCTAGACGCCGGTCGCGTACTTAGCGCGTACTTACAACACGAACTCCACTGGACGTGCGCGAACGGAGCCGGACAAATAGTCAATAGCGGCGGACTCCCCCGAACGCCACGGGACGGCCCCGGACGTGCGCGCTGGAATTCAAATCTGGGGACCTCGGCCTGCGGACGGGGCTTACGACTGCCAGTGTGTCTGGTGGTCTCGCCACGCTAGAGCAGGACGTCAACCTAGTCCGAATCCGAGCGAATGGGTGCAGTTTGGGTGCAACTGCTAAGGCTGTGTGCGTTCAAAGTGCCAAGAGAGGCTTTGTTTGTTGGAGGCCACGGCGAGAATCGAACCCGCGATAAGGGTTTTGCAGACCCCTGCCTTACCACTTGGCTACGTGGCCCCGGCGCTCGATTGTGCCGTGTGGCTGTCTCCCGCGCGACCATGAGCAAGAAAGTGTCGAGGCTCGCGACGAGCGTCCGTCCTCCTGGTATGGGCCGTTCCAGGCGGACCCGGCGAAGAAGGGAACAGCGATGTACTTCGGGTTACTGATCCACGGCGATGGCCAGCTGATGGCCTCCAGTCCGCCCGAAACGCTGGCGGCGATGCGTCTGGCCGTGGACGCTTTCGACGCGGCGATCAGCGAGGCGGGGCAGAACGTCGGCAGCGCCCGCCTCGGCGATCCCGAGGCGACCACCGTGATTCGCATTCGCGGTGGTCGCGTGATGGCGACCGACGGTCCCTTCGCGGAGACGAAGGAGCAGCTCGGCGGGCTGTACCTCGTGGACGTCGAGGACCGCGCGGCCGCCCTCGAACTGGCGGCTCGGCTGCCGATCGCCGCCTACGGGGCGATCGAGGTGCGCGAGATCGCCGGGATCGACCTCCGTCGCGTCGTGGCGCCCGAGGGCTGAACTGCGCCGTACCCTGGCGCGCGAGCGCGCTCGCCGTACTCGCTGTCACAGACTGCGTCGCCTCGGAGCGACACCCTCGATGGACCGGCCGGAGCGGCGATGCCGGTCGGAGGGGGCTGCGATGCGGCGGACGTGGGCACGATCGATGGCTGCGGTCGTCGGCGCATTGGCAGTCGCTTGCGGCAGCGGCGGGGACTCCACCCCGGAACCCGCGCCGCCATCGCCGGGAACGCCCACCGTAGAGGGCACCCCTTCGGCTGGCGGCACCACGGCGGCGCCGGACGATGGCGCCGCGCCGGCCGGCGGCTTCGCGGCCGAGATCGACGGCAGCGGGCCATGGGACTGGACGGTGACCTCGATCGGCAAGGGGACCAAGCCGGGAATCGCCCTCGCCGAGGACGGGACGCCGTTGATCGCGTACATCCTCGAGCGGCTGGGCGACGCGGGATTCGTCAACGTGGCGAGCGGCACGCCGGGCGCCTTCTCGATCGAGACGCTACAGACGGGCTATCTCTACGGGCCGCTCGACATCACGGCCGGTCCTCAGGGCGCCGTCGTGGCCTACCACAACCACGACTGGGAAGACGCCGCGGTCGCGATCCAGGGTGAATCTGGTTGGGACGTCAGCCGCATCTCCGATGGTGGACACGATGGTTGGGACGGCTCGTTGGCGATCGGGGCCGACGGATCGCTGCACGTGCTCGGCGTCGACCCGTCGCAGTTCGG
Organism: Dehalococcoidia bacterium; assembly: GCA_965248675.1. Lineage (GTDB taxonomy): Bacteria > Chloroflexota > Dehalococcoidia > UBA2979 > UBA2979 > UBA6627. The sequence continues at coordinate 282,426 of CBDFJZ010000005.1, forward strand.
CGCGACCGAGGGCGTCGAGTACGCCGTTCAGGGCGGTGACGGGTGGCTCGTCGAGCCGATCGGCTCGGGACCGCAGCCCTACGAGTGGGGCACCGATATCGCCATCGACGCCGACGGCGTGCTGCACGCGGTCTACTTCGACGCCGCGGCAAGCGACCTCGTCTACGCGCGCCGCGAAGCGGGAGCCTGGGAGCTGACCGCGATCTACGAGGACGGCGACGCCGGGCGGTTCCCCGCGATCGTCCTCGATGCGGACGGTCTATCGCACGTGGCGTTCATCCAGTCGGACTCGCCGATCGCTGACGACGGCCGGCACAGCGTGACGGTGCTGTACGGATCGCCGGCCGGTGGCGAGTGGGCGTTCGAGGCGGTGACGGTGCTCGACTCCGTCCTGACCGGCTTCGAGGGCGCGCGCCGCACCGTCGCGATCGACGTCGGGCCGGACGGCCCGGTGGTGGCCGCGATCGACGAGGCACAGCTCGTGCTGACGCGACTGGTCGACGGGGCGTGGGTGCCGGAGACGTTGCTCGAGGCGGGCGCCGATCCGCTGCAGGTGGTGGGCCTGGCCCTCGATGCCGGCGGAGCGCCGCACCTGACGTTCGCCACGACGACGGGCAACGGGCCGCTCGACGGCGAGGTCTGGTACCTCGAGCCGTCGGCGGGTTAGGCGAGCGCGGCGGGGGGCGGACGGACGGGGGCGTCCTCGGCCGGTTCGAGCGCGAACCGCAACGCGACGTAGATCAGGTAGCCAAGCGCCAGGTAGAGGACTGCGCTCGCCCAGCCGAGGTCCTGCGGCCGCTGCGTGATGAAGACGAACGTCCAGAAGGCCGGGACGAGGACCGCAACTACGCCGAGCGGGATGCGCAGCAGCCGGCGTGCGCCCGGGCGATTCGCACGCCAGGCGCACGCGAAGTGTCCGAGGAAGAAGATCACGAACGGCCCCATGCCGAGGAACGGCACGTAGGCGAGCAGGCGGTGCCACCAGCGCCGCGCCCTGGACGTCGCTGGGATGCGGCGCGCCGCGAACGCGTATCCGGCGGCTGCTCCGAACCCGCTGACGACGATCAGGATGAACAGCGTGCCTGGTGGGCTGAAGACCGGCTCCTCTGCGAGCAGGCGCATCCAGATCCGTCCGATCACACCCCAGAGCAGGCCCAGCTGCGCGCCGACGATGACCGCCCGACGGCGCCCGCCGGGTGCGAGACGAACCCGGCGGGCGATCGCTCGAATGAAGCTGGGCTGGATGGTCACGAGCCTGAACAGCATCGCATCCTCCTTGCGCGTGGCAGGATGCCGTCACTATAGGAATGTATCTTCCTATAAATCAAGACTGCGGTGAGGGGCCCGATCTCGGCCTGCTCGTCTGATCCGCACGATCGCGCGCCAGCCGAGGCCGAGCGCGGCGATCGGCGCGACCAGCGTGGGCCACAGCAGCAGCCCGAGCGCGGCGCTCGCAGCGAGCGTGAGGCCGCCCCCGAGGCGAGGATGCGCGTCGACGGTGCGTCCACCGGCGATCAGCGCGACCGCGGCGATGATCACGAGCAACCCCCAGCGGACGAGCTCCGCGGCCGGCGTGCCGGCGTCGTTGCCAGGTGCGGTGACGATGACGAGCATTCCGAGTAGCCCGGCGAGGACACCGGCCGCGGTGGTGACGCCCGGGAGGCCGCGGCGGCCGATCCAGCGGCCGGCAGCCTCGACGCCGCCGAAGAGGCCGAGGACGGCGGCGACCAGCCGGCCCGGCAGCATCGCGAGCCGCGAGCGCTCGAGCCGCCAGCTCAGATCGGCGGGCGCTCCGAGCAGTCCGCGCGCGAGGATCTCGCCGCTGACCGTACTGTGCCCGGTGACCGAATCGTTGGAGTGCTCCCACAGATCGGAGTCGACCTCCGCCTGCCGTTCGTCGCGCAGATCGCCAGGCAGCCCGCTCGCGTAGCAGCGCACCCAGAAGCGGACGAGCGCGGCGCTCCAGCCGCCGTGGACCGGTCTGCGAACGAGCCTCACGCCGGCTGCCAGCCGGGGCGTTCCGTGCCGCCTCGAGCCTCGGGCCCATCGGTGGCGGCGTCGAGCGCGGTGATGCCGGCGGCGGTGACGGTGTAGAGGCGCCGCCGCGGGCGTCCCTCGTCGGCGGCGATCGCGGGATCCTCCCAATGCGAGGTGAGCAGGCCCTGCTTGCGCAGGCGATCGAGCGCCTTGTAGAGCGTGCCGTGCGCGGTGAGCAGACGCGCCTGCTCGTGCTCGCGGATCGCCCGCGCGACGCGGTAGCCGTGGAACTCCGCCTCGCCGCTCGAGCGCAGCTCCACGCCGGCGGCGAGGATGTTCACCTCGATCGGCAGCAGGGTCCCAGGCTTTCGTCTCATCGTCCCGGTATAGGAAGATATATTCCGGTCGTCAAGGACGGGTGCTTCGGCGGCGGCGCTGGACACGGGTTGTCGGCTTCGTTCCACGATCTTGAAGGGGGGCGAGGAGGACGATCCGCGCGCGAGCTGACGCGGCGGGAAGGCCCTCGACGAGGGGCAACGCACGGCGATGCTGCGATACGCCGCGCCGCTCTCGCGAAACCGCGCTGAGTTCGTGCTCGACTAGCCGATGCTCGTGCCGCGCCTCATATGAAGTTCTTATCTGTCTCCAACGAGGTCGCCTCAAGACTGCGGACGTGGGAAACCCGGTCATCGGCAACTCGTTGTTCGCGCTGCTGCTGGCGCTGCTGCACGCAGTGCCGATGGCGGGACTGTTGTGGACCCAGCGCCGGTTGCGCCGCCGCCGTGCCGAGGCCGCGAAAGAGCTGCGCTGAGCGCGAACAGGCTCAAACCCTCGTTCGCCGCCGGAGAAGCCCGTACGGGTGGTGGCGATCTCGCGGGGTGGGTGATCAGTCGATGATCAGCTCGTCATGAGCACATCGGCGCCCTCGCTCCAGAGCGGTACGACGCAGGCGGATCTTCGAAGTGTGCTGCGCCTCGCCGCCGTCGGGTTCGCGCTATTCGTGGCGGGCGCCGGCGCCACGATGGCCGCCGGCGGGCTATTCAACCCCCCTGCTCCTCGCTGCCGCCGCCGCGGTGAACCTCGTCGCGATGCTGCTGATCTGCGGGCTGACGGCGATCGCGCTCGAACTCGGCGCTCCGAGGTCCGGCGACAGGGATGCCCGGCGCCAGCGCGTGTCACGCCGGGCGTTACAGCTCGCCTCGATCTTCTGGGCCGCCGCCGGCCTCGCGTTTCTGCTGAGCCCCGTACTCGCCCGCCTCTAGCCCCCCGCGCCTCCGCCGTGCTCGAGGCAATAGCGAGCGATGTCCGCGTGCGTCGCGAACCACACGTCCTCGTAGTCCTGCATGTACTTCACCAGGCGGTCGAGCATCCGAATCCGGGAGCGGTGGCCGATGACGTGCGGGTGCATCGTCAGCACGAACAGACCGCCCTCCTCGTACGTACCGTCGAACTCTGCCTGGAATACCTCGAAGACGCCCGATGGCGGCGTATGCGGCCGCACGGCGGATAGGCGGTCCATGTTGAAGTAGGGGAAGTCGTCGCGAATCCACTCGACCGGGAGTTCGACCACGCCGGTCGGTTCGCCGTCCTCGAGCAGCTCGTACGGATCGTCGTCGGCCATCAGCGACGAGTCGTAAATCAGGCCAAGCTCGCGGATCAGCGACAGCGTGTTCGGGCTGAAATCCCACGAAGGGGTGCGGATCCCGACCGGCCGAGCGCCGGTGATCTCCTCGAGGGTGTCGAGCGCCTGGAGCATGAGGCGGCGCTCGTCGTCGCGCTCCAGCTCGCTGTTGCGCTCGTGGATCCAGCCGTGGATGCCGATCTCGTGGCCGGCGGCCGCGACCGCGCGCTGCTCGTCCGGGTGCAGCAGCGCGACCACGGCGGGGACGAAGAAGCTCGCGGGCAGCTCGTGACGTGCGAGCAGATCGAGGATGCGCGGCACGGCGCGCCGCGCCCCGTACTCGCCCTGCGAGAGCCGGCCCGGAGAGCGCTCGTTGCCGCGGAGCGCGCTCGCCTCGTGATCGCTGTCGAAGGAGAGCGCGACCGCGGCGCGGGCGCCGCTCGGCCAGCTCGCGGGCGTCAGCGAGCGCCCCGCGCGCACCTTATTCACGATCGGGCGCCAGGTCTCCTCGGGCCATTGCCACGGTTCGAGGGATGGTGCGTCGGTCATCGAGGACTCCGATCGTGAGGCTGGCGGTGGCTGGAGTTGTGATCCGCGCGGCGAACGATCACGCTGCGGCGATGAGCATGCCAGCGTTCGGCCTGAATCGCTTCGACTTCTCCACGCCCCAGAACTTCGCGGCCGACGTCGCCCGTGCCGAGCAGCTCGGCTGGGACTACGCGTTCGTCCCCGACTCCCAGCTCCGCCGCCACGACACGTACGTCCTGCTCGCGTTCGCGGCGCAGACGACGGAGCGCATCCGCCTCGGTCCGCTGCTGGCGAACCCGGTCACGAGGCACGCGACCGTCACCGCCGGCTCGATCGCGACGGTCGACGCGGTCTCCGACGGAAGGGCGATCCTCGGCCTCGGGATCGGCGACACCGCGGTGCGGCTGGCAGGCCTCAGGCCGGCGCGGGTGGCGACGCTCGAGGCGGCGACCGCCACGATACGGGCACTGCTCGACGGCGACGAGGTCGACGTCGGCGCCGCGCGAGCCGCGGTGCTGCCGCATCCGCGCCCCGTGCCGATCTGGATTGCGGCGGCGGGGCCTCGGATGTTGCGCGCCGCCGGCCGGGTCGCCGAGGGCGTGTTCATCCGCGTCGGCCGCCACGAGGGAGCAGTCCGCACCGCCATCGGCGCGGTGCACGCCGGCGCCGAGGAGGCCGGGCGCGACCCTGCCTCGGTGCGGCTCGGCCTTGTGTTGCACACAATCCTCGAGGATGACCCGCAGCGGGCGCTGACGATCGGCAAGTCGATGGCGGCCGGCTATTACGAGTACTCATCGCACCTCTTCGAGGCGGCCGGGCTGACCTGGGACGGCCTCGACGTCCACGAGTTGCAGCGGCAGGTCACTCCGGACTTCCACCACCACCCGGACCTCGTCGAGTCGGGTCGCCTCGTCGACTTCCTGTCGGAGGCCGCCGCCGACGCGTTCAGCGTGCGCGGCACCGCGTCGGAGGTCGCGGCGCAGCTCGTCGAGGTGCTGTCGCTTGGCATCGAGTTCGAGATCGTGGTCCCGCACCCGGTGCCGAACCCGCCACCGCCCGGCGAGGCCTCGGGACCGACGTACATGGAACGCGTTGCGCGCGAGGTGATGCCGCTCGTGCGCGCGGGCCTCGGTTAGCGGAAGTAGTTGGTGGGGGCGGCGAACGCCTCCTCGGCCCCGCAGGAGCCGGACTGCCGTTCGATCTGAAGTCCGGTGTCGCTCAAGAGCTGGACCAGGATTCTGCCGCTCAGCAGGTTGCGGCCGAAGCCTTCGTGGCGGCCGGTGCCGTCGCGCTCGAAGCAGTATGTCGTTCCATCCGGCGTCACCTGGAGGAATGCACGGTTGATCGTGCCGCTGGCTGTGGGGGTGAACTCCACGCGGCCCGGCTCGCTGAACGTACCGCCGACCGAGATCACCGAGGTCGAGGGGTCGTAGTTGTCGGTCACGAAAGCAAGGTGCTGTTCCCACGGCGAAATGACGTCGGCGCCAGGTTGGTACCACGCGCCTTGCAGCGTGCCGGGCTCGTCGAGCGCGATGACGCCGCAGCGCGGCTCCTCGGTCCGCGGCAGCAGGGCGAAGAGCTGCGCTTTCATCTCGCCCTCCTCGTAGTAGTCGTAGGGGCAGACGATGTTTGGAGTGCGCGCGAACTGGTAGCGATCGGGGTTCGCGAAGGTGTGCGTCACCCGCATGTCCACCGTGCCGAAGTCGAAGTTGCCCTGGATGCGTCCGACCTCGCCCAGCAGCGTGCCCGCCGGGACCGTTTCGAAGAGCGAGTGGTGGCATGGCCCGGAGCCCCCGAAGTCCAGACACTCGCGGTCGGCCAGCAGCGCCGTGACTTCTTCCGACAGGAACTTGACGTGGTTGAAGTAGCCGTAGACGTCTCGGCAGAGGGCGAAGGTGATCGAGTGATCTTCCGGGTCCTGCCAGCCGCCGGACGACATGACGAGGAGCAGCGTGACCTCCGCCGGCGCGTACAGCGGATACACGGTGGTGCTGCGCTGCGGCTCGTCGAGGAAGTGCAAGTAGGTGTGCTCGGTCGGCGTGGTGTGATCCGGCGGCTGCAGGTTTCCCAGCGGCGTGATCTCGCTCAGCGTGCTGAGGTCCACCGGCGCGACGCTGTAGGCCGCGCCGTCGCATGACGGGAGGCGTTCTCGCTCCGCCGGTGACGGGAACTCCGGTCGATCGCGCGCGTCGCTGAGCGGGGCGGGTGGCTTGGCCTCGGCGGTTCGCTGCGTCGCTTCGGCGACGGTCGCGGCGGTCGGTTCGGACTGCGCGCTCGCGGGCGTTGCAGCCGGCGTGTCCTCGGAAGGAGCGGGCTCCGAGGCCTGCGACGCCGCGGTGCCGCAGGCGGCAGCGAGCAGTGCGAGGCTGGCGATCAACGCGGTGAGGGACGCGGCGGGGATTCGCATCGAATGATCGTCACGTAATGAGACGTGCGCTGGCATCGGGGAACGTCCGGAGCGGCGGTCGGGACGGTCGGCCGCCAAACTGGCGCCGCGATCAAGTCGGTAGACTGACCGGCCGGGCGAGCCTCGTGCTGTCCGCGATGGAGATGCGCGGTCCGGGCGAGGGGCGGCGGCAGTGAAGTACGACACGATCGTGGTCGGCGCCGGCTCGGGTGGCGCGATCGTCGCAGCGCGCCTCTCCGAGGACCCGGCGCGATCGGTGCTGCTGCTCGAGGCGGGCCCGGACTATCCGGACTTCCAGGCGATGCCGCCATAAATCAAGCACGGCTACGGTTGGCGACGCGACGTCGCGGTGTCGGCGTTCGGGCCGGGCAGCAAACACACGTGGGACTACACCGCGGCGACGACAGCCGAACAGGCTGAGCCGATGTTCGTGCCACGCGGCCGGGTGACCGGCGGGTCGAGCGCCGTGAACGCGCAGATCTTCCTGCGTGGCGTGCCCGATGCTGTCCGGGGTCGGACCTGCCGACCACCTCCGCGAGGTTGGGGTGGAGGTGGTCGGCGACCTCCCGGGCGTGGGTCAGAACCTGCGGGACCACCCGCAGGTGCAGGTGACGTGGAAGGCGGATCCAGCGCTCGAGCAGGATCCGCTGCTGCCGCGGATCCAGGTGGCGCTGCGGTACACCGCCGGCGGCTCATCGCTGCGCAACGACATGCTGATCCACCCACTCGGTCTCGCGCCGCCCGAGGGGTGGTACCTGCTGTCGGACAGCAGCCCGCCGGGCGTCGGAATGATCGCTGCGATCTACCTCGCGGCGGGCGCGGGCGAGATTCGCCTCGCGTCGAGCGATCCCGCGGGCCCGCCGGTGATCGACTTCAACTACCTGGCGGAGGAGACCGATCGGGCGCGGCTGCGCGAGGCGGTGCGGATCTGCATCGAGCTCGCGGAGCATGCAGAGTACCCGGCGATCCTCGGGGAGCGGATCGACCCGCCCCAGGACGCGCTCGAGTCGGACGAGGCGCTCGACGGCTGGCTGATGCGACGGGTGCGGACGAGCCACCACTCCTCGGGCACCTGCAAGATGGGCCCTAGCGTCGGATCCGAGCGCCGTCGTGGACCAGCACGGCCGCGTGCACGGCATCGAAGGGCTGCGGATCGCCGACGCCTCGATCATGCCCGACTGCGTCCGCGCGAACACGAACGTCACGTCGATGGTGATCGGCGAGCGGATCGCCGACTTTATGCGCGACGGGGGCTAGCGAGCGTCCGCGCGCCTTTCGGGGCTCCGATCAGGGAATCAGCATCGAGCGGCTGACCGCGGTCTGCCGCTCGTTCCACTCTGACTCCTCGAACGCCTTGTTCACCTCGGCGAGCGGGTACGTGTGGGACACGATCTTGTGATACGGCACCTTTGCCTGGTTCTTCACGAGCATGTTCATCATCAGCGGCAACAGCTTGGGCCGGTACATCGACGAGCCCTGGATCTTGATGCCGGGTAGCAGCCTGGACGGCTCAATCTCCACCTTGGAGCCGGGCACGATGTTGCCGATCTCGACGAACGTCCCGCCGTTGGTGAGGTAGGTCAGACCCTCGGTCATCAGTTCCGGCCGGCCGACGAGTTCCATGACGATGTCCGCCCCTCGGTTGTTTGTCAGGTCCTGCACCCGCTCGCGTCGCATGTTCGGCGTGCTGAACTCTTCGATGTTGATCGTGTGGTCCGCCCCGAACTCCTCGGCCAGCGCCAGCCGGTGCTCGAGACGGTCGAACACGATCACTTTGTCCGCGCCCATGTCCTTCGCCATGGCGGTCGCGTTGAGGCCCAAGCCGCCGGCGCCCTGGATGACGACATAGTCACCCTCTTCGCAGCCGGCCTGCATGAGGCCCTCGGTCACGGTGCCCATCGCGCAGTTGACCCAGCCCAGCACCTCGTCCGGAAGGGCGTCGGGCACTCTGAACACCGGGTGGTTCGCCGGCAGGTAGTAGTAGTCGGCGTAGGTACCGGTGAAGTAGGGTGCCTTGCCCGCCGCGCCGCCGATCTTCCTGTAGCTGCACCAGTTCTGCTCGCCGCGCAGGCACTGGTAACAGCGGTTGCACGACTGGATCGCGCTGTACATCAGCCGGTCGCCTTCGGCGATCGGCGTGCCCAGCGAGTCCGTGCTGACGCCCTCGCCCAGGGCGTGGATGACACCCGCCCCTTCGTGTCCCATCACCCGCCCCGAGGGCGGCAGCGGGCGCTGCACCTGATCGCCGCGCCAGGTGTGCAAGTCCGACCCGCACACGCCGGCCTGCGTGATCCTCAAGATGATGCCGCCGGGCTCTGGCTCGGGGACCTCGTACTCCTCGATCTCGAACGGCTGCCCGTACTCCTTGATCACCACCACGCGGCCCGTCGTCATCGCCATCCCCCCGCTCGCCACTGCTGCTCGGCTCAGGCGCGGAGTATAGGCGGTCTGGCAGCGTCGCCGGGCCGGACGCGCGACCGAGCGCAGCGCCGAGGCGGCGCGGAGAAAGCTTGGTCTGTGCAGCCAGCGCCGGGCATCGGCCTCGGTCTCCCAGGCGGTCATGAGCAGCAGGGAGCGGCGCGAGGTCCAGCGGTGCGCTCAGCGGCACCCCTGCTCACCCGCGTCGCGAGGTCCAGCCGCCGCAGGTGGAAGAAGCCCCGGGGCATTGAGCGTGCGCGGCGGAGGTGCCAGGTGTCGAGCGGCACGGCCGCGGACGCTCCTCGGACGGTGCATTTTCGCCGATCGTCCTCTGGTACCGTCGCCGACATGCGATCCGGGGCGGGCACTGGGGCGCGATTGCGGCGCTTCGCGCCGTGGCGATGGTCTGTCCCCGTCCGCCTCGCCTGGCAGGCGTCGTTCACGGCGCTCTTCGCGCTGCTCGTACTGCGCTCCGTCGACTTCGACGAGCTCGGCGACTCGATCGCCGGCATCAAGGCATTCTGGGTGTTGCCTGCGCTGCTGCTGTTCACGACGGCGAAGTACATCGACTCGTGGCGCTGGCGGTACCTGCTGCGCGGCCTCGATGCGTCGCTGCCGCAGCGCGCGCTCTTCGGTGCGTTCCTGATCGGGAACATGATCAACAACCTGCTGCCGCTGCGGGTCGGCGACGTCGCGAAGATCCAGGTGCTCGCGAACCGCTATGGCGCCTCGCGGGCCGCACTGGCCGCGTCGGTGTTCATCGTCGAGGCCTCGCTCGACGGGCTAGTGTTCGTGCTCTTCCTACTCGCCGCGTTCGCGTTCGGCGACATCGGGGAGCTGTCCACCGTCTCCGGCGCGGCCGTGCTGTCGCTCGGTGTGATCGCCCTCGCCGCCTTCGGCGTCGCGCTCCTCCTCAGTCGACGCGTCGCGGGGCACGAGGCGGGCTGGTCCTCGCGACTGCCCTCGCCCGCGCGCGGACCCGCGGCTCGCCTCGCCGAGCAGGCGCACGCGGGGCTCGAGGCGCTCCGAGCCTGGCCCCGCACCGCCGGGGCGGTCGCGCTCTCGGCGCCGGCCTGGCTGGTCGAGGCCGGGGTCTTCGCGCTGTTCGGTCAGGCGTTCGACCTCGGCCTCTCGTACCCGACGTTTATCGCCGTCATGGTCGCCGCGAACCTGGCCGTTGCGATCCCGATCGCCCTGTGGAACTTCGGCCCCTACGAGGCGCTCGTTAGCGGGGTGCTGATCGCGGCCGGCGTGGATCAGTCGACCGCCCTCTCATACGCGATCAGCGTCCATCTGCTCACGAACCTCTGGATCGTCGGCACTGGCCTCGCCGCGTTCTGGGCGCTCGGCGTCCGCCCGCGGCAAGTGTTCGCGATCGATCGACCCGGTGATGGAGACGGACGGATCGCATAGGGGGACGCGTCGAGCGAGCCACCTGCCACGCGCTCGCCCTTCATGCGAAAGGGCGCGCTGTCCCGCCAGCTGGGCGGTGCGCTCCCGAGCCCCGTCAGCCAGCGACGAAAGTTTGATGGCGGTGGCTGCTGCGGGGACTACGATCCAGCTAACGCGGGCGCGCCGCGCGCCAAGCGCTCGGTGATGAGGCGCTGTTGCCGGACGATCGGACGCGGCCGTTAGCGCCCCGTGAAGTGAGGTTGTCGCTTCTCGTTCAAGGCGCGACGCCCTTCCGCGTAGTCCTCGCTCGCGTAGCACTCAGCCGCCAGCGCGTCGAGCTGTGCCTGGTCCCGCTCGTCGGCCGGTAGATGATCGGCCTGCATGTTGGCCTTGACCAGGCGGACAGCTAATGGTGCGTTCGCCGCAATCTCGGCCGCGAGGTCACGGACGACCTGGTCGATCTCGTCGAGTGGCACCACCCGGTTCACCAGCCCGCTGGTCAGCGCCTCTTCGGCGTTCATTCGGCGACCGGTGAGCAGCAGATCGGCTGTGTGTGTCGGGCCGATCACCCGCAGCAGCTCCTCCGTGTTGTCGAAGGAGAATCCGAGGCCGATCTTCACAGCAGGGATTCCGAACTCCGCGTTTTCCGCCGCGATTCGGATGTCGGCGCGGAGCACCGTCTCAAGCCCCCCGCCCAGCGCGAACCCTCGCACCAACGCGATCAACGGCTTTCGTAGCTGGCGGAGCGAATCCCACATCCGGTTCGTGACTTCGTCGTAGACGCGAATCGCCTCCGGCGTGGAGCGCAGCTCGCCGAACTCGGTGACATCTGCGCCTGACACAAACGCCCGCTCACCCGTCCCCGTGATCACGACGACACGAACCTCATCGTCCGTGTCGAATGCCTCGACGATTCCCGGGATTGCTTGCTTCATCGCGAAGTTGACGGCGTTGAGGCGCTTGGGATTATTGAACACCATCCACCCGACGCCATCTTCGACGTAGGCGAGCAACCGATCGGTATCGAGTGAGAGGTGACGAATTGCCACGGTGGCCTCGCGTTCAATGACGTCGTGCCAGGAGCCTCTTCCCTGGGCGACAATCCTAGCGACCCGACGGAAGGCGCTCCAAGACGGCCGAGACGTACGGCTACCTGGTCCGGCGCTCGATCATTTCTGCGATCGGGCCTCGGCGCTCCCCGGGCGCGTTGCTAGCATCGAGGTGCCGCCGCCCTCGAGGAGGCCTCGCGATGTTCCGCTCGATGACCGCCTTCCTGCGCTACTTCGACGCCGTGCACCGGCGTGCGGTTCGCGACATCGGGATGCTGCCGCCGAAAGCGGAAGGCTGGCGTCCCGCCGCCGGCGAAGGCGAGAACGCGTGGTCGATCAACCAGATCGTCGGACACATGGCCGGGTCGCGGCTCTACTTCGCCAGCGCCTACCGCGGCGAGGGCTGGGTCAGCCCGTCACCGCCCGACGTCAGTTCACGTGAGCGCTGGGTGCCGGCGATCGAACACAGTGCTGAGGCGCTCGCTTCGCAGCTCGAGGGCACGCCCGACGAGTGGCTCGACCGGCGCATCGCGATGATCGACACCGATGGCACGCTGTCCGGATGGCGGGTGCTCGCGATGATGGTCGAGCACGACATCCACCATCGCAGCCAGCTCGATACCTACGCCGGGCTCAACGGCTGGCCCGTCCCCGACATCTTCGCCCGCAGCGCCGAGGCGATCGGCGATCTCCAGGACCAACAGCGAGAGCGCTATCGGACGTAGCTCCGGCGGATCAGCGGAGCCCGCGTCAGCGGGCTCGTTCGAGTTGCTGTGTGAGGCTGGAGCGGAAGACGAGATTCGAACTCGCGACCCTCTCCTTGGCAATTCGATTCCGCCATACCGCTGAGGACCCCTGAGTGCCCTGGAGTCAGTGTTTGCGGCTTTTTCGTACCGCTGAGACCCCCTGAGTACTCTGGGCGTGGCTCCCAGCGTGGCTCTCTCGACCCAGCGAGCGGCAACGTGATCGAGTCCGTCCCCAACCAGTCGGGCTAGACTCGCGCCTATGCTTGGCATCCTCGCCATCTGCCCCGACTGCCACCAGGGCATCGCCGTGGACTCGGCAGCGAGCGCTGACGTGTAGCTGCTCGCTCACCGCGACGTCTGCCCGCAACGGCCGGAACCCGACAGACGGCCCACCCCATTCGGGTGAGCTACCGCCCCGCGGCTACTCAACCTCGGCTTCCGTCATCGCTCTTGGAGTTCGTCCGCGGGCGGTGCCATCAGATCGCGGTAGCTCTGCTCGATGACCTGCTGCAGTGTTGCGTCATCGAACGCTTGGGAGTCGACATTCTGCGATTCGACCGCTTGTCTGATTCGCTGCACACCAGCCCGCACATCCTCGACGCCTGGCAGCAGGGCTGCCGGGGCGAGCTGCCCGATCGGCCAGACATTCGCCTCGGCGAGCCGGATAACCTCTTCTGGATCGACAGTCTGCGCCCAGATTGAATGCTCCATCTCAGGTCCGAGAGGGGTCGAAGGGCGACGCGATGGTGCTGTGTATCCTCCTGCGCTCCCTTTGAAGTAAGCAGGAGTGCCGAATGCTCGATGAAGATGTTTTCGATGTCGTCGAACCAACCGAACGCCATCGTGAGGTTCAGACCGTCGACATGAATCGCCGTTCCCCGCCCCCGCTTCCGCACAATCTCTGCTGCAAGTTCTGAGAGGCGCCGGTCGCGGTCAACGGATGTTCGCTCGAGCGCCTCGAGGTCGCGCGCCAGCCGTACCAATGCTTCGTGAATCGGCAGCTCGGTAGCATCGGCGTCCTCGTGCCCTGGGGAATACAGCAGGGACCGGCGGGCTTCACGGATAGCACGCCGTTGGAGCCGCGATCCCGCGCCGCGCTCCATCAGAGCCATCAGGATCGCCACGGCCTGCGAGTCGTCAATCCGCACTGCCGAGTCAACCGAATCCACAGAGAGCACAATGTCCCGCCGTGCTCGCCACATCATCCGGTACAGCGGAAAAGCCCTCGACCCTTCGCGAGTCAGCAGCGTGGCGACACTCTCGGCAAGCTCTCCTACAAGTTGCGTGTCCCGCGTTTCCCGCCGCCGCGCTCGCTCCCGACGTTCCCGGAAGACCTCGATGAGCACGACCGCTAAGTAGGTGCCGATCGCGATTCCGAACACCTCAGTGGCGAGGTGACCGCCGCTGAATCCCGGTCAGCGGTGAATGCGCCAGCGATGGCGAGCACTGCGACGGCAGCGGTGACTGCCGCAGCTTTCCTGAAGGGCAACCTGTCCGCGACAGAGATGAGCCACCGCCGCACTAAGCCCCAGCGCTGCTCCCCGATCATTCGTCCAGCTCGCTCCACGGCAGCTTCCGCCACCTGGCCAGCTTCACCAGCTCGCGTAGCTCATCGTCGCCCAGGTGCTTGGGATCGCCGACATCCAGACCGTCGCGCTCGGCAACGTGATCGAGACCGTCGTCATCGCGGAGGCTCGCTAGCTCCTCGAGCAGTTCTGCGCGGGTGAGCTCGTGGACCTAGCGGTGCGGTGAGCCCGTCAAACCGCGGCCCTGCCGTAGCAAGCGTCGGGTGTTCCCCGAAACAGAAGTCGAACATTTGTGGCATACACTAGAGGAGCCGCCACCCTATAGGATGCGTGTTGGTATCACTCCTGCCGATGCTCAGGGTAGGCGAGGAGCTGTCTGCCATGCCGTCGATGGTTGCGCCAAAGAAGCCACCACCTCCGCCTCGGCCCCCCCCGAAAGAGGTCCGCGAGGCGGTTGATCACGCCATCGTCAACTCCTCGGATCGGACGGACATACACGGCTCTTGGGCGCTCTCGCCCAGCCTCAGTGGCCGCAGTACCGCACGTTGCAGACGAAGGCGGCGGCACTCCACACTACGCGCTGAACCGCGACCACCCCTTCGTCGATGGGAACAAACGCTTCGCCGTGGCGGCGATGGAGACTTTTCTGTTCGCCAATGGCGCGGAGTTGGTCGCGCTGACCGGACCCCCTTCGCGAGTCCACCGCTTATGAGAGTCCAGCGTGTTGCTGAGCCTCCCAGCGCTGGGCGTAAGACCCTGCGCGAGCTTGAGAAGCACTAACACTGCCACGTCTCATCTACCTCGATGAGACTGCTGCGACCTACCTCGTTTCGTCGCTGACGCGTCGCCTCTTCCGTGGCACGCCGGCATTACAACTCCTCGGATCGGACGGACATACACGGCTCTTGGGCGCTCTCGCCCAGCCTCAGTGGCCGCAGTACCGCACGTTGCAGACGAAGGCGGCGGCACTCCACACTACGCGCTGAACCGCGACCACCCCTTCGTCGATGGGAACAAACGCTTCGCCGTGGCGGCGATGGAGACTTTTCTGTTCGCCAATGGCGCGGAGTTGGTCGCGCTCGACGGGGAAGTAACAGGCTTTGCGATGGCTGTCGCGCGAGACGAGATTACCGCCGACGAGTGTGCCGAGTTTCTTGACCGGCGCGTTATCCGGTTCCGGTGGAGCGGCTCCTATCGAGCGCTTCGGCTCAGCAGGCTAGCGGACTACGACCTGCAGCAGATGTCGCGCACGCTGGACGAGTGGAACCAGAGCGGCACCCACCGCTTCGTGCGAATCCTCAGAGCGATGGAAGACATCCGCGCAAACGTCGACGGGTAGCTAGAGCTACGCCGTGTGGCGGGTCACGCAGGAGGTGTACGCGTCGGCGATCGAGGAGTCGAAGCGAGTGGCCGCCGCCGCGATCGGAGACCTGCTGACCGAGGCGAGGCGAGCTGGTGGCTCCCTGGCCCAGCAGCCCAGAACGGTGAATCTGGCTAGATCTCCTGTGTTTATTGGGGGAATCTGGAGCGGAAGACGAGATTCGAACTCGCGACCCTCTCCTTGGCAAGGAGATGCTCTACCACTGAGCTACTTCCGCCCGGTTGCGCCACTCCAGAGGGGAGTTGAGTGGTGCCCAGGATGAGATTCGAACTCATACGCCCTTACGGGCACTGCCCCCTCAAGACAGCGTGTCTGCCAGTTCCACCACCTGGGCGCCGCGCCGCGCTGACCGGAATCAGGCTGCAGTGGCAGGAGTGGAGGGACTCGAACCCCCGACCGGCGGTTTTGGAGACCGCTGCTCTGCCAACTGAGCTACACTCCTCCGGCGAGCGCTCAGTGTAGCAATCGGCATCCCCCGAGCAATACAGCTCACCCCCCGCCCAAAGCCCCCCGCGAGCCCGTCATTCCGAGGCGGATCGCCCGACTCGACGGCGGATTGACAGCAGTTCGCCGAGCACGCGGAGGGCCGCCAGCGGCCCGATCTGGACGTGCGATCCGCCGACGTGGCGCCAGTCCACCGGGAACTCCTCGACGACCAGCCCGAGGCCGCGCGCACGCGCCAGCAGCTCCACGTCGAACGCCCAGCCCGAGGTCCGCACCAGCGGGTAGACGCGTGCTGCCGCGTCACGGGTGAACAGCTTGAACGGGCACTGCGTGTCGGCGTAGGGCAGCCCGACGATCACGCGCTGGAGCAGCGCGAAGATGCGTCCGGAGATACGGCGAGCGAGCGGCTGCGTCGAGCGTGCGTCAGCGCCGCCGGGGACGACGCGCGTCCCGATGGCGACGTCCGCGCCAGCCTGAATCATCGCGACCGCTTGCGGAATCGCCGTTGGTGAGGCCGAGAGATCCGCGTCGAGGAAGATGACATAATCCCCTGCGGCCTCGGCTACGCCGGCCTGCACCGCCGCGCCCTTGCCTCGATTCCCGGCCAGGCGTACCAGCCGAACGACCGGCGATTTGCTCGCGGCGCGCTCGGCCACGAGGTCGGGCGTCCGGTCCGTGCTGCCGTCGTCGACGACGATCACCTCGAGGATGCCGAGCGCCGCGGCGTCGGCAATCAGCCGGTCCAGCGTCGAGCTGATGCGGGCGGCCTCGTTGTAGGCAGGGACGACGACGGTCACGCTTTGATCGTTTCGATCAGCTCCCGGTGGTCGCCCGGCTCCCACCGGTTCGGTCACGGCCGCCGGAACGCGAACTGTCGGTAGCCGACGTAGTTCCAGAGCATGGACACGCTCAGCGCGCCGGCCTTCGTCACGTTCAGTTCGATAAAGGTGTCAGGGGAAAGGGCCGATCGCAGCGCGAGCAGTGCGATGTTGTGGATCAGCACACCCGCGACGGCGATCGCGAAGTAGCGACTGAGCGCGCCGTTGTCACGCGCGGCGCGGAAGGTGAAGCGAGAGTTCAGCTGATAGCTCGTGTAGGTCGCGATGGTGAACCCGGAGGTGGCGGCGATCATCAGGTGAGCGGTACCGGGGTTGTACTGCCCGGCGAGCGCGGCGTTGAAGAGCGCGAAGTCGACGATCGTCGCGACCATGCCAACGAGCGCGAAGCGCACGTACGACGGGGCGGTCCGGATACGTCGATCGAGCGTGACCATCGGCGGGGCTATTCGTCCTGGCGCTGATCCTTGAGGAACCGCTCCAGGTCAGTGAGCAGATCCTCTGCCGCCGGCAGCTCCTCCGGGCGCGCCTCCTGCGGGGCCGGCAACGGCGCCTGGTTCGTGTCGAACTGCTCCTCGAGCTGACGGACGTACGCGGCAGCCTCGTCCGAGTCCGCCAGCACGGAGCGCACCTGATCCTCGAACTGTTCGGCTTGCTCGCGCAGGGCCCCGAGGTCGGTGCTCGGCCCGAACGTGCGATCGAGCATCTCGATCAGCGAAATCGCGACGTTCGGGTTCGGGCCGTGGGTGATGTAGTGGGGCACCATCGCCCACAACGATGCGTTCTTCCAGCCGCGCTCGCGCAGCCCGAGGTTGAGCACGCCAACGATCCCGGTCTGCCCCTGGTAGCGCGACGCCGGCGCCTTCAGCCCGAATAGCTCCTCGAACGAGGGGTCCGAGGCGGAGAGCGAGACCGGCACGGGACGGGTATGCGGTACCCCGGCCGGCTGGGCGCCGAGCGTGATGCTCATCGTCGAGCCGACTGCCTCGGCGACGTCGGCGATGATCCCGGTGAACTGGCGCCAGCGCAGGTGCGGCTCGACGCCGCTGAGCAGCACGAAGTCGCGGCTTGCGCCCTCCGGGCGCGCGACGTAGAAGCGGTTCTCCGGCCAGCTGATCTCGCGCTCGCCATCGACGAGGCTCACGCGCGGACGCTGCACGGTGAAGTCGAAGAACGGCTCGGGATCGATCTCGGCCAGCGGCTCGGCGCCCCAGGCGTCGACCACGTGATCGACCGCCGCCAGCGCGGCGCCCGAGCCGTCGGTGAACCCGCTCAGCGCGCCGATCAGCACCGGATCGTCCAGCGGCTTGATCTCGCTCAGCTCGCGCAGCGCCTCGTGCATGCGTTCGCCTCTTCTGCGGGTCCGCTCGGTTCGCGTTCGTCAGCTTTGAGCGTAGCCCGAACCGGCGCGGTCGATGCCCGTGCCTTGAGCCTCGTCGATCCAGCCAAACTCTTTCAAGATGGCCTGGCTATAGGTGACGCGCCCATTCAGGCGCTCGGCGCCTTCGGTGGCGAGCAGCAGCGTCGCGCGCGCCATGTATTCCGGCGACTCGCCGCGCGGGTCATCGAGGTCGTCGACCAGCTTGTGGAACACCGTACCGGGCGTGGGCACGACCTGTGACGGCGACAGCGCCGTGACCGCGATGTTGTGCGCCGCCACTTCCTGCGCGAGGCCCTGCGTCATCCGCTCGAGCGCCGCCTTCGAGGCGCCGTACATCGTGCCGCCGCGGGCGGTCTGGTCCTCGTACGGCCCGCTGCCGGGGCCGATCGCGGCGCCCGAGGAGATGTTGACGATCGCGCCCTCGTTACGCTCGATCATGTCCGGCAGCACGAGCTTCGAGAGGATGAACGGGCCGTGCACGTTCACCGCGAACGAACGCACCCAGCGGCTCGTCGGGTAGTCGACGATCGGGATGTAGTAGTTGAGCGCCGCGTTGTTCACCAGCACGTCGACCGGGCCGAAGGCCTCATTCGCGGCGTCGATCAGGTGGACGCAGTCGTCCTCCTCGGACACGTTCGCCTGCGCGATCGCCGCCTCGCCGCCGGCGGCCTTGATCGTCTCGACGGTGCGGTTGAGCGAGCCCTCGAGCATCTTGTGATCGCCCTCGGCGACCGTGCGCGCCGCGCACACGACCTTCGCGCCTTCCGAGGCGAAGAGCTCGGCGATCGCCTGGCCAATCCCGCGGCTCGCGCCGGTAACCACGGCGACCTTCCCGTCGAGCTTGCCCATTCGTTCCCCCACAGCCTCGCGGCCGAAGTGTAGGCGAAGGCCGACGTGTGCGCCCGAGGCTCCAGAGCGGACCGTATGATGCGACCGACGCATCCAGAGGGACCCCAAATACGGGGGCAGGGACGGCGGGAGCAACGCGATGGAGATGACCGGCGGGCAGGCGTTGGTGCAGTCGCTGAAGATCGAGGGCCTCGACACGATCTTCGCGCTCCCCGGCATCCAGCTCGACTACGCGATCGACGCGTTCTGGGAAGAGCGCGACGCGATCCGGATGATCCACCCGCGCCACGAGCAGGCGACCGCCTACATGGCGGACGGCTTCGCGCGGACCACCGGGAAGATCGGGAGCTGCCTCGTGGTGCCCGGCCCCGGTCTGCTCAACGCTGCCGCCGGCCTCAGCACCGCCTACGCGTGCAGCTCGCCCGTGCTCTGCGTGACCGGCCAGATCGCCTCCGACCAGATCGGAAAGGGCCTCGGCGCCCTCCACGAGATCAACAACCAGCTCGAGACGATCTCCTCGGTCGTGAAGTCCGCCGAGCGCGCGATGACGCCCGAGGAGATCCCCGGCATGGTGCGCCGCGCCTTCCAGGAGCTGCGCACCGGCCGCCCGCGCCCCGTGGAGATCGAGGTGCCGCCGGACGTCCTCGAGCAGGTCGCCGACATCACCCTGCTCGAGCCCGACACCTCCGTCCGCGCCGAGCAGTCGCCCGGTGACCCGGATCGGTTGGAGCAGGCGGCGGAGCTGCTCGGGAAGGCTGAGCGGCCCGCTATCTGGTCGGGCGGCGGCGTGCTCTCTTCCGGCGCGTGGGAGGAGCTGCGCGAGCTGTCGCGCATCCTCGAGGCCCCCGTGCTCATGACCGGGAACGGCCGCGGCGCCGTCTCCGACCGCGACTACCTCGGCCTCAGCGGCGCCGGTCCGACGCAGCAGGTGCTCGGCGACGCCGACGCGCTGCTCGTCGTCGGCTCGCGCTTCCTGCTCAACCCGCGGTTCGGCTTCTCGATGCCCCCCGAGCTGCCGCTGATCCAGATCGACGTCGACCCGGACCAGTTCGGCAAGACCGCCACGCCGCGGATCGGCATCGAGGCAGACGCGAAGACCGCCCTCGGCCGGCTCGTGGATCTTGTGCTGGCTTCCAACCGCCACCGCGAGTCGCGCGAGGCGGAGCTGACCGCACTCAAGGAGCGCACCCGCGAGGCGCAGGCCCAGTTCGAGCTGCAGTCGGCCTACGCAATGACGATCCGCGAGGAGCTACCCGACGACGGCATCCTAGTTAGCGAGAGCACGCAGGTCGGTTACTGGGCGCAGATGGGCGGCTACCCGGTCTACGAGCCGCGGACGATGCTGACCTCGGGCTACCAGGGCACGCTCGGCTATGGATATCCGACCGCCCTCGGCGCCCAGGTCGGCAACCCGGACAAGAAGGTCGTCTCGATCAACGGCGACGGCGGCTTCTTCTACAACGTCCAGGAGCTCTCGACGCAGGCCCAGCAACAGATCCCCCTCGTCACCGTCGTCTTCAACGACAACGGCTACGGCAACGTCCGCCGGATGCAGGTGCACAAGTACAACGGCCACAAGATCGCGACCGACCTCCACAACCCGGACATGGTGAAGATGGCGGAGTCGTTCGGCGTCGCCGGCTTCCGCGCCGGCACCCCCGACGCCTTCCGAGGCGTCCTCCGCGAAGCCCTCGCGAGCAACGCCCCCGCACTGATCGAGGTACCCCTCCCACCCGCCGAGGAGCTGGGCACCTTTACCTTCCAGCAGGACGCGCCTCGGCCGGTGTTGGATTTGTAGGGACGGGTAGGCAGTTTGGATGGCGGGCGACTGGGGAGTCGAACCCGGATTCGCGGCCGGCCGTTCCCGCTGGTACCCCGACCTCCCATGGGTCCCGTCTTGGCTGTGAAACAGGTCGCCGCAGTCACGGTTGGTCCCGGTCCGTCACGGCTAGTTCGCTCCACAGGCGTAAGCCCACGAGCGACCGGCGCCGAAACTACCAGTCTAGAATGCTCTCATGCGCGCTAGGAGAAGGCTGAGCGAGGTCAGGCAGCAATCCCCCCCCCCCCCCCCGCGCTGTTGTCAGACCCTCTCGAGAAAATCTCCGACCCGAGCATTCAGATCCGGGCTACGACCATCCACAACCGCGCGAACAGACGGCAGCCCTGCCATCAGACGAGGCAGATCACCATCCAGGGCGACCAAGAGCTGGGGCTTTCCGCGAGCCGATGCGAGCGTCGCCTCGACCGCGACAGACTGGTCGCCGGCACGAACGAGTGAAACGATTGCGTCCGAGCTGTTCAAGCGCCGGTCGATCTCTTGCACGAACTCTTCAGGCTGTAGGGCGTTGAGCTGCGCGTCACGGATCGGCAAAGCCAACTCGTGACCCGCACGCTCTGCCGCTTGGCTTATTGCCGCGAACGCCTGCGCAGTCAATGCGTCAATCGTGGGGTCGGGCAGAACGGGCCCGGCTAGGTAAACATCCACTGCTACGATCTCCCCTCGCTGCGAGGCCAGCGTGTCGGCGTGAGTTTCTACACAGTAAACGCCAGGTACTGCTCAAGCAGTATTGGCTGGTCCCCGGTTGTTAGCCGAACGGCGGCGACGCAGAGCACTGGGCTGTACGCCGTCACGTCGAGGCGGAAGCCATCGTCCGGATTCTGTCGTCTCATCGCTTTACCGCTCAGAAACTGAGGCCCAAGGTAATAGTCGACGCTTTCAACTTCGCCCCTGGCCAGAGGGCCAGATTCGCCTTGGTTGCTGACATGCTGCTGCAACCGCACAACAATGTCCTCGCTCTCCTCCGACGCGACCGAAGGACGCGAATCGTACGTCAGGAACAAGCCTTGATTCTGCTGGTAACGTGCGACACGCGCGCGTTCGAGTGCGGCGAGATCTTCGAGATCCACGCGATCTTCATCACCGTGCTGTGTGTCACCGGAGAGCGCCCTCGGTGCGAATCCACGGAATCGTCTTCGAGACCAATCCAACCACCGCAGATAGTGCTCATCCGCAAGCAGGACATGGCGGAATCGCGTGAGCATCAAGAACAACAGCGCGCTGAACAGCGGGATGTTCGCGATCGCCGCTACGATCAACCCCGCCAGGGCCCACCGCGGCTCCTGTATGAATCCAGCTGCAGTTAGGAACGACACGACCAGCACAGCCATCGCCGACAACAGAGCCGCCAACAGCTGCACGGGGTTCCCGACGTGGCGCGGGTCTATCTGTGGCGTCGGTATCGTGGTCATGCACCCTCCCGAATAGTCGTCCGCGTGCCTCATGGGACCGGGTGGTCGTCGAAAGACTACGCCCTTCTTTGGTGCGCATCTGGGACAAGCCGAATCCGCCCAACTCGAGGAGCGTCTTCCTCACAACACTCGGTCGATGAACATTGGCAACCGAAGGACGTCTGACGCGTCAGGGCGTCCCTGGCAGGGCCGGACCCGGTCTTGAGAATGCAGGCGACCGCGCCAGGTGCGATGGATCACCTGATCGCCGGATGGTCGATCCGATTGGGCACAGGCTGTCAAGCGGACTGAACGCCCGGCCGGGTGCCCAGCTCAATGTTCACGATGGCTGGGGATCAGGGATTCGAACCCCGACTTACGGATCCAGAATCCGCTGTCCTACCATTAGACGAATCCCCAACGGCCTCGATTCTAAAGGGTCGCTCGCTCTCCGAGCGACTCGAGAACCCCTGGGGAGGCCCAGAGGGATGCCCACCAGCTCCGGCTTAGCCTCCGAGCGCTGCGTCCATCCGGGACGCGACCTCCTGTCGGCCCTCGTCCTGCATGTGCGTGTAGATGTTGCTCGTGGTCTCGATCGAGGAGTGCCCGAGCGTCTCCTGGATGCCCTCCAGGTCCACGCCCTGGGCCCACAGCAGCGACGCGCAGGAGTGGCGCAGATCGTGGAACCGCATCTGCGTCGGCTGGCAGCGACCCTCACGGCCCCTCGAGCGGGCCGCCTCCTCGTCGCACTGACACAGCCGATGCGCGTGGAGCGTCCGCTGGAACAGCTTCGTGAGCCAGGGGCCGTGGATCGGCGCGCCGGTGGCTGTGGAGAAGACGAGGTCCCAGTCCTGGTCCCACCGGTCTCCGGCCCGCAGGCGCTCCTCGAGCTGTGCCGATCGATGCTGGCGCAGCGCGCGCCGCGCTACCGCAGGCAGCACGATCGTTCGGCGAGACTTCTCCGTCTTCGGCGGGCGCAGCTGGTAGGCCCCATCGATGCGCTGGAGGGTATTCTTGATGGTGAGCGTCCCGGCACGGAGGTCGACGTCGGACCACTTCAGCCCGAGCAGTTCGCCCTGCCGGAGCCCGCAGGCGACGCCCACGGCGTAGAGCGGTTGTAGGCGATCCCCGGCCACCGCCGCCAGGAAGCGCTTCGCCTCGTCGGCTGTCCACGCGGTGAATTCGTGGTCCACGTTCTTCGGCGTCTCTGTCAGCGCGGCAACGTTGCGCGTCACCTTCCCCCACCGGAGGGCCTGCTCGAGCGCCTGGCGGAGTAGCCCGCGGATGTACTTCACCGTTCGGGGGCTGAGGCCGGCGTCAAGCTTCGCGGCCATCAGGCGCTGAACGTGGTCCGGTTCGAGCTTCTCGAGACGATGCCGACCGAGAGCCGGCACGAGGTGCACCCTCACGAGGTCGCGGTGCCTGCGAAGTGTCAGCGGGGCCCACTTGCCCGCCGATTCAGCGTCGGCGAGCCATTGCTCGAGGAACGTCTTTACGGTGATGCGCTCGGTCGCGACCGGGAGGCCGCTGGAGACCTGGGCCTTGCGGACGTCGAGCTTCTGTCGAACGGCCGCCTGCGTCTTCCCGTAGACGGCCTTGCGGACACGCTGCCCGTCAGCCCCGAAGCCGAGTGAGAGCCGGGCCTCCCACCGCTTCCGCTTCTCGTCCCATCGGATCGTGCCTTCGCCCGCTGCCCGTCTGGTCACTGTCGTTCGCCTTGCTGGGGATCGCTGCCGATTTCGTCGTCGATCGCCGCTCCACGATCCGCCCTGCGCTCTGCCGCGCGCGCGTTCAGGTGCGGCACAGCGGCCTCCATGCCCCCGAACTCCATGATCGCGAGCTGAAGTTCGGCACTTTGCACCGCGAGGTGGTGAGGCAAACCCGGCGAAAGTTCGGTAAGGACGGCGACCAAGACGTCGTCGTCGACGTCGGCCGGGATGGGCACCGTGATCGCCTCCTCCGAGGGCTTGTCCGAGACGAGGCGATCCTCGACCTTGCGCCACGTCGCTGCCGAATCTCCGCCGAGCAGCTCGAGCACCTCGAGCGCTGCCATCACGCCCGTTAGATAGCGCGTTTGCGCCAGATCGACGGCAGCCGGCGCCGATAGCGAGATCCGCCAGAACCAGCTCGCCCAACGGACGGAAGGCCGCGCATGCAGTGCGCGCAGCCAGCGCAGCTCTGGCAGCAGCGCCGCCGCGGACGCCCACGGGAGCTCGTCCGTGCCGAAGCTCTCCGGCCAATGGACGTAGCGGTACTGCTCCCGGTCGTCAGGATCGAGGCCACCAAAGGCCCGCCGTTCCTTCCGAATCCACGACTCGCTCGGCGCGTCGCTGCGGTCCATCGCCTCCGCTTCCGCCGAGAGCCGTGCCGCGATCTCTTGTGCGGTCAGGTCGGGTTCGTTGGCATCCAGACGGCGGAGCGCGAGACGCCAATGCTGGGCGACGCGCGGCCGCCCGGGGCTTCTGCCTGTCTCGTTGCTCACAAGATCTCCTGGCGCTGAATTGTTGTTTATTTGCTTGATTTATGCGCCGCATGGACTGTGTCATGTGCTGCTAGCGTTCTCCTATGTAAGCCAACCTGTTCCGCTCACACCATACGCGCGCCCAGGCATGACTCGCAAGGGGGGGGGTGTCCAGTGGACCCACTTTTGACCAAGGACGACGCGGCGAAAGTTTGTTCGGTGAGCCGTCGGACCATCGACCGCGCGATCGCTGCCCGCGAGCTACAGGCGGTGAAGATCGGACAGCTGATCAGGATCGAGAGGCCCGCGCTCGCGGCCTGGATTGCCTCGAATCGCACCGCTCCGCCGGTCGAGGCGCCGGCGTGACCTCCGATGTGGCACCGCGGCTCGCGCTGAGCGTGACGTCCGCGGCCGGCGCCCTCGAGACGAGCGAGAACCAGGTCCGCGAGCTGATCCAGCAAGGCCAGCTCTCCGCGTTCCGGATCTCCGACACCGGCCGAAAGTTGCGCGTACCCGTGTCCAGCATTCAGCACTTCATCGACTGCCGAGTCGCTGCCGAGCGCGGCGACGAGCTGCAACAGTCGTGAGCGGTCGGCTCGCCGGGAAGGTGTGGGCGAGTGGCCTGGACGGCTCGCTGAAGCCGCTGGCGGCGTCGCTGGCGGACATGGTGAACGACCACGGCGACGGCATCGAGGCCGGGTTGCCGTACCTCTCGTGGCGGCTGAGCCGCTCCCGCTCAACGGTCCAGGAGCAGCTTGGGAAGCTGCGCGCGCTCGAGGTGATCCGGCCAACCTGTCACGAGCACTGCAAGAACGAACCGGGGCGCGGCCACGGCCGTCGGCAGCCGGTGACGTACCACTTCGAAGAGACGAAACTCCCCTCACGGCAGCCGTGGGTCGAGTACCACGAAGAGCAGCTTGCGAAGCTCCGAAAGAGCCCGGAAACCGAGCCTATACCGGGACCAGATGAGCCCCAGAACCGGGCCCTTTCCGTCGTGGAAAAGGGCCCGGTTTCCCCATCAAAAGAGCCCGGTTTAGGCACGGAAAGGGCCCGGTTTCCCGGTACCGATCCGGATCCGGAAACGGTACAGGAAACAGCTCCCTCTCCCCCCAACCCCCCATCGCTGACGAGTGAGCAGCAGGACGTGCTCGGACACCTCTATGCGGAGATGCGCCGGCTGATCTACGGCGGCACGAGTTCGCCGCCCGAGGGCTGGTGCGACGACCTCGCCAGGCGCGGGATGACGAGCCGAGACGCGGACGAGGCGATCCAGGCGGCGCTCGCCGCTGACGCGCGGCGCGAGGCGTACGTGCGGCGGGTGCTCGAGCGCTACGTCGCGGACCGCGAGAAGGGAACGGATCCCCATGAGTCGAGATCACGCGATCTGGACCAAGGCGAAGGCCGGGGCGCGAGGCGTCGCGCTGGCGCTGGCGGAGGCGGGAGCGCCGCTCGGCCGGCGTCAGGTGGTCGATCGCGCTTGGGAGCAATACCGCGTGCTCGTCGACCAGGCCGAACCGACACCGGAGCTCGCCGAGCAGCTGGAGGCGGAGGACCGGCGCGACGCTGCGGAGCGCCCGGCGTGCGAATACTGCGACGGCGCAGGTTACGTACGTGGCGAGTTCACGGGGCAGCGGGGCAGCACGAGCCTGGAGCGCCAGCCGCCACCGATTCGCGAGGTGCTCCGCTGTCCGGTGTGCAGTGCACCGGACGCCGCGACGCGGCTCGAGCGAGCGGGGCTGCCGCCGGCGTCCCGCGCTCAGACGCTCGACAGCTTCGAGCTGCGGGACGGCAAGGAGGCCGCTCGCGATGCCGTGAGCGATTGGTGCCAGCGGCTGTCCGGCGGGGAACCGTGTTCGCTGTTGCTGGCGGGTGAGAACGGGCGCGGGAAGACGCACCTCGCCGCGGCGGCGGTGAACGCGCTCGTTGGCCGCGGTCAGGCGGTGCGCTTCGTAGTGGCCGCCGATCTGCTGCAGGAGCTGCGCGCGGCGATCGGCAGCGACGATTCGACGGTCGAGCAGTTGCTCGCGCGCTTCGCCTCGGTGCCCGTGCTGGTCCTTGACGACCTGGCACGGGTGCAGGTGACGCCGTGGGTGGAGGAGACCATCGCGACGCTAATCGACCGCCGTCAGCGGGCCCAGCTGCCGACGCTGATCACGCTCGACGTCTCGCACGCCCAGATCGCTGATCTGTTTGGCCCGGCAGTCGCCTCTCGGCTGCGCATGTTCGAGGCGGTTGTCGTGGGTGGCCAGGACATGCGGGGAGCGCCGGACGGTCGACGAGTCGCTGCGGGAGTCCAGACCCCGAGCCTCGTCACCGCGGATCCCGAGGAGGGCGCCAGATGGACGGACTAGCGCTGCTCGGCGAGGCGCGGGGGGCCGGCCTCACCGTCTCGACAGACGGTGAAAAGCTGATGATCCAGGGCCCGGGCGCCTCGAGGCGATCGCGCAGCGCCTGCTCACGAACAAGCCCGACGTGATGACGGCGCTCGTTGCGGAGATCGAGGCGACGATCACGGAGGCGCGCGAGATGCGGGCCGCCTGGCGCGGAGCATCGATCGAACTCGCCGAGCGCTGCGGCTGGCCACGAGTCCCGTTCGGGCCGGGCCGCGCCGTCGTAGCAGGCCCGAACCGCTTGCGTCAGTTCGTCCGCGCGGCTCCCGTGCCGGATCTCCAGCTGGTCGTCGAGGCGCTCCGAGATCGCGTGGCCTCGATCGAGGCTCCCAATCGCGATCGACGAGAGGCGGCGAACTGATGACGTCGCCCGTCCCCTCGGGGATCCGCGGACTGAGCGAGGAGCGGCGCACGCCGCGCATCGGTAAGGTCCGTCTCGGTGTCCGCGAGCTGAACAAGAAACCGTGTCGCTCTCACACGAGGAGCGGCGGCGAGCTCTCGTGCGATCGCTGCACGCACCCGGTGATGACCGATCATTTCGTCTTTCCGAACGACGCGGCCGTCCGCCAGCTGGCCGCAATGTTCGGCGACTCCTGCATCGAGCTCCCGGTCGCGTTCCCGAGTGACGACCCCGCGGACTTCGCGCGCCGCAACCTCGAGATGTGGGGACCAGGCACGTTGAAGTGTCGCGGCAACGGCGAGATCGCCCAGGCGCTGGTCGACGTCGGCGCGTTCGAGGCCTTCCGCGAGGCAGTCCAGGCCGACCCGGAGCTCGTGCCGCCGCTCGAGCTGTGGGCGTCGACGTCGCGCGCGGGGGTTGAGGCTCGCAAGGATCAGCCGGAACCCGAGCGCCGGATGATCCCGTGTCTCGGTCTGGGTTACGGCGACGCGCCGGCCTGCCGGAAGTTCGAGGACGGCTCGTGCTCCCCGACGATGCACGTCCAGGTCATCGTCCGCGGCTTCCCAGGGCTCGGCACGTTCCAGATCGACTCGGGGTCCGTCGTCAACGTTCAGCGGCTCGACGACTTCCTCGCGTACCTCGGCCGCTACACCGGCGACCGCTTCGCGATGGTCCCGTTGCTGCTCCGCCTGGAGCCGTACGAGATGCGCGGCCGGACCTACTACGGCTTGAACTGGGACGTCGACTTCCCCGCGCTCGAGGCGGGGGCCACGACCTCGGTCGCCGAGGCGGCGAGGCTGACCATCCCCGAGCGGGTGCTCGCGTACCTCCCGGCGCCAACACGCCAGCAGATCGACGAGCCGCCGGCGGCGGTCGAGGACGGACCGGCGAGCGACGCGCCGGTCGACAAGGACCTCGACGCAGCGCCGGTCGAGGCCCCGGAGGACGTCGGGCCGCAGCAAGGGGCCGATCGGCCCCTTGCTCAGCCTGAAGACGACGATCCGGGCGACGATGACGCGCCCCTGCCCGCAGAGGGCGAACGATGGCCGGCATCGGGCGAGTTGCCGGAAGTCACCGTGCCGAGCGCGGAGTGGGTCGCGGCACGGGCCGCGCTGCTGGCCTTAGCCTCTTGGGCGGCCGAAGTGCCGCTGCTGGCCCCGCTCGTCAATGACCAGGGCGTCACGCGGCCGACCGTCGCCACGATCGACGCTGCGGGCCTGCGGTTGCTGACCGAAGAGCTACAGCGCTTCCTCGCTGGCGAGGACATCCGCGGATCCGCCTTCCCGGCCGACGACGCCCGACAGCCCGAGCTCGTCGAGGGAGGCGACTGATGGTCACCGACACCGACCTCGAGCGCGAACTCCGAGGGCGCGACGTGCCGAGCTTCGCGCCCGACATCCCGGCGGCGGTGGAGCGGGGGGCCTCCCGTCCGTGGCAGGGGGGGAGGGGGTCGAAAGTTAAACGATCGGCTACTCCCCCCCCCCACAGCCTCCGACATCGTGTGGACGTGCCGAAGTATCGAAGTATCGAACATGCGGTACGCAGCGCACTGCGCACTCCAGACCGGCTCCGCGCTAATGGCGGGGCAGCCAGCGAAGCTGACGCCGACGGTGCGCGACCGCTTCGCGGGACACATCGAGCGGGGCGAGACGATGCGCCAGGCGGCGCGCCTCGTTGGCCTCCATCCGCAGACGCCGGCGAACTGGATTCGCCGCGGGAAGCGCGAGCCCGAGTCCCCCTGGGGTGCCTTCGCCGAGGCGGTCGACCTGGCGCGCAGAGCGTGGCAGCGCACGGCCGCCGAAGAGGGCCACCTCGAGATCGAGGTGCCGCCGCAGTCGGCTGACGAGCTCAATGACTGGTTCGACGAGAACTGCGGCGTCCGGCTGCCGTCCAAGGTGATGACCGACGGGCACATCGCGCCGCTCGAGGCGGCGTGGAAGCTTTTCACGTGCGAGTGGACCGACGTGATCGTGCTCGGGAGCCGCACCGGCGGAAAGACGCTGCTGCTGGCGCTGTTGATCGTCGCGAAGCTGCGGTTCTTCCCGAAGTTCGACGTGGTGCACTACGGCGCGGTGCAGATTCAATCCCGTCGCATGTACAGGCACTACGAGGGGATCACCCAGCGAAGAGCTGCGCGACCTGGTCGCGAGCATCTACAAGACGACGAGCACCTGGCGGAACGGCTCCTACCTGGAGATCCACGCCGCGACGACGGGGAACACGCAGGGCCCGCACCCGCACTTCACCAGCTTCGACGAGCTCGACAGCGCCGAGAGTCGAGAACCGTACGACCACGCCTCGGCTCAGCCTCAGGACTACGTCCTCGAGCTCGGAGAACCTATTCCCGCCGGCGACTGGCGCGAGCGATTCATCGACGGTGAGGGCCGGCTGCGGCTCCCGGGGCAATTCGTGGTGATGAGCGCTCGCTACAGGCGAATGGGGCTCATGAACCAGGTGATCGAAGAGGCGCACGACCCCGAGAACGACTCCGAGGCCGAGGTCGTTTCATGGGACGTCTGGGACACGCTTGAAGCGACGAGAGTCAAGAAGTCGTCGGCGGTCTTCCGCTACACGGACGAGCGGCTGCGCCGGCAGCTGCGGAAAGCGAGGGGCTGGCGGACGCTCGCCGATCTCGAGCGGATCAAACGGCGGATGAGCAACGCGGCGTTCGAGGCGCAGGTGCTGAACAGGCGACCGGAGCCCGGGTCGCTCATGTTCTCCAGCTGGACCGCGGCGAACGTCTCAGAGCGGGCCGTCTGGAAGCCTGGCGAGGGTCCGCTGCTGCTGTCGTACGACGCTGGCTTCAACGACGACACGTCGATCGGATTCCACCAGCTGCGCGATGGGGAGTTCTTCCGGTTCGCCGAGCTCGTCGGGAACGAGCGTTCCGAGCGGTACTGGGTGCGCAAGGCGATCGAGCGAGTGACGCTGCTCGATGGGTACGACGGGCCGGATTACCAGACGTGGCGCGAGGTGTGGGACGGCGACCGCTCGCGCCCGGAGCTGCCGGAGGTATGGCCGATCGTAGTGGGCGATCCCACGGCCGGGCACATGCGACGCGAGTGGGAAGAGCACCGCGTGATCGTCGAGGACGCGTCCGAAACGAAGCACAAGCTCCGCGATGGGATCGACACGTTCCGAGCTGCGATCAACGACGACGACGGAACGATCCGTTACTTCGTCCATCCGCGCTGCCTCGCCTTCATCAACTGCATCGAGCGCTACGAGTCACGCAAGCTCGCTGACGGCTCGTACGACGACTTGCCCGACGAACGGCCGAGCAACCATCGGTTCTCGCACCCGCTCGATGACGCGCGCTACTTGGTTTTCACGTTCCGCGACGAGCTGGGGCTAGGAACGAGCGGATGGTTCTTCACCCGGACGAGTCTCCAGAGGGAGTCACGACCACGGACGTCGCCGGAGGTAGCGGAGTCGTGATACTTCGGAAGAGGCTCGGCCGCGACGGGCGGACGAGGAAGGATGGCTGAGCTTCTCGCGGCACCGAATGGCGACTCAATCGCAGGCTGGGACCGCGCGGTTTACGCCTTCTTAGCCGAGAAGGAGCAGCGCTCCGGTTCCCAACGCACCGTCGAAAGCTACGCGCGGCTGCTTCGAGACCTCTTTGGCCAAGCTCGCAAGCCCCCAGACGAAATCACGGCGCAGGATGTCTTCTCGTGGGCGCACGGCGTCGGACGCTCGGGGCGCCACCCGTCGCCCGCCACGATCAGCTCTCGCCTCTCGTGCGCCTCGTCCTTCTACCGGTTCGCGATCCGGATGGAGCTGCTGACCGCCAATCCATGCGATGCGCTCGAGCGACCGAAGCTTCAACCGGCACCGGCACGCGGGTTCAGTGCCGACCAGGTGCGGCGCCTGCTCGACGTGATTCCCGACACTGCGGATGGTCGGCGGGATCGGGCGATTGTCCTCACGCTGTCACTGACCGGGCGCCGACGCTCCGAGGTGATGAACTTGACCGCGCGCGACGTCACGCTCGAGGAGGGGACGCCCTTCTACTCGTACCGAGGGAAGGGCGGGAAGCGAGGTCGCCGAGAGCTGCCGGCACCTGCGTATGAGGCGATCGTGCGTATGCTCGCTGACCGAGGGACGAGCCTCGAGACGCTCTCAGCAGAGGCCCGTCTCTGGGGTATTTCGGCCTCGACCTTCTACTCGCGCTTCCGCCGCTACCTCATGGCAGCCGGGCTGCCGCCTTCTGGTGTGCACGTGATGCGCCACACGGCAGCGAAGCTACGTCGCGACGCCGGCGAGTCCGTTGAGGCGGTCAGTTCGTTCCTCGACCACTCGTCGCTCGCGGTGACGACGGTCTACCTCCGTCGCCTCGAGGGATCGCGAGACGAGACGTGGCAACGAGTGGCTGAGGCGATCGGGGTGGATTGACACGACGATGGCATAGTGTGCCGCCGAATAGTTCGTGATCCCGTCGGCAACGCGCTCGTATGAGGCGCGGACCGAACGCTGGCCCTCTGGCGCGCTCGCGAGGACCGTGGGTCTCCCAGGCGCGCAGGGCTGGCCGATCGCCGGAGAACGGGCCTGGCCGTAGGCTACCAGGATGGAGCCAGCACGCACGAGC
Organism: Dehalococcoidia bacterium; assembly: GCA_965248675.1. GTDB lineage: Bacteria > Chloroflexota > Dehalococcoidia > UBA2979 > UBA2979 > UBA6627. The sequence goes on from CBDFJZ010000005.1 coordinate 314,048, forward strand.
GGCGCTGAGCGCAGGGCGGTTGGAGGCAAACGTGGGACCAGTTCCAGCGGGAGGGACGATCGCGGTCACGGGCAGCGCCGGATTCATCGGCGGCTGGGTCGTGCGGCGTCTGCTGGACAGAGGCTACCGCGTCAGGGCCTGTGTTCGTGACGCCAACGATCCCGAGAAGACGATGTTCCTGAGGCAGATGCCCGGCTACGCGTCAGGACGGCTCACGATCCACTCCGCCGACCTCGATGACGACGGATGCTTCGACGAGATCTTCCAGGGGTGCCAGGGCGTGTGCCACGTCTCGCACGTCAGCACCTACGCCGACCAGGACTACGTAGAGCGGGTGTGCAACAGCATCATCGCGAGCGTCAACGGGTCCGGGTCGGTCAATCGTGTCATCGTCACATCGAGCATCGCGGCTGTGATGGACGAGGCGGACATACAAGAGCTGGTGAGGCGCCCGGTGCTCTACGAAGATCGCTACCCGGACGAGCAGAATCCGAGGCGGACGGCGGAGCGCAAGGGCTACTCGATGGGCAAGGTGGTCGCTGAGCGGGCGTTCGCCGAGGCGGCCGAGAAGAGCGGCCGGTGGGACGCGATGACGTGCTGCCCCGCGGACAACGTCGGCCCGGTCCAGTCCGCCCATCAGAAGGATGGGGCCTGGCAGGGAAACATCGCGAAGATGCTCCAGGGCGAGTACACGCAGACTGGGGCGTACCGGCCGTGGATGACGGTGGATGTCCGCGACACGGCCGACTGTCACATCGGCCTGTTGGAGAGCGTGGCCGTACGAAACGGCGAGCGCTACATCGCGTGGTCCACGGACAAACGCAACGTGGAGGACATCTGCGCGAGCATCGACCGCCTGCTGCCCGAACTCGGCCACGATGCGCCGGCCGTGACCGATCCGTTTCCGGACCGGATCAAGGTGCGGGAGGACGAGCTGCGGGGCATCTGGGCCGGAACCGAACTGCGCAACGAACGGATGCGGGCGGTGACGGGGCTGACGTTCCGTTCGCTCGACGAGTCGGTGCGTGACTGCGTGGAGTCGCTTCTGACGGTGGCGGGCGTGGAGCCGCAGCTGAGGCCGGGTTTCACACGGCCGCCAGCCGGTCAGTCCTGAGCGAGGCTGGTCTTCCGCTGGTAGGCAGAGACGTCGCTCTGAGCGGACAGTTCGCTAGGTAGCCGGCTTCTCGATCCGCCCATTCAGCGGGGAAGCCGGCGGCTCCACACGAGCATGCCATAGAGATTGGCTACTAGGCGGGCCGCCGATCGACGAATCTGCCGCTTTGTCACAAGCTGATTCGGCGTTAAGCGAAGTCGCTTCGACTGCGTAATGGGTGCGCATTCGAGGAGGACCGCGCCTTTGTGCGGCGGGACGGGTTGAGAATGTAAACTCTGAATGTAGGACTCGGAAGGCGACTGTCTTGTCACGCGCGCTGAATCGCGTCCGAGCGCTGGATCTGGCGGGAGCGCCGGCGGTATTCGCCGCGCGGTTGCTTGCAGACCTCGGCGCCGACGTTATTCGCGTCGAGCCGCGGGACGGCGGCTCGCTTCGCCGGACGGCGCCGTTTCTCCATGAGCACACCGATCTCGAGCATGGGCTCTACCACCTCTACCACAACGCCGGGAAACGCTCGGTCACGCTCGACATTGAGACGCCAGCTGGCCGTGACATCCTGATGAGCCTGGTCATGACCGCCGACGTCCTGATCCAGACTGCGACACCCGCGACCGTCGAGGCACAGCTCCTGGAATATGAAGATTTACGCTCGGTGAACCCACGCTTGATCTACGTTTCAGTCACGCCATTCGGCGAGCGAAGCCCCTGGCGCAACCGCAAGACAACCGACCTCGTTGCGGCCGCATCCGGTGGGCTCTTGCACCTGACTGGTCACCCGGACGATCCGCCGACTCAAGGTGGCGCAGATCCCGCCTACAAGATGGCCAGCCTCGCCGCGGTTTCAGCCACCATGATCGCCCTCACCGGACGCGACCTCGCCGAGGACGAGTCCGGCGCGCACCTCGACATCTCGATCCAGGAGTGCGTGGCGATGGCGGTGCTCCAGACCTCGAACGCCAACCTCTATCAGTCCGGAGGGGTGATTCCCGGCAGGCCCGGGATGCACCCACCGATGTACCGCTGCGCAGACGATCGCTGGATATCGCTACGCGTTCGCCCGGACCGCTTCGACGCCTTCTTGCGGTGGTGCGAGGAGTCTGGCATTGAGACGGAGCTGACGGGCGACGGCCTCGAGGGGTTGCAGGCCCAGGGCGACATCAACCGATCGAGTGAGCTGGTGTCGTTGGTCGAACAACTGGCGTCAGCTCACTCGAGCGAGGAGCTGCTTCGGAGAGCGTGGGCGCTGGATCTGATCGGCCTACCGATCACGAGCTTCCCGGAGATGCTTCACATCGAGCACTTCGTCGAGAACGAGCAGTTCGTCGACGTTCCGGACGATGTGATCGGCCAGACGCTACAGTTCCCGCGGAGCCCAGTCGATGCGATGGCGGACGACATCGATCTCCGCCGGGCGCCGAAGCTCGGGGAGCACAACGCCGAGGTGTACGGCGAGCTGGGGCTGTCGAAGGACCGTCTGGTCGAGCTCACCGCGCAGGGAGTGATCTAGCGGATGGACCAGCTGGCTCCATTGCGCGGAATCCGCGTGCTTGACTTCTGTTGGGTGCTCGCGGGGCCGCTCGGGACGCGCCTGCTTTCCAATTTCGGCGCCGAGGTCATTCGCGTCGAGTCGCACGCACGGCTCGACGCGATGCGCAGGGGGCGGCGTCCGGACGGGACGGTGAGCCTGAGCCTCGGGCCGCTTTTCAACGACGCGAACACAGGCAAGTTGTCCGTGAATCTGGATCTCCATCACGAGCGGGCCCGCGAGTTGGTGGAGCAGCTGGTCGCGGTCTCGGACGTCGTCACCAACAACTTCCGAGCGGGAGCGCTGGAACGGATGGGCTTCGGATACGACGTGCTGCGCCGGCTCAACCCGCGCATCGTCCTGCTGAACATGCCAGGCTGCGGGCGGACCGGTCCATGGGCGAACCGCGGCACGCTCGGCGGCAACATCATGGGAGCATCTGGCCTCAATTCGATCACGGGCTTCCCGGGGAGACCACCTTACGGTCTGGGCTGCGCCTATCCCGACTTCACCTCGCCTTACCTCGCGGCGACGGTGGTGCTGGCGGCGTTGCGGGAACAGCGCAGGACCGGCGAGGGGCAGGAGCTAGATCTCTCTCAGCTCTCGGCGACCATCTCGTTACTCGGGGTCGAGTGGGTGCAGTTTGCTCGCGGCAGGGTCCCGCCTCAGCCAAAACAGAACCGCGACCCAAACTACTGTCCGCACGGCGTCTATCCTGCGGCCGGGAACGACGAGTGGTGCGCGATCGCCGTCGAGGGCGATGCCGAGTGGGCCGCGATCTGCCAGCTGATGGACAGGGCAGAGCTGACGGCGGATCCGCGTTTCCTGACGCACGAAGACCGTAAGGCCAACGAGGACGCCGTCGACGACATCGTCGCCGCATGGACGGGCAACCTCGACCGCTGGGAGATCGCCGATCTGCTACAGGAACGCGGCGTGGCTGCAGCAGCTGTCGAGGACCTGAGCGACACCATCGAGCGCGATCCCCAGCTATACCACCATTACGAACGGGTGCGGCAGCCTGACGAACCCGAGAGCGAGCTGATGATCGACGGGGAAGCGATCCGCTTCGCGGGAGTCGACCATCCCCTCGAGCGCGCACCGCTGATCGGAGAGCACAGTGAATACGTGCTGTGCGATCTCCTGGGGCTCGCCCGAGAGGAGTTCGACGCGCTGGTCGTCGACGGCGTCGTCAACTAGAGCGCGGGCCTGGGTCGGTCTCACCTCCCTGTCAGGCGGTGAGACCGCCGGTGCGTACCGGTCGCGAGCTCGCTCAGGGTCTACGGCATCACGCCGCGGAATGTCTTGGGGCCGCAGAGCGTCTCGCGGGCGGGCCGCGTGACCTCGATGAAGTCGGCGACCACCCTCCGCGTGTCCCTCGGGTCTATCAGGTCTTCGACGACGAACGCCTCGGCGCCCCGAAACGGACTGCGAAGCTCACGCAGGCGATCCTCGATGCGCGTGCGATGGGCGACGGGATCGTCCGATTCCTCGATCTCTCGCCGGAAGGCAGCGCTCACCCCGCCCTCGATCGGGAGTGAGCCCCACTCACCGCTCGGCCAGGCGAGGCGGCGGGTCAGGCTAGGGCTGCTTCCCATCGCGCCGCCCGCGATCCCGTAGCACTTCCGGATCACGATGCTGAGCTGGGGGACGACGGCCTGCTGGAGCGCCATCACGGCGCGCATCCCGCGGTGGAGCACGCCGGTTCGCTCAGCCGAGCGACCGACCATGAAGCCCGGAGTGTCGACCAGGAACAGCAGCGGCAGGTTGAAAGTGTTGCAGAGCTGCACGAAGTGGCTGAACTTGTCGGCCGCGGGACCGTCGACTGCACCCGCGATGACCATCGGATTGTTGGCGATGATTCCGATGCTCTCGCCACCCACGCGCGCGAAACAGGTGATCAGCGCCGGTCCGTAGTCAGGCTGGAACTGAAAGACGCCGCCGTCCTGGTCAACGATCGACCGAACGATCGCCATCATCGCGTAGGGCCGGGTTCGATCCTTCGGCACGATCGAGAGGAGCTCCTTGTCACGGCGATCGAGTGGATCACTGGTTGCCTGAACCGGAGGAAGCTCCCAGCAATTCGGCGGCAGATAGCTCAGGAACTGCTTCACCATCTCCAGCGCGTGCGACTCGTCGCGGGCGACGTTGTCCACCACGCCGCTTGCCTTCGCGTGAACATCGACCCCGCCGAGCTCCTCCTTATCGATCGAGGAGCCGAGCGCCCGATTGACGACCGGCGGGCCGGCTGCAAACACCTGCGCGTTCCCGCTGACCATCGTCGTGAAGTGGGTGAGCGCGGCAAGGCCGGCCGGGGCGCCGGCGATCGGGCCCATGATCGCCGAGACGAGCGGCACCACCCCGCTCAGCTCCACGATCTTTGGCCACACGGCGCCGGTTGGCATGTCGGGCGTGGAGTTGGCTTCGTAGCTGCGGACGCTCGCGCCGGCGCCTTCGATCAACCACACCATCGGTCGTCGATACGTCAGCGCCATGTCCTCGATGTAGCGCGACTTCGACTGGATCAGCCGCCCGACGCTGGTGCCGCCGGCGATGGTGGCGTCCTCGCCACCGACGCAAATCCAGCGCCCGTCCACCTGCGCCATGCCGGCGACGTAGTTGTTGGGCAGGAACTCCTCGCCATGCCCGATATCGAAGAGCGTCCCCGAGAGCGGTGCAATCTCACGGAGGGTGCCCGGGTCCACGAGCAGATCAAGGCGCTCACGGACGGCCAGGCGTCCGCGGTCGTGCTGCCGGGCGACCCGCTCGTCGCCTCCCATCTTCTTCGAGGCCACCCGACGCCGCTGGATCTCCTCGACTTCCTCGAGCCAGCTCTCATCGCCTGGTGCTGATGGGAATCGCGAGTCTGTCATGCAGCCACCGAAATCGAAGAACGGACACCGCTGGAGGTTAAGTGCGCGGCCGAGGCGGGCCTCACGGACGACGCGCCCTGAGTATATTGCACACATTATTTTTCATAACCAGGCCAGCCTGCAGCACGCTCATGTCAGTGGTCCGCGCGGATCGCCCCGGCTCACGTGCTCGTCTCCGGCAACGGTCGCGACCCGCCCGAGGCGACCGCGCGCGCTTTACCTCACGAGTAGCATTTGGTGCGCGCCGATCGAAGGAGCAGGCTAGTGGATCAGACCGCGGCGCTCGCCGATCTCCGCGTGCTCGATCTCACCGACGCGATCGGCGCTTACGCGACCAAGCTGATGGCCGACCTCGGCGCCGAGGTGATCCGGGTCGAGCCACCGACGGGCGATCCGATGCGAGGCACCGGCCCGTTCGTCGACGACGCGCCCGGGCCGGACCGGAGTCTCGCCTTCCTCCACTTCAACACGAACAAGCGGAGCGTGACGCTCGACGTGGGTACGCCGGCCGGTCGCGCCTTGTTGGACCGGCTGCTGGAAACGTCCGATCTGCTGGTGGAGAGCTTCACACCCGCGGAGTTGGAGGAGCTTTCACTCGAGCATGAGGCGACGAGGCGCCTCAACCCGAGCCTGATCCAGGTGTCGGTTACGCCGTTCGGCCTGACCGGCCCGCATCGGAACTTCCGAGGCTCCGATCTGATCGGTCAGGCCATGGGTGGGCTGATGGCGTTGACCGGATTCAGCGACGACCCGCCGGTACGGGTGGCAGCCTCCCAGGGGTATCACCAGGCTTCGCTCCATGCGGCGGTGGGGGCGATGGCGGCCGTCGCGAGGCGCGATCTCACCGGCGAGGGCGCCCACGTTGAGGTTTCGATGCAGGATGCGATCGCCCTCGCGACGCTCCAGACAGGCAACCTGAACTTCTACACGCAGCACGGAGTGGTGCCGCGCCGCGTCGGGAACGGCGGCGTGTCGCGCATCTTCCATGACGACGGCAGTCAGACCGCCGCTCGACCGACCTACTATCAGTGCGCCGAGGGCTGGGTGAACTTCGCCTACCGCGCGGTCGGTTGGGAGCAGATCCTCGATTGGCTCGACAGCCTCGGAGTGACTCACGATCTCAGAAACGAGCGCTACCAGGACCCAGCCACCCGTCCCCAGCACCTGGACCATATCTACGACGTGATCAGTGCGTGTCTCGCCACTCAGCGAGCGGAAGACGTGTACCACTCCGCGCAGCAGCACGACCTGGTCTGCATGCCGGTGCGGACGATCGACGGCCTCGCGAGCGATGAGCAACTCGAGGATCGAGGGTTCCTCGTCACACTAGAGCACGACGACCTCGCGCGGAGCATCACCTACCCAGGCGCCCCGTACGTTTTGAGTGAGACACCGTGGCAGGTCGTCCGGCACGCACCGATGGTTGGCGAGTACAACCGCGAGATCTACGTGGGCGAACTTGGACTCTCCGAGGGTGAGTTCGCCCAGCAGCAGTCCGCGGGCGTGTTGTGATTCGAACGGAGCGGGAGGAGCGACCAGTGACCGAGGTTGGGCACGACGACGGCGCCGGGGGGCCGCTGGAGGGGCTGCGAGTGGCTGACTTCACCTGGATGGGCGCCGGGACGATGGCTACGCGCCCGCTCGCGAACCTCGGAGCGGAGGTGATTAAGATCGAATCGAGCGCCCGCGTCGATGGTTTCCGCATGGGTGGGCCCCGTCCGGACCGCGGCGGGGGAGCCAACCTAGCGCCGCCGGATCCGAACGGCAGCGGGATCTTCAACGACTGCAACCCGGCGAAACTGAGCGTGACGCTCAACTTGAACCACGCCGCCGGGATCGATCTGGCGAAGCGGGTGATCGCGATCAGTGACGTGGTGACGAACAACTTCACGGGGACGCGGATGGAGCGGTGGGGACTCGGCTACGACGACCTGCAGGCGATCAAGCCGGAAATCATCATGCTCCAGATGCCGGTCATGGGCTCGACGGGGCCACTGCGCGACTATCGCGGGCTGGGGCCGCACATGACCTCGATGGTCGGGATGAATGAGGCGACTGGATTCGAGGGCCGCCCGCCCACCGGCACCGATGTCGCGTGGGCGGATTTCAGCGGGAATCCGAACCATGCGGCGTTCGCGGTGCTGTCCGCCCTCCACTATCGGAGGCGTACCGGCAAGGGACAGCTCGTCGACCTGTCGCAGTACGAATCGACCGCCTCCCTCATGGGTCCGCACGTGCTCGACTACACGGTGAACGGCCGCATCCCCAGCCGCGCCGGCAATCGCCAGGAGGGCGCAGCTCCTCACGGCGTGTATCGGTGCAGCGGAGATGACCGTTGGGTCGCCGTCGCCGTCTGCACAGCGGCCGAGTGGAAAGGTCTCGTGCGCGCGTTCGGCTCGCCCGACTGGGCCGAGCACGCTAGTTTCCAGACGCTGGCGGCCCGGATCGAGCATTACAACGAGCTCGACCTGCACATTGAGGCATGGACCTCGCAGCGCTCGCCGCACGACGCGATGCGTCAGCTACAGGCAGAAGGCGTAGCGGCTGGCGCAGTCCAGGACATTGAGGACCTGATCGAACGGGACCCTCATTGGCGGACGCGACAGCTGCGATACGTCGAGCACCCCGTGGGTGGTGTGTTCGCGACCCACGGCGAGACGATCCGCGTGGATGGTAGGGAAGCGCCCGCGAAGCGGGCTCCGTTACTTGGCGAGCATTCGGAGCAGATCCTGCGAGAGAGGCTCGGTCTGACGATCGAGCAGATCAATCAGCTCTACATGGATGGTGTCGTGGCCTGAACGCGCTCGCGCCGCGCGCCCGGACTCGAAGCGGAGGGTCGTCCTCATCAGGGCGGACAACGCGTGAGGTGCGAGGCTCGCGCAACGGCCCGATTGCGCGATTCGAAGCCAGCACTCCTCAAGTAGCGACGTTCCGCCAGCTCACGTCCTCCGCATTACGGGGTGCGCATCCACACACACGAGGTGTGAACCACCTCGTGTGTGTCAGCGAGAGAGCGGCGGCGCTAGCGCGATCCACGAAGCCGCGGGTCCAGGACGTCTCGCAGCCCATCTCCAACGACGTTCACGGCAAGCACGGTGATAAAGATCGCCAGGCCGGGAAAGAATGTGAGGTACGGCGCGACCCGGATCAGCTCGAGCGCTTCGGAGAGCATTCCTCCCCACGTCGCTGTTGGAGGACCTACGCCGACCCCGAGGAAGCTCAGCCCAGCCTCAGCGAGGATCGCAAACGCGACGCCGAGCGATCCTTGGACGATGAGGGGGGAAAGCGAATTGGGCAGGACATGGACCCACACGATCCGCAGGTTGGAGGCCCCTGTCGCTTGGGCCGCTAGCACGTAGTCTTGCTCTCTGACTGATAGGACCTGCCCTCGGGTGAGACGCGCGTATACAGGCACCGAGCTGACCCCGATCGCGATCATCACTTGAAAGATGCCGGCGCCGAGCGCGCCGACGATCGCCAACGCCAGAATGATCCCCGGGAACGCAATGATCACGTCCATCAAGCGCATGACGACGGAGTCCACGAAACCGCCGAAATAGCCGGACGAGAGCCCGAGCGGGACACCAACCGCCATCGCCAGGCCTACGGCGATGATCCCAACCTGGATCGACACTCGGCTGCCGAATATCAGCCTGCTCATCACGTCGCGACCGATCTGATCAGTGCCCAACCAGTGATCGGCTGACGGCTCCTGCAACCCATTGCGGGCGTCCGTGTCGTACGGGTTAAAGGGTGCAACCATGGGTGCGAAAATCGCGAGGACGAGAAGGAGGCCGAGGATCGCCATGGCGATCGGCACGCCCCGTTGCTGAAGCAGCCGAACGGGAACACTCTTCGGCCGTCGGTATCCGCCAAGCGATGGCAAGGTGCCTGCTGGAACCGCGCTGCGTCTGAACATCAGGCCGCCCCGGCCGCGCGGCGGCCGAGTTGAATGCGGGGGTCGATCAGCGCGTAGGTTATGTCGGTGATCAGATTCGCAATCGCCACGACGAACGCCACGAGCAGAACGAACGCCATCGTCACCGGGAAGTCCTGAGCGAATATGCCCTGGACCGCCAGGCGTCCCATCCCCGGCAGGGCGAAGATCGTCTCCACGATCACAGCCCCGCCGAGGATGTTGCCGAGGCGCAGTCCGAGGATCGTCGTCACCGGAATCAGCGCGTTGCGGAGCGCGTGCCTGATGATCACCGTTCGGTTCCGCAACCCCTTCGCGCGCGCCGTCCGCACATAATCCTGACTGAGCACCTCGAGCATGCTCGATCGCGTCTGGCGCATGATCGTGGCGGACTCGGCCGTCCCGAGCACGATCGCTGGGAGAATCATCCGCTTGATCCCTTCGACCGGGTCAGTGGCGAGGCTGACGTACCCCGACGGTGGCAGCAGGTCGAGTCGAACCGCGAAGAAGAGGATCAGCAGGAGACCCAACCAGATGTTGGGCATCGCCACACCAGCCAGCGCCCACAGCGTCGCCAGTCGGTCAAACCAACTATTTCGCTTGATCCCCGCCACGATGCCAGCGGGGATCGCAATCAACAGCGACAGCGCGCTCGCGAACAGCGCGAGCGTGAGCGTGACTGGCGCCCGTTTCATCAGCGCGTCCCGAACCGGCTCACCGGTGCGCGTTGAAACGCCCCAATCGCCGGTTACGGTACCCCCAAGCCAGTCAAGGTACTGAACTGCTATCGGCCGATTCAGGCCCAGGCGCTCTCGCGCCCGGTCGATGTCGTCAATCGTCATCGTCGCGGCGTTCTCCGGCGAGATCAGAACCGTGACGGGGTCACCGGGAAGCACTGACAGGAAGAAGAAGGTCGCCATCGAGACGAGCAGCACAACCAGGCCGGTCTGCAGGATACGACCGACCAGGTATTCAGTTTTCATCAGCCGGCTCGCTTACCGCTTGAAGCGACTCGGGAATCGCGATACACGGCAGACCGCCCGCCGACGGCCGTCGATCGCCGCTCCGCCCGTCGCGGCGGTGCCGCGCTTAGGCGAGCCAGAGTTCCGCGAAGCGGTCCTTCCCCTCCGCACCGAAGATGCTTCCGAAGTTCTGCACCTGCTCTTCAGCGACCCGGTAGGTCACGCTGTACCCCGTGTAAATCTGGACGACGAGTCCGGCAGCCAACTCCGCCACGTCACGGTACAGATCCTTGCGCTCTTCAAGATCGTAAGTCGAGCGCGCAGCAGCAATGGCCTCGTTGAGCTTCTGGAACTCAGCCGCGTCCGCGTGCCCGGGGTTGTAGAACCCGTCCGTGTGTAGCGTTTCGCTCGCAACACCGTCGGGGTCTGCGCGCAGGCTGAACCCGACTGGACCGCTGGCATTCACGTCTCTGATCACATACATCCGCTCGCCAGGGTTCGTGAGCGGAATCGTCTCCATCTGGATCCCGATCTCATCGAAGAAGTCCTGCCACAGCGCTGCGCGCGTGGCCGTGCTCGCCCTCGTGTTGTGCACGGTGGTGAATTTGGGGTCATCTGCGTAGCGGCTCGCCGCGAGGAACTTCGCTGCCTCGGCTGGATCGTACTTGGGCGCGTTGTCGAGGCTGCCGGGATACATCCACTTGTAAGCGGGCGAGAACGGCCCGGGGCGCTCTTCTGTGACGTACCTCCCGAAGAAGATCGCTTCGTTCTCAGCCTCCCGGTCGATCGAGTACGCCAGCGCCTTTCGGAAGTTCAGGTCATCTGTCGGGGCCAGCGTCGTGTTCAGATACATGCCGCTCCAGGCGCTTCCCTGGAACTCCTCAACCTGCCAATTCCCGGAATCCTCGAGTTCGCCGATCCGGCTCAGCGAGGGGGCAATGATGTGTACGTCGCCCGACTCGAGGTTGGCCTCGGCCACGTTGAAATCTGGGATCGTCAGCGTTTCGATCTGGTCGAGGTATGGAAGCGCATTCCCGGCGGTGTCCTTCCTCCAGTACTCCGGGTTCTTGTCGACGAGAACCGAAGAGTCGCGGACCCACTCGTTGAAGATGAATGCTCCGGTTCCAACTGGATGATCCGCCTTCCGGATATCCTCGTCCTCGAACGTATTCGGCGACAGCATCTGGCCGCCGCGGTCCCCCAGCAACGTGATGAAAGCCGCGTTTGGTGCATCCAGCGTCAGGCTGACCGTGCGGTCGTCGACCACGTCGATGCTCTCGATGACCTTCATCTGGGCGAAGGCCGATGAGCCCACGTCCGGATCCAGGATGCGTTCGTAATTCCGCTTGACCGCGTCCGCGTTGAACGGCTCGCCGTCGTGGAACTTGATCCCCTCTCGCAGCGTGAAGCGGATCGTCGCTCCGTCGACGATCTCCCAGTTCTCCGCGAGCGACAGCGACGGATCAGGGACTCCCTCGCGGTCGTACTGGACCAGACCGTCGGTCATCATCCAGAAGTACTTGTGGTCGCCGCCGCCGATGCTGATGTGCGGATCCAGTCCACGTGGATCGTTCCCCACGGCGACCTGAAGTTTTCCGCCGTAATTGATCGAGGAGACCGGTGCCGAGGTCGGCGCTTGAGTGGCTCCAGGCGCAGCGGTGCCCGTCGCCGCCGACGGGGGAGCGTCCCCGTTCCCCGCACCTTCGTCATCGTCGCTGCTACAGCCGACCAATGCCGCACCGGCGAGCCCGGCAAGGCCAATCGCAGCGCCTCGAAGCGCTGTCCGCCGGCTGATGCGGCGACGTCCGAAGTCTGTCCAATAGTTGCGATCGCGCATCGGGAACTCTCTTTCTCCGCCCCCCCCCAAAAATCGTGCACGCGGAACATACCACTTGTTATACGCCTGACCCATCGGTCGAGGCGTTCCGGGCGGCCACCAAGGTCGGTGTCCAGCGGATGAACGCGCATGACGCGGGGAGCAGCAAATGCGATCCGCTTCTTCCGCGAGCGGGGATTCTCGCCTCTCGCGGTCCCGCCTTGGCTGCAGATTCAGATGAGCGACGTGCAGTACCAGCGCGGGCGCTCAGCGGTGAGTGCGATGTTCTTTAGCACCGGGTCGCGTCGTTCCCAAACGCCTTTTCGACTACCCGGATTAGACACGTGAAGATCAACCGCACCGAGCCCTCCGTCCTGTGGGCAGGCTCGGATGACCTCCCCATCACCTCAGACCCGACGCGGATCGAGCAATCGCACTCAACAGATGATCGAACGGATGTGGAAGCTGAAGACGCCGGGAGGTCCCCCGGTCAACCCCGAGCGCAGTCTCTGAGCCGGCCGCCTCGTTCGGCGCGCGATCTCGCCACAGCAACTACGGCGGGAGCCCGGAAGCTAGAGGGCCACGAGCCGGCGCGTTTTGGTGCCCAGCATCGGCGGCAGCTGATCGTAGGCCGCCTCCACCCACTCGCAGAGCACCGGCCGCGTGTCACGCGGATCGATGATGTCCTCGATGTTGAACGCCTCCGCGGCAAAGAACGGCGTCCGCAAGGCAACGAGGCGCTCCTCGAGCTCTTTTCGCGCCTCCTCGGGATTGTCGCTGGCCTCGATCTCGCGTCGGTACGCCGCCTGAATCCCGCCCTCGATCGGCAGCGAGCCCCATTCGCCTGACGGCCACGCGACGCGGAAGTTGAAACGCGTGTGGTTCTGCTGACCACCGCCGGCGACGCCGTAGATGCGGCGGACGACCACCGAGGCCCACGGAATCGTCGCGGAGTAGACGGCGGCGAGGCCGCGCATCCCCTGCTTCAGCGTTCCCGCCGCCTCCGCCGCCCGTCCGATCATGAATCCGGGTTGATCTGAGAAGTTCACGATCGGCAAGTGGAACGTGTCGCACAGGTTTACGAACTTCTCGAGCTTCTGCGCCGCATTTGCGTCCATCGCGCCCCCATGCACCAGCGGATCGTTCCCCAGGACGCCGACGGGGCGTCCGGCGATGCGCGCGAACATCGTCAGCTGCGACCCGCCGTAGTACCGCCCCATCTCGAACGCGGAGCCTCGATCGACGATCAGGTCGACCATCTGGCGCACGTCGTAAGGCCGGTTGCGGTCGCGCGGAATGATCGAGAGCAACTCCTCCTCACGACGATCCTCGGGATCGTCGCTCTCCTGCACCGGGGGCAACGTGTAGACGTTGCTGGGGAGGTACGAGAGGAACGTGCGAATCAGCCGAAAGGCGTCCAGCTCGTCTTCGGCCTCGTTGTCGACCAGCCCGCTGCCGCGCGCGTGCACCCGGTAGCCGCCGAGCTCCTCCTTGTCGATCTTGAGCCCGAGCGCTCGCGCAACCACTGGTGGCCCCGCGGCGAAGACCTGCGACACGTCCTTCACCATCACCGCGAAGTGGCAGGCCGCGACCTGGGCCGCCGGCAGCCCCGCCACCGATCCCAGCGCCGCCGAGATCACCGGCACCTGGTTCATCATCTCGAGCGCCATCGCCCACGTGGTGTTCCCCGGGAGGTAGGTCCGGCCGCCTCCCTCGACGGCGCGAATGTCCGCGCCGAAGCCATCGATGAGACGGATCATCGGCAGCTTCATCTCGAGCGACATCTGCTCGGCCTGCAGACCCTTGTTGCCACCCTGGCGGCCGACGCCAGCGCTGACGCCGGCGCCGCCGCTGGGAGGGCGAGCCGTGTAGTCGGCGCCGCTCACCACGACCCGGCGACCGTCGATCTTCGCGAGGCCCATGACCGTGCTACCAGAACGAAAGTCGGTGAGCTGCCCGTCCTCGTAGACCCCGATGCCCGCGAGCACGCCACGCTCGCGGAAGCTACCGGCATCAACGAGCCCGTCGACTCGCTCGCGGACGCTGAGCCTCCCGAGATCGTGCTGACGCTCAACGCGCTCCTCCCCACCCATCCGATAGGCGAGCTCTCGGCGGCGCTGAATCTCCTCGACCTCAGGTTCCCACGTCATGCTGACCCCCGTGGTCCTCAAGTAGCGTCGTCGGACGCTCACGGAGCGACTGGCTGCCGCGGGCCCGTCGGCGCTTGACACTGGGCTCGTCGCTCGCACCCAGCTGGCCCGCTGCGAGCCCCGATGTCGGCTCATGCTACTCTGCCCGGCCGCGGCATCCGGGTCGCCGGCCGAAGGCGCGCGTCTAGTACCGGCATAAGCTGTGACCGCTGGTAGATGGCCGAAGTACGGGCTGGGCTCCGTGAGAGGTCTTCGCGCGCAGGCGTGGTGTCGTGAGCCACGATCTGCGATAGTTCCACAGCCACCACGGGGTGAGGCGATGCTTCTGACCTTGCGCCGCTCGCGGCTGTTTCTGGTCATCACAGCCACGCTACTGGCCGCCGGTTGCGGCGGAGGGGACGACGCCGGGACCTCGGCGGGATCTACTTCGGATGGAGTGAGTGAGGTGAGGCTTCGCCTCGATGAGAGCGAGAGCCTCGGCGCCATCCTGGTGGGTCCGAACGGACACACACTCTATCTATTTGCACGGGACGAGCCGAACGAGAGCAACTGCGATGGGTCCTGCGCGGACAGCTGGCCGCCGCTGAATGTCGCCGCGGAGACAAGTCTCGTTGCCGAGGGGTTCGACGGCCAGCTCGCCGTCATCGAACGGACCGACGGCAGTCACCAGGTTACGTTAGACGGCATAGCGTTGTACTACTTCGCCGGGGATGACGCGCCCGGGGAGACGACTGGTCACGAGGTCGGCGGTGTCTGGTTTGTCGCGCAGCTCGGAAGTGCCGTCGCCGCGGAGGGCGACGCCGATGCCGGTTACTAAGCCTGGCTAGTGCGCGGCGCGCCCTACTGCGGGATCACCCAAAGCGACGCGCTCGCGCTATACGCGACCGACGAGCCTTCGATGATCACGGGGCTGGTTCGAGCGGAGCGAGCCGCTCGGGATCGTCGTGCGTCCCGGTGCACGAGATCGCGCCTGGGCAGTACGAACTAGCTCTGCTGGACTGCCGCCGGCGCGCAACTCGGCGCGCTTGACTCTGTGCCGCCGAGGATTGCGAGCCCAGCTTTCCGGGAGGCGGGTCCCGACTCCCTCCCAACGCTCGGGGGATCGCGCTGCGCAGTGAGCCGTACTTGCTGCCCGCCGGCGGGTTGCGAAGATGAATGGCCTCCACACGAGGTTGACATCGTGGGCGGACGATCGGTGCCTGCCGGTCGGCGCTCGCAGCTTGCAGACGTTCTTCGAGCGCTCCGCTACCACCGGTTGTCGGGTCCACGATTCTCACCAGCCAAGCGTCCGTCGCTTGTCTTTCTCTCTTGCTGGGAGGTGGCCTCCATTCCGGCTGACGCGTGGAGAAGCGTGAGTTTCGAAGACAACAGCCGAAGATGTAGGCTGCCGACGAGCACACGGATTCTCTTGACGGGGAGAGCACTATGTTCGTCGGCTCCCAGCTTCACGCCAATGGCACTACCTGGAGTCGCGTGGCCGACACGGTCCGCGCGATGGACGACGGACCTTGGCACAGCGCCTGGGTTCCGGACCATTTCGTCCCGCCACTAGCCTTCCTCGACGAGGCGGACGACAACCTCGAGGGCTGGACTCTGCTCACAGCGATGGCTGCGGTCACCCACCGCGTTCGTCTCGGTGTTCTTGTTGCTGGCAATACCTACCGTGACCCGGCGCTGCTCGCGAAGATGGCGGCGACACTCGACCACATTTCCGACGGGCGGGTGGAGTTCGGCATCGGCGCCGCCTGGCACCAACGCGAGCACGAGGCATATGGCTGGAACTTCCCATCGATCAAGGAGCGCTCTGACCGCCTCGAGGAAGCCTGTGCACTGATCAAGGCGCTCTTCACCGCCGATGGGCCCGTCGACTACGAGGGTCAGTACTATCACCTCGATGCTGCGCCCTTTGCACCGCGATGCGTCCAGCAGCCGCACCCACCGATCATGGTCGGCGGTGGTGGTGAGAAGCGGACGTTGCGGACCCTCGCACGCTACGGCAACGTGCTGAACGTCTCAGGTTCGCCTGCCGTCGTCGCTCACAAGATCGCGGTCCTTGAGGCGCATTGCGCCGATCTCGGCCGCGATCCTGGCACCATCACCAAGACGGTCATGCTTCCGGTTGGGCTCCAGGACGACGAGGCCAAGGCCGAACGCCTGCGCGACACCTGGGGCGCAGACAGAACAGAGGAGGAGCGCCGCGCGCTCCCGATCGGCACGGTGTCCCAGGTGATCGATGGGCTGCGCGCTTACGAGCCGCTTGGGGTCGATGGCGTCATTTTTCAGGGACTGCCAAACAACCCGAGTCTGTACGACAAACTGGCGGCCGAGGTCATCCCCGCGTTGAGCTGAAGGCCCGCCGCGCGCGATCTCAAACGTTCTTCGAATTGCGACAAACCGGTACGCAGGGTCCTGCTGAGCGCCTCGTGGTGCTCTCAACACCATCGCAAGATCGTGTGGCCTATGCTTTGAGGATCTCCTTCTTCGCGATCACCTGGTCGAGGTCGATCATTGCCCGAGCCCGTGGAGGACCGCATCACGAAGGCGAGCGAGCGAATCGTCAGGAGTTTCTGCGTGGAGTCCCGGCGCAGCCTGGATCCGCTTCTCACTGGTGCCGATCAGGTCGAACAGCTCGAAGCTTGAATCGCGATCGAGCAACTCGTCGCTCCACTGAATGTGAAACGTCACCGGACAAGTGATGCGCGCAGCGTCGGCGCGGAAGCGATCCCTGAACGACGAGGGTCCGTCAGCATCTGCGAAACCCATGGTCCGGACAGGCCGGCGAGTCCGAGCGCCGCCACCTTGATACGAGGTTCCGCTGCGACCAATGGCAAGCCGTAGAAGGCGCCCAGCGACATGCCCCAATACCCGAGGCGTCCCGGGTCAGCGATTTCCTCGGCCTCTAGCGCGTCGATGGTCGCGTGCCAATCAGCGATCATCGAATCGTGGCTGTCCGGGGCAGATACTGAGGCGGCAAAGCGGGGATCTTCCGGGCTGGTCAGGCCGCCACGGTCGCCGTGGACGGGGGCATCAATCGCCACCGTCGCGACGCCCGTGAACATGTCTTTGCGCCTCAGGAAGCCCGGGTGAGTCTTGTGCTGGGTCGCCCCGTGCCCGAGTAACACGAGCGGGGCGCGGCCGGTCTGTGCGGATGGCGTCCAAAGGGCACCGGGTACCGCTGCCCCGTCGCGGATGACCTCGAACCGCCGCTCGACCATCCCATTGTCTTCTCTGGGAACTCCGAGCCAGTTGAGCATCGTTGCTCCGTTTCCTCACGCCTGCAGCCCCTGGGGACCTCGAAGTGCGAGTGCAATCGGACAGGCTGCCTCGCGGTGCCAGCCGGACGCTCGCCCGTTGCCGCGTCGTCCGTTCCGCTGTCCCGGTCTGTTGGCTCCGAGTCCAACCCCGCGACTCTCGGCGTCGTGCTCGGACTTCCGCCGAGGGGCCGACGATCCCGTCGTCGGTCGGAGAGCGGCCACTCTCCGTCGAGACACCGGCGGGGCTGCTGCTGAGGGTATTCCGTCGCTCCATCGTCTTGCTCCAACTGAGCGCCCTTCGTCCGATCCTCCCGGCGAGTGGTGATCAGAGAGGGTCCGGCCTCGTCCTCATGCCTTGAGGATCTCCTTCTTCGCGATCACCCCATCGAGGTAGAACTTCGCCCCGTACTTCGCGAACAGCTCACCGGCGGCGTCGAGGTGCTCCCCCGCCGCCTCGAGGTTGCCGCGCCGCTCCTCGACCTCGGCGAGACCCTGATACGCACGCCCGGTGTCGAGCACGAAGCGCTCGCGCTCGGCGAAAGCGAGCGCCTCGCGTAGCTGTGCTTCGACCTGTTCGAGCGGCAAGTCGAGCATCAGCCCGATCTCCGCGCGTTCGAGCGCGAGCGTACCGGTGACGACCGAGGCAGCATATCCTCGCGTCAGTTCCGGCGTTTCGATCACGCGCAGCGCCTCTTTCCGCCATCGCTCGGGGTTCGCGCGAACGGCAGCGTTCATCGCCATCGTTTCGATCGGAACACGGAACAGGGGAGCTTTTGACGCGGCAGCGAGTCGCAGGGCAGTCTCGACCTCCGAGTCCACATCATCGAACCTGCCGAGGCGCGCGAGCATCCAGACCCGGGTCGAATGGAGCAGCGCGCCCTGCCAACTCTCTCCGCCCGTGCCCGCTGGGAGCAGCTCGATGGCGCGCGATTCATCACCCCTCAGCAGTGCGCACATCGCCATCGTGCTCGCGATCGGGAAGTGCCAGCCGAACCGGTCAAGCGCAGTGCGCTCCTCGCTCGCGACCCACTCGATCTCTCCGTGCATCAGGCCGAAGGCGAGCCGGAAGAACGAGCCGTCGGCCACATAAAGTGGCTGCTGCGCGCGGGTACCGAGCGAGATCTGACGATCCGCGACCTCGAGCGCAGCGTCGACATCGAGGCCAAATGTCGTGATCGTCCGCAGGCTCATCGCTGCGTCCGCAGCGAGTGCATAGTGGCCCAGCTCCTCCAGCCGATCGACCGCCCGGGCGAGCAGCGGCAGCGCGTTGAGATCCCCCAGGTGGTGCCTGTGCAGTCCTTCGGCCGCGTCGGCTTCCGCCAGCACATCATCCAGACCCTGCTCGCCCGCGAGGACGCGCGCGTGCTCGACCAGTGGCTGCGCCTGCCCAAGATCATCGACCACCGCAGCGAGCCGGACGGTGAGCCGCGCCTCAAGCTGAGGGCTGCCGTCGGGTAGGCGGTCCAGCGCCTGCTGAAGAATAGGTCGCTGCCGCTGCGGATCGAGGATGTTGTACCCGGCTGTTGACAGCACGAGGGCGGCGGCGGCGTACCCAGGCCAATCCTCCGCATCCTCCAGCAATTCGAGCGCCCGCCACAGCGCCCGCATCGCCGGGCGAAACTCAGAGGCGGCGAGACGGGTTCGCCCGAGGTCGACGAGCAGCGCTGCGTTGGTCGACGCGCGCTCCCCGTCCGCTGTCTCGAGCGCCAGCAGCCGCTCGTATTGATGGACCGCGTCCGCCCAGGCACTGCGTTCTTCAGCCTGCGCTCCAGCGAGCCTCAGATAGTCTCGCGCCTTCTCCGCGTGATCGGCGGAGAGTGTCGCGCTCTCCGCGAAGTGGAGCGCCAGCAGGGATGAGTGTTCCGAGCTCTGCTCCCCCCAGCGTTGCTCCAGCGCCTCTCCGATCCGGCCATGCAGCCGCACCCGCCGCGTGGTGCTCAGCTCGTCGAGCAACGTCTCCTGCATCAGCGCGTGTGTGAAGGCGTAGCGCCCCGCGCGTTCGCTCTCCTCGATGACGCGCGCGTCGAGCGCCTCCTCGATCAGCCGTAGCAGCGCGTCGTCGCCGTGATCTGCGAGGAGTGCGAGCGTCTCGTATGCGAACTCGCGCCCGACGACGGCAGCGATCTGCAGCAGCTCGTTCGCCTCCTCGGAGAGTCGATCGAGGCGGCGGCCGAGCGCCTCGCGCACGCCATCGGGCAGGGCAATGTCGGTCACCGAGCGCGCGTCGAGCGTGTCCTCCTCCGCCAGCAGGTTCACGATCTCGCTGAGGAAGAACGGGTTGCCCTCGGTCTCCTCGTACACGCGATCCAGCAACGCCGTCGATGGCTCAGCGCGCGCCTGCTGTCGCACGTACGAGGTCACCTCGTCCCGCTCGAGGCCCTTCAGCGTCACACGCTGGAAGCCGCCTTCGCGGTTCAGCTCGGCCAGCGCCTCAGACAGCGGGTGCGTACGCACGAGGTCCGTATCGCGGTACGTGGCCACGACCAGCACGTTCATGTTCGCCAGTTCGCGCGCCATGAACTGCAGCAGTTGCAGCGTCGGCTTATCGGCCCAGTGCAGGTCATCAAGGACGATCACCCACGGAGATTCGGCGCTCTGAGCGCGCACGAACTGGGTGTAAGCATCGAAGAGCAAGAACTGGGCAGCGTCCGGATCGCGATGTTCCGGCGGCTCCGGCAGTGTTGGAATCTGCTGACGCAACTCCGGGAACAGACGTACCAGTTCAGGGTTCGCGACAGCGGCGACGGTCGCGGCGGCGAAGTCCTGGGTCGCGCCCCAGGCGCGCCCTACCTGCAGCCAGGGCCAGAACGCGGGCATCCCCGCCGACTCGTGCGTCCGTCCCCAGTACACGTTCGCGCCGCGCATGCGAGCGTACGTCTCCAGCTCCTGCGCCGTCCGCGTCTTGCCGATCCCCGGCTCGCCCACCAGCATCGCCACCGACCCGCGTCCCTCGATCGCCGAATCGACGCCCTCGCGTAGCTGGTCCAACTCACGCTCGCGCCCGACGAACACCCCTCGTGCGAGGCGGTCGAGCGGATTGGCGCTGCTGTCGGAGCGCGAGAGCGAGCGGCCCTCGGGATCGACGCCCTCGAGGGCAGCAATTACCTCGGAGGCGGAGGCGGGGCGGTCGGCGGGAGCCTTGGTAAGGAGGTGAAGGATCAACGCCTCGAGGTCGGGCGGGCAGTGGTCGCTGTGCCAGCTCGGCGCGACCGGCCGGGCGTTGAGGTGCTGCGAAATGACGGCGGTGGGCGTGTCGCCCTGGAACGGCGGCCGGCCGGTGACCAGCTCGTAGAGCATCGCGCCGAGCGAGTAGAGGTCTGCCTGGGGCGTCACCTCGTGCCCCAGCGCCTGCTCCGGCGGCATGTAGCCGTAGGTCAACTCCGCGTTCCCGGCACCTTCCCTTGAGGATTCCGCTCGGCAGTTGGTAGAGGTCCGAAATCTCATGCACGGGGTGGGAGCGAGCCCGACAAAGGTCCGCGACTTCACCGATCGACTCGAGGTGCTCCGCCAGTTGGACAGCGACGGACAGGTTTCGTTGCATACCGTGATGGACCTGGCAACGCTCTGGTGGACGGCCACCATCGCTTCGCCGACGACGCATCTGCGTCTCGGCCGAGCTCCTTGGGAGCAGTCGCCTGGCTCTATGACCTAGTCCCTACCAGTCACGATTCGGTCATGGTGTGAGGCCCGTTCAGTGGTGATTAGCTGGTAGTGGGTGGTGACCCACTACCAATTAGCTTGTCTCCCCGAATATGCTCTAGCACCGTCGGTCGTTGACGTGGGTCCCTCGATGGCCTCACATACCGGCAGTTCGCTACCCAATCCGGTCCAATCGTGGTCAAAGCTAGACGGAACGCAATCGATCGCAGCGCGGAACTCCATGGCAGACGAACAGCCGCAGATCTGGCTCGACCGGCGGACATACACGGTCGGCTTCAGCGACCGGTCGGCACGATTGACCCCGTCCGGATTCGCAGTGCTCCAGCTACTCCACCAACGTCGGGGCGAGGTGGTGCCGTTCGACGAACTCGCACGGGGCGCCGAGATCCAGACGACGTTGATAGCGGAGAGCGCGCTCCATACGGCCATCTACCGCGTGCGCAGTGCACTCACCGACCTCGGAGCGCCGGGGCTCATCACCAGTGTCCGCCGCATCGGGTATCAACTCGCCCCGGATGCAGCTGCGCAGCTCTCGCCTCAAGACTTAGAGGCGGCGCTTCGTGCCACTGCTTCGCCGCTGCTGCTAGCACGGGATGACCGCGTAATACTGGCGAACCGAACGGCGGGCGACCTGTTCCACAAGGCCGCTGGCGAGCTCGAAGGAGGCCCGATCCCTGACTCTCCGTCGCCGATCAACAGGACCGAGTTCCGGGACGGACTTCACCTCCTGGAGTACCACCAACCCTGAGCGGCGCATCGACACGATCTGTTGATCGTGTCAGAACCTCCAAGTCGGTCTACTACATCGCGCGGAACTGCCCGCATATCCATGCGTGAATCCCGGGCTTGGGCGAGCCGGCGGCTAAGGTGCGCGGGGCTGGCGTCCGACTGGGTGATCGCAGCGCGGTCGTGACAGGGGAGGGCGCCTCCAAAGTTAAGCAAGGCGCAACGAGTGCTCACCTTCGCAAGCTGGAGCGACGTCGGGCGCGTAGGCGTGATGGCGATGACGCTCTAGTTCAAGAGCGGCGAGGGCGCCGGCTAGCGATTCCGTACACGTAGAGACCAGCCGCTGCTAGGCTCGCCCGTGATGGTTGCTGCGCCCCCGAAGTCCGATCCACAGCTGACCACGGCGGGCCTTCGGACCCGTCTAGTGAGCCGGCTGACCGGCCTCACTGAGGACCGGCTCCGCTATTGGCATAAGTCTGGCCTGATCGGCGCCTCGCTCAGATCCGGCAGCCGCGGGGTGCCCCGCTTATACAACTGGGTCGACTACCTGCGCCTACGAGTGGCCGCGGGACTCGATAAAGATGAGGTCCCTCCTCGGCGGATCAGGCGCGCCGTGGATAACCTCGACAGACTCCTGCCTGAGTGGTACCTGCTGCCTGACCGGACGCGGCCGTTTCGCGCCCGCGTGATCACCCAGGCGAAATCCGGGCACTGGTTCTTGGCGAGCGAAGACGGCAGCCAGTTCATCCTTTCTCTGGAAGACCTCGAGGCCGACCCCGAACTCGGTCCCGTCCTCGAAGATTTGCAGTCCGAGGGGTCAGCCCTCGGTGAGCTTCGCGAGTATGCTGACGCGGTTGAAATGCGCCCCGGTCTGAATCTGGCGCGGCCAACGATGACGGAGACCTCTCTGGAGACGTCGTTCGTGGCGGGAATGGTCAGCGACATCGGCGAGCCCAGTGTGATCAACCTCTACAAGCTCCAGCGTCGAGACGTTCGGCGAGTCATCGAATTCGAGGAGCATCTGCATCGCGCGGTTCCTGCTTGACGCGCACATTCCGGACAGGATCGCGTACGTGCTGCGCGGCCTGGGGCACGAAGCCTCGCATGTTGCCGAGCATGGCCTCGGCGCCGAGGATGATGAGTACCTCGTGCGGCACCTCAGCGATGTTGACTGCAACTGGCTCCTGACCCAGGCCTTCATCGTCAGCCGGAGGTCTGGATGCCCGTATACACACACCTCTCAGACGGCGATGGCAGGCTAGTACGACTGCATCCAAGAGCGCCTGCTGGGCTGAGCGATGATGGGCTGATCGCCCATCTGACCCGATTGCTTGTGGCGAAATGGGAGAAGTGGTCGCCTGACCTGGCGAACCCTCGGAGTCGGCTCATCGAGGTCGGGCAGGGGCTGATGCGAACAAAGCGGGGGACGGTGCGGACCCAGGCCGGGATCAATTACTACCGTGTCTTCGACGCGTCGGAGGTTTCTCAGGTGTTACAAGCGAGGTTCAGCATGGGTGACCCGAGCAGCTCCGCGTCCCAGGCTTCGGTCCCAAGCGGGCCTCGTCAGAACCGCCGCGTTAAGACCCGGAAAGGCTCGAGGCCAACCGAATAGCGGTGTACAGAGCGCGACAATGACAGGGTTCTCGTCATCCGCTCCGATTGGAAGCAGCAGATCGCGCCGTCGACGACGTGATCACGGTGGACGTCCTCTTCCATGCGCACCGTGCCGTCTGCCCTCGGAGGTCGAGCAGTGGCCCTAACAAGAAGGAACGCCAGCACCGGCTCTGATGCTCGTGTGGTTGCGGGTGCAAGACGGCGTTCCGGCGCGACCGTCACTGTGTGCTCAAGAAGCACGAGGCGGCCGAGAGGAGGCCTCCTCGGAAGGACCGCCGGCCCCAGCGATCGAGGAGGATGGTCGACCGATGGCGCGAGGGGCCCGTAGCCCCTAGGGGCCCCGGGGGAAGCGGCGACTAGGTCGCGCTCCGGCCTCCTCGGTCTGACGCCGGACTGCACGATCAACGGGCGGAGTAGCTAGACGTTGAAACGCGACCTCGGCGTTGGAGACGAGGCAGGGGTGTTCCAGCTGTACAACTAGGGCAGTTCGCCGCCGACCCATTCGAGCACTGGCACCTTCACCCGAGCGAGGTCTTCCTTGATCTCGTCGAGCTTCAACTGGTTGTTTGGTTCGGTGCGGGGTATCCAGGCCGCCACGGGATCGTGAACGAAACGGGCGACGAACAGGGTCTTGAGGATCGCAGCCAAGAATCTCGAGGTATCGTACGCGCGGCGCACCCATCGCTCCGCACTCTCGGCCGACAGGCCCACGGTTGGAAGTTCGAGCTTCTCACCCTGTGATGCATGGTGATGGTAGAAATGGACCCTCATCGTTCCACCATCATTCGCAACCGCGAAGTGGAGGCCATGCTTCATCTTGTTCTGCAGTCGCTTGGCAAGCTGCCCTCCATTCTGTGCTTCTCGAGCTGCAAACTTCCCAACGTCTTGAGCGGCGATGCTCCATTGGGCCGACCATTCCTCGTACTGCGGACGCACCTCATCGTTGAAATCTGACGGAGGCGGCAATCCGAAGACCTCGACTAGCAGGCTTCCGTCCGCCTCACCTAGCTGCTCGAAGAGCGGCCACTTCGCATTCGCCGCTTCGACGGCATCCACCAGCGATTTGCCGCCTTGCCAAGCCGAGATGGCTGCGGCCCACACCGCTAAGTCTTCGATGACAAAGAGGTACTGCTGGAAGCATTCGAGAGCCGCCGCCGGACCGTCGGCCCCCGATGCCCTGATGACTTGGGTGTGGCACACCGCCGCGACGTTGGCGCGGTAGGCGACGTTGAACTGCAGCCAACTCCCCAAGTACTGCTCGTCAGTCCCGAATTCGATCTGCATGCTCACCAGCCAGACTCGAGATGGGCCGCTCAGTTCACATCTGCTCACGCTCGTCAGGGGACTGCGGCGAGGTCCATCACCGACTTGCGGGCACGAGCTCTCGTGGGTCTGTCATCGTTCGGCACCTCGGTCGAGCCCCAGGGCTTCGTGCGCACCGCGACAGTGGCGAGGATGCCCACGAGGATGCCCACGGCGTCGTTACTTAAAGGTGCCAGACGGTGCGTAACGTGAGAAGTGCCGAGGTTCTGAAGATCGCTGCGGCCCTTTAAACGGGGCGCAGCGTGGCTATTCGGTGCTTGTCGGGGAAGCGGGCCAGTCGGCCTGAATCAGATCCAGAATCCGCTATCCTACCATTAGACGAATCCTCAGCGACGGAATCGAGCCTAGCAAAGCGCCTCAGAGAGCGTCACGGGGCCCTCCCCTGACCTCTTAGCCGCGCCGGTTCCGAGGTGCCTACGACGCGCCGAGCTGTGCGGCGGCCGCCTCGATTCGTTCGACCGACAGGCCCTTGCCGACGATCTCCATGCTCTCGAACAGCGGGGGTGAGATGCGGGTCCCGGTGACGGCGAGGCGCGCGAGCGCGAACAGGTCGCCCGCGCGGATGTCCAGCTCTTCGGCGGCCGTGCGCATCGCGCCCTCGATCGCCTCGGTCGCCCAGGGATCGACTGGTTCGAGGCGGGCGATAACTGAGCCGAGGGCATCGGCGGCGTCGGGCCCGCGGTCGCGCCATTTCTTAACGAGGAACTCATCGTTCGGCGGCGGCGGCACGTCGCCGCGGAAGAAGAACTCGACGAGCGGGGCGAGCTCGGAGAGCAGCTTCACCCGCTCGCGGACGAGCGGTGCGAAGGATTCGATCAGCGCCTGATCGAGGGGGCGCGGGATGTCCGGTGCGAGGTCGCGCTCGAGGCGCTGCCGGAAGACCTCGGCGAGTTCGTCCTCCGGCGTCTCGCGCATGTAGAGGCCGTTCATCCACTCCAGCTTCGTGTCGTCGAAGCCGGCCGGGTTCTTGCTGAGGTCGGCAAGATCGAAGACCTCGATCAGGCGATCGCGCGTGAAGATCTCTGTGTGATCGTCCAGCGCCCAGCCGGTGATCGCGAGGAAGTTGAAGAGCGCGTCGGAGAGGTAGCCCTCGTCCGCATACTCCAGCACGTTCTTGGCGCCGTGGCGCTTCGAGAGCTTGCCGCCGTCCGGTCCGAGGATCACCGGCGCGTGCACCCAGACCGGCTCGTCGTACCCGAGCGCGTCGAAGAGCTGGACGTGCCGCGGCGCGGAGGGCAGCCACTCCTCGCCACGGGTGACGTGCGAGATCTGCATCGCCGTGTCGTCGACGACGTGGGCCAGGTGATAGGTGGGGAAGCCGTCCGACTTCAGGATCACGAAGTCGTCGAGCTCCTTGTTCGCGAACGTGATCTCGCCGCGCAGCAGGTCGGTGAACGTCGTGCTGCCCTCGAGCGGCATCGCGAAGCGGAGGACGTGCGGCTCGCCGTCGGCGGCGCGCTGCTCCGCCTGGTCCTTCGGGTAGTCGCGGTAGCGGCCGTCGTAGCGCGGCGGCTCCTTACGCGCCTGCTGCGCCTCGCGCATCTCTTTCAGCTCCTCGGCCGTCGTGAAGCAGCGGTAGGCGTTGCCACTCGCCAGCAGACGGTCGGCCGCTTCCCGGTAGAGCGACGTGCGCTCGGACTGCACGTAGGGGCCGTACTCGCCGCCGACGTCGGGACCCTCGTCCCAATCGAGGCCGAGCCAGCGGAGCGAGTCCATGATCCGTCCGACGGTGCCCTCGACGTAGCGGGTCTGGTCGGTGTCCTCGATGCGGAGGATGAAGCGGCCGCCGGTGTGGCGCGCGTAGAGCCAGGTCCAGATCGCCTGGCGGATCGTGCCGACGTGGGGATCCCCGGTCGGACTGGGCGCGAGGCGGACGCGAACCGGACGGTCGGTAGTGCTGGCGGTCGTCATCGTGGTCCTCAGCGGGATCGTGGGGGTGGCCTCAGCCGGCGGCGGCATTGCTCGGCTCCGCGCTGCGGCGGCGGCGCAGTGTGTCGATGATCTCCTCCATGTCGGCGGGGAGATCAGCCTCGAACTCGCGCCACTCGCCGGTCGAGGGCAGCGTGACGCCGAGCAGCCGCGCGTGCAGCGCCTGGCGTTCGATCAGTTCCGAGGCGTGACCGTACATCTGGTCGCCGGCGATCGGGTGCCCGATCGCCGCCATGTGGACGCGGATCTGGTGCGTGCGCCCGGTGTGGATGCGGACCGAGACGAGCGCGGCTTCGTCGCCGAACTGCTCGATCACCTCGAACTCGCTGCGCGCGTACTGGCCTTGCTCGACGACGGCGCGCCGTCGCGGATCGTTCGGGTCGGCGCCCAGCGGCGCCTCGATCACGCCGTGCGAGGGGTCGACGAAGCCCTCGACCACGGCGAGGTAGCGCTTGAGCGTCTCGCGGTCGCGCCACTGCTGCTTGAGGGCGTGCTGGGCGGCCTCGGACTTGGCGAGCGCGATCACGCCCGAGGTGTCGCGGTCCAGGCGGTGGACGATGCCGCCGCGGCCGGAGTCGTCGATCTCGCGCACCTCGGGGTAACGCGCGCGCACCGCGTTGATCAGCGTCACGGCGTTCATCCCCGGCCGCGGGTGGACGATGATCCCGGCCGGCTTGTTGAGGATCAGCGTCTCCTCGTCCTCGAAGATGATGTCCAGCGGGACGTCGTGCGCCTGCCAGTCCAGGTTGGGAACGATCGGTTCCGCGACGAGCAGCCCGGCGCCCTCGTGCACCGTCTGGGCCGGCTTCGTCATCACCTCGGCGCCGACCCTGACGCTGCCGTCCTCGACGAGCCGTCGCACCTGCGAGCGCGACAGCTCGGGCATCGCCTCGACGACGGCGCGATCGAGGCGTCCGGAGTGACGCACGGCGAAGTGGCGATCGCTGCTCATGCGGCGCTCACTCCGGCGTGTCCTTCGCCGCCTCGTCCCGATCGTCAGATCGTTCGAAGAGCGTGATCACGAGGATCGCTGAGACGCCTATCACGATCGCGGAGTCCGCGAGGTTGAACGACGGGTAGTGCGTCGGGTCGATGAAGTCGGTGACCGAGCCGCGGATGATTCGATCGGCCAGGTTGCCGACCGCGCCCCCGAGGATCAGCGCGAGCGCGTAGAGCTGTGGTCGCGGATAGCTGTCCGAGCGCAGGAGCGTGAGTGCGATCAACGCGATCGCAACCGTTGTCGTGATGACGAGCAGCGGGCCGGCGCCCTGGAGGATGCCGAACGCGGCGCCGTCGTTCTCGACGTGGGTGAGGCGCAACAGCTCGACGTCGGCTGGCCAGCGTTCTCCGATGGCGAGCGAGCCCCGGATCAGCGCTTTGGTCACCTGGTCGATCGCGAAGACGACCGCCGCGACGAGCAGCAGCGGCCCGACGCGACCGGCCGCGCCTCCGGCGCGGTCGAGCGATGCTGGGTCGGCGTGATCCTCGATCGCCTGGTCCATAGGAACCCAGCGTAGCCGAAGGGCGGCTGAGGGTCCGCCCGACCCGCCGAGTCGTGGCGCGGCGTGGTGAATTGGTAGGATCGTGGCCGCGCGCCCCCCGGTGAGAGGACCTGACGTGACGTTTGGCCTGTTTGGCCGCGGCTCCGCCGCACAGACGAGCGAGGACCTCCCCGACGGCCGTCCGAGGCTGCCCCCGGGCCAGCGACTCGTCGAGGGCTGGCCGGTGCTGCATTACGGGGGCATACCCCGGGTCGACCTGGGGACGTGGGAGCTGCGCGTCTTTGGCCTCGTGAGCGAGGAGCTGCGCTTCGATTGGGAGCAGATCCAGGCGCTGCCGCAGGTCAAGCTGCGCACCGACATCCACTGTGTCACGACGTGGAGCCGCTGCGACAACGACTGGGAGGGGATCCCGTTCCAGCACATCCTCGAGCTGGCGAAGCCGAGCCCCGAGGCGAAGCACGTCGTCTTCCACAGCTACGGCGGCTACACGACGAACGTGCCGCTGGAAGAGCTCGACCGCGAGGACGTGCTGCTGGTCCACAGCCACGATGGCGCGCCACTGAGCGGGGAGCACGGGGCGCCGCTGCGCGGGATGATCCCGCAGCTCTACTTCTGGAAGAGCGCGAAGTGGATCAGCGGCATCGAATTCGTCGCCGAGGACCGCCCGGGGTTCTGGGAGATGTACGGGTACCATATGCATGGTGATCCATGGCGTGAGGAACGCTATGGCTAACGTGAAGCGCCACGGGTAACCGGCGCGAGGAGGTTCGAGATGGCCGAAGGCGGACTGCGGATCAGACTTCAGTACTGCGTTCCCTGAAACTACATGCAACGGGCGACCTGGACGGCCGCCGAAATTCTGGGCCCATACCAGCAAGACATCGAGTCCTTCGAGTTCGTGATGGGCACCAAGGGCGACTTCGAGTTCACGATCGACGATCGACCGATCTACTCGAAGCGCGAGACCGGGGAGTACCCGGACATCAAGCTGCTCAAGCAGGGCGTCGTCGACGCGATTGAGGCGCGCGCCGCGGCCGACTGAGCGGACCGGCGTGCGACGTGAACGAAGCCCCGCCATCGGCGGGGCTTCTTCGATCCGGATCTCGTTCGCTGCTAGACGAAGACGCGCGGCCCGAAGTCGCGGGTGTCGCCGGAGCGGATCGCCTCCTCGCGGACGGCATCGGCTACCCGGGTCACCACCTCGGGATTGAACACTGACGGGAGGATGTAGTCCTCGTTCAGCTGGTCGTCGGGGATCACGTCGGCGATCGCGCGGGCGGCGACGATCTTCATCTCCTCGGTGATGTTCCGCGCGTGCGCGTCGAGCGCGCCGCGGAACAGGCCCGGGAAGCAGAGCACGTTGTTGATCTGGTTCGGGTAGTCCGACCGGCCGGTCGCGATCACTCGTGCTGCGCCGCTTGGGATGCGCTCCGGAAGGATCTCGGGCTCGGGGTTCGCGAGGGCGAAGACGATCGCTTCGTCCGCCATCTTCGGCACCCACTCCGGCTCAACCAGTCGCGGACCGGAGAGACCGAGAAACAGATCCGCTCTCTCGAGCGCCTCGCCGACGGTGCCGTCGAAGCCCTCGGGGTTGGTGTTCTCGGCGAACCACTGCTTGGCGAAATTCAGGTTGTCGCGGCCCTCGTAGACCGCGCCGGTGCGATCGAACCCGATCAGGTTCTTCACGCCGAAGTTCATCATGATCTTCGAGCAGGCGACGCCGGATGCGCCGACGCCGAGCACGACGACCTTCAGGTCCTCGGGACGCTTCTTGACGATCTTCAAGCTGTTCATCAGCGCCGCGAGCACGACGACGGCGGTGCCGTGCTGGTCGTCGTGGAAGACGGGGATGTCGAGGTCCTGGAGGCGATCCTCGATCTCGAAGCAGCGCGGCGCCGAGATGTCCTCCAGCAGGATGCCGCCGAAGCCGGGCGCGACCGCGCGGCAGATGCTCACGATCTCGTCGGGCTCCTTCGTGTCGAGGCAGAGCGGCCAGGCGTCGATGTCGGCGAACGACTTGAAGAGCATCGACTTGCCCTCCATCACCGGCATCGCCGCCTCGGGACCGATATCGCCGAGGCCGAGCACGGCGGTCCCGTCGCTGACGACGGCGATCGTGTTCGACTTGATCGTGAGCGCCCAGACCGCGTCCGGGTTGTCGTGGATCGCCATCGACACGCGGCCGACGCCGGGCGTGTAGACGTGTGCGAGCTCCGCGTTGGTGCGGATGTGCACCTTGTTCTCGATCGCGATCTTGCCCCGCCGGTGGAGCTGGAAGGTGCGGTCCGAGGCCAGCTCGATCTCGACGCCGTCGATCGCGGAGACCGCGGCGGCGACCTGGCCGGCTTGCTCTTCGCTCTCGCAGAGCACGCGGAAATCGCGAATCATCCGGTCGGCGCGTGCCTCGCGGATGTCGATGTCCATGATGTTCGCACCGGCGTCGCCGAGCGTGGTCGTGATCCGGCCGAGCATGCCGGGCTGCTGTTCACTGGAGAGGCGCAACAGCAGTTGATAACCGGCTGACTCGTAACCCTGGGACGGATTGAGGTACTCCTCGACCACGAGCCGCTGCTCACGGTCTTGCATCTCTGGCGTGGTCATGCCCGCACCTCCCGAGGCGCACCGGAATAGTCACCGACTATATCGATGAATCCGGTATGCGGGAGGGCCAGCGGGACGGGACGATCAGCGCCGGAACACCGCCGACGTTGTCAACGAGGCGTCGAGGTCGCACGAGGTGATTGTGCTAGAATGCGGTGCTTTTGGCCGCCCGCAGAGTTATCCACAACGCCTCGGCGTGCTGCTCCGGCTGGCCGAAGCGACCTCGGGATTCCCCGCCCGTGCCCCCCATTGGAGGTCGAGAATGAGAGCCCGCCTCACGCTGAGACCACGGCGCCCGAGCCTGCCGAGGATCGCCCCTGCCTTTCGCCGCGGGCGCGGCAAGGCGAGTGAGCTGCTGGAGGAGGCCGCGCCGCTGGTCGATCGCAGCCGCGAAGCCGCCGCCGCGATCAGCGGCATCGCTGATCGAAGGACCGGGCGGCGATCACGTCGTCGCCGCGGCGCGATCGCGGTGCTGCTGATCGCCGCCGGCGTTGCGCTCTGGCTGATCTGGCGCCGCCGCGACGACGAGTA
This sequence comes from Dehalococcoidia bacterium, assembly GCA_965248675.1. GTDB lineage: Bacteria > Chloroflexota > Dehalococcoidia > UBA2979 > UBA2979 > UBA6627. The sequence goes on from CBDFJZ010000005.1 coordinate 345,544, forward strand.
CGCGCGCCTGGTCCGCGAGCCCGACCGCCCGGACATCGCACCTACGCCAATGCCGGACCCGTCCGAGCCGCCGATCGCCGACGATAAGCCGGATCCCGGGATGCCGGCGCCGCGCGTGGAGCCGACACGCGCGCCGATGACGGCCTCGATTCCCGCCAGCGCCGTGCCGCCGACGATGGTCGACGAGGTGCGAGCCGAACTCGACACTGCGATTCCCGCGCCTCCGGCGAGCGAAGCCGTGGTCGAGGAACCGGCCACGACGATCACCGAAGAGGTCGCGATCACCCAGCCGCCCGAGCAGCCGCCCATGGTCGAGGCGCCTGCGTTCACGATGCCGTCCGGGGCGGCGCCGCCAGCCATCCCCGAGGTTCCAGCTATCCCCGAGGCTAAGGCCTCAGAGCCGGCCGCCGAGGTTGTCGAGTCTGTCGATGCGGAGCCCGCCATCGAGGCGGCCGTCGTCGAGGAGCCAGCCGTGGTCGAGGCAACGGAGGCGGTGGTCGAGGAGCCCCTGATCGCGGAGCCCGTGATCGAGGAGCCCGCGACGGAGCTCAGCATCCAGCCTGCCCAGCCTGCCCAGCCTGCCCAGCCCGCCAGCCTCGATGCTGAAGCGCCCGTCGAAGCAGTCGCTGCTGTGACGGCGGACCTCGAGCAGGCGGTGGACGAGATCGTCGCGAGCGCACCCACGGTCGAGGAACTCGACGCTGAGATCGCGGCGAGCGTCGATCAATCGATCGACGAGATCGCCGAGTCCTTGGCCGAGTCGGTCGTCGACACACCGGTCGAGGACGCGCCGACGGAGATCGTCCCCGCCACCGCGGACGCCGCCGACGCGATCGCCGAGGTCGCTGCACCGATCGAGGAAACCGCGGATTCCGAGGCCGAGACGTCCGACGGTCCAGTAGCGGAACGGCTCGACACGGTGCTGCTGGCGCCTGAGCGAGGTCCCGAGCCCGAGCGCGCTGAGCCGGCCGAAGAGGCGGCTCCGGCTGTCGAGGAGGGCGTGAGCGAGTCTGTCGAGACCGCACCCTCGGAACTTGACGCCTCCGAGGCGACGGCGACGACCCCGTTCGCTCGCAACTCCTCGCCGTTTGCCCAACCGAGCGCGGCCGACGACGCGGACGAGTTGGAGGCCGACGTGGAGACCGAGGAGAGCTCGGAAACGGAGGAGCCCGTCGCCGGTGCGATCCCGCCGTGGCCCGGTACGGCCGAAGCGGAGGAGGAGCGAACGCCGCTCGCGGCAAGTGAAGCTCCATCCGCACCTCAGCCGCCGGACCAGGAACGCTCCGCGCCGCGTACGAGACCGCCCTCGAACCCGGCGAACGCGCCGTTCCGGACCGCTAGCGATCAGCTCCCGCCGGGCCGGAGTTGGCCAACGCTGCCGCGCTGACCGACGGCCGGCCGCACGCGGCGGGTCCGATGCCACCGAGGATCGCCGCTGCTATCCTCGGACGCGCCCGCACCCTTCGGTGCGGGCGCCGTGCTTCGGCCCCCATCGTCTAGTGGCCGAGGACGCCACCCTTTCAAGGTGGTAACGGGGGTTCGATTCCCCCTGGGGGCACCAGCAAACACGGGCCGATGCTGGCCGTCCGCCGTTCACCCTCCTCATCGCTGATGGCCATTCCGCGGCTGCTCGCGAGCGCATCGGCGTCCTCGTGAGCCGGACCTCGGCTAGACTGCTCCCCGCGGCGCGGGTTCCCGGGGTGCCGTTCGGATCACCGCGTCGGACGGGAGGTCGAGATGGACAAGGGCGCAACCGTGGTTGCCGCGGGCACGCTGGAGATCGCGATGGACTACCGGGAAGACATCCCGGGCGACGAAGGGCTCTGTGTCCAGGTCTTCGCGCAGGTGGACGGCGAGGACACCGAGCTCTTGCGTTTCGACTGCTTCGCCAACGCGCCGCACTACCACTACGGGCCGGAGCTGGAGAACGAGCGGTTGATGCTGGACGCGACGGCGGCGGGCGACCCGCTCCGCTGGACGCTGGAACGGTTCGAGCGGGGTCGCCTGCGGCCGATGCTCGAGCGAGCGGGCTACGCGGCGCTCGCGGCCTCGGTGGACGATGAGGCGTTCCAGGCGGCGCTGCCCACGGTCACCAACGAGGCGCAGGCGATCGTCGCACAACACGCCTCGTAGCCAACCGCGAACAGCCACAGGTGGTCCGTGACCTGCCGAGGCAGCTCCGCTAGATCTTGGCCGCCACGCCACCGTCGATGTTGATCATCTCGCCGGTGATGAAGCGCGATTCGTCGCTGGCCAGGAAGAGCACGAGGTTGGCCACGTCTTCGACGTGGCCGGGGCCCTTCACGATCTGCGCGAAGTCGAACATCTTCTCGAACACGTGGTGCCCGCCGTCGGGATCGTTGATCGTTCCTCGGGTCGCTCCCGGCGTCAGGATCTGACCGGGGCGGACGCAGTTGACCCTGATGTTGTCCCGGCCGCCGACGCCGGCCATGTAACGCGTCAGAGCATCGACGCCGGCCTTCGCCGCGTAGTACGACGACGCGGTCGCGCCGAATTCGTCCTGCATCCTCGAGCTGAAGCCGCGCTGCGCAGCCAGCGAGGACATGTTGATCACAGCTCCGCCGCCCGCGCTCACTAGATGCGGCCACACGGCGCGGCTCATGCTGAACGTACCGGTCAGGTTGACGTTGACCACGCGTTCGAACGTTTCCCTGGTTTCGTCGGGGAAGTTGCCCGGACCGCCGCCGCCGGCGTTGTTGAACAAGACGTCGATCGTGCCGTAGGTCGCCGCGGCGTGGTCAACGGCCGCGACGATCGAGTCCTCGTCTGAGACGTCGCAGACGATGAACGTCGCCGCCCCGCCCGCGTCTCGAATCGCGGCCTCGACGGCCCGGCCCTGCTCCTCACGGCGGGCCATGATGATCACCTTCGCCCCTTCGCGGGCAAAGAGGTGAGCCGTGCCTTCGCCAATCCCGCTGTTGCCCCCGGTAATGATCGCGACTTTGCCTTCGAGCCGGTTCGTCACGTGATGTTCCTTTGAATCGCGCCCGCTACGTTCGGCGAACGCGGGGATGTTATTCGCGGAAGGGCGGGCCGGGCCAGATTGAACCTCATTGCGGGGCCCTCCAGCAAGGCGCGGGAGCGGCGTGTGGCCGCGGACGAACCGGAGGGTACGCCGCGGGCGTGGTCAGAGGCCTCGGCGCTGTCCGCTGGCCGTCCGCCGATCGAGGTCCGTCCGCCAGCGGACTGCGGACCGTTCTCAACGAGGCTTAGTGTCGCCGCGAGGAGAGCCAGAGCTGAGCCCATTTCGTATAGTCTGTTGCCATCACAACAGCGGTATCGGGCACCAGCCTGGCTCGACGCGTGAGATCTAGAGGAGAGGGAACATGGCGAGTGAGGGTTTCGAGGCAGGGCGAATTAGCCGTCGATCGGCGCTGCGGGGTGCCGCGGTTGGTGCGGCCGGACTCGCCGGTGCGGCGCTCATCGGGTGTGGCGACGACGACGGTGGCGGCGATAGCGGCGGAGATGGCGGTGGTGGCGATGGAGCCGCCGGAGAACCGAAGAAGGGCGGCGAGCTGATCTGGGGCACGCTGAGCAACTGGGAGAGCTACAACGGTCCCTACACCTCCGGCAGCGTGCAGAGCCCCAACTGGTCGGCATTCTGGGACACGCTGACGAAATTCGGCGCGGACTCGATGGCGCCCGAGCCGCACCTGGCCGAGGCGTGGGAGTTCAATGGCGACCAGACGCAGCTGAAGGTCACGCTGCAACAGGGCATGGAGTTCCACAGCGGCAAGCCGATGGACGCCGAGGCGGTTAAGGGAAGCTTCGAGAAGATCGACGACGAGGGCACGAACAACAGCCAGGTCAAGGGCACGTTCTCCAAGTACGTCGAGAGCATCGATGTGGTCGATAGCCGGACGCTGAACTTCAATCTGGCGTGGCCCGGGCCGCTGATCTTCGACGTCTTCCAGTACGCACACGTCCACGATCCGGACACCCTCGAGGCGTACACAGCGGACCGCGCGGACCCGGTCGGCTTCGGAGGCGCGAGCGGACCCTACAAGTTCGATCTCGACTCGTTCCGCCCGGCTGAGTCGTATCGAGGCGTGCGTCACGAGGCACACTACGAGCCGACGCTCGTGGACTCGATTGAGTTCCGCCGCTTCCAGGACGCCAGCGTGCTGGGCCTCGCGCTCGATGCCGGCGAGATCCACGCCACGAACAATGCCACTGCTGCTGACGGGATCCGATGGCAAGACAGCGACCTGAACCTCGACATCGCGCCTCCGGGTCTCGCGATGTGGGTGATGGGCATGGTCACGACCCAGAACGGCGGCGGGCACCCGGCGTTCGACGACCCGCGCGTGCGCAAGGCCCTCTACATGGCCGTCGACCGGAAGCGGCTTTCCGAAGAGACGTTCCAGGGGCTCGCCGATCCGATTGAGTTCTACTGGCAGCCGTTCTCGGAGGCCTTCGACCCGGAGCTCGATCGCGAGCACTTCGACATAGACGCGGCCAAGGCGCTGATTGACGAGTCAGGCTGGGCCGGCGAGGAGATCGAGCTCTCGGTGACTTCCGGTGGTGACCCCGCGGACGACGCGATCGCGGCGGTGATCCAGGCGGACGCCGAGAAGATCGGTATCAACCTCAAGATCGAGCTCTACGACGGAGCCGTGCGAGGGCCGCTGTTCCGCGAGGGGCAGCTCCCGGGGGCGTACATTTCGTCCTTCGCGTTCTACGCGTTGCAGCCGGAGACGCTGCCGGTGATGAACTTCCAGATGCGTCTGCCGAACTCGTGCGCGTACGACACGCCCGAGTACCGGGAGATCATCGATGGCTTCGGTGCGCGGCCGACCGCCTCCGAGCGCACGGACCTGCACAAGCAGCTGAACGCGCTCTACGATCGAGAACCGTGGATCGCTCCGATCGTCAGCCGCGGCTACGTCTGGGCGTGGCAGAAGAAGCTGAAAAACCTGACGTGGGACACTCTTTCGATTCCGTTCCACTCCAGGTACTGGCTCGACGAAGACGTCTAGCCAGTGGCCGCGCCGAGGCCGGAGTTCGAGGTGAGGATCACCGGGACGCTGTTGAGTTAGGGTTGCGGGCATGAGCGGGTTCATCGTGCGCCGCATGGCCGAAGCCGTCCTGGTGATCTTTCTGGCGACGCTGGTCGTCTTCTTCGTGGTACGGCTGATCCCTGGCGATCCGGCTGAGCTGCTCGCAGGCGATGACGCCACCACCGAGGACATCTTCGAGCTCCGCGAGCGACTGGGGCTGAACGACCCCGTGGCCATTCAGTACCTGAACTGGGTGACGGATGCCATCCGAGGCGACTTCGGCACGTCCTTCACCCGGAACCTGCCTGTCCGGGACGTCCTCGGCAACGCGGTGCTGCCCACGCTCGAGCTTGCAGTCGCGGGGTACTTCTTCGCGATTCTGATTGGAGTCCCGATCGGCATCTTCGCCGGCATCAAACCGGGCGGGATCGCGGACTATTTCGCCACCGCGTTCACGATCTCCACGCTCGGCATCCCAAACTTCATCCTCGGCCTGCTCCTGCTCTGGGTAGTGGGCGTCGAGCTCGGCTGGTTACCGGTCTCCGGGCGCGTGTCGATCGACGAGGACCCGCTGCAGGCCCTCAAGTTCCTGATCCTGCCGACGATCGCCGCCGGGTCCTCGCTCGCGTCTGTGCTGGCGCGGTTCGTACGAGCCTCGATCCAGGAGGTGATGAACCAGGACTACGTGCGGACCGCGCGGGCGAAGGGGCTCCGCGAACGCGAGGTGGTGTTGCGCCACGCCATGCGCAACGCCCTGATCCCCGTGATCACGGTCGCGGCGCTGCAGGTTGGCGGCCTGATCTCGGGCGCGCTGGTCGTCGAGGTCGTGTTCTCCAGGCCTGGCTTCGGCAGCCTGCTGATCAATTCCGTCGTCGGTCGGGACTATGTCCTGCTGCAGGCGCTGCTCGCGGTCCTCGTCGCCATCTTCATCGCCGCGAACACGCTGGCGGACATCACCTATGGCTTTGCCGATCCGCGGATCCGAGTGCGCTGATGGCGGAGACCGCACAGGCCACCGAACTCAAGATCCGACAGAACCGGATACTGGAATGGCGCCGCCAGTCTCAGGTCTTCGACGTCATCTACCGCGTGGTCCGCGAGCGGCGCGGGCAGGTCGCGGTGCTGATCCTCGTCCTGCTGGCTCTGGGCGCGATCTTCGCGCCCGTGCTCACCCCCTATCACTACGCCGAGCAGATCCGCGGCGCGCGACTCGAGTCACCGTCGTGGTCGAACCCGCTCGGCACTGATCACCTCAATCGCGATCAGCTCACGCGGGTGCTCGTTGGCCTTCGGATCTCGCTGCTGGTGAGCGCGAGCGCCGTCGCGATCGGCGCGCCGGTCGGGGTCGCGATCGGCTACGTCGCAGGCTACTTCGGTGGCTGGGTCGAGAGCGTCCTGATGCGGTTGATCGACACGATGCTGGCGTTCCCGGGCCTGCTCACCGCGATCGCGGTGCTCGCGATCCTCGGCACGGGACTGCGCGAGATCGCGATCACGCTGGGCATCGGTGCGGTGCCGGTCTTCGCGCGGCTCTCACGCGGGCAGATGCTCCAGGAGAAGGAGCGCGACTACACGCTCGCCGCGCGCGCGCTCGGCGCGAGCCCGCTGCGGATCGTCGTGCGGCACATCGCGATCAACACGCTGCCGCCGCTGCTCGTCCAGGCGGCGCTGGTGATGGCCTTCGCCGTGATCGCCGAGGCGACGCTGAACTTCCTCGGACTGGGCGCGTCGCCGCCGATCCCGACGATCGGGATCCTGCTGTCCGATGCACGACAGTGGCTGACCAGCGGCGCGTGGTGGTACATCCTCTTCCCGACGCTGGTGCTCTCGCTGATCTTGATCTCGCTCAACTTCATGGCCGACGCGATCGTCGAGGCGACGAACCCGTACGCGAGGAATCGCTAGCCGGCCGGCCGAATCCGCCAGCGAAGCTGGAGGGGGGACCAGTGACCGAGGAGCCGACCGCCCTGTTCGAGGGCTTGCGGGTTGTCGAGTTCGGCGTGTTCGTCGCCGGCCCCTACGCGGCCGAGCTGTTCGCGCACGGTGGCGCCGACGTGATCAAGGTCGAACCCGCCGAGGGCGACGCGACACGGTTCAACAGCACGATCGTCCCGGGCGAAGGCCGGCAGTACATCATCAAGGCCCGCGGTAAGCGCGGCATTCCGATCCAGCTCGGGCACCCCGACGGGCAGGCGATCGCGCGACGGCTCGCGCTGAGCGCCGACGTGCTCATCTCCAACATGAGGCCGGGCACGCTGAAGAAGTACAACCTCGACTACGACAGTCTGAGCGCCGAGAACCCGCGCATTATTGTGGGTGAGATCAGCGCGTTCGGATCTGAGGGCCCATATGGCGGCCTCGCTGGAGCGGACTTCCAGGCCCAGGCGGCCTCCGGGCTGATGATGTCGGCGGGTGCGTTCGACGGTGACGAACCGCGTTACACCGACGCCTACCTCACCGACTACATGTCGGGCGTGCTGCTCGCCTTCGGCGTCGCGTCGGCGCTCTGGCGCCGCGAGCAGACCGGCTACGGCCAGCAGGTCTGCGCCACCCTCTACCAGGCCGGGCTGGCGTTGCAGCACGGGACGGCGAACATCTTCGACGCGGTCGACCTCTGGAAGCGTGACTTCGCCAAATGGGTGAAGATCGAGGAACCGAACGCTCGCGAGGCCGCCGATCGTCGTCGCGCCCAGGGGCCGATGGCAGCCGCCGGTACCTATCGGACGGCGGACAATCGCTTCATCGCCGTCGGCGCCTCCAAGCGAGCGCTGAGCCGGCTCTTGCCGCTGCTCGGTATCGCGGACGACAGTCTCGATCCCGCGTGGCAGATGCCCGACGACTCGCGTGAGCACTTCGCCGCGCTGCGCCTTCGGATGAAAGAAGCGATCAGCCAGCTGCAGAGCGCGGAGCTGCTTCACGAGCTGCAGTCAGCCGGCATCCCCTGCGCGATGGCGGAGTTCCTCGAGGAAGTCATGCTGGGCGAACAGGCCGAGGCGAACGGCTTCGTCTACTCCGCCGATCACCCGGCCGTGGGGCCGATGATCATGCCCGGCGCGCCCGTGAAGTTCGGGCGGGACCGCTACGAGGCGGGCGACCGGTCGCCCGCGTTCGGCGAGCACGCGCGCGAGGTGCTCGGGGAGCTTGGGTATTCGGACGACGAGATCGCGGGATTCATCGAGGACGGCGCGGTCGCCGAGGAGCTGGATCTGACGCGCACCTGGTAACACCGGCCTGAGCGGAACAGAAGTCAGATACCTCGGCGGCCGCGTCGAGGTTCAGATACGGGGAGGGCACAATGACCACCGAGACCGATTTCGAGGGCACGATCGGACGCAGCTTCCAGGATTCACAGCCCTGGTGGCCGCCACCCCCGGCGACGGCGGACGGCAACAGCCCGAACGTCGTGATCATCCTCTTCGACGACCTCGGATTCGCTCAGCTTGGCTGCTACGGATCGACGATCGATACGTCCAACATCGACGCGCTTGCCGCGGCGGGCGTGCGGTTCTCGAACTACCACACGACGGCGCTCTGCTCGCCAACCCGCGCGAGCCTGCTGACCGGCCGGAACCATCACTCGATCGGGATGCGAGCGATCGCCGACTACGACAGCGGCTTCCCGAACATGCGCGGGGCGATCACCAAGAACGCGGCCACACTCGCGGAGATGTTGCGCGAGCACGGCTATGCCACGTTCGCGACCGGCAAGTGGCACCTCGCGCCTCGCGAGCAGCGTTCCGCGGCAGGGCCGTTCGATGACTGGCCGCTCCAGCGCGGCTTCGACCGCTACTACGGGTTCCTCTCGGGCGCCGAGGACCAGTTCTATCCCGAGCTGACCCAGGACAACCACCACATCCATCCCCCGGCTACACCGGACGAGGGGTATCACTTCAGCGCGGATATCGTTGATCAGGCGATCGGTTACATCCGCGATCACCGGTCGATCTATCCGACGCGGCCGTTCTTCCTCTACCTGCCGTTCGGCGCCACGCACTCTCCGCACCAGGCGCCCGCGGACTACATCGAGAAGTACCGAGGCAAGTTCGATCAGGGCTGGGACGCGACACGCGAGGAGTGGCGCCAGCGCCAGCTCGAGAGCGGGATCATCCCGCCAGGTACCGATCTCGCTCCTCGGAACCCCGGCGTTGAGGCGTGGGACGATCTGTCCGAGAACGCCAGGAAGCTCGCTGCGCGTCTACAAGAGGCATTCGCGGGCTTCCTCGATCACACGGACGACCAGATCGGCCGCCTCGTGCGGTTCCTGGACGAGTCCGGCGATCTCGACAACACGATCCTGATGGTCACCTCGGATAACGGCGCCAGCCAGGAGGGCGGTCCTCAGGGCGTGACGGATGGCGCACGCTACTCGCATCCGCTGCTCGACGACCTCGACACGATCGAGTCCCGGCTGGACGACATCGGCGGGCCCCGCAGCGCGCCGAATTACCCGTGGGGCTGGGCACAGGCCGGGAACACGCCGCTGAAGTGGTACAAGAGCCAGACGCACGGCGGGGGCATTCGCGATCCGCTGGTCGTCCATTGGCCCCAGCAGATCACCGACGGCGGCGCCATCCGCCACGAGTTCCACCACGTAACCGATATCGTGCCGACCGTGCTGGAGCTCCTCGATCTCGAGGCGCCGACCACCTACCGCGGCGTCGACCAGATGCCCGTCTCGGGCACCAGCTTCGCGTACGCACTGGCTGCCTCGGGCGACGACGCGCCTCGACGAGGACCACAGTACTTCGAGATGTTCGGGCACCGCGCGATCTGGGCGGACGGCTGGAAGGCAGTCTCCCACCACACGAAGAACGCTGCCTACACAGACGACGAGTGGGAGCTGTACCACGTCGATGAGGACTTCTCCGAGTGCCACGATCTGGCCGGGGAGCTGCCCGACAAGCTGCGAGAGCTGATCGATATCTGGTGGATCGAGGCCGGTCGTTACGGCGTGCTTCCACTCGATGACCGCAGCTTCCAGCTCACCGGGCCCGCTCAGCGGCCGGGCAGCGTGCACGAGACTCTGAAGTACCACTACATCCCACCGATCTCGCGCGTGCCGGGATCGGTCGCACCGGCGATGGCGCTGGGCGAGTGGTCGATGACCTTCGAGATCGAGCGCGCCGATTCCTCAGACGGCGGATTGCTCTTAGCCCGTGGCAGTCAGAACGAGGGGATGGCCTTCTACGTGAAGGGCAATCGGCTGCAGTTCGACTACAACGCGCTCACCGACATCACCCACGGCGAGTCTGACATCGACGTCCCCGATGGCCGTGTCTCGGTCGGCGCGAGACTGGAGGGCGAAGGGATCGGAGGGACCGGCCGCGTCATCTTCTCGATCGACGGAGCGGACGCCGGCACCATCGAGCTCCCGTTCTTGCTGCGCGGCGTCGGTGGCGGCGCCGCCCGCATCGGGTCCGATCACCACTCGCCGGTCAGCCCGGGCTATGACCCACGCTCCGAATTCAGCGGCACGATTCACGCCGTGGACATCGAGGTGACTCGGTGGGCGACGGGCCAGCGGCTGGTTGCCGGGGAGGCGCCCAGGAGCCTGTACACCTCGAACCTCTAGGCGCTGGCCACGGGTTCGGTTCAGTCGGGCCGCCCTCGGGGGCGGCCCGCCGCGTGCCGAGGGCATGCATGGCGGCGGTAGCCGCGGCTCGGCATACTGCGCCGATGCCGCTGCTCCCGTTCCGTATCGAATTCACCGAGCGCGCGATCGCCGACCTGCACCGGCGCCTCGACGCCGCGCGCTGGCCCGAGATCGTGATCGACGAAGGCTGGCAAGCCGGCACCAACGACGCCGTGCTCCGCGATCTCGTGCACTACTGGCGCGCCGATTACGATTGGTTCGCGGTGCAGGACGAGCTGAACGAGCTGACGCACGTCCGAGGGCCGGTCGGCGGCGAAGAGCTGCACGCGATCCTCTACACCGGACCCGGCAGCGAGCAGCGGATGCCTCTGCTCCTGGTCCACGGCTGGCCGGGCTCCGTCGTCGAGTTTCTGGATGCCGCCGAGCTGCTGGCGGCGGGGCTGGACGGCGCCCCGGGCTTCGACCTCGTGATCCCCTCGCTGCCCGGCTTCGGCTTCTCCGAGGCGCCGCGAACACCCGGCATGCACCCGGGCACGATCGCCGAGCGGCTGCATGCGCTCATGCTCGAACTCGGGTACGAGCGCTACGGGGTGCAGGGTGGCGACTGGGGCGCGATCACCGGGACCGCGCTCGCGCTCCAGCAGCCCGACGCGGTCCTCGGTCTGCACGTCAACTTCGTGGGTACCGCGGCTCGCGGCCGGCCGCCGGCCGACGACGAGATCAGTGACGAGGAGCGCGCGTTCCGCGAACGTCAGCAAGCGTTCCAGGCGACGGAGACCGACTACAGCCACATCCAGGGCACGCGACCGCAGACGCTGGCGTACGCGCAGCACGATTCACCCGTTGGGCTGCTTTCCTGGATCCTCGAAAAGTTCTGGGTCTGGTCGGACCACGGCGACGACCTCTGGGACACCCTCGATCGCGACCGGTTGCTGACCAACGTGATGCTCTACTGGCTGACCGGCTCGGTGCTGTCGGCCGCCCGGATCTACTACGAAATGCGGCGCGGCGGCGCCTCGGCGCTCGCCGGTCGGGTGACGGTACCCACCGCCTACGCACGCTTCCCGGCCGAGCCGTGGGCGGCGCCACGCGAGGTCGCCGAGCGTCGCTACAACCTCGTCCGAATGACGGATCCGGCACACGGCGGCCACTTCGCCGCCCTCGAGCAGCCCACGCTTTACGCCGCGGACGTGGCGTCCTTCTTCGCGGGATTGTCGCGCGACTAGCGAGCATTGCGTGCCGGATCCGGCGATCCGTACACTCCGGGTCACGCCCTCGTAGCTCAGTGGATAGAGCACTGGCCTCCGGAGCCAGGTGTCGCAGGCTCGAATCCTGCCGAGGGTACCAGCGCCCATCTAGTCGTTCGCGACTCACCGGAGGACCCCCAGGGTCGCCTCGGTGCGAACCGCCGGGCCCTCGATGCTCGTGATCCACGCTGCGGACCGCGACCGCTACCATGGATCGCGGAGCGAGACGATCAACCGGGTCGCAGTGGAGACAGCACGTCCTTGAGCGGCAACCGAAGACAGCAGGAGCGAGAACAGCGCCGTCGTCAACGGCGCGGCCGGCGGCAGCGCGCGCGCCAGGTATCTGTGCCGGAGTCGGCCGGTCACGTCGAGTTCACGGGCCCCATGGGCTTCATGCAGCGCCACATGCGTGGGTTTTTCATTGGCGGCATCATCGTCATGGTGCTGAGCCTCGGCGGCATCATCTTCGCGACCCAGGCCGGCTCGCACGACCCGGGAACGACAGACACGTCGACCGACAGCGCGGACGCGGACACGGAGAACGTGGCAGACGTCGACCCCGAGGAGCCGCCGGACGACGGCATCGTCCGGGTCTACGACGCGGCGCCCGCGATGACGATCGATCCAGACGCGATCTACGAGGCGGTGATCCGGCTCTCGAGCGGCGAGGTGCGGATCGAGCTGTACGCCTCCGAGGCTCCCGAGTACGTGAACAATTTCGTCTTCCTCGCGAACAACCAGTTCTTCGAGGGCCTGACGTTCCATCGCGTGATCCCCGGGTTCGTGGCGCAGGCGGGGGATCCGACCGGCGCCGGGTTCGGGTCGCCGGGATACGCGCTCGTCGAGGAAACGAACTCACTCAGCTTCGAGCGCGGCGTGCTGTCGATGGCGAAGGACGCCAGCGGCCAGGCGAACGGATCGCAGTTCTTCATCACGCTCGGACCGACGCCGCACCTCGACGGCGACTTCACCGTCTTCGGACAGGTGATCGAGGGCATCGAGCTCGTCGACGGGCTGACGCCGCGGGATCCGCAGGCGGATGTTGCGGTCGACGGCGACACGATTCTCGGGATCGAGATCATCGAACGCGAGGCCTGATCTGGCTCCTCGATACGATGCTCCTCCGCCGATGTCGATCGATGCCGATCGGCGGTACCGGGCGATCGTGCACAGCGAACGCGGCGACATCTCGATCGAGTTACTGCCCGCTGTCGCGCCGGCGACCGTCAACAACTTCGTTTTCCTCGCGCGTGACGGCTTCTATGACGGCACGTCCTTTCACCGCGTGATCCCGGGCTTCCTCGCGCAGGCCGGGGATCCGATCGGCAACGGTCGCGGCGGCCCCGGCTACCGATTCCCGGACGAAATCTCGGAGACGCCGTTCGTCCGTGGCACCGTTGGGATGGCGAACGCGGGACCGAACACGAACGGCTCGCAGTTCTACATCTTGCTGGCGGACGCGCCTCAGCTGGCCGGTCGCTACAGCGCGTTCGGTCGCGTCGTCGAAGGCCTCGAACTCGCCGCAGCGCTGACACCTCGCGACCCCTCGACCGACACCGCGCCCGGCGACCGGATCACCTCGATCGAGGTCATCGAGGGCTAGTCGGGATCGCCCCTCGGTCGCGCTCCTGCGAGTGCTGATTCCGGCCGTTGGTGGGGGTGCACTCTCTGTAGATTTCCCTCGTCTCCACCGAGAATCAGTGTGGAGGCTGCCGTGACCGCTCGCCTACTCGTGGCCCATGATGCCGAGGCCGATTGCGCCGATCTCGTCGCTCGCCTGCGCGACGCCGGCTACGCAGTGGACGTCGCCGATGGTGTCGGTCCGGCCTGCTTCATGCTCCGCCGTCACGACTACGTGGTCGTGCTGGCCGACCTGCCGGGCGCCGACGCGCTCGCGATCCTGCGCGCGGCCGGTCGCAGCAGGCCCGCCGCGCGCGTGATCCTGACGCTGCCGGCGGTGGCCACGACGCCCGAGCCTGCGCTGCCCGAGCTGAGCCGAGCCGCCTATCGCTGTCTTCGACACCCGGCCCACCTCGAGGATGAGCTGCTGCCGCTGGTCGCCGAGGCGATCGCCGACTTTCGGACGGAGCGGGAGCGCCCGGCGCGCGCCTCGGAGGAACGACGGTCTCCCTCGAAGCGGTCGATCGACGACGCGGTCGACGGCCTGATCCGGGCACTGCAACTGACGCTCGAGTTCCACGACCGCTCAGCGGAGCGGCGACCTCGTCGGGTGATCGCGATGGCCAGCGAGCTGGCCCGCGCGTGCGGGATCGCGGACGGCACGCCCGAGATGGAGGACATCTATCGGGCGGCGGCGCTGTCCGACATCGGGAAGCTTGGCGTCGCGGCGACCGTGCTGGCAAAGCAGCAACCGCTGAGCGAGCTGGATTGGCAGGAGCTGCGGAAGCACCCGGAGTACAGCTGGCGGATCCTGCGCGAGGTGCCGGAGCTGCGCGGGGCGGCCCAGCTGTTGTATGCCGCCCGCGAGCGCTGGGACGGCCACGGCTATCCGCGCAACCTCGGCGGCGAGCGCATTCCGGTCGGCGCTCGAGTCGTCGCGGTGGCCGTCGCCTGGGACGCGATGACCTCGCAGCGGGTGTATCGCCCGGCGCTTTCCGCGGCGGAGGCGCAGCTCGAGGTGGCCGAGGGCGGTGGCACGAGCTTCGACCCCGTGGTCGTCCAGGCGTTCGAGCGGGTGATGTTGAGTTGGACTCCGGCCACCGTCCGCGCCGTGGACGCGGCCTAGGCGCCTTCGGCGTCGCGATCAGTCGCCGCGAATCGCTCGATCATGACCAGCAGACCGAATGACGGGGCGAACAACGCGAACGCGATCAGCGACGGCAGCAGCCAGCCGCCGATGAGCAACAGGAGCCCAATCGCGAGCGAGAACGACATCCCCAGAATCGACGTGATCCTGATGATCAGGACGTAGGGGGGGATTCCATCTGGCATGGGGCGTGACCGGATCCTAGCCGAGCTGCTGCTCCACGATAGCGTGGAACGGGATCTCGATCTGCAAGCGCAGATCGACGCGGCTCGCCATGCCTGGATCATCCGTCGGGTCGTGTTCGCGACGATCGCGATCGCCGTGCTGCTGGGACTGATCGGGATCGCCGCGCCGCTGCTCGCGTGGCAGGTGGCCCTCGTGGTGGGGCTCCCGTTGACCGAAGCCGAGGTCCGCGTCGCCCGCGCCGCCACGAGCGCGCGCGTTTGATCGGCGGGTCGTTCCGTTCCGGATCGCGTTCGTCGGGGCGATCGGGCTATTGCTGCCGGCGGTCATCGGTCCGAACTGGACCGTGCCGGTCGCCCTCGTCGCCGCCAGCACCACGCAGCTCGGAGAGCGAGCGCGGATGATGGTGCTGGCCGCGGCCAGCGTCAGCTACCTCGCGAGCACCGTGTTGCTGGAGACCGGCCTGCTCGAGCCGATTGAGCCGGCCGGGCCGTCGGGCGACGTCTCCGGCCCGTGGGCGGTGGCGATCGCCCTCGTGGTCCTGCCCGCGGTCGCCGGCTTCGTGTCCCGCCGGACCAGCCGCGCCGACCAGGCGCGAAGCGACCTGCAACGGACGGTCACGGAGCTCCAGGACGCCCAGGCGCGGCTCAGCCGATCGGAGGCCGACGCGCAGGCGCTCAGCGAGCGCCTGGCAGCCGAGGTCGAGCACAAGACCGAAGAGCTGGCACGACGCAACCGCGCGCTCTCGATCGTCAACGCGATCTCCTTCGCCTTGAGCGAGCCGTTCGAAGATGACGCGGCGTTGCGTCGCGCCGCGCGCCTGGTCGCGCGACTGTTGGACGTCGACGCCGTCCAGATCCGCGAGCTCTCCGGCGATGAACCTGACGCAACGACGCTGCTGGTCGGTCCGACCGCGGAAAGCGCGGATCTCCCCGCGATCGGAGTCGACGTAATCGACGCGGCACTCGATCGGTTCGAGGGCGTGACGCGGTCCGCCGAGGACGACGCGGACGCCAAGCCGCCGTACGTGATCGTCCCGATGGTGACGCGAGGGACGGTGCGCGGATCGCTGACGCTGCTCGGCGAAACGTGCCGTGACTGGGGCGAGCAGGAGCTCCACCTGCTGACGATGATCGGCCGCGAGATGAGCGCCGCGCTCGAGAGCGCGCGTTTGTACCGAGAGGCGCTCGCACTCGCCGATCGTGAGCTGCTGATTACGGAGTCGTCATCCCTCCTGGCGAACGGAGCGCCGCTCCAGCAACAGCTCGACGATCTGCTGGACCAGATCGGGCGTGGCCTCGACCCGATCCTCGCGAGCGTCGTGAGCGTGGCGACAGGTACGCGCGGCCCGGAGCTCGCCCGCTGGGGGCCGGAGGACGCCGAGTCGTTCAGCGCCCAGCAGCTCGAGGTGGTGCGGGCGCTGATCCCCGATCGACCCGATCCGGCCGGTACGCCACTGGTACTGGCGGCCGAGTACCCGGTCGAGGCGGCGCTGCATGGTCGCCTTGGCCAGGTGGTGATTGCGCCGATCCTGACGACACAGCCGGATGCGCCTCCCGCGGTCGGTGGCGAGATCGATGGCGCGACGCCAGAGGGCCCGACCCGCGCGCCGGCGGCCGTGCTCTTGCTCGCGGCGCGGGCGGACCGCGGCTGGCGCGCGACGGATGTGGACGTGATCGTGCGGCTCGCGGCGGCGGTTGGGCGCCGCCTCGAGGGAGAGCAGCTGATCCAGCTCCAGCAACGTCGCGTCGACGAGCTCGCGGCGCTGGCCGAGATTGGTCGGGTCATCCAGACCGGCGCGGACGGCGACCGTCTCTACAGCGAGTTCGCGGTGGCGCTGCACCACCTCGTGCCGTACCAGCGCGCGTACGTGGCGCGGGCCGTCGGGGATGCGCTCAGCGAGGTGGTCGTCTTTTCGGACGAGGGGCGGGTTCGTACCACCGCGGACGTTCAGGAGCACGACGTCGCGCACGCGTGGTTCAACAGCCGCGAAGTGATCGCCTGGACCCGTGCCGCTGACACGATACCCGGATGGGTCGCTGACAACGCCGAGGCCGGCTTTACGTTCCCGATGCGTCCGAAGGGTCAGCTATTGGGTGCCGTGGTGATCGAATCGGACGAGGCGCAGCCGTTCTCGGTGCGTCTCGCCGGGCGAGCGATTGAACAACTGGCGCTCGTCCTCGACAGCGCCGAGCTGTACCGCCAGGCGACGGATCGCGCCTCGCGGATCGAGGCGCAGCGCAACCTCGCGAAGATCGTCGCCTCGGCGGCCGATCTGGGTGGCGCGTTCGACGCGTTCGCGGAGGAGATCCGCTGGCTGATGCCGTTCGAGCGCGCCCTGATGTTGACCGTCGACGAGCCGGGGGGAACGGCGGAGCAGGTGGTGGTATACCCGCCAGTGCGCGATGCGGACTTCATCTCGGGCTCGCTGGAGGGCTCGGTGTTGTCACGTGTCCTTGCCGAAGAGGGTGCGGTGTCGCTCTCGCGGTCGGACGAGGAGTTGGCCGCTCTCGACTGGAGTCTGATCGGCGAGGATGCGGTCGAGGTCGCGACCGTCCCGATTCGCGACGGCCGGTCGACGACCGCGATCTTCGCGCTCCTCCACTCCGGCGTCGCCGACTACGAGCAGTTCGATCTGCGAATGTTGGAGGAGGTCGGTGGGTTGCTGGCCGTGACGATCGACCGGCTGCGGCTGTACGAGCGTGCGGAGCACGCCGCGAACCACGATCTGCTGACCGGCTTGCCGAACTACCGATTCCTGCAGGAGCGTCTCGCGACGCTGAAGACCGACTTCGACGGAGACCGGCGTTCGGCGGTGCTGATGATCGACATGGACGGGCTGAAGCTCTACAACGACACGCTCGGACATGACGCAGGCGACCGTGCGATCCAGCGCGTGGCGGAAGAGTTGCGCAGTGCCGTCCGCGGCGAGGATCTGGTCGCGCGCACCGGCGGCGACGAGTTCGTGGTGGTGATGGAGGACGTGTCGGAGGATGACGCGCTCGTGATCACGGAGCGCATGCACGATTCGCTTCGAGACATCCACCGGGAGTTCGGCGACGCGCCGGTGCCGGTCCGGATCTCGGTCGGCCTCGCGTTCGCGCCCGACGACGGGACCGGCGCCTCGGAGCTGCTCGAGGCGGCCGATCGGGCGATGTACGCGGCGAAGTTCGGCGGCGGCGATCGGACGCGCGCCGCCGGCCGCGACCCCGAGACCGGCAACACGCCACGGACCCTGCGCCGGCGCGGCAGCCGTGTCATGGAGCTGCTGATCCGGAGCGCTGTCGATGGCGCCTCGGCGGCGGAGCGCCTCGCGGTGGCGCTCGCGCAGCGGTATGTGGTGGCGGTCGCGCTAGGTCGCGGGCTCCCGGTCGACACGGCGGACCCGCTACGGATGCTGGTCGCCGGCGAGGCGGCGCATCATCTGGAGGCGCCGGCGGAATACCGCGACCAGGAGACGGCGCTGTTGCTGTTGGATGGCCTGCGCTCCCAGTTCGAACAGCAGGTGGAGGTGGCGGAGCTCCAGCTGAACGATCTGCTGCCGGCGGTGGTGCGCCTCGCGTGGGAGCAGATCCCGCAGCAGGACGGCCCGGGCCTCAACGCCGAACAGGCGCTGGCGGTCGTGATGAACGATCCCGCCTATCACCTTCGGCCGGAGGTGGTGGAGTTGCTGGCGCAGTCGGCGCGCACGGCCGAGTTCGAGCGCCGCCGTTCGAAGCGAGACGCGGCCTAGCATTCGAGCCCGCGTTGACCTAGAAGCTCGCTTCGCGGATCGCTACGCGCTGCCCGCGGTGCGGACCTCGCGACCGCCGAGCACCACGCCGGACTCCGTGAGCGAGGCGATCTCTTCCTCGGAGAAGCCGCCCTCCCGAAGAATCTCCGCTGAGTGGTCGCCCGGCTCGATCGGGGCGTGCATCCGGACGCCGGCCGGCGTCGCCGAGAAGCCGGCGACCGGACCGTGCGTCGCGACGGAGCCCCAGACGGGGTGTTCTGTCTCGTGGACATAACCGTTGGCGATCGCCTGAGGATCGCGACGAATCGCCGCGTAGTCGTTGACGACCGTGCACGGCACGTCCGCTTCGCGCAGTCGTTCGATCCACTCGTCCGCGTCGCGCTGGATCACCTGCGCGTCAATCCGCTCGACGAGCGGGCCGAGGTGCTGCGCGCGCTCCTCGGCACGAGCGAAGCGGGGATCGGTCGTGAGCTCGTCGAGCAGGTCGAGCCCCGCGGCGAGTTTGGGGAAGTGTCGCGCCTCGAGGAAGCCGAACGCGATCCAGCGGCCATCCAGGCAGAGCGCGCGGTGACTCAGCACGCCGGACGAGCGGCCGGGTGGGGCCATTTCGTGATCGTTCCAGTCGCGCGCGACGTGGATGCCCTGGAGCGCGATCTGCGATCCGTAGAGCGAGACCTCGACCTGTTGCCCTTCACCGGTGCGCAGCCGGTGCACGAGCGCGGCGAGCACGGCATAGGCCAGCATCGAGCCGCCGGTCTGATCGGCGACGCCCGGCTGCGCACCGTGCGGCGTTTCGCCGTCCGAGGTGGTGAACGCCATCAGTCCGCCAGCGGCCTGCGCGATGTTGTCGTACCCGGGGTCGCGCCCGCGTGGACCCTTCGACCCGAACATGCTGCCCGACGCGAAGATCAGGCCCTCGTTGATCGCGCGCAGCCGCTCGTATCCGATCCCGAGGCGATCCATGGTCCCCGGGCGAAAGTTCTCGGCGACGATGTCCACGTGCTCGACGAGGCGCTCGACGACGCGGACGCCCTCGGGCCCGGAGAGGTCGAGGCAGAGGCTGCGCTTGTTGCGGTTCAGCGATTCGAAGTATGACGAGTAGCCGCTCAGGTGGCGGCCGAGCGAGCGGCCGGGATCGCCACCCGGCTGCTCGATCTTCCACACGTCGGCGCCGAGGTCGGCGAGCTGCACGGTGCCGAACGTGCCCTGTTGGAAGCGCGTGAAGTCTAGGATGCGGATCCCATCGAGGGGACCGGGCATGCTTCACCACCTTCAGATGCGGGAACGACGGCAATCGCGACGGGCGATCGCATGGTACATCGCGCCGTCGGGGGCGGCGGTGCGCCCGTCCTGCCTCGGATCAGGGAGTGGAGGCTCTGCTCCGCTCGGCGGGAACGTCGGCCGCGCGGCGCCCGCCCAGCGGCGGCGGCCCCTCGGGTCGCGACTTCTCCGCCCAGACGCCGAACAGGATCGCGATCGCGACGAGATGCATCATCGTCCCGGGAACCCACATCAGCAGCGCGCCGAGCTGCTGATCGCCGGCGGGATCGAGCGCCACGATCGGTTCGACCTCGAGGTAGACGGTGTAGAGCGGATCCTCGACGAAGGTGATCGCCGCGCCGGTCACAATGCGCGCGATGATCATCGGGAGCAGGTAGACGACGCGCAGCCCGTACCCGAGACGGGAGCGCAGCGGCAGTGGGTCGATCAGCGGCCACCAGAACAACAGGGCACCGACAACGAACGAGACGTGCATCACCTGGTGTACGAGGTCATCGCGGAGCGCCGCATCGAAGGCTCCCGGGATGAAGTGCCAGCTCCAGAGCAGCCCAACGAGCGCGCCGATGCTCACCGCCGGGTGCGTCACGACCCCGTAGAGCCAATGCGCGCGACGGCTCGCCGCGATCGGATGGACGACGTCGCGGCGAATCCAGCGCGGCAGGCCGAGGAGGATCGGGGTGGTCGGCGCCCCGAGCAGGACGAGCGGGGTGCCAAACAGGATCAGCATCTCGTGCTGCAGGACGTGAAAGGTGAAGTGATGCTCGCCTAGCGGATCGATCGGCGACTCGAGAGCGAGCACCATGACCGCGAGGCCGAGGTAGAACAGTGCGATCTGGCCGCCGGTCTGCCTCCGGGAGCGCATCCGACGGACGCCCCGCGCGTACCAGAACCCGAATAGCGCCGCCGGGATCAAGACCGCTGGATCGGTGTTCCAGGCGGTCCAGACCGACTCGGTGACGGCTCCGTGCGCCGGGCCGGCCGCATCGAGCACAGAGACCGGGATCGCCGCCAACGCCACCGTCTGCCCCGCCCGTCGTCGATGTGGAACGCTCCGCACGAGTTTCGCACGCATGATCCGAACGCGCTCTGGGTCAACCTCGAGCGTTCCGACAGCGGCGCAGGATCGCTCGCCCGACTCGGCGATCGCCGCGGCTTGTCCAGGTGACGTCGGTTGTCGGTGATACGGAACTGGACCGGATGGTCGGGGCGCGCAGACTTGAACTGCGGACCTCTGCGTCCCAAACGCAGCGCTCTGCCAGGCTGAGCTACGCCCCGATGTGGCCGGTTCGACTGCCTCCGACGCTACGAGGCGTCGCGCGCGGCCGTCAACGGCTCGGAGTGTTCGAGGCCGCAATTGTCACAGCGCCAGCCTCGGAGTCCGCGCGCGAGCGCGCCGGGGCGCGGACGCTCCTCGAACGGGGTGATCGCCGCCGCGCAACGGGGGCACGTGCCGGCGGCGACGGTCTCGCGGTGCGCGTCGCGGACGGACCAGCGCCAGAGGGTGATCCCCACGGCGGCGGCGAGCATCACGCCAGCACCGGGTCCGAGGGCGTCCGGGCCAAGTAAGCGCATCAGGCGCATCCCGAATACGAACCACACGGCGCTGGCCCCGATCAGCAGCGGCCACCAGATCAGGCGTTCCGTGAACGCTCGGACGAGCCGCTGGCGACGGGCGAGCGCGGGCGCTGCCTCGACGTTAACAGGCTTGCGGGCGCTACTCGACACGGCGTGCCGCTCCGATCAGCTCGTCGATCTGGTCGACGCCGTGTGCGTCACACCATGCCGTGAGTTCGCGCAGAATGCGCCACGGCGCCTCGGGATCGAGGAAGGTCGCGGTCCCGACCTGGACGGCGGTGGCGCCGGCCATGAGGAACTCGATTGCGTCCTCGCCGGACACGATGCCACCAGACGCGACGATCGGGATCGACGTGACCGAGGCCGACTGCCAGACGAGGCGGACCGCGATCGGGCGCATCGCCGGGCCGGACAGCCCGCCGAAGGCATTCGCGATCGCCGGTCGCCGCTGTTCGATGTCGATCGCGAGCGCGGGGATCGTATTGGCGACCGTGACGGCTTGAGCGCCGGCGTCAGCGACTGCTTCGACGACGGGCCGGATGTCGGTGACGCTGGGCGTGAGCTTGACGATCAGCGGCAATGAGGTGTTGCGGGCCGCCTCGGTGACCACGCGCGCCGCGGTGTAGGGGTCCTGGCCGAACTCGAGGCCGCCGACCTCGACGTTTGGACAGGAGACGTTCAGCTCCAGGGCGGAGACGCCGGCCACGCCGTCGAGCCGCTTCGCCAGCACGCCGTACTCCTCGACGGTGTCGCCCATCACGTTGACGACCGCAGGCACCGCCCAGCGCGCCCAGGTCGGGGCGACGTTCCGCGTCAGCGCGCCCACGCCAATGTTCTGGAAGCCGATCGCGTTGATCATCCCCGCCGGCGTTTCGACGGTGCGAGGCGTGGCGTTACCTCGACGCGGACGGAGCGTCGTGCCCTTCGAGACGATCGCGCCAAGGGCGTCGATATCGAACTGCTTCGCGAGCTCGATGCCGTTCGAGAAGGTGCCGGAGGCCGTCATCACTGGATTGCGGAGCTGGAGCTGCAGCTTGTGGTGCGGTGCCAGGTCGACGCGGAGATCCATGCACCCTCGTGACGTGCGTCTGGTCCTCAGCCGATGATACGCCCCGCCTCGGGGCGGACCGGATCCGCGGCCACAACGAAGCGTGGCGGCACCATCGGTGCCGCCACGCTTGTGATCGCCGATCAGGCGGGGCTATTCGTCGGAGAGACGGATCTCTGCCGGCTTGGAGAAGCGGGACGCAGCGCCCGTCGTTTCACGTACGTCGTTGCGCAACGTGTTCGTCTGCTCCCACATCACGCTCTCGGTGGAGTTCGAGAAGCCCTTTTCGGTGCCGCAGTGCTTGCAGACGCCCGTGCTTTCGCGACCGTTCGGAGCATCGATGATCCAGTGGTGGACACAGTTCTTCGATGCCTTGCGGGCCGCACCGCTCGGCCGCGATTGCGACTTGGCTGAGGTGCGACTCATGTCGATGTCCTTCGCTGTTGGCGGCGGCCCTGGTTCCCCTGGGGGTTCTCAGGTGGGCGTGTAGTCCGCCGTCGCCTTCGTGCTTCATCTCGGTCGGCGGATTTGCCGGGGCCCGCCTGTCGACCGAAGATCGCCGAATCCACACATTCGGCTGAACTATTATTTGCACTACCTTCTCTCAAGTCAAGGTTTTAGTGCAAAAAAACTGCTAAACGTTTGTTAATCGGTTCCGCCTCGGCCAGACGGCCCGTATACTTCGCTTATCGGCAGAAGCGTCGGCCGCGCGTAGCGGTTCCGACAGGCGATTCACGGACGCGAACTACGTCAATCCCCAATAATCGCAACGACCGATACACACACAACGTTCGGCGGCGCTCCAAGGTTCCCAGCCGGCTGTCAGCTCGAACCACACTCGTGATGCGCGCCCGGCGAAGGAGTACAGGTGGCTGATCAGCAGGCCGTCCTCGACGCGCTGCGGACCGTGAACGATCCCGAGCTGCACCGTGACATCGTCTCGCTCAACATGGTCCGCGATCTCAAGATCGAGGGCGGCACGGTGTCGTTCGAGCTCGTTCTGACGACGCCAGCGTGTCCGCTCAAGGAGACCATCGACCAGGACGTGCGCGCCGCACTCGCGCCGATCGATGGGATCGAGGCGATCGACATCGATTGGGGCGCCGAAGTGCGGAGCGCGCTCGGCCGCGACGGCGGGCCCGCGCCAATCGAGGGCGTCAAGAACGTGATCGCGGTCGCCTCGAACAAGGGAGGCGTCGGCAAGTCGACGGTTTCGACCAACCTCGCCGTCGCCCTCGCGAGGCTCGGGGCGAAGGTCGGGCTCCTCGATGCCGACATAACGGGACCGAACATCCCGACGATGCTGGGCATCGAGGGCGGCATCCAGTCCGAGGGGGAGCAGGGGCTCCACGCGCTCGAGGCTTACGGCCTCAAGGCCGTGTCGATCGGTTTCGTACTCCCGAAGGGTTCGCCGGTGGTCTGGCGCGGCCCGATGATCGGCTCTGGCGTGCGTCAGCTCATGCGCGACGTCGACTGGGGTGAGCTCGACTACCTGATCATCGATCTACCACCCGGCACCTCGGACGCCTCGATGACGATGGCCCAGGACGCGCTGATCGCGGGTGTCGTGATCGTCTCGACCCCGCAGCAGGTCGCGCTTGAGGACGCCCGCAAGGCGGTCGGGATGTTCGACCGTCTCGGCGTGCCGGTCTTCGGCATCGTCGAGAACATGTCTGGCGACATCTTTGGTCACGGCGGTGCGCAGACGGCCGCTGATGAGCTCGGCATCGAGTTCCTTGGCGAGCTTCCCCTCGATGCCGCGATCCGCGAGGGTGGGGACGCGGGCAAGCCCGTCGTCGCCTCCGCTCCCGATTCCGAGGTCGGCCGTTCGTTCATCGAGCTCGCCGAGCAGGTCGCGGCGCGTTGTTCCGTTCTTCAATTCGCAGGTGAGGCGGCAGTCGCGTGACGATCTCGACGATCTGGGAACCCGTGCTCGACGCTGCGAGTGACAGCGGCGGCAACGCAGGTTCGCGTGGCCGCGGCGGACGGCGCTCCTCCTCGATCATCGCGGGCCGGCGGCCGGCTCGCCGCTCAGGCGCCAGCTCCGAACCCGAGGAAGCCGCCGACACGGCGGAGTCGTCGGAGGAGAAGCGCCCTCGAACCCCGCGCCGCCGCCGCGGCACCACCGCGACGACATCGACCGAGGCACCGAGCGAGGGCACAGAGGAAAAAGAGAAGCCCGCGCCGCGACGCCGGCGAAGCCCGCGCGCCAGCAAAGCGACGGACGACGAGGCAGCCGAAGCCGCGGACGCCTCGAGCGACGACGAGGAGGAAGCGGCCGCCGCAACGCCTCGCCGCCGGCGGCGGACGCGCGCCAGCGCGGACGTGGCCGAGCAGCCGGTGGAGCTGGTCGCCGAGGCGGCCGAGGAGCCGGAAGCCGAGGCAGCAGCGGAGCCCGAGGCAATCGTCGAGACTGCCGCCCCGGCACGCCGGCGCACGAGCCGCCGCACGGCGGAGACGAACGGAACGGCTACCGACGGCGACGTGAATGCTCTGCGCGCCCTCGTCGAGGAGCAGAGCGCCGTGCTGAACGAGGTGAGGGCAGGGTTGTTGACCCTCGGCGAGCAGCTCGACCGCTCGGCGCAGAAGCTGCGCCTCGGGGTGTTCGTGGACGTCCCGAACCTGATGTACGGCCAGGAGCCGGACGAGAAGCCCGTCAACATGGGCAAGCTCCTCGAGCTGCTGCGCCAGGGCCGTGACATCGTGCGCGCGACGGCGTACTCGCCGGTCTCCGACAACCCCGCCGAGCCGCTCGAGCAACAGAAGTTCGTCGCGCCGTTCGTGCCATACGAGTACCGGATCGTCACGAAGCCGCTGAAGCGGTTCGCCGACGGTTCGATCAAGGGCAACTTCGACGTCGAGATGGCGATCGACATGCTGACCATGGCCGACCGCCTGGATGTGATCGCGATCGTCTCTGGCGACGCGGACTTCGCTCGTGCGGTCGAGGTCGTCCAGACGCGCGGCGTCAGGGTCGAGGTCGTCGCGTTCGCGCGGAGCTCATCGCTCGAGATGCGTTCGCTCGCCGACCGTTACATCGAGCTGGGCGCCGTGATCGGCCAGGTCGTCTAGCGCGCCGCGGCATCGGCCGCGGCTGGACGCGGGCCCCCGTCAGCTCCCGTTACGCGGTCCCGGTTTCGCGCGTTCTTGCTCCTCGCCGTAGAGATCCTCGATCGACCAGTCCGACTGACTCCGGCCGCTGCCGCCGACCAGCGGCTCGCCCGAGGTGACCGCGGCGACGTAGGCGCCGCCGCTAAGTCCTAGGCCGCCACCGACGATCCATCCGATGATCGCGGGCTGAATGTCGATCAGGAAGATCCCGATCGCAAGACCGATCGCGGTTCCGCCGATGACGAGCAAGTAATGGGGGCGAAGGTAGCGCCGCACCGGATCACCCATCAGGAGTAGAGGTCGCGGAGTTCGAATCGCGGCCCATCGGTACAGACTAAGCGTACGCCGCCGCGTTTCGGGAACACGGCGCATGAGTAGCACACGCCGAATCCGCAGGCCATCCGGCCCTCGAGCAAACCCTGGACGGGCTTCGCCGATCCGCTGCGCCGCGTCACGTCGTGGAGCGCCTCGAACATCGGGTCAGGGCCACAGGCGAACGCCTGATCGCACCAGGGCAGCAGTCGCTCGAACGGGGCCGTGACGCGCACGCGCTCGCCGAGCGAGCCGTCCTCGGTGGTCACGATCACCTCGACGGCGGGCGGGAGCAGCTCGGGCGGGAAGATCTGCGCGGCGGTGCGGCCGCCGAGCAGCAGCGTCACCTCGCGACCCTCGGCGACCAGCTCGTCGGCGAGCCAGATCAGCGGCGCGCAGCCGATCCCGCCACCAACGAGGAGCATCTGCTGGACCCGTGGGCGCACCTCGAAACCGTGGCCGAGCGGGCCGACGAAGCTGACCTCGTCAGCCGCGTTCCGCCTGGCGAGCCAGTCGGTGCCGCGGCCGACCACGTCGAAGAGCAGCGCGAACTCGCGGCCGTCCCGGCCGTCGCGGACACGATGGACAGACATCGGGCGGCCGAGCAGCGGATCGAGGCCCTCGCCGATGTAGGTCATCACGAACTCACCGGGCCGGCAGGTGGCCAGCGCTTCGTGATGCTCCAGCCAGAGGATGTGCGTATCGCCATAGAGACGCGCGCTCTCCGTGACGATCGCGGTGAAGCGCTCCACGGGCCGGCTACTCCGTGGCGGCCGGCGCCGGCGCGGGCACGCCCTCGAGCAGGATGTCCCCGGCCGATTCGAGGTCGCTCACGACGTGCGTCGCACCCGAGGCGTCCAGCTCGTCGGCGGCCCGCGCGCCGAGGATGCCCACCCGGTAGCGCAGGCCCCCGTCGCGCCCGGCCTGCATGTCGAAGTCCGTATCGCCGACGATCGCCGCGCGCTCCGGCGGCACCCCGAGCCGTTCGAGGGCGTGCAACGATCCGTCGGGCCACGGCTTCGGTCGCGCGGTGGTGTCGCGGCCGACGACGACCTCGAAGTAGCGTTCCCAGCCCTGGATCTCGACCATCAGCTTGCCGCCGTGCTCGTTCTTGTTCGTGACGATCGCTAATGGGATGCCGGCCGCCGTCAGACGGTCGAGCAGCGACTGAGCGCCGTCGAACGGACGGGTCGTCTCCATCATCTCGTCGTAGTAGAGCGCCAGGTAGCGCCGGTAGATCTCCCCGGCGACCTTGTCCGTGACGCCGGTGAGCTGTGTCGCGAGCGTCTGCATCGGCGCGCCAATCAGCGGCATGATCGTCTCAGTCGTCACCTCGTGGCCGAATTCCCCGAGCGTTTGCGCCATCGCGCTCGCGATGCTCGGCATCGAGTCGACGAGCGTGCCATCGAGGTCGAACAGGACTCCGAGGGCGCTCGGTTGTTCGCTCATGCTTCGGATTCCGCTGGGACGCCGTCCCGGTACTCCGTCAGCGGGCGCACCTCGTAGGCGGTCGGCGCGGCGAGCGCGTCGATCGCGGCGCGCGCGGTATCGAGCGAGGTGAAGCAGGGGATGCGCTGCTCGGTGGCGGCGCGACGGATGTGGAAGCCGTCGCGCAGCGGCTCGTCGCGACCGCCCTCGAGCGTGTTGATCACGGCGCGGACCGAGCCGTCACGGACGACGTCGACGACGTTCGGGTGGCCGGCGAGCAGCTTCGTCACGCGCTGGACGGGGATGCCGAGGCCGTCGACCAGCGCGGCGGTGCCCTCGGTCGCATACAGCGGGCAGCCCGCCTCGTGCAGGGCGCGGACCAGCGGGATCGCCTCGGTCTTCGTCTGGTTCGAGAGTGAGAGCAGGAACGGCGTGCCCGCCTCGACGCCCAGGTCCGAGGCGATCAGCGCCTTCGATAGCGCCGGCGCGAACGCGTGGTCGACACCCATCACCTCGCCCGTCGACTTCATCTCCGGGCCGAGGTGGGTGTCGACGCCGATCAGCTTCGCCATCGAGAAGACGGGCGCCTTCACCGCCACCAGGTCCCGCTCCGGCCAGAGTCCGCTCTCGTAGCCCTGCTCGCGCAACGTCTGTCCGAGGCCGACGTTGACGGCGAGCCGCACCATCGGCACGGCGGTCACCTTCGAGATGAACGGCACGGTCCGCGAGGAGCGCGGGTTGACCTCGATCACGAAGACGCCGGGACCGTCGGGCTGAGCGTCCGGCGCGATCACGAACTGCACGTTCATCAGCCCGCGCACATCGAGGCCGAGCGCCATCTTTGTCGTGTACTCGATCATCGCCTCGCGCTGTTCGTCGGTGAGGTTCTGCGGCGGGTAGACGGCCATCGAGTCGCCCGAGTGAACGCCGGCGCGTTCGATGTGCTCCATGATCCCCGGGATCAGCACCGTCTCGCCGTCACAGATCGCGTCGACCTCGAACTCGCGGCCGCTCAGGTACTTGTCGATCAGCACCACGCCGGTGCCTTCCTCGAGCGCCGCTTGGAAGTAGCGGACGAGTTCGTTCGCGTTCTGCACCACCTCCATCGCGCGCCCGCCGAGGACGTACGAGGGCCGCACGAGCACCGGGTAGCCGATCGCCTCGGCGGTCGTCAGGGCGTCCTCGAGCGTCTCGACGCCGGCGCCGGGCGGCTGCGGCACCTCGAGCTCGGAGAGCATCGCCTCGAACCGTCCACGGTCCTCGGCGATGTCGATCGCCTCGGCCGAGGAGCCCGCGATCGGGAGCGCGGCGTTCGCGAGGATGCCCGCCATGTTGACGGCGGTCTGGCCGCCGAATTGCACGACCGAAGCGGGCGCCTCGCCGTACTCGCCCGCCTCGTTTTCGAGCAGATCGCGCACCGACTCCTCGTCGAGCGGCTCAAAGTAGAGGCGATCGGAGGTGTCGAAGTCCGTGGAGACGGTCTCCGGGTTCGAGTTCGCGAGGATCGCCTCGACGCCTGCGGCCTGCAGCGACCACGCGGCCTGGACCGAGCAGTAGTCGAACTCGATGCCCTGGCCGATCCGGATCGGCCCGGAGCCGATCACGAGCATCTTGGTGCCGGGCGTCGCTGGCGCCTCGTTCTCGTCCTCGTAGGTGCCGTAGAAGTAGGGCGTGACCGCGTCGAACTCGGCGGCGCAAGTATCGACCATCTTGTAGGCGGGGCGGATATCCCACTCGTCGCGCAGCGCGCGCACCTGCGCCGGCAGCCGGTCCGCGAGCGTGCCGATCTGCGGGTCGCCGAAGCCGAGTCGCTTCGCCTCGCGCATCAGTTGCGGGGTCAGCTCCTCGGCGAGCAGCCGCCGTTCCATCGCGACCATCCGCGCGATCCGTTCGACGAACCACGGATCGACGCCGCTCCGCCGCGAGATCTCGTCGAGTGGCATGCGGCGGCGAACGGCGGCGAACAGCGCCCAGAGCCGCTCGTCGGTGGCCTCGAGTGGGGGTTCGTCGCCCCATTCGGCGCGCTCCCAGAGGATCGAACGGTTGCTGATCTCGAGCGATCGCACGGCCTTCCCGAGCGCCGCCTCGAAGGTGCGGTCGATCGCCATCACCTCGCCGGTCGCCTTCATCTGGGTGCCGAGCGAACGGTCGCCGATCTGGAACTTGTCGAACGGCCAGCGCGGGATCTTCACGACGCAATAGTCGAGGGCCGGCTCGAAGGCGGCGGTGGTGCGCTCGGTGACGCTGTTCGCGATCTCGTGCAGGTGCTTGCCGACGGCGATCTTCGCCGCCACCCGCGCGATCGGGTACCCCGTCGCCTTCGACGCGAGCGCCGAGGAACGCGACACCCGCGGATTCACTTCGATCACGTGGTAAGGCGGCGCCGAGGCGTCGTCCGATCCGTCCCAGGCGACCACCTCCGGCCGCGGCGCGAGCGCGAACTGGACGTTGCAGCCCCCCTCGATACCGAGCGCGCGGATGATCTTCAGCGCGCTGTTGCGGAGCAGCTGGTAGTCGCGGTCGGAGAGCGTCTGCGACGGCGCGACGACGATCGAGTCACCGGTGTGCACGCCCATCGGATCGAGGTTCTCCATGTTGCAGATTGTGATGCACGTGTCGTTTGCGTCCCGCATCACCTCGTATTCCAGCTCTTTCCAGCCGAGCAACGATTCCTCGACGAGCACCTGGGTGATCGGTGAGGCAGCGAGGCCGTTGCGAACGATCCGCTCATACTCCTCGTTGGTGCGGGCGATGCCGCCGCCGGTGCCGCCGAGGGTGTAGGCCGGCCGAACGACCAGCGGCAGGCCGATCCGCTGGCGCGCGGCGACGGCGTCTTCCCAGGACTTGACGACCGCGCTCTCCGGCGTCGGCTCACCGATCTTCGTCAGCAGGTCACGGAACAGCTCGCGGTCCTCGGCGAGGCGGATCGTCTCGAGCGTCGATCCGAGCAGCCGCACGCCGTAGCGATCGAGGATGCCGCCCTCGGCCAGCTCGCGGGCGAGGTTCAGCCCGGTCTGCCCTCCGAGGGTTGGGAGCAGCGCCTCGGGGCGTTCGCGCTCGATAATGCGTTCGATCACCGGGACGGTGAGCGGTTCGATGTAGACGACGTCCGCGACGCCCTCGTCCGTCATGATCGTCGCCGGGTTCGAGTTGACGAGGATCGAGCGGATGCCCTCTTCGCGCATCGCCTTGCAGGCCTGGGTGCCGGCGTAGTCGAACTCGGCCGCCTGCCCGATCACGATCGGGCCGCTGCCGATGATCAGCACCGATTTGGGAGGTGCCGAGCGCTCGGCGGCAGCGCCGCCGGCCCCAACGGTGGTCGGCGCGGCGGTGGTCGTCAGTTGTGGTACCCCTTGCGATGGTCGGAGCCGAGCAGGGGGATCTCGGCGACGACGTCGATCGCGCCGTAGTGGTCGTGCGGCTGAATCGGCAGCCGCGCCAGCTTCATGTGCGGCGGTGAGAACTCACCGAGGTCGAGCTCGCGGTGGGCCTCAAGGAATTCGACCAGCCGCGCGCGGTCGCCTTTGCCGGTGGTAAACGCGATCGGGAGCTTCGGAACGAACGCGTCGCCGTCGGCGGTGACAAGCGGATCGTCCTTCATCTTCTGCGAGACGAACGGCACGCCGAGGCGAATCTGTCGCCGCAGCTCTCGGTAATTCCCTCCGTCGTCCACACCAAGGTAGATCTGGCCGTCGTCCGTGGCCGACAGCCCGGCGATGCGCAGCGAGAACGGCTCAGCGCGACGGATGCGGGGAGCCGCATTGACATAAAAGGACTCGACCTGTGACCAGAGCACGTCGGTGGGGCGGAGAAAGCCGACGTCGACATAAGTGATGTGCACCCATTCGACGGGCGGCACGACGACCTCGTCGAGTTCACCGAGCGCCTCGAGCAGCTCGCTCAGCGCGGCCAGCTCGTCACCGGACTCCTGGCCGATCGGCTGCAGGAACTGGATCGGAACCTTCCAGCTCGCGGAGTGCTCCTCCCACCAGGCCCAGTAGTCGGGAAGCGGCTCCGACGACGACACAAACGCGGACCAGTCACGCTCACGCTCGTCGAGATAGGTCGTCGTGAGCTCGGTCGTCGTCATGCGTCGCCCTCGTGATAGACGGGCAGCTCGAAGCGCGTTCCGGGGCTGCGCAGCGGCACCATCGCGCCGATCGACGAGAGGTAGGAGAGTGCAGGTTCGTTGTCCTCGGGCAGGCGGGCGCGAATCCGCTTGTAGCCCTTGTCGCGAGCGAACGCGAGCGCCTCGTTCGCGAGCTCGGTGCCGTAGCCCTGGCGTCGATTCCGCTCGCGCATCCAGGAGCCGAAGCTGCACTCCTCGGGCCGCGACGAGTCGAAGTCGATCGCCGCGAAGCCGAGCACGTGCCGGCCGTCGTCGACGACCAGCATCGTGCCCTGATCGCCCTGTCGCTCCATCCAGGCCGCGACCTCCTCCGAGGACCACTCGCGGTCGAAGCCGACCGGATTGTCTTCGAGGATGATCTCGCTGATGATCTCAGCGATCTGATCGGCGTCGTCGGGCGTCGCGCGTCGCACCCTCGCTGTCACCGCCGCACCCCCTCGGTCCTCGCGATGCTAGTCGTCGCGGCGGACTGCAGCCATGAACCGATCGAACTGGAACTCCGTATCGTTCGGTCCCGGCGACGCCTCGGCGTGGTACTGGATCGTGAACACCGGCTCCCTCGTGTGCTCGAGGCCCTCGACGGTGTCGTCGTTGAGGTGGACCTGGGACACGCGCACGTCACCCTCGAGCTGGTCGTCGATCGCGTAGCCGTGGTTCTGCGAGGTGATGAAGACGCGCCCCGTCTGCTCGTCGCGAACCGGGTGGTTCGCGCCGCGGTGGCCGAACTTCAGCTTGTGGACGCCGGCGCCGAACGCGCGGCCGACCACCTGGTGTCCGAGGCAGATCCCCATTACCGGCGTGCGCCCGATCAGCCCGCGCGAGGTGGTCACGACGTCATCGAGGAGCCTCGGGTCGCCCGGTCCCGGCGACAGCAGCACGCCGGCCGGGTTGAGCGACAGGATGTCCTCGGCGCTCGAGGTGTGCGGGACGGCGGTAACCTCGCAGCCGCGCGCGCGGAGGATGCGCATGATATTGCGCTTCACACCGAGGTCGAGGACCACGATGTGCGGGCGCTCGCCGTTGCGGCTGGCCGCCTCGCCGTCGAACTCGTAGGCGGACGGCGTGGAGACCTCGCCGACGTAGTCTTTGCCCTCGTAATCGGGCTCGCTGCGCAGCCGTGTCAGCGCTTGGTCGTTCGTCTCGTCGTGGGTGATCGTGCCCATCACCACGCCGTGCGACCGCAGGTGGCGCGTCAGCGCACGCGTGTCGATCTCCGCGATCGCCGGAATGTCGTGCTGC
Organism: Dehalococcoidia bacterium; assembly: GCA_965248675.1. Classification (GTDB taxonomy): domain Bacteria; phylum Chloroflexota; class Dehalococcoidia; order UBA2979; family UBA2979; genus UBA6627. Next base: position 378,211 of record CBDFJZ010000005.1, read on the forward strand.
TTGAGGTACGCATCGAGGGTCGCGGTGCTCCGCCAGTGCGAAGGCAGATCGGTCAGCTCGCGGACGACGAAGCCGCGCACCTGGAGCCCGGCACTCTCGTCGGCGCTGACGTTCGTGCCGTAGTTGCCCTGCAGCGGGTACGTCATCGTCAGAATCTGCCCGCGGAACGAGGGGTCCGTCAGCGCCTCCTGATAGCCCGTCATCGAGGTGGTGAACACGACCTCGCCGGTCGCGCGCCCAGGCGCGCCGATCGCGGCGCCCTCGAAGCTGCGCCCGTCCGCCAGCACGAGGCGTGCCGGCGGACGGGCGTCGAGCAGCGAGGGCGTGTCGTCGGTCACTGATCCTCGCTCACCGCTACTCCTCGACGTTCGCTGTGCTCACGGGGCCTCGGTCATAGCGCTGGCACCGCGGCGGTTTCGTGCACCACGCGACCGTCGACGACGGTCGCGACGACGCGCCCCCGCAGCCGTTCGCCGGCGAGTGGCGTGTTGCGCCCGAGCGAGGCGAAGCGCTCCGGTTCAACCGTCCACTCCGACGCCGGGTCGAGCACGACGACATCGCCGACCGCGCCCGGCGCGAGCGTTCCGAGGCCCTCGAAGCCGGGCCGGCGATCGAGGTTCCAGGCTCGCACGGGACCAGTCGTCAGGCGGGCGATCAACGTGCCAAGGTCGAGCTGCTGCTCCTCGACGAGTCGCATCGCCAGCCCGAACGCCGTCTCGAGGCCACTGATTCCAGGAGTCGCGAGGTCGAACTCGATGTCCTTCTCCATCGCGCTCACCGGGCTGTGATCCGTCGCGATCGCGTCGACGACACCATCGCGCAGCGCGATCGCGAGCGCCTCGAGGTCGGCTTCCTCGCGCAGTGGCGGGAACACCTTGGCGCTCGAGTCGTACTGGATGCGGTCGTAGGACTCGCGGAAGGCGACGCGCTCATGCGTGAGCGTGAGGTGGTGCGGGGTGACCGAGGCGGTGATGTGCGCGCCGCGTTCACGCGCCGCACGGATCAGTGCCACCGAGCCCGCGGTCGACACGTCGCAGACGTGGAGGTGCGCGCCGGTCAGCTCCGCGAGCGCGATGTCGCGCGCGACCATCGTCGCTTCGCCGCTCGCGGGACGCCCTCGAAGCCCGAGCCGGGTGGCGACCCAGCCCTCGTGCATCTGTCCGCCCGCGACGAGAGCGGGGTCCTCGGGGTGTTGCGCGACGGGGAGGCCGAACCGGGTTGAGTACTGGAGCGCGTGGCGCATCAAGTTCGGATTGGCCACTGCCTGACCGTCGTCAGTGAGGGCGACGACGCCAGCGCCGGCCAGCTCGCCGGCCGGCGCCAGCAGCTCGCCCGCGCGGTTCGCGCTGATGCAGCCGAGCGGCAGCACCCGCACCGAGGCCGACGCCTCGGCCTCGCGGAGCACGGATTCGACAGTAGCTCGACTGTCGATCGGCGGCTCGGTGCCGGGCATCGCGCAGACGGTGGTGAAGCCGCCGCGGGCGGCGGCGGCGGTGCCGCTGGCGATCGTCTCCTGGTGTTCGGCGCCGGGCTCGCGCAGGTGCGTCTGGAGATCGACGAAGCCGGGCGCGACGACGAGGCCGGAGGCGTCGATCCGATCGGCCTCGATCACCATGTCGCCCTCGTTCGGGCCGACGCGCGCGATCCGCCCGTCGACGATCACGACGTCGGCGATACCGTCCTGGCCGAGCGCGGGATCGATGACGCGGCCGTTGTGGATCGCGAGGGTGCTCACGATCCCGCGTCCGCCTCGGTGCCGCCCGCTTCGACGCGACCGGACAGCAGATAGAGCAGCGCCATCCGCACGGCGACGCCGTTGGTCACCTGGTCCTCGATGATCGAGTGCGATCCGGCGGCGACGTCGCCGGCGATCTCGATCCCCTCGTTCTTCGGGCCGGGGTGCATCAGCAGGTGATCCGGCTTCGCCCGCGCGAGGCGCTCGGCGGTGACCTGGTAGTGCGCGGCGTACTCGTGCAGCGAGGGCAGCAGCCCGCCCTCCTGGCGTTCGCTCTGGAGGCGGAGCGCCATCACCACGTCCGCGTCCTCGATCGCGACGTCGATCTCGGTCTCGATGCTGACCGGCGGCAGCGCGGACTCGGCGTGCGCGGGGCGATCGCTGGTTTGGAGCCCGAGCGGCAGCAGCGTCGGCGGTCCGCAGACGACGACCTTCGCGCCCATCGCAGCCAGGCCCCACAGGTCGGAGCGCGCCACACGGGAGTGCGCGATGTCGCCGACCATCACCACCTTCTTGCCGGCCAGATCCCCGACCGCGCGGCGCATCGTGTACAGGTCCAGCAGCGCCTGCGTCGGGTGGGCGTGAGCGCCGTCGCCCGCGTTGATGATCGAGGCGTCTGTGTGCTGTGCGGCCAGATACGGCGCGCCGGCCATCTCGTGCCGCATCACCACGGCGTCGGCGCGCATCGCCCGCAGCGTCCGCACCGTATCGATCAGCGATTCGCCCTTGGCCACCGACGACGTGCTCGAGCTGACGCTGATCACGTCGGCGCCGAGCACCTTGCCGGCCAGTTCGAACGACACACGCGTCCGAGTCGAGGGCTCGTAGAACAGGTTGACGACGGTGTAGCCGCGCAGCGCCGGCACGCGTGGGATGCGCCGGTCGAGGATCTCCCGCATCCGGTCCGCGAGCGTGAGCACCGCCTCGATGTCGCCACGCGTGAAGCTGTCGAGGTCGAGCAGGTGGTGGTGCTGCCAGCCGCCCTCGGGAAGCGCTGGCGCCTCGAGCGTGGCATCCGCTTGCTCGGCACTCGCCGCTTCGACCTCGGGCGTGGTTTCGGTGGTCATGGGTGGTTCCCTCCCGGCACGACGATCACGGCGTCGCGGCCGTCGTCCTCCGCCAGCAGCACGCGGACGTCGTCCTCGCGTGCCGTGGGGATGTTCTTGCCGACGACGTCGGCCCGGATGGGGAGTTCGCGGTGCCCGCGGTCGATCAGCACCGCGAGCCGGATATTGCGCGGCCGGCCGTAGTCGTTGAGGGCGTCCAGCGCCGCCCGCACCGTTCGCCCGGTGTACAGCACGTCGTCGACCAGGACGACCGTCTGACCCTCGATCTCGGGCAGCTCGGTCGGCTCCGGCGTGCCCCGCAGGCCCTGTCGCTCGAAGTCATCGCGGTGCATCGTCACGTCGAGCGAGCCGGTCGGTGGCGGCGCCTCGAAATTCTCGATCGCCGCGGCGATGCGTCGGGCCAGCGTGACGCCTCGGCGCTGGATGCCGACGAGCACCAGCCGCTCGACGCCCGCGTTCGCCTCGACGATCTCGTGCGCGAGGCGGGTCAGGGTGCGGCGGATGCCGGCCTCGTCGAGCAGCGGGCCGGGGCCGGGCGCGGTCGTTGTGCCGGCCGATTCGGGGTTAGACATAGAAAACCCTCCGCCGGAATGGGGAGGGATCAACGATCTGACGCCTGACGCGCACAGCCGAATGGTGTCTGTTCGGGCTCATCTCGCGTCCTTTCCGGCCTCTCGGGACCGGGTTAAAGGCGCTCGGTTCTCAACCGTATGGGAGGGTACCAGCGCGCGTCACTCTGAGGCAAAGAGCGATCACCCTGTTGAGCCGGTCGTGTCGAAACAGCGGTTGCTCCGAGCCTCGCTCGACCGCTAGCCGGCTCGCCGGGCCTGCTCCGCGCTCAGCCACTCGACGATCCGGCCTGCCGCACCCTCGCGTGCTTCGCTGCGGTGTACCGGCGCCAGGTCGTCCGCGAGGTCGGTCGCGGTGCCCGCTTCGAACGGGAATTCACCGAGGCGTTCGAGGCCTGCGAGCGCCCAGTCGTCGTTCGCTGGCGTCGCGAGCTTGATGCGTTCGCCGCAGTGCGGGCATTCGAGGTACGCCATATTCTCGATCAGCCCGAGGACAGGGACGCTGTGCTCCTTGAACAGGTCGAGCGAGCGGCCGCCGTCGAGCCAGGACAGATCCTGGGGCGTCGTGACGATCACGGCGGCGTCGATAAGGCCCGAGGCGATGAGCGTCTGCGGCGGCTCGCCGGTACCCGGCGGGAGGTCGACGAGCAGCAGATCGAGGTCGCCCCAGGCGACGTCGACGAAGGTCTGGCGGACGATCTCGCCGGCGACGCGCGGGTCGGGGAGGACCGCATCCGCGTCGCCAACCAGGAAGCCGATCGACATCACGGCCAGACCGAGGCGTTCGAGCGGTTTGATGTACGGCTCGCGCTCGCGGCGCCCGATCGCGAGCATGCCGCTGACCGTGCTCTTGCGGCGTACGCCGAGCAGGTAGGGGACGTCCGGTCCGTAGAGATCGCCGTCGAAGACGCCGACGCGATTCCCCAGTGCCGTGAGCCCGAGCGCCAGGTTCAGCGTCACCGTCGTTTTTCCGACGCCGCCTTTGCCACTCGCCACGGCGAGGACCGGCGGAAAGACGGCGCCGTGTTCGGCTGACTCAGGCGGGTGAGACGAGGTCAATCCTGATCGTCGCGCTGCTGACGAAGGAACCGCTCGAGTTCGTCGACCATCGACTCGGCGTCCGGGAGCTCCTCGGTGGCGGCCGGTTCCTCGGAGTCGTCGCCCAGCTCGTCCTGGACGCGGCGCGCGTACTCCGCGGCCTCGGGGTTCTGCTCCAGGTCGGCCGAGACCTGCGCGTCGAAGCGCGCGGCGAACACCTCGAGGTCGTGCAGCGACAGCTCGAGGTGGAACGCGGAGTTGAGCCGCTGCAGGATCGCGAGCGCCCCCTTCGGGTTCGGGGAGCGCTGGATGTAGAACGGGATGTTCGCCCACAGCGACGCCGTCTCGATCCCGGCGTCGCGCAACTCGCGACTGAGCACGCCGACGATCCCGGTCGGACCCTGGTAGGTCGAGGTGGTGGGCTCGTCGAATCCGAGTTCACGCGCCAGCTCCGGGTCGGTCGCCGATCCACCGACGCGCACCGCACTCGAGTGGCTGACCTCGGCGAGCAGCCCGCCGAGCGTGACGAAGCCGGATACCTCGTACTGACGGCAGACGTCGACGATGTTGGCGACGAAGCGCCGCCAGTTCACGTGCGGCTCGATGCCGCTCAGCAGGATGATGTCGCGCTCGCGGTCCTCGAGCCGGTGCCCGGCGAACTCGTTGGCTGGCCATTCCAGCACCCGGTCGCCCTTTTCGAGGCGGACGTGCGGCCGCGCCTGGGTGAAGTCGTAGAACTCCTCGGGATCGATGTCGGCAAAGGGCTCGGCGCGCCAGCGCCGGCGAATGAAGCGCACGGCGCTCGTCGCTGCCTCGCCGGCGTCGTTCCACCCGGCAAAGCCGGCGATCAGGAGCGGGCGACGCAGCTCCGGCTCGTCGTGGACGCGCAGGTCTGACATACCGACAGCATAGGGGGGCTTCGCCCCTCTTTGGACCCCCGGGTCAGCCCTCGAGGCGTCTCTCAAGTCCTCGACAGCTGACTGGCCGGCCCGAGCGGCCCGTTTCGCTGCGTCCTGAGCTTCACCGGCCTTCGATGAAGGCGTAGGGCGGCCGGCGTCGCTCTCGACCTGAATTCGGACTTGCATGACTCGGGCTGATGACGTGCGCTGTCGATCCTGTACCGTTCGTTCGTCTACCTGATGCGGGGATGCCATGAGCGGTGCGTTGCGCGCCAATCATGCGGTCCCCTGCGCCAAAAGATGTACCGAATGGTGAGAGAGGAAGACGTAATGGCGAATTACTTGCTCGTGTACCACGGCGGCGGGATGCCCGAGGGCGAGACCGAGCAGCAGCAGGTGATGGCGGCCTGGGGGAGCTGGTTCGGCGACCTCGGAGCGGCGGTGGTCGACGGCGGGAACCCCGTGGGCGCGACCTCCACGATCGCCAGCGACGGCTCGACGAGCGACGGCGGCGGCGCGAATCCGGCCGCCGGCTACAGCGTGATCCAGGCGGACAGTCTGGCCGCGGCGACCGAGCTGGCGAAGGGTTGCCCGGTGCTCACCTCGGGTGGCAGCGTCGAGGTGGCCGAGACCTTCAACGCGATGTAGTTCGCGCCTCGCGCGACGAATGCGGCGGCGCCTCCCCGCGGGGCGCCGCTTCGCGTGCAAAGCGAATCCGATTGCTCTCCCTAGAGGTGCTCGAGACGTCCCGAGAAGCGGAGGCTTCGGCGGCGTGGCCAGCGCCGATCCGTGGTGACCAGCGTGTCGGCCTCGAGAACCTGGGCGGTGGCAACCACCAGCGCGTCGGGGAGGCGGAGGCGTCCGCCCAGCCGTGCGCGCAGCCGCGCTGCCGCTTCGGCCATCTCGTCGTCGAGTGGCACGACATTGATCGGGAACCGATCGACGAACGAACGCACTGCCTGAACGGCGTCTTCGCCGCGGCGAGCGGGCGCCACGAGGCACTCGGCGAACGCGGAAGCCGGGAGCGCCACGACTTCCACCTGTTCGCTCGCCGCGGCGAGCGCACGGCGCGCTGCCCCATGGTGAGCATCGGTCGCATCGAGGAAGCCAATCATCACGCCGGCGTCGATGACCGTCAGTCCCACTCGGCCCTCAACAGGTCGAGTTCGTCAGCTTCGTAGACGCCGCTGAGGACCCCGGCGTAGTCGGCCAGCACGTCGTCCGCGCGTTCGAGCACGACCCGCCCGGGGCCGTCGACGCGCGCGACGACCCGCTCACCAACCTTCAGGCCCGCGGCACGCAACGCCTTCGCCGGGATCGTGATCTGATGCTTGCTGCTGATCCGGCTGCCGCGAACCGGCTTCGTCCCCTTTACTTTCCTCATGATTGTAAAGGATAAGCGAACCACCCCCCTGGCGTACATGCGCGTGGCGCACCCGCCTCGCGCCGATCCGGCGTCGCGGGTCGACTCCTGGAGGCTAGGCCGCAGCCAGCAACGCCTCGATGGCTTCGGTGACTCGCTCGCGGGTGTAGGGCTTCGCGACGAAGTCGGCGGCGCCACTAGCGATCGCGCTCATGATCGAGGACTCGTCGCGCTCTCCGCTGAGGATCGCGACGCGGGCGTCTGGGTCGATCAGACGAATCTTCTCGAGCGCCTCGATGCCATTCATGATCTGCATGTTGATGTCAAGCAGGACGGCGTCCGGGCTCGACTCTTTGTAGTGCCAGACAGCGTCAATGCCGTCTTCGCCGACGATCAGGTCGTGATCGTCTTCGAGCAGCTCCTTGAGGAGCTTCCGCATCGCGGGCGAATCGTCGACGACGAAGATCTTGGCCATCCGTACCTCCCGAGGCATCACGCAGCATCTCGTGGATCGTCGACACCCGACGCCGATCGTCGCAGTTCGCGGCCGTCAGTTTCGGCGACCTGCGAGCGATCCTTCTGCTCGCATGAGGCCTTGACCATGAACGCCAGTTGTCCCGACAGCAGATCGACAGATTCGAGGTCCGGGAACCGCTTGGCGCGAGTGACTCCTCGTCGTTACCGCTGATGCTTCGGGTCCCGGGTGCGCCGTCGCCGCCTCCCCTCGGCGCGCCATAGGCCGAGCTCGGCCTGCGCTTCGAGCGGGTCGGCGCGCCGTCGCTGGCGCGCTGCCTCGCGGAGCAGCTTGCGATAGGAGCCGAGGCGCGCCTCGGGAAGGTCGCCTGCCGCGACGGCGGCGCGTACGGCGCAGTCCGGCTCGGCGTCGTGGGCGCAGTCGGCGAAGCGGCAGCCCGTCGCGAGGCGTGCGATGTCCTCGAAGACATCATCCACCGCCTCGGCGGAAGCGACCGTCGAGAGCGCGCGGATGCCGGGCATGTCGATCACGGTCACGCCGTTGCGCAGTGGGAACAACTGTCGCGTGACGGTGGTGTGGCGCCCTCGGCCGTCGTCGGCGCGAATCGGACCGGTGTCCATCCGCTCGTCGCCGAGCAGCGCGTTGATCAGCGTCGACTTGCCGACGTCCGAGGCGCCGAAGCAAGCGAGCGTTGCGCCTGGAACGAACTCCGCGCGAAGCCGGTCGAGCCCTTCGCCGGTGACACCGGAGACCGGGATCAGCGGGCGGTCGCCTACGACCGGCTCGAGGCTGTTCCAGATCGCGGCGACGTCGGTGACGAGGTCGAGCTTCGTGACGACCACGCCGGCGCGCGTCGCGCCGTCGGCGATCAGCAGCTCACGTTCGAGCCGCCGCGGGTTCGGGTCGATCGCCGGCTCGATCACCAGCGCGAGGTCGACGTGGTCGCCAGGAGCTGCTCCTCGACGGAGCCGGAGCTGTCCGCGCTCAGCGCCGTCGCGCGGCTGAACCGCGTCTCGCGGCGCAGGATCGCGGTGATGCGGCCCTCGCCCGCGTGCGGGTAGAGCGTGACCCAGTCGCCGACCGCCGGCGCGGCCGGCGCGAGGTCGGTGGCGACGCTCAGCACGCGATGCTCGATCGCGACCAGGCTGCGGCCGCGATCGGCGCGGATCACGCGCCCCGGAACGCCCTCGGGATCAATGGATGCGGCTTCGGCGGCGCGGGCGGTGGACCAACCTAGATCGGCGAGCGACCAGGAGGCCTCGGAACCCGCGAGCGGGCCCGTGTGAAAGACAGACACGATGAATTCACCTCGGTGAGAGGCGCCTCCGTGCCTGCGTTTCGAGGAGTCGGCGGTTAGCGGACCCGCACGGGAGGGCGCGGTTGGGTCGAACGGGCGTGTCGGAGCAGCACAACAGCTCCTTGTTGAACCGTGGCTTCCATCGAGGGCCCCCTTCCGCGCCGGTCGCTGCGAGGTAATCCACGCTAGCACTTGCCACCGCTCCTCGGGGCGGTGAGGTCGTCGTTCAGCGCGGCGGCGGGTTCTCACCGGCACCTCGAGCGGTGGTTCGGGGCGTGGGTGGGGTTCCCTCGGGGCTGCGTTCGCCCTCTGCGTCTGGCAGTTCAGGTCGGCTTGACACGCAGATCCGCAGCTGTGCCTAGTAGTGGTAGGGGAAGCGCGAGAAGTCCTGCGGCCGCTTCTCGAGAAACGCGTCGCGGCCTTCCTGTGCCTCGTCGGTCGCGTAGCCGAGGCGCGTCGCCTCGCCGGCGAAGATCTGCTGGCCGACCAGGCCGTCGTCGATCAGGTTGAACGCGAACTTCAGCATCCGCTGGGCGGTCGGGCTCTTCGAGTTGATCACCAGCGCCCAGTCCAGCGCCGTCGACTCGAGGTCCGCATGCGGCACCGACTTGTTGATCGCGCCCCACGACTCCGCCTCGTCGGCGGAGTAGTCCGCTCCGAGGAAGAAGATCTCCCGCGCCTTCTTCTGGCCGACCTGGCGCGCGAGGTAGGCGCTCCCGAAGCCGGCGTCGAAGCTGGCGACGTCGGCGTCCGTCTGCTTGAAGACGGCGTGCTCCTTCGAGGCAAGCGTGAGGTCGCAGACGACGTGGAGGCTGTGCCCGCCGCCGGCGGCCCAACCGGGAACGACCGCGATTACGACCTTCGGCATGAAGCGGATCAGCCGTTGCACCTCGAGGATATGCAGGCGGCCGACCTTGGCCGGGTCGATCGCCTCGGCGGTCTCGCCTTCGGCGTACTTGTAGCCATCCTTGCCGCGGATGCGCTGGTCGCCACCCGAGCAGAACGCCCAACCGCCGTCCTTCGGAGACGGGCCGTTGCCGGTCAGCAGGATGGTGCCGATCTGCGTCGACTGTCGCGCGTGATCGAGGGCGGTGTAGAGCTCGTCCACGGTGTGCGGCCGGAAGGCGTTGCGCACCTCGGGACGGTCGAACGCGATGCGGACGGTGCCCTGATCGGCTGCCTGGTGATACGTGATGTCAGTGAAGTCGAAGCCGCTCACCTCGCGCCAGCGGGCCGGATCGAAGATCTCGGAGACCATCTGCGTCCTCCTCGACGGACGGGTCGTGCCGAGGGCACTGTCAGCACTGTATCTGCGACGCCGCTCAGCGACACTGTGCGCTGGGCGGACGGACCCGCGATCAGGGAGGCTGCGATGGAACTGTACGAGGTGATGCGGATGACCTTCTCCGCGCGCGAGTTCACCGACGACCCGGTGCCGGACGAGCTGCTGCACCGCATCCTCGAGCACGCACGCTTCGCCTCCACTGGCGGCAACCGCCAGGGCGCCCACGTGATCGTCGTTCGCGAGGCGGCGACGAAGGCAGCGATCGCCGAACTGGCGGTCGAGCCGGCGAAACGTTACGTCGCGCAGCGCGCAAACGGCGAGAGCCCATGGAACCCGCTCGCCCCGCCGCAAGTCAGCGCCGAGGAGATCGAACGCACGACTCGCATTGGCGCGCTCAGCTCGACCTACGAGCGGGCGCCTGTGCTGCTGGTCGTGTGCGTCGACCTCGGGGTGGTGGCCGCCACCGATCAGCACCTCGAACAGGTGGGGGTGATCAGCGGCGCGTCGATCTACCCGCTGGTGTGGAACATCCTGCTGGCCGCACGCAGCGAGGGCTACGGCGGCACGCTCACGACGATGCCGATCGCGCAGGAGCCGAAGCTCCAGACACTCCTCGGCATCCCGGAGCAGGTCGCGGTCGCCGCCGTGATCCCGTTCGGCAAGCCAGTGAAGCAGCTGACGAAGCTCTCGCGCCGCCCAGTCGAGGAGTTCACCCACCTCGAAACGTGGAATGGCGGCCCGCTGACGGTGTAGCCGTTAGTCCTCGGGCAGCCCAACCGTGAGCGAGAAGACGCCCGACTGCATGTCGGACAGGAACAGGCGGTCACCCTCCAGGCGCACGCCCCACGCGCCCTGGAACAGGGCGCGCTCCTGGCCCGGAGAGACGGTGTCGTAGTGGGCCACCTCGATCGGGTCGCTGGGGTCGCTCAGGTCGACCACGCGCAGGCCATCGAGGTAGTACGCGATGTACCCGATGCCGTCGCGTACCTCGACGTTGTGGATCGAGATGCCTGCTCGTGACTGGTAGCGACCAACGGCCACCGGGGCCGCGAGCTCGGTGACGTCGAGGATCGTCAGGCCCTGGTCGTAACCCTCGCCGCCGTGAGCGTAGTAGTGGCGGCCACCCTGCTCGAACGGCCAGCCTGCGTGGCTATGCACCCCGTCGAGGTCCCACGCGCCAAGCTCGACGATCGCGCCCGGATCCGTGGTATCGAGGATCCGCAGGCCAGCGTTCCAGTAGTTGAGGTAGGCGATCTCGCGTCCGTCGCGGATCACGACGTGTACGTCGTGCGGGAAGGAGTCTTCATCGACCGGGTTCTCTACAGCGTAGCGTCCGACCTCGATCGGAGCGGCCGGGTTGGAGACGTCGATGAGTCGCAGGTCACCGGCGCCGCCCAACTGGTTGATCAGGAACAGCAGGTCGCGTTTTGGGGGCGAGGAAGATGTTGTGGATGTTCCAGACGGCCTCGGGCGACTCGTTGAGCGCGTCCATCACGAACTGGCCAGCGAACTCGGGCTGAGTGGCGTCGGTGATGTCGTAGATCAGGACGCCACCAGGCACGGTCGCGACGTAGAGCAGGCCGCCGCGGCTCTTGACGTCGAGCGCAGCCGCCGGGCGGCCGCTGAGGCCAAGGACCGCATTGATGTCGATCATCGAGATGCGCTCGCCCGTCCCCGCGGAGAGCAGTTCGATGTGGCCGCTGAAGTGCGGAGCGAAGACGAGGCCGCTCTCGCTCCAGATGTCCGTGTTGCCGCCCAGGGCCGGATCACGGGAGCGCCAGTTGCGGACGACGTGGAGTGCCACGTCCTCGTCCGTGGTCACGATGCGGTGCATTACCCCGGACGCCATGAGGGCCGGCTCACGGCTGCCGTCGATCAGCTCGAACGGCATCGCTTCGCCGGCATCCCGGGGGACATCGATCGACACGGTAAGGTCGGGGACCAGACCGTCGCACTGCTCGAGGTGCCAGCCGTCGGCGGTTGGCTCCGGCGTGCAGCGCAGTTCGAGCGAGCCGAGCTCGAGCGTCCAGGGGTCGGTGTCCGGGTCGCGCCCCGCCCGGATGCGAACCGACAGCGGAAAGATGCCGAGGTTACCGGCCCAGAAGGAGCGCCCGAGTTCAGCGGTCAGTTCTGGGCCGGCCGGTGTCGGCTCCGGCGTTGGCGAGGGTGTCGGCGACGCGGTGGCGATGGCCGTCGCCGTCGAGGTCGGCGGCGCAGCGTCGCCGAGGCTGTTCGATGAGGCGCTTCCGCAGGCGGATTCGAGGATCGCGAACGCAAACAGCACCAGGCCGATCCGGATCGGCATCTCATCCTCGTTCCGCGTGTCTTACCGGTTCCTCCCCCGATTATCGGCGCGCGTTCGTCCCTCCTGAGGCCGCTTATGTGCCCGGAGCGTCGCGGTGCGAGGATGGACGGACAGCGCAGGAGGCAGCGATGGGCGTCGAGTACACCGAGCATGGCGGCAACCTCGGGCCGCCCGACGGCCGCGACGTCCCCCGTTTCATGGCGCCCGCGACCTTCGCAAGGCTGCCCGGGCCGTCCGAGGTCGAGTCGTGGGACGTCAGCGTCGTCGGGGTGCCCTTTGACGCCGGCACCTCGTACCGGCCGGGTGCCCGTTTCGGACCGGCCGCGATCCGCGCGGGCTCGAAGCTGCTCAGGCCGCACCATCCCGCCCTGCACGTGCAGCCATTCGCCGACCAGCAGGTCGTCGACGCCGGCGACATCACCGCCAGCCCCTACTCGATCGAGGACGCGATCGGCCAAATCGAGCGCGGCGCGGGCGAGTTACTCGAGGTAGCGCCAAGGATCGTGTCGCTCGGCGGCGACCACACGATCGCGCTGCCCCTGTTGCGCGCGATCAATCGGAAGCACGGGCCCATCGCCCTCGTGCATTTCGATGCCCACCTCGATACCTGGGACACCTACATGTCGGCGCCGTATACGCACGGCACGCCGTTCCGGCGCGCGGCGGAGGAGGGGCTGTTCGTCGAGGACCACTCGATGCACGTCGGCATCCGTGGCTCGCTCTACGGCGCGGACGACCTCACGGAGGACGCGGCGCTCGGCTTCGCCGTCGTGGGTACGTGGGAGATCGAGGTGCTCGGGATCACCGGGATCGTCGCGCACATCCGCGAACGAGTCGGCGAACACCCGCTCTACCTCTCGATCGACATCGACGTGCTCGATCCGGCGTACGCGCCCGGCACCGGCACGCCCGAGATCGGCGGCTTCAGCTCGCGCGAGCTGGCGGGCATCCTCCGTGGCCTCGCCGGGCTCGAGGTGGTCGGAGCGGACATCGTGGAGGTGTCGCCGGCGTACGACCACGCCGAGGTGACGGCGATCGCCGCGGCGAACATGGCGTACGAGATCCTGGCGCTCATGGCCTCGCGGGCTGTGGCGGCGGGCAGCTAGCGCCGGGCGAGCACGTCCCGCGTCAGTTGCAGATGTCCGAGGTGCTCTCCGGCGTGCCGCACGGAGGACACGATCGCCTCGCGCCGGCTCACCTCGCGGGTGGGCGCCGCGCCGAACAGGGACTGCTCGGGCACGGTCAGCTGATCGAAGATCGCCGGGTCGGCCGAGCGCATCGCGTCGACGATGTCGTCAGCGAGGGCGCGCAACGCCCCAGCGAGTTCGGTCGCCGATACCCCCGCCGTCGCGAACTCCGCGGCGCGATCGCGCTCCACGTCGAGCGCGCACCCCACGCCGAGCACATACGCGCGCAGGGCTCCAACGACGTGCGTGGCTAGCTCGGCGGCGCTACTGGCGTCGTCGTGCAGGTGAGTGTCGAGGTCGGCCGCCGGCATTCCGTCGACTGTGTCTGCGATCGCCTCGAGCGAGCCGCGAAGTAGCGCGGCGTAGATAGGGGCCTCTCCGGTCAGCGGGCTCATCGGGTGCCTCCTCGCTTCGTCGTCAGTTCGCTTCGTAGACGACCCCGCGAACGCTAGTTCGCTTCATAAACAACAGCGCCCTCGACGATGGTCATGGCGATCGGCACGTCGCGCAGCTCAGTCACCGTGACCTGGCGGATGTCCTCGGAAAGGACGGCGAGATCGGCGTATTTGCCGGCCTCGATGCTGCCTTTGCGGTCCTCGGCGAACTCGGCGTAGGCGCCGTTGATCGTACGCATACGAATCGCGGTCTCCAGGTCGACGCGCTCCTCGGGGCCGCAGACGTCGCCGCCCATCGTCGCGCGGGTGAGTGCCTGCTCGATGCCGAACAGCGGGCGGTAGTCGGTGACCGGTGAGTCGGACGAACCCGCGACGATGCCGCCCGCCTCGATGATCGACTTCGCGGGGAACATGACGTCGGCGCGGTGGCGGCCGTAGTTGTTGATGTAGCCGTCGCCGAACTCCCAGAAGAACGCCGGTTGCATCGCCGGGACGACGCGTTGCTCGATTACGCGCTGCTGGAGGTCGGGCGGCGTGATCCCGCAATGATCGATGCGGTGCCGCAGGCCGTCACGAGGGGCCTCGGCCTGGGCGCGCGCCATCGCGTTCAAGGTCTGCTCGATCGCGCGGTCGCCCACCGCGTGGACGGTGCACTGCCAGCCAGCGCGATGCGCGCGGCCGATCAGATCGTCGAGCTCATCCTGTTGCCAGTAGAGGATGCCGGAGTCGTCGGGGTCGACCGTGTACGGGTCGCGCGTGGAGGCGGTGGGGCCCGAGCTCGACCCGTCGGTCATCACCTTGAACGCGCCGATGCGCAGGCGGTCGCTGCCGAACCCTGTGTGGAGGCCCGTGCCGCCAAGCAGGCCGACCAGCGGGTGTTCGAAGGTGTTCACGGTGGCGAAGGCGTAGAGGCGAACCTGGATCGCGCCCTCGTTGACGAGCTCCGTCGCGACGTCCATCGGCGGACCAAGCAGGCCACCGGCGTCGTGGACGCTCGTCAGACCGCTGGCAAGGTCGGCCTCGTTCGCAGCGAGCAGATGCTCACGAAGTTCCTCGCGATCGGGCGCCGAGGCGGTCCGAAACACGCCGTTGGCCCGCTCGTAGGCGACGCTGTTCACGCTGCCGTCCGGGTCGCGATCGAAGCGTCCCCCGGCGGGGTCCTCGCTGTCGAGCGGGAGGCCGGACAGCTCGGCCGCCTTGGTGTTGAAGGCGACGATGTGGCCACAGGTGCGCGTCAGCAGCACCGGGTGATCGGGCGACACGGCATCGAGGTCGTGCCGGTTCGGGTGCCGCTGTTCGACCAGCTTCGAGTGGTCGTAGCCGCGACCGCGAATCCAGGTGCCCGCCGGCTGGTCTGCCGCGCGCTTCCGGACCGCCTCGACGATCGCGGCGATCGAATCCATCCCGACGGCCTTGCAATCGATTGCATACTCCGCGCCGCCGATGCCAGTGAAGTGCTGGTGCGCGTCGATGAAGCCCGGTGTGAGCGATCGGCCGTCCAGTTCGACGCGGCGGGTGCCGGGGCCGGCCGTCGCGTTGATCTCGGCGTTCGAGCCCACGGCGAGGATCTTGCCGTCCGAGACGGCGACGGCCTCGGCCAGGCTGTTGTCTCGATCGACGGTGTGCACGACGCCACCGGTGAATACAAGATCGGCACGATCACCAGCCATGACGGCCCTTCCGGGGAGCGCCGAGGGTCGCGAGGCGCAGCGCATGCTAACGCATCGCCCTACCTGACGGTCTGGCGCGGCAGCCACTTCGTCCCGCCATCGTCTGCTGATCGCAGTCCTGGCCGCCGACGATTAAGGATGTGGTTCAGAAGGAAGCGTAGCCGCGACGAGGACGCGCCGGTCGAGCGGCCGGAGCGCCGTGCCCGTGTCCGCTGGTGTTCCTCCTGCCGGAGTGGCGCTGGTCCGTACGTCTATCTCGAGAACGGCAAGCACTACTGCCGTCCCTGCTCCATCGAGGCACGCAACGTGATGCGGCTGCGACCGGCTGGCCGTCGCAAAGACGACATCACGGACATCTAACCTCGCGATCGCCCCGACGTTCGTCTTGATTGGCGGTGATGCTCGTCGCGCTCGCCTCCATGGCGCCGTCGCCGGCGGCTGCGTCGTCCACCGCCGGTCAGATCGGCAGCTCGGCACAGGCCGCGCAGGCGCGGGTCGAGTCTTCGGGTGCTGAGCATCCTCGTGGACGTCGACCCTCGTGACATCTCGATCGGACTGGCGTCCGGCTCGCGCCTCGGGACGCTCTACGAGGAGACCGCTCTTCGCGCGTGCAGATGAGAACGGCGCCACGCGGACGGCGCGACAGGTTCCGAGGGTGTGAGGGGTGGCTCCCCGACGTGGACTCGAACCACGAACCTAGCGGTTAACAGCCGCTCGCTCTACCGATTGAGCTATCGGGGATCAGCCGTCGATCAGTCTGGCAAGCGGGGGTGTCTGCGACAAGGGGCGCGGCCCTCGATTCCCACGCAGCTCGCGCGATTCGTGGATGCCAGGCCGGGATTCGAACCCGGACTTAGGGATTCAAAGTCCCCAGTGCTACCTTTACACCACCCGGCAACGCGTCAGATCGTACCGCCTGACGGAGGCAGTGACCTCGGCGCTCAGGCGGAGCTGCGAATCCGCGTGGGCACGATCTCCAGCAGGCGCCATGAGTCCGAGGTCGCGCGCCAGTCCGCGACCGTCTGCGCGTGGGCGGCGTCGTCCATGTCCCAGTAGCCGTGCGCGAGCCGCTCGGCGAGGTCGAACGCGCCGTCGTCGTGGACCTCCACGCTGCCCTCGATCAAGACCCACTGCTCCGGCGCGCCCGCCGGGTTGGCGACCAGGAGCGAGACCCGAGGATCGCGCCCGATCCGGCGCATCTTCGGCGAATCGACGCTCGTGAAGAAGCGCGCACGATCGCCGGCCCATTCGAACCAGATGGGCACCGAGAGCGGCGGGCCATCGGATGACGTCGTGGAGAGGGCGGCGATCTTCGGCTCGGCCAGGAACGCGTCGCGCGCGGCATCGGTCATCGCTGCCATCGGTCCTCCGAGCTCGTGAATCGCGGTGCGGGAGCACGCCGCCCGAACGTAGCAGTTAGCTGCCGATCGCGACGCCCTCCGTCTCGGCGCCGCTGGCCTGCAGCCCGGACCAGTCGAGATCGCCGCACCAGAACCAGTGGCGCGTGTCGGTGCTGCCGAGGCGGTACGTGTTGCCCTCGAACGAGATGTTCGCCGAATCCTGGCAGGAGAAGCGACTGCTGGTGTCGTCGGCGACCCCCGACTGCCCGACGTCGCCGAGGTAGGTGATGTCATTGCCCACGACCGTCACGTTCGCGCTGACCCACGGTCCGAGACTGCCTGAGCCGCGGTTCTGGTTGATCACGCCGATCCCGTCCCCGGCGCCCGCGGCGACCACCACGGTGTTGCCGGTGATCGTCGTGTCTGAGCTGTTCTGGACCAGGATCTGTGCACCCCACAGCCAGTTGGCGAACGCCTGGCCGTTCCCGCGCACGATGTTGTTGCGGATGATCGCCGAGTAGCTGATCTCGTGGGCGATCCCGGACTGGTCGTTGTTCTCCGCCAGGTTGCCCTCGATCAACGAGTTCACGTTGTCGATGTCCGTCCAGATGCCGCGACCGCGGTTGTCGTGGACGTGGTTGTTTCGCACCACGAAGTCCCTGGTCAGCACGAACTTCGTGCCGCCCGCCTCCCAGAAGGGGTTGAAGCCGGCGATCCCGTTGAACGAGATCTCGTTGCCTTCGACGAGGATCCGGCTCCCCAGCCCGGCGACGCCGATCTGGCCGTTGTGATGGACGAAGTTGTCGCGCAGCACCATGTCGGTGTGCGTGCGCACCGCGGTGCCGTGGTTGTAGCGGATCTCGTTGTTGGCGATCACCCAGCCGGCGCCACCGTCGATCGCCAGCGCGCCCTGCTGGGCGCGGCTCGCGTACTTCTCGATCACCAGCTCTGAGATGGTGACGTCTCGCGCCTGCCCTCGGAACGCCGATGCGGTCACGCTCAGCTCGACCAGGCGATCGGTCGGATCGTCGACGATGTAGATCCGGTCGGCGCCATAGTCGAAGTACCAGCGTCCTGAGGCCATCTGGTTCGCGTTCGTGACCTGCCAGAGCACCTCCCCGTCGATGAACAGCTGCTCGGGGTGCCTGCAGCCGTTGTAACCCTGCCCGAGGAAGTTCGAGCAACCGCCATGCGCCTGGAGCTGGGACGTCTGTCCGCCGATCGACCAGAAGCCGTCGCCGGCCTCGAAGCCCCGCAGCACCCGTGCTCCGCTGAGGATCGCGCCCGGTTCGCCTCGGAACGAGTCGCCGTGGCGCGGCGTGATCTCGACGTTGCGGTAGACGCCAGGCGAGAACAGGAAATCGGAGCCGGCCGGCTGCGCTGCGACACGCTCCGCGACGTTGTCGCCGGGCGAGAAAACGACCGTCGGCCGACAGACCAGCAGCAACGGACCTGCGGGCACCTGTCCGCTCGGATAGACGCCCAGGAAGCTGGCGTTCGCGAAGTCTGGGGCACCGACGACATAACCGATCGGGAAGCCGCCGATGAACGCCCATGTCGAGGAAGCCCGCGCTGATCGACGTACCAGTCGACGCCGCCGAGAACCTCAAGCTGACCGAACGCCTCAAGGCCTTCGAGTTCGCCGGCGGCCTCTGAAAGCGGCCGTCAGCCGGCGCCCTCCCCCGATCGCCGGCCCGCCAGCCGGAGCCGACGCGACTGTTACGCTCAATGAGTCTCCATAACGAGCAAGGACGCGCGCATGGCACCCCGCAGCAAGAAACGAGCCGAGCGTCCCGCGAGCCGCGACGACGGCCGGCGTGACGGGAAGCGGCCTGTGGGATCAGACGCTGACGCGTCGAACGCGGGCGCTCCAGGCGCAGAGGACGAGTCTGACGCGCCACCGCCGCCCCTCAACCGCGCGGCGAGGCGTCTCGAGGCGAAGCGAAAGAGCGGACGCAACGCGCCAACGCGCGTGACGCCGAATGGCATGAGCTCTCCCACTGACTCGATGCGACGGCAGGGCGTGACCCGCTCTCCGGGCAGCGTGAAGGACACGAACACCCGGCGATCTGGCTAGGCACGCCCGCCGCGACTCGAGCCGCCACGAGGCATTCGAGTTCGCCGGCCTCGCCGCGACCCAGTTGACCCCCCGTGAGCGACCCCGGCGCCCGTCGCCGCACCCCACCGCGCGCCGTCAGGTGCGATGGTGAGTGCGCGACGATCTCGACCGAGGAGTTTCGACATGACCTCGACCTGGCTGGAACGGCACCTCACAGCGGTGGTGGGCGTCCTCGGCGTGCTCGTGCTCGCCGCGTTCGCGCTGAGCGCCGTGCTCTTCCTGCGCCTCGAACAGACGCGCGACGACCTCGAACGTGTCGAGGCGGGCACCCTGCTCGCGACGGTACAGCTACAGTTGTTCCGCGACGAACTGGTCTCGCTTGGGCCCTCGGTGTCGTCCGGTCTCGACGAGGCGATCGTCGGCCTCCAGTCGTTCAGCACCTCCACGCTCGAGTTCGAGGTCAGCATCGACGAGGTGCTGCCGGTCGCGGCGGAGCTGGAGATCGACCGCGAAATCGTGATCCCGATCAACACCACGATTCCGATCACCGAGACGATCGAAACCACGATCGAGGTGCAGGGCCCGCTCGGCATCGCCGTCCCCGTCGATGTCGTGGTGCCGATCGAGATCGAGGTTCCGGTCATCCTCGATCTGACGTTCGCGATCAAGGAGACGCTGCCCGTGAGCGCCGAGGTTCCCGTCCGCCTGAACGTACCGGTAGCGATCGCGATCGCCGACACCGACCTCGCCGCCTTTGGCGACTCACTCGCCGCGGGGCTGGCCAGCTTCCGCGATCTGTTCGCCGGCTTCGCCGACTGAGAACGGCCGTGAACTGCTCGCTGGCTGGCTGAGGGTCCGAGGTCGGTCGCGTACTCTCCGCGCGGAGCCGCATGGCGAAGCCTGACGGAACGGCGTGTGCACGCAGCGCGAGGAGCGAGCCGATGGGGTTGTCGAAGCTGCTGGTGGCAAACCGCGGTGAGATCGCGGTCCGAATCGTTCGCGCCGCCGCCGAGCTCGATATCGCGACCGTCGCTGTCTTCTCCGAGGATGACGCCCGATCGCTACACGTCCGGAAGGCTGACGAGGCGCACGCGCTGCGCGGCTCCGGCGCGGCGGCCTACCTCGACATCGAGCAGATCGTCGCCGCTGCCGTCGAGGGCGGCTGCGACAGCGTCCATCCGGGTTACGGTTTCCTCGCCGAGAACGCGGACCTCGCCCGCGCCTGTGCCGGCGCCGGGATCACCTTCGTCGGTCCCTCGGTCGAGGCGCTCGAGCTGTTCGGCGACAAGGCGCGAGCACGCGCGCTCGCCGCGTCGGCGGATGTCCCCGTCCTCCCCGGCAGCTCCGAGGCGGTCAGCCTCGATGAGGCCGAGGCGTTCTTCGCCGGCCTCGGAACCGGCGGCGCGATGGTGATCAAGGCGGTCAACGGCGGCGGCGGCCGCGGCATGCGTGTCGTCACCGAGGCCGCCGATCTCGCCTCCGCCTACCAGCGCGCCCGTTCCGCGGCGGCGGCCGCCTTCGGCGACGACGCCGTCTACGTCGAGCGGCTGATCCCGCGCGCCCGCCACATCGAGGTGCAGGTGATCGGTGACGCGACCGGGGCGATCAGTCACCTCGGAGAGCGCGAGTGCAGCGTCCAGCGGCGCCACCAGAAGGTGGTGGAGATCGCCCCGAGCCCATTCCTGTCGGCGGCGGAGCGCGATGTGATCACGGGGGCGGCCCTTCGCGTCGCCGGCGCGGCGAACTACCACAGCCTCGGCACGATCGAGTTCCTCGTCGACGAGGCAGCGCCCGACATCTCCGAAAGTCACTTCGCGTTCATCGAGGCGAACGCCCGCCTCCAGGTGGAGCGCACCGTCACCGAGCAGGTGACCGGCGTCGACCTCGTCCAGGCGCAGCTCCGGCTCGCGGGCGGCGACACCCTGGCCGGCCTCGGCCTGGAGCAGGCCTCGATCCCGGCGGCGCGCGGCTACGCGATCCAGGCTCGCGTGAACACCGAGGATGG
The DNA here is from genome assembly GCA_965248675.1 of Dehalococcoidia bacterium. GTDB lineage: Bacteria > Chloroflexota > Dehalococcoidia > UBA2979 > UBA2979 > UBA6627. The sequence goes on from CBDFJZ010000005.1 coordinate 398,900, forward strand.
GCGAAGACGGCCAAGTGCGGCCGACGGGCGGCACGCTGACCGCATTCGAGGCGCCCTCGGGCCTCGGTATCCGCGTCGACAGCTACGGCTACCACGGCTACGCGACGAACCCGAACTTCGACTCGCTGATCGCCAAGGTGATCGCACACTCGACGTCGGATGACTTCCGCGACGTCCCCCGCCGCACCGTTCGCGCCCTCGAGGAGTTCGAGGTCGGCGGCGTCGACACCAACATCCCGTTCCTGCTGAACGTGCTCGAGCATGACGACTTCCTGAACGGCGGCGTCTACACCCGCTGGGTCGAGGACGAGATCGTGACGCTCGCCGTGCCGCGCGAGATCGAGACGAACGGCGCGGACGGCGGACCCTCGAAGGCGGGCGCAGCCCTCGACACCCGCGACCCGCTCGCCTCCCTCGAGTACTTCCGCTCTGGCGCGGGCACGCGCGAAGCTTCCGGCCGGCCGCCTGAGCCGATCGGCCCGCCGAACACCGACCCGGTGCGCGCCCCGCTGCTGGGCACTGTGATCGAGGTCGCGGTTTCCGAGGGTGACACCGTCCGCGAGGGACAGCAGCTCTTCGTGATGAGCGCGCTGAAGATGGAACACCTCGTCCACGCGCCGGCCGGCGGCGTGATCCGCGAGGTCACCGTCTCGCCCGGCGACGTGGTTTACGAGGACCACCCGCTCGCCTTCCTCGAGGCGATGGACGTCGGCGAGGCGGTGGACAACACCCGGCCGGAGGCCGACCTCGACTACGTCCGGCCCGACCTCCAGGCGTTGTTCGACCGCCGCCAGTTCCTGCTCGACGAGAACCGCCCCGAGGCAGTCGAGCGGCGGCACAGCCGCAACCGGCGCACGGTGCGGGAGAACATCACGCAGCTGATCGATCCGGGGACGTGGGTCGAGTACGGCGGCCTCGTGATCGCCGGGCAGCGGCGCCGCCGTTCGGTCGAGGAGCTGATCCGCAAGACCCCGGCGGACGGCCTCGTCGCCGGGATCGGCTCGGTTAACGGCGACCTGTTCGACGAGGAACGCGCACGCACGGTGTTCATCTCCTACGACGACACCGTATTCGCGGGCACCCAGGGCGGCCATGGTCACATCAAGACGGACCGTATGCTGGCGCTCGCCAACGAGATGTCGCTGCCCGTGATCTTCCATGCCGAGGGCGCGGGCGGACGCTCCGGCGACAGCGACGGTGACCCCGGGCGCGGCTTCGGCGGCACCGTCGAGACCTGGGACCGCCTCGCGGAGCTCAGCGGCAAGGTGCCGATCATCGGCGTCACCGCGGGCTGGTGCTACGCCGGCAACGCCGCGATCCTCGGTTGCACCGACATCATCATCGCCACCGAGGACGCGCTGATCGCGATGGGCGGCCCCGCGGTCATCGAGGGCAGCGGCATGGGCGCCTTCCTGCCCGAGGAGGTCGGCGCGATTTCCGACCTCGCCCCGGCCGGCTCGGTCGACATCGTCGTCAAGGACCAGGACGAAGCGATCGCGACCAGCAAGCGGCTGCTCTCCTACTTGCAGGGACCGATCGACGACTGGGAGGCGCACGACCAGCGCAAGCTGCGCCATGTGATCCCCGAGAATCGGATGCGCAGCTTCAACGTCCGCGAGGTGATCGAGCTGCTGTCCGACAAAGACTCCGTGCTCGAGCTGCGGCCCGAGTTCGGCATCAGCATGGTGACCGCGTTCGTCCGTATCGAGGGCCGCCCCTACGGCCTCACCTGCAACAACAACGAGTACATCGGCGGCGCGATCGATAGCGACGGGTCGGACAAGGTCGCCCGCTTCTGGCAGCTCTGCGACGCGTGGAACATCCCGATCATCTCGCTGGTCGACACCCCCGGGATGATGGTCGGCCCCGACGAGGAGAAGACGGGACTGATCCGTCACTGTGCGCGGCTGTTCATCACCGGCGCCAACCTCGAGACGCCGCGGCTCGCGGTGATCCTGCGCAAGGGCTACGCGCTCGGATCGATGGCCCAGCTCACGGGCAGCACGCATGCGCCCCTGTTCACCGTCGCCTGGCCGACGGGCGAGCACGGCGGCATGAACCAGGAGGCGAGCGTCCAGCTCGCCCACCGCGAGCAGCTCGCCGAGATCGAGGACATCGAGGAGCGCGCGGTCGAGTACGAGCGGCTGCTCGCCAACGCCTACGAGCGCGGCAGCGCCATCAACGTCGCCTCGGCCTACGAGATCGACGACGTGATCGACCCCGCAGAGACCCGCTACTGGATCGCGCAGGGTCTCAAGTCGATGCCGCTCCCCGACCCGATCCGCCGCGGCCGCTACCGCTTCCTCGATACCTGGTAGCCGGGACCTATGCCCCGCCGGCCGGCGCCGCTGTGTCCGCCTCGGTCCTCGCCGCGCCGTCGACGCGCCGTAGTCCGGGCGAGGTCAGCGCGAGCGCGGCGGCGACTGCGGTGCAGACCGCGGTGGTGGCCGGGAGCAGGAACGCCATCCCCATCACCTGCGCGACGGCCCCGAGGGTGATCCCGTTGAGCTGCGCCGCGGACTGGTTGAGGCCGTAGAGCGACATCACCCGCCCCCGTACCTCGTTCGGCACGATGCTCTGCACGATCGCGATCGAGCTCACGTTCGACCCGGCCAGCGCCAGCCCGTTGAGGATATACGCGAGCCCGGCCAGCGGTAGCGAGCGGGCGAAGCCGAACAGCATCAGCGACAGCCCGAAGCCGATCGAACTTACGATGAAGATCCGTCCCTTGCGGTCGAGCAGGTTCGTCGACGCCAGCGCGTACGACCCGGCGAGCGTGCCCACGCCCCACATCGAGGCGAGCACCCCGTATTGCCCGGGCTCGAGATCGAGGATCTCCGACGCCCACTTCGCGATCAGCCCGTTGAAGATCGCCGTCCCGAACGCGCCGAGGGTGAGCATGATCAGGATGATTCGCAGCACCGTCCGGTCGCCGCGCACGTACGCCACGCCCTGCCGGACGTTGTCGAGCACCGAGTGCGCGCGTGCCGCGCTGGCCCCGCCTCGATATCGCAGCCGCGCCAGCGCCACGATCACGATCACGTTGCCGCCGACGCTGACTGCGTAGGCGCCGCCCGGCCCAAGCGCGTCGATCACGAACCCGGCCAGCGCCGGCGTGAGCGCGAACGTCCCCATCTGCGCCGCCATCGTGAGCGCGACCGCATTCGGGATGTGCTCCTTCGGGACCAGCTCCGGGATCAGCGCCTGCCTCACCGGGTGGTCCACCGAGGCCGTGGCAGCGGCGATGAAGATCAAGACCAGCGCCAGCCACAGCTCGATCACGCCCGCCACCGCTGTGACAGCGAGCACCGCGTTCACGACCAGCGTTACCGAGCTCGTGCCGATCAGCAGGCTGCGGCGGTCGATCCGGTCGGCGAGCGCGCCGCCGTAGACACCGAACACCACCATCGCGACGCCTCGCGTCGCGCCGAGCAGCCCGAGCATGAGCGCGGAGTCGGTGAGGCTGAAGACGAGCCAGATCTGCGCGTAGTACTGGAACGCGAGCGTCCCGCTCGCGAGCAGCATCCCGGTCCACAGCGTGCGGAAGTCCCGGTGCTTGAGCGCGGGGAAGCGAACGCGCGGAGCGGCCTCAGCGCTCACGGCATCAGTACCACTTCGCCTTGTCGACGACGTTCGCCAGTGCCTCGCCGGCGAGGAATCGCCGCATGTTCTCCGCGATGATCTCGAACCGGCGCTCATTCAGATCCGCGGCGTCCGCGACCGCCACGTGCGGCGTGATCAGCACGTTCTCCATCGTCCACAGCGGGTGACCCTCGGGCAGCGGCTCGATCTCGAACACATCGAGGCCCGCCCCCGCGATCGCCCCGCCGGCGAGCGCGTCCACGAGGTCATCGAGGCTGGTGGTCATCCCGCGCCCGATGTTGATGAAGTAGGCGCTCGGCTTCATCAGGGCGAAGCGGGCGGCGTTCCACATCCCCTCGGTCTCGGGGGTGTGGGGCACGGTTGTCACGACGAAGTCCGCCTCCGGCAGCAACCGATCGAGGTCCTCGAGCCCGTGCAGCTCCGCCGGCGACTCGCGCTCCGGCCGCGGCTCGATCCCGAGCACGCGCGCCCCGAGTGCCGCACACAGCCGCGCCGTCTCTGCCCCGATGCCTCCGACGCCGTTGATCAGCACCGTCGAGCCGGCGACGTTCACGTAGCCGCGCTTCCGCGCGTCCTTGTCCCAGCGCCCGGCTCGTTGCGCGTCGACCCAGTAGGGGAGGCCGCGGGAGAGCGCGAGCATGAACATCAGGATGTGCTGCGCGATGTGGTCGGAGTAGATGCCGCGCGGGTTCGAGATCGTGACCGGGTGCTCGATCAGCTCCGGGTAGTAGTAGCCCTCGAAGGGGCCGGCGAACGGATTCTGAAGCCACCTCAACTTCTCCGCGGCAGGAAGCAGGTCGGGCGGAATCCAGCCGTAGGCGCCGTCGGCGTCAACGAGCGCTTCGGGTGCCTGCTCTTCGTCCGGCGTAACGATCTCGAACTCCGGGAACTGTTCTCGGAGCCGCTCGATCCAGCCCTGCTCCTCATCGTTCAGCGGCGGCAGCATCACGTACTTCGGCATCGGACAGCTCCGATCGATGCGAGCCTCGAGGCGCGGCGGGGTCCTCGAGGCGATTCGCTACGCGAAAGCGGGGAGCACCTCGTCCTGCAGGCGCTGGTACAGCCGAGGGTTGTTCGGCATCCCCTTGAAGATCACCCGCTCGACGCCGGTCGCCTCGTACTCACGGATCACGTCGATCACGTGCTCGGCGGGGCCGATCGCCAGGCGGGCGCGTTCCTCGGGGGTCTTACCGCGATCCCAGAGGCCGCGCAGGTGCTCCGCCTTTCGCCTCGTCGTCCTGGAGGGCGACCGCGAAGAAGCAGGTCTTCGTGATCTCCGCGGGATCGCGGCCAATCTCGCGGCAGTGCTCCTCGAGCACGCCGATCTTGTGCGTCACCTGCGCGGGTGTCGCCTCGTCGAGGTTCATCACGTCGCCGTGGCGCGCGAGCGTGCGCAGCGTCCGCCGCTCGCCGTTGCCGCCGACCATGATCGGGATGTGCGTTCCCTGCGACGTCCGAGGCGCGAACGGCGCGCGCACCAGCCGGTAGTACTGCCCCTCGTAATCGACCGGACCGTCGGCGGTGAACAGCTTCCGGATCAGCTTGGCGGCCTCTTCGAGGCGATCGGAGCGCTCGCGGACCGGCGGAAAGTCCCAGCCGTAAGCCTCGTGCTCGCGCTCGTGCCAGGCGGCGCCGATGCCCAACTCCAGCCGCCCGCCGGAGATCTGGTCGACGGTGGCCGCCATCTTCGCGAGCAGCGCCGGGTTGCGGTACGTGTTCCCCGACACGAGCGCCCCGAGGCGCAGCGTGTCGGTCACGGCCGCGATGCCGGTCAGCAGCGACCAGCCCTCGAGACAGTCGTCCGCCTCGTCGAGGAACGCGAGCGGTGGCACGAAGTGATCTGGGACCCAGGCGCTCTCCCACGGGCCGTCGTCCATGATCTGGATGACCTCGCGTACCTGGTCCCAGCTGGTGCTGTTCGTGTGAAGCTGCGATCCGATCTCCATGGCCGGCCCCCTTGCCGGCCAGAAGGTATCAGGGCCTCGTCGGCGCGAGCCGCGCCCCAGTCTGAGCGTTCGGGGTCTGAGCGCTCGGGGGTCTTACCGCTCGGGCGTGAACTCCACCGGCAGCCGCTTCACCCCCGCGATGAAGTTCGAGTTCAGCAGCTCCGGTTCGCCGACCGCGTGGATGTCCGGCAGCCGCCGCAGCAGCTCCTCGAAGATCACCTTGATCTCGGCGCGCGCGAATCCCGCTCCGAGGCAGAAGTGCTCGCCGATCCCAAACGCCAGGTGGTCGTTCGGGTCGCGCGTGATGTCGAACACATCGGGGTGCTCGAACTGATCCTCGTCGCGGTTGACCGAGGGGTACCACATCACGACGCGATCGCCTTTCGCGATCGCCTGACCGTGGATCTCGGTGTCGGCCGTCGCGATCCGCGCCATGTGCGCCACAGGCGACGTCCAGCGCAGAATCTCCTCGACGGCGCCGTCGATCAGCTGCGGATCGTCCAGCAGCATCTGCCACTGCTTCGGGTGCTCGGACAGGACCTGCATCCCGCCGCTGATCGCGTTTCGCGTCGTCTCGTTGCCCGCGACCACCAGCAGTAGACAGAACAACAGGATGTCCATGTCGTTGAGCTGATCGCCTTCGATCTCGGAGTCGACGAGTAGCGCGACCAGGTCGTCGCGGCGATGCTCCTTGCGCTCCCGGATCATTTCCACGAAGTGCCCGTACATCTGCATCGCCGACTGCTGCGAGGCGGCCTGCTGCGCCTCGCGGGTGCCGGTCTCGACCTCTACGCCGGCGTCCTGCTGATACTCCTGGTCGGACGATCCGAGAAGCTGGTTGGTGAGGTTGAGCATCGTCTCCCAGTGCTCGCGCTCGATGCCCATCATTTCGCAGATCACCGCCAGCGGAAGCTGGGCGGCCACGTCGCCGACGAAGTCGCATTCCCCTCGATCAGCGACCTCGTCGAGGATCCCGGTGGTCAGGTTCCGGATGTGATCTTCCATCGCCCGCACCGCTCGAGGCGTGAAGCCCTTGTTCACGAGCCGCCGCAGCTTCACGTGGTTCGGCGGATCGCTCGTGATCAACATCCCGTACTGCGATGCTCCGTGCGCGGCCTCCGCCATCGCGCCGCCGCCACCCTCGGTCCCCAGACTTTCGTCCTCATCGACCCGTGGCTCCGCCAGCGTGATCCCGCGACTCGAGATGAACAGCTCCGGCTGCCGGGAGACGGCTAGCACATCCTCGAGCTTGGTCAGCGACCAGAAGCCCTTGTGGTTCGCCTCGCTCGGGCCGCTCCAGTGGACGGGCGCCTCGCGCCGCAGGGTGCGGAACAGGTCGTGCGCTTCGTTGCGGCGGAAGATGCCGTTGTCAGCGAGGTTGATCTCGCCGGCCGAAAGCTGCGTTACGTCAGTCGTGGTCATCGATTCGCCTCGATTCGCTGGTCGGCGTGGGGTGACTGGCTACGGTTACGCCTCGATGAGCGTGATCGCCTGCTTCGGACAGAGGCGAACGGCGCGCTCGACGTCGTCTCGTTGATCCTCGGAGATCTCGTCGACGAGCACCCGCGAGAGGTCGTCATCGCCAACCTTGAACACGGCCGGCGCGTTCGCCTCGCAGACCATATTGCCCTCGCAGCGGTCGTGGTCGACGGTCGCTTTCGATGCCATCGGCACTCCCCGATCTGCCGGCATGCAACCTGTATGCCGAATGCTAGCAGGGTCTGAGATCGTTCTACGGGTTGCGGCGCACAGCCCGGGATCGCGCGATCGGCCAGGCGCTATCCTCGAACGATCGCGCTCGCTCGCTCGACGTCACCATTCGAGGCCCCCCACGGTCGTCTCGACGCGATGCGGGTCCTGCTCGTTCGTCCGTCATTCCGCGGCCACGCCTCCGCGAGATCTCTGACTGCCGGATTCGCGTACTCTAATACGCAGTTCCCAATGGACCGGGAGGCCGGGGCGCCTCCGGCGGTTCGAGCCGACGCTCACTCGGCATGAGGCTGGGCACGAGCGCCGAGACCTTCCGCGGTTGGACACGCACCGCTGACTTGCCCCACATAGCGGCGCTCAGGACCGGTGCCGTCGCACAGCTGCGATCGAGGGAGAGTGACCTCCTCGTGGACGAACGGATCGATCTCGCTCCACTACGCCCGTTCCGCGTCGATGGACGCGTCCGCATCGGCCCACAGCGGGATGGCGGGTACGTCGTCGTAGATGGGGTCGCTGCGAACGCGGATGTGCTCGTCACCTCCGGTGTCGGCTGGGACACGGCCTTCGAGCTGGATTTCCGCGACCGGTACGGCGCTCGGGTGCTCATGTTCGATCCGACGATGTTCCCTGAGAGCTGGGTGAGGACCTGGGCTGCGGCACGGAGCCCGCGCGAGCTCTGGCGGATCTTCAAGCGATGGAGGTTCATTCGCTCGTGGGCCCGCGAACGACGACGTCAGGGATTGGTGGTGATCGAGGAAGGGATCGCGGCAAAGACGAGGGCGCGTTACGCGACGCTCCGCGATCACTTCGAGCGCTACGAACTGAACGACAAGGATGTCTTCCTCAAGATCGACATCGAAGGGAATGAGTTCGACGTGCTGATGGACGGTGACATGCCCGAGCTTCGATCCGTGAGTCAGATGGTGATCGAGCTCCACGGGCTGGAGACGCGGTGGCACGACATTGAGCTGATTCTTCGAACGACGCTGAGAGACTTCAGCATCGTTCACGTCCACGGCAACAACTTCGCCCCGCGGTTCGAGGTCGCCGAGAAGATGGTCCCACAGGTGATCGAACTGACCCTCGTTCGCGACGACGTGCTCGGTGCGGCCGAGCCTTCGCGCGAGCCGCTACCGCTCCCCGATCTCGACTTCCCGAACAGGCGAAGTCTCCCGGATTACGAGCTGAGCTTCCTCACCTCAGGGTGACCGCACGCCGGTGCGCCCGGTCCCCCGCGGCAGCACGGGGGGTGGCCAGCAGTCAGACGGCACCGGCCGTGGCAGCGTCCGGTTCAGTGGTACCGAAGGTGGGATTCGAACCCACACGGGCCGTAAAGCCCAACGGTTTTTGAGACCGTCGCGTCTGCCGGTTCCGCCACTTCGGCTCGGTGATCCCGAGGATAGCCGCCCCCGATCCCCGTCGGCTATCCGGAGACCCTGAACGAGCTGATTGAAGGGCCGCGACAGACATAACCGATGGCCCTCGCACCGCTGCGAAGGATGTCCTTGTACTCGCTCAATGAAGCTTCTGTCAGGTATAAGTGGTAACACGGGGAGAAATGATGGCGTTTTGCACGGAGTGTGGGTTGCTTCTCGGCGCGGCTGGCCATAGCCACGAAGCGTCCGACGTCGTCTCGGAACCGCCGCGCGCCTCGCTCCTTTTCTCCGCTGTCTGCCGCCCTCGCCCTCGCCGCTGTCGCTGCAGTCGCCGTGCTGGGGATCGTGGTCGCCGGCTTCGCGCTGCTGCGCCCGGTTGGCGTCTCCGACGCCGAACTCGACACGGCGATTTCCGATCGGCTCAGCGTCACCGCCTCCGCCGAGGATCTCTCCAGCCTCGAGCTGCGGATCGCTGAACTCGAGCGGGAGAATCGCGAGCTGGAGGCAAGTCTCCTGCGCCTGGAGGACAGCGAAGAGCCGCCGCCACCGCCACTGACGGTCGCTGATATCGCTGACCGAGCGCTCCAGTCCGTCGTCACCGTCGAGACGCCGTCGGGCATCGGGACCGGCTTCGCCATCGAGGACCCGACTGGTGACATCTACATCATCACCAACTACCACGTCGTCGAGTCCGTCTGGATCGGCGGGAGCCGCACCGTGGACATCGTTCACGGCGAAACTCGGCTGTCCGGGCGGATCGTCAACGTCAACGTCTCCAACGACCTGGCAGCGATCGGTCCGGTCGAATCGATCCTGCCGCTCATCACCTCGCGAGCGCTGCCTACCGTCGGGACCGACATCGTGGTGATCGGCTCTCCGTACGGGCTTGACGGAACCGTCGTCACCGGCGTGGTTTCAGCGCTCCGCGAGGAGCGCATCCAGTTCTCGGCGCCCGTCAGCCCGGGAAACAGCGGTGGCCCGCTGATCGATGGCGACGGAATTGTCGTCGGCGTTGTCGTCGAGAAGGTCAGCACCCAGGCCGCCGAGGGTTTGTCATTTGCGATTCCGATGGACGTGACCTGTCGTGTCATCATCGCCTGTTAGGGGGAAGCGATGTTCTGTGCCGACTGTGGGACGCAAGCCGAGTCAGCGTGGAAGTCCTGCCGCACCTGTGGAGCCCCGCTGCGGGAGGCAGCTACGGCCGCTCCCCGCGGCCGCCGTGGTCCACTCCTCAAACGGGGCTTCCGCGCCCGACGATACGACGGTCGAGGTCGAGGAGGGGCGCCCGCCCCTGCTGCACCGCCCGCCGCTCCTCTGCCGCCGGCCGTTCCTGTGGAGTCCGCCGCACCTGTCACGTCCACCGCGCCCACCCCGCCCGATGCGCCTGTGGTGCCCGACGCACCTGCGCCGCCTACCGCGCCTGTGGCGCCAGCGACGCCGGGTCCGGGACCGATGGTCGCGCACGAGACACCGAGGGGAGATGATGCGCGGTCGTCCGTCGCGGGTCAGCCGCTCGAGCCAGAACCGGAACGAGCAGAATCACGATGGCGACGCTGGGCGCTGCCGGTGGCTCTCGGCGTCGCGGGCCTCAGCGCGGCGGTCTTGATCGCGTGGCTTGCCGTTGAGCTCACGGAGACCCAGAACACCCTCGGCGACACGCGGACCGAGCTCCGCGCCCGGAGCGACGAGCTTCGCGCGACTGAGGAGGATCTGTCCTCGACGCAGGGCACGCTGGCGACCACTGAGGACCGGCTTGCCACGGCCGAAGGCCGGATCGACAGGCTTGTCGTCGACCTCGACCTCGACCTCGACCTCGAGGTCGGGATGCACGCCCGAACGAAGCAGTCCTTGGCGACGAGCGAAAGAGCGCGCTGACGGTCTCGAGGCTGAGCTCGGGGTCCTCCAGACCTCCCTCGACGAAACTCAATCCACGCTCTCCCAGACCCAGCAGCGTGTCGTCCTTCAGTCGGGCAGCATTCAAACGCTCAAGGCCTGCCTGACCGGCGTCGCCGACTCTCTCTCTTGGGCGGCGTTCGAGCGGTGGAGCGAGGCCCTCGACGCCCTCGACGCCGTCGAGGTCGCCTGCGACCGAGCGGCGGCTCTCTTCTAGCGGGGCACTGCCACCACGAGAGCTACGAGAGCGCTACACCGGCTCGATGACCAACCGTTGCTTCGCCGCCTTCGCCGCCTTCGCCGCCTTCGCCGCGTCAGCCGCGACGAGGTGCATCGGCTACCGCTGATGCTCGCGCCAGGCCTCGAACTGATCGCCATATTGCGGCGAGTTTGGCATTCCCGAGGCCCCACCGGGGATAACCCACGTCGCGCGCTCGGGGTCCGTGAAGTCGACCACCTGCCGGTAAACCGACAGTCCGCCGATCTTGAATGCCGGCCCCGAGGGCGGCTCCGCGACCGTGATCGAGGCCGCCTGATCGGGTGGCTGTCACCCCGATTGCCGTTGACGGCGGATCGAGGACTGACGCCAGTTCGCCCTGGGTCGCCGAGAGCGTGTGTGGCGAACATGCAGGAGCTGCGTGAGCGGTACGGGTTCGAGTACGTGGTGGGGTCGGTGCACTGGGTGGATGAGATCCCGATCGACTTCTCACGGGAGCTGTTCGACGAGGCGGTTACGCGTTGCGGGGGCCAGATCGCCGGCGCCGGCCTCGACGTGTTCGAGATCGAGCCGCTCCCCGCGGGCCAGCCGCTCTGAACGATGGAGAACGTCCTCATCACCCCGCACGTCGCCGTCGCGGACGCCGAAGACATCCCCGAGCGCCGCTCCCTCGAGGGCCGCGACTTCATCAACGTCGTCGACAAGGCGAAGTGGTACTGACGGCGCGAGATCTCGACAGGGTGACGCTGCCGTCGATTACGCCTATGATGACCATCCTCGAATTCCATCGAGTACGTATCGGAGGTGGATTCGTGCATACTGTACTGATGGATCCGTGCGGGTCGACGCGATTAGCGTTCGACAAGTAGATTGGCCGCCCGCGGCGGCGCATGGGATGTGAGTGTCTCAGAGGGGAAGAGTAGGCAATGGATTCGAACTATTGGGCTAACCGCGTCTCGCGTCGAACGGTGCTGCGAACTTCAGCGTTGGGAGGCGCAGGCCTCGTTGGCTCGGTTCTGATCGGCTGCACCAGCGACGAGGATGACCCGGCGGAGGCCGGCGTCGGCGCGGCGGCAACGACCGCCCCGGGCGGCGGCGGCGCGGCGGCAACGACCGCCCCGACCGAGGTGGCTTCGACGGGGGCTCCGGAGCGCGGCGGCATTTACCGACTCGCGATGGTCGGAGCGCCCGATCACTACGACATGCACAGGACGACCGCGGGCGCTACCTACCACGTCACACGCTGGGCGCACAGCAAGCTGATGCAATGGACTCCGGGCGAAGGTCAGTTCGCGGGTGGGGAGATGGAGGGCGACCTCGTCGACACATGGGAGCAGCCAGACGATCTCACGTACATCATGCACCTCCGTGACGACGTGACGTGGGACGAGCGGGCACCAACGAGCGGCCGAGGGCTCGAGGCCGAAGACGTGGTCCTCAGCTGGGAGCGGTGGGCCGAGGTCGGCCGCCGCCGGACGTTGCTCTCGAACGCCGTCCGGGACAGCGCCCCAATTACGAGCTTCACAGCCGTCGATGGAAAGACGCTCGAGATCAAGCTCGCCTTCCCCGACTCGACCGTCCTGCAGGCCCTGAGCTGGCAAAACCGTCTCTGGGTGACACCGCGCGAGGCCTTCACTGGCGCTTACGACTTCGAGACGGATATGCGCGGTACCGGTCCGTTCATGCTCACAGACGAACGGTCGGGTGTGAGCGTGACCTTCGCTCGCAACCCGAAGTGGCATGGCAACCCCGGTGGCCCCTGGCTCGATGGCGTCGAAGTCACCTACATCCCGGAGCCGGCTCAGCACGAGGCGCAGTTCCGTGCGGGCAACATCCACCACGGCGTCGGCAGCTTTGCGAACATCCCGATCGTCGCCGCTGAGATGGAGGACTCGCAGCTCGTCAAGTTCCCACCGGCGGGAGTCGGCGGCGCCGTGAGCCTGACCTGGTTGCCGGGAAGCCCGTTCCACGACCGGCGGGTGCGGCGCGCGATGTCGATGGCGATTGAGCGTGACGTCGTCATTGATATCTTCAGCAATCCCGCGGACTACGCGCCGCTGGGCGTCGAACTCAACTCGTTCTGGTACAACCCGACCTCGCCAGCGTACGGTCCCTTCTGGCTCGATCCGCAGGGAAGCGAATTCGGTCCCGCTGCGAAGTACCTGGAGCACAATATCGCGGAGTCGAAGGCGCTACTCGATGCTGCCGGCTTTACGTCGGAGAACCCGCTCGAGTTCGACGTAACCCAACACCCGAGAAGCCAGGAGAACCGTGCTGAGGTATACCAGGCGATGTGGGCTGACGCGGGCATCAAGGCCGCCGTCACGCCTGCCGACTACGCCTCGGAGTGGCAGGAGTTTCTCTCAGCGGGTCGCGGCTACGTCCCGTGGCACGACGGCAGGTATCACGTGCTCCTGAAGCCGAACTCCGCTGACCCCGATATGCTGATCTGGATTAACCGGTTCTTCTCACAGGCTGGCTCCGCAATTGCCGGCGATGAGTTCCCTGAGCTGGAACGGCAGATCCAGGCTGCCCGTTCGATTCTGGACTTCGACGAACGCGTCGACGCACTCCACGACATCCAGCGTTACATGGTGGATGAGATGGTCACGGTGCCGTTCGACGCGAGAACGGAGACCGTCGAGATCTACAACGCCGGCGTTAACGGACCGGCACAATGGACGCCATGGCAGGGTGCTCAGAACTACGGTGCGGCCTCATCGACCCTTGCCAAGCACTACTGGCTAGATGAGTCGCTTCGGGGCTAGGGCTGACCTGAACGCCGGAGTCTCGCGGACCTGAGCTGCTGGGAGTCCCTTCGCGACCCGGGGCGAGGCGGAGCGCGCGCGAGCGCGTCCGCCGGCACTCTTTGGTCGCGGTGCGTCAGCGAGTTAGGTGATATCGGTGCGGTACGCGGCGCAACGAATGACCTTGATGGTGCCGACTTTGCTCGGCCTCACCGTCTTGATCTTCTTTGCGCTGCGTGTCTTGATTCCCGCGGACGCAGTCGATATTGCCTTCGGTGAACCGGACGTTCCCGACCCCGAGCGGATGCAAGAGCTTCGCGAGGAATTCGGACTGACCGGCCCACTCCACATGCAGTACATTCGCTGGCTCGGCGGGGTCGCTCAAGGGGATCTCGGCGAATCGGTCTTCACGGGCAAGCCAGTAACCGAGGAACTTCTCCAGCGCGTCCCCACGAGCCTGGAACTTGGACTCGGCGCACTCGCCGTCACGGTCGTGGTTGCGGTGCCGATTGGCCTGCTCTCTGCCGCACGTCAGGACACATCGATCGACTATCTCGCGCGAGGCGGCGCGATCTTGTTCTACGCTGTGCCGCACTTCTGGATCGGGATCCTGGTGGTAGTGTTTGCCAGCGTCTGGTTCGGTTGGGCTCCCTCGCTTCACTTTGCCCCACTGTGGGAAGATCCTGTTGCGAACTTACGGCACATCTGGCTTCCGATGTTTATCCTCGGAATCAATGCGACCGGAACGATGATCCGGCTTACGCGAACCCAGGTCCTGGAGGTCCTGAGACAGGACTACGTGCGCACCGCGCGCGCGAAAGGCTTGAGTACCCGCGTCATCTACATGCGCCACATCCTGAGAAACGCGCTACTCCCCATCATCACTGTCGTCGGACTGCGAATCCCAGACGTCGTGGGCGGGACAATCATATTTGAGCAGATCTTTGTCGTTCCCGGCGTTGGGCGGTACTTGCTGGAGGCGCTCCAGCGCCTCGACATCTACGTGATCCTTGGCGCGAATCTGTTCTTCGGTGCTGTGCTTGTCTTCGCCAACCTGATCGTTGACCTCACATACACGATTGTCGATCCGCGGATCCGGCTATCCTGATGGCGCGCGAAGCGTCAGCGTGGCCCACCTCTTCGAGCCCTTCACAAGGACCGGGCATAGTCGCGTGGCCGCGTCGCTTCGCCGCTGAGATCGGACGCCTCGCCCGCCGCAAACCGCTTGGCTTCTGGGGGCTCGTGATGCTGCTCCTCGTAGGCGCGGCTGCCCTGCTCGCTCCGGTGATCGCTCCATACGGCTTCGGCGAAGTTGATTTCACCCGTCGCCTGGAGGGGCCAAGTCAAGATCATCTCATGGGCACCGACAACCTGGGCCGCGACTTATTGAGTCGTATCCTTTACGGCACCCGGGTGTCTCTGGGCATCAGCTTTGCTGCTGTCTTCCTGTCGAAGTTCGCGGCCACGATGTTGGCGTTGATCTCTGGCTATTACGGCGGCTGGATGGACAAGATCCTTCAGCGGTTCGTTGACATCTGGATCGGCCTTCCCACCCTGGTGATCCTGATCACGGTCATCGGAGTTATCGGGCCGGGTCTTGGTGAAATGGTGCTCATCATCGCGATCACCATCACGCCGAATTCGTCGCGGCTGATCCGCAGCGTTGTGCTCCAGGTTCGCGCCGAGGCGTACGTGGACGCCGCTAGATCAATGGGCGCATCTGACACGCGCATCATGCTCCGCCACATACTGCCCAATATCACCCACATCGTGATCTTCTCGGCGACGGTCGCCCTCGGCGCGGTCATCCTCATCGTCGCCTCACTTGGGTTCCTTGGATACGGCATTCCCCCGCCGTTCCCGGATCTGGGCGGGATGCTCAGTGGCGACGGACTCACGTTCATGCGTCGTCAGCCATGGCTTGCGCTATGGCCGGGCCTCGTGATCACGGTCATCGTCTTCAGCTTCAACGTGTTCGGGGACGCCCTGCGCGATGTGTTGGATCCCAAGCTCCGGGGGGCTTAGTTAGCGCGGCAACGCGGCAACGCGCGCGTCAATGGACCCCTCCGGTGAGCGCGCTCAGACCACAGGAGATTCGAAGACAGAGGAGAGTCACGTGTCACGGGAGCGCCTCAGAACATCCATGCTCACAGAGTTCATCGCAGGGACTGCGGAAGCGGATTGGCCCGAGGACACACTGGAACTCGGCCGCCGGCACATCCTTGACACGCTCGCGGCGATCGTGATTTGCCGCGACCTGGAGACAGCGGAAGTAGCGCGCAAGTTCGCTCTCGCGCAGAGCGGGGGCATTGCAGGCGGCTCGACCATCCTCGGAACACCACTGCGGGCGTCGCTACCGGACGCCATCTTTGCGAGTGCGATGACGGGGCACGGCGCCGAGATCAATGACTTCAACCCCTCCGCGTTCGTTCAGCCGGGGCCGTCGGTGGTCAGCACCGCGCTGACCGTGGCGGAACGTGAGCACCGACCCGGGAGCGAAGTGTTGCGAGCGGTCATTGCTGGATACGAACTGGCGTGCCGCATCCCGAAGGCGCTTGGCGTGGACCGCGTCCGGGCCATGGGGGTCTCGGGCCACGGCGTTGGCCCCGTCTTTGGCGTAGCGGCCGCGGCCTCGTCGTTGCTGCACTTCGACGAGACGCAGATCGGCGACGTGCTCTCCTACTGCGGGCAGCAAGCATCCGGGTCCTTACAATGGCTGATGGACGTCCATCACATCGAGAAATCGTTCGTGTTCGCAGGCATGCCCGCGCGGAACGGCATACACGCCGCTCTACTCGTTGAGGCTGGCCTCACCGGTGTCCCAGACGTAGTAGACCAAGCAGGTAGCTGGTTCCAGGGGCCAATGTTCTCCGAGGGCGACGACTACCAGCTTGACTATCTGACCGACGACCTCGGGAAGCGATTCGAGATGCCGCTTGTTGCGTACAAACGCTACCCCGTGGGCGGCCCAACGCAACCTGTCATGGACGCCATGCTCCGGCTCGCCCAAGGCGTCGCAGCGGAGGACGTAGACCAGATTCTGATCGAGATGCCCGGCAATACTGCGGTTTGGACCGGTGCCGAGATGCCTGCACTCAACCTTCCGTACCTGTGCTCGATCATCCTGCTCGACAAGAAGTTGGACTTCGACGCCGCGCAGTCGCTCGAGCGCATGCACAACGACGCGCGGGTGCGCGAGCTGATGCCCCGTGTGGAGGCGCGACAAGATCCGTCCCAGCAGGCCCGACCCCCGGCACCCCGTGTTGAGTCCGCGCGTGTGACGCTCACCCGACGAGACGGCACACAGGAGGTCGATTTCGTCGAGCACGTGCGTGGTTTCCCTGCCAATCCAATGACGCATGAGGACGTCGAGGCCAAGGCGCTCGAACTCATGGTGCCCAAGCTCGGTGAGAAGCGCGCGCACGCGGTGGTCGAGTTGGTGTGGGGGATCGACACTCTGCCCGCCGCGAGCGTACTCATCGAGGCCATCGCGAAGGACTGAACGCGCGGGCCACGCGAGGGGCAGAGCCGGCGCTCGGGCCGCACTTGCAGTCGCGAGGCCGGACCGCGCCCGGGGTGGAAGGACCACGGACGGCCTATTGATAATTCATGCACCTCACGCAGCGAGGGTGAAAGAAATGGCGAGCGATCGGGCTGAGCCGGCGGCGGCCGGGCCTGGCGATCCGCTGTCGGCGCGCGAGTGGATCGAGCTGCTGTTCGATTCCGCGTCATTCGACGAGCAGTTCGAGGCGATCGCGACGCCGGACGCGCTGCAGTTCGAGGACTCGCGCCCGTACGCGGAGCGGGTCGCCGAGGCGCGCGAGCGATCGGGCGGTGACGAGTCGGTCGTCACCGGGACGGCCTCGGTCGGTGGGCAGGGCGGCTCGGGCGACGCGCTCGGCCGCTCGAGCTCGTTCCGTCGCGGACGCCTGCGCCGCGGCAACGGGGGGGGGGGGACGGTTCTCCCCCGGATTCGCGAGACGATGCAGCGGATCCGGTGGAGCCCGCGAGCGACGATAGCTCACGTGGGCATCTGCGAGCGGAGGTGCGCGGCGGCGCAGTCAGGAGCTCTCTCGCGAGAGAGCGGCTCAGAGAGCAAGGAACTTAGAGATGAGTGAGGAGGGTGCCGTGGCACCAGAGAGCAATCGAACATCCAGGCTTAGTCGGTTCATCGCAGGGAGTCGGGAAGCGGATTGGCCCGAGGACACGCTGGAACTCGGCCGGCGGCACATCCTCGACACGCTCGCCGCGACGGTCGCGTGCCACAACCTGGAGACAGCGGTCGTAGCACGCAAGTTCGCCCTCGCTCAGAGCGGACACATTGCAGGCGGCTCGACCATTCTCAGCACCCGCTCGCGCGCCGCGCTCACGGATGCGGTCTTCGCGAGCGCGATGACCGGGCACGGCGCCGAGATCAATGACTTCAACCCGTCCGCACTCGTTCAGCCGGGGCCTTCACTCGTCAGCAGCGCGCTCGCCTTCGCGGAACGCGACCATCTTCCCGGGGGCGAGATGCTGCGAGCGGTGATTGCCGGATACGAACTGACGTGCCGCATATCGAAGGCGGTTGGCGTGCAAGGTGCCTCGGCCACGGGGATGTCGAGCCACGGCTTTGCCCCGGTCTTCGGCGTCGCGGCCACGATCTCGTCAATGCTCCACTTCGACGAGGAACAGGTCGCCACCGCGCTCTCCTACTGCGCGCAGCAAGCATCCGGATCCCGGCAATGGGTGATGGACATCGATCACATCGAGAAGTCGTTCCTGTTTGCCGGGATGCCGGCTCGCAACGGCGTATACGCCGCCCTGCTCGTAGAAAACGGGTTCACCGGTGTCCCGAACGTGGTGGATCAGGCGGGTGGATGGTTCCAGGCGCCAATGTTCGCAGAGGGCGAGGACTACCAGCTTGACTATCTGACCGATGAGCTGGATGAGCGATTCGAGATGCCGCTCGTCGCGTATAAGCGCTACCCAGTGGGCGGCCCGGCGCAACCCACCGTGGACGCCATGCTCCGGCTCTCAGAACGCGTCTCAGCGGAAGACGTGGACCAGATCATGATCGAGATGCCCGGGAACCCGCACATCTTCTCCATTGCCGCGATGCCTGCACTGAACCTTCCGTACATATGTTCCATCATCATGTTGGACAAGAAGCTGGACTTTGAGGCCGTGCAGTCGCATGAGCGCATGGACAGCGACCCGCAGGTGCTTGAGTTGATGCCACGGGTCGAGGCGCGACTCGATCAGTCGCTCGCCGCGGAGCCCCCTGCGCCCCGCAAGGAGTCCGCGCGGGTGACGATTACGCGACGGGACGGCACTGAGGAGGTCGAACTCGTCGAGCACGTGCGCGGCTGGCCCGCCAATCCATTTACGCACGAGGATGTCGAGGGCAAGGCGCTCGAACTCCTGGTGCCCAGGCTTGGTGAGGAGCGGGCGCGCAGCCTGATCGAACTGGCGTGGTCGATAGACACGTTGCCTGACGCGAGCGTGCTCATCGAGGCAATCGCGACCGACTGAGCGCGAGGAGGACGTGAGGGGAAAGTCGTAGCACAGTCCGTGTGAGCTTTCGCGGTCTGGCAGACCGTGCCGCTGACGATCTTCCGGCAGAGGTCGGGAGCATCAAACTGGCGGACGGGGGTGCGGGCGTGGTGGACGAGGTGTGCTGATCGAGGGGAGTTTCTGAATCAACACAGATGTTGACCGTGTCTGAGCACGACGAGCCAACGTGGGACTGGCAGCCGCCTAGCGTTTCTCCACGGGCTCCCAGGCGTCTGTCGGCGCTCTCAGGACGGAGGCGACGGCGGCGCAGGAGCTGGTGTGGGGCACGAAAACCTGATCCGCCGGAATGTTGCGCGTGCAGGAGCTTGGTTCACCCTCCGACGGTGGGGGTGAAACGATGTGGCTTCCATTCCGTCTCCTGCTCGTGGCGAGCCGTCTGCTTGGGCGGCAGCGGCGAGATCTGGTGCTCTTCGGCTCGGTAATCCCGAGGATAGCCGCCCCCGATCGCGCGGGCTACGAGGGCGCTCCGCCGGTTCGAGGAGCAACCGGTGCTTCGCCGCGTTCGCCGCGTCAGCCGCGAGCAGGTGCATCGGGTACCGCTGATGCTCGCGCCAGGCCTCGAACTGATCGCCATGGTGCGGCGTGTTTGGCATTCCCGAGGCCCCACCGGGGATAACCCACGTCGCGCGCTCGGGGTCGGTGAAGTCGACCACCTGCCGGTAGACCGACAGTCCGCCGATCTTGAATGCTGGCACCAGGGCGGCTCCGCGACCGTGATCGAGGCCGCCTCTATCGTGCCGCTGTCACCCCCGGTTCCCGTTGACGGCGGATCGAGGACCGACGCCAGTTCGGCGTAGGTCGCCGAGAGCGTGAATTCGGCCGAGACGGCGTGCGCACCGTCCCAACGCCAGTGCTCAGGATCCTCGGAGCCGGCCATCCGGGCGTCGTCGCGGCAGGCGTCGGCGAGCACGTCGTCCCGCACTTCATCAGACTGAGCGAATCACGAGGATCGCGGTACATGGTGACGGGGAATGCGGTGCCGCAGGTGATCGAGCTGACCCTTGTTCGCGACGACCTGCTCGGTGCGGCCGAGCCTTCGCGCGACCCGCTGCCGCTCCCCGATCTGGACTTCCCGAACAAGCGACGCCTCCCGGATTACGACCTGAGCTTCCTCACCTCAGGATGTTCTCTGAGCGAGTGGATGTGCATCTGATTCGCGCACGCGCCTTCGCGGCAGCCGGAGATTACGGCCTTGACCCCGCGGAACTGGAACGAGAGACGATGAAGCTGCTGGCCCCGCCGCGGTAGGCAGCGCCGGACGACATCGCATCGCCCGATTGGTCGCTGAGAGGCGCGGTGCCCGGCCTAACCGACCTTGCGCCAGACGAGGTCGCCCTGATCTGGTATCAAGCCGCCCACCCACGTCAGCTCGTCCCCGTCCAGCGAGAACTCCAGCGCGCTCTCGGTCCCCACTTGCGCCGGGTTCGCCGCCACTAGGGGGCGGCGAGTCCAGGTCGAACCCGAGACCTCGTACGCGCCGGAGCTTGCCCCGAGTCCTTCAAGCAGGGCCGCCGCCTCGGCGTCGGTGTACGCTGTCCGTGGCTTGGGAGGCGCCCCCCGGTCGTTCGTGGTGATGATGAAGGCGTAGTCCGTGTCCGTGAACACAGCCCGGCCACATGTCGTCGACGCCCGCGGCGACCATCGCCTCGGCCTCGCCGACCTTCGCGCAGGTGATGCCATGGGCGCCCCCGGCGAGGATCCGCTTCGCGAGGTCTGGCGCCTTGCTCGCCTTCACGTGCGGCCGCCAGACGACGCCCGCCTCGGCGGCGCGCCTCGCCATCAACGCGATGTTGTGGTCGAGGTCGACATAAAGCGTCGGCGTGTCGAGATCCTCGATCCGCTGGCCGATCGCCGCGTCGGCGGAGGCAGTCGCTGTCATCTGGTGCTCTACCAGTGGTCGGCGGTGAAGGGCCGGAACTTGACCCGCAAGGTCCTGTCCCAGGTCGGCAGGGCGTCGGGGTTATGGACTGTCAACTTGCCATAACGCGCGGCCTGACTCGCGGTGATCTGACCGAAGAGCAGCATCGCGAGGGTGCCCGGCTTCAACGAAACGTCGGGCGTGCCGGACTCCAGCCTCGTCACCTCGGCGTCGTCGGGCCCGGTGTAGATCTGCCACTGGCCGCTGTTCCACGTACAGAGGTTGTCCTCAACGGCGAACGTGAGCCGCTCGCTCTCCTCGTAGGCACGCCCGCGGAAGCTGCCCTCGAGGTCCACGATGCGCGCGAGCAGCTGGTCGCCGGAACGGCGCCGCAGCATCCGCGGCTCGAGCAACAGGTGCGGCAGCGGGTCGTCGCCGGCGACGTTCGGCCACTGGATCTTGTTGACGAGCTGCAGCTTTGCGAAGTTCTCCCAGAACGCCCGATAGGCCTGGGGCGTCAGCCAGACGATGTCATCGATCACGCACTTGTGGTCGACCTCGGGCCACGGCGCATCGCCGGGGCCGGTGCGGTAGATCGCGTAGCCCTGGAGCTCGCCCTCCTCCTCGTAGACGACGACCGAGCGGGTCTCGCCCTGGGCAGGCGGGGAGAGAATCCCGGCATCCCACATCGGCTTGCCGCGGTGGACCTCGCCGGTGCGGTTCTCTCGGTAGATGCGGTAGAGGCCGACCAGGGTGCCGAAGTCCGCCTCTGGATCGGGGTCGACGTAGCGGAGCGTGCCCGGCACCTCGAGCGGCTCGTTGAACTCGATGTAGCGCGGCTCCACCTCGTAGCTGTGGTTCGTCGAGACGACGGCGTAGCCGTACCGCTGGTAGATCGCCGCCTGCGAGGCGAACAGCACCGCGAGTGGGCGCTCGCCCCGCTCGTGCAGCTCCTCGAAATGCTGCGTGACCAGCTTGCGGAGGTAGCCCTTCTGGCGGTCGATGCTGTCCGTCGAGACTGTCGTCACGCCCGAGATCGGCACCGCCTTGCCGTTGAAGCGCATCGTCAGCGGCCACGAACCATGGACCGAGGCGGGTCGCCCGTCGTCGAACGCGCAGAGCGTGAAGTCGGGCTGGAGCGCCGCGAAGCCGTCGCCCGGCTGGGCGAGCGACGTGGTCAGGATCTTGAGGATGTCGGGCAGCTCATCGGCGGTCGCCGGTCTGATTTCGATCGCCACGTGGGTTCCGTTCTGCGCGCGCTGACCCGAGAACTAGGCAGGTCTGAAGACAGGCACCGAGACGTCCCCAGCCTCCTCGAACGCCGTCTTGAGGGCCATGCCCACCTCGAGGTCGTCGTTCGGCGCGTCGACACGGGCGCTCATGCGAGGGCCCTCGGCCAGCTCGACGACCGCGACGTTGTAGGGCAGCTCCTGCGCGAAGCCGGGGTCGTAGAGGTGGTGCATCACGCCGAACGTGTGCAACGTCGCTTCGCCCGACGCCTCCGCCCATTCGAGGTCGGCCTCGAGGCAGTTAGTGCACACCTCCTGCACGGGGAACGCGTACTGGCTGCACTTGTGGCAGCGCTGGAGCATCAGCCTGCCGTTCGCGGCGCCCTCGAAGAAAGGAGCGCTGGCCTCGTCCGAGGTGGGTGCGGGGCGGGTCATGCGTGGCCTCCCGTGCCGGCGGTCGCGTCGGGGCTCAGGATCAGCGCGGCGTGCATGTCGAGGATGCCGCCCTGACAGCTGACGAGGACGTTCGCGTGGTCCTCCACCTGGTGATCGCCGCCCTGACCGCGGGCCTGAATAACCGCCTCGGAGAGCGGCGTCATCCCCCACATGTAGTAGCCGGACAGCTCACCGCCGCCGGTGTTCGTGGGATGCGAGCCGCCGGGGCCCAGCTTGCCGTCCTCGACGAACGGCCCGCCCTCGCCCTTCGGCGCGAAGCCGTAATCCTCGAGCGTGACCAGCGTGGTGTAGGTGTAGCAGTCGTAGAACTCGCGGACGCCAATGTCCTTCGGACCGACACCGGCCATCGCGTAGGCCGTCTCCCCGGCCTGCACGGCGCCCGTGTTCACCTCGTACTCAGCGCCCGCGTGGCGCGGGTTGCCGGGGTGCCCCTGGCCCATGCCGGTGATGTAGGCGGGCGGCTGCTGGAGGTCCTGCGCGCGCTCGCGCGTCGTCACCACCACCGCGACCGCGCCGTTGGTCACGAGCGTGCAGTCGAGCAGGTGGAAGGGCTCCACGATCCACCGCGAGCCGTGGTAGTCCTCCAGCGTCAGCTCACCGCGCTGCATCGCGATCGGGTTGAGCTGCGCCCACTTGCGGGTGGAGACGGCGATCGCACCGAACTGATCCTGCGTGGTGCCGTAGAGCGCCATGTGTCGCCGCGCCGCCAGGGCGTACCCGGTGTTCGCGCCGAAGTGGCCGTAGTAGCCGTTCAGGCTCGCCATCCCGGTCGCCTGCCGGCCGGCGCCGCCGTACGCCGCGCCCGCGCTGCCGCCTCGGAGCGGGTCGTCGGCGAAGACGCAGACCACCACGTTCGCGAGACCGGCCTGCACGGCCAGCGAGGCGTACTGGACCATCTGCCCGGCGGTCGAACCCTGCCCGTTCATCAGCGTCTGCAGCCGCACGTTCTCGATCCCCAGCGCCTTCTGCAGGTCGGGCCGGAGGTTGCCCATGATCCCCGGGTTGACGAGGATGCCGTCGACGTCGTCCTTCGTCAGGCCGGCGTCGGCGATCGCATCGCGGATCGCGAGTGTGGCGAGGCCAGTCGCGCTGTACGTGTACTCGCGCGTCATCTCGGTCATGCCGAGGCCGACAATCGCTGCCCCACCCGAAGGGTTGAAGCTAGCACTGAAAGTCATCACTACCCCCTTGAACGGCCGCAATCATAGCCGCTGTCGAGGCTCCGTATACTCACGGCGACGGGGTGAGCCCCGTCCGCATCCCCGCCGGAGGTGGGCACCCATGTTCTTCATCAGTGTGATCAAGCAGTACGAGCGAGCGGTGGTCTTCCGGCTTGGGCGGTACATCGGGATCAGGGGCCCTGGCCTCGTCATTCTGATCCCGTTCATCGACCGTGGGGTCAGGATCGACCAACGGGAAATTGTCCTCGACGAGCCGGCGCAGTCCTCGATCACCAAGGACAACGCGCTCGTCGACATCGACTTCGTCGTCTACATGCGGGTGGTGGACGCCGAAGCCGCCGTGATCAACATCAACAACTACATCCGCGCCGTCCGGAACATGGCAACGACGACCCTCCGCTCTGTGATCGGTGACATCACCGTCGAGGAGGTGCTGTCCCAACGCGAAACCATCAACCAGCGTCTGCAGATGAAGCTCGCCGCGGAGACCGAGCGCTGGGGCGTCGAGGTGAAGGCGATCGAGATCCGCGAGATCACCCCGCAGGCCGACATCCAGAACGCGATGACCCGCCTGCTCACCGCCGACCGCACGAAGCGCTCCGAGATCACGGAGTCCGAGGGCCAGCGCCAGTCCTCGATCAACGTCGCCGAAGGTTCGAAGCAGGCCTCGATCCTCGAGGCCGAAGGCTCCCGCGAAGCGCAGATCCTGCGCGCCGAGGGCGGCCGCCAGGCGGCGATCCTCAACGCCGAGGGCTTCTCGATCGGCCTCGAACGGATCAACCAGGCGGCCGCGATCGCCAACCCGAACACGATGGGGCTGCAGTACCTCGACATGATGCGCCGCCTCGGCGAGGGCGAATCGACGAAGTGGATCCTGCCGATGGACCTCGCCTCGGTCGCCGGCCCGATCGCGAGCGCGTTGCAGGGCGTCGGTCAGAGCAACGGCGGCTCGGCGACAAACGGGACCAGCGAGGAGCCCGAAGCCTCGTAGCCGAGCGCTTCCAGGTCGCTAGAACTCCCTCGTCCCGCTCTCGGTGGTCGGGGCGAGGTAGTTCTTCGCGATCAGGAACAGCGCGATCGACGTGAACGCCACGATCACCGCGACGATCACGACGAGCGCCAGCAGAATCCGCTGGAAGTTCAGCTCGGTCGAGGCCTGACCGATCGCGATCGCCTGCCCTAACACGAGCGCGACCACGCCACCGGTCGCGAACACCCCACCGCCGCCGACGGTGAACTCGAGGATCAGCAAGATGATCCCGATGACGATGAAGGCAATCGCCGCTTCGCCCGGCAGTAACGTGCCCACACCCAGGAACGAGGCGATCAGCGCGATCACGCCGGCGACGCCCGGAAGCACGTTCCCGGGAGAGAAGAACTCGATCGCGATCCCCGCCAGCCCGGCGAGGAAGAGCAGCGAGAAGACAGTTGGGCTGCTCACGATGTTGAGCACTCGCTCGTAGACGTTCATGTCGTTCTGCACCTGGAACGCGCCGAACACGCCGTCGAGCGCCACCTCGGTGCCGTCGAGCAGGGTGACGGTCTGCCCATCGACCGCTTCCAGCAGCCGGTTGATGTCGACCGCTTCGAGGTCCACGACGTTCTGTTCCAGGGCGTCCGAGGTGCTCGCCGACACCGCCTCGCGCACCGCGTCCTCGGCCCAGTCCGCGTTGCGGCCTCGTAGCTCGGCGACCCCGCGCGCGAAGGCGACCGTATCGTTCTCGATCTTTTCACCGAGCGCGCCCGGGATGTCTTCGCCGGTGGCCTGGATCGGCGTCGCGGCGCCGATCGTCGTGTTCGGCGCCATCGCCGCGATGTTGCCGGCCATCGTAATGAAAGTCCCCGCGGAGGCAGCCTGGGCGCCGGCCGGGCCGACCCAGGTGATCACCGGAAGCTGCGCCGCCTCGATGTGACCGACGATCTTCTTCATCGAATCGATCGAGCCGCCCGGCGTGTCAATCCGGATCACCACCGCGAGGCCCTGGTTCTCCTCGGCATGTTCGATCCCGCGCTCGATGTAGCGCTCGAGGACGCCGTTCACGTTGCTGTCGGCGGTGAGCACGTGCACGGCGAGCGGCGTGTCGTCCGGAGCGCACGCGAGCGCCAGCACGCCGGCGACGATCGCCGCGAGCAAGAGGAGCCGTCTCGTGAGTACGCTGCCCGGCAGACTGTCCATCGCCATCGAGGATAGCCTTTCGCGCGAGATATACTGCGCCGCAATCGTGCCCCGCCTCGCTGACGGCGCTGGCTCAGTCAGAGCCGCCGCCAGGCACGGCCTCCCTCACGGAGCCGGCGGCACGAGCAGCGTGAGGAGCAGCCGTGCGCGCGATCCCCGAAGTAGCCGCCGAACTGGGACTGAACTGGGACGACCTCGAGCCGTACGGCCGCGACCGCGCCAAAGTGCCGCTGGCCGCCTTCCCCGGCACTAGCCCCGGCAAGCTGATCGTCGTCACCGCCATCACCCCGACTCCGGCCGGCGAGGGCAAGACCACCACCTCGATCGGCCTCACCGACGGCCTCCGGATCATCGGGAAGAGCGCCGTCCTCGTGATCCGTCAGCCGTCGCTCGGTCCGCTCTTCGGCCGCAAGGGCGGCGGCACCGGCGGCGGCAAGGCCACGGTTCAGCCCGCCGACGACATCAACCTCCACTTCACTGGCGACTTCCACGCCATCGAATCCGCGCACAACTTCCTCGCCGCGATGGCCGACAACGCCGCACACAACGGCGACGTCGATGGCTTCGACCCGCTCCAGATCAGCTGGCGTCGCGTCACGGACGCCGAGGACCGCGCGCTCCGCCGCGTCATCACTGGCGTCGGCGGCCGCGCCGACGGCCCGCTCCGCGAGACCGGCTTCGACATCTCCGCCGCCTCAGAGATCATGGCGATCATGGCGCTCGCCGATGACTACGACGACCTCCGCTCGCGCCTCAGCGACATCGTCGTCGGTTGGACCGACGACCGGCGGCCGGTCACCGCGAAGGAGGTCGGCGCCGTCGGCTCGATGATGGTGCTGCTCAAGGACGCCCTGAAGCCGAACCTCGTCCAGACCGTCGAGGGCAACCCGGCGATCGTCCACACCGGCCCCTTCGGCAACATCGCCCACGGCTGCAGCTCGATCGTCTCCGACCGTCTCGCCCTCTCCGTCGGTGACTACGTCGTCACGGAGGCCGGCTTCGGCGCCGACCTCGGCTTCGAGAAGTTCATGGACATCAAGGTCCGCCAGGGCGGCGCCGAGCCCGCCGCGGCCGTCGTCGTCGCCACCGTCCGAGGCCTCAAGTGGCACGGCGGCGTCAAGCCGGACGACCTCACCACCCCCAACGTCGAGGCCGTCCACGCCGGCAGCGCCAACCTCCGCCACGCGGTTCACATCGTGAACCGCTACGGCCTCCCCGCCGTGGTTGCGATCAACCGCTTTCCCGACGACACGCTCGAGGAGGTCGCCGAGGTCCGCCGCGCCGCCCTCGAAGCCGGCGCCCTCGCCGCCGTCGAGGCCAAAGGCTTCACCGAGGGCGGCGCCGGCATGACCGATCTCGCTGAAGCCGTCGTCGACGCCGTCGACCACCACCCGGCCGACGTGCACCTCATCTACGAGGACGACGACCGCATCATCGACAAGGTCGAAACGCTCGCCTCGAACCTCTTCATGGCCGGTGACACCACCTGGGGCCCGCTGACCCGCACCACCTCGCGCCGCTTCGAGGACAACGGTTGGAACTTCCCGATCTGCATCGCGAAGACCCACCTCTCGATCTCGGCGGACTCCCGGCTCCGCGGCGCCCCCGAAGGCCACACCTTCCCGGTCACGGAGCTGCGCATCGCCGCCGGTGCGAAGCAGGTGATCGTCCTCGCGGGCAACATCATGACGCTGCCCGGCCTGCCGAAGCGCCCAAACGCCTTCGACATCGATCTGACTGCTGACGGTGAGGTCGAGGGTCTGCTCGGGACCTAGCGGTCGCGCTCGGTGCCGACGAGGGAGAGCAGGCCGTCGGCGAACGTCTTGTGCCAGCAGGCCCAGGCGCCGCTGCGGTCGATCTCGTCGGTCGATATAGCCCCATGATAGGATGCGCCAGCCATCACCTACGTGACGCTCGCCCCGCTGGTGGGGTGCCCCGACGGTCTCAATCAGCGATTGGAGAGCGGCATGCCGCAGTATCTGATCCGCGGGTCGTACACGGCTGAATCATGGGCGGCGATGATCAAGGAGCCCCGGAATCGCCTCGATCAGGTTGCCCCCGTGGTCGAGGGAGTGGGCGGCACGATCAAAGCCGCGTACCTGGCCTTTGGCGAGGACGACATCGTGCTAATCGTTGAGATGCCCGACAACGTCTCGGCGGCAGCGCTGTCCATCGCCGCGAGCGCGGGCGGCGGAGTCACTCACCTGACGACCACGCCGCTGTTTACGTTCGAGGAAGGCATGGACGCGGCCCAACGGGCAGGCGGCAGCGGGTATAGGCCGCCGCAAGCCTCTTGATGTGGCGCCTTCGGATGTGGCAGCGGCGGGCGAGGTGATGGGGCTCGTCGGGACGTAGCGGGGTCCGGCTACGCCTCGCGCGAAGCGCGCCATTCGAGGATCGGCAGCAAGTGGTGCGTGCGGTGTGTCGCGCTGTGTATCGCGCGCCCTCGGAGCGACAAGCCGCGCTCCCAGAACCGCTCCTCCGGAATCGTCCGCAGCCCCTCGATCGCCCCTCCGAGGCGCGCGCGTGACTTCGAGGCGTACGCGATCACTCCGTCCCAGTCCTTCTCGAAGTGCTCATCAATCAGCTCCGCGTTGAGCGCGTCCGTCTCGTCCGGCCCGGACCAGCGGCGGACCGGGTCGACGTCGCCGGCAGCGATCGCCTCGAGGTATTGCGCGTCCATCTCGTCCCAGGTGGCGAGGTGCAGCGCGAGCTCGCGGATCGACCAGTCGCCGTACCAGCGCTCGGCGCGAAGCGACTCCGGCGTGTCGAGGATCGCCCGTTCGAAGTCCGCCTCGATCTTCGCGTTGAGACAAAGGAACTCGTCGACGAGGTCGGCCACGGACGGCGGGCGATCGCTAGTCGTCGCCGGCGGCGCTCGTCTCGGCGACCTTCGGTGCGAACGGCGAACCGATCGCCCCCACCTCGCGCAGCGCCTCGAGGCTGGCAGCGTCAACTCCGAGGTCACCGGCGAGCACCTCGTTCGTATGCGCGTCGAGGAGCGGTGAGTGCTTCAGCGGCTCGGCGCCGCGCATCCGGATCGGGTTCCGCATCAGCTTCACCTCGCCGTTGATCGGGTGCTCGACGGTCTGGATGAAATCACGCTCGACCAGGTGCGGGTCGGTGAACAGGTCGAGTGAGCTGAAGACGTAGCTGACCGGCACGCCGGCTGGCCCGAGGATGCCCATCACTTCGCGCTTCGTGCGCTCGCGCGTCCAGAGCGCGATTTCGTCGTAGAGCGCGTCCTTGTGCTCCACCCGCGCGATCGGAGTGTCGAAACGCTCGTCGATCGCCATCTCGGGTTTCCCGATCGCAGCGCAAAGCGAATCCCACATCTGGCTGGTGACGACCATGATGTAGACCCAATCGTTGGGGTCGGGCCCGTCGTCTTCCGGCTTGCACGGGTAGGTGGAGGTGGCGCCCCCGCCGTGGCGGAGGCCGGTGCGCGGCGCGGCTTTGACGCCCCAGTCCTGCAGCCCGAGCGTGCGCATGAACATCGTCGTGGCCTCCTGCATGGAGACCTCGATCTGCTGGCCCTTGCCGGTGCGCTGCTGCTCGACGTAGGCGGCGGTGATCCCGAGCGCCGTCTGGATGCCGGTGCCGGAGTCGGACATCGTCGGGCCGGGGTGGAGCGGCGGGCCGTCGGGCTCGCCAGTGACCGAGAAGGTGCGGGCCGCCGCCTGCGCGACCCAGTCGTAGCAGTTGAACTCCGAGTACGGGCCGCTCAGCCCGAACCCCTTGATCCGCGCGTGGATGATCCGCGGGTTCACGTCGGAGAGCACGTCGTACCCGATGTCGAGCTTCTCGAGCACGCCGGGGCCGTAGTTCTCCACGAACACGTCATAGTGCGGCGCCATGTCGAGCAGCACCTGGCGGCCTTGCTCGGATTTGAGGTTGATCACGACCGAGCGCTTGTTGGCGTTGTAGTTCATGAAGTACTGGTTCTCGTGGTCGGTCTCGACGCGACCGACGCCGCGCCCCGGATCGCCCGTCGGCGGTTCCACCTTGACGACATCCGCGCCCAGCCAGGCGAGCACCTGCGTGCACGACGTGCCTGCCTCGTACTGCGTCATGTCGAGGACGCGCATGCCTTGGAGAGCACCCATTGATCTACCTCCATGCCCCCGTGAGAAGTCTGATCGTACTCACAACAATCGTCGCACGCCGAAGGCCGGAGTGGCGACGCCCGCGGCTGCACCGCGTCCGACCCCCATCACCGCCAACGTGCGCCTGGCGGTACGGGAAGCTAGTCGTTCAAGACGCCCCACTCAGGCTCCACGTCAGCGCGCGCGCCGTCCCCTCGATGCCATCACCATCAGTGTTCGCCTAGCGGTACCGGAAGCTAGTCATTCAAGACGCCCCAGTCAGCCTCGAGGCTGTCCGAGACGGCCTACCCTCGCTCTGCCGCGATCGAGCTTGTGCGACGGGCAAGCAGACCTCGGCTTTGGAGGGGGACCGGGGGACACCTGTCCCCGACAAACGAGCGTCATCGAGCATCCGATCACGGAGCGCTGCTAGCCGCCCAGACCGCAATGCCGCAACCTCGATTCGAACTGCTTCTCTCGCTCCCAGCTCAGCCTCGCTAGACTCCTTCGCCGAGCCCCCGGCCCGAAGCTACGTCCATCCCCACCTGAGCAACGCGCTGCGCGTTACCTCTGACCCGACCGCTGCTGCGAGCGAAAGACCGGCTCGTCCGCCAGATCGAAGCCCATCTCGCGCGCTGTCGATCGGTAGATGCCCACCGCCATCGTCGACCGCTCTTCCGAGGCCCGCTGCGCGTAGATCTCCCCCCGCGTCCGGCGCGCCTCCGCGTCATCGGGTGCGGCGTCGTGCGCCCAGTCGGCGACATGGCATGCCAGCCGCAGATCCCCCGCGTCCGCCAGCTCCGAGGCGCGGGCGGTCAGCGCCTCGACACCGCCGGCGAGGCGGGCGACCTCGGCCGCCTGTGCGGCCTCGGGCGCGGGCTTGAGGTGTGACGGCTGTCCGTCGTACCAGCCGCCGTAGAGCCGCCAGATGTTGCGCACGATGAACTCCGGATCGTCGTAAACCGGCTGCAGGTAGGGGCGGTCGAGCAGCTCGGGCGGCGGCGCCACCTCGTTGATGATGTGATCGAGCGGCGCGCCCTCATTCATCAGGGCGAGCGTCCCCCGCTCGAGCGCCTCGAGGTACGCGGCGGTCTCGCCGAGCGCCTGCTGCACGCGATCGGCGCCAGCGATCGGCGGGCCGTGGCCGGGGAGCAGCAGCTGCGGCTCGAGGCTGGCCATCGCGCGCAGCGCCTCGGCCCAATCTCCGGCGTAACGCTGGACCTTCTGCGGGTTGCCGGCGTTGGGCACGGTCCAGACGAACAGGTCGCCCGTGCACAGCACGCGCCGATCGTGGTCGAAGACCCAGGTCGCATCGTCGGTCTCGCCCCGCGCGTGGCGCAGCGCGAAGCGCTGACCGCCGACGGTAACGTCGAGGCGGTCGCGATAAGTCAGGTCGGGCGACCAGAACTCGGTCGCCCAGGGAGTGATCGTGCCGCCGCCTCGGAACTGACGGGAGTTGATCACGGCGTTGTAACCGCCGGTGCGGCGGTAGCGATCGAACCGCGCGGGCATGGCTTCGTGCGCGATCACCCGAGGCGGCGCCCAGCCGCGCCCCCGCGCCTCCTCGGCGTAGTGGTCGACGCCGAAGACGTGATCGACGTGCCCGTGTGTGTAGATCGCCGTGTGCAGCGGCGCGTTCAGCTCGGCCCGAACTGCCTCGAACCGCAGTTCCGAGCGGTTCCGGATCCCCGGATCGACCATCACGAGGCCATCGTCGGTTTCGAAGACCACCGTGTTCGAGAACGAGTGGAAGAACCAGACGCCCTCTGCCATCTGCTCCAACGCGTTCGGCCCCTGCCACGGATGCTCCTCGAGCGCCCCGCCCCAGGCTTGCTCAGCACGTTCGGCGATCGTCGGCATGATGCTTACTCCCTGGTCTGAGGCGTGCGCTCATTCGCCGGCGACGGTGGCTTCGAGGCGTTCCGCCCAACCGAGGAGCGCCTCGTCACCGCCGAACGGCGCCGCGAGCTGCACACCGAGCGGCAGCCCGTTTTCCGCCAGCGCGGCGGGCAGCGTCACCACCGGCAGCCCGCTGTGCGTCCACGGCAGGTTCATCGAGGCGTCGCCGGTCCACGCGAGGCCGACCGGCGCGGTCCCCGTCG
Organism: Dehalococcoidia bacterium; assembly: GCA_965248675.1. Lineage (GTDB taxonomy): Bacteria > Chloroflexota > Dehalococcoidia > UBA2979 > UBA2979 > UBA6627. The sequence goes on from CBDFJZ010000005.1 coordinate 431,035, forward strand.
CCGGCACGCTGGCGAGCAGATCGAGCTGATGCTCCGCGAACAACGCATCGAGGCGCGCGCGCAGCTCGAAGCGGCTTTCGCGCCCCGACGCGACGTCCGAGGCTGGCACGGCCCGCCCCTCCTCGACATGGCGAGCGCTGAACGGCCGGTAGAGCTGCCCCCACGCCTCGAAACGGTCGTGGTGCGCCTCGGCGAACTCGGCGGCGACGAGCGCCTCGTGTCGCGCGTTGATCTCCTTGATGTCGTCCAGCACCTCGAGCCGAACGATCCGCGCGCCTGCCGCCTCGAGGCGCTCGAGCGCAGATTCGAGGGCGGCCCGAGCATCGTCGTCTGCCTGGTCGAGGTAGGGCCCGTCGGTCACCCCGATCACAGCCATCGCTGCGTCCTCGATCGCGGCGTCCACGCTCCAGTCGGAGCAGGCCACGGCCGCAGCGAGCCGCATCCCGGCGGCGTCGGCGGTGAATAGCCCGACGTGATCGACCGAGTCGGAGTAGGTGAGCACCCCGTCTCGAGGAATCCGCTCGTGACTCGGCTTGAACCCGACCACGCCGCAGAACGCCGCCGGCCGGATCACCGACCCCACCGTCTGGCTCCCAAACGACACGTGGAACAACCCGGCGGCGACTCCCGCGGCCGAGCCGCTGCTCGATCCGCCCGGCGTGTGTGCCCGGTTGTGTGGGTTCGTCGTCGCCCCCGCTTCGCGCGCCGCGAACTCCGTGGTCACGGTCTTCCCGAGGACCAACGCCCCCGCCTCGCGCATTCGCGTGACCGCTGTCGCCTCGGGCATCGCCAGCGCCTCGGGCGGAAGCGCCGATCCGCCTCGCGTCGGGAACCCGTCGGCGGCGATGATGTCCTTCACGCCGAGCAGGGCGCCGTAGAGCGGTGGGCGCGAGTCGGGATCTGGGTACCGCCCTTCGAGGCTGGCGGCCTCACCCAGCAGGCGCCCGCGACGCCCCGGCTCCGGCACGACCGCGCGCACGAGCAGGTCGACGGCGTCGATCCGATCGCACGCCTCGGTGATCACGTCCGCGAGCCCCGTGGCGCCGCTACGCGTCGCCTCGACATGCGTCGCCAGCGGCACGGGAGCGACGAGCGGCGGTTCGAGGTCGGGCATCGCGAGCTCCTCGACCCCGGACGATAGCAGCGGTCCCGTCTGGCGCGGAACACGCCGCTCACTAGTATGACGCGATGTCCGATCGCGAACCGAGCGCGCCGTTTTCGCTCCGGTCCATGGCGTGGTCCATCTACGCACCGACCGTGCTGATGGGCATCGGCCAGAGCGCCGTGCTGGCGTTCGTCATCCTCCAGGCGCGAGACCTCGGCGCCTCCGTCGGCGTGGCGAGCGTGGTCTTCGCGATGCGCGGCCTGGGGGTGATGGCCTTCGACGTGCCCGCCGGCCTCGTGCTCGCCCGCTTCGGACCGCGACGCTCGATGCTCGCCTCGATCGTGCTCACCGGCGTCTTCGCCACGCTCGCCGCGTTCAGCCCGAACCCGCTCACCCTCGCCGCCGCCATCTTCGCGCTCGGCGGGGCGACCGCGCTGTGGATGCTGGCGCGGATCGCGTTGCTCTCCGATGCCGCCCCCGTCGAGCAACGAGGGCGCGCGATCTCTCTGGTCGGCGGCTCGCAGCGCATCGGCAACTTCACCGGCCCGGCGATCGGCGGCTTCGTCGCCCAGGCCGTCGGCTTCGAGGGCGCGCTGCTCCTCCAGACTGTTGGTGCCGCCGCGGCGCTGGTCCTCGTCTTCCTGTTCGTCCACGAGCGGGACCGAATGATCGTCGCGACCGCGCCCGCGCCCACCGGCCTGTTGCGGATGCTCAGCGCTCATCGCCAGAGCTTCCTGACGGCCGGGGTGGCGATAGTGGCCCTGCAGCTGTTGCGACAGGGCCGGCAGGTCGTGTTGCCGCTCTGGGGCGACGAGCTGGGGCTGGAACCAGCCGAGATCGGACTCGTGGTTGGGTTCGCCTCCGCCGTCGACATGCTGATGTTCTACCCGGTCGGGATCGTGATGGACCGCTTCGGACGGAAGTGGTCGGCCGTACCGAGCATGCTGCTGCTCGGCGCCAGCCTGCTGCTCGTGCCGCTGACGGGCAGCTTCCAGGCCTTGCTGGTCGTCGGGCTGGTGTCGGGCTTCGCGAACGGGCTCGGCTCCGGCATCGGCATGACGCTCGGGGCCGACCTCGCGCCGCCGGGGAATCTCGGCGAGTTCCTCGGCGTCTGGCGCTTCGTCACCGACATCGGGACCAGCGGCGGACCGTTCCTCGTGGCGGGCGTAGCCACGATCTCGACGCTGGGCGTCGCCTGCGTCGCGACCGGCGGCGTCGGCTTGGCTGGGGCGGCGGTGATGGCGTTCCTCGCGCCCGAGACGCTGCACCTGCGGCACGCGCCGGCCTCGGAACCGGCGGCCAGCACCGGCGGCTCGGCCGGCTCATGACGATCGAGGCGCCCTCGGACGAGCTGCGCGAGGCGCTGCGCACGTTCGCCGAGTCCACCGTCGGCCCAATCGTCGACCTCGAGGATCGCTCCCGCTCGTTCGGTCGGATGTCGCTCGTCTGGCGCCTCCAGACCGCCGAGGGCAAGCAGTTCTACCTCAAGCGGCACGAGCAGCGCCGTCTGTTCGAACGCGAGCTGCGGGCCCTCCGGGACTGGGCGCCGCGCCTCCCCGAGGGCGCACGCCAGATCACCGTGCCAGTGATCGCGACGGCGGATGACCTCGACGCCGTCATCTTCGAGGCCGCCCCCGGCGAGATCGTCGAGGACGGCGATTTCACGGATGACGAGCTGCACGCCGCCTACCAGATGGCTGGCGCGTTCGCGGCCGCACTGCATGCGCTGCCATGTGACGGCTGCGGCCCGGCCCCCGGCTTCGGCGCCGATCAGCTCGCGAAGACCGAGCTGTGGCTCAACGATCCGCGGCCGATGTTCAGCGATGAGGAGCGGCGTTGGGCCCGCGAGACCGTTCACGCCGGCGGCGCCTTCGCCAACGTCGAACTCGTGCCCGCACACATGGACTATTCGCCTCGGAACTGGCTGTTGCACCGCGACGACGGCGCGCTGTGGCTGCACGTGATCGACTGGGAGCGTGCCCGTCCCGCGCCCTGGATCGAGGACGTGCAGCGTATGGCGGAGGACCACTGGCACGGCGATCCGGGCCTGCGCGAGGCATTCTTCCTCGGCTACGGACGCGAACCCTCGGAGCTCGAGCAGCGCCAGATCCGCGCCCTCGCCGTCGCGAACAACGCGATCGGTGCGATCGCCTGGGGCGGCCAGCGCGGCGACACCGAGTTCGTCGCGAAGGGGCGGGCGATCCTCGACCGGCTGCGTCGCGAGGCCTAGCCGGCGAGAAAGCTCAGCCGAACACGTCGCCGCGGGTTGTCGGGGTTGAGGTCCACGAGCACCACGCGCTGCCACTGTCCGAGGGCTGGCAAGCCGCCATCCACCGGGATCGTGATCGATGGCGACACGATCGCCGGCAGCAGGTGATCGGCGCCGTGGCCGGCCGATCCGTGGCGGTGCTGGTAGATCCGGTCCCGAGGCAGCAGATCGTTGAGGATCTCCTCGAGGTCCTGCTCGGAGCCCGAACCGGTCTCGATCAGCGCCACGCCCGCGGTGGCGTGCGGCACGAACACGCTGAGCAGGCCGTCCGTCTGCTCGCGGCAGAAGCCGCGCACTTGATCGGTCAGATCGACGGTGCGCCGTTCCGTGGTGTCGACGTGCAGGTCGATCGAGTTCATCGCCGCGCTCGAGGTGCTAGACGGGCGGCGCTTCGACCACGTCGCCGTACGGCGCGATCTCGTCGCCGATCGCCTCCGCATCGCCGACGATTGCGATCGTCATCTCCGAGGAGCGCAGGTGTTCCGAGGCGATCCGCTGGATGTCGGCCGTCGCCAGCGCGAGCACGCGGTCCGTGTAGGCCGCCGCCCAGCTCTCCTCGAGCCCGTGCAGATCGAGGAATCCGAGCTGATCGAGGATCCCGCCGGGCGTCGCGTGACGGAGGACATAAGTGCCGGCGACATAGTTCTGGATCCCCTCCAGCTCCTCGGCGGCGGCCGGCTCCGCGCCGAGCCGGTCGATCTCGGAGAAGATCTCGTGCATCGACGCGCCGGTGACGTTTGTCGTCACGTCGGCCAGTTCCGCCCAGTAGGCATCGCCCGGATGGGCGGTGATCTGGCTGCGTGGCGAGTAGGTGTACCCCTTGTCCTCGCGGATGTTCAGCGTGATCCGCGAGTAAAATGAACCGCCCAGCAGGGCGTTGGTGACCGCTAACGCGACATAATCCTCATCGCGCGGATCCGGCACCGGCATCCCGATCGACAGCGTCGATTGCTCGGCGCCCGGCCGGTTCACGAGGTGGATCGCGCGGGTGCTCGACGGAGCGGGCGGTTCCGCCTCGGGCGCCGCGGAGCTCCGCCAGTCATCGAAGCCGTTGCTCACGGCGTCGAGCACGCCCGCGCGGTCGAATCGCCCGGCGACGTACAGATGGGCGCCCTCTGGCCCGGTTTGCGCCTCGAACGAGCTGCGCACTGCGTCGGTCGTGAAGCTCGCGATCACCTCGCTCGTGGTCAGTAGCCGTCCGTACGCGTGGTCGCCGTAGAGCGCGCGCCGGAAGGCGTTCGCCGCCAGCGTGCCCGGCTGCGACCTCACGAGGTCGAGCCGGCGGCCGAGGTCGGCGCGCAGCCGCTCGAGCTCCGATTCCGGGAAGCGCGGTTCGCGGACCACCGTCGCCAGCAGCCGGATCAGGTCCGGCGCCGACTCGGAGAGCACGGACGCGCCGACGGTCGTCGTGTCCTCCTCGACGTTGACGCTCAGCCGGCCGCCCATCCGCGCCACCGCGTCGGCCAGCGCGCTCGTGTCGAGGTCCCCGGCGCCCTCCTTGAGATAGTCGCCGAGCAACCTGGAGAGCCACGTCGCTTCGGCTCCGTCGCTGGCCGTACCGATCGACAGCACCAGCCGCACATACGCCTTCGGGATCGAACCTGACGGGATCAGCGCCAGCGACAGGCCGCTGTCGAGCCTCGAACGCTCGACCGCCGGTAGCGCGAATGGCGCGAGCGGTCCGACCTCGGGTGCGCCGAGCGCCGAGGTCATGACGGCCCCTCTTCGCCGGCCGGTTCGGACGAGTCCGCCGTCGGGTTGATCGACAACACCGCACGTCCGTCCGCGCGCAGGTAGTCGCGCGCGACCTCGTGCAGGAGTTCCGGTGTCACGGCGGCGAAGTGGGCGTCGACCTCGTTGATCTGCGCCGCGTCGCCGTCGATCAGCGCGAACGAGGCAAGCAGGTCGGCGCGCCCGAAGCCCGGGTACGCCGTGCTGCTGAGCGAGTCGTAGAACGACGACCGCGCCTTCGTCACGGCGCGGTCGAACGCCGCCGCCTCGAGCGGCGCGGCGCGCAACGGTTCGACGGCCGCGTCGAACGCGTCGAGCACGCTGTCGGTGTCGTGGGCTGCATCGTGGATCAGCGAGGCGGTCCAGAGCAGTGGACTCTGCGCACTGAACATGTTGCCCAGGAAGTTGATGCCACCGCTCACGTTGCCGGTGATCCCGCGACGGTTCACCAGCTCCTGGTGCAGCGCGCTGTCGTCTCCCTGGAGCAGCGCCTGGTCGAGCAGCCCCATCGCGTAGTACTCGGGCGAGTCGCGGTCGGGCGCCTGGTAGGAGACGGCGACCGCCGGCTGGTTCACCAGCGGATCGTCCTTCGTGAAGCGGCGCTCCTCGGTCCACGCCGGCTCGCTGACGTCTGGCGGCTCGGGGCGCGGCGCGGCCGGGATCTCCTCGAAGTGGCGGCGCGCCATCTCGAGCCCGGCCGCCGGTTCGAAGTCACCGACGACGACGAGCGCGGCGTTCGCGGGCGAGTAGTAGCTGTCGAAGAAGGCGCGCGCGTCCTCGAGGCTGGCCGCGTCCAGATCGACCATGTCGCCGTAGCCGTTGTGGGAGTTGTGCCAGTTCGCGTACGCCCGCTCCGCCATGTCGATCCAGGGGAAGCCGCCGTACGGCTGGTTCAGCACGTTCACCCGGATCTCGTTCTTCACGACGTCGCGCTGGTTGTCGAGCTCGGCGTCCGTGATCACCGGTCCACGCATCCGGTCCGCCTCCATCCACAGCACCAGCTCCAGCGTGTGCTTGGGGAGCGCCTCGAAGTAATTCGTGAAGTCGAAGCGGGTCGAGCCGTTCAGCGATCCGCCGTTCCGCTGGATCCGCTGAACCAGCTCCATCTTCCCCAGGTGCTCCGAGCCCTGGAACATCAGGTGCTCGAACAGGTGCGCGAACCCTGTCCGGCCGCGCGGTTCCAGGCGCATCCCGACGTGGTAGTACACCGCGATCAGCACCACCGGCGCGCTCGTGTCTGGCGACAGGATCACCTGCAACCCGTTCCCGAGCGTGTGCTGCTCGACCGGAATCTCGAGGCGGAACGGGGATCCGGCGGTCATCGGCTCGTCCTCGTCACTCGATCGCGATCAGCTGGCGGCGGGCCTCGGAGACCGGCTCGGCGCGGCCGAACAGCAACATGCGGTCGCCGCGCGCGAGCACCGAGTTTCCATGCGGGATCAGATCCTCACCCTGGCGTTGGATCAGCAGCACGAGCACCCGCTCCGGCAGATCGAGGTCGCGCACGCGCCGGCCGTGCAGGCCACTGCCGACCGGCACGCTGATCGTCGCCCGTTCGCCACTTCCGGGCGAGAGCGCCTCCGTGATCAGCGGCGCGTCGATCAGCTCCAGCAGCGCCTGTGATTGCGCCTCGTGCGAGCTGACGGCGTGGATCCCGGCCGAGCGGAACGCCTCGGCCGCGCTCGGCTGCGAGACGCGGGCGAACAGCTCGGCCTCGGGGCCGTGGGCGCTCAGGTACTGGCAGAACAGCAGGTTCGCCTGATCGCTGTCCGTCGCGCCGACCCCGATCTTCACCTCGCTCACGCCGAGTTGCTCCAGCGCGCGCACGTCCGTCGCGTCGCCTTCTTCGACCTCGAGGCCATCGGCGCGCGCACGCCCGATCGCGTCGCGGTCGAGATCCATCAATGTCACGTCGTAGCCGTCGTCGGCGAGCCCGCGGCCGACGCGACGAGCGACCGAACCGGCACCGGCGATGATCGCGCGCATCGCTTTGACCCCCAGCAGATCGGCCATCCGGCCGGCGTACGTCGACTGTACCGCCACGGTCAGGAACACGGTCAGGAACACCAGCGCCGTCAGCACATCGCCGCCCGCTTCGGGACCGAGCGCATCCCCGGCGAAGGCGGCGATCGCGGCCGCCACGATGCCGCGCGGACCGATCAACCCGATGTACGTCCGCTCGCGCCAGCTCAGATCGGAGCGGTACGCCGAAATCCAGACCGCGATCGGGCGCACCACCACCATCAACCCGAGGATCACGAGGAACCCGCGCGGCCACAGATCGCGGATCAGCTCGAGATCGACCGTCGCCACCGCGAGGATGTAGACCGCGCCGACCAGCAGCTTCGACAGGTCGTCCTTGAACGAGCGGACCTCGTCGCCGTGCGGGATCGGCGACGCCGCGAGCGCGACGCCCATCACCGCCATCGCCGCCAGTCCTGAGTCCGACAGCACGTTCTCGGCAGCCGCGAACGTGGCGACGCTCATCCCGAGCAAGAGCAACGTCGCGTCGACCGGGGCGGGGTCGCGGTTGATTCGTAGTACGACCCGCACTGCAAGCGCCCCCAGCAAGCCGAGCGCCGCGCCGCCGGCCAGCCGCACTGGAACGAAAATGAACGGGTCGGTCTCGAACCCTGACAATGCGACGTCGAGCATCACGATCGCGAACACCGCGCCGATCGGGTCGATCAACACGCCCTCGCCGAGCAGCACCGCGCGTACGTGGTCGTTCAGCCGGACCCGCCGCACGAGCGGTGAGATCACCGTCGGCCCGGTCACCGTCACCAGCGCGCCGAACAGCAGCGCGGCGCGCCAGGGCAGCACGTCCAGCAGCCCGGCCAGCAGGGCCGCGAGGCCGAAGGTGATCAGCAACCCGACGGTCAGCAGGTTGCGTACAACCGAGCCGACGCGGCGCAGGTACGCCAGGTCGATCGAAAAGGCGCCCTCGAACACGATGATCGCGACGAGCACCTCGAGCGTGACCGGGAAGATCTCGCCGATCTCCTCTGGATTGACGAAGTCGAGCACGGACGGCCCGGCGAGCGCCCCGATCACCAGGAAGATCAGCACCGGAGGCAGCCGCATCCGCCGCGACATCATGTGCGTCACGGCCACGGCGAAGCCGATCACCCCGAGGGCGGAGAGCGCCGCTGTCTCCATCGTGCTCCTAGCGCCCGGGCGGCCGCCGCCTCCGCTCCCGAAGACGCCAGACTACCGGAGGCGATGAGGCCCGGGCGGAGTGCGAGGCGCGGATCGACCGCAACGAGCCTCGCGACCTGGCGGAGCGGCCGGCGTTCGGCGGGCTGGACCTGGGCGGGACGACTGATCTGAACGCGTTCCTGCTGGTGATCTCGGACGGGGAGTGCGGCTACGACGTCTTCGCTTCGTTCTGGATGCCCGAGGAGAACGTGGTGGAGCGCGTCCAGGGCGACCGGGTCCCGTATGACGTGTGGATCCGCGAGGGGTGAGGCTTTGTTGCGCGCATGAGAGGTTAGCGACTCGCTAGCATCTCACTGTGGAACCGGTCGTTGTCGTCAGCGTCACCGCGCTAGGTGTTCCGGTCGTGCTCGCCGGCGTTGCCATGCTGATCGCTGTCGTCCTTGGGCAGGAGTTCAAGCTAGGCCCCATTTCTGTGCCGAAGCCACCCGACGACGACAGGTCGCGTTGGGTGAGACTCGCGCTCTTGTTGATTGCGATTGGACTCGCCGTCATCGCTGGCGGAGTCGTAGTGCTCGATCGCCTCGCCAATGGCTCTGACGACGGTGGCCCCGAAGACGCCACCGCAACCGCCGCGGCAAGTCCGACCACAGTCACGGCGACTTCGACGGTCACACCCGAACCTACGCCGACGGTAGAGGACCTCTTCGGACGGTGGAGGACGCTCGAGGCCAGCCAGGGCGAGGTGCTGTCGCTGACCATTAGCGCCGGGGATGTCTCGGACGCCACGATCGAAGGCGCGTATCAGGGAAGCTTCGGGGTCATTCTCCTTTCGGAGCGCGACGCCACCTTTGTCGATGGACGGCTGGTGCAAGACTCGCCGTGGGCTGTCGAGACGAGTGTCACCCAGATCCGGGTTTCGTCGGCCGGGCGGGCGGGGACCGCACTCGATGTCGAACTCGAGACCTGCTCCGTCGGTCAGCTCGGCACGACCTGTACAACGGCTACGCAAACCCTCGTGAGATAGCGCCAGCGTATCCACGGCAACGTGATTCCAATGGCGCTGGCCGCGGTGAAGCGGGGGGCGCGGGTGAAGTGCTTCCGGTGCCGGGCGTGGGTGCTGCTGCCGATTCCGGAGGCGGCCTAACCGGCCCGCCGACGGGGCCTTGCGGATTTGACGCGCGCAGCCACCATGTCCATACTCCGGACATGGAATTCTCGTTGTCGAGCGCGCTTTTGGGCGTGGCGGTCTGGGCCGGAGCGAGCTTCCTGCGCCTCGCAGGCGGCGTGCTTCAGATCCTCTTCTTCGTCGCTGTCTACGTACGGCCCTCGGCGGCACGGATGCTCGTCTGGCTGCTCGGGATCCGGTACCCGCGGGCGAAGACGGCGCTCCTCGATCAGCTCGATGAGACGCTCGAGGAGCCGAACTGGCAGAAGCGTCGAGCAGACGTGCTGGACGGGATCGGGGGGATGCTGGCTCAGGCTCGCCATCTCCAGCGAGCCGAGCGCAGTTCCTTGACGAAGACCGAAGAGAACCTCCGGGAACGCCCGCGGCTGGTCTTCTATGGAAGAACGACGATCACCGTAACCGCTGTCGGGTTCATGGAAGCGTCTGGCACCGCGGCATCGGCACTCAACAAGCCCACGACCACCTCACGAGGAATTGTGTCGCAAGGCGGCGGGATCCGGAGAGATAACGAGGTGTCGCTCGATGATTAGCGGGAACCAGCTGAAGGTGTTGCTGTTCCTCGCGGAGACCCGGGAGATCGAACTCACTTCGAATCAGATCGCGGAGGGCTTGGAGTCGGTTCCCCGGTCGGGTGTGTACGAGGCGGTTGGGGCCCTCCAACGGGCTGGGCTGATCTCGGCTCGGTGGGGTGAGCGTCGAGGGCGCCGGCGGCGAGTGTTGCGGACCAACGCCTCGGGATTGAAGGCCATAGCCGCTGACGCTGTGGAGCGCGAGCAGGCGAGTGCCGCCGGGCGAGGATTCAAGCCGGCCACTGCGATGCAGGGCTAGTCGATCAGCGCGAGTGAAATGCCAGGGTGGGAATGGAACCTCCGAACGGTCTCGAGCTTTGGGCCGCAGCTGCAACGGCACTGATCGCGGGAGTTCTGCGGTTGGCTGGCTGGGTTCTGGGGCTCACGTTCTTCGCCGCCATTTACGTCAGGCCGGAATTCGCGCGCGGAGCGGTCTGGCTCGTATCACTGCGGTATCCGCGAGCTAAGGTGGTTCTGGAAACGCAGCTGGAAGAAGTGTTGGAGGAACCGGGTCGTCTGAGGCGACGCGCGGATGTGCTCGACGGACTTGCCGGAATAGTGGCCCAGGCGCGCTACCTCAGTAGCGCAGAAAAGAACTCAGAAACGCGGACTGCGCCTTCGTCTACGCCCGAACCCTTCGGTGTCGGTTACTACATTGAGGCGAGTCGACCCAACGGCGAGGCAGCGACGTTCGTCGAGACGAGCCAGACTCTCCACATGCTCGCCGACGACGGGAGTTTCATCAGAGTAGACGAACTTGGCGACGTCGAGGTGATCACAGTCGAGCGTTCGACGCCTTGGGATCGATGATGGGGATGCGCCGCGGACGCGAGAGGCGGGTGCTGTGAGCCAACGCTTCGAGGCTGAAGGCCATCGCGGATGAGGCCGCTGGGCGAAAGCGGGCGAGCGCCGCAGGTCGCCGATTCCGGCCGGCCACGGCGACCTAGGCGAGCCCGAGTGATGCTGGGGCACCCGTCTAACCGCGGCGCCAAGATCCTGCTCGCGCTCGCGGCGATGGCCTGGGGCGCGCTCGGCGTGCTCCAGCTTGGCTTCGCGCAGGGGGGTAGCTAGGACTCGCGAGCACGCTTGAAGTAGAAGGCGAGCTGTTCCCGCGTGGTGATCGCGACGATCGAGATGAGCTCCCAGCCGTCGTCGCCCATAGCCTGAATCCCGGCGCGGGTGTCCATCAGATCATACTCTCTGTCGCCGATGGAGAAGCTTGCGTAATCCCACTTCACGTCAACTCCCTTCCGCCGCGTAATCCTATCGTTTGGTCCTTCAGGGGGCTGAAGCTCTCCATGATCTTCTCGACTTAGGGCAGGAGGACGGCTAGCGATTTCCTTGGCAAGCTCCACTGAGCAGCCCAGCGAGCTCCAACTGGCGAGCTCCACGAGACCCATAGGTTCGTGTTGGTATGGCTGCTACCGCATTCCCTTCGACTGAGCGACGACACCGAATCGGGACGCCTGAGCGCTTCCGTGTGGGAGGCCCCGAGGTGGGCCTGATCGCGCGCGTCCTGGGGGTGGCGGAGTCGCCGCGGAACGAGATCGTGACGTCTTCGCAGCTAGCGGAGGCGATGAAGGGGAAGCAGACGTGGGCCGGGTTCGACGTGAACGTGGACAACGCGGTGCAGGTGGCGTCGGTGTTCGCGCGCGTGCGGATCATCGCGGAGGACATCGGGAAGCCGCCGTTCCCGGCGTACCGGATGGAGGCGGACGGGACGGGGGCGCTGGACTCGCCGTTCTACCGGCTGCTGCACGACCGGCCGAATCCGTTCCAGAGCCCGCAACAGTTCCGAGAGCTGCTGACGGCGCACGCGCTGCTGCGCGGGAACGGGTTCGCGTTCAAGAACGCGGTGCGCGGCCAGGTGCGGGAGCTGCTTCCGATCCACCCGAAGCGGGTGTCGATCGAACAGGCCGGACAACGACTACGAGCTGATTTTCCACGCGAGACTGGTTAGGAGCCGGTCGTGTACGCGCCGAACGTCACCGCGAACATCGAAAAGTTGCTCGACGTGGAGCTGAGCCGCAGTTCGCGGTCCCCCAGCACCGGCAGTTCGACGACCCCGTACATCCGCGGCTCGTCGACCACGATCACGCTCCGCCCGTGATCGTCGAAGACGACGTCGGTGCCGGCCTCGTTGGCCGCGAGGGGCTGACCGTCAATCTCGACCACGACCGTGTAGGCCCTCGTCGCCGGGCGAGCGGAGCACCACGTTCACGCTCCGCGCGACGAAGCGGAACGCGATGTAATCCTCGGGCTCCTCGGTGTCACGCGCGTGGACGATCGCTTCGCGTTCGTTCCGCCACAGCCCGCGCAGGTACCACTGGTTGTGGTTCCGCTCGGTCCCCTCCGAGAGGTCCTCGTATTCGATCGTCGTGTCGGGGGCCTCGTAGTACTCCGGTTGCGCGGCGTAGAGGCCGCTCGTGCTGTAGCTACGCTCGTACCCGCCGTACAGCTCGCGGGTGATCGCGCGGGCGTGGGGATCGAGGCGTTGCGCGTCGACGCCCCCCGTGCCGATCCCCGTCAGGTCATAGCCCGCCTGCTCGAGCGCCGCTCGAATCTCGTTCTCGGTCTCGCCGTAGCTGCCCTCGCCGAAGTGCTGGTAACTGACGATCCCGTCGGCCCTGATCAGGTACTTCGCGGGCCAGAAGCGATTGTTGAACGCGCGCCAGGTGGACATCTCGTTGTCCTGCGCGATCGGGTAACTCAGCGCGCGACGCTCAACCGCCGCGATCACGTTCGCTCGATCCTTCTCGAAATCGAACTCGGGCGCGTGCACCCCGACGATCGTCAGGCCGCGATCCGCGTACTTCTCATGCCAGTCGCGCAGGAACGGCAGCGTGCGGATGCAGTTGATGCAGGTGTAGGTCCAAAAGTCCACGAGGATCACACGGTTCTCGGCGAGCAGGCCGTCGACCGTCAACGCCTCTGAATTGATCCAGCCCTCGAGGTCCGCGAACTCCGGCGCCGGCGACCCGTCTAGCAGGCCCGGCCCCGACTGCGACGGTTGAGGGCGTTCGCGCTCGGCAGTCTCGCTGACCGCCGCGACGGCGCTGCCGGCGCCCGCGGCGCCGTTCGTCGCCACGCGTTCGGCGCTGCCGCACGCGCTCGCGAGCACCGCGACGATCGCGAGCATGGACGTGGCGAGCCAGGCGGATCGCACGAGCTTCTCCGGTTGCGGGTGGGAGCAACGTTGAGCCTACCACCGCCCGATCGGGCGGCCTCGCGCGGGCGGTCCCACATCCCCACCGTGAACCTTCCATCTTCATTGCGCTCGCCCGAAGGCCACTCGTACGGTGACGCCCGATGATCGGAAGCCGATGACCGTCCGCGATCCTGCCTCGGCGCCGCCGCCACCCGACGAGGCGCCGCGACGACGGCTTCCGCTGCCTAGCTTCACGGCGATGCGATACCGGGACTTCCGGTACTACGGGATCAGTACGGCGACGCTGTTCGTCGATCAGGGCATGGCCAACGTCGCGCTCGGCTGGCTGATGCTCGAACTCACGGATTCGGCCGCCTGGGTCGCGACCGCTGTCGCCGTTCGCGGGCTCCCGCTGTTCCTGCTCACGATGCCTGCCGGGGTGCTCGCCGACCGCTGGGACCGGCGAATGCTGCTGGTGGTGACCCAGGTGATCGCCGCTGCCTCCGCGATCGTCTTCGCCATACTCGTCGCGGTCGACTTGGTGAACGCCCCGCTGGCGCTCATCTACGCATGGATTCTCGGGAGCAGCACCGCGATCGCGCTCCCAACCCGCCAGGCGATCATTCCGATGATGGTCCCGAGGGAACATCTGTTGAACGCCGTGGTAACCGGCGCGATGGCGCGCACAGCTCGCAGATGATCGGCCCGTTGTTCGCCGGCGTGCTGATCGGCTTTTGGGGTGTTGAGGCGTCGTTCGCGGTGCAGGCGGCGTTCCTCGTGATCAGCACGATCACCATCTTCCCGCTCAGCGCCGCAGCCACGCGCCTCGTCGAGCAGACCAACCGCGCCCGCTTCTCGTTGCTCGGCGATCTCGCCGAGGCGTGGCGGTTGCTGCGTGCCAACATGCCGCTGCTCGTGATCATTGCGCTGATGGTGAACACCGGGCTGTTCATGATCGGCCCGAACCAGGCGCTGATCCCGGTGATCGTCCGCAACGAGCTCGGTGGCGGCGCACGCGCGCTCGGCCTGATGTTCACGGCGATGGGTGTCGGCACCCTCAGCACATCGCTGTTCCTCACCTCGCTCGGCGGGATGCGCAACAAGGGTGGGTTCTTCGCGATGGCGTTGATTGGCGGCAGCATCTGCTTCGCCGGCATCGCGCTCTCTCCGCAGCTCTGGATGGCGATGGTGTTCTTCTACTTCTGGGGCGCGTTCGGCGGCTTCTTCGTCTCGATGAGCCAGTCGCTCCTGCAGACGCACACCCCGCCCGACGTAATGGGCCGCGTGATGTCCGTCAACGCGCTCTCATCGCAGGGCACGATGCCGCTCGGCGCGCTCCTCGCCGGCGCGCTGGCGACGGCCCTCGATGTGCGGGCCGCCGTGCTTGTGCCGGCGTTCATCTGCGCCTCGATCGCGACGTCAGCACTTCTCTTCATTCCCCGCTTCCGCAGGCTCAGTTAACCTCAACGCTCGATGTTCTACGCGGATTCGATCGTCAAGTCGTTCGGCAGCGACGAAGTGCTCGCTGGCGTGTCGTTCACCATCGGTGATGGCGAGCGGGTGGGCCTCGTCGGCCCGAACGGCGCCGGCAAGTCCACGCTGCTGCGCGTCATCGCCGGCGACGACGCTCCCGACAGCGGCGCGGCCGGTCACCGCGGCGGCGAGCTGGAGTTCCTCCGCCAGGAAGCCGGCCTCGACGCCACCCACACCGTCCTCCAGGAGATGTGGCTCGCCTTCCCCGAGGCCCGCGCGATCGAGCGCCGGCTCGAGCAGCTCTCCGCCGAGATCGCCACCGGCGAGGGCGACCTCGACGCTCTGATCACGAGCCAGGCCGAGCTGTTCGAACGCTTCGAGGCGCTCGACGGCTACCGCATCGACAGGCGCATCGGCCGCGTGATCGCCGGCCTCGGCTTCGCGGCCGGCGATCCTCAGAGGCGCTGCGGCGACTTCTCCGGTGGCTGGCAGATGCGGATCGCCCTCGCGAAGGTGCTCGTGCACCGCCCCGAGCACCTGCTGCTCGACGAGCCGACGAACCACCTCGATCAGGCGGCGCAGGACTGGCTCGCCGAGGAGCTCGGCTCGTACCCGGGCACGATCCTCCTCGTGACCCACGACGGCTCGTTTCACGACCTCGTCGTCAACCGCGTGCTCGATCTGCGCGACGGTCGCGTCACGAGCTACACCGGCAACTACACCGCCTACCAGCGCCAGAAAGCCGCGAAGCTCGCCGCGCAGGACGCCGCCGCCGCCCGCCAGGACCGCGACATCGCGAAGCAAGAGCGCTTCATCGAGCGCTTCCGCTCGAAAGCGACCAAGGCGACGCAGGTGCGCAGCCGCGAGAAGGCCCTCGAGAAGGTCGAGCGCATCGACCGCACCCGCTCCGAGCGCGAGGTGCACTTCGAGCTCTCCGCCGCCGGGCGCACCGAGCGCGAGGTGCTTGCCGCCGAGCACGTCGGCCACCACTTCGACGACCAC
Source organism: Dehalococcoidia bacterium (assembly GCA_965248675.1). Lineage (GTDB taxonomy): Bacteria > Chloroflexota > Dehalococcoidia > UBA2979 > UBA2979 > UBA6627. The sequence goes on from CBDFJZ010000005.1 coordinate 446,677, forward strand.
GTCGTCCTGATCGACGCCACCCTCCACGTCGAGCGCGGTGACCGCGTCGTCCTGATCGGCCCGAACGGCGGCGGCAAGTCCACGCTGCTCCGCATCCTCGCCGGCGAGCTCGAGGCCAGCGAGGGCCAGATCGACTGGGCGCCGCGCGCCCAGCTCGGCTACTACGACCAGCACCAGGACGAGGCCCTCGACCCCTCCCGCACCGCCCTCGACGAGGTGCGCTCCGTCGCTGGCGGCCAGACCGACGGCGCGCTCCGCAACGTGCTCGGCCGCTTCCTCTTCAGCGGCGACGACGTCCACAAGTCCGTCTCCGTCCTCTCCGGCGGCGAGCGCAGCCGCGTCGCGCTCGCGAAGTTCCTGATCCGCCCCGCGAACGTCCTCCTCCTCGACGAGCCCACGAATCACCTTGACCGCACCACCCAGCGCAAGCTCGTCGCCGCCCTCGAGGGCTACGACGGCACCGTCATCTGCGCCAGCCACGACCCCGAGATCCTCGAACGCGTCGCCACGCGCGTCTTCGAGGTCCGCGACGGCGAATGCCTCGAACTCGAGGAACGCCGCCGCCTCCCGGCCGCCCTGCGCTCGTAACCCACTGCACCGAGGCCTTCCGTGGTTTCGAGCTCACCCGATCGCCAGTTGCCATAGAATCCCCCTCGACAGGGGACGCGATGAACTTCACCTTCACCGGCGATCAGGAGGCGTTCCGCGCCGAGGTGCGCGCCTGTCTCGAGGAGACGCTCACGAAGGAGGTCTGGGAGCAGCAGCACGCCGAACGACACCCCGGCTGCCAGCTCTCGGCCGCGCATCAAGAGCAGGATGGAATCTGGCGCGGCGGCGGCTGGGGGCCGGAGTACCTGGCGGCGATCCCGGACACGATCGCGCAGGGCTCCAGCGAAATTCAGCGCAACGTGATCGCCACGCGAGGCCTCGGCCTCCCGCGTGGTTAGTACTGAACTCGCGCTGAGCACCGGCTACGACCCCGCCCGCATCGAGGAGCGTATCCAGGCGTTCGAGGATCTTGGCATCCACCGCACTGGCTGGCCCGCGGACGACCAGACCACGCAGTGGCTGATCGACGAGCTGGCGGAAGCCGGTGTGGACGCCCAGGCGGAGCGCTTCGCGTTCCCCCGTGTCGAGGTGGCCCGCGCCGAGGTCCGCGTCGGCGGCGAGCGCATCGAGGGCGTGCCGCTGTACGACGGCGGCTTCACTGACGCCGGCGGCATCGATGGCGAGCTGTGCGACGACACCGACGACGACCCGCTCGGCAAGATCGTGCTCGCCTCGTCTCTGTTGCGAGATGCTCCGGAGTGGTCCGAGCCGGAGCTGCCGGTGCGGATCGAGGAGCTGATCGATCGTGGCTGCGTCGGGCTGATCGTTCCGCGCGGCGATCGCGACCGCGAGATCGTGCTCCGCGACGCGACGCGAATCGACTCACCCTGGCTGCTACCGGTGCTGCAGATCGCCCCGCGAGACATCGGGACGCTGCAGTCCCAGATCATGATCCGCGGCGAGGTCGACCTGGAGATCAATGGCGACCGGCTGCGCTCGAACGCGACGAACGTGATCGCCACCGTCGAGGGTGTGGACCCCGACGCCGCGCCGATCGGCATCGTCACGCCCAAGTCCGGCTGGTACACCTGCGCCGCCGAGCGAGGCGGCGGGATCGCGATCTTCCTCGCGCTCGCCGAGAGCCTCGGGGCGATGCCGCCGCGGCGGACCGTGCACCTGCTCGCGAGCTCCGGTCACGAGTTGAACATCTACGGCATCCGCGCCTACGCCCGGACGCATCGCGCGAATATGGCCGCCGCCGCCGCGTGGTTCCACCTCGGTGCGTCGATCGGTGCCCGCGAGGCGAACGCCGTCGTCGTCGCCAGTGACGAGGAACTCGATCACGCGACGTCGCGCGCGCTGACGGCAGAGCAGATCGAACCCGTTGAGCGACGCGTGCCCGGTCCCACGGCCGGCGGCGAGGTGATCGTGATCAGCGAGCTTGTCACCCGCTACGTCAGCTTCATCGGCGGCCACCCGTATCTCCATTCGCCGAACGACGTCGTCGCGAAGGCCGTCGATGCCGAGCAGGTCGCGAATTGGGCGCGCGCCTCCCGCCACATCCTCGGCGCGTTGCTCGCACTCGAGGGTGAGGAGGACTAGCGATGGCCGTGACGCTCGACTGGCTCGGCTGCGCCACGTTCCGGCTTCAGGTCGACGACTTCGTCATCTACCTCGACGCGTACATGGATCGCGTGCCCGCCGCGCCGGCGGTTGGCATCGCCGCTGCCGAGGTGGAGCGCGCGGACGCGATCCTCGTCGGCCACGCGCACTTCGATCACATCGCCGGCGCAGAAGTCATCGCCGCCAACACCGGCGCGAAGGTCATCGGCTCCACCGAGAGCGCGCGCCTGATCGCCGGCGCAGGGGTCGACGAGGCCCAGCTCCTGCCCTCGCAGGGTGGCGAGCGGCACCGCCTCGGCGACGTCGTCGTCGTCAACGTCTACCCGAGCCTGCACTCTTGCATCTGGGTCGGCGGGGTCTCCTCGGGCGGCACGGACGAGATCGTCACTGGCCACGCCGGGCTGACCGAGGACGAACGCGCCGCCGTGATGTCGGGTCGGCCGTTCGGCGGGCGCGACCTCGATCCGGAGTTGCTCGCACAGATGCAGCAGCACCGCGCCGAGACGCTGCACAGCGATCACACCGGGGGCGCGCTCGCCTACCTGATCGAGACGCCGTACGGCTCGATCTTCTACCACGACACCTCTGGCTGCTGGACAGGTGTCGTCAATGACCTGCGCCCGGCCGCCGGGATCGTCGCGATGGCCGGTCGCCCGAACGTCGACGGCGAGCCGATCCAGGGTTCGCTCGCCCAGTTCGTTGGCCGCATGGGCGAGATGCTCCGCCCACGGCGCATGGTGCTAGGTCACCACGACGACTGGATGCCGCCGGTCACCGCCGACGGCACGACCGAGGAGGCAATCGCCCCGGTTCGCGGCGAACTCAGCCGCGCCGCCCCCCGCGTCGACCTGCTCGAGGTCGGGTACCTCGAGGGCGCGACCCTCCTCGATTAGATGCGCGACGAGATGCCTCGCGGCGTGAGTTCAGTCGAATGAGGCTCGAATGAGCATCGTGTGGCTGCAGCTCGCCCTGATCGCCGTGCTGATCGGCGTCAACGCGCTCTTCGCCGGGGCCGAGCTGGCGCTGATCTCGCTCAACCAGAGCCAGCTCCAGCGTATGCGGCAGGCGGGCGGCGCGGCGGCGATCGCCGCGCGGCTTGCCGATGACCCCACGCGCTTCCTTTCCACGATCCAGGTCGGCATCACCTTCGCCGGCTTCCTCGCGTCCGCGGTAGCCGCGGTCAGCCTCGCCAAGCCGCTGATCGCGCCCCTCGAGAATCTCGTCGGCGGCGCCGCCGAGCCGGTCGCCGTGATCCTCGTGACCGTCGTGCTGGCGTTCCTCACGCTCGTGCTCGGCGAGCTCTCGCCGAAGCGGATCGCGATGCAACGCGCCGAGGGGTGGGCGCGGTTCGCCGGCCGCCCACTGCAGCTGCTCGCCTCTGGCGCACGCCCGGTCGTCTGGCTGCTGTCGGCGACCACCAACATGATCGCGCGCCTCGCCGGCGTCGACCCGGCCGCCGGCCGCGAACCGATGGGCGCCGAGGAGATCCGCGACGTGATCGCCTCCACCGCCGCGCTCCGGCCCGAGCAGCGCCGCATGATCTCCGGCGCCTTTGAGAGCAGCGAGCTCACGGTCCGCGACGTGCTGGTCCCGCGGCGCGAGATCGTCTCACTCCGCGCCGGCGCGCCAGTCAGTGAGGGCATCGCCCGCTTCCAGGAATCGAGGCACACTCGCGCACCCGTGATTGGCGAGGACCTCGATCATGTGCAGGGGACCGTGCACATCCTCGATCTGATCGGGGCCAGCGGGACCGTCGGTGATCATGCACGCGAGACCACGGTCTTCCCGGAGTTCGTCCGCGTGATCGACGCACTCAGGCAGATGCAGGCCGAGCGCCTCCAGATGGCGATGGTCGCCGACGAGCACGGCGGCATCGACGGCATGGTCACCGTCGAGGATCTCGTCGAGGAGATCGTCGGCGAGATCTTCGATGAGTTCGATCCGAAGGTCAGCGCCGTTCGTCGCGAGCCCGACGGCAGCCTCGTCGTGCGCGGCGAGTTTCCGCTGCACGACCTCGACGAGCTCGACGTCCTGCTCGACGTCGACGGCCCGTACACCACGGTCGGCGGCCTCGTGATGGATCGCCTCGGCCGCGTCCCAGAGGTTGGCGCGACCATCGAGGAAGGCGATTGGAGCGTGGAGGTCACCTCGATGCGCGGGCTCGCCGTTCGGACGGTGCGCCTCCGCCGTCAGGGTGAATCCGAGACGAAGGCCGTGTCTGACCAGGACTGATGCGCGCGCAGGGTTCGAACGACGGCGGTCTTTGATCGCGAACGGACTCAGATCCCACGCGGTATCGCCTGGTCGCGGAGCGAGATCGGGTCGTGGGGGGCTGCAGGTGCCGGGCGCGCTGCCGCGCCGGGGGCACCTGAGCGACGGGCTTCTGAGCGCGCCGGGCCCTCGTTGCGCGGGCTGCCTGCACGTACCCGGAGCAGCTCTTCGTGGACGGCGCCCCGTGGTGGCAGGTTAGCAGTCTGAGCCAGCTGGCCTTCGGGCGGTGGTACTTCGACTACGCCTCTGACCGCGTCTACATCGGCGGGAATCCCGCCGGGCGTTCCGTCGAGCTGAGTACCGTCGCGAACGCCTTCAAGGGCTCAGCGAGCCACGTGACGATCCAGTGGCCTGGTGATCGAGAAGTACGCGAACCGTGCCCAGACCGGAGCGATCGAGGGTTCCGGCGGCAGCCGCTGGACCGTCAGCAGCAATGTGCTGCGCCTGAACCACGGGTTCGGGCTGCGCATTGGCACCCGCATGCAGGTGCTCAACAACAACGTGCACCACAACGGTCAGATCGGGATCGGTGGGATCGGTGACTACGTGCTCGTGCAGGGCAATGAGATCGCCTACAACAACACCGTCGGCTTCCTGGTCCAGTGGGAGGCCGGGGGCACGAAGTTCGTGCTGACGGATGGCCTCGTGTTCCGGGACAACTGGGTCCACCACAACGAGGGACGCGGATTCTGGGCCGACATCGAGAACATCAACATGCTCGTCGTCGGCAACCTGTCCGAGTACAACTCGTACGGCGGGATTGTTCACGAGATTGGCTACTCCGCCGAGATCCGCGACAACGTGTCCCGGTACAACGGTCACGGCTTTGGGGCGTGGGTGTGGGGCGCTCAGATCCTCGTCCAGAACAGCTCGGACGTTGTGATCACGGGCAACGACGTCACCGTCGCGGCCTCAGGCGGCGGCAACGGGATCACCGTCGTCAACCAGAACCGAGGCAGCGGAACGTACGGACCGTACGTCTCCGATCGCGTGACGGTGACCGGCAACACAATCCGGCACCTGAGCACGGGTGGTCGGAACGGTGCTCCGAGCGGCTGTAACCAGGACAACACGTTCAACGGCAACACCTACATCGCCCCAGCGACCTGGTTCGACGTGAACCGCTTCGAGTGGTGTGGGTTGGTGAACTGGGACGAGTTCCGGGCCCGCGGTCAGGAGCTGAACGGCACGGCCGTGATCAGCAACTAGCGTCGACGATGCAGTCGCGGCGATGACGCGGCGGGCCCCTGACCAGGCCCGCCGTTCGCCGGCGAGGCCTCGTGGTCGGCGTCCGCGCCGTCGGACGCCGGTGGAGACGAGGCCGCGGCCCGGCGCTGAATCAGCAGGTACAAGAAGACATACGTTGGTAGCCGGTTGTCGCGCCGACTATGCTGGGAACGGTTCCGGCGGCTGCCATAGGTTGGCGAGATGAAGCGCCAGTACGAATCGCAACAGGACTGCCCGATCGCGAGGTCGCTCGATCTCGTGGGCGACCGCTGGACGATCCTCGTGCTCCGCGACCTGCACCTCGGCCGTACACGCTTCGCGGATTTGCTACGGTCGCTCGAGGGCGTTTCGCCGAACCTGTTGTCGGCGCGTCTGAAGACGCTGGAGCACGAAGGTCTCGTGACACGCCGGCTCTACCGTGACCACCCGCCGCGAGCCGAGTACGTGCTGACCGAGCGCGGCGAGGCCTTCGGTGCCGTGCTCCGCGCTATGTACGACTGGGGCAGCACGTTCCGCCCCGCGGCCGAGCTTGCCGTCTAGCCGGCGGGCCGCGAGCCGATCGCTCCTCCGCATCGCTCCGCGCTAGACCCCGCGTTCCGCGACGACGCCTATGATTGCGTCGATTCCGGCGGTGGGCGAGGTTCCTCGTGCGTTGTTCATTTTGGCGAGTACCTCCTCGATACGGACCGGCTCGAGCTCACACGCGCTGACGATCTCATCGCCGTGGAGCCACAGGCGTCGAGGTGCTGGCGTACCTGGTCGCTCACCGCGACCGCGTCGTGCCCCGCGTTTTTGGCTCCGCTCCCGCCGCGGGCGGGTTCGGCCGGATCGCGATGTCCAGCGGTGGACTGACTAGGATTCGCCCAACCGCTCAGCGGAGGAGCCGCCCGTGCCGACGACGATCACGAAGCTGACGTACTACCTTGCGCATCCGGGTCGGGGGAAGAACCTGCTGTTCGTGCGCCTCGAGACCGCCGATGGCCGGCACGGGTGGGGCGAGTGCTACACGCAGGCGGACCGCGACGTCCAGGTCGCCGCGCACCTCGATCAGCTCGAGCGGTACGTGGTCGGCTGGGACGCCAGGCAGATCAAGCAGTTCACCGACGCGGCGTACAACGACTTCGCCGCGAGGCGCGGCGCGGTGGACTACTACTCGGCGATCAGCGGCCTGGAGCAGGCGATGTGGGACCTCGCGGGCAAGCGCGCCGGGATGCCGGTGCACGAGCTGTTCGGCGGCCGCTGCCGCGACCGGATCCGCGTCTACGCCAACGGCTGGGCGCGCAACGCGAACCGCGAGGAGCTCGCCGAGAGCGCGCAGGCGATTGTGGAGCGCGGCTTCTCCGCGATGAAGTTCGATCCGGTGCCGGGCCCCTGGCGCACGCTGATCTCGAGGGCCGACGAGGAGCAGGCGGTGCGACGCGTGGCGGTCGTCCGCGAGGCGGTCGGTCCCGACGTGGAGATCCTCGTGGAGATGCACCGCCGGCTGGCGCCAATGCAGGCGGTTCGGATCGGTAAGGCGATCGAGCCGTACCGGCCGTTCTGGTTCGAGGAGCCTGTGCTGGCGGAGAACATCGCGGCGCTCGCGGAGGTCCGGCGTGAAGTCTCGATCCCGGTCGTGACCGGCGAGGCGCTGTACACGAAGTTCGAGTTCCGCGAGGTGTTCGAGCAGCGGGCCGCGGACATCCTCAATCCGGACGTCTGCAACGTCGGCGGGATCCTCGAGCTGAAGGAGATTGCGGCGATGGCGGAGCCGCACTTCGTGGCGGTCTCGCCGCACAACTACAACAGCACCACCGTCGGGCTGGCGGCGACGATCCGGGCGTCGGCGACCATGCCGAACTTCTTGATCACCGAGTACTTCGTGAACCTCGAAGAGTTCGGGCGCGAGGTCTCGATCGAACCGTTCGAGATGGTGGACGGGTACATCGACGTGCCGTCGACGCCCGGTATCGGAATCGACCTCGATCCCGACGCGCTCGCGCGGTTCCCGTATCAGCAGTTCCCGCCTCGGAACGTGGCTCGGAGTGAAGGACCCTGATGGCCTTCGACTCCCGTTGATGGCTCGCGCCTCTGCTCTTTGCACCCTCGGTCAGTCGCCCTGATTAGCGATCCTGGTCAACCGCAGGGACCGCCGTGGCCGAACTGGAAGCCGACGGCGGCGTAACGATAGTCGGATGACCAGGTGATGTCGCCAGCATTGCGGGAGAGGACGACGGTGTACTCAAGTGTGGCGAGGTCCACGAGGAAGCTGGCGCCGAAGGGACCGTCTCCGATCCGGCCGTCGGGAGTCAGTGTGAGCCACAAGCCGGGGTCCAGGTGCGTGATCTGCCTCGTCGATCGATCGTAGACCGCCGTGCGAAGCTCGCGAAGTCTGCTACGGCGCAGAAGCCCTCCAGCCAAGCGACGTGGCGTTCGGTCGCGGCGAAGGCCACCCGGGAGCCGAAGCCTCAGCGCTGGCCACGTAGGTGGCAGCACCGGTGAGCGGATCGACGGCGAAGATGTTGGTCGTGCCGAACTCGACGTGAGGGCCGAGGTCAGCCGAAGGGCCACTCTTGTCCTTCGGAGTCGTTGTCAGGAACAGCGTCGCGTTCGGGCTCAGAACGGCTTGGTAGGCCTCGAAGTGAAGGGGCGCGAGCACCCCCGTGACGTCTGTCAACGTGAACTCACGAGGGGTAGGGGCCGGCCGCTTCGGCCTCGAGGTCCGGCGGTTCCAGGCGCCAGCGGCCAGCCTCGATCACCAACGGAAACGGGTTCGCGTCGACATCTTCGGCTGGCGACCAGTCGGCCGTTTCGACATCGAGCCGCTCGTTCGTCTGGTCGGTCATTCGTGGGCGACCGTAGATGGTCTGGTGATCGAGCCAGCGAAGTGCAACTCCGGACGTGACCAGCCGCTTCTCCCCCGATTCGAGGTCGAGTATCCAGATGTCGGAAGGGTCGGCGGGTGGCCCCGCCGTCCAGACGAAGCGGGTGCGATCCGGGCTGAACGCGCCGCCAACCGCGACGAAGCCAGGGCCGAGGTTGGTCTCAGTCCCGTTCGCCGCGTCGTAGACGACGACATCCTCGCTGTTCCACGGATCGAAAGGCGACGCTGGGATCGGGCCGAGCGAACGCTGCCGATCGGGTTGGGTGATCGCGCGGGGATCGCTGAAGAGGCCGGTGATCGAGCGCGGTTCGCGTGGTGGTGCGAGGTAGCGCTCTGCATGCGCCTCCTCGACGTCGAAGACCGTGCCGATGGTGAGCACCGACCCGTCGCTGAGGAGGGTGAGGGTGTGGCCGAAGCGACGCTCGTCCATTGAATCGGTCGGCTCGAAGGTTTCTGTGGCCGGGTCCCAGAGTTCAGCCGAGGTAAGCAGCGGCTCGTCGCGGAGGTTGGCGCGGGCGCCGGCTCGCGTGTGGCGGCCGGTGGCGGAGTTGGTGTCGATCGCGCGGAAATGCCGGTTGGTGCGGGTGTCGGGCTCGCGTCGGGGTCCGGGTCGCGTCGGACTCGCTCGTGCACGCGACGAGGAGCAGCGCGAGGGTGAGGATGGCGTAGTGGCGGATGCGTCTCGTCATGCTCCGGCGATGCTCCTGAGTAAGGAACGTGACCACCGAGGCAACGGTTCCGCCCGAAGCCCGAGCGCCGAGCGCGGGTCCTCGGGACGTGTCGGGCTAGGCCTCGACGAGCTGGAGCAGGACGCCGCCGGTGGCGCCGGGGTGGACGAAGACCTGGCCGGCGACCTCGTTGCCTTCGCCCGGGTCGCCGATCAGTCGGACATCCTTCGACCGGAGGTCGGCGAGGGTGGCCTGGATGTCCTCGACCTTCATCGCGAGGAGGTACATGCCGCCGCCCGTGCGTCCGACGTGTTTGCCGACCGGGCCGTCCTCGTTCGTTGGCTGGACGAGCTCGACGGTGCCCTCGTCGAAGTCGAAGTGGGCGGTGAGGAAGCCGGCGCCGGGGGGCTCGCCAGTGCGGTCGGGGCCACGTCCGAACATCGCGCCGTACTGTTCGAGGCCAGCGGCCATGTCAGGCACCGAGATGACGATGTGGTCGAGGCCTTTGAACATGAGAGCTCGCTTTCTGTCGTGATGGCGCGACTGTAGCAGGGCGGCCTGGGAGGTGGCGGGTGGCGCTGAGCAAGCGCGAGGCGGTGGTGGCGTTTCTCGCGGACTTCCTCGAGATCGGGCCTGCCGAGCTGCACGACGAGTTCGACCTGGTGAAGGATTTCGACTGGTCGAGCTGGGACGACGAGGACTACGGACTCCTGTTCGAGCGGTTCGTCGAGCGGTTCAACGTGCGGGATGCGCGCTTCGAGTTTGGCGAGCGGTACCGCGGCCCGCTGATCTTGAAGCCGCTGGCCTGGCTGCGGTGGCGGTTGTCCCAGTACCCGCGGGTGGCGTTCAGCCGGATCACCGTCGGGGACCTGGTGCGGATGGCCGAGCGGAGTGAGTGGGACTCGTCGGTCGAGGAGGAGCCGCGCGCCGAGACGTGACCCGACTCCCCGCGCCAGCTCGTTGCGGTGTGCCGCAGCAGCCAGCATCGGTAGCCTCCGTCGAGCGCCGACCGCTGCGGGAGGACGAACCAATGACCGAGGTGCTGTCGTACGGATCGTGGCCGTCGCCGCTGGCGGCGGAGCAGGTCGCCAGCGCGGGCGTGCGGTTGCTCGCGCTCACCGCGAGCGACGGCGATCTGTACTGGGTCGAGGGGCGACCATCCGAGGGGGGGCGACAGGCGATCGTGAAGCGCGCGGCGGACGGCTCGGTGACCGAGGTGACGCCATCCGGCTTCAACGCGCGGACGCGCGTGCACGAGTACGGCGGGGGCGAGCACTGGGTCGCCGGCGGCGTGCTGTTCGCGACGCGGTTCGACGACCAGCGCCTGTACCGGATCGATGCCGCGGGGGAGGCGCGCGCGATTACCTCGGAGCCGGCGATCGCGGCGGGCGATCGGTACGCGGACGGTGAGCTGACCCCGGACGGGCGGTGGATCTTCTGCGTGCGCGAACGGCATGCCGAGGGCGAGCAGGCGGAGAACGAGATCGTGGTGCTGGCCACGGACGGATCGGAAGAGCCTCGGGTCGTGGTGTCGGGGCCGGACTTCGTATCGGCGCCGCGTGTATCGCCGGACGGCGCCACGCTGGCGTGGCTGAGCTGGGACCATCCGCGGATGCCCTGGGACGGGACCGAGCTGTGGATGGCGCCAATCCTCGATGATGGCGGGTTGGGCGAGGTGCAGCCGGTCTGCGGCGGCGTCGACGAGAGCGTGTCCCAGCCACGCTGGAGCCCACGCGGGTCACTGCACTTCATCAGCGACCGCAGCGGATGGTGGAACCTCTATCGCCTCGAGGCGGACGGGAGCGAGACGGCGCTGGCGCCGATCGAGGCGGAGTTCGCCGAGCCAGACTGGGTGTTCAGGCTATCGGACTACGGATTCCTTGATGACGGCACCCTGATCTGCGCCTACGGGGGCGAACAGGGCGCGAGGCTCGCCCGAATCCGGTCTGGCGACGAAGGCCTCGAGACAATCGAGTGTCCATGGACCTCGATCGCGCAGCTGCAGGTGTGGGGCGCCGATCGCATCGCGTTTCTTGGGGCGTCCGCAACGCAGGCGGCGGCGGTCGTCGCGGGACCGGCGGACGGGTCGGACTGGCAGCTGCTGGCGCGCAGCCGGACCGATGAGCTGGCCGCCTCGAATGTCTCGGTCGCGGAACAGATCACGTTTCCGACGACCAACGAGGCGGAAGCACACTCGCTGTTCTACGCACCTCGGAACGCCGGGTTCGAGGGGCCGGAGGGGGGGTTGCCGCCGCTGCTGGTGATGAGCCACGGCGGACCCACGAGTGCGACGTCCGGGGCGTACAACGCGATGATCCAGTACTGGACGACGCGCGGGATCGCGGTCGTGGACGTGAACTACCGCGGCTCGACGGGGTACGGGCGCGACTACCGGCGCGGGCTGAACGGGACCTGGGGCATCGTCGATACGGACGATTGCATCGCGGCGGCCAGCTACCTCGCGGAGCGCGGAGACGTGGACGGCGAGCGGCTGGCGATCCGCGGCGGGAGTGCCGGTGGGTACACGACGCTGTGCGCGCTGACGTTCCACGATGTGTTTCGCGCCGGCGCGAGCTACTTCGGTGTCGCGGACGCGGAGACGCTCGCGACCGACACGCACAAGTTCGAGTCGCGGTACCTCGATGGCCTGATCGGGCCGTACCCGGAGGCACAGGCGACGTACCACGAGCGATCGCCGATTCATTTCGCGGACCGGATCAGGGCGGCTGTGATCCTGTTCCAGGGTCTGGAGGACCAGATCGTGCCGCCCGATCAAGCGGAGCAGATGGTCGACGCCCTCGATGCGAGCGGGTTGCCGCACGCCTACCTCGCGTTCGACGGCGAGCAGCATGGGTTCCGCAAGGCCGAGAACATCGTCGCGACCCTCGAGGCGGAATTGTCGTTCTACGGGCAGGTGATGGGATTCGAGCCCGAGGGGATCGAGGCGGTGAGCATCAAGAACCTCTAGCCCTCACGCGCCCACCTCTCCCCCGCCCCGCGTGGTGCAGCTTCCGAGACAGAATATAGACAGCATTGGGCGACGCGTGATGGGACGGGGCTTCCGTGTGTAGACGGAAGGTGTATGATCTTAGGCTTAACCTCCCCGTCGCCAGTAGTGGTCTGGGGGCACGCGAATCGAATTTCTGACCGCCCCCACTGTGTTGCGCTCCGTAACGCCGCTGCTGATCATCCTGGTCCTGGCCGGCGGGGCATGGATCGTCGGCCGCAAACGCCGCGTTCGATTCCTCCGTGAGGCGGCGCTGATCCTCGGCGCGTACTTCGCCTACTTTGGCGTGCGCGCGATCAGCGAGGGCAGCTCCTCGATCGCCCTCGACAACGCGCGGCTGCTGATCGAGCTGGAGCAGCAGATCGGCCTGTTCGTCGAACCGAGCGTGCAGGGCGTGCTGCTGAGCAGCGAGGCGCTGGTCGACATCGCGAATTGGATTTACGTCTGGGGCCACTGGCCCGTGATCGGCGCCGTCGCGATCTGGTTGTTCGCGCGCCGCCCGACTGCCTACCGCACCTATCGCAACGCGCTGTTGATCTCCGGCGGGATCGGGCTCGTGTTCTTCATGAGCTTCCCGGCGGCGCCACCCCGCTTCACCGATCTCGGCCTGGTGGATACCGTGTTCAGTCGGTCCAACGTCGCGCAGCTAATGCAGCCGACGAGCTTCACGAACGAGTACGCGGCGTTCCCGAGCCTGCACTTCGGCTGGAGCCTGTTGATGGCGACCGCGATCTTCCGCGAGTCCCGGCGGCAGCCGGTGCGCGTCGTGGCGTGGTTGTTGCCGCTCGGCATGCTGGTGTCGATCGTCGCGACGGCGAACCATTTCGTCATCGATGCCGTCGCCGGCGGCGCGGTCTCGCTGATCGGCCTGCGCGCGGCGCTCATGCTCGAACGCGCCGACACCCCCTCGTGGCTGAGCCCCCCGTGGACACGCCCGGCGCGCCAGTCGGAGTCGGTCGTCCCCGCGGAGGACGAGGTGGGCGCGCTGGAGCTGCCGACGTAGGGGTCTTCGACCTCGGTTCGACGCTCGCTGGCGCTCGGCTGGTACTTCCCGTGACTTGCAGCGGGGACGGCGGAGCGCGGCGCGCTCACGGCTTCCTATACCGGCAGCGGGGTCTGCCAGAGGTCGCCGCTGTCATGGATGCGGATGCGGCGCACCCATTTGACCCAATCGAATCCTCGATGGTCAGGCATGACAAGGCGGGCCGGGGCGCCGTGGCCGTGCGTGAGCGGGCTGCCGGCGACCGAGAGCGCGAGGAGCGCGCGGTTCGCTTCGGACATGGAGAAGCGGCGGCTGAAGCCCGTGACCGATTCGAACTCGACGCTGGCGGCGCCGGGCTCGGGGCCGGCGAGGTCGAGGAGGGCGCGGACTGGGACGCCACCCCACTGCTGGGTGGTGTACCAGCCGCCGGTGCAGTCGAGCGTGGCTTCGAGTTCGGCCTCGGCGAGCGCGGTGACGGTCTCGAGATCGAGCTCGACCGAATGGGCGACGCGCCCGTCGATCACAAGGCGCCAGCGGTCGCCCTCGATGGGGGCGGGGTCGTCGAAGAGCCAGCTGACCGCGGGGAAGCTGCCGCTGAAACTGCCGCGCTCGTAGGAGCCCGTGAACCGGCGACGAGCGCCGGGGAACGCGGCCAACCTCGAAACCGACTCGCTGACGAGCCAGAGCGTCGCCCCGGCGACCCCGCCGAGGCCCAGCCGGAGGAAGGCGCGGCGGTCGCGCGCATACGGGACGCGAAAGACGCGGAGCCTCGAGAGGACGTGCCAGACGAGCAGGACCGCGACCGCGGCGGCGCCCCACTGGTGCAGCTCGATCAGGCTGACGCGGCCGAAGACGATGCGGCCAGCGTTGGTCCAGATCAGCCCGCTGGCGAAGATGAAGAGCAGCACGAGGCTCATCGTGAGGAACGCGATCCTCGAGACATTGAGTCCCGGGTCCCGGCGGAGCGAGCGGATCACGACGGCGGTCTTCCAGCCGACCAGGGCGAGAATGGCGAAGGCAGCGACGCCGTGGAGTACCAGGATCCAGGCCTTGCTCGGATCCCCGTTCGTGAGACCGAGGTAGCCGGTCGCGAGAGCGAGGGAGACGAACGCGAGTAGCAGCGTGTTCACCCACGGGTATCGCACGGGCAGTCCACCTCTCCACGGTGCTCTCTCGCGCTCGCTTCTGGGGGCAGCCTACGGAACTTCGTCGCTGAAGCGGCGGTTCGCGCCCGGAGCGGTCGCGCGGTTGCGGCGCCGTCGCGGCGGTGGGACGGTGACACTCGAGGAGCGCGGGTATGCGGATTGCGACGTGGAACGTGAACTCGATCCGAACGCGCGAGGATCGGGTGCTGCTCTGGCTCGAGGAGCACGCGCCGGACGTCCTGTGCATCCAGGAAACCAAAGTCGTGGACGATGCCTTCCCGCGCGACGGTTTCGAGGCGCTGGGCTACGACCTCCAGCTCTACGGCCAACGCACCTACAACGGCGTCGCGATCGCCTCGAAGCTGCCGATCGAGGACGTCGAGGTCGGCCTGCCGCTCACGGAAGACGGCGAGGCGCGTGGGATCGCGGCGACGATTGACGGGGTGCGGATCGTCGGTCCGTACGTCCCGAACGGACGCAAGGTCGGGACCGATAAGTTCCAGTACAAGCTGGATTGGCTGGACGCACTCTGCGAGTGGCTCGAGGACCGACATGACCCCTCGGATTCGCTCGTCATGTGCGGTGACTTCAACATCGCCCCGGACGATCGAGACGTGCACAACCCGGTCGCCTGGGAGGGCAGCGTCCAGTGCAGCGACGAGGAGCGCGCGCGGCTCCAGACGCTGCTGCGCTGGGGCCTGGCCGACTCGCTGCGCGCCGTCTCTGACGAGGCCGGCGTGTTCACCTGGTGGGACTACCGTGCGGGCGCGTTCCGCTTCAATCAGGGCCTACGGATCGATCTGATGCTCGCGACCGAACCGGTCCGTGAGCGGATCGTCTCGGTCACCACCAACCGCGATGACCGCAAGGTGCGCAAGGGCGTCGAGAAACCGTCCGATCACATCCCGGTGCTGCTCGAGTTGCGCGATTGATCCGCTCGATCGCCTCGGACGAGCAGGTGGCCTCGTGACCGACGGCCGTGACGGCGACCGCGCCGCGATGATGGAGCGGCTGGTGGACCTCGCGGTGCGAGCGGGCGACGAAATCCTCGAGGTCTACGCGCAGGACTTCGAGGTGCTGACGAAAGCCGACGAGTCGCCGGTGACCGCCGCCGACGAACGAGCCGAGCTCGTCATTCTCGACGGCCTCGTCGAGATCGCGCCGGAGATTCCCGTCGTCGCCGAAGAGAGCGCGGCCGCAGGGAAGATCCCGAACGTCTCGGGCGGTCGGTTCTTCCTCGTCGATCCACTCGACGGCACCAGGCAGTTCGTCGAGCGGAATGGCCAATTCACGGTGAACATCGGCCTGATCGATCGCGTCGTCCCGACCCTGAGGGTGGTGCATCTGCCCGTCCTCGCAGAGACTTATTGGACCGATGGACGCGGCGGGGCGCTCCGCCGTCGCGACGGTCAAGTCACCTCGATCCGCTGCCGCGCACCGGGCGACGACGGACTGGTCGTGGTCGCGAGCCGGTCGCACCGCAACCAGGAGACCGAGGACTATCTCGCGACGCTCGACATCAAGGAGCTGGACGCGTCGGGGTCCTCGCTGAAGTTCTGTCGGGTCGCGGAAGGCGCAGCGGATCTGTATCCGCGCCTCGGGCGGACGATGGAGTGGGACGTCGCGGCCGGCCACGCTCTGCTCCTCGCGGCCGGCGGCTCGATGACGACGTTCGACGGGGCGCCGTTCACGTACGGCAAGCCGAGGTTCGAGAATCCCCACTTCCTCGTGCGTGGGCTGCCCCCGGGATGACAGCCCTCAGCACCGCCGCTGTTAGCCACTGAAGGTCACCTCGACGAGCGGGGCGCCCGCGTGCCAGTCATCCAGCGACCGGTCGCCGCCGAGATTGGCCACGAGCTGGGTCAGCACCTCGCGCCGCTCGGGGTCCTCTGTGATCGCGCGTGCGGCCGCGGGAAGGTCGGCCTGGGCGCCCTCCTTGAGGTGGAAGGTGAACGCGGCGTTGGCGACGAGGTTCGCGTACCACGAGCGCCGGCCCGGACGCCCGGTGATGAAGTAACGACTGTCGAGGCGGTGGAACCAGATTTCGATGCGTCGCGCTTCGCCGCTCTTGCGGCCGGTGGTGGTGATGTCGATGACCTTGTCGGTCTTGAGGGCGGCTTCGACGGCGGCGTCCATGAGTGCTCCTCGGTCTGGCGCGTGGGCTGAGCGAGTCTAACGACTCTTGATGGCCGGCCGTCCGAGACTGAGTGGCGAAGACTGAGCTGCGGTTGTGGCGCGTGAGCTCCCTCATTCGAGGCGTCGCGCGGGGCGTCTAGACTCGCTCCCAAGACGAAGGAGCGACCGTGAAGATTCCCGAGGTCCTACAGATCGAGGTGGTACACCGCGCGGGGAGTCTCGCGCAGGTGCTGGGGGTCGTGGCGGAGGCTGGCCTGCTCGTCGAGAACCTGGTCGCGGTCGAGCGCGGGCCAGACCGCACCATCTGGGAGCTGACGACCGAATTCGACGAGGACTTCGACCACAGCCAACTGGAGCGGATCAGCGATCTGCCGATCGCACAGCTCCTCGGGACGTCCGATCGGGTGTTCACGCTGCACGAGGGTGGGAAGATCGAGACGCGGTCGCGGCTGTCGATCGCGACCGATCAGTTGTTGCGCGACATTTACACACCGGGGGTCGCGCGCGTCTGCCTGGCGATCCGCGACGATCCAGCGCTGCAGCGGGCATACACGGGGATCGCGAACTCGGTGGCGGTCGTGACCGATGGGACGGCGGTGCTTGGCCTCGGAGACATCGGGCCGGTCGCCGGCATGCCAGTGATGGAGGGCAAGGCGGCGCTGTTCCAGGAGCTGGCGGGGCTCTCCGGCGTGCCGATCCTCGTGGAGCAAGGCGGGGTTGATGAGATCGTGGAGGCGGTGGCGCGGATCGCGCCGACGTTCGGGGCGATTCAGCTCGAGGACATCGGGGCCCCGGCGTGCTTCGCGATCGAGCGGGCGCTCATGGAACGTCTCGATCGACCGGTGCTGCACGACGATCAGCACGGGACGGCCGTCGTGGCGCTGGCGGCGCTGCTGACGGCGACGCGGCGTCTGGATGTTGAAATGGCCAGCTGCACCGTGGGGCAGGTGGGTCTCGGAGCGGCCGGAATCGGGATCGCTCGGCTGCTCACCCACCGCGGGATCGGGCGGCTCGTCGGGTCGGATCTGCGCGAAGACGCCGTCAAGATGTTCACGGAGCTGGGCGGCGAGGCGGCTGACCTCGAGACGGTGATGGCGGAGTCGGACCTGGTGATCGCGACGACGGGAGTTCGAGGTCTGATCCGACCGGAGCTGGTGCGTGAGGGGCAGCTGATCCTGGCGCTGACGAACCCCGATCCGGAGATTGAGCCGGAGGTCGCCCTCGAACACGGCGCGCGCTACGCGGCCGACGGCAAGGCGGTGAACAACGTCCTCGGCTTCCCCGGACTGTTCCGAGGCGCCCTCGATGCGCACGCGCCGGCGTTCTCGATGGAGATGCTGTCGGCGGCGGCCGATCGGCTCTCGGAGCTGGCCGGCGGCGGTCGCCTCGTCCCATCGCCGCTCGATCGCGAGGTGCACAAGCGGGTGGCCGAGGCGGTGGCGAACGCTGCGCGTGGGGATGTGCAGACGCCGCTGTACGGCTAGGGCCTGAGGGCTCGCTGACCTCGTTGCTGCTTTGTGGGGGGATTCGGAGCAAGTTTGCCCCGTTTGGTAGTGGGCGGCTTGCCGTCGCGCTTCGAGCGATTGTCGAGGTCGGGAATTTCGTGAGGGCGTTTGCCCCCACACCCCACTGGGGGACCCTCACCCGTAGGGTGATCCTTGCGGATTGGGCTGTCCCCCAGACCCCCTCGCAAGCGGGGGCCGGCAGGTGGGTTCGCGTTCGCGGTGGCGCAACCAGTCATTGCCTTGCTGCCGAGGTCTTCGGAGTGACGTGGGTGGCTTTGATCGGTTCTGAGGGGTTCTTTTTCGGCAAACGGGGAGCTGCGATTGGGTTCGGGAGGAGGGGAAAGTCGAGAGGATTAGTCGCGGGCGATTGAGGCGAGGGCGGCGTCGGTGAGCGTGGCGAGGTCGGTGGGGGTGAGGATGATTTCTAGGCCGCGACGGCCGGCGGAGACATAAATGGTTTCGTGGTTCGACGCGGATTCGTCGATCGCGGTTGCCAGACGGCGGCGCTGGCCGAGTGGACTGATGCCGCCCAAGACATAACCGGTGGCGCGTTCGGCCTCGTCAGGCGGCGCCATGGCGGCGCGGCGGGCGCCGAGGGTGCGAGCGAGCGCCTTGAGGTCAAGCTGGCGGTCGACGGGGACGATCGCGGTGGCGAGGCGGTCGTCGTCCAGCTTGGCGACGAGCGTCTTGAAGACGCGCGCGGGCGAGACACCGAGGGCGTCAGCAGCCTCCAGGCCATACGCTTCGGCACGGGGATCGTGCTCGTAGCGGGCGAGTTCGAAGCGATACCAGCGGCGCGGGCAGCGTCGACGCCCGGTGTCACCTTGGCCCTGCCAGTTCGCATTCAGTGGCGCGGATGCTCATGGTGCCGATAGTACGAGGTCCGCTCGCTGGCTGATTGTGAGTCCGCAGTAGGACAAGTGTTCTTGTAAATCAGAACACTTGTCCTATACGATGGTCTTCGCCTCTTGGCGGGGGTCCCTATGGCGATTGCCTGTCTCCTCGTTCCATCGCTCGCGCTCACCTGTGAGCTCGTCGAGCGCCCGCAGCTCGTCGGGCGCGCGGTTGCGCTCGCCGACGAGGCGGGCCTGCGCGTGTTCGATGCAACGCCGCAGGCGATGCAGCGCGGCGTGCGCGCCGGCATGACGCTGCGCGAGGCGGTGGCCCTCTGTCCCGCGCTCGCGGTGCTGGAGCAGCGACCGGCGCGGATCGTGCGCGCAGCGGAACGCCTCGTCGAGGCGGTGGAGCAGGTGAGTCCGCTCGTCGAAGAGGTGGAGCCGGGCGTGGTCCTCGCAGACCTCGTAGGCCTCGATGGGTTGTATCCGAACACGGAGCAACTGGCGGCCGCGCTGTTCGAGGCGGCGCCCCAGGAGCTAAAGCCGCGGCTCGGGATCGCGGAGGAGCGGTTCACGGCAATCGCGGCAGCCTACGCCGCGGGGGCGACGCCCGAACCGGAAGCGGAGCGGCAAGAGTCAGCGCTGCCACCGCGGGGAGTGTTCGACATGACGCAGCCGCCCTCCGTCGAGGGGACGGCCGCGGTCGCGGCCGTTGCCGAGTCGGCGCCGAACTGGGTGCGGGTGGCGCCGGGGATGAGCGCGGAGTTCCTGGCGGACCGGCCGGCGCAGCTGCTGCCGCTGGATGTGGCGGCGCTGGCGCAGCTGGCGCTGTTCGGGATCCGCACGGTCGGCGAGTTCGCCGCGCTGCCTCGGCACACGGTGGCGGCGCAGTTCGGGGTGGCGGGCGATCGGGCGTGGTTGGCGGCGCGCGGTGCGGATCCGACACCGGTACGACCGAGGCCGTTCGCCCGCGAACGGGTGGTCGAACGCAGTCAGGCGGAGCCGCCGCTGGTCAGCCGCGAGTCGATGGCGCTGCACGCGCGGCAGTTGCTGTACCGGGCGATGCGCCAGCCGCGGGCCTCGCGGCGGTTCGTCCGCTTCGTGCGGCTGCGCGCGGTGACGGACGACGACCGGCTCTGGGAAAAATCGCAGACGCTGCGCGAGCCGACGGGCGACCGAGACCGGCTGCTGATCGTGATGCATTCGTTCATCGAGTACTCGGAGTTTCCGGGGCCGATCGCGGAGCTGGAGCTGGAGCTGGGCGGGTTGACCGCGGAACAGGGGCGGCAGAGCGGGCTGTTCCTCGATCACGCGCGGCGGCGCGAGCAGCTCGACCAGATGGTGCGGCAACTGAAGGTGCGCTTCGGCCGTTCGCCGATGACGCAGGTGGTGGAGGTGGAACCGTGGAGTCGATTGCCCGAACGCCGGTTCGCGCTCATGGACTACGACCCCTAGGGCTGCCTCGGGCGGTGCGGGTGGAGGTGGATGACGGGGGGATGCCGGTGCGCGTTGACCTCCGAGGCAGCGCGAGTACTCGGAAAGCGCTTGCGCGCGGTGGCCCTCGAGGCAATCGCACCCCTCGTGAGGCGCGCTGGACTGAGGTAATCGATGTCGCTGAGGTGTGGCGTGTGGGAGAGGAGTGGTGGCGCGAGCGGCCGATCCGTCGGACGTATTTCACGCTGGTCGTGGAGGACGGGCGCGCGGTGACGGTGTTCCGGGATGAGCTGGGGGGCCTCGAGGCGGGCGGAGGCTGGTTTGAGCAGCGGTACTAGGGGCCTTCGGCCCTCGATGACGCTTCGCGCCTGTGGGCGTGGTGTTGGCGTGGAGCGTGGTGTTGGCTGCCTGGCGACGGGGCTGTGCTGGGCAGACCCGCCTGCGGCGGGGGAGCGCCGCGAGCGTTGCTCGCGACGTGTTTTTAGGTTTAAGCCCGCCCCGGTTGTTTCGATCGCCCTACGGGCGAGGCCACCCCATATGCCTGTGGGGCTGACGCCCCACACCCCGCTTTTTCCGGGGCTTCGCCCCGGATTCGGATCAACTGCAGAGTTTCTGCGGCCATTGGGGCTGGATGCGGTCTTCAGACGTCCCTTGGTGCTGGTGTGAGTTCGTTCTGGCCGGGTAGTGAGTCCAACGACCACTTCTGCACGGATCACGGTCTGAAACATCCGCCGAGCCGTTGGGAGGCTTACGCTGCGCAACGCGCCGAGGTCGACGCGCAGGTCGAGTACGACACCCCGCGCTCCCTCGCCCCGCGCGATCCAACCGACCCCGTCCCGATCGAGGTCCTCGACACCGTCCCCTACGTCGAACTCCACGCCCATTCCAACTACTCCCTCCTCGAGGGCGCGTCCTCCATCGAGGAGCTGGTGTGGGAGGCGCGCGCGCAGGGACACGCCGGGCTGGCGCTGACCGATCACAACGGGATGTTCGGCGCGATGGAGTTCGCACGCGCCGCCAAGGAGGCGGGGCTGCGGCCGATCACCGGCCTCGAGCTGACGGTCGAGGAGCCGGACCCAGGGGATGGGCGCGCCTGGTACGAGCGCGACCAGACTGACCGAGGGCGCGCAACCAACCGAGGCGTGGCCGCGCAGCGCGCCATCCAGCGTGGGGGATTGCTGGCGCCGCTCGGGCGCTCGCACGTGACGCTGCTGGCGGAGACGAAGCGCGGCTACGCGAACCTCTGCCGGTTGTCGAGCATCGCGTTCGGGCTGAACGAGGAGAGCGACGCTGCGAAGGAGGAGCGCCGGCTCGATCCGTGCATCGCGATCGAGGAGCTGGAGGCGCACAGCGAGGGGCTAATCCTGCTCACCGGCTGCCGTGAGGGCGCCGTGGCGCGGCTGGCGGGGGAGGGGCGCCTCGATGAGTCGGAGGCGGCGCTGCGGCGGTTCGTCGACTGGTTTGGCCTCAAGAGCGTATTCGTCGAGCTGCAGGACAACCTCGTCTTCGGGGACCGGCCTCGGAACCGGGCGCTGGTTCTCGTGGCGGAGCGGGTCGGGACCGGCGTCGTCGGCACGGGGAACGTGCACTACCACGACCGGGCGCGGCACCGGCTGCAGGACGTGATGGTGGCGATCCGGTCCCGCAAGTCGCTGGACGAGTCGCACCAGGAGCGGCGGCCGAACGCGGAGTTCTACCTGCGCACGCCCTCGGAGCAGGCGCGACGCTTCGAGGCGTATCACGCCGAGGCGGCGGCGAACTCGGTGCGCATCGCCCGCCGCTGCGCGTTCGACCTGACCGAGGATCTCGGCTACCGCCTGCCGTCGCCGGAGACGGAGAGCGGGCGGACGCCGATCGAGGAGCTGGCGGCGATCTGCCGCCGGCAGCTGTACGAGCGGTACTCCTCGGCGGTGCGCGCGGATCGGGAGGCGGCGGAGGCGCGGCTGGAGCACGAGCTGCGGCTGATCGACGCGAACGGGCTGGCCGGCTTCTTCCTCGTCTACCACCAGATCTTCGAGTTGGCCTCGGAGGTGGCGGACGAGGTGCGGGGGACCGAGGCGCGGCGTCGCGCGAACATGCCGCCGGGGCGGGGGCGCGGGTCCTCGGTAGCGTCGATCGTCTGCTATCTGATCGGGCTGTCGCACATCGACCCGATCAAGAACAACCTGACCGTGGACCGCTTCCTGAACGAGGGGATGCGCACCTTCCCGGACATCGACCTCGACTTCGCGCGCGACATCCGCGCCGAGCTGATCGAGCGTGTCTACCAGGTGTGGGGCAAGGAGCACGCCGCGCTGGTTGCGATCTTCCCGACCTACCGACTGAAGAGCGCGGTGCGCGACGTCGGCAAGGCGCTCGGGCTGCCCTCGGCGGAGCTGGAGCGCCTGGCGAAGAAGGCGAGCCCGCACGAGGGCATCGACCAGCTTCCCGAGGAGCTCGCGCGCCAGCCTGAGTTCGCCGACCGCGCGCAGACGCAAGCGTGGCGCGACCTGGTCGAGCTGGCGCAGGAGCTGGCGGGGTTCCCTCGGCACCTGTCGCAGCACGTGGGCGGGATGGTGATCTCCTCGGAGCCGCTGATCGACTACGTGCCGTGCCAGCCGGCGGCGTGGCCGAACCGCTACCTCTGCCACTGGGACAAGGACAGCGTCGACGACGCGAAGATGGTGAAGATCGACTTCCTCGGCCTCGGCATGCTGTCGGTCGTCGAGGAGACCGCCGACCTGATCGCCGAGCAGGGACACCGCCCACTCGACCTCTCGCGGATCGCCTTCGACGACACCGACGTCTACAACGACATCTGCCGAGGCGACACGGTCGGCGTCTTCCAGATCGAGTCGCGCGCGCAGATCGCGATGCTGCCTCGGACGCAGCCGCGCAGCCTCGAGGACCTCACGGTGCAGGTCTCGATCGTGCGGCCGGGGCCGATCGTCGGTGGGGCGGTCAACCCGTACGTGCGCGAGCGAGAGAAACAGCGCCGCCTCGGAGACCGCTACGTGCCGCCGAACGTGCACGACTGCGTGAACGAGGTGCTCGGCGAGACGCTGGGCGTGGTGCTGTTCCAGGAGCAGGTGGTGCAGGTGGCGCGCCAGATGGGCGGCTTCACCGCCGGGCAGGCCGAGCAGTTCCGCCGCGCGATGAGCCGCAAACGATCGCTCGAGGCGGTGCAGCGCTACGAGCAGGACTTCATGGACGGTGCCGCCTCACGAGGTGTGCCGAAGGCGACGGCGGAGCGGATGTTCCAGAACCTCCTTGGATTCGCCGAGTTCGGGTTCCCGAAGAGCCACGGCGCGGCGTTCGGCCTGCTCGCCTACCAGACGACTTGGCTGAAGCGGTACCACCCGGCGCCGTTCTTCTGCGCGCTCTTCAACAACCAGCCGATGGGCTTCTACCCGCCGCACGTGTTGACCAACGACGCCAAGCGCCACGAGATCGAGGTGCTGCGCCCCGACATCAACGTCAGCCGCGCACGCTGCTCCGTAGAACCGCCGGAGCGCGGTCGAGGAACGGTGCGGGTTGGCCTCGGCTACGTGCGCAGCGTGGGCGAAGCCGCCGCGGAACGCATCGAGTACGAGCGCGACCTCGATGGCGAGTTCGTGTCGCTGTTCGACTTCGTGCAGCGGACGGGCGTCAGTCGCGAGGCGACACAGAACCTGATCCGCGTCGGCGCGTTCGACGCGTTCGGCCTGAACCGCCGCGAGCTGATCTGGCAGCTCGGCTTGTTCTGGGGCGACATGCATCAGAGCAAGCTCTCCGTGAAACAGCAGCGCCAGCTCCGGATGCCGCTCGCCACCTCACAGGACCAGGTGCAGCTCACCGACTTCACCGACTACCAGCGGATGACCGCCGACTACGAGCTGCTCTCGCTCTCGCCCGACCGCCACCCGATGCAGTTCCTGCGCGCAGCCCTCGGAGAAGGCGTGGCCTCCAGCCGCCACCTCCGCTCGCTGCCCGGCGACGCCACCGTCGAGGTAGCCGGGCTCGTCGTCTGCCGCCAGCGCCCGATGACGGCGAAGGGGATCATCTTCCTGCTCCTCGAGGATGAGTTTGTCCTCGTGAACGTGCTGGTGAGCAAGGAGCTGTCGGAGCGCTTCCGCGACCAGATCCGGACGGAGCCGTTCGTCCGCGCGAAGGGCGTCCTCGAACAGCGCGCGGGGGAGCAGCGGACGTTGGTCGCCACCCACCTCGAGGCGCTCGTGCCGGCGGAGGTGTTCAGGACGCCGGAGGGGAAGTCGTGGGGGTGAAGGGGCTCCGCTGACCTAGACGGTCCAATGGGCGACTGTCATCACCCTCGCCTGCATTTCGCCCTTCAGCCGGAACGGCGAGAACTCGGATTCGCATTCACAAACCAATGACCTTCCAGAGATATCGAACTGCTCGACACCTTGGGTGCGGGTCTGCTCGATTAGCGCGCGGAAGATAGATGAACCCTCACTCACCGACTTCCGCCTTGGGAAGAACGGAGCCGTAGGCGAGCCGTACACCCGTGAGGCTCGAAGTCTCGCTTTTGGACCAGCATCCATGCCCGCAAAGACTGGCTGGGAACGCAGAGCCTCTTCTCCTTTGCGATAGCCCATCTCCCAGAGGATGAACGAGTACTGCATCGGTTCGCGATCGACCAGTTGCCGGCCCGCAGCCTCGAAGGAGCTTTCACATGCGGCTTGGATCTCACCGATCGAATCTAGTGAGAGCGCTTCTCCGCGAAATATCACTAGCCAGTTAGGATGAAGCAACATCTGGGCTGCTCCCACGTCGCAGAGATACTCTTCCCACCTCTCTTCGTCGAAGAGCCCGGTGTACTCGTCAACGTGGCCTGAGGCTCGTTGACCGGCTTCGTTCTCAAAGAAGGTATGACAGATCTCATGGGCTATCGAAAAGCGTTGACGGCCAGCCGACTGGGTCTGGCTCACCTGTACTAAATACCCACTCCCGATGGGGATGAGACGGCCGTCTTCCTTCATATCAGTGGTCTCGATTGCTGCGATTCCTCGGAGCCTCGCAAGATGCTCGAGCGGAGCAGGTGGTCCAAGAACACCCGCCGCCGTAAGAAGCTTGTCAACCTGCTTGCGGATCGACTCGACAGCCGCTGCGCGGTTCGAAGGCAAGCTAGCGAACCCTAGCGGCCGGTAACGCTTCGCCGTATCGACTCGTAGATGAAGCGCCAGTCCTCCTTCAATTTTGGCGTACCCCCCCGATAGCGGATTCCAGCCAACATCTCGACCTCCGCTGGTGGAAGCCCTTCTTCGTCAGCAAACTCTCGAAGCTCCGGGGGGACCTGGCGTTGTGGGTCATCGCGAGTCATGGCCGATTCGTCCCCTTCTAGCAAAGAGCCCACCGTCGTTCCGAGTGCCTGGGCTATTTTCGACAGAGTCGCTGCCGATGGCCGCGTCTCTCCGGCGCCTTCGATTTGAGACAAATAGCCCTTTGCCACGCCCGCGATCCGGGCAAGTTCGCTGAGTGATAGTCCCTGCTGCCGTCGCAACTCGCGAATCCGGGTCCCGGTCATACCCACGACTCCTCCATATCTTTTCAACACTGTCGCCATCGTACCGCATCGAGAACAGGAACGGGTTTGACACGGGAACGCCGTGGCTGATATCATCGTTCCAGATCGAGAACGGATACCGTTCTTGATTTGTACGAGAGGAACAGCTACGGCCGATCGGCGCGTAACGGCTACCCAGAAGAACGCAGACGGGGACATCTTGGGTCTCTGCAACACGGGGCAGGCGTGGTCGCCCCGCTCGAAGCAGGGTGCGATCAGTGACATTGAGACGGGGGCGCACACCTACCACGTGATGTGGGTCGGCAATCAGCGGACCGAGATCCGAGTGGTCAACGGCCCGACCGGGAAGTACCTCCGCACCGATCGCGACAACACGTCGAAGAACAACCTCGACGATCTCCCGAACTGCTAGCGACGTACCCGTAGTTGGATCTGGTGGACCCGGCGAAGAACGAGCCGGGTTCATCCAGATTCACTTACAGACCGTCGATCGCCGAATCCGCTCCAGCCTCGAACGCGAAATGGACCCCCCAGCTACGACCTCGCCGCCCCCCACTGTCCGGTGTCGACCTCGGGTGGGACGGGGATGAAGAGCATGCGGACGGGGCCTTCGAGGACCTCGCTGGTGTGGCCTTTGCCCTCGACGGTGTCGGGCATGAAGACCTCGCCGGGGCCCCAGCGGCGCTTCTCGCCGTCGGTGGCGCCGATCTCCCAGACGCCGGTTAGCATGACGCAGAGCTGGCGGGTGGGGGCGTTGTGCCAGTCCTGAAAGGTGCCGGCCGGGGCCTCGTAGACGCGGACCGCGGGGGACGCGAACGGCTCGCTGAAGCGGAGGGCGTTGCCCCAGTTGTCGGTTCGCTGGTTGGCAAGGGGGACGTCGAACTCGTCGAAGGCGGAGCCTCCATCGGGCGTGGTGTGGAAGCGGGTGACGTGCATCGTTCCTCCGAGGGTTCGGCGCTCCTCGGAGGGTAGCGGCGGCGTTCGCCGCGGATCGGGCGTGTCGGTACGGCGCGCAGCTACGCCGCCAGCGCGACCCCGTCCTGGCCGGGGTCGGCGCCGCCCTCGAGGCCGCCGTCCGAGGTGAACCGCACGCCGTGGACGGCGGCGATGCCGTAGGAGAGCGGGCTGCGGATCACCTCGTAGCCGTCGGCCTCGAGGGCGTCCGTGGTGTAGTGCGGGATGCGATTCATCACGTCGATCGCGTTCGAGGTGGCGGAGAAGCGGGGGGCGGCGACGGCGTCGGGCATGGTCATGCCGTGGTCGATCACGTTGAGGATCGCCTGGGTGACGCCCATGGCGATCTGCGTGCCGCCGGGAGCACCGAGGGCGATCCGTGGCTGATCGTCCTCGAAGACGATCGTGGGGCAGAGCGATGAGAAGCGGCTCTTGCCGGCGGCGATCGAACCGGCGCGGCCGGGGCGCGGGTCGAAGACGCCCATGCAGCCGTTGTACATGAAGCCGAGGCCGGGGCTGATCACGCCCGACGGCATGCCGAGCGAGTGAGTCATCGTGACGATGTTGCCTTCGCCGTCGACGACGACGATGTGCGTGGTGTCCGGCGACTCGCTCGAGTAGCGAGTGACCTCGGCGCGTTCGCCGCGCTCGATCGCAGCGGCCAGCTCGGTGGCGTAGGGCTTCGAGGTGAGGCGGTCGAGCGGCACGTCGACGAAGGCGGGGTCGCCGACGTGATCGTCCTTGTCGCGCGTGGCGTGCTTCATCGCCTCGGCGACGACGCGGATGTAGTCGGGGTTGTTGTGGCCGAGCGCGGCGAGGTCGAAGTGCTCGAGGATGTTGAGCATCTCGACCACCTGGACGCCGCCGCCAGGCGGGTGGTTGGTGGCGACTCGGCAGCCTCGGTACTCGGTCCAGATCGGTTCGGTCCACGTGGTGCGGTAGGCGGCGAGGTCGTCGCCGCTGAGGAGGCCGTCGTTGGCACGCATGTCGACGTCGATCTCCTCGGCGATGTCGCCCTCGTAGAAGACATGGGCGCCGCCGCCGGCGATGCGGCGCAGCGTCGAGGCCATGTCGGGATTCTCGAGGCGCTGTCCCTGACGGCGCAGTGAGCCCTCCTCGTTGAAGTAGATCTGGCGACCCGATTCGGTGAAGGCGAGACGGGCCTCGTTGTCGACGCGGCCGAGCTGGTCAATCATGCGCCACCAGGCGGCGGTCCTCGGGAGGATCGTGACGCCGGCTTCGGCGTGGGCGAGTGCCGGGGCGACGACATCGCGCCACGCCCAGTTGCCGAAGCGGTCGACGGCCTCGCTGTACGCCTTGAGGCTGCCGGGGGTGGTGATCGACTGGTACCCGAGGTCGTTGACGTTGCCTTCGAGGATGAAGCCGAAGCCGTCCCGCGTTTCGCCCTCGAGCAGGTGCTCCCACATGGTGGGGGTGGCGGCGAGCGGGGTTTTGCCGTGGAAATCGATGCAGAGGTGCTCGCCTCGGGACGGCATGTAGATCTGCGCCGAGCCGAAGCCGGCGATCCCGCACATCTGCGGGTCGACGACGCCCTGGACGAGGGCGGCCGCCATCGCGGCGTCGACGGCGTTGCCGCCGTCGCGGAGGGTGACGACCGCGGCCTCGGCGGCCTCGGGTTGGGGGGGCGACGGCGATCGCGGGCTGGGTCATCGAGGGCTCCGATTCGCGAGGCCGCGCGTCCGGCGCCGCCGGGCGAGCCGAGCGGCGGCGACCGTGCATTGCATTTCTTCGGCGATGCTAACGTTGCGGCGCGAACCTCGAGTGCCGCTGGCGACCCTCCGGTCGCCCTCGCGCGTCCTCGAGTTGACGACGCGGAGAGGCCAGGCGAGTGAGAGATCCGGCGATGCCGACTGCGTTCGAGGCTGTGTTTCCAATCGAGCAGGTCTACGAGGACGCCGAGTTGCGAACGGCGACCGCCGGGCGGCGGCTGGCGGCGTATGTAATCGATACGGTGATCGCGGTCTTCACTCTGTATATCGTCTGGTTTGTGTGGTTCGCGTTCGTCGCTGCGCGAGGCCAGACGCCCGGGAAACAGCTAGTTGACCTCTATGTGGTCAGAGAAGACGGGACCCGGGCCGGTGGCTGGTACATGTGGCTGAGGGAGGGGGTTGTCAAGATCCTGCTCTTCACCGTCCTCGGTCTGGTGAGTGGCGGAATCATCTGGCTGATCGGCGCGCTCTGGCTGCTTTGGGACCGCGACCGACAGTGCCTGTGGGACAAGATCGTCCAGACGCACGTTGGTTTCTCGCCTCACCGCTTTGTTCCGGAGACCAAGAAAGATCAGGAATTCAGCGGACAGATCCGCAGGCGGGCGCCCGGCCAACAGCAGACGCGCCCGGTGGGCGGCGCGCCAGCGGGGCAGGCGCCGGTTTCACCGGCAGACTCACCCGCCGAGCGCTCGCGAGAGCTGCGGAGGCTTCGCGACGACGAGCTCATCACCGAGCAGGAGTATGAGGCGCGCCGCGCCGAGGCAGTGAAGGATCTCTAGCAGCCCGGGTGTTGCCGCTACTGGAGGACGCCCGCGGCCGCCAACTCCGCGACGCGGTCCCCGTCGTAGCCGAGCAGCTCGGTCAGCACCTCGAAGTTGTCCTGGCCGAAGGTGGGGCCGGCGCGCTCGATGCGGGCCGGGGTTCGCGAGAGGCGGAAGCGCGAGCCCTCGACCGTGGTTTCGCCGAGCGCGGGGTGCGGCACGCGCACGAAATGACCGTGGTGGAGGAGCTGCGGGTCCTTGACCGCCTCGGTGCTGTTCTGCACCGCGTGCGCCGGCACGCCCGCTGCCTGCAGCTCGCGCTCGGCCTCGAACATGTCGTGCTCGCTCGTCCAGGCGCCGAACGCCGCGTCGAGGGCATCGACGGCCCCGAGGCGTCCGGCGGCGGTGGCGAGCGCGCTGTCCTCGGCGAGGTCGTTGCGGCCGATTGCGGTGGCGAGGGCGCGCCACTGGTCGTCGGTTCTCGCAGGCGACGGCGACCCAGCGGTCGTCGCCTGCGGCGGGGTAGACGGCGTGCGGGGCGAGCTGGGGATCGCTGTTGCCGAGCCGTTCGAACTCCCGGCCGTTGATCGAGTAGTCGAGCATGGCTGGGGCGAGGAAGTGGATGCTGGCCTCGGCCTGGGAGAAGTCGATGTACTGGCCTTCGCCGGTGCGATCGCGATGCTCGAGCGCGGCGAGGAGGGCAGCCAGGGTGAAACGCGGTGCGACGTAATCGCTGTAGGCGGCGACCACCGCCGGCTCGCGGTCGGGCCAGCCGGTGATCAGGTTGAAGCCCGCGGCCGCGGCGCCCATGAAGCCGAACCCCGCGATCTGCGAGTAGGGACCGCTCTGCGCGAACAGCGAGCTGCTGAGCATGATCATGTCCGGCTTGATTTCGCGTAGGTGCTCGTAGTCGAGGCCCCAGCCACGCATCGCGCGCGGCGAGAACGACTCCGATACGACGTCCGCCCAGCGCACGAGATCGAGCGCAACGGCGCGCCCTTCCTTTGAGCCGAGGTCGAGGGTGAGGCCGAGCTTGCCGGCGTTCATGTTCTGGTAGAGCGCCGAGTTCTCGGCGCCCGGCGCGCCGGTATTCCAGGGATTCATGCCTCGTGCGGTGTCGACGCGCGTCGTCGACTCGACTTTGACGATCTGGGCACCATAGTCGGCCATCACGCGCGTGGCTGCCGGCCCGGCCATCACCCACATGAAGTCGAGCACCTTCACGTCGGCGAGCGGCAGTTCGCCGGTCCAGGGTGCGACTTCGGGGTGGCGTCGGTCTTCTGGCGACGCGGCTTCGCCGCTGGCCGGCGCGCGGCCGAGCGTGGCCTCGAACTCCGGGTCGTGCTCGCCGATCCGCGGCGCGGGGGAACCGAGGTCGAGCGGTGTAGCGCTCATCTTCGCGAAGGCTCCCGGGTAGCGCACGGTGCCATTGACCGAGCCCGCCGAGGGAGTGTCATGCCAGTAGTTGCGCGCCGCGAACTGCGGCGAGTCGTGCAGGTCGGCGATCGACGACACCGGGACGATCAGCAGCCGACGAGCCATCGCCTCGCGCTGCAGCTCGTCCTTGGTCTTGGTGGCGACGAACGCGCCGACGACCTCGAGGACGCGCTGATACTCCTCGGGCGGCTCTTCGCCGCTGAACAGGAGTTCAAAGTAGCCCAGCCAGTCCTTGTCGCGCGTGGCCTCGTCGCAGCCGCCTTCCTCGTGGATCCACTCCATCAGCCGGCGGGAGAAGGGTCCGATCGCTGCGCCAAACAGGAAGGTCACGGAGGCGTAGCCATCCTTTGCCCGCCAGACGAGCGGGGCGACGAGCGGTCCCAGCTTCAGGCCGCCCCTGAAGCGCGTGACATCCGCGTCCCCGACCGCGGCGGCGAGGATCAACGACTGGGTGGTTTGCATCACCGCCAGCTGCGCTGAGACGTTGACATGCTGGCCCTGGCCAGAGCGCCCGCGCTCGCGGAGTGCGATCAGCGTTGCCTGTGCCGCCTCGGCGCCGGCATGCAGCCCGGCCTGGGGGAGGCCGATCCGCAGCGGCGCGCGGTCGTGGTCGCCGGTCATCGCCATCTCGCCGGAGGCGGCCACGATCGCGAGGTCGCTGGTCGCGTAGCCGGCCTTAGGCCCGTCCTGCCCGAAGCCGCTGATCGAGACGTAGACCAGCGCCGGGTTGATCTTCGCGAGGTCATCGTAACCGAGGCCGATCGCCGCCATCTCCCCCGGGTCGCTCGACTCGATCAACACGTCAGAGGTAGCGGCGAGCTGGCGGATGCGTTCGCGTCCCTCTTCGGTCCCCTGGTCGGCGGTCATCGAGCGCTTGTTGCGCGCGTACGACCACCAGTTCAGCGAGTGCTCCCCGTCGTCGACGTCATGCGCGAAGGGGCCGCGGCGGCGGGCGGTGTTGCCCTCGGGGGGCTCGATCGCGATCACGTCGGCGCCGAGGTCGGCGAGGATCATGCCGGCGATCAGGCCTCGGTCGTCGGTGAGGTCGAGGACGCGGTAGTGGCTCAGCATGCCGGTTCTCCCCGCGCGAGACGGTCGTTGGCGGCGGGCGCGGCCCGCATCGTACTCGCGCATCGCGCGCTCGTGTGCCCCCGGCGGACCGACTCGCCGACATCGGTGGGAGCGGCAGTCGGCTATCGTGGCGGCGCCCAGCCATGCCCAGCCCGCGAGGTGCCCCGATGGCCACGACCGACGCCAACATCTCCATGCCACCGCTCCCCCGCACCACCGGCGTCCGGCTCGAGGGCAAACGCGCCATCGTGACCGGCGCCGGCTCACGCGCAGCGGGCATCGGTAACGGTCGCGCGGCCGCGACCCTGTTCGCCCTCGAAGGTGCGCGGGTGCTGCTCGTCGATCGCCACCGCGCGCCCGCCGAGGAGACCCGCGCGCTGATCCTCGAGCACCGGCCTGAGGCCGAGGTCGAGATCTTCGAGGGGGACGTGACCGACGAGGAGTCGTGCGCTGCGATGGTGCGGACCGCGGTCGAAGCCTGGGGTGGCCTCGACGTGCTGCACAACAACGTGGGCATCGGGATGTCGCGAGGCAGCGTCGTGGACTCCGACCTCGATCAATGGGACATGGTCCAGGAAGTAAACGTGCGGAGCATGGTGCTGACCGGACGCCACGCCGTGCCCGCGATGATCGAGTCGGGAGGCGGCTCGATCATCAACGTCTCCTCGATCGCGGCGCTACGGCCGCGCGGCCTGACGGCCTATTCGACCTCGAAAGGCGCGGTGATCGCGCTGTCGCAGGCGATGGCCGTCGATCACGCCCGGCAGGGTGTGCGCGTCAACTGCATCACCCCGGGCCCGATGTACACCCCGATGGTCTATGCGGCCGGCATGGACGACTCGCTGCGCGAGGCGCGTCGCGAGGCCTCGATGCTGGGCGTCGAAGGGACGGGCTGGGACATCGGCCTCGCGGCGACCTTCCTCGCCTCGGACGAGTCGCGGTACGTGACAGGCGTCGTGCTGCCGGTGGACGGCGGTGTGTTGTTGCGCGGGCCGGCTCGGTAGGCGGTGTCCCCGCGTGACCGAGAACCAGGTACTGGAGGTGCTCGCAGCACTCGAGCGCGTCTCGATTCGCGTGTGGGTGATCGACGTAACGACAGTTGCATTCCGGTTACCAGCTCAGCGAGCAGGATCATGCCGGCCGGCATCGATGGCGGGGGACTTTCATGACCAGCGAGCGGCTCACCAACCACCAGATCCGCCTCCGCGCGCGGCCGACAGGTGCTGCCGGTCCCGAGCACTTCGAGGCAACGAGCGAGCCGGCGCGCGTTCCCGAGGACGGCGAAGTGCTCCTCGAGACGATCTACGTCTCGATCGATCCGGCGATGCGGGTCTGGATGAACGAGGATCCCGGGTATGTGCCCCCGGTCGGCATCGGCGAGGTGATGCGCGCCGGCGGCGTTGGCCGGGTGGTGGAGAGCCGCGCCGACGGGTTCGAGCCGGGCGACATCGTTTCGGCACGCGCCGGCTGGCAAAGCCGTCCGACGCTCGCCGGGGACGAGCTCGCGAAGCTCGACCTCGCCCTCGGGAGTGTCGAGGACTGGATCGGGCCGATCGGGACGACCGGTCTCACCGCGTACTTCGGTATCCGCGAGGTCGGGCAGATCGAGGCCGGCGAGACGGTGCTCGTGTCCGCTGCCAGCGGCGCCGTCGGCCAGATGGTCGGGCAGATCGCGAAGATCGAGGGCTGCACCGTCGTCGGTATCGCCGGCGGGCCGGAGAAGTGCGCGCGGCTGACCGATGAGCTGAACTTCGAGCAGGCAATCGACTACAAGGCCTCGCCGGACCTCGCTGCCGCGATCGCCGCGGCCTGCCCGGACGGCGTAGACGTGTTCTTCGACAACGTTGGTGGCGAGACCCTCGATGCCGCGCTGGCGAATCTGCGGATGCACGGCCGCGCGGTGATCTGCGGGCGTATCTCTCAGACCGCCGCCGAGGAGCCGTACGGCATCAAGAACCTCGGACTGTTGATCGGGCGGCGCGCACGCGTCAAGGGGTTCATCGTCTCCGACTTCGCGGCCGAGTTCCCAGAGGCGCGGCGCTGGATCTCGCAGCGCCTGCGGGAAGGCGAGCTCAAGCAGACGCTCCACGTTGTCGAGGGTCTCGACCGGGCGCCGGAGGCGCTGGCGATGCTGTTCGAGGGCAAGAACACCGGCAAGCTCGTGGTCCAAGTCGGCTCCTCTGGCTGAGGCTGCCCGTACCATGCGCGGCATGACTTCGCCTCCGTCTGAAGGCGCTTTGCACGCCGTTCGCCTGCTCGACCTCGCCGACGAGCGAGCGATCTACGGATCGAAGCTGCTCGCCGACCTCGGCGCCGACGCAATTCGCGTCGAGCCACCGGAAGGCGATCCGCTGCGGCGACGGGGGCCGTTTACGGCGGACGACCAGGGCGAGGAGAACTCGCTTTACTACGCGTACTACGGCTCGAACCGGCGGTCGGTCGCGCTCGACCTCGACGCCGCCGATAGCCTTGATCAGCTCCGGCGGCTTGCGATCGCCTCGGACGTCGTGATCGACACGGGGAAGCTCGCGGCCGCGGGCATCGAGGCCTCCGCGCTCCTCGAGGAGCGGCCGTCGCTGGTGATCGTCTCGGTGACGTCGTTCGGCACCTCGGGACCGTGGGCCGAGCACCTGACGACGGATCTGGTGGCGGCGGCGCTGGGTGGCTTCGCGGCGACAACGGGTGACGTCGACACGCAGCCGCTGAAGGCCTACGGCGAGCTGGCCTTCGGTACGACCGGCGCGTACGCCGCGATCGGCGCGCTGGCCGCGCTCCGTCATGCGCGTGAGACCGGGGAAGGTCAGGTCGTCGAACTCGCCGCGCACGAGGCCGTGCCGTCATGCCTCGAGCATGTGCTGATGTGGGCCTGGCACCACGATGAGCTGCTGATCGCGAATAGCGACGTGCTGCCGCGGCGGGGGTCGCTGCACTGGTCCGACGCCTACGAGGTGATGACCGCCCGCGACGGTTCGATCATGATCACCGTCACGCCCGACCCGATGAAGCAGCTCGCGTGGCTCGTCGAGACTGGCGCCGAGCAGGACCTGCTCGATCCGAAGTACGGCGACCCGGAGCAGCCGCGGCCGATGATGATGCGGATGATGGAGGTGCTCCGCGACTGGGTGGCCGGGCGAGACGTGGAGGAGTTCTTCTTCGAGGCGCAGGAGCGCCACTTCCCCTACGGCTGGGTGCTGTCTCCTGATCGCGTCGCGGGCAGCCCGCAGCTCGAGGCGCGCGACTGGTGGGCCGAATACGACCTCGGCTACCGGAAGGTGCGCGGGCCGGGCGCGCCCTTCGGCCTGGAAGGGACCCCGGTCCCGCCGCAGCGCCGCGTCGGCGCTGCCGGCTATGAAACCGCCGAGGTGCTGGCGCAGATCGGTTGGGACGGCTGATGGCGCGTCCGCTCGACGGGATTCGCGTGCTGGACTTCACGCACGTGCTGGCGGGGCCGTTCGCCACAAGGATTCTCGGTGACATGGGCGCCGATGTGGTCAAGGTCGTCTCCGAGGCGCGGCCGGGCAACGCTCCGGTCGGGCCGTATTACCGAATGTGGAACCGCAACAAGCGCACGCTCGCGCTCGACATGTCGGCCGAACGGGCGCGTGAGATCGCTCGTACGCTCGCGGAGCGCGCCGATGTCGTGATCGAGAACTTCTCGCCCGGCGTACTCGACCGCTGGGGGATCGGCTACGACGCCGTCTCCGAGGCCAACCCGGGGGTGATCTACGTTCAGATGTCGGGCATGGGCGACGGTGGCCCGTGGCGTGACTTCGTGAGCTTCGCGCCCACGGTTCACGCGCTTGCCGGCCTTACCTATCTCACTGGCGTCCCCGGTCGCGAGGACATCGGCGTCGGCAACTCGTTCAACGATCACCAGGCAGGCCTGCACGGCGCGACCGTCGTCCTGGCGGCGCTCGAGCACCGAAACGCGACCGGCCAGGGCCAGCGTGTCGACTTCGCGCAGTACGAGCTCGGCGTGGCGCTGACCGGCCCGGCGCTCCTCGACTACTTTGCCAACGGCAATGCGCAGCAGTCCGCAGCGAACCGTCACCAATACGAGGTGGTCGCGCCACACGACACCTACCCGTGCCT
The DNA here is from genome assembly GCA_965248675.1 of Dehalococcoidia bacterium. Taxonomy (GTDB): domain Bacteria; phylum Chloroflexota; class Dehalococcoidia; order UBA2979; family UBA2979; genus UBA6627. The sequence continues at coordinate 482,471 of CBDFJZ010000005.1, forward strand.
CGGCGACGACCGCTGGGTCGCGATCACGGTGATGACCGAGGCGCAGTGGCATCGCTTCCGCGCCGTCCTCGGTGATCCCGAGTGGACGCACGACCCGCGGTTCGAGACGGCGACGCGCCGCCTCAAGCACGTCGAGGAGCTCGATCGCCACGTGTCCGACTGGACGAACGCGCTCGACGCGTACGAGGTGCAGGAGCTGCTGCAGGCGGCGGGCGTCCCGGCGGGCGTCGTACAGACGGGCGCCGACCTCATCCACCGCGACCCGCAGCTCGCGCACAGCGGCTTCTTCACCGAAACGAACGACCTGGGCGCCTACGAAGACCGCACGCCCGTCGATCGGCTGCCGTTGCACTTCTCGAGGACGCCCGCGGAGCGGTACCAGGCGCCGCGTCCCGTCGGTGCGGACAACGTCGCGATCCTCGGCGAGTGGCTCGCGATGCCCAAGGACGATGTTCACGCCGAGGAGGCGAGCGGCACGCTGCGCTAAGGCGTCCCGCCGACGGGCGAGATTCCGGTCAGTGGTACGCGCGGAGGTAGTTGACCGTCTCCATCATCACGCGGCAGTCGACCTCGTTGTACTGGGCGATCTCAAGTATCAGAGCGTCCTCGGAGAGCGGCTCGCCCAGCTCCGCGGCGCGCGCCTGCGCCCACCACGCGCCGACCATCGCGCCCAGCCCGTCGGCCGGTCCGTCGCCCCAGCGCGTCTCGATCGCGCCGAGGTCAGCGAGCGCACGGGCGACCGACTTGAGGCCGAAGCTCATCGAACCTCGCACGACCACGGGCTCTTCGCGCACGACGCGATTGAGGAAGTCGAACCAGCGAGGCGATGGCCAGTCTCGCTCTGGATGGCGTGCCCGCGCGGAGTTGTAGGCGTTCTCGAAGGTCGTGACCTCGGCGTGAGACCAGTGGATCACGAGCGGGTCCGGCCCGTCCGGCGCGAGCCGCGCCCGCGTGGCTGTCATGTGCTCGATCCAGGCCTCGATGATGCGCGCCTCCTCGTCCTCGGTGAGCGCGTCGACGGTGAACGATCGGAAGCGCCACTCGCCGTCCTCGAGGTGTCCGCAGCCGATCATGAAGATCAGCGTCTGGCCGCCACGTTCGGGCAGTGATGTGAAGTCGTCCGCGAGGTCGTTTACCGTTTCGAAGTCGACGTAGAACTCGAGCGCGAGCGGGGCTCGCCACTCCGCGGCGGCGGCGCTCACTCGCGGGGGACGGACCGGTGGACCTGCGTCGTCGCGATTGACGTCGATCAGCTCGATCAACGTGCCGGCGTTCTTTCCGCTGAGACCCAGCACGGCCGGGGTGCACCTCGGATCCCGCCAGTCCGTGATGCCAGCCGAGTGACCCCGGGCGCGTCGCTCCGGCCCGACCTGCCAGAGCAACGACAGGTCATGGATGTCGGCGGCAAGCTCGCGCTTCGCGGCGTGCCAGGGGCTGTCTTGCTGGTTCGAGAGGTTCGGATACAGCTCCGGGACATCTGGTCGAGGCTCGAGCGTCCAACTGGCGCCTTCCGTGCGAACGCGTCGTAACCACGAGGTCGCGTCCGCGACCTCGACAGCGATCGGGCGGCCGCCGGCGAGGGCGCCGTCGTGGGGCACTCGACCGAGGCGGTCGAGACAGCTCAGCCCTCGTTCAGTCACGCCCTCGCGTTCCTGCTGCCAACTGCGGCCGAGGAGGAACGACGCGGGCGGTTCGTACCCCTGCAAGCGGCCGAGCGCCCTGTTGTAGACGTGTAGCTGGCACTTGTAGGCCGGCGCTGAACCATCGTTTCCGACATCGCCCCGTGAGCTCAGTCGCAACGTCGTGAACTTCACGTCGACGACTCGATAGTGAAACGCGCCCGCGAGGTCCGGGGCGACGATCGAGGCTTCCTCCGCCGTCAGTGCAGCGGGGAAGATCCGGTGCAGCACATCCGACCGCACGAGGAGATCGGGGGCTCCGAACGTGAGGGTCGCGGCGTCCCAGAGCACAGCCTGGTGGATGATCGGAACCCCCTGCCGCATCGCCTCGAACGTGTCGGTGGCCGCCGTGAGATCGCGAATCTGCTCGTGGCCCCGGCTGAGCGTCAGCAGTTCATATTCGGGATGCGTTTCGCGCAGCAGTGCGACCACGGCGGCTTCGAAGCGGCGACCCTGGTCGAAGATGAATCGAGTGAAGTCGGTGCGATCGTCGTACAGCGGGTCGTGCCGCTCCGGGTCGTCGTCGCGCAGGTAGCCGCGGGCGTTGCCATACCGCGCCAGCCAGTCGAGCAGCGGATCCCCGATCGCGTGATTGCGGGTCTGGGAAGCGCTGATCCACTGCTCGGACGGGTCGTCCGACGGTGATGCCTCGGTGCCGTCGGCGCGGATGGTGAGCGCCTCGATTGCCATCGGTCGAGCTTACTCTCTCCTGACACGAAGCTAGCGCCGCCCGCTCGCGTATCGGGGATTCCCCCTGATCGCGCGAGCCAGACGCTGGCGCCTGTGTCTGCCCCGCTCGCTTTGCGTCCCGTAGAGTCGCCCTCGATTCCCAGACTCGACGCCGACGCGACGAACGGACGCTGTGATGCCTATTCGATACGAGACCCGCGATCAGATCGCCTACATCACGATCGACAACCCCGAGAAAGCGAACGTCCTCGACAAGGCGCACTCAGAGGAGCTGTCCGAGGCATGGCGGCAGGTCTGGGAGGACCGCGACGTTCGCGTCGGGATCATCACCGCCACGGGCGACCGACATTTCTCCGCCGGACACGACATCAGCCCCCATCCCGATCTCATGGCCGAAGAACGCGAGTACCTGCGCGCGCAGAAGATTTTCTGGCCGCACGCCGGGACGGTGAACGGAGCCACCACGGGCGTCGATGGCCGGATGGGCGACCATTACCCGCGCGTCTGGAAGCCCGTCATCGCGGCCGTCAACGGCTGGGCCGCCGGCGCCGGGCTCTACCTGCTGCTCGCCTCCACGGACATCCGCATCGCCTCGGCAGAGCACGCGCGCTTCAAGTTCGCGCTGCTCTCGCAGGGTTGGCTGGGCAATGGCCCGGGCGCCACGTTGTTGATGAAGCAGCTTCGCTACGCCGACGCGATGCGGATCCTGCTCACCGACGAGCCCGTCGATGCCGAGGAGGCGCTGCGGATCGGTCTCGTGAACGAGGTGGTTGCGCACGACCGGATCGTGGAACGAGCCGAAGAGATCGCTCGCCACATCACCACGATGCCGCCGATCGCGGTGCGGATGATGAAGGAGTTCGTCGTCCGCTTCGGCGAAGCCAGCACCGACGAGGCGTGGCAGGTGCAGAACCTGATCAACACGCTGCTGATCCAGACCACCGCCGACGGTGACGAGGGCCGTCGCGCGTTCAACGAGAAGCGCCCGCCGAACTTTACTGGCGCGATCCGCCAGAAAGGCGAGCCGTTCCCCGAGCCGTCCGACGAGCAGCGCGAACGCCTCGACGCGATCTATCAGGGGCGCGACTTCTAGGGGTTACCCGCGATCCTCGAGGTCGCCGGCTGCACCCGCTCGCCGCAGCTCGTCGATCTCCGAGTCGGACAGGCCCGCGAGATCGCGCAGGATCTCCATGCTGTCGTTCCCGAGGCGCGGCGCGCGCGGCAGCGTGCGCGTACCGCCGTCCCAGCGCCACGGCAGCCCCACCATCGCCCGCGCTTCGCCGTCGTCTCCGAGGACCGACTCGTAGAAGCCGCGCGCCCACAGGTGTTCGTCCTCGAACAGCATCGTCGCGTTCATCGACGCCGCAGCCGGCACGCCGGCCGTCTGGAGCCGCTCGGCGGCTGCTCGCGCCTCGCGCCCTCGCGTCCAGTCCGCGATCGCCGCGTCGAGGTCGGCCGACCGCTCGCGTCGCGCCTCGAGCGTCAGTCCCGAGGCATCACCGAGGCGGTCGATGACGCCGCAGAGCGCGCGCCACTGCCCGTCGGTCGTGACGGCGATCGCCACCCACTGGTCGTCGCCCTCGGCCGGGTAGAGGTCGTGCGGGAAGAAATCGCGCGAGGTGTTGCCCAGCCGTCGCGGTGTCGTCCCGTCGCGCTGCGCCTCGAGCAGCGAGCCGGGCATCGTCCAGAGCAGCGCCTCGGACATCGCGAGATCGATGTGTCGCCCCTCCCCGGTTCGGTCGCGAGCGGCGAGCACGGCGGTCGCGGCGAACGGCAGCAGCAGGCCGAGCAGCGGGTCCGACCAGGCGAAGCCGGTCACCGGTGGTCGCTCGGGATAGCCGTTCAGGCCGGCGAAACCCGCGAAGCACTGCACCAGTGTCCCGTAGGCGACCGCGCTGGCATCGGGTCCCGTGCGCCCCAGTCCCGAGGCGGACAGCAGGATGACGTCCTCGCGCAGTTCGCGCAACGCCTCGTAGCCGAGCCCCAGGCGCTCGAGGGCGCCCGTGGCGAAGTTCTCGACGACGATGTCGCTCTGCGCCGCCAGGCGTCGAACGGCCTCGAGCCCGAGCGGGTGCTTGAGGTCGATCGCGGCGTCGCGCTTGCCGCGCCCCAGCACCTCGTGCAGTTCGGACCGGTGCCCCGGGTCGGGGCGCGCCGGCGATTCGACCTTCACCACGTCGGCACCGAGTGCGGACAGGTAGCGCGTCGTGGTGGGGCCGGCGATCACCCAGGAGAGGTCGAGCACCCGCACGCCGCTGAGCGGCAGCGGGCCGCGCGTCTCGGGGCGCGTGCGCTGGTTCCGAGTCGAGAAGCCGCCAGAGGGCGGCGGATTGGTGCGGTAGTCGCCCTCTGGGAGGCCGAACAGCCCCCGCGGCGCGCGCAGCCGCTGGTCGCCTGCGAGTGGCCTGAGGAATCCGCGCGCCTCGATCTGCGGTTCTTCGAGGACGTCCAGGGGCCCGTTCACGGCGAAGCAGGGGATATGAGCCGCCTGAGCAGCCGCGGCGATCGCAGATTTCGGGCGCCCCCCGGTCCAAAGGGACATGAACGGAACCAGCTCTTCGGCCCGCTGCAACCGGTCGGCGTGGGTCTGAAACCGCGGATCCGCCACCCACTCAGGCGATCCCATCACCTCGGACCAGGCGACCCACTGGTGCTCCTCGCGCGGCGAGATCGCCACGTGGCCGTCCGAGGCGGGCAAGATGTACGACGCGCCCAGGACATCCGCGCGCTTCTCTCGTGAGAGCGACAACATCCCGTACCCCGGCATCGAGTGCTCCCGCGCCGGCAGAATCGCCATCGCCTCCTGCGCCGAGAGGTCGAGGTCGACCGGCGCGCCTCGACAGAGCGCGTGCATCGCCGCGCATGCGGCCGCGATCCCGGCAATGAACTCGGACT
>CBDFJZ010000006.1:0-510960 GCA_965248675.1 Dehalococcoidia bacterium
TCGAGGCGCTGCGGCCGCCCGACGGTCCGCCGATCGAGACGACCGTCTTCTCAACGCCCGGTGGCACGCGCCGCGTCATGGAACTGCTCAGCCAGTCCAACCACGACCGCGCGGACGGCTACCTCCAGCCGATCGCCATCCTCGCGATCGTCCTCGCCGGCGTCATCCTGCTGTTGGGCAACGGCTTCTCGAGGTTCACCGGCGTCGGCTTCGCGATGATCGGTGCCGGCGCCCTGGTGTTGATCGGTGCGCTCGTCCTGAAGTTCGCAATCGCGTTCATCGGCTCCGACGGCAGCGCCGTCGCCGACGAGTTTTCGAGGCTGGTCGACGCCGTCGCCTGGACGCCTGGGCGCAACGGCATCGTCTTCGCCGCAGGGGGCGCCGCGTTGCTCGTGCCCGCCTGGCTGCTGAACTGGTTCTTCGACCGCTCGCTGGTCCGCACGGCGCCCGTGATCGACACGCCACCGCGTCCGGGCGGATAGCGGCGGTGCGGCCCCGGTCGTTGACGATGCGAGACCGCGGTCGATAGCGTCCTGACCACGACCATTCGGAGGCGCCCCGCGAAGCTCCCGACATACCGCCAGAGGTGACCGCGATGCTCCGTAGCCCACGAGACTTCTTCCAGCCGCTGGCGATCGGCGCCCCCGAACCGCTCCGCGAGATCCCGGTCACCCCCGGCCGCATGATCCACTTCCTCAACGCCGCCAACCCCAGGATGGTCGACAAGGTCCCGGACATGCTGCAGCAGGTCGACGTGCTGCTCGGCAACCTCGAGGACGCCGTACCCACCGACCAGAAGGTGGACGCCCGCCGAGGCTTCATCCAGGTCGCCAAGGACCCACGACTTCGGCTCCACCGGCGCCTGGACGCGCGTCAACAGTCTCGACAGCCCCTGGTTCCTCGACGACGTCACGGAGTTCGTCGCCGAGATCGGTGACCGCCTCGACGTGATCATGATCCCGAAGGTGCTCGGCCCCCAGGACATCGCGTTCGTCGACCGCCTGCTCGCCCAGCTCGAGGCGAAACACCGCGTTGCGAAGCCGATCATGCTCCACGCCATCCTCGAGACCGGCGGCGGCGTCGCCCAGGTCGAGGAGATCGCGCTCGCCAGCCCCCGCCTCCAGGGGATGAGCCTCGGCCCCGCCGACCTCGCCGCCTCGCGCAGGATGAAGACAACGCGCGTCGGCGGCGGACACCCCGGCTACGTCGTCCGCACCGACCCCGACCCCGACAACCCCGAGGGCGACCGCGCCAGCAGCCAGCAGGACCTCTGGCACTACACGATGGCGCGGATGGTCGACGCCTGCGTCAACGCCGGCGCACTGCCCTACTACGGCCCGTTCGGCGACATCGGCGATCCCGTCGGTTGCGAGGACCAGTTCCGCGCCGCGTTCCTGCTCGGCTGCGTCGGCGCGTGGTCGCTCCACCCCAGCCAGATCGCCATCGCCCGCAAGGTCTTCAGCCCCGATCCCGACGAGGTCAAGACGGCGATGAAGATCCTCGAGGCGATCCCGGACGGCTCCGGCGTCGCGATGGTCGACGGCAAGATGCAGGACGACGCCACCTGGAAGCAGGCGCAGGTGATGGTGAACTACGCCCGCCTGATCGCCGAGCGCGACCCCGAGCTCGCAGGCCAGTACGGGATCGAGTAGCGATCCCGAGCGAGGTGGCGAGCACCGAGGGCGGGATCACGCCGCCTGGGGCTTCGGCAACGGCGCATCGAGATCGACCTCGGATACCTGCCGCTCGACGTCCGAGGTGATCAGCACCAGCAGACTAGGAAGCACCGCCAGCGTCGCCACCAGCGCCATCACGATCATCACCGCCGTCAGCAGCCCGTAGGCGGCGAACAACGGCATCGGCGCGAACGCGAGGATGCCGAAACCCATCGCCGAGCTGATCGCCGACGCCAGCAGCGCCAGCCCGGTGCCTTCGCTTGCTACCCGCACTGCCGTCTCCCGACCGCCGTGACGAGCCAGCTCCTCGCGGTATCGAACGATGAAATGGATCGCGAAGTCGATCCCGATCCCCACCGACACCGCGGCGATCGTCGCCGTCACCAGGTTGATCGCGAAGCCCACGGCGAACATGAAGCCATACAGCCAGGCCACCACCATTGCGATCGGGACGATGCTCGCCAGCCCGTAGCGCACCGAACGCAGGAACACGCTCGCGACCAGCAGGCACAGCACCATCGCCACTGGCAGCGAGACCTGAAGCGCGCGGTTCGTTGCCTGCAGCGAGGCCTCGCGTTCAAACGCGCTGCCCGTCACCTGCACAAAGCTGCCCCCGAGGTCAGCCGACATCGCCTCGGCGATCGGCTCGAGCGCCTCGCGGGCGGAGGCCACCGACTGCTGCGCTCGGCTGTCGACGAGGCCGAGCTCGAACACGGTCGCCGAAGTCGCCCCATCGAGCTGCATGGCCGTGTTGACGGCGTTGGCGGTGAGCAGCAGTCGCTCGGCGTCGAGCGGCACACCGATCTCGGCGGCCACGCTCAGCAGCGCGACCACCTGCTCCGCGGTATCGGGGATCCCATCGCCGTCGCCGTCGGTCAGCTCCACGCCCGCCTCGGCCGCCACGATGCCGGCCATGATCGGCGAGTCCCAGGCGGCTTCGAACACCTCGAACACCCCGCCGTCGATCGCGACCAGCCCGTCGTCACCACGCGCCAGCACCGCGGTGTCGAGGGCTCGCACCTCGTCGAGGCGCGCGGACACTGCGGCGAGCGCGGCTGGATCCGAGAGGTCGCCCTCCACGTAGATGAGCGCCGGCTCGCCTCCACGATCGCCGACGTGGGTGTCGAGTTGATCGAGTCCGACGACGAAATCCGTATCAGAGCTGAAGAAGTCCTCGACGTCGAACTCCGCCGGCACCCGTACCGCGAAGCTGTCCGCCAGCACCGTCACCACGGCGGCCACGCTGAGCACGGCGACCGGACGTCGCGTCAGGCCTGCCACCGCACGACCGACCGGCTTCGCCAACGACACCTGTCCCGCAGCCTGGTCGATCTCCCCGAGGGCGGGACCGCGGAGCCTCCGGCGCGCGATCGTGAACGGAATGACGAGTGTGACCAGGGCGGTCGTCACCGCTATCACGGCACCGAGCCACGGCAGGATGAAGACGAGCAGCAGCACCGGGGCCATCATCAGCCCCGCGGCGCCGAAGCCGCCGCCGAGGCGTCGCGCGGCAGCACCTCGACCAGTCGCGGGTGAAGGCACCCGCTCCTCGATCCACGCCACCAGCAGCGGCGTCACCACCCCGAGCAGCACGAACGCCGCGCTCAGCGCGATCGCTGCGCCAATCCCGAACTGCTGGATCGACTCGATACCCGAGGTGAGGTTGGCAAGGAACGCGACCGCATCGGAGGTCAGCGCCAGCACCAGCGCGCCGATCACCGCGGCCAGGCCGCCGATCACGGCGGGACCGGCGGTGCGGCCCTCGACCCGTTCCTCTCGGTAACGCCCGACGGCGTGAAAAGCGAAGTCGACTCCGAAGCTGATCATCGCCACCGGCACGATCAGCGACAACACCAGGTCGTCCGCTAGCCCGATCAGGTTCGAGATGCCCTTTAGCCACACAATCAGCGTCAAGAAGGACACGCCGACAATCGCCAGCACCCAGTAGCTACGGAAGATCAGACCCACCAGCACCAGCGCCGCCAGGATCGTGAGACCGATGAACGGCCCCGCCACCACCCCCTGCTCGGCGGCGGTCAGGTTCACGTCGATCGCGATGCCGTCCACGCGGAAGCTCGGCGCCGCGTCGCGCAGCAGATCGCGCTGCGCGCGGTCGAACTCCTCCGAGGCCGTGTCGCCGCCCAGTTTCACGGACAGGTTCCCGAACCCAAGCAGCTCATCATCGGACAGCACCAGGAAGTTGACGGCGGGGACGACCCAGTCGCCGGCAGCGGACCGTGTCGACTGCGCCGAGAGGCCGAGCAGGTCCGAGCGCTCCCCATGGCGCTCGATCAGCGCTGCCCCCGCCGCCTTCACCTCGACGTCCGAGGCGGCCCCGAGTCCGTCAATGCCGCCAGCCCGCAGCTCGATGTCGATGAGGTCGGCCAGCGTCAGCACGCCCACCACGTCGATCCCCACGTCGGCCTCGAAGTAGCGGAACAGCGTCAGGCTGAACTCGGGGTCGGCTCGCAGCGCCGCCGTGGCGCTCCGCAGCTCGGCCAACGGCCCGGCCAGCAACAGATCGCCGCCGTCGTGCTCGGCGATCACGAACATCGGATGGACCGCGGACACGAACCTCTCATCTATTCGGTCGCGCGCCGTGAACACGTCGCCGTTCGGCTCCGTCGAGGCCGACCGCGTCGGGGCCATCGTCAGGAATGGCACCAGCAGCGCGGCGGTAATCGCCACCACCGCACCGATCACGAGGCCGGGCCGGGCGTGCAGCCAGCCGAACCGGCTGTCGGGAGTGTCAGCAGGGGCTTCGGTCGCTGTCATCGCGCGTCCTTCAATCGATTCTCAGTAGCGCCGATTGCTAGACAGTGTCAGGTTGCACTGTCAAGATGACCGTAAGCTCGCAACTAGACACTGTCAAGCGATATCCTGTGACACAGATGACCGCGACCGCGACCGAGCAGCCCTACCACCACGGCGACCTGCCGGCCGCGCTGCGCGCCGCCGCCGCCGAGCTGGTGGCCGAGCGCGGCGCCAACCGCTTCAGCCTGCGCGAGGCCGCTCGCCGCGCCGGCGTCTCCCACGCCGCGCCCGCTCACCACTTCGGCAACGCCAGCGGATTGCTCACCGCCGTCGCCACCGAGGGGTTCGAGCTACTCGCCGATGAGCTCGAGGCGGCGGCGGTCGGCATCGACGACGCCGCCGAGCGGCTCGAACGCTGCGGCCAGGCCTACGTCCGTGCCGCGCTCGCGCGTCCGGGACACTATGCGGTCATGCTCGACAGCGGGCTCATCGAACAAGACGATCTGGCCTTCACCGTCGCCAGCAGCCGCGCCTACGCCGCCCTGCAGAACACCATCGGCGCGGTCCGAGCCCAGCTCAATCCCGAACTCGATGTCAAGTCCGCAGCCGCCCTTGCCTGGGCCGCGATGCACGGCCTGGTGGAACTCAGCCCGCAGCTCAAGCGCGTGGCCGGCTCGAGTCGTAGCTCGTGGCCACTTGACGCCATGGTCTCGCGCTTCACGCCGCTGCTCATCGAGGGCTTCCGAACGCGGCCTCCCGCCTCCGGCTGATCGTCAGCGACAACCAGCCACCGCCGCACCGTGTGACCTCAGCCCGTTCGTCGGTCTGTCTGCGATCCCGCCGCCACTGCCCGGTACGCGACCAGCTCGCCCGCCTGCGACGGCGCCGAAGGCCAGTCGTCACGCACCGCGACCTCGTTGAACCCGGCCGCATCGAGGAGCGCGATGTACTCATCCGCCGTGTACGCCTGCATCGCGTCGGCGTATCGCTCGACTTCGTCCGTCGCACGGTCGATCACGAACCAGCGGTGGATCGCCACCGCACGCTCGTCGTCCCAGAACGCCTCTTCGAGCAGCTGATGCGGACGCTCCGAGAACAGTCCGCTCTCCAACGACTGCGAGCGCGCCGGCTGGTGACCGATCGCCCGCGCCGCCTCGAAGCTGTGCAGCTCAATCAACAGACGTCCGCCGGGTACCAGCGCCCTGCGCGCCTTCGCGAGAATCGAGACCGCCTCCTCGCGCCGGAACACGTTCAGCTCGCTGAAGATGAACATCACGAGGTCGTGAGGCCCTCCGTACTCGGCCTCGCGCACATCGCCGAGTACGTAGTCCAGCTCGAGGCCTTCGCGCTCGGCCTCCTCGCGCGCGTGCCGGATCGAGGCCGGCGAGAAGTCGATCCCGCGCACGCGATGACCGAGGCGCGACAGCCGGCTCGCGTACAGCCCGGGACCGCACCCCAGATCGAGCACCCGCGACCGCTGGCCGCCCAGTAATGCCTCGTGGATCCACGCCACCTGCGCCTCGATCGTCTCCGTCCGTCGGCTGGCCGCGTCGTGGGCCTGCGAGAGGTGCTCCGCGAGCATCCGCTCGCTGAACGCCGGTTCGTCCCACGGGATCTTGTCGCCCTCGGACCACGGCTCCGGCGGCATCGCCCTCGAGACCACCGCGTCGAGGTTCACCTTCACGGCAACGCCACCGGTGTGTCTGGTCCGGTCACCACCCCCAGCACCACCCCCAGCACCTCCCCCGTGGTCGCGTCGATCAGGTAGCTCCGCTGCTCGGCGCTATTGATCGCGAGCAGGCGCCCGCCTCCAGCGATGATGTCGAGGCGACCCTTGCCAGCCGCGCCGATCTCGATCCGCTGCACCACCGTGTTCGTCCGCGGATCGATCCGGTACACCATCGCCCCGCTTTGATCGGCGCCGGCGTCCGTCACCCAGATCGAGCCCTCGGCCTCCACGAGGCCGCGCAGCGCCGCACCGACCTCGATCGTCGCGAGCACTTCCCCACTCGCCACGTCGATCCGCACGAGGCGCGCGTCGACATTGAATTCGGCGAAGGAACCGCCGCCTGCCCACACCGAACCACCGGCGACCAGCAGGTCGGTCACGTTCAAGCCCGTATCAACGGCCTGCGCCACCAGCCCGGCTCCGGGGTCGATCTCCGAAATCGAGGTAATGCTCGGGAGCGCACCCCCCCACGACCCACACGCCGTCCTCGCCAACGCCGAACGCCCCGAGCGGCCGGCCGGGCGGCGGTTCGAGCGCGAACACCAGCCCGCCCGACACCCGGTCGACCGCCAGCACCCGCGCGTCCACCTCCGGCATCCCCACCAGCACCCAGAGCAGCGATCCTCGGAACGCGAAGTCCGCGATCGGCTCGGTCGACCCGAACTCGATCGTCGCCGATACCGCCCCCGAGGTCGGATCGAGGCCCACGAGGCGTCCCGGTCCACTCGCGACCCACAGCACGCCCTCGATCAGCTGGATCCGAGGCCGGTTCGCGTCGGCCGGAATCCCGAGGTCAGCAAGCGCGATGATCTCGAGCGCGGCGCCCGCCTCCGGTACCACCAGCAGAATCGCCTCGTCGCTCACCGCGAGCAGCGTGACCTGTGGCTCGCGCGGAGCGGTCGGCGCCATCGTCGTCGGCGTCGCAACCTCAGTCGCGGGTGCTCCGTTCTCGGCCGAGTCGTTGCACGCGGCGAGCAGGACCGAAATCAGCACGGCGAGCGCAATCGAACGCGGCATTGAGCCTCCGACATCCCGACCGGGCTCCCATCGAGTCTCGGCGGCCAGGCCGCTCGGCTCAACACATGCCCCTAGCCTGCCGCCGTGGCACAATGCGCCCCGCCGGAGCGGGGAGGGCGCGCGTGCGGTTCTACGAGTACGAAGCGAAGCAGGTCCTCGCCGGCTACGGTGTCGCGCTCCCGAAACGGGAGTTCGCGACCTCCGCCGAACAAGCCGCCGAGGCCACCTCGCAGCTCGGCGGTCCGGTCGTCATCAAATCGCAGGTCCTCAGCGGCGGCCGGATGAAGGCCGGCGGCGTCCAGTTCGCCGACACCCCCGAGGAAGCCCGCGATCACGCCGCGCAGATCCTCGAACTGGAGATCAACGGCCTTACACCCGTCGGCGTGCTCGTCGAGGAGAAGCGGTCGGTCGACCAGGAGTACTACGCCGCCGTCACCTACGACGGTCGCGCCAAGCGCCCGCTGATCATCTTCAGCGACATGGGCGGCATCGACATCGAGGAAGTCGCTGAGCAGTACCCCGAGCACCTCTCGCGCACCCACTTCTCCGCGAGCCGCCCCTTCTCCGACTACACCGCGAAGGTCGCCGTCGCCTCGGTCGGCGTCACCGGCCGCGACCTGACGCAGCTCTCGAGGATCGTCGCCGGCCTCGCACGCCTCTTCCTCGAGCGCGACATGACGCTCGCCGAGATCAACCCGATCGGCAAGCTCGACGACGGCTCGATCATCGCCCTCGACTGCCACCTCGACATGGAAGCCGAGGCACGCAACGCCCACCGCGCGCTCCTCCAGGAGATCGGCATCCCCGACGAGGACAACCGCCAGGCGCGGCCACCCACGCCCTTCGAGATCGCCGCGGCCGCGGTCGACGCCGCCGATCCTCGAGGCGTTGCCGGCAACCTCACCCAGTTCGACGGCAACCTCGGGCTGATCATTGGCGCCGGCGGAGGGTCGCTCACGCTCTTCGACGCGGTGCGCGCGGCTGGTGGATCGCCGGCGAACTACTGCGAGATCGGCGGCAACCCCTCTGTCTCGAAGGCCGCCGCGTTGACGAAGCTGATCTGTGAGCAGCCGCAGGTCGACAAGATCGCCGTGATGATGAACGTCGTCTCCAACACCCGCGTCGACATCGTCGCCCGAGGTGTGATCAAGGGCTGCCTCGAGGCCGGCTTCGACCCCGCCGAGAAGATCGCGATCTTCCGCATTCCCGGCTCGTGGGAGGACGAGGGCTTCGCGCTGCTCGAGAATTACGGCGTCGAGTACGTGGACCGCTCGGTCTCGATGCACGAGGCTGCAGAGCGCGCCGTTGCGAAGATGGGCGGCTAGCGATGTCGATCCTCGTCGACGAGCACACCACCTTCATCATCCAGGGCATCACCGGGCGCGAGGCCGTCACGATGGCCCGCGAGGTGCTCGACTACGGTTCGAAGCTGATCGGCGGCGTCACCCCCGGCCGCAAGGGCCGCGACGTCCACGGCGCCCCCGTCGAGGACACGGTCCGCGCCTTCACCGAACGCGAGCGCGTGGACGCCTCGGTGGTGTCCGTACCGCCCGCCTTCGCCGCCGACGCGGTCAACGAGGCCATCGAGGCCGGCATCAAGCTGATCATCGTCGTCACCGAGCGCATTCCTCGAAAGCAGGTCGCCCAGTTCGTCGAGTACGCCCAGCAAGAAGGGGTGCGCGTGATCGGGCCGAACTGCCTCGGTGTGATCTCGCCCGGCAAGGCCAAGGTCGGCGGCGTCGGTGGCGCGGTCGACTCCTGCCGCCGCGCCTTCGTCCCCGGCTCGATCGGCGTGATGTCGCGCTCTGGCGGCATGACCGTCGAGATCGCCAACTCGCTGTCCGAGGCCGGCCTCGGCGTCAGCACCGCCGTCAGCATCGGCGGCGACGCGATCATCGGCTCCACCTACGCCGAGCTGATGCCGCTCTTCGACGCCGACGAGCAGACCAAAGGAATCGCCATCTACAGCGAGCCCGGCGGCCGCGCCGAGTACGAGCTCGCCGACTACATGTCCGAGAGCGGCAGCACGCTCCCCGTCGTCGCCTTCATGGCCGGCCGCTTCATGGACGAGATGCCCGGCATGCGCTTCGGCCACGCCGGCACCATCGTCGAGGGCAAGGCCGATACCACCGCCGAGAAGATTGCCAACCTCGAGGCGATCGGCATCGCGGTCGCCGAACGCATTGAGGACATCCCCCGCCTGCTCAGCGAACGGATCGAGGGCTAACGATGGCGGCGATGTTCATCCGCGTCGACCTCGACGACTCCGTCCAGCAGGATCCGGCGCTCTGCCAGCAGCTCGTCGAGGTCTGCCCGGTGGACATCTTCGAGCTCGACGACGCTGGCAACGTTCGCACCGTCGAGGACAACCTCGACGAGTGCACGCTCTGCGACCTCTGTATCGACGCTACCCAGCCCGGTCAGGTCGAGGTGATCAAGCTCTACCGGTAGGCCCTTGTCTCACCCTTTCCGCACGCGAGCCGTTAACACTTGTAAAACACATCGCGCCCGTAAAACGTCTAGTCTCCCGGCGCACTTCCATAACGCGTGTCCAAGGGGGGACTGAATGCACATTTCTTCGAGGTGGCGGCGATCGGCCACGATCCTGATCGCGGCACTCGTGCTCGCCGTCACACCCGCGATCGTCGGCGCCCAGATGGCCAACACCGTCAACGTCGCGAGCCACGCCGACTACGGCGAGATCATCGTCGGCGGCGACGGCCTCACGCTCTATATCTTCACGCCAGACCAACCAGGCGTCAGTGTCTGCAATGGCGGCTGCGCGGTCGCGTGGCCACCGCTCACCGTCCCTGATGGCGAGACGCCAACCGCGGGCGCCGGCGTGACCGGCGAGCTGACGCTGATCACCCGCGATGACGGTTCGCAGCAGGTGGCCCTCGATGGCGCGCCGCTCTACTACTACAAAGACGACGGGGCGCCCGGCGACGCGAACGGCCAGGCGGTCAACGACGTGTGGTGGGTGCTCGACGGCAGCGGCGCCGTCAACCAGACGCCCCCGCCGCCACCGACCATCCAGCTCGGCGGCAACGACGCGCTCGGTGAGTTCATCGTCGCCGGAGACAACGGCTGGTCGCTCTACATCTTCTTGCCGGACGAGCCGGGGGTGAGCAACTGCAACGGCGGCTGCGCCGTCGCGTGGCCGCCGCTCACGGTCGCGGAAGGTGAGACCCCGACCGCGGGCTCCGGCATCAGCGGGGAAGTCTCGCTGATCACCCGCGACGACGGCTCGCAGCAGGTCGCCCTCGATGGCGCCGCGCTCTACTACTACAAGGACGACGGCGCACCCGGCGAAGCGAACGGCCAGGACGTAAACGACGTCTGGTTCGTGATCGACGCCAGCGGCACGATCGTCGCCACCCCTGGTGGCCCACCGGAGGCGGCGGGACCGCCGCCGCCCGCGGCCGCGCCGGCGGGCAACGCAGGCCTGACCGGCTCCGATGGCGCCTCGACCGCGGCGATCGCCCTGCTGACGCTCGTCACCGCGGGCCTCGTGCTCGGTGGACGCCGGCTGGTCCGAAACCGCTAGCGGCCGGTTCGAGGAACTGCACACAACGGGCCGCCCGGTGGGCGGCCCGTTGTCGATCGCGAGACTGTTCGCCAAGCTCAGCCTTTATTTGCTGGCGATTTCGGCCGATGGTACCTTCAGGCACGAACCGACCACGAAAGGCTCTCCTCCGTGGCCTACAGCATCATCGAGACCTGCATCGGTTGCACCGCGTGCACGAAGAAGTGCCCGGTTGAGGCGATCACCGGCGTCCGCAACGAGCTCCACGTCATCGACGAGGAGCTCTGTATCGACTGCGGCGCCTGCGGGGCCGTTTGCCCGCCCGAATCGATCCTCGATGAGGTCGGCGACATCGCCCGGACGTTCCCGCGCCGTGAGCTGCCGCTCGCCAAGGTCGCCGAGCAGAACTGCATCGGTTCCGGCTGCGAGCTCTGCATCAACATCTGTCCGTTCGACGCGCTCTCGCTGTCCGATGCGCCCAACTCGCACGACTTCTACGGCATGGCCATCGTCGACGAGAAGAAATGTGTGGGCTGTCGTCTCTGCGAGGAGGCCTGCGGCTGGGCTGCGATCTACATCGATCCGCCGCGCGAGCTGCTCAAGAAGGAGATCTACCCGCTGGAAATCCTCACCCCCAAGAAGGGTAAGGGTCTGCAGAAGGCTCCCACGAGCGCGTAGCGGTTCCACTCAGAACCGCGATCCCAGGCCCTGCGCGTGCGGGGCCTTTCCTCTCCCCCGAACGGACGACCTCCAGTGACCACGATCGAGCTGCGCTGGCGCCGGACGCGCCCGAATGCGCGCCTCCCCGAGCGCCAGACCGCGCTCGCGAGCGGCTACGACCTGCACGCCTGCCTCGAGCACGGTCCGGTCGTCCTTGGCACCATGCCGGCTCGCGTCCCGACCGGGATCGCGATCGCCGCACCGCCCGGCGTCGACGTCCAGATCCGCCCGCGCTCCGGGTTGTTCGCCCAAGGCGTGATCGGAACCGTCGGCACCCTCGACGCCGACTATCGAGGCGAGATCTTCGTGACGCTCTATTGCCTGCCGGACCTCGGCAGCTTCGAGGTCAACGACGGCGACCGGATCGGCCAGCTGATCGTCAGCGAACTCCGCGCTGCCCGTTGGGTCGAGGTCGATCAGCTCGATGACACCGCCCGCGGCACCGGCGGGCACGGCTCGACCGGCCTCTCGTCAGGGCCCACATCCGACAGCACGCCTGCCGGCGGCTGGCCGGAACCGGAGTAGTTCGGCCTCGTCATGACCGATCCGTGGGTGCTGACGTTCACACATTCGTGGGGACTTCCCCGGCTGTCGTGTGGCCGCGCCATCCCGAGGATCAGGCATGGCCACGAGGTTCGAACTGCGTCATGCTCCTCTCACGCGCGTCACGGCGTTCGCCGCACCGACGATCGAGTTCCTTCTGTTCGGGATCATCGTCGCGTACGGCGACACGTCGCCTGAATCAGCGGCGGCGTTCGCCTCGCTGCTCATGATTGCCTCACTGCTGCACTCGTGGTTCGTGTTCGGCTCCCGCTACGAGCTGAACAGCTCTACGCTCCGCATCGTCCACGGACCGTGGCGGCGGGCGGTACCGCTCGCCGACATGCTCGGCGCTCGCCCGCTGCGCACCCTCGACCGAGGCGCGATCCGTGCAGCTCCGCCTCGCCTACAGGCGCGAGCTCCGCCTCACGCCACGCGATCGCGTTGCGTTCCTCGACGCGCTCGAGGCGCGGGCCCCCTACCTCGCGGTGCACGCGATCGAGTCCGCAACCCGGTCCCTGAGCTAGCACCTCGATCCCCGCGATCTCGCGAACCCGGCACCCCGACCCGCGGAGGATTCGTGATCCCGGCGGGGTGGGCGGCAGCCCCGCAAAGGGGTCTGGTGGGCGGGCGGGATCTACACAACTCTGCAAACAACGCCGAAGGCACGTCCGCTTCTGAACTCGATTCACTCGGCATCCAATGGCGGTCGATGCCGCACTCGCGAAGCGAACGGGGGAACAACCGTCCTGGGCGTACCTTGCCGCGAAGGGAGCCTGCGGCGACGCGCCGGTCCCGCCGACGCCGGCCACCCGCGCCAGAGATAGCGAGAGCGGGCCTTGCGGCCCGCTCTCTTCCAACATCTGCCGTGCGGCGGGGGTATTGATCGGCAAGATGGTGGCATGACTGCTGCGGCCCGCTGGGCCGCCGGAGTTACGCTGCTGCAGCCCCCGCTTCTGCCTCGTCATCGGCGAACACGTAGTGATAGAGCAGCGCCGCGAGCACCGCGCCCGCGATCGGCCCGATCCAGTACACGAGGTGGTCATCCCAGCTCTGGTTGATCAATGCCGGTCCGAACGCGCGTGCCGGATTCATCGCCGCGCCGGTGAATCGCCCGGCAGCCAGGATGTCCATCGTCAACACGAGGCCGATCCCGAAGCCACCGATGTTGGGCCCCCGCTTGTCGAGGGCGGTCCCAAACACCGCCAGCATCAGGAACACCGTAAGAATCAGTTCGATGCCGACGCCCTGCGCGAACGTCACACCGTTCAGCAGCGGCGTCCCCAGCTCCGCTCGATCGCGCAACACCTCCGGGTACAGCGCGACGAGCGCGAGCGCTCCAAGGACGGCGCCGACCAATTGCGCGATGATGTAGGAGGCGGTGTTCGCCGTATCCATCCGTCGGGTGACCCACAGTCCGAGGGTCAACGCCGGGTTGAACAGCCCGCCCGACACGTGCCCGAGCGCCGAAACGAGGAGCGCAATCGCCAGACCGTGCGCCAACGCGACCGCCACGATGTTGTCGCCAAACGCGATGATGGAGCCTGCACCCATGAAAATCAGGGCAAAGGTGCCCACGATCTCGGCGACCAGCTTGCGGGGATCGACGTCGAGGGCGTCGGTCACATGCCACCTCGTCAACGCAGCGGCAGCGCCGAATCGGCCCGCTGCGCTGGCAATCGAAGCATCATTCGGCTAAAAAGTCAACACGCATGCTCAATTCTTTGAAGCGGTTATCCACAGCGTCCGCGCCGGCGTCCCGCGACGCCGGCCCGCGAGTCGCGCTCGCGGCCTGGATGATCGGCGTCGCGCTGCTGGTCGCCTGCGGCAGCGGCGATTCGGATGTCCGCATCCGCGCAATCGCCGCCGCCGACCCCGCAACTCCCGACGCTGCGACGTCGCCCGATCCAGACGCCTCCGCCGAGTCGACGAGCGAGCCCGATCCGATCGAACTCCCCTTCGCGCCCGAGAACCGCGTCGGCGGCGGGCTGCTCGTCGCCGAGTACCTCGCCGGTGGCCTCGCGGATCTAGAGCGCTGCCTGCCAGAGCTCGTTCGCGACTGGGAGCTCGAACCGGTCGCTGGTGAGCGCTGCGCGGTCGGCGACATCGACGGCGACGGACTCGACGAGCTGATCTACGCGGTGGGCGTGCCCGGTGACCCCGCCCCGCCCGGCGACGTCTGGTTCTTCGACGATGCCGGCGCCGGTTACCGGCTGTTCACTTCGGCGCGCGCGCTCGCGAATGAGATCCTCGCCGGCGTGAACATCGAGGCCCTCGTCGATCTCACCGGCGATGGTGCGCCCGAGGCCGTGATCTCGACGCAGACCTGCGACGGCGAGCGCTGCACGACCAGCTTCGTGATCGCAAGCGCCCACCGCGGCTTCTCCGTCGAAGACCTGACGCCCGACGACCTGACCGTCAGCTCGACGGAGGGCCTCGTGTTCGAGGATGGCAGCGACGACCAGCTCACCGATCTGCTGATCCGTCGCGAGCCGGATGACGACGACCCGGCGGCCGGTCCCGAGCGCGCTTCCACGCTGATCGTCACCTGGTCGGGCCTGCGCTTCCGCGTCGACGAGGAGCCCGATCCGCCGGAATACCTGATCCACCTCGTGGTCGACGCGGACGAGGCGTACCGCACGGGAGACCTGGAATTGGCCGCCGACCTCTACCTGCAGGCGGCGGCCGACATCTCGCTGCGCGACTGGAAGGCGGAATCAGGCCAGCGCGCCAGTCGCGCTGAGCTTCAGCCATACTCGTTGTTCCGCGCCGCCCTCGCGGCGCAGCGGCAAGGCGACCCGGAGACTGCGCTCCAGCTCCTCGGCCGCGCCTTCGGCGAGCACCAGGATTCGCTGCACGGCCTCGCGGCGGGGATCTACCTCCAGGCGTTGGAAAACGGCAACGCGGCGAGCACGGCCTGCACAGCCAGCGAGTCGTACCTGGGCCGGCTCGCGTCGGTGCACGTCGATGTCTGGGACTACGGGTTTTCGATCCCGGAGCACGAGATCACGGCGCTGTGTCGCTGACCGCCCGGCGATGTTCCGCTCGCCGCCGCGAAGCCGCCGAGGATCGGCTTGAAGAAGACGACCGTCGAGATATTCGTCAGCGAAACCGCGCGGGCGATCGTCCAGCCGAGGACCCGCCGAGACTCACCGGGCCGACCAGATAGCGAACCAATCCCGCGTCCCCGCGCACGCTCTGTGGGCGCATTGTCGCTTACGGGCGACAGCCGAACGTGCGCAGCGGTACGGGCCGGCCGCCTCGATCGCGGCCACCACACGGTCCGTGAAGTTGGGACCGTCGCCGTCTCCGAAGCCGAACCTCGCGAAGGCGTCGGTGATCACCCAGCAGATGGTGTGCTCAGGCATCGGGCCTCCTCCCGAAACAGTCATGACTCGCAGGGCCCGGGGCACGGCGGCAGGCCCGCAGCGCCTTCCGGGCGTGATGGCCGCGCTCGTGGCCGGCGCGGCGCCGCTCGCTCACCTCGACTCGCTCGCGCGACGGTGTTTGCCGCAGCGGCTCGGACCGCCGCGTCTCCATTCCTCATCGGTGAGGTACTCGGGGCACTCGGCGCAGCGGCGCGGGCAGTCGCCCCCGTTGAGGACGCCGAGCTCGCGATACGAGCAGCGGTCCACTCGACGAAGAGCTCTGCATGGCGCGAGCAATGCGCCGTTGTATACAGCTGCACCCTTCGCCTTGACACCGTCTCACGAACCACATGTGGACTCCGCGCCGAGAGACGCCGCCAACGTGGAGAGCCGGTGAAGATGGCTCCGATATCCGTCGCGGTCGTGAGCGCAGCCGATGAGGCGCGTACGATCAGCACGATTGTCTTAGCGTTCAGTGCCGACCCTGTCCTCCGCTGGGCGTATCCCGACTCGGATCAGTACCTGACGCATTTCCCCGGCTTCGCGAAGCTCTTCGGTGGCGGGGCGTTCGAGCACCGTACCGCGTACTGCTCCGATGGCTTCAAGGGCGCGGCGCTCTGGCTGCCGCCAGGCGCGCAGCCAGATGAAGAACCGCTGGTCGGGTTGATTCAGTCCAGTGTGGAGGAACGCATCCAGGAGGACATGTTCGCCATGTTGGAGCAAATGGGGTCACACCACCCGGAGGAGCCCCTCTGGTACCTGCCGCTCATCGGCGTGGATCCCGCCCAGCAAGGAAAGGGCCACGGTTCGGCGCTGCTTGAGCACGTCCTTGCCGTTTGCGACCGCGATCACAGCGAGGCATATCTGGAGAACTCGAACCCCCGCAGTACTCCACTGTATGAGCGCCACGGATTCGAGGTCATTGCAGAGATCCAGGTCGGTGACTCGCCACCACTCTGGCCGATGATCCGCACGGCCCGCTAGCCGCGATCCGCACCGGAGGCCAACACACTCACTGTGCGCGTTCGATCCACTTCCACAGCACGACCTGCATGCCGCGTTCGCCGCGGCGGACGTGGCTGCCGCGCGACTGCGCCTGGAGGTAGGTGAGTCAGCGCGCGTCCTCGAAGCCACGTTCGAGCGCGGTCAGGCCGACACGAGCAGGTTGATGCACGCTCTCGGACTTCCCGAGGGCCACCGTCGGGACCGATCGCGCTGGTTCGCGATCTGATCGACCGGTCTCGGGGCATCGTCGCCATCATCGATCGATCGTGGCGATGGTCGCGTGTTCACAGGTGCTCCCGGCATCGCGAGGCGAAGCGGGAGTCCACAGCGTATTGACCGCGGCCCCAACCGGCACCTACGGTCGAACCGATCTCGCCAACCGCGTCGCCGAGGAGTCTCGCATGTTCCGACGCCTCCGCAGTCTGGTCTTCATCGCAGTGGCAGCCGGAGCCGGCGCGGTCCTCGGACGTTGGGTGATCGAGGCCCGCGCGCGGGTCGAGGCCGGGGAAGACCCGCTGGCGATCGACATCCGCGACCTCCAGGTGCGTCCGCAGGACGTGGTCCCAGGCGTCCTGGCGGGGTTCCGCGCCAGCGAACCGCCATGGTCATGGCTCCACCTGCCCGGCTGGCTGGTCGCGTTCGGCGCGAACTTCCTGACCGCGGCCGTCGGCGGCGACCTCGATCGCCTGCGCCAGATGGCGGAGGAGCGCGTCCTGGTCGCACTGGGGCTCGAGCCCGATCCGTCGGTGACCGTCGAGGATGTCGCGCCCTCAGCGGCGACTCCCGATGCGCCGTTCGCGCCCGCCGAACCCGCGCCGCCGTCCGCCTCCGCCCCATCGCAGTCCTCGGATCACTCGGTCTGGACCAGCGAGAACGCGACGCCACCGGCGACGAACGGCAACGGCACCACGCGCGAAGCGGAAGCGCCCGGGTTCACCCCGCTTCGCGACTAGGCTTCCGGGCCAGCCGGCGAAACGAGTGAGTCAGCGTGGACGAGCGCGAGTTCACACTCCCCGAGGCACAACAAGCCGTCGACGCGATCCGCGCCGACGTCGAGGCGATGCGTGAGACCCAGCGCGATCTGCGGGCGGTCAAATCCGAGCTGACGGCACGCAATCGCCGTCACCTGAACAACGGCCACCTCGGTGATGCGCGGCAGCGATCGCTGCGCGGACGCCAGCGCCGCCTGGGCGAAGCGGCGACCCGCCTGATCACGGCGATCCACGCCACCGGTGCCATCATCAAGGGCATCGACGACGGGCTCGTTGACTTCCCGACGACGATCGATGGCGTCCGCGGTTATTGGTGCTGGAAGGCCGGCGAAGCGGACATCGCCTGGTGGCACCCGCGAGGCACCGGCTTCGCCGACCGCCGGCCGCTGCCCGACCGATCGTCGGGCTGAACGTCGCCCCCGCCGGCGCGCGCCATCGACGCAAAGTCGGTGGCGTCAAACCGGCCCGTGGGTGTCCGATTTCACAACCTCGCTCTGCTACTCTGCGTGCACCACCGGAGGCGTGCCGTGACGCTCGCGATCGTCCTCGTCGTCGCCTATCTCCTCGGAGCCCTGCCAACCTCGTACATCGTCGTGCATCGACTGACCGGTCGAGACATTCGCGAGTTGGGCGACGGCAACCCCGGCATGATGAACGTCTGGGACAGCGTCGGCCTCACGGCGGCCCTGATCGTCGGCTTCGGCGACATCGGCAAGGGGATGGCGGCGGTCAGCCTCGCGATCGTCGCGGACGTGCACGAGGCGGCTCCAACGCTCGCCGGCCTGATCGCGGTGCTCGGGCACGACTACTCGATCTTCCTGCTGCTCGACGGTGGCAACGGTATGGCGACGGCGGTCGGCGCGGTCAGCGCCCTCGCGCCATTGGCCGCGGCGCCTGCGGCTGTTGTCGCGATCGCGCTCTGGCTGCTCTTCGGCTCCAAGCGATTGGCCGGTATCGTCGGGCTGATGCTCGTGCCAGCGCTCGCCTACATCGGCGACTCGCCGGCCACCGTCGCGGGGGTCGTCGTGCTCTTGACGCTCGCCGCGCTGAAAGTCATCCGTTTCGAAGGTTTCACTCCCGCCCGATCGAGGCTGGACCATTGACGACGATCGACTCGATTCGCGACGGCCTCGCGCGCATCACCCGCGGCCCAACGGAAGAAGTGCCGCTCGCCCGGACCGCCCTGCTGATCGCTCAAAGCGAGTACCCGACGATCGACATCGATGCCTACGAGCGGCGGCTGCAGTCGATCGCCGAGACGCTCGAGGAGGAATTGAAGGGCAAGCGTGAGTCGCGTTCGCCGTTGCATGTCCCGCTGACGGTCAACCGCCTGCTCTACCGCGAGCTGGGCTTCCGCGGCAACGACACCGCCTACGACGATCCGCGCAATCTCTACCTGAACCACGTCCTCGACGAGCGCACCGGGATTCCGGTGACAATGGCGATCGTCTACAGCGAGGTCTGCCAGCGCGCCGGCCTTGACGTCCGGCCAGTCGGCCTGCCCGGCCATGTGATCTGCCGCTTCCAACCCGCCGGCGCCGAGGATGAACGCGACGCCCTGCTCTTGGACGTCTTCGACTACGGGCGCATCCTCAGCGAGCGCGACTGTCACGTCCTCGTGCGCAACATCTTTGGCTCGGGCGAGCCCTTCCGCGATCACTTCCTCACCTCGATGACGCCCCGTCAGGTGATCCAGCGGCTGCTGCACAACCTCAAGGTGGGCTACCTGCGCCGCGGCGACGAGGAGCGCGCGGCACGCGTGATCGACCTGACGCTGGCCCTCTTCCCGTGGGACCTCGAGGAGATCCGCGATCGCGGAATGCTGCGCGAGCGACTCGGCGAACTCTCGCTCGCGATCGAGGATCTCGAACGGTATGTCGCATTTCGCCCCGGCGCGCGCGACATCCGGACCGTGACCGAGACGGTCCGCTCCCTGCGGCGCCACGCGGATCACGACCGCGAGGACGAAGACCCGGTCCAGGAGTCGACGAGCTGAATCGACGGATCCCGCAATTTCCTCACGATCGCCCGCAGGCTCGATGACGGTGCTCCGCATCCTCCACGGCGCCGGCAACATGCGCGATCTGCTCCCGCTCGCGACGCACCCCGCGGTCGATTCCATCGAGGCAGACATCTGGGTCCGCGGTGATCGCCTGGTCGCTCACCACGACCGCCCGCTGGGCCCCCTGCCGCTCACCATCGGCCTCGGCGGCATCCACCGCGAATCGAAGGACCCGGTCAACCTCCGCGAAATCCTCAACGCCATCGGCGACCTCCAACCGCACACGCGGGTCGTGCTCGACCTGCGTTCGTGGATCGCGGATCCGGCGCCGGACATGGCGCGTGAGCTGCTCGCCCTCGCCGACCGCACCCACGTCACCGTCAGCTGCGAGGCGTGGCCGATCGCCGATCGGCTCCGCGCCTGGCTTCCCGATCTGAACGTGTCTTACTCGGTCCGCTACGAACAGCAGTTCCGACGCTACATGTACGAGGCGAACCAACCAGGAACGCCGTCGCGGCCGGTCGCGATTCGCGAGAGTCTGCTCCATTCGGCAGCGGAGCTGCATTCGCTCCGGCGAGCAGCGGGATTCGTCGCGGCCTGGACCGTCGACGACGTCGACCGCGCCCAGGAGCTGGCGGAGTGGGGCGTGGACGCCGTCGTCAGCAACCACGTGACCGTCCTGAACGCGCTCTAGCCGCGCGCGACCGCTAGCCTGCTCCGATGACCGACCGCGCCGAGGCCGGCCCCGACGCCACCGATGACTTCGCGCTCGCCGCGAGCGAGACGCCGCTCGCGCCGGTGATCCGCGCCGAGATCGAGGCGGCGGACGGACCCATCACCTTCGCCCGCTTCATGGCGCTCGCCCTCGCTCACCCCAAGCACGGCTACTACAGCCGTCCCGACCGCGCCTGGGGCCGTGAGGGCGACTACGAGACCTCGCCGGAGGTGCATCCGATCTTCGGCTACCTGTGGGCGCGACAGATCGAGGAGTGCTGGGAACTGCTCGAGCGGCCTGACCCGTTCGACCTCGTCGAGGTCGGCGCCGGGACCGGCGCCTTCACCGCCAACATGCTCAGCTGGCTCGGCGAACGAGCGCCCGACTGCTTCGCTGCGACCCGCGCGACGCTGCTCGACGGGCATCCGCACCGCCTCGAGGCTCAGCGCCGTACGATCGAGACACACCACCTCGAGGCGAGGCACCGCCTGCTCGAGGACTGGCTCGCTGACGAGGCGCCGATCACCGGCGTCGTGATCAGCAACGAGTTCTTCGACGCGCTGCCGGTTCACCTCGTGGAGCGGCGCGTCGACGAGCTCCGCGAGTGGTACGTCGCGACCGAGGGCCACTCGTTCGCGTTCGTCCTCGGTGACGCCAGCACCCCGGACCTTGACGGCTACTTCGCGCGCCTCGGCATACGGCCAGGCGACTCGTGCCGCGCCGAAGTGAACCTCGCGGCTCGGGAGGCGATGAGCACGGTCGCGTCGCGCCTCGCCCGGGGCTACCTGATCTCGATCGACTACGGACACGAGGCTCGCGACCTGTACGCGAGCTGGCGGCGGATGGGCACGCTGATGGCGTTCCGCGACCATAGCCCGCAGCCCGACCCGCTCGCTACCCCGGGCCTCCTCGATCTGACCGCACACGTCGACTTCACCAGCCTCGCCGGCGCGGCAGCGGACGCCGGGTTCGAGACGGCGCCGACCGTCTCCCAGGCCGAGGCGCTGACGGTCCTCGGCCTGCCCGAGGCGATGCAGGCGGCGGAGCGGCGGGCGCACGACGATGTCGCTCGTTTCGCTGACGAGCGTCGGGCGGCGGCGACGCTGACCGATCTGGAGGGCCTCGGAAGAATTCGCGTGCTCGCCCTCGCGAAAGGCGCGCCGCTCGACGGACTGCGCTGCCTGCAATCGGTCGAGGAGGCGTACGGCTGACCGCTCGGTCCCCGGCCCACGGCGCGCCCTCGTGGCGGGTGACGCGTGAGAGGATAGGGCCATGGCCGAAGAAGCGGTCCACTACTCGGACACCGTCATCGAACACTTCGAGCGCCCGCGCAACGCGGGCGAAATGGCCGACGCGAGCGTCGACTACTTCGTCACGAATCCGATCTCCGGGGACTCGATCCGGCTCTTTCTCCGCATCGAGGGCGACCGCGTGGACCGTGCCTCGTTCCTCACCAGCGGCGGACCAGCGTCGATCGCGACGGCGTCCGTCGCGACCGAGCTGGTCACCGGCCGCACGCTCGACGAAGCGACCGCGATCACGAGGCAAGAACTCGTCGAGGCGGTCGGCGGGCTCCCGCCCTCGAAGATTCAGTGCTCGGTGATCGCCGCGGCGGCGATCCGTAACGCGATCGCGAAGTGGCGACGTGAACCATCTGAGGGCGCCGCCGGGTGACAGTCGCGGCAATCATCCTCGCCGCTGGCGAGTCGAGGCGGATGGGCAGCCCGAAGGCGCTGTTGCCCTGGGGCGATCGATCGCTCCTCGCATGGGAGATCGATCAGCTCGAGGCGTCCCAGGTGGACGAGATCGTCGTCGTCCTCGGATCGCGCTCCGAAGAGATCCGCCGGTCGCTCGGCGAGTCAGCGCGCTACTGCGTGTTCAATCAGCGGTGGCCACACGGTCGCGCAACCTCGCTCGCTCGAGGCGCCGAGGTGCTGTTTCGAGGCGACGCCGATCCGCCTGAGGCGGTCGTCATTCAGAACGTCGATCAGCCGACGCGCAGCGACGTCGTCGACGCGCTCCTCGAGGAGCTGCGCCGGGCGGACGCCGACGTGGTGCAACCAGAATTCGAGGGTCACGGCGGACACCCGGTGGTGCTGGCGGGCCGGATCGCACTGTTGCTGCTGGGCGCCAGGGAAGACTCGCTGGGGCTGCGCGGGGTGTTGAAGGAGCATCCGCCGCTGCGGATCCCGACGGACGACCCGGTGGTCGCGCTCGACCTCGATACTCCCGACACGCTTCCGGCGGCACGGGCCCTGCTCGGAATCGGTAAGGTATGAGGCAACCCTTCACGAGCGGCGGCGCGGTCCAGCTAGAATGCGCGCTGAAGTTGCCTGGAGGTGCCCAGCCGAAGGGCTCGGAGGGATAGATGCCGAAGGCCGTCGACGGCCCGTACGACATCGAGGCCGCTCGCGCCGAGTGGATCGGGAAGAAGACCTCGCGCACGGCGGGTCGCTATCCGGTGGAGTACGACCCGATTCGCCGCCATTGCCACATGGTGGAGGACACCAACCCGCTGTTCCTGGACCCGTCGTCCCCAGAGGCAGCGGCCCACGGCGGCGTGATCGCGCCTCCGGTGCTGGCGGGGTACTTCGCCGGAAATGGCATCTGGCCGAAGAGCGAGGCGGAGAACGCCCTCGCCGACGTCCCCACCCGTGGCGAGCGGTTCATCAACATGAACGTGGCGTGGGAATACTTCGCGCCGCTCCGCATCGGCGATCAATTGTCCTCGGAGACTGTGCTCGTCGACCTCTTCGAGAAGTCGATCCGGCTCGACCCGAAGGCTGTCTGGGTCGTCACCGAACGTCGGATCTACAATCAGGACGACGAGCTCGTCGCGACGAACACGAACACGCTGCTGACGCACCGCCGGCCCGAGGTCGTGGCCGCCGACACCGAGGAGAACTAGACGATGACCACGCAGATCGCGCAGCGCACCTGGGAAGCCGTCAGCGACGGCGAGGAGCTGGAAGGCTTCGTCCTCGAGCTGACCGACACGAAGATGGTCGAGCAGGTGTCCGGATCGCAGGACTTCTACCCGGTTCACCACGACACCGCGTTCGCGCGCGAAGCCGGGCACGAGGAGATCTTCTACAACACGGGCTTCACGCAGGCGGCGCTGACGCGCCTGCTGACCGACTGGATCGGCGCCGACGGCTCGGTGCGCAAGATGAGCTTCCAGATGCGGAAGATGAACATCCCGAACGACAAGGTCCACGCCAGGGGCGTCGTTACCGGCAAGTCCGAGGGCGACGGCGGCATGGGCGAGGTCACCCTCGACATCTGGCTCGAGAACGACCGCGTGGGCATCACCACCCCCGCCGAAGCGACGGTGCTACTACCGCACCGCGGCTAGTGCGCAGGCATTCCCCGACTCGCCGTTGACGCGGCGGCGAGTCGCGCTAGCGGACCCACCAGCACCACAGACGCCTCGGTCAGTCGGTAGCGGCTGATCGGTGGATAGCCGTCGTCCACCGCCCGCTCGACCAGTCCCGAGGAGACCAGTCGCTTCAGCGAGAGCGACAGCGCACGGGGCGTGACGCTCGAAGATCCTCGGCGTCGCCCGCCTGCTCGGCTTTACCACCCGGACGGCAACCATCACCAGTTCTCGGCTGAACCGACCGAGTAGACGCGCCCCGGCTCCTCCACCCTCGGCGCAACGCCCGCATCTCGATACCCTCGCCGGCCTCCGAGGAGGTCGGTGATGCCTACACTCCACGTCCTCAACGTCTTCACCGCGCCCGATGGCTCCAAGGGCAACCCGCTCGGCGTCTTCCTCGACGGCGCCGCAATCTCCGAGGCCGATCGCCAGACCGTCGCCGCCGACCTGAACTTCAGCGAGACGGTGTTCGTCGACGAACTCGATACGGCGCGGCTGCAGATCTACACGCCGCAAGACCAGCTCCCGTTTGCCGGGCATCCACTCGTCGGCACCTCGTGGCTGCTTCGCCGCGAGGGCACGGCGGCCGAGGTGCTGCGCCCGCCGGCCGGCGACGTGCCGACCTGGGTCGAGGACTCCGCGACGTGGATTCGGGGCCGGGCCGAATGGAGTCCGGACTTCACGTTCATCCAGCTCGACTCCGCCGCGGAGGTCGCGGCGCTCACCTCGCCGCCTGGCGACGTCACAGACGGCTATTGCTGGGCCTGGGAGGATGAGGCGGCGGGTCGTCTCCGCTCTCGCAACTTCATCCCTTCGTTCGGAATCGAGGAGGACCCCGCCACCGGCTCCGCCGCCGTCGCCCTCGCTTTCCAGCTCGGACGGCGCCTGTTGATCACGCAGGGCAACGGCTGTTTCCTCGATGCTCGCCTCGGTCCCGAGGGCACGGCGGAGGTGGGCGGCGACGTTGTGCTCGCTGACGCCCGCGAGTACTAACCCAGAGTCGCCTCCGCGAAGGCGCGAACCTCGCGCAGCGGGTCGTCGCCGCCCACGTTGTAGATCAGCTCGGTGACACCGGCGGCGCCCTCTGCTTCGACGTGTCGCTGGATCGCGTCGCGCTCGCCGACCCAGCCGTTCCACGGCGGCTGGCCGTCGGTCGCGTCGAGGAGGATGCGATCGCGCTCGGTGAGGTGGGTGCAGTGGCCCTCGTGGATCGCGAGGTGGTGCTGGCCCTCGGGTCGGTCGGCGGCCACCTGTTCGAGGTACTCGTCGCTACCCGGCCAGTCCTTCAGGACCTCGGGACCGCCGGCCTCCCACTGGCCGTGCGCCTGCACCACCCACCACGCGCCGGCGGCGTCGATCGCTCGATCCGAGTACTGCGACTCGCCCGCTTCGAGCACGGTGCCATGCACCATGCGTATGAACTGGCCCCGACTCCCGTCATTGTTGCCAAACGTCATCACGCCGTCGGCGATCTCTCGCGCGACTGCCTGGCCCTTGGGGCCGAAGGCGGAGAGCACGATCTCGACGTCGATCGGACGCGACTCGGCCATCGCGGGGTGGTGGATCATCTGGCACTGCGCGCCATCGATCTCCACCACCTCGCCGGCGAGCAGCGCTTTGAGCTGGCGCAGGTAGCGCTCCGTGTACGCCCAGGTCAGTGGTTTCTGCCCGAGGACACGACGGCCCGTGAAGCCCGTGCCGAACCCAGCGACGAGCCGTCCCGGATACATGCGATCGATCGTCGCGATCGCCGAGGCGGTGGTCATAACGTGCCGCAGGTTCGGGATCAGCACCGCGGTCCCCAGGCCGATCCGGCTCGTCCGCTCGGCGACCAGGCCCATCGTGATCCAGACGTCCTCCCAGATCGACGCCGAGTCGTAGAGCCAGAGCCGGTGATAGCCGAGCTCCTCGGCCAGATCGGCGGCTTCGAGAGCGTGCGGGCCCGGCGGGAAACCAAGCGAGATCTTCGGGCTCTGCATGCAATCACTCCATCCGATTCGCGGAGACACAAGCTCCGCTTCGCGAGTCGCAGCCGGATGCTACGGGAGCGAGGCGCGCGGCTCAGCAGATAGTTGATGAGCGCGGCGCCGCCGCGCTCCGGCCGCTATCGGTCGCCGCCGCCCGAGTAGTCAATATCGGCCGCCGGTATCTCCGCCCAGCCCTCGGGCAGCGCCGGGACGCCCCACGCCGAGTCAGGACGCCACGCAGCCCAATCCTCGCCGAACGGCGGCGCACGGCGCTCGATCAGCTTGACGACTCGCACCCCTTCGGCGCGCACGGCCGCCGCGAAGCCCGCGCTATCGATCCCATGCTCCACCCGAGCCGCCGCCTCGTCCTCGTCCTTCCAGCGCCACTCGAGGTCCGGCGTCGCGACGATGTCCAGCGTGTGGTCGCGGGTATCGAGGCCGACGTCGGTGCGCACCAGCGGCGCCTCGAGGTTGACGTACCACCAGGCGAACTCCCAGGAGCCCTCGGTCCAGCCGGCCCAGACCTGGAACGCGCGCCCGGGCGTGAAGAAGCGCAGCGTGTCGTTCCGCCAGGTCAGCGGGACGCGCTCGCGGAACGGCTTCCGAGGCACCCCCGCGCGGTCCGCGACCCGCTCGGCGCGACCATCCACCGGCAAATGGGGGTAGCCGAGGTACGGCGTGCCGTGCGCCATGTAGAGGATCAGGCGCTCGTCGGAGTCTTCGACGCAGGTCATCGGATAGCCGCCGGCGATCACGCCGTGGTCTCGCGCGTGGTAGCGGTCCACCACCGTTTCGCCTCGCTGCCAGCGTCTCACCGCGCGATCGCTCCGTACGCCCAGACACGGCGCTCCCAGAGCGTGACCGGTTCGGTCTCCCACTCCGGTGACAGTACGGGCGACGCCCATTCCGAGGGCGGCGCCCAGTCGGGCCAGCCGTCACCGAACGGCGATCCGCCGGCCTCGATCGCCTCGATGACGCGTTCGCCCTCGGCGCGAACGAAGTCCGCAAAGTCGGCGGGGTGGACACCGAGCTCGACACGTTCGGCCAGCTCGTCCTCGTCCTTCCAGCGCCACTCGAGGTCAGGCGTGACGATGATGTCGAGGGTGTGGTCGTTCGTGTCGAAGCCGATCGCGTTGCGGCGGAACGGCTCTTCCAAGTTCACGTAGTACGCGGTGTGACGCCGCTCGCCGTCCTCGTGCTCCCAGAACACCCAGATCGAGTGGTGCGCGCCGGGGTACATCAGCCGCAGCACGTCTCGACGCCACTCCTCGTCGACCAGTCGGCGGTCGTATCCGCGAGCAGCCGACTCGGCCGGCGGCAGGTAGCGAGACCGCTTGTAGACGGCGCCCTTGGGGATGTAGAGCGCGAGCAGATCGTCGCGGTCCTCGACGACCGTGAACGGCCACGACATCCCCGGCCGGCCGTCTCGCGTGATGTACCTCAGCACGGCGGCCTCGCCGGGCTGCCAGCGCCGATCGGAGGGTAGGGCGCCGTCCGTCATCCGCTCCTCGATTCCGTGCGTGCAGCGGCGATCTTACGCACTCCCGGCGCCTCGGCCCCGACGGACGCTTGTGCTAGGATTCACGCAACTCAGCCATGAACGCGGGGCTGATAGAGGCGAAACACGCAGCCAGCTGCCTTGTTCAGCGCGCCGGGTGCTGGCCGGAAACGCCGAGAACGCGCGAGGCGAGAGCAGGCTGCATGGCCTATGGCATGGGCGTTGCGAAGGGCATGCTGCTCACCCTGCGGCACGTCTTCCGGCCCCCGATCACCGTCAACTACCCCGAACAGCAGCGCGAGGTTCCCGTCCGCGCCCGCACCAACCTCCTCTGGTTCGAGGAGCGCTGCACCGGCTGCTCCACTTGCGCCCAGGCCTGTCCGGACGGCTGCATCCTCGTCCAGACAGCGCCGCGCGAGGACGGCACGCTCGAGATCGAGCGTTACGAGATCGACTTCCGCATTTGCATGTACTGCGGGCTCTGCACCGAGGCCTGCCCCTACCAGGCGATCCAGTCTGGCGGGCGCTACGACGACGCGGTCTATGTCTTCGAGAACATGTACCGCGACCGCGACGCGCTGACCCGCGAGGCGGAGAGTTACCTCGCCGAAAGCGACGGCCATTACCCGAACGGGCAGACCCAGGATGAGAATCCGCTGATCACCGCAATGCCGACCGCCCGCTCGCGCGTCGACACGGCCGGCGCGGGGGGACCACTCGGTCCGCAGAAGCTGCCCGAGCGTCAGCCAGGCCAGGGGTAGGCCGGCGCGTCGTTCGACGCGCGTGGAGCAGGGGGATACCCGGTGCCAATGATCACGCTCAACGGCGAATCGCTGGAGGTCGATGAGGGCCTCCCGCTGGTCGAGGTGATCAAGGACCAGGGCGTCACGATCACCAACCTCTGCTACATCGACGGCCTCGAGCCGTACGCCGGCTGTCGCACCTGCCTCGTCGAGATCGAGGGCGCCCGACCGACCGAGATGCAGCTCGCCTGCACCGCGACCACCGCCGATGGGATGGTCGTGCAGACGGAGACCGAGGCCGTGAAGCGCACCCGCCAGGGTGTGATGTCGATGATCCTCGCGAACCACCCGGATCGCTGCCTGACCTGTCACCGCCGCGTCCACTGCATGCCGGGCGACATCTGCCTCCGCGACGACGTGGTCACCCACCGCTGCCTCACCTGCTCCAAGAACTACCGCTGTGAGTTGCAGACAAGCTGCGAGATCGTCGACATGGGCGAGTTCGCCGAGCCATGGGTCGGCGAGGCCCGCTCGTACTACGAGACGCCGCCGCCCGAGCCGGACCGCGGCAACCCGTTCCTCGAGTTCGATCCGCAGATGTGCATCATCTGCACCCGCTGCGTCCGCGCCTGCGACGATCTCCGCCACACCGGCGCGCTGACGCTGGCCGGCAAGGGTCACACCACGATCATCGCCTTCGGCACCGGCGGTCAGATCCACGAGTCCGATTGCGACTTCTGCGGCGCCTGCATCGACGTCTGCCCGACGGCGACGCTGATGGAGAAGCCCAACAAGTGGCGAGGCCTCGCCGAGGACTGGACGAGCTCCGCCTGCAACGGCTGCTCGGTTGGTTGCACGCTCAGCTACGGCACCACCGACGACCAGCCCGTGATCGTCCGCCCCGACCGCATCAATCCCGTCAGTCGCGACCAGATCTGCGCGCGCGGCCGCTTCGGCTACACCGACGTCAGCGACCGCGAGCGCCTCTCCCGCTCGCTCGTCCGCACCGGCGACCGCCTGCTGCCGGCCAGCCCCGAGGACGCCCTCGCCCGCGCCACCGAGGCGCTGACGGCCGTCAAAGACTCCGCGGGCGCCGGCGCGATCGCCGTCCTCGGATCGCCGCTCGCGACGACCGAGGAGGCCTACCTGCTCGGCCGCCTCGCGCGCGAGGCAATCGGTACCGAGCACGTCGACTTCTCGCACGGGCCGGTGCACCGCGCCGCGACCGCTGCGTTCGCCGCCGCCTTCGGGACGGAGCGGCTCCCCGCGGATCTGACCAACATCGAGGACGCCGGTACGATCGTCGTGCTCGGGGGCGACATCGAGGAGTCACACCAGATCGTCTCGCTCCGCGTGAAAGACGCTGTCGCGAAGCACGATGCGAAGCTGATCCTGATCTCAAGCCGCTGGAGCGAGCTCGTCCCCTTCGCCGAGGCGTGGCTGCGCCCAACGCCGGGTCACGAGGCCGCCGCCACGCAGGCGCTCGCCGAGGGCCTCGTCTCCAGCCCGTCCGACGTGCCGGGCGTCGCCCCCGAGACCGTCGCCGCCGCCATCTCCACGCTGCGCGCCGCGATCGACGGCGACGACGACAACATCCCGCTGATCTTCGCGCCGACCGCCGGGCACGGCGCCGCACGCGCGGGAGCCGAGGCAACCGCTGCCGCCAACGTCGCGATCGCGGTGCACTCCTCGAGCGCCGCGCAGCACCTGCACTACCTTCCGACCGACGCGAACGTCCTTGGGATCGTCGACGCCGGCATCGGCCCCGGCGAACACGGCAACGACTTCGCCGCGATCATCGAGGGCGCGCAGGACGGCTCGATCAAGGCGCTCGTCCTCCACGACGACAACCCGCTGCTGAACGCGCCCGGCGCTGCCGATGTCGAGGCAGCCCTCGCCAACCTCGAGGCGCTCGTCGTGATCGACTCGCTGCGGTCCACCGCGGCGGAGCACGCGACGGTCGTCCTCGCCGAGCTGCCGTTCCACGCGAAGGACGGGACGCTCACCAGCGCCGACCGCCGGATCATCCGCCAGCGTCCGGCGGGCGTCCCCCAGCAAGATGAGCGCGACGGCGTCGCGATCCTCGTCGCGCTCGCGAGCGCGCTCGGCGGCACGTTCACCTACGACCGTGCCGCCGACGTGATGCGCGACATGGCCTCGAGCGTCGCGGGCTACGTGCCGTACGAGGAACTGGAGCGTTTGCCGGGCGAGGTTCGAGCCTTGCCCACCTCGCAGGCGCTGACCGCGGAGGCGCAGCCGGCGCCGGCGGCATCCTCGGGGACGGAGGGACTCGCGATCATCACCGGGCGATCACTGTTCACCTCGTGGGCTGGTTCGTCGATCCACTCGGATGAGGCCGACAAGCTACACCGTGAGGAATCAGCGCTGATTCACCCGCAGGACGCGGAGGCGATCGGCGCTCGCGACGGCGATCCGGCCGTACTCACAACTGACGACGCCGAGCTCCGCATCCGCGTCCAACTCGACGATGGCATCGCCCCCGGCTCGGTCTACGTGCCGCACTACTACGACGGCGGCGCGTTGATGCGCCTCCTGCCGCTAAGCGGTGCCGGTGCGCCGGTCCGCGTCCAACTGCGGGCGCTCCAGCCGGCATAACGCCAGCCCGCATAACGCGTCCGAGCGACGTCTACCAGCGGACATAGCGGGCGGCGCGTCCCTGCTACGATCCCGCGTATGAGCGAGATCGAGGTGGTCGGCCTCGACCCGTCTGAGGATCGCTGGATGATGCTCGCCGTCGCCCGTGACGTCGAGACCGCAGAGTTGTGGCAGGACGCCCTCGACCAGATCGAGTCCGAGATCCGGCTCGAGGACGCCGTCGTGACCGGACGCTCGACCGCGACCACCTACGCCAACGGACCGGGCGCGTTCCAGCTCCTCTCGTATGCGCTCTGGGTCCCGGCCACCGACCGGGAGACAGCAGCGGCCGCGCTGATCGACGCCGGTTGGGACGGCCGCTACGGGCAACGCACAGAAACGATTCCGTCTGGCCTCGCCTTCCGCGGTGCGCTGCTCGCGATCGGTGTCGCAATTGGCGTGGTGATCATTCGGGGACTGCGAGGATGACGACCCTTCGCCTCTTCCTCCTCAACACGGTGCTCTTTCCTCGGATGGAGCTGCCGCTGCACGTCTTCGAAGAGCGGTACAAACAGCTCGTCGCCGAATGCCTCGCGGAGAACGAGCCCTTCGGCGTCGTGCTGATCCGCGAAGGTAACGAGGTCGGCGATCCACTCGCCGAGGCCCACCGCGTCGGCTGCACGACCCGAATCGAGAACGCCGCGCCGGTGGAGGGCGGACGTTTGATGATCGCCACGCGGGGCGAACAACGGTTCCGCATCCTCGAGGTCAGCGATGACCATCCCTACCGCAGCGCGACCATCGAATATCCCGTCGACGAGCTGAGCGAGGTGTCTGACAGCCTGATCGAACGTGCCGCCGAGGGCTACCGGCAGATCGCCAAACTGCGCGCCATGACCGAGGGCGTCTTCGAGCGCTCGGTCGCCGTCCCGCCCACGCCCGGCGCGCTCGCTGATCGCATCGCCTCGGCGGCCGCAGGGATGGTCGACTCGACTGAGCTGCAACAGATCCTCGACGCGTTCGATGTCCACGCCCGCCTCGAAGCGGCAACCGACCTCCTCGATCGGATCGTGGAGGGCCACCACGAGCAGGCCCGGCTCGCGATCGCGCAGCGTTATGGCGGCATCGAGCGCCTGAACTAGTGACTGCGCGGCCGATCCGTGACCTGGCGGGACGTTTGGTGGCTAGTAGCTCAGGGCCGCGACGCCCGCAGCGCGCAGTGCCTCGATCTCGTCCTCGCCAAAGCCAAGATCGGCGAGGACCTGGCGGGTGTGCTCCGCATACGCCGGCGAGCTTCCGCCCGCCTCGTACTGCGAGTCGCTGAACTGGACCGGCGGGGTCGGCAGCGTGATCGGTCCGACGCGCGGGTGATCCGCCGTGTAGACGTACCCGTTCGCCCTGGCGGACTCTCCGAGGATCACATCCTCCATGAAGCGCACGGGGGAGCAGGGGATACCGGCCTCCTCGAGGCGAGCGATCAGGTCGTCGGTCTTGAACCTGCGGATCAGGACGCGCGCCTGCTCCGTGACTTCGCGGATGTACGGACGCGGGTCGGCGGGCATCGTCCAGTTCGGATCGAGGACGGCGGGGTCCTGGACGCCCGTGACCTCGGCGAGCGCGGCGCGCAACGGGCCAGGGGCGGCGATCGAGACGACACCATCCGCCGTCTCGTAGGTGTTCACGAACCAGGGAACGGTCGCCGTGTGCGACCGGCGGCGACGCCTCGCCTCTTCGAAGGGTGGGCGTTCCTCGCGCAGCCAGCGGACGAAGTCGGGCTTCCAGCCATCGACGGAGTGGAAGACGTTCGCCGATGCGTGCATCAGCGCCAGCGAGGCCTGCAACAGCGAGGTGGTGACGCGCTGCCCGCGACCGGTGCGGTCGCGCAGACGGAGCGCGGAGACGACGCCAAACGCGCTGATCTCCCCGTAGATGACGCCGGGATGCTCCGCCGAGATGTCGTCGTATCCGAGGCCGAGGCGTTCGAGCGCGCCCGGCCGCATGTTGGCGAGCACGACGTCGCTCTGGGCGATTAGACGTTTCGCGACCGCCAGCCCTTCGGGCGCCTTCAGGTCAAGCGCGATCGCGCGCTTACCCCGCGCCTTGATGATGAACTGGCGTCCCTCCATCGGCACGATCGGCGAGTTGTGGCGCGTGTGTTCGCCCCCGATCGGCTCCACCTTGACGACGTCGGCTCCACCGTGGGCGAACAGTTCTGACGCATAGGGAACGGCGGCGTACTGGCCGAACTCAACGACTCGCACACCCTCGAACAGTCGCTCGGCCTGGTTCATCGGTCCCCCTCGACACGTTGAACTGAGATCGCCGCGCCAGCATGACCGATCCGCCGGGATTCGCACCATTTCCGAGCCGGGCGTGGCCACCCGTTTCGACATCGATTGACCTCGCTCGCGGGTCGATGCTTCGCGCGCTGGCGGCTCCGCTCGGCTCGACCGCGCAAGCAAGACGAGCGAACGAGGCGCAGAGCCGGCCTGCTGACAGTGGTCCGCCCATCATCGCGCGGCCGGGGCGGCCGGCAGTCTCTGACTGATTTCCGGATTGCTACCGATGATCAGACGATGATCGCGCGGGCTGGCGTCCGCGCTGCTAAACCGCGCCAGGCGCGGCGACGAAAGAGTTTCGATGGTCGGATCGGCGCCCGTGGGTGCTGCGGAACTGCCCGGCGACGCCGCCGGCTGGCTGATCGTGCGCGAGGACGGCGTGATCGTGGCGGCCGACGAGCGGGCGATGATCCTCGTTGGCGCCGGAACCACCGCGACCCTGATCGGGCGCGCCTGGCCGTCACTGATCGCGGCGACCGATGCAGCGCTGCTGGCGATCGCCGTGACCGCGTTCGAACACGGCGATGCCTGGTCGGGCCGTGCTTGCATTCCACTTCGCCGAGGAGCCGGTGCCGATCGCGGTGTCGCTGGTCCCGCGCACACCGGGTCGCGGCGAGGTCGCGGTGATCCATCTGGCGCCGGGCGTCGAAGAGCTCGCCAGGCTGCCCGCGCCAGCCGCCATGGCGGACGAACCTCACGACCTCCTGGTGCTCGTCGACGCGATCGAAGCGAGCGCCGAGCTGCGCGACTCCGAGGCGATCGCGCGGGCGGTCCTCCAGGCGATCCGACCAGCGCTCCGATTCGAGTGGGGCGTCGTGCTCAAGCTCTTCCGCCAGGATCACCTCGACACACCCCCGGCCGCGGAGGTGGTCGCGACCTACCCGACAGGATTGGCCGGCGTCGACGCCGGCGCCGCCTGGGCGCCGCTCGACCCCGCTGAACGAGCTGTCCTCGAGGCCGGCGAACCGTCGCTGGAGGGACGGCTGGCCCGGAGCGGCGAGGAGCAATCTCCGTTGCGCCCGCCTCACCGCGTTCGGGATGCGCTCGCGCCTGTTCGTGCCATTGTTCGCCCCGGCGGGTTCCGGCGTCAACGGCGGCGTCGCCCTGTACAGCACCCAACCGGTCGCGTTCAGCCCGGCCGACGGCTTGCGCCTCGAACGGTTCGTGCGCCGTCTCGGGGACATCGTCGGCGCCGCGGTCGAGCCGACTGTCCCCGAAGCTCCCGACACCGACGACCTCGAGGCGTCGCCGGCTGCGTCCGCGCCCGGCGCGCCGCGGAGCTCGACGCCGGAGCCGCCACCGACCGAGGATCTCGGTCGGCTGGCAGACTTCGCAGCGGGCGTGGCGCACGAGCTGAACAACCCGCTCGCGGCCGTCCTCGGCTACGCGCAGTTGCTACCGCAACTCTCTGACGACGAGCGCGCGGCGGCGCTCGACGCGATCGAGGCGGAGACGTTGCGAGCCAGCGAGGTGACGCGCGATCTGCTCGCGTTCGCGCGTCAGCGGCCACCCCACCGGCGCGATGTCCGCCTCGACGCCGTCGTCAGTCGCGTCCTCGACGTGCTGCGCCACGACCTCGAAACCGCCGG
Organism: Dehalococcoidia bacterium; assembly: GCA_965248675.1. Taxonomy (GTDB): domain Bacteria; phylum Chloroflexota; class Dehalococcoidia; order UBA2979; family UBA2979; genus UBA6627. The sequence goes on from CBDFJZ010000006.1 coordinate 34,155, forward strand.
CATCGAAGTCGTCAGCGACTTCGATGCCGTGCCGCCACTCCAGGCCGACGAACCGCAGCTCGAAACAGGCCGTGCTGCACTTGCTCCGCAACGCCATCCAGGCGATGCCCAACGGCGGCACGCTGACGGTCGAGGCGACGGCGACGGACGACCATCTCCGCCTCGAGGTGAGCGACACCGGCACGGGAATCCCGGCGAGCATCGCCTCGCGCATCTTCGAGCCGTTCGTCACCAGCCATGACGACGCCGCGCACCGCGGCATGGGGCTGGCGATCGTGCACGGCGTCGCGGGTGCCCACGAGGGCCGCGTCTGGTTCGAGGCGCCCACGCCCCGAGGAACGCGCTTCGTGCTCGAATTGCCCATCTCCGGGGAACCGACCGCGAACTGAACCCGCGTGGCGCCGCCGCAGTGTGTGCGTCCACGAGTTCCCGTGCTACCGTCACTCGAACTTCCTACTCCCCGGTGAGGATTGGTCAGTTGCGACTCTCGCTTCGGTGGCGCCGGGTGGCGTTCGCCCTCAGCATCTTCATGGCAACCGGTGGCCTCCTCGCAGCCTGTGGCGGCGGCGATGGTGACGGCAGCGACGAGGACTACGTCAAGTCGATCTGCGAGGCCAACCTGCTCCTGGAAGATGTGATCGGAATCTTGTTCCAGTCCGCGTTCGGCGGCGAGGAACCGGATCAAGAGGCGCTGGACGAGCTCGTCGAGGGATTCGAGAAGTGGGTCGACGCCCTCGATGACGCGAATCCCCCGGCTGACGCCGCAGAGGCCCACGACGCGCTGATCGACGTCATTCGCCAGGGGCTCGACGAGCTGAAGAGCGGTGACGCTGACTTGGAGACGCTGTCGCTGTTCGGCGACGACGAAGACCTGCCCGAGCCTCCGCAAGCAGTTCGCACACGACTGAACGAGGCCGCGGCCGGTGTCGAGGTCTGCGAAGGCAGCGAGCTGTTCGGCGAGTAGTCGGACGCGCGCAACGCTGCCAGCAGTGCCGCCGGGCTAGCCCAGCAGTACGTCAACCGCGCGGTCGAAATCCGAGAGGTCGGGCAACGTCGCATCAGCACCGGCCGCGGCGAGGTCGGCTTGCGACCAGTTGCCGGTTGCCACACCGACCGCGACCGCGTCGACGGCGGCGGCGCCCGTCATGTCGTGCTCCGAATCGCCGATCACCACCAGCCGCTCGCCGGGCTGCCAGCCCAGCGCCTCCACGCCCTCCCGGAGCATCGCCGGGCGGTCGCCATGGCGGTCGCCGAAGCCGCCTGTCTCGAAGTAGTCGCCGAGCCCAACGTGATCGAGCTTGACGAACGCCGTCTCGCGCCAGTTCCCCGTGCCCAGGCCCAGCACGACCTCCTCCCGCGACGCCAGCGCCTCCAGTAGCTCGGGACGCCGGGGAGCGCATGGGCGTTCCGCTGCTGCAGCTCCTCGCGGAGCAGCGCCGGGTACCGCTCGCGGTACGCCATCATCAGGGTGCCCTCGTCGGCGTCGGCCGCCCGCGCCACCTCGCGCACGATCCAGAGGTCAGTGCGCCCCTGGTAGTCCAGGTCCGCGAATGCCGCCTGGGCGCCGGGCACCGCCTCGAAGGCTCGGCGCATCGCCGCGCCGCCGGCGCGATTGCTCGCCATCAACGTCTGGTCGAGGTCGAACAGCAGCAGCGTACGTCCCACGGGACCGCCTTGAGGTGCCGGGTTTCGAGGTTGGGAGCTGCTACTGCTCCATCGGGTAGCCGGCGGCGGCCCAGTCGTCGTGGCCGCCCTCGACGTTGTAGAGGTCGGTCAGGCCGAGCGACGCCGCGAATTCGGCGGCCACCGCGGAGCGTTGCCCGGACTTGCAGATGAAGAGGATCGGCTTGTCGGTCGCCAGATCCTCTGCGCGAGTCAGCGTCGCCATGTGCGAGATGTTGAGCGAGTCTGGGACGTGCCCCTCGGCGTGCTCGTGCATCTCACGAGAATCGATCACCTGGACGCCGCCGGCGTCGATCATCTCTTTCGCCTCGTGCACGTCGATGCGCGTAAAAGGCTCGCCCTCGTTCTTCACTGCCACCGTCGTATCCTCCGGATCGGGCCAGCGGGTACCACGCTCGCGGCTCCCCGTCGTTCTGTGGTTGCTGCATGAATTGGTCAGGAATGTCGGCAAATTCGAGGATAGCAGAGCGCGGATCAGCCGCGCGGCGTGCCGAACGGCGAGGCGTGCTCACTGTTGGCATCGACCTGCGCAGCGGTCCTCGCTACCCGGCCGGCCTCGCCGTGATCGACAGATCGAGGCGTCTTCACCGCCTCGCGGTCGTCCGCGACGACAACGAGATCCTCGAGGCGATCGCGCTGGCCGATCCGGCGCTGATCGCGATCGACGCGCCGCTCGGCCTGCCCGAGGGTCGCTGCTGTACGGACCCGACCTGCGAGTGCGCACGGTACGGCATCATGCGCGAGGTCGATCGCGTCTGCGCGGCGGCCGGGTACCGCCCGTTCCCGACGTTGCTGCCGTCGATGGTGAAGCTCACCGAGCGCGGCATGCGACTGCACGCGCTCCTTCGCGACGCAGGCCACCATGTGATCGAGGTCTACCCGGGAATGGCGCAGGACATCCTGACGATTCCGCGCAAACGACACGGCGTCGATCTGCTTCGACGCGGGCTGAAGCGCGCCGGGGTGCTGGGCATCCCGCGCGCGCGGCGCGTCACGCACGACGAACTCGACGCCGTTACCTGTGCGCTCGTCGCGCAGCTCCACCTCAAGGGCGAAACCGAGACGATGGGACCGGGGATCCCGGCGCCGTTGGTGCTGCCCAGACGAGGGTCTACCCGCACCACGGCGAGCGGTGGCGCGACCGTCGCGCAGGCTACAATTCATGGGTGAACCGTAGCGCCCGCCCAGCTCCGTCGACCAGCGGGTCGACAGACACCTCGACCCCTCGCGTATTCGTGACTCGCCGGCTGCCCGGGCGTGAACCGCTCGCCCGTCTCGCGGGGCGATGCGCGGTCGAGGTGTGGCCAGATCGCGATCCGCCCCCACCCGAGGAGCTGCGCAGCCGGTGCGCTGAGTCCCAGGCGTTGCTCACGATGATCAACGACCGCGTGGACGCCGACTTGCTCGACGCGGCGCCGGGCCTCCGCGTCGTCGCGCAGATGGCCGTTGGCTACGACAACATCGACGTGCCGGCCGCGACCGCGCGTGGCGTCGCGGTCACGAACACGCCGGGCGTGCTGACCGATGCGACCGCCGACATGGCGTTCGCGCTCTTGCTCGCCCCACTCGCCGGCTGTCTCGCTCTGAACGAGCGATCCGCGATGGCGAGTGGGGCGAGTGGAATCCCACCTGGATGCTCGGCGCCGCCGTCAGTGGCGCGACGCTCGGCATCGTTGGACCGGGCCGGATCGGACGCGCCACGGCCGAACGAGCACAGGCGTTCCGGATGACCGTCCTCTACTGCGGACACCAGGAGCTCGACGACTTCCCGGGCGAGTACGTCAGCTTCGACGACCTGCTCCGCCGTTCTGACTTCGTTTCGATCCATGCTCCCCTGAACGAGGAGACGGCCGGGCTCTTCGACGCGGCCGCGTTCAGGGCGATGGAGCCACACGCCATCCTCGTGAACACGGCGCGCGGTGGTCTCGTCGACCAGGAGGCGCTGTGCGCCGCCCTCGAGGCGGGGTCGATCGGTGGGGCCGCGCTCGACGTGACCACGCCCGAGCCATTGCCAGCTGACGACCCGCTGCTCGCGGCGCCGAACCTCACGATTTCGCCCCACCTCGGAAGCGCGACACTACAGACCAGGATCAAGATGGCGGAGCTGGCCGTGGATGGCGTGCTCGCCGCGCTAGCCGACGATCGGCCCGAGCAACTCGTCAATCCGGATCCCTGGGAGCATCGCCGGCGATGAAAGACAAGCGCGATCTCAGCCAGCTGCACGGACGGCTCTGGCTTGCGGAAGCGCTCTGGAAGCTCGGCTCAATCCAGTTCGGCGACTTCAGCCTCGGCCGTACCGTGCGTAACTCGCCCGTCTACGTGAACGCGAAGCTACTGATCTCGAGGCCCGCTGACCTTCAGCGCACGGCGCAGCTGATCGCCGACGAACTGCGCATGGGCCAGGCGATGCGCAACCGCCAGGTCGAGCCCTTCGACGTCGTCGCCGGCGTGCCAATCGGCGGCCTCCACATCGCGACTGCGCTGTCCCTCGAAACCGGCGCACCGCTGCTGTACGTGCGGCCCCCACGTACCGGCAACGTCGAGCACGCATCGCACATCGAGGGCATCTACACACCGGACCAGGGGACCGTGATCGTCGATGACCTCGCGGCCGGCGGCGGTTCGCTCGTCGAGACCGTCGAGCGACTGCGCGAGGCGGGCTTGCGCGTCCACGACGCCGTCGTGCTGATCGATCGCGAGCAAGGCGCCGCCGGCCGGCTCCGCATGCTCGGCGTCCGGTTGCACTCGATCCTCTCGCTCGACGTCGTCCTGCAGTACCTGCACTCGACCGGCCACGTCGGCGACGAGGAATACGACCAGTCTCGCTCCTATCTGAGCCGCGAAGGCGAGGTCCGCTCGGAGTTCGACTAGGCCAGGCCGGCCTCCGGCGGTCGGATTCGCCGGGCGCTACACCTCGACTCTTACGAGCGCCCGGACCGATTCCCCGCGCACTGTCGGTTCAAACAGGCTGCCACCGCTGACTCGTTGGGCGATCAGCGCCCGTTGCAACGTTGGCCCGCGCGGATCCGTGCTCGCGTCCGATCCTCGTCGGTTCTTACGAATGGAGCCGTTGCATCAACGCCGCTGCGGCAATTCCCCCTCCGAGACCGCAACGAACAGGCGCGAGGGATGCGTCTGGAGGGAGCACCAGGATGTGGGAAGTTCTTCTGGGAACCGCCGCAGCAAACAAGGCAGCCTCGATCGGGGTCGGGCTGAGCGTGCTGCTGGGCGCCGCCGGCACGGCTGAGATGACCGGCATCGGACCGGCCGTGCGCGACATCGTCGTGCCCGCGCAGTCGGAGGAGCAGGACGCCGACACCGACGGCGACGAGATCGAGACCGACGAGATCGTGTCGGAGGAGGAGCTCGAACATGCTGATCACCCGCAGGACGACCGCGAGCAGTTCGTCGCCGCGACGGAACACGCGCCCGGCAACCTGCTCTGGCACATGCGATACGGCGCCTTCCACCTTCGTGGCATCCTGGTCGACGAGGACGGTCTGGCCGTTCGTACCGCTGGCCCGGATGGCGAAACCGTCGATCTTCCGATCGACCCCGAGTTCATAGCAGCGCACATGCCTGGGCCCGCCAGCCAGAGTGGCCGGGCGGACGAAGAGTCCTCGCTGGACGACTACATCGGCTACCTCGTCGAGGCCTCCGGTGAGTGCACGGAGCCGGCCGGCGACGGCGAGGGCGACGCGGCCGCCACGGTGGAATGCACCGTGAACGAGCTCCGCATCCTCGGAAGCGCCGGTCAGCCCGAGGGCAACGCTGACGCCGAGGAGCTGACCCTCGAAGGCGACGGGATTGAGTCGGACGACGACGACGCGGACGGCGAGAGCCACGGGAACCGCGGACAGTCGCAAGACGAGCACGGGAAGCCCGAGCACGCGGGTGGCCCGAAGGACGGTTCGTCCGAATCCTCCGAGGAGTAACCGCCCCACTCTCCCGAACGTCGCGCCGGCCTTCAGCGGCGCGACGTCGCGGCAGTGGATCCAGGCCAGCCCGGTCAATCTGACCGGGCTGGTTTGATCGTGCGTCCTGACCCATCGGGGACGGCCCGCTCTCGAAGTGCGACCGCTCTACCCGATAATCAGTGGACGACCCACGTCACAAACCAGGACGTCTCCGCAATGTCCGATATGACCGCCTCGGAACGATCGGTAGCTGAGAGCGTGGATCAGGACGCCCGGCGGGTCGTCGAACGCGCCCGCAGCGGCGATGAATCCGCGTGGCGCGAGCTGTTCGACGAGTACTACCCGCGCCTCTTCAAGTTCTTCCGCAGCCGTGTCGACTCGGAAGCGACGGCCGGGGATCTCGCCGCCGAGACCTTCACCGAGGCCGTTCGCGGGCTCGGCCGGTTCCAGTGGCGCAATCGTCCGTTCGGCGCCTGGCTCTTCGGCATCGCTCGCAATCGGCTGAAGATGCACTACCGCGCCCGCCGCGTGCACGCGGAGCTGCCCGACGAGATCGGCTACGCCCGCGACGAGTACGTGGAGATCGACATCCGCGACGCGCTCGAGCGCCTCGAATCCGACCATCGAACGGCCATCGAGCTCCGCTATCTGCTGGGCCTGAGCGGTCAGGAAGCCGCCGCTGCCATGGGGCGCTCCCATGGGGCGTTCCGCGCGCTGCTGCACCGCGCAACGGCCGCGTTCAAGCGCGAATACGGCAGTCCCTAGGGCCGCGATGGGATTATCGATGCACCGCGTCACAAATCGGGCTCTGGCCGCAATCTTCCTGGTAGAGGACCAAACCTCCTCGACCGCTGGCGGCGGGGCCGCCACGAGCAGACGGTGGAACAGGCGATGATGCGACTCCGCTTCTGGCGCGCCGAGCCACAGACCGACGCCCTCGATCCCGAGCTGCTCTCGATCTTCGAGGCCTCGACGCGGCCCACCCTCGATCCAGCGCGCATGGCGCGCGGACGTGCGAGGGTGGCCGCCGGGCTGCGACCGGAGCCGGCGACGGGCGGCTGGTTCGGCCGGCGGCTCGCCTACGGACTCGCGGGCGGCGGCAGTGTCTGGGGCGCGCTGATCGGTACGGCCGCGGCACACAAGGCCGTGGCTGCCATCGGCCTGGGTGTACTCCTCGCGGGCGGCGCGGCCGCGGAGGTCACCGGCATCGGACCGGCCGTGCGCGAAGCGGTCAGCCCCGTCCACAGCTCGAGCGAGCCCGTGGAGGAGGCGGTGCTCGAAGCCACGGCCGAAGCTACAGTCGCAGGCGAGGCCGCGATCGTGGCGCTCGCCGAGGTAAATGGCGCCGCCGTGACCGAGGCACCCGAGGGCGTCCCCGGCAGCCTGATGGCCAATCTGCGCTGGGACGGCAGATTCCTGCTGCGCGGCGTTCTGGTCTACTCGGGTGACGGCATGATCCAGGTCCAGACGAGTCTGGACGACGTGCCCGTCGAGTTCGACCTGGGCGACGCCCTGGTCCGGCTGCCGGGCCCGGCGAACGCCGCGGGCGGACCCAACGCCACTGAGTCAGACCCGACGCTCGAGGATTTCGAGGGCCACGTGTTGCTCATCTCGGGGCGCTGCGAAACCGTCGACGGGCTGCTCACCGAGGACTGTGTGCTGACCGTCGTGACCGTGCTCGGCAACGCCGGGCAGGGCGGCCCGCCTGACGGCGCTAGTCAGCCGGACAGCCCGGGCAAACCAGAGGGCGTCGGCCCCCCGGAGAGCCAGGGCCAGGGCCTTGGTCAGACGGAGAACCCCGGCCAGGGCGCCGGACAGCCCGAAGAGCCCGGTCAGCCCGACGACGTGCCGCGCAACGACTGATCTCGCAGCCGCCACGAGGAAAAAAATCCTCGAGCATCGCGTACCAAACGAGAACGAACCGCAATACCAAGATCGGGAGTAGGACGCTCCTGTGCCTCGATGGGAGGCCCCCGGCGATACGTCGGGGGCCTCCCATTCTTAACCGGCCATTCTCCGACGCTCGACGCAACAACGCTGGCCGTAGCGGTACGCTGCGGCGGCGAGGAGGCGCGCGTGGACGATCTCGTCGACGAACTGGTGGCCGAGCAGGATTATCTCGACGAAGCGGTCCGCGATGCACCGTCTGAGCGCTGGGAGGCCCCCTCGCCGGCCGACGGCTGGCTGATGCGGGACTGCATCGCGCACCTCGCCGAAGGCGACGAGACCGCCGCGATGATCGCCGAGACCCGCGCCTACCCCAAGGGCGATCGACGCGCGGGTGGCGGCGTGCTCAGCGCCGGTCAGCTCGACGCGCGCGCACTCAGCATCGAGGAGCTGCTCGCCTGGTGGCGCCGCGCCCGTGCCCGCCTCGCCGTCGCGCTCCGTACGCTCGACGCAAGAGACCGACTCCCCTGGGCCGGCAACGAGATGAGCGTCCGCTCCTTCACCACCGCGCGCCTGATGGAGGCGTGGTCGCACGGCCTCGACGCGATCGAGACCGCCGGCGCCACGCCCGTCGACACCGATCGACTGCACAACATCGCGCACCTGGGCTACGCGACGCGTGACTTCGCCTACCGCAACCGCGGCCTCGATCCGGACCCCGAACCGCTCTACGTGGAGCTCACCGCGCCCGGCGGCGCGACCTGGACGTGGGGCCCTGAAGATGCGCCGCACCGAATCAGCGGCGCCGCCGGCGATTTCTGCCGCGTTGTCACCCAGCGCATCCACTACAGCGACACGACACTCGCGTACACGAGCGGCGGCGCCGAGGGGTTCCTCCAGGTCGCGCAGGCGTTCGCCGGCCCGCCCGGCGCCGGCCGCCCGCCGTCGAGCCAGGTCTAGCGACGCACGAGCAACTCGGGCGGGTACGCCGTTCCGACGAGCCCACTCGCCTCGAGCGCATCGAGTTCGTCGCGTGTGTATCCGAGCAGATCGAGGTAGATCTCCTCGTTGTGCTCGCCCAGCTTCGGCGGCGGCGTGCGGATCGCGTTCGGCGTGTGCGCCATCTTGATCGTCAACCCGGGGTAGCGATGGGTACCTACGCCCGGCATCGTGATCTCCTCGAAGAACCCACGCGCCGCGAGCTGCGGATCGGCGAGCGCTTCGAGGGGATCGTGGACGGGTGTCGCGACCACGCCGGCGCGCTGGAGCGCGTGAAACAGCTCCTCCTTGTCGCGATCGCGGGTAAGCGCCGCCACCGCCTCGTCGAGCTCGCCGCGGTGCGCGCGCCGCGCCTCGGCCGACCCGAACCGCTCGTCCGCGGCGATCGCGGGCTGACCGAGGACCGCCGCCATCGCGGCGAACTCGGCGTCGGTACCCACGTCGATCGCGATCCACTGATCGTCGCCCCGGGTCGGGTACACGTTGTGCGGAGCGTGCCAGCGGTGGCGGTTCGCCTGGCTGGGCGTGTCTCGGTCGTTCATCGTGTAGTCGGCGATGAACTCCGCGAACGTAGGGATAAAACCCTCGGTCAGCGGCAGCTCGATCAGCTGGCCCTCGCCGGTACGTTCGCGATGGCGTAGCGCCATCGCCACCGCCAGCGCCCCCTGCACCCCGGAGATCCCGTCGCTCGCGAGCGTCTCGCCTAGGAACTCGGGCGACGCGTCCGGATACCCGCGCAGATGGGTGTGCCCCACCATCGCCTCGACGTGAAGTCCGAAGGCGCGGTAGTTGCGGTAGTCGCCGTCGAGCGCGAAGGCCGGCATCCGCAGCATGATCAGGCGCGGATTGACCTTGCGCAGCACCTCCCACCCGACGCGCGCTTTGTCGATCGTCTCGGGGACGTTGTTCTCGACGAACACGTCGCATTGCTCGATCAGTCGCAGGAACGCCGCGTGGCCCTGATCTGACATCACGTCGCAGGCCATCGACTTCTTGTTCCGGGCATGCGAATTGAACGAGGCGGCGCGGTTCCACGGGTCCTCGCCGGGGTCCATGTCCGGGTATGGCGGCTGCTGCCCATTCTCCGCGAGCGTCGCCGCCTGCTCGCGGGAGACGATGGAGTCGGCGTTGCGGGTGTTCGGCTGAATCCGGTTCACCGGCTCCACGCGGATCACCTCGGCGCCCCACTCCGCCAGGAGCTGAGTGACGTGCGGCCCCGCCCATACCACCGTGATGTCGGCGATCCGTATCCCCTCGAGCGGTAGCCGCTGCGGCGACTTCGAGGCTGGCCGGCTCTCGATCGGCTCGCGGGGCGCACCCCAAGGCGCTTCGAGATCGGACTGGTGCTCGCCCAGCAACGGCGCGCGGCGCGCGACCGGCCGAGGTGACGCGGACATCGCGAATGGACGGCCTGGATACAGCTGCGTTCCGGCCTCCGGGTGATCGATCGTCTCCCAGTAGCCTCGGCGCCGGTAGTGCTCGTCGCCGAACAGATCGGCCACTGTCATCACGGCGCCGGCGAGCAGGCCGGCCCCCTGCGCTTCGCGCACCGCCTCGAGCTTCGGCTTCTCCGCGAGGTAGGCGTGATGCGAGCCTTCGACCTGCTCGTAGAGTTCGGCCGGCACCATCGCAGCAGGCGCATTGATGTCGGGATGGTCGAGCAGATCCTCGCGGCCGATCAGCTTCAGAAACCGCGGGAGACGCCTCGGTCCGGCCGCGGTGATGTTGACATAGCCGTCGACGCACGGCCGCATCCCCGCGGCCATCCGCCGGGTCGCTCCGCTCGCGCGCTTCGGCGCCACGCCCGAGTACGCCGCGGCGGTCAGGTGGATCACGCGCCGATCGCGGCACCCGGCCTGGCACTCGTAGATCGAGAGGTCCGCATGGTCGCCGCCGTCGGTATCGCCCCGCTCGACTCGGAGCCGGATCAGCATCGCCGTGAGCGCGGCCATCAGCCCGGCGTGGTAGTGCGCGTAATGCCCGGCGAGCTTGAGCGGCTCGCGATCGCGATTCCCGGTCTGGTGCAGCGGACCGCCGATCGCCTGCAACGTCAGCTCGGACCCCTGGTAGTCGCGATAGGGCCCGCTCTGACCGAACGGCGTGATCGAGACGACCGCCAGCCCCGGGTTGGCGTCGGCGAGCGCTCGAGGATCCCAGCCCCACCCCGCGCGCTCCCGCGGCGCGTAGTCCTCGAGCAACACGTCCGCTTCGGTGGCCAGGCGGCGGATCGTCACGGCGCCTTCCACGCTCGACGGATCGAGGATCGCCGAGCGCTTGTTCGTGTTCAGGTGGAGGAACAAACCCGACCGTTCGGGATGCGGCTCGTCGCCCGGGAACGGGCCGTAACGCCGGGACGGATCACCCTCGGGCGGCTCGAGCTTGAGTACGTCGGCGCCGTAGTCGGCGAGCAGTTTGGTCGCGAATGGACCCGCCACGTCGCGGGTCAGATCCAACACTCGGATACCGACGAGCGGACCGCTCATCTCCGCTGCCCCAATCAGATTCAGCCGATCAGGCGCGAATAATAGCACCACGACGGTGGCGCCGAACCACGAACGAGGACGGCGGTCAGGACGCGCGCACCGCAGACGCGGCGATGACCGCCGCGTGTCGCTCCCGGCGCCGCGCGAGCTGATGGACGGCCAGCACCGACACCACGCCCAGCGCCCCCAGAGCGGCGGCGGCGGGCACGGAGCCGTCGGGCGCGCCGAGGCTCGTGCCGTCGAGGCCGTTCGGCCACGGCCACAGTACCCGTGTCGAGCCGATCAGCAGACCGATCAGCGCGGCCATCATCGTGTCGTGGTGGTGCTCCAGCGCCCAGTGCAGCAGCTGTGCGAACAGCGCGAGGCCGATCGTCGCCCCGACCAGGAACACGCCGAGCAACCCGAGCTCACGACCCGTGACGGCGTCCAGCAACGGCCCGTACATCCCCAACAAGACGAGGATCAGCGACCCGCTGATGCCGGGCAGGATCATCGCGCAGATCGCGATCGCCCCCGAGAGGAAGAAGGTCCACAGCGCCGGGTCGCTGGCCTGGCTCACCGTCGCCTCGGACGTGCCGTCGCGCAGGCCGAGCGCAAGGAACAGCACGGCGCCGACGCCGATCATCACGGCGAGCCGCACCGGGTCGCGACGCTCGAGCAGCCGCCACACGACGAGGATCGAGCTGATCACCAAGCCGAGGAACAGCGCTGCAACCTCGACCGGGTGCTCCTCGAGCTGCATCTCCAGCACGCCGGCAAGGGTCGCGATCGCGAGTCCGATGCCGGCCAGCAGTGGCACGAGGAAGAGCCACTCGACTCGTGCAAGCCAGTCGACGCCGCCACCGAACTCCAGCCGCACGAACCGCCCGAGCGCCGAGCTGGCGGCTTTCACCGAATCGATCAGCCGCTCATAGAATCCGAGCACGAGCGCGACAGTCCCGCCCGAGACGCCCGGCAAGACGTCCGCCGTCCCCATCAGGAACCCCCGCACGACCGTTCCGAGGACAGCGATCACCATGCCGCCAAGTGTAGAGACGGCAGCGGACAACGACCTCCGGCATCCTACGCACGAACCTGCCTCACGAATGGAGCCAGCGATGCCAGCAGATCGAGGATTCAGCGCCGTCGCCCTCGTCACCGGGGCGAACCGCGGCATCGGCTTCGAGGTGACACGCCAGCTCGCGCAAGGCGGGCTCGCCGTGCTCCTCGGATCGCGCGACCGCGACCAGGGCAACGCCGCCGCCGGCAAGCTGGCAGCCGCGGGCGACATCGTGCCGATCCGCCTCGACGTCACCGATCCCGGCGACATCGATCACGCCCGCCGCTTCGTGGAGGAGCAGTTCGGCCGCCTCGACGTGCTCGTGAACAACGCCGGCACCTACTACGACGCGAACGAGACCGCATCGACGATCGACCTGGACTACGTAACACGAGGCGTATGAGCTGAACGTGTTCGGAGCGTGGCGGATGACGCAGGCGTTCATGCCGCTGCTGCGCCGCAGCGATCACCCGCGCATCGTCAACGTCTCCAGCGCCGCCGGCTCGTTCGGCGCCGACGGCGGCGGCCTCGGCGGCGGCTACGGGGCGCCGGGAGCGCTCTCCGCCTACGGCTCCTCGAAGGCCGCGCTCAACGCCCTCACCATCAAGCTCGCCGCCGAGCTGAAAGACGACGGCGTGCTCGTGAACGCGGTCTGTCCCGGCTACACGGCTACCTACGAGGGCAGCGGCGGCCGGCCAGTCGAGGAGAGCGCCGCCGGCATCGTCTGGGCAGCCGCCGTCGCCGACGACGGCCCAGCCGGCGGCTTCTTCAGAGACGGCGAACCGCTCCCCTGGTAACGCCTCGATCCGAGGCAGGCCCTCAGCGCCGCATTCTCCTCGCGAAGCGGAACGCGGACACCGGGTTGCGCAGCACGCGCAGCAACGACCCGCCGGGGGCGGAGGGCATCGAGGCCAACGTCCGCACTCGGTCGCCGAACACATCGCACAGCGGGTCGCCGTGCCCGGGCGCGCCATGTGCCGGGGCGCGACGGGCGATCGCCGCGAGCGAGGCTTCCTGCATTGCGGTGTCTTCGTTCGAGATCGGCAACGGACGGCTGAGCCGGTCTCCCGAGTTCAACGCGATGTCTCCCACGAACATCAGCTCCCGGTCCGCCAGCAAGTAGCAGGTCGAACCGAGGGTGTGACCGGGCGCCGGGATCGCGAGGATGCCCGGGACGGGCTCGCTGTCGCCGGCCGCGGGCACTGCCTCGTCGACCACGGGGGTGGTCGACGCGCCATGTCCGCGCAGCATCCGCCGCAGCGGACGTGGGCGCTGCCGATCGCGGCGGATACGGCCGCCCTCGACATCCCCGGCTCCGAGGATCACCCGCAAATCGAGCGCCTCGCGCAGCGCGGCGGCCCCGCCGGCGTGATCCCGGTGACGGTGTGTGAGCAGGAGCGTCGACGGCCTCACCTCGAGCCGCGTCAGGCGCTCGATGATCGGCCGCCCCGCGCCTGGCGTGCCCGCGTCGATCAGCGCGAAGCCACCGTCTGCGCCGTCGAGGGCGAGGAGGTAGCAGTTCGCGCCCGGAATCGCGCGCAATCGCCACACGCCGTCGACGACGAGTTCCGCAAGCGCGGGATCGTGATTCATCGCTCACCAGTTGACCGGAGCCGCTGAGGCCGCCAGCGTAGCCGGTGCCGGGCACGAAGGGCCGCACCTCGATGTTCCTTGAACACGGCCGTCATCGCGCGCTCGCCGTGGGCCTGATACTGGCCGCGGTGGCGCTGTTCATCGGCTGTTCTGGCGACGATGGTGCCGGCCCGCTCACCGCCGCGCAGGCGGAAACCATCGCTGCCCAGGCCCTGCTGGCAGCCGACGACCTTCCCGCCGGCGACTGGCAGCGGATCGACGAACAAATCGGGCTCGACAGCCTGATCCCGGGTGGCGCCGGGGCGGTGGATCTCGAAATCCTGCCTGCGGAGTGCCAGACACTCGAGGATGCGATCGGCAACCTCCCCGCGCTGCTGGGAGACGTCACGCCACTCGCGGCGAGCGGGCGCTCGTTCACCAGCGCCGGGCAACTCCTCGACTTCCGCGCCGTCAGCACGAGCGTCGTCGTCTTCGAGGACCCGGCTGGCGCCGAACGCGCCGCGGCGCTCCTCGAGGACGCCTTCTCGCCCGACAGCCTCGAGGATTGCATCCTGGCGGCGGCGCTGCCGGTCGGCGACGACGCCGGCATCCGGATCGTCGAGTTCTCGCTCGCGACGCCGGTCTACGCGCTCGACGACTCGACCGCGCTGATCGCGACGATCGACGCGATCGCGGTGATCATTCCGATCAACCTCACGGTCGACCTGCACGCCTTCCAGCGCGACAACGTGCTCGCGCTGTATGTGGGCCTCCAACTGAACTCGAACGAGCTCGCGGAGGAACATGCGGGCCTGCTGACGATCTTCTCGAACCGGGTCCAGGATGCGCAGACCTCGGCACGTTGACACGAGGCAGCATCGGCGGCTCTGGCAACGGGCAGGACGGCTCGCGACTTAGAGTAGGCGGCGGATCGGCTTCCGCCCGGGGCGCGGGTCGTAGCTCGATTTGAACATCTCGAGCTTGTCACGCTCGATCAGGTACTTCCCGGCGAAGAGCGTCGCCGGGACGCGACCTTGCTTGATCAGGCGACGCAGGCTCTGAGGGTGGATCCCCAGCTCGCGCGCGGCCTCGACCAGGTCCAGATAGTTGTCGAATGGGGAGTCAGGCACAGCTACGTTCCCTCGCAGACTGAGAGCCGCTACGCCTCGCTACACCGTCGGCTGTGCAGCGTGTCGGCAGACGCAGCCACCCGCATATTGCTGAACTGCGTAAGCGAGCCTACCCAAGAACGCGCCCGGATGTAAAGCGCGTAAGCAGTTCTTGTCCACAGAGTGTCCACACAGCTCTGCATCTTCGCCTGCCGGACCGCCAGGCCGAGCGACGCGGCGGAACCGCACGCGTGCGTATCGCGTTTACTCCTCGGACGGACCAAGCGGAGGAAGGACGCAACGTGCGACTGGCAATCGCGGCAGCGCTGGGCGCGGCCGTTGCGCTCAGCGCCTGCTCCGAGGGCTCCGACGGGCACCTGTCGCCCGGGGCCGGCCAAGCCGGCGCCGATTCCGTCGCGCTCGGCAGCAACGCGGCAGGGAGCTGCGTCGAGGCGTACACGCTCAGCACGCTCGCGAACCGCGCCTTCGCCTTCGACGGCACCGTCGCGGAGATCGGCACGACCGAGGAGCTGCTCTACATCGTCGTCGTCTTTGAGGTCCACGAATGGTTCTGGCCCGACGGACCCGATCGCGTCGACGTGTTGATCATGCCGCCCGGTTCGATCTCGTCCGAGGGCGGCCCGGACTACGCGGAGGGCACGCGCCTGCTGATCACTGGCAAGCCTCGCTGGGGTGGTGACCCCCTGGACGATCCGCTGGCCTGGTACTGCGGCTTCAGCCGCACTCACGACGCCGAAACAGCGACAAGCTGGCGCGACACGCTCCGCTAACCGCACCAACTCCCGAAGCCACCTCGGACGAAACACAAACGGGCGCGAAGCGTCAGCAGCCCTCGAAGAGGGCTAGATCGTGGGGACGGTTGTGGCGCGCAGGTGGCGGACGGCGGCCGGGAGTTCCGAGGCGACGTAGTCGATGTCCGCGTCGGTCTGTGCGGGCGACAGCGTCATCCGTAGCGAGCCGATCGCCAGCTCCAGCGGCACGCCCATCGCGAGCAGCACATGGCTCGGCTCCCACGTCGCCGAGGTGCACGCCGCGCCCGCCGAGCACTCGATGCCGCGCGCGTCGAGGGCTTCGACCAGCGCTTCGCCCTCGACGCCGGGGAAGCAGAGGTGAAGGTTGTGCGGCAGGCGTTCCGTCGGGTGCCCGTTCAGGCGGGCGTCCGGACAGGCGGTCATCACCTGCTCCAGCAGCCGATCGCGCAGCATCGAGGTTCGCTGTCGGAAGGTGTCGCATTCCACCTGCGCGAACTGCAGCGCCGTCGCCATCCCGGCCACGCCGGGGACGTTCTCCGTGCCCGATCGTCGCTGACGCTCCTGGCCGCCGCCCGACAGCTGTTCGAGGAATGGCACCCCGCGCCGCAGGTAGAGCACTCCGGTGCCCTTCGGGCCGCCGAACTTGTGACCGGAAAGGGAGAGCAAATCCACGGCCAGCGCGTCGACGTCGAGCGGCAGCGAGGAAGCCGCTTGCACGGCGTCGGTGTGGACCGGCACCGGCCGCCCCAGCGCCGAGGCGCGCGCCTTCACCGCCTCCGCGATGGCCGCGATCGGCTGTACGGTGCCCACCTCGTTGTTGGCGTAGCCGACCGACACCAAGACGGTGTCGTCGCGGACCGCCTCGGCCACCTCGTCCGGCGCTACCCGCCCGAACTCGTCCACCGGCAGCAGCTCAACCTCGAACCCGAAGCGTTCGAGGTAATGAGACGAATGCAGCACCGCGTGATGCTCGACTTCGGTCGTTACGACGTGACGGCCCGCGCCAGCGTCTGCCTGCGCGAATGCGACGCCCTTGAGCGCCGCGTTGATGCTCTCGGTCCCGCCTGACGTGAATACGACCTCCTCGGAGAGCGCGCCGAGCACCTCGGCCACCGTGTCGCGGGCGCCGTCGAGCGCGTCCGCCGCGCGCCGTCCACCGGCGTGGTGCGCCGAGGGATTCGCGAAGTCCTCGGCAAACAGCGGCAACATCACCTCCAGCGCCTCCGGCCGCACGGCGGTGGACGCGGCGTTGTCGAGGTAAATGTGCCGCAGCGGGCGGACCGCAGCCGCGGGAGAGTCGGTCTCGGGGTTTCGGGTCATGACGAAAACGCTACCCCTCGGGGGTATGGCGGGTCAATAAACGGGACCAGACAACGCGAGAGCGCACCGTCAGCCCTTGTGGATGACGTAGACCATGTTCCCATCAGGATCGTGGAACCCGCGGTAGCGGAACCCGCCCGGTTCGCCGACTGTATCGCCGACCCAGGTCACGCCCTTCGCCTCGAGCTCGGCCGAGGCCGCCTCGAAGTCCTCGGCCTCGAACGCCAGGTGGTCGATGCCGACCGGATTCGAGGGCATCCCGTCGTCGCGGCCCACCTCGTTCGTAGCGCTCGTCTCGAAGATGTAGAACGCCACATCGCCAATGCTCGCGCCGAACGAGGTCGCACCCTCCTCCAGCGGCGCGGCCTCGCAGCCGAGGACCTCGGTGTAGAACTGGTGTGTCCGCTTCGCGTCGGTGCAGGCGATGCCGATGTTGTCGAACCGCTTCAACGTCATCTCGTACCTCTTCCGTCCCACGTCATCGAGGAGCGCTCGGACGCTACGCGTCGGCCAGCCGAGCGGTCAACGTTCTCTATAGCCACTCCGCCGCCGCCGACCCAATCTCCGAGGGCGCCCGATCCCACCGAGGCGGACTCGCATCCAGCCCGCCAACCGCGCGCACCGCGCTCAACCTGCCGAACGCTGAGTCCACCTCGTGCAGGTACGTCTCGAGGTTGACCGGCGCTTCCGGCGAGCCTCCTCCGCCGAGGCCAACCAGCCAGTTGCGCGTCCGAAGCAGCGACAATCGCGCCAGCCACGAACCGCCCTCGGATTGCCGCCGCGCGAGGCCGCGCATCGCCGCGAACGCGGCGAGAAAGCCCGTCGCATGGTCGAGCGCCTGCACGGGGAGGTGCACGGGCCGGCCGTCCTCGTCGGCCGCTGCCATCGCGATCCCGGTCGTGGTCTGGATGATCGAGTCGAAGCCGCGGCGACCTCCCCAGGGGCCGGTCCAGTCGAACGCGCAGAGCTGCACCAGGACGATGCCGGGACGGATCCGCGCGACCTCTTCCGGTCCGAACCCGAGCGCTTCCAGAGCGCCCGGGCGGAACGCGTCGATCATGACGTCGGCGTCTTCGAGGAGACGCGTGAACGTCGCCCGTCCCTCGTCGCTTCGCAGATCGATGTTCGTGTTCCGCTTCCCGAAGCCGGTAGCTATCACCGCGCCGGTGTACGGCAGGTGATCGGCGCCGATCCGGAGCACATCAGCCCCGTGACTCGCCAGCGTCATCCCCGCCACCGGGCCGGCAAGCACACGCGAGCAGTCGAGGACGCGCACCCCGTCTAGTGGCCGCTCCGACGCCGACAACTCACGCCCGCCGGCGTTGCCTAGCAGTGCGAGCTCGAGGACGGGTAGCGCCCGCGTCGCCGCCGCGTGCAGGTGCGCGTCCCACTCATCCAATGTGCGATACATCGCGCCGACCATTCCCGCATCGATCAGCGCGGCCTCGAGGTCGACGGCGTCCCACTCGGCGATCGCGGCTTCGAATGCCTCGCGCTGCGGCGGGACGCCGAGCCGATCAGCGACGCCCTGCGCGTGGTGCGGGAAGTTGCAGTGGGGCTGCACGTGCCGCAGGTCCCGCGTCTCGTACAGCCCCGACAGCGTCGCCCACGGGTCACGGGTCCCGCCATCCACTCGCAGCAGGCGCTCAAGCGAGAAGGCCGCCGCCGCGTGCGCCCGATCGATCGTGACGTCAGACCGGGGACCGCCGCGCGCCTCGAGGACGGTCGCCGCCGCAAGCGTGGCGGCGGCGACGGAGGTGGCGGCCGCCTCGGTGACCGCAAACTTCGAGGGCAGGACGTGTTCGGGCCCGCTGAACGCGAGGCGTCCGGGATCGGGTGGCTCGCC
The DNA here is from genome assembly GCA_965248675.1 of Dehalococcoidia bacterium. Classification (GTDB taxonomy): domain Bacteria; phylum Chloroflexota; class Dehalococcoidia; order UBA2979; family UBA2979; genus UBA6627. The sequence goes on from CBDFJZ010000006.1 coordinate 52,783, forward strand.
GCCGCCGAGTGACCAGAGCTCCCTCACGAGTCCCGCGCTCGGCTGGGCCGCGCCGCGGGAGTTCCGTTCGCGTGCCTGCCCGTTCTGGACCACCAGCTGTGCCCACCTCACCTACTACGGAGAATAGCCCGTCTCGACGCCCTCACGGGGACGCTACTGGACTTGCCGCCGCAACGAAAGAGGCCCCGTAACCGAAGTTACGAGGCCTCTTGGTCGCGGCTCAGCGGGGTGCGCTGGCAGCGAGCTACGCAGCGTCCTCCTCGACGCCTTGCGCGTCGCGCACCTCCCCCTGGAGGAAGCGAACGGCGTCCGTCACGACGACCATCGTCTCAGCCAGATCCTGGATCTCGTCGTTCGAGGTCACCTGCGGGATCGCCACGTTGACGTTGCCCGAGCCGAGCTCACGGGCGGCCTCGGTCACCTGCTTGATCGGCTTGGTGATGACGTTGGTCAACAGCACGGCCAGACCGGCCGCGAGGCCGAGCACCACGACGAACGCGATGATGAACTGCGAGGTGAGTGAGCTCTTCAAGTCGCTCATCTCCGCCACCGTCGCGGCGAGCGCGGTCTGCTGCAGCACGACGAACCGGTCCGTGTTGGAGTTGAAGTTCGCGTCGTCGAAGATTTCCTCGATACCGCCCGGGCCCGCCATCTGAGAAATCAGAGCCGGCTCGAATGCGTCCACGCTCGCCGGGTCGAACATCGGGTAGGAATACTGGTACCCGTAAGCCTGCATCCCATCCAACAGTGGGTACTTCTCGCTGCCGTCGTCGGCCAGCGTCGCGGTCGTCAGCGTACCGGTCGCCAGCTCCGCTGACCGCGCCACGAAGTCAATCCAGCTCCCGCGAACGTCGACGATGCCGATCTGCAGCTCGGTCACGATCGCCCGAGCTTCGGGATCGAGCGCTGCTCCGTCAGCCAGTGCGACGAACTCGTCGAAGAGAACGTCGAACACCACCAGGTGCTTGTAAAACGCGTTCAGCCGCTTCTCATTTGGCTGATAGGCGTATTCCCACACCTCGAGCTGCGTGTGGAAGTTCTCGATGTGGAAGTCCTGAATGGACGAGGTAAGTGCGGAGAGATCGTTCACCTCGTTCTGTTTGTCCGACAGCTGAGAACTGACCCGCGTGAACATGAAGAAGCCGAAGCCGCCCATGATCACCGTCACGATCAGGAACCCAGAGACGATTTTCTGGGATAGTTTCATTTATCTGTTCCTCTCTGGAGTGTCGTAGCTACGCCTGCGCGATGAAGACGTCGAATTCCTTCACCTTAGCATCACCGAACAATCCGGCGATCTGCTTTCTCGCCTCCTCTACGCATTAGGCGTCATCATGTTTGGCGAGAAGGTCTGCAGATTTTGGACTCTTCAGAACTTCACGAACGAACTTCAAGGCTGCGTCTTTTTGGCTCACGGAACAGCTTCCACTTCCCTGCTGTCACTTCCTCTTGTCTACGGGGCAATGTCGTTCCAAGTCGTCAATGGCCGGGTATCCCGTGCCGACTGAGCGCCGTGGTTTGACATGATGAAACTAACGCGATACAGAGCTCTGAACGACATGGTGAAAACCCTCGGAAGAGCGCTATGTTCAGAAGATCGTCAGAGCAGACAGTCCACTATGAGTCTGGATTTCCATAACGGGAACGAGTCGTATGAGGAGGGGGTTGGCGCCGTCGATCGGATGCGTGAATGGCGCAGAACCGGTGGACGAGACCGTACTGCCGGGTGGCCGTGCTTCCCAGATCACGAGCTTCGATGATCAACGGCCGGCTTTTTCGATCGCGGTCCGCCGGCTTGCCTCGTCACGCAGTCACCGGCTTGACGGTGCCAGGCTTGCCCGTCGGTACCAACCTGTGGAAGTGAACACGACGCGCAGGCAGCCGGGCGACCAACCGTGATCCGGAGGTCAGCCCGTGTGGTAATCCACCACGCGGCCAAGCGCTTGCGCGCCTCTCTCGAACGAAGGGAGGACCGCGTACCCACGTGCGGCGAGGCGGCTCCGGACCTTCGCGGCTTCCTCGAGATCGCCGGTCATCACGCCGTACGTCGGCATCATCAGGATCAGCGGCTGGTTCGTCTTGTTCCGGTGGTCGTCGAGGAGATCGATGATCTCATCGAGATCCTCTTCCTTCTCGTAGCCGCGCGAGCGGAACTCGAGCGCGACGCCACCGTTGATGATCGGCTCGTCGGCGATGATCTCGAGGATCTTTTGCAGGTTCTCGGCTTCGCTGCGAATCGTCGACGCCGCGTCGAACGGGTTGCGGTACGAGCCGCCGACGGTCATGAAGAACTCGGCCAGGCGGTCGTACGACTGCTGGCTCAGCTCGGGGACGTTGAAGCCGAATCGCTCGAACTGGTCGGTGATCGCCACCGACTGGCCGCCGGTCATCGCGATCAGCGCGATGTCGCGGCCGGTCGGTTGCTTCGTGTGCACGAGACCGGCGATCGCGTCGATCGCCTCCTCGATCGATCCGACGGCGATCGCGCCGGTCTGCGCGAGCATCGCGTCCCAGACCGACTGCGACGAGGCGAGCGATCCGGTGTGCGAGCTCACCGCCCGCGAGCCGGCCGTCGAGCGCCCGCCCTTCCACACGATCACCGGCTTCTTCGCCGCGGCCTCGCGCAGCACGCTGAAGAAGCGGCGCCCGTCGCGCGTGCCTTCCAGGTACATCGCGATCGCCGGCGTCTCCGGGTCGTTCATCAGGTATTCGAGGTAGTCCGACTCGTTGAGGATCACGCCGTTGCCGAACGAGATCGTGCGCCGCACCTTCACGCCGACCGACTGCGCGCCGTTCGTCATGCCGATGCCGTGCGTCCCGCTCTGCGAGATCACCGAGATGTCGCCGCCCTCGCCGTGCTCCAGTCCGCTGCCGAACTTCACACCCAGCTTGCGGTTGTAGACGCCCATGCAGTTCGGACCGACCAGCGGCATCCCCGCCTCGGTGCACATCTCGACGAGCTTCGCTTGCAGCGCCACGCCCTCCGGCTCCCGCGTCTCCGCGAAACCCGAGGTGAACATGCTGACCCCGCCGGCGCCTTTCTCGATCGCGTCGCCGACGACGAACGGCGTCACCGCTCGCGGTACGGCGCAGATCACGAGGTCGACCTCGCCCGGGATGTCCTTCAGGGACAGGTAGTTCGTGATCCCCTTCTCTTCGATCCCGGGGATCTCCTTCTCGTCGAGCTGGACAGAGTAGAGCTCGCCAGTAAAGTGCTCCTGGTTCGACAGCCACTGGTAGTTCGGGCCCTTGTCACCGACGACAGCGACGCTCGACGGGTTGAGCGCACGGGCGATCCGGGCCTGGTCGATCGGCACGCTACGCACCTTCCTGGTCCGCGAGGACGATGTGGGCGTCGACGGCGATCGCCCCGTCAGGGCGGGCGAAGATCGGGTTCAGGTCGAGCTCCGCGATCGCAGGGTTCGCCTCGACGACCGCGGACACTTTGAGGATCAACGACTCGAGCGCGTCGAGGTCCGCCGGATCGGTGCCGCGCGCGCCCTCCAGCAGCGGGAAGCCCTTGATCTCACGGATCAGCTGATGCGCGTCGCGCTGCTCCAGCGGGACGATCCGGAACGCCACGTCCTTCATCACCTCGACGAAGACGCCGCCGAGGCCAAACATCATCACCGGACCGAACTGCGGGTCGGTCGTCGCGCCGACGATCACCTCGGTGCCCTGCGGGACCATCGCCTGGACGGCGATGCCGTCGACCTCGGCGTTGGGCGCGGCGGACGAGACGGCGGCGTTGATCTGGTCGAAGGTGGCGCGCGTCGCATCCGCGTCGCCGACGTTCAGGACCACACCACCGGTGTCGGACTTGTGCGCGATCTCCGGCGAGACGACCTTCATCACCACCGGGTAGCCGATCGCGTCGGCCGCCGCGACCGCCTCGTCAGCCGTCGTCGCCAGCCGCGTCTCGACGACGGGCACCCCGGCCGCGCCGAGCAGATCCTTGGCCTCGACCTCGGTCAGTTGCGCGCGCCCTCGGGCGCGCGCAGCCGCGATCACGTCGTTCATCGGTCGCTCCGTTCGGTGAGGCAGACGCCGCTCGGTCGCCCCGGTCGTGGGCGCCGAACTCAGGGCGCGGCAAGCATATGAGCGGCCCAGCAGCCGAGCAATACGAGCGCGATCCGCCCGCACGCCTGTCGAGGGCCGGGGCGGGCGATAAGTTGAGCAAGTGGTGGGACCGGGGAGATCGATCGGCGGCCCATGCCGCTGGCGAAGCGACCAGCCCGGCCTGATTCGAGATCGTCGCCCGATCCCTGGAAGCGTCTAGACGCCGCGAACGACGAGTCTCGCAAGATCGGGTGCCGCCATCCCTGGCAGCGAACCTCGAACCGGCCGGACAAGCAGAAATGCCCGCCCCTCGTACGCAGAGGCGGGCATTTCCTGAGCCCTGTTGGTGCCTGCTCAACTCGGACCCCTGCAGACCAGGTTCCGGGTCGACCCCCGCCAAGGCGTATGAGGAGAATAGGCCGCGCCAAACGGCGCCGAGCGCCAGTTACGAACAACGCCATGAACATCGAGCGCACATTCGGCCCGAGCAGCGGTGGATCGCCGGTTGATAACCGGACCGTCCGCCGCCCGAGCCCAGCCGCCGCCCGCTTGCACTCGTCCCCGCCCGGCATCAACCATGGACGCATGTCGCTCAAGAGCCGCTTTAGCGCCTTTCGGCACCGCCGCAACCGCCCAGCGAACGACCAACCCGAGGACAGGGACCGCGTCGAGGCGCCATTCGACGGTCGGCCCGTGCTCGTCGTCGGCCTCGGCAACCCCGGCGGCGAGTACGGGAATACGCGCCACAACGTTGGTGCCCGGGTGATCGCCTTGCTGGCGAAGCGGCACGGCGGGGCACTCAAGCGCCACGGCAACGTCGATCGCACCCCCATCACGATCGACGGCCGCGAGGTCACGCTCGCGCGTCCTCGCGCCTTCATGAACGTCAGCGGAGCGCCCGTCGCCGCCGAGGTCCGCCGCCTCCACACCCGTCCCGAGGCGCTCCTCGTGGTGTACGACGACCTCGATCTCCCGGTGGGCCGCGTCCGCCTCCGTCAGACCGGCAGCGCCGGCGGCAACAACGGCATGAAGTCGCTGATCGACGCGATCGGCAGCCGCGACTTCGCCCGCGCGCGGATCGGCATCGACCGGCCATACGAGGACGGCAAGGGCGTCCGCGACCCCGACCAGATCGCCGACTGGGTGCTCTCCGCTCCGCCACCCGACCACCGTCAGCTCCTCGATGACGCCACCGCCCGCGCCGCCGACGCGATCGAGCTCGCGATTCGCGACGGCCTCGAAGCGGCGATGGCGGTGTACAACCGAACCGATCCCGCTGAGACCGCGGCCCAGCGAAGCGAGGGCACGGCGGAGAATACCGCCGAGTAGACCGTCCACCGCCCGCCCGTACTGCGGTAGGCTGCCGCGGAGGGACCCAATGAGGCGGTCGCTCGCCCCCCGGCTCGCGTCCAGCGCGGTCGCGATCGTGCTCATCTTCGGCGTTCTGGCGATGGCGGCGAACCCGCTTCATGCCAGCGAACCGCTCCTCGGGCACACGCTCCGCGACGACGCGCAGCAGACCGTCCCAGGCTGCCCCCCGACTGTCGGAGCGTTGCGGATCAACGAGGGCTATACGCCGTCGATCAGCGCGTTCAGCGACGCCGTGCCCTTCTCGCTGCTCTGCCCCTACGGCACCGACAACCCCAACAGCGGCGGCTTCCTGAGCAATCGCGGCCGCGTGAATGTCCGCTGGTCCGAAGGCGCCGCGGTCGCGAGCGGGATCGCCCTTCGCTGCGGCGTCGACGATGACACGGCCTTCAGCGGCCAGGGCGGCGGCACCGGCGACATCGGCGAGGTCTTCGTCTATTCGGATACCAGCCTCGCGTCGGTCCAGTACGACGCCGATCTGGAGTTCGCCGATGCGATGGCGGCGCTTGCGAAGTCACTGCTCGCCGAGGTCGAACGAACCGCGATCCCCTGCAACCCCGAGGTCATTTGCCCACCCGCGCCCGACGGACTGCGCCTGAACCTCGACCGTGGACTTCACCGTCCGCGAGGACATCGCTCTGGCGAACTACACCTGCGCTTACAACCCGCCAAGCGGTTCCGACAGCGACGCGCGGCTCAGCTTCCAGGTCAACTGCGGCGTGGAGGTGCACGCGCGCTGGCCCGGCTACTTCTGCAACCCCGACTTCACCTCCAGCGGCCCGTCCGGCGGACGCGCTCCCGCCTGACCATCCCCAGTGGGGCGCGCTCGTCGATCAGGGCCTGATCCGGCGCGCCGCGACCGGCCATCGGCTGGATGCGCTCGCGCTCAACTACCTCGAGGCCTGCCTGCGGCCGAACGAGACGATCAGCGTCGGCGTCGCCGACGTCGGTCACCCCGGCTACACGGTGATCCGCCACGGCAGCCTCTGGTCGGAATGCAGCGTCGACTTCCGAGGCTCGACGAAACTCTCCTTCCCGCTCAGCCGAAGCGCCGTCATCGCCACGCTCGTCGGTGCGATCCCCGAGGCCAGCCCCGAAGTCGTGCCGACCGGCTTCCGCCTCGTCGCCCCCGTCGCCGACGGATTCGTCCTCGCGACCCTCGTGCGCCAGCGGCGCGAAGGCGCGCCCGCGCCGGCGCTGTCCACGCTCGCGGCCACGGTCCGCCAGGCGGCCGAACGCCCCAGGCCTCGCCACCGGGTTCGCGCTGCTCGCCGGGCCCGAGGCGATCGCCGCCGTCGGTGAGCCGGCCGCGGTCGAAGCGGCGATCGAGCGCCTGCTCGCCAGCGGACACGTCGTCCGCGTCGACGGCGCATACGAGCCCTCGCCCGCCGTTCGCGAGGCGCTCTCCGGCTTCCCGGTGGCGACCCTTGCAGTCGCACGCACGGTCGTCGCCGACGGCGTCGCGCGCACCCACCGCCTCCATGTCACCCGCGCTGGCGACCGCAACATCCTCGTCCGGCTCCGCACGCCGGCTGGCGACGAGCCCGAGTCGAGTGGTCTGAGGTCACCAACGGTGAACTTCGCCTGCTCGTCACGGCCTCGTTGCTAACTCCCGCGTGAGACGCCACTCGCGCCGGGCGAGCGCGCCGGCTGGCGACGAGCCCGAGTTCGAGTGGTCTGAGGTCACCAACGGTGAACTTCGCCTGCTCGTCACGGCCTCGTTGCCAACTCCCGCGTGAGACGCCACTCGCGTCGGGCGACCGCGCCGGCGCGCGCGCGAGATGTACCATCCGACCGCGCGCTCTGAGCTGGAGGTCCCATGCGTCGTGATTGCGGCCTCGCGCTGGTGTGCGTGGTGGCGCTGGCTACCGCCTGCGGAGGGTCCGGCACCGATACCCCAACACAAACCGGCCTCACCACCAACTTCGACGTCACCGCACAAGCGAACGTCGCCATCCTCGAGACGGGGATGGTCGAGAACCGCCTCGTCTCGTCGGATCCGGCCGCGGGCGAGTTCCGCTTCGAACGGGGCGCCGACCTCGGCGACGTACGGCCGGGGCAGCCGGTAGTGATCCCCGGCGCGGGCCTCGGGATCGTGCGCGAGGTCGTCGAGGAAGGGGGCGAGCTCGTCCTGCGAGTCGACGAAGCGACGCTCGCGGACGTGATCCAGGACGGCGAGATCTCGTGGGATTACGACATCGCCTGGGACGACTTCGATATCACCTACGAACAGCTCGCGGCCCAGCCCGGCGTGACCGACATCGTCATCGCCCGGGATTTCGGCGGCGGCGGTTTCCAGAACATCGGCTACCAGACCCCGACACCTCGGAAGATCGAAATCGCCTTTGAGCGCAACGGCTGGACATTCAAGGTCGAGTTCGAACCCAAGGACGACAAGCTCCACTTCAAACTCACGGCCGGCCTGAAACGGGGCGACTCCGAGCCCGCGGCGGTCAGCGGCGAGGGTTGGATCAGCGGCTTCAACTACTCCGCGGTCGCGAACTTCAACGGCGGGGCCTCCCCCCCCCGATCTCACTACCGAGATCAACGGCCTCAGGGCGAGCTGGAGCTGAAGTGGGCGGCGTTCACGACGCCGGGGACGACGGTCGCCGAGATTGTGCGATTCACCGTGCCGGTGTCGGTCCCGTTCGCGATCCCGGGCCCGTTCGGAATTCCGTTCACGCTCCAGATCAAGATGGCGGGCCGGATCGTCCCGGAACTCTCGGTGCCGGAAGCCTCCAGTGGTGGCAGTTGGAAGGTCACCTATTCCAGCGACCAGGGATTCAACGTCGACGACGGTGTCGGGAAGCCGACGGGCAGCGTGAAGTCGCAGCAGATCGGCACCTCGGGAGACACGGTAACCGCGGGACGGGGGCCGGCCGGATTCGGGCTCGGCTTCGAGTTCCCACGGTTCGAACTCGGCGTCACCGGGCTCGAACCGTTCGCGTTCATCACACTCGATACCTACAGCACGAGCCTCTGGACCCCCGGCACCACGCTCACGGCTGACATCCCGCCCTGCCAGTATGGCTACACGAAGCACTCGGCCGTGGCCGGGTACCAGCTCAAGATCATGGGCTGGGGCGGCCTCTCCGATCAGTACACGCTCTTCGAGAAGCAGGAGAACAAGTACCTCGACGGCAAGGAGTGCACCCTGACCGGCGAGTAGCGGCCCCTGACCCGAGACGCGGTTGGCCCGCGCTACACTGGTTCGGCACACCTTTCGAGGGCCCCTCCGCAGGGAGCGGCCCCGTTTCGGCGTGGAGCCGCGAGTGGATCTGAGTCCCGCCCTGCCCCTCCTCCAGGCGGTCGAACCACTGACCGAGGTCTATGCACGCCTCGATGCCCGTGAGCGCGTCACGCTCGGCACGCCGGATGCCTCGAAGGCGGTGACCGCGGCGCTGCTCTGGCGGCGTCACCGCCAACCGACGCTGCTGATCGCCGCGCGCGAGACGGACGCCCAGTCCTACGCCGAGCAGCTCGACGCCTGGACCGGAGGCGCCGCAGCGCTCTTCCCCTCGCACGGCACCCTGCCCTACCAGCGCGAGGCGCCCGACGCCGGCGTCACGGCAGACCGCCTCCGCGTCCTCGCCGAGATCGCGAATCCCACGCTCGGACCGCCGCTGATCGTCACTAGCGCTGCGGCGGTCGCCAGCCGGACGCTGGCGCCGGCCGACCTCTCGCGCGGCGCGGGCACCGTCGCCACCGGCGAACACGTCGGCCTCGAGGCGCTCGCGCGTAGGCTCGTGGCCGCCGGGTACAAGGTTGGCCCGCTGGTCGAGGTGCCCGGCGAGGCCGCTCGTCGTGGCGGGCTGGTCGACGTCTTCCCGCCGGTGCTCTCGTTCCCCGTTCGCATCGAGTTCTTTGGCGACGAGGTCGAGTCGATCCGCGCGTTCGACCCGGACACACAGCGCACGATCGAGCAGCTCGACCGGATCACGCTCGGGCCGGCGCGCGAGTGGTACGCGGAACCCGGCGACCTCACCCGCCTCGCTGCCCGCCTCGATCGCGTCGACACCGAGGACGCCGAGGCCGAGCTAGCCGACCTGAGGCGCGGTCAGCTCCCGGCGCCCGACCGCTACGGCCCGCTCGCGACCGAGGCGACGTTGTTCGATCACCTTCGCCGCGGCGCGCTGATCGTCGTCGACGAGCGCGAGAGCATCGAGGCGGCGGCGTCCGACCAGGACGACCTCGCCGCAGAGCGCCGCGCCGATCTCGCGCAGCAGGGCGACCTCGACCCGGACGCGCCGCTGCCGCACGCCACCCGCAACGACGTGGTCGCGGCACTCGAGGCGCACCCGAAGCGCGTCGAGCTGGCACGCTGGGCGACCGGCCGCGAGCCGGGTGCGTTCCGCCTCCCGTTCGGCACCGCCGATGCCTACGCCGGCCGCCTTCCCGCCGCCGCCGGCGACCACGCGCGGCAGCTCACCCGCGGCGATCGCGTGCTCGTCGTCACGCAGCAGGCGCAACGTTACGCCGAGGTGCTCGACGAGAACGGCGTGCGCGCTTCGGTCCAGCCGGACCTTGCGGACACGCCCGAGGCCGGCTCGCTCTCGCTGCTGCAGGGCGCCCTCGCCGAGGGCTGGACGGTCGCCACGCCGAGCGGCGGCGTCTCGCTCAGCACCGATCGCGAGCTGTTCGGCTTCGTCAAGCAGCGCCGCAAGCTGCGCAAACGCGCCACCCACCGCTCACAGTTCCTCGCCGAGGTACAGCCCGGCGACTTCGTCGTCCACGCCGATCATGGCATCGCGCGCTTCGGTGGCATCGTGCGCCGCCCGGTCGGCGACGAGGACCGCGACTACCTCGAGCTGCGCTACGCGGGCGACGACCGGATCTACGTGCCGGTCGAGCAGGTGGACAAGGTCTCGCGGTACAGCGGGCCGTCGGGTCACGCGCCGCGCCTGACGCGCCTCGGCACCCAGGAGTGGACGCGCGCCCGCGCCCGCGTGAAGGCCGCCGTCTCGATCGTCGCCGCCGACCTCGTGCGCCTCTACGCCGCCCGCCAGATGCTGCACGGCCACGCCTTCGGCGCGGACACGCCGTGGCAAGGCGAGCTCGAGGCCGCCTTCCCCTACGAGGAGACCGAGGACCAGCTCGAGGCGATCGTCGCGGTCAAGGCCGACATGCAGTCAGAACAGCCGATGGACCGTGTGATCTGCGGCGACGTCGGCTTCGGCAAGACCGAAGTGGCCATCCGCGCCGCCTTCAAGGCCGTGCAAGAGGGCTACCAGGTCGCCGTGCTCGTTCCGACGACCGTACTCGCGCAGCAGCACCTCAACACTTTCCGCGAGCGGGTCGCCGGGTTCCCGGTCACGGTCGACGTCCTCTCGCGCTTTCGGTCGGATTCCGAGGCCCGCGAGGTAATCGCACGTGCTAGCCGCGGCGAGATCGACATCCTGATCGGTACCCACCGCATGCTCGACCCGCACGTCCAGTTCCAGAACCTCGGCCTCGCCATCATCGACGAAGAGCAACGCTTCGGCGTCGCCCACAAAGAGCGCCTCAAGCGGATGCGCCTCGAGGTGGACGTGCTCACGCTCTCCGCAACGCCGATCCCGCGCACGATGCACATGGCGCTCAGCGGCATCCGTGACATGTCGACGATCGACACCGCGCCCGAGAACCGCCAGGCCGTCCAGACCTACGTCACCGAGTGGGACGAGGCGATCGTCCGCGAGGCGATCCTCCACGAGGTCGAGCGCGGCGGGCAGGTCTACATCGTCCACAACCGGGTGCGGAGCATCGACGGCTTCGCGGATCGCATCCGCGCGCTGATCCCCGAGGCGCGCGTCGTCGTCGGCCACGGCCAGATGCCGACCTCGGTGCTCGAGAGCGTGATGACGAAGTTCGCGGGCGGCGAGTTCGACGTGCTCGTCTGCACGACGATCATCGAGTCCGGCATCGACATCCCGAACGTGAACACGCTGATCGTCGACCGCGCGGACCGACTCGGCCTCGCGCAGATGTACCAGCTGCGAGGGCGCGTCGGGCGCGGCTCGAACCAGGCTTACGCCTACCTCATGCACCCGAAGGACCAGATCCTCAACGAAGTCGCGCAGCAGCGCCTCTCCACGATCTTCGAGGCGAGCGAACTCGGCGCCGGCTTCCAGGTCGCCCTGCGCGACCTCGAGATCCGCGGCGCCGGCAACCTGCTCGGCGCGGAGCAGAGCGGCAACATCGCCACCGTCGGCTTCGACCTCTACACCCAGATGCTCGCCGAGGCCGTCGAGGAGTTGAAAGCCTCGCACGAGCAGCGCGATCGGGAGCCGCTCCCCCACGAGAAGCAACGCGCGCTGCGCCAGGTCGTGATCGACCTCCCGGTCGCCGCGTTCATCCCCGAGCCATACATCGAGGAGATCGACGGCCGCCTGGCCCTCTACCAGCGCATCTCCGCGATCACCGATCGCGACGAGGCGCTCACCCTCGAACAGGAGACGCGTGACCGCTTCGGCGACGTCCCGGAGCCGCTAGCGTAGCTCTTCCAGCTCGTCCGTATCCGCGTCGCGGCCGCGGCCGCGGATCTCGCCTCGATCCGCCTGGACGGAGACGAGCTGATCATCACCGCTGCCGATCGCCCGTTCTCCTCGCGGACACTCCCATCGCTTCCTCTCGGCGTCCGCCGTGGCCCCTCGCAGCTCCGCCTCGACCGCCGCGCGCTCGGCGCCGAATGGCTCGAACCGCTCGAAGCGCTCGTCCGTCTGCTCGCCGGCGAGCCGAGCCTGGTCGCGGCGAGCGCCTAGACTGCAGCGGTCTGACCACAGGATGGGAAGGCGAGTCCGTGCAGCTCACGGCCGGCGAGTTCACGTTCGACTGGATCGACGACTTCGCCGAGATCCCCGAGCCCGCGGCGCGCGGCTGGGCACACCACGACATCGCTCTGTCGCCCCGCGGCACGCTGATCACCTTTCACCCCGCGCTCCCGCTGGTCCTCGAGCTGACCACGGACGGCGCGCTCCTCGGGACCTGGGAAGCGCCGCTGTCCGAGGCCCACGGGATCACGCTCTCCAGCGACGGCGAGCAGCCATGCCTATGGTTCGCCGACAACGGGCGCAAGCGCGATCCGGACGATCGCTACGAATACCGCCGGGGACCGAAGGCCGGGCAGACGATCGAGACCGACCTTGCCGGCAATGTGCTCGGGCAGTTCGGTGCGCCAGCGCTGCCCGCCTATGACGACGACGCCGTCTACTCGCCGACGAAGGTCGCCGTCTACGAATCGGGTGTCGGCGGCAACGGCGACGTGTGGACCACCGACGGCTACGGACAGAACCTGATCCACCGCTACACCGCCGGCGGGAGCTACGTGCTCACGATCGACGGCACCGAGGGCGCCGGCGCCTTCAAGACGCCGCACGCGATCTACATAGACGGTCGCGATCCCGAGCCCGAGCTGTACGTCGCCGACCGTGCGAGCGGCCGTGTGCAGGTTTACGACCTCGAAGGCGGCTTCAAGCGCAGCTTCGGCGACGGCGTCTTCATCACGCCCTCGGCCTTCGCGCCGCTTGGCGATCACCTGGTCGTGGCGGAACTCAACGCGCGCCTCGCGATCCTCGACCCCGACGATCGCCTGGTCGGCTACCTGGGCGACAACCACGGGGTCGCCTCGGCGCCGGGTTGGCCCAACATGCTGGACGCGGACGGCGTTCCCACCCGCACGGACCGGCTGCGCACGGAGCTGTTCAACAGCCCGCACGGCCTCGCCAGCGACGACGCCGGCAACATCTACGTCTCCGAATGGCTGATCGGTGGCCGCTACATCAAGCTCGCTCGCCAGTAACGAGCCGATAGACTCGCCTGGATGTTTCCCCAGGGGACGGCCATGACCCTCACGACCGAGCAGCTCGAACACCTCGACACCTATGGGTACGTCATGGTCGAGGGCGTCCTCGACCCGGTGGCGTTCCTCGACCCGATCATCGAGGAGTACCACGGCGTCCTCGACTCGCTCGCCAACGAGCTGCACGAGCGGGGCGACATCTCCTCGACCTACGAGGCGCTGCCGTTCGGCGAGCGCGTGACGCGCATCTACGAGGAGAGCGGCGCCGTCCACAACCAGTACTTCGACTTCTCCCTGCCTCAGAAGGGCATCAAGGCGGAGACGCCGTTCTGGGCCGGCCCGGCCGTCTTCAACACGCTGACGAACGAACGCCTGCTCGATGTCGTCGAGTCGGTCGTCGGTCCCGAGATCTACTCGAACCCGGTGCAGCACGTCCGCATCAAGGTGCCGGAATCGCGCGCGCCTCGCACCGACGAGGGCTACGTGAAGTTCGGCGCAACGCCCTGGCACCAGGATCAGGGCGTGATCACCGAGGAAGCCGACGAGACCGATATGCTCACCGTCTGGTTTCCGCTGCTCGACGCCGGCATCGAGAACGGCTGCCTGCAGGTCCTACCAGGCACGCACAAGGGCGGCCTGCTCACGCACTGCCCCGGCGCCCAGGGCCTCGGCGTCGAGATCCCCGAGCGCACGCTCGCTCGCGACGGCTCGCGCGCGATGCCGATGAAGCGCGGCGACATCCTGCTGCTGAACCAGCGCACCGCCCACGCCGCGCTGCCGAACGTCAGCGACGAGGTGCGTTGGAGCTTCGACCTCCGCTACCACGCCATCGGCCGGCCGACCGGCCGGCCGTCATTCCCCGGCTTCGTCGCCCGCAGCCGCTCCAACCCGGACTCCGAGCTGCACGACCCGGTCTCCTGGCGCGACTCGTGGCAGGCGGCCCGCGACCACCTCGCCGCCGAGGTCGACCCGACCTACAACCGCTGGAACTCGGACGATCCCGCCTGCGCGTGATTCCTGACTGACCTTCGGACGCGCTCGGCGGTCCGGGATCGAACCGCCGGCCCGTGCCCCGCTGGCCCAACCCCTTCGGCCTCTAGCTCGAAGCCCCCGAGGTGCCAGCTCCTCCTCGACCGTGCACACTGAAACCCGACGTTCCGAGGACAGACCGAGGGGACTCGCCGCCCATGCTCCCGCCCGGCACGCGCACCGTCCTCTTCGATTTCGACCGCACCCTCGGGCGCGCGAAGTCGCACTACGGCATGTACGTCCGCGCCGCCGAGGAACACGGTGTCTCGACGACCGAGGCCGCGGTCTCCGAGGCCGACCTCGACGACGCCTGGGCGCGGTGGATGACCCCCGAGGGCCCCGCCCACCGCGAGGCATCCGAGAGTGGGGCGGCCTTTGCCGCGCTGCGACGCGAGATCGCCGCGACCCGGCTCCGAGGCGCGGGCGTCGACTGCGACGGCGAGACGCTCGAGCGCGTCACCATGCGCATCGCCGAACTCGAGGGCGACGCCGACAACTACATGCTCTACGACGACGCCGTGCCTGCCCTCGAGGCGCTCGCCGGGCGCGGCGTGCAATCGTTGATCGTCTCCAACCACGTCTGGCGGCTGCCCGAGATCATTCGCGGCCTCGGCGTCTCCGCCCGCTTCGAAGGCGTGATCACCAGCGCCCGCGTGGGCGTGCGTAAGCCGCACCCTGCGATCTTCGAGGCCGCCCTCCGCCTCGCCGGCACTCCGGCAAACGAAACGATCTACGTCGGCGACTCCTATAAGCACGACATCGAGGGCGCGCGAGGCGTTGGCATGGCCTCGACTCTGATCGATCGCGAAGAGCGCTACGCGACGGCGGAGGTCGACGTGCCGGTGATCAAGCTGCTGACGGAGCTGGCGCCATGAGCGTCGCGCTCCGCCCGATCGCGGAAGACGAGTACGACGACTTCCGCGAGCTGCTGCTGGACTACTACGACGAGATGGCTGAATACGACCTCGACGCGGAAGACGCCGAGGACCATCTCGAACGCTCGTTACCCGCGATGCTCGACGACATGGACGGCCGCGAGTTCATCTGGATCGAGTCTGACGGCGAGCGCGCGGGCTTCATCATCATTCGCACCCAGTCCGACTGGCCGCCCGATGACCGCATGATCGCCTCGATCGCGGAATTCTACGTCGATCCAGACTTCCGCCGCGCCGGCGTTGGGACCGCAGCAGTCGAGCTGCTGCTCGCCGAGCATCGCGACCGCGGCACTTACCTCGTCGAGGCCGACATCATGCGGCTCAACGAGCCGGCCAAGGCGTTCTGGTATGGCCTGGGATTCGAGCTACAGTTCCTCCAGACCGCACGCAAGCCCTGACGGCGGCGTCCCGAGCCCCGCCCTTACCGGCGACGAATCCAGGCCCGCACCTGCGACTTCGTGTAGCGTCTCGCCCGACGAGTCGAAGACTGACGAGCTAGCAGCATGCCGAGACGCTCATGACCGCGACGACCGATCCACTGTTCCGCGACGCGACCGTCGAAGACGCCCTCGCGATGCTCGAAGTGATCGGCGCCGCCTTCGCGCGCTGGCCGCCCGTCGATGTCGCGGTTCCGCCGATTGAGCACCTCCGCTGGAAGATGTCCCCGCCCGGCGATATCCCGCTCCACCACGTGATCGTGTTCGTCGAGGGCCGGCCGGCGGCGGATCAATCGCGCTGGGTGTGCCGGCTCCAGGTCGGCGCCAACGACTACATCGGCGACACCCCCGCCGATCTCGCCGTGCACCCCGCGTTCCAGGGTCAGGGATTCTCCCGGCTGATCAAGGAACGGGACCATGCCCGTCTGGTGGCTGGGAAGGCGCCCGGCTTTGACATGCTCAGCAACGCGCCTCAGGTTCGCCACATGAACGAGCCGGATCTGATCACCCGGCAGATGACGACCTGGTTCCACCCCTTCCGCCTGCGGTCATATGCCAGCGCCCATTACCGTCACGGCGGCCTGCCGGGACTGGCCGGCGCCGTCCGGCGACGCCTCGCCCGGCGCGCGGCCACTCCGCGGGATCCCGTTCGGATCGAGGTGCTCGAGCGGTTCGACGAACGTACTGACGACCTGTGGGAAGCGGCCCGACGGTCGTTCGATGTGCTCACGTTCCGGGACGCGGATTACCTCAACTGGCGATTCGCTCGACCGCTCGCCGGGCCGGTGACCATCCTCGGGCTCACCGAGGGCGCGCGGGTCCACGCTTACGCGGTCGTCCGCCGCCTCGGCGATCGCGGCGACCTGATGGACTGGCTCTGGACGCCCGCCGCCGAGTCCGCGCTCCCAGCGCTCCTGGACGCGGCGATGGAGCATCTCCGCGCCAGCGGAGTGCGAGGCGTCAGCTGCTGGCTCCCGGCCGGGCATCGCGCGGAGCCCGTCCTGCACGAGGCGGGCTTCGCCCCGGTCGGGACGCAAACGATCCTCTTGGGCAGCCCGGAGCGAGCGGAGAGTCCTCCAGAGGTGCTCGCTATCTTCGAGGACCGATCGCGAACGATGCACCTGACGATGAGTGACTTCGACTTCGTGTAGCGTGACCCCGGCGCGCCTCGTCCGCGAGTGTCCCCGGTTCGCGACGACGTGACTCGAACCCCCTCGCGCGCCAAGGCCGAGGAACAGATGACCGATGACGCAGGTGGCGATGTACACGACGGCGAACCCGTCTTCCGCCGGGGCGACGCCAGCGATGCTCCCGCTGTGCTTCGCGTGATCGAGGCGACCTTCCCGCGCTGGCCGCCGTTCGAGATCAACGTTCCCACCATCGACCACCTCCGCTGGAAGATGACGCCGGCCGGCCTCCCGGGCAATCTCCACGGGATCGTGGAGCTGGACGGCGAGATCGTGGCGGTGCAGGTCCGCTGGCAGAGCCGGGTTCACGTGCGCGGGATCGAGCACCCGTGCGAGTACAGCGCCGACCTGTCCGTGCTCCCGTCGGCACAGGGGCGCGGGCTAGGCAGCCTGCTCCGCGATAGCGAGGCCGAGCGCCAGCGCCGCGAACCGAGCGTCGGCTTCGACACCATCGGGACGAACGAACGTGCCGTGCAGATGTATAGCGCACGCGGTGGCGAGCGCCGGTCCCTCGGCGTCTGGGTCCGGGCGCTCACGGTTCGTGCATTCCTCGGGGCGCACCGTCAGGGCGGCGTTCCACATCTCGCCGCTGCCTCAGTCACGGCCGCCACCCGGCGCGCCCGCGCCCTGCGGAGCAGCGCCACCCGCACGAACGACGTCGAGGTGGTCACGGCCTTCGATGACCGGGCTACCGCCCTCTGGGATGCAGTGCGCCACGAATACGACCTCGCGCGCGTGCGCAGTGCCAGCTGGCTCAACTGGCGCTACCTCGATCCGCGCGCCGGGCTGATCACCGCGTTCCAACTGACCGAAGGAGATCAGCTACTCGGCTACGCTGTCGTCCGGCGCGACGGGGCGCACGGACGGGTGCTCGACCTCGTCACCGAGCCCGGCGCGGTCGGAGCCGGCGCGCGGCTCCTCGAGCGAGGGGTCGCGGAGCTGCGGCGCGCGGGCTGCACCTCCGTCGAGTGCGTGCTCCCGGAGGGGCACCGCGAGCAGCCGGCATTGCGCGAAGCCGGATTTCTCCCGACCAACTCGACGCGTGCAGTCGAGGTCACGAAGACGCGCCACGCGCAGACTCCGGACGTACTGGAACAGCAGATGCACATGCGTGTAGCGCAACGCGCTTCCGCCGGCCTTGAACGTGCAGAAGTGCTGGCATACGACCCGCCGCACGTGCATCCAGAAGAACGCCTGCCATAGTCGATCCAGCATCGATTCCGCTCCGATCCGCCGGGTCAGCCGTTCCGAGCCCGCGCCCGATGAGCCAGGTATTCGCGCGTCCGCGCCGGCCCGCCCGGCTCCGTGCGGAAGATCGCTGCATTGAACAGCGTCACCCCAGCCGCCTCGAGGTGGTCGAGTTCCGCGTC
Organism: Dehalococcoidia bacterium; assembly: GCA_965248675.1. Lineage (GTDB taxonomy): Bacteria > Chloroflexota > Dehalococcoidia > UBA2979 > UBA2979 > UBA6627. Next base: position 70,945 of record CBDFJZ010000006.1, read on the forward strand.
CAGCTCCGCCTCGTTGCCCAACAGCGCCGCGTCGCCCGGGTTCGCGGCGCCACCGTGATCGAGGATTGCGCGGTACGACGGTAGCGTCCCGTACATAGCGAACTGCTGGTTCGCCTCGTCGCGGGCGTCCGCCACCCGATCCGTCAGCGCGATCGGCAGGCTCGCGATGATCTCGGGCTCGCCCGCCCCGGCGTTCGCCGCCGCCCGGTCGATCCGAGGCTTGATGTAACTCTCGATCGACTGCGCGTTCGCCATCCACAGCAGCGTGCCGCCCGCCAGCTCCCCGGCCAGTCGAAGCATCACCGGCGCCAGCGCCGCGATCCCGCACGGCACCGCGCCCGCCTCGGTCGTCCCGCTCGCCTCGGTGTTGTAGCTGTAGAACTCGCCGCCAACCTCGACGCTCTCGCCTCGCAGCAGCGGCATCAGGATCTGCAGGTACTCGCGCATCCGCGCCGCCGGTCGATCGAACGAGATACCCATCCGCCCTTCGACCATCACGGCGTGCGACAGGCCGATCCCGAGCGTGAACCGTCCGTTCGAGGCCTCATGCGCGACGCGCGCCTGCCCCGCGATCACCGCGGGGTGGATGCCGAAGATCGGCACGACCGCGGTGAGCAGCCGGATCGACTCGGTCTGCGATCCGATCAACGCCAGCGTCGCGGTCGAGTCGCCCGCCATCGAGTAGGCGGCGAAGCCCTCGGACTCGGCGCGCTGTGCGTCCTCGATCGTCCGTCCGAGGCTCGGACCGCTGCCGTTCAAGCCGATCTGCATGGATGCTCCCCCGCCGGCGCTGCTGGTCGCACCACCCTACTGCGCCGCTGAAACGGAAGGCGCGGCGGCTTGACCGCCGGACTACGATTCAGCGAATGTTCGCACCGAGGAGCCAACCATGACCGCCGCCGCCGAACTCCGCCTCTCGAAGCTCCATCAGGTCGCGCTCTCCGTCGACGACCTCGACCGCGCCGTCGACTTCTACCGCGACGTGCTCGTCATGCCGTTCATCGCGAAGTTCGACCCGCCCGGTCTCGCCCTGTTCGATATGGACGGCGTCCGTTTGATGCTGAGCAATGTCGAGGAGGCGAACAGCGAGCGCGCCTCTGCGCCGCTCTACTTCGCCGTCGAGGACATCGACGCCGCCCACCAGGCGCTGCTCGCGAAGAGCGTCGTTTTCGAGGCCGACCCGCACCTCATCCACACCGATGCCGATGGCGTCGAGGAGTGGATGGGCTTCTTCCGCGACCCGGACCACCACCTGCTCGCGATCGCCTCGAAGCGCACGCCGTAGTCCAGCGCGACCGTCCTCGAGGAGTGCGACCTCGCCTCCGACAGTGCGGGCTCGCGCCGCGCGTTAGGCTGCGACTAGGATGCAGGCGTCGACGCCGCATCCTCGAGGCTCCCATAACATCCACTCCACTGACCGACGGCAGCGCGCCAACCTGCGACGTGAAGCCGGCCAACGTCGACCGTGACTTGCTGCGGTCGCAGATCCAGGACAAGTACAGCGACGTCGCCGCTCAGCCCCAGCTTGGGTTCCACTTCCACACGGGCCGTCCACTCGCCGCGATGCTCGGCTACGCCGAGGCCGACGTCGATTGGCTACCGGAGTCGACCGTGGAATCGTTCGCCGGCACCGGCAACCCGCTCAGCGCCGGGACGCTGCCGGAAGGTGCGACCGTGCTCGACCTCGGAAGCGGGGCCGGCTTCGATACGTTGCTGGCCGCGCGCCAGGTTGGACCGACCGGTCGCGTGATCCCGGTCGACATGACGGAGGCGATGCTCAACAAGGCGCGTGCGGGAGCCGAAGCGTTGGGCCTCGAGAACGTCGAGCCGCGCATGGGCTACGCCGAAGAACTGCCCGTCGACGACGGCGAAGTCGACGTCGTGATCAGCAACGGCGTCATCAATCTCACCCCCGACAAGGTCACGACACTGGCGGAGATCAGCCGGGCGCTGAAGCCAGGGGGACGCATCCAGATCGCGGACATCGTCGTCCACACCGAGGTGCCGCAGGATGCGAAGGACGACATCGACCTCTGGTCGGGCTGAATCGCCGGCGCTCTGCTGGAAGCAGAGTGGCGCGAGGTGCTCGCGTTTACCGGGTTCCAGGACATCGAGTGGGGTCGCGAGGTCGACGTGTTCTCCGGCTCCAAGCACGAGTCGGACGCCGCGGAGTTCGACACCCGCGGGATCACCTTCTCCGCGCGCAAGGCGTAACCTCCCTCGCACGCTCGTCCGAGGCCACCGGCCCCGCGATACTCCGAGGTCGAATGTATGAGACCGCTCGACCTCGGAGGCTCACATGCCCATCTACGCCGTCGGCGACAAGGTTCTTCGGATCCATCCGGACGCCTTCATCGCCCCGACCGCCAGCATCGTTGGTGATGTCCGCATCGAGGCCGGCGCCTCTGTCTGGTACAACGCCGCCGTCCGCGGCGACACCAGCTACGCCGTGATCGGCGCCGGCGCGAACGTGCAGGACGGCGCCGCCGTCCATGGCCGCGCCGACCTGCCGGCGCTGATCGGCCGCGAAGCCTCGCTTGCCCACAACTGCGTCGTCCACGGCGCAACGATCGGCGAGCAGGCCCTGGTCGCCAACGGCGCGCTGATCCTCGACGGAGCCGTGGTCGGCGCCCGCTGCCTGATCGCCGCTGGCGCGATCGTCCTCCCCGACACCGAAATCCCCGAGGGCATGCTCGCCGTCGGCGCGCCCGCGGTCGCGAAGCGCTCAATCATCGGCAGCGCCTGGGAGGAGTGGGTGACGGGGAACCCGGGCCGCTACGAGCGGCTGGCGCGCGAGCACATCGCCGGCCTTCGCGAGATCAGCCGCGACGAGGCGAGCTCGGGCTAGCCGGCGTGGGCGGCCTCAATCCGGGTCCGCCACGAGCAGACCTCGATCGAGGGCGCGCGCACCGTCGGCCGTGAGCACGTCGAAGCGGATCGCGCAGGACCCATCGGCCAGCGTGGACACACCAAGGCAGCGCACCGCGATCGTCGTGTCCATCGGCACCATCGCGCGGTTCTGCGCGTAGAAGCGGCGCACCCGTGCCGGGTCGCCGTCGAGCACGCGATCGACGATCGTGCTGATCGCCATCGCCTGCGTTGCCGAACCATGCAGAATGATGTCCGGCAGTCCCGCGTCCAGCGCGACGCGACGTTCGGTGTGGATCGGGTTATAGATCCGCGCGCATTCCGTGTAGATCTGCGCGGCGTCGCCGGGGACCGGAATCTCCTCGACCCAGAGCGGCTCCGAGGCCGTCTCCACCTCCGGCAGTTGCGGCGCCGTGGCGGGAGTCGCTTCGCCCTCGAGGGTCCCCCCGAGCGCGATGCCGCCCATGTCCAGCTCGGCCACCACCGCGCCGCCCGCGTCGGTCATCCGGTACCGATCCACCGATAGCACGCCGGGCGGCACCTGCTCGACGCCCACCGCCTCGCCCTGGCTGGTGATCACGTCGCCCTCGCGAAAGGGACGCTCCAGGCGCAGGTCGGTCCAGGCGTGCACCCCGGCCACCGACCGCGAAGCCGGTGGCCGATCGGGGCGCGCCCGACTGTTCCACTGGAACGAGAACGCCATCGCCGGGTGCCCGATCAGCCCACCGTCGCGCAGATCGTCGAAGTAGCGCGGGTTCGTATCTCGCACCGCGGCCGCGTACGCCTGGATGCGCCGCGCCGTGACCTCGAAGCTGCTTGCGACGGTGTGGTGACCGATCAGCGTGCCCTGGATCATGGTCGGTTCGGCGTTGCTCCGGCTCATGGCGTCCCCCGATGCGGCGCCGCTCACGCCGCCTCCCCGCGCAGCTTACCGACCTCACCGGCCGTCACGTTCGTTATCATCCCGCCCGTGTCAGCCCGGACCAGGGGCGCGCGCCGATCCCGAGGAGCTCCCCATGTCACTCGACGGACAAGTCGCACTCGTCGCCGGCGCCAGCCGCGGCATCGGCGCGGACATCGCCAGGTACCTCGCCGCGGCCGGCGCGAACATCGCCGTCGCCGCGCGTACGGTCGAGCAGAAGGACCCTCGCCTGCCCGGCACGATTCACAGCGTCACCCGGCAAATCACGGACGACGGCGATCAGGCCTACCCGGTCGTCATCAAGCGGCCTACGTCGGCGGCGACCGGTCGCGCAGGAAGCGCTCGGTGCTCTCATCGGCGGGGAAGAACAGCTCGACCGCGAGCTCGCTCAGCGTCACGCGGACAGCCTATGTCCCGAGCACTATCGTCGCTCTGCTTTCGGTCGCCCGGATTCGCGTCCTTCTCAAGTAGCGGCGCTGGATGTAGCCAGCAATCATCCATCTGCGATCCCGTTTCCGTCCGACGATCAGCATGATTGGCTCTGGCGCCCTTGCGGCGGCCGAGTTAGCGATCAACCGCGCCACGCGCCGATCTTGGGCACTCGGCCACGGCGGACCATTAGGGTGACTATGCCAGTCCCCGAGGTAGGCGACCGGAAAGCTCATACAGTCGCGAGACGACCTTCTCTTGCCACCACTGGTCTGGCGAAAACTTCAGATAGTCGTGCCGGGCGGCAGGCGCTGGCCCGACAACGGCCGTAACGACGAAGTGGTTCGGTTCATCGGCTTGATAGCCAACGAGTAGACCGCCAGTTTCGAGCGGGCCTGCGCGCCTAGCCTCTCGAATCATCCCGGCAAGTGCTTGGGAGGGCACGAGAACCATTGGCGCGTATCCCCTGAATCACGGCGACCGGCTACACAGATCGCACTCCGGATCGAGCGGCAGCGAATGCGCCGTCCAATCCGGAGCGATAGGCAGGCCATCGGGCTCGCGAGTCCGCAGGACGAATACGTCGTCCCTGAAGGCCGGATACGCCGACGTGGCGCCATCAGAGAGGCTCGAGAAGGCTAGACGAACGGCCTGCAGCGACAGCGGCAATAGGTCAGGGGCGGCCGCGGTGAACGTCGGGTCGCTGCAGCCCCTGGCTGGACGCGGCGATCCGCGGCGTTGTCAGCGGGTGGCGGTGGAGCGATGCGACCGTCGCTGAGAGCGCGCTCTAGGCATAGGAGACATCCGGTCTCACCGGGAATCAGCCGCGCTACGACACCTCCGTAACCATCGATGCTGTAGACGTAGATTTGATGAGTGCCGAGAGGATGGGCTTGATACGCGCACACCCGGCGAACGTTCTGCTCGGCGGTCGCGTCAATCACCAGATCGGTGTCGCCAAGCCAGCCCTCGATCATCGACGCTTCGCTTGAGGCAAATCCCCGCGGAGACACGGATCCCACGCGTGCAGGAAACGGCTCCACCACCGTGTACGGATAGTTGCAAGCGATGCTCTCTGCAGCGAAGGCGACCTTCGCTGCACCCGCAGCGTCAAGACCAGCCTCCCACCGAACGGACGCCGCGGGATCCGCGAAATCGGGATCCAGCACTCGCAGATGACCCAACTGCGCCTTCGCGAGCTCTTGAGCGACTGGCATCCCGATCGAGCCGAGCCCAACTAGAGACACGGTGCGCCTCGGCAATGATGAGAGTTCTGGGATCCGAGCCCCAAGATCCAGAGGACTGTACCGCATACCGCGAACGAAGCAGCGCCGGATCGGCGTCGCGCGTTTGTTGTCCTTCGCCCCGGAAGCCACAAACATCCAGGCATCGCCGTACTCACCCTGTCTGATCTCCTCCGGGAAGAGCAGACCTATGATGTTGAAATAGCCGCGTTTCTTGGTCCCGCTTGTCGATCCTCGATTTCTTCTCTGCATCGGACGCAGCATTGGATCGACCTCGGTGGCCGCTCGAACGATCTCATTTGGGTCCAGCGTTTCTGGGGGCTCGGGCATTCGTACCCATCGACCCTGCCAAACCTCTCCCTGGAAAGATCTCTCCAACGCCTCACCAGCCGCCGACAAGATCCGGCCGTCAGTCCCGCGCACTTCTGCTAGTAATGCCTGCCCGATGGCGCGTGACTCTTCTTCGAGGCCGATCAGCAGATGAGTGAGCCATCTGGTCGAGCTTCTAAAGCGCAGTGATAACTGACCGTACAGTTCCACTGGATCAACACCGAGTATTTCTCCTGGAACCACGACTACGCCCGTCGTGATATAGGGAAAGTAGTCGGTGACCGGCTCACCCTGCGGCGACTCTATTTCGCGCAATGTCGCGCCCCCAGCGCGGACGCCTCTAACTAACTCTGGTACTCGCTCGACGATCACGTCGGCGGCCAAGAAGTCAGGCTGCCAGTGTTCGCTCCCGCGCGGCATAACACACAAGTTCTTGGAGAATGGGTGTTGATGCCGGATCAACCCGAGGTCTGGTGCGAACACTTCGAATCTCGTGTGCGGGAACGTGTCCGGATACACGACGATGAACTCGGTCTGCGCTTGACCTTCCACAGGAGCCAGGCCGCGGAGCACGATTCTCCCCGCGGCCTGCTCGTCTGAATCGATCTCGAAACTCAGGCTGAGTTTCGCGAAGCGCTGAAGCTCAGCTTCGAGGCGGCCGGGCCATGCCTCCCACCATGCCTGCACTCCTTACCCGACCTCGCGACCTGGCGGTGGCACCGGTGGGTTGGGCGGCCCGGGGGGTGGGCCCGGCGGCCCGGGCGGCGGACTGGGTGGTCCCGGAGGCGGGCTAGGGGGCCCAGGGGGCGGATTGGGGGACTCTGACGACTCCGGCATGCGATTCTCCCGATCTGCAGGGCGCTTATTCGATCCCCACTTTAGCACACATGTTTCATTTCGATCGCTGATAGCTGACGAGACTAGCACGTGATTCTGACGACAGCGCGCTACGCCAGCGCCCGGCACGAACCGTTCGCAAGCCTCAAGCGGACTCAACGAACCGGGCAGCTCAGATCACCTATTCTGCAGTCTGGGCGGAACCTCTCCTAGAACGAGCCCGCAGATAGCGCTCGGTCGCCTCGTCCGCGGGGAAGAACAGCTCGACCGCAAGCTCGCTCAGCGTCACGTCCTGCGGCGTCCCGAACGTCGTCAACGTTGTGATCAGCGACAGCTCCTCGCCGTCCACCGCCAGCCGCAACGGCACGAGCAACACCGGCTCCGCGAAGTCGCCGGTGAGATCGCCGGCGTCCCGCCAGTCCCCGAGTGCGGCCACGTTCGGGTACGCCAACACCTCTTCGAGCAGCGCGTCGAGCTCGGGAGCGCCGGAGACGGCTGCAGCGCGCCGCAGCTCGCTCAGCAGGTAGCGCGCCCAGTCCTCGAAGTTGACGATCTGCGAGGCCATGCCGTCGGGGTGCAGCGAAATCCGGAACACGTTCATCGGCGGCCCGAGCAGCTCGGGCGGCGCGCCAGCGACCAGCAACGTCCCGGCGTCGTTCGCCAGGATCACGTTCCACATCCGGTCGATCACGGCGCCCGGGTACGGCATGTGCGAGTCGAGCAGCCGGCGCAGCGAGTTCTGCACGCGTCGCATCTCGTCGTCACCCAGCGCCGTCTCCTGGTACCGAGGCGCGTACCCGGCCGCGAGGAGCAGCGTGTTCCGCTCGCGTAGCGGCACCGCCAGCTCCTCGGCGATCGCGATCAGCAGCTCGGGACTGGGGTTCGAACGCCCCGTCTCGACGAAGCTCAGGTGCCGCGTCGAGACGCCAACGTCCAGCGCCACGTCCATCTGGCTGCGTGCCGCCGCTTGCGCCAGTCGCGTACGAGTGATCCGACGGGGTGTCTGCTCATTCCGCGATCCTAGACTCCACGCTGCACGGCAACCATGACCTCCGAGGTAATGGGGCAACGTCCGCCCGCGGGAGTAGGATGCGCCCGTGACCAACGAAACCTCCCCCGATTACGCGCTCCTCGACCAGGCCGGCCTCGCCAGCGCGATGTTCTACCCGCGCCCCGACGACGGCCCACCGCCGCCCGGCGCCAGCGACCACATGATCGAGGTCGCGTCCGGCGTTGCCCTCGGCGCGCGCTTCTACCCGGTCGACCCCGCCGCGCCGACGCTGCTCTACTTCCACGGCAACGGAGAAGTGGCCAGCGACCACGACGGCATCGCGCCGCTCTACCACGAGATCGGCGTCAACCTCTTCGTCGCCGAGTTCCGCGGCTACGGGCGGAGCAGCGGCCGGCCCACCGTCGAGGCGCTCGTCGGCGACGCGCATCCAGCAGCCGCCTACTTTCACGATCTGCTCGACCAGCACGGTTACTCCGAGCGACGCTTCATCATGGGCCGCAGCCTCGGCGCCCACCCGGCGATCGAGGCGGCCGCCAACGCGGCCGGCCGGTTCCGAGGCCTGATCCTCGAAAGCGGCGCCGGCAACATCCGCCGTTCCATCGAGCGGGTGGGGCTCCTCGAGACGGAACTCGGCGCCACCCTCGCCGCCGCGCACGAGGCCAAAGTCGCGGGCATCGCCCTCCCGGTGCTGCTGATCCACGGCGAGGTCGACACGCTCGTCCCGCTGGGCACGGCGGAGCTGACCCGCGAGCTACTGACCCCGACGACCGCCACGCTCGAGGTGATCCCGGGCGCCGGCCACAACGATCTGCTCTGGGTGGGCCGCGACCAGTACTTCAGCGCGATCGCAGACTTTGTCGCCGCAGCCGGCTGAGGCTTCACATCTTGTGCCTCGCCGGTCAAAAAAGGGGAACACCGAGATCGGTGGACGCGATGACACTCGATCCTGAGCGCGAGACTTCCGCGAATGGGAGAAGGTCTTCAACGAGGGCGACCTGCTCCGGCAGACTCGCTGGCTCTTCAGAAGGCTGCCCAACAGCCCGCGCTGCGAACTCTGCAAGGCACCGTTTGCCGGACCGGGCGGGAAGCTCCTCCGGATCTTGAAGGGCGTCAAACCCTCCGCCCTCAACCCCCGCTTCTGCAACGACTGCGAGCGCCTCGCGGAAGAGCATCCCAGTGGCGTCGTCACCGAGGTCGCCATGCTCTTCGCCGACATCCGCGGCTCCACCGCGATGGCCGAGGACATGGATCCTCGCGAGTTCTCCGCGGTCGTCGAGAGCGTCTACCCAGCGCATCACGGGTGCTGATCGACGAAGGCACTCTCGTCGAGCGTCTACTCGGTGACGAGGTCACGGCCGTCTTCATCCGTGGCCTCACCGGCAACCGCCAGGCCCAGCACGCCATCAGGGCCGCCGAGCAACTGATCGCCACCGCTCCGGACGCGGTCCCGATCGGCATCGGCGTCCACTCCGGCGAGGCCTTCGTCGGGGTCGTCGTCCGAACCCGGCAGCCTCACCACCTTCTCCGCGCTCGGCGACACGGTGAACGTCGCCGCCCGCCTCGCCGCGACCGCGGGCCCCGGCGAAGCGATCGTCAGAGAGGCCGCGTGCAACGACGCCGGCTTGACGTTCGCGGACCTCGAGGCGCGCGAGTTGGAGCTCAAAGGCAAGTCAGAGCCGGTGTCAGCGCGCGTCATCACCCGCGGTGTTCACGTGACGAGCTGAGCCTCGTATCGGTTACCCGCCGAGGCTGGAGACGCCTCCGGGCGCCATGCGCGAGAACGAACCGCTTCGCGTCCCGCACTCTCGGCGACGTGTTACCCATCGCCCCTCGAAGGGAGCGTTGAAGATGTCACGGCGCTCAGCGTCGCGATTGCCCTGTCGGCGAAGAGGCCCGCGGCAAGAGCCGCGAAAGCCAGCCCGTACGGATTCACCGACGGCGCTCCGCCGCTGACGATCGCCTGCCGAATGAAGATCGCAAAGACGAAGCCGAGGACTGCTCCAACAGGTAGCTTCAGCAACATTGAGAACGTCTCGTACGACGGCTCGGCTGCAGCCAGTTCTCTCGACTGCGTCCTCACCTCCGCCCGCCGCACGTCTGATTCGGCAAGCTCCAACTGGGACAACAGCCGACGAGCCTTCTGCCTGTGCGAGGCCTGCAATCGCAGTGTTAGGAGCCCTTCGACTGCGCCACCGAGTGTCCCGCCAGCGCGCCGAAGAGGAGGAGGTGTCCATCGGCACTGACGCCGGCACCGGACAGCAGCAGCAGCGACGCGTCCAGCCCTCCCCCCCATCTGAACAGACCGGCCGATTGAGGGTCTTCACCGGGCCACAGCTGGACCATCGTGAAGCCGGAGGCAGCGCATGTCAGAGTCAATACTCCGAGAAGAACGTAACTTCTGGCGATGCCCAGCAGGTCTCGCGTCGACCCTGCATTGAGACGCCGACAACACTTTGCGCCCACATCCATCGTCGAGCCTCCGTCTGGGGTGGATTCGAGAGAAGCTCGGCGCGTCGCCACCTCAACCTACTCTGAAGCGTTGACAATATAGTAAGTTTCTGGAGCGTCAGCTCGGATCGGGCTGGGAGCATCACGCGCTTTACGTGGAGATGTAAAGTAAATGGCATTCTTCATTCGAGACGAGCGGGAGCGGACCGGGCTGATCCTGCTGATCGATCGCAAGTCTGATGGAACTGTCATCGACTTCGTCTGCAAGGAAGCGACCGGCACGCTCTCACCAGTCCCCGATAATCTGATCAACGATCCGAGTTCAAATTTCGACTCGACATATCGAGTGCTCACCGACTTTGCTCGCGGTAGACCCCCGTCAGTCATGCGAGTCGACACGACCGAGCTACCGCCCGGCCTCATCACCTTGGCGCAAGACAGCTTCGTAAAAGCGGCCCTCGACTCCGCTGACCGCGACCAGACGCGGATCGCCCTCTCAAGGGAGAACCGCGCCGACTTCGGCTTTGACGAGCGCGCGCAAGCCGGAGTCTGAGCAGCCCGCGCAGCTAAGCCTGCGCTCCCGGCGCGCTGCTTCAGCGTTCCTCGGGCACCATGTTCCGCAGCACGAACCGCTTCGCGCCCTCACCGCCGCCGATCCGCAGCTCGAACTCGTCGGACCCGGCCGGGGCCGAGAGCGCGAAGTCGAGGAACGCGCAACACTGGCGCTCCAACCCCATCCACTGACCCGCGCTCGCCAGCAGCTCCGGTCGCGCCGGGTGGCGGAACGTCACCGCGTCGTCTTGTTCCTCGAATCCGACACACGCGGCCTGCAGCGTTGCGCCCGCGTCGGCGTGCGCTGGCTGCTCACCCCGCGCGATCGCACCCATGTTGCAGGCGATCGGAATATCTAGCCGTTCCATCTCAGCTTCCCTTCACGGTCGCGACCGCGGGAGTCGAGGCCCAGCGCCGCAACGCGATCACCGACCACACACCCTCCACGAGGGCGAACGGCCAGGACTCAATCGCGACCGCATACGCAGCAGCGCTCACGCTTGCCGCCGCGAAGACGAGCACCCAGGTTCGCCCGCGCGCCTCGAGCGCATACGCGCTGACCATCACCGTGACGCTGGCGAATCCCCACAGGTCGAGGCCCATGCGCGGCTCCCTTGCATTCGTTGTATGACTTCGAGTTGACTTGAAGTCAAGCTCACGCTCGAAGGGTCGTCAGATGGTCTTCAGTATCGGCGAAGTCGCCCGCGAAACGGGATTCCCCGCATCCACGCTGCGCTACTACGAGCAGATCGAGCTGCTGCCTCCACCCGCCCGGGTCGGCGGTCGCCGCGTTTACTCCGAGGCCGCCGTGGACCGGCTGCGCGTGATCGCGCTCGCCCGCTCGCTCGACTTCCCGCTCGACGAGATCCGCGATCTGCTCGACGGATTCCCCGCCGGCACCCCCGCGTCGAAACGCTGGCGCGAGGCGAACCGCGTGCGCATCGCGGCGCTCGAGGCGCAGACGGCGGACATCGAGCGCATGCTCGGCTTGCTCCGCCACCTTTCCGAGGATTGCGACTGTGCTGAGCTCAGCGAGTGCGCCCGGCACTGGCTGGACCGGTCTCGCGACGAACGATCCGGCTAAGCTCCGACTATGGTCACCATCCTCACACCCCTCACCGCAATCGACGTTGCCGCCGAAGCCGACGGCAACGACCTCTGGCTCACCGCCGCCGATCTCCCGCGCGCCACCGGCTACGAGCTGAAACCCGAAGGCTTCTGCCAGGACGACCTCTGCGTCCGCGTCCCCGCCGGTCGCGAGTCCGCCTTCGTCCGCGACGGCGCGGAGGGCGTCGCGGTCAACGTCGCCAACTTCTGGCGCTACCTCGACGCCGCTGTAGTCCGCGATGATCGAGGCGCAACCTGGTCCCTCGGCGACCCGCCATCCAACCATGCGTCTCGCCTCGATTCCCTCGCGGCTCCGGAGTTCACGTTGCCGGACGTCAACGGCACGCTGCACTCGCTCAGCGACTACCGCGGCCGCAAGGTCCTGCTCGCCGCGTGGGCTTCGTGGTGAGGCTGCCGCGCGGACCTGCCCGTGTGGCAGCAGCTGATGGAGGACCTCGGTGGTGACGACTTCACGGTCATCGCGGTCGCGCTCGACAGCGAGCCCGGTGCCCCCGATCCCTGGATCGAGGCGGCCAACCCCACGTACCCGGTGCTGATCGATCGCACCCACCAGCTCGCCGCCAGCTACGGCATCGTCAACGTGCCAACCGCCGTCTGGATCGACGAACGCGGCCAGATCGTCCGCCCGGCCGAAGTCGCCGGCGCCTACGAGGCGTTCCGCCATGTCGACCCGGAGCTCGGTCGCATTCCCGACGAGCATGTCAAGCACTCGAAGCAGGTCCGTCGCGCCTACCTCGAGGCGATCAAGGACTGGGTCGCGCGCGGCTCCGAGAGCGAACACGCGCTCTCCGCGGCCGAGATCCGCGACCGCCAGCCAGCGAACGATCCCGCCGTCGCCGAGGCGCACGCCCGCTTCCGCCTCGGCCAGCACCTCGAAGCGAACCGCGATGCCGAAGGCGCCCGCGCACAATTCGACGAGGCGTCGCGGCTACACCCCGATAGCTGGGCGATCTGGCGTCAGGCCGCCGGCAAGCTGGAGAACGGCATCGCCGCTGGCCCCGCGTTCAGCGCCCGCCTGCAGGCGCTCGGCGACCGCCGCTACTATCCGCCGGTCGAGATGGCCGGGATGCCCGACGAGGTCTGAACCGCCAGAGCCGCACCGTCAGAGTTGGGCGAACCAACGAGCAACATCAGTTACGATCCTCCAAACGCACCCCGCCCGCGGAAGGCCTGCTTGTGATCTGGGACGTCCACTGCCACTTCCCCAGGAATTGGCAAGACCCCGACAACTTCGATCCGGCGAGCGAGATCGACGCCCGAGCGGACGCGTTGCGCGCCGCGGGCGTCACCCGCGCCTCGATCCTCGCTGGCGGCCGCTTCGGCCTCGACTATGAACAGTCGCTCGCCTACACCAGGCGGCACGAGGATCTGTTCCTGCCTTCCGCGATGATCGACCCCGAAGACGCCACCTATCGCGACATCAAGGAGCTGCACGACCTCGGCTACCGCGGCCTCAAGATGATTGGCGTCCGCCGCCCGTACGACGACTACGGCTACTTCGGGATCTACCAGGCCGCCGAGGAGCTCGATATGCCGATCCTGATGCACATGGGAGTGATCGGCGGCGGCATCGACTACTCGGTCACCCACCCGCGCCGCGATCCTGAGGCCGCGCAACGCTTCAAGGAGATGCGCAATAGCCCGCGCGCCCGCGGCCGGGACGTCTCGGCAACACGCATGCGCCCCTTCCACATGGACACGATCGCCAACAACTTCCCTGAACTGAAGCTGATCGGCGCCCACATGGGCGGTACCGGCAACTACGACGAGGCCGCATCGGTCACCCGCTGGCGACACAACGTCTACCTCGACATGTCCGGCGGCGACACGATCGAACGGCACGCCGTCGAGCGCCGCCTCGTCGGCCACGAGATCGGCGTCGAGAAGCTCACCTGGGGCTCCGACTGCGGCAACGACGAAATCGCCGATCATGTCGCCAACCTCGAACGGATCTTCGACGAGGTCGGGCTGTCCGAGGACGAGCGCGATCGCATCCGCTACCAGAACGCCGCCGAAATCTTCGGTGAGGCCGAACCGGTCCACGCCGCGGAGTAGCCTGCGTGACCGACGAGCAGCCACCCGAGGATCGCGAGCAGCCCTCCCCACCAGACCTCGAACACAGCGAGAACCCCGCCGAGGACGGCTCCTCCGAAGATGAGGATCAGCCCGAACCCGAGGCTGCCGACCCCGAGCCCTCGGCCGCTGAAACCGAGCCTGAGGCCGACGACCCCGAGCCCGAGAACGACGCACCCGCCGATCAGGCAGATCTGGCGGACGCTGAACCCGACGCTGATCTGAGAGACTTCGAGACCGTCTCCGCCACTGGCGTCGGGCGCCCCGAGACCGACGTACGGCCGCGCTCGACCCTCACCGGTCCGGTCCCACCACCGGCGGCGCCGCCGCCCGTGGCGCCGCCGCCCGTGGCGGCCGCCGCCACGACGCTGCCAACGGCGTGGCCCGATCCTGCCCCCGCCAGCAGTTCCGCGGGCGAGTCCGGACGCTTCGAGGGCCTGATCGTGACCGCCCCGATCGTGATCCTCGGCGCCCTCGTGACCATCGCGTTCGTCATGTTCGTCGGGATCGAGCCCACACCGCGCTGGCTGCTGCTGTTCGCGGCGGTGATCGCCGTCCTCGGGACCGACGGCGCGCTCCGCCGAACGTGGCCCCGGCCCTTCGAGCGCGCGCCCGATACGGCCGATTCAACGCCGTACCTGTTCCTCCCGGCGCTGGCCGTGATCGCCGCGCCGATGCTGATCGAGCACAACGTCGGCGGCTACCTCGTGCTCGCGGCGGCGCTGCTCGCCGGCGGCGCCTTCACCGCCGTGATCGCCGCGCAGGTCAGCTCGGTGCGTGTCGCCGCCCCGGCCTACCCGCTCGTGAGGCTGATCTCCACGGCGGCCGTCTACTTCAGCGCATTCGCGCTCTTCTCGTTGAGCTACGTGCTGGACGTGGAGCTGCCCGCGGCCATCGCCGCGGTCGGCGTCGTCGCGGCGATGCTCGGGGTCGAACTCTTCCGCGAGGGCCAGGTCGATCCGCTCGAAACGCTCCTGTTCTCGATCGTCACCGGCGTCATCCTCGGCGAGGTGCGCTGGGTGATGTACTACGTCCCCGTCGGCGGCTACCTCGCGGGCCTCGCGCTGCTGCTCGCGTTCTTCCTCGTCACCGGGCTGCTGCACTCGCACCTGACGCGGCGCCTCAACAGCACCGTGACGCTCGAATACGCGGGGATCGTGGCCGCGGGTCTGTTGCTGGTGGTGATCGCCAACCAGGCGGGCCTGGGCTGAACGGCCCGGAGGCCGGCTCGCACCGAGCGAGCGGCTCTCGAAATCTTCACTGACCTTGCGGACGTAAGGTTCTCGGCAGTAATAGTGGAAGTGCCCACCCCGCAGCGTAAATGTCGCCGGCCGCCGGCGGCCGCGGAGAGACGGACCGCCATGAATCGCCCGGTCATGCTCGGACTAGCCGTGGTCGCGGCGGTATTCTTCGCCTGTACAACCGGCGGAGACGACAGCGTCATCCCCACGAGCACCGGATCACCCGCCGCCGTAGCGCCGAGCTGTACCTTCGCCGACTCGACCCCGCTGGTGTTCGCCTCCGTGACCCAGGTGATCACGGATGTCGCCACCGGAACCGCCTTCGCGATCGGTGACGGCGAGTTCGTGACCGCGGCACACGTCGTCTTCGATGCCAGCGAGATCACCCTCCGAACTTCGTCCGCTGAAGCTCCGGCAGAGCTGATCGGCGTCGAGCTCGACACCGACATCGCGATCCTCCGCTCGGAGATCGCGGGGATTCAGCCCGTACAGTTCGGCGACCTCGATGAGCTCGCCGCCGGTCAGAGCGTCGCCGTCGCGGGCTATCCGAGATTCGTCGAGGACGATCCGTCGGTCGTCAGCGGCCTGCTGTCCAAGATCGTCGAGGATCCGGACGTCGGGTTCGGGACGTTCCTGCAAACAGACGCGGCCGTAAACGTCGGCAACAGCGGTGGCCCGATGTTCAATGAATGCGGCCAGGTCACCGGGATGATCGTCCGCAAGATCGTCGACACCTCAATCGAGGGCATCAGCTGGGCCGTCGCCGAAAACACGATCCAGACCGCGCTGCCCCGCGTCCGGCGAAAGGGCCCCCCGCCGGCGCAAACTGAGCCGACGCAGCCGGTCGCGAGTTCGACCGACCAGGCAGTCGACTTCCTGAACCTGGTCGATATCGCCTACTTCGCCCTCGACGACGCATTCGTCTCGATCCTCGACGATTGGCGAAATGAGGTCGTCGACGATGAGGCAGCCATGAGCCTCCTCTACGCGCTCGAAGAGGAGTCATATGCATACGCTGATACCATCCTCGCCGAGACAGCAGCCTCGAGCAGTACGCGCCCGGATGCGAACTGGCGCGGCAGTCGCTCGGCAACGCGATCATCCTCGTCGGCGTCGCCTCCGGGTACACCGGTCTCTACTTCGAGACCGGACCCGAGAGCGCGCTCGACGATGCCGCCGATGCAGAGGAAAGCAGCATCGAAGCCTGGAACATCGCGCAAGACTACCTGGACGACTGTCGCGCCGGTCGTTAGCCATCGGCCCGACGCCAACCGGCGTCGGACGAAGCCCCATCGATCAGCCCTCTGCTAGCATCGGTGACCGCTCGGGGAGTGGCGCAGTCTGGTAGCGCACCTGTCTGGGGGACAGGTGGTCGTCGGTTCAAATCCGGCCTCCCCGACCAGCTTCGAACCTGACGTTCGCTGTACGGGTGCGTCGTAGCTACACGGCCTCGTCTCGCTCGCTCCGGAGGTCACCGAACATCGGTTCCGCCGGAGCGGGATCGCGCGGGACAGGCATCAGCCGAGACGGACGTATGCGGTATCCGGAGCCTCGTACCGTCTCGATCACGCGACCGGCGCCAACTTCGCGAAGCTTGCGCCGCAGGCGCGAGATGTGGGCTTCCACGTAGTTCGGGGCACCGAGCGTGTCATGACCCCAGACCGCCCGCGAGAGCGCGTCGACGCTCACCACTGCTCCGTCCTGACTCAGCAGTTCCTGCAACAGGGCGAATTCCGTGGACGTGAGACTCAGCTCCTGACCCGCGCAGAACGCCAGGCGCGCCGCCGGGTGGATCTCGAGGCCGGACGGCCCCGACAATACCTGCGTCATCGCGCTCGGCTGCGCTTGCGCCAGCAGCGACTGCGCGAGGGCGCTCTCCCACCCCTCCTCCGCGGCGCCCGCCGCGGCGGCATCCGCGAACTTCACCAGCAGCACCGGCGCCTCAGCGGGTAGCCCCTCCAGCGCCGCACGCGCCGTGCCAGCGTCGAGGAACAGCCGCTCAATCTGACGGGCGGCTGGTTCAGATCCTCGAACGGCGTCTGATCGATGAGTTCCGTTCTCTGTGCTGGGGTTCGAATACATGGGCTGTTCCTTGTGGGTAGGACGTCTGTGCATGCAAAACGATCTCTGATATTCCGCTTGCGGAACGTCAGGGTTTCCCCACGCTCGCAGTCGCCGTGATCACGGGGTGATCGAGGGGTGACCGTAATGTGAGGCTCCCCGACTCTTCATCTCGCGACCGGCAACCGATGACTCAAAGAAGGGGTGTGGCCACTGATGTGGGGAACTTGCGATCGCTGTCAGCAGCGCATCACCAACGAGGCCACGGTCGTGCAGTTGCAGCACGGTGAGCTCGTGCGCCTCAGCGACGGCATGCCGAGGTTAAATCCACTGGCGCCGCCCAGTACCACACCGTCTGCCGCCCCCTGCGGCACGGAGATCGCCGCCATGGTCCAGCAGCTCATGGACCCCGCCGCGCAGGATCAGCGCACCGCCTAGCCGCCCACCCGCCCAGAGGCCACCCGCTTCTCCCGATACGCCACCATCAAGCCTTCGCGATCGGCCTCCGGCAAGTGTCGCACCACTTCCCGCATCGTCACCCCTGACGCGCGATCGGTGCGAGCGGCGATCCAGTCGATCACCAGCCCGGGGCGCGTCCGCGCCGTCTCGCGCAGCACCCAGCCGATCGCCTTCCGAATGAAGAACTCACGGTCATCGAGCATCGAATCGGCGTAGCGGGCAAACCGCTCGAAGTCCCCGCCGCCTCGCCGGAGTGCCGCCAGGTGCGCGAGCAGCGCAGAGCGTCGGATCCAGAAGTCCTCGTCGCTCGCCCACCGATCGAGCGTGCGGGCCACGCCAGGATCGCGTTCGCACAGCGTCCCGACCGTCTTCACGGCCAGCTCATCGACGAGCGCCCACGTCTTCGATGCTCGCAGCAGGCGCTCGATCAGCGGCAGATCGCCGCTCTCCACGAGGCGGGGCCTCGCGGTCAAGAGCATCACCGCCGCCGAGCGACGCTCGTAGATCGTGCTCTCCCAGAGCGCCTCGACGATCGCGATCAGGAGCGCATGATCGAGTTCGGGCGTCGCGGCGAGCCGCGTCTTCAGCGCCTTCCGGAGGTCGGGCACGCGCACACCCAGAAAGTCGAGATCGCTCTTCAGGTAGGCCCGCTCGCGCTCCGCGCGCTCGGCCGTCGCGGGGCCTCGCAGGTCGGTCTCGAGCTGGCCAGCCCACGTCTCCGCCCGTCCACGAGGACTCGCCATTCGGCGCTTCACTCACCAATCGTAAGCAGTATCACTCGTTCCCACCGTCCCGCATCGTAGCCTCGAAGCCGGTCTCGGGTGCGCCGTTTGTTCGCGGCCGCCGAACCCCGGACACTGACGCACGGGCACGAGGGGATGCGCCATGGAGGATGTCGATATCGCGATCGTCGGCCGCGGGCCGACCGGTCTCGCCGCCGGACTCTACGCCGCCCGCGCGCAACGACGCACGGCCATCTGGGAGCGAGGCGTCCTCGGCGGTCAGATCGCGATCACCGGCGCCGTCGAGAACTACCCCGGCTTCCCCGACGGCGTCGAAGGCCCGATCCTCGCCCTCGACATGCACCGCCAGGCCGAACAGTTCGGCATGGAGACGAAGTACGAGAGCATCACCTCGATTGCTCGCGAACCGGAGGGCCCGCAGCTCCTGCTCGAAGCCGCCAGCGGCAGCTACCGCGCGAAGGCCGTGATCATCGCAGCCGGCGCCGACCCCGTGAAGCTGAGCGTCCCCGGCGAGGCGGAGTTCACGGGTAAGGGCGTCTCGTACTGCGCAACCTGTGACGGCGCGTTCTTCAAGGGCGAGATCGTCGCCGTCGTCGGCGGCGGCGACGCCGCGATCGAGGAAGCGATCTTCCTCACGCGCTACGCTTCCCACGTCTACGTCATCCATCGTCGCGATCAGCTTCGCGCCTCGAAGATCCTCCAGCAGCGCGCCTTCGCCCACGACCAGATCGAATTCATCTGGAACACCGTCGTCGAGGACGTCTCAGGCGCCGCCGACGTCGATGCGGTCACGCTCCGCGACGTCAACACCGATCAACGACGCCAGCTCGCGGTCGGCGGCCTCTTCATCTTCATCGGCCACCACCCGAACTCGGAACTCCTCGGCGACCTCGCGCGGCTGGATGAGGGTGGCCACGCCTTCGTGAACCTCTGGATGGAGACGGGGGAGGCCGGACTCTACGTCGCCGGCGACGTGCGGGTGGACTCCGCGCGTCAGCTCGCCTCCGCCGTCGGCGATGGCGTCACCGCCGCGATCCGCTCTGAGCACTACCTCCAGCAACAGTACGACTCGGCCGGCTAACGAGGCGCCGTCGGCGGGCGCTCCCCGTCGAATCCTCGCCGCTTGCGCCCGCCTGACAATTCAAGGCCGGCTCCCAGCCAGGCGCGCCGAATCAGGGCATTTACCCGTCCGAGTAATGGGTCACCCAGCCTGCCCTTCGCCTGACCGGACTATCGTCAGTAAATGAGCGACGTCGATCCCGAGGGCGCCTACGTCGTAGCCAAGCGACGGCTCGACCTGGCGGCCGGCCGGCTCACCTCGCTCGACGCCCAGATCGTCGACATCGCCGGCGCCATGGCGTTCTGGCGGGCGAGCTGGCGTCGGAGCACCGATCCGGAGAGCGCGGTCACGCGCGTCATCAGTCAGGCGTGGCCTGATCAAGCTCAGATCGAGGCAGCGTTCGAAGAGTGGCTCGCCGCCTACTACAACGCGGTCAGCGCCTGGGGGCGCCTCCCCGCTGAAGCGCAACTCCGCTTGAACGAACCGAGCCAACCCGAACGTTCCGCGCTATCGTAGCGAGCCGCAACTCGCCTCCCCTCGACCGGCAGGGACATCTGTGAGCGCTCAGTACTTCCGTGCCTTCGTCAACCACGCCCACTGGGGCCTCGACCGCATCCTCGACGCGCTCGAACACACGCCGGAACGCCTCGACGAGGACGTGTCCGCGGGCGCTCAATCGCCGCGTACCACGCTGCGCCACATGTACGCCTTCGAGCGCGGCTTCCTCGCGCGACTGATGGGCGTCGAGGCGCCGAGCGATCCGCCGCCCGAGGATCTCGAGGAGCTTCGCAACGCCTGGACGCCGATCCGCCAGGGCTGGCTCGACTACGTCGACGGCATCTCCGACGCGGAGCTCGACGAGCCGTTCGAGATGACGCTCGGCAGCGCCCGCTATCGCACCACGCGCGCCAACGTCCTGTCGCAATTCGTCCAGCACCAGGGCCAGCACCGCAGCGAGCTCGCCGTCATGGCCTCGACCCTCGGCCACTCCCCCGGCGAGTTCGACTGGTGGCACTACCTCGAGCAGACCGGCGAGCCGATCGAGCGGCTCTAGCTAGCGCCCTCCCAGGCCGCGACGAACGCCTCCACCGCGGCATACTCCCTGTTCGAGGAGGACAGCAGATGGCACACCTCTACCGCGTCATCCTGCCCGTATCGCCGATCGAGGCGGGCGCATCGTTCTACGCCGCCGTCCTCGAACAGCCGGGCGCCCGCGTGTCACCGGGCCGGCACTACTTCGACTGCGAAGGCACGATCCTCGCCTGCTTCGATCCCGAGGCGGATCACGAGCGCCGCGACCCGAAGCCAAACCCAGAGCACATCTACTTCGCCGTCGACGACCTCGATGCCGCGCTGGAGCGCTGCCGGCGCCGGAATCACCGAAGAGATCGCGTCGTATCCCTGGGGCGAAACCGCGTTCTACGCGAACGATCCGTTTGGCAACCAGATCCGCTTCGTCGATCGCACGACGGTGTTCACCGGCCCTCGCGCGGAGGCCAGGCGGCGCTGAACGCGCCACCTGGCGGCTAGGTCACGACCGGCTCCGCTACCTCGGTCTCCACGCCTAGCGCTTCCTCGATCTCTCGCCGCACGCCGGGGCTGAGATCCCCGTCGCTGCCATCGAGGCAATTCGGACAGTCCGGCTCCGGCGGCGCCCCGGTGTCGTGCAGCCGGGTCCGCGTCGGCCCGCTCAGGCGAATGCCGCAGACCGTGCTCGCGCCATCGAACTCGTAGACGCGATCGGCGCCCTCCACCTCACGCGCGTTCTTCAGATCGACCCAGTGCCAGTCACCGTTGAAGTCCTCCAGTAGCTTCGCGACGATCCGCATCGAACCTCCCGGACTGGCGCGCGCGGTCGACGCGCGCACAATTTCCAAACCGGCTATCGTCCACGCCGATCAGACGCGCGCCGCCGGAGGTTCCAGTATGCCCATCGCCGACTTCTCGCTCGACGGCAAGGTCGCGATCGTCACCGGCGGCAGCCGCGGCATCGGCCGCTCGATCGCCCTCGGACTGGCCGAGGCGGGCGCGGACGTCGCGATCGCAGCCCGCAAGCCCGAGTCGCTCGAGGAAGCCGCCGGCGCCGTGCAGGCCCTCGGGCGGCGCGCGCTCGCGGTCCCGACCAACATCCGCGAGATCGACTCGCTGCAGGCGCTCGTCGATCAGACGAAGGCCGAGCTCGGCCGCGTCGACATCGTCATCAACAACGCCGCCACCAACCCGGTCTTCGGCCCCGTCGACAACGTCGACGAGCGCGCCTGGGACGTCACGATGAACACCAACGTGAAATCCGCGTTCTTCCTCGCCAAGGCAGCCCGCGAGGCGATCAAGGAGCACGGCGAGGGCGGCACGGTCATCAACGTCAGCTCGGTTGGCGGCGTGCGCGCCTCGGCGCAGCTCCCCGTCTACTCCATCTCCAAGGCCGCGCTGATCATGATGACCCAGGTCCTCGCCAGCCAGTGGGGCGCGGACGGCATCCGCGTCAACTGCATCGCCCCCGGCCTGATCAAGACCGACTTCTCGAGGGCGCTCTGGGACACCGGCGACGACGCCGGAGCCGAATCCAACGACGTGGCGCTGGGGCGCATCGGCATGCCCGAAGAGATGGCAGGCGCCATCGTCTACCTCGCCAGTGACGCATCCTCTTTCGTGACCGGGCAGACGCTCGTCCTCGATGGTGGCGGGGTGCTCTAGGCGCGCCTCGCTAGAGCGTCAGCAGCCCCTGGCGCGCCGCGATCGTCACCGCCTCCGTGCGCGACTGCGCGTCCAGCTTCGACAGCAGCGAGCCCACGTGAAATTTCACGGTGTGCTCGCTGATCCCGAGGCTCCGCGCGATCGCCTTGTTCGGCAGCCCCGCCGCCAGCAGCTCGAGCACCTCGTGCTCTCGATCGGTGAGCGACGCGATCTCGCCATCCGGCGCAGACGCGAGGCCCAACGCGACGCCAGATGCCGGCGTCAGCTCGGGCCCCGTACACCGACAGCCCGACGGCCACGGCGTTGACCGCAGCGGCCAGCGCCTCCTCGTTCGCGTCCGGCGGCAACCACGCACGCGGCGCCAGCTCCGGTCCGGACGCACCGGCACGATCGGTCAAGACGACCGCCGGCACCTCGGCGAGGTCCGTCGCGAGCGCGCCCCGGAACTCGCGGTCGTCGCCCAGATCGACGATCAGCACATCGACGTCACCGACGCCGCCTTCGAGCAGCGCGTCGGGCGCCAGCGCGTCGGCCACCTCGAAGCCCGCGCCCGTCAGAAGCTCGCGGAGCCCGGCCCGCACGGCCGGAGTACGCGAGCTGACGAGGACGCGAATCGCGGGCTGGTTCACGCGGCTCCGTTCGGCGCCGCCCGGCACGAGGGCGCATCGCTAGGCGGCAGCGGGTACCGCCTCCAGCGTACGCAGCGTCCCGGCACGCAGAACCTCGAAGCTCACCGCGGCGCCCGCCTCGAGCGTGCGGAATCGCCGTGCCATCGCCCGCACGCCGCGCTGCCCGTCCACCCCGAGCAGCAGGTCGCCCGGGATCAGCCCCGCCGCCTCGGCCGCGCTTGCCTCCGCGACCGAGGTCAGCAGCAGGGCGTCCGAGGCGCCCTCCCCAATCTGCACGGTCACCGGATCGCCGGCGATCCCGAGCACGCCCCTCGACGCCGACGATTCGACCTCGGCGATCAGCGTTGCGACGTACTCGCTCGGCACCGCGACGCCGAGGCCGCCGTTGATCATCGCGTTGATGCCAACCAGCCGGCCGTGGGCATCGACCAGCGGCCCGCCAGAGTTCCCCGGCGCCAGTTGAATGTCCGCGTACACCGCCTGTTCCAGGTGCTGCGCCACCCCGGCCGGCGCCGAGCCGACCGCCGTCACCACGCCTGTCGCCGTCGCGCCCGGTTCACCCCAAGGGTGTCCGACCGCCACGACCAGCTCGCCCGTCCGTAACGAGGCGGTCTCGCGGGGCTCGATCGCCGGCAGGCTCGCGGCGACATCCTGCGGTACCCGCAGCACGGCCAGATCGCGCTCCTCGTCGCGAGACAGCAGCTCGGCCTCGAAGCGTGTGCCGTCCCACGCCTCGAGCTGCGCGCGCTCCGTGCCAGCCGGCAGGACGTGGTTGTTGGTAACGACGAACCCGTCGCGCCAGACCGTGCCCGTCCCGCTGCCGCGGCGGCTGCGGATCGAGACCGTCGACTGTCGCACCCGCTCGACGACGTCGTTCGCGTCGTCGAGCAGCGCGGTCACATTGATGCTCATCACGTCGCTCCGCTCTCCCGCGCCTATGGACGTTCCGAGGGCGTCACCGTCAGCGTCGCCGGCTCGCCGCCGCGCAACACCGTCAGCTCCGCCGCCACGCCGACCTGCTCCGCGCCGAGCTGCTCCTGCAGATCTTCCGTCCGCGCGAGTGTCGCTCCGCCGAACCCGACGAGGATGTCGCCCACCAGCAGCCCGCCGCTGTCTGCCGGACTACCGTCCTCGATCCCAACGACCAGCAATCCAGACTCTGCTCCAGCGAGATCCCCGCTGAGCTTCGCCGCGAGCGCCTCCGGAAGCCGCGTCACCTGGCTCCCAATTCCGAGGTACGCCCGCCGAATCCGTCCGTGCTGCTTCAGCGTCGAGACGACCTCGGACACCGTCGAGCCGGGGATCGTGATCCCGTTGCCCGGCCGGAAGCGCGAGGTGTTGATCCCCGCGACACGCCCATGCGCGTCGACGAGCGGCCCGCCGGAGAAGCCGGGGAAGAACGTCGTGTCGCTGCGCAGGTACGTGCCGCCGGTCTGCCGTTCACCGCCCCGCCCGCGGCCACCGCGACGACCCCGGCCGCCGCGGCCCCAGGTCCCGATGCCGCTCACCACGCCCAACGACGCCTCGGGGCTGACGCCCGGAAGCCCGACCGCGAGCACCAGGTGCCCCACTTGCGTCTCATCGGCGGGTGCCACCTCGGCCGCGCTCGACGCGCCCTCGACGCTCAGCAACGCGAGGTCCGAGCCGGGGTCGCGGCCGAGCAGCTCCGCCGCCTGGCCCTCCTCGGCTCCGTTGAGGCGGACGCGGATCTCGTCCTCGGACTCGATCACGTGATCGGCGGTGACGACCAGGCCATCACCCCACACCACCCCAGTTGCCGGAATCCGCCGCCGCGCGCTCACCGTCACCAGCGACGGCGCGACCCGCTCGACCGCGGCCGCCAGCGCGTCCGAGACGGCGGCGAGCGTGTTCTGTTCTGTCATTGTTCGTTGCTCCTCAATCACGCCGGTCCTGTCTTTCGTCCGGCGCATCTCAATCGTCGCGCGGCCCCGCCACCCTCGGATCACCCATCCGGGCAGGTGCCGCCCACCTGAGCGGTTAGCGTTTCTGAACCCCGAGGCGCGGCCGGCTCCACCGAACCAGGACTGAGTGTCGATTTGGAAGGAAGGTCAGGCAGAGCCGGCGACCAGCGCCTCGCTCGCCGACCACAGCCGCCGCTGCGCCTGGAGGTCATACGAGACGTCCGAGGAGCGCTCCTCGTCCCACTTGCTGTAGTAGCGACCGCTGACGCCCTCGAGATCGGGTGCCGCCGCGAGCCTAACGACCGCGGCGCCTGCCTCGTCCGGCTGCGTCATGAAGCGGCGGATCGGGCGCGTCAACCAGCGGGCCCAGCGCACGCTGCTCCCGAAATTCGTCGCGACAAGCCCAGGGTGGATCGCGTTCACCGTCACCCCGCTCCCCTCGAGGCGCCGCGACAGCTCGTAACTGAACATCACGTTCGCGAGTTTGGAGCGACCGTAGGCGCTCATCGCGCCCCGGCTCCGGTCCCCGCCGAGGTCGTCGAAGTCCAGCCGCGCCCGCCGGTGCGCGCCGGAAGCCACGTTCACGATCCGCGCCGGCGCGCTCGCCTCGATCAGATCGAGGAGCAGCGTCGTCAGCAGGAAGTAGCCCAGGTGGTTCACCGCGAACGTGCGCTCGATGCCGTCCTCCGTCAGCTCACGCCGCGGGAACACCGCGCCCGCGTTGTTCACGAGGATGTCGAGGCGATCGTGCGTCGCGCGGAACTGCGCCGCCGCCTCCCGCACCTGTCGCTGCGAGGCCATGTCGGCCAGTAGCAGCTCGATCGACTGATTGCCGGTCGATTCGACGATCGAGGTCCGCGCCGCATCACCACGTGTACGGTCGCGGCAGATCAGCACCACGGTCGCCCCCAGCGCCGCCAGCTCGCGGGCCGTCTCGAGGCCGATCCCAGAGCTCGCGCCGGTCACCACGCACACGCGATCGCGGAGGCTGACCTCGGGTGCTAACTCGACCATCGCTCACCTCCTCAGGCCCGGAGTCCTTCGCCAAGCGTACCGAGGTCCCTCGCCGCGCCGATCGACGATGCGATACTGGATGCGAAGAGGCTCGAGATGACGAACGAAGCGGATCCCACCGCCCCGGAACCCGAGCCGCCCACGGAGGCGACGCTTGAGGCGGCCGCCGCACTGCCGGCACCACCGCCAGCCTCGCCCCCGCCCCAGCCGCCGCGCCGCCTCACTCGTTCGCGCACGGAACGGGTACTCGGTGGCGTCGCCGGCGGCCTCGCAGCGTATCTCGGCGTCGATCCGGTGCTGGTCCGCGTCGCCTGGGTCGTGCTCGTGCTGTTCGGGGGCACCGGGTTGCTCCTCTACGTCATCGGGTGGGTGATCATCCCCGAGGACGAGCCGGGCGACGAACAGGCGCGGGCGGGCGACGACCCGAGCGCCCACGCCTCGGCCGGGACCAGCCCCGCGTTGATCCTCGCGATCGTGTTGATCGCTCTCGGCGGCATTGCGCTCCTGCGCTCGATCGACGTCGCTGTTCCCTCGTGGCGGATCGTCCTCTCCGCGGTGCTCGCATTGATCGGCGCGGGGCTGATTGCGCAGGCCCGACAAGGGCTGAACGGCGGGCTCGTCGCCGCCGGCGTGGTGATCAGCGTGATCCTCGCCGCCGCCGGCGGCGCGAGCTTCGGCATTAACGTCGAAACCGGCAGCGCGTTCGGCGACCAGACGGAGACGCCGAGGACGGGGGCGGCCCTCGACGACAGCTATAGCCACGCCTTCGGCAGCTTCACGCTCGACCTCGAGGATCTCGAACTCTCGACCCTCGCGCGCGGAACGACCGAGATCGAGGTCGACACGGCCTTCGGCAGCGTCGAGATCCGCCACGGCGGCCTCCCCGTGCGTGTCGAGGCCAGCTCCGTCTTCGGCAGCGGCGAGGACTACGAATCGCCCGATTACGAGGACGCCGAGCGCCGCATCCTGATCAACGTCTCGACCGCCTTCGGTTCGTCCCAGGTGAGGAGGTAGCCCGGTGCAAGACCTGAATCCATCGGCCGTGATCGCCGGCCTGGTCTTCCTCGGCCTCGCGGCCGTCTTCTTCCTCGAGGCCGTCGACGTCTGGGCGGTTCGCGGCGTCGCCGCGCTCTCCGCGATGGTGATCGGCCTCGGGTTCGCGCTGCTCGCGGGCGCGCTGTGGCGAGCCGACCGCCGCGATCGCTGACGAACTTCACAAGCCCGACGCACGGAGAGGCGCCAAACAGGTAGGCTCCCCGCATCCGGCGGCCCCCACGGCGGTCGAGCGGGGACCCCAGCCTTGCAACGCCACCAGTGGCTGGCGCGTGCCAGCCTCGCCGCACTCGCCCTGATCGCCGCCTGCGGTGCGACTCGCCCCGCCGTCGATCCGCCGATCTCCGAGAGCGCGGCGCCCGGTGATGCCCCGGTCGTTCCGACGAGGCAACCCCGCGAGCGAGCCACCGTCACGCGGCTGATCGATGGCGACACGCTGCTGCTTCATCTGGACGGCCGCGAACAGTCCGTCCGTCTCCTCTTGATCGATGCGCCCGAAACGGACCTCGATCAGTGCTTCGGCGCCGCCGCCAGCGCGTTCGTCGCGGCAGTCGCTCCGCCCGGTTCCACCCTCGAGGTCGAACAGGACGTATCCGACGCCGATCCGTTCGGGCGCTTGCTTCGCTACGTCTATCTCGCGGACGGATCGATGCTGAACAAGCAGCTCGTCCGCGGTGGCTTCGCCCGGGTCACACCGGTGCCACCCGACCAGAAGTACATCGAGCTCCTGCTCGCGGCGGAAACGATCGCACGTCGCGATCGGATCGGACTCTGGTCTGCGTGCGCCACGCCAACCCCCGCGGTCGCCGCGCAGCACACGGTGGCGGCCTCGCCAACGCCGTTCAGCGCGGCGGTGGTGGCGGCTCCGTCGCCGGCGGCGACCCCCACGCCGACACCTGAGCCGTCGCCGTCGGCGACGGCGACCCTTGCTCCGACGGCCGTTCCGACCGCGGCAGTCGATCCGCGCGCTGGCTGCGATCCGTCCTACCCAACGGTCTGCATCCCGCCGTCGCCGCCCGACCTCGACTGCGGCGACATCCCGTTCCGCCGCTTCACGGTTGTTGAGCCCGACCCGCACCGCTTCGATGGCGACAACGACGGCGTCGGCTGCGAAAGCTAGCATCGACCGCCCCCAATCCCGGGCTGACGCGAGGTGAATCGATGTCGTTCGAAGATCGCCCCCGCATCCGCTCTGCCTCGACGAAATACGACGGCTCGATCCACTACAAGTTCGATACACGCTTGATCGACCACGTCGATGGCTGCCTCCGCCTGTTCATCCCGGCCGGCGCGCCCCACCGCTCCTACCGAGGCCAGGGTGAGTTCGAGACCGACTGCGTGATGCTGACCTTTCCGGGCGACGAATCGCGGGGGCTAAACGTCGTCCACTACGCTGAGCCGGTCCGCGGCGGCGTCGCCGCGTCCGACATCCTCATCGCCGCCCACCTCGACGGGGATACGCTCCGCTGGATCGACCTCGATCTCGATGTCGAGGTCTTCGACGATGGTCGCGTCGAGCTCGTCGACGAGGACGAGTTCGAGGAGCACCAGCTTCGCTATCGCTACCCGGAAGCCGTCATCCAGGGCGCTCGGCGCAGCGCCGAACTGGCGCTCGATCTGGCGCGTTCGGGCCGCTTCCCGTTCGACCGCGATCGCCAGCTCGAGGAGCTTCGACAACTCGCGAGCGGGCCGTGATGACGACCGTCCGATCGGCGACTGACGCGTTATCGCGGCTTCGACTAGACTGCGCCGGGACTTAACGGAAGGACGGCGGGGAACAGTGCAGGCAGTCACCTATCAGCGCGCCTCGACGGTGAGCGAAGCGATCGATCTGCTCCGCGATGGCGGCGAAGGCGCCCGCGTACTGGCCGGCGGCACGGACATCATCGTGCAGGCCCGGGAACGCACGAAGACCGTCGACAGCTTCGTCGATGTCAAACACATTCCGGAGCTGATGCAGTTCAGCTACAGCGCCTCCGACGGGCTCTCGATTGGCGCCGCCACGCCGGTCTACCTGCTTTACAACGACGACGAGATCAAAACGCACTACCCCGCGCTCGTCGAGGCGATGTCGGTGATCGGTGGAACCGCGATCCAGGGGCGCGCCAGCCTCGGCGGGAACCTCGGGAACTCGTCGCCGGCCGGTGACACGCTGACCTCGATGATGGCGATTGGCGCCGTCGCCCAGATCGCGGGGCCAAACGGTGAGCGCGACGTGTCGGTCGCCGAGTTCTTCACCGGTCCCGGCAGCAACGTGCTCGAGCTCGGCGAGTTCGTGGTGACGATCAACTTCGCATCCCCGGCCGCCGGCAGCGGCGCCGCCTGGCAACGCTTCATCCCGCGCAACGAGATGGACATCGCCGTCGTCAACTGCGGCTCCTACGTCCAGCTCGATGGCGACACCGTGACCGACGCCCGCGTCGCCCTCGGCGCGGTCGCCGCAACGCCGATCATGGTGCCCGCCGCCGCCGAGGCGCTGATCGGCCGCCCGATCTCCGACGAGACGATCGCCGCGGCGGCTCAGGCCTCGCATGACGCAGCCACGCCGATCGACGACATGCGCGGCTCGATCAAACAGCGCAAGCACCTCTCCAGAGTGCTGACGCAGCGCACGCTCGACACCGCCGTCGAACGCGCTCGCGGTTAGCGCCGAGGCCGGACCGAAGCCCAAACCAACGAGACTCCCCGGAGTCGCCGACCCGAACTGAGGTAGCGATGTCACGGATCGTGCTGAAGACCACCATCAACGGCGAAGAGAGGGAATTCCTCGCCGACGAACGAGACAGCCTGCTCGACGCCCTCCGCGAGCGCGCCGGCCTGATGGGCGCCAAGGAAGGCTGCAACAACGGCAACTGCGGCGCCTGCTCCGTCATTCTCGACGGCCGCCTCGTCAACTCCTGCTGCGTGATGGCCGCCGAAGTCGAGGGCTCCGAGGTCACCACCGTCGAGGGGCTGGCGAGCCCCGACGCGCTGCATCCACTCCAGGAGACCTTCCTCGAGGACGCCGCGCTCCAGTGCGGCATATGCACGCCGGGCTTCCTGATGGCCTCGAAGGCGCTGCTCGACACCAACCCCAACCCCACCGAACACGAGATACGCTGGTGGCTGGCAGGCAACCTCTGCCGCTGCACCGGTTACGACAAGATCATTCGCGCGGTTCAGGACGGCGCCGAGCGCATCAACGCTCAGTAGCGGCCGCTCCGGCGCCAACCGACCTCCGAATTCAGCGAAGGGCATCCGCGATGGTTACGACCGAGAAGGACACGGCCACCGTCGGCTCCAACGGCTATCGCATCATTGGCACCCGCCCGCTCCGCCCTGACGGCACCGACAAGGTGACCGGCCGTGCCGCGTACGGCGCCGACACGCAAATGGAGGGGCTGCTCTTCGGCCGTCTGCTCCGCAGCCCCCACGCGCACGCCAACATCCGCGGCATCGACGCCTCGAAGGCGCTCGCGCTGCCGGGCGTGAAAGCCGTGGTCACGAACGCCAACTTCCCCGAGATCGGCAGCAAGATCATGGACCTCGGGGAGGGCAGCACCGACGCGAAGTGGCTGCAGGACAACGTGCTCGCCTCCGACAAAGTGCTGTACCACGGCCACGCGGTCGCTGCGGTCGCGGCGATCGACCAGCACATCGCCGAGGATGCGCTCGCCCTGATCGACGTCGATTACGAGGTGTTGACGCCGGTCACGGACGTGCGCGAGGCGATGCTCGACGACGCCCCGATCCTCCACCCGGACATGCGCACGACGGTCAACGCCGCCGGCGCGGACACCCCCACCGACCGCGAGACCAACATCGCGATGCACATGCGCCTCGAGCGTGGCGACCTTGACGCCGCCTTCGAGAGCGCCGACATCGTGATCGAGCGCGAGTTCGAGACCGCCTGGTTCCACCAGGGCTACATCGAGCCGCACAGCGCAACCGCGTTCTGGAACCGCGACGGCAAGATCACGGTCTGGAACAGCAGTCAGGGGCCGTTCATCGTGCGCGACGCCATGGCGACGCTGCTCGAGGTGCCGATCGCCGACATCACGTTGATCCCGCAGGAGATCGGCGGCGGCTTCGGCGGCAAGATCCCGATGTACCTCGAGCCGGTCGCCGCGCTGCTCTCGAAGAAGACCGGGAACCCGGTGCGGATCACGATGACCCGCGAAGCGGTGTTCCTCGCGACCGGCCCGACCTCGGCGACTTACAACCGCATCAAGCTCGGCGCCATGCGCGACGGCACGATCGTCGCCGCCGATGCATACCTCGCGTACGCGGCCGGTGCGTACCCCGGCTCGCCCGTCGGCGCCGGCGTCCAGTGCACCTTCGGGCCGTACTACATCGAGAACCAGCGCATCGACGGCTACGACGTCCTCACCAACGGCCCGAAGAGCGCCGCCTATCGCGCGCCCGGCGCACCGGCCTCTGAGTTCGCCGCCGAAGCGACGATCAACGAGCTCGCCGAGCGCCTCGACATGGACCCCGTCGAGCTCCGCCTGAAAAACGCGATCAAGGAGGGCAACCCCTCCGCCGCCGGCGCCCCGATGCCCCGCATCGGCGCCGAAGAGGTGATGGAGGCGGTCAAAAACCACCCCCACTACACCTCCGAGCTTCAGGGCGAGGACGTCGGCCGCGGCGTCGGCTTCGGCTTCTGGTTCAACGCCGGCCTCGAGTCCGGCTCGCACGCGACGATCAACGCCGACGGGAGCGTCAGCCTCGCTGTCGGCTCGGTTGACATCGGCGGCACGCGCGCGTCGCTCTCGATGCAGCTCGCGGAGACGATAGGCCTCGAATACGAGGCCATCAAGGCGCACGTCGGCGACACCGACTCGGTGCCGTTCACGCACGTGACCGGCGGCAGCCGCACGACCTTCGCCGGCGGCTGGGTCGCCTACGAGCTCGGCATGGCGTTGAAGGAGAAGGTGCGCGAGCGGGCGGCCGCGATCTGGGACGTCGACCTCGACCAGGTCGAGTACCGTGACGAGGGCGTCATCACCGCCCCGCCAGACGACGAGGGCAACGACCGCGAGCTCACGTTCAGCGAGTTCGCCGCGAAGATGGCCTCCACCGGCGGCCAGATCTCGGCGACCGTGAGCCTCAACAAGACCTCGCAGGGCGCCGCCTACGGCGGGCACATCGTCGACGTTCACGTCGACCGTGACACCGGCAAGGTCGAGATCCTCCGCTACACAGCCGTCCAGGACGTCGGCACCGCGATCCACCCCTCGTACGTCGAGGGCCAGATCCAGGGTGGCGTCGCCCAGGGCGTCGGCATGGCGCTGACCGAGGAGTACTTCTACGACGACGACGGTCATCTGAGGAACGCGAGCTTCCTCGACTACCGGATGCCGACCACGCTCGATCTCCCGATGATCGACACCGAACTGGTCGAGGTGCCGAACCCCGGTCACCCCTACGGCGTCCGCGGCGTCGGCGAGGTCCCAATCGTCCCGCCGATGCCGACCGTCCAGCAGGCGATCTACGACGCGATCGGCATCCGGCTGTACGAGACCCCGATGTCGCCCCGCGTGATCCTCGAGGAGCTGCTCAACGAGGCCTAGCCCTCGATGCCAGTCGACACGAACGGGCGCCCGGTGGCGCCCGTTCCGTTTCCGAGGATGTCGCCATGACCGAGGTTGCCGACTGGCCACGCGCGGAGTGCACGCCGATCCCCCGCTCTGGCGTCACCGGCGTCGAGACCCGCTTGCTCCACTACACCGAGGGCGAGGAGCTGCTGGCCCAATTGCGCTTCGAGGTCAATGCCACCATCGACGAGCACGACGCGCCTTATCCGATCGACGTCTACTGCCTCGAAGGCCGCGGCTTCACCTCGGTCGCCGGTGAACCGGCGCCAATTGAGGCAGGCCAGCACGTCCGCTGGCCCGCCGGTGCGACGCACCGCCTCTGGACCGAGGGTGACACGATGGTGACGCTCATGCACGAGCACATCGCGCAGCCCACGCAGCCTGCGACCACCCCCTAAACTGGGCGGATGGCGACGGTTCACATCCCTCGGCATATGCGGGACGCGACTAACGGCGAAGCTACCGTCGAGGTCCCCGGCGGTCAGCTCGCAAAGGTCGTCGACGCACTACTCGAGGCCCATCCGCCGCTCCGCGCCGTGCTCATGAACGAGGGCCGCGTGCGGCCCGACATCTCGATCGCGATCAACAGCGCGATGACCGAGAACGGCCTGCTCGAGCAGGTCCCCGAGGACGCCGAGGTGCACCTCGTACCGGCGCTCGGCGGCGGCTAACGGGGATGGGCTGGTTCGACGGTCGCAAGGCGCGCAAACGCTACGAGGCGGGGCATGCGGCGCTCGCCCGCGGTGACTACGCCAGCAGCATCCGCGACCTCCACGAGGCAACCCTCTACCGCCCCGCCTGGGTCGACGCGCAGCACGACTTCGGCATCGCGCTCATGGCGGCCGCAGACTTCGGCCGCCGCAATCGCGACCCGGACACGCACGCCGAGCACATCCAGGAGCTCGCGTCCGAGGCGGCAAAGGCCTTCCAGGCCGTCCTCCGCCTCCAACCCGACTTCCCCGAGGCTCACAACAACCGCGGCCGTGCGCTCGTCAAGCTAGACCGGTTCCCGGAGGCCGAGGAGGAATTCCGCACCGCCATCCGCCAGCGCCCGCATTACACCGAGGCGGCATCGAATCTCGGCTGGCTCCGCTCGCGGATGGAGCTGCTCCTCGACAGCGAAGAAGAGGGCTTCGACTCGCCGCTCATGCG
Organism: Dehalococcoidia bacterium; assembly: GCA_965248675.1. Classification (GTDB taxonomy): domain Bacteria; phylum Chloroflexota; class Dehalococcoidia; order UBA2979; family UBA2979; genus UBA6627. The sequence continues at coordinate 104,392 of CBDFJZ010000006.1, forward strand.
CGAAACGCGCGAGCATGTGCTCCAGCAAGACTCATCGCGGCCGGCCTGACCTCCGCGTCGGCAGGGCAGTCGATCGCAGGTAGTGGGTCAGTCTGAGCGGAAGACCGGTGGCATCAGTCCCGAGTCTCCCACTCCTCGGAAGCAGCCCGTACATCACCTCGTCCACCCTCAAGCCAGCACGGTCCAGGTGATGAGCGCGCAGCGTCCCTTCGTGCTGCATTCCGAGTTTCTCCAGGACCCTGCGTGAGCGTTGGTGACGTGCATCGGTCGAGGCCCAGATCTTGGCGAGGCCGAACGTTCGGAAGCCCCATGCGACCACGGCCCGCGATGCCTCGGGGGTGATGCCCTCGCCCCATCGGCGGCGGCTGATTGCGTAGCCGAGCATTGCGGTCCGGCTGTCTGCATCGACTTCAAGGTTGACGGTACCGATGAGCCGCGCATCCAACACGACGGCAAACGTCGGATACTCGTCCCAGGGCTCCTCCATGTTCGTGGCGACGAACCGCTCAGCATCCGCGCGCGTGAACGGTTGCGGGACGTGCGGCAGGAAACGCGCGAACTCCTCGTCGTTGCGATAGTGAAGCGCCTCCTCAACATCATCTTTCGCGAACGGACGGAGAATCAGGCGTTCGGTACGCACGGACTCGCCGCGCATCGCACCCTCCTCCAGAACGAGGCGACCCGGGATGAGCCTACCGCTAGTCGGGCTCTCGGCTCCGACTGACCACTACCCGATTGCACGTGAGAGAAGGCGCGCTGTATGCTTTCGCGCATCGCGACTCTGTGCAGAACATTAGAATTGTGCAGGTGATCGCTCAGCTTGGCGGGATGCGCTCCCTGGCAGGGGGAGCAGCGAGGACGCACCAGATGAACGCGCGCCACGCCCCGCCCTCAGGGGAGCGATCGCCACGTCGCCGGCTCCTGTCCATGGATCTCGCCAACGCCGATCTTGCCACCGTTGGCGAGGCACTCTCAACCTTGCTCGACGAGACAACGCTCGGTCACGAGGACCGCGTCCAACTGCTCGGCAACGCCCTCGTCATGGAGGCGCTGCGCCCCTTCTGGGTCGACGGACGCAGCCCCGGCGAGGCTCACCGGATGCTCCGCGGCGCCGACCCTGAGCTCGCCGACGCCGTCGAGGCGCTCGCCCCCATGCTGCTCGGCCGCGCCGAGGCCCGCGGCGACGCCCAGCGCGCCGTCGCCGAGGTTGAGGGCCTGCTCGGAGCCGTCTAGCTGCGCGCGCCCTGTCCAAGGCGACCCGCGCGTCGCGGAGGCCCGATCGAGCCAACCGGCCTCTATATTGCGCACGAGCCGACCTCCCGAAGCGCGAGGCGTCCTCCGGATCAGGGCCGTGGGGGCTGTTGCCCCGCACGAGTCACATCCGGACCGGAGATCGACCGGACGACCGCAGATCGTTGAGTGAGCTGCCGCTCCTCGGGCCAGCGACCCAAAGCCGTTCGTTCCGCCGACGACCTCCCGAGGCCCCGTTCCCATTCCAACAGCGTGTGCCTAGCGGTACCAGACGCTGCTCCTTCAAGACGCCCCCACACTGCCTCCAACCCCCACCGAGACGAAACACTCCGCCCGCCGGCCACCGAAGGCCACGACGGCCGACCAGCTCCCCCGGCTTTGAGGGGTCCCGGGGACACCGTCCCCGGGCGGGGGTGTCGGGGGCGAGTGCCCCCGACGAACGAATCGACCTCCAGGGCCAGCGCGCAGCACCCCGCCAGCCGCCCACCTCGAAGACCGCGCGTTCGCCTCCAGTCCCATCGCCTAAGCGAACCCCAAACCCCGTCTCGCCAGCGATCCCCACCCGCGAGCCCGCGCCGAACCCGCCCCACCCTCTCCCTCATCCGCCAACATCCACGGCCGCCTATACTGGTAGATCGCGCCGCCCTCGCGCGGCGCACTAGCGGGGCGAAAGGTCGACTCACATGGCCCGAGCAATCTGGCGCGGCGTGATCAGCTTCGGCATGGTCTCGATCCCCGTTCGCCTCTTCACGGCGACCGAAAGCAAAGACATCCGCTTCCGCCAGCTCCACGAGGAAACCCACACCCCCGTGAAGCAGCTCCGCTGGAGCCCCGAGCTCGACCGCGAGGTCGCCTACGACGAGATGGCGAATGGTTACGAGTACGCGAAAGAGCAGTACGTCATCCTCAACAACGAGGACTTCGAGACACTTCCGGTCCCCTCGAAGCACACGATCGACCTCACCGCGTTCGTCTCCAACGAGGAGATCGACCCGATCCACTACGAGCGCTCCTACTACCTCGAGCCCGACGAGGCCGGCCAGAAACCGTTCGCCCTGCTGCTCAAGGCGCTCGGCGACAAAGAGCTGCTCGCGATCGGCAAGGTTGCGCTGCGCAAGAAGGAGCACCTCTGCGTGCTCCGCCCGCACGACGGCCTGATCCTCCTCGAGACGCTCTACTACCCCGACGAGATCCGCGAGCCCGACGGCAGCATCGACGTCGAGGGCATCGAGGTCTCCGACCAGGAGATGGAGATGGCGTTCGCGCTGATCGACATACTCCGCAAGCCCTTCGACCCCGCCGAGTACCAGGACGCCTACCGCGAGCAGCTGATGGCGATGATCACCGCCAAGCTCGAAGGCGGCGAGATCGTCACCATCGAGGGAGACGCCCCGGCCGCTGCCTCCGTCGACCTGATGGCCGCCCTCAAGGCCAGCGTCGACGCCGCGAAGTCGCGCAAGGCCGAGCCGTCCTCGAACGGCACCTCCGAAGATGGCGCTGTCGAGGACGCGGACGCGCCCGAGGCGAAGCCGCAGGCCAAAGCGAAGCGAACGCGCAAGAAGGCAGCCGCGAAGTCCTAGCCGCGCGCCGACCTCGAAGCGGGTGACCGACGATGCCCCGTCGTAAGTCGCGCAAACAGACAAGAGCCGGCGAGGCGCAGGCGAAACCCGCGCCCGAAGACCCGAAGGTCAGTGAGCCCCCACTGGGGCAGTACCAGGAGCTGCGGGACTTCGGGCGCACGCCGGAGCCCGAGGGGTTCCGCAACGCCCGTGACGATAACGCGCCGCTGACCTTCCTCGTCCAGAAGCATCGCGCGACCGCGCTGCACTACGACCTCCGCCTCGAGGTCGACGGCGTCCTCAAGTCCTGGCCCGTCCCGCGCGGCCCGTCCCCCGATCACAGCGAGAAGCGCCTCGCCGTCATGACAGAGGACCACCCGTTCGACTACGGCACCTTCGAGGGCATCATCCCGGCCGCCGAGTACGGTGGCGGCGAGGTGATCGTCTGGGACCGCGGCACCTACTCCCCCGACGAGGGTGGCGAGCTATCGTTCCACGACCGCGACGAGGCCAACCGCCGGATGAACGAGGAGATCGAGGCCGGCAAAATCTCGGTCCACCTCCGCGGCGAAAAACTGAAGGGCTCGTGGACGCTCGTCAAGACCACCCAGTCTGAGAAATATTGGCTGCTGATCAAGCACCGCGATGAGGCCGAGACGCCCGGCGTCGACCTCACAACGCTCGACGCCAGCGTCATTTCCGGCCTCACGATCGCCGACCTGCAGGCCGGCCGCCGCCCGCCCGAGGACATCGATTCGCCGATCCTCGTCCCGCTCGACCTCCCCGGCGCGAAAGCGGCGAAGAAACCGCCGAAGTCTCTCGTTCCGATGCAGGCCGTGCTTTGGAAACAGCCGTTCGAGGACGCGAAGTGGCTCTTCGAGCCGAAACTGGACGGCGTGCGCGCCCTCGCCTGGATCGTGGACGGCGAGGTTACGCTCCGCTCACGCCGCGAGATCGACATGACGCTGCAGTACCCCGCCCTCGCCGATTCGCTGTCCCACCAGCCCGCCCACACGCTCCTCCTTGACGGTGAAATCGCCGCCATGGACGACAACGGCGTTCCGTCGTTCGAGCGCCTCCAGCAACGTCTGGGTCTGCAGAACCCCGTCGAGATCGCCCGGGCCGACCGCGAAACCCCCGTCGTGTTTTATGTCTTCGACATCCTCCACGTCGACGGCGTCGACCTCCGCCGCGTCCCGCTCGAGGAGCGCAAACGCATTCTGCAGCGCATGCTCCTGCCCACCCCGTTCGTCCAATACCTCGACCACTTCGAGGCGGACGGCATCACGGCCTACAACGGCGCCGTCCACGTCGGCCTCGAGGGCGTCGTGGCGAAGCGCCGCGACAGCCCCTACGACGCCGGCAAGCGCTCCCAGCGCTGGCGCAAGGTGAAGGCGCGACAGACCGACGACTTCGTCGTTGGCGGGTTCACCGAGGGCGAGCGGTCGCGGGCCTCCACGTTCGGGGCGCTCACGCTCGGCGTCTACGACGCGGGCGACGCGCTGCACCCTGTCGGGGGCGTCGGCAGCGGCTTCACGGACGCCCTGCTGAAGGAGCTGCTCGCGCGCCTCGAACCGCTTGTCGTCGAGGAGATGCCGTTCGCGACGGCGCCGAAGCGGGCGGACACGACGACGTGGGTGCGCCCGAGGCTCGTGGTAGAGGTCGAGTACGCGCAAATGACCTCGGAGCGGAATCTGCGGGCGCCGGTCTTCGTCCGCCTGCGCGACGACAAAGCGCCGCACGAGGTACGCCTCGAGCAGCCGCTCACCCCCGCCGAGGCGCTCGCTGGCGCGGGCGCGCCGTCAGGCGACCTCGCCGAGCAGATCGCGTCGGTCGAACAGCAGCTCGCGCGTCCGAGGAAAGAGATGACGCTCGAGGTCGGCGAGCACGCCCTGAAGGTCACGAACCTCGACAAGGTGATGTGGCCCGAGACGCCCGAGCAGTGCGCGCTCACGAAGCGCGACGTGCTCGGCTACTACGCGCGCATGGCGCCGGTCTTGATCAACCAGCTCCGCGATCGCCCGCTCACGATGACCCGCTACCCCAACGGCATCGACCGCCCGATGTTCTACCAGAAGCACATCGACAGCCGGCCGGACTTCGTCCCCACCGTCCCCGTCTTCTCCGAGGGAGCTGGCGAGATCGACCAGGACTACGTCCTCGTCAACAACCTCCCAACGCTGCTCTGGCTCGGCCAGCTCGCCGACCTCGCGCTCCACAGCAGCCTCGCGCGGGCCAACCAGGAGCCCGACGGCCACCACCTGGGAACCGACTTCACCGGCTCCCACGAGCAGATCCTGGACTCGCTGCTCAACTACCCGGACTTCGTCCTGTTCGACCTCGATCCGTACATCTACGCCGGCCACGAGGCGAAGGGCGAAGAGCCGGAGCTCAACCGCCTCGCCTTCAAGGCGACGGTCGACGTCGCCCAGTGGCTGAAGGAGCTGCTCGACGGAGCCGCCCTCTCCAGCTTCGTCAAGACCTCCGGCGCCACCGGCCTCCATGTCTATGTGCCAGTGCTTCGCCAGTACGACTACCAGACCATCCGAGGCGTTGCCGAGACGATCGGCGGCTTCCTCCTCGGCGCCCACCCACAGCAGGTCACCATGGAATGGCAGAGCGTCAAGCGCCGCGGCAAGGTCTTCTTCGACGCGAACCAGAACGCACGCATCAAGAATCTCGCCTGCGCCTACTCCCCCCGCGCCAAGCCCGGCGGCCCCGTCTCGATGCCGCTGCGCTGGACCGAGCTGGACAAGATCTACCCCACCGACTTCCACATCCTCAACGCCCACGAACGCCTCGAGCAGTACGGCGACCTCTGGGCGCACGTCCTCGACGCGAAGCACGACCTCGAAGCCTTGCTCGCGGCGGTCGAGGACTAACGACCGTCAGCGCCCGTCCCCAGCCTTCTGGTTCGCACAGTTTTATGCTTCCCGGACGCTGACGTCCGGCTGTCACCCGGCTTGTTGCCACGTCCGAGGTCGTTAGGGCAAACCCCGATGCCACCTGCTAGGGACACTCCGTACGCTCCCTGAGTCCAGTCCCTAAGGGCCTTCGACGAAGGAGCAGCGGTGAACGGCCTGCAACTGCCCAACTGGATCGTCCCGATCACGGGCCTGGCGGCCGTCGTCTGGGCGGTCGCGATGTGGTGGATGGTCGCGACGCTCCCGGCATCCGAGGCGTCAAGCGCGGACCTCGACCTGATCGTCGCTCGCGCTGAGATTGACCAGCTCCAGGTCACGGTCGACGAGCTGTCCCAGGAGATCGCGTCGCTCCACCAGGACCGATCCGAGTTCGCGCTCCGCCTCGACATGCTCGAACGACCGCCGGCGCTCGCCGCCGCTGCCACCCAGCCCGCCTCGCCGGTCGCGGGCGCCCCGCTGACCGAGTCCACCGCGAACACAGCAGACGAACAGGGCGACAGCATCTCCGGCGACGCCGCGGCGAATGTGGCCAGCTCCGAGGACAGCGAAGCGGCGACCGCGGAGCCCACTCCCGAGCCGACCGCGGCGCCGACCGCCGAGCCCGAGCCCGTCATCGAGGAGCCCGCACCGGCTCCGGCGCCTCCGCAGTACGTCACCGACGGCCGTGATCGCTACAGCTGTAGCGACTTCGACTCCTGGGAAGAGGCGCAAGCCGCCTACGAGGCGAACCTGCCCGGCGATCCGAACAAGATCGACATCGACCGCGACGGGATCGCCTGCGAGGCGCTCCGGTAGCCGCGTGGCCTCGTCAGCTCGTGCTGACAGTCCCGTCGGCGAGGTGCGCACGCAGCTCGTTGACCACGGCCAGCGCCTGGGCGACGGGTTCCACGTCATGCACGCGCACCACCTGCACCCCCTCGTACGCCGCCAGTGTGTTGAACGCGACGGTCGCCTCGAGCAGCCCCGACACGTCCTGCCGCTTCTCGTGCCCAAGCAGCTCAGCGAGGAACCCCTTGCGCGACGCCGAGATCAGCACCGGCCGCCCGGTCGCGACGAGCCCACGTAACCCCTCGAACAGCGCCAGGTTGTCCGGCAGCCGCTTCCCGAACCCGAACCCCGGATCGAGCCAGACCTGCCCGGCGCCCGCTGCCTCGAGGGCGTCAGCCCGCTCGAGGAGGAACGACTCGACCTCGCTGACGACGTCGTCGTACCCCTGATTGACGTCGTAGTGATGCGCCGGCTCGCCCCGCATGTGCATCACCGAGCAGGCGATCCCGAGCTCACCCGCGACCTCGATCATCTCCGGCTTCGTGAACCCGCTGACGTCGTTCAGCAGGTGGACGCCGGCTTCCGCGGCGGCTCGCGCCACCGCCGGATTCCAGGTGTCTACGGACGTCGGAATCCCCTCGCGCGCGATCGTCTCGATCGCCGGGCAAACGCGGTCGATCTCCTCCTGGGTCGCCAGCTCCCGCGTGCCCGTCGACGTCGACACCGCCCCCACGTCGACGATCGCGGCACCCTGCCGCACCAGCTCCGAGGCGCGGTCGAGCGCGCTCGAGGCCGGCACGATCGACTCCCCGATCGGCGAGTCATCCGACACGTTGAGGATGGCCATCACCACGCTGCGGTCCGTGCAATCGATGGTGTGCTCGCCTAACCGCAGCTCCATCAGCCGTCCGGCCCGCCGAGCAGCTCGCGCAGCGCCGCGGCCGTCTCGTCGGAGTGTCCGAGTTCGAGATGCAGCAGTTCCGCCGCGAGTCCTCGATAGAGCGCGGCTAGCTCCGGCTCTTCGGCGAGGCTCTCGAGGTGCCTGCCCACGGTCTCGAAGTCGCCACGGGCGATCGGGCCGGTCAGTGCCTCGGATAGCGGCCGCTCGGCGATCACCGCCGCCGTCGCTTCCAGCAGCGGGCCGAGCGCGCCTCGCGCATCGTCCGCCTCGAGGCCGGCCAGCGTCCACGCGCGTGTGGCCGCCGCCATCGCAGCAACGACATCGTTACTCACGAAGACGGCCGCTGCGTGGTATCCCGCCCGGTCGACGCCCTCGAGCCGGAAGCTGCGCGCTCCGAGGTCGTCCACGATCGCCTCGAGGACAGCGTCCAGCGGCGCTGCCGCCTCGATCCCGCACGCGATGCCCTCAAAGCGGGCTCGCGCGCGCGCCGGCTCCTCGCCGCCGGGGAACGTCTGCAGCGGGTGCAAGCAGCCCGCGAGGCCGCCTGCAGCCGTCACCGGCGCCAGCACGTCCAGCGCACGCCCGCCGCTGAGGTGCACGACGGCCTGATCGGCGCGCCAGGCGAGACGGCCGGCCAACGCCTCGAGTTTGTCGTCTGGCACCGCGAGGAACACGAGGTCGTTCGCCGCGACCAACTCGTCGACCCCGATCGCCGCGACGAACGGCAGATGCGAGGCGAGCGCCTCCGCACTCTCGCTCGTCCGGCTGGCAACGGCGTCCAGCGCCCAGCCCGACTTCAGCAACGCATCCGAGAGCGCGCCCGCCATGCGCCCCGCCCCAACGATCCCGATCGACGATGAGCGGTCGACCATTGCTCCCCATCTCCCGTCCCACCGAATCGTGGACGAACTCCAGCCTGCCGTCACCCACTACTACAGGCGTGACCCGGCCCGAACGGTCAACCAGGGTCGAAGACCCTTTGATCGCGGCTGGGTGCGCACCTAGAGTCCGACTAGCTGGAGGACCATGACGAGCACGACCGAGGCCGCGCTGGCGCTCGACGGCGGAACCCCCGTGCGCACGACGCCGTTCCCCAATCGCCCGGTCCCGGCGCCGGCGACCGACGCCGAGCCCGTCTCGGCGCTCGAGGCGGAGTTCGCGCAGTTCCTCGGCGCCGACGGTGCCGAAGCCATCGCATATCGCGACAGCGCCGTCGCCTTCGCGCTCGCCCTCGACGCGCTCGAGGTCGCCGAGGGCGAGGCGGTCCTGCCGGCGCTCAATGCAGCCGCGGCCACCGCCGCCGCCCGTGAGGCTGGGTTGACCATCGTCCCCGCCGAGGTCGAGGCGGAATCGGTCAACCTCGGTCCCCGGGGGCTCGCACGCGCGCTGAGCGAACGCACGCGTGTCGTGATCGCCGGCCATGCCTTCGGCCACCCGTTCGCTGCAAGCGAACTCGCGCGCGTTCTGGAACCGGCGGGCGTCCCGCTGATCGAGGATGCATCGGCCGCTCTTGGCGGCGGCTACCGAGGGCGCCCCGTCGGGCTGCTGGGCAGCCTCGCGCTATTCGCCTTCGGCGACTCCCACCCGCTGCCGGGAACCGGCGCGATGCTCGTCGTGCCCGACGCGGGCCTCGCGGCGCGGCTCCGCGACGCCCGCGACCACGCGCACGCGAGCCTCGAGGAAGCTGGCGCGCGCACCGCCCTCGGCGCGCTGCGCGGCGCCGACGATGAGCTCGCCGCGCGACGGCAGCTCGCCTGGGAGCTCACGTTCGACCTGCGCGGGCGCAAGGCGATCAGCGGGATGGCGCATTCCCGCTGGGTCGTCCATGCCTACGACCGCTACGTCGTCTGCCTCCGGCGGCTGCTCTGGAAGCGCCCGCTCGACGAAAGCGTCGCCGCGTTGCGTGCCGAGGGCATCCCGTCCGACCCCGCGATCGGACCGTCGCTGCACCTCGATGCCGGCCTCCGCGCCGCGCTCGGCGACGACACACGTCTCGAGGACGATGGCTTCCCGGTGGCCCGCCGCCTCCCCAACGAGCTGATCGCGCTGCCGTTGCACGGCGGAATGACTGATCTCGACATCGCCGACATCGCGGTCGCGCTGGCGAAGCTCGCGGCCGCGAGCACGTGACGAACGAGGAGCGCCCGGCGGAGGCGGCGATGAGCGATGACGGGGACGAACGAGAAGCGATCGCGGCGCTCGTCGCGATCGACTTCACGGCGACCGAGTTGCGACTGCTCCTCGCCACCCTGGAACAGGAGCTGATCGCGAACGAGCGCTACGACCTCCCGCCGCTCGCCGACGAAGAGGCCTGGTCCTGGGAGGTCGGTGGCCGCGTCTCGACGCTGTTCACACGTGACGCCGAGCCGCTGTTCGCCCTCGGCATCGGGATCGCCTGCCCCGGCGCGGTGCACCCGATCCGAGGCGTGCTCACGGAGAGCCGAGGCCAGGACGGCTGGAACGAGCTCCACGTTGTCGACGCGATCCGGCGCCACATCGACGCACCGGCGATCGCGATCGATCGCGCCCAGGCGGGCCTCCGAGGCGAGATGACCGCCGGCGCCGCTCTCGACCTGACGGACGCCCTCTACGTCTCGCTGAGCCAGCCGCAGCCGGCCGCGGCGATCCTCGCCGCCGGAACGATCGTGCGCGGCGCGCACCATCGCCCCGGCTTGATCGAGGCCACCGACCCGGTCGCCGCGATCGCGATCGCCGCCGCCGCGCTCGACAGCGCACGTGTGATCCTCGACGCTCCCGAAGACGACGCCGAACGCCTCGCCACCGCCGTGCGCGAAGCACTCACGGCGGCCGGAGGCAGCGCCGAGGTCGTGGTCTCCGAGCTCGGCGATCGCGCACCGTTGCTTGGCGCGCTCGATGCAGCCTCGATCGTCGCCTACGAGGGAGAGCGCGAAGCATGACCAGCGGAGAGCCGCCGGCCGGCCCGCCACACCTCCCGCTCGCGCTCGACCGCCAGGAGACCGGCACGCTGCTCGGCGCGCTCGCCTGGGTGATCGGCGGCCTCGAGATCATGCGCGACCGCGCCGAGGCGGTCGACGAACCGGCGCTCGTCGAACTGCACGCCACGATCGTCCCGCGCCTCGAGGCGATGCTCACCACCATGAACGAGGCGCGCCAGCGGAGCCCACTCGAAGGCATCGGTCAGCTCGAACCCGCGGTCGAAGCCGCCTACTCCCAGCTCCGCCAGGCATTCGAGGCCTGGATCGAGCTCACGGCATACGAAACCGCCTCCTCCGCGGTCGCGACACACGAAGATGAGAGCGTCAGCGGAGATCCCGACTAGGCAGCGCGGACTGATTCAGCCGGTCAAACCCTCAGTGGGCAGCAAGGCCAACGAGGCTCACCAGCCCAACGCGGCCAGCCACCATAATCGCTCCGCCCTTCGTCGCACCGGCGCCCTCCAAGCTCCCATCCCGACAGCGTGCGCCTGGCGGTGCCAGACGCCCCTCATTCAAGACGCACTACGCAGTTTCAAGCCCCACCGAGACGAAGCACCCCACCCGCCGGCCACCGAAGCTCACGACGGCCGCGCGGTCCCCCGGCTTTGAGGGGTCCCGGGGACCCTCGCGCGTAGCGCGATCCCGAGGTTGACCGTCCCCGGGCGGGGGTGTCGGGGGCCCCGCCCGTAGGGCGATCGAGAAGGCAGAGTGCCCCGACGAACGAATCGACCTCCAGTGCCCGCGCGCAGCACTACGCTAGCCGCCCACCTCGTAACCCGTGCGGTCAGCTCCGGTGCGCCCATCGCGCCAGCGACTCCGAGCCCCTCGTCGCGCCGGCGCCAGCAGGCAGTATCCCAGCGGTGCCGTCAGCGAGCCGACACCTCTGAGCGCGACCGCGTAGCGCGCCGCGGCCGGGGGGTCACCGGGGGTCCTCGCCCGTAGGGCGATCCAGACGTAGCGCTCCCGAACACAAACTCCGGGGGCGGGCGGGGTGGGTCCTCCCGAGGTCAGAGCCGCGGCGCAGCCGCAACCTGGCCTCTCGGAGGCCACGAGCACCCTCGGCAGAACGACGCTAGTACCCTCGGTACTTCGTGGCCAGCGGGAGCCGCCGGTCCCGCCCGAACGCCCGCGTCGAGATCTTCACGCCCGGCGGCGACTGCCGCCGCTTGTACTCGTTGCGGTTGATCAGGTCGATGATGCGCCGCACCGTCGCCTCCTCGAACCCGCGCGCGACGATCGACTCCAGCGGTAGATCGTCCTCGACGTACGCCTCCACGATCGGATCGAGGATCTCGTAGGCGGGCAGCGAATCGGTGTCGAGCTGATCCGCTCGTAGCTCTGCGGACGGCGGCTTCTCGATCGAGTTGACCGGGATCACCTCGCTGACCGTGTTCCGGTAGCGCGCAAGCTCCCAGACCATCGTCTTCGAGACGTCCTTGATCACCGCGAACCCGCCGGCCATGTCGCCGTAGAGCGTCGCGTAGCCGCACGCGTACTCGGACTTGTTGCCGGTCGTGAGCACCAGCGAGCCGTTGCGCTTGTTCGACAGCGCCATCACCAGCATTCCGCGGATGCGGGACTGCAGGTTTTCCTCGGCGGTCCCCGGCTCGAGGCCTTCGAACTCCCGCACGAGCGTGTCCAGCGACGCGTCGTGCATCGGCTCGATCGGCAGCGACGCGAGCCGGATGCCGAGCCGCTCCGCCAGATCGACCGCATCCGCGATCGATCCTTCCGAGGAGTAGCGCGACGGCATCGAGACCCCGGTCACGTGCTGGGCTCCGAGCGCGTCCACGGCAATCGCGGCGACGATCGCGGAGTCGATGCCGCCCGACAGCGCGACGAAGACGTCCTCGAAGCCGCTCTTGCGCACGTAGTCGCCGGTGCCGAGTACGAGACCGGCGTAGACCTCGGCAGCCAGCTCCGGCGGCTCGAGCGCCTGCTCTGGTAGCGGCGCGCGGTCACCATCGAACGGTGCGCTCAGCGGCAGCGGCTCGACGCGATGCTCTGGAAGCCGGCGGCGACGCAGCCGTGATTCGTGCAATTGGCGCTGGACGATCTCGTCGACCGGGATGTCTGCGATCAGCAGATCCGCCTCCATCGACGCGCCGCGCGCGATCGTCGCCCCCTCGGCGTCCACCACGAGCGAGTTGCCGTCGAATACCAGCTCGTCCTGCCCGCCCACCTGGTTCACGTAGACCACCGCCACCGTGTTGTCGGCCGCCCGCGTCGAGATCATCCGCTCCCGGTATCGCGACTTGTCGGCGTGGAACGGCGACGCGTTCAGGTTGAGGATCACCTGCGCACCGGCAAGCGCCTGCTCCCGCGCCGGGCCGCCCGGGAACCACATGTCCTCGCAGATCGTCACCCCCACCGCGACGCCACCGATCTCGAACAGGCTCAGCTCGTAACCCGCGTGGAAGTACCGTTCCTCGTCGAAGACGCCGTAGTTCGGCAGCATCTGCTTGTGGTAGATGCCGGCGATCTTCCCGTCGTGCAGCACCGCCGCCGAGTTGTAGAGGTGATCGTCGAAATCGAGGCAGCCGACGATCAGCGGCGGCAGTCCACGCGTCTCCTCCGCCAGCGCCAGCAGTCGCTCCTGCGCTTCATCGATGAACGCGCCGCGGATCAGCAGATCCTCCGGCGGGTACCCGACCAGCGCGAGCTCCGGGTAGACCACCAGATCGACCTCGGGCTCGGCGGCGCGGCGCGCGGCCTCGAGGATCAGCGCGTGGTTGCCGTCGAAGTCGCCCACGGTCGTGTTCAGCTGGGCGAGGGCGACGCGAAGGTGGTGCACGGCGAGTCCGTTCGTCGCTGTTTGCGTACATCGTACACAAAGTCTTGATCCGCCCCAGCCTAGGGCCGTGTCGGAGGGCGGTCAATCGGGGTCGTCGGCGCTCCACTGCGAGCTGTCAGCCTGGTCGGCCCGAGCGCGAAGACCGCTCACACGCAATGGCTGGCGAGCCCTCGACGCGGCGAGGAGACCTGTCCGTAAGTACGGGTCCGCAATGGAACGACGACGGTACGATCCAGGCACGGCTGCTCGGAGCGGTTGCGAGATCAAACGTGACCCGGCGCTCCCAGAGCGCGAACAGGCCCCGAGGCATACCTCGATCAGCCGCTGCCTCGGTGCAGAAACGGATGAATCGATGACCGTCATCCTCGACCACACGATCGTGCCTTCCAAGAACAAGGAAGCGTCCGCCGAATTCTTCGCCCGCATCTTCGGCCTCAGCTACGAAGGCAACTGGGGACACTTCGCCCCCGTGCGCGTCAACGAATCGCTCGGCCTCGACTTCGACACCCGCGAGCGGTTCGAGCCCCATCACTACGCCTTCTACGTTAGCGAGCAGGAGTTCGACGAGATCTTCGAGCGCCTCAAGGACGAGCACATCAAGTACGGCAGCGGCCCGTACGCCACGGACGACATGAAGACCGGCACCCGCGACGGCGGGCCGTTCGTCTACTTCCGCGATCTCGATGGCCACGTGCTCGAAGTGATGACCCGGCCGCAGGTACTCGATCCCAGCGATGATCCCTGGGCCGCCAGACGGTCAGCACAAGCCGTCCAGTAGTCCTTGAAACCGCCAGGCTTCGCGCGACGCCACCCCTCAGATCAACACGGACCGCTTGCGCGGCCCGTGTTGTGCGGCATCGAAGTTCCGAACCAACTACAGCAGGCGGTCGCTCTCGATGAAGAGCTCACGCGATTCCTCGCTGTGCTCGAGCGGCGGCAGCTCTTCCCCGCCGAGCGCGTCCGAGGGGTCATTCCAGAACAGCGAGATCAGCGCGATCAGGACCCCCGTACCCAGGACGAGCCCGAGCACGAACATCCGCGTGAACAACCCGGACTCGAAGCGCAGGTGCATGAACAGCGCGACCACGACCGCGAACTTTAGCGCCGACAGCACGATCAGGGTCGGGACGAGCACGGTCGTGCGGATATCCGAGTACGAGGCGACCAGCTCGAGCGCGGTGACCACGCCGAGGCCGATCGTGATGTAGATGTACTGGCGCGGTCCAAGTGGGGACCCGTGGGACTGCTCTGCGTGCGCGTCGCCCGCCATATGCCCGGCCCTCCTACGGAATCAGGTAGATGACCGTGAAGATCACGATCCAGACGATGTCGACGAAGTGCCAGTACAAACCGGCGATCTCGACGTGGGTCCCGGCGTCGCGACCGAGTCCGTTGCGTCTCATCGAGCCCAGCAACATCGAGGAGAGGTACAGCACGCCGACGGCGACGTGCGTGCCGTGGAACCCGGTCAGCACAAAGAACGACGAGCCGAACTGGTTCGTCGAGAGGTTGAGGCCCTCCTGACCGAAGGTGCGGAACTCGAACACCTGGAACCCGAGGAACACTAGGCCCAGCAAGATCGTCGCCAGCAGCGCCAGCTTCATCATCCGCGGCAACGCATGCTGCGCGCCGTAGACGGCAAGCACCATCGTGAACGAGCTCATCAGCAGCACAAAGGTGCTGGTGGAGGTCAGCGGGATGTCGAACACGTCCTCGGGCAGCGGGCGGACCAGCGACTCGCCTTTGTAGATGAGGTACGTCGAGATCAGGGAACCGAAAAAGAGGCACTCGGAGGCGAGGAAGATCCACATCAGGAGCATGCGGTTGTCGACGCCGGCGGAGGCGTGGTGCTCTTCGCCGTGTGCCGCTTCTGCTGCCATGTCCGCTCCCTATGCGCGGCGCCGCAGCACCTCGCCGTTCGTTCGTCCTCGAGGTTAGTCGGTCGGTTCGAGCGCCCAACCCCAGACGGAGTAGAGAATCACCACGGCGCCAAGCGCCGTCAGCGCGAGGTGCGACAGCACGCCCACGCCCAGCAACAGCACGCCCAGTCCCAACAGCAATGGGAAGTAGGACGGCGGCGGCAGGTGGATATGCACCTCGGCCGGGGGCTCGGGCTTCTCAATCCCGTGATCGCGGTCGTACCAGAGCGGGTCGCGGTCGCGCACCTCGGGGATCACGTCGAAGTCGTGCTCCGGCGGCGGCGAGCTGGTCGCCCACTCGAGCGTCCCGGCGTCCCACGGGTTGTCTCCGGCCGTCGGCTCCTTGCGCATCGTCCAGAAGAAATTGACCAGGAAGACGAGCACGCCAAGGCCGAGCATGTACGAGCCGATCGTGGCGACCATGTTCCAGGTTTCCCAACCCAGATCGGCGTCGTAGGTGTAGATCCGCCGTGGCATCCCGGACAACCCCAGGAAGTGCATTGGGAAGAACGTCACGTTCATGCCGATGAACAGCAGCCAGAAGTTGATCTTGCCGAGCGTCTCGTCGAGGAAGCGGCCGGTCATCTTCGGGAACCAGTAGTAGATGCCGGCGAAGATCCCGACGATCGAGCCGCCGAACAGCACGTAGTGGATGTGAGCCACGATGAAGTACGTGTCTTGCTGCTGGCTGTCGACCGGCGGGCTGGCATGCATCACGCCCGTCACTCCGCCGATCGTGAACAGCGCGATAAAGGAGACGGCGAAGTACATCGCGGTGTTGAAGTGGATGCTGCCGCCGTAGAGCGTACCCATCCAGTTGAAGATCTTGATCCCGGTCGGCACCGCGATCGCCATCGTGCTCGCGGTGAAGACGATCTGCGGCACCGTGTCGAGGCCCGTCGTGAACATGTGGTGGCTCCACACGGCAAATCCGAGCACTCCGATCGCTACCCCGGCGAACACGATCGCCGGGTACCCGAACAGCGGCTTACGCGAGAAGACCGGCAGCACCTCCGAAACGATCCCCATCGACGGGAGGATCAGCACGTAGACCTCGGGGTGCGCGAACACCCAGAACAGGTGCTGCCAGAGAATCGGGTCGCCACCCCCGCTGGGCGAAAAGAAGTTGGTGGTGAAGTTCCGGTCGAAGACGAGCTGGACCAGCGCCACCGTGATCACCGGCAGCGAGAGGATCAGCAGGAAGTTGACGACCAGCATCATCCAGAGGAACACCGGCAACCGCATCATGCTCATCCCCGGGGCGCGCATGTTGATCAACGTCACCGCGAAGTTCAGCGAGGCCATCAGCGACGAGACCCCGAGGATGATCAGCCCGACGGCATAGAAGTCCAGGCCCGAGCCGGGCGCGTACGTCTCGGAGGAGAGCGGGGCGTAGGCGAACCAGCCGGCGTCCGGAGCGCCGCCGAAGACGAAGCTGCTGGTGAGCAGCAGTGCGCCGGACAAGAACACCCAGTACGAGAGCGCGTTCAGCCGCGGGAACGCGACGTCGCGGGCGCCGATCATCAACGGCAAGAAGAAGTTAAAGAACGAGGCGCCGAGCGGCATGATCGCCAGGAAGATCATCGTCAGCGCATGCATCGTGAAGAGCTGGTTGAAGCGATCGGCCTCGATCACAGTTCCGTTCGGGACGGCAAGCTGAGTCCGGATCAGCAGCGCCTCGAAGCCGGCGAGCAGGAAGAACAAGAAGCCGCTGACGCCGTAGAGCGCGCCGATCTTCTTGTGGTCGACGGTCGTCAACCACGTCCAGATCGTGGACTCTTCCTGGACCTGAGGGAGGGTTCCGGCGGCGGTCGCCATGTCGTGTCCTTCGTTGCGGGCCGCGGCCCGTAACTATTCGAGCCCTTGCAGGTAGGCAACAAGTTGATCGATCTGTTCGGCGCTGAGGTTCAGGTTCAGCATCTTCGAGCCCGGTTTCTCACCTGGTGGGTTGGCAAGCCATGCTCTCAGGTTCGCCGTGTTGTTCTCGAGGATCCCTGAGGCGATCGTCGTCCGCGACGCGACATGCGTAAGATCGGGGCCGGTCTGGGCGGCCGCGCGGGTACCTCGAATCTCGTGGCACGCCGCGCATATCGTCGTTGCGATCCCCTCGCCGGCGGTCGCAAGATCGCCCGAGGCCGGAGCCGCGCCCGCCCGCTGCTGCGCGACCCACGCATCGAAATCCTCTTGCGTGTCGACGAACACGCGGAACCGCATGTTCGCGTGCGACGTCCCGCAGAACTCCGCGCACTGACCGAGGAACACGCCGGTCACTTCCGGCGTGAACCAGAGCCGGTTGTCGTGGCCCGGGACCATGTCGACTTTGCCCGCCAGCTGCGGCACCCAGAACGAGTGGATCACGTCTTTGGACCGCAGCTCGACGTTCACAGGAACGCCGACTGGGAGGTGCAGCTCGTTCGCCGTCACCACCCCGAGCTCGGGGTATTCGAAGTGGAACCACCACTGGTTACCGGTCGCGACGACCTCGAGCGAGTCATCCGGCGCATCACCCGTCGTATCGATGATCACCTGGAAGGTCGGCACCGCGATCACGACGACGATGATCACCGGAATCAGCGTCCAGAAGACTTCGAGCCGCGAGTTGCCGTGAATTTGCTGCGCTTCGTGCCCTGGCCGCTCGCGAAACACCATCGAGAACGCCAGCACCAGCGCAAGCACCCCGACCATCACGATGCCCGCAAGGATCGTGACGAACGTGTACACGTCGTTCACGGCGTCGGCGTTGTCCGAGAGCGGATCGAGGGTGGTCTGCGGGTCCGACACGGTCGCGTCCCAGGCCAACCAGATCAGCCAGGTCGTGACCAGCACCACCGCCAGCGAAACGACCGTGAGCGAGATGGCGCGCGCTGATGGACGCAAGCGATGCCTCCGCGAACCGGGCGGGTACCGTCGATGCCGGAACAAGGATCCCGAGGCGGCGCAGCCCGGCGCTCGCCGCCTGCTAGTGAGTAGCATCGGCCCCCGGTGCGGTCAAGCAAATCGGCCTCGCGACACCCGGGCCAGCCCGCTTCCCGCCCTCCCCTCCGATCCGCGATTCAGCCAATGAAATAAGGCTCGCCGGGAACCACGGGCGGCGCCATGGACCCCCCGAGGAAATCGCTCACGAAAGCAAGCAATTCCCGGCGGGCGGCTCCCATTTCCGCCCGGCGAAGCCGGGCGCCGAACGCTCGTTGAACGCAGTGGGGAAGCGGCCGTAGCCTCTGCCTGTGATGCGCAGCGGGCAGCTGAACCGGGTTCTCGTCGCGGCCGTCGGAGTAGGCGTCGCTGGGCTGATCGCTGTCATGGCGATCGCGATGTTGCGCGACATCGGCAACGACGACGTCGGCCGCGCCACCACCGATCTGACGAGCGGCGTCGACTTCGATCTGCCCGCCTTCGATGGCTCGCGCTTCGTCCTGGCAGAGCACGCGAACGAGCCCGTCTTCGTCTACTTCTGGGCGAGCTGGTGCGCCCCGTGCGAGCAGGAGGCCCCGCTCATCCAGGCGCTCTGGCCGGAATACGAGGCGCTCGGCTACACCTTCGTCGGCGTCAACATCTGGGACAGCGAGGAGCGCGCGCGCGAGTTCGTGACGCGGCACGGCATCACATTCCCAATCGTCATCGACGACGGGACCACGTACCTGGATTACGGTGTGTACGGGCTCCCCGAGGCATTCTTCCTGCGGCCCGGGCTCCTCGTCGAACAGAAGTACATCGGCGCCCTGACCGAAGAGCCCTTCAGAGAACGCCTCGCGGCGATCGCGGAATCGTGACCGAACGGTCGCGAACGCCCCGAGGCGAGCGGAGAGTCATGAGCGTCCGAGCGTGAGCGCGACCGCCACCGACCCAGGGTTCGCACCGCCCCTCCCACCCGAGGGCGGCGGCGGATTCCTGTCGAGTAACCGCAACCGGCTGCTCCTCCTGCTCGCCGTCTCCACGATCGCGATCGGCGCGCTCGCTTTCCGTGCCGCCTCCAGCGACCTCTCCTATTACGTCGAACCCGACGAGTTCCTCGCCCAGATCGACGGCAACGAGGACAGCCGCTGGCGCGTCGGCGGTCGCGTCGTCGGCGACACGATCGTCGAGCAGAACGGGCGCCCGATCGCCTTCGATATCGCCGGCGACGGGGGCGAGCGGATCAGCGTCGCCTACGACGGGATCGTGCCGAACCTGTTCACCGCCAACGCATTCGTCGTCGTCGAAGGCAGTCTCCACGCCGATGGACACTTCGAGGCGACCAGCGTCGTCATCAAACACGAGAACGAGTTCTTCTCGGACACCCCACCGCCTGACTCGCCGAGCGCCGGCCTCGTTCCCAGCGGCTAGGCGGCTCGCTGGCGCGCCTGGGCGTCGGAGGTAGCCACGTGAACGTGACCGCGACCCTGGGAGCGTCGGCGCTGCTCACGGCGCTCGCCAGCTCCGGTTTCGCGGCGGTCGCCGCGATCTACGGACACCGCTGGCAGCAGGCATGGGCGGTCATGGCCTCCCGCCGCGCGATCCTCGCGACCGGCGGTCTCACCTCGCTCGCGGTGATCACGCTCGCGTACGCGCTGCTCGCGAACGACTTCTCCGTCGCCCACGTCGCCGCGGTTTCCTCCTCGGACATGCAGCCCTGGATGAAGTGGGCCTCCCTCTACAGCGGCCAGCCCGGATCGTTGCTGTTCTGGACCTGGACGATGTCCCTCTTCATGACGCTCTTCGCCGCGACGACGCTCCGCCGGATCCCCTGGGGCGCGCCACACGCGCTGGCCACGATGGGCGCGGTCCTCACCGCGTTCCTCATTTCGCTCGTTTTCTTCGCCTCGCCGTTCCGACTCAGCCCCGTCACCCCACCCGACGGCCAGGGCCTCAACCCGCTGCTCGTCGACCCCGGCATGTTGATCCACCCGCCGATGCTGCTGATGGGCCTCGTCAGCACCTCGATCCCCTTCGTGCTCGGTGCCGCCGCGCTGTTGTCGGGACGCCTCGACGCCGCCTGGCTCCGCCACGCACGACTCTGGGCGCTGGCGTCGTTCCTCATCCTCAGCGTCGGCAACTTCCTCGGTGCATGGTGGGCCTACACGGTCCTCGGCTGGGGCGGCTACTGGGGCTGGGATCCCGTCGAAAACTCCGCCATCCTCCCGCTCTTCCCACTCACCGCCTTCCTCCACGCCGCGATGGTCCAGGAGCGCCGAGGGATGTTGAAAGGCTGGAGCCTGTCGCTCGTCCTCGCCGCCTTCGCGCTCGCCGTGTTCGGCACCTTCAACGTCCGCAGCGGCCTCGTCGCCTCTGTCCACTCGTTCGCTCAGTCCGAGGTTGGCCCCTACTTCCTCGTCCTCCTCGGCATCGTCGCCGTCGCCTCGGTAGCACTGCTGATCTGGCGCATGCCGCTGCTTCGCGCCGATCACGACTTCGACTCGTTCGCCTCGCGCGAGACCGGCCTGATCCTCAACACCTACGTCCTGATCACCCTCGCGCTCGTAATCCTGGGCGGCACGCTCTTCCCCGTCTTCTCCGAGCTGATCGACGGCTCGAGGATTACCGTCGGGCCGCCCTTCTTCAGTGACACGACCGGCCCGCTCTGGATCGCGCTGCTCCTGCTGATCTCGGCTGGCACGATCCTCCCCTGGCGCCGCGCCGCGCCGGGCACGCTCTCGAGGCGCATCCGATCGCCGCTCGCGGCGCTACTCGCGACGGTGATCGTGCTCGTCACCTTCGGGATGCGTGACGCGTTCGCGATCGCCGCGATCGCCTCCGCGGTGTTGCTCGTCTTCGTCACCAGCCGCGAGTTCTACCTCGGCGCGCGCGGCGCTCGACGGGCCAGCGGTCGCGACTGGTTCACCGCCACCGGCGGGCTCTTCCAACGCGACCGCCGGCGCTACGGCGGCTACCTCGTACACCTCGGCGTCGCCGTGATCGCCATCGCCGTAGTCGGCTCCACGGTCTTCCAGACCCAGGTGCGCGTCACCGTCGCGCCGGGAGACACCTTCCAGGTCGGCGACTACCGCCTGAGCTACGGCGGCCTCCGCGTCCGCGAGCCCGGCGTGAACGGCATCGATCAGGAGGTGATCGCCCTCGTCGGCGTCCTCGACGGCGACGAGCTGGTCACCTCGTTGCGGCCCGGCCAACGCTTCTTCACCAACTTCGGCGGCCAACCAGTCGCGATCGTCTCAATCGACGGCAACCTGCTCCGCGATCTCTACGTGTTCATGCAGGGTTGGGATGAGAACCAGAATGCGGAGATCCAGGCGTTCATCAACCCGTTGACGCAGTGGCTCTGGATCGGTGGCGCGATCTACACCCTCGGCGGCCTGCTCGCCTTCGCCCCGCTGCGTCGCGGCGCCCCGGCGCGCGAGCCCGCCGGGGCGCCGCCCGGCGCACAGCGCGCATGAGCACCCGACTGTGCGCAGCGCTCATGAACGCCCGAGGATTCGCGTTCGCCATGGGGCTGGTCGCAGCCGCATGGGTCGCCTTCGCGGTAAGTGGCGCCGCCGTCGGCCACGCCCAGGAGCTGTCGCCGGCACTCGAGGAGCGCGCGCTTGGGATCGAGCGTCAGCTTCTCTGCCCGCAGTGCACGAACAAGCGGCTGGACGTCTGCGAGCTCACGATCTGCGTCGACATGCGCGGACAGATCCGAGAGCAGCTGGTCCTCGGCCGCACGAACGACGAGATCATCTTCTTCTTCTCGAACCGCTACGGGCAGCGCGTGCTCGCCGAGATCCCTCGCGAGGGCTTCAACCTCGTGCTGTTCGGCTGGGTCGGCGGATCGTTCGTGCTCGTCGCCGTTGGCGGCGCGCTCTTCCTGCTGCAACTGCGCCGGGGCGGACGCGCGTACCGCGCGGCGCATGCCGCGCCCTCCGCAAGTCCCGAGGATGACGCATGGCTCGATGCCGAGCTGTCGAAGGATGGCCGCTGATGGAGTGGTTGCTGCTGCTGCTCGTGGCCGCCGGCGCGGCGACGTACGTCGGCTGGCCGCGCGGCTCGCTCATGCTGGCCCCCGGCTCCGAGCGCGAAGAGCTCCGCAACCGCCGCGCGGAGCTGCTGGACGAACTCGCCGAGTTCGACGCTGACCTGGAGATGGGACGGATCTCCGAGGACGAGCGACGGTCAGGTCGACGCGCGATCGCGCCTGAGCTGCGCGCGGTGACGGAGCGGCTCCGCGACCTCGACGAGCCGCTCGAGGTTCAGCCCTGAGGCACCGTCTGGTCTCCGGCCATTGGGGCGCGCTGGCACTCGTGGCAGCGATCGCGCTCGCCGGATCGGGCGGGCGCGCCGCGGCCCAGACGGCCAGCGACGACGGCGGCCGGATCAGCGGCGTGGTTCGCCTCGCCACCCCCGGCGCGGAGCTGGGCGCCGTCACCGCCCAGTTGCTCGCGCTGCGCGAGGGCGAGGAGCCGGGGGCCGTGGAGCAGCCGGTCGCGCCCGACGGCAGCTTCGAGTTCGAAGCCGAGGCTGACGCGACCACGACCTACCTCGTCCGCGTCGTCTACGAGGGCGTGCAGTACCTGAGCAACCCCGTGTTCATCTCACCCGAGCTGCCGGCCACGACCGTCGACATCGAGGTGTACGCGACCACGGATCGCGCGCCGGCGCTTACGATCGAGGGCACGACGGTCACGCTGCTCGCGATCGATCGCGAGGCCGCCGAGCTGACCCTGGTGCGCGAGGATCGCGTCCGCCATGACGAGCCGGTTGTCTACACCGGGGGCGCCGACGGCGTCACGCTGCGCTTGCCGGTCCCCGACGGCACGCTCGACGCCGGCGGGTTCGACGATGGATTCGCCGAGTACACGTTCGACGGGGGGACGGTCGCCGTCGCCGCGCCGCTGCCGCCCGGCGTGACCCCCATCGTGACCCGGTATACCGTCCGCTACGAACGTGACGAGGACGACTACCGCTTGCGCATCACCGTGCCCCTCCGCTCCGATCACGTCGAGATCCGCGTCCCCGAGCGATTCGTGCGCGACGTTCAGCCGCGGAGCGAGAACGCCGCCTTCGGGCCCGACGCGGACTTTCAGGGCGAACCGCTCACCGTCGTCGAGCTGACGACCCCGGCCGGCCCGGGACAGGGCCTCGTTGTCGACCTGCTCGGACTCTCCGGTGTTGACCCAGCCTCGAACCCGCTCACCTCACGCTCCGGAGCCGCGGCCGGCGCCGTCCTCGCGCTGATCGTCGTCGCGGGAGCGGCGATCGGGCTCCGTCGAGGCCTGCCGGGGCGCACGGCGTGACCGCCCCCGTCCACGCGGTCAGCACCGACCGCCTCACGAAGCGCTATGGCGGCGTCGAGGTCGTCGTCGCCGCGACATTCGCGCTTCCGATCGGCTCCAAGACCGCGCTGCTCGGCCCGAACGGCGCGGGCAAGAGCACGCTCCTCGGCATGCTGTCGTCGTTGATCACCCCCAGCGACGGCGACGCGACCATCGCCGGCTACTCGCTGCGCGCGAACCCGACCGCGCTGCGCCGCGGGATCGGCGTCCTCGCACACCTTCCGATGGTCTACGAGGAGCTCTCGCCACTCGAGAACCTGCAGTTCTTCGCGCGCCTCTACGACGTACCCGACCCCGGACCCCGCATCGAGGAGCTGCTACGCGCCGTCGGCCTCTGGCAACGCCGAGGGGAGCCCGTCCAGGTGTTCTCGCGTGGCTACCACCAGCGCCTCGCGCTGGCCCGCGCACTGTTGCACCGCCCCTCGCTGTTGCTGCTCGACGAGCCGGAGACCGGCCTCGATCCCGCGGGCGTCGAGCTCCTCGACGACCTCGCGATGCACGATCCGGAGGTCACGGTCCTCGCCGCCACTCATCTCGTCGACCGCACGGACGTCTGGGCGGACGGTGTGCTCCGCCTCGAGCGAGGCCGCGTCGTCGCGGCCCCGGCGCTGCCCGCCACGGTCGAGGACGCGGCCGCCGTTGGAGCACCGCAATGAAGCCCGCGCTCGCCGTCTTCCGGAAAGACTTCCAGCTCGCCTGGCGGGACCGCAGCGGATGGATCTCCGCGCTCGCGTTCGCCGCGATCAGCATCCTCGTCTACGCGTTCGCCTTCGACCTCGCGGCCACCGACGTGCGGCCGCTGCTGCCGGGGGTGCTCTGGACCACGTTCCTCTTCGTCGGGATCTTCGCCAGTGGCCAGTCCTTCCAGCGCGAGTCCGACTCCGGCACCTTCGACGCGATGATGATCGCGCCTGTCTCGCCGTCCGCGATCTACCTCGGCAAGGCGCTCACCAACCTGATCGCGCTGTTCCTGATTGAATTGGCCCTGCTGGTGCTCGGCACTATGCTGTTCGACACCACACTCCTCACCGGCGAACTCATACTGGTGGTCGCCATCGGAACCATCGGCTACGTGTCACTGATGACCCTGTTGTCGACCCTCGGCAGCCGCGCTCGATCGCGCGCGGTGCTGTTGCCGGTGCTCGCACTGCCGCTGCTCGTCCCCCTGCTGATCGCCGGCGTCCGCGCCTCGGGGGCGGCGCTCGGCGAGCCGGCCGGCTCGGCGCCGTGGCTCCTGCTGCTGACCATATTCGCGCTCTGGAGCACCGTTGGCGGACTGCTGTTGTTCCCGCTGGCGGTGGAACGATGAGCGCCGTCGCCGCCGGGAACCGCGAGCGCCCGCCGTCGTTCTTGACGTCGCTGCTACGCGCGCTGCTGGCGATCTTCCTCTGGGGCGCGCTGCCCGCCTACCGCGCTCGCTGGGTGCTGCTCCCCGCGCTCACCGGCGTGATGATGATGGCGATGCTCGTCGGCGCCGTGCTCGCGGCGCCGCGCGAGGTCGTCGAGGGCGACGTCCAGCGCCTCATGTACCTGCATGTCCCGTCCGCGAGCGCCGGCACCTACCTGTCGTTCTTCATCACCGCCGCCGCCTCCGTCACCTTCCTCATCTCCCGGGACATCCGCTGGGACGCGGTCGCGAGGTCCGCCGCGACGGTCGGCGTGCTGTTCACGATCTTCACGCTCGCCACCGGCGCGATCTGGGGTAAGCCGATCTGGGGCGTCTACTGGACCTGGGACGCCAGGCTCACGTCGACGCTCGTCCTCCTCCTGATCTACACCGCCTACCTCCTCGCGCGATCCGTTGCCGGTCCGAACGATGAGCAGGCTGCGCGCTACGCCGCGATCTTCGCGCTGATCGGGTTCCTCGACATCCCGCTGATCCACTTCTCGGTGGACTGGTGGCGAACCCTCCATCCCCAGCGCATCATCTTCGACCCGCGGCCTGCCGTCCCGAACGAGATGCTGCTCGTCCTCCTCGTCTCCTTCGTCGCGATCAGCTTGCTCATGCTCTGGCTGATCGCGCTCCGTAGCGACACAGAGCAACTCGCGCAGCGCTCGGACCGGATGCGCGCGCGCCTCGATCAACGCGATCCCGCCTGATGGAAGAGAACGCGCTCGAGTTCCTGTTCGCCGGCTTCGCCGTCTTCTGGGCCGGCCTCTTCGTCTACCTGATCCTGCTGCAGATGCGCCTCCGCGCCATCCAGCGTGAAGTCGACACGCTCGAGGAGCGTCTCGCCCGGTACGAGCGAGCCGAGCCTGACCATGTCACCTCCGCTCCCCCACCCGAGGCCAGCGCCAGTAACACCGTCGCCTCCCCGTCACCGGACGCGTAGCGAACCGTCCGCGGGATGTGACAAACGAACGAGCGCGGAAAACGGGGGGCACGTAGGATGCCCGCAGTCCACATTCAGCCTCGTGAAGGGACCTCGGAAGCGGCGATGACGACCGCGAGCGACGTTAGACCCACGGTCTCAGACCGCTCGCTCGCCGCGACCGCGCGCGACTATCTGACCCTGCTCAAGCCCTCGATCATCCTGCTGCTCCTGATCACCACCGTCCCCGCGATGGTCCTCGCCACCGAGGCCTGGCCCAACGGCTGGCTCGTGATCGCGACGCTGATCGGCGGCATCCTCGCCGCCGGCGGCGCCGGCGCCGTCAATATGTACATAGACCGCGACATCGACAACATCATGGAGCGAACGCGATCCAGGCCGATCCCGGCCGGCCGCATCCCGGCGCGCCACGCCGCGATCGCCGGCTGGACGATGGGCGCCGCCGCCGGCATCTGGCTCGTCCTCACCGTCAACGTGCTCTCGGCGGCGCTTGCCGTCGGCGCGTTCCTCTTCTACGTCGTCATCTACAGCATGTGGCTCAAGCGCACCACGGTGCACAACACCGTCCTCGGCGGCGTCGCCGGCGCGGCGCCGCCGCTGATCGGCTGGGCGGCCGTCACCGGTTCGATCGAATGGACCGGCGCGCTGCTCTTCCTCGTCGTCTTCGCCTGGCAGCCGCCCCACTTCTGGGCGCTCGCGCTCCTGCTCGCCGACGATTACCGCGACGCGAAGATCCCGATGCTCCCCGCCGTACGAGGCGAAGCCGCGACGAAATACCAGACCCTGCTCTGGTCCGTGCTCACGGTCGCGGTCACACTCGCCCTCGGCATCACGGCGCGCCTCGGCGCCCTCTACTTCGCGGTCGCGCTGATCGGGGGCGTCGGCTTCGTGGTGGTCGCCTGGCGTCTCTACCGAACGCCCGGCGTCGAAGCCGCACCCACGATGTTCCGCTACTCGACGAGCTACCTCGCGCTACTGTTCGCCAGCATGGCCGTCGACCGTCTGCTCTTCGGCTAGCTAGTCGGGGCGACGCGAACGCACGAACGCGAAGCGAGTCGCGGCCGGGGGCTACGCGGGCCTCGCCCGGAGGGCGATCCGTACATGACAGCACCCTGAAAAGAGACGGGCGGGCGGGCGGGATCTACAAACCTGAGGCAAACAACGCTGAAGGCAAGGTCCACCGCTTCGAAGGACGTGCCCCGCCCGAAAACAAACCGCCCCAGGAGAAAGGCCAGTTGCTAACCGCGCACCTCGAGCACCTTGAAGCGCATCTTCCCGGCCGGCGCCTCGACCACGACCTCTTCGCCTTGGCCCTTATTCAGCAGCGCGACGCCAATCGGCGACTCCATCGAGATCTTGCCGTTCGACGGGTCGACCTCCGCGGGGCTGACCAGGGTGAACTCCTGCTCGCGGTCGTGCTCGATGTTGAGCAACTTCACGACCGACCCCACGTTGGCACGACCGCCCTTCGCCTCGGCGTCGATGATCACCGCGTGTCGCAGGCGGTCTTCGGTCTCGCGAATCTTCGCCTCGAGGTGAGCTTGCTCATCACGCGCCGCATCAAGCGGGGCATTCTCTCGGAAGTCCTTGTCGGCCATCGCCTCGCGGAGCTTCTCCGCGATCCCTGGGCGCCCCGACTTCAGCTCTTCGAGTTGTCCCTCGAGCGATTGCAGGCCCTCGAGCGTGACGTGGAACGCCTTCCCGCCCAGCTCATCGGCCGCGCCGCGCAACCCCCGGGCGCCGCCATGATCGTCGCCCAGCTGAAGGTGCGGAACCAGGTTTTCCTCGGTGAACGCCAGCCGCGACGAGTAGGCCAGGAACGCGCGCAGCGGCTCCAGGTGCACCATGTCGTGCTCTTGCTCCGCCGTGAACTCCACCAGGTAGCGATCAACGTCGTCGCCCGACAGCTCGGACATCAGCCGCTCAGCACCGAACCAGCCGATGAAGCGCTCCACGGCCGGGCGCTCAGCCTCGACCTTCTCGCTTTCGAGCGAGTTCACGAAGTGGGTGAGCGCTTCGCTGGAAGTGATAGGCTCCGCCATTGGGCGGTCCCTCCGATTTCGCACGCCGGAAACAGCAGGCACCCTGCGCGGCGAACGCCGCGTGAGTACAGGCGGTTGATTCCTTACCAAGCAGTCTAGAAGATACACGGCCGAGGCTGTCAATCCGCGCACGCCTGATTCCGCCTCCATCACAAACGGATCTGATGCCGATCAGCACCTCCGACGACCACGAAGCCCTCACCACGCTCGATCGCGAGGTGGCTCGACTCGGCCTCGAGCTCTCGCCCGCACAGCGGACCGCATTCGCCCGCTACCTCGAACTGATCGAGGACTGGAACGATCGCGCCGCCCTCACCGCAATCACCGATTCTTCCGAGGTTGCCCGCCGCCTCTTCGGCGAATCCCTGGCCCTGCTCATCGCGCTCCGCGGGGCGGGCATCCTCGAGGCCGGGCGGATCGCCGACGTCGGCACCGGCGGCGGCTTCCCCGGCATCCCGATGCGCATCGTCGATCCGTCGCTGCAGCTGGTCCTGATCGAGGCCCAGCGCCGCCGCTGCGAATTCCTCAAGGCGCTCGTCTCGGACGTCGAACTCGACGGAATCGAGATAGTCAACGCCCGCGCCGAGGACGCCGGGCGTAACACCGCGCTCCGCGGGTCGTTCGATCTGGTAGTCGCTCGCGCGGTCGCCCCCCTCGCCGTCCTCGTCGAATACGCGCTCCCCCTCCTCCGTTCGGGCGGCGTCCTGGCCACGCCTAAAGGAAGCCGCGCCGCGAATGAACTGACCGAGGCGCACGCCGCGATCGCCGCGCTCGGCGGCGTCGCTCTCGACCCGGTCGCGCTCTCGCCGCCTCCCGGAGCACCGCCTCGACAGCTGCTGCTCGTGCGCCGCGAGGGCGAACTCGACGACCGCTACCCGCGGCGCCCCGGCATCCCCTCGAAGCGGCCGCTCTGACCGCGGGCGCGTCCGTTTACCAGACCGCCCGCCATGCGCCTCATAGAATCGAGGTCATGACCAGCGACAGCAGCAACGACCAGCTGATCGAGATCCTCGCGGCGACGCCGCGCATCCTCGAGGACGTCGTCGCCACCACCAGCCACGCTCTCTTCGACAAGGCATGGCCGGGCGAGTGGTCACCGCGTGTCGTCCTCGCTCACCTCCGCGACGACGAATACCTGACCATGCGCATGCGCCTCGAGCGGATGCTCGCCGAAGAGCGGCCGATGCTCATGCCGTTCGACGAGTCAGCGTGGGCCGCCAGCCGCTGGACCGGCCGCGACACCCTCCCCGAGCTGGTCGAAGACCTGTGCGCCCAGCGCGCCGCCTCCCTCCAGATCCTCCGCCGCCTCGGCGAGGCGGAGTGGCGGCGCCCAGCCTACCAACCCGAAATCGGCGAACTCACCGTCCGCACGTGGACCGAACACTGGGTCGAGCACGACCAGACGCACATCAACCAGATCCGCGCCGGCCTTGGCCTCAGTGCTTAGCGCTGACTACCTGGCGGCTACACATAGTCACACCCGGGTTCGCTGACAACTGAGCGATCACAAAGATTTCGGCGATCATTAGTACAGACTAATGATCCATTGTGAGAAATCCGCTACACTCCGCTTCGTCGGTCGGGCAGCCGGCATCGCTTGAAGTCCTTGGCGGGCATCTCGGAGGCCACTCGATGGCTGTTCTGACTGTCCGCCGCATCAGGCGGCTCGGCGTCCTGGATCTCTCCGTCCTCGACGAGGTCGGCACCGACCCTCGAGCGACCTTCCCTTCGCTCGTGATCGCCGCCGGCTCGATGATGCTGCTGGGGCTCGGCGGCTGGTTCTGGTGGCTGACCAGCGGCCTCGGCGACACGGGCGCCGTCTTCATCAAGAGCGTCTTCATCGGCTCGCTGTTCTCGCTCGTCCTGTGGCTGGCCTGGCTGGTCGTCGTCTACGTCGTGCTGCAGCGGCTCGCCGACACCGCCGTCAACGTGGAACGCCTCGTCCGCGCGGCGGGCATGGCGACCGCGCCGCTCGCGATCGGACTGCTGATGGTCGTCCCGGGCATCTCGTTCGGAATCGGCCTCGTTGCAATCGGCGCCTGGGCGCTCACCACCCAGGCCGCCATCGAGCGCGCGACGGGCATCGGGGGCCGGCCCGTCGTCATCGCGAACGCCGCCGGCTTCGCCGTCTGGGCGCTCGCCATGTCGCTCCTCGCCACCAGCACCAACCAGATCGCTCCCGGACCGTTCCTCGCCGAATCGATCTGGGAAGCGGTGACGACGTTCGACTATTCCGAGGTCGTGCTCGGCTCTTAGCTCCGGCCGCACGACCTCGGTTCCAGCGTTATCTCCCCAGCGCTGGAGTCGTCGGTCGAGGCCGCCGCTCCCACTGAGCCGAACAGACCGCCCCGCCCCCGGGACCGACCTCCCCGCCGGTCCCGGGGGCATCTCGATCTCCTGGCTGCCACGACCGCATCGCGACCGATCCGACACCTAGAATCGAAGCATGCGTGAACCCCGCCGATGGTCGTCCGGTGGGCACATCGCGCTGCGCTTCGTCGGGCATGACGACGGGACCCTGATGGGCTATCCGCAGATTGTCGTCAGCAACGCAGGCAGCAATCTCATCCTGTTTCAGCCAGCCGGCACGGTCGTTGAGAACCGCCGCTACACCGACGACAACGCGCGTGCGGTCGCCTTCGGCGGCGTCCACCGGCCACTCCCGCCCACGTTCGTCCCGGCCCTCGACACCGTGCGCATCTTTCCCGCGCAGGCCGGCTATGCGATCGAGCTGCTCTACGCCTTCGAGGGCCAGGCGAACCCGAGTCACCTGCCGTGGGCACGTCCCACGGGCGCGCTGCGTGGCGTCAAGATCAACATCCAGGCGCCCGTTTCGGCGCACCCGCTTCGGCGTCGACACCACAGACAACGTCCTTGACCTCACGATGCGCGACGATCTCGTGTGGACTTGGAAGGACGAACAACAGGTGCTCGATCGTCTCGACGCGGGCCTGACCTACACCGAAGAGGCCGTCCTGTTCTACGCGGAGGCCGAATCGGTGATCGCCCAGATCGAGGCACGCTGCGAACACTTCGCAGATGGATTGGCACGCTGGAAGGATTGGCGCCCCGAAGCGACCTGGACGACACGCGCGCTCCCGGACGGCTGGCACCTCGAGCCTGGCTTCGACCACGACCTCAACCGGCGCGTGCCACTGGCCTGATGCCGCCCACTGGGCGCGGGATCGGCAACGTCGCCACTACGCCGACGCGCCCCCGTCGACCGCCACGATCGCCCCGTTCACGAACGACGCCTCGTCCGAGGCGAGCCACAGGATCGGCCACGCGATCTCCTCGGGCTGCGCGATCCGCCCGAGGCCACGCACCGGGCCGGAGGCGGACGCGCTCCCGGCGGCCTGCGCCGCCTCGCGTCGAGGCGCGATCATCGGTGTGTCGATCCCGCCGGGCGCGACGCAGTTCACGCGCACGCCCTCGCTTCCATAGCGGATCGCCATCGAGCGCGTCAGGTTGTTCATCCCCGCCTTCGCCGCGGAGTAGGCGTGCGCGTCGAACATCCCCCGCCCGCCGCCCACCGAGGAGACGTTAACGATCGCACTAGCGCCGGATTCGATCATCCGTGGGATGCCGTACTTCGAGGTCAGGAACACGCTCGTCAGCGTGATGTCCAGCACCGTGCTCCAGTCCTCCTCGGGCGTGTTGAGCACGTCCTGCATCGACAGCTCCGGCTCGGCCGAGTACCCGACGCCGGCGTTGTTCACGAGCACGTGCAGCGCGCCGAACCGCTCCACCGTCGCCTCGATCATCGCCCGCACATCCGCCGACTCCGCGACGTCGCAGCGCACCGCCAGGCACTCGCCGCTCTCGCCCTCGACGATGCGCGCCGTCTCCTCGACCTTCGCGAAGGTCCGCCCGGCAGCGACGACGCGCGCGCCCTCACGCGCGAACAGCAACGAGGCGGCACGACCGACACCGCCGCCGGCGCCGGCGCCGGTGATGATCGCGACCTTGCCTTCGAGCCTGCCGACCATGATCTCCTCCGAAATGTCGCCGGTGGCGTAGGCGCGGTGCTCGCAGCGAGTACCGCGTCCTCGATTAGACGCGCGGACCGCTGGTGAGTTGTCGGGTTAGCGCATCCTTGCCGAGCGTCGCAAACGAGAAGAGGCGATTACTCAATAAGTAGCCGGTGAATCCGTCAACGACCAGATCGTGTTTGCGATCACGGCGATTCGAAAGTTTTCCGACGGCGTCCAGAATTCGTCCGCGCGCTTCGACCGCCTCTTGCCCCTTCCCCACGAATTCCGCAACCGACCCAGTGGGCATGTGCTCATCGAGAAAACCGAGCACGTCGCCGTCGAATCCGCTCGTCCCGATGAATACGTAACGCTCGCAGGTCGCCATGAACTGTCGCAGGGCCTCAAGATGCTGAGATGGGCAAACGAGCGCGGACGCGTCCTTCCCGGCCAGAGGAGCCGTGATCAGCGGATACGCTAGGTACCGCGAGCTCTCCACTTCCAGCTCGAGCCCGACACTGGTGGAGACGCCCTTCTTCACGACGCGCGTCGGTGAAGATTCCAGTGACTCCAACGTCTGCGACCGGACAGCTTGATGCCAAGAGCGCCGCGCGTCCGTCGGCGCGAACGCCACCCACCAGTCCATTGAGCCGTGTGGTTTGATTACGCTGACCGGTTGCCCTGGACCCGCGTAACTGTCGAAGGTCTCAAATCTGTATCGAGTCGAGTCGTACTGCTCCAACGCGCGCTCGAGTAAACGGTCGTAATTCAGAACAACAAAAGCGACTTGAGCCTGCGCTTCGGCCAGGAGCTGATGGATCATGTGTGCGTAACTGCCGGGGCGCGAGACATAACCCATCTTCGGTTCCCAGTCGCCTCCAGCCCAGCCGGTGGTCGGGTCAAGGCCGACCGTGTACAGCAAATCTCGCAAGTAGGGCGGTACGTCGAGGAAGTCGGACCGTGTCTGAGGATCCGGGCTCTCGGACAGAGACCTCAGCTCACGCTCGATATCGAGCGCACCGGCATTGGCCCGCGGCGCGATAATCTGTGCCAGTCGATCGGCCCCCGGGTGCCGAAACCGGATCTCTGCGTACGAAGGTGTCCCGTCAAAGAGCTGGCTCGCCAGCGGCGGCTTCCATGCCTCGTTTGTGTGCGGCGTACTACCGTTGTCCACATCGTGAGACGCGCCCGCGCCAAGCACGACAACGACCCGCTCTGACATCAGTTTACCTACCTGACGGTCCCCGCCTCGCGCAGCGCGCCAATCGCTGAGGCGTCCCGATCAATCGAGGCGAGCACCTCGTCCGTGTGCTGGCCTCGACGCGGGTCCGTGCTGTGCACCTTGCCCGGCGTCCGCGAGAACTTCGGACCGATCCCCACGTGCTTGACCGTGCCGAGCCTCTCGTCCTCCACCTCGACGACCATCTCGCGGGCGAGCATCTGTTCGTTGTTCAGCGACTCCTCGAGGCTGAGCACGGGCGCCACGCAGATGTCGATCGGGTTCATCATCGCGAACCACTCGTCCCGCGTCTTCGTCTTGATCGTCGCTTCGAGGAAAGCGCGGATCTCTCCCTGCTTGTCCGGGTTGTGCTGGTGCGGCTGCAGGTCGGTGCGGTCCAGCGTCTCGCAGAGCGCCGCCCAGAACTGCGGCTCGAGGCTGCCAAACGACAGATACTCGCCGTCGGCGCACTCGTACGCGTCGTAGAACGGACGCGCCCCGGTCAGCATCCCGTCGCCGCGTCCCGGCGACTCGCCTCCGGCCAGCACCCCGCCGGTCTGGCTCGCCAGCAGGTACAGCACGCCGTCCGCCATCCCCATGTCGACGTGCTGCCCCTTCCCCGTCGTGTGCACGCCTTGCACCGCCGCGAGGATCGCGAACGCCGTCATCAGCCCGCCGCCGGCGAAGTCCGCCACGATGTTCGCGGGGATCGAGGGCTTGGCCCCGGCCCGCCCGATCTGCCCGAGCGCGCCGCCAACGGAGATGTAGTTGATGTCGTGCCCGACCATGTGGTTATACGGCCCGGTCTGGCCGTATCCCGATAGCGACCCGTAGACGATCCGCGGGTTCGTCCTGCTGATCGCCGCGTAGCCGACGCCCAGCCGGTCAGTCACCCCCGGCCGGAAGCCCTCGAGGAACACGTCCGCGTCCTTCGCCAGGTCGTGGACGATCTCCCGCCCCTCCTCCTGCCGCAGGTCGACGATGATCGAGCGCTTGTTGCGAGAGAGCGCGTTGTACGCGCGACGGCGCTCCGCCGCCTCGTCCAGCTCGCCGCTGCCCATCCCCTGGATCGCGCCCTGCGGCGCCTCCACCAGCACCACGTCGGCTCCGAGGTCGCCCAGCAACATCGAGGCGAACGGCCCCGGCGCCAGCCGCGACAGATCCACGACCTTCAATCCGCTCAGCGGCCCCTCGCCATTCGTCATTGTGAGTCTCCCTCGGTGCGGCCGCGCCCCCGGCGCTAGCTGAGAAGTTGGGGGGTCCTTGTCTGCGGGGCGGAGTATAGGACGCGAATCGTGACCGGTTCGCAGCGGCTGACCCGGGTGCATTCCGTAAGTGTTAACTTACGTTCTGCATCCACCGAGGAGTCGCCATGCCGATGACGATGAGCGCCAGCGTCGAGATCGAACGGCCGGCCGAGGCCGTCTTCGACTACATCGCCAACATGGAGCTGAACACCACCTGGCAGGCCGGCATGCGCGAATGCCGCTTCACCTCGGACCCGCCGATCGCCGTCGGCAGCGCTTACGAACAGGTCGCCTCGTTCATGGGCCGCGCCATCAGGTCGAGCTTCCTCGTCACAGCGTTCGAGCCCGGCCGCTCGATCACCATCGAGACCCTCGAGTCGACGTTCCCGATCAAGGTCACCCGCACCGTCGAGCCACTCTCCGAGACCCGCTCCCGCGCCACCGCCACCATCGAGGGCGCCCCCAGCGGCATCATGGGCCTCCTCGCCCCGCTCATGAAGCGGATGGCCCAGCGCAGCGTCCGCGGCGACTACCGCCGCCTCAAGTCCCTCCTCGAGAGCGAGTAGTCTCAGAAACGGCCTCCGTGAGCTATGATGGAGTTCATGCCAAGCGAACCGAAAAAGCCGCCACCGCCGCCGCCTCAGCCAGACCCAGGGGTCGACATCAGGACGCCCCAGCCGAAGCCCGAGTCGACGCCTCGCTAGCCGAGTTCCGACGCGGCCCAGAGCGACAGCAGGATGACCTCAACCATGTAGACGCCCAGGAGCGTTGTGGTTGCGCGGGTCTTGAGATCAATTCGCCTCGCGTTCTCAGTTAGGTGCTGCCCGGCGTAGTACACCATCGCTCTCCTGAACTCCCAACGATCGTCGGTTGCATGGTTTTCGTAGAGCTCTCCCGGATGGACGAGTCGAGGACCCCACCGCGTTTGTGCAACAACGGACAGTGCGATCGACCCCACCAGAATCGCTAGCACGAGGTAGAGCCAAATCGATTGGAAGCTGACGCCATCGTTCAATCCGATGAACGCAACGGCGCCTAGCACCGTCGCTGAAATCAGAGCACCGATCGCTTGCAGTCTGCCGTCGGCCACCTGAAAACGACCGGTTGCCCATGCGTAGCTTGGGAGAACGAAGTCGTATGCCTCGCTCAGGCCGGGGTAGTCATCCGGATCCAGCTGCTCGTCGAGACGGTCACCATCCCCTTCGTAGACCATCTCGACCTCCCCCCGGACCCAAACCGGCACCGAGCGCCGTCTTCGTGCAGCCCAGCGGTCCCGCGTCGACTCAATCGAAACTCTCTGAAGCCTAACGCAATTGCGCGACCCATCAGGTCTCTCGGCTCGTTGCTCGACGATCGCTATCCCGACTCACCCCTGCCGCAGCCTGACGCATCGCCCCTCGAGGCCGCAGCGGGCATACGATCGCGCGATGCCGCACGCGTCGAGGTTCACGCAACCGCCGATTCGCCGCATCCGCCCCGAGGACGCCGAGGCCTGGCGTGACGTTCGCCTCCGCGCCCTGCTCGACGCACCCGAGGCATTCGGCTCCACCCATGCCGAAACCTCGCAACGTCCGCCCGAGGAATGGACCACCCGCGCAGCGCGGAGCTCCGAGGGCTTTCGCGACGCCCTCTTTCTCGCCGACGCGGGCGACCAACTCGTCGGACTGGCCGGCGGGTTCTGTCCCCCCGACCAGAACGAGGTTCGCCACCTCTACAGCATGTGGGTTGCGCCAGGCTTCCGCGGCACCGGGCTGGCCGAGCGCCTCGTCGAGCACGTGGTCGACTGGTCAACCCTCGGTGGCGCCTCACGACTCGAGCTCTGGGTCACGTCGTCGAACGGACGAGCGCTCCGGTTCTACCGGCGACTGGGCCTCGAGGCGACCGGGCGCCGTCAGCCCGTTCGTGCGGGCTCCGACCTCGAGGAGATCGAGATGACCATGAAATTACGCCCGCCCGAGGAGGCCACCTGATGTCCAGTCCGCTCGTCTTCTTCCAGCTCGCCGTCGCCGACCCCGCCGCGACGCACGCGTTCCTCGATGAGCTCTTCGGCTGGGAGCCGGCCGCCCCTGACGATACCGGGACGATCCCGGTTCGGCCGGGCGGGCCCGGCGACTTCGACGTCACCGGCACGCTGCTCCCCCTGGTCGAGGAGCGCCAGCAGACCACGCTCTACTTCCGCGTCGAGGACCTCTGGGCGACCGTGGCTCGCGCGGAGGAACTTGGAGGCACGATCGTGATGCCGATCCGCCGGGCGGCACCCGATGGTCCGCACATCTCGATCGTGACCACACCGCGAGCCGATCTGACGATCGGAATCGTCCAGGCCTAGCTGGACTGCTGCGGGCCCTCCCGGCTAGACCGCTCCGGAAGGCGCTGCCTACACTCAACGCGCTTGGGCCTGTAGCTCAGCTGGGAGAGCGCCACACTGGCAGTGTGGAGGTCAGGGGTTCGAGCCCCCTCAGGTCCACCATCTCACCCCGAGCGAACGGATTGCCGCAGGAAGTCCAAGACCTGGCCCGCAACGTCGCGCCGCCGAAGCAACCCTCGCGCTTAACCGGCACGGGCTGATCGCGTGAGAAGCCGGCCGACTTCGATCGCCGCGTTCCTGTCACATGTAGCGGTTTGATCTCAGGGGGCAGGACTATCAGGGGCGTGCTTCCGGCGCAGGAGTCGAATCGTCGCTGCCGAACGAACCACAATGACGGCCAGAACGGTCGCGAGCGCGACGAGCATCCGATAGGAGGATGCCGGTGATCGACCGCGAGGCGGTCGATCCGCGTGCCCCGTGGTGTGAAGGGAACCGACGGTCACCACTCGTCCTTCGCCGCCCACCAGACCCCGATCGCCGTCCCGATGCTGCCAAGCAGCACGTAGCCGACGACGAGCATCACGAAGGCGACCCCGGCGATCCCGATGGCCTCCCCGAAGTCATCAGTGGGGTCGTCATTAGGCCTGAGGACCGCCAACGCGAGAACGAACGACACTGCCACACCGGCCACGCTGCCCAGAATCGTCAAGCAGCTGACGGGCAACGCCGAGGTTACCGACGCAACGGCGGGTCTCGTCCCGGCCAGCCGGGCAGCGACGAGCACGTACAGCGTGGCGGCGATGGTTGGAGCGGAGAGCACCAGGAGATAGACGAGTAGGACAAGCGACGCGCTGGTGGCCACCGTGACATTAGTAGCCGGAACCGTCGGTCCATCGCCGGGATCGAAGTGACCGCGAGCAGCGATCCGAAGGTCACGATTGAGGCGGCCAGCCAGCCCGGATCAGCCGCACCCAGGATCGGGGCCAGAATCGCCAACGCCAGAAACGCGACCGGTGTCGCCACCAGATACTCGATGCGACGCGACCACGAGTATTCGGTCCACGCAACTGCCGCGACGACCCCGACTCCGAGGGCGATCAAGCTGCCAGCCGGCACCAGCAATCAGAGGAGAACCAACACCGGCGCGGAGCCGGTATCGGCGAGCGCGGCAACAGACCACAGCAGCACAAGGGCCACAATCGCCGGTCGATGTCCCGGGGCACTGAACCACTCCGATATGCCCGTGCCCTCTATCGGCATCGCTGTCCCCGGCGGGTCCAACTGTCTGCCTCTCCGTGGCGTAGGTTGCAGCCGACGGGGACAGTGGGGTCCAACCAGTAGACTTGGCGCCACCCAAGCCACTCCACGAGATCGATCTCCCGGACGCCACTCTCCTCCGTCTCCTCCCAGGAGAGAACTGGTACTCCTACACCGCAGCCGAAGCGGTCGAACTCAGCGGGGTTGGGCCGTGACTCGATCTCGAGAGATTCCCGATCGACTACCAAGAGCTGCGACGACGTGACCGTGGCCTTGGGGCAACCCCCAGATCACCGACAACTTCGACCATCGGTCCCTGCTCCCAGCCGATCAGTGCGAGCGCCGCGCCACTCGGCGACCAGGACAGCGACCACAGGTTCGATTTAGCTCGCGGGTCTGGCGACTCGAAGGAGCGAAGGTCGATTACCGGAGAGCCTTCGTCGACCGCGAGAACCTCACCGACGTGCACGCTGCTGCCAGTGCTGAAGGCGAACCGGTCGGCACCATCGGTGAAGATCGCCGGCGAGGGCCACGCACCCGGGTAGCTGGCGAGTTCGATCCAGCCCGATGGAGTCCGCGCCGCCACGACAAGCCCCGTGCCGCTTGCGAGACCCCCCAGGTGTAGATCACCTGACCAGAATCCGACCAGTCGACCCAATGTCCCTGGGCGCGGAATATCTCCCCTGACCCGTCTGCGGTCATCAGGAATACCTCACCGATCACGGGGTCGCTTCTGGCGATAACTGAGCGGTCCGGGGACCGACTCACAAGCCGGCTCCCGTCGCCGCTTGTGGTGCGCTGGCCACAACCCACGACGATGAAGGAAAGGGCGAGGACGACCCCCGCGAGTCTCGTCATCCTTTTCACCGAGGGTCGCCAAGGGGACGCATCGCCGCTGAGTCGTTGTCGCTTCGACATGAGATCCGCACCTCCGAGTGCCGTTCGACGCTGTGTTGCCCCGAGAATCGTAGACGCCGCGATCGGTCTTGCCGTAGGTCATTCGCACCAGCACGGTCAGTGCGCTCGCACCTCATGAGCCGTGCCTGCTAGCGGTTGCGTTACCAGCAAGACCGGCCGAGCCAAAGGCCGTGAGCTGGTGTCGCCGTGTCGCATGTGTCACCTCTTCGGGAGGCCAAGTGGCTCGGGGGGCGACCGGCAGACCGTGAACACGTGGCTGCGGCGCTACGCGGCCGAAGGACTCCCCGGGCTCGCCGACCGTGGTTCACGCCTCGGCGACTGCCCGCACCAGATGCCGCCGGCGGTCGAGGCCCGAGATCCCCACGCTGGGAGTCGCGAAGACTGCGACGATCCAGGAGGCGGTCACGTGGCTGATTGGACCGCATACTGACACCAGTAGGACTGCAGCGGCGGCTTCCATGTCTCCGGGCCGCGGGCACCCTTCGACTGGTTCGTCGCATCGTCGACTGCGATCAAGTGCTGCGAGTCTGTGAGGTTAGCGATGGCAGAAGGGGTGCTTCCTCGCCAGGCGGATGTCGTCATCATCGGCGGCGGCATCGTCGGCGCCGCCAGCGCCTACTTCCTCGCGCGAAGGGGTCTCTCGGTCGTCCTCCTCGAGCGCGCAGAGGTCGGCGGCGAGCAATCCGGCCGCAACTGGGGATTCGTTCGCCAGCAGGGACGCCACCCGCTAGAGATCCCACTGGCCGTCGAGAGCAACCGCATCTGGCAGTCCGCTGAGGCGGACCTCGACGCAGACATCGAGTGGACGCGCGGCGGCAACCTCGCGTTCGCTCTGACGACTGAGCGCCTCGCACAGTACGAGGCCTGGCTCGAGGAGGCTCGAGGTCTGATCGATGCCCGGATCGTGACTCCACACGAGGTCCAGGACCTGGTCCGCGGGCTGAGAGGCGAAGTCCTCGGCGGCCTCTACACGCCGAGCGATGGCCACGCCGACCCGGTGAAGGCGACG
The DNA here is from genome assembly GCA_965248675.1 of Dehalococcoidia bacterium. GTDB lineage: Bacteria > Chloroflexota > Dehalococcoidia > UBA2979 > UBA2979 > UBA6627. The sequence goes on from CBDFJZ010000006.1 coordinate 144,012, forward strand.
CGCGCCTTCGCCCGGGCCGCCGAAGCAGCGGGCGCCACCGTCGTCACGGGATGCGCGGTCGACCGAATTGAGATGAGCGATCGCGCGGTCACCGGCGTGAGCTCGGAGCGGGGGGAGATCGCGGCCTCGACGATCGTGAGCGCGACAGGGGCGTGGTCGTCGAGGCTGCTCGGCGCGCTGGGGCTGCGGCTGCCGCAGCGGTTGGTGCGCGCGACGGTCCAACGCACGACGCCGCTGCCCCCGATCACGAGCGCCGCCGTGTGGGCGGGCGGGTTCTCCTTCCGCCAGCGCCGCGATGGACGCGTGGTCCTTGCGGGTGGGCGCGTCCAGCACGATGTGACGCTGGCGAGCCTGCCGCAGCTGCGACGTTTCCTGCCGAACTTCTGGCGCAACCGGCAGCTGTTCCGGCTGCGCGTGGGCCGCCCCTTGCTCCGCGACCTCGCCGACCGCGTCAGCCGCGGCGAGCGCAGTCGCTACCCATTCCGCGCCGCCCATGCCGCTGAGCCGGAGCCCGACCAACAGCTAGCCGCAAGAGCGCTGCAGATGTTCCGTGAATGGCTGCCGGAGGCGGGCACCGTGGAAAGCGAGGTGCAATGGGCCGGGGTGATCGACTCGACGCCGGACGCAGTCCCCGTGATCGATGCCGTCGATTCGCCGCGAGGACTGGTCGTGGCCACCGGCTTCAGCGGGCACGGTTTCGCCCTCGGCCCGATCGCCGGGCGGCTGGTCTCCGAGCTGATCGTCGACGGCACGCCCTCGCTCGACCTCACGGGCTTCCGATACGCCCGCTTCGCCGAGAACGCGCTGGCTGAGCCTCGGTCGGTGCTCTAGTCAGCCTGGGACGGCCGGCGCGGGCATCGCGCTCGCGATGAGAAGGCCGAGGTCCTGAGTTCACACGCTGTGACGATCGTGCCCCGGCACCGGGCGGTCGCTCCGGAAGAACCTTCGGTGGCTCTCTTGATCAGATCGGATCGGTTCCGGCTGGCGGCGGCTCGCTCCGACTGGCGGGCTTTCTACTCCTTCGCGGTGCGGCAAGACGGAGGGTCGCAGCGTGCAGCAGGTTAGATTGATGCTGAGACGCGCGGGGGAGGAAACGGCCATCGCGGGGCTTGAGTTTTCGGTCCTGCTGATCGGCGGCTCGTCCGCAACGGCGAAGACTTCGACAGCACTTGAGGCCGGGCGACGCCTGGGGTTCACGGTGCTCAACGCCGATGACCTCCGATTGGCGCTCCAGCGCGTCACGGTTCCGTCAGAGCAGCGCGCGCTGCATCAGTTTCTCGATCGGGAGTCGGTCGTTTGGACCACCGCTGAACGTTATGCGCGGGGGCTCATCGAGGTCGCGGAGGTGATGTCCAAGGGGATCGAGCCGATCATCGAGCACCATCTTCACCGGCATGAGACCGGCCCGATCATCATCGAGGGCGACGGCGTCGAACCACGGCTCGCCGGTCAGCGCCCGGGCGTTCGAGCCGTGATACTCGTTGAGCCAGATCCCGAGCGCCTCCGACAGCGCATCCGGAACCGAGGACGTGGCTTTGAGGACCTCGATGAGGCAACCCAGGAGACGGTGATCGAGGGGAACGCTCGCTTCGGTGCGCATCTTGAGAACGCGGCCCGCCGCGAGCGCATCCCGGTCATCGAGGTCGAGCCGCTCTCAACCACTGCGGATCGGCTTCTGCGGTCCGTGATTTAGATCTGCGGGTCGCGAACCACCGGCAGCGCAACGTCCCCCGCGGCGACGCCCGCGCCTCAGCGAACAAGCGGTCGACCGGGAAGGGCGTGTCCGCACGAGCTGTTCATCGTGTCAGGGCGAAGGCTCAAGGGAGCGGTGGCCCGTTCGCCGTAGCATGGACACGCCTTGAGTACCTGGCGATGCTCCAGCGCGACGCTCAGCGGTTTCGAGGAGCCGGTACCGCTGCTCGAGCTGGTGGCCGGAGCGGAGACGAAGGCGAAGTGCGGGTGACGCATGACCAACGAGATCAAGATGATCGTGGCAGCGCGGCGCGGAGCAAGCATGAGCCGAGAGGCACTATTCGATCAGTGGGAACATGCTCACGCTCCCTTCGTAGCCCGCCACGCCGAACCCGAGCGCTATCTGATCACGTTCTTTGAGGGCCGTGTCGACGGCTCAGAGTCGCCGTACGACGGCCTCGTGGAGATGTGGTTCCGCGACCGCGAGCACTCCGACGCTTGGTACCACGGGTCGCAGCGAGGCTCGGACGGCTTTGGCGAGTTTACGGACAGTAGCGTCGGCTTTCGGCTCGCCACGACGGAGTACCTGATGGTCGACGGCGACGAGAATCGCGACAACGAGAAGGTCATCTACCTCGTGAAGCGTCGCTCGGACGTGCTGCCCGCCCAGTTCTTCCACCACTGGCGCGAGATCCACGCTCCCAACGTGCGCGCTGGCGTCGAACGAACCGACGGCTGCCTTCGCTACACGGTCTCTCACGCCAATCTCGGTGAGGTCGGTACGTACGATGGCGTCGCCGAAATCTGGTGGCGAGACGACGAAGCGCGTCAACGTGGTCTCGAAGGAGTCGAGGAGGATGGCTTCGGTCGCTTGATCGACCGTGACTCCACCGTCGTTCTTCTGGGGCACGAGTTCGCCGTGGTCGAGCAGTAGGCTGCCGAAAGCAGTCGCCGGATAGCTGGCACGCGTCTGCCGTGGCAACCGGGAGTCCGCTTGTCGCACGCGACGATCTACCTCTCGATGTTCATCCAGCCACGCGGCACGCCGCGCAAGCAGCTCACGCACTACCTGGTGCTCACGGCGGAAGGTGAGCAGCCCGCGGACGCCACACACGGTGAACGGGCAAGGTCAGCTGCGGGACGCCGTCCATATCAGCGAGCCTCCCGCCGAAGCCGAAGACCGGGCGGTGCCCGGACACTGGGAAGGCGACCTGCTGCTGGGCAGGGGGAACGGAAGGGTGGCAACGATGCACGAACTCGAACTGGGCGCGATGGCGGTCGGTGCACCAGGGCAGGGCGAGCGGCTCGGCGCGGCCGCCGAGGCCGATGGCTATGACATTGCGCTGCTCAGCGATAGCCAGAACCTGCGTGGCGATCCGTACGGCCAGCTCGCACTGATGGCCCGGAGCACCGAGCACGTGCGCATCGGCACCGGGGTGACGAACCCGGTCACGCGCCATCCGGCGGTGACGGCCGCCGCCATCGCGGCCCTCCACGTCGAGAGTGGCGGACGCGCGATCCTCGGCATCGGACGCGGCGACTCCGCGCTCGCGCACATCGGCCGTGAGCCGGCCCGGATGCGAACCTACGAGGGCTATATCCGGGACGTACGCGCTTACCTCGAGGGCGAGTCAGTCGATCAGCATGGCTTCCCGAGTCGCCTCGTCTGGCTCGATCAGCACGACCTCCCGCGCGTCCCGATCGACATGTCGTGCTCTGGCCCGCGGTCGATCGCCCTCGCGGCGCAGCTCGCGGATCGTGTGACATTCGCAGTCGGTGGGGCCCCCGAGCGCCTGCGATGGGCGCTGGAGACCGCTCGGCAGGCAGCTCACGACGTCGGACGTGACCCGGATGCGATCCGCTTCGGCGCCTGGTTGAACGTGGCAGTCGACGACGATCACAAGCGCGGAATCGAATCCCTGCGCGGGGGAGTCGGCACGTTCGCACACTTCAGCGGCATGAGCGACTCGCCGACGGACATGCAGCCCGAGATCCTGCAGCGGGTGAGCCGCGGCCTGCAGCGCGAGTACGACACCCGGCAGCACGGGCAGCCGGACGCCGCTCACACCTCGCTGCTCGACGACGATTTCATTGATTGGTTCGCGATCGCTGGACCGACGATCGAGGTGATCGATCGGCTCCGGAAGTTGATCGGTCTGGGTCTCAGCCACGTCTACTTCCCGGGCGCCATGGCTCCTGGCACGCGTGAGCGGATGGCCGCTGACGTGCTGCCCGCGCTGCGCGGCTGAGGCGACGCTGTACCGGATCCGGGATCATCGTGAAACGCAACGATGCGGACCCAATGCAGCGTTTGTTCGCCAGGGTTCAACGCCGCCAGGCGATGCGGCGTGCCCTCACGATGGGCACCCTCGAAGTCGAGACCGAACCTACGCGTTCACGGGAGGCGGGACCATCGCCGTGGCACCCGAGCCCCGTCTACAGACCGGCGACCTCCGCGAAGGCCCGCACCTCGCGCGCCACGTCGACACCGCTGGTGCCGAAGATCACTCCGCTTGCGCCCGCGGCCTCGAGCTCGTCGAGCCTGGCGCGCAGCTCGTCCCGCGTGCTGCCCGGTGCGGCTTGGTCGACTCCGGCCGAGCCAGGCGTGGTATACGAGGGCGGTGCGGCGCCGGCGATGCGCAGCACGACGTGGGCCGGCGGCAAGCCGAAGCACCGGCTCCCTGAGGGCGAAGGTCCGACGATGCCGGAACGACCACTCGCTGGTGTCCGGGTGCTGGACTTCACGTGGGTTCGGGCAGGACCGTGGGCGACGCGCTGGCTGGCGGGACTCGGCGCCGAGGTGATCAAGGTCGAGTGGCCGGACCCGGCCCTGGGAGCATTCACGGGCCGCCTGCCGATCACCAGAGCCGGCACCACCCCCGAGGGCGTGCCGCCAGGGCTGAACTCGAACGGCCACTTCAGCGACCAGAACGCTCATAAGCTCAGCGTGACGATCAACACCCGATCGGAGCGCGGGCTCGAACTCGTGCGTCGCCTGGTCGCAGCCTCCGACGTGGTGATCGAGAACTTCAGCACTGGGGTACTCGAGCGCTGGGGTCTTGGCTACGAGCAGATGGCTTTGCTCCGTAGCGACATTCGTCTACGTCTCGATGGCAGGGCTTGGACACACGGGACCCGACGCCAGCTTCACGACGATGGGTCCTTCCGTGCAGGCGCTCTCGGGGCTGACATTCCTTTCCGGGCTGCCGGACCAGCCGCCCGCCGGGTGGGGCTGGTCCTCGGGCCGGGGCACACTGGCAGTGTGGCGGTCAAGCGCGTCGCCCCCTCAGGTTCACCAGCATTCACCTCTGAGCGCAAGTCGCGGTCGCGGCGGCCGAGCACCCGCGAGCAGCGGGCCTGGGCGTTCCCGAAAATACGGGCGTTGCGCCTCTCGCGATCCCCGCGTGGGACTCCGTCGTCGAAGACATAGCCCGCAACGTCACGCCGCCGACCCATGAAGTTGGTAGGGCCGACGGCGCGACGCAGCTCAGTGCTACGGCTGACCTACGACGTGGAAAACCGTCCGGTTGGCATCAACACCTGGGGCCGGGTCATCGCGGTCCCAGTAGTGCACGAAACCCTTCGTTGCGGTAATCCCCTCCTGGATCGTCGCCGCCACATTGGCCGGCGTAGTCGGCATCTGGCAGCTGATGGTGAGCACGCCCTGACTGCCATCTGAGTACTCGATGACCAGCGTGGCGAGGCCGGCTCGGGAGTCTGCGGCGTCGCCATTGTTGTCGACGATGATCGTCCCGGCCAGCGATCCCGGAGCCGAGGTCCAGCTCACTACGCACTTGACGCTGTACGTTCCGCTCCCCGTGGAAGTGCCACCGTTTGTCGAACGTCTCCCAGGTCCCGCCTCCAGTTGCGGCGTCAGATCGTCCACCGCCGGGCACCACGAACGTTCCCGAGCCCGTCATCGTGATCATGCCGCCAGCGTCGGCCACGTCGCCAGACCGAGCCGAGGCGACACCTCCCGGGTTGGCAATGAGTTCCGCTGGGGCGCCGCTGAAATCGAGACTAATGATGTCCCAGTCCAGGACCTCAGCACCCTCCGGCCACACTCCCGCCATCCGGGCATCGTCGTTGCAGCGAGAGCGGTACGCGACACCGTCGCCCCCTGTGTTGCTGATGTATCGCGTCTGCGGTGAGCCGAGCAGCTCGAGAAGCGGTGCGACGGTCGGCTCGAGCGTCGCAGCAGGCGGCAGCGGCGCCGCTGGCGAAGGCGTTGCTGTGGCGATCTCCGGCGACGCCGATTCCAGGGCGGCGACATCTGCTCGGAGCGTCTCGGCTTCCGCGCGGAGCTCTTCAACATCGCTATCGTTCGAATCAGAGCAAGCGCCGAGCGCTACTACAACGGCCACGAGCGCGAGTGATCGAAGCCAGCCGCGAAACACCAAGAACCCCCAAACACACCGCCCGCGTGGCGCGCCGGTCGACGGGGGTTGGCGCACCGGATTCTAACTCAGATCGACATCAAAACCCGTACACATTTCGAGGTGGTGAGGCAGCGGTGTCCGGGATCGTCAGGTCGTAGAGATTTCATCCCGCCCCCCTAGCGGCGATGGTGGCGCGTATGCTGCCGGGCGTGATTCACAAGGCTCTCGGTGGGCTGAGCGGTGTCGCGGCAGCTGCAACGGTGGCGTCTGCGATCGCTGGGTTGCAGGCGATGGCCGGCGACGGAGACTCCGGCATCTTTTGGGCGCTCACGCTGCTGACTGGGCCGATGGCTGTGCTCTTCGCTCTGGGCTCGTGGCTCGCTCGGCCAGATGAAGAATCTGCCTCAGCTCAGACCCTCTCAGCCTCGCCCGGCGCCGTGCAGGTCGGTGGCGACAACCTCGGCTCAATCACCACCGTGGGAGCTCCACATCGGCCAGTTGACCGAGCGACGGTCGAAGGCTTAGCCGAACAAATCGAGCGCGCTCAGGCGCTGATCGACGCGCCCAAGAGCACTGACGAACTGAGCAACGACGATGCCGTCGAAGCCATCGTCGAGTGGCACGAGGATGTGAGGGCGTTCTTCGATGAGCACCTCGACCTGACCTACTACACGACGATGCACAATCACGCCGGTCTCCGCGTGCTCAGTGGCGACACGCGGATCAGCTGGAGTCAAGAGCGGACCAAGTTGTCGAATGACCTCCGCTTCGATCTCATTCGGTTGAACGAGATCCTCGACCGCGTACGCGATCCCTAGAGCGGCCACCAGGTCGGATCCCACCCCCGGCTGATCGCACCTTCAACAATGGAGGCGACCACGGTCGACGCAACGATCAACACGGTCACGATCCCGCCGAGAATTAGCAGCTCGCGGTTGTGAAGCCTCTCCTGCAGCTCGCGAATGCGTCGGTCCCGCGCGTCCTCACGTTCGCGCATTTCACGATCTCGCTGGTCCTCTCGGTCCAGGAGCCGCTGGCGATCTAGCACCTCTCGGTGCTCAGCGGGTGATCGCCCAGATTGCCACTCGTAAAAGTCATCGCAATCCCACGGGGCCTGCAACGCGCTGACGAGATCACTTTCGTTCGTAGGTTCACCAGCCCGTACCGCGTCGGCGCGGCTCCTGAAGTCGACGTCTGGCCGCGCGAGGCACTGGGGCATCCAAGCGACGATCTCGTCCGAAGGGACCCGCTCCGCGTTGTCGAACGACCTGAAGACGTGCGAGGAATCGTGGGGTACGTCTCTGGAGCCGCTGATGCGCGTGCCGTAGTCGGCCTCGATGAGCACCCCGTCTCCGCGCCGCAATCCAAGGAAGCCGCACTCCCCGCACTTAACCACTGCAACCGCCGCTCAGTCGAAAGCGCTCTGTCGTGAGAACCACAGCGTGAGCTTACCCGACGGAAGTCGTTGCCCGAGTCGCGCTTGGCGGCGCATCTCATCGCCCGCTCAACCCTTGCCCCTTTTTGTTTTTCATTTCGCGGTTGCGCGCGCAGACTTGCTCGGCGGTCCCCTTGCAGCTCGAAGCTGTAGTGATTCGACCCACCCCCACCCCGACAAAGGCGAACCCGTCGAAAGGCGGGGACGCAAAGACACGGGCCTAACCCTCGTACGAGGAACGGGCAGCCGGGCCCGCTGCAGCGAGGGGATCGACGATGCGCAAGAAGCTCGTCCGAACGACCGTGACGACCCCAGGCCTGACGAGCGCTGTTCTGACGCTCATCGAACTCGTTCGCCTGCTGCTGTAGATGGTGTGCGCGCGCTGCCGCCACGCTGGTCTCATCCCGTCACCTCGGTCGCGACCACCGCAAGTAGCGCCGTCCCAACGACGGCAGCGACGAACGACAGCGAAGGAGCAGTGGCGACGGCGAAGACGAGACACGCAACCGCGAGGAGTAGGGTGGCGTGCCTCAGCAGGTGCACGAGCGCGGGTCCCCGCCGCCGGGGAATGCCGCCCTGGAGCCTGCGAAGCCGCCGGCCGGTCACGCGTACAGCCGCCGAGCGCGCCAAACTCCGGTCCGCCTCATAGCCTTCGGATCGCTAACGCGCCGGCTTGAGCGGCAGGAAAGCGATCGGGCTGGCGGTCAAGCGGGTCGCCCCCTCAGGTCCACCAGCAAATTAAGGGCGGATCGCGGCCAGCACGCGATCCCCCGTTGCATCGTCGCCATGTTGTCGCCGTTCGAGTAGTAAACCTAGCGCCGAGCGGCGCGCATGGCTCGTAGCCGGGTCCTCGAAACGGGGCAACCTACGTCGTCGCCAGGGTCGGCTTCCCGGGGTGCGGCATGATCTGGGCCGCGGTCAGCGGATAGGCCTCCTTGCGGTAGATCTGGATGCGGTTGTAGCCGAAGTCGCCCACGTACATGCGGTCCCCGTACAGGCGCACCGAGGCCGGCGCCATGAAGCGCTTCAGGTCCTCGAGGATCGCCATGTCGCGCAGGCGTAGCGGCAGGCTGTTCTCCAGCAGGTACCGCAGCCCTGACTTCGACACCGTGGCGTCGCCGAAGAAACGTTCCACGTAGCGGCCGTCGCGGTTGAATAGCATCACCCGACTGTTGCCGCGGTCCGCCACGTAGATGTCACCGTGCTGGTCGACCGCCACGCCCGCCGGGTGGTTGAGCTCGCCCAGGCCGTCGCCGCGCGAGCCGATCACCATCACCGGCTCGCCGTTCGGGCTGAGCTTCTGCACCCGGTCGTTGCGCCAGTCGCCGACATAGACGCAGCCCTCGCCGTCGAGGGCGATGCCCCACGGCATGTTGAATTCGCCCGGCGCGTCGCCGAACGAGCCGAAGCCGTCGATGTACTCGCCGTCGAGGGTGAAGCGCTGCACCCGGTGGTTCAGGCTGTCGACGACGAGCAGGTGGCCCTCGCCGTCGATCGCCATCTGCGCCGGGCGATCGAGCTGGCCGGGCTCGCTCCCGTGCTCGCCCCACTCGGCGATGCGTTCGCTGTCCTTCGTCACGATCGTGATCGTGTGATCGGCTTCGTCCGAGACGATCAGCCGCTCGTCGGCGTCGAGGACGATGCCCACTGGCCACGTCCAGCCGCAGTCCATCGCTCGGTCCGTCGGGATCGGATCGCGGCGGCGTACGACGCCCAGGTCCTCGTCCTCGTCGCTGATCACGCGCAGCGTGCCACCGACATCGAACGGTCCTCGCCCGAGGAAGTAGACCGTCTGGTCCTTCGTCACTGCGAGGTCGATCGGGCTGAAGGTAACGGCGCGCCGGCCGAGCGTCTTCTCGTAGGGGAAGCCCGCGCGCAACAGCGCCGCGAAGTCGCCGTTGGGGCTCGCCCCGTTGCTCGAGGCGCCGTTCGTCTCGGTCGTCATCGCGCCGCCTCCGCCATCACCCTGGGCTGGTACGGCTTGAGCTGTTCGTAGCTGCCGCCCACGATCGGGTTCGCGTCGACCTCCATCCACTGCTCGAGCACGGTGGAGTAGACGCTGCGGAAGTCGATCGTGTGCTTCAGATCCTCGCCGTAGAGCCAGTCCTTCTGCTCGAGCGACGGGTACTCGCCATAGAGACCGCCCTCGACGCCGTCGCCGATGATGTAGCAGCCGCCTCCAGAGCCGTGATCGGTTCCGGACCCGTTGTCCCTGACGCGCCGTCCGAACTCGGTGAAGACCAGGATCGTCACCTCCTCGGACGCCTCGTGGTTGCGCAGGTCCTGCACGAAGTCGCTGATCGCCTCCGTCAGCTCGGTGAGCAGCTTCGGGAGCAACTCGCCCTCCATCGAGTGATGGTCGTAGCCGCGGTGCTGCGTGTAGAAGATGCGCGTGCCGAGCCCCGCCGTGTGCACGCGGACTACATCGCGCAGCGCCTGTGCGATCGGGTTGCGCGCGTACTCCACCTCCGAGGCGTACTGCGCCGGCGCGTCAGCCAGCATGTCCGCGCTCTTGAGCACGCTGCGGCCGGTCTGTGCCAGATAGTCCTGCACGATGTCGGTGCCAAGAGGCGTGTAGAGGCGCTTGAAAACGTCGATGTCCTCGTTGCGCTCCTCCTCGATCTCGACGTCCGTCATCAGTCCGAACTTGTCGAGGTCGCCGATCGACGTCACCGTGACGCCGGACGCGGCAAGTGCCCGCGGCAGACCGAGACCGAAGTTGACGGCTGTCAGCGGGTTCTCCGACTGCGGATCGAACTCGCGTACGACCTTCGCGAGCCAGCCCTCGGTCGCGATCTTGGCGGAATCGCAGGTCTGCCAGATATCCGTGGCGCGGAAGTGAGAGCGGTCCGAGCCGGGACCTCCGAGGTGCTCCCAGCCGACACCCTGCACGACGGCGACGTCGCCGGCGTCGTAGAGCTCTTTGAGCGCCTTCGCCGCCGGGTGCCAGGCCAGCTCGTCGTCGAGCGGCAGCATGTCTTCCATCGGCAGACTGAGGGCCGGACGAGCGTCGCGGATGATGCCGCTCTGGTAAGGGATCAGCGTGTTCATGAAGTCCAGCCCGCCGGCGAGTTGGATCACCACGAGCACCGGGGGCTTCTGCAGCTTCGTCGTCATCGTTGGCCTCCCTCAGGCGAACTGGTACTCGGGCGCAGACACGATCAGCTGCACCATCCGGCCAATGCGGCCCTCGGCCTCCTCGCTCGCGCCGTTGCTGAACGAGAGCGGCCCCTCCTCCGCCGCGAACTCGACGAGCGTCGCCCGCGACTCCGCGCTGAACTCCAGCGGGCCGCAGAGGTCCAGGCAGCGGTCGACGAGCTCCTCGGGCGTCGCGTCACCGGAGGCGGCGACGCGCTCGATGATCGAGGCGACGCCCGGCTTCGAGGTGTCCATCACCTGTTTGACCGCGAAATTCACGCGCTCGGTGAGCGTGCCGGAGTCGAGCCACTCCTGGCCGGTGTGCCAGCCCTCGACGGAGGGCGGGTTCATCAGCGCCTGCCCCATCAGCGCCGCTGCCGGCGCGAGTTCGGTCACGCTGAGGTCGGGGAATCGCGGCGCACCGACGAGCTTGATCACGCCACCGACAAACTCGGCCGGGCTCTTGACGCGTTTGAACCGCGCCGACTTGAAGAAGTCGGAGTTGAGCAGCGTCCGCATCACCTCGCGCATCTCGCCGTCGGACTCGACAAAGGTGGCGACGAGCGCGTCGACCGCGTCCTGGTCCACCGGCGGCGTCTCGCTCCACGAGGCCACCGGCGGCTCGTCGGCGACGAAGAAGTTGTACAGGTGCCGGCCGATGAATCGGGCGCAGGCCTCCTGCTTGACCAGCACCTCGATCACATCATCGCCGCCAACGACTGTCTGGCCCAGGAACGTCTTCTCCTCGGGGTCGTGGTCCGTTTCGTCGAACTTGAAGACGGCGGGCACCCCCTCGCTGTACGGGTAGCGCGGCCACGGCTGCTGGAACGTCCAACCGGTGAACGCGCGCGCCGCAGCCTTGACGTCGTCCTCCGTGTAACCCCCGATGCCCAGCGAGAACAGCTCGAGCAGCTCGCGCCCGTAGTTCTCGTTGATCGCGTGCGCGTGGTTCTCCGAGTTGTCGAGCCAGTCGATCATTGCCGGGTCGCGAGAGAGGTCGAGCAGTATCTGACGCATGTTGCCGAGCCCGTTCTCGCGGAAGCGGCTGATCTGCGCGGCCATCGCGCGGGCGTGGGCGCTCTTGAAGTACCCGGTCGCGAACACCTGGTGCCAGAACAGCGCCATCTTCTCGCGCAGTGGGCGAGGCCCGTTCGCCATGTTGTAGATCCAGCGCGACCCCGGGACCGTCATGATCTCGGTGGCGAGCGACCCGGCGGGGAGGTAGCGGTCGAGCACATCCTGGTCGGGATCGACGAGCCCCTCGGGGTGCAGGAGATCCTCGACGACCGCTTCGTAGGGGCGCTCGATCAACTCCTCGAGCTCGTCTCGGGTCGCGCCCACGGCGACACGGCGCATCAAGTGCGCCATTAACTCGATGCGGTCGTCCGCCATGACACGCGTCCCCCCGCCGCGGGCGGTTCGTCTGGCAGCGCCAGCGGCTGCCGCCGTTATACCACAGGCGTAATCTGCCTTCGGCGCGACCCGGCCAGGCCAGCGGCGCAGCGCCGAGCTCGGCCCGCGAGCTCGGCCACGATCTTCGTGTGATCGGTTCGGTTTCTGCCAGCCGGGACCGTTCGACGGCACGACGGCGGAACCCCACGAGCAACAGATCGTGTACCCCTTCGGACCGGTTCCTTGGCCCACGGAATGGAGCACGTCACGCCGCCGGCTACGCCGAATGGCCGATGGCTTCCGCTACGTCCGCCGGACGCCGTCGATCAAACTGATGCTGATCGTCAACCTGCTGATCGTCTCGGCGTCCATGCCCTACTTCATGCTGCTGACCGGCTTCGGCGAGGAGGTGCTCGGAGCCGGGAAGGGTGAGCTCGGGTTCTTGATCAGCATCCAGGGCGTCGGGTCGTTCACCGGGTCGCTGTTCATCGCCTCGATGCGAATCGCGGCCGCGGAAAGCTGATGCTCTACAGCTCGCTGCTGCTCGGCGCGTCGCTGATCTTCTTCTCGGCGTCCGAGATGTGCTGGCGCGATCGGAGCTCAGTCAGCTCGACTAGGCTGCTGCCGCGCGCCTGCCGGTCCGGCTCTTCGAGGCTGCCGGACTCAGCTGGGTCGGCTTCGCCGCGGGCTTCTTCGCCGCGGGCTTCTTCGCCGCGGGCTTCTTCGCCGCGGGCTTCTTCGCGGCAGCCTTCTTCGCGGCAGCCTTCTTCGCGGCAGCCTTCTTCGCGGCGGGCTTCTTCCTGGCAGGCTGTTCCGCAGGTACCACCGAATCGGACTCGCCGGTGCCAGCCGCTGGCTCAGCCTGCGGCTGCACGGCCTCGAAGGTCTCTTCGACGACCTCGATCGGCGCCGGAAGCGCGGCGCGGTCGGCGGCGGGCTCGGCCGCTTCGCTAGTCGCGGCGGCTGGTTCGTCCATGGGCACGTCAGCGGTAGGCGCGTCGACCGGCCCGTTGGTGGCCACCTCGACGTGCGCGCGCTCGATCTGCGGCACCGCCGCCTCCAGCGCACCTTCGCCCTTCAGCGCCTGCTGGAGGTTGATCAGGACGATCAAGCGCCCATCGATGTCGGCGACGCCTTCCAGGTAGTCCGAGTGCTCCGTTGCAGACTCCGCCGAGAGCTGCTGCAGTTGCTCGCTCGTGATGCTGACGACCTTGGTCACGGCGTCGACGTGTACGCCGACCAGCTCCTCGTTCAGCTCGATCACGATGATCCGCGTCGCGTCGTCGACCTCGGCGGTATGCAGACCCAGGCGCTTGCGCAGATCGACGATCGGCGTCACGCGGCCTCGGAGATTGATGATTCCTTCGACGATCTCCGGGGTCCCGGGGACGGCTGTGATCGCCTGGTAGCGGATGATCTCGCGGATGTCCGCGATATCGACACCGTAGTGCTCGTCGCCTAGTCCGAATTCGACCAGCAGCCGCTCGCCAGCGCTCTCGCCGCGACCGGTTGTTACGCCGGCGCGGTCAGCGCGATCACCGGCGTTGAGATCAGCAGACGGCTCAGCGACCATGGCTCCCCCGACGGGGTCACGTGTTCGGCGTGCCCGTCTGAAGTGTCGCAAGCTCGTCACGCGCCAGTCTTCGGGTTTTCCCTACGCTGGGGTAACCCCGACCGACTGTCAGGGGATCAACAGGTGCCCTTCGGTAGTCGCACGAAGGCCGCCTCCGGCGCGCGACCCGGCAGCTCGCGCCGCTAGGCGAGCAAGTCCGCCGGCTCGAGGCTGAACTCCTCGATCATCTCGTCCGCGTAGGTGATGCGCCCTGACAGCTCGTTCGCCGGGCTGTGCGAGAGGCGCAGGCACGCCTCGGCCATATGCTCGACGGGCGTCACGCGATCCTCGTTCGATTCGTTGATCAGCTTGTGGTAGACGACGCCCGGCGTCGCTACGAGGCCCGGCGAAATGACGTTGACGCTGACGTTGTCGGCGTAGACCTCTGCCGCGAGGCCGGTCGTGAAGCGCTCGAGCGCCGCCTTGCCCATCCCGTACACGGTTCCGCCGCCGCCGCCCGCATCGACCTTTGGATGCAGCGCCGCGTGCGAGGAGACGTTCACGATCCAGCCGGTCTTGCGCTCGATCATGCTGGGGAGCGCGAGCTGCGACAGGTGGAACGGCGCATAGACCTGTACCTCGTGCATCAGCTTGTAGCGGCGCTCGGGGAAATCGACCACGGGGATGAAGAACGTCACCGCCGCGTTGTTGACCAGGATGTCGACCGGACCGTAGGCGCCTTCGCTCGCTTTGATCAGGTCCTCGCAATCCTCGACGCTCGCGAGGTCAGCGCGGACCGCCATCGCCGCACCACCGGCGTCGTTGATCCGCTTCACGACGCCGTTGATGCTGCCAGGCAACGGGTGATCGCCCTCCTCGACCGTGCGCGCCGAGACGACCACCTTCGCGCCTTCCTGCGCATAGCGCAGCGCGATCGCTTCGCCGATGCCGCGCGATGCGCCGGTGACCACGGCGACCTTGCCCGCCAGCAGTCCGTCGTTGTTGATGCTCGCTGCCATCTCGCTCCTCCTCATGAGGTTGATTCGCTCTGTGAAGTCCGTCTCGAGGCCAGCTCGGGACGTCCGTGCGCGCTCCTTGATAGCACGTTCCGCGGCTCGTTAGCCGCCAGCGGCCGGCGCTTCGCGCTCGCTGCCCGCCTCGGGACGGGACGGCTTGCTCGCCAGGCCAAGCAGCACAGCGCCCGCAAGCGCGGCAGCGGCGACTGCCAGGAAGGCACCGTCGTAGTTCCCGACGCGGTCGAAGTAGGCCGCGGCGAGCAGCGGGCCGCTCGCGCTGAGCAGCAGCGAGAACGGCATGCCGGCGCTACGCACCGCCCCCAGGTAGCGGCGACCGTAAAAGCTGGCCCACACCACCTCCTGCAGCGGAATCAGGCCGCCCCAACCAACTCCAAGCGCGAAGAACGCGGTGTACACGAGGAGATCCGCCTGCGCTCGTACCGACGCCACCAGGAACATCAATGAGATCCCGCTCACCACGAATCCGACCATCGACATCTGCTTGGCGTCCACGCGATCAATCAGGTAACCCCAGACCGGCTTGGTCAGCATCGCCGGAATCGAAACGACCGTGATCATCAACGCCGCCGTCGTCCGTGAGTACCCGGCGTCCTCCATGTACGGAATCGCGTTGATCAGGATGACGCCCACCGAGAGCACTCCGAGGCCAAACGCGCTCACGATCAGGTAGAACGACCGGGTCCGCACCGCCTGCGCACGGGTCATCGAGGTCGCGTAGTCGTCGGCCGCGCGGGCGCCGCCGCCGCTCGCCACCTCTTCGGCGCTCTTGCCGTCCGGGTACAGCCCGTGGTCTTCCGGCGTGCGCCGCATCAGGAACGAGACGGGGATCAGGATCAGCACCGCGCCGAGCGCCAGCCAGCGCCATGCCTCGCGCCAGCCGACCTCGTCGATCAGGAGCGTGGCAAACGGCGTGATCGAGATGCCGGCGAACGAGACGCCCATTGAGGCGATGCCGGAGGCGCGACCGCGCAACTCAACAAACCATTTCGCGACGGTGACGTTCACCACGAGGTTGCCGGTCATCGCCGCGCCAGAAGTCAGGATCACGCCGTTGAGCAACCACCACTGCCACAGCTCCTGGACGAACGACTGCCCAAGCATCGCGACGCCGAGGATCACCGCGCCGATACGCATCAGGCGACGGCCGCCGTTGCGATCGACGTAGGTCCCGATCAGCAGCCCGGTCAATGCGAACAGCGCCATTCCGATCGTCCGCGCAGCGACATACTGCGAGCTGCTCCAGTCCAGTTCGGTGGTCATCGGGGTCTGGAACGCGCCGAACACGTAGTTCTGCGCGCCGACGGCGATCAGCTGGGCGACGAACGCGGCACCGACCAGCCACCAGCCGAAGTAGATGCGAGGCCGCTCGTCCCGATCAGGTGCACGGGGGGGGGGGGGGGTGGCTCCAGATCGGTCGCGAGGTCGGCCACGCGCTACCGCCTCTCGCCGTGCGCCCTCGAGGGTGCGGCCGGCACCCGCAGAGTAGTTCAGGGTGTGGCTACGTTCACGTTTACGTCAGGGTCGCGGTGACCGCCCCGCCGCGTCGGACCAGTAAGGTCCATAGAATGGTCGCGTGCGTCATCGGATAGGCCCGTTTGGATCCACCGACCGTACTGGAGTCGCAGATGCCGATCCCGTCTCCCGCCATCGTTGGTCGCATCAGGCGGCGCTCGGCCAGCGAGCGACGATTTGTCCGGATCGCATTTGCGCCAAGCTCGGAGCGTGATCTGTTGGCGATCGCGATCAGCCTCAGAAACGGCGCAACGTGCAGCGCTCGGCTGGCGAGAGCGATGCCGTATCTAGGGATCGCTCGTCGTGCCCGGGGGCTCCTCCAACGCTCCGAACGCACCACCGACGGCTCGACGATCGGGAGCGCGGACTTCGTGCGCTACTGTCTGTCGAACTACCCGATCTCACACTCGCAAATCCTGCAAGACCTGTTCGTGATGTTCTGGCTCGGCGAGCCGGATCGAGGCTACGCAGTCGAGTTCGGCGTCGCCGATGGCGTGTCGTTGAGCAACACCTATCTCCTCGAGCAGCGTGGCTGGGACACGCTCGTCGCGGAACCGGCCCGCAGCGCACAGGCCTCGATCCGGCGCCACCGCCGGCAGGCGATCGACTTTCGCTGCGTGTGGAGTCGGTCCGGGGAGCAGCTCGAGTTCGTCGAGACTGCGAGCCGTGACCTCTCGACGATCTCGGACTTCGTGGATCGCGACGACCATTCGGCGATCCGAGCGAGGGCCGGGAGTTCGCGGTACCTCGTCGAGACCGTCTCGCTGAGGGACCTGCTGCGCTCGCATGACGCACCGCGCACGATCGACTACCTTTCGGTCGACACCGAGGGCAGCGAGTTCGAGATCCTCAGCCACTTCGACTTCGACGAATACTTCGTCAAGGTCCTCACCGTCAAGCACAACTTCGTCGAAGCACAACGCGAACGGCTCTACGAGCTGCTGACGGCGAACGGCTTCGTTCGCGTGTTCGATCACCTCTCGCAGTTCGAGGACTGGTACCTCCATCGCAATACGCTCGCGGCCATCGAGAGCGGCGCGCGCTAGCAACTCCCGGTCGGCGCCGGCCTCGCTCACCAGTGCCCCTCGGCCAGCGCCAGCGTTCGCTGACCCGACCGTGCCAGCTCATCCCAGCGCTCCGTGAACACGTTGTACGCCTGCGCGTCCAGCCCGATGTGGATCTGGCACGCGCGCAATCGCTCCTCAAACGCGGGCACCTCCAGGCCAATCGACGCGTAGTGCGCCCGCGCCGCGCCCACGATGTCGACCGCTGACCAGGCCGGGTACCACGGCACCCAGAAGGTGAGCCGTGCGAGGTCGTACAGGAAGTCTCCGTACATCGCGTTCGCCCAATCGACGACGGCAGAAACCGCACCGTCCGCAACGCGGACGTTGTCACCCACGATGTCCGTGTGAAGCAGACTGCGCTCCTCGCTGAGGTACGGGATCAGCGACTCGAGCTCCTGGTAGCCGGCCTCAAAGACTGCGAGATCAGATGGTCGGGCCTGGAGAGTCGGCCGCCAGCCCTGGATGCGGGGGTACAGCGAATCCTCCGCGGCGGCGAGGAGGAAGCCGCGCCACGAGTCGAACGGGGCGGTCCCGTCTGCTGCCCACATCCCATAGCCGCGGGTATCCGACACGTCGGCGACGCGCATGGCGTCGAGGAAGCGGAGGAGCGACGGCATCGCCTCTCGTAGCCCGCCGGCATCGAGGTGGTCGAGCGGATCGCCATAGAGGCGAACCGAGACGGCGTAGTAGCCGTCGAACGCCTCCCCGATCTCGATCACCTCGGGGATGGGCAGGTCGGCAGCCGCATAGCGCGTGGCGAAGCCGTCTTTTCGGTAGTCCTCGATGTACGCGCCGAAGCGTACGACGAGTGCGCGCCCTCCCGTCCGGAACGAGAACGCCTGCGACCACTCCCCCGCACCGATCGGCTCCACCTCGGAGACCGCGCCAAAACGCGTCTCGAGGAACGCCGCGGCGTCGGAGACCGAATGCGACGCCTCGAACATCGGAAGCACCATAGACGCAGGGAGCCCGGCCGGTGCCGGGCTCCCTGCGGCGTGCGTTGCGCTGCGAACTAGCCTCTGGGGAGACCGAGCCCCCGCGTCGCAATCACGTTGCGCTGAATCTCCGAGGTGCCGCCGGCGATCGTCGCCGACACCGTCGACATGTACATCGTCGCCCAGCGACCGCGCTGCGGCGTCGCCGCGTAATCACGGTCCCGCAGGTCCCCGTACTTACCGAGCAGCTTCGTTGCCGTCCGCGCGATCCGCTGCCGGAACTCCGTCGAGAAGAGCTTGGTCATCGACGCCTCGTAGTTCGGGATCAGCCCGCGCGCCTGCATCGAGATCACCCGCTGCGACAGCGTCTTCGCCACGTTCGCCTCGATGTACCGCTCCGCGAGTTCGTGCCGAGGCGCGTCCGGCGACGACAGCCGGGAGCGGCCGCTGTCCGCGTCGCGCTCCTCCACCAGGAACTCCTTCAGCGAGTCGAGCATCTGCAGCTGACCAACGGCCTGCCCGATCGAGGAGCGCTCGAAATCGAGGTGCGTCGCCCCCACGTACCAACCGCGGTCGATCTCTCCCACCGCGTTGGCGGCAGGCACTCGCACATCCTCGAAGAAGGTCTCGTTGAACTCCGCGGCGTCGTGCATCTGGACGAGCGGCCGGACGGTGATGCCCGGCACCGTCATCGGCGAGAGCAGGTAGGTGATCCCGCGGTGCTTCGGCGCCTCCGGATCGGTGCGCACGAGCATGAAGATCATGTTTGCCAGGTGCGCGCCACTGGTCCAGATCTTCTGCCCGTTGACCACGAAATCGTCGCCGCCGCGGACCGCGCGCGTCTGCAGTGACGCGAGATCGGACCCCGAACCGGGCTCGGAGTAGCCCTGACACCAGACGGTGTCACCCGAGATCATCGGCGGCAGGAACTCCTTCTTCTGGTCTTCGCTGCCGTGCACCATGATCGTCGAACCGACGTCCGGAACTCGCGGCCTCGGGGCCATCTCCTCGGCAAAGGTTTCGTTCATCACGTACTGGTCGACGGCATCCAGCTCGCCGCCGCCGTACTGCTTCGGCCAGGCGGGGGCGACCCAGCCTCTCTCGTTGAGCGCGGCGCGCCACTCCTTCATCGCGTCGGCGCGTTCGCCGGTGTTGCCCTCGCGACGGAACTCGCCGGCCTCGTCACGGCGCATCTTCAGCTGCTCTGGCATGCGCTCGCGGATCATCGTGCGCACTTCGTCGCGGAACGTTGCCTGCTCGGCATTATCGGCGAAATCAACCATCCCTGGACCTCCACTCCGCGGCGGCGTCGGCTCTCGGCCACTCGCGTACCTGCCAGTTTACGTCAGCGTCATCGGACCGGTCATTCACAACCGCCTGTTGGACATGCGACAGGCTCCCGTTAATCACCAGAGAACGGAACCCGCTCGCCTAGTCCGGCAGCGGAGCGCACGAGGGCAGGTTCGAGATCTTGAGATTCATCACCGCCAGCGTCAGCGGGCTGGTCGTACTCTTCGGAGCGACCGGCATCGTAGTGGCCGCCGGCCCGACCAACGGCGAGACGGTCGGCGACATCGTCTCCGACGTGATCTTCGGCAACGAGCCGAACCTCATTCCCTTCGAGGCCGGGAACAAGGGCCCCGCCGAGGTCGAGCCCAGGAGCATCGGCGACGCCGACGGCAACGCTGGTCGCGAGAACAACGTCGAGCCTAGCGGCGCGCCCGGTCCCGTTGTCTGCAACGGCAGTTGGTTCGGCGTGGCTCAGTTCATCGGCGTTGGCGCCGAACCGACGGTCGTGGGCGACGAGGATGTTCCCGGAATGAATGTGAGCTGCGCGGACAGCGAGCCGCGGCCGCACACCCCGTAGTCATTACCTTCGCGTCGACAGATCGAGAGGCCGGGCCGTTCGCCCGGTCTTTCTCTCCCCCTGCCCCTGAGCCATCCCCGTCCCCTGTGCTACCGTGCTCGGCGCTGGCGACGGCAGCCGCCCGCACCGACACGCACTGACCGAGGGGGTACGAACGATGGCCGGAAGACTCGAGGGCAACGTCGCGATCGTGACCGGAAGCGGCCGAGGCATCGGTCGCGGCGAGGCGCTCGCGCTCGCGAAGGAAGGCGCCGCGGTCGTGGTCAACGACCTCGGAGGATCGACCGCCGGCGAGGGCTCCGACGACACGCCCGCACAGGAGGTGGTGAACGAAATCGAGGCCGCCGGCGGCAAGGCCGTCGCCAACTACCTCGACGTCACCAACTACGAGGCGTCCAGCGAGATCGTCAAGCAGGCGCTCGACACCTATGGCCAGCTCGACATCGTCGTAAACAACGCGGGCATCCTCCGCGACCGCATGGTCTTCAACATGACCGAGGAGGAATGGGACGCCGTGATCGCCGTCCACCTCAAGGGCACGTTCAACATCAGCAAGCACGCCTCCGTGCTGTTCCGCCAGCAGCGCTCCGGCCGCTTCATCAACACCGGCTCGGAGTCTGGCCTCGGCAGCCCCGGCCAGCCGAACTACGCGGCGGCGAAGGAGGGCATCACCGCTCTCACCCGCTCGCTCGCCTCGGCGATGTCGCGCTACGACTGCACCGCGAACTCGATCCGCCCCCGCGCCGCGACCCGGATGACGCTCTCGCCCGAGATGGAGGCCGCTCGCCAGGCGCGGATCGCCCGCGGCGAGGCGCGCGACGACGACGAGGAGGGCGGCGGCATCTCCGCGCTCGACCCCAACGTGGTCGGGATGCTCGTCTCATACCTCGCATCCGACGAGGCTCAGCACATCAACGGCGGCGACTTCCTCGTCGGCGGCAACGAGATCGGGATGTTCTCGAGACCGACGATCCAGGCTCGCGTCTTCGCCACCGGCGCCAGCTGGGAGCACGACGAGGTGTGGGAGCGCTTCCCGGAGACGATCGGGAAGCTGGCCGCCGGCGGCTAGCGCTACCGGACACGGTCGAGCAACAACGGCAACGTAACGGAGAGGGTGTCCTCGTGAACTATCGGAGCATCACAGCCGGGGAGGTCAGCTTCACCGGCGCCAACGACGACCAGGTGCAGGCGTACCTCGCTCAGCCGGCGGGCGATGACCCCGTCGGCAACGTCGTCGTGATCCACCACATGCCCGGCTGGGACGAAGGCTCGGTCGAGATCGCGCGCAAGTTCGCCCACCACGGCTACAACGCGATCTGCCCGAACCTGTTCCACCGCTTCGGCGAGGGCGAGCCAGACGAGGTCGCCGCCGTCGCCCGCGCCGCGGGCGGCAAGCCCGACGACGAGACCGTCGGCGACGTGGCCGGCGCCGCCGCCTACCTCCGCGCCCTCCCCACCAGCAACGGCAAGGTCGGCATCATCGGCTTCTGCTCGGGCGGCCGCCAGGTGGTGCTGGTCGCCTCGAGCCTCGACAACCTCGATGCGGCGGTCGACTGCTGGGGTGGCGGCGTGATCGCCGCCGCCGATCAGCTCTCCGAGGCGCGCCCGATCGCGCCGATCGACCTGACCGGCAACCTCGGCCCGCCGCTGCTCGGCATCTTCGGCAACGACGACCAGAGCCCTTCGCCCGAGCAGGTCGACCAGCACGAGGCCGCATTGAAGGACGCCGGAAAGACGTACGAGTTCCATCGCTACGACGGTGCCGGACACGGCTTCTTCGCGGTGAATCGCCCCGGCTACCGCCCGGAACAGGCGACCGAGGCCTGGCATGAGGTCTTCAAGTGGTACGGCACGTACCTCTCGTCGTGAGCGCTTGAGCCACCGCGTCGAAACGAAGGAGCAAGCCGATGTGCACGTGGATCGTCGAGCGCACCCCAATCGCCGGCAGCGGCAAAGGCCCGCGCGGCTGGTTCGAGGTCAACCAGGCCAACGTCTACTTCGACCACCCGTACCACGCCCCGCTCGACCACGCGCTGATCATCGACTTCGTCGAGACCCCCGACGAAGTCAGTAACCGCGTCGCCGTCGAACTGAGCGAGGGCTCGGCGCGCCGCCTCGTCACGAGCATCCTCGCCGCGCTCGAGTCTGGCGAAGAGGGGCACCCCGTCCGGATCGAGGCGGTGGCGCCTGTCGGGGTCTCCCCTCGCTGAGCGCCTGCTTCTGTCACCGATAGTCAGGACATGGACGGTGAAGCCACGCGCCGGGTCACCATCGTTCTCGACGGCGGGCAGCTCGTGCTGCACTACCAGCCGATCGTCGAGGCCGAGACGGGCGCCGTTCGCGCTTTGGAGACGCTCGCCCGCTGGCGACCGGCCGACGGCAAGCTCCGTGGCGCCGGCTGGTTGTTCGGGCGGCTCGGCCGCGACCCCGAATTGCTGCGTGCGCTCGATCGCAACGCGCTCGCGCTCTTCCTCGAGGACCGCGCCGCCACCCCCTCGCTCGGTGCCGCCCGGCTCTCGATCAACCACGACGCCGCGAGCGTGTCTCTTGAAGCAATCAAAGCGTTCGTCGACTCATGCGCCGGCCGCGAGGGTGGCCCGATCGCCCTCGAGCTGTTCGAGCACCTCGACCCCGCTCAACTCGAGGCCATGCCCACCATCGCCGACGAGCTCGCCGGCGCAGGCATCGAGATCTGGCACGACGACTTCGGCACCGGTGAGCGCGCGCTCCCGCACCTGATCGCGCTGCCCTCGACGGCCGTGAAGCTCTGCCCGGAGCTGGCACCCGAGGGCGTGGGATCCGCCCGCGTGCGGCGGCACGTGCGCTCGCTGATTGGGATGTTGCACGACCTCGGCAAGATCGTGATCGCCGAGGGCGTCCAGGACCAGGACTGCGCCGAGTGGCTCGGCGAAGCCGGCGCCGATTGGTTCCAGGGCTGGCTCTATGCGCGGCCGATGCCCGCCCTCGACGCCACCGCCTGGCTCGAAGAGCGGCAACAGCGCGCGGCGTGAGGCGCTAGCGCGTCTTCGTCGCCCTCGCGTCCATGGCGGGTCACCTGCTTGCCTCGGCGCCGGATCGGCGGCACGCTACCGACATGTGCGGCCCCGACCCCGCTGAGTCACGCCCCTCCGCTCGTGCGGTGTTCGCGAACTGGCGCGCCTACGACGGACCGTTTCACGTCAAGCTCCGCCTGGCGGTCCGCAACAACTGGACCAAAATCCGCACGCGGTCCGACTGCTGCGGAAACTACGGCGAACCCGGCTGCTGAAAGACCGCGCACACGCCGTCCGGTCCGGACGGCGGCGGAGATGAGCCCTCGACGGCCTGACCGATCCCGAGGCCACGCGGAGCTCCTGACGTACCGCCGACCGAGAAGCCAGGCGACCCATGGCCCAGTGGACCGACCTCGAACGTGACGAGCCAGCCATCGCCGCCGCCGGCCAACGCCTCCTCGAGGATGATCCGGGCACGCCCGGTGTCGCCTTCTTCGCCACCGTCAGCTCGCGCGGGCGTCCGCGGATGCACCCCTTCATCCCCGCCATCGTCGACGGCGCGCTGTGGGCGTTCGTGATCGAGTCACCGAAGCAGCGCGACCTCGACCGCGCCAGCGCCGGAGGCGCATCAAAACAAGCCAGCGCCGGAGGCGCGTCAGAACAAGATGGCCAGTACGCGATCCACGCACGCCTCGGAGCGAACGACGAGCAGTTCCTGGTCTCGGGCGTCGCCCGGCGCATCGACAGTCCCGAGGACCGCGCGCGGATCGGGGCGGCGATGCCGTACGACGACATCGACGCGCGCCACGTCCTCTACCAGTTCGCGGTCGATCGGGCGCTGTGGACCACCTGGGAGACGCCGACCTCGCCTACCCACCGCTCGTGGGTTGAACGCCCGTCGCCTGAGCCTCGGCGCTGATCGCCGCTCGCGCGCGGCGCGTGCCCGCCTCGAGGACGATCGCAC
Source organism: Dehalococcoidia bacterium (assembly GCA_965248675.1). GTDB lineage: Bacteria > Chloroflexota > Dehalococcoidia > UBA2979 > UBA2979 > UBA6627. Next base: position 167,975 of record CBDFJZ010000006.1, read on the forward strand.
CGGCGAGCGCACCGACCACGATGATCACGATCGTCGGCGCCCGGCTCCCCGTGCTCTCGGCCACGACGCCGGCCACGAGCGGGCCGATCGCGCCTCCGATGCCGCCGATCATCCGCTGCGTGCCCATCAGCGTCGCCACCCGCTCAGGCGGGAAGATTTCGTGCGCATAGACGGCCGCGATCGGCGACCAGACGCCGACGGCGATCCCGGCAATGATCACGTAGATCAACGCCACCGGAATGCTGCCGCTGATCGCGAGCAGCAGCGCCGACAGCCCCATCAGCACGTACGAGGCGGTCAGCACGAGCCGCGATCCCACGCGAGGCGCGATCGGGATCACCGCCACCCGACCGCCGAACTGGGCGAAGCCTCGTACCCCGGCGATCGAGGCCGCCGTGCTCAGTGGCAACCCCGCCACCACCATCAGCGGCACCTGGTAAACCATCAATGTGCTCAGCCCGATCCCGCCGATCAGCTGCGAGAGCAGCAACGCCCGCGCACGCGGCTCGGCCATCGCCACCCGCAGCGACGGCGGCGGCTCATCGCCCCGCGGCGCTCGTTCGCCTCTAGGCAGCGCGATCGCGGCGATGATGAACCCGACCGCCGACGCGCCGGCGAGCGACAGCAGCGTCACGCGCCAGTCGGTCGCCTCGACCAGGAACCCGGTGATCGGCAGATAGATCGGCCCGGCGAACGCGCCGTACAGCGTGAGCAGCATGATCCCGCGCGCCGGATCGCGAGCGGACGCCCGGCCGGCCGCCGCCTGGGTGACGTGGTAGAACCCTGTCGCCGAGACGAGGCCGCCCCCGATCGCGTAGGCCGCGGTGAAGCTGAGCAGGTTCGGCGCGATGCTCGCGGCCGCGAGCGCGGCACAACCGACCAGCCCGCCCACCAGCATCACGGCGCGCGCACCGATCGCGTCGACGAACCGGCCCGCGATCGCCGCGCCGAAGGCGCCGATCAGCGTCGAGGCCGAGAACGCACCCGCTACCACCGCCTCCGACCACCCGGTGTCATCGAGGATCGGCCCCAGCAGCACGCCAAAGGCGTAGAAGGCCGCCCCATAGGCCGCGATCGTGACCAGGCCGATCGCTGCGATCGTGAGCTGCGGGACCCCGCCGGCGGGCGGCTCAGAAGTGGCTACGGTCGCGTCGGCCATCCCCACCTCGATCGGAGTCTACGGTTCCGCTCGCCTCGGCGCTGTCGCCCTCGTGCGGCCGTACGATGGACCAACTCTGGACCGGGTTGGGAGGCACCGATCACCCTGTACATGACGAAGGCCGAACGTGAGGCGTTTCTCGCCGACCTCCACATCGGCGTGCTCGCGATCAACGAGCAAGGCATGGGACCCTCGGCGGCGCCCATCTGGTACCTCTACGAGCCTGGCGGCGAGATCGAATGCTCGATGAGCGGGACCTCCCAGAAAGCGCGCCTGCTCGAGGTCGGCTCGCGCGTCTCGCTGGTCGCGCAGCGCGAGGCGATGCCGCCCGGCTACGTCAGCGTCGAGGGCGTCGTCACCAGCATCGGCGAGCCGACGACGGCCGAGTTCCTGAAGCGGCTGTACCACCGGTATCTGGATGACGCCGAGGTGGAGCGGCGGATCGCCGAGCGGGGGGACGCGGAGATCGAATCGGTGATCCTGCGCATCCGCCCCGAGCGCTGGCGCACGACGGATTACAGCAAGCGGTAGCCACCCCCGCTCGCTACGATGTCGCCATGCCGTTGACGCGTTGCCACTTCTGTTCGGCGCAGCCGCTCCGCGAGGTGGCCGTTTCGCGCTGGCGCGACGACCCCGACGATCGCGAACGAATCACGATCGAGCTCTGTGGCAAGCACCTCCGCCGCGTCAACAAGACCGGCGACAAGGGCCATAAGCACCTCGGTCAGTTCTACAAAGCCGGGTTCTGGTAGGCCGCTCGCTATTCCGAAGCTCTCGCACGCTCCTCGGGCGTGGCGATCCGGAACACCGTCCAGTGACGCAGCCGCGCCAGGTCGGACCCATCCTCGCCACGGACGAGCACGTCGTAGTTCGCGAAATGGTGGGCACGACGTTCGTACGCCTCCAGGAAGTGCGCCCCGCCGGTCACCGTCTGTCCGGCCGGGATCGGCGCCAGGTGCTGCACGCGGCTACGCGTGTGCATCGAGCTCGGGATTGTGACGTTGTGGCGCATCAGCGCCTCCGCCCAGCCGCGGTCCACGCGGGATGGAGCAGCGGTGTCTCGCCGACGAATCGCTGGTCCGCCAAATGCTGCTGCTCCCGGGCGAACTCGCGGGCGAGGTCCGCCGTCGCGTCGACCGCCAACGGGAGCCAGTCCTCGCCAACCGGCGCCGTATCGATGACCAGCGGTGGCTTCGGATCAGGTGACGGCGCCGCCGTCATCAGCTCTGGCGTCGTGAACTCATCGAGCCACTCCGCGTCGCCGAGGCCAACCGTGCCTCGAACGCAGTCGACGCCGTCTTGGTTGGTCATCGTGACCGACCACGCGCTCGATTCATCGCCACTCGCTGGCTCCACGACGATACGTAGCGTGTCGCCGGGATAGGTCGGCTGCCGGAACGCGAACTCCGCCCAGCCGCGGCTGAGCCAGCCGTCGCCGATCGCCTCCAGGATCGCGGGTGTCGCCCAACCCCACACCGTGACGCCGCCGATCAGGGCGCCGCGGAAGCCGAAGGAGGCGGCTACCTCGGTCGAATGAATCGGGTTGCTGATCTCCGCGCTGTCCTCGTTCGGGAGGTAGGCCTCGATCTCGTGCTCGATCCTCGACGCGGTCGTCATCGACAGTCCTCTGCTTCCGGACTCGGATGATAACCAGAGACCAGCGAGCCGCCCGCCGATCCGCTAAGCGGCAGCCTCGCCCCGCTGCTCGCTCCACGCGAGCAACGCCACCATTTCGTCCGCCGCGAGCGGCGGGCTGTAGAGGTAGCCCTGGCCCATCACGCTGCCCAGGGATTGCAGCTTCTTCTGCTGCTCGATCGTCTCCACGCCCTCGGCGACGACCTTCAGGCCGAGCGCGCTCGCGAGCGACATCGTCGCGCGCACCACGCTCTCGACGCGCGGCGACGTCAGCATCCCGCTCACGAACGTCCGGTCGACTTTCATCAAGTCGATCGGCATCCGGGTCAGGTAACTGAGCGGTGAGTACCCCGTGCCAAAGTCGTCGATCGCCAGTCGCAGGCCCAGCGCCTTCAACTCTTCCAACCGCCGGATCACGTCATGCCCGTCCTCGGCCAGCATCGTCTCCGTGAGCTCGAGCTGGATCCGATCGGGGGGCAGGCGCGATGCTCGCAGCAGTCTTCCGACCTCCTCCGCATAATTCGGGTCACGAAGCTCGGCGGCGGAGACGTTGACGCTGAGATAGTCCAGGCGTCGTGACCCGTCGGCGTCGGCTACTCGATCCCACTCGGCCAGTTGTCGCACGGCGGTGCTCAACACCCATGATCCCACGTCGGCGATCGCACCGGACTCCTCGGCCAGCGGGATGAACACCGCAGGCGATACCGTGCCCCGCGTCGGGTGCTCCCAGCGCACCAGCGCCTCGGCCGCGACCGCGCGGTTGCTCGTCATCTCGACGATCGGCTGGTAGAGCAGTCTCAACTCCCCCTGGCCAATCGCCGCTCGCAGGTCGCGCTCCAGTTCTAGGCGCTCGGTCCAGTGATCGTCCTGATCGGGGTCGAACACCGCGTGCCGCCGGCGGCCGTCCTGCTTCGCCTGGTACAGCGCCAGGTCCGCCGCGCGAATCAGATCCGCCGGCGTCTCGCACCCCGGGCCGGGCAGCGCCACACCAATGCTGACCGACGGCACACTGTCGGTCGCCTCGGTGAACGTCGCCGCCAGTTCGGCGGCAATCCGCTCTGGCTCGGCTGGATCGCTCGTCCGGACCAGCAGCGCGAACTCGTCGCCGCCGAGCCGGGCGACGATGCTCCCGTGCGGCGCGAACGCGCGGAGCATGTTCGCCACCTCGATCAGCACCCCGTCGCCCGCCGCGTGACCGCGGGTGTCGTTGATCAGCTTGAACCGGTCGAGATCCACCAGCAGCAGGCCCAGCGTGGCGCCGCGGTCCGGATCGGCCGGCCAGGCGTTCTCCAGGTGGCCCGTGAACAGCGCGCGGTTCGGGAGCCCGGTCAGCGGATCGCGGTAGGCCGCGTGACGCAACTCGTCCTCCAGCTGCACGCGCTCCGAGACATCGCGTCCGTTGAGCACGATCCCGCCAACCGCTGGCTCGCCGCTGAGATCGGTCAGCGCCGCCTCGATGTAGCGCGGCGTGCGATCGTCGTTGACCACCCGGAAGCTCACCGTCAGCGTGTGGCCGGGCTCCTCCCGCACCGACTGCATCGCCAGTTTCAGTTTGACGACGTCATCCGGATGCAGGTGGTCGGTGATCCGGGCGCCGGTGATCTGAGCCTCCGTGCACCCACAGACGCGCTCCACCGACTCGCTCGCGTACGTCACGTGATCGTCGGGCGCGATCACGAGCACGACGTCCGAGGCGTTCGAGACCAGCGCGCGGAAGCGCTGCTCGGAGCGCTCGAGGACCGCGTGGAACCCGTTCAATTCGGCCAGCGCCACCTCGAGTTCCTCGGCACGGTTCCGCTCCTCGGCGAACGTCTCGCTGAGTTCCTGCGCGAAGACGCGCGCCTGCGAGTAGGCGCCGAACAGCTCACGCACCGCGGAAACCGGGTCTGTCGTCGGGTTCCCGCCGGCCTCTTGATAGAGGCGAATGAACTCGGAGACCGCCTCCCGGTAACTCATGCGGCGATCTCGAGCATCCCGTGCACATGCTCCAACTGGTCGCGCGGGCTGAACGGTTTGATGAAGTCGTCGTTCGCGCCGGCCTCCCGCGTCCGCGCCAGGTCCTCCACCTCGGCCAGCGCGATCAACGCAAACCAGCCCCGGCGTCCGACAAACATCAGCAGCGACACGGATTCGCCCACGCCCGCGAAACTTCGTTACCTCGAAGGATCGGTGCGACGGAGCGGCGCACGGACGACACGGGAACGGATTGTGAGCGTCAGGTTCCTGACGATGTCGAGACGGAGCCTCGCCGCGGTCTGTCTGAAGTCGCGCTGCCGTCCCGTGAACCGGCCGCGATCAAGGGCGAACGAGTGGTTGTGGCAGCGGCGGGTTCGTCCCGGCGACGATGTGGTCGGTCCGTGAACGAACCCGATCGAGCGGAACATCGGGCGTCAGAATCCAGAACTGTTCGTCGCGGATCGCGCCCAGCACCTGCTCCGCGACCTGCGCCGGTGGCAGGCCGTGCTCGAAGAACGCGTCGCCCTCGGCGATCCGCGAGTCCACCTCGTCGCTCGACGGTTGCTCGCCCTCACCCCACAGATCGTCCGGACGGTTGCGCCCGGACGAGAAGATGCGCGTGTTGATGATGCCCGGGCACAGCACCGACGCGTTCACCTTCGCGTCGCGCTCCCGGAGCTGGAAGTACAACGCTTCCGAGATCCGCACCACCGCGTGCTTCGTCGCGCCGTAGATGCCGGCCGCCGATCCACCGAGCAGCCCCGCCATCGAGGCCGTATTGACCAGATGCCCCGGTTCGTCCTGCGCGAGCATGATCGGCACGAACGTGCGAATCCCATGCAGCACGCCGTCGACGTTCACGCCAAACGTCCAGTCCCACAGCCGCGGCGACTGCTCCCAGAGCGGCACCCGCGATCGCGCACAAAATCGAGGTCGCCCGCTACGCCGGCGTTGTTGCAGACCACGTGCACGCCGCCATACGCCTCCAGCGTCGCCTCCGCGAGCGCCTCGACCTGGGCGGCGTCCGAGACGTTCGCGACCACGCCGATCACCTCGAGCTCGCGTTGGCGCAGCTCCGCGACGGCGGCATCGAGCGCCGGTTCCTCGACGTCCGAGAGAACCACCTTCATCCCCTCCTCGGCGAACCGTTCGGCGAACGCCCGGCCCATGCCCGAGGCGGCGCCGGTCACGACCGCAACCTTGCCCTCGAAATCCTCCATCGCCGCCTCCCTCACGTCCGGCCCGGGGTCGGCCGGGCGCGATGATAGCCGAATGGTGCCGTGCACTCGCCCGCTTCGGGCCGTCTCCCCGCCCGCTTTGCTCACTCCCGGCGCGCCCACCGCGCGGACGGATTAGCCAATGGTTAGAATCTTCGAGAGGACGGTGATCGGTGGCTATCAACCCGCTCGAGCTCTCGTGAGCTTCGACTTCGGCCAGGAAGTCGACACCGTCGTGTTCATGGCGATCGCGATCGTCGCCGCGCTGCTGCTGATCGTGACGTTCCTCCTCGGTGAGGTCTTCGAGTTCTTCGGTGACGCCGTCGATCTCGACGATGGCGGCGGCATCTTCAACATGCAGAGCATCGCCGCGTTCCTGGCTGGATTCGGCTCGATCGCCTGGCTGCTCAGTGGTTACTTCAGCGTGCCCTCGCTCATCGCGGCGGCGGGCGGAGTCGCCGCCGGGATCCCGATGGCCGGCTCCGTGGTGTTCCTCACGCGTACGTTCATGCGCCAGGCAGCGACGGTCCGGATTCGTGCTCGCTGATCTGATCGGTCACCAGGCGCTGGTGACGCTGTCGATCCCGGAGCGGGGCGTCGGGCGCGTCCAGTTCGAGCGGTCCGGCGGCACACACACCGCGACCGCTCGGTCGGCCAGCAACATCCGAATCGAGCAGGGCAGCATCGTCAACATTGATAGCGTCGTCGCCGGCGAGGTCGTCGTCAGCAACCGGAGCTAACGGCAGCGTCTGAACGCGCCGAGAGGTGGGGAAACGATGGCGGCAGGAATCGGGCTGATCGTCTTGATCATCGTCCTGGTCTTCGGGGCGATCATTGGCACCTGGGCGCGCCGCTACCGGCGGGCCGGGCCGGACGAGGTGCTCGTCATCTCCGGTCGTCGCAACAAGCAGCGCAACGCCGCCGTTGCGGACGACGCGGAAGCCGACTTCCGCGTCGTCCGCAACGGCGGCACCTTCGTGTTCCCGATCATCGAGGAATTCGAGCGCATGTCGCGCCACGTGATCAGCACGCAAGTGGCGACCCACAACGCGATCTCCAAAGAAGGGGTGCCGCTGATTGTGGTCGGCACCGCGCTGTTCAAGGTCGCCGGCGACGATACCGGCATCATCAACGCCGCCGAGCGCTACCTCGGCCGGCCGCAGGAAGACATCGAGCGCGACGTCCAGGCCGTCCTCGAGGGCCACCTCCGCGGCGTCTGCGGGCAGCTCACGCCCGAGGAGATCTACCAGGATCGCCAGGCGTTCCAGGAGCAGATCGCCGATCAGGCCCAGGCCGAGCTCAATCAGATGGGGATCGCCCTCGACACGCTGACGCTCCGCGACATCAGCGACGAAGTCGGCTACCTCGACGCGCTCGGCCGCCGTCGCACCGCCGAGGTCGGTCGTGACGCTCGCATCGGTGAGGCGAACGCCAACCGCGAGGCCACCGTCGTGGAAGCGGTGGCGCGCCAGGAAAGCGAGCGGGCCCGCGCCGATGCCGAAGCCCAGATCGCCGAGGCCGAGAAGGATCGCGATGTCCGTAAGGCGGCCTACGACGCGCAGACCTCGGCCGAGGAAGCCCGCGCCGAGCAAGCCGCCGAGCAGGCCGAGGCCGAGGCGAAGCAACGCGTCGCCGAAGCCGAGACCGTGCTCGCACAACGCCGCGCGCAGCAGCGCCGCGAGGAGCTCGAGGCCGAGGTGGTCGCGATCGCCGAGGCCGATAAGCAGCGCCAGATCCTCGAGGCCGAAGCGGACAAGCAGCGCCACATCCTGCAGGCGGAGGCCGACGCGGAGGCGACCGTGCAGCGCGCCGAGGCCGACAAGCAGTCGGCCGTCCTTGCCGGCGAGGGCGATGCACGCCAGATCGGCGACCGCGGCGACGCCGAGGCGTCCGCGATCGAAGCCAAGCTGGGCGCCGAGGCAAAGGGCCTCGGCGAGCGCGCCGAGGCGCTCAAGCAGTACTCGGACGAGGCAATCCGCGTGCAGCTCGCGACTGACGTGATCCAGGCCCTCCCCGAGATCGTCACCGCCGCCGCCTCACCAATCGGCCACGTCGACGAGATCCGCCTGATCGACTTCGGCGGCGGTGGCAACGCGAGCGGGAACAGCTCCGGGCCAGCCAGTCAGCTTCTTCGGCCTCACGCCCGCCGCGCTGACGACCACTGATGAGGCCCTGAAGCAGACAATCGGCGTCGGCCTGGTCGACTTGATCGGCCTGGTGCGCACTGGAAGCCTGACGCCGCCGCCGGGAGCCGGCGGCGTGGCGCCTGCGACCGCCTCGCAGCCCGAAGTCTCGCCCGCTCCCGAGCCGGACACCCCAGATCCAGGCGCGGGATAGACGGCGAACTCAGAGCGGAACGGCGATCGCGCTACGGCTGGCGTCCACGCCGCCAACGCCGGTCGATCTTGTCCTTCGGCGGACGCGCGACGTCACGCCACGGATCGGGACGGGGCGCCGGTCGCGGCGTTGTCTCGGGACCGCTCGCGGCGCCCCTCGTCCGCTCCGACCGCGCCCTCCCCCGCGGTGCGGACGGCTCGTCGGCGGCTTCCGCCGGTTCCCCGGCGGGCTCCGCCCCGCGTCGCTGTTCGTGACCCGGTAACACGCTTCGATCGATCTGAACCTCGGCTTCCGTCGGAGTATCGGGCTCGCTCGGTCTATCGCGTGCGCCGCGGTCAGGTGGCCCGCCTCGGTCGGGCGCCACATCGCGTTCGGGTCGGACCTGCCGCTCCGAGCCTGCCCGCCAGTCCTGCGATCGCGGCCCGCGATCGTCCTCGCCGCGGTGTTGCAACTCCGGCAGCGCCGCCAGCAGCGCATCCAGATCGCTCTGCGGCAGCCCGAGCGCCTCCAGCCGCCGAACCACCATCTCCTCGCTCCCCGGCAGCCGCCGCACCACCTCGAGCACCCGCTCGCGCGTCCCTCCATCGGAGAGCACGGCGTCGATCGCCGCCTCGCGCAGCTGCGGGTTGCGCCGCGCCACCCGCAGGATCTGAGTCGGCCTGAACTCCCCGGTGCGTACTGTGTTCAACGCCAGCTCTCTGAGCTCCGGCACGTCCCGCACCACCTCCAGCAAATCGAGGATCCGCGGTTCCCGATCCAGCAACCGCCGCCCCATCTCCACCCGCAATTCCGGGATCCGTGCAATCATCTGCCGCAGCCCCCGCCGCGTCACACGCCGCTCGCCGAGGCTCTCGACGACGCGGTCGTGCATGTCCGGCGAGTCGAGGAGGAGCTCGTGGAGCTCGAGGTCGTTGAGCCGGCGCCCCTCGAGAAAGCGGTCGAGCACGGTCTGGATCACCATCTGTGCGCTCCTCGGAACGGTCCTCGAAGCGTCCCGCTGATCGGGACGCCGCGGGAACCGGATCGGACGGAGCATAGCGAATGAAATCGGCCTCGATCAGCACCGCCATTGCGCACGCTTCTGGTGCGCCGGGCCTGACTGTCGGTTACGCTGGAGCCGGCTGATCACGAGGTCAGCGTCTCTCAGTCCGCTTCTGGTTGTGTCATCCGAACACCACGTCGAGCAGCTGAGCATCTAGGGTTGCCGCGTGTCCGCGGCGAATGGCCGGCACGAGTCCGGCGTGGAGTTCAAGTTTTCATGTCCCAGAGAATCTACGTGGGGAACCTCCCCTATTCCTCCTCCGAGGAGGAAGTCGAGCAGTTGTTCGGCCAGTACGGCGAGATCATCTCGTGCGCGCTGCCGACCGACCGCGAGACCGGCCGCCCGCGCGGCTTCGGCTTCGTCGAGATGTCGAACGAGGACGCTTCGAAGGCGATTGAGGCGCTGGATGGCGCCGACTTTGGCGGCCGCTCGCTCGCCGTGAGCGAGGCGCGTCCGCGGCAAGACCGCGGCGGACCGCGCGGCGGAGGCGGCGGTGGTGGTTACGGCGGTGGCGGCGGCGGCGGCGGCGGCGGCGGCTACAGCGGCGGCGGTGGTGGCGGCTACGGCGGCGGCGGTGGCGGTCGCGACCGGCGCTACTAAGCCGTTCAGCTTCGCAGCCTAGGCTGATTGCACCCGGCGGCCGGGGCGCGGACCACGCCGCCCATCGGATGGCACCGGCGCCAGGATCGCAGCAGAGTCTGATTGACGCAGGGAGCCCGGTTCGCCGGGCTCCTGCTCATTCCCCCTCGCTCCTCTTCGCCGGCGGGGACCGATCTCCCCGGCTCTGCTTCTTCGCATATGCCGGCTTAGCCTCGCGCATCGAATACTGAATGGAGAGGGATGTCTGCTCGAAGCAGCCTCCGCAGCTTCAGCGTGTCGGTGGGGCGACATCCCAGTAGGGTGCGAACTATGGCAAACCCGGCGGCCGCGCTCGATCGGCAGGACCGGGCCGTGGCCTCGATCGACATGCTCGATGTGCGGGTGATCGGCCCGACCATCGAGGACGGCGCGATCTCGCTCCAGCGGTACGCCTTGGAGCTCACGGCTGCGCTCCAGCAGTTCGACGAGGTCGACGTGAGGCGTGAACTCGGATCGGCCAAGACGATCTATCCACGCCCGCCACGGGCCAAGCCGCGTCCGCCTGCGCTTCGCGCACTGGGCCGTTTCCGCGCCCGGGCACGCGGGCTCCGCCCGCGGCTCCAGGCCCATCTCCTCAGAGGCGATCTATTCCACTTGATCGACCAGCGCGACTCACAACTGATCGGCGCGCTTCGTCCGGATCGGACCGTCCAGACGATCCATGACCTGCTCGGGGTCGCCGAGGCGCGCAGTCAATCCGAGGCCGACCGGTTTCGCGGGCAACTCGCACGGGCAGGCCGGATCGTCGCGGTCAGCCAGGCGACGCGCGCTGAGGTCATCGAGCAGCTTGATTACCCGACCGAGCGGATCAGCGTCATCCCGAACGGACTGAATGGCCAGTTCCGTGTCATCCCCCCGGCGCGGCTGAGGCTGGTGCACGACCTGCTGCCCGAGGCGCGCTACCGCGTGCTCCACGTGGCTTCAAACGACCAACCGCGCAAGAACATCCGGGCGACAGTCCGGGTGATCCGCACGCTGCGGCAACAGGGACTCGATGCGATCCTCGTGCGGGCCGGTGTTCCGCTCCCCGACGCCGAGCAGCAGCTCGCGAACGAACTGGGCGTCGCCGACCACATCGTCGATCTCGGGATCATCAGTGAGGACCGCCTGGTCGAGCTCTACAACGCCGCGAACGTGTTCCTGTTCCCCAGTATCTATGAGGGCTTCGGGTGGCCGCCGGTCGAGGCGATGGCGTGCGGGCTCCCGGTGGTCGCGTCGATGGCGGCTGCACTCCCGGAGGTGCTCGGCCCTTCCGCCGATCGCAGCGGAAGCGGCGGCGCGGCGCTACTCGCTCCACCCCACGACATCGAGGCGCTCGCAAGCCACGTCGCCGCGGTCCTCACCGACGACACGCTGGCCTCGCGACTCCGCGCTGCGGGCCGAGCACACGCCGAGCAGTACAGCTGGGAGCGAGCCGCCACGAGCTACCTAGAGGTCTTACCGGAGCCTCCTCGACGACTGACAACCATGAGGGGGTTCGCGGGCAGCGCCTGGCGAACCCGGAACCCTAGCTCGCCCGCCGCCAGCGGGTCCCCTCCCGAGACGACCGCAGATCGGCCGGCGGCCGCGCGGGTTTCGAGGCATAAAACACCGTGCCGCAGTTGACGCAGAAGACGCCGTCCTCGTGCTCACGCAGCACCCCGGTCTCGCAGCGTGGACAGGGATCGGACGCGATCCGAACCATCGACACCCCTCGCGATAACCGTCACTACGCCTGCCGGTTGCAGGGTATCCGAACGTCCGTTCGGGTATAAGCATGCACCCCTGCTGCATGGATGCATGCGCCCTGCCTCGAAACTCGCGGCAGCCGCCGAGGCTTCTGAACTCTGGGTCTGAGTGCAGTTGAGAACGCCATCACGGTTGCCGGGGAGACGAGTAAGGCGGTCGATAGCCGGTTCGTGGTCTCGACGTCGCACCTCACGGCGTTCGCCCTCTTCTCGTCCGGCGACGGCGGCGGCGGTTTCGTCCGCTCACTGCCGACGAGCGGCATCGCGCTCGCCCTCGCTGAGGGGGGCACGATTGCGCAACTGCGGCTGGCCCTCCTCGCGGCCGGCGCCGAGGCTGTGTTCGTGACGCACGAGGGGCGCTTCGCTGGCTACCCTGCCCGGGGCGCCCGACTTCGTGAACCAGGAGTTCTTGGCCCTGTTCGGAGGCGCCGTCCCAGCGGGCCGGCCGATGATCGTGTCGCTTGGGGACTAGTCGCCGAGTGATACGACCGCGATCGAACATCGCGAGGATCGTGTGCCCGAGGGGGCGCCCGGTTCGCGTCCGTCGGGCGTTCTCCGCGAGGAAGTGAGGGGACACCCCGAGCCCGTCGCGGGGCGATCCCGTCCGCTTCGCGGCCACCCGCGCGAGAACATGATCGTCCAGTCGGGCCACGGCGGCCGGGCTGAACCCAGGATGGTCATGTCCGAACGAGCGATGGTGAGTCTGCTCCGCCTGATCGCGATCGCCGGGCTGGTGTTCGTGGTGTCGGGTGTGCGCGATGTTGGCGCCGCAACGGCGCCCGCGACGAGGATCGTCGCCGCCTCGACCGGAGTCGTCGAGCGCGAGTCCGCCGGTGTGACGAGCGACGAGCCCGAGGCCGAACCCGAAGTGGGAGCCCCTGACCCCTCCTCGATTGTGCGCGCGGTGGTGCACGTTCAGACGGAGGCGAGCGCCGGATCGGGATTCGTGGTCTCAGACCGCCACGTCGTCACCAACGCGCACGTCGTGGGCGATGCCTCGGTCGCGACGGTCTGGTTCTCGAACGGCGCCCGGCGGGAGGGCCAGATTGTTGCGACCGACACCCGGCTGGACTTCGCGGTCCTCGAGGTGCCGCGCGTGCCGGTCAGCGTCGAGCCGCTGGCGATCGCCGACGTCCAGACGGCGATCACGCTTGGTGCGCCCGTGTGGGCGTGGGGCTATCCCTTCGAAGACGCGGTCGTCGAGGCGGGCTTCAGCCGCGCGCCCTCGGTGTCCGCCGGCATCGTCTCAGCGCAACGCTTGCGCGACGGGGTGAGCTACCTCCAGACCGACGCCGCGGTGAACCCCGGCAGCAGCGGTGGCCCATTGCTGGACGCGAACGGTCGCGTGGTGGGCGTCAACACGCTCGTGCTCACCCCGGCGGCGAGGACGCCGAGGGGCTGAACTTCGCGCTCGATGTCCGAGCACATTTGAACGCGATCGAGGCACTGCTCGAGGCGGCCACGACGCTCGACTAGCGTCGCTGCACGTCGATCAGGCGTTCGTGCCTTGTGGCATGGACGGGGATCGACACCTCCACGTCCTGGCGGAGGTACATGCAGACACCGGTCGCGTCGTCGCACACGAAGTAGAGCGCGTACGCCCTGACCGAGGCGTCGCCGCGGGGCTCGCCATCTGGTGCGCGTAGCTCGAATTCGAATGATCGCGGCTCATCGCTGAGCTCCTCCAGCGGCAGATCGACCTCGAGCAGCGGGCGGTCGAGGTTCCAGCCGGCGGGGGCTTCGACCCAGAGTTGCGTCGGGCCCATCTCGTTGTTCCAGTGCGCGCCGGCCTCGGCGTCGGGCCGCAATACGAGATGCACGCGCAGCGGGTCGCCGGGCACGGCAGCGGGCGGAATCGAGGTGCTCTCGACGCTCACGGGGCCTCCATCGTCTCGGTCGATCCGGCCGCCGGCGTCGGGCTCGCTCGCGCTGCCGGCTGTCGATTCGAACTCCTCGGCGGGTTGAGCGAACTCCGCGCCGCCCGGTTCAACGGTCAGCTCGATCGGCTGGTCGCCGAGCGCGGCGATCTCTTCGCGCGCCTTCGGCACCCAGTCGTAGAAGGGGTACGGCTTGTCGAGGCGCGGCCCGTACTGCTGCAGCCGCCGGCGCCAGATGTAGTTGTTCGGGCCGAGATCAAGCGCCGTCGCCCAGTGCTCTGCCGCCCGTCCAAAATCTCCCGGCTCGCGCGACCGGGAGTCGTAGCGCATCCGCGCGATCACCCCGGCCGTGAACTGCGCTCGATCGCTCGGCGTGAGGGCGATCGCTTGTTCGGCAGCCGCGACCGCCTCCGTCAGTCGGGCCGCACCGCCCCATTGCGCGAGCGCCATCGCCCGCCGCAGCCAACCGTCGCCATCGGACGGATCGTCGCCGTCCAGGCTCGTACGCAGGTCGATCGCCGGTGCGTCGGCCATCGGTGGGTCGAAGTCCCGCGAAATGAATTCGCGCTCGACGGTCCCAAGGTCGTCGAGCGGCGGGTGAATCATCCGCACGATGCCGTGCTCGTCGAGCAGGAAGGTCCGCGGCACCGCCGTGAACCCGAGGACGTTGAACGGCTCGACCATCACCGGCCAGTCGAGTCGCTTCCACTGCATGAACAGGCGCGTGCGATCGGGATGCTGCTCCAGGACGATGCCGGCGGTCCGGAGCTTCCCCGCGTTACGCCATTCGGCCGTCGCCTCGTGCCACCCGGGCACGTGCCTGCGGCAACCCACTCACCACGAGGCGAAGACGTGGAGCGCGATCTTGTGTCCGCGCAGCTCGGCGATGGAGCGAGGGCGCCCGTCTTCCACCGACGGCAGCACGAGATTCGGGAACGGCTCGCCGATGGCGATCCGCGGCGCACCTGCCGAAGGCTCCTGCAGCGGGTCAGCCGAAGGCTCGTGCAACGGATCAGCCATCGGACGCTCCAAATTCGTTAGTCGCGCCGCTGCGGCCGGTTCAGCGCTGCGGCCGGGACGTCCAGCCGTAGCTGCTTCGTCTGCGGCAGGAAGCACTCGCGATCATTGCACGCCTGGTATCGCACTGTGATCTCGAGTGGGATCGACTCCAGCTCACCCTCGTTGCGCTGCACCATGATCGCGATCCGTGCCTCGTCGCCGAACACGTGGAACTGCTCGTCGATGCCCTCGACGCGGAATGGCTCCGTCTCGGGGTAGCGCGGCTCGCTGACCACGATGCCCTCGGGCGCCGTGACCGTCACCTCGGTTGGGATGTAGCCCTCGGGAATCGGCTGGCCGTAGACGTGCAGCCCCTCGTCAAGCTTGATCTCGACATAGAGCATCGAGGTTTCCATGAAAACCATGCTCTCGCCGCCCAGCGTCGCCTCGATCCGAACCCCATCGCCCTCGACGTCCGCGTGCGGCTGGTTCTCGACTTCGAAGTCGATCCCGAAGCCCTCGCGCAGCACCGTCGATGCCGACGGGCGCGTGCGGTAGTGCTGGAAGAACAGCTTCTCCTCGATGCGGCCGTCGGTCCCCAGGACGTAGGTGCCCGGGAACGGGATGCCGTAGACCGCGTCATCGGGCTCGACGAGCGTGTTCAGAATGCCCGTCGCCTCGATCACCCGGTGCTCGGGATCGGCGAGCAGCGGGAACGTGATGTCGTTCTCCTCAGCGAACTTCCGCTGCTCGTCGACGTCGTCGTACGAGATCGCGAAGAGCGAGATTCCCGCGGACTCGAACTCCGGGAGATGTCGCTGCAGCTGCACGAGCTGCGATCGGCAGAACGGTCACCAACGTACTGAGCGGTGGAACAGCACCAGCGCGCGTCGGTTCCCGCGCGCCTGCTCGAGGTTCACGTTGGCGCCCGACTGATCTGGCAGGGTGATATCGGGTAGCCGCTCGCCGACATCGGGGCCGGTCGGGAACTCGTCGGAGTCAGGGAAACGACGGGCGGGGGGCGTCTCGGTGGGGGCGGTCACTCGCGGGGTCCGTTCGCGCAGTTCAGGTTTTCGAGAGCTTACCATCCCCCGGTACCGTACCCCGAGTGAGTGGGCACACAGAGACCGCGGCCGCTCAGCTCACTCCCTGCCTGGGAGGCGAAGCGCAATCAGCCGCGGCTCGGCGCCGAGGCCGATCGGCCAGACGATCGTGTCGTCCTGAACCGCCGGCCACGCGTTGATGCCGCCGCCCGTCTCATGACGCCACAGCTCGAGGCCGTCGGACTGGCGCAGCGCGACGATCGCGCCGTCAAACGTCGCGGTAAAGACCAGATCGGCGACGGCGGTCGCCCCACCGAAGAGCGGCGAGTCGAAGGGGTGCGTCCAGATCACCTCGCCGGTGGCGACGTCGAGCGCGACGAGTTCGCTCGTCGCCGCACCGAGGTCGGTGGCGGCGCTGGCGTTCAGCAGCGCCGACGATCCGTCGGTCGCCCCGCGGCCCGTCCCGGTGTGCCGCGTCGGCACGTTGAGCGTCGGCGCAAAAATCACGCCGTTCGCCACCGCGAGCGGCGTCTCGACGCCACCGAAGATCCCTGGATAGACCTCGACGGCCTCGCCCCGTGGCAGCTCGGACAGGTCGTCGTTCTGATGCACCCCGACCGCCGTCTACCAGACGACGGAGCCATCCTCAAGGTCGAAGGCCAGCACCTGTCCTGCCTTGCCGGCGCCGATCGCCAGCGATCGAGGCACGCCGTCGATCACCGCCTCGACGAGGACCGGTGAGAGCTGGAAGTCGTGATCGAAGAGCCCATGCGGCACGACCTGGTGGAACCAAGCGAGATCGCCGCTGTCGATGTCGAGGGCCACCAGCGAGCTCGTGTATAGGTTCGCGCCGGGGCGGCTCGACCCGTTCGGAAACTTGAGCGTGCCGGGATAGGGACCGGCGTTGCCGGTGCCTGCGTAGACGAGCCCGCGCTCGAGGTCGATCGCGGCTGGATACCAGATACCCCCACCGCTGTTCAGGCTCGGGTCGCCCCAGAAGCCGTCCTCAACGACCCGAAACGACCAGCGGAGGTCGCCACTCACCGCGTCGAACGCGTGGAGGAATCCGCTGTCCCCCCCCACGTGCGCGAGGTTGCCCGTACCGACGACGACGGTGTCGCCGGCGACGGTCGGTCGGAACCCGTCCTTCTCCAGTTCCACGGACCACAGCACCTCGCCGTTCGAGGCATCAAGCGCGGACAACATGCTCGCGCCGCGCGACACGTAGACGCGGCCGCCGGCGACCGCCGCGCCGTTCGGCCCAGCGACCAGCGCCACCCCGTCGGTCTCCCAGATCAGATCGCCCGTTTCGAGGTCGATCGCGGCCGTGTTGCTGCCCAGGTCCTGGAAGTAGACCGTCCCGCCGGCGATCGTCACACCGCCGGCCGCGGCGCCGTAGGGCCCGCGCCCGCTGATCGGCGCCGACCAGGCCACCTCGAGGCCGTCAACCGTCTCGGCGTTGATCGCACTCGCGCGGGCGCGCGTGTTTCGAGGCCCGCCATTCGGGAGGCTCCAGTCGCCATCCTCGGTGACTACAACCCGCTCCGAGGCCGACGGTGACTCTGGCCCGGCCAACGTCACAGGCTGGGCCGGCGGCGGCGCCGGCGTCGCCGTGGCCGGCGGCACGATCGGGCGAGCCGGGAGGAGCGGCGCTTTCGGCTCGCCGCCGCAGGCCGCGAGACCGACGGCAAACAGGGCGGTGACCAGCACCCATCCGGTCGCCGGGGGAGGCAACGACATCGTGGCTACCGTTCGAACTCTGGACTGGATCGGGCCGGCGCAGATTAGCGAGTAGCGAGTCAAGCCAATGTAAGCGCGCTTGCCCCCATCGCGCATGGCGATCGGCTCTCAGGGTGCTCATTGGCGAAGAGACTGTCGCTCACGGCGCCCCGATGCCGGCCGGTTGCACGCCGGGTGCCGGCGAGATTGTCACCTGCACCAGCCTGGTGCCCCCGCTCCCCGCGAGCGTCGAGAACCCGACCCATCGCCCCTCCGCGCTCTTTGAGAGCACGACCGACGGCGGACCGGCCACCTCGAGCCACCCGAGTTCGAGCATCGAATCGGCGTAGGTCGCCAGGAGTTGATCTGCGGTCGTGTCCGCGACCTCGTACCAGAGCGTCAGCTCGGTGCTGTCCGCGGCGCTTCCGATCAGCACACCGCCAGCGGGGACCAGCACTTCGTCACTCTGCGCGAACGCAACGAGGGCGGTCGGCGCCGGCTCCGCCTCCAACTCGCCCGCCGGCTCGACGGCGTCCGCGGTCGAATCGGCGGCCACCGAGGGGGTGTTCGGCAACGGCGCCGCCGCGAAGATACGGCGCTGAGGCGCGACCACCAGCGCCGGCGGAACGATCGCGTGGTTGATCGCCGCGGCGATCGACTCGATCGTCCAGACGCCCTCGGTCTGAGTGCGTGCGCCCTCGGTCAGCACCACGATGACATGGATGGATGCCGCGGCGTCGGTCGACAAGACGCCGGCGGTATTCAGCAGCCAGCCGTCCGGCTCCGGGTACCAACCGTTCTTGATCGCCAGCGTCGCCGCAGCGCCGGTCGAGAGGTCGACCCCCGCTGAAGCGCCCCAGCGTTGGTCGGCCGCCACCTCCCGCATCAGCGCGAGCGCTTCCAGCCGCGCCTCCGTGCCCAGCGGAGATGCCTCGTCTGCGAGAAGATCGAGCAGCTTGATGACTGCGAAGGGCGTCGCGAGGGAGTCCCCCCACTGGTGATCCGGCGCATAGTCGATGCCCGCGACGCCGAGCGGCTCGAGCAGCGTGGCGAGGCCCGGGCCCCCGCCGAGCGAATGCCAGAGTGCGTCCGTCGCCTCGTTTTCGCTGAGCGTGATCATCTGCCGGAGGAGGGTCCGCTCCTCGACCGTGAGCGCGCGACCCGCGAGCCTCGCGCGCTCGAAGGTCGCGATCATCACCGGCACCTTGACGACGCTCGCGAGTGCGAACGGTCCGTCATCGCCGCCGATGTAGATCTCCCGATCCGGCGTTCGCACGGCGACGCCAACACGCTGCGGGGCCGCCTCGATCAGTGCGACCGCTGCCGGGAACCGCTTCGCGAGCGGCTCCCCGGTGGAAAGCCGAGCCTCCGGCTGAGGCTCGGGTGCGGGAGTCGCGGTTGCGCTCAGAGGGGCGGCCCGCGTCGGCTCGGCGGTGGGAGTGACCTCTAGCGCTGGCGCGGTCAGGGCAGATCGCGGCGTAGCGCTTTCGACGGCCACCGGGGCGTCCGGCAGCGTCTCCGCGCGGCATGCGGTGATCAGAAGAAGCGCCCCCAACAGGGCGATTCCGGGGATGCGGGCCATCGAAACGCCGTCCAGTGCCCCGCCGTTTCGGCTTTGAGGGTAACGGTTGTCCACTCGTGATCGTCAACACCCCGAGGCCAGTCCCGTATCGGAGCAACCTCGACCGACTTGACGAACGGCGATCGGGGCTACGGCCGGAGCGCGGCCTCGAACGCGGCGGCAATCCGCGCATGTCCGGCGTCGTTGGCGTGGAGGCAGTCGCCCGTGATCTCGTCGACGGTCAACTCGCCCACCTCCGCGACCGAGACGTCGGCCGCCGCTGCCGCGGCGCGGATTTCGTCGTTGAGCCCCAGATCGAGGCCGAGCGCGGGCTGACCCTCGAGCACGACGTCTCCGATCAACTCGAAGTCGTGGAGCCGGCAGGACGGGTGCGCGAGCGGGTTGTAGTACGTCATCACGACGATCGGGACGTCGGGCCCCGCGGCATCCCGCAACGCCCGGATGATCACGAGCAAGTTCGTGCGCACCTGGCCGATTCGATCGCGAGCGGCGGACAGGCAGACGTCGTCGACCACCCCGCCACAGATCGCGAAGAGCTCGAACGCGTCGTTGCCGCCCAGGCCGACCGTAATCACGTCTACGTCGTCGGTCGTCGCCGCCGTCCTCCGCGCGGCCTCGATCACGGCGAGCGCCTCGGTGAGCTGACCGTCATCGATGACCGTTCGGGTGTCGGCGCCAGAACGGGCAACGTTGGCCAGCTCGAGCTGCGAGCCTGCCGGGCGACCATCGTTGAGCCGCTCGAGCAATCGAGGTACGTAGCCGCCCGTCGGCCAGTCGTTCGCACCCACGCCGACGCCGAGCGAGTCGCCGAGCGCGAGGTAGACCGGTGATCCCGCCGGCTCGAGGTCAGCGCCGCAGGCGGCGACGAACAGCCAGGTGGCGGCCGCCGCCAGGACGGAGGAGCGGAGCGACCGGATCGAGGTGTTTCCCAATCCCCGGCCGCCCCGCCCTCGACTAGCTAGTCATCGTCGTCGTCGTCGGACTCATGACCGCGGTGATCGTGATCGAAGCCAGCTTGCTTGATGATCACGACCATGATCACCTCTTCCGCGTGCGCGGAGAGCTTCCCGCTCTCCACAAGGCGGCATAGGGTCTTCAGCGACGGGTGTGAATGCCGGTCGAGGTCGTCGCAGATCTCCTCGACAAGCGCGTTGTCGACGAAGCCGGCCTGCCACTCGACGAGCGCGCTCGCCTGGTGCTCGCCGGCGTCGAGCACGCCGTCATCGTCGACGTCCGCCCAGGCGAGGATCAGGTCGGTTCCGACACCGCCCTCGCCTTCGTACTTGAAGCTCGCACGCCCGTTGCCGTCGGTGCGGTCACGACCGGTCTCGCCGGTGTTCGGCCCGGCGATCACCTCGAACCGGATGCGCACGCCCTCGGCGGCCGGGTTCAGCTGCGCGGTGACCCTGTGGTCCCTGCCCACCCGCTCCCGATCGAAGTCAGGCGTGAGCGAGAGACCTGCGACGGCCAGCGTTGTCCACTGTTTGGTGGCGATCGCCTGCGGCTCGCCCGCGTCGACCCGTCCGTCTCGATCGAAGTCGAGCCAGCAGAGGATCACGTCCGTTCCGAGACCGCCGTCACCGAGATACGACAGGTTGGCGATCCCGCTCGAGTTCGTGTCGTCCGAGCCCTTCGTGCCAGCGTTCGGGCCGCTGGTCACCTCGAAGCGAACGAGCAGGTCGCGCTCGGCCGGCGAGACGGTCGCGGTCATCGAGTGCACGGTCCCCAGCGGGTTCGTGTCGCTGGTCGGCGACAGCGAGAACCCACTGCCGGCGACAGCGACCCAGATCGCGCTGGCGAACGCGCGCGACTCGCCCGAGTCCAGCACGCCGTCGTCGTCTTCGTCGATCCATCCCGTGATGAGGTCGGAACCGGTCAGGCTGCCAACGTAGCTGAAGGTCACCTGGCCCGCCGAGTTCGTGAGCGCGCGGATGTTCACGCCCGTTTGCGGTCCCGCGAAGATCCGGAAGCGCACGACGGTGCCCGTCGCGACGGGGCTGATCGTCCCCTGTACGGTGTGCGTCGTACCGGTCGTGTTCGTGTCGCTAGACGGGCTGAGGACGATCGCCGCGGTCGCGTCGGTCACCCAGGTCTTGATCGCGACGACGCTCGGCTCGATTGAGTCGTGCACGGTGTCGCCGTCGAGGTCGGCCCAGGCGAGAATCACGTCCACGCCGGCGCCGCCGTCGCCGACGTAGCTGTAGGTCGCGCGCCCGCTGGCATCGGTCAACGTCACGCCGCTCTCGCCGATGTTCGGCCCGGACGAGATGCTGAAGCGCATCAACACGTTGGCCTGCGCGGGCGAGAGCGTCGTCGTCACCGAGTGCACCGTGTCTACCGGGTTCGAATCGGTACTCGGCGAGATCGAGAGCCCGCCGGACGACGACGTCACCCACGTCTTGGTCGCCGTGTCGCGAGGCTCATCTGCGTCGAGAATTCCGTTCCGGTTCAGGTCCGCCCACGCGAGGATCGTGTCTACGCCGATCCCACCCGTGCCGTCATATCGGAGCTCCGACTGGCCGTTCGTGTCTGTGGTCCCGATTCGGGGATCGCCCTGGTTCGGGCCGGACACGACGCGGAAACGGATGATGATGCCCGACTGGGGCGATGAAATCGTCGCCGTCATCCGGTGCGTGGTGCCAGCGGGGTTCGTGGCGCTACTGGGGGACAGCGTGAGCCCGGTCACGGGGCTGGTGATCCACTCCCGGATCGCGGCGGTCTGCGGCTCGGTGATGTCCCGCACGCCGTCGGAGTCGCATCGGCCCAGATCAAGATCGCGTCGGTGCCGTTCCCGCCGTCGCCGACGTAACTCAGCACTGCCTACCCACCGCTGTTGGTGAGCGCGCTCGCCGTGTCGTTCGCGTTCGGGCCGGACAGCACCTTCATGCGGACGCGCACGCCGCTCTCGACGGGGAAGACGGTGGCGGTCATCACGTGGGTGCTGCCGACGAGGCCGGTTGAGCTCGTCGGATCCACGAACACGCTGGTGGTCTCGGCGCTCGCGCCGCTCGACATCACGAGCGCCGCCGCCATCGCAGCGACAAACGCGAGTGCGGCCAGCGCACCCAGGCGGCGCCGGCTGACTGGCCTGCTGGTGATCTGAGTGAAACTCATCGGTACCCCGCAACCCTGCACGCCGGGCGTCGCCCGGCAGCTGTTTCGGCCGATCGCATGCGCCGCCAGGAGGCGGTCCGGCAGATAGGCGCGGCCGCGTAAGAAACGTGACGGCTATCCGTCAAGTTCCGAGTCTTTGTTCGGATCGATAACAAAGCCGATATCGAGCTCGGCTAGGGGGCGTCGCCCTCGATCAATCGCTGCATCGAGCGGAGCGCCCGATATTGCAGCGCGCGGGTCGCCTGTTCGCTGCGGTCCATGAGGCGGGCAACCTCAGCGTGGGGAAGATCGCGCAAGAATCGCAACGTCAGGACGGCACGCTGGTCGCTCGGGAGCTGCACGAGCGCCGCCCGCAGCCGATCGAGGTCGGCCTCACGATCGAGCAGCCCGCTCGGCGAGCTGAACTCGCTTGGATCGGCCGCCTCGGGAGCGTGTTCGAGCGGCGCGGTCCGTTCGCGGCGCAGCTCGGAGAACGCCTGATGATGCGCGATCCGCGCGAGCCACGAGTCGAACCGATCCGCGCGGCGTAGCTGCGGCAGGTCCTTCCAGGCGAGCAGGAAGGTCTGCGCGACGACATCTTCGGCGCGATCGGCGTCCCGAACCAGCGCCGCGACCTGCCGCGCGATGCTCCGGAACTGGAGCCGGTACAGGCCCTCGAACGCCGAGCGATCGCGATCGCGCGCCCGCTCGACCAGCTCGATCGGCGACACGACGCGCCGAGGTGAGGCGGCGCGGCGCGGCGCATCGGAGCTCACCTGGTCACGAGGAGTGACCGCGAGCGGTTGCGCGCCGGGGCCCCTCAGGCCCGCGCTGTCCTCGACCATTGCTTTCCCCGCCTGCCGATACCGGGCCAACCGCCGCTCGCCATCCGAATCGACTTCGGAGTCGTCGTGGCGGGCTCAGTCCTCATCGGACGGCGTTATGTTGCCAGATTCCAGTGACGAGTGCTCGTCATCTTCGTGACGATCGGCCTCCCGCTCGGCGGCCTGCAGCAGACGGTCCAGCGCGTGCTCGCAGGTTCTGGCGTCTCGCTTCGACAGCAGGTCGTCGCACAGCTCTTCCGCCAGCTCGACTGCGCGCTCGCAATCAACCATGCCTGGCGCACGGCTCGCCGCGCCGCACGCCGCGACGGCGGCGCTCACCGCCCGTTCGCAGCTCGCCCGGTCCGCCCCGGTCAGACCGAAGCAGAGCGATTGATTGCCATGAGCGACCACGGGCGCCGCCACGCCGGCCGGGCGTCCGGGCAAGCCCCCGGGCGGGCCGCCGCCGCGCTGCGCGTTCTCGACCGCGTTGGTCACCCCCTCCAGCGAAGCGACCGAGGCCGCAACCGACGGCGTGCTCACCGCGATCGGGGGCCGTGCGGAGGGCGCCGCCGGCCCCGGTGCGACGGCCTCCTTGGCGAGAGCGCCCGCCGCCGCCGCGCCCGGCGCGCCGGGCACGAGGGTCGCCTCCGCCTGCGGCAGGGGCGATCGGCCGACGGAGGGATCGACCTCGGGGCCGCGATCGCTCGCGTTCACTGGTAGCCCCGCGGCCGCCAGCAGCATGTTCGATCGCACCTCGACTAATTCCGCGTCCGCGGCCGGCAGGAGGATCGCGACCACCTTTTCGAGCTGCGATAGTACGTTCTCGCGCTCGGTCGGGTCGAGGTCGGACAGCGTCTCCGGACGGCGGTCGATCGTCGCCACCAGCGAAGCGGTCAGCGCGGCAACCGAATCGCGCTCGTCCGCGGTCAACACGTCGTCGGCGAGCGCCTCCGTCGTCACTGCGGAGAGTTCATCGACATCGGCCAGGAACGCGGCCGATGTACTCGTGGGTTCCGAGATCAACGAGAACATGATCGCGAACAGCGCGACGCTGGCCGCGATCGCAGGCCCCCACGCCGCGCGGGGAATCGCCTGCCCCTCGCGCCAGCGCCCGAGTGGCGAGCGTGCGCGCTCCCGCTCGTGCGCCTCGATGCCCGCCGCGACCCGACTCCATACCGCGTCCTGACGAGGCGGCGACGCCTGTGCGGACAGATCTCCGAGCGCGGCCGCGAGGTCGGCGAGCGCCTCGGTCGACGGATCGACCGGCGTCGATCGCTCGCCATCGCGGCGCGCGGCGATCAGGCGATCGAGCTCATCGGCTTGGTGGTCGGACGACATCGCGACTCCCCGGTCCGCGGACGCGCTGAGACGGCGCGTCGCGAGACGTCGCCTGATAGGCGTTCACCGGCGGCGGGCGTGACGAACCGCTGATCGGGCGTCAGCGGCTGGTGAGGAAGAGATCGGCTACCGTGCGCCGGTATCCGACCGATCACGCCGCGAGAGGACCACCAGCCGTGCCCTACCGTGTGAACCACATCCACCTGAAGTCCCACGACCCCAAGGCCTGTGCCGACTGGTGGGTCAAGGCGTTCAACTTCACGATCGTCTCCGACGTCGTCCGCGACGCCGGCGATCGCTTCATCACCTGCCAGAGCGAAGATGGGATGCGCATCCCGATCTCCGAGGCGATGCCGGGCCAGACGTTAGCCCCGGGCGACGCCGGCCTGCGCGAGGGCCTCGAGCACTTCGGCATCGACTCCGATGACATCGACGCCGACATCTCGCGCCTCGAGGGTCTTGGCGCGACCCTGCTCGACGGCCCGCGCGAGATGAGCCCGACGACGCGGATCGCCTTCGTCGAGGTGCCCGATCACGTCCGGCTCGAGCTGATCGAGCGCAAGGACTGAGCCAGCCTCGAGGTGATCGGATTCAGCTCAAGTCGCTCGCCTCGCCCGCCAGCGCCTCGATCCCGGCCGCATCGAGGCGGTACGGCAGCCAGCTTTCCTGGTGACGCATCCCGAGCCGCTCGTAGAACCCGCGCGCAGGGTTCCAGTCCAGTACCGACAGCTCGAGCCGGGCACAGCCGCGCTCGCGCGCCACGGCGGCGGCCGCCGCCATCAGCGCTCGGCCGGCCCCGCTCCCCCGCGCCTCCTCGAGTACGAACAAGTCTTCGATGTAGAGCCCGGCGATCCCCTCCCACGTCGAGTAGCTCATGAAGAACAGAGCGAAGCCGACCGGGGAGCCATCTTGATCGGCGATCAGCGCCTCGAAGCGGGGCGTTTCGCCGAAGCCATCGCGGACGATGTCCGCCTCGGTCACCTTCACGCTCGATGCAGGCTCGCGCTCGAACTCGGCGAGGCCGCGAATGAAGCGCACGATCGCGGGTGCGTCGCCGGACGTCGCCCACCGCACAGCGAGGGTCATCGCTAGAAGCGGGTGTACCCGCCGTCGATCACGAACTGGTCGCCGGTGTGGTACTCGCTGGCGTCGCTCATGAGGTACACGGCAAGGCCACCGAAGTCCGCGCCCTGCCCCCAGCGGCGTTCTGGGATGCGTCGCATCACGGCGTCCTCGAACCGCTCGTTCCCGAACGTGCGCTCGGTCATCGGGGTCTCGATCCAGCCCGGGATGATCGTGTTCGCCGTGACTCCGTAACGAGCCAGCTCTACCGCAAGCCCGCGTACCATCGCGATCATCCCTCCCTTGGTCGAGGCATACGGCTGGCCGCGCGGCGCGCCGTGGATCGCCGACGCGCTCGACGTGCCGACCAGGCGACCGCCCTCGCCGCGCTCGACCATGTGCTTCGCAGCGGTGCGGAACGTCCAGAACACACCATCGAGATTGACGCCGAGGACACGTCGCCATTCTTCGGTGGTGATGTCGATGAACGGGATGCCCGCCCCACCGACGCCGGCGTTGGCATACACGCCGTCGACCTTGCCGAACTGGCCCACCGTCTCGGCGAACGACGCCTCGACCGCCGCCTCGTCGGACACGTCGCAGATCATCGCCGCGACTTTCGCACCGGTCGCCTCGAGTTGGGCGAGCGCCGCCTTGTTCTTCGTCGGGTTCGTGCCCCAGATGCAGACGCCCGCGCCGGCCTCGGCGAGAGCCTGCGCCATCCCGAGGCCGATCCCGCTGTTGCCGCCGGTCACCAGCGCGACCTTGCCGCTCAGATCCATCGGTGCGTAGGCCATCGTGTCGGTCCTCTCGACTGAACGGGGCGGCGACACCCACGGTCGCGGCCTCGCGAATCCTAATCGCGTCGCTGTCTGTTGCCGAGCGCCGGCGCACCACATACCGTCCGCGCCGCATGATAACGAGTGTCGTTATTATCGTGAGGCGTTACTATCGTGTGGTGATTCGAAGCTTCCGCGACGGTGACGTCAGACGACTGTTCGAGCGGCAGCGGGTGAGGAGATGGGCGCCAACGCTACAGCGGAGGGCACTACGGAAGCTGCGGATGCTCGATGCGGCGGTGCGCCTCGATGACGTCCGTGTGCCGCCCGGGAACAGGCTGGAGCGTCTTCGCGGAGACCGTGCGGGGCAGTACAGCATTCGCGTCAACGACCAGTGGCGGCTCTGTTTCTACTGGCGGTCGGGAGACGCCTACGACGTTGAGATGGTCGACTACCACTCGTAGGACGGTGGGAGGAGGTTGGGCGATGACTGCGAAGAAGAAGCTTGCTCCGATTCATCCCGGCGAGGTCCTCCTTGAGGAGTTTCTGGAGCCGCTGGAGATCAGTCAGTATCGGTTGGCGAAGGACATCAGCGTCCCGGCGCGCCGGATCAACGAGATCGTGCATCGGAAGCGAGGCGTGTCGGCAGATACCGCGCTACGCCTGGCTCGCTACTTCGGAACCTCCGAGCAGTTCTGGCTGAACCTTCAAGCGCTGCACGACCTCGACGTGGAGCGCGATCGTCTGGGCGATCGCCTCGACCGTGAGGTAGCGCGGCGCGCCGGCTAGCGAACCGTGCGTGCGCGGGTTCAGGTGCTCCGTGGATCGATGGGGCTCGGTGGCGTGCCGGCGCGCTCGATCGCCTCGCCGGCGCGGAGCAGTCGCGCCTCGTGGTAGCGACCGGCGACGAGCTGCACGCCGACTGGCGTGTCGCCGACCATGCCCGTGCTCACCGTGAGCGCCGGCAGCGCCATGAACGGGATCCCGATCTGGAGGAGCTGCGCCTCCATCACCCGCTCGAACGCCTCGGGCGATTCGACGATCAGCAGATCGGAGAACGGCAGCTCCGAAGAGACCGGGCAGAGCAGCACCGGGTACTCGTCAAGGAAGATCCTCCACTGCCTCGTGAGCGCCGCCTGCAGCCGCAGCGCTTCCATCATCTCGTCGAGGTCGGGCGCCGGACAGCGTGCCTCCATCTGCTCGAGTACGAAGTTAGCGTCGGGGTCGTCCTCGCGAGCGACTGCCTCGTAGTTGCCCTGCCGGTACTCCGCCAGCCAGAGCCGCGCCTGGAGATCCGCGGCCTGGCGGATCGGCGGAATATCGACCTCCTCAACGGCCCAGCCGTCGTCCTCGAGGCGGCGCGCGGCGTCACGTACGGCGGCCTCGACCTCCGGTTGGACCTCAAGACCCTCAGGTGCGATGCACACCGCCGCGCGCTTCTCGCCGACGGCTAGCTCGAGCGGCGCGGGCGTCCACCACGGATCGCGCAGGTCCTCGGCAGCCATGGCCGCGAAGCCGATCCGCAAATCCTCGATGCTGCGGGCGATTGGGCCGGAGACCGCCATCAGCTGGCCGCCGATGTTGCGATCCGTGGCGGCGGTCGCGTTCATCGCGGGCACGCGCCCGAGCGACGGGCGCAACCCGTGCACCCCGCAGGCGTACGCGGGGTAACGGATCGAGCCGGCGATGTCGGAGCCGTGCGCGATGGCGCCAATGCCTGCCGCCACGGCCGCCGCGGCCCCGCCGGACGACCCGCCCGGCGTGATCGCCGGGTTCCGAGGATTGAGCGTGTGACCGTGCACGCGGTTCCGCGTGAACCAGTGCAGCGAGAACGCCGGGGTGTTGGTCCGACCGACCATCACCGCGCCCGCCTTGCGGAGGTTGGAGACGACTGGGCTATCGACCTCGGCGATCAGATCCTGCTGCGTAAGCAGGCCGTTCGTCGTCGCGTGGCCAGCCTGATCGGCGACGACTTTGATCGTGACTGAGACACCGGCAAGCGGGCCTGGGTCATCGCCTCGCGCGATCGTGGCGTCGACATGTTCGGCCGCGGCGAGCGCCTCCTCGGGCATCTCCGCGACCACTGCGTTGATCGCCGGGTTCACCACCGCAAGGCGATCGAGCGTGCTCTGGGTGACCTCGACCGCAGTTACTTCCCGCCGATGAACGAGGTCAGTCACCTCGGCCGCCGACAGCGCCCACAGTTCGGCCATCGCGACCTCCGCCCTCGGCGTCGCGGATGCTACCAGCGTCGCGATGAGGGTTACGGTTCGCGGCTGCCCAGCAGCACCGCCCCGACGGTCTCGTAGTGGCGGGGTGAAGCGGCGACGTGATGCTTCGCGACATTGAGGTCGCGGAACGCGCGCTCCAGCCGGTGCGCGCGGAAGATCGCCGGAGTGCCGACAGCGTCGTAGAGCAGGCCGACCGCGCGCACGGCCTCGTAGACCGCGTGTGTCAACGCGAGCCGCGCCTCCCAGTTCGTTCGCTCGGCCTCGGGATCCTCCGCGCAGGCGGCGGTCCAGGCAGCCTCGACCGCCTCGAAGAGGAAGGCGCGGGCTGCTCGGACGATCGCCTCCGCCTCGGCGACGGCGCGCTGCACCTGAGGGCGATCGCGGAGGAGGGCGGGCGTGACCTTCGAGGCGCCGTGCTGCGCCAGCCCGGTCAGGTCGTTGAGGGCGCCTCGCGCGATGCCCAGTCCGTTCGCGCCGTGTGAGCACCAGCCCCAGGTGCCAACAAACGGCATCCGGTAGCGCGGGCCGGGGAACCGCGACGGCTCGTCAGGGCGCATCGTGCGCTCGGCCGGGACGAACTCGTCCTCGACGACGAAGTCGTGGCTGCCGGTGCCCCGCATGCCCATCGTGTCCCATGCGTCGACGATCTCCCCCTGCTCACGTGCGATGAACGTGACCCGCGTCGCGGGCTCACCCTGGTCGTCGGTGAGACGTTCGCCGTCCGGACCGTCGAGGAGGGAGACGCCGGCGGTCACCCAGTTCGCGTGCGCGATGCCACTGACGAAATCCCAGTGCCCGGACACCTGATAACCGCCCTCGACAGCGTATGCGGTGCCCTGCGGTTGGACCGCACCGGCCATCTGGAACTGGCGGTCGGGGTCGGCCATCACCCGGCGCATTCCCTCGATTGCCTCGCCGGAGAGCCAGCCGAGCAGGGCCGCCTCGTACGAACTATTGACGGTGAGCCATCCCGCCGAGCCGTCGGCCATCCCGACCTGCTCGACGGCGCGCATCGCGGTCATCGGCTCAACCTGGGCGCCGCCGTAGGCTGCGGGGGTCAGCAGCGTGAACAGTTGCGCCTCGGACATAGCGCGCGCGAGTTCCGAGGGGAGCTGACGGTCCGCCTCGATCTGATCGGAGGCAGCGCGGATCTGCGGAGCAAGGCGGCGCGCGGCCGCGACCACGTCGTGCATCGCCGGATGATACGAGGCGAGGAGCTCTACTCGCCTCGCGACTGTCAGCCGGCGGCGTATGATGCGGCACCGGCTGGCGCCGCTGCTTGTTGCCGCGGACGCCACCCCTCATAGCGGGAGGCCAGATGAAAGAGCTACGGAACCGCAACGCGATCGTGACCGGCGCCTCGCGGGGAATTGGCGTTCACGTCGCCCGCGCGCTCGCGAACGAGGGCGTGAATCTCGCGCTCGCGGCCCGCTCCAGCTCAGAGCTCGAGACGGCCGCCGCCGAGATGACCGAGTTCGGGGTCCGCGCAATAGCGATCCAGTGCGACGTGGCCGACCCGGCCTCGCGACGCGCGCTCGTCGACGCGGCGACGGCGGAGCTGGCGAGATCGACCTGCTGATCAACAACGCCGGGATCGAATCGACGGTGCACTTCGAGGATCAGGCCGAGGCGGCCTTCGAGGAGATGGTGCAAGTGAACCTCGTTGCGCCGACCGCGCTGACCCGGCTCGTGCTCCCCGGCATGCTTGAGCGCGGCCACGGGCACGTCGTCAACATGGCGTCGCTGGCGGGGAAGGCCGGCACGCCATTCGAGGTGGCCTACTCGACGACCAAGCACGGGCTGATCGGGTTCACGCGGTCGATGCGCGGCGAATTCCGGGACCGGGGAGTCGGTTTCTCGGTGATCTGCCCCAGCTTCGTCTCGGAGGTCGGCATGTACGCCGACGGGATGGTGGAGCTCGGCGTCGAGGCGCCGCGATCGCTCGGTACGTCGGCGCCAGAGAAGGTCGCGAAGGCCGTGATCAAGGCGATCGAGAAGAACAAGCCGGAGATCATCGTCAATCCGAACGCGATGCGGGTGATGCTCACGGTCGCGGAGGCGTCGCCCAGTCTCGGCGAGTGGATCACCAACCGGATGGGCGTGAACACGGTGTTCCGCGAGGCCGCCGACATTCGCGCCGCGCGGGCCGCGGAGGCCGTCGCCACCGAGTAGCAGCCTGCACCGGCTCATTTTCCTCGGATCGCTCGACGCGCAGTTAGTCGTGCTATGCGCGCTACGCGCGCGGGTGGGTACGCTGGTCGTCTGATGGCGCAGCTCACCCACCTCGAGGCGGGCATGAGGATCGTCTACGGCGGCGACCGCGTCGCCACCGTCGGCGAGGAGCTGGCGAGCGCTTTCTCCGAGGGTGATCGGCTGATCGTCGTGCAGACGACGGGCGACCTCCTCCACGTCCCCGCGGACGCCTGGCAGATCGCCGGCGACGCCGTCGAGGCCGCCTCGAACGCCTTCGCGCGGATGGGCGCGATCTCCGACGATCAGATTTCTTCGTTCTACGAATCCTTCGCGCGCCGCCTCGAAGATGACGCCACGTTCGCCCCGATTGCTGAGGCGAACGCCGCGGACGTCGAGCGCGCCAAGAAGCGAGGCCGCACGACGACCCGGCTCGCGCTCAGCGACAAGATGCGCGCCGCGATGATCGAGGGCCTGCGCATGTGGCGAGACGCACCCGGTGGTCGCGGTGAGGTCGTCGAGACAATCGAGCACGAGGGCTGGCGCGTGGAGCAGGTGCGCGCGGGCCTTGGACCCGTCGGCTTCGTCTTCGAGGGCCGGCCGAACGTCTTCGCCGACGCGACCGGCGTGATCCGCGCCGGCAACACGGTCGTCTTCCGCATCGGCTCGGACGCCCTCGCCACCGCCGAGGCGATCGTCGAGCACGCCCTCGATCCCGCGATCGCCGAAGCTGGGCTGCCGGCCGGCGCCGCCTCGCTCGTCGCCACGGCGTCGAGGGCGGCCGGCTGGGCGATGTTCTCAGACGCTCGGCTCGCGCTCGCGGTGGCGCGCGGCTCAGGCGCCGCCGTTGCCCAGCTCGGCGCGGTGGCGCAGCAGTCGGGCCTACCTGTCAGCTTGCACGGCACCGGCGGCGCCTGGATCGTCGCCGCGGAGAGCGCCAACGCCTCGGATTTCGCGGCCGCCGTGTCGAACTCCCTCGACCGCAAGACCTGCAACACGCTCAACACCTGCGCGATCGTCGCATCGCGGCAGGACGATCTCGTCCCCGCCTTCCTCGAAGGCGTGCGACAGGTCCAGCAGCGCCAGGGCGTCTGCGTGAAACTCCACGTCGTCGAGGGCCAGCAGGGCCTGATCCCGCGCGAATGGTTCGAGGAGCGCCCGATCGGCCGCGCCGAAGGCGACGTCATCGAGCCTCAGACCGAGCTGATCGCCGGCGACCGCCTCGGCGAGGAGTGGGAGTGGGAAGCCAGCCCCGAGGTCACGCTCACGATCGTCCCCGACGTCGAAACCGCCGTTCGCCTCTTCAACGAGCAGAGCCCCAAGTTCGCCGCATCCCTCCTCTCCGGGGACGCCGCCGAGCACGCGCGTTTCTTCAACCTGATCGACTCGCCGTTCGTCGGCAACGGCATGACCCGCTGGGTCGATGGGCAATACGCCCTCGGGCGGCCGGAGCTGGGTCTGTCGAACTGGCAGTCTGGGCGGCTGTTCGGACGTGGCGGGGTGCTCTCGGGGGACTCGGTCTACACGGTGCGGACGCGCGCGGTGCAGGACGACCCGAACCTCGGGCGGTAGAAGAGCCTCACCGGTGCGCCCTAGCGCCAAGCCGCCAAGGTAGTCAGAAGGCGGTTGGCGACCACACCTATGACCTGTGCGCCATAGGCCGCCTCATGTTCGGATACCTCAGGTAGCCAGGGCCGTCCGTGGCCTGTCCCCTCGTTGTTCCGCGGGCGATTGACGGCGCACGCGGCCTGGTACATCGCGGCGTCCAACTCATCGATCACTGACGACGTCGTACGGGCAAGCGTCGCGAGATCCAGGGCCGTGAAAGCTTTGCCAAGGAGCGTCGGAAAATTCGCGGACGTATCGGTACTCCCCACACCTCCACGAGAACGTGAGCAGCGGTGGCCTCCAGCAGATCCTTGGCAGTCCCAGTTAGGAGAGGCGCGTCAAGAACCCCACGCTGACCCCTATGCACGTAAGCCTGGAGCGCGGCAGTGAGTGCTTGCCCCGACAGCGAGTCGAGCACCTTCGGTTTGAGCTCCCATCAGGCGAGAGCTCGAAACCTTCGATATCGAAGGCGCCGATCGCATCCTGAATAGCCTCCACCCCAACATAGTTGGGGGAGCTGGGGCGAAATCCGCCAGATGTCCAGACTTGAGACACGAGAGCCGACACTAAGACTTCTCCGTCCACGGGGGCGTTCTCAAGCGCCCAGAACAAAGCCGACCGGACCCGCTTCATCTTGCCTACGGTTCGGCCTTGCGAAACGGGATCGCCAGCAGCGAGGTTCGAGCGATCGATGTGAAACGTGATCTCAGAGTGTGTGGGGGAGCGTTTTTGCTCCGCCTTGGAGTCATCGACCAGCTTTGCAACTGCAATCGCGGTTGCATCAGTGAGCGGCGCCCGCTGCGGCGCGAGTTTGTTCTTCGAGGTCGGAGCACTTGTGCTCGGTGCGGCCAGAGGAACCCCCCTCAGTCGTCTCCGGGTCTCGGTCGGGTTGGTTGGTGGGGGAGTCACCGGGCGCAAGCTAGCGGCAAGCGTCTTGACAGGTCATAGACCGCGTGAATCGGCCGCTGCTAGCTACACCACCCCAGTGGGCGGCCGACGCAGCGAATAGAGTGCCGACCTCAACCCAGGCCCGAGGAAAACTAGACCACCCCTTGCGCCCGGAGCTGTGCCACCTCGTCCGAGGCGTAGCCCGCCTCCTCGAGGATCGCGTCCGCGTGCTCGCCGAGCAGCGGGGCGCGGCGCGAGATCGACCACGGGCTGCCGTGGAAGAGGTAGGGCGCGCCGGCGTAGGTGAAGGAGCGGTCCAGCTCCGGGTGCTCGACCTCGGTGGGGAAGCCGCGCGCCTGGAAGTGCGGGTTCTCCATCACCTCTTCCGGCGAGTAGATGATCCCCACCTGGAACCCGCGGTCCTGAGCGCCGTCGAAGAACTCCTGAGCGGTCATGCTCGAGGCGAGCACCACGACCGCGTCCCGCGCGGCCTGGAACATCTCGCGCACCGCCGGGTCCGTCCTCAGCTTGAACAGATCAATGCGGTCCTGGGCAGCGCCCATTTCCAGCATCGGCGCCGTGGGGAAGTCCTCGAGCAGGCCGCATTCCTCGAGCCAGGCGAGCATCTGCTGGAAATCGCGTCCGCGGCGCGCCGGGACGCCGGTGTTGACCCAGCGCCCGTCCGCGCACTCGACCTGCGATGGCGGAGAGGGGTTCACGCCGGCGTGGCGGCCGGTCTGGCGCTGCACCGTCTGCTCCGCGACCAGCCATGAATAGCTGCCCGCCTCGGTCGTCACATTCTGGGCGGCGTGCATGTCGACGTCGATGTGCTGGCCGGCGCCGGTCTCGTCGCGGCTAACCAGCGCGACCAGCACCGACATGAACGCGTAGTGGCAGCCGGTCTGGTAGCCCTGATTGCCGCCGCCGCGCACTGGCGGCAACGAGTGATCGTCGTAGCCGCAGCTCCACGCCGGACCGCCGCCCGCTAGCAGCGTCAGGTCCGTGGACTGCTCGTGCTCCCGCGGTCCGCCGCGCATGAACGGCGCTATCGATACGCTGATCAGCTCCGGGTGCCCCTCGCGCAGCGACGCCGCGTCGATTCCGAGGGCCTCCAGGCGGCCCGGCGCCTCGCTCTCGAGGAACACGTCCGCGCTCGCTACCAGCCGCCGTAGCGCGTCGCGGCCGGTGTCGGTCTCGAGGTCCAGCGTGATCCCGCGTTTGCTGGTGTTGTAGTGCCAGAAGTAGAGGCTGCGCTCGCCGCCGCGCTCGTCCTCGAGGAACGGCTCGTAGGTCCGCATCGGATCGCCACCGGGCGGCTCGATCAGAATCACGTCGGCGCCCATGTCGGCGAGCAGCTTGCCCGCGAAGGCGAGGCGCTCGTTCGACAGCTCGATCACCTGCAGGTCGCCCAATGCGCCTCGAGCGCCGGGGGCGCCAGGCGCGCTCACAGCACACCATCCGCTCGCAGCGACGTCAGCTCGTCGGCGGTCACGCCGAGCAGTTCGCCGAAGACGTAGTCGTTGTGTTCGCCGAGGCACGGCGCGCCTCGTTCGATCTTCCACTCCGTCTCGGAGAAATGGACCGGCATGCCGTCGACGCGGACGTCCCCCATCTCCGTGTGCTTGACCGTCGGCCAGAGGCCCCAGGCCGCGGTGTCCGTGTCGTGGTCGATCCGCTCGCCGGGCCGCTGTACCGCCGTCGCCGCGACTCCCGCCGCCTGCAACCGCGCCGCGAGGTCGAACCGCTCCTGTCCGCCGGTCCAGTCACCAATCGCAGCATCGAGGTCGTCCTCGTTCGCCAGCCGATCGCTCATCGAGGCGAAGCGACCGTCGGTCGCCCAGCCGTCCGCGCCGTTCTCGGCGGCAACCACGCAGATCGCCCCCCAGTCACGTTCGTCGCGACATCCGATCGCGATCCAGTTGTCCTCGCCTTCGGTGGCGTAGATGCCGTGTGGCGCCCTCGCTGGGAACTGGCTGCGGTTGCTGTTCGGGCTGCCCTGCCGCCGCAGGCGCCGCCCGTTCACGGTGTAGTCGAGGATCGCCGGGCCGTTCAGGCTCGCGGCCGCCTCGGTGCAGCCCATGTCCACCCACTGGCCCTCGCCGGTCACGCTGCGGTGGTGGATCGCCATCAAGATCGCCATCGCCATATAATAGGCACCCGTGTGATCCATGTAGCTGTAACCCCAGCCGGCCGACGCCTCATCGGGCAGTCCCGAGGAGAACGTCAGGCCGGAGACCGCCTGCACTACCGGGCCCCAGGTCTTGAAGTGCTCGTACGGACCGGAGTGCCCGAAGCCGCAGTTGGAGACGTAGATGATGTCGTCGCGAATCTCGCGCAGTTCGTCGTAGGTCAGGCCGAGGCGTTCGAAGACCCCTGCCGAAAAGTTCTCGCTGACCACGTCCGAGATCGCGATCAGCTCATGCAGCAGCTCCATCCCGCGCTCGGTTCGGAGGTTCAGCGTGACGCCGAGCTTCTCCACGTTGTGGTTGTTGAACGACCCACCGAGGTTGATGCCGCGTCGCTCGTCCTTGTAAGGCTGGCCGCCGCGCAGGATGTCCCAGCGTCCCTCGTTCGTCGGATCCTCGATCCGGATCACCTGCGCGCCGAACGCCGCGAGGAACTTGGTCGCGCCCGCGCCAGCGAGCTGCCCGGTGAAATCGCAGATCCGCAGGTGACCAAGCGCCGTGCCGTCGGGCTCGCGCATACATCGCCCCTCCCGTACGCGGCGGAGCATAGCTGGACCGCCGAAGCGGATCACGATCGTTGCGATCGGGTCGAGCGGACGCCTACGCTGCCATCGCGCCGAGGAGGCTCAGATGACTACCGCCACCGCGTCAGATCTCGCCACCCGCGTCGCCGAGGCCGCCCAGGGCTTCCTCGATGCGCTGGAGCCCGCCCAGCGGGAGGTCGCCGCGTTCCCGTTCACCGTCGAGGACGAGCGGTCGCGCTGGTTCTACACGCCGACCGATCACGGCGGGCTGAGCTTCACGGCAATGACGCCCCGGCAGCATGCGGCGGTGCTGCGGCTGCTCGCCGCGACGGTCAGTCCCGGCGCCTACTCCACCGCCGTGACCGTCATGGGGCTCGAGAACGTGCTCGCTGGCAAGGAGGGCTTCACCGACTTCGAACACGACCCGGACGCGATCCGCACGCGCGACCCGAACCGCTACCAGGTCTCGGTGTTCGGTACGCCCGGCGAGGAGCCGTGGGGCTGGCGCTTCGGAGGGCACCACGTCTCGGTGAGCCTGCTCGCCGCGGGAGGCGAGGTGAGGCTCCTGCCGAGCTTCCTGGGCGCCAACCCGGCGACACACCCCGGCGTCGGGATCAACGAGTTGCGTCCGCTCGCCGCCGAGGAGGACCTCGGGCGCGAGCTGGTGCACATGCTGAACGAGGAACAGCAGGCGGTGGCGGTGCTATCGGAGGTCGCGCCACCGG
The DNA here is from genome assembly GCA_965248675.1 of Dehalococcoidia bacterium. Taxonomy (GTDB): domain Bacteria; phylum Chloroflexota; class Dehalococcoidia; order UBA2979; family UBA2979; genus UBA6627. The sequence goes on from CBDFJZ010000006.1 coordinate 204,355, forward strand.
ATCTGGTCACGACAAATCGCTCCGAGCTCGCCGCCTCGATCCGCACCGAGGCGACGCCGTGGACGATCTGGCGCCGCACCGCCGATGAGTTCAACGACAACGCTGTGGAGGCAGTGGCCGCGAACCTCGGACGCCTGGGCGAGGCTCACCTCGCCGCGCTCGAGTACACGGCGGAGCCAAAGGGGATCTTTGCGAGCACCCTCGATGGTGGGCAGCGCGAAGCGCTCGCGGCGCTCCTCAATCAGTACATCGCGCGGATGCCGGACGGGGTCGCCGAGGCCGAGCAGGCCCGCGTGGACGCCATCGACGACGCCTCGATGACCTTCGCCTGGGCCGGCGGTCTCGAGCGCGGTGAAGGGCACTACTACCGGATCCAGGCGCCGAACCTGCTCGTCGAGTACGACAACACCCAGAACGGCGCGAATCACATCCACGCCGTCTGGCGCGATCCGCAGCGCGACTTCGGCCGCGACGTCCTCGCCGAGCACTACGCGGCCGCGCACTGATCCGAAGGACGAGCGCACGATGAGCACACCGCTGCACCGGCGCGTTGACGTGTTGGTCCGCATGTTCGACGATCTCGCCGCGACGCTGCCGGCGGAGACGCTGGCGTCGCACCTCGGTGAGCTGCGCTCGAACACGATCGGTCAACAGCTCTGGTGCGTCGTCGGCGGGCGCGAAACGTGGGCGAAGGCGATTCCCGACGCCGAGTGGCCGGGGTTCGCCAGCTCATTGGCCGACCCGCACGTCCCGGAGCAAGTCAAGGCGGCGCTCAGCTCGAGCGCGGACGAGATTCGCGCCGTCCTCGTGCCCGACCTGTCCGAGGCCAGCGAAGAGCTGGCGCTTGGTCTGCTCGAACACGAGGCTGGCCACGCTGGCCAGCTTCTCCGTTATGTCCTTGGGCTCGAGCTCGAGGCGCCCGCGAGCTGGAAGGAGTACTTCGGCCTCTAATCCGCAGCTGCGACGGCTAGGGGTCGAGGTTGACCAGCTCGCCCGTCGCGAAGTCGAGCCGTCGGTAGTAGCAGTTCCGGGGCTCTCCCGCGGCGTTTTTCGTGTGGCAGATGCCGCCGGTGTTCGGACGCACGAGGTAGAGCAGCGAGTTCTGCTCGCAGTTCACGCGGACCTCGAGCAGCTCGAACGTCTCGCCCGAGGTCTTGCCCTTCTCCCACAGCTCGTTGCGAGAGGTGCTCCAGAACACGGCGGAACGCGTCTCGATCGCCCGGTCGAGCGCCGGCCGGTTCACGTAGGCGACGAGGATCACCTCGCCGCTGTCGACGTGTTGCACCGCGCACGGGAGCACCTGGTTTTCGGGATCGATGCTGGCGAGTTTCTCGAAGTCCAGCGAGACGGCCGAGCCTTCCTCCAGTGCGTTGCTGCTCGTCATCACGGACTCCTCAGGCGAATGGCGATACGAAGCGAGGGGCCTCGCGGCCCCTCACCATTCTCGTACGAGTTGCGGTGGTTGTCTGGCTAGCCCCTGGCAGGCAGCACGACGATCGCCTTGCCCGGCGCGCCCTGCACACCGTCCTGGTTGACCACGTTCACGTCGAGGTAGACGCGGTGCTCGCCGTCCTCGACCTTCTTCTCGGTCACCACGGCCTGGGCCGTCAGGTGATCGTGCTTCTTGTTGATCGCGCGGAACTGCATCGAGAGGTCGCGGACCTCGGCCTCGTCGCCAATCCAGCCCTGCAGCGCGTTCATGACGTACGCCCAGCGCAGGTTGCCCATGCCGAACGCCTCGCCCTGGCCGGCAGCCGCCGCCACGGAATCGTCCATGTGCAGGTAGACGAACTCGTCGTTGACGGCGGCGTAGCGGTTCCAGTTCATGAAGTCGGTCTCGCGCTCGAAGGCCGGCACTTCCTCGCCAACCTCGACGTCCTCGAAGTACACGTTGTACGCCATCGCTGATTCCTTCCGTCTGTCTAGTAGCGGACGCCGGTGGAGATACGGCGCTTCACGAGCTCGCCGTCCTGGTTATGCCACTCGGTCTCCGTGAACGTGAAGATCGTCAGGCCGTGGCGACCCTCTCGCTCGTTCCAGTGCGAGAGCCGCGTCTTCGAGGTGACCACGTCGCCCGCCCGAATCGGCGCGAAGAACGAGTCCTGCTGGCCGCCGTTGAGGATGTTCTCACCCTTTTTCGGCTTCTGGCCGGGCACCGGGCCCGCCGAGGCTCGAGCCGGTCGATCGACCGGCCAGGTGAACGGATTGAAGTCCCGAGGCGCGATGATGCCACGCCAGCGGGTGTCCTTCGCGTATTCCTCGTCCCAGAAGATCTGTGGTGGCTTCTCCGGCCAGTAGGTGGCGATCGCCCATTTCCGGATGTCGGAGGCGGAGACCGGGTAGGAGGTGGTTTCCGGGCCCCAGACGCCCTGCGCGTCGATCATCTCCTCTGTGACGAGCGTTGCTGGCTCGGCCGTCGTCATCGCTCCCCCCTCGCGACCAGTTCGTCGAACGAGCACGATACTACGGCGCACCAGACGAGGTAGAAACCACCCGGGTTGAATGGTGCATTCGACCCAGGACGAATCGCGGTCAGATTCGCGACACTGTGTCCGGCTGGCCCTCGACCCGAGCGCGGCCAGAGTAGAATCGAACCCGTGATCTTCTGCACGGCCTGCGGCACGGAGTCAGACGACCAGGCGCTGTTCTGCGATCAGTGTGGGGAGCAACTGACTGCGTCACTGCTGCGGGTCTGCCAGGAGTGCGGACACCGCAACAGGAGCCAGGCGACGTTCTGCAGCGCTTGTGGCACCGGCCTCGAGCTTCCCGCCACCGCCGCGGCGGTGGCGGCGGAGCCTCCAGTCGCGGCCGCTCCCCCGCCTCAGCCCAGCGTCGCGACCGAGCCGATCTGCCCACCGGCTCCCAGGGCGGAGCCGACCGTCGCGAGGCCCGAGGTACCAGAACGCCCGCGCGAGCCCGAAGCGGCTAGCCCGAACGTTCGGCAGCCCGCTGCTTCCTCGCCCCACCCCTCGGCGACAGTCGCCTCCGACGTGGCCGTACGCAGCGTTTCGCCTCCCTCGACCGTCGGCGGCCGCGGAAGCGCCGCGAGGCGACCGCGAGAAGAGGCGATTGGCACACGAAGGCCGCCGCCACCACCGCCCGCTGGCCAGTTCGTCGACAACGCGCGCGAATGGGCCGCGTCGCGGCAAGCGGACATCCTGCTCTATCTCGGCGCGTTCCTCCTCGTGGCCGCCGCGCTGCTCTTCGTGTCGTCGCAGGGGGACGGCGTGTCGTCCGGGCTGCGCGTGGCGCTGCTGCTCGTCTACACGGTCGGCTTCCTCGCCGCCGGCATCGCCGCCCAGCGAGCCGAACGCATCCGCGAGGCGGGCGCGGTCTTCCTCGCGATCGGCGCGCTGATCACGCCGCTGAACTTCCTGCTCATCTACACCGAGATCCTCGAGGCTCGCGACATCTCGCGAGCGGTCGTGTGGCTGATCGGCTCGATGTACAGCGCGCTGTTCTACGCGCTGCTTTGGCAGCGCGGCTACGGCCGGCTGTACGCCGTCCCGGCCGGAATCGCGGTGGTCAGCGCCTGGGCCGCGCTGGCCGCGGTCGTCGGGCTCCCGAACGAGTGGCTCGGAACGTGGTGGATCTTCTTCTTCGTCGCCGCGTCCGCTGTCGCAGACCGCGTTCGCGCCTACGTGCTGCCGGTCGCGATCAGCCTCGGGGTGTTGCTTGGTCTCGCGCTCTTCGTTCAGGTCGTCGCCTCGAACCTGCTCCTCGGCGAGAACGGGGAGTTCCCGCTCGCCGTCAGCCTCGCGCTGCTCACCGCCTGGTTCGCGCTGACGGGCTGGTTGCTCCGGGCGCCGTTGCTGCTCCCGTTCGGCGCGACCTCGGCGATCGCCGCCGGCATCGCGTCAATCCGGGCCGCCGACCTCGAGGCCGACTGGGCCGCCTACGCGCCGCTTACGGTCGGCTTCCTCGCCGTCTACACGCGCCGCTGGTGGTCACGGTGGCACCTCGGTGTCGCTCGGTTCGGCTGGCTCTACGCTGCCGCCTGTGGCGCTGCGCCGGCCGCGCTGATTCCGGCGTACGACGTCGGGATCAACGGCGCCGTCTCTTTCCTGCTCGGCGCCGCCGTCCTCGCTTCGGTCGCGTGGCGTGACAGCGTCGACCGGTCGCGGTTCTTCGACGGCGCCCGGCCCGGGGCGCCGCCCCCGCTGGTCGAGCGCACGTTCTTCGCGTGGCTCGGGTTCGCGCTGTTCCTGGTCGGTGTCGGCTACGCGCAGCGCGAACTCGCGATCGAGGATCCCAACACCGGTTGGAGCTTCGTCGCGATCAGCCTCGTGAGCATCGCCATCCTCGCCCGCACCGGCCGCGCGTGGACGCCGGCGCTCGCCGTCCTTATCCCGCCCGCGCTGCTCGCGATCGCCGTCTCACTGCCGGAGGTCCGCGCGTACTCGGGCCACGTCGCGCTCTACCTCGGGATCCCCGCGCTCGCCTTCCTCGGTAGCTTCGCGGTCTCACGCCGCTGGCCGATCACACTCGTGGCGTCAGCCGCCGGCGCGCTCGCGGCCGCCGCCGCCTGGGACACTCTCGGCCTCACCGAGTGGAGTCTGGCGACCGCGTACTCGGCGGTCGGCGTCGGTCTGTTCGCCCTGCTCGCGACGCGGCGTCGCTACCGGCCGGAGAGCACATCGATCATCCAGGTGATCCTCTCCTGGGGCTTCGTGATCCTCGGACCGGCCGTCTCGTACAACGCGCTCCTACCTGTCGACGATTTCGGCGCGCGGGCGGTCGTCGAGTCAGCCGAGTACCGCACCACGCTCTACCTCTTGCTGGTGGGCGCGGCGCTACTCCTGACCGAGGGCTGGCGCACACACAACTGGAACGTCACCGCCGCCGCCACGACGCTCGCCGCGCTGGTCGTCGCGCCGCTCTGGAACTCGTACGGCTGGCCCGCCTGGACGCTGGCGTTCACTTACCTCGGGGTCGGCGTCGTGCGCTTCGCGACGATGAACGCCGTTCGCACCTACCGCGACGAGATCGGCCAGTTCCCGATCGTCGTCCTCTCCTGGGGCCTCGTCGCCGCGGCGCCGTTCACCGCGTGGCTCGCGCTCTCCGATCGGATGGCGAACGAAGGCGGCGTCGCCGTCGAGATGGTCGAGTACCGCGCGTTCATCGCCGGGGTCTTCGCGTTCGCTCCGCTGCTGCTCTTCGAGGCCCGCCGGCTGCGCGCGCGCTGGGCGCTCGTTTCCTCCTCGGTCGTCGCGATGACGGCGCTGTTGCTCACGATAGCGGCGTTCCGCGTCGATGACGTGCAGGCATACACCGTGCCCGTTGGGCTCTACCTGATCGCCTTCGGCCTGGTCGTCCGTCGCTCGGTTCACGTGGTCGAGCGCCACATGATGCTCCACGAGCTCGTGCTCCTGGTGGGCGTCGCGATCATCCTCGGACCGCAGGTCCGCGAAGGACTCCAGCCCGACGGCGCCGAATGGGGCGGCGTGATCCTGCTCGAAGGTCTGGCGCTGCTGCTGGTCGGATTCCTGCTCGCCTCGCGCTGGCTTACGGTCAGCGGGGTCGTGGCGATCTCCGCGGTCGCCATCCGCTGGCTCGCCGTCAACTCTGGCGACGCGATCCCGTACTGGGTGACGCTCGGCGGCGTCGGCATGCTGCTGCTGGCCCTCGGCACCGTGATGCTGCTCGCTCGTGATCGCTGGTCCGCCTTCAAGCACGCGACCACGAGCTGGTGGGGTACGAGCGCCACCCTCCGAGGCGTCGGCATCGAATCGCCGGTCGTCTTCGCGCCGGCCGCGGTGGGGTTGATCGCGATCGTGGTCGCCGCGATCGAGGACTGGGTCGAGCCCAGCTTCCTCTAGCCACCACGGCTGGCGCCTCCGATCGTCTATCGTCGCCTCGCGGGAACCGAGGTGGACCGATGGCAGCGCTCTCCGGCCAGGTGGCGGTCGTGACCGGCGCGAGCCGCGGACTCGGTAAGGACATCGCGGTCGCCCTCGCGAAGGCCGGGGCGTCGGTCGTCGCGGCCGCGCGCACCGACGCCGAGGGCGACTCGCGCATCCCCGGCTCGCTGGCGCACACCGTCGGGCTGATCGAAGAAGCCGGCGGCGCGGCGACCGCAGCGCATTGCGACGTCACGCAGCAGGACGACATTGACCGCACCGTCGCGCAGGCCCTCGAGACCTACGGACGCCTCGACATCCTCGTGAACAACGCAGGGGTGCTGATCCCCGGACGGGTCACCGAGCTGCAAACGAAGCACTGGGAGCTGATCTTCCGGATCAACGTGCACGGCCCGTTCAACTTCTGTCGCGCCGTGATCCCGCACCTGACCGCGGCCGGTGGCGGCCACATCATCAACATCTCGTCGCGGGGCGCGATCGGTCCCGGGCCCGGGCCGTACACCGAGACACGTCCCGGCGGCGCCGCCTACGGCGCGACCAAGGCCGCCCTCGAGCGGTTCAGCCAGGGCCTCGCGAGATCCTGTCCAAGGACAGGATCTCGGTCAACGCGCTTTCGCCCCACCTCCCGATCTGGTCCCAGGGCGGCCACTTCTTCCGCAGCAACGAGGGCGAGCCCGACTACTCGGGCTGGCGGCTCAGCGGCGAGGTGATCGGCGACGCAGCGGTCGTGATTTGCGGCCAGGAGCCTGGCCAGTACACCGGCAACATCCTCTACGACGAGCTCGTGATGCTGGACGAGGGTGGTCTGACGCCCGAGCAGGTCGCCGAGCGCTATCCCGTCGAGAGCTAACACCGAGGAGCCCACTGATGGCAGTCGAAACCCGCCCGCTCGACCTCGTCGACGCCCGCCCCGAGGAAGTCGGGATGTCGTCGGAGCGTCTCCAAAACGTCACACGTCTCGTGCAGCAGTACGTCGACGACGGCAAGTACGCCGGTGCGATCAGCATGATCGCGCGTCACGACCAGGTGGTGCACTTCGAGACCTACGGCAGCATGGACGACGAAGCCGGCAAGCCGATGACGTACGACGCGATCGTGCGCGCCTACTCGATGACGAAGCCGATCGCCTCGGTGGCGTTGATGCAGCTCTACGAGGAAGGTCTGTTCCAGCTCGATGATCCGGCGTCCGCCTACATTCCCGAGTTCGCCGCCCTCCATGTCTTCGACTTCGGCGACGAGCACGGATTCACCGTGCGGGGCGCAGCGCGAAAGATGACGGTCCGCGATCTGCTGATGCACACCTCGGGGCTGGTCAGCCGTGCGCACGACTCACCGGTCGGCAAGCTGTACGCGGACGCCGCGCTGCTCGGCAGCGAGTCGGACGGCACGCTCCACGACATGATCCGCAAGCTCGGCGAGCTGCCGCTCTACTGCGACCCGGGCTCGGAGTGGAACTATGGCATCTCCACCGACGTGGTCGGCTACCTCGTCGAGGTGATCTCGGGACAGCCGTTCGATCGCTGTCTCGAGGAGCGCATCCTTCAGCCGCTCGGCATGCCGGACACCGGCTTCCACGTTCGCGAGTCGGAGTTCGACCGCTTCGCTGCCTGCTACGAACGGGACGACGACGCGGCCCCCTCGAACGGCACTGCGAACGGCAGCGGCAAGCGCTACCGGCTGCAAGACGCGCCGGCCGACAGCCACTACACGAAGCCTCGGACGTACTTCAGCGGCTCCGGCGGCCTCGTCAGCACCGCCTCGGACTACATGCGCTTCAGCCGCATGCTCGCCAACGGCGGCGAGCTCGAGGGCGAACGAGTGCTCGGGACTCGCACCGTCGAGTTCATGGCAATGAACCACCTCCCGACGGGAGGCGACCTCGCGACGATGGGCCAACCGCAGTTCGGCGAGACAACGATGGAGGGCATCGGCTTCGGCCTCGGCTTCGCCGTGCTCCTCGATCCGACGCGGGCGCAGCTCCTCGGGACCCCCGGGGAGTTCTACTGGGGCGGGGCCGCCTCAACGGCGTTCTTCGTCTCGCCGGCAGAAGACCTCGCGGTCGTGTTCCTGACGCAGTTGCGCCCGTCCTCGAGCTACCCGATCCGCCGCGAGTTGCGGATCGCCACGTACCAGGCGATCACTGACTGATCGACCTGCGGCTGCGGCACCGACTGAGCTGGCTACGCCCCGGTTCGCCCGAAACGCGTCCGCTATTATCCCCGCGCCTACACCGAGGACCGCCGAGAGGATGTCGCATGCCCCGCCTCGCCCCACTGGACATGGATCAGCTCGCTCCGCCGCAGCAAGCCGTCGTCGACAAGATGCTGAGCGGGCCTCGCGGTGGCATGCGCGGGCCATTCGAGGCGCTGCTCCGCCGGCCCGAGCTCTGCGATCGCGTCCAGCACCTGGGAGCGTACTGCCGCTTCGAAACGACACTCGACCGCGATGTCGCCGAGCTGGCGATCATCCTCACCGGCAAACACTGGAAGGCGCAGTTCGAGTTCTGGGCGCACGCCCGGCTCGCTCGGGAAGTCGGCCTGCCGGACACAATCATCGAGGCCGTCCGTACCGGCTCGCCGATCGAGACGGACAACGCCTCGTACCGCGCGGTCCACGAGTTCGTGACGGAGTACTTCGCGACCAACCGCGTGAGCGATGCGACCTACGAGCGGGCACGCGACGCCCTCGGCGAGGACGGCGTCGTCGATCTCGTCGGATTGGTCGGCTACTACGGCATGGTCTCGTTCACGCTGAACGTGTTCGAGGTCGGCCTGCCCGAGGGCGAGGCGGAACCCTTCGACTAGCGCGCGGCGGTGTGGCACCGATGGTAACGATCCAGAGTGCGACTGGGCCGATCGATACTGATCACCTCGGGTTCACGCTGACACACGAACACGTCAGCGTCGGGTCGCCCGCGATCCGCCAGCAGTTCCCCGACCTTTACGATCGCGACGCCGCCCTCGAGACAGCCGCGCGCGCCCTGATCGAAGCTCGCGAGGCCGGAGTGCGGACGGTCGTCGACCTGACACCGCTGAACCTCGGACGTGATGCCGCGCTGATCCGCGAAGCATCCGAGCGTTCGGGCGTCCAGATCATCGTCGCGGCGGGGATCTACTATCCAACCGACATGGGCCTCGCCTTCATCTCCACCGACGGCATCGCCGAATTGTTCATCCGCGAGATCGAAGCTGGTATCCAGGACACCGGCATACGTGCCGGGGTGATCAAGTGCGCCACCGAGCCGGAAATGACGGCGTTCAACCGGCGGTCGGTGCACGCCGCGGCGCGGGCGCACCGCCGCACCGGCGTGCCGATCGGCACGCACACCTATCCGGAGAATCGCACTGGCCTCGAACAGATCGGCGTCTTCGAGCAGGAAGGCGTGGATCTCAACCGCGTGATCATCGGGCACTCCGATGATTCCGCCGACATCGGATACCTTGAAGAGATCATCAACGCCGGCGCGTACTGCGGCATGGATCGAATCGGCATCCCCACGCCGCGCACCAACGAACAGCGGGCCGACATGATCGCGGCGCTGGTCGAGCGCGGCTATGCCGACCGGATCCGCATGTCGCACGACGCGGGTGTCATGGACGGGTTTGCCGAGGCAGACAAGACGGCGCGGATGCCGGACTGGCGGTTCACCTTCATCCCGCGCGAGTTCTCGGAGATGCTCCGCGACCGGGGAGTCAGCGACGATGCCATCGAACAGATCACCGTCGACAACCCGCGCGCGATCTTCGAGCAGACGGAACCCTACTAGCGCGGCAACACAGCACGCGGGGCAACACCGGCGCGATCGAGGTCCGCGTGTTCGCGCCTCAGCAGTCGCCACACCGCAGCCGACCGATGGTGCCACTTAGCGGGCGTCAGACAGGCGGCGCCTAGCGCACCGTCACCGTCAGCTGCATGAACGGATGGATCGAGCAGGCGACGAGAAACTGTCCCGCAGAGTCGAACGTCCTCGAGAACGATTCGCCTTCGCTCAGGAGTGGCGAGTCCCCGCCCCCAGCCTGGTCATCGGCATCGTGCTGTACGGGGTCACGGTTGACCCAGGTCACGCTGGTGCCGGCGTCGATCTCGAGCTCCAGCGGCTGGTAGCCGAAATCGATGATGCGCACCTCCACCGCTGGCGGTGGAGGCGGCGATGGCGAAGGCGTTGATGGGGGAGCCGCAGTCGCGGTCGCAACAGAGGTCGGCGCCGGGGTCGAAGTTGCCGGCGGGCCAACCGAAGTCGGCGTCGGAGTCGCAGCGGGAACGACCGGCGTCGGCGTGTCGGTCGCCGTCGCAACGGGGGTTCCCGTGACTGCCGCCACCGGGCTCGCTGCCCCGGTTGCCGCGGTAGTTGGAGAGGACGCCGAGGGAGAGACGGCAGCAGTAGCGCTCACAGCCGGCGTGCCCGATTTCTCGTCCGGCGACGAGGGAGTCGGTGTCGCGGGGGAGCTGCAGGCAGCCGCCAGGAGGCCAACGATAACAAGGACAAACATCCCGGTTTTCACGATGACGCCGTTCTCTGGTTATTCCGGGGCGTTCGATTCCCGATGTGGCCCAGCGACCGCTTCAAGTGCCCGTCCCTATACTTCGCGTGGCTGAGCGGAACGGTTCGGAGGGGTTGGGCTCCATGGACGCGAATGGAATCATCGCGGATGGCCTGAGCCGTGGACGCGGCGTACTGCGACGGGCGCTCGACGGCCTGGATGATGCCGCGCTCGCGTATCGGCCGGCGGAGCACACGAACCCGCTCGGCTGGTTGGTCTGGCATATCGTTCGTCTCGAGGACGATCACGTCGCCAGCCTGCTCGGGACAGGCCAGCTCTGGACGGAGGACGGCTGGCACGAGCGCTTCGAGATGCCGCCGGACGGCAGCGACTTCGGAACGCGCCAAACGCTGGATCAAGTGAACGCCGTGAAGGCACCGAGCGGCGATCTGCTCCTCAACTACTACAACGCTGTTGCGGAACGAACGGATCGCTACCTCGAAACCCTGACCGAGGTGGACCTCGATCGCGTCCTCGACGAGCCGCAGTTTCAGCCGCTCCCGACGGTAGGTGTGCGGATCAACAGCCTGATCCACCACGTGGCTCACCACGCCGGCCAGATCGACTACCTGCGCGGCCTCCGCGATCCGTCGGCCGGTGGGTTGGCGTGACATCGGCGTCAACCGTGGTCGGACGCCCGACCGACGAGGACGACGGGTGACGCGAGTCGGTCGGATCGTGAGCGCCTGGCGCTACCCGGTGAAGTCGATGGCCGGTGAACGTCTCGAGTCCGCGCCGGTCACCTTGCAGGGCATCGAGGCGGACCGGATGTACGCCTTCGTGCAGGCCGGATCGCCGAGCCCTTTCCCGTGGCTGACGGGTCGCGAGCTGCCGAGCTTGATGCGGCACCAGCCGGTGTGGTCTTCTGACGACCGGCCGCAGCTCAGCGTCCGCACGCCGGACGGGGCGGAGTACCCGATCGCCAGCGACGAGCTGCGCGCCGAGCTCGAGGCGGCGGCCGGTCGCGAGCTGTTCCTGCTCCCGAACTATCGAGGCAGCTTCGACGTCGCCGCGATCACGATGATTAGCCGCGCGACCGTCTCGCATATCGCCGAAGCGAGCGACACGCCCGAGGAGCCACAGCGGTTCCGCATGAACTTCACCGTCGAGACCGAGGACGGCGCGCCGTGGGGCGAGGACGCTTGGGTGGGCTGCACCGTTCGGATCGGCGAGGACGTGCGTGTGGCGATCACAGAACGTGACAAACGCTGCGCGATGATTACCCTCGCGCCACACGGTGGCGACCCGCTCACGCGCGTCCTCACCGTCGTTGCCCAGGAGAACGACGCGACCGCCGGTGTCTACGCCTCGGTGCTGACGCCGGGCGCCGTGAGCGACGGCGACGAGGTCGCAATCGAGGACTAGCGTCGTGTCATCGGAGGCCCGCGTGTTTGAAGCCGGCCGATCGCTCGACGAAAGGTCGCCGTGATCACCGGAGCCGCGAGCGGGATCGGGGAGGGAACGGCGCGCCGCTTCGTCGACGCCGGGGCGCGTGTGGTCCTCGCTGACATCCAAGACGACCTCAGGCAGTCGATCGTCGAGGACCTCGGGAGCGGCGCAGCGAGCTACATCCACGCCGACGTGACGCGAGAGGATGACGTGGCGGGCGCGATCAAGCATGCAGTGTCGCACTTCGGTCATGTCGACAGCGTCTTCAACAACGCCGGCGCCGGTGGCGTCGGCGGCCCGATTGACGAGTTCCCGATCGACGGCTGGGAGCGGACGCTCTCGCCGCTGCTCACGTCCGTCGCCGCCGGCATCAAGCACGCCGCGATCGTGATGAAGGCACAGGGACACGGCAGCATCGTGAACACCGCGAGTGTCGCCGGCCTTCAGGCCGGCTTCGGCGGACACGCTTACAGCGCGGCGAAGGCGGCGGTCACCCAGCTCACCAAGACGACGGCGATCGAGCTGGCGTCCGCGAACGTCCGCGTCAACTGCATCTGTCCGGGCGGCATCGCGACGAACATCTTCCGCCGGGACGTGGACTCGCTTGCCGAGGGACTGGTCACGCTCCAACCGATCCCGCGGGCGGGACGCCCGAACGACATCGCCGAAGCAGCGCTCTGGCTCGCGAGCGATGCGTCGAGTTTCGTCACCGGTCACGCGCTCGTCGTCGACGGTGGGCTGACCGCCGGACAACCAGGGCGGCTGATGGACGCCGTCGGGCACGTCTCTACCCGGGACACAGTCCAATGACGGCAGCGCTGGCCGACCTGGACGTCGCGGAGTCGGACGTCCCGTACGCCAACCCCGGGGGCGTCGAACTCCTCGCTCGCGTCTACCGGCCATCATCGGACAGCGATGCGCCCTACCCGACGCTGATCTCCGTGCACGGCGGCGCCTGGAACGCGAATCATCGCATTCGGAACGAGCCAGTGAGTCGCGTACTCGCCAGCTCCGGACTGGTCATCGTCTCGCTCGACTTCCGTCAGGGCCCCGATCACCAGCATCCATGCGCGACCAGCGACATCGTCGCCGGCGTTCGCTGGGCTAAGCTCCACGCCGCCGAGTTCGGCGGCGACCCCGGCAGCGTCGGCATGATCGGGAACTCCTCCGGCGGCCACCTCGCCCTGCTCGCCGCCGTGCGGCCGCGCATCGAGGAGCACCGGCAGACGCCGCTCCTCGAAACGGCCTCGGAGAACGAGGAGGGCGTCGACGGGAGCGTCCGCTACGTCGTCGCGTGCTGGCCGGTCTCCGATCCCCTGTATCGCTACCGCTACGCCGTTCGCATGGAGCGCGATGGGCTTGTCACCAGCAGCCTCGCGTATTTCGGCGACGAGGCGACGATGCGAGAAGCGAGCGTGCCGCGCATCCTCGACGACGGCGAGGCGCAGGAGCTGCCGCCGGTACTGATCGTCCAACCCGGGGAAGATCAGAACGTCCCGCTCGAAATGACGCAGTACCTGATGCGCGCTTACCAGCAGCGAGGCGGCCACCTGGAGTACGCCTACTTCCCGGGCGAACCTCACGCCTTCACCTACGAAGCGTCCGATGCGACCGAGCAGTGTCTCGCCCTGATTACTGACTTCATCCACCGCCGCGCGCGCTAGACGATGTATCCGCGACAGCGATCGCTCATAGGCACGTGACCTCCACGACCGGCGCCCTCGCCTCGCCCCTGACGCGCATGCTGCGCTGGCGTGGCGCCCCGTACGTCGTCCCGGCGATCGCGACGCTGGTCTGGCTCGTCTACGTGATCGCGGCCGGCGAGTTCGGCCGCGCGCTCGACCGCTGGCCTTCCGCCGTCACGATGGCGCTCGGCAGCTTCCTCGCCGGCGCCTCGCCCGAGGGCGGCGGCGCGGTCGCGTTCCCGGTGTTCACTAAAGTGCTGGACGTGACACCGGCGGTCGCGCGAACGTTCGCACTCTCGATCCAGGCCGTCGGGATGACGGCCACCTCGATCGTCATCCTGCTAACCGGCCGGCCGCTCGAGGGCCGCGCGGTCCTCCTCGGGGCCGGCGCTGGCACGCTCGGGTTATTGATCGGTCTCGTGATCCTTGGCGATAGCGACACGGCGTTCTGGGAGTCACGGCTCCCGCCGGCCTACGTCAAGGTCACGTTCACCGTGATGCTGTCGGCGATGGCCTTCCTGATGTTCCAGACACGCCAGGAACGCGAGTACGGCGCCATGGAGATGGACGCCTGGAGCGGTCGGATCTGGACCGGGCTCGCGATCGCGGCCTTCGCCGGCGGTGTCCTCACCTCGTTGCTCGGCACCGGTCTCAATGCGCTGCTGTTCCTGTTCATGATCGCGATGCTCGGCATGCACCCGCGGGTCTGCGTCCCGACGAGCGTCGTGACGATGGCCGCCGTTTCAGTCGTCGGCCTGCTGGTCCTCGGAATCGGACATGGCCAGCTCGATGTCACGCTTGGCGCCACGGGCGACGTCGTCGCCGTCGGCGGCGCCGCGGTCGATCCGGCTCCGGCCAGCTCCCACGACCTCCGAGGCCTCTGGCTCGCCGCCGTGCCGATCGTCGTCTGGGGTGCGCCGCTGGGCACCTACGTGGTCCACCGTCTTCGCGAGGAATGGCTGGTGCTCTTTCTCGGCGGGCTCGCGACGCTCGAAGTCACTTCGACGATCGTCCTCGTCGACGATCTGCGGAGCGACCTCGCGCTGGTCGCGTACGGCGTAATCTCGCTGCTGGTGGCCGTCGCCGGTATCCGGCTGCTCGCCAGGAACCGCAACGCGATCCTCGGGCTCGAGTAACGCAGGCGATCGGCGGCGCGCTACAGTCGTGCGCCGGCAATCATCACATCGGAGATGGGACGAACCATGGCTCACCGCATCATCGAACTCGCGAAGGTCAACCTGCGCGTCCTCGACCTCGACAGCACCGTCGAGCGTCTCGGAGACTTGCTCGGCGCAGAACCGGTACGCGACCGTGGCTCGGACACGATCGGCGCCTTCAACGGGGCGACGGTGCGGCTCGGCGGCGCGGTGCTCGACGTCGTCTCGCCAAATGACCCGAGCGGCGAGCTCGCGAAGAACATCGAACGGCGCGGTGAAGGCATCGATTCGATCGCCTACGTCGTCGAGAACCTCGCCGACACGGCGGCACACCTCCGCGAGCGTGGCGTGGAGCTGGTCAACCAGCACGAATACCACGGGGCGAAGATCGGATTCATCCACCCCAAGTTGAACAGCGGCGTGATGATCGAGCTGATCGAACGCGCGCCAACCGACGCCGAGTAGCCGAATCAGCGCTGGTCGCGTCGGGAAAACGCCCGGACAAGCCGGGCGCATTCGAGCGGTCCTCAGGCGGAGGGTTAGACGCCGGTTCGCTTCCAGTAGAGGACCATCTGCTTCTTGTCCTCCCAGGAGGACCGGACCTTGATTCCGCTCTCCTTGCTCGCCTCGGCGAGCAGGCGCTTGACCGAGGACGGACGATCGTTGCGATCGAGAGTGATCTTCCCCGCATCGCTGCCTTCAATCGCCGCCCGGAAGGCGGCTCGGGCCTCGGCCGTCGTGCGCCCCCGTCCGACCTGGACCTCGTCCGCCTTCATCGCCTCGAACTTCGGCATGCTGTTTCCCCTTCTGAATGCGGGCAGTAGCGTACCGCAGGTATCGCGATTTGAGACGACCGAAGCTCACGTGCAACTATCTACGTGATGCCGCTCGTTCCCTCGGCTCGCCGCCGATCTGCCTGATCTAGACGCCGAGTCCTGGTTCGCCGGCCTGCGTCAACGCCGTGTTGATCATCCCGAAGTGGTTGTTGCCGTGATTGATGATCACCTGTCCGATAATCTCATAGCGCGCGAGATTCCCGTTCGGCTTGATGTCAATCCGCTCGTCCATGAACTCGTCTGAGTAACCCTTGATCGTTGGCACCACTGCTGCCGCAACGTCCCGCGAGTACTTCGCCAGCAGATCGGCTGCGGGGAACCGCAGCGCGTACGCCTCATCCGGCGACATCCCCGTGCCCTGATCTGCTTTCGGTAGGTTCCATGCGTCGTTCAGGCCCTGCTGAATCCAGACCGGCATCTCGCGCGCAAAGGCGAAGTGAATCAGGTTGTCGGCGGTGCGGGCGATGTGCCACGCGTCGAAGCCGATCGAGTTGCACGGCCCCTCAGGCCGGAAGTGGATGATCTCTTCGCTCAGTCCGTCAATCGCCTTCGCGGTGCTCTCGAGCAATGCGCCTACATAGTGGGCCTGGTAGTTCTGCAGCTTCAGCATGTCCGACATCGCGCCTCCTTCGTTCAATCGATCAACCGGCGGATCGCCGCCGACCACTCTGCCTGATCGTCCGTGATCACGGATACCTGGTGCAGATCGACGCCAAGCTCCGCCTGCGCCTCCAGCCGATCGACGCACGCCTCGAGCGGCCCGACGAAGTCGAAGTGATCCTCGAGGCCGTCCGGCACTGCCGCAACCCCGCCCTCCGCGCCGTCCGCGGCCCACGCGCGACGAACGGCAGCGGCCTCGTCCGCGAGGCCGTGGCGGACGAACTGACGGTAGTAGAAGTCGCCGTTCCTCGCCACGAAGAACGCGAGCCGCCGACGGCGCTGGGCGCGCATCGCCTCGGCCCGATCGGCGTCATCCACGACGGTGACGGCGCCCGGACCGCATACCTCGATCTCCGCCCCGTTACGGCCTGCCGCCTCGGCCCAGCCGCGCAGCTCCGCGATCGCCGCGCCGAGCCGATCAAACGGAATCCACGCCGGCAGCCAGCCGTCGGCCTGCTCCGCCGTGAGCCGGACACTCCTCGGATGCAGCGTCGCGAGGTGAATCGGCAGATCGGCCTGCACCGGGTCGACGCCCATCACCAGCGCCCGTTCGAGGTCGTACCACAGGCCATGGTGCGTCACCCGCTCGTGCCGCCAAAAGGCTCGCAACAGCTCGAGCGTCTCGCGGAGGCGCTGGATTGCGGGTTGATACGGGATCCCGTGAAAACGCTCGATCACGCCGGTCCCGCTCGTCCCGAGCCCGGCGACGATCCGGCCGGCCGAGAGCTGGTCGAGCGTCGCGAAGTGTTGAGCGAGCGCGCCGGCGGTCCGCGAGTAGACGTTGACGATCGACGTGCCCAGACGGGCTCGTTTGGTTTCCACGGCGAGCAGCGTCAGACCGCTGAACGCGTCGTGTCCAAAGCCCTCGTTGACCCAGATCGTGTCCACGCCGGCCTCGTCGGCGGCGCGGGCGCGGGCGAGCAGCGGCTCAAGATTTCGCGGATCCCACGGGACGCTGATCGAAAGCCTGCGCACGGCAACTCCAACCAAACCTCGCGAAGTCTAAGCGACGGAGGTCGGGTACGCTGCCGCCGGACCGAGGAGGTAGCCGTGCTACGGATGCGTCAGATCGCTCTGGTGGCGCGCGACCTCGATGCGGTCGAGGCGGACTTCCGCGCCGTGCTCGGACTCGAGGTCTGTCACCGCGACCCCGGCGTCGGCCGCTTCGGTCTCCGCAACTTCCTGATGCCGGTCGGGAACGACTTCCTCGAGGTGGTGACGCCGATCGAGGAGCAGACCGCGGGCGGGCGCTACCTCGATCGCCGGGGCGGCGACGGCGGCTACATGGTGATCATGCAGACGGACGACGTAGCGGCGGCTCGGGAGCGAGTTGCAGCGCTCGGCATCCGCCTCGTGAACGACAGCGGGGACGGCGTGAACTCAGGGATTCAGCTCCACCCGAAGGATGTGCCGGGGGCGATGGCCGAGCTGCGTCAGAACGAGGGAGCCGCCGATCCGGCCGGCCCGTGGACGCCGGCCGGGCCGGACTGGCTGCCCGCACGCCGCACCGCGGTGGTGTCTCGCTGGACCGCCGCCGAGCTGCAGACAGACGATCCGACCGCGCTCGCCGCGCGCTGGAGCGAGATGCTCGAACGGCCAGTCCAGTCCGACGCCGACGGCAATCCCACGGTCCACCTCGACGGCGCTGCGCTGCGGTTCGTCGAGATCAGCGACGGACGCGGCGAGGGACTCGGGGGCCTCGACATCGAGGTGGCGGACCGGGAGCAGGTACTCGCCGCGGCCGGTGAGCGGAACGCGCTGCCAGGCGACGACGTCGTGCTGCTCTGCGGCATCCGTTTCAGGCTCGTCTAGCGGCGACAGCGTCAATCGTCCCTCGACACGACGTTTGTGTTTCGCACCCCGGGCGCGAGCGGCTACCGATCGATATAGTCGCCCCGCGCAACGACCGTCCGCGGACCGCGGACAGCTCGCACATTCGCTAGCGAACCGCACTGGGGGACCGATGGCACGCAAGCTCTCGATCGGCGTGAACTGGGCCGGCAACTTCGATATGGAGGGGATCGTCGAGCAGGCGAAAGTCGCCGACGACTCCGGCGTGCACACCCTCAACATCGCGGAGGCGTGGGGCCCCGACGCGCTCTCGCTGCTGGCCGTGGTCGCGCGCGAAACGAGCCAGATCCAGCTCGGCGCGAGCATCGTGAACATCTTTTCGCGGACCCCCGGCGCGATGGCGCAGCATTTCGCGACGCTCGATCACATCTCCAACGGCCGGATGATCATTGGCCTCGGGTCTTCGGGGCCGCAGGTGATCGAGCACTTCCACGGGGTGAAGTTCCGCAAGCCGTTGACGCGGATGCGCGAGTACGTGGACATCATCAACACGCTGATGCGAGGCGAGAAGCTCAACTACAACGGCGACATCTTCCAGCTGGCCCGCGGCTTCACGATGCGGTTCGAGCCGCTCCGCGATCACATCCCGATCCACATCGCCTCGATCACCCCGAAGTCGCTGAAGCAGACCGCCGAGGTCGCCGACGGCTGGCTCCCGATCCATCTCCCGAAGGAGCAGTGGAAGCCTCAGACCGAGGCGATGACCGCCTACATCGAGGGCGCCGGTCGCAGCCGCGCCGACTTCGTGATCCGCAACCCGACCGGCGTCCGGGTGACCGAGGACGTCGAGGGCGCGCGTCAGCAGACCGCGGGCAACACGGCGTTCTACATCGCGCGGATGGGCGACTTCTACTACGAGCACTTCATCCGCATGGGCTACGCCGACGAGGCGAACGCCGTCCGGCGCGGCTGGGAGGAAGGCGGTCCGGCCGGTGGCGCCGCGGCGCTGCCGGAAGACCTGGTGAACCAGCTCGGCACCGCCGGGACCGTCGAGGAGTGCATCGAGGCGATGGAGGAGGCCGAGGAGGCCGGCTTCGATTGGCACTCGGTGAGCATGGACGAGCGCGATCCGAAGAAGCGGGCGGAGATCTACGGACAGCTCGTGGGCTAGCCACGCCTGACCTCGACACGGGCGTGCGACACGGCAAAGCGCGCTAGACAGGACTGGTCGGGATGGCACGGAATCCGCTCGATCGAGCGTTGGATCAACGCAAGCTCCTCCGAGAGGCAATCGCCGCCGGCGTCGGTCAGCCCGCGATCAGCCGCTACGAGCCGCCGGGGCCGCACCAGCGACAAGTCGCGGCTGTCGTTCGTTTCAGCCAGCGAGGCCGATCCCGTGCGCGGCGAGCGGTTCGCGCCGTTCGGGCGTCGTGCGGCAGGCGCCGTCCTCGATCTGATCGCGCTGACGTTCGTCTGGTTCCTCGGATTCGCCGGAACGGCAGCGCTCGCGGTGTCCGTCTTCACCCTGCTTCCCGAGGGCAGCTCGACCAACCTGTCGCCGGTGTTGTACGTGTTCGTCGCGACGATTCCGGTCTGGACGGTAGTGGGTCAGTTTGAGACTGGAGGCTCCGAGGTCCGCTGCCAGACAATGCTCTGACGTGGGGCGGAGAAGCGACAAGCACGGCAAATGTAGTCCCCGGTGTCAGCGCCGCCGATGGTGCTCCGGTCTTTCTCCACCCGGTCGCTGCCACATTCAGGACACCGCATTTGCCGCTCCGTGCTACGCTGGGGCCATGCCTGAGCGGTCACGCAAGATGAAGCGGCCCCGCGACGTGAACGGCCTTGCCTCCGACATTGTAGCGGAGGCGACCAGTGACGAACCCGGAGAGTCCGAGCCCGAGAAGCCGGAGAAGAACGCTGCCGCCGTCGAGCTAGGTCGGCGCGGTGGGCTCAAGGGTGGCAAGGCACGAGCGAAGGCGTTGACGCCGGAGCAACGGAGCGAGATAGCTCGAAAGGCAGCGCGAGCCCGCTGGTCGAAGCGTAGCTAGACGACGCGAAGCTGCGGACGCTGCTGCTGGGAGTGACTAGGTACGCTGCGACCAGTCGGCGGCACTAGTGTTAAGACCAGCCCGAAGGCAAGCCGGTTCAGTTCCTCCGGATGGATCGCGAGGTCATCCGCAACGGCGTTTCGCGTCACGCCGTCTTCTAGCATCGATGCGAAGACCTTACTGAGCAGCTTTGAGGTCTCCGGGCGGATGCCGTTACGTTCCTTCTTGCGAAGGCCCTTCTTACTGATCTCGATGAACAAAGAGCGGTACTGCCAATCCGTGAGTAGATCCAACGCATGCATGCGATAGACCAGCGCCCGGAGTGACACACTCCATTTCCGCTTCGCGGCGATCAGCTGGTTCAGGGTCCCTCCTTGCGGGGCGTTGGCCAGAACACTCCCCTCCGGCATCAGAAACACGGAGGCGAACTCCGCAGCTTCCTTCTCCGCGTCGAGGCCGCGCGCCGTTCCCCTCCAATGAAGTACGAGGTGCCCCAGCTCATGAGCGGCGTCCATGCGACGGTGTTCAGCAGTCTTCACGGTGTTCAAGAACACGTGGGGAACCTCGCCGCGCCAGAACGAGAAGGCGTCGACGGAGGAACACTCCTCCACGAGCGAGAAGACCCGGACGCCGTGCGCTTCTAGCAGGTGGACCATGTTTGGAGCGGTGCGCTCACCGAGCCCCCATTCCTCGCGTACGCCCATCGCCGCGGTCGCAGGGTCGACCCCCTGATACTGAGGAACGTCCGGCCCTGGCGGGTTGAATCGCTCGTCAATCCAGTCCGAAAACGCCAACGCGATCGCGGCCGAACCCCGAGCCTGCTCCCGCTCGCGTGCCGTCAATTTACTCAGCGCCCGAAAGCTAGTCCCGTCGATTGGCGGCTCGTCCAGATCGTCTCCGTCGAAAAACGCGACCGGGCATTTGAGCGCCTGCCCCAAGCGTTGGAGATTGAAGGGGCCGGGCTGCTTCTCGCCGCGCTCGTAGGCGGTGACCATCCTGACGGACACGTTGATCTCGCTGGCGAGTGCCGTCTTTGTGTACCCGTGTCGCCTTCGAGCGACGCTCAGCCGTTGCGGATTGAATCCCGACATCGACCGTTAGCCAGTCTTGCGGGGAACTTCAAAGTCGATGTCGTCGGCGTCCTCTTCGTCATCATCAACCTCGACCGCAGTGACGACGTACGGAACGGGCTCAAGAATGATCCGTTCTTCCCACTCGCGGACGTGGCCTTCGTCGGTCATGCCGGACGGAAGGGCCAGCTCAAGGCGCATCAGCTCTTCGTCCTTGTCCGAGTTGAAGAGCAGCACCCACGTGTGCTCAGCGGGGACCGTCGGTGGTGCCCCGAACGATGGCTCGATCGTCCAGAAGCCCGGCCTGTTCCGTGTGACCGCGAGCCGCAGCATGTGGCCCCTCTTGCTTCTGGTCGAGGGGTTCCTCTCCGGATTCCGGATGCCCAGTGCCGTCGTTACCGCGCGCGACCGCGACGGCGACCTCACGGAGGGAGTCCACAGTCGTTTCGAACCCGTCGGCAGTCTCGCCTTGCCAGCCGAGGGGCTTGAGTTGATCGCGGAGACCGCGATGCATCTTGCCCCAGAGCTGGAGACCCTTCGCCATCCGCGGATCGTGATCGGTGTACCCGGCAACGCTCCGGATCGCGGACTCGGCTGCCGTCCGGAGCACGTGAGGTGCGAGCCCCAGGTCGTGAAGCCGTGAAACGACCTCTAGCGAACGAACGTAGATTCGCGTGCCACTCTCCTGGGCATCGCGAGCGTTGAGATCATCGTTCACGGGCTCACCTCCACGACGGGTTCCTGTTATTCTAGCACGCCAGAGCTTCCGAAATAGGAACCGTGATACTGGACCTATTCATGTCCGATCAAGTATACTGTCCAGTATGAACAGACTGAGCAACGAGCGCCGCGTCCAGGTCGTCCGGGCTCTTGTCGAGGGCAACTCGATCCGTTCGACGACCCGGATGACGGGTGTCGCGAAGGGAACAGTGCTCAAGCTTCTCGCCGACCTCGGCGCGGTCTGTGTCGCTTTCCATGACGCCAGCGCGCGCAACCTCGGGAGCGTCCGGGTTCAGTGCGACGAGATTTGGTCGTTCGTCTACGCCAAACAGAAGAACGTGCCGCGAGGCCAAGAGGGCGTGTGGGGTCACGGAGACGTGTGGACGTGGACAGCGCTCGACGCCGATACCAAGTTCATGATCTCGTGGACTGTGGGGCGGCGCGATGGCGCGGCCGCCGCCTACTTCATGGACGACGTAGCAGCGCGCCTCGCCCACCGCGTGCAGCTCACGACGGACGGCCACCGTCCGTACCTCCGCGCCGTCGAGGACGCGTTCGGCACTGAGATCGACTACGCGATGCTCCAGAAGCTCTACGGCTCGGACGTGGACGGCCCGAACACGCGCTACAGCCCCGCCAAGTGCATCGGGGTCCGCGAGGTGCGGATCACCGGAGCGCCCGATCCACAGCACGTCAGCACTGCCTACGTCGAGCGCCAGAACCTCACGATGCGAATGTCGATGCGGCGGTTCACTCGGCTGCCCAACGCTTTCTCAAAGAAGGTCGAGAACCTAGAGCACGCCGTGGCGCTCCACTTCATGCACTACAACTACTGCCGCCCGCACCAGACTCTCAAGGGGCTGACTCCGGCTCAGCGGCTCGGCGTCGCGGATCACCGCTGGTCTGTCGAGGAGCTTGTCGGACTGCTTTCAGAATCCGAGGCGTCAAACTGACCCACTACCGTCTGGACGCTCTGGGTGTTCAACGCATAGGGGTGGGCGCCGTCCGGCAAGGTGACCGATCTTCGATCGGTCGACGAGTTCGGGGGACCGCCCGGCGTGCGTGCCGGGCTGATCCGCACGATCGCGTTGATCCCCTCGCTGCTACCGCTTGGCCTCGGATTCTGGGCGGCGGCGTTCCACCCCGAGGGCCAGACGTGGCATGACCGAATCGCGAAGACACGGGTCATTCAGCTCCTCCGCTAAGCGCGCCACGCTTGAGGCTCGTGACGAAAGCCGCCATCATCGAGGAGCACGGAAGTCGCACAACGGGCGGGCGATGTCTGCGACAGCGGCGGTTGAGCTGATCGCAGTTGGCTGACGGGGGGATCACATGGCGGTCGATGGCATCTGGAACATCACACTGAAGACCCCGATGGGCGACCGGCTAGTCACCGTCACGCTGAACAGCGATGGCGGCGACCTCAGCGGGAAGTTCGCCTCACCGCAGGGGGGCCAGGACTTCGACGGCGGCACCGCGAACGGTGACGAGGCCACCTGGAGCACGATGTTCACCGGCGCGATGGGCGAGATGAAGCTCGACTTCGTCGGCACCGTCGACGGTGACGCGATCGACGGGACGGTCCAGTTCGGCTCGTTCGGTTCCGGCACGTTCGACGGGACGCGCGCCTAGCCTCGACCGGACGCACCAGAGCGCAGACCGCCTCGCACAGCAGCGCGCCGCGTTCCGCCTCAGGGCGCCTTCGGGGTAGGCTGCCCTCGCCCACACGCGCAGCCCCCCGGAGGCCCCGTGAGCCCTCAGCCGTTCGAGGTCCAGTTCCCCGCCGACGCCGTCGCCGACCTGCGTCAGCGCCTCGCGAACACCCGCTGGCCGGCCGAGGTGAGCGACAGCGGCTGGGACTTCGGCACGAACCTCGCCTATCTGCAGCAGCTCTGCGGGTACTGGGCCGACGGGTTCGACTTCGAGGCGCAGGCGGCGTACCTGAACCAGATGCCGCAGTTCACGACCGAGGTCGACGGATACGGCATCCATTACGTGCACGCCGAGGGCGCCGGTTCGAACCCGTTGCCGCTGATGTTCACGCACGGCTGGCCGGGAACCTTCTTCGAGATCCACAAGATGCTCGACCTGCTGACCAGCCCGGCGGCGC
Organism: Dehalococcoidia bacterium; assembly: GCA_965248675.1. GTDB lineage: Bacteria > Chloroflexota > Dehalococcoidia > UBA2979 > UBA2979 > UBA6627. The sequence continues at coordinate 228,223 of CBDFJZ010000006.1, forward strand.
ACGGGGGCGACGATGCGGACGCGTTCACGGTCGTGGTGCCCTCGTTGCCGGGGTACGGCTACTCCGAGATCCCGACGACGGCCGGGTGGGGGCAGGCGCGGACGGCGCAGCTCTGGGATGGGCTGATGCAGCAGCTCGGCTACACGCGGTACGGCGCGCAGGGCGGCGATTGGGGCGCGGTGGTCACGGCACACCTCGGGCACAGCTTCGCGGAGCGGGTGGTCGGCTCGCAGATCAACATGCCGTTCCTCGGACCGATCGGCGACCGCACGCCGCAGTCCGAGGACGAGCAGGCGTATCTCAAGCGCGCCGGCCAGTGGCAGGCGGCGGAGGCCGCGTACCAGGCGATCCAGCGCACGAAGCCGCAGACCCTGGCCTACGGGCTAACCGATTCGCCGGCGGGTCTCGCAGGGTGGATCACCGAGAAGCTGCGGTCGTGGTCGGACTGTGGCGGTGAACTCGAGACGCGGTTCTCGAAGGACGAGTCGCTGACGAACATCTCGATCTACTGGTTCACGAACACGATCAACTCCAGCACACGCTACTACTACGAAAGCGGCGCAGACCCGGCGAACCGGCTGAGCCACACGCTCGAGGTCCCGGTCGGGGTCTCGGTGTTCCCCGGGGAGATCGGCGGCCTCAGCGCTCCGCGCTCGTGGGTCGAGCGCGGCTGCGAGAACCTCACGCAGTGGTCGGAGCACGACCGCGGCGGCCACTTCGCCGCGATGGAGGAGCCCGAGCTGCTGGCACAGGACATCCGCGACTTCTTCCGCCCGCTCCGCTAGCTCCGAGGCTTCGCGTGCCGTCCGAGGATCTGCTCAGCGCCCCCGCGACGGAGCTCGCTCGCCTGGTCCGTGAGCGTGAGGTGTCGTCGGTCGAGGTCGTGCAGGCACACCTGGATCGCATCGCCGAGGTGAATCCGCTGCTTCACGCCGTCGTCCAGCTCGCGCCGGACGCCCTCGAGGGGGCTCGCGCCGCCGACGAGGCGGTGGCGCGAGGCGACGCGCTGGGTCCGCTACACGGCGTGCCGTTCACCGTAAAGGACTGGATCGAGACCGAGGGCCTGATCTGCGCCGCCGGCCTCGAGGAGCGACGCGATCGTCCCCAAGCGCGACGCCACCGTCGTCGCCCGCATCCGCGGGGCAGGCGGCATCCTGCTGGGCAAGACCAACGTCGAGCGAGGGGAGCCGGTCAACGAGCGGCCAAACAACCCGCACGACCTCGGGCGAACGCCCGGGTCGAGCAGCAGCGGCGAGGCTTCGATCGTGGCGGCCGGCGGATCGCCGCTCGGCCTTGGGAGTGACTCCGGCGGCAGCATACGCTGGCCGGCGCACTGCACCGGGGTGGTGGGGCTGAAGCCGTCGACCGGCCTGGTGCCGAACAGCGGGCACTTCCCACCGATCGGGCACCTGAGCGATCCGCGGACGACGATCGGACCGCTCGCGCGGTCGGCGCGCGATCTGGAAACCATACTGCGCGTGATCGCCGGGCCCGACGCCGGTGATCCCGGAGCGCTGCCGATTGCGATCGGCGACGCGAGCGCCGTCGACCTCGGAGCGATGCGGATCGCGACGTTCACCGAGCTTCCGGGCGTCCGTCCGAGCGATGAGACGGCGGCGGCAGTGACGGACGCCGCGCGCGTGCTCGAGGCCGCCGGGTGCACGGTCGCGGCGGTGAGCCCGCCGCGACTCGAGGAGTCGATGCCGATCACGCAGGCGTATTGGGCGCGGGTGCGGTCGCTGTCGTTCCGGCGCTGGATGCCACCGCGCGAGAGCACGCTGACGGCCGATCAGATCGAGGAGTCTCGGTTCGAGTGGGAGCGGTTCACGCGCGACATGACCGTATTCATGGAGGAGTACGACGCGATCCTGTGTCCGGCCGCGCCACAGCCGGCGGCGCCGCACGCTGATTGGACGCTCGACGAGTACCTCTACACGCTGCCGTTCACCCTGACGCGGCAGCCGGCGGCGGTGGTGCCGTGGGCGACCTCGGACGAGGGGATGCCGATTGGCGTGCGGGTCGCGGGACGCGTCTGGCGTGACGACGTCGTGATCGCGCTGGCGATCGCCCTCGAAGACGCGCGCGGGGGCTTCGTAGCGGTAGCCGTCGCCTCGTAGCTCGCCTTCTCCTCCTCGCCGCCGGACAGATCCCTTCCCTCGCCACGCCTTCGACATTGCGGACACTGGAGACGATATGTAATAGTTCCATTACATGTATGACGAAACCCATCCCTCTCGCCGCCGCCGACACGCCGAGCGATGCGATCTGGCGCGCGCTGTCCGATCCGACGCGGCGGCGGATTCTGGATCTATTGCGCGAAGGGCCTCGAATCACGGGCGCGATCGCCTCGGAGTTCTCGATCTCGCGGATCGCTGTGATGCGCCATCTCGATGTGCTGACCGACGCCGGCGTCGTCACGAACCGGAAGCGGGGGCGCGAGCGTTGGCATTACGCCAACCTCGGGCCGCTCGTCGGTCTGGCCGATCGCTGGTCCAGCCCGGCCGCCGCCGGCTGGACGCGGGGACTGTTGCGGCTGCGCGACCGGGCGGAGGCTGAGCCGATGAGCGGCGCCAACGAACGCGCGATCGACATCGCGCTGGACGTGCGGATCGAGGCCGCACCGCGGCGCGTGTTCGAGGCGATCACCTCGGAACCGGGGGCGTGGTGGGGACATCCGTATCTCCGCCCCGAGGCGAGGTCGCTGGCGATGACGTCGGAGCTGGGCGGGCAGTTCGTCGAGCGGTGGGCCGGGGGGAGCGCGCTGATCGCGACCGTGACCGGGCTCGAGCGGGACCGACTGCTGCAGTTGAGCGGACCGTTCCACCTCGGGATCGCGCTCGCTGTCGCGGAGTTCGTGCTTACGGGCGCCGGCGAAGCGACGAACTTGCGGTTCAGCTTCGGCGCGGTCGGCGCGATCGACGAGGAGACGGCGGCTGGCTTCAACGAAGGTTGGCGGGATCTGCTCACGGAACGACTCAGGAAGTTCGTGGAAGACGGAACCCGGCTCGGCGTCGAGCCGGGCGAGTAAGGACGACGAGAAGGCGGGGGAACGCATGAGCGGTACGCACGTATTCGAGGACAGGTGGGGCGCCTGCATCGACCGGCCGGAGGACGGGTACCTCGAGATCCGCTGGTACGACACGACGAAATCGATCAGCGGCGAGCAGTTCAACGGCTGGCTTTCGCGCTTCGCGGATGCCGTGGCGACGTCAGGCCGCACGCGCGTGCTGGTGGACGCCACCCACTTCCAGATGGACATGGACGTCATGGACATGGGCTGGCGCGACGTGAACATCATTCCGAAGTACAACGCGGCCGGCGTCCAGAAGTTCGCGTTCCAGATGCCCGCGGGGATGCCGGCGATCGGTGCAGCACCGGCACCGGAGGGGCCGGCCGATTTCCCGACCGCGTATTTCGGGACGCGCCAGGACGCGCTCGAATGGCTTGGGGGCTGATATGGATCTGACCGCGGCGAATCTGATCGCATCGGTCGTGACGTACGTCGCGGCGATCACGATCGGGCTCTGGTACCTGGCACCGGCGGTACGGGCGCGGCCGCTGGCCGACGCGCTGTCGCTGCTGATCTGGTTTCACGCGTTCCGCCACATTGCGATGCAAATCTTTTCGGCGGGCGAGTTCGGACTCGACGCGTCCGAAGGAGCGATGCGGACGATCGCGTTCGGTGATCTCGTCAGCGCGATCCTCGCGCTGATCGCGTTGTGGGCGCTGCGAGTCCGGGCGGGCGGCGCTATCGCCGCGGTCTGGCTGTTCGCGCTCGTGGGGACAGCCGATCTGATCAGCGCGACAGCGGTCGGGGTGAGCGAGAGCCTGGTGGAGACGGCGACGGATACGTCCTGGATGGTGCTCGCCTTCTACGTTCCGTTCCTCTGGGTCACGATCGTGATGGTGTTCTGGCAGCTGCTGACTCGAAGGGGTGAGTCGCTCGGCGAGAGCCGCGCCGTCTGAGGCGGCCGCCGGTCAGGCAGCGTGGCGGAGCGCCGCCTGGCTCAGGCGGCGGAGTTCGTCCGTTGCCTTGGCGATCGTGAACGTCAGGTAGAGCATCGATTCAACGCTGTACTCGTTGACCGGCGGATCGCCGTCGGTCGCGGGGTCACGACCGGCAACGTCGCGGAGCGCGATCCCTCGATAGACACCATCGTCGCTCCGCTCCCACGAGGCGTAGACGTAACGGTTGCGCCACGAGAGCACGTCTTCGTCGCCTTCCGAGACGAGCTCGGCAAGCGCCTCGGTGACCGCTTCGCTGAACGCGTCGTATGCGTCCTCCGCGGCCAGGCGACGGACCTCGTCCACCAGCGGTCGCGCCGTCAAGCCATGCAGGCGCTGGGGCGAAAGGCCGAGGTTGCGCAGGCCGGTGTACGCGATCGCGAGGAGCGCCCGCTCAAGGCGCCCCGACTCGATCACGAGCCGGCCGATCTGCTCGGCGACCTCGCTGAGCGCGGGGTCCATGGGGCGCGTCTTCCAGTCGTCCATGTCTCGACTATCGGCGTCATTCAGGCGACCTCAACCGCGCGCTAGTGGTGTTCGCGACAAGCAAGGAGCGCCTCGCCCGCTTGGCCTGCTCGCACCGTCAGGTTCCGCTCCGGCATCACGCCTATTATCAGGACCGCGCGGCGAGGGGACCAGGGTCGGCCGGCGTGGAACCATTCCTCAATCTCCTGACCGGAATCGGGACGGTGACGGCAGCGCTCGAGCTCGTGCTCTACGGACGCCTGTCCGGGAAGAACGAGGAGACGCGCGCGCCACCGCGCGGCGATCGGCTGGCAGGCTGGCTCGAGAACCTCGAAGAGCGCTGGGCCGAGGGCAGTCGAGGCGCCGCCGCGGGGATGGTGCGATGGAGCTTCAGGGTCGTGTTGGCGCTGACGCTCGTCGCTCTCGTCGTGGTCGTAATCTACGCGGTCGGGTTTTTCTTCTTCGAGGCCTTCCAGCCTGAGGCGAGCGGGGGATCCGGCGACCTAGGCGAAGCGATCGGCGAGCTGATCGGGCAGATCATCGCGATCATCTTCATCGGTGTCTTTCTACTCGCCGCGCTGATCGCGCTCGTGTTCCTCGCACTCGCGCTGATCGTCCTGCAGGCCTCCGTGCTCGGCGTTCGAGGCGGTGCACCACTGCTGGCGAAACTGGTGGGGTTCATCGGTCGCTACCCAAAGCGGATCCTTGGCGCCGGAGCCGCGCTGGCGGTGGGCGCGCAGGTCGTCGCGCTCGTGGTCTGATCTGAGCAGGTTGCCGCCGCATCTCCCTCGCTCAGCTGCGTATGCTGTCCGCACTTCGTGAACTTGCTCACGAACGCGCGAGTAGGTCGATATGGCGGAGCGGCGCATCAACGCCGTCGCGCTCGGCGTGATCGTTCAGCAGGGTCACCTGCTCCTCGAGCCGATGGCTCGATGGCTGAACGTTGGGCTGATGTGGCGGCCGATCGGCGGCTTCATCGAGTTCGGCGAGTACGCCGCGGACGCTGCGGTACGGGAGTTCAAGGAGGAGCTGGGACGCGACGTCGAGGTCGTGCGGCTGCTCGAGGTGTACGAAAACCTCGCGGAGTTCGATGTCGCGAGCGGCCCCCTGCCAGTCCATGAAATGGTCTTTCTCTACGAGCTTCGGTTCGCGGATCACGACCGGCCGGGTGACCTCGAGCCGCTCGCGTCGTTCGAACAGGACGCGCCCGCGAGTGATGAGCACTCGTCCGCGCACTGGATTTCTATCGCCGAGCTGCAAGCTGGCGAGCACCCCGTTTTCCCGCCTGACCTCGTGACGAGGCTCGCGCCGGCCCTCGCGGCGCCCTCGGGATAGACGATGGCGGCGGTTCGCCGCCGTCGACTATGTTCCGCGCATGCGGGTCCACACCCCAGCGTGCGGGCCGAGTGAAGCGGGAACCCAACATGCGCACGAAGTCAGCGATCTTTCGCGAGGCGAAGCAACCGATCAGCGTCGAGGAGACCGAACTCCAGGGCCCGCAGGCGGGCGAGGTGCTCGTCCGCGTCGCGGCGACCGGCGCCTGCCACTCCGACTACCACGCCGTGGACGGACGCAACGAGGCGGCAATGACGCCGCTGGTGATGGGCCACGAAGGCTCCGGGATCGTCGAGGGCGTCGGGGCGGGCGTGACCGACTTCGCGGAGGGCGATCACATCGTGTTCGCGATCCGGCCGATGTGCGGAAAGTGCAAGTACTGCAGCACCAACCGGCCGAACCTCTGCAACGGGATTGGGAACGAGCCGGGGCGGATGCGCGACGGGACGACGCGATTCACGACGCCCGGAGGCGACACGCTCTACCACGGGCTCGCGACGTTCTCGCAGCATACGGTGGTGCCTGAGTGGAGCCTGGTGAAGGTCGACGACGAGGTGCCGATCGAACGCCTCGCCTCGATCGGCTGCGCGGTCGTGACCGGCGTCGGCGCGGTGGTGAACACGGCGCAGGTGAGCGAGGGCGCGACGGTCGCGGTCTGGGGTTGCGGTGGCGTCGGGCTGAACGTGATCCAGGGAGCGGTGATCGCCGGTGCCTCGCGGATCATCGCGGTCGACATCGACGCGAGGAAGTTCGACTTCGCGACGGACTTCGGCGCGACCGAGACGGTGGACGCCTCGAAAGTGAACGCCGTCGAGGCGATCGTGGAGATGACCGACGGCGGTGCGGACTACGCGTTCGAGGTGATCGGCAACCCGCCGACGACGCGCGACGCGTTCGAGGCGACCTGCCCGGGCGGCACCGCGTGCATGGTCGGCGTCCCGCCTCAGGGCGGCGAGGTGACGGTCCCGATGCGGCCGTTGTTCCTCGATCGGAAGTTGATCGGCACGTCGGCGGGTACGGGGCGGCCGCGGGTGGACTTCCCGTGGTTCATCGAGCTGTACAAGCAGGGGCGGCTGAAGCTCGATGAGCTGCAGTCGCGGTTCCGCCCGCTCGACGAGATCAACGAGGCGTTCGAGGACATGCTCTCGGGCGAGGTCGCGCGCACGATCGTGCGGCCGTAGGGGTCAGTCGCGATGAACATTCTGATCATGACGAGCATCACGATGATGGAGGTCGGTGACGAGATCCTCGATCGCGTGCGAGACGCGGCCGGCGGCGAGGCCGAGATCACGGTCACGACCAGCCCCGGCGAGGCGCTCGAGGCGGCGCCGGATGCCGAGGTGATCTTCGGCCGGATCGACGAGCGCCTGTTCGAGCACGCGAAGAACCTGCGCTGGGTGCACGCCTCGTCGGCGGGCGCAGACGCGTACCTGTTCGACGCCTTCAAGGAGAGCGATGTGCTGCTCTCCGGCGACAAGGGGCTGGTCGGGAGCCACCTCGCGGAGACCGCATTCGGCCTGCTGCTCGCGATCACGAGGCGGATCGACCACGCGCTATTAGCGAACGCCGAGTCCTGGGATCATCGCGTTGAATACCGACGGCAGGAGTTCGAGCTGGAGGGCGGAACGATCGGGATCGTCGGTTTCGGCGGGACGGGCAAGGCGATCGCGCGACGGGCCGTGGGGTTCGGGATGCGCTGCATCGCCGTCGATCGCGAACAGGTCGCGGCAACGCCCGAGGTGCCCGAGGTGTGGGGATCGGATCGCCTCGATCAGTTGCTCGCCGAGTCAGACGTCGTGGCGAGCGGGCTTCCGCTGACCGAGGAGACGCGAGAGCTGTTCGACGCGCGGGCGTTCGAGCTGATGAAGCCGACGGCCGTCTTCGTGGACGTGACCCGCGGCGAGGTGTACGACGGCCTCGCGCTCGTGGAGGCGATCGAAGACGGGCAGATCTACGGCGCCGCGCTCGATGTTGCGCCGGAGGAGCCGCTGCCGGCGGATCATCCACTGTGGACGACGAAGAACGTGGTGATGACGCCGCACACGGCGGGCGCGAGCCAGCTGCGGGTCGGGCGCAACCTCGATCGGTTCTGTCGCAACCTGACCCGATACCGCGCGGGCGAGCCGCTGGAAGGCGCGATCGACAAGGAGTTAGGGTACTAGGAAAGGCTGGCGCGTGGCTTTAGGGCGTTGGCCGGAATTCGAGTGTCGGCGCGGAAATGGCGCGCCAGTTGACCCTGCTGTTCTGGGCTGAGAGATCGACCCCCATCAATCCTCTGCTCGGCGCTGCAAGAGAACCTCGCTAAATCCCACCCGCCCACCCCAAAGAAGCGGGGGCTTCGCCCCCGCCGCCCCCATTTCAGAATCCGTTTCGCTGAAAACACCATCGGGGGCGAAAGGGTGCCTTGTAGCTAAGACCGCGACCGTCTCGAGAATCAACTCACGCCGGCCGAGCTGGTGGACTTCATCCCCACGACATGGCACATACTGAGAGGCGAGCGCGCACCCCTCGAGGAGTGGCCGATGACCGACGAGATCCCGACGACGATCAGCGCGTTCGACGAACGCTGGTGGGCCGGCCCGCTGGCACGACGCCGGATCGCACACCAGCTCGCCGAGGGCGAAGACGGCGACTGCTCCTACCCGGAGTGCGCGTGGCACGGGGTGATGCCCGGCGAGGACAACGGCGTCTCGCCCGCGGCGCCGCCCTGACGCTCGACCGCGGCGAGTCATCTCGCGGTGCTCCAGGTTGGAGACGCCACACCCTTCGACCCCTCGGATCTGTAGTGACGCCTCGGGGCTGCTGACGCCGATCGGAGGGCGCTCGTGACTCGTCTGGCGAATCTGATCGACCGCAACGAGGTTCCGTCGGAGCTGGTTGAGGCTTACGACCGCGTCGCTTCGTTCCGAGGTGGCGCTGTGTCGGGGCCCTACGGGATCTTGTTGCACAGCCCTGAGCTGGCGGAGCGGGCGGCCGCCCTCGGGCAGTTCGTGCGCTGGAGCTCCGACCTGACGCCGGCGCAGCGGGAGACGGCGATTATCACTGCCGCGCGGCACTGGGACGCGGACCTCATGTGGGGCAGCCACGTTCGCCTCGCCCGCGAAGCCGACGTCCGCGACGAGGTGATCGCGGCGGTCGGCAGCCGCGCCGACCTCGATACGCTCGCCGAGGACGAGGCGGCGATCGTGGGCTACGTGCGCGAGCTCCTCGGAGACAATCGGGTCGAGCAGCGAACCTTCGAGGCGCTGCGGGGGCTAGTCGGCGACGCGGGGATCGTCGACCTGACCGGACTCGTCGGGTACTACGCGATGGTCGCCTTCACGCTGAACGCGTTCGGGGTGCCTCCCCCTGCCGGCGCGGAGCCACTACCCGCGTAGCTGCGCTGCGCCTGTTCTCCGGGGAACGCGACACCCCCCCGGCATCTGGGCCGCCATCGTCCGCCGCCGGTCGTCGTCGGTACAGTAGCCCGGCTCAGTAGACGGGCACCGGCGGCTCGAAGATCAGCGAGGGCGGCGGCGATGCGTATCGGGGTATCCCTGGCCAGCAACTACGGCCTGGACGACGCGCGCGAGGGCGCGCGCAAGATGATCGATCGGGCGGCGGCGGCCCGCGACGCGGACCTCGATACGTTGTTCGTTGGCGATCACCACGCAACGGGACCGGGAAGCTACTTCCAGAACGTCCCGATCCTTGGACGGTTGCTGGCCGAATGGGGCGACCGCCCAGCCGGGGCGCTGTTCCTGCTGCCGCTCTGGCACCCGGTGCTGCTCGCCGAGCAGATCGGCACGCTCGCGGCGATCCACGAGGGCCGCTTCATCCTCCAGTGCGCGGTCGGCCGCGATCGAGACGGCCAGATGGACGCGCTCGGCGTGAACCGCTCGCATCGACCGTCGCGGTTCGAGGAGAGCCTCGAGATCATGCGCCGGCTCTGGGCCGGCGAGACCGTCAGCCACGGGGGCCGCTGGACGTTCAGCGACGCGCGCATCGCGCCGGTGCCGCCGGAACCGGTCGAGGTCTGGATCGGCGCGAGCCTCAGCGCACCGATCGACCGGGCCGCACGGCTGGGCGACGGCTGGCTTGCGACGCCCAGCATCACGCTCGACGAGGCGTCGGCCCTCTCGGCGGAGTACCTCGAACGCTGCGAGGCGCACGGCCGGCCGCCGAAAGCGGTGCCAATCCGCCGCGACGTCTGCGTCGCCGAGAGCGACGAGGCGGCTCGTGCGGCCGTCGCCGACGTCCTCGAGCGCGGCTATCGAGGCTTCGACCCGGAAGCGCTCGTGATCGGTGGACCGGAGACCGTCGCCGGCAACTTCCGCGCGCTGGCTGCGGTCGGCTACACCGACATCGTCGCCCGCAACATCAGTCGCGATCAGTCGGTCGCCCTCGACACGATGCGCTGGCTGGGCGAGGTCCGCGAGCGCGTCGCAGACGCCTAGCCGCGTACGCCCGCATATACTCACCCGCCGCGAGGAGAGGACCACGATTGGCCGATTTCCCGACCGAACTCGACGCGATCACGCCGGCGTTCCTCAGCGAGACGCTGGGCGTCGACGTGTCCGCGGTGCGCGCGGCGCTGGTCCCGGCGCAGGGCGCGGTCTCGACCGCCGCGCGCCTTGAGCTGACGTACGCCCCGGGCGCCAGTGGCCCGGATGCAGTCTTCGCGAAGTGGTCGTCGCCGATCGAGGCGGTGCGCCGGATGGCGGCGCAGAACGGGATGTACCGGCGCGAGGTGCGCTTCTATCAGGATCTCGCGGAGAGCTCCGAGATCGCGACGCCGGTCTGTCACTTCGCGGGCTGGGACCGAGAGAGCGACGAGTTCCTGTTGATCCTCGAGGACATGAGCGCGAGCCGTCTGGGCAACTTCTACGCTCCGTCGTTGGAGGACGTACGCCAGGTCGTCGAGGCGCTGCCACGCTTTCACGCGCGCTGGTGGGAGCACGACGAGCTCTCGACGCTGCGCTGGCTATTCCCGCTCGATCACCCGGCGGCCTCGGGCGGTCTGCAAGCGGCGTTCGCCTCAGCACTGCCGGTGACGAAACGGCGCTTCCCCTCCGCCTTTGACGGCGCGTTGGGCGCGGTCTCCGACGCGATCGTCGAGGGTTACCCGAAGATCGCCAGTCACTACGCGGCGCGCCCAACCACCCTGACGCACTCGGACCTGCACCTCCAGCAGGTCTTCTTCCCGGGCGCTGCCAGCGGCCGCTTCGCGATCTTCGATTGGCAGACGATCGGTCGCGGATTCGCGGGCCAGGACCTCGCGCGCATCGTTGGCATGAGCCTGACGCCGGAGATGCGTCGTGCGAACGAACGGGAGTTGGTGGAGACCTACCATCGCGGCCTGCGCGAGGCCGGCGTCGCCGGCTACTCGCGCGAGGCGTGCTGGGACGACTATCGGCTCGGGATGTCGTGGAGCGCGCTCGTCAACGTGATCGCCGGCGCGTCTGTCGACCAGGCCGCGATGGACGCCGACGCCGCGGAGCATGGGACGACGCTCGCGGAAACGTTCTTCGGACGGATCGACGTGGCGCTCGCCGACCTCGAGGTCGTCGAGCTACTTGGTTAGAGCGGCGGCTCGAGGTCGTCCCATCCCGGCGGGGTGTCCGGCGACCAATTGATGACGAGCAGGTTATCGCCGCGGTCGCGGTCTACCGCGGCGTAGGCGGCGCGCTCTTCCTCGGTCGGCTCGAACTCCTCGTTTGGGTAGCCAATCGGGGTGCCCGGTCCGATGCAGACGAATGTCTCCGGATCGAGCGTGGAGCCGTACGCCTCGGCGACCGCGAGGCCGACCGCCTGCTGCCAGCGGGTCGGGCGGCGGCCGGCCGTGGGCACCGAGAGCGGGTTGGTGGCCGCGCCAGCGCGCGACGCGTGGCCGTGGCGTCCGCAGGAGAGCTGCCGCTCGGGCCGGTGGCCGGGGGTCTCGACATCAGACTTCATCGCGGCGTCGAGTGCCTCGTTCAGGCGGCCGTTGACGCCGCGATGCCGGTACGCGGGCAGGACACAGCGCATGCCGTGCAGCGCCACGAGCTGGGCGTCTTCGAATCCCGGGAGATCCATCCACCGAGCGTGCGAGATGCTGTAGGCGACGCCCCGGCCTCCGACCGTCCCGAGGGCGAGCATGCCGATCCGGTCGATCGAGCGCTGCAGATACTCGTGGTTCGCGGCGCGATAGCTTGCGTCGAAGACCTCGAAGATGGCGGCCCGCTGTTCGGCGGTGATCGAGCCGGCGCGCAGGATGCTGATCTCGAGGTCTTGAATCTGGTCGCGGCGGTTGCTCATTGATCGGAGCCCCCTGGGAGCAGGCAACGTAGCACCGAGACAAGCTGGCGGCGCTGAGCGGAGTCGAGCGCCTACTCGCGGCATTCACGCGAATGAGAGCGCCGCTCGGATCGCTCGAATCGAGCACATGCGGTAATAGGGGACGGACGGCTATGGGCGGGGTACGCGGCACCCGATCCTGAGAGTGGGACATGACGTCTCGGATCGGGGCCCAGCGCAATGGAGCGGACGCTGAGCTTCCTGGATGAGCCGCGCCACACCGGGCACACGCGCGAGTACCTGCGCGCGCTCTCACGTTCGCTGACACGGGCGGGCGTCCGCCGGCGTCCGCGGGGCCGCCTTGCCTGGTGGCTCAGCCGCCTGGGCGCGGAGCTGCACCTGGAGCGCAACGTCGCGCGCCTGGGAACCGACGCGCGCGTCGTCGCCGTCGCCTGGCCTCGGGACGGCGGTGGGTTCCCAGCGACCCTCTGGTCCGAGGTGATCCCGTACGTCAGCGACTGCTGGCCCGCCGACTACGAGCGCTGGATCCGCAAGCTTCGCCGCGCTCGGTCTCGCATCGTCTTCGTGAGCGCGCGCGGCGCCGCCGATCACCTGCGGTCGGCGCTGCCGGACACCCTGATCCACTGGCTGCCGGAGGCGATCGACCCGGACGACTGGGACAGCAGCCGGCCGCTCGCCGCGCGCGGCCTCGATGTGCTCGAACTCGGTCGGAAGCACGCGGCCTACCACGAGCGGATCACCGGACGGCTTAGGAGCGGCGTTTCGCACCGCTTCTCGGCGCGTGGGAGCCACACGCCGATCTTCCCGGGCAAGGAGGCCCTTCGTGCGGGCCTCGCCGACGCGAAGATCCAGATCTGCTTCCCGAAATCGATCACACACCCGTTCCGCGCGCCGGACAACGGCGCCGGCGGCGGAGGGCTGGAGACGGTGACCCAGCGCTACTTCGAGGCGATCGCCTCCGGGAGCCTTGTCGTCGGGCACTGCCCTGGAGAGCTGATCGATCTGTTCGGCCACGACCCGGTGATCGGGGCGGATCTCGATCACCCGGTCGAGCAGCATCACGAACTGCTAGACCACATCGAGGACCACCAACCGCTCGTCGATCGCCACCTCGCGCGCCTGCGCGAGGTGGGGACGTGGGACGCCCGCATCGCCGAGATGCTCGCGGTCCTCGCCGAGAGCGGGTACCGAGTGCCCCGACGCGCCCCGGCCGGTGACGCGGAGGTCAGCCCTCGAGGCGTCTGAGCGCTGCATCGGGATTGGCACTCGGAGCGAGGCTGTGGATGCGCGGCGAGCTGTCGGTTCGCTGCGGCGCGAATCGCTCGGATTCCCAGAACTCATCGTCGAAGGTGGTGCTCACCCAGGCGTTAAGGGCGCCTCCGGCGAACAGGATGAGGCCCCCGACGACGCTCAGCCACCAGATACGTGGACGCGTCACCAGGGGGAGCGGGCTGCGCTCGGGGAACCGTTGTCGCAGCGGATCGGCGAGGACGACGACCGTGCTGGCGAGCTTGTCATGCCAGGCCTGGTTCCGATCGTCCCAGATTGCCCAGAAGTAGCCGAGGCCGAACAGGAGAATACCCACGGTCCGCATCGAGTTGCGTACCAGGCCGTGCACGATGCCCGGGCGGCAGCTGTCGAGCCGAACGACGCGGACACCTGTGGCCGCTTTGCCGGGCGACCAGCCATAGCTATCGAAGCCCCAGGACAGCAGCGTGGACGTCACGAAGAACGCGACCGCGCCCCACAGGCTCGCCGTCCCCGGCGCGGCAAGATCGGACGCCCTGGTCGCTTCGGCGTAACCCGCGGCTTCCAGGACGGCGAAAGCAAGAGCGAAGAGGCTGTAGATCGCTACCGACCCGACGAGCCAGTCGATGAGCAGGGCTCCGAACCGCCTGCGTACCGATGCCAGCGGCAGCCGCTGGCCGCCGACCTCGGCAACCGGCACCCCGCCTGGGAACGGAGCGAGGACGCCATGGGTCGCCGCGCCGCACCTGGTGCAGTACCGGGCGTTTAGGGGGAGTTCCGCGCCGCAGTTGGGGCAAAAGAGCGGACGAGCAGCTGAAGTCATCGAGTGTATGTTCGACACTCTTACCGGAACCTTGCAGCGGAATGCGGAGGAGAAAGCTGATGGTGGACTTCGGCGGCCCATTCGCATCGCTCCCGCTGCTGGTGTTTCTGGGGAGTCTTGTTGGGCTGATCTGGGGTATCACCACCAGTGGCCAGGCATACCCCGCGGCTCACCTGGACCGTGAATTCGGGATGACGACGGCGACGCCGGCCCGCAGGCTTGGAGGCAACCTGCTGGATGTGGTGATCCTGGTCCTCACGTTGCTGATTGGGTGGCTGATCTGGTTCGCGATCGTCGCCGGGCGAGGGCAGACGCCGGGCAAGGCGCTGGTATCGACGTACGTCATGCGTGCGGACGGAACGCACGCCGGCGGGTGGTACATGGTCGGTCGCGAGATACTGGTGAAAGGGGTGCTGTTCGGCACGCTCGATTTCTTCCTCGCTCGTCTGCCAACCACGATCGGCGCGCTGTGGTGCCTCTGGGATCCGGGCAAGCAGTGCGGCTGGGACAAGATCGTGACTTCGTATGTGGCGTATTCGCCGCACGGCGATCCAGAGTTCGTGGTGCGCAGCACGCCCGTGAGCGCATCCGGGTCTGCCGACCGCCTCCGCGAGCTGCAGCAGCTCCGGGCCGACGGGCTTATCACCGCCGAGGAGTACGAGGAGCGACGGCAGCGGCTAGTCGAGCATCTGTAGCGGGCCGCGCTGCCAGCCGCGTACGGGATCAGGGCCACGAATCCTCGAGATGGACGATCACGACCTCGGGAACTTCGGGATGGTGGAGGACGCGCCGATCCTCCTCGAACCGTTGTGGGTCGAAGTACTGCTCGTCGAACAGTTCGCCATTGAACTGGCTGCTCCACCAGACGTTTCCGACCGCGCTTGCGGTGAGCAGAAAGGCGGCGATGGTCGCGAGCCACCAGACCCGCATGCGCGTGACGAGCGGGTCGGGACGACGGTCCGGGAACCGATCGCCGAGCGGCCGCGCCTGCACGACGACCGTGCTGGCGAGCTTGTCGTGCCAGGTCTGGTTTCGATCGTCCCAGATGGCCCAGAAGTACCCGAGACCAAGCGGCAATGTGCCGACCGTTCGCATCGAGTAGCGCACGAGGCCGTGCACCAGGCCTGGACGCTTTCCATCCAGCCGGACCGCGCGGATGCCGGTCGCAGCCTTGCCCGGCGACCAACCGAACGTGTCGAGTCCCCACGACAACAGCGTGATCAGCACGGACGACGCCAGCGAAATCGCCACAAACGCGCCCGTCGAGATCAACAAGCCGGGCGCGGACGGCGTCTTGTCGACCGAGTCGATCGCGGCCGCGAAGATCACTACAAAGAACAACGCGTAGAAGACGACACCCAATATCAGCCAATCCACGACCAGCGCGCCGAGCCGTTTCCCGACGGAAGCGAGGGGCAAGCGGTCACCCCCAATCTCGACCAGCGGAGCCCCGGCTGGGGACTGTGGCCGCACCCCGCCGACGGTATGGCCGCAGACCGGGCAGAACCGGGCATCGGCCGGCAGCTCGGCGCCGCATCTCAGGCAGAAGTACCAGCCGGGAGTTGAAGCCATCACAGATATACGCGGCACGCTCACCGGAATCTGGCAATCAGCGATGACGAGAGACTAACGTGGACGCCTTCGCCGCGGTCTTCGCCATACTGCCGGCGGTCACCGGCCTGGGCTTCCTAGCGGGTCTGATCTGGGGCATCGCGACCAGCGGGAAGAGTCATCCGAACGCCTATCTCGATCGCCAGTTCGCGATCAACACGGCGACACCCGCGAGGCGACTGAGCGGCAACCTGCTGGACCTCTTGATCTGGATCTTCACCGCCAGCATCGGCTGGCTGATCTGGTTCGCGATCGTCGCCCCTCGAGGTCAGTCGCCGGGCAAGGCGCTCGTCTCCACCTACGTGATCCGCGAGGACGGCAGCGTTGCCGGTGGCTGGTACATGTGGGGGCGTGAGGCTCTAGTGAAATGGCTGCTCTTCTACATGCTGGCGGCCGTCACCTACGGCGTCGCGCTCGTCGTGGCCGCGTTCTGGTGTCTCTGGGACGACGATAGGCAATGTGTCTGGGACAAGATCATGACTTCGTACGTCGCGCACGCGACTGACGGAGCGCCCGACGAGCAGCGTCCCGCGGCAATCGATGCGCTGACTCCGGCGTACCGCCTCCGCCAGCTTCAAGGGCTGCGCACAGAGGGCCTGATCACGGCCGGGGAGTACGAGGAACGTCGGCAGCGCCTCGTGGAGCATCTGTAGCGCGAGCCCTCGATCTCGAGGCCGGACGGCTAGATGCCCTCCTGGAGCGCCTGCTCGACGCCGACCGCGGCGCGTTCGATGTCGTCCTCGTTGTTGAACACGTGCAGTGAGAGCCGCACCACATCGCGTTCGCGGACGGCACGGCAGACGACGCGGTGCTCCGCCTGCAACCAGGGCGCGAGCTCGGCCGCTTCGAGGCCCTGCGTCGCGAAGCAGAACAGCCCGGTGCGCGACTGTTCGTTCCGAGGGCTAACGACGGTCGCGCCGTCGATGGCATCGAAGCGCTGCTCGGCGGCGCGGGTCAGGTCGCGGACGCGGTCGAAGACCGCCGCCGGTCCGGATTCGAGGTGCTGCTCGATCGCGGCGACGGCGCCGGCGGCGAGCAAGGGCGCGACGGCGGCCACCTCGTACTTCCCGGGGACGTCGGTCTTTGCGGCGAAGGTGCCTTCGAGGTCCCATTCCTCGGCGTGGGTGACGTCGACGATCGAGGGCGCAACCCGCGGTAGGGCCTCGGGGCTGACGTAGAGCGCGCCGATGCCGCGCGGTCCGCAGAGCCACTTCTGCGCGGGGATCGCGTAGGCGTCGACGCCGAGGGCGTGGACGTCGATCGGGATGTGGCCGGCGGTCTGGGCGCCGTCGATGACGACGATCGCGCCGGCGCGGTGCGCGACCTCGGTGATCGCGCGGACCGGGAGGAGCTGGCCGGTGGAGTAGGAGATCTCGGAGATCATCACGACGCAGGTGCGACTGTCGATCGCGTCCTCGAACCGCTCGGCGATCGCCTCGTGCGAATCATCCGGCGCGATCGAAACGAAGTCGACGGCGACGTTGCTGGTGGCGCCGGCCTGGTAGAGCGGAACGACCCCCGAGCCGTGCTCGATCGAGGTGGTGACCATTCGATCGCCCGGCGTGAGCGCGAGCCCGGCGAGCACGACGCCGATGCCGACACCCGTGCTCGAGGTGATCGCGACCTCGTCCGGCTGCGCGCCGAGGACCTGCGCGAGCAGCTCGCGGAGGCGTTGCTTGCCCTCTCGGGCCGCGTCCATCACCGGGAGGGTGGTGGGGCCGTGGGTCAGCTCGAGGTCGAGCACCGCTTCCATCGCCTCGGTCACAGTGCGCGACGGCGGGGCGGAGAAGCCCGTGTTCAGGTAGGCGTACTGCTCGAGCGCCGGGACGTCGGCGCGGAGCTGTTCCCAGCGATCGGCGGTCATCTCGCCCTCGGGTGCTACGCGTTCACCGGCTTCTCGCTCTCAGCGCCTGCGCCGGTGGCGAGGCCTCGGTCGTGGGGGGCCGAGGCGTAGGCGCCACGGAAGTCGCGGAACGGACCGTCGCGCCACTCGAGGGCGGCCTTGAGGCCCTCCTCGCGGGAGATGCGGCCGAACTCGCCCGCAGCGGGGCGGTGCTTGCTCATCGCCTCGACGTCCGTGCCGGACATGAGGCCGGTGCGGATGCCCATGATCTCGTACTGGCGGTTGACGGCGCGCTTGTTGTAGGCGAGCAGGTCGTTGTCGATGTGGCCCAGGCGCTCGGCGAACTTCTCGGTGATCTCCTCGAGTTGGTCGGGTGGAACGGCGTACGTGGCCCAGCCCATCCACTCCATGTCCTTCCCGGAGAAGGCATCGCCGGTGTAGGCGAAGAGGCGAGCCTTGGCGGGCGGGAGGAACCAGGGCGCCCACATCATGTCCATCGTCCCCATCGCGCGAACGGGCGGGTACCCGACCTGGGCGTCCTCGGCGACGATGCGGAAGTCGCAGATCGAGGCGAGCTCCGTGCCGCCGGCGAGGCAGTAGCCCTGGATCTGAGCGACGACGGGCTTCGACAGCTCCCAGATCATCCAGTTGGCGAGGATGGTGTGCCGCGACCAATCGTAGTGGTTGGGGTGAGTGGAGCCGGTGTCGGGCATCAGCGAGTGCGGCTCGACGTAGTCGCTGGGCTGCGGCTGCGGCGCGAGGTCGTAGCCGGCGCTGAAGGCGCGGCCGTTGGCGCGGAGGATGATCACGCCGACCTCGCGGTCGCCCTCGGCCTCGCGCATGGCGTGGAAGACTTCGCCGCGAAGCTCGTTCGAGAGGGCGTTGAGCTTCTCCGGGCGGTCGAGCGTGATGCGGGCGATGCGGCCCTCGGTCTCGTACTGGATGAAGTCGTAGTCGGGGGTCATGGTCTTGTCCTCTCGCCGCGCGGTGCGGCGCCAGCATAGCCGGAGTGCGCTGCCTCGGACGGTCCGCCGCGTGCGGTGGGTTCCTCGGGATGGCTCAGGTGGTCAGTGGTCAGCGCCCACTGGCTCGCAACGCGTGGGCGAGGCCAGCCGGGGGTGCTAGATTTCGCCTCGGTTCGTGGAGATCGAGGGAGACCCCATGGGTTGGTCAACGACGCAGCGGTTCGGCCTGACCCATCACCGGCCGCAGCGCAGCTTCAAGGGCTACACGTTGGTCGTCCCGTCCGGCGGCGGCTCCGCCTATCTGGTGGACATGGATGGCCGCTTCGTTCACCGCTGGTCGTTCGACGGGTTCGTCCCCGCCAAGTCCGAGTTGCTCGAGAACGGGAACCTGCTGGTGATGGGTGTCGACCGGGCGCTGCGCCTGGAGGGTCCAGCGCCCGAGGTGGGCTCGCCGCCGGAGCCCTTCGAGCTTCGTGTACGTCGACTGGGGGCGAACGCCTCGAGACTGGTCGAGGTGACGTGGGACGGCGAGCTCGTCTGGGAATACGAGAACATCGCGATTCACCATGACTGGAAGCGGCTGCCGAACGGCAACACGATCTTCCCGGAGTGGGTCGAGATGCCCGAGGAGAAGACGAAGCAGGTGAAAGGCGGGACGCGGCTGCCGAAGGAGAAACTGCCGCCCTGCATGCTGGGCGACGACCTGGTGGAGATCGACCCGAACGGGAACGAGGTGCGGCGGGTCGAGACCTGGAGGCTGTTCGATCCTCGGAAGGACCCGATCTGTCCGCTAGAGCCGCGGATCGAGTGGACGCACATCAACAGCATCGACGTGAACGACGATGGCGAGATCGCGATCTCATGCCGGAACAACAGCCGAGTCGCGGTGATCAGCCCGGACGGGGAGATGACGTGGAAGTACGGAGCGCCCGACACCGGCCACCAGCACCACGCGACGTTCGTGAGTGGCGGCAACATCCAGATCTTCGACAACGGGATGCACCGGGTGCGTCGCCCGTCGACGTCGAAGGTGATCGAGGTGGACCGGTCTACCAACGAGGTGGTCTGGGGCTACGAGGGTGACCCGCCGGCGCAGTTCTTCAGCGGCCACATCTCGGGCGCGACCCGGCTCCCGAACAGCAACACACTGGTCTGCGAGGGCACGTCGGGGCGGCTGTTCGAAGTGACGCGCGGCGGGGAGGTCGTCTGGGAGTGGTGGAACCCGGTCTACAGCACCCGACCGAGCGGCGAGTCGATGGGGTGGCTCTTCCGTGCCTATCGGTACTCGCCGGACCATCCGGGGCTGGCCGGGCGCGACCTCGATCCTGAGCGTCTCAGCGATCTGAACCGGCTGTACCAGCTCTCCTAGACGATCGTGAGGTCGTGGATGAAGAAGCCGCGCTCTTCGTCGGCGATCCGGAGATTGAAGTCGATCCAGACTTCGGTCGGGTAGCCGGCTGCTGCATAGCTGACGCGGATCTCAGCGGCGTCCTGGTCGATCGCGTCCTGGATCAGGTCGAAGAGCTGTTCGACGGAGACGTACTCGGCGAGCTGCTCGGGCGTGAGCTGGATGCCGCTCTCGGTGACCGTGCCGTCCTCGACACTGCCGCCGCGCACCTCGAGGTCGACGCGCTGGACGTAGTCGACGATGCAGAAACACTGCCAGTTGAAGGTCATGTCGTAGTCGTCGCCACCGCTCGCGGCCCAGAGGGCGCGCGCCGCGTCGAGAGCGGCCTGCCGGTCGGCGAGTGAGTTCGGATCGACGATCTCGGTGGGTGCGGGGGTCGGTGCCGGCGTCGAGGTCGGAGACGGCTCGGCGCCGTTCGCGCTCGTGCCGCACGCGACGAGCAGCGCGGCCGCAACCACGCCGAGGATGATGGTGGCTCTGTGCATGGTGTCCTCCGGTGTCGCCTGATCAACGAGGCCGGGGGCGTCGGGGTTCCCGGCGTTCATGGTTCATGTGATGAGTGGCCGAGCGACCTCGATTGCCGGGAGCGCTACCAGGAGGCCTCGGCGATGAACGAGCCGATGCCGATCGCGAAGCGCTTCATCCAACCCTCACGGTAGTCGTCCGGGAACCCGGTGGTCGGCTCGCACCCGGCGGCGGCCTCGGCGCTATGGCGCGTTGACGACCGCCACCGCGATCGGCTCGGCGGAAGGCCCGAGGGAGAACCAGAGGGTCTGTTCGCCCTCGGGCGTTACTCGATCCGCGAGCGCGCCGCCTCGAGAGCGCGCTCGACGAAGGCGGACTTCTGGTTGCTGAACTCGACCGGGTCGAAGCGGTAGCGCGCTTGCAACTCGCGCTTGAGCGCGGCGTACTCATCGCGCGCCGCCTGGTGCGAGCGGAGGTAGTCGCGAAAGTCGAGGTGATCGTGCCACTGGCCTTCGCCCACAGCGTACGCGTGGACGTGGACGTCGTGACGGTGGAAGTAGTGGCGGTGGGGAAGTCCGTGCTCCCCTCGCGCCTCGAACCCAAGTCGGGTCATCGCCCTCACGATCGTCGTGCCCGCCTCGTACGAGGCGAGGCCGGGCATCAGGTCGATGATCGGCTTCGCGAGCATCCCGGGCACCGCGGTGCTGCCGATGTGATGCACCTCGAGGACGGGATCGCCGGCGGCGTCGACGATCTGGGCGATCCACCCGGCAGCGAGCGCGGGCCAGCTCGGATCGTAGGGCTGCAGGATCACCTCGCGGCGAGCAGGCGGAGGCGGCGCGGTGCGGTCATCGTCGCTCATATCCACAGCTTTCAGAGCAGCCGGCTTCGCACGCCGAATCCTTGAGAACGCCGCAGCCAGCGTGGGGTTACCGGGCGCCGCTCACGAAGGGTATATTCGCCGCTCTCGCGATGCTCACCGCTTGCTGATGCCCTGGACGCCGGATGCCGTTCGTCACGCACCTCGATGGGGAGATCGAATACTTCGTGAGGGGCAGCGGGACACCGCTCATGCTCGTGGCCGGGGTGGGCGATACCGCGGAGATGTGGGACGACCACGGGTATGTGGACGCGTTCAGCCCCCACTTCACCACGATCGCGGTGAACCCACGCGGCTACGGTGGCAGCTCGCCGATCGCTGAGCTGAAACATCTGGCGTACGCGCTCTATCGCGACGAGCTGCACGCGGTGATCGATGACATCGGGAGCGAACGGGGCACCGTCATGGGCTCCTCCCGAGGCTGGATTCTCAGCACCGCCCTGGCGACGGAGTATCCGGAGCGAGTGTCCGCGCGGGTCGTCACGCCCTTCTTGCTGAGAACCGCCGGCCTCGGGTAGTCGGGGTGCCGTTCCTCGAGCAGGGCTCGATGAGGATCTACTACGAGGTCGCCGGCGACGGCCCGGCGCTGGTGCTGATACACGGCGCCGGCGGCGGCGGCGGCGAGGTCTGGCACAGCAACGGTTACGTCGAGGCGTTCAGCTCCCACTTCACCACGTTGACCCTGGACATCCGCGGCTACGGACGGAGCAGCGCTCCGGAGACACTGGCGGAGATCTCGATGGCCAGCCGGGTCCAAGACGTGACGATGGTGCTCGATCACCTCGGGGTCGAACGCGCGTCGGTGTTCGGTTTTTCGATGGGCGGCCGGGTCGCGGTGGCATTCGCGATGGAGCGCCCGGAGCGGGTGCGTTGCTTGGTGGTCGGGTCCTCGAACCCGGAGCCGTTCACGCGAAACAGGCCGATGGCCGAGGGCCGAAGCTTCGTGAATCGGTTCCGTCGCCTGACACCGCGCCGAGCCGTCGCGGCCGCGTGGCGCCGCATCAACCCCTCGGCCCGCCGCGCGATGCAGAACCCGGTGTCGCCCGCTACGTCGATGGCGATGTCGATCGCAGGGTCCGAGGGCATCGACTTCCGCGACGTGATGCGACCGCTCGCGATCGACATCGACCGCGCGGCCGAGCGGATCACGATGCCCACGCTGTTCTTCCAGGGCAACCGCGACGACCTCTTCTCCGCACGGCTCTCACGTGCATTCGCCGAACGTCTGGCTGAGGGCGAGTTCGTCGCGCTGCGCGGGCAGGGACATGCGATCCTCGAACGACGCGACCTCGTCCAACCGATCGTCGAGCCGTTCCTGCTCCAACACGGACAGGACTGACGTCCGGGCGGAGTGTCCGATGCCCTTCGTCGAGAGCGGCTCCGCTCGCATCCATTACGAGGTGACGGGGCAAGGTCCGCCGCTCGTGCTGCTGCACGGAGCAGCGAGCTCCGGGGCAGACTGGGACCGCCTGGGCTACGTGCGGGCGTTCGCGGAGCACTTCACGACGGTCACGATCGATCTGCGAGGGCACGGCGAAACCAGCGAGGCGACCGAGTTCAACGACGTCGTGATCAACACGCTGGCGGCGGACGTCGGGGTGGTGCTGGACGCATTGGAGCTGGAACAGGCGGCGATCTTCGGATACTCGATGGGTGGGATGACCGCGCTGATCTACGCGCTTCAGCATCCGGAACGGCTGCTGGCACTGGTTGTGGGCGCCGCGAACATCGATACCGGAGCGGACTATTACCGAAAGCTGTGGGCGAATCGACCGCCGCTCTACCGGCGGATCATTCCGGGACTGCAGCGCCGCGTTTTGCGGCTGGCGCATGCGATTCGCCGGCCGCCGCCGCGGGGGCCGGACTGGGCGCAGCTCGCCCGAGACGCCGGCATGTCGGAGGAGGAGATGTGGGCGGATTACCTGACCGACCTCGGGCAGCTACGGCCGCGAGCGAGCCTGATCACGGTCCCAACGCTGTTCGTTCAGGGCGGTCTCGACCCGCTGTTCGACATCGAGGCGAGCCGCGCGTTCGTCGAGGAGTTACCCAGCGGGCAGGTGATCGAGGTGCCGAGGATCGGTCACGAACTGCAGGACCGAACGGACGTGTTGCTGCCGATCGTGGCGACGTTCCTGATGGACGCACTTTTTCGGGATCCGTCGATCGACGAGGGCTGAGACTCAACCTTCCAAATCTTCGCCGTCGATCATGACGTCGCGCTCGTAGACGAAGCGACCACCGCCCTCGGCGATGCCGATGCCATCGAGGTGACTGAGCGCGACGCTGCGGAGCGGCACGTCCGGTAGCGAGGCGAGCTGGTTATCGCCACCTGGCCGGAATCCATGCCAGGCGCACTCAGGCCAGCTGCAATCGGTCACGTCCTCACCGGGGTGCTGGTGTCGGGCCATCCGGTCGCCCAAGTGCCACTGCCACCAGCGCAGCTCGTCCGGCGCCGTCGGATCAGTCTCTTCGGTCATCGCGCTCCGCCTCTCCGCCGTGGCCGGCCGCCGGCGCTCATCGTCGCACCGACGCGGCGAGGCGACGAGCGGTTACGCGAGACTGGCGAGCAGCGCGGTCAGCGAAGCGAAGGTTGGCGCCCCGGTGGCCTCGAGGCGATCGCGTCGGGCGTGCCCGTGTTCCACAAGGGCGCAGTCGACGCCCATCGCGGTCGCCACCTCGTGATCGTGTTCGGTGTCGCCGATGAAGAGCACGCGGTCGACGGGGACGTGCAGCCGGTGGAGGAACGCGAGGCCGTGGTCCAGCTTGGTGACGGCGTGGTGATCGTCGATGCCGACGAGCGCGGTCATCCGGTCGGTGAGGCCGAAGTGGCTGGTGCTGTCGTCGAGGAGGCCCTGCTCGGCGGCCGAGAGGATCGACTGCGACACCCCCCCGCTCGTGCAGCGCGTCGCTCACGGATCAGGCGTCGGGGCGGAGCGAGTAGTCGCGCCAGCGGCTCACGTAGGCGTCGATGAACTCGACGGCCAGCTCCTCGAACGGTTCGCGCTCGAAGTCGAAGCCGACGCGGGCGTAGTAGTCGCGGACCGGGAAGGTGAACAGCTCGCGGTAGCGCTCGACGTCGAACTCGCCGAGGTCACGCCGGGCGAGCATGCCGCGCATGATGTCGACGACGAGCTCGACGTCGTCGAAGAGCGTGCCGTTCCAGTCCCAGATCACATGGTCGTAGCGCACGAGCCTGCTGGACGCGTTCGCTAACTCAGCGGCGAGAAGTCGGTGGGGGCCAAGATGCGGTTCTCGAGGTGATCGAGGAGCGGGCCATCAGCCTCGGAGTCGGCGCGTGCCTTCTGCCAGTCGGGGTCGGCGCCGAAGGAAGCCCACGAGGCATCACGCGCGGCCATGTCGGGGTAGCTGAGCATGTACCAGAGCTCGTCGTTGCGGCCGCCGATGGTGTTGCGCCAGTAGCCGACGTTGGTGATGCCGTGCTTCTCGAAGAGCGCGACGGTGTGATCGCGGAAGCGGGCGATCAGCGGGGCCAGCTTGCCGGGCGCGGCGCGGTAGATGCGAAGCTCATAGATCACGGTCGATTCCTCCAGGTGTCCCGCGGATTGGGAACCGGCATGGTAGCGCGGCGCCGGAGCTGTCGATCGGTGGCTGATAGGCTCGGTCGCCGACCGCGAGCGAGCCCGACGGAGGACCGATGCGCGAGACGCCCGAGGATCTCGATCGGCTGCAGGCCGTGCTCGACGAGTCGCACTTGCAGGGGGGGCGCGCACTTGCTCTCAATCATCACGGACGAGCGGCGACTGACCGCGGTCGAGATCGCAGAGCGATTGACCGGCATGAGGCTGCTCGCGCTGGCGACGACGACACGAGCCGGCGCGCCGCTGATCGGCCCGGTGGACGGGGTGTTTTTCCGAGGCGAGTTCTGGTTCGGCTCTGCTCCGAATGCGCTTCGCTTCCAGCACATTCGCGAGCGCCCGCCGGTCAGCGCGACTCACCTCCCCGGCGAGAAACTGGCGATCACCGTGCATGGAACGGCGCTGATCGAGGGCGCGCCAGGCGAGCTGCCCGAAGGGTTCCGCGAAGCCTGCGTCGAGATCTACGGAGACGAGTGGTTCGACTGGGGTTCGGACGCGCTCTACGCGCGGATCGAGCCGGCTCGCATGTTCACGTTCCACCTCGAGGCTGACGAGAACGCCGGCTAGCGCCTTCTCTGCTCGAGGGTGACGGTGCCTGGGCTTTTTCGCTCCGGTCCTGATCACTCCGCAGAGGACGCCCACTGCGGTCAGCACAGCGTGCGTGGGCTTCGCCGACTTGTTGAATGAGGTTGGGTACCGGGCGGTGAAGTCCGTCGTGCTGCGGGTCGCTTGCGCGACGGGCGCACCGGAGCTGACCGCACGATCTACGAGGTGGGCGGCTGGCGTGGTGCCGCGCTCTGGCCCTGGAGGTCGATTCGTTCGTCGGGGGCACCGCGAGTTGGGGGATCGCCCTACGGGCGAGGCCCCCGACACCCCCGCCGAGGGGCAGCGTGCCCCTCGGACTCCCTCGCAAGCCGGAGAGACCGCGCGGTCGCCGCGAGCTTCGGTTGCCGGCGAGCGGGACGCTTCCTCTCGGTGGCGGTTGGAGGCTGCGAGGGGTGAGTGTTGAGCCGAGCTCCGTCCGGTACCGCTAGGCACACGCTGTTGGGCCGGAGACTCGGAAGGCGCCAGCGCGACGGGAAGGGGTGGGGATCGCCGGCGCGACGGGCGCAGCGAAGCTCACCGGACGACCTGCGAGAGTGAGCGGTTGTCGTGGTACTGCGCGGGCGCCGCAGGTCGATTCGTTCATCGGGGGCGCTCACACTCGAGCCTTCGCGTCCGACACTGGCTTCGGTGTGCGCTAGCGCTTGACGCAGAGGCTCCACGCCAGGGGCGGCGGGGGCTGTTGCCCCCGCCGCCCCCACCTCGGAAGGTCCCCGGGGCATCACGGCCGCAATACGCGAGCCAGCCGCCAGCGAGCTCGTGCAAGTGTCACCAAATCTCGGGCGTAGGACCGGCGGGCGTTCAGCAGGCGTTCAGCCCACGTTCGGCATCCTCCCCGCGCTGCCTCAGATGGATGGCGAACGGAGCGTGCCGGCATGCAGGCGAACGAAGGCAACGGCGGGCTGCAGTGCGAGGCGCTGGTAGTCCGTTACGGGCAACTGACCGCCGTCGATCGCGTGAGCTTCGAGGCCGGCCGCGGCGAGATCGTCGGGCTGCTCGGGCCGAACGGCGCGGGCAAGACCTCGGTGATCCGCGCGCTGACGACGGTGATCACGCCGGTAGCGGGCTCCGCGACCGTGGCGGGAGCCGCGATCACGGACGCGCTGGCGGTGCGTCACCGGATCGGCGTGTTGCCGGAGAGCAGTGGCTATCCCGGGAACCGGAGCGCGGTCGAGTACCTGCGGTTTCACGGGCGGCTGTTCGGCCTCGATCGAACACAAGCCAACAGGCGGGCGGTGCGGCTGCTCGGCGAACTGGGCCTCGGTGAGCGGAAGCACTCACGGATCGCGACGTTCAGCCGCGGGATGCGGCAACGGCTCGGGATCGCGCGGTCGCTGATCAACGACCCCGCGGTGCTGTTCCTGGACGAACCGACGCTTGGCCTCGATCCCGCCGGCAAGGAGGACATTCTCGCGCGCGTGCGGGAGGTGGCACGCGAGCGGGGGGCGACGGTGCTGATCAGCAGTCACCTCCTCGACGAGGTGGAACGGGTCTGCGATCACGTCGTGATCATGCATCGCGGCAAGGTCGCGGCGGCCGGCGCGGTCGCGGACGTCGTCGCCCAGGCAGGGGTCGTGGGCGAGGTGCGGATACGCGTAGCGGACGCAGCGCTGCCCGGTGCGGCGGCGGTGCTCGAGGCGCTCCCGGAGGTGCGGTCGGTTGACAATGCGGGGCGGGGAGAGCTGCTGATCGACCTATCGAGTCCGCTCGCCAACGACAACGCGCTGCTGAGCGCGTTGATCGCGGCGGGGATCGCGATCGAGGGATTCGAGGTGGCCGGCGGCCGCCTGGGCGATGCGTTCTTCGCCCTCACCGACAGCGACCGACCAGCGGTGGAGGCCGAAGATGCAGCTTGACGCAACACGGGCGACGCCACGCGGCGCAACACGATCGACGCCTGGCGGCTGGGCGATCGTGGCCGAGCAGGAGCTGCGCGATCTCTGGCTGAGCTCACGCGGCCTGATCGTGATGCTCGGATACACGCTGCTGCTGAGCGGGATGTCGTACCTCGCGGCGAGCGACGCCCAGCTGAACCTGCTGGACGCACGCGAGTCGGTGAACATCGTGGTGCAGCTGGCGATTGGCCTCGGGACGCTCGCGGCGCTGATCGTGAGCGCCGACGCGATCAGCGGGGAGCGGGAGCGGGGCACGCTCGAGGCGATTCTGGTGACGCCGCTCAGTCGTACGGACCTGGTGGCCGGGAAACTGCTGGCCGCGACCACGATGTGGCTGGTCGCGATTGTGGTTGCGATTCCCTATGTGTTCGCGCTGGCGCAGGGGACGAAGGTGGTGGCGGATGCGGTGGTGATCCTGGTGGCTGTTGGGGCGCTGGTCGCGATCGCGCTGACCGCGCTCGGGGTGATGGCGAGCGCGCTGGCGCCGAGCAACCGGGTGAGCCTGGCCGCTTCGATCGGGGTGCTGCTGGTGATGGCGGCACCGAGCCAACTGCCGGCGGTCTCGACGTCAGGGCCGATTGGCTGGTTGCTGCTGCGAGTGAACCCGGTGAGCGCCGGGCTGCACCTGGCGAGCAAGGTGCTGGTGGCTGGCGAGAGCTGGTCAGCGCACTGGACGCTGCTGCTGGCGCCGCTGGTGGCGGCGATCGTGCTGTCGATCGCGGCGGTCTTCGTGTCGCGCCGGATCACGGTTGGAGGCACAGGATGATGCGGCGCACGCTGAGTGTCGGCGCCGCCGCGACGGTGCTGCTGGTCGTGGCGCTCGCGCCAGCCGGCGCAGTGGGCCCGACTCGCAGCTCGAGGTTCGCGTGGAGCCCTTGGAGCTGACGGTCGACGTCGGCGAGCGGGTGGAGCTGACGGTGACGGTGACGAACCGGTCGACGGAGCCGAGCGCGCCGCTGGCCGCGCACCTGGACATCACCGATCCGACCGGGAGCGAGTCAGTCGACCCGGAGGACTGGACCGCGACGCTGACACGGCAGGTCGGTGTGCTCGAGGGCGGCGCGACGGAGACGATTACGTGGCCGATGACGCCGATCTCGGGCGGCAGCTTCGTCGCCTACGTGCTGCTGATTCCGACCGAGGGCGAGCAGGTGCTGACGGCGTCGAATGTGGTCGGGATCGTGGTCGATGAGCGACGGACGCTGAACCCGCAGGGGGGTGCTGCCGGTCGCCGCGGGTGCACCGGTCTTGATCGGGCTGCTGCTCGTCGGGCAGCGGTGGCGAGCGTGGCGCGAGGACTAACGTGACTCTTGGCTACCGGCGCTGAGGAGCGAGGGCGTACGCGCGGCCACCACGATCGCGGCTCTGTTCGATGATCAGCTCGTTGATCCGCAGGCAGTACGCCATCGACTGCGCGAGGCGGCGGCTGATCCCGGCGGCGCGCGCCAGGTCGGCGGTCGTCCAGCGCTCGGGCAACGCGACCGGGAGTAGCGCGGCGAGATCGTGCACGCCCTCGAACCGCCGCGTCGCGCGCACGCTTCGGAGCCGGCGGTCCATCACCCGTCGTTCGCCGCGGCGGCCCGCGTCGCGGAGCTGCTCTTCCTCGATCAGCAGCAGCTCGAGGCTGAGGTGCGGGTGATCGAGGAGCGTGGGCAGGCTGGTCAGCTCCTCGAAGAGATCGAGGATCGAGCCGCGGCGGGGTGACTTGCGGGGGCGCTTCCCCGGTCGCGCGATCCAGGTCTCGAGGGCGATCGGATGGACGATCCGGATCGCGTGATCGCCGAGCAGGCGGTCGAGCTTGTTTCCCAGTGCGCCGAACGAGCCGGTCTGGATCTCGATCAGCTGCTCGCCGCGGACGATGTCGATCACGAAACCGGCCAGCGGCACCTCGAAGCGATCGCCGGGCATCGCGAGGAAGTCCTTGACGGCGGCGTGCAGCGAGCTCTCGTTGAGCGTGCCGATGCCCGAGCTGGTCACACCGCTGATCGCTGCGAGGTCCTCGCGATCGCGAACACGCTGGTGGCGCCCGGCTGCTCCTCGTTCGGGGCGAGCAGGCGTCCGAGCGTGGAGACGGCCCATGGGTCGACGCGGTAGTAAACGTTCGAGGCGCGGCGGTCGCTGGTGACGAGGCCGGCTTCGCGGAGCACCTTGAGGTGGTGGCTGATCGTCGGCTGGGAGAGGTCGAGGGCGTCGACCAGCTCCTGGACGCAGGACTCGCCGTTCCCGGCGGAGATCAGCGAGAGCAGCCGGACGCGGGTCTGATCGGATAGCGCGCGGAACGCGTCGGTGACGCAGACCAGCTCGCCGTCGCCGAGCTCGCCCTCGAGGAGTGGATCGCACTCGGTGAGCGCGAGCAGCGGTGAGGCTGCACCGGGGAGCGGCGAGGCTGGATCGGGCTGATTCATATCGACATCATTCGATATTGACGCTCATCGATTCAAGCGCGATGATGCCCGGACGTTCGAAGTCCGTCAACTCCGAGTCTCATCACCGAGCCTCGATTCCGTGGCTGATGTGCGCCGCGGGCGACTGGCCCGACGGCGGCGGAGGCGTGGATGCGGTCCCGCGGTTTCATCGTGCTCTGGATCGCGATGTTGGTCGCGATGGCGGGGATCGGCATGGTCTCGCCGCTGCTGCCGGTGTACGTCCGCGAGGACCTCGGTGGTCCCGAGATCGCCGTCGCGCTGTCGTTCTCGGGGCTCGGGATCTCGCAGATCATCGCGGCGCCATTCGTCGGGCGGCTGGGTGACCGCTTCGGGGTGAAGCCGTTCATCGTCGGCGGCTTCCTGCTGTACGCGATCGGCGCCCTGGGCTACCGGGTGACCGAGAGCTGGGAGCTCGTGATTTTCTTCCGGGTGCTCTCTGGATTCGGCGCCGCCGCTATCTTCCCGCTGGCGCTGGCCTACATCGGGCGGATCGCGCCGGAGGGGCGCGAGGGGAGCTACATCGGCGTGTTCGCGGTGGCCGAGGTGACCGGCTTTGGCCTCGGACCGTTGATCGGGGGCGCGATCCGCGACGCGGTCGACGCGGACGCGGCCTTCGTGACGATGGCGGCGATGCTAGCCGTGACCGGGCTGGCCACGTTCTTGCTGCTCCCCTCGGAGCGCCGAGAGCGGGCCGGGGACCCGTCGACGAACGACCGGGCCGAGGGCGGCGCGTCGGCCCTGCCCTGGCGGCGGCTCGTGCGCCGACTCGACGTGCAGGCGGGGATCCTCGCGAGCATCGTGATCTCGCTCGGCTGGGGCACCGCCGGCACGTACATGGCGGTGTTCGTGGTCAGCGACGACGGGCTCGGGACCGACAGCGCATTGTTCGTCGGCCTGCTGCTTGGAGTGCGGTCGCTGCTGGGTGCAGTATTCCAGCCGCTGGCAGGGTTCGCGGCGGATCGGGTGAGCCGGATCTGGCTCGTCGTTGGCGGGCTCAGCGTCGCCGCGGTGGCGCAGTTCGTGATCCCCGATCTGCCTCGGGACCTCGTGGACAGCTCGTTCTTCGGGGGGTCGATGACGTACGCGCCGTGGCTGCTCGCGATCATCGTGATCGTGGGGATCGGCGAAGCGTTCGCGTTTCCGGCGGAGCAGGCGATCTTCGTCAGCATCGGCCGCAAGGTGGGGATGGGCTCGATGATGGGGCTCAACCAGATGGGCGGGGGCATCGGCTTCCTCGGTGGATCGCTGGTCGGCGCGGCAGTGGTCGCCGGGATCGGCATCGACGCCGTGTTCCGCGCCGCCGGCATCATCACGCTGGTCGGTGCCGTACTGTTCGCCGTGATGATGAGCCGCGCGATCGCTCGCGAGGCCGAGGCGGAGCGCGTCGCGGGGCCCGCCTCGATCGGCCCAGCGGCAGCAGCTCACGGCGGCTCGGCGGTCGCCGTGCGCGATCGGGGCGACGCCGAACGGAGCGCATGACCAGCAGCAGCGCCGTCGACCCTGTGCCCGCGCGACCGCCCAACCGACCACCCGGCCCGCTCTCGTCGTTCGAGGAGCCCGAGTTCCGCAAGGTCTGGCTCGGGGCGGTGCTGTTCGGCCTCGGGATGTGGGCGGAGCGGCTGGCGATCGGCTGGTTCGTGCTCGACGAGACCGGCTCGGTGTTCCTGGCGGCGCTGTCGTTCGCGATCCGCACGCTGCCGAACCTGGTGCTCGGTCCGATCGGCGGCGCGGCGTCCGACCGGCTGCCTCGGGCGAAGGTGCTGACGGCGACGGCGGTGGTGCGGATGGTGGCGGCGGCGCTGATGGCGCTGGTCGTGTTCGCGGGGTTCGCCTCGATTCCGATCCTGCTCGCGCTGGTGTTCGTGACCGGATCGACGATCGCGTTCCAGAACACGGCGCTACTGCCGCTGCAGGCAGAGATCGTCGGCTCCGCGCGGCTGGGCAACGCGATCAGCCTGACCTCGTTCGGTCAGCGGTCGATCGGGGTCGCGGGGGCGCTGACGACCGGCGTGTTGCTCGCGTGGATCGGGCCCGCACCGACGTTCCTGCTCAGTGCGCTGCCACTCGCCGGCGCCGCGGTCATGTTCAGCCTCGTACGGGCGCCGTCCCGGCCGGCACGAGGGCAAACACGGTTCGCGGCCGACGTGATCGAGGGCCTGCGGCTGATCGTGGAGACGCCGATGGTGCGGCTGCTGCTGGGGATGATGATCCTCGTCGAGATCCTCGGATTCTCGTTCAACGGCCTGCTGCCAGCGGTGGCCGAGCGGGTGCTCGAGGTGGGCCCCGAGCGGCTCGGCGTGATCACGGCAGGAGTCTCGATCGGCGCGATGCTCGGCACGCTATTCCTCGTCGTGACCGCCGATCGCTTACCTCGAGGTCTGATGTTGATCGCGGTGTTCGCGTTGTTCGGCGGACTGCTGATCGTGCTCGGCAACTCGACGATCTTCTGGCTGTCCGTGGTGGCCGCAGCGGGGATCGGCGCGTCGGCGGCGATGGTCGACGCACTGGAGTGGATCATGCTGCAGAACGCGGTCCCCGAGACGCTTCGAGGGCGGGCGCTGGGCGGGTGGAACTTCGCGATCGGCTGGGGCTGGATCGGGCCGATCGCCCTCGGAGCGATCGCCGACGCGACGAGCGTGCCGCGGGCGCTGACGCTGAGCGGCGCGCTGCTGGTGACGGCGGCCGCGGTCACGCTCGGGCTGGCCTCGAGCCTGCGTGCGCGCTGAGGACCTTTGGGCGCCCGAAATGCCCCCGAAGGGGCACGCGTCGCGCCCGGCGGGTTGCGATCCTCACAGGGATCGCGCCGGAACCGGACGCGCGGCGCGAGGGCGAGGAGATCGTTATGACAAACAGACGGAGCCGGCGGCGCCTCGTGGCTCCGCTGCTGCTGCTCAGCGCGATTCTCTTCGCCGGCTGCATCAGCATCGAGGTCAACGAAGAAGGGTTCAGCAGCTTCAACGGCGATCGGGGATCGGGCACGCTGGTGACCGAACACCGAGCGGTCGTCAGCTTCTCTTCCGTGGAGCTAACGGGGGCGTTGAAAGCGGAGATCGCTCCAGGAGCGCCCGGCATCGAGGTGCTGTTCGATGACAACCTGGTCGACAACCTCGAAACGACCGTCAGAGATGGGGTCCTGCGGCTCTCGTGCAGGGAATGCTTGCCGTCATCGGGATCCGTGATCCGGTTGACCGCGCCGGAGATCGAAGACATCAAGGTGAGTGGCGCCAGCCGCCTGACCGCCACGGATGTCGACGTCGAGCAGCTGTCGATCTCGGTTAGCGGGGCGAGTCACCTGGAGATCGACGGCGACGTCGACGCGCTCGATATCGACGGATCGGGCGCGTCCAGCATCGAGGGTAGGAACCTCGTCGCGAACCGCCTCGAGATCACGCTCAGCGGTGCGAGTAGCGCTGAGGTGACGGTGGTCGACCGTGTACAGGGCAACCTCTCGGGTGCTTCGCACCTCGATCTTGCCGGGAGCGAGCGGCCCTCGGTCGACGTCAACACGAGCGGGGGCTCGTCGGTCCGCCGCTAGCACCGCGCGGCGACGCTGCGATGTACCTCCTACGGGGTACGGCGGCGCAGTAGCCGTTTTCACGACACCACGACGAACGCCGAAGCGACGGTGCATTGTGCCGACGAATCTCGGCTTCAACCCGCCAGCGGTCGAGGCAAACCCGACGGCGAGCACGCCGGAAGTGATCTCGCTGAGAATCCCCCGATCGGAGGATTCGCCTCAGCGGTGGTCTGGCGACGATCTTCCTCGACAACAGGCGACCCAGGGCGGCGGCGCGACGCGCTCGCTCCCGAACCTTCGAAGGGAACCCACCAATGAGACGTGCAAACGGTACGGAGTGGCTCGCTCGCTCCTCGGCCCGGCATCCGTGGATCACGCTGCTGGTCTGGGTTGCCGTCCTCGGCGGCTCCTTCTTCGCCGCCACGAACTACCTCGACCTGACCGACGACGGCGACGTCACGACCGCGACCGAGTCGAACACAGGCGACGAGCTGCTCAACGCGCGCTTCGAGACGGAAGGCACGCCGCTACCGGAGGGTGTGCCCGTGAACGAGCGCGGCGACTTCGGGAACCGCGAGTTCGTGATCGTCGAGGCGGAGCAGCAGACAGACGCCGCGACGCTCGAGGCGACTGTCGCGAAGCTCGTGGACCGGCTGCGGGCGCAGGGGCGGATCGCGATCGTACAGAGCTACCTCGACGGCGACGCCGGGTTGATCAGCGACGACGGTCAGACCGCGCTGGTCTCAGTGCTTGGCGACGGCCTCGTGACGGTCGCGGTGATCGAGGCGATGGAAGCGAGCAGCGAGGGATTCCGAATCACCACCGTGGGCAACGACAGCCTCAATGAGGAGTTCAACACGCTCGCCGAGGAGACACTGCTCCGGGGCGAGCTGCTCGGGGTGTCGCTGGCGCTGCTGGTGTTGCTGCTGGTGTTCGGTGCAGCCGTCGCCGCGGGGCTGCCGATCATCCTCGCGATTGTGGCGATCCTCGTCGCGGTCGGGGCGACGGCGGTGGTCGGGCAGTTCTTCGAGCTGTCGACGTTCGTGGTGAACATCATCACGATGATCGGGCTCGCGGTGGGGATCGACTACTCGCTGTTCGTCGTCCAGCGCTACCGCGAGGAGCGCGACAACGGCCTCGAGAAGATCGAGGCGATCGGCGTGGCCGGCGGGACCGCCAGCCGCGCGGTGCTGTTCTCGGGGCTCGCGGTGGTGATCGCGCTGTCAGGGATGTTCATCATCCCGGACACGACGTTCAACAGCTTCGGGGCGGGCGCGATCCTCGTGGTGATCGCGGCCGTGGCGGCCGCGCTCACGCTGCTGCCGGCGATGCTCAGTCTGATCGGCCGCGGGGTGAACTGGCTGACGCTGCCGGTGATCGGCCGGCGGCGCTCGCCGGAGGTCGAGGGTGGGATGTGGTTCAGGATCAGCGCCGCGGTGACGCGACGCCCGCTCTTCACCGCCGGCGTCACGGCGCTGATCCTGATCGCCGTCGGCAGCTGGTACCTGACGATCAACCTCGGTTCGAACGGCATCTCCTCGTTGCCAGAGGACAGCCCCGGCCGGCACGCGTTCGAGGTGCTGAACGCCGAGTTCAGCAACAGCCCGAACGAGGCGGACATCGTCATCGACACGCCCGACATCGGCGATCCGGCGATCGTGGCCGCGATCGAGTCGCTGGAGAAGCTGCTCGCCGAGGACGAGTCGTTCGGCACGCCGGTCTTCCGGCCGAGCCTGACGGGCGACCTCGGACTGATCGAGGTGCCGATGAAAGGCGACGTGTCGTCGTCGGAGTCGCGGCGCGCGCTGAGCCGGCTGCGGACGGACTACATCCCGGCGAGCTTCGGTGGCGTGGCGGAGGTGTACGTGACGGGCGACGCGGCGGCCGACGTGGACTACGTCGAGGTGATCGGGCGCTACACGCCGCTGGTGTTTGGCTACGTGCTGGGCTTCAGCTTCTTGCTGCTGCTCGTCACCTTCCGCTCGATCGTGGTGCCGCTGAAGGCGGTGGTGATGAACCTGCTGTCGGTCGGCGCGGCGTACGGGCTGATCGTGCTCGTCTTCCAGCAGGGCGTCGGCGCGGAGCTGCTCGGCTTCCGCCAGACGGAAGTGATCGAGCCGTGGCTGCCGTTGTTCCTGTTCACCGTGCTGTTCGGCCTGTCGATGGACTACCACGTCTTCCTGCTGAGCCGGATCAAGGAGCACTACGACGAGACCGGCGACAACCACCGAGCGGTGGCGTTCGGGCTGCGCTCGACCGGGGCGCTGATCACCGGCGCGGCACTGATCATGGTGGCGGTGTTCGGGGGGTTCGCGCTCGGCGACCAGCTGATGTTCCAGCAGCTGGGCTTTGGCCTCGCGATCGCGGTAATTCTCGACGCGACAGTGATCCGGTCGATCCTCGTGCCGGCGAGCATGGAGCTGCTGGGGGGACCGCAACTGGTACTTCCCGTCCTGGCTGGAGTGGCTGCCCGCGATTCACATCGAGGGCCGGCCGCAACCCGTGCGCGCCTCGGTGGTGGCGGGCGCCGTGGAGCCGTCGGCCGCAGGGGAGCTTTAGACATGCGCGATTAGCTGGCGGCCTCGGGATCCACGCCGCGTCGACGCGGAGCGCGGCCGGTGGAGGTCAGCTGGCGACGCCGAACGTCGTCTTGCCCGCATCATGCCAGCGATCCTCGTTTGCAGGCCTGGTCGCCGGGGCTCGCGCACCCTTGCCTTTTGTCACCGTATACTTTCGTTGCATGCTCTCGTTGCGGGCTCGGGAGGCGCTGTGGCAGACATCAAGGTGAGGGACAACGGTCCGTACCTCGTGAGCGGCGAGGTGCGGCTGGTCGACGCCAGCGGCAACGCCTTCACGACGCAGGAGACGTTCGCGCTCTGCCGCTGCGGTCACTCGGCGAACAAGCCCTTCTGCGACGGGACCCACAGCCGAGAGGGTTTCGCGAGTGAGTTCCCGGCCCAGTAGCAGCGGCCGCCGCTCACTGAGCGCGTTCCCCGCCGGGGGAACCCCGATTCCCTGAGCCAGCCCGAGCGGCCTCAACAACCGCGCCAGCTCCCGCGGTGCACCGATCCAACCGCGGTCGACGCGGATCACGTGATCGTGAGGCTCGACGCCGAGCAGCCCCTCGGGCGGGCGACGGGTGGCTCCTCGATCACCGGGAGCGCGAGGCGCTTCGTCAGTCCGGCGATGTGCGCGCGATCGCCGCGCCGCCGCAGCGCGCTTCCCGCTCGCAGCCATCCGAATGGGCGCGATCGAGTTTTGTGGTCCCACAAGGTCGGGATGCCCGAGATCACACAAGAACAGGCGCTGGTGCGAGGGTTCAAATC
This sequence comes from Dehalococcoidia bacterium, assembly GCA_965248675.1. Taxonomy (GTDB): domain Bacteria; phylum Chloroflexota; class Dehalococcoidia; order UBA2979; family UBA2979; genus UBA6627. Next base: position 264,910 of record CBDFJZ010000006.1, read on the forward strand.
CCTTCTCCCGCTCCAGACCACGCATACATAAGGTCAGGCCCGTCAAACGGCGGGCCTACTTCGTGTCGAGAGCGTGGACCATCTGCTTTCTTGGCAGAGGGTTCCTCCGTGAGTCAAGGCGGATGTCGCCACCCCACGCGAGCGCGCGAAAGCCGTCCCACTTCGGCTCGTACGCCCAGCCGGCTGACTCCGGGAGCGCGTCGCGAACACGCGCTTCCATCGGAGCGATTGGCGGGCGAAACGGCCAGGTAGTCACCACTCGAGCCTAGACGAACGAACTAGCCCGCCGCGGTCAGGCAGGCACGATATTGACGGGATTCCGCAGTGTCAGACGCCAGTCGCCGTCGACGTTGACCACGGTGAAGATCGCCTGGAACGTCTGCATGACTCTCCCGTCAGCGTGGTAACGAGTCGCGTCGATTTTGCACACGCGCTTGAAGTCGTTCCCGAGCACCAGCTCGAAATCATCGAGTTCGCAGTAGGTGCCCTCCCAGTTGCTAGCGGGCGGCTCGAAGTACTCAGGCACGTCGTCGAGATCGTCCCATTGCACGATCGCTTGCCTGACTTGCCCGGACGTGCCGGCGTTCGGATACGGGGACTGGCCGCCGACCCACAGGTGGGATTGGAACGGAACGTGGACCGTGTCCCTGTCAGAGGCCCTTTGCCAGTTCCAGGTTTTCGATCGCGCGGTCAATCGGCGCGATGCGTCGCCCACCCGACGGGAGCTGCATACCTTGGGCGCTCCCGCTCTCCGACATCCCCGTGGGAGCAAACGCGTGGTTGGTGAAGCCCTGCTCATCCTGCGCCTGATTGATCGAGAGCTTGATCATGCGCAGGTTGAAGGCGTCGTTCTCAGCGACGCGCCCGGCGAAGCCCATCGCCTGATCGTCCAGCTCGTCCACGGGCAGCACGCGGTTGACGAAGCCAACCTCGCGCGCCTCATCAGCGCGTATGAAGCGCGGCTCGTAGAGAAGCTCCTTCGCCTTACGGATGCCCACGTCCCAGGGGACCGTGCAGTATTGGCCCTTCGTGGGCAGGAACATCGCATCGTCGGCGGCGAAAATGACGTCGAACATCGCGATCACCATCCAGCCGCCCCAGATGCAGTACCCCTGCACGGCCGCGATCGTCGGAATCGGGAGGTTCCGCCAGCGGAGCCCGGGCTCCCAGTAGATCTCATAACTCCGCTGGAACGTGCCGATCCCGCCGGGCAGGAAGGGTCGCTCCTCGTCGTCCTTGAGCTTCTCCGGCGTCCCTAGGTCGTGGCCGGCAGAGAAGTGTGGGCCCTCGCCACGGAGCAGAATCACGCCCACCTCCGGGTCGTCCACTGCAGCGGTGAACGCGTGGTCGAGCTCCTCGATGCAGATGCGGCCAACCGGGTTCCGATAGTGTGGCCGGTTAAGGCTCACCCGCGCCACCCGACCGACGCGCTCGTAGGTGATCTGTGTGTAGTCCATCGTTCCTCCGATGCCCGAACGAACCGATCCGCCGTCCCCGCTGAACCGCGCTGCGGGTGCTGAGCATGAACGAGCGCAGCACCACGCGAAGTGCGGCCGGCTGCCGCGGCATTCGAGTGGGAGCGGCCGGGACGAAAAGCCCTGCGAGCCGACGCGATGGGTCATTACGACCGTGAAGCGCTCTTCGCGAACCTAGCCGGGCGGCCGGCCGCTCGTCAACGTGCCTCGGTCGCCCCCGGCATGGTCGCTAGTCGGCGAGGGCGAGCGCGCCGGGGGCCAGCTGGTCCGCGAACTGCGGCATGATCAGCCGCCCGAAGTCGCGCGCGGCCTCGTCGTGGGGGTAGCCGGAGAGGCAGAACTCGGTGCACCCGGCGTCGACGAACTCCTGCAGCGTGGCAGCCACCTGCTCCGGGTTGCCGACGATCGCCGTGCCCGCGCCTGAGCGCACCGTGCTGATGCCGGTCCAGAGGTGGGGGCCGATGCGATAGTCGTCCGCCGCCGAGGCCGCGACCTGCAGCTGCTGGTTGCGGTTGGCGTGCGAGTCACCGCGGGCGGCGGCTGCGATACGTTCGCGGAACGTCTCGGGCGCGCTGCCGATCAGCTCCCAGGCGGCGTCCCAGGCGTCCTCCTCCGTCGCGCGCATCACGATCTGGAGGCGCATACCGAAGTCCATCGCGGCCGGGTCGCGTCCCTGCGCCTCGGCGCGGCGGCGGATGTCGGCCACGGCCTCCGCGATCTCCTCAGGACGCTGGCCCCAGAAGAGGTAGCAGTCCGCGTGCTTCGCGCCCACGTCGCGCGCGGCGGGGGAGACGCCGCCGATGTAGAAGCGCGGCCAGGGCTGCTGGTAGGGCTTCGGCAAGACGCGGGCGCCACGGAGCCGGAAGTGCTTGCCGTCGTAGTCGACGGGGCGATCGTTCGTCCAGACGAGCTTCATGATCTCGCAGGTCTCGTCCATCACCTCGTAGCGCTCGTCGTGCTCGTAGTAGACGCCGTCGGCCGGCGAGGTGGAGCTGATCAGGTTGATCGAGATGCGGCCCTGGGACATCTGATCGAAGGTCGCGATCATCTTCGCCATGAGCGTGGGCACGATGTAGCCCGGGCGGGCCGCGATCAGCTGCGTCAGTTTCGAGGTGCGCGCGGAGACCATCGAACAGGCGACCCAGGCCTCGTAGCAGGTCACGTTGACCGGCACCAGGGTGTACTCGAGGCCCGCTTCCTCGCAGGCGTCGGCCACCTGCATGAAGTAATCGAAGTTGGGCTCGTGATACGCCGTCGGGTCGCCGAGGCGCGTCTCCTCGCCGTGCGTCGGGATGTACCATCCGAAGTGCAGTCGGTCGTTGGCCATGGCAGCCCCCTCGGGTCCGGCTCCGGTTCTTCGATGCGCGGAGTGTAGGCCAGCGTTGTCCCACGCGAACCGCATGATCAGTTCCCGCGCTTCGGCGCGGATCCGAGGTCGCGCGCACCGTCGCCTTCGACTCTTCCACGACCAGTAGCGTCGCCATCGGGTCCGGCTCCTGTTCTTCGATTTCTGGCCCCTGCGCACCTCACGTCCTTCGTGCCCAACCGCCCGGCCCCCTTGCTCGGTCCGCTATCCTGCGTCCGCCTCAAGGCACGGAGGCTCCGTGGAGTATCGACGGCTTGGCAACAGCGGCCTGCGGGTGTCCGTGATCGGCCTCGGCGCTGTGACCTTCGGCAGCATCTGCGACGCCGCGGAGTCGGCATCGATGCTCGACGCCGCGCTGGCCGCCGGGGTGAACACGATCGACACATCCGACTCCTACGGTGCCGGCGTCTCCGAAGAGTACGTCGGCAACGCGGTGCGCTCGCGCCGTGACGAGTGGATTGTGATGACCAAGTTCGCGAGCCGGATGGGCGACGGCCCCAATCGCGCCGGCGCTTCGCGCGGCTACATCCGTCAGGCGGTCGAGGCCTCGCTGCGGCGACTCGGCACGGACTACATCGACGTCTACCAGGTGCACAGACCCGACCCGGACACGCCCGCCGAGGAGACCATGTCCGCCCTGCACGACCTGGTGACCGCGGGCAAAGTGCGCTACATCGGCTGCTCGAACTATGCCGGGTGGCAGGTCGCGCAGGCGAACGAGGTGGCGGCACGTCACGGTTGGACGCCGTTCGTCGCGAGCCAGCCTCGCTACAACCTGCTCGAGCGCGCGATCGAGCGAGAGCACATCCCCTCGTGCGAGGCGTATGGGCTGGGGCTGATTCCCTACAGCCCGCTCGCAGGTGGCTTCCTGACCGGCAAGTACGAGCGCGGCGCGGATCCGCCCGAGGGCACCCGCTACGTCGACCGGAACCACTCGCTGTTCGGGCGAGTGTTCACCAAGCGGAACTTCGACCGCCTGGATGCGCTCTCCCGCTTCGCGGCGTCACGCGGTCTCTCGCTGACTGAGCTCGCGATCGGCTGGCTGGTGGCGCGGCCGATCAACTCGACCGTGATCGTCGGCGCGACGCGCCCGGAGCAGATCGCAGAGAACGCGGCCGCCGGCGAGGTCGCGCTGTCCGCGGAGGATCTCGTCGCGCTCGACGAGCTCACCAGCCCGTAGCGGCTCGGCACGAGCGGTCGTGCTGGACGCAGCTCAGGCTCCGCAACGACACTCGCAGCTGGCCACCGGCGGAGGTGCGGGGTAACGCCCTTGCCCTCAGGACCACCTCGAGGCGCCCACAGCCGCCTTCTCGCCGCTGCCCACACCAGCGCGAATCGCTCAGCCTCGGTCAGACCTTGAGACGAGGCATCAGCTCGTCAGTCCAGAGCTCGACCGAGCGTGTCGCGATCTCGTGGGTCAGGTTGCCCCACTCGAAGTTCGCCATCAGGTAGTTGGCGCCGGTGCTCGCATACTCGGTCAGATAGTCCGCGATCGTGTCGGGCGTACCCGCAAGCACGAGATCGCTGATCCCGCCCGGGTTGCTTCGGCGCGCATCGCGTGCCGCCCGCTCACCGTCCGACAACGTCGATAGGCTCGTCTCCAGTTCCGCCCGCTCGGCGGGCGCGTTCCAACGATCCGGGCCCGGCGGCGGCCAGTCCGCGTCCTCGCCGGCGGTCTCCGGCGTCCCCAGGAATTGATCCAGCGAGCGCCGTTCGGCCTCGAGGCGTCGCGGGGCCGTGAGGTTCCAGCGATAGGCCTCCCAGGCGGACTCCGCGAGCTCGATCGCCTGGGCCTCATCCTCGCGTACGACAATGTGCAGCATCAGGCCCACCATCGGCTCGGTGCCGTTGGGGTTCGTCGCGTCCGGGCCGTGGTGCTTCGTCCAGAGGCGCCGGAAGCGGGTGACGTTCGCCTCGAGGTTGTCCAATGAGCCGATGATGGCGCAGTTCATGCCAAACCGCGCTGCCGTTTCGGTGTTCCGCATGTACCAGAGCGGCGGATGAGGTTGTTGGAGCGGCCGCAAGCGCATCGGCACTCGATCGAACGAGTGGAACCGTCCGTCGTACGTCAGCTCCTCGTGTGCCAGCCCTTCGAGCAGGATCGCGAACGTCTCGTCGAATCGCGCTCGATTCGTCTCTGGTTCGCCCTCCTGCCCCCAGAAGTAGGCCTCGAGCTCGCCTCCCGGGCCGACACCGATCTCCAAACGGCCACCCGAGAGGTTATCGAGCATGCACACCTCCTCGATCAGTCGCAGCGGATGATGCAGTGGGAGCACGTACACCCCGGCGCCGAACCGCAGCCGTTCCGTACGCTGCGCCACCGAGGCGAGGAAGACGTTCTGCGAGGGCGCCAGGCTGTGCACCGCGGGCGTGTGGTGCTCGGCGAGGTGATAGGAGTAGAAGCCGCTGCGATCGAGCTGCTCAATCAGCTGCAGGCGGTCGTTGTAGAGCCGGTCCAACCGCACGTCCGGCTGGTGCTCGATGTGGTCGAAGACCCCAACGCGAAGCGTCACCGCTTCCTCCTGCTCCTCTGGACCACCTCCGGAGGGCGTAGCCGGTCCCTCGTTCCGAGCGACGACACGATCAAGCCCCGCCGGAGACTCTGACACGCGGGTCCAGATAGACGTACGCGACGTCCACGAGCAGGTTGGTCATGACGACCACGAACGCGAAGAAGAGCACGTTGAACTGCAGCTGCGTGTAGTCCCTGAACACGATCGCGTTGAGCGTCAGCTTCCCGACGCCAGGGAGCGAGAAGATCTGCTCGATGATCACCGTCCCTCCGATCAGCGCGCTCACCTGCGCGCCGATCACGGTGATGATCGGGATCAGCGCGTTCCTCAGTGCGTGGCGCGGAGCACCGTCGCCTGGGTGAGACCCTTCGCGTAGGCGGTACGGACGTAATCGTGACGGAGCACCTCGAGCATCATCGCGCGGGTCAGCCGCATCACGGTCGCGGAGAGCCCGTAGCCGAGGATCAACACCGGCAGCGTGAACTGCTGAATGTTGTGCAGTGGATCCTCAACAATCGATCGATACGTAAACGGCGGCACCCAGTGAAACTGAGTCGCGAGGAGCGTGAGGATCACAAGCGCGAGCCAGAAGTTGGGGACCGCCTGTCCGAGCACCGCCACAACCCTGATCACGTGATCCAGCGGCCGACCTCGCTTGACCGCCGAGAGCGTCCCCAGCGGCAAAGCGATCAGCAGAGACAGAGCGATGCTCAGCGTCGCCAGCTCGACAGTCGCCGGCAGCCGTCGAAGGAACTGCTTCGTCACCGGAAGACCGGTGTCGAGCGAGTCACCGAACTCACCCCGAAACATTCCGCCGATCCACTCGAAGTACTGCTCCGTGAGTGGGCGATCGAGTCCCAGCGCCTCACGCAGTGCCGCATGGTCTTCGGGCGTCGCATACTCCCCGAGGCGCACCGCCGCGAGGTCACCCGGGATGATCCGAATCACGAAGAAGGTGGCTACGCTGACGGCGAGGAACACAGGAATCGTCGCCACCAGTCTTGTCGCGAGGTATCGGGCGATGACTCAGCAACCTCGTGTGGTCATCTGTGGCTCACGCCTCTCGCAGTCGCGGATCCAGCACGTCTCGAACGGTGTCTCCGAAGAGGTTGAACACCAGCACGGTGATCGTGATCGCAAGGCCGGGGAAGATCACCAGCCAGGGAGCGAGCACGAAGATGTTGCGGCCCTCGCCGGACATCATGGCGACCTCGACGACGCGCACGCCCGCGAGCGGTGGTTTGCTCGCATCGCCGGCCACGCTACTGGCCCGTGAATTCCGCGTCGCGCTTCTCGACGAATGCGCGCGTGCCCTCGCGTGCGTCGTCCGAGGCGGAGGCGAGGCGGGAGTATTCCTGGTAGAGGCGCAGTCCGTCGGCCAGCGGCAGCGCTCGGCCACGCAGCGCCAGCTCCTTGATCAGCCGCACCGCGATCGGCGCGTTCGAAGCGACCGCGTCGGCAAGGCTTCGGGCGGTTGAGAGCAGCTCGGCCTCGGCCACCACGCGGCTGACGAGGCCGGTGCGGAGCGCCGTCTCGGCGTCCATGAAGTCGCCGGTCAGCAGCAGCTCCATCGCGCTCGAGGTGCCCACGATCTCGGGCAGGCGCAAAGCGCCATAGCCGTGCAGGATGCCGCGCTTCACCTCGGGCGCGCCGAACTGCGCCGAGGGGGTCGCGATCCGGATGTCGCAGAAGAGCGCGAGCTCGAGTCCGCCGGCGAGGCAGTAGCCGTTGATCGCGGCGATCAGCGGTTTCGAGCACTCGAGGCCATTGTCGAAGCGCCGCCCGCGCCAGGGCTGCCAGCCGAGCCCCTCCCCGCGGCCGGCGAGTTCCGCGAGGTCGTGACCGGCCGAGAAGGCGCGGCTGCCGGCGCCGGTCACGATCATCGCGCGCACGTTGCGGTCGCTCTCGGCTGCACGCACCGCGTCGCCGATGGCAGCATACATCGCATCGGTCATCGCGTTCATCTTCTCGGGCCGGTTCACCGTCAGCGTCGCCACGTGGCGATCGAGCTCGTACGTGACTTCGGGGACCGAGGGGTCAGGAGACACGGGACTCCACCTGTTCCAGCAGCCGCGCGGCGTTGCCACCGAGCCAGCGCTCTTTGACGTCGTCCTTGAGCGGCAGCGCCTGCAGCTCCTCGACGGCGCGGGCGTACGGGATCATGTTGTCGGTCGCGAACAGCACCCGGTCGCTGAGCAGCGACGAGTTGCCGTGCTGCATCAGCAGCTCCCAGCCCGCGCCCGGCGTGCCGATGTACTTCGGAGCGACCGCACCGATCTCGATGAAGACGTTGGCATGCTTCCAGGCGACCGCCACCAGCTCCGGCACCCAGGGCCACCCGCCGTGGTTCGCGACGATCACGAGCTCCGGGAAGTCGCAGGCCACGTCGCAGAGGTAGAGCGGGCGCCCGAATTTGATCGGTCGGTCGTTCGAGAAGTTGATCGACGTGTGGATGGTGACGGGCACGCCCAGCTCCTGGCACTTCTGGTACAGGGGATAGAAGCGCCGGTCGTTGGCCAGCAGGCGGTAGGAGAACGGCTGCAGGTTGACCCCTCGGGCGCCGCGTTCCCGCACCTCGCGCTCGACCACGGCGGCCATGTCGTCGCTCGTCCCGGGGTTCACGGTGACGTAGCCGACGAGGCGGTCCGGGTGCTCGGCGACGATCCGGTGGACGGCATCGTTCATGCGCCGATAGTCCCCGTCGGCCCACTCCGCCTGCAGCACAGCGCGGTCGATCCCCGCCGAGGTGAACGCCTCGACCATCGCCCCGCCGTCACCGCCGCCCCCGCGCTCGCCCGCGTAGATGCGGCCGTAGTTTGCCATGTACTCGTTGTCGCGCCCCTCCGAGGGGTCGACCCACTCCGAGGCTGGCAGCGTCACGCGAAAGTCGATGACCTCACCCATCGCACCCTCCGTTCCTCCAGGTACGCGCACTCTGGGATCGAGCCGATCCGCATCTCCAGGCAGTGCGTACGTTAACCGCATCGTCGCCGACGATCAGCCAGAGAAGGTTCGGCGCGCTCAGGTGTTCGTGCTCGTCTCGGCGGCTACGAACGAAACCGTGGGGCGCTGGTCGATTCAGGATGCGGCGAGCACGTTGCCCACGAACCCCGTCGGTGGTCGCTTACCTGACGCGCCGCTCCTGCGCGGCGGAGGCGTTCCGGTGCCGCGTCAGCTCGCGGTCCGGCGTGCGATCGGAGGAGCGCTAGCGAAAAGCCGGCATGACCTCAGCGGCGAACAGGCGAAGGTCCGCTACGGAGGCGCCGGCGAAGAGGACCTGCTCGACGCCACCAGCCTGGAGGCGCTGCAAACGCTCGATGCACTCGTCGGGAGTGCCGAGGATCGCGCCGGCTTCGGCCGTGTCGCGACGGGCGTCGGGCGCGGAGTAGAAGGGGTTGCTCGGCTCGCCATCCCTGGTCGCCGAGGAGGCCTCGGCGAGCACGGTGAGCGTGGCCATCTGGCGTTCGAGCTGGCGGTCGCGATCAGCCTCGGAATGGGCGATGCGGAGCGCGCGAGTGACGGCGATGTCGGCGGGCGAGTACGCGAGGCCGGCTGCCTCGCGCGAGGCTCGGTAGCGGGCCAGGCGTTGGGCGGTGAGGTCGAACGAGCCGACCTGGTCGAGGAACAGACGGTAGCCGTCGCGGGCGGCGCGCTCGATCGACGGCGGGCTGCCGGCGCCGAGCCAGAGCGGCGGGTGTGGTTGCTGAACCGGGCGCGGCTCGATCACGACGTCCTCGAAGGTCCAGTGGCGTCCGTGATGGGAGAACCGATCCTCGGAGGCCCAGGCGAGGCGCAGCACGATCATCGCTTCGTCGAAGCGCGTCTGCGCCTCGTCGGGGGTGACGCCGAAGCCGGTGAATTCGTAGTCGCGGTAGCCACGCCCCACTCCGAGGTCGAGGCGTCCGTTCGAGAGCACGTCGACGGTCGCCGCCTGCTCGGCGAGCAGCAATGGGTTGTGCCACGGCACGACGACGACGGCGGTCCCTAGCCGCAGCGTCGAGGTCCGGGCGGAGAGGTGGCTGAGGAGGTTCAACGACGAGGAGATCTGGCCGCGCCCGGTGAAATGGTGCTCGACGAGGTAGACGCCGTAGAAACCGAGCTGTTCCGCTTCGGCGGCGGCGTCGACGTACGCGCCGTACGCGGTCTGGTCGTCGGCACCCCAGGCGGCGCCGCGCGATGGGCCGCCGAACAGCCCGAACTTCACGATGTGGCGCTCATCGGGGCGACTCTACGAAACCGGGGTCCGGCTATGGCTTCTGTGGGCGCGAACGTCTGCGGCTTGCTCCCTACCACGCTGCCTCGAGGAGATCGATGCTCTGATTGCGGCGTTCGTCCTCGCTGCGTGGCCCCTGGTTCGCGTTGAAGTTCTTGAGCGTGGCGTCCGCGATGCGCGGAAACTCGTCGTGCGCGATCTCGAGATCGCGCACGCGGACGGGCATGCCGGCGGCGCGGTAGGTCGCCTCGATCGCGTCGGCGGCGGCGAGCGTCGCCTCGGACGCGGACATGTCCTCGCTCCACACCTCGAGCAGTTCTGCGACCCGACGTGCCGGCTCAACGGCGGGCGCAGGCGCACGCCGGGCCACCGTGGCCTGAAGCACCGAGGTGGATTCGCCCTGGCCGACGTGCGGATAGAGCACGTGAAGCGCCGTCGAGATCGCGGAGTCGCCCCCGAAGATCGCGTCGCGTGTGCCGACGACGCCGGAACCGCCGTCATCGGCGGAGCGGTTCTGAAGCAGCGCGGCGGCACAGAGGTCGATCCGCGGCTCGATCGCCGCGGGCTCGGCGCTCATCCGCCGGTAGGCGCGCTGAGCGAGACGGAGGATCTGGGCGCGATCGCCCTCGACGAGCGGGTTGGCCTCGGGAGCGGCGGCGCTGGAGACCGCGCCCGCGAAGGTGGTGGTGGCGGTCGAGCGGAGCACTTCGAGCGGGGTAGCGCGGAGCGCCTGCCAATCCCAGAAGATGGCCACGGGGCGCGTCTTCGGGTCGAAGTACTCCATGCGGTGATCGAGCTCCGGGTTGGCGAGGCCAGATCCGGCGCGATTCATCGCGCTCGTCGGCGTGGTCGGGACGTTGACGATCGGGAGCTTGGGCGCCATGAGGCGCGGGCTGACGGCCGGTTGGCCCTCGGGGTACTGGGTCATCAGCTCGAAGCGGTCGCCCGACTCGCAGAGGAACACGTCGACGACGCGGGCGGCGACGATCACGCTGCCGCCGCCGACCGCGATCAGCAGGTCGGCGCCAGCCTCGCGGGCGGCGTCGGTTGCCGCGGACACCGAACGATACGTCGAATCGACCTCGATGCCGGCGAAGGCGCCTGCGTAGCGGTCGCCGAGGGCGTCCGCAATCCGGTCGATCGTGCTCGTCCGCGAGGCGATCGAGGGCGAGGCGACGACGAAGGCACGGGACGCGCCGGCTCGTGTGACCTCGGTAGCGAGGTGTCGCTCGATCGCGTCCTCGGCGGAATGGAGGCGCCACTCGTAGCTGCGGGCGCTGAACGTGTGTGGCTCGGACATGGGTGCACCTCGGAGCTGCGAACCGAAGCATACGCGGGGTTTTCACGCCGTTCACGAGGCGCAACGCGACACTGCATCCCTGTTCGGATAGTCTGTTGACTGTCTGGAACCTTCCCCGACAGTCGCTCGGTTCTTCGTACAACCGACCGAGCACCTACGAGGACGGAGGAGCCGTCCTCGGACACCGCAAGGAAGCGGCTTGGACGGAGATGGTCAAATGAAACTCAAGCTGCTCACGCTCGCATCGCTCGCGTTGTTCGCCGGTCTACTCACCTTCGGCACCAGCGACCATGCGGCCGCGGCGACCACGCGAAACGTGCCGGCGGCCTATCCGACGATCCAGGACGCCGTGGATGCCGCTGGCCCGGGAGACACCGTGCTGGTGGCGGCGGGGACGTACTTCGAGACCGTCGTCGTCGACAAGCGGTTGACCCTCGAAGGCGCGGGCAGCGGTAGTACGGTGATCGACGCCGACGGCTTGCCAGGCAACGGAATCCTGCTCCAAGCGGGCGGGCTCTCCGCCTCGCAGCGACTGACGATCCGCGGCTTGACGGTACAGAACGCGACATCGAGCGGCATTCGGGCCGAACTCGGCGGGGGGCTCGATCTCGCTCACGTCACCCTCGATGACGTCGTCCTGACCAGCAACGCCGACAGAGGTATGGAGATTCACAACCTCACGGTCGTCACCGACATGGAGATCACCAACAGCGCGTTCACCGGCAATACAGCTCAGGGGCTGCGGACCGCCAGCAATGTGATCGTGAACGGGTTGGCGATCATCGACTCGACATTCAACGGCAATAGCTACGGCCTGTATCTACAGGGCACCATCAACGACGTGACGGTCTCCAGTTCTGAGTTCAACGACAACGTCGTTTCTCACGGTGTGTATATGACCGAGACCGGGCCTCTGACGAACCTGCTCATCCAGGACAGCCAGTTCCGTAACAACGCTGGCGCTGGCCTGATGGTGTTCAACGTGCAGGACAATCAGGGAATCACGATCGCGAGCAGCTCATTCCAGGACAACGATCAGTGGGGCCTGCTCGTGTGGGGCGCGTCGTTGACGGACGTGCTGGTTTCGGACTCCGTGATCGCGAACAACGATGGCATCGGCATCGGGTACCGCGGCATCGACTTCAACACCTTCGACGAGACCATGACGAACGTCGCCGTGCACTTCTCGAGCATCACCGGACACCCTGTAGGCGGTGGGATGAAGAACCGCAACACGTCGGCCACAGCGATCGTTGACGCGACGCTGAACTGGTGGGGCCACGTGAGTGGCCCCAACGATCCCGTGGACGCGGACGGCCTGAGTCAGCTCAATACGGACGGCCTGGGCGACGCCGTCACGGAGTACATCTTGTACCACCCGTGGATCGGCCGGGGCGGCAAGATTCGTCTCGAGGTGCCTCCAAGGCCGGAGCATCCATGACGGGAACGCGAACTTCGTCTTCGAGGCCGGCGGCCTGCACTTCAGCAGCTCGGCGTACGACTGGCTGGTGGTCGCCGGTGACACCGCCGTCTTCAACGGCAGCGGCACGATCGATGGCGCGGAGGGATCCTGCAAGCTCACGCTCTGGGCTGGCGACGCTGAGCCTGACTCGTTCCGGATCAGGATCTGGGAGGAAGTAGGGGGCTGGGAGGAGGTCGTCTAGGACAACGGATCAAACCAGCCAACTAGCCGTGGAAACATCCTCATCCACTAGGAGACCGGCAAGCCGTAGATTCCGCTCATTGTCATCATGAGGAGGCCCTGGCCGATTACCAAGGGTTTCCCTCTTCCCGGCGCGGACCCAAGAGACACCGCGATGACGGTTCGGTAGCCGCAGCTCTGGGTCAGCGGCGTGCGTGGATCCCCAGCGCCGCGAGCCACGTACCATCCCGCCGAGGCCTGCCGTATGGGCCGATGTCGCAACGGTGGAGGGTTACATGCGGATCGGTGTGGTGCTGCCTCAGATGGAGATTGGCGCGGACCCGGCGGTGATTCGCGAGTACGCCGAGACCGCGGAGGCGGCCGGCTACGACCACCTGATCGCCTACGACCACGTCCTGGGCGCCGACCCGGACCGGCCCGGCGGCTTCAGCGGGCCCTACACGCACGAGACGCTGTTCCACGAACCGTTCGTACTGTTCGGGTTCCTGGCCGGCTTGACGAACCGGATCGAGTTCTGGAGCGGGGTGCTGATCCTCCCCCAGCGCCAGACCGCGCTGGTCGCGAAGCAAGCGGCCGAGGTGGCCGTGCTCTCGGGCGGCCGGCTCGTCCTCGGCGTGGGGGTTGGCTGGAATAACGTGGAGTACGAGGCGCTGGGCGAGGACTTCGGAACGCGCGGCCGGCGGGTGGAGGAGCAGGTCGCGTTGCTCCGCGAGCTGTGGTCGAAGCCGGTGGTCTCGTTCGAGGGGCGATTCGATCGGGTGACGAAGGCGGGTATCAACCCGCTGCCGGAGGCGAGTATTCCGATCTGGATGGGTGGCGGCGCCGATCGCGTGTTGGAGCGAATCGGGCGCATCGGCGATGGCTGGGTGCTGCAACCGGCGCTCCGCGACGACCCGGGCAGCGTCGCGCCACACGTCGAGCGGATTCACGAGGCGGCACTAGCGGCCGGGCGCGATCCGGCCACGATCGGCCTCGAGAGCCGCGTGTCGGTCGCGGGGCTGAGCGTCGAGCAGCAGGTCGAGCTGGCGCACGAGTGGGAAGCAATCGGCTGCACGCACGTGTCGCTGAACACGATGGCCGCCGGCCTCGAAACTCCGGCCGCGCACCTCGAGGCGGTGCGTCGCTTCGGTCAGGCGATCGGGCGATAGCGGCCGGCACGTCTTCGGCCTCGCAGCCCGCGCATTCATCTGAGGTTCTTACGGAGTTCCGACGGGAAGTGACCCGGCGGCACCGCACGCTCGCAAGGATCAATTCGAGGCAGGGACGCCGGTTGAACGGCGGGCGCGCGACCGCGGCCCCAGAGAGCCGGACGTCATGCCCCAACACCTGATGAGTCGAACATCCAGGCGGATCGACCGTCATGGGTGGAGTGGGCGTGTGGCGGCGCTGACGCTCGCCGCGTTCGGGATCGTCATCGCGGTGATCGGGGCGGCGATGGTGCCCGCCAGCCACGGCGGCGATATCGACCTCACCACCCTCGACGCACAGGAGACCCACAACGGGGCGATCTGGACGCAAGGCGGGGTGCTCGCGGGGACCGGGCTCTTCGATCCCTTCCTGACGTTGCAGAGCAACGCCGACACCGAGCGTGGTTACAACACGATCCCCGCCGGCCAGGAGTTCGACGCGTTCTTTGGCGGCGACCGAACCCACCCAATACGCGCGTCGGCGATTCCAGAGGTCGAGGTCGGCGGGGTGCTCTACCGCGAGTTCCTGCTGGACGCGAACGACCAGGGCGCCGATACGCACATGTCGATCGACGAGTTCAAGATTTTCCTGGACCCTGCGAACAACCTGACCGCGTACCTCGACAGCGACAACTCCTTCGGCGGAGTGGTAAAGAGCCCGATCTATGATCTCGACGCGGGCGACGACACCACGGTGTTCCTGCTGTCGCAAGGTCTCGAGGCGGGTTCTGGTGTCTCGGATGTCGCGGTGCTGGTACCGAACACGGCCTTCCCGGCCGAGTGCCGCTACGGCGCGCCGGTGAGCGATTGCTCGCTGTGGCTGTACGTGTACACGGCGATGGGCGGGGAGGGCATCGTCGATGAGATCGACTGGAACGTCACCGCCGGCTTCGAGGAATGGCGGACCAATCTGCTGCCCGTGGTCCACGTCGCGAAGGACGTGACGGCGACCTACAGCGGCGCCGTTGAGTGGGACATCGAGAAAACGGTCGACCCGGCCAGCTGGGATCTGCTCGCCGGCGAGAGTGGCACCTCCACCTACACGATCGACGTGACGCAGGCCGGTACGACGGCCAGCGACATGAGCCTGACCGGCACGATCACGATCACCAACCCCTCAGCCGGTGCGGTGATCGCGGACAACATCCCGGCGACGATCCTCAGCGTCACGGACCTGGTTGACCTCGGCGCGGGCGATGAGGCCGCGACCGTCGACTGCGGCGTGTCGTTCCCGCACACCCTTGACGGCGGTGACGTCCTGGTCTGCAGTTACGAGCTCGTCTCGCCCTCGTCGACGACCGACGGGACAAACCTCGCCTCGGTCGTCCTCGAGTCAGACGAGGCGGACGACCTCGTGTACACGGGCTCCGCGGATGTGAACTGGGTCGCCTCGCCGGTGAACGCGACGGTCAACATGTCGGACACCAACGGCGACAACTTCGGCCCCTTCAGCGGCACGGATTCGGTGCGCTACGACCGCGAGTTCGTCTGCGCCGGTGTGGGCGAGCAGGGCGGCGACGAGGGAACCCACGACAACACGGCGACGATCGTCGAGACGGGGGACACCGACTCCGCCTCGGTCACGGTGAACTGCTCGGCCCTCGCAACGCCGACGCCAAGCCCCACACCGAGCGCGACGCCGAGCCCGACGCCCACGCCGACGCCCGCCCCGACGGCCGTGCCGCCTCCAACGCCCGAGGTCGCGCCCTCGGTGATCGGCATCGACAACACCCGGACGTCGCCGAGCCCGGCGCTCGTCGGCGAGGTGGTGACGTTCCGCATCGACGTGATGCTGGACGTGCCCCCGACGAACGTGGCCGAGGTGCTGATCGAGTTCGACGACACGTACCTCGACTACATCAACGCGACGCTGGCTGGCGATGTGCTGTCGGAGTGCACCCTCCTCAGCATCGGCATCGCGTGCCTGTTCGGCGTGCAGGACGAGGGCTTCAGCTTCGACGTCCACTTCACGGCGTTAGAAGTCACGGAGTCGACCGCGACTCACGCCACCCTCGGCGCCGACTTCGATGGCGGTGGGCCGGGCGGCGTGACGACGGCCGGTCCGGCCACAGATGACGTCGCGATCATCGACATCGTGGGCGTGCCGGTGCCGCCACTGGGCGACGGCAATCTGGGTCCGCTGGGGAAGGCAACGCTCGTCTTCAGCGCCGGGCTGATGGCGGCGGTGACTGCGGCATTCGCTGGAACCTTCGCGGTGCTACGTCGGGAGCGGCTGCGGTAACAGTCGCGCCCGCCACCGGTGGCGCTATCACGGTCTCGGATCATCATGTCCGTGTTTGACCGACCGGCCCGAAGATAGCGAGGAAGGGCGAGTAGGGGGCGCTGGCCGGATCGGAGTGAGCCGCGCGCGCGAGCGGGCGCCTTGATGCGATTCGAGAGCGGCGCGTATCTTTCCCAAATCGAACGGGTGTCACGAAGCCGAATCCGGGGCCCGCATGGCGGTTGACTTCCAGACGGGGATGTTTCTCCAGCAGCTGGCCGAAGCCGGGGGAAAGCCCTTGCACGAGTGCACGCCCGAGGAGGCGCGCGCGCTGGGTGCGGGGGTCGCGGAACTGAACGGCCCGGCACCCGCGATGGCGCGGGTCGAAGATCACTCGATCGCCACTTCGGACGGCACGGTGCCACTGCGGGTGCTCGTGCCAATCGATCCGCCCCGAGGGGTGATCGTCTACTACCACGGCGGCGGCTGGGTGATCGGCTCGATCGATGAGTACGGAACGCTGGGCCGCAAGGTCGCCGAGCGAACCTCGTGCGCGGTCGTGCTGGTGGACTACCGGAAGGCGCCCGAGCACCCGTTCCCGACAGCCGTCGACGATTCCTACGCGGCCCTCGAATGGGTCGGCGGGCACCTCGCGGAGATCGCCGGTCCCGAGGATGTCCCTCTGATCGTGGCGGGCGACAGCGCGGGCGGGAACCTCTCTGCCGTGATGGCGCTGCGCGCGCGAGACCGCGCCGGGCCGTCGCTCGACCTCCAGGTGCTGATCTACCCCGTGACCGACGCGGACTTCGAGCGCACCTCCTACACCGACCCCGATCACCAGCTGCTGCTGACGCGTGACGCGATGATCTGGTTCTGGGATCACTACCTGCCCGAGGCGTCCCGGCGCACTGACCCGGACGCCTCGCCGTTGCACGCCTCGGATCTGTCGGGGCTGCCGCCGGCGGTCGTAATCACGGCCGAGCACGACCCGCTGCGTGACGAGGGCGAAGCGTACGCGGAGCGCCTCGCGAAGGCCGGCGTGGCGGTGGACTTCCGGCGCCACGACGGTCAGGTGCACGGGTTCTTCCAGCTGCTGATGCTGCCGGGGAGCGAACGCGGTTTCCAGCAGGTCGTCAAGGCGATCCAGGCCTGTGTGGTGCGCCGCGCAAAGGGCCAGTCGGCGCTCGCCCCACGCTGAGCAACTCGCCTACGATCGATGCCGATGATCAGACCGAGGCCCGACGGCCCGAGGAGGCAGTGATGGTTGCAGCAACGAAGACCGCCGAGGTCGACGCGGTCGTGATCGGCGCCGGCTTCTCTGGGCTTTATATGCTCAAGCGGTTACGCGACGACCTCGGGCTTACCTCACGCGTCTTCGAGGCCGGCGACGACGTGGGCGGCACCTGGTACTGGAACCGCTACCCCGGCGCGCGCTGCGACTCCGAGGCCTACATGTACTGCTTCTCGTTCGACAAGGACCTGATGCAGGAGTGGAACTGGAGCGGCAAGTACCCGGAGCAGCCCGAGATCCTGGAGTACCTCCAGCACGTGGCCAACCGCTTCGACCTGCGGAGCGGCATACAGTTCAACACGCGCGTGACCGCCGCCCACTGGGACGAATCCACCAACCGCTGGCACGTGGAGACGGACCAGGGCGACGAGGTCTCGGCGCAGTACCTCATCACCGGCATCGGCTGCATCTCCACGGGACAGGTGCCGAACATTCCCGGCCTCGAGAGCTTCGAGGGCGAGTCGTACCACACGGGGACGTGGCCGCATGAGGGGGTCGACTTCACCGGGAAGCGCGTCGGCGTGATCGGTACGGGCTCCAGCGGGGTGCAGTCGATCCCGGTGATCGCCGAGCAGGCGGCGCACCTGACGGTGTTCCAGCGAACGCCGCAGTACATG
Organism: Dehalococcoidia bacterium; assembly: GCA_965248675.1. GTDB lineage: Bacteria > Chloroflexota > Dehalococcoidia > UBA2979 > UBA2979 > UBA6627. The sequence goes on from CBDFJZ010000006.1 coordinate 282,756, forward strand.
ATCCCGGCCCGTCACCACACAGTGGACACGCACTACCTGGACGAGGTGAAGAAGGACTACGACGCGATCTGGGAGAAGGCCCGTCACTCGCAGGGCGGATTCCCGTACGACGGACCTGAGCGGTCGGCGCTGGACGCGACGCCCGAGGAACGTCAGGCGGCATACGAGGAGGGCTGGGCGGAGGGCGGCTTCAAGTTCGTCTTCGGGTCGTTCACCGACATCGCGACCGATCTGCGAGCGAACGCGACCGCGTCCGAGTTCATCCGCTCTAAGATCCGCGAGATCGTGCACGACCCGGACACGGCCGAGAAGCTGCTGCCGAGAGACCACCCGTTCACCTCGAAGCGCGCGCTGATCGATACGAACTACTACGACACCTACAACCGCGACAACGTGGAACTGGTGGACATCCGTCACGCACCGATCGAGGAGATCACGCCGAAGGGCGTTCGCACCGAGGAAGGCGAGTGGGACCTCGACATCATCGTCTTCGCGACGGGATTCGACGCGATGACGGGGACCTATTTCAAGATGGACATTCGCGGCCGCGACGGGCTGCCGCTGAAGGAGAAGTGGGCCGCCGGTCCAAAGACATACCTCGGTCTGTCGAGCGCCGGGTTCCCGAACATGTTCATGATCACGGGTCCGGGCAGCCCCTCCGTGCTGAGCAACATGCCGGTCTCGATTGAGCAACACGTGGAGTTCATCTCCGACATGCTCGAAAGCATGCGCGAGCGCGGCGTCGAGGTTGCCGAGGCGGACGCCGACGCCGAGGCCGCGTGGGTGGACCACGTCAACGAGGTCGCCGACAAGACGCTCTTCATGCTGGCCGACTCGTGGTACCTCGGGGCCAACATTCCCGGGAAGCCGCGCGTCTTCATGCCGTACCCCGGCGGCGTCGGCCGGTACCGCGAGAAGTGCGACGAGATCGCCGCCGCTGGCTACGAGGGCTACGTGCTCAGCAGCGGTAGCCCGGTGGAGGCGGCGAGCACGACCTAGCCTCGCTCCGATCAGCCTCCTCGCGCTAGGGGATCGGCGCCGCGCGCCGAGTCCGGTCGCGGTCGTCTCAGTCTGAGCGACCGCCGTGTTCCGCTAGCCAACGGTTGACCACCGACTGAGCGTCCACCGGCCGGCCCGTGTCCACGTCCGTCAGGCCGTGGTTGGCATTCTCGAAGACCTCGATCGTGAAGTCCTTCCCCAGCTCGGTGCGGATCCGCTCGAGGATCTGGACGTCATTCGCCGTGGGGTTGCTCAGATCGCGCGCGCCGTAGATCCAGAGCGCCGGCACATCCAGCGATTCCAGGGTTGGTACCGGATCGTATCCATGCACCCCCTCGAACGAGGCCAGCTCCTCCGCGATTCGACCCGTCGCAGTGTCCTCGGCGATGCGGTCATAGTGATCCGATACGCCGACGGTGCTCGCCGTGCCGGAGATGCTGACGATGAACGCGGTCACGTTGGAGCGGGCGGCAGCAAGCGGCATGATCCAGCCGGCCTGGCTGACGCCGAGCAGGCCGATTCGATCCGGGTCGACGGCAGGTTCGGCGGCCAGATAGCTGGCGATGGCGAGCACATCAGATGCCAGTAGATCGAACACCTCGATGCTGTTACCGGCAGTGACATCCCGGAATCGCCCGGTCGAGTCGCCGGCGCCACGCTTGTCGTAGCGGAGGGTGCCGAACCCGGCGGCTCGGTACGTGTTGACCACGCCCGCGAAGTCCTGCCGCGTGCCGCGGCCCGATCCGTGGACCATGATCAGCACGGGATGTGGACCCGCTCCCGAGGGCAGCACGAGCTCGGCGGCGATGGTGACTTCGCCGCTGGGGATCGGAATGCACTCACCCTCAGTGCACGGCTCCGGTGTGGACGACGTGCAGGCCGCGATCGCAACGACCGAGGCAACCAGCAGGTGCGGCGCCCGAAGCGCCATGCGGCTAGCTGGCTTCGGCGCGCCGCCGCACCGCGGCCAGCATGTCGCGACGGATCAGCTTGCTGCCCCATCCGACGAAGGCCCAGTACACGCTGAACTTGCGCGCGCTCGCGGCGTCCGTCGCTACCGTGCAGGTTTCCGTGGTCAGCAGTGACCCCGTCGACGTGGCCTCGAGGCGAAAGTTGATCGCGGCTTTGACGTATCCCTGCTGATCGAAGGCGACGAACTCGTCACCGCCGGCGATCGGCGCGTCGGTGCCACCGCGGAGCCTCCAGAATTGACCGATCACGCCCAGGACGATCTCCTCGCCGGGCACCTCTTCGAGGACGCTGAACCGCCAGCTGATCAGCGAGTCCAGCAGTGGAACCCCGGCCTCCGGACGTCCGCTGTCGCGCGTCGCGTGATCGGTCCGATGCCGGAAGAGGCGCCCGGGTAGCAAGCGGATGCCCAGCAGCAGCTGGCTGGTTCTACAGTCGCTCAGTTTGACCTGCTGCAACGCGTCCCAGACGACCGCCGGAGCCGCGTCGATGCTGACACTGGTGCGGTTTCCGTGCTCCGACTGCGGGATGTAGCGGTCGAGCGAACGCGGGACAGTCGAGTGGAAAGCCATGGGGACCTCCTCGGACGCGTGACGTCGATCGAATCACGAACCGGCGTCGCGAGCGAGCAGGACACGCGGCGCGCCGGTGGCACAGAGCGGTCCAGAACGTCGGCGCAGAACTGTCGCTACACCAAGTCGAAGCGGCCAGGCACGGCCGCCTTGCACGCGCAGTGGGACAACAGGTGGCAACGGTCCTCGCGACGCTCGGCGTTCACAACCGGCGCAGGCCGCGCTGCCGGCGCGTTGCCGCGGGCCCGCACGCAGTCGTCAGCGAAGATAGGTAATTGGGACGCCTGGACTGGGCATCGCCACCCATTACAAGGTTGCCAGCTGCGCGCAGCCTTGAGTCCATGAGGGCGACAGCACCCAAGATCGAGGATCGGCGGCGCTCAGGAATCGCTCGCACACTTCTAGTGGTTGGCCTGCTGGTGCTAGCGGCACTCGTGATGGCAGGTGCGTCGGCCGCCATGAACTCGAGCCTCGTACGCGCCCCGGATCGTCCAGCCGCCGCTACTGACCGACCGCCGCCGTCAGCCTCTCGTCCACCAGCTCCACTCCCCGCGACCAGCATCGTGTTCCTGGTCGATAGCGACGACCAGGCTCGGCGGTACCGATCGAGAGGTCCCAACGGGATCCTGGTTGGTTCACGCGGCGACATACGAATCTTGGTGGTCGCCGTTCGCGGCCTTGAAGAAGAGCTCCTGCTCCGTGCCATGTTGCTGGAGAACGAAGCCATCTGTCCCCCCGGAACCTGCGGTGGTGCTGCAATCATCGATCTGCGCGGGCTTGATGAGCGCGACGCGTTTCGAGTTCGGTCCTCCGCTTCGGGTAGCCCGATCGAAATGGGCCACCTTCTGGCCGCCCGTCTGAGTTCGAGGCTCAGCTGCGGTGGCTGATCGAAGCTCGCTGAGCAAGTGCCTCGGGCGTCAGTCGCCGCTGCCGGCCTCGTTCGAGCCCCAGACAACCAACACACCCGATGGCGTCGTCACCTGGAGGCTGCGGTCGAAGGCGAATGTCGGCGCCCAGCCCGGGACGATCTCGGCTCGCTCCGGTACCGGCGACTGCGGCGAGATATCGAGGAAGACGCAGACGAAATGGCGGAAACCGGAGTCCGGCTTCCAGACCTGCCGTCCCGCGTCGGATAGGGTCGCGTCCGGAAAGCCGATGCCGCACTGGGTCTCGCTCGCCTGGGCCGGCGCGGCATGAGCCGCCGACGGCGACCATGCCGCCGCGGCGAGTACAACGACCAAACCGACGGCCGCGGTGATGGTCAGCAGATGCTTGTGGTTGGCCATTGAGGATTCCTTCCATTGAGTCACCGGCAGGGTCACCGCTCCCGCGTGCCACACACAGGTGCAGATGAACCACCGAGCGGCGGGACGTTCGTCCGCACCTGCCGGTCAACGCGCATCGGAGTTGCGCAGGATCACAACGGGCCGCCCTGAAGGGCGGCCCGTTCGCTCGGAAGCGCGGGCGGCGCTTCGAGGTTGCTACGCCGGCGCCAGCTCCTTCACCTGGGGCGTGGCGACCGCGCCGTCCGCGACCCAGGCGCGGATCAGCGCGGCGACGGCGGCCGGCTGTTCGAGCTGGGCGGCGTGGCCGGCAGCGGGCAACACCGTCGCCTGGGCGCCGGGGATCGAGGCCGCCCAGCGATCGCCGAGGACGGCCGGGAGCACGCGGTCCCCAGCGGAGGTGACGACGAGGGTGGGCGCGGCGATGCGCGGCAGGTGTGCCTCGACGCCGGCGTCCGGGATCGGCCACAGGAACTTGGCGGCGGCCCGCAGGTCGAGCGCCTCCTGGAGCCGGGCTTCGACGTGATCGCGGCCCTCGACGAAGAGCTGCTGGCGCAGATCCGCGTTCGAGAACTGGACGGCCGAGGGGGCGACGGGACTCTGCGCGAAGAAGTCGTCCCCGGGGTTCGCCTCATCCCAGATGCCCAACGGGTTGATCAGCACCAGCCGGTCCACGCGCCGGCGCATGATCGCGGCGAACTCCGCGCCGATCCAGGCGCCGACGCTGATCCCGGCGATCGAAACCTGGTCGAGGCCGAGTGCGTCGAGCAGATCGTCGTAGTGGACGAGCAGGTCGAGGATCGTCGAGACCTCGGGGAGCTGGTCCTTGGCGGGGCCCCAGCCGGGGTGGAAGGGGGCGATCACATCGAAGGACCGCGAGAGTTCCTCGAGCTCGTCTTCCCAGCCCGTGAGGCCCATCACGCCGTGCAGGTACAACAGCGGCGCGCCGCTTCCGGCGCGATAGTAGGAGACCTCGCGGTTGCCGGGCTGGGTGGTGACCGTCTGCAGCTCGGGCATTAGTCGCCTCCAGCGGGCGCGCCCTCGGAGGCCACGGCGTCCGCGGCGGCGGCGCGAGCGTGGAGGCCGCTGGCGTCGATCTGGCGGCCGGGGACCGCGCGCGGCTCCGCCATCTCCGCCGCCGGGAGCGGGTGCGGCGACCACTTGTCCTCGTGCTCGGAGAATTTGCTCCTGAGCTGCGGGATCACCTTCGAGCCGAACAGCTCGGTGTTGTAGAGCGTCTTCTCGAGCGGCATGTTGCCGAAGTGCATCAGTGCGACGATGTGCCCGACGTTGAGCGTGTCGGCAACCTTCTCCATCTGTTTGGCAACGTCGTCGGGGTTGCCGGCGAGGATGAAGCCCTCCTCGATCAGCTCCTCCCAGCTCAGGTCAAGCGCGCGAGCAGAGCCACCGGCGATGCCGACCTGCGCCTGCAGGCCGGCGCGGATCGTCGCCTCGGTGCGGTAGCCCGGGGCGTCGGCGAACGTGGGTGACACGTGCAGGCAGCGCTCGAAGAAGTAGCGGACGTGCTCCTCGTAGAGGTCCTGCGCCTCGGCCATGTTGTTGGCGACGCAGATCTGCTGGGCGAAGGCGCCCTGATACGGGTTGTAGTCCTGCCCCAGCTCCTCCATACGGTGCCAGAAACCCTTCATCAGGTTCTCGGCGCGCAGGTAGCCAGAGAAGGAGAGGTAGGAGTAGTTGTAGTCGTTCTCCGCGCAGAAGTCCCAGGTTTCGATCGAGCCGCCGTCGGGGATCCAGACCGGGGGCGCCGGATACTGGATCGGTCGCGGCCAGATGTTGACGTAGCGGAGTTTGTGGAACTTGCCGTTCCAGGCAAACAGCTCCGGCTCGGCCCACGCCTTCTTGATCAGGTCGTGCGCCTCCTGGTAGCGCTCGCGGAGCGTGGCCGGGTTGACGCCGACGGCGAAGTTCCCGTCCATCGAGGTGCCGACCGGGAAGCCGGCGATCAGCCGCCCGCCGGAGATCACGTCGAGCATCGCCATCTCCTCGGCGACGCGGGTGGGCGGGTTGTAGTAGGCGATCGACTGGCCGAGCAGCAGGATCGAGATATCGCGCGTGCGGCGCGCCAGCGTGGCGGCCATGATCTGCGGCGACGGCATCATCCCGTACGCGTTCTGGTGGTGCTCGTTGACGACAACGCCGTCGAAGCCCTGATCGGCGGCGAACTCGAGCATGTCGAGGTAGTCGTTGTAGACGGTGTGCCCCTTGACGGGGTCGTAGAGGCGAGAGTCAACGTCGACCCACACGCTGTTGTGCTTCTCCCTGAAGTCGTCCGGCAGGTGCGGCCACGGCATCAGGTTGAACCAGTGGAACTTCATCTCGACTCCTCGCATCGAGGCGTGCGTGTTCGCCTCGGGATTCGCTCGGGCACGGACCGGCTACCTCAGTGCGTGCTGAGCGGCCGCGCGTACGTCGCCAGCATACGCAGTGTATGTGGCTACCCGAAGGATCTAACTCCCCGCCGGCGCGGGCCAAAGGTCGATGCGCGCGGGTGCTCGGACCCTAGTCCGCGCGATTGAAGGCCGGATCGCGCTTGTCGCGGAAGGCGGCGACCGCCTCGCGGTGATCGGGGAGGCGGCGGGCGATCTGGTCGCGCAGGCCCTCGCGTTCCATCACCGCCTCGAGGTCGCGGTCGAGCGGGTTCTGGGCGAGCAGCTCTTTGATCATCATCACCGCGTTCGTCGGGTTGTCCGCGATCTCCGAGGCGCGCTCGAGCGCGGTGTCGAATAGCTGGTCCGGCTCCACGACCGCGGACACGAGGCCCATGCGATAGGCCTCCTCGGCGGGGACCATGCGGCCGGTCAGGCACATATCGGTGGCGTGTCCGAGGCCGATCAGCTGGGACAGAATCCTCGTCGATCCGAGCTCGGGCATCAGCCCCATCTTGATGAAGCGGATGCTCAGCATCGCGTCGGTGGAGGCAACGCGGACGTCGGCCGGGAGGATCATGGTCAGCCCGACGCCGACGGCGTACCCGTTGACCGCGGCGACCGTCGGCTTCGACCTGCGGAGCAAGGTGGTGAGGTTATGCCCGCCGCGAGCGAGCTGTTCGCCGCTGCCCTGGTTGTTCGTCTCGATGCGGTTCGCGAAGCCCCCGAGGTCTGCGCCGGCGCAGAAGGCGCGGCCTTCGCCGGTGAGGAGGATCGCGCCGATCGAGTCGTCGGCGTTCCAAGACTCGATCTGATCGGTCAGCTCGCGAGACATCTGGTCGGTCCAGGCGTTCAGCTTCTCCGGCCGGTTGAGCCGGATGACGCCGACGCGGTCATGGGTCTCGGTCAGAATCTGTTCGTAGGTCATAACGATCCCTCTCATCGTGATCCGGGCGCCGCAAACTCCCCCGGAACCTACGCACCCGCCTCGCCGCTCGCAAGGCTCGGGTCGAAGCTGGCAGGCGAATGGCTCGGAGATGATGGTCTGCGAGATCGACCTGCGCGTTGGTGGCGCCCACCGCTACGAGTGGTCCCACCCGAAGAGCCATCCTTCGGGACCGGCGGCACCTTCACCGAGATCGAGCCCACCCCACGGCTTGTCTCGACGCAGCGGATGGACAGCTTCGACAGCGAGACGCTGAACACCATGACCCTGAGCGAAGACGGCGGTCGCACCACGATGACGCTGCTGATGCGGTTCGAGTCGGAGGAGATCCGGGACGCTGCAGCCGCCACAGGGATGGCCGATGGCATGGGTCAGAGCTTCGACCGGCTCGAGGCCACGATGGGCGGCTGGACAAGCTCGTGAGCCGAGACTCAACTCGGAGCGGTTCGGCGGTCGAAACGAGCCCGGCTTCGACGCCCTCGATTGCCCCTACACTTGACGTCAGCGTTCCACGAAGGGCGGCGAAGCAGCATGGTTGAGGCGAAGAACAACGAGCTGACCGCGCAGGAGCGGTATGTGATCGAGGCGAAGGGCACCGAGCCGCCCTTCTCTGGCGAGTACGACGACTTCTACGAGGCCGGCGCCTACGTCTGCCGCCGCTGCAACGCCGAGCTCTACCGCTCCGAGGACAAGTTCGACGCGCACTGCGGATGGCCAGCCTTCGACGATGAGATCCCAGGCGCCGTGAAGCACCTGCCCGACCCAGACGGCATGCGCACCGAGGTCGAGTGCGCGAACTGCGGCGGCCATCTCGGCCACGTCTTCCTCGGGGAAGGCTTCACACCGAAGAGCACGCGCCACTGCATCAACTCCCTGTCGATGCGCTTCGTCCCGGCCGAGCGGCCCTAGCGAGCCGCCGGTCCCAAGAGCAGCCGGCTCGCCTCCCTCACCGTTAGCGGGTGCCGGCCCGGCGTCGTCGGCGAGCCGGGCGAACCTTCGACGGCGCAGTTGCGAGATCGGGAAAAGCGAGCGGTCGAGAGTGAGCAGCTCCTCGAGGACTACGAGCCCACCGATACCGGTTCCGCCGCCGGGCAGCGGCTCTCCCGCCGCCTCGTCCCATCAGGTGGAGGCATCTTCGCCCTCCTCACCGTTGGCGGCCGGCTTCGACGAGGGTGGTCTGCGAGAACCGACGGGGCTCGGCCGCGGGCTACCGGTCCCTGAGCAGGGTGACGGTGATCGACGCATCCACGAGGCGACCCTCGAATCCGTCTCAGGCTCGACGGTCGCCCGCGCCAGCTCCCCGTGCGATCTGGGCCGCGTGATCGGCGGTGTGCAGCGCCACCATCGAGAGTGCGCCCGCGACATCCTTTTCGATCTGGTAGCCGCGGGTCGCGGCGTAGCCGATCTGGCCGTCGCCAACGGGCGCGGGGAGCGCGAGCGACTCCTCCGTCGCGCCGGCGATCGTGGCTTCGAAGGCCTCGAAGACCTCGTCGAGGCCGCGGAGCGCCTCCTCCGGACTTCCGGCCGCCGGTCGATTCGCCGCGAAATCGACGCCGAGTCCCGCCGCGGCGAAGCCAGTGAAGAACGAAAGCGCGCCCAGCGCGTGTGCCGCGGCTTGCTTCGGCGTCCACGGTTCGCCGGTCGCGCTCGGGTTCACCTCGTCCGCCTCGGGCGCCAGAGTGGGCTGCTCCCACGTCTTAGCCGAGGCTTCGATCGCTGTGCGAAACTGGCCTCTAGCGTCTGCGATCGCTTCGAGGTGCTCAGACATGGTCGGCATGGGCGGTCCCCTCCGCTAGCGTGCTTGGCGGCCGACGACGTTACCAGTTGGGCCGCTTGGCGCGGCTGCGACCTGCGGCCGCGGCGACGCGACCGTTCGCGGAGCCGCCTGAACGGCGGCGGCGCGAGCCCCCACGAGAGGCATCCGCGGCAGGGCGTTCACCTCGCGAGTCGCGTCCGCCCTCGGTCGTGGTCCGCTGGCCGCGCGGAGCATTGGCGCCTGCGACGCCGCCCCGCGGACGAGCGTCGCGGCCGCGACGCTGGCCGGAGCGCGCGCCGGCAGCTGCGCCGGCGTTGGATCGGCGTCGGCGTGGTGCGGCCGAGGAGTCTGCAAGCGCAAGCCGTTCGTCCGCGAAGCTCTCGTCGGGTTCGGCGTTGAGCCGCTCCATCGCACCCTGCAATGAGGTGGGGGCCGGGGTGTTGAGGTCAGCGCGGAGGCGGAGATTGCGGACCATCTGGTCGGTGTCCCGGAGCTGGTCGTTGGCGATGAAGGAGACGACGACGCCCTGGGCGCCAGCGCGGGCGGTGCGACCCGAGCGATGGACGTAGGTCTTGTCGTCGATCGGCGGGTCGAAGTGCAGGACACAGGCGACGCTGTCGACGTGGATACCCCGCGCGGCGACGTCGGTGGCGACCAGCGCCTCGACCTTGCCGTCGGTGAAAGACTTGAGTGCGCGGGTGCGTTGACTCTGCGAGCGGGAGCCGTGGATCGCGGCGGCGCTGGCGCCGGATCGCACGAGCTGCTTCGCGACGCGATCGGCGCCGCGGCGGGTGCGGCAGAAGACGATCGTCCGGCCGGCGGCCTGAATCAGATCCGAGGCGACCTCGACGCGTCGGTTCGACTCGAGGCGCCAGAACAGGTGCTGCATGTCCTCGATATCCGGCTCCGGATCGCCCACCTCGTGGCGCGCGGGATCGCGCTGGTAGTTGCGGGTGAGGACGGCGACGTCGCCGTCGAGGGTGGCCGAGTAGAGCAGCGTCTGGCGGTCGTTCGGGATGCGGTTGAGGAGCCGCTTCACCTCGGGCAGGAAGCCCATGTCGGACATGCGGTCCGCTTCGTCGACGACGACGACTTCGACCTCATCGAGGTCAACGTCGCCCTGGCCGATCAGGTCGGCGAGGCGGCCGGGACAGGCGACGAGCACATCCACGCCTCGGGCGAGGGCGCGCTTCTGCGGTTCGTAGCCGACGCCGCCGTAGACGGCGATCACGCTGCGACCGCCGGCGCGCGCGATCGGGGCCAGCTCGCGCTGGATCTGGTCCGCCAGCTCACGTGTAGGCGCAAGAACAAGGCCGCGCGGTCGGCGCGGCCTTGCGTCCTCGACGCGCATCAGCAGCGGTAGGCCGAAGGCGAGCGTCTTCCCCGATCCGGTGGGCGCGCGGGCGGCGATGTCGCGGCCGGCGAGGGCGTCCGGGATGGTCGCGGTCTGCACCTCGAACGGGGTGACGTAGCCGAGCTCCTCGAGGAATCCGGCAAGCGGCTCGGGAATGCCGAGGCTGGCAAAGGTGGTGGTCAATCTGTCTCCTACTACGTCTCTTCGACGGACCCCGCGTTGGCGGGAAGTGTTCGCTCCTGCCGCACTGGGCTCACCGCCCGCCGACATCACGGCAGCGGCTCAGCCCTCGCGCTGCTCATTCGAGCGCGCGAAGCAGGCTGGACGAGGCGGACCCACCTACAGGAAGGGGTGTCGTGCGTCGCATCGGGTCACCGGGAAGCGTCTGCGAACGCTGGCCTCCACCGGTGCTGCGTGAATCCACTGTAACAGTCGTCCCGTTGAGCGCGAGTCGGGGAAGCCCCTTCGGGCTGTCGATGCTTCGCACCCCTTTGCGAGGCTCTCGGCGGCACGTTAGGGTCGGGGCCACTTAGTCCGGCGGTCCTTCGTGGTTTGGTTGTTGTTACCGAACCGATACCGCAGCGGTGAGGGGCACATGCCCGACAACGATCCGCCAGAGTCCGACACTCCGCCCAACGACGTCGACGATCCCGCAGAGCTTCAAGACTGGTTCGAGCCACCTCCCGATCTCCTCAAACCTGTCATCGATGAGCTCGGCTCGTCCACGGTCGCCGGCTGGGGAAACGTGCCCGACCCGCCACCCAACGATGACCTGGATAGCCCTAAGGCCGACGGTGAACCCGGCGGCCCCCGCGTCACCGACGCGATCGACCAGGCGGTGAGGCAGTTTACTGAAAGTGAGGGAGGAGCCGCGGAACAAGCGGGCCACGATCGCGATCCTGCCTCACCTGAGGTGGACAACCTGAACGGACCTGACGCCGAGCCTGAGCTCTCTGGCGACGGGAGTTTGAGAAACAAGGAAATCGATGACTGGTACAAGGAGCACGGGGGCGACGCTCAGCTCCTCGAGGACGACGCGCCCCCTGGAATCGAGCCCTCGATGGACTCGCTCGGCGCCGAAGAGGACCTGGGGGCGCCCACCGCCGACGGTGAGCTCGAGGATCTGCCCGGTCTCGATCCCGATCCGGAGCCAGCCGGCCCTGCACCAGCCGAACAGCCTGAACCCGGCGCCGCCGCTCGAAGCCAGCCCACCGACCTCAGCCCCGGAGGCTGACCGCTATGGCGACGGGGGTTGGATGAACGAAGATCTCGACGACTGGTACGAGAACACCTACGGGGGCGACGAACAATACCGCCTCGACTCCCGGCTTGGCCGGTTGCCCGAGCGCTTGGTCGACAATATCGCCGAGGAGTACGAATTCTCGAAGCAGCGGACCGACCTCTGGGTGTCTGGTCCTAACGGGGAGCCAAACCAGGAGGCGGCCCTGTCGGACGCGTTTGCGCCATCGGGCGAGCGGAGCTTCTTCAAGCTCGGACCACACCTAAAAGCGCGCTTCCGCGACCACATCGAGTCGCTCCCCGCTCCGCCCGTCGCCGACCCGCCCCTATCCGGCCCGGGTTGGCCCGAAGACGACTTCTCGACCAACATCACTCTCCTAAGCGGCGCACGACTGACCGAGGGGATCGAGCTCGACGACCCCTCGCCCTCGACTCGCTCGCTACGCGATCGTGCCGGGACCGAACTCCCGGCGGAGGACTATGAGCCCACCAGTACGGGTGCCGCCGCCGGGCGGTGGCTCTCCCGCCGCCTCGTCTTCGGAGGTGGCGGCATCTTCGCGCTCCTCGCGGTCGGCGTGTTCGTCGTGTTCGGCGGTGGCGGCGACAGCACGGGGACCGGTGGCACAGGCGGCGATTCCGAGGACACCAGCTCATCCTCAAGTGGCGGGGCGGCGGCAGGTGCCGTTGCCGTCACCGATGATCGCGACGGCGACATCTGCGCGCCGATCCGCGAGCAGCAGATCACCCTCGAACTTTCGAGCCCCGACGTCCAGCCGACGCTGCCGTTGTTCTTCGCGAAGGGGCAACGCGACGAGAACGACTTCCCGTCCCCGCAGTTGGACTGGCCGCCCGGGTCGAACGCGCCGGCCGTGCCGCCAGAGGCGACGGAGATCGTCCTCCTGGTGATGAGCCTCACCGACGAGCGCGCAGACCTTTACCAGAAGGACGAAGACCTGTGGTGGGACGGCGTAACCCCCGACAATATCTCGGGCATCCCGATCGGCCGCGTCCGGTGGACAGTGACCGGCATGAATCCCACTGCGACATCGCTCCCGCCCGGCTCCCGGTCGAACCCGCCGCGCGGTGCGGAGGAACATTTCAGCACCGAAACCGTAACGATCACGGCCGAGGGTGTGGATGTCAGCAACAAGTTCATCGGAGCTGAGCACTCCGGCGAGTGGTACCTCTTCACCGTCTTCGCGCTTTGCAACCCGACCGAGGGTGAGCGAGACGAATACGACCCCGGCTGGTTCAAGCGTCACGCGATCGCCATCGGCTGGTTCTTCACACAGGCCGAGTGGTAGCGCCGCGCGCGCGTCGAGAGCCCGTCACAGCGCCGGATCGCGCGCGTTCTTACGCGCACGCAGCGCGAACGGTGGTACCAATAGGCGATGGTTGGCGGGGAAGCCGGCGCGCAGGCGCCAGTCCGAGAGCGAGCGACCGATGCGCAGGGCGACCGCGGGCGCGGCGGGCGGGCGCCATTCTACGCGGCGCTGTCGCTGACCTACGGCGCGCTCGCCGTGCTGCTGGTGTTCGCCTGGCCCGGCATGTTCGGCTTCAACACCTACACCGGGCTGGGCACCTCGATGGGGGACACGATCCCCAGCGGGTCGCTGCTAGTGACGCGCTCGGTGGCGCCCGAGGACATCGAGGTCGGCGACGTCATTTCGTTTCGGCTCGACGGCGTCGAGCAGCCGATCACGCACCGCGTGATCGCGATCCGCGAGCGGTCCGGAGCGTTCGTCTTCGCGACGCAGGGTGACGGCAACGCCGCTCCGGACCCGTTTCCGGTGTTTGGCGACCAGGGCGTCGAACGGGTCGTGTACTCGGCGCCGTTCTTCGGGCTGATCCTGCCGCACATCAAGGCGATGCTGCTCGCGATCGCGGTCCTCGGCCTGTACTTCCTGTGGTCACGCCGCCGGAGGTGGCGCCTCGCGACCGAACGTCGGGCGCGACACTCGCTAGCCGCGGCCAACCAACGGTAAACGGCGTCGGAGCGCCCTGATCGAGTCCATGCCGAGGAGCCAGACGAAACGGGCGTTGGAGACGGTGTAGCGCCTCCAGAGGCGGCGCGGCTCCGTGATCAGGCGGAACAACCACTGGAGGCCGGATCGCTGCATCCAGCCCGGCTCTTCGCGGAGCAGGCCGGCGTTGTAGTCGAACGCCGCGCCCACCGCGAGGACAGCGGCGGCATTGAGACGCTCGCGATGGTCGGCAACCCACCGATCTTGCTTCGGTGATCCGAGGCCGATCCAGACGAAGTCCGGATTAGCCTCGTTGATGCGCTGGATGTCCGCTTCGTCCTCCTCGGGCGTCAACGCGCGGAAGGGCGGTGAATACATCCCGACGACCTTCATCTCCGGATAGTCACGTTCCAGGTGCTCCGTGAGCAGTTCCGGCACGCCATCCGCGCCTCCGTAGAAGTAGTGGGTAGAGCCGTCTTCCTGCGCGGCATCGATGATCGCGAGCATCGACTGTGGGCCGTAGACGCGTGTCAGCTGGCGACCGCGCAACCGGCCCAGCCAGACCAGCGGCATGCCATCGGGCGCGACGATATCGCCTCGGTTGAGCAGGTCGCGCAGCGCTGGTTGGCGGTTGGCCTCGACGATCGTGTTCACGGAAACGTAGTGAACAGAGAGCCGCTCGCCGGTTCGAGGCGCGTTGACGACGCGGTCGCGCGCGGCCTCGAAGGTCGTCGCGCTGACGTGCACGCCCAGCAGAGAGTAACGGTCGGCGGGCGCATCGTCCGGAGTGTGGTCGCCCAGAGTTTGATCGCCCGTCAGGTGCGCAGGCGCCTCGTCTTCCGCGCGCTCCGACGAGTCCTGTGGAGGGAAGGCCATAGTCTACTTCCCGGTGTGGGACCGATCGAATCGGGCGCCGCGCGTCTCGACGCCCTCCACTGGGACGATCTTCGACCTCGACAGGCGTGTCAGACAGCCCGCGCGTGACGGCGCGTGATCAGATCGTCAGACGCCACGAACCGGGAGGCGGTCCCTCGAAACGCGCCCGCACCGCTCTCAAACGGTAGTGAACAGCGGCAGCTCCTCGAAACGCCCGTCGAGCACGTCCGTCGGGTCAGCGTCGAAGAGCTGCGCGATCACGCTGGAGTAGACCGAGCGAAAGTCGACGCTGAACTTCAGATCGCCGTTCCCATCGAGGTCCGCCACCGACGGCTGCTCGCCATGGAGGCCGCCACGGACCGCGCCGCCGAGGAGGAACAGCGGGCCGGCCGTGCCGTGATCGGTGCCGTCGGAGCCGTTCTCGCGGACGCGGCGACCGAACTCGGTCTAGGCGAGCGTGGTCACCTCCTCGGCCATCCCGTGCGCGCGCAGGTCGTCGTGAAAGGCGAGCACGGCGTCGCCGAGGGTCTGCAACAGCGAGGCGTGCTGATCCGCCTGCGCGGCGTGCGTGTCGAAGCCGCCAGTCGTGACGTAGACGATGCCGGTGCCGGTCTCGGAGGTGACGAGCTCGGCGGCGGTCTGCAGGGCGCGGGCGAGCGGCGTGTCCGGATACTCGACGGCGGGCGCATAGCCCGAGGTGGCCGCGTCGAGCACGACCGTCGACTCATACGCCTGGAGGCCGGTCTCGGAAACCAGCGCGAGCTGGCCGCCGTACTCCGCTTGCACCGCCAGCTCCGAGGCTTGCGCCGAGTAGAGCTGCAACCAGGCGGTGAGGCGACGTTCGCCCTCGGATGGGTAGCGCGGGTCGGTCTGGACGACGTAGGCGGGGACGGAGCTGAGCGAGGGGACGAACGACTCCTCGCTCCTGAGCGAGCGCGGCGCGGCGGCGCCGACGTTCGCGGCGCGCCAGAGCGAGTCCTGTTCGCGCCTCGTGGCATCGAGGAGGCGACCGAGCCAGCCGGTGTCGCTCCCGTCGGTGCTCGCGGTGTGCCAGACGTCCATCGAGCTGAAGTGGGAGCGGTTCGGGTTCGGGTACCCGGCGCCGAGGACGATCGCCGCGTCGCCTCGGTCGTACAGCGTTCGGACGCCACTGAGCGAGGGGTGCAGCGCGGTGCGGTCGTCGAGCGTCAGGGTGTCCTCGGGAGCGATCGCGAGGTCGGGACGGGCGTCGTAGTAAGCGCCGTCGGCGTACGGGATGACGGTGTTCAGGCCGTCGTTGCCACCCGCGATCTGGAGCACGACGAGTACGCGCCGGCGCGGCCGTTCCAGCAGTAGCAGGTCGTATCTCGCGGCCGACGCCGTCGACGCGTCGTCGAAGACGGCGCGCAAGAATGCCGGCGCCACGATCGCGCTCGCGCCGACGAAGGCAAGGCCGCGTCGGATCAGCGTCCGGCGGTCGATCGGTCGGTCGGTCGGTCGGTCGGTCGAGGAACGTTTCGTCGTTGACTGGCTTGCTGGCTGGCATTCGGGTGCTCCTCCAGGAGTCGATCAGGCGAGCTGGTAGAGCGGCATGGTGAGCGCGAGATAGACGGCGCCGGCGAGTGATCCGTCGCGGGTGGCAGCCTCGAGGTCGAAGTGGTGCGCACAGCCGAGGTGGGCAACCAGCAGCGCACGCGTGGGCTCGTCCACGTCGCCGCCCACAAGGAGATCGAGCAGGAAGTCGACGACCGCCTCGGCGCTCTCCTCGGCGCCGTGGCGCCGGACGAGTGCCGCCGGATCGAACACGGCGCGACGGCGGAAGCGGGTCAGCTCGTTCGCGTAGTTCGTGCGGCCGAGCAGCGTGTTGCTGTTGATCCAGCCGCCGCCTTCCGGCCAGCCGGCCGGGTTCGGGGGGTCGAAGAGCAACTGCCCCATCGCCTGCGTCTGGTGGGGTTCACGGCGGAGCGGCGCGGACAGCTCGAGGGCGCGCTCGGCGCCGATCACCAGCTCGACCGGAGACTTCACCCGCCAGCGATAGGCAGTGGTGGTGTACATCTCGTCGGAGAACAGGATCGTGCGCACGACCTCGCGGATTGAGCGGTCCGAGTCGAAGTAGACGGCGGTGGTGCGTTCGATCAGCTCCGGTCCCGGCTCAGGCATCGCGAAGAACCGCCACAGCTTGCGGCCGACGAAGTCGGCGGTGGCCGAATCGGTCGCGAGGATCTCGACGATGTCGGCGTCATCGAGGTGTCCGGTGACGCCAAGGAACGTCTTCTCCCCGCCGTCGTGGCGCCTCGGAACGAAGCGCGCGCCGGGGACGCCATCGGTCTGCCGCGGACCGCGCACGACCCAGCCGGTGAGCGCGCGCGCCGCCTCCTTGATGTCGGTCTCCGTGTAGCGCACACCCTCGCCGAGGGTGTGCAGCTCCAGCAGCTCGCGCGCGTAGTTCTCGTTCGGGGCGTCTTTGACGTTCGTGCGGTTGTCGAGCCAGATCATCATCGCCGGGTCGCGCGTGATCGCCTGCAGCAGCTCCTGGAAGTCGCCGAGCGCAAGGCGGCGCAGCGTCTCGTTCTGGACGTGCATCGGGTACGGGTTGCCGACCTTGTGCAACGCGGTGGCGAAGTGGTCGTGCCAGAAGTAGGTCATCCGCTCGAGCAGCGGCCGGCGGGTGGTGAGCAGGCGCATGTACCAGGTGCCGATCAACGCCCCGCGCTTCTCACGCGGATCCGCCTCGATCAGCGCCTCGATCGCCTCGTCGGACGCCGAGTCGTCGACGTCTTCAGGGCGCAGCAGGCGGTCGACGGCGCCCTCGAGGCCCAGCGCGAGATACTCCTCGAGCTCGGCGGCGCTGTAGCTCCAGCCGGCGCGCCGGAGCAGGTGCTGGATGCGTTGACGCTCGGTCTGAAGGACCATTTCCGCCCCTCCCGCGCGGTGTGGTGCACCGGTTCTGAGAGTTCTAACGACGGTGCCGGGAAAACGTTCGCCGCCGAGCAGATCTGTTTGAGCGGACTGGTCAGCCCAGGGCGGCCCGCGGATTGTCCTGCACCATCCGCCGCACCTCTGCCGCGTCGAAGCCGGCGTCGAGGAAGCGCTCGATCCACAGCCCGAAGCCGTACGGCGGCGGCGGGTTGGCCGCCTGCCCGAGGTCGGTCGAGAGCACGACGTGGTCGGCGCCGACGGCGCGCACCTCTTCGATGATCGCGTTTGTCGGCTCCTCGGAATCCTCGCGGAAGAGCACGTTGCCGCACTGCTCGATGAAGGCACCCAACTCAGCGGCACGTTGCTGGATTTCGAGCGGGATGCCGAACGCGGTGGCGTGCGTGACGACGGTTCTGATGTCGCGTCCGCGCGACGCCTCAACGACTGCCGCCGTCTCCTCGGGACTGAGGTGGCCGCTGCAGAGCAGGGCGTCGTGTTCCTCGATCAGGTCGAGCAGATCGTGGACGACCGGGACGAGAGCGCCCGAATCGTCGAGGATCGCGATCGGCGCTCCCTTGCTGTTGAAGCGGCCGAAGGTGTCGCGCGACCAGGCGGCATCGAACGTGGGCAGCCAGACGACGCTGGTGCCGATCCTCAGCGCGGTCTCGAGCGCGTCCGGGTTGAGGCCGCCCACGCCGTGATCGAGGGCGATCGCGCCGTGGACCTCGATGCCGTCGAACTCGCCGCCCAACGCCCAGGCGAGCGACTGCGTCGGGTACTCGTGGCTCTTGAGGACGAGGCCGGCCATGCCGGCTTCGGAGGCGGCGGCGACCAGCTCGCGTGCGTCCATCTTGCGTTCGGCGAACGGGTCGGGCCCGGCGTGCGCGTGAAGGTCGATCGCGCCTCGAAGCAGATCGCGCGCTCCCGGGCGGAGGTCGCCGAGGCCGGGCATCAGGCGCTCCCAATCGAGGCGGCGACGTCGCGGGCGCGGGCGGCTTGTTGCGTCGCCTGGGCGGCGCTGTCGCCGGTATATGCGACGGGATCGAGCAACTCTTCGATGCGCGTGGGGTCGAGGTGACCTTGCACCTCGGGGCGGGCGGCGAGGAGCGCCGCGAACGAGTCGCCTGAGACGGCGGCTTCCTGAGCGGCCTCGTAGACCGCGTCGTGGGCGCGCTGGCGGCCCAGCTCGCGGCCGAGCGCCAGCATCAGGCTCTCCGACATGATCAGACCACCGGAGAGATCGAGATTCTCGCGCATCCGCTCGGGGAACACGCGCAAGCCCTCGAAGAGCACGTTCATCCGCACGAGGATGTCACCGGTCAGCTCGACCGTGGGGACGAGCGCACGGCCGAGCATGGTTGTGCGGCTGCCATCCGCCTCGTGGTCGGAGAGCATCGCCTCGAGGGCGAGCGGGACGAGCGACCGGACATGGGTCTCGTCGGCCATGATGTCCTGGCACAGCTTGGGGTTGCGCTTCTGCGGCATCGTGCTGCTGCCGACGCTGCCGGTCGGGACGGGCTCCTCGACCTCCCCGAACTCATCCTTCATCAGCTCGCGGATCTCGCGCGCGACGCGGCCGCAGGTGGTGTCGACCATCGCGAGGAGGGTCACGTACTCGACGAGGTGATCGAGGATCGTGCGACCGGGCAGCGGCATCGAGCCGAGGCCGAGCAGCTCGCTCATCCGCGTCTGTAGCTGCTGGCCATGGCCCTCGAACGAGGCGGCGGTGCCGGCGCCGCCGCCGAGCATCGCGACGAAGACGCGTGGCTCGGCCTGGCGCAGGCGCTCGACGTGGCGGCACAGTTCGTCGATCCAGACGGCGACCTTGGCGCCGAACGTCGAGGGCACCGCGTGCTGGCCGTGCGTGCGCCCCGGCAGCGCGTCGTCCTTCGTGCGCTCGGCGAGGTCGGCGAGCCGGCCGAGCAACGTCCCGATCTGCGCGAGGATGATCGCGTGCGCCTTCTGGACCTGGAGCACCGTGCCAGTCTGCGTGATGTTCTGCGTCGTCGCGCCCCAGTGCACGTAGCCGCCGGCGTCGCCCTCGCAGACCCGATCGAGGTCCCAGATCAACGGCACGAGGCCGTGCCCGGTCACGCGCAGGCCCTCGATGATGCGCTCGGGATCGAGCAGCTCGAGCTTCGCCTTACGTTCGATCTCCTCGGCGGCCTCCCCAGGAATCATCCCGATCTCCGCCTCGGCCTGAGCGAGCGCAACCTCGACGTCGAGCCAGGACTGCCAGCGGGCATCGCGGCTGAAGAGGGCGCGGATGCCAGGATCGGGGATGCGAAGGTACGTGGGCTGGTCCTCGACCATGGCTCTCTCCTCGGGGTGCGCGGTCATCGGGACGGGGCGCCGCGGGCGGCATCGTAGCGCCTCGGGCGGACGCTGGGCGGCGGCCTCCAGCGCGAAGAGGAGCGCACGTATACTCGCGCCGGACCGCGAGAACCGCTGATGCGGAGGGGAACCGGATGCCAGAGGTCGTCGCGAACGGGGTCAGGCACTGCTACGAGGTAACGGGCGACGGGCCGACGACGGTCGTCTGGATTCACGGGATCGGCGGCTCGCACCAGAACTGGACCGAGATCCTGCCGCGCTTCCCCGGCTTCAAGCACGTCTCGTACGACGTCCGCGGGATGGGCGACTCCGACGGCACCGAGGGCCCCGTCTCGCTCGAGGACTGGGCCGCCGACTGCAACGCGCTGCTTGACGAGCTGGGGATCGAACGAGCGGTCATCGCGGGCACCTCGATGGGCGGCGCGATCACGATGCGGTTTGGCATCGACTTCGCCGAGAAGGTGCAAGGGCTGCTGCTCCTCTCAACCTCGAGCCGCGTCGGCCCCGCGGCCACCGATCACTGGATAGCGCAGGCCGATCAGACGGAGGCGGACGGCCGCCCGCGCCTGGCGGCCGCGCAACGCGCGGTCGCGAAATACCACATGGACGAGGAGATCAAGGCGTTCGACGTGCCGGCGCTGATCATCGTCGGCGACGCCGACGAGACCACGCCCCCCGGCGGCTCGGTGATCATGAGCCGCTGCATCCCCGACTCCGAGCTCGAGATCTACCCGGGCATCGGCCATTCACCGCTGAAAGAAGAGCCGAAGGCGGTGGAACGCGTGCGCGACTGGCTGCAGCAGTTCCCGAAGTAAAGCCGTTCGGCCGCGAGCCCTGCGCTGGCCCCTGACGGGCGCTCGGCGGAGACTGGGTCGCCAAACCACTAACGTGTCGCCCGCTCAGCGAGCCGGCGTACTCACTGAAGGAGCATCGAATGGCTGACCGCGCGGTCGGGGCGATCGACGAATTCATCTCGGCGCAGGGCGTCGACACCTCGGGCTCCGGTTGGCGGAGCAGCCTAACGAAACCGCCGGTAGCGGAGTTCGATGGCGACAGCAGCTACTTCTGGGACCTCGAGACGAACGTGGGCAAGATCGCGGTGCGGCTGCTGCCGGACGCGGCGCCGATGCACGTGTCGAGCACGATCTATCTCACGCGCCTCGGGTTCTACGACGGGCTGAGCTTCCATCGCGTGATCTCGCAGTTCATGGCGCAGGGCGGCTGCCCGCTGGGCACGGGCACCGGCGGCCCGGGCTACCAGTACGACGGCGAATTCGACTCGAGCGTGAAGCACGACAAGCCCGGGCTGCTGAGCATGGCGAACGCCGGCCCAGGCACCGACGGCAGCCAGTTCTTCCTCACCTTCGTCCCGACGGACTGGCTCGACGGCAAGCACACGATCTTCGGTGAGGTGGTCGACGGGATGGACGTGGTGAAGGCGCTCGAGGCCGAGGGCTCCCAGAGCGGGGAGACCTCGAAGCCCCTCGAGATCACGACGGCGACGATCCGCGTCGAGTAACTACGACTCGTTGGGTGCGCGAGGTGCCTCCACCGGAGACGCCTTCGAAGTCATTTGCGGACCTTTGTAGATCCCACCCACCCGCCCAGAATGTTTACGGGGGTGCTACCCCCGTAGCCCCCGGCCGCGACCCGCCTCGCGGTCGCGCTGGGACCGCTGGTCGCGATGCACCTCGCGGGCGCGCACGGGTGTCGGCCAGCGCGAGCAGCGCCGCAACCGCGCCATAGGGAACCCAAGGCGGGCCACACCGAACTCTTGAGGCGACGCTAGATCAGGTGCAGCTTCTTCGCGTCGTGGGTCAGCTGGTCGCGGAACTTCGGGTGCGCGAGGCTGATCATCGCCTCGGCGCGATGGCGCGTGGTCTTGCCCTTGAGGTTGGCGACGCCGTACTCCGAGGCGACGTAGTGCACCTCGTTGCGAGGCGTGGTCACCACTGCGCCCGGGGTGAGTGTCGACACGACCCGCGAGACCTCGCCGCTCTTCGCCGTCGAGTAGAAAGCGATGATCGACTTGCCGCCTCGCGAGTCAAAGGCGCCACGAGCGTAGTCATGCTGGCCGCCGGTGCCGCTGAACTGGGCACTCCCCATCGACTCTGAGCAGCACTGGCCGGTCAGGTCGACCTCGATCGTCGAGTTCACCGAGATCAGGTTGTCGTTGCGCGCGATGTTCGGTGGAAAGTTGGTGTAGGAGACAGGGTGGGCCTCGATCAACGGGTTGTCATCGAGGAACTCATACATCCGCCGCGAACCCGCCGCGAAGGCGTAGAGGGCCTTGCCCGGATGGAAGGTCTTCTCGGTACCGGTGACGATGCCCTGCTCGACGAGTTCGACCATCGAGTCGACGAACATCTCGGTGTGGATCCCGAGATTCTTGTGGTTCGAGAGGCTCTTCGCGACGGCGTTTGGCACGCCGCCGATTCCGAGCTGGATGCAGGCGCCATCTGGGATCAGGTCGGCGATCAGCTGGCCCATCGCCTCGTCCTCGGGGCGGTCCGGGGGCACGGGCAGCTCGTTCAAGGGCGCCTCGTGCTCGACGACGACGGCGGCATCGGAGATGTGGACCCACGAGTCGCCGTGGACGCGCGGCATGTTCGGGTTGACCTCGAGGATCACGATGTCAGCGGCCGCGATCGCCGCCTTGGCGACGTCTACATTCGTCCCGAGGCTCATGTAGCCGTGGCGGTCCATGCGCGAAACGCACGTCATCGCGACGTTTACGTCCATGAACTCGGTGATCAACCGCGGCACCTGGTGAAAGAACGCGGGGGTGAACGTGGCCTGGCCCTCGGCGATCAAGCCACGGTCGGCGCCGCTGGCGAAGATCGATTCCCAGTGGATGACGTCGCGCACCTCGGGGGCGAGCACGGTGCGGGCGCTTGCCGCCATCGGCAGCAGGCTGGTCATCGTCAGGCTGGTGTAGCCACCATCCTTGGCGCGATCGGCGACCGCCTCGAGCATCGCGGGGGGCTCACCCACGGCGAGACCCTGCACGATGAACGATCCGTCTGGAATCAGCGCGGCAGCCTCAGCGGGCGCGCGCAGCTTGTTCCGGAACTCATCCTCCCAGCGACCCATCGTTACCCCCTTCGCTGCGGCGAATCCAGAGAATACAGTGAGAACGCGTGCAGTCGCGCCACTACGGGGGTGATCGCAGAAAGTCGATCAGCGCGCTGATCTCTGCGTCCGTCAAGCCGGACCGCCGCCAGGCCGGCATCGCCGTGCCCGACCTGCCTCGGGCGATCGTCTCGAAGTAGAACGCGTCGTCCATGGTGAGCGAGTTTGGAGTGAGCGCCGGTCCTCGGGCGCCCCGACGGTCGACGCCGTGGCAGGACGAACAGTTGGTGGCGTAGAACTCCGCGGCGGTGCGACCGTCGAATGGCGCACCGCCGTCGTCCGGCACCGGCGTCGACGTGTCCGCTCCGCCGCCACAGGCGGCCGCGAGCGACGAGGCGCCCGCCGCAAGCGCCGCGAGGCTTGCCCTCAACGGCCCGCCCGGGCGACCGCGGCGAAGGCCGCCGCGATCGAGTCGTCGCGATCTTCCCCAACCAGCGGGTGCGCGAGCACCTCACCGATGCCGGCGTCGATCCAGCGCTGCAGGCCGGCGACGACCTCGTCCTCGGTCCCCGAAACCACGAGATCGTCGAGCAGATCGTCGCCGTAGCCCTCAGAGACGTCGTACCCGGCGGCGGCGAACATCCCCTGGTAGTTCGGGACGCGGGCGTACATCGCAAGCTGCTCGCGCGCCATCTGGCGCGCCGCGTCGCGATT
Organism: Dehalococcoidia bacterium; assembly: GCA_965248675.1. Taxonomy (GTDB): domain Bacteria; phylum Chloroflexota; class Dehalococcoidia; order UBA2979; family UBA2979; genus UBA6627. The sequence continues at coordinate 306,119 of CBDFJZ010000006.1, forward strand.
GGTCGTGACGGCGATCGGCACATGCGCGACCAGCGGCGGCGCGTCGCGATCGGCGCTCGCCGCGCCCGCCTCGAGCGCCGGCAATGCGATCTCGGACAGGTACTTCAGCGGGCTCACCCAGGAGATCGCGCCGTCGCTCAGTTCGCCGCAGAGCTCGTAAGACTTCGGCCGCAGGGCGGAGCCCATCACCGGCACCGGCGCGTGTGGGCTGAGGCGTGCGCGCGAGCTGACGTGCACGCCTGTGAAGTCGACGCTGCCCTCGTGGAGGAGGGTGCGGATGGTGTAGAGGTACTCGCGCAGGTTGGTGAGCGGCTTCGTGTACTCACGGCCGTAGGTGCGCTCGACGAAGAACGCGGTGGTCGGCCCGATCCCGAGGCGAAAGCGTCCGGGGCCCAGTTCCTGGATCGCCATCGTCTCCTGGGCGAAGGCGACGGGGTGGCGTGACCAGGTCTGGACAATCGCGTTGCCCAGGAAGATTCGTTCGGTCTTCGCGGCGGCGGCGGCGAAGACGGGCATCATGTCGACGCCGCCGGCGGCGCCCATGTTCGCCCACGCGGCCTGAACACCCGCGGCCTCGGCCTGGACGATCTGTTCCACTGCGGCGGGCGCGCTGCGAGCCTGAATCGAAACGCCGAACATGAAGAGGCCTCTCTACCAGTACCCGTGTGGGCTACACGGTCCCGCTACACATGACTGTTACGCGTGCACCACGATCGCGCCGTCCACGACCACGCTTTCGCTGTCCACGAACGCCGCCAGTTCCGAGCACAGATACACCAGCGCGCCCTGCAGGTCCTCGGGCTTGCCGAGGCGTCGCAGCGGGATGTAGCGCTCGAGGATCGCGTGGATCTCCTCGTCGCTCTGCACGCCCGGCACATCGTCGAAGAAGCCGAGGCCGAGCGAGTTCACGGTGACGCCGGAGCGCCCCCACTCGAGGCCTAGCGACTTCGTGTAGCCCATCACGGCGCCCTGGGAGGCGCCGAAGAGCGCGGCGTTCGGGATCCCTCGGTCGTGGAGGATCGAGACGAGCGTGACGATCCGCCCGTACCCACGCTCGACCATGCGCCGGCCGACCGCCTGCGTCGCGACGAAGACGGACGTCGCGTTGCGATCGAGCTCGCGCTGCCACTCGGCGAGGCTGCTGTTCAGCACGGGCTTGATGTTCGCCCCGTGCTGCGCGTTGACGAGGATGTCGAACGGCGCGACCTCGGCCTCGAGATCGACGACTGCCTCGTCGACGGCGCCCGGATCGGTGAGGTCGACACGACGGAGGCCGCCGCGCCGCCCGAGCGCTGCGATCTCCTCGGCGATGCCCGTCGCCGTCGCCCCCTCTTCGGCGTCGTCGGCGAGCGTCGTCACCGAGACGTCGGCGCCGGCCTCGGCGAGCGCGAGGGCGAGCGCGCGACCGAGCGGGCCGATCGCGCCAGTGACGAGGGCGTGACGGCCGCTGAGGTCAAACGGATTCACGCCGCCGAGGTCGTACTCGTCGTCAGGGACGGCCATCGTCGGCACGGGGATCTGCTCAGCCATCGGACTATCCTTCCGCCACCGGCGCGTATCCCGCCGGGAGCAAGCCACCGGCGATCGCGCCGCCATCGAGGAGCACGGTTTCGCCCGACATGTAGGACGACGCGTCGGAGGCGAGGAAGACCGAGAGCGGCCCCATCTCGCGCGGCCAACCGGTCCGTCCCACCGGTTGGCCGCCGCCTCGCTGCTCTCGCAGGTTGAGCTCGATCTCCTTCGGGATCAGTCCCGGCGCGATGCAGGTGCAGCGAATGTTCTCGCGCGCATAGGTCATCGCCAGCGCCTTGGTCAACTGGATTACGCCGCCCTTGGCGATCGAGTACATGAAGTTGTTGCGGCCGCCTCGATACCCCCAGCCAGAGGTGAGATTGATGATGTTGCCGCCGCCATGTTCGAGGAAGTGCGGGACAATCGCGCGCGAGCAGTAGAAGGCCGAGCTGAGGTTGACGTCGATGCCGATCCGCCAGTCGTCGTCGTCCAGCTCGGGAAAGGTCTTGCCGCGCCCACGGTCGGTGATGCCGGCGTTGTTGACGAGGATGTCGACGCGCCCGAACTTCGCGATCGCGTCCTCGGCCATCGCGTTCACCTGCTCGGTGACCGTGACGTCGGCGGAGCCAACCTCCATCCGTCGCCCCTTGGCCTCGACGAGCGCCTTCGTCTTCTCGAGCGGATCGATGCGCCGCGCGGCGCCATAGACGTCGGCGCCGGCGTCGGCCATGGCCAGCGCCATCGCCCGCCCGAGGCCGGTCCCGGCCCCGGTGATGATCGCGGTCTTGCCGCTCAGATCGAACTTCTCGAGGACCATCTGCTGCTCTCTTCCGCGGCCGCCTCGAAGACGTCAACGGCGCCTCGGGACGGGCGTGATGATAGCCGTAGCGGCGCACTGATGCCTGCCGTGGCGTGGCGGGCGGCGGGGCGATCCGGATCCGAACCTGCTGACGCTGAAGCAACTCGGCCTCAACGATGGCGGCTGATCGCGTTGTCCGCGGAGCGCCCGTGGATATCCGTCGCGTCCTGCTGCCGATCCTGCTCACGCTCGCCGGGGCCGCCGCTGCCTGCAGCGGTGGCGACGACGGCGGCGAAGCCACCGCATCGGGCGGAGACGGCTTGCTGGCTTCGGGTGACGGCCCGATCGCGGTCAGCATCGAGGTCGCCTCCGGACCGCACGCCGAGGGCGAGACGATCGACGTGACCGTACGCCTCGAAAACGTGTCCGCGGACGCGGTTACGGTGGTTGCGCCCGTTCCGAGTGCCGGCACCGGTGATCTTCATCGTGACCGACGCCGACGGCCTCGAGGCGGGGTACGAGGGTTTCTTCGGCGAGCGCCGGCCGCTGGCCGCCGACCGCTTCGTCGAGCTCGCCCCGGGTGAATCCGTCGACGCGACGTTTGACCTCGGGGACGGCTACTTCCTGCCGGCTGGTGAGTACGAGGTGATCGCCTCGTACCGGAACGCCGACGACGGTGCCGATCACGGCCTGTCGGCGTTCCTGACCGGTGACGACGACTTCAGCTCGCCTCCCGCGACGATCGAGGTGGAGTGATGGTCCGTCGCGCTCGCCTCGCGACCGTCGCGCTGCTCGTCGGCTTGGCGTTCGCCTCGTTACCGGCGGTCGCGTCGGCGGACGTTTCGGTCACCGAGGCCGCGCAGGAGGCGTTCGGCGTCGACGCCGATGGCGACCCCGTCGAGGGCAGCGACCGCAGCGGCCCCTTCCCGATGGCGTGGGACCAGTTCCGCGCCACGGAGGAGGGCCAGCGGGTGTTCGACGACCTCGACAACGAGGACGTCGATCTCACGATCGACTTCAAGCCGGAGGCCGAGGTCGGCGACGAGGGCGACGCGTTCGGCACCGCACAGGGCTTCGACTGGGACGAGAACGAGGAGACCGGCCTGCGGGAGCCGAGCCGGATCACGATCGAAATCGCCGACGATGACCTCGGCGGTGCGCGGCGCATCTCGAACACCATTCACCACGAGTTCCGCCACGCCGAGAACTTCGTGAACGGTAACTCGTCGCGCACGCACGAGCGGATCGACGATCGAACGGATTCGTTCGGTGTCCTGTTCCGCAGCCAGCGCCGCGCGCAGCTCCCGCCATCGCCAACGCCAATCCTGATCGACCGCACGCCCAACTAGGATCGCCTGCAGCGCGAGATGTGGGACGACAAGGAGTTCGAGCGCATTGGCAAGCTGCTGGGTGACATCCTCGGCGACTACGTCGACAGCGACTCGGCGAACGCCGACAAGTTCGAGACGCAGGACGACGAAGTGATCGTGGACATCGAGTTCTACGACAGCTACACGAAAGGGATGAGCGGTCTGACCGTCCAGATCGACTTCAACGAGTCGATCCTGGAATGCGGCGAGGTGACGAACGGACGCCGCACCGTCTGCGCCGGCATCCCGCTGCCGATGCCGGCCGGCGAGGTCTTCGTCGCCGTGGCGGTGATGGCGGCGGAGATCCCCCCAGGCGAACCCCGATCGTCATTACATCTATTCGCTCGTCCTCGATTCCGACGGTGACGAGGCCAACAACTGGGTCGGCTTCCTCGACTGGGATCTCTTCCTCGGCACCGATCGCTGGTACCAGCTCATCTGGTCGCCCGCTGACGGCCAGTGGCGGGTCACGGTGACGCAAATCGGCGCCGGTGACTCGATCACAGCGGTCAGCGCATCGACCGTGCGGGCAACGATCGAGGGCGACACGATCTCATGGTGGGTGTCGGCCTCGGAGTTCCCGGCCGCGGCTCCGGGCTACCGGCTGACGTCGTTCGCGCACGATGGGTTCTTCACCGTGGCGGACCGGATCGCCGACGTGACCGGCGCCAATCCGACCGAGCCGCTCGAGGTCCCTGTCCAGCTCGAGTAAGCGCGAGCTGTCCCCTTGGCTCGCAGACCCTCCCCACTGGCGAAACCCGCCGCCCGCGCCGACGATCGCGCGTACGGCCCGAGGAGGGACCCGCTGAGCCGTATCGCGCTGATCCTCGCGACTGCCCTCGGGCTGGCGCTCGCCGCATGCTCGGGCGGCGGCGACGACCCGACCGCCACGCCCACCCCCACGCCCGAGGCGACGCCGGCGGCCGAGGCAACCGCGGAGGCGACGCCCGAGCCCGGCGCGACACTGGCGCCGAAGGACATCCTCGCGCGCGTGTCTCCGTCGATCGCGTTCGTCGATACGCCGCTCGGGACGGGCAGCGGCATCCTCATCGCCGAGCGGTGGCTGGTCAGCAACGCGCACGTGGTGTGGCCGTTTGACGAGGTACGCGTCGTCTTCGCCGATGGCACCGAGTTCGTGGACGCGCGCGTGCACGCCTGGGACTTGATGGCCGACCTCGCGGTCATCCGCCTGCCCGAGGGCACGGAATCCCCGCCGTGGAGTTCGCCGACCCAGGCGAGCTGCCAACCGGCAGTGAGCTCTTTCTGATCGGCTACCCCGCGGAGAACGAGGAGTTCCCGCAGCCGACGATCAGCGGTGGGGTGCTGTCGCGATTCCGCGAATGGCCCGCGGCGGAGCTGACGTACGTCCAGACGGACGCGGCGATCGCGGGCGGCCAGAGCGGCGGCGCGCTCGTCTCCGACGCCGGGTTCGTCGTCGGGCTCTCGGGCTTCAAGTTCGCGGATGCGTTCGGGCTCCCCCTGGCGGCGCCGATCGTCGAGCGGCGAACGAACGCGCTGATCGACGGGACCGACCTCAACGCGCTGAGTGATCGCCGGCTGGCACGCCAGGTCAGCGACGCGCCGATCTCGTTCACGCTGGCCAACTTCTACGACACGCGCGCGTTCATCGTCCGCGAGCCGGTCGGCGCAACGATCGACGTCGGCCTCAACGGCTTCAACGACGCGATCATCGACGTCTACAACGCCTACGGCGGCTTCCTCACCTCCGTGGACGAGACGGAAAGCGGGCGCGAGAGCGTGAGCTTCGAGGTTGACCTGGAGGGCCCATTCATCGTCATCGCCAGTCAACTCAACGTCGGCGTCGGGGACTTCGAGATCACGGGATCGCCGGGCGTGGCACTCCAGCACGATCCGGACGACGGGCGGCTGCTCACTCCCGGCCGCACCTACATCGGGGCGATGGACTACCCGGCCGATCTCGACGTGTTCGAGCTGCGTCTGCTCGCCGATGAGACGGTGACGATCCGAGTGGAAACGCTGGCCTTCGATCCCGATATCGTGATCGACTCGCCTGACAACACGGGCGACGCGCTCGGGTACGACGACGACAGCGCGGGCGGGATGTTCGGTACGGACGCGGAACTGACGTTCACCGCGCCGAGCACCGGATCCTATCTGATCAGCCTGGGCGACGTGAACCTTGCCGAGGTCGGCGGGTACTACCTGCTCATCGATTGAGCCGAAGGAGCACAGTGCTGGGCCGTCAGCGCGCGCCGGTCGCAACCAACGAGGGGTCCTCGCGGAACTGCTCGCGGTAGAGCGAGGCGTACAGGCCGTCGAGGGCGAGCAGCTCCTCGTGACGGCCGCGCTCGACGACCTGGCCCTCGTCGAGGACGAGGATCTGGTCGGCGCTGAGCACGGTCGAGAGCCGGTGCGCGATCACGACTGTGGTGCGCCCGGCCGCGAGCTTCGCCATCGCCTCGCGGATCACGCGCTCGAGCCGCGAGTCCAGCGACGCCGTCGCCTCATCGAGGATGAGCACGGGCGGGTCCTTGAGGATCGCGCGGGCGATCGCGACGCGCTGCTTCTCGCCGCCGGAGAGGCGATAGCCGCGTTCGCCGACGACCGTTTCGAGGCCGTCGGGTAGGCGCTCGAGCATCTCCTCCAGGCCGCCGGCTACCGCGGCGGCGTGGACCTCGGCGTCGGTCGCGTCCAGGCGGCCGTAGCGAATGTTGTCGGCGAGCGAGCTGTGGAAGAGGTAGGTGTCCTGCATCACCGCGCCCACGGCGCCGCTGACTGACGCCAGGGTGAGATCGCGAAGGTCGTGGCCGTCGAGTCGCACGCTGCCACGCTGCGGGTCGTAGAAACGCTGCAGCAGGTAGGTGACCGTGGTCTTGCCGGCGCCGGACGGGCCGACCAGCGCGAGCATCTGTCCCGGCTCGACCTCGAACGAGGCGTCCTCGAGGGCGGTCCGCTCTGGGAGGTAGCCAAAGGTGACACCGTCGAATGCGAGCGCGCCACGCGCGCCGCTCACGCGTCGCGCGTCCGGCCGTTCGTCGACCTCGACCGGGAGATCGAGGTACTCGAAGATCCGCTCGAACAGCGCGAGCGAGGAGAGCATCGTGGTGTTGATGCGGGCGATGCTGGCGAACGGCCCGAAGACGCGCTGTGCGAGCATCGCGAAGGCGACCACCTGCTCGACGCTCATGCCCCCGTCGACGACGAGCCCGCCGAGGTACCAGTAGGCGACGCCGGGAATCAGCGCTCCGAACAGGCCGGTCGCCATGTTGAACCAGCGACCGGCCATCATCCTCCGGATCGAGAGCGATCGCAGGTTGTCGTTCGACTCCTGGAATCTGGCGCGCTCGTGCTCGGACCGCCCGAACGACTTGACGAGCATCGAGCCGGAGACAGACAGCGTCTCCTCGAGGTGGGCGGTCATGTCGGCCATTTCGTCGTGCCACTCGCGCATCAGGCGGCGCATCACCTGCCCGACGCGGACCGTCGGGATCACCCACAGCGGCAGGATCACGAGCGTGGCGAGCGCGAGCCGCCATTCGATGGTGAGCATGATCCCGAAGGCGATCACGAGCGTCAGCACGTTGGTCAGGAAGTCGGTGAACGTCCCGGTCACGGACTGCTGGACCGCGTTCACGTCGGTGCCGACGCGGGAGAGGATTTCGCCCGTGCGTGTGGACGTGAAGAAGCGGACGGAGACCCGCTGCAGGTGATCGTGGAGGCTCGACCGGAGCCGGTGCATCACCCCCTGGCCGATCACCTGGTTGGTGTAGGACTCCAGCACGCTCAGCAGCGAGCCGGCGACGATCACGCCGCCGTAGATCAGGAAGCCGCGTGTCAGACCGCCGCGGGTGCCGTCCTCGGCCGTCATCTCGCCGACCAGCCCGGCGAGCACGGTCAGCGAGTAGAGGCTGAGTGAGACGGTCGTCGCCACGAGCAGCACGAGGGCAAGCGCGTGCCAGCGGTACGCCTCGAAGAGGCCGACCGCCCGCATGACGATCCCGCGCTTCGCCCCGGTCGGCTTCGATTGCGATGCCCAGCGGCGGCCGCCGCCCATGCCCATTCGTCCCATCAGTCGATGCTAACCCGGGTCGATCGCAGGGCGGTCACTGACGTGGTGTTCATGGGCTGGATCATCCCAGCCCAAGAGCGGGAGGGCACCGCCCATCCGGGCAGTGTGCGACCTGCCAATCCGAGGCGCGCGGGTCCCGCGGGCCCCCGATCAGGGACATCAGGCAGGAGTCAACCTGCGGAGACCTCCCGCGGCAGTCCAGAGTTCGACCTCGAGTCGGTTGTCGGCAACGCGCGCCAATACCACCTCGTTGATGTCCAGGCGAAAGAAGATGGCGCCGGTCGGCCGAACCTCGAACGAGCGATCGAGCACGGCGTCATCGAGTTCCCGCATGGCATGTGCTGAGAGTTTCGCGTCATCTTCGACAATCTCCGGGTCCACCGGCGCGTTGTGAATTGCAGCCCGCGGGTCACGGAGGAGGTCCTGCACCTTGCGCGACGCCGCATCGCCCCCGAGCCAGAGTTCCCCGTCCTTGAGCGTCAGCTCGGTGCCGCTGATTCGCGGCGCGCCATCGCGGCGGAGCGTGGCCATCGTCTTGTGAAGGTGCGCGTTGAGGATGTCCTCCACGCGGGCCGCGAAGTCTGGAACCTCGGCGACAACTTCAGACCATGCTGGCACTCACATCTCTCCGTTCTGCTTCCGGTGATGACACACCTGATTCCGCCACTATCATCGGGCACCGGAGGTTCCCATGACCATCGATCTCGATCAGATTCGCGCACTGACGTTCGACGTCGGCGGCACCGTCTTCGACTGGCACCACGGCATCCGCGACGAGATGGCACGGCTCGCCTCCGAGCGTGGCGTCGAGGTGGAGGCGCCGAAGTTCGCGAACGACTGGCGGCGCGAGATGTTCATGCAGCTCGGAAAGGTGCGGTCGGGCGAGCTGCCGTGGATGAACGCCGACGAGCTGCACCGACGCGCGCTGGACGTGGTGTCGCCGAACCACGCCGCCCTCGGGCTGTCGGACTCCGACAAGGACGAGCTGAACACGATCTGGCACCGCCTGGACGCGTGGTCCGACTTTCCCGAGGTGCTGCCGCGCCTGCGCACGCGCTTCACGACGACGGTGCTGACCGTGCTCAGCTTCGCGATCGTCGTCGACAGCTCGAAGCACAACGGGCTCTCGTGGGACGCGATCACCTCGTGCGAGGTATTCGATCACTACAAACCGAATGCCGAGGCCTATCACGCGGGCGTGAAGCTGCTCGGCGTCGAACCGGGAGAGGCGATGATGGTCGCCGCCCACCCCGGCGACCTCAATGCGGCGGCGGCGGCCGGGCTGCACACGGCGTACGTGCCTCGACCAACCGAGAGCGGCGACGAGGGCGGCACGCTATTCCCGCGGCCCGACTCCGGTGCCACGCCCGCGTTCGACGTGAACGCGAAGGACTTTCCGGACCTGGCGGATTTGCTCGGCGTGTGAAGCTAGCCGCCGGCGGAGACGGTCGCCGGCTCCTCCTCGACCGGAGGCTCCTCGCGGGACACCACGTATCGCCAGCTACCGAGGCTGATCAAGGTCAGCATCACGGCGACGGCGATGCCCTGGGCGACGAACAGGGTACTCGCGCCGGTGCTGTCAGCGATGAAACCGAGCGGGGCGGACATCATCGGCATCGTGCTGAAGGTCAGCATCATGATGCTCATGATTCGCCCGTAATACTCCGGGCGCGCGGAGACCATCAGCATCGTCATGTTCAACGTCTGGAACGTCGTCAGTGCGAACCCGAGGAAGACGATCGCCACCAACGCCCCGCTGAAGCCGAACGCAGCCGAAAGGATGCCAAGCAGGACGAGGCCGACGGCCGAGAGCTGACCGGTTCCGAACTGCAGCAGCGGCTTGCGGGGATACTCGGTGAACATCGCGATCAGCACCGACCCGACCAGCGCGCCGACGCCCATGGCTGACATCAGCCAGCCGATGTTCGAGGAGGCCATGCCGAGGTCACGCTCGACGAAGCCAGGCAGCAGCGCCATGTACGGCATCGCGAAGATGGCGGTGATGAAGCCCATCAGCAGCAGGAAGCGAAGCGTGCGGTCGTGCACCACGTAGCTGATGCCCTCGCCAATCTCGCTGAGCATGCTGCCCCGCTGGCCCGGCATCGGACGCCCGTGGATGCGCGGCACGAGGAAGAGGCCGATGATGCTGACCACGTATAGGCCGGCGTTGACGAAGTAGGCAGCCTCCACGCCGTTCCAGAGGATCAACGCCCCGGCGAGCGCGGGCGCGAGCAGGCGCGTCCCGTTCATCGCGGCGTTGCCCATCGCCATGGCACTCATCAGCTGTTCCGGGCCGACGACCAGTGCCATGAGCGGCTGGCGAGCCGGCATTCCGATGGCGAACAACGTGCCCTGAAGGAGGCCCAGGGCGAAGAGAATCTCGATCGTCATCAGATTCGTGACGATGAGCAGGGCTGTGCTCAGCGCGAGCACCCCGATCCCGATCTGCGTGAAGACGGACAGGTCGCGCTTGTTCACTCGATCCGCCATCGCGCCGCCGAACAGCGAGAACAGCAACATCGGAAGTCCGAAGGAAAACATCATCAGGCCGGTCGCCCCGAAGCTCTCCGTCAGCTCCCACGCGAGCACGCCACGGGCCACCTGCTGCATCTGCATGCCGGTGAACGAGAAGAGCGAGGAGAACCAGAGGTAGCGGTAATCGCGGCTCTCGAAGACGACCATCGCCCTGCGCAGCGAAGGGCGGCCGCCGCCGCCCATACCGGGCGGCCCCATGCCGGGTCCGCCCATGCCGAGCCCGCCCATCCCGCCGCGGGGGCCACCGCCGGCCGGCGGTGGCAGGGCCGGTCCGCCGGGCGTCGAGGGAGGAGCGACCGCATTGCTGTGGGACGCGGAGCGCGAGGCGTCGCTGGTCAAGGAGTTCCTGTCATGTCGCGACGGGTGATCCGCGCGGACCCCATGGTATCCGACCTTCACGTTCACGTGAAAGTCGGGAGACACTCGGACGAGCGCGGCAGCGGCGGCGTGGCTAGTTCGAGGAGAGCCCAGCCGTGCCGCACGGCTAGTTCGAGGAAAGATCGCGCGGATAGAAACTGACCATCTGGAGGTCGCCACCCTGACGCCGCAGCACGTCTCGCCAGAGTAGCTCCGGTTCCGAGGTGAACACGTCGCCCGACGCACGGTGGACGACGAACCACGCCTCGGCAGCCAGCTCGCCCGCCAGCTGACCGCCGCCCCACCCGGCATGACCGGCGAACAGGCGCACCTGCCCGACGTCGCCGGGCGGCGGATCGGCGAGGTTGACCAGCCTCAGGTCGCTGTCGATCGGCGCCTCCCCGCCGCCCCCGGGGGCCAGCCCAAGCACCGTCTCCGGAGAGACCGGGCCACCGCCAAAGAGCGTTACCGGGGGCCCGAGCAGCGGGGTCCAGCCCGGGAGGTCGTCGTCGGTGTCGATGCCGAGCGGGCGGTTGAGCACGACACCGAAGGTGCCGTCCGGCCCGTGATCGCCGATCAGTACAACGGTCCGATGGAAGTTCGGATCCTCGAGCAGCGGACTCGCAACGAGCAGATGTCCGGGCGCCGGTTGCAGCATGGCGTGATGATGGCAGAGCCCGCTCGGTCACGTCCCCCTGCCAGACTGACCATCACCGTTGCCAGCGCCGTCCGAGGAGACCCGTGCCCAACCCCGACGCCCGCGAGGGCTGCACGTTCTGTCGCATCATCGATGGCCACCTCGAAGCGGAGATCGTGCTCGAGGAGCCGCACGTGGTCGCCTTCCTCGATCACCGCCCGCTGTTCCCCGGGCACGTGCTCGTCAGCCCGCGTGACCACATCGAGACGCTGCCGGAGCTGCCAGGTGAGCTGCTGGGGCCGCTGTTCGAGACGGTGCAGCGGGTGGCGCGCGCGGTTCCGCCCGCGCTGGAGGCGCAGGGGACGTTCGTGGCCATCAACAACGTGGTCAGCCAGAGCGTGCCGCACCTGCACGTGCACGTGGTGCCGCGAACGAAGGGCGACGGGCTGCGCGGGTTCTTCTGGCCTCGACACCCGTACGACGACGACGCGCACCAGCGCGCCGTCGCCGAGCGGATCCGTCAGGCGCTCGCGGCCTCGAGGTAGAACACCCCGAACCACTCGCGCGGGTCGGTCCAGGTCTCGACGATCTTCAACCCGGCGAGCCGGGCAAGGTCGTCGAAACGCTCGGCCGTGTACTTGTGCGAGTTCTCGGTGTGAATGGTCTCGCCGGCGCGGAACTGGAAGGGCGTCTCCGCGACGCAGACCTCCTGGTCCACGCTGCTGACGAGGTGCATCTCGATCCGGCGGTCGAGCTCGTTGTAGAACGCCAGGTGCTCGAAGCTCGTGACGTCGAAGTCGGCGCCGAGTTCCGCGTTCATCCGGTGCAGCACGTTCAGGTTGAAATCCGCGGTGACGCCCTGCGTGTCGTTGTACGCCGCTTCCAGGACCGCGAGCGGCTTCTCGAGGTCCACCCCGATCAGCGCCCCGCCGTCATCGCCGATCAGGCCCGCGATGCCGGTCAGCAGCGTGCGGACATCGGCCGGCAGGAAGTTGCCGATCGTGGATCCGGGGAAGTAGGCGATCCGCCTCGCGCCCCCGGGGACCGAGGCGGGCAAGGTGATCGGCTGGGTAAAGTCGTCGACCAGCGGCTCGACCCGCAGGCCGGGGTAGTCGGCGGCGATGCTCGCGGCCGAGCGCAACAGGTGCTCCTCGGAGACGTCGATCGGTACGTAGGCGGCCGGCGATTCGAGCGCATCGAGGAGCAGCCTGATCTTGATGCTGCTGCCACTGCCGTACTCGACGACAACACAGTCGAGCCCGAGGCGGGCGGCCATCTCCGGCGCGTGGTTCTCGACGATCAGGCGCTCGGTGCGGGTCGGGTAGTACTCCTCGAGCTCGGTGATCGCATCGAACAGCGCGGAGCCGCGCGCGTCGTAGAAGTACTTCGACGAGATCCACTTCTGAGGTTCAGCGAGGCCGGCGAGCGCGTCGCGCGCGAATTCGGTCGCACCGGGGGAGAGGTCAACGCCGGTCGTCGCTCCTGCGGGCGCGGTCATACATCCCTCGCCAATCGGAGGCCGCTGAACTGCCAGCGTGACTCGGGCGGGAAGAAGTTGCGATAGCTGGGCCGGACATGGCCGGCATCCGGCGTCGCCACGGAGCCGCCGCGCAGCACCATCTGGTTCGACATGAACTTGCCGTTGTACTCGCCGATCGCGTCGTCCGAGGCGTAGAAGCCGGGGTACGGGAGGTAGGCGCTGCTGGTCCACTCCCAGACGCCGCCGTAGATCTGGCTCAGCCCGCCGGGGATCACATCGGAGGCGGTGGGATGCCAGTCTCCGGAGTCCGCGAACTGACCGACGACTGGCTGCTCTGTGGCGGCCACTTCCCACTCGAACTCGGTCGGGAGCCGGAGACCCGCCCAGCGGGCGTAGGCGTCGGCCTCGTAATGGCTGATGTGGGTCACGGGGGCGACCAGGTCGAGCGGCCGTTCGCCGCCGAGCGTGAACTGCCACCATTGCCCGTCGCGGCGGTCCCAGTAAAGCGGCGAGCGCCAGCCCTCGGCCTTGACGATCGACCAGCCGATCGACAGCCATAGATCCGACCGCTCGTAGCCGCCGTCCTCGATGAAGCCGAGGTACTCCTCGTTGGTGACAGGACGGGAGCCGAGCTCGAAGGCGCGGAGGTAGACCTGGTGGCGCGGGCCCTCGTTATCGAAGATGAAGACCCCGCCCGCAGGGCCAGAAGCATCTGGTCCGTCGTGGCCGGCGGCGTAGACGCCCTCCGGGAAGCCGACCCATTCGAGCGCGCCCGCGGCGAGGCCGGACGGCGCGCCGGCGCCTTCGCGGAAGATTGGGAGCAGGGGGTTCTGCGCGAACAGGTGCTTCACGTCCGTGAGCATCAGCTCCTGGTGCTGCTGCTCGTGGTTGAGGCCGAGCACGACGGCCGGCTCGAGCTGCTCGGACATGACGGTGTCGAAGAGGCGCGCCATGTTCTGGTTCACGTGGGCGCGGTATTCGAGGATGTCGGCGACGGTCGGCCGTGTGATCATGCCGCGCTGCGGCCGCGAGTACTGCGGCCCAATCGCGTTGTAGTAGGAGTTGAAGAGGTAGGCATATTCGTCGCGGAGCGGACGGTAGTCAGCGAGCGACTCGCGCAGCAGGAACGTCTCGAAGAACCAGCTGGTGTGGGCGAGATGCCACTTCAACGGGCTGGCTTCCTCCATCGACTGGGGCACGAGATCCTCGGCGGGCAGACCGTTGACGATCGCCTCCGAGTACGACCGGACCGCATCGAAGCGCTCCTCGATCGACTCGTCCCCGGCCTCGGTGGGTGCAGCGGCATCGACCGCACTAGACGTTGTCATGGTCTGTCCTCCTTGAAGGCCGTGGCCCCGGCGTCGGGATGGTATCCCCAGGAAAGCGCTCGGTACTGTCCCCTGACTGTAGGACGGCTGTGAGGCGCCGGGAACGACCGCGGCGGTTAACATTCGTACTGCTTCCCGGAGTCACCGTTGGTGACCACGCGTACGTCAGCGCCTCGAATCCCGCCCATGCGAGCGTTATGTCATTCGATATCGCGCGAACGGCTGATCGCGGCTGTAGCCACCCATCGAACGTACTCAGGCGAGGACCGAGATCGCATCGAGGAGACGCCCTAGCTCTGCTTCGCTGTTGTAGTAGTGGACCGAGGCGCGCACGAGGTCCGGCAGATCGCGCTTTCGGGAGTCCAACAGCGTATTTGACGGTTCGATGACATTGACCTTGATCTGTGCGGCCCGCAGCGCGTCCTTCACGTCGAGGGCCTCCGTGCCGTCCACGGTGAACGTCACGATGCCGCAGCGCTCGAGGCCCTGGTCGGCGACGGTGACGCCGGGGATCGCCTCCAGGCCCGCGCGCAGGGCCGTGGCGAGCGACTGGACGCGCTCGTACCTCTCCGCGACCCCGAGCTCGAGGTGGCCGATCACGGCGTCGAGCACGGGGCGCAGCATCAGCGCGGCACCGGCGTTGTTGAAGTGCGCGACCGTCTCGACGCCGGGGGTGTCGGCACGGACGCGTTCGAGATCGATCATCGGCGCCTCGTCGGATCGCGTCGGGCGGCTGCTTCCACGGTCGGAGGCGGGCTGTGCGCGGGCGAGCGCGCCGCTAGACTGCGGCCTTCGGGATCGGATGCCCTGGCAGCCGCGTTCTGGGATGGGAGGCGCCCGTGCCTCGGATGAAACAAGAAATGCTCGATCAGTTCCTACAGCAACCGCACATCGGCGTGATCGCGAGCCTGCGCCAGGATGGGCGGCCCTATACCGTGCCGATCTGGTGGCTGTGGCACGAGCAGGCGATCTGGCTCGTCGGGACGACGACCCGGATCTGGTGCAAGCAGCTCAAGCGCGATCCTCGGACGTCGCTCTGCATCGAGGCGGGAGCCCCCGCGCCGGGGCACGTCGGGATCGACGGCACAGTCACGCCGAAAGAGCTGCCGGAGTTCGACATCTGGCCGATCGCACGGCTGCTGGCGGAGAAGTACGTCGGTCGCGGAGATCCGGCGAACGACGAAGTGGTCGAGGCGTTCTTCGCGAACATGCAGACCGAGCCTCGGATGTTGTTTCGCCTCGAGCCTGAGGTCTGGCGAGCGATCGACATGAGCGTCTACCAAGGGAAGCGCGCAGACCGCGAGTACCAGGCGCGCAGGAAGGCGGCGAAGGCGTAAGGCCTCGGACGAGCGCGTTGCGGTACACGCTGCGCGCCTGATCGAGGGAGCGCGCTGATGACCGTCACGAACGCCAAGGCGCCACGCGAGATCTCGAGGATCCCGGGGACGCTGGCGGAACTGGACGCGCCCTGGCTCACCTCGGCGCTGCGATCAACGAAGACGATTGACGGTGGCACCCGCGTCAGCGAGATGAGCTGGGAGCTGATGGGCGACGGCGAGGGGTTCCTGGGGGACCTCGCGCGGATCAGCATGGCATACGAAGGCGGCGAAGGTCCGGCCAGCGCCGTGCTCAAGATCCCGACCCAGAAGCAGGAGAACCGGGGGTTCGCGCTGCTGATCGGGGCGTACGAGAACGAGGTGCGCTTCTACAACGAGCTCGCCCCGCTCGTCGATGTCCGTACGCCGGATCGCTACTTCGCCGAGATGGAACCGAACGCCCGATCGTCGGCGGTCGTCGAGCGCGTGCTGGATGCGCTGCCGGAGCGGGTCACGCTCTGGCTGCTCCCCCGCCTCGTTGCCGCCGCCGGCAAATCGGACCGGCGCGCCGTTGTGATGATGGAGGAGTTGGGCGAGGCCCGCATCGGCGATCAGGTGGCCGGCGCCTCGCTCGAAGACGCCGAAGCGGCGGTGGATATCCTCGCGCAGTTCCACGCCGCGTTCTGGGACAGTCCGGAGCTCTCGCGGCCGTGGCTGAAGCGCCAGGACGACACGGTGCTGGTCACGCACGGGCTGTACCAGCGGGCGCTACCGGCGTTCCAGGAGCGCTTCCGCGATCAGATCGACGCAAGAGCGCAGGCGGTGCTGGACGCGGTGACGGCTCGCGGCCCCACGCTGCTGCGGCGCGTCGGCCAGGGGCCGCTGACGCTGGTGCACGGCGACTTCCGGATGGACAACATTGCCTTTTTCGACGGCCAGCCGGCCGGGATGATCGATTTCCAGGCGATCACCGTCGGTCACCCGCTGACCGACTTCGCCTATTTCCTGCGACCGAACATGGACCCGGACCTGGCCAACGACGCCGAGGACGCGCTGCTTCACCGCTACCACGACGGGCTGGTCCGCCACGGCGTGACCAGCTACTCATTCGAGCAGATCGAGCGCGAGTACGAGCTCGCGCAGCTCTGGGTGCTGCACCTCGGCGTGATCCTGATCGGGACGCTCGACCTCTCGCACGAGCGCGGGGTGCAGATCGTCGATCGGGCGATGGAGCGCGCACTGCACGTGGCGCATCGGCTGGAACCGGACCGCTGGTTCTAACGTCCGACCCCGCGCGCTCACGACCGACGCGATCGAAGGCGCTCCCCGGTCAGAGCCCGCGGGCACAGACGGGCCCGGTCTCTGACCGGGCCCGTTCGATGTTGAGCGGACGTCGCGGGCTATGTGCCCCGCAGCCGCGGGTCGAGTACGTCGCGGACGGCGTCGCCGAGGAAGCTGAACGCAATCACGACGCTGGCGATCGCGCCCCCGGCGAACACGGTGAGCCATGGATGGAGGTCGAGCGATCCGCGACCCTCCTGCACCATCTTGCCCCACGACACCACGCCCCGCGGGCCCACTCCAAGGAAGGAGATCGTCGCCTCGAAGATGATGTACGCGCCGATCCCGATCGAGAAGGAGATCAGCACGACGGAGAAGATGTTCGGCACGATGTGGCGCCAGAGGATGCGGTTGTCGGTGGCGCCGATCGATCGCGCCGCCTCTACGTAGTCGGTGCTCTGGACGACGAGCGTCGCGGAGCGAATGATCCACGTGGTGATCGGCACGCCGATGACGCCCATCGCAAAGACGGTGTTGCGGACGGACGGCTCCGCCACTTGCACCAGCAGCAGCAACAGCACGAGCCCAGGGAACGCTTGCAGCGCGTCGATCACACGCTGCGAGATGATGTCGACGGCGCCCCGATAGAAGCCGGAAGAGACGCCGATCACGAGCCCCAGGCCCACGGCGATTGCCGAAGCGCCGAGCCCGACGGTCAACGATAGTCCGGCGCCGTGGACGATCCGCGCGTAGATGTCGTGGCCCACCTTGTCGGTGCCGAACCAGTGCGTCCAGCTCGGTGACTCGAAGGCGTCAACGGTGATCGGTGAACCGATGTCCGGGTCAGCCGCGAGCTGGGCGAAGCTCGGATTGGTGATGTAGCCCGGGTTCTCGCGTTCGAAAATAAAGTTGGGATCGTACCGACCGATGAACGACGCAAAGACGGCGGTCACGACGACCATCATCACGATCACCAGCCCGATTCCACCCAGCGGCTTCTTGCGAGCGAACGGGAGCACCCAGCCGAAGCCAGAAACGGCGAACCGCCGCTCATGCGGCTGAGCGAGGACCGGCGTGGCAGCTTCAGCCATCAGGACAACCTCACACGCGGATCGAGGTATCCGTACAGCACGTCAACCGCCAGGTTCGTCGTCACGATCACAAAGGTGGTGACGATCACCAGGCCCTGGAAGAGCGGGTAGTCGCGGAGGAAGATCGAGCGGAACAGCATCCGGCCGACGCCCGGGATGTTGAACATCTGCTCGAGCACGATCTGCGAGCTGATCAGCGTCGCGAACGTCAGCCCCATCACAGTCAACACCGGCAGGAGGGCGTTGCGCATCGCGTGCCGCATGATCACGGTGCGTTCGGTGAGGCCCTTCGCGCGCGCCGTTCGCACGTAGTCCTGGCGAAGCACTTCGAGCAGTTCGGAGCGAAGCAGCCGCATCGTGTGGCGGTAGAGGCGAACCCACCCGCGAACATCGGGATCATGTACCACTGCAGCGCGCCCCAGGGATCGGTCCAGAGGTGTGGCTGCCCGATGACGTCAATTCTGATCAGATCCCACTTCAGCACAAAGATGACGGCGATCGCCGCGGTCCAGAAGACCGGGGCCGCCAGCGCTGTGATCGCCAACCCTCGCAGCACGTAGTCGGGCATCTGATCTTGTTTCACCGTGCTCACGACGCCGACGGGGATCGCCACCGAAAAGCCGACCAGGACGATCAGGAATCCCAGCTCGAGGCTGTATGGCATCGCCTTGCCGAGTTCGCTCCAGGTCGACCGCTTGGTGCGGAACGACTCGCCGAGGTCGAGCGTCAGCAAGTCACCCATGAACACGACGTACTGCTCCGGGTACGACTTGTCGAGGCCGAGCGTTCGCTCCGCCGAAGCGATCGCCTCGGGGGTGACAGCCCCGAGGTTGAGCCCGGCGAACTGCTGCGTCGCGTAGTTGCCCGGCAGCACGCGAATCGACAGGAAGACCATCGAGGCGACGAGCCAGAGGACGAAAATGTTGAGGATCAAGCGACGCAGGATGTACGTCCCCATGCGGGCTCCTTAGCGGTGCGGCCGCGCCATCCGGCGCGGCCGCACAATCGGTCGCCTCTCTTGCAGTGCCTGGACTCCACCTAGACGGGCGTCGGCACCGCCGTGGCGCGGCCCTCCCAGGTGGGGTCGCTCGGGTCGAGCCATTCCTCGAGCCCGTTGAGCGTCGTCGCCAGGAAGTTCCAACCCACGCCCTCTTCCGGGCCGGTGTCGTGGAAGTAGTTCCAGCGCAGGCCCGGGACGATGTAGTTGTATGCGATATGCCGCCCGTGCTGACCGACCTCGCCGAGGCCGTGACGCTGGAAGGTGTCCATCGTCTCCTTCGCCTCGTCGAAGTTCGGGTTGGCGATCGCGGCGGCGAGCGGATCGTCGATGTTCGCGGCGTCGCTGACGCTCCAGATGTTCGCTGGCGAGTCGGTGCCGAAGGCGGCGACCATGTCGGCGCGGGCGTCCGGGATCTCGATGTTCGGGATCCAGGCGAAGAAGTTGTCGAAGGTCTTCGCGAACCAGCTGGGGATGATCTCACCATAGGGGGGGCGGTCTCACGTGCCAAAGGCGTCGTTGAACATCCCGACGATCAGCTCAGGCGTGATCGTCCACGACGCGCGCGCGGCCCACGTCTCGGCGATCACCCACTTGATGTCGCCGAGATCGGGACCACCCGCCGCCTGCCAGAGCTTGTTCGCTTCCACGACATCGGCGTCGCGCTCTGCTCCGCTGCGGTAACCAGGCGTCGTCTCCAGCTCCTCCTGCGACAGCGCCCATTTCTCCTGCATCCAGGAGACAGGGCCGCTGACCCTGCCGAACCCGTTGTGGAGCTGCTGGATGAGCAGGCGGCGGTCGAGCACGAGGTCGATCGCCTTCGCGAGCCGCAGGTCGCTGAATGGCTCGATGTTCGTGTTCGTGTAGGCAGCGACGGTGTTCGCCACGCCCGACCAGTTGATGTTGGTCTCGTCGGCCTTGTCCGCCTGGATCGCTAGCGTCGTGTCGGGGTCCGGGTCGGTGAAGAAGTCCACCTGCTTCTGCTCGAAGCCGATGCGGTAGGCTGACGGGTCCTCGAACGCCTGGCCGAACACGACGCCGTCCATGTACGGGCGGTCCGGGTTGTAGTAGTTCGGGTTGCGGACCACGGAGACGCGCTCGCCAGGCTCCCACTCGGTGACGATGTATGGACCTGTGCCGATCACCTTCGCGGGGTCGATCTCGGTTGCGGTCGCCTCGACCGCTTCGATCAGTTCGGGCTGGGCGATCGCGTTGAACTCGTTCGCGAGGCCCTCAAGGAAGGTAGCGTCCGGAGCGGTCAAGTTGAGCTTGAGCTCGCGTCCGGTCGCATCGATCGTGTCCACCTTGCCCCAGTACGCCTTGCGCCCGAATGCGCCTTCCGTCTCGCCGTCGACGAGGAGCCCCGCCTTCTGACGCTCGATGTTGTAAACGATGTCGTCGGTGGTCAGAGCGCGGCCCGGCGACGCGGCGGGATTCCTTGCGCCCGGACCGGCGTCGTGCCATGTCACACCCTCGCGCATCGTCAGCAGGAGCTCGGACGAGCTGAGCAGCTCCCAGCTCTCGATCAGGTCACCGGCGAGCTCGCCTTGGTTCGGGTTCGAGAAGTAGAGGAGCTTTGACTGGACGCGCGAGGTGACACCGGGCACGGGGCTCGCCACAGTCTGGTGCGCGTCGACCGTCTCATAGACGTTCGCGGCGACGAGGCTGTTGACCTCGCCACGGACCGGCTCCATCGATCCCGCGGCGTCACTGTCGGGCGTCGCCGTCGCCGTCGCCGCGCCGCCGCCACTCGCCGGTGTGCTGGTCGCGGCGCCACCGCCACCACCGCCACCGCCACCGCCCGGCGTCTCTGTTGGGTCGTCGTCGCCGCCACTACATCCGATCAGCACCGCGCCTGCGACGCCCGCCGATCCGACCGCCGCGCAGCACGCTGCGCCGCGACAAGCGACTCCGCTGCCAGTAGTTCCGCCCGTCAGCCATTCTCGCCTCCAGTCCCTCTCTCGGTAGGCGCGTCCGCGCCAGAGATACTGCGCTGTATATCACAGCCCGTGACGCGAGTGGTATAGCCACGCTTACAGACAGTACGCACGTGCTAACGAGCGTAGATCCGCGCCTCGCCGCTCCCGCCGCGAGCAGCAGTGATGCGGGATCGATTGCGCTGAAGTCGCCCCTGCGGAGATGGCCGAGCTGACGCTGTCCGTCTCTCTCCCAACGCTCGCCTGCCGCGCCCGGAGCGAACGACGGTGATCCGTTGTGCGCGAGGATGATCCCGTAGCGCTGCACCGCACGCAGGACCGGCGGAGGCGGCGGCGAATCGCACAACGGGAGCAGCGGACCGCGGCCGACGTCGAGCCCGCGCTCCTACCGAGGCGTCGCCCGCTGCAGCGATTCGTCGAACAGCTCGATCACGTGCTGGACGCCCGCATCGAGGCCATTCCGCCTGACCCCCGCCTGGATCTGGAGCGTGCAACCCAGGTTTGCGGTGCAAATGACGCCGGCGCCCGTCTGCTCGATGTCCGCCATCTTCGCGTCCAGCACGTCCGCCGACATCGCCGGCTGAACGGCGGAGTAAATGCCCGCCGAGCCGCAGCAGCGGTCCGGCGTTTGCATCTCTGCGAGGCGGAGGCCGGGGATCGCCTCGAGGATCGCGCGCGGCGCCTCGCGGATCCCCTGCGCGTGTGCGAGGTGGCACGAGTCCTGCAGCGTGACGTCGACATCGAGCGGGCCCAGCTTGGAGGCCAGCTCGCCCGCGTCGAGGCGCGCCGCGACGAACTCCGTGACGTCGCGGACCGTGGCCGCGAAACGTTCGGCGCGTTCGGCCCACGCCGGGTCATCGCGGAGCAGGTGGCCGTACTCCTTCATCGCCGCGCCACAGCCTGAGGCGTTGACGATCACCGCGTCGACGGCGGCGGCTTCGAACGCGGCGATGTTCGTGCGCGCCAGCTCACGCGCCGCTACGGCGTCGCCCGCGTGGGAGTGGAGGGCGCCGCAGCAGCCCTGCTCGGGTGGCGCGACCACCTCCGCGCCCACGGCGGCGAGCGAGCGGATCGTGGCGACGTGGGTCTGAGGGAAGAACTCGCCGTGGATGCAACCGCCGAGGAGCGCGACGCGTGCGGTGGCGCCTCGCGGCCGAGCGAGGTTGCCGCGGCGACGGAACGGGGCACTGCGGAGATCGGGCGCGAGCGATTCGAGGCGAGCGACAATCGCCGGGAGCCTCGGAGCGAGCAACTCGCGGACGAAGCGCTGCACGCCGAGCTGCGAGTAGATCCGCGCGGGAACCAGCAACGCCCGCAACACGCGCGGCTTGGCGATCACGTGGCGTAGAGCGAGCGCCCGCAGCCGCCAGCCGCGAGGCCGGCGGGCGGGCTCGTTCGCCATGATCGAGGTGCGAGCGTCCTCCATGATCCGGCCGTACGGGACGCCCGAGGGGCAGGCCGTCTCGCAGGCACGGCACTGCAAACACAGGTCGAGGTGGCCGAGCACGCGATCGGTGACATCGATCCGGCCTTCGCGGACGGCGTCGATCAGGTGCAGGCGGCCGCGCGGCGACTCCAGCTCGTGTCCGGTGGCGACGTAGGTCGGGCAGGTCGGCAGGCAGAAGCCGCAGTGGATGCAGTTGCGCAGATCCTCGGCGGTGGGGATGTCGGGGCCGACGAACGTGAGGCCGTCGATCGGTCGGATCGCCGCGGTCACGAGGCGACCCCATCCCAACGGCCGGCATTGATCGTGCCGTGCGGATCGAACTTCGACTTGAGCGTATGGACGAGGTCAGGGTCGCCGGCGCCGAACGGGTCGAAGGCCTCGCGTAGGTCCCGCGAGGCCGATTCGAGCTGCAGGAAGCCGCCGAGCGACTCGGCAGCGACGCGCAGCTCGCGGAGCGACCGCTCATCCGCGGCCGGGCGCGCCCAAACCGCGCCGGCGGCGACATGGCCCCAGGCCGGACCGATCAGCGCGGAGCTGCGACCGACGAATGCCGCGACCTCCGAGGCGGGGACGCCGGCACGGACCACGACGCCACCAGCGTCGCTGTGTGCGAGCGCCCGCAGGCGCGACCAGACCTCGCGCTCCACAGGCTCGGCGATCGCGCCATGAGCGCGAGCGGCCGCGGCGACAACTTTGACGGAGCGAGCGACGACGGTCTCGGCCCCGGCGCACTCGACGAGGACGGCCGGGGAACGGCGCAACGCGATCGCGGCGGCGGCCTCGGGATCGAGGATGCTGATCGCGCGCGTCGCGAGGTTGCGATCCCACAGCTCCTGCGCCACCGTGCCGGCGGTGGCGAGCGACCCGCAGTCGAGCCCGAAGCTCGCCTCGGCGGCGGGCAGCGGCGACAGCTTGAAGCTCGCGCGGACGATCACGCCGAGGGCGCCCAGGGCGCCAGTGTGCATGCGATGCATGTCGTATCCGCTCACGTTCTTGACGACACGCCCGCCACTGCTGGTGAGCGAGCCGTCGGCGAGCGCGACCGTCGCGCCGAGCACGAGGTCGCGAGCCGCGGGCAAATGCCCGCGCCAGGCCCCCGCGCGCGCCGTCGCGAGCAGGCCGCCGATCGTGACCTGATCGCCGGGCGGCGGGTCGACGGGAAAGTACTGCCCCTGTTCGGCCAGCGTCGCCTGTAGCGCCGCCAGCGTCATCCCCGCCTCGACGGTGATCGTAAGGTCCTCGGGCGCGTATTCGACGACCTGGTCGAGCGCGGTGGTGTCGAGGGCGATGTCGTAGCGCGCCAGCGGCCGGCCGAGCGTCAGCGCCGTTCGCCCGCCCTGCGGGCACGCGGCGAGACCGCCCTGATCGGCCGCAAGGAGGGTGGCCGCCAGCTCCGCGGCGCTTCGCGGCCGGACGGCGAGCGTCGGCGTCACGCCATCACATATATAGGCCTCGGGTGGACGCTCGACGTCAGCGGGCAGCGCGGCCCGCAAGCCCTCGAGATCGCCGGCGGCGGTGGCGGCGCCATCTCGATCACCGCCAGGTGTGGTCGGCGCGTTAGCCACGGATCGGCCAGTCAGACATACCGGTCAGACATAGGATCCGGCGCCCCAGCAGCTACACATAGCTGCTCGAACTCAGGTGTTGCTTGATCGGCGCGAAGTGGCCCTGCGCGCAGCCATGGCCCGTCGGCAGAATCTTGCACGGGTTGAACCGACCGCTCGGATCGAAGGCGAGCCGGACGCGGCCCATCGCCTCGAGGTCGGCTTCGCTGAAGACCCAGCTCATGTATTCGCGCTTCTCGGTGCCAATGCCGTGCTCGCCGGTGATCGATCCGCCGGCGTCGACGCAGAGCCGCATGATCTCGCCCCCCAGCTCGAGCACTCGCTCGGTGGCGCCTTCCTCTTGCGGGTCGAACAGCACCGTCGGGTGCAGGTTGCCGTCGCCCGCGTGGAACATGTTGGCGCACCTGAAACCGTAGTCCGCGCTCTTCGCGAGCACCTGGCTCAGCACCTCGGGCAGTCGGGAGCGTGGCACAACCCCGTCGAGGAGATAGAGCGCGGGCGCCGTGTGGCCGAGCGCGCCGATCGCGGATTTGCGGCCCTCCCAGAGCGCCTCGCGTTCAGCCTCCTCCTCCGCGGTGCGGACCTCGCGCGCGCCCTGGCTGCGGCAGGCATCGATCACGATCTCCGAGTCATGCGCGACGGCCTCGGTCAGGCCTTCGACCTCGATCAGCAGCACCGCGCCGGCGTCCAGCGGATAGCCCGCGTGCACCCGCGGCTCAACGACGCGGATCGTTTCCTGGTCCAGCATCTCCATCGCCATCGGCACGACCCGGCGGCGGATCACCTCGGACACCGCGTTCGAGGCGTCGTCGACGCTATCGAAGACGGCGAGCATCGTCCGGATCGCCTCGTTCTGGCGGACCAGGCGGACGGTGATCGAGGTCACGATCCCGAGCGTCCCCTCGGAGCCGACGAAGAGGCCGCGGAGATCGATTCCCGGCGCGTCGAGCTGGCGTGCGCCGAAGTTGGTAACGCGGCCGCCGGGCAGGACCACCTCGAGCGCGAGAATGTGGTTCACCGTGGAGCCGTGAGCGAGGGTGTGCGGCCCGCCGGAGTTGGTGCCGATGTTGCCGCCGATGGTGCAGATGCGCTGCGACGACGGGTCGGGCGCGTAGAGCAGCCCCAGCGGGGCGAGCGCATCCTGCAGATCGAGGTTGATGACGCCGGGCTCCACGACGGCCAGTCGATTCACCGCGTCGATTTCGCGGATCCCGTTCATCCGGGTCATCACCACCAGCACGCCGCCCAGGACGGAGAGGGCGCCGCCCGCGAAGCCGGTGCCGGATCCGCGCGGCACGACGGGAACGCCGTGCTCCTCGGCGATGCGCGCGGCCGCGGCGACCTCGTCCGTCGTGCGCGGCAGCACCACGGCGTCTGGCGTGGCGCGATCGATGGAGGCGTCGTACTCGTACGGCAGCAGATCTTCGGGTTCGTAGAGGACAGCCTCGGCGCCGAGCGCCGCCTGGAGGTCTCGAACCAGTGGGGAGCGGGCGGTTCGGGCCATGGTGCCGGAAGTGTAGCACCCAGGGCTGGCGATCTAGCGAAATGAACAGCTGCGCAGCTTTTTACCTGATCCCCATCGACATTCGCACTGCCGCGCGCTAGGGTAATCCTCAATTAAGCCTATAGCGACGGGCATTTTGGGACCGGGGCGGGGCCCAAGAACACCGAGGAGGATCGATGAACAAGACAGAACTGGCTGAGAAGCTCGCCGGGAGGACCGAGCTAACGCGGGCGAAGGCGCTGGAGGTCGTCGACGCAATCTTCAGCGTCGACAGCGGTCAAGGAATCATCGCTGTCGAACTGGACGCCGATCGGGACGTGACGATCGCCGGCTTCGGCAAATTTGAGACGCGCCGGCGGAGCGCACGCGAAGGCCGGAACCCAGCCACCGGCGCGACGATTCAGATTGCAGCAAAGAAGGTCGCCGCTTTCAAGGCCGCCAAAGGCCTGCGCGACCGGGTCGCCGTCTAAACCGACTCCTCCCCAACCCGCCGCCAGCGCCTAGCCAAAGGCGGCTCGCATAACGCGAGCCGCCTTTGTTGATCCTCGAAGATCACGCTACGCGTGGGGGCGGCTCGCGCACTGCGAGCCGCCCCTGTTGATCCTGCGCCCGCGACCGCCGCGGCTGGCGGGCAACCGTGCGTCGCGTATCGTCTGCACCTTGTGGCGATCGAGGTGGCGCGGGCACGCCCGCGCGATCGACGGCTGCCGTGAGCCCCGCGGCAGGTGCGTGATTGGAGATCCCGATGCGTGTTTCCCGTACGAGGCCATTCGCGGCGTTCACTGCGATCGCTGCGATCGCGACGCTGGTGCTGGCCGCCTGCGGTGGTGGCGGTGACGACGACGCCTCGTTTGAGGGCGAGACCGTCGAGAGCTCGGACGGCGTCCTCTCGGTGCAGATCGCCGGCGGCGCCGCGCCCGACGGCGTCGAGGTGGAGATCGCGGTCCTCGAGGATGGCGATCTGCCCTCGGAGCTGCGCGACTTGGACGCTGTGGTCATGGGCTACGAGCTGTCGCCCGACGGCGCCGAGTTCTCAGAGCCGGTCACGGTGACGTTCCGCCTCGATCCAGGCGATCTCGGCTTCGACCTGCCGGATGGCGCGGTGCCGCTTGGTCTGCTGCTGACCGAGAACGCGGCGGGCGACCTCGAAAGCCTCGGCGGCGCGGAGCTGAGTCGCGAGGGTGATCAGATTGTGGCGCAGGTAGCGGTGACGCACTTCAGCCCGGCGATTCTGGTGCTCTCGAACAATACGGCGCTCGTCCTGACCCCGCCGGAGGTCGAGATGGAGGTGGGCGAGACGCGGACGGTGACGGTGATCGGCCGCGATCTGAACACCGGCGAAAGCGGGGCGTTGGAGTCGATCGGGCTCGATGGCAGGCGCGCACTTTGGGGCGTGATGGATGCTCCTAGAAGCCGATGGATCCCCGCTTAGGATCCGTCAACACGACGCTAGTAGGTGATGCCGCTGCTTGACTTCGTCCCGGGTTGGGCCTTCTGTCGTTGCGCTACTCGTCTGAGGTCGGACGCAGATTCTGGAAGTGGGCGGCGAATGCCTCACGGACTGTGGCCCACCGACGAACATCAAGATCGTGTCGGTCCCTCACCTCGTTGAGAACCACGTACCCCGAGAGTTTCAGGCCATCGGCGAGCGCCCTCTCCAACGTCGCGACGACATCTCGACGCTCCGTGTGCGCTTGCCAGTCCTGAGCCTCGTCGAAGATGGGGCCGTGGGCGATGAGTTCGAACGAGGTGCAGTCCTTCGGCGAGACGCCGCGCCGCTCCAGGTGTCGGCGCACCATGTTTTGGCGCTCATTGGTTCCGAGGTGCTGCCCCATGCGAGCGAATGGCGTGGCTGCGTTCGATGACGAACTGTCTCCCGTGCGGCCGACGTAAAGCAATTCACCGGCCGGCGATGCGATTCTCCATACGTAGAGCCAGAATCAGCGCTGAATCATGGCTCCTGGCAGCGTCAGCGTGTGCGTTGATGCTGGCATTGTGACCCCCGGCAAGCGGTGTTTTCCAGGCCCCGGTTCCTCCGAGCTGTGGGAAGCACCGTGGGCGATCACTCGATGGTCGCGATCGAGTACTCCATGCCGCGTCGCCTGCACCACAGTTCCGCCGCCGCGCTCTTCCGTTGAACCGCAGCCGAATCGACTAGCCCCGCCGCCTTGACCTCGATGATGTGGATCGCGCCGTCCACGTACTCGACGAGGAAGTCGGGACGGTATGAGTGCCGGCGATGGCGGTCGTCTAGCCAGCTGATCGAGATGCCGTGGCGCTTCGTCCATTTGCGCACGGAAGGATCTTGGTCGAGGCGCTCCATCATGCGCCGCTCGAGGTCACTGTCGTAGACCTCGAAGCTCCACGCGCTCTTCTTCGGGTCCTCGTATTGGCCGCGCTTTCCAAGCGGCATTCTCAGTCGACCGCCGCGTCAGCGTCAGCGTGATGCTCGATCATCCCGCTCGCAATATCGGGATGCGCCGCCAGGAGCCGTTCGAGCTGAGGCAGCCGGCCTGCGGCGATGCGTAATGCTGGCTCCTCCGCGAAAGGAATGTCGGCGCCGCCAAGCCACGGCTCCGAAATGTGATCAAGCAGTGGCGGGTAGACGTGACGTCGGAGGAGGGAAGGATAGCCAGCTTCCACTGTTGCCTGCTCTGCGATCACGCTCAGGCGTTCACGAAGATACGTCCGCAACTGGTCAGCCGTGAGGTCGTCGAGGGGGGGCGCTCCGGCGTCGTCAGGGGCGGTGCCGTGGTGAGTCCAGCCGCCCGGACCGAGTTCGCGTCCGGTCACGCCACTTAGCTCGACCCGCGTGATCTCGACAGTCTCGGTCTCGTACTCGATGGCGGCGAGCTTCTGCTGCCAATCATGGGCGGGCCCTGGGGTAGGTTCGGCGGTGACAGGGTCGAGCACGGCGCTCTCATCCTCGATCGGATCCGGGATGGTGATCACGAGCTCCGGACGGACGAGATCCTGGCGCGGCGGCGGCTCAGGGAGGGCTGGTCGGCGGTCACGCCGCCGAAGGGGAGCTTGACGCGCAACATCTGGCGGTCGGGCTGACGCTGCGCGTAGACGCCTTGCTTGAGCCGGAAGCCGATGAACTTCGCCTCTTCTTGCTGGCCGTCGAGGAAGGCGGTCGCCTCGGTCTCGAAATCCTCGAACTCTTGCTCGAGGATCGGGATCACGCGACCGGGTTCGTTCGTGTACGGCTGCTTGGTGGTGGGCTCTTCAGTGGTCACGGGCTGGGGTTGCTCTCGGTCGCCGGTCACGCCTCGATAATTGGCGCTGCGCGCGGCACGCGCCGTGACGACAGGGGACTTCAGCTTGTCTTGATCAACTCGATTATCAATGTCAAATGGACCACCATTGTCGAGACAACGGCCGGCATCCTTGAGTGAGGGCACCCCCGTGGCTCGCCTCCCCGACGTCGTTGCGGCCATCGACGGCGCGAATCGCGAAGACCCCAGTTCGCTCGACTTCGAGGGCGCTTCGCACCCCCAGGCCCTGATCGAGGGCGCCCGTGCTCAGTTCTGGGTCGAGCAGCTCCGCGCCGACGCCGGCGACCCGCTCCGCCTCGCCGCGCGGGCGCACCACATCCGCCGCTGGGAACATCCGCGCGAGGCGTACCCTCGCACGCGCGCCGGCTACCGCGAATGGCGTGAGCGCCTGTATTCCCTGCACGGCCAGACGCTCGGCGGTCTGATGCGCGAGGGCGGGTACCCCGAGCATGACGTCGAGACGGCAGCGGCGATCATGAGCAAGCGCGGGATCAAGACGAACCCCGACGTTCAGAGCTACGAGGACGCCGTCAGCCTCGCCTTCCTCGAGCTGCGCCTCGCCGCCTTCGCGCCCTCTGTGGACGACGATCAGCTGATGAACGCGCTGCGTCGCACGTGGCGCAAGATGAGTGACGCGGGCCACGCAGCCGCGCTGTCGCTCGAACTCAGCCCCGAGGCGACGGCGATCGTGCAACGCGCGCTCGCGCCGTAGGGCGCGAGTTGGCGTCGGTTGGCCCGAGGCCAGGCGGACGCTCGACGATGTGCGCTGTTGACCAAAGACGGCGATTCATTAGGGAAACCGGATCGCAAGAGGCTCGCGACCGAGCGGATCGTACTTGTACTCACTGGTACGAACTTGTACGACGAAATTTGTCGGCATACGCTCCGCGCAGAGGCGCCCGGCGAGGCTCTCACCATCGGGAAGATCAGTATGTCGGAGGCGGTGACCAGAGTGTCTTCGGTGGCCCATCCGACCAGCACGGGCAGATCGGCCCCCGAGCTGCTGTCGTTCCCAGCGTCGATCGAGCTGACAGGCGAGGAACTCATGCTGCGCCGCGTCCAGGCCGACGACGCCGACGCAATCGTCGATCTCGCCCGGTCGCTCTCCACGGATGATCTGCTGTTCCTGCGCCGCGACATCACCGATCGCGTCGAGGTCGAGGCGTGGATCGAAGACGCGATGCGCGGGTTCGCGCCGACGATCCTCGCGCTGACCGGCCAGCAGGTGATCGGCTACGTGTTGCTGGCCACGGAGCGGGTCCGCTGGGCGCGGCACGTGGCGGAGGTGCGACTGATGGTCGCGCCGCGCTGGCGGGAGCGGGGCCTCGGCGGCCTCTTGCTCAGCCAGGCGGTCGCGCTTGGGCGTGAGGCCGGCCATCAGAAGCTGATCGCGCAGATGACGTTCGATCAACCCGACGCGTTCGCGGCCTTCACGCGCTTCGGCTTCGAGCACGAGGCGACCCTCCCTGATCGCGTGATCGATCGCGACGGCCGGCTGCGCGCGCTGCGCGTGATGGGGCTCAACACGGCGGCCTTCGAGGCGCCAGAGAGCGAGCTGGTGCAAGCCGCCCGCCAGTCGCTCGAACGTGTTCGGCGCTGGCAGGGGGCGGCCGAACTGCTCGACCCGAACGGCATCGTGGTCGCCGAAGTCGAGGCATCGCTGTGGAAGCTCAGTCCCGAGGGGCGCGGCCCTCGCTGGGGCGGCAACCTGACCGCGCTGGCGACGGTCGGGCTGCGCTGGCCGGCCGACGATGCGCCCTCGGCGCTGCGGTTGTCGGGCGGCCGAACGGGCCTGCTCGGTGGCCTCGGCGCCGTGCGGATCACCGGCATCGAGGTGAGCGCGGTCCACGTCGTCCAGGTCTCCGGCCACGGCGAGCCGCCGTTCTAAGCGAAAGGAATGCACGCGATGGTGACGACGACGAACTCGATCCGCTCGGCTGAGCGCAGCGATCACGACGGCGTACTGGCGCTCTGGGAATCGGCCGGCATGGGCCGGACGGCGCCCGACGAGTGGGAGGCGCTGATCGGCGGCGAGACCAACACCGTCCTCGTCGCCGAGGCCGGTGGCGAGCTCGCTGGCGCGGCCGTGGCTACGTTCGACGGCTGGCGGGCCTACATCTACCACGTCGCCGTCGCTGATCCACATCGCCGCAGTGGCATCGGCCACGCGCTGATGCAGGAGGCGGAGCAACACCTGGTCGGAGCCGGGGCCCGCTACGTCTACGTGATGGTCCACGAGTTGAACACTGAAGGACTGGCGCTCGTCGGCGCGGACGGCTACCCGCCGGAAGGCGACCTCGTGCTCACGAAACGCCTCGCGAGCCGGACCTGACCCGACGGGCGGCGCCTGCACCGTCGCTGATGGCTGGACGCCGGCCGTCGGATCACGTCTGCCGGTCGCGCCTCGTCGCCTGATACGTCGACACGTCGCGACTGAGGACGAGCAGATCGTGTTTCCGGCCCTGTCGGTCGAGCACCTCGCCGAGCAACCGAGCCTCGTGCTCGAAGCCGAGCCGAAAGAAGACCCCGATCGCGACCTCTTGATCGGGCGTCATATGCGCGACCATCTTCTCGACGCCGAGCTCGACGGCCACGCGAAAAGCCTGATTCGTCAGCTCTCGCCCCAGGCCCTGACCGCGCAGCCTCGGCGCCGTCAGCACCCGCAGCTCCGCCACGTGCCGCCTCCAACGCGGGTCGCTCCTCGACACCGAGGCGTAGCCACCGACCCCGTCGTCGTCGATCGCGATCAGCGTGGTGGTACGGCCGGCCGCGATCTCGGCGAGCCAGGCGCCCACTTCCTCGGACCGCGTGATGTCTCGTCGCAGGAAAAGCAAATCGTGGTCGGGAAGCGAACGCGCGAACGCCAGCATCGCATCGCGATCGGACGGGACCATCGGACGAATCTGGACCGCGAGCCCCTCAATCGACGTCGCTGCGCTGCTGCCTGCTTGTGACACCGCTACGGTCCTGACGTTTCACCAATCGAGACGAGGTGGAGCACATGCGGGACGCGGCAATCAGCTCCCGCGTCGAGACCGCATCCCGAGGTTCAGTCGGCCAGGTTCGTCCCGTCTTCGACGCGAAAGCCGACACCGAGTTTCACCTGGTACCAGCCGATCGCACGGTCGCGGAGGTGACCGCGAATCTCCTTTACCTCGAACCAGTCGAGATGGCGCAGCGTTTCGTTCGCCCGCTCAATCGCATTCTCGATCGCGGAATCGAACCCGTCTGCCGACGACCCCACCAGTTCGACCACCTTGTAGACGTGTGGCTTGTCGGCAACCATGCTCTCCTCCTCGCCACCATCGCTGCCGCTGTTATCCGATCGCCGTCACCCTACTCCGAGTGATCCTTGCTCTTGTGCGCACAACCGACGAATGACGGCGGTACTTCGATACTGCTCTCCGCCCCCGCAACGCCTTCGAGGGTACAGCTCGATCTGGTAATCGCGACCAGCCGTCATCGAAGCATGGGCCCCCGCCAGCCCCCTCGCATGGACTATCATCGCGTGCGCCATCAGCGGCGAGCGGGCTCAATGCCTGATTGACGCGCTGCTCGACCAGATCGAGGCCGCGCTCACGCCAACACGTGTCGTCGTGCTGGCGGACCCGAACGGCGTCGCGGGCCCCCTCGATCAGCGGACTCTCTACTCCACCGGCGGTGATGAGAGACTCCCGGAATAATCCGAGCGCGGAGGCATCGGTGACCGAGATTCACGGCACCTACGACCCGAAGTTCGAGGCGGTCTGCGACGCCTTCGCTCGCAACTTCGAGGAGCAGCTGGACGTCGGCGCCTCAGTCGCGGTCAGCGTCGAGGGCGAGACGGTCGTCGACCTCTGGGCCGGGCACGCGGACGAGGCGCGGAGCCGGCCCTGGGAGCGAGACACGATCGTCAACGTCTACTCGACGACAAAGACGATGACGGCATTGTCGGCGCTGGTGCTCGCCGATCGAGTCGAGATCGATCTGCACGCGCCGGTCGCCACGTACTGGCCGGAGTTCGCCCAGAACGGGAAAGAGGCGATCGAGGTCCGGCATCTGATGGGGCACACGGCAGGGCTATCCGGCTGGGACGAGCCGCTGGCGGTGCACGATCTCTACGACTGGGATCGGGTCACCTCGTTGCTGGCCGCGCAGGCGCCCTGGTGGGAGCCGGGGTCGGCGTCGGGCTATCACTCAATCTCGCAGGGGTACCTGGTCGGCGAGGTGGTGCGGCGGGTCAGCGGAAAGAGCCTCGGGACGTTCTTCCGCGAGGAGATCGCGGAGCCGCTGGGCGCGGACTTCCACATCGGACTAGACGCCAGCGAGGATCACCGGGTCGGCGAACTGGTACCGCCAGCTACCCTGCCCGGAGACATGGCAACCGGCGATGAGACCTCGGTCTCGGCGCGGACGCTCACGAACCCGCCGATGACGGCGCTTGAACCTCGGACCGCGGGCTGGCGCCGCGCCGAGATACCGGCGGCTGGCGGCATCGGCAACGCGCGCTCCGTGGTGCGCGCTCAGTCGGTGCTGGCGAACCGAGGAGAGCTGGACGGCGTGCGGCTGCTCTCGGAGGCAGGCTGCGACGCGGTCTTCGAGGAGCAAGCGATCGGCACTGACCTCGTGATGGGCCGGCCGATCCGGTTCGGGATCGGCTACGGGCTGAATCACCCGGACGAGCCGGTCGGACCGAACCCGCGGACCTGCCACTGGGGCGGTTGGGGTGGCTCGAAAATCACGCTCGATCTGGATGCGCGCGTCTGCTTCGCGTACGTCCCCAATCGCATGGACAGCACGACGATGGGCGATCTGCGATCCAACCGGATCAACCGCGCGGTGTTCGGCTCGCTCGGGCTGATCTAGCGCATCGCCTCGAGGTCGGCGGCTGCCTGATCGAGGTAATGGCGAAGCGGAAGATCTCGAAGGCGTAGCGTCGCGCACGAGACCCGAAGGGTCAGCAGGGGGTCGAAGACCCCACGAAGGAGCGAGCGATGGCTGATCCAACCCGCGTCGGGATCGTCGGGGCGACGGTGACCACGGGCGGCAGCGGCTGGGGTGCGAACGCGCACGTTCCCGCCCTGAACGTGCTGCCCGACTACGAGCTGAAGGCCGTCTGCACGGCGCACGAGGAGACAGCGACGGCTTCAGCCGCGCAGTTCGGCGCCGAGCTCGCCTTCCACGACATGGACGAGATGGTGCAGCGTCCCGATATCGACCTCGTTGCGGTGTCGGTGCGCGTGCCGTTGCACCACGAGCTGGTGATGGCGGGTCTGCGCGCCGGCAAGCCGGTATTCTGCGAGTGGCCGCTGGGCGCGACGCTGGCCGAGGCCGAGGAGATGGCGAACTTGGCGCGCGAACGCGAGCTGAGCACCTTCGTGGGCTTGCAGGCCCGCAGCGATCCGAGCATCCGCTACGCGCGTGACCTGGTCGCGCGCGGCGAGATCGGCGAGGTGCTCACGGCCAACCTCAGCGTGATAACGCAGGCGGTCACCGAGCGCGGTGCCGGCCGCAGCTGGCAGGCACTGCGCGCGAACGGCGCGAACCCGCTCACGATCCCCGGCGGTCACTCGATCGACGCGCTCTGCTTCGTCCTCGGCGAAGTGGTCGAGGTGGCGGCGCGCGTGACGACGCAGATCACGGAGTGGCGCGACGAGGACACCGGCGCCAGCATCGCGGTCGACGCGCCGGACAACATCGCGGTCGCCGGCCGCCTCGAGAGCGGCGCCGAGATCGCGATCCAGGTCGCGACGGTACCCGCCCAGGCGACCGGCACCCGCCTGGAGATCTACGGTCGCGAGGGCGCGTTATTCCTGACCGCCCGGTCGGCGAACATCGGTCCGGTGCAGCTCCACGGCGCCAGCGGCGACGACTCACTCGCGGAGCTCGAGCCGCCCGACGAGTACCAGCTCGTGCCGGAGGGGACGCCGCCGGGACCACCTCGGAACGTCGCGCACGCGTACGCACGGATCGCGGACGTCCTCGGAAGCGGCGATCCGTTCGATCCCGACTTCGATCTGGCGGTGCAACGGCACCGGCTGCTGGAGGCGATCGAGCGCTCCTCGGAGACGGGCACGGCGGTCACGGTTCCCGCCTAGTTCGCGTTCGCGTCGCGCCGCGGCCCCGTTTCGTGCATCAAGCGCGCGATCTCGAGGGCGTGGGGGTGATCGCCCCCGGCGAGGGCGTCCGCGGCGCCGAGGCCTGCATCGTTCGGTTTCTCCGGGCTGAGCTTGGCTTTCGCCTCGATCCGTTCGATCGGAACCTCGAACCCGACGACCGCCTTGCGCATCCGGTCGAGGTAGCCGTCGGTCTCGCTGGCGGTCGTCCACGGCGGCTCCCGGCCCGCCTCGTTGGTGGCGACGATCCGGGACGCCCGTAGGCATGGACCGCGAGGTAGTTCCAGGTTGGCACGGTTGGCACGGTTGGCCCGCTGTCGCCGTACCAGCTCGGTGACACGTAGGCGTGGGGACCCGAAAAGACAGCGAGCGCGAGGCCGCCCTGCTCGTAGGCGGCGAACTGCTGCCACTGGGGATGGGCGCGCGCCACGTGGCTGACCAGCGTGCCGCCGTGCCTCGATCCGCGTCGAACCTGAACGGGAGGTGTGAGCCGTCGGTCTCGCTGCCGCTGTGACGAGCAGGCCAAAGGAGTTGGCTTCGACGCCAGACATTCCATCCGGCTCGGACCACCTGCGCGATCAAGGCTCCAATTCGACCTGAAGTGCTGTACCCTCCGCGCCGCCGAGCAGGGAGCACCGATGAAATTCGCGATCAACGTGCCGAATTTCGGGCCGTACGCAGACGCCCGCCTCACCGCCAGCCTGGCCAGGGAAGCCGAGCAACGAGGCTGGGATGGGTTCCACGTCTGGGACCACATCCACGGCGAGGGTCAGACCGGCGCGCCGACGGCCGATCCGTGGATCTTGCTCGCGGCCGTCGCCCTCGCCACTGAGCGGATCCGCATCGGGACGATGGTGACGCCGGTCGCGCGCCGACGTCCGTGGAAGCTGGCGCGCGATACGGTCACCCTCGATCGGCTGTCCGATGGACGGCTCACGCTCGGTGTCGGCCTCGGATACCCCGCCGACCTCGAGTTCACCGCGCTCGGCGAGGAGGCCGACGATCGCGTGCGCGCGGAGAAGCTGGACGAAGGCCTCGATCTGCTCGCCGCGCTGTGGAGCGGCGAGTCGATCAGCCACCACGGCCGGCATTACCGGCTCAGCGACGTCCAGTTTCTGCCGCAGCCGGTACAGCAACCGCGGATCCCGATCTGGGTCGCACGTATCTCGGGCCAAGCTCCGCTGCGCCGCGCCGCTCGCTGGGATGGCGTCTTCCCGCTCGACCCCGTCGAGCTGTTCCCGACGCCAGAGGCGGTTCGGCGGGTGATCGCGGACGTACGCGGCTATCGCGATCCGGCGGCCGGCCCGTTCGACGTGCTGGTCCCGCTGATGCTGATCGGGGACGCCACCGAAGACGCGGCCCGCGTCGCCGCATACGACGACGCGGGTGTTACCTGGGGTCACGTTGGCGCGCCTGGCGTCGAGGAGCTGCGCGCACGGATCGCTGCCGGGCCGCCCCGCTAGACTCCGGACGCGAAGCAAAGGGTGCTTATGCAGTTCATCACCGGCGCGACGTTGATCGACGGGACGGGCGCCGATCCGATCACGAATGCCACGATCGAGATCGACGACGACGGACGCATCGTCGAGGTCGGCGTCGGCGTCTCCCGGCCGAGCTCGGAAAACGTCCTCGACGTGGCCGGGGCAACGGTGATGCCGGGGCTGATCGACGCGCACGTGCACCTCTACAGTGGCCGGTTCGGCACGAACATGCAGGAGCGGGCGCTGACCCCGCCGTCGCTGCACGGCTACGAATCGATGGCGAACGCGACGGAGACGCTCGAGGCCGGCGTGACCTCGGTGCGCGACGCGAGTGGGACGCCGGTCGGCTTCCGCATGGCGGCGGAGCAAGGACTCTTCGCGGGGCCGCGGATGAAGCTCGCGATCTCGGCGCTATCGCAGACCGGCGGGCACGGCGACGGAACGCTGCCTTCGGGGATTCGGATGGGGCGGCCGGCCCACCCGGCCGAGGTGCCGGAAACGATCTGCGACGGGGTGGATGAGGTGCGGAAGGCGACCCGCCTCGTGCTGCGCGCGGGCGCGGACTTCATCAAGCTGCACTCGACGGGTGGCGTGCTCTCACCCTCGGACGAGCCGGGCGCGACGCAGTTCACCGTCGAGGAGATCGGGGTCATGGTGCAGGAGGCGGCAGCGCAGGGGAAGACTTGCATGGCGCACGCGCAGGGCACGCAGGGGATCAAGAACGCCGTGCTGGCGACCGTCGAATCGATCGAGCACGGCATCTACCTGGACGACGAGGTGATCGCCCTGATGAAACTGCACGGGACGTTCCTCGTGCCGACGTTGCACGCGCCTCGAGGCGTGCTGAAGAAGGAGGAGGACCGGCCGGGCACGGTCCTCCCTCAGGCGCTGCGCAAGACGCACGAGGTGCTCGAGGCGCACACCACGAGCATCCGCGCCGCCTATGAGGCCGGCGTCAAGATCGCGATGGGGACCGACGCCGCGGTTGGCAAGCACGGCACCAACGCCGAGGAGCTGGAGTACCTGACCCAGATCGGCATGTCGCCGCTGGAGGCGATCGTCGCCTCGACGAAGACGGCGGCGGACTGCATCCACGACGCCGACAACGTGGGGACGCTCGAGCGGGGGAAGCTGGCGGACTTGCTCGTCGTGGAGGGGAACCCGCTGGACGACATCACGATCCTGCAGGACCGCGCCCGCCTGCGCGTGATCATGCTCGGTGGCAAGCCCTACAAAGACACGATCCGGAACTGACGGATGGGCCTCGGAGACTTCGGCGCGCAGTGGGCGACGGTGTTCGTCGTCGGCGTCTTCGCGGTGACCAGCCCGGGGCCGGACATGCTGGTCACCCTCCGCTCGAGCCTCGTCGGATCGAGCCGCGCGGGCCTGTTCACCGCGCTGGGGATCGGCCTCGGGCTGTGCTTCCACACCGCGTACTCCCTGGTCGGCCTGGCGGTGCTCATCTCACAGTCGATCGTGCTGTTCAACGCGCTCAAGCTCGTAGGCGCGGCCTACCTCGTATACGTCGGCTGGCGCTCATTGCGCGCACGACCCGGCTCGTTCGCCCTCGGTGGCTCCGAGGATGACGAGCTGCCGAGGCGACTCACGGCCGGAGGCGCGTTCACGGCCGGACTGCTGACCAACCTCACGAACCCGAAGGTGACCTTGTTCTTCCTCGCGTTGTTCACACAGGTGATCGAACCCGAGACCTCGAGCGCCCTGAAGGCGCTCTACGGCGGGACGATCATCGCGATCTCGCTGACCTGGTTCGGGTTCCTCGCGATCGTCGTCGGCCGCGAGGCGGTGCGGCGCCGGCTGCAGGCAGTCGGCCACTGGATCGAACGCGTGGCCGGGGCGCTCTTCATCGCGCTCGGGTTGCGCCTCGCGTTTTCGCGCGCGTCCGGGTAGGCGTAGGAGGGCGCGTTCGCTGCGGTGCGCTGGGTTTCGAGATGTTCGTGGAAGGTTGAGCGAAGGCTAGGAGGCGAGCACCCCTGCACGGGCGCGCACCTCATCGAGCTGACGCCAGACATCGCCGAGCAGCTCCTCGCGGCTGACGAGGGGGTCGAGTGTGGCGCCGATGAACGCGCGGCGGATGCTGCGTCTGAGGCGATCGCGCTTGTCGGTCGCCAGCGGACCTCGGGTCTCCTCGAACACCGCGATCAGCGGATCGGGCGTCATGCCGCCGTCCATCGTGTCCCAGAACTCCTCGGCGCCGAGTTCGACTGCGGCCTGCATCGACGGCGTGCAATAGTCGACGATGCCGCTCACGGTCGCTTCGACGAATCCGTCGAGGAAGGCCTCTGGATCGCGCGCGCGCAGGACCTGACGTCCCCGCGCGAAGTCATCGTATGCGGCCTCGCACGAGGCCTTCGAGAGCGGCCAGAACAACAGGTCCGACTTGGTGTGGAAGTAGTAGTTCAGACCGCCAACGCTCATGCACGCGGCGGCGGCGGCGGCACGCATCGTGAGCCGACGCGCGCCCACCTGCTCGATCAGCGGGATCACCGCCTCGAAGATCTCGCATCGCCGTTGGAAGCGGTCCTCCGGCGGGCGGCCACGTTTCTTTGGGTGTTCTTCGGACATTTCGACCCCGATCGCTGATTAATCCGGCGTTGTCATCGCGGGGCGCTCGCGGCGAAGTATAGTCCCGCCCGAGCACAGCGGTTATTCCGAGCAGGAGTCGAGTCATGCAGGCGAAGCGGTACGACATCGTGACGGTGGGCGGCGGTCTCGGCGGATCGGCCCTCGCAACGACGATGGCCGAAGCGGGCGCGAACGTGCTCGTGCTCGAGGCGAGCACCGCGTTCAGCGATCGGGTGCGCGGGGAGAGCCTGCTGCCGTGGGGCGTCGCCGAGGCTCGAGAACTTGGCCTGCACGATGCCTTCCTCGAGGCCGGCGCCCATGAGCTGCCCTGGTGGACCGAGTACCCGGGACCTGAGATCGCGATGCGCCGCAACTTCATCGAGACCACGGCCCTGCTCCTGCCGGCGATCGGGGTCCACCACCCGGCGATGCAGGAGGCGCTGATCCGACGGGCAGCCTCGGCCGGCGCAGAGGTGCGCCGAGGCGCGACCGTGAAGGACGTCCGGGCCGGCGCCGCGCCGTCGGTGCTGGCGGAGGTCGATGGGAACGAGATCGAGCTGCAGGCGCGACTGGTCGTCGGCGCTGACGGCCGCGGTTCGATGGTTCGTTCCGCTGGCGGCTTCGAACAGCGCAGCGATCCCGACGGCAATGTGGTAGCCGGGCTGCTCTTCTCCGGCATGTCCGCCCCCGACGACAGCAACCACCTGTGGCCCAACCCCTCGATTGGACAGTTCGCGATCGCGTTCCCGCAGGGCGACGGTCGGGTCCGGGTCTATCACGCCTCCGGCCCTCAGGTGGGCCTGCGGCTCAGCGGCGACGGCGACATTGCGTCGTTCATCGAGCACACGCTGATCTGCGGCCTTCCTCCGGAGTACTTCGAGGGCGCCCAGCCCGAGGGCCCACTCGCCAGCTTCGTATGCCCGTTCAACACCGTCGATCATCCGCACCGCGAGGGCGTGGTGCTGATCGGTGACGCCACGACGGAACCTGACCCCAGCTTCGGCCAGGGGCTGGCGCTCACGCTCCGCGACGTGCGGGTGCTGCGCGATCAGCTCCTCGCGACGGACGATTGGGAGGCGGCCGGCGAGGCGTACGCGGTGGAGCACACTTGCTACACCGAGGTGATCCACACTATCCAAGGGTGGATGTCGCAGTTGCTCCTCGAGACCGGCGCCGAGGCGGACGCGCGACGTGCACGAGCGCTCCTGCTAGGGGAGCAGGACACGACCCGACCGACGGACGTGCTCTTCAGCGGCCCCGATATCGAACTCGACGAGAGCGTGCGGCGGCGGTTCTTCGGCGAGGACGTGCCGGTCGCCGTCCCGGCAGCCGGCTCGGCCTGAGCATTGAGCGTCACGCTACCGAAACGCACTGAGGACCAATCATGGCCAGTCCAATAGCGGGCAGCTGGGAACTCGTGGATGACGCGTTCGAAGGCGTCATCATCGTCACCGACACGCACTTCAGCTGCATCCTCACCAGGAAGGGCGCGGAACAGTGGCCGACTCCATTCGACCCTGCGCAGGTGACGGACGAAATGCGGCTGAACGCGTGGCGACGGCTTGGCCCGACGATGTTCGGAACCGTCGAGATCATGTCGACCGATGGGAACACGCACCAAACGGTGATGCGACCAAGCCTGAGCTGGCTTCCCCGGCAAATGCCGGAGATAGCGGAGCAGGCCGTCGTGGAAGGCGATCTACTCAAAGTGACGAACCGGGGCTCGGCGATGGAACACCAGATCTGGCGCAGGCTGGCTTAGCGAAAGTGCGCGGGCCCGGCGGCCGTCGCGCCGGCCGGGACAACCAACGCTCGAACGTAGCCGCACCGCCCGAGAGGAGCCTCACGGTGACCGAGCGACCGTTTCACGGAGCGTGGCAGTGGCTGCCCGAGGCGTCGGACGGGAGGCTGTTGATCACTGACCGGCACATGTGCGCGGTCTTCGCGCAGAAGGGCAGGCCGGCCCCGGCCGGCGACCCGAGCGAGGTCGACGCCGCGCAGCTGTTTCGGTCAATGTCGCTTCCGTTCGCGGGACCGCAGAGCGCGACCGAGGAAGCAGGAGAGTGGCGGATCGAGATGACGCTCGCGGTGACTGTGCATCCAGCGATGGTGGGCTCCGTGACGCGGCGAGCAGTGCGGGTCGAGGGTGACGAGATGCGCGGCGAACTCCTGCGGCCGGACGGAAGCCGCGCTCCGACGGATGTCTTCCGCCGCCGCAGCAGGCCAGGGACGTCGCCCCTCGCGGGAGCCTGGCGCCTCGAGTCGGACGCCTGGGACGGCATGATGTGCATGACGGACGATCAGTACCGCTACATCGTCACGCGCCGCGACCGAGCCTCGATCGAGGATCCGCGTGCTGAGCTCAGCGATGCCGATGCCGCCGGCCTTTACCACGCGTACGACGCGCAGGGTGGGGCGTTCGTCGTCGAAGGATCGACGATCCTCCGGACGCCGGAGCTCGCGAGGGACCCGCGCGAGCAGGGACGCCAGACTGCTGTCGAGTTCTCGCTCGACGCGGACGCGCTGACGACGCGAACGGCCGCGGGCGACGACTGGCTGTGGCGGAAGCTCGACTGACCTCGATCCGAACGGGCGGTGTTCGAGGAGCTGTAGGCCGCGCGGCGCAGCCCCCGTCTACAATGCCTTCGATCGCTGACCGCAGCCCGGAGGCACACGATGGTCGACTTCACCGATACACCTGAGCAGGCCGCATGGCGCTCCGAGGTGCGCGCGTTCGTCGAGGAGAACCTGCCGCCCGATCTCGCGGAGGACCAGTTCTACGCGCAGACCCTCGGCGGCGTGCACCGCGGCCCGCTCGGTAAGGCGCGGGTCGCGAAGATGAAGGCGTGGCGGAAGGCGATCCTCGACAAGGGGTGGATCGCCCCCGCCTGGCCGAAGGAGTACGGCGGCGCCGAGATGACGGCGATCGAGCAGTTCATCCTGCGTGAGGTATTCACGGAGATGCGCGCGCCGATCCAGAGCGTGCCCGACGTCGGGTCGACGATCCTCGTGCACGGTTCCGAGGAGCAAAAGCAAGAGCATCTGCCGCCCATGGTGCGTGGCGAAACCCAGTGGTGCCAGGGCTACTCCGAGCCGGGATCCGGGTCGGACCTGGCCTCGATTCAGACGCGCGCGACGCGCGACGGCGACGACTTCGTGATCAACGGCCAGAAGATCTGGACCTCGGGCGCGAAGACGGCGGACATGATCTTCGCGCTCGTGCGGACGGACCCCGAGGCGCCCAAGCATCGAGGCATCAGCTACCTCCTGTTCGAGATGGACAAGCCGGGCATCTCGATTCGTCCGCTCGGCCAGATGACCGGCGCGATGCAGTTCAACGAAGTCTTCTTCGAGGACGTGCGGGTGCCGGTCTCGGCGGCGGTCGGCGAGATCAACCGCGGCTGGTACGTCGGCGCGACACACCTCGATTTCGAGCGGTCCTCGATCGGCAACGCCGTGGCGTTCGCGAACCGGCTGAACGATCTGATCGAGTTCCTCAAGGATGAGGCCGAGGCCGACACCGGCCGCTCGAAGCTGAAGCGCGAGCCGATCTATCGAGGGCAGATCGCCGATCGCGCGATCGAGACAACGGTCGCGCGGCAGTTCTCAAACCGGATCATCACGATGCAGGCGAGGGGGGTCATCCCCAACACCGAGGCGTCGGAACAGAAGCTGTTCTCGAGCGAACTCCATCAGCGCACCTCGAACACCGCGCTCAAGGCGCTCGGGCTGTACGGGATGCTCTATGACCAGGACGATCCGCGCGTGCCACAGCGGGCGCGCTGGGGGACCTACTACCTCGCGACGGTGTCCGAGACGATCGGCGCCGGCACCTCGGAGATTCAGCGCAACGTGATCGCGACCCGGGGGTTGGGCCTCCCACGCGGATAGCCGTCGTCCCCACGTAGCTCATCAGGGAGGGAGGGGCCTCCCCAACCTCCGACTGCGAACCGCCCGGCTCCGCCGGCGGTCGCCTCGCGCTCGAGGCGAGGTAGAATGCCGCCGACACGAAGGAGATCCCATGGACTGGAACGACACCGAGGAACAGGCCGCGTTTCGCGCCGAGGTCCGCGACCTGATCGGAAGCAAGTTGCCGGCGCGCTACGCCAACCCGGGCGATCAATCGTTTGAGGGCGGCTGGGACGCGGACCGGACGTCCGGCGACGCCGAGCGCGAGGGCGCGGCCAAAGAGTGGTCCGGCGCGCTGGCGGAGCGCGGCTGGATCGCGCCCCACTGGCCCGAGGAGTATGGCGGCGCTGGTCTCTCGCCGATGGAGCAATTCATCTACCGCATGGAGATGGCCGAAGCGCGGGCGCCGTCCGTCGGCGGTTCCGGTGTGCAGATGCTGGGTCCGATGCTGATCGTCCACGGCACCGACGAGCAGAAGCAGGAGCACCTCTCCGGGATTCTCTCCGGTGACGTGGTCTGGGCGCAGGGCTACTCGGAGCCGGGCTCCGGCTCCGATCTCGCCTCGTTGCAGACGCGCGCCGTCCGCGACGGCGACGAGTACGTGGTCAACGGCCAGAAGATCTGGACCTCCGGCGCCCACTACGCGGACTGGCTGTTCATGCTCGCCCGCACCGACCCCGACGCGCCGAAGCACCGCGGCATCTCGTTCCTGCTACTCGACCGGCATACGCCGGGTGTCTCCGTCCAGCCGCTGATCAACATGGGCTGGGAGCACGGCTTCAACGAAACCTTCTTCGAGGACGTACACGTCCCCGCCGCCAACCGCGTCGGCGACGAGAATCGCGGCTGGTACGTGGGGATGACGTTGCTCGACTTCGAGCGCTCCAACATCACCGGCGCCGTCGACGCGCGCCGCAACCTCGAGGCGTTGCGTGACTACGTCGGGACGGAGCAGGGCGCGGCGCAGTCGCGAATGGATCGGCTCCCCACGCTGCGCGGCGACCTGGCCGATCGGTTCATCGAGACCGAGGTGATGTTCAACTTCTCGTTCCGCATCATTTCGATGCAGGACCGTGGGCTGATCCCGAACTACGAGGCGTCCACCTCGAAGCTGTTCAACTCCGAGCTCTCGCAGCGGACCGCGAACACCGGGGTGAAGACCTTCGGGCTCCACTCGAACCTCTGGGCGCGAGACCGCGCGCCAATGCGCGCCCAGTTCACCCGCAGCTACGTCAGCTCGGTCGCCTCGACGATCGCGGCCGGCACCTCCGAGGTGCAGCGCAACATCATCGCCACCCGTGGGCTGGGCCTCCCGCGAGGGTAGGGTTCGCCTTCGCGACGACGACAAACGGGCGGC
Organism: Dehalococcoidia bacterium; assembly: GCA_965248675.1. Taxonomy (GTDB): domain Bacteria; phylum Chloroflexota; class Dehalococcoidia; order UBA2979; family UBA2979; genus UBA6627. The sequence continues at coordinate 350,029 of CBDFJZ010000006.1, forward strand.
CTGCGGGCCGCCCGTTTTCGAACCGACGATCGGTCGCCTCACGCGGTGATCGGGCGCGCGCGAAGGGTTCACGAGCCCCTCACGCCTGCTATAGAGCGGGTGGGAGAGGACACCCCATGACCACCGCAGCAACCGCACCGACCGTCGACGAGCTGATCGAGCGTGTGCGCGGGCTGGAGCCGCTGGTCGAGGAGCATCGCGCCCGCCTCGACGAGGAGCGAGCGATCCCGGGCGAGATCACCTCCGAGCTGGTGGACGCGGGGCTCTTCCGCCTGTTCACGCCGGCCGAGTTCGGTGGACACCAGCTCGACCCGGTGAGCGGTCTGCGCGTGATTGCCGAGGTAGCGCGGCTCGATGGCTCGGTGGGCTGGAACGTGATGCTGCTCGCCTCGTACAGCGCGTTCGCCGGGCATCTGCCGGCGGACGCGGCACGCGCGATCTACGAGCCTCGCGACTCCGCCGTTGCCGGCCCGATCTCGCCGGCCGGGGCGACCGCACGCGTCGAGGATGGCGGCTATCGCGTGAACGGCCGCTGGCCGTTCGGCAGCGGCAGCGGACAGGCAACGTGGTTCGTCGGCCACTGCCGGATCGAGCCAGACGGCGACGTCGAAGAGGACGCGCCGCCGAGGATGGTCTGGGCGTTCACCCCGGCCGCCAACGTGGAGATCCACGACACGTGGTACACCGGCGGCCTGCGCGGGACGGCGAGCCACGAGTACTCGATGAGCGACGTGTTCGTACCCGGGGACTTCGTGATCGACTTGCCGCCTGGCAATCCGCTGCGCGACGAGCCGCTCTACCGATACCCGCTCCGCTCCCTGCTGCTGCCCGGCGGCGCCTCTGTTCCACTCGGGATCGCGCGATCCGCGATCGACGCGTTCATCGAGCTGGCTAATGAGAAAGGTGTCCGTGGCGGCGACCGAACCCAGGCTGACCGTGAGCTCGTACAGATGGCGGTGGCACGCGCCGAAAACCTGTTGGGTGCCGCCCGCGCGCTGCTGTTCGAGTCGATGAGCGCGCTGTGGGAGACGGTCGAGCGGGGCGAGACGCCGGCGCTGGAACAGCGGGCGCGGGTGAGCGCCGCCTGCGCCCATGTGGGCGCGTGCTGCGTGGAGGCGGTGGACCGGATGTACGAGCTGGGTGGCGGAAGCTCGGTGTTCGAGAGCCGCAGGTCGGAGCGATGCCTCCGCGACGTGCATACGGCGCGGCAGCACATCGCCGCCTCGGACGGTCCGCTTCGGGCGTCGGGGCGGGTGTTCCTCGGAGACGAGTCCCCGGAGCTGGCAGCGATGATCTGAGCTCGTGCCTGGGTCTGGGGATGAGCCACTCCCGACTTTGGGCCGCTAGCATCGAGGCGTGACCGCGAGGGATTCACGCACAGACAGCGCCATGGCGCGACGCCGCTTCGGCCGAGGCTTGCTCGGCGCGGGTGCGGCGCTGCTCCTCGCCCTCGTGATCGCGTGCTTCGCGTTCGCGAATCCCGAGGCGCCCGACCGCGTCGCAGCGCCCGCCTTCGAGCTGACGCTCCTCGACGGCGAAACAACGATCAGCAGCAACCAGCTCCGAGGCCAGCCGGTCGTCCTCAACGCGTGGGCCTCGTGGTGTCCACCGTGTCGCGAGGAGGCCCCGACGCTCGAGCGGGTATCGAAGGACCTGGCTCCCGAGGGCGTAGCGTTCGTGGGAATCGTGAGCGACGACACTGCCGCGTCTGCGGCGGAGTACGCGCAGCAGGCGGGACTCGACTTTCCCCACGCCCTCGATGATGGGTCGTTCGACGCGAGCTACCGGATCGACGTGCTCCCGACGACGTACATCCTCGATGCGAACGGCGGGCTCGTCGCGAAGCACTCCGGGCCAATCTCGGAGGCGCGGCTGCGCGTCTTGATCGAGGAAGCGCGCACCACTGGAGCCACGGACTGATGCCCGGCATGCCGGACGCGGTGGCCGTGCGGGGCGAGTGGATCTCACTACTGATCGTGGCCGTGGTGCTTGCGGCGTCTGTCCGTCCGCTGAGCCAGATGCTGAGGCTCCCTCAGGGCGACGTTGGCGACCTGTTCTGGAACGGCGGCCTGGCGTTCGTAGTAGTTGGCCGACTGGCCTACGTGGGCCTCGAGTCGTCAGAGGCGCTCACCGATCCGCTGGTCCTGATCCGCATCCAGGGCGGGATCGAGCCACTGGCCGGGCTCCTCGGTGCCGGCGCGATCCTCGCGTGGCAGACGCGATACGACCCCGCATCGAGGCAGACGTGGCTCGCTGCGTTCGCGGCCGGCCTCGTGATCACGGTGGTGACGTACGACGTGGCGTGCGTCGCGCGGGACGCCTGCTACGGGACCACCGCGCCGGCGCCGCTTGGCTTCGCGATGTCGGGGCTGTCGGAAACGCGGCTGGCGACGCCGCTGATCGAGGCGGCGTTGCTGCTGCTGGCGGCGGGCGCGTTGTTCTCCTCGGCGCTGGGCGTTTCGAGGAGCTTGATCGCGCTTGGGGGGATGGCTGCGCTCGCACATGCGGCGCTTACGCTGCTGTCCGTCCTGGGAGCGGACGCGGTTGGCTTCGAGACGGCAGTCTTCGCTGCGCTTGGAGTGGGGGCGCTGGTGGTCGCAATCCGGGATCGGTCCGACGAACGAAGCGTTGCCGCGGCCGTTTAATCGAGTGTGGGCGTAGAAACCTCGAACCTCCAGGGCGCCCGGCAGGATCGAAGCATGACGCGACGACGGTGGATCTCAGTGCTCGCGGCAGCGGCCGTCGCCGTCGCCGTCGCGTGCAGCGGTGGCGACTCACCCGCTGCGCCTGCGGGCGGGAGCACCGCGAACCCCGCCGCCGTGGCGACCACCGAGGAGCGCGCGGCCGCGCCGTTCAGCCACGTCATCGTCGACGGACCGCTTGCGGTGACCGTCCGCCAGAAGACCGGCGCGCCCGAGCGCCGTCGAGGTCACATCGCCCGACGGCGGACACGCGAACGTGACCACCAGCGTCGACGACGGGGTAATCGAGGTGGGCGGCGCCGGCGACGTCCTGCCGGGAACCTCGGTGCTGCTGGTGGTTGCCGAGCTCGAGAGCGTGCGGGTGGCCAACGGCGCGACGGTGTCGCTGATCGGCGAGCTCGATCTGCCAGTGTTCGAAGCCAGCGCTTCCGCCGGTTCCTCGGTCCTGGCGAGCGAGGTGCGCTCGGGGGCGAGTGGCGGGATCTGGGAGCTCGCGGCGAACGGAGCGTCTACGGTCGACCTCTCGGCGATTCCCGTATCGGCGGTCGATCTTGAGGTGACCGGTGGGAGCCGCGTCACGATCGACGTGCTGACCTCGGTGCTGGGCGTGGTCGAGGCGGGATCGACGCTCGAGGTGATCGGCGACCCGGGCCACCTCGAGGTGACCGGGGGCGGCACCGTGCGCGCGATGGGACCGCGCGAGACGGGGGAGAGCGCGCCCGAACCCGCGGTCGCCGCGCGCCCGGACGGCCTCACCGGCGCGCCGCTGCCGCCGCCCGACACCGCGGTCGTCGCGTTCGACGAGGAGCGGTTCTTTTCCGGCGCGGGGACGTTTCCGGCGCTCACAGACCCGGTGGTCGTCGCGGCCTCGGAGGCGACGTGGCTCGAGGACGAGACGCTCGTCCTCGGAGCGACGCAGAACGGCGAGGCGCGCGCCTACCCGATCTTCCAGCTGCGGTTCCACCACGTGTCGAACGACGTCCTCGGTGGGAAGCCGTACCTCGTCACCTTCTGAATCGTCTGCCCATCCGGGGTCGGGTTCGACCCCCTCGTCGAAAACATCCCTGGGGGAAGCGTCGACGGAGACCGGCTCCTCTTCCACACCGCCGGCATCTACAACGGCGTCTTCACCATGTGGGACGACCGCACCGGCAGTGTCTGGTCGCATCTCGATGGACGCGCGATTAGCGGGGAACTGGCGGGCGGGGCGCTCGAGGTGCTGCCGCTGCAAACAACGACCTGGGCCGCCTGGGTCGCCGATCACCCCGAGACGACGGTGATCGACATCGACACCGGTTCCAGTACCGCGAGAACGTCTCCCTCTCGGGTGCCAGCCTCGGCCGGACGTTCCAGGACAGCCTCGCTGGCATCGACGATCGTCTGCCGCTCAACGAGCTGGTGCTCGGCGTGCTGGTCGGCCAGCAGTCGACCGCCTTCCGCATCGACGCCATCCGCGACGACGTACCAATGCACTCCGACGTGGACGGCGTCCCCGTCGTGATCCTCGCCGACGCCGAAGGCGAGCCATCGCTCGCCTACCACCGCGCCCTCACCGACGGCACCGTCCTCGACTTCGAACGTTCCGATGACGGCGCCGTCCGCGACGAGCAGACCGGCTCCCGTTGGACCTCGAGCGGCCTCGCCGTCGACGGCGAGCTGGCGGGCGTCCAGCTCACGTTCGTGACATCGTTCCTCAGCGAGTGGTACGGCTGGGCCGCCTTCCACCCCGACACGAAGATTGAGGGTTAGATGGCGCGCCTGCGCCATCTCGCGGCCACGACTCGACTGGCCGGGGCTTCGGAATCGACGGGCGAACGGTCCTGTTCGGCCGGTCGACGCTCCGGTCTTCCTTCTTACCGCTAGGCTAAGAGGGTCATGACAGGCCTGGTTCGAGCTTTAGTACTCAGCGCAGTCTTGGCCGCTTCGGTCCAGCTCCTGCTCACAAGACTGTCGATCGGCGATGAAGGGGCCGCGTTTACGAGCTTCGATCCCCTTTGTCTCGCCCTCACATCGGCGTTCTTCATCTCGGTCGCCGTCGCAACGCCGTGGCTCGTCGCCTCCGACATCCGTCGGCCAGCCGCGGGCGCGCTCTGGGTGATCTCGGTCGGAATTTGGGTCTTCAGCTTCGACATTCTCGGGGGTGCGATCGCGTACGGGCCGCTGGTTGTCGCATTGTCGGTAGCCAGTCTCAGACCGCAGGAGGCAACCCCCGCGGACGGGAGTTTCAGCCCGGCTCCGCGGAGGTGACTACTTCTATACGAAGGCGCGAAGCGTCAACCGCTGACCGGCACGGTCAGAAGCCGCCGCCGTTGACGCGGATCCGCTGGTTCGTGATGTAGCGGCCATCGTCACCCACGAGGTGCGCGACGGTGGCGGCGATGTCGGCGGGCGTGCAGACGAAGCCGAAGGGGGAGCTGGCGTCGCGGTCGCGCATGTCGACGTCGTCCTCGCCGGTGAGAGCGGAGATCAGCGCCTTCCCCATATCCGTGTCGACGAGGCCCGGCGCGACGATGTTGACGCGCACCCCGTGCTCGCGCTCCTCCTTGGCGAGGGTGTGGGCCATCGCCTCCATCGCCGCCTTGCTCAGCGCGTAGAGGCCGTAGCCCGGACTCATGGAGTCGGTCGCAACGCTGGAGATCATCACCACGTCGCCGCGATCCGCCTCGCGCATCTGTGGCACCAGCGCCTGCACCGTGTGGATCGGCCCCCACAGGTTCGCGCCGAGCAGCGTCTGGTACTGCTCGCTGGTGGCCTCGGCGATCGACGGGCGGTTGACGTACACCGAGCCGCGGCCCGCGTTGTTCACGAGGATGTCGATCCGCCCGAGGTCCGCGATCGCCTGCTCGCACATCGCATTGACTACGCCGCGGTCGGCGACGTCGGCCTGGTACACCTCCGCCCGCCGTCCGAGGCCGCGCACCTCCTCTGCCACCTCGTTGGCCGCCTCCGCGTTGTTGGCGTAGTTGATCGCAACATCCGCGCCATCCGAGGCGAGCCGCACGCAGATCGCGCGGCCAATGCCGCGGCTGCCGCCGGTGACGAGCGCGGTGCGTCCTTCTAGGGTCATGGGAACTCCGTTCGTTCGTGAGGGGCTGCGATCGAGCCTAGCTCAGCAAGGCCGTCTGCTTGCGCTCGATCAGCTCGAAGTCGATCTGGGCGCCGAGGCCCGGCTCGTTGAAGGCGTGGACGAACCCGTCCTCGTCGGGGTCGATGTCCTCGACCAGGCCGTACTTCTGGGCGCCCGAGGGCAGCAGCACCTCGAAGTACTCGCAGTTCTTGATCGCCATGATCACGTGCAGGTTGGCGACGTTGTTCAGCGAGTTGCCGCCGTGGTGGACCTCGTAATTCATATGGAACGCCTCAGCGAGGTGGGCGGTCTTGAGGCAGGCGGTGATCCCGCCCTTCACGGCGACGTCGCCGCGCAGGTAGTCGGTGGCCTGTGACATCAGCCAGGGGGCGTAGGCGCCGAACCCGCCCGGCGAGTACTCGGTCGCCATCAGTGGGATCGCGAGCTGCTGGCGCAGCTTCACGTAGTTGCCCATGTCGTCGTCGGCGAGCGGGTCTTCGTACCAGTAGAAGTTCAGCTCCTCCGCGACCTTGCCGACGCGCAGCGCGTCCGGGTAGTCGTACGCCCAGGTCGAGTCGAGCATGATCCGGAAGTCGTCGCCGACCGCCTCGCGGACGGCCCGACAAACGACGATATCGCCCTCCGCGCTCGCGGTCGGCGGGTGGATCTTGTATGCGGCCCAGCCGGCGGCTTTGTACTCGACGGCCTGCCGCGCGTAGTCCTCGGGAGTGTCGAGGGCCGGCGAGCTGGCGTAGGCGGGAACGCGGTCGCGATAGGAGCCGATCAGCCGGTGGATCGGCAGCCCGGCGATCTTGCCGGCCAGGTCCCACAGCGCAACATCCACGGCGCCGATCGCCCTCGGCGTCGTCATGCGGTAGCGCCGTTGCAGCTCCTGGTACATCCGCTCACGGTCGAGCGGATGCTCGCCGACGACGGCGGGCTTGAGGTGCCGCACCATCGACAGCCCGTCGAGCTCGGCGCTGCGGCTGGCGTTCCCGAGGAAGGCGTGCCCTTCGATCCCCTCGTCCGTCGAAATCGTGACGAGGCCGAGGTGACTGCTCCCTTCGAACCGCGGCGCGAGGCGCCCGTACTTCGTCGCGGGGATTTCGTCCCACGCGAAGAGCTTGAGGGTGAGGTCGGTGATCTTCATTCGCTCGGCTCCTAAGCGCCCGACGCGCAGGCCTGCATCACCGCGCGCGTTGAATCGATCCCCGACCGCGCGTTGACCACGCGCACGATCGCCACATCGAGGCCCTCCGCGAGCGCCTCGAACTTCGCCTTCGCCTCGGTCGGCGCCGCGTAGACGCCGACCGCATCGAGGAGCGCGTCCGGGAACGCCTCGATCAGCTCGTCCTGGGTCGCGTTGTTCTTGCGCATCTCGTCGAGGGCGAGCAGCTCGTCCGTGAAGCCCATGCGCTCGAAGTGGCCGCGGTAGGCGAACTGGCGCTCTCGCTCCGTGGGGACGGTGGCGCGGAGGGCGTAGCCCATCGTCGCCTCGGCGAGGGCGCGGAGAGCAACGGCGAGGTCGTCGTCGACGCAGACGCGAATGTATTCGACGAGTTGGACTTCGGAGGGGTCGCGACCGGCGGAGCGAGCGCCCTCGTTGACCTGTTCGCGGCTCCAGCGGACGCGCTCAGTGTCGCACCAGTTCATCGCGGCCCCATCCGACAGCTCGCCGGCGAGCTGAAACATCTTCGGGCCGAGCGCGCCGAGCAGCACCGGCGTCTTCGGCGCGGAGCGGAGGTCGGCGAGCTGCATCCCGCGAAGGGTGACCGCTTCGCCCTCGTAGTCCACGGGTTCGCCCGCGAGCAGCTTGCGGGTGGTGATCAGGTAGTCGCGCATGACGGCAAGCGAGGACCGCGTCCGGAAGCCGAGGTTGCGGCGGGTGCTGGGCTGATAGATACCGCCGGTGCCGATCCCGAGCATGAACTTGCCGTTTGTCATCTGGCTCAGGAGCCCCAGCACTGCTGGCAAAAGAGACCGGCGAACGGAAGGCCACCGGCGAGACCGAGATCCCCGTCCCGAGGCCCTCCGGCACGACGTCCGTCGAGGCGTGCCAGCGCATCGCGCAGAGCTGGAAAGCGTCGTTCCCCGCGCCGTCCGGGGTCCAGATGCTGGTGTAGCCCTGCTCGGCCGCTTCGCGGCTCAGCATCGCTTGTCCTCGAAGCTGAGTCCGAGGCGCGCGTCGAGCCCGACACCGATCTGCATGGGGAGTCCTCCTCGGGACTGGCGGTCGCTGCGCCCGGTCAGGCGCAGACTACTCGCCGCCGTCGTCGGAGGCGCTCACTGCGCCGACGGACGGGCGCTCTGCGGTCGCGGTCGGGGGCGGTCCCGGCATGCTCGGGCGGACGGTGGCGGGCCTCGTGGAGGAGGCAATGGCGCCCAGGAGCGCGAGCGCGCTCGCCACGACGAACGAGGCGCGGATGCCGTCGAGCAGGGCCGACGCAGGTAGGTCGCGAGTGTTCTGGACGGCATCGAGGCCGGCGGAGTCAGTGGCGACGGAGACGAGCACAGCCCCGGTGATCGCCAGACCCACCGCGGTGCCGACGTTGCGGCCGGTGGCGAGGCTGGCCGCGGCGGTGCCGAGCATCGAGCGGGGAACGCTGCCCATCACGTCGCTGCTGTTCGGCGACATGAAGATCGCGCTGCCGATCCCGATCACGGCGAGGCGCACCATGATCAGCGGCGCGGTGGTGTCCTCGCCCAGGGTGGCCAGCGAGAGCAGTCCGGCGACGACGATCGTGATGCCGAGCGTGGTCTGGTGGCGAAACCCGTAGCGATCCGAAATCTGACCGCTGTAGGCGGAGAGCAGCAGCATCATCGAGGGCACGGTGGCCAGGATCAGGCCGGTCTGAACGATGGTGTAGTCGCGCACCTCGACGAGGTAGAAGGGCATCAGGAACAGCGTCGCCGACTGTCCGAGGAAGCTGAGGATCAGGGCGCCGACAGCGATGCTGAAGCCGCGGTGCTTGAACAGGCCGAGCGACAGGACGGGGCTGGCCGAACGCGTCTCGATGCGCAGGAATGCGACGAATCCGATCACGCTGATCACGGCAAGCCCGACGATCTGTGGCGAGGTCCAACCCCACGACTGGCCTCGGTTGACCGCGAGCAGCGCGGCCGACAAGAAGACGAAGAGCGTGATCGAGCCCGGGATGTCGAGCTTGCCGCCGCCTCGTTCGCGGGCCGGTTCGCGGATCAGCCAGGCCGCGAGGCCGAAGGCGATGAAGACGATCGGGATGCGCAGGTAGAACAGCGCGCGCCAGTCTCCGACGCTCAGTAACAACCCGCCGACGATCGGGCCGGTCATCAGCCCGGCGCCGACGACCGAGCCAACGATGCCGAGCGCCTTGCCTCGTTCGTTGTCGGGGAACGCCGCGGTGATGATCGCGTTCCCGTTGCCGGTGACCATCGCGACCCCGACCGCCTGCAACGCGCGGAACCCAATCAGCGTCTCGATGCTCTGCGCGACGCTCGCGAGGACGAGGCCGGCCATGAACACGACCCAGCCGAAGAGGTAGATGCGCTTGCGGCCGAATAGATCGCCCGAGCGGCCGGCCGTCAACGTGAGTCCGGTGGCGACGAGCGCGGCGATCAACGAGGCCCAGATGACGGTATCGGGCGGCCGGTCGAACTCGTCGGAGAGCGTCGGCAGCGCGACGTTGATGATGGAGAAATCCATCGTCCCCATGTAGGTGCCGAAGGTGACCGCGATCAGCGCTCGCCACTTGTAGGCGATCTTGAGGTCAGGCATCCAAACACCCTACCCCGCACGTCAGGTTGAGTCCGTGCGGTCGGCGTGACCGCCCTACAATCGCGACCCACGCCGAGCGACCGCGCGGAATCGAGGCGAAACCGATGGCTACACAGGCACAGGTCGAAGAGTTGATCGCGAAGATGACCGAGGAGCGCGCGACGCTGCTGGCGACCGTCGCCAACGTCCGCGAGCAGGACGCCGAGACGCGCCCCCCCGAGGGCGAGGGCGAGGCCGGCTGGTCGGTCAAGGAGCAGCTCTCGCACCTCGCGGAGATGGAGGTGTCCTACCGCGCGTGGGTCCGGCGCGCGCTCGTCGAGGACCGACCCGACGTCACCGAGGGCACGATCTCGGATCCGGTCGCGGTGCCGCACACCGCCGCGCACGGCGCGGACCTCGAGACCCACGTGGCGGAGCTGAAGCGGCTGCGGGAGCAGACGCTGGAGCTAATCGGGACGATCCCGCTCGAGGGGTACGACCGCACGGCCTCGACGCGCATCTTCGGCGAGTTGACCGTGCTTCAATGGCTCCGTTCGTACTACCGGCACGACCGGATGCACGCCGCCCAGATCGAGGGCCGCGTCTCCGACTACGTCCCGCGCTGGGCCGCCGGGCACGGCGAACCGCAGCGCGCCACGAAGGTCGACTAGCCGAGGATGGACACATGCTGAAGACGACGGCGGACGCGTTCCCCGATCGCGACATCGAGGAGACGCTTGGCCTGGTGGTCGCGAACGCGGTGCGCGCACGCCATGTCGCGCGCGACATTCTCGCCGGGTTCAAGAACCTCGTGGGGGGGGGGGCGAGATCGGCGCCTACCAGCACCTGCTGATGGAGTCGCGCGAGGAGGCGATGGGCCGCCTCGAAGCGGAGGCAGCGACGATGGGCGCCGACGCGATCGTGGCGATGCGAATGGCCACCTCGAGCATCGCGCAGGGGCGTCCGAGGTGCTGATCTACGGCACGGCGGTGAAGCTGCGCGCATGACCTCGGAGGACCCTTCGCTCCCGTCGGCGCTGGACGGCGTCCGCGTCGTCAACGCGGGGCAGATCATCGCCGGGCCGTTCACCGCGACGCTGCTCGCCGAGTTCGGCGCGGACGTCATCAAGGTCGAATCGCCGGAGCACCAGGCGGTCCGCACGGTGCAGTTCGCGCAGGATCATCGAGGCCAGCGCGGCGTGACGATCAACCTCCGCCACCCCGACGGGAAGGCGCTGTTCCAGAAGCTCTGCGCCGAAGCGGACATCCTCGTCGAGAACTTTCGCCCGGGCACCCTCGAGCGGCGGGACGTGGCTGCTCCCGCGCCTGATCGGCTGGGGCAAGGCCGCCGAACTGTTCTTCCGCGGCCGCGTCGTAGGTGCCGAGGAGTGCAAGGAGCTCGGCCTCGTCAACGCGGTCGTCCCGGACGATGAGCTGATGACGACCGCCCGCCAGTGGGCGCAGGAGATCGCGCAGAACGCGCCCGCAGCCGTCCAGGCGACGAAGCGAATGATGCGCCAGGGCCTCGGAGAGAGCTACGAGACGACCGTCGACCACCTGACGGTGCTGTTCGGGATGGACGACTTCAAGGAAGGCGTCGGCGCGTTCATGGAGCGCCGCGACCCGGAGTTCACTGGGCGCTAGGCCGCTCGTCGTCCGAGGCAATGACTGAAGGCCGCGTCCGTCCGGACGCGGCCTTTCGATTCCATCGCCAGCAGTCCGGTCTCCCGCCCGGACACGATCGTCAAGCTCCGGACTCGAACGCCGCCCGGTAGCTCTCCTGCAACTCCTCGAAGCGCTCGTCGCTGGCAACGTTGGCCGGCTCGCCGCCCGCGAGGTGCAAACCGAGGCGGTCGAGGTGCCAGTGCCAGCCTGCGGCAAAGTCAGGATTCAACGCATCCGGCAACAGATGGTCGAACGTCAACAGCGTGCCGCCGTCAGCGTCGTCGGTCAGCTCAAATCGGACCCGCCACGGCATCTCGGTGTCGGTCGCCCACTCGTACTCCAGGACCGACGGCTCATCCCATACGAGGATTGTCCCCTCGGAAACCCCGCCTTCACCGAAGTCGAAGCGTAGCGTGCCGCCGCTGCGAGGCTCCAGCTCGCCACGGAACGCCCACCGCGCCATCCGGTCCGGCTCCGTAATCGCCGCCCACAGCTCGGCTCGAGAGACCGGGAACCGACGCCTGAACCGCACCGCTCGACGACCTCCAAGGTCGATCAACTCCCCGTGATCGGCGCTGTCGTCAGGCACTCGCACTCCTCGGGCCGGATGCCGACCGGGCAGCAGCCGATTGACGTTTGACCCGTCTTCCGCGGCGCACCTCCGTATCGAGGGCATCGAGACGGCTCCTCCACAACGACCGGATCGGTGCGAGCCAACGGTCAATCTCCATCAGCTGGTCAGCTTCGAGCCGGTAGATCTGCTTCTGCCCCGATCGGCTCACGGAGACCAGACCGACCTCTCGAAGCTGACGGAGATGGCGCGAGACGCCCGGACGAGCGATCTCGAAATGCGCGGCGATCTCGCCTGCCGGCAGTTCGCCCTCGGTCAGTAGCTCGACGATCCGGCGTCGGGTCGGGTCGGCGAGGAGAGAAATCGCGTCCATTCCGGAAGCGTACATCATATGTTACGTAACGCAAGTGGTACATACGGACGCTCAAGCGAAAGGGGGGATCCGCATCGATCGAGATGGGCGTCGTTATCCTCGGGACTGACCTGGGTTTGACCGCGTCACGTCCGGCACACCGGCCGGCAGCAAAGCATGAGAGAGAACGCAGATGCCACCAGCAATCTCCCAACGCGACCGCAGCAGCGCGACCGTTCTGGTCACTGGAGCGAACTCCGGGCTCGGCTTCGAGGCGGCCCGGCAACTCGCCGAGGCTGGATGGGGCAAGGTGATCCTGGCCTCCAGATCCGAAGCCAAAGCCGAAGCCGCCCGAGCGCAGCTGGTCGAGCGGACGGGCAAGGACCCATTCGGCGTGCTCGCGGTGGACACCTCGGAAGTTGCATCCGCGAACGCGGCTTGTGGCCAGCTCCGCGAGCGCGGCGAGACCGTCGATTTCTTGCTGCTGAACGCCGGCGCATCGTCAGCGAAGCCCGAGTTCAACTCCGACGGCATCGAGATGACGTGGGCCTCCACCCTCGTAGGTCACCACGCGATGACGATGTGCATGCTGGGTGATGAGACGCTCGGCGACCGCGCGCGCATCGTCATCGCGGGGTCCGAAGGCGCGCGAGGCAGCGCACCGGGGATGAACGTTCACGATATCGGGCAGATCGCCGACGACCAGTTTGACGGCGACCGCGTCGTGGCGATCGACGCGCTCGCTCGAATCAAGGACCCAGATCGATTCAAGAACATGAACGAATATGTGACTGCGAAGCTGGTCGTGGCCTAGTGGGCCGCAGGGCTGTCTCGGCGGCTCCCTCAGGGCATGACCGTGAACGCGGTCTCGCCGGGTTCCGCGCCGTCCAGTGGCTTCGCCCGCGACGCTCCATTCTTCATGCGCGCGCTCCTGGTGCCCGCCCTGAAGGTTGTGGGGCCGCTCATGGGTATGGCCGGATCGCTGGAGACTGCGTCTCGCCGGTATCTCGAAGCTGCGGATCTCGACGACGACGCCACCGGTCACTTTTACGCCACCGCGCATCGAAAGCGAATGGTCGGCCCCGTCGGCATCCAGACGTGACCGGACTACTTCACCGATCACGACAGCCAGGAGGCCGGATTCGAAGCGGTGGTCAGAATGACCGGCGTTCCGTTCCCCGAGATCGAAGGCTAAGCGCGACGCCCTGACCGCCGGCCGGCAGACCCGTTGCCCGATCGCCTCGGCGTTGTCCGCGCCACGAAGGCTCTGCGTCGGTGAGCCGGACGAGGTGCCATGTGACCGCGCGAGGCGAGTTCCGGATCGGGGAGCGGGCCCCACGCCGGTAGGGCGATCACCCAAATAGAGCCCGCGCAGATGTGTGGTGTGGCTCCGCCTGTACGGCGATCGAGACGACAGGGCGGGTACGGCTAACTCTCCAAACAACGTCGAAGGCGCGGATGCGCGCTCGGTGGACCCGCGCGCGGGCGCAGCCGATATCCTGCGATCCTTGGCCTCGCCCTACTGATCCATCACCGACCCGTCGGCCGCCAGCCGCGTCACTACCTCCCGAGGCGCCGCGCCACCGAGCGTGTCCCGCTCGACCCCAGCGCGCGCACCCTCGAGGGCGGCCGCCGCCAGCTCCACGCCAATCCCGGGCTCCGAGGGCAGCTCCAGGTACCCCTCACCGTCGTGGCGGGGCGCGCCGACGACGATCTCGCTCTTCGGCGGCTCGTGTTCCCCGATCGGGTATTCCTGCAGCGCGAAGTTCGGGATGCAGGCCGCGATCTGGAGGCAGGCGGCGGTACTGACCGGGCTGAGCGGGTTGTGCGGCACGACGCCGACGTGGTGCGCCTCGGCCAGCGCGGCCACTTTTTTCGCCCCGCTGATGCCGCCGACCAGGCAGACGTCCGGCCGCACGTACTGGACGGCGTTGCGCTGGAGCAGCATCTCGAACTCCCAGATCGAGGTGAACCGCTCGCCGGTGGCGATCGGGATCGCGACGTCCTCCGCGACGTAGGCCATCTCGTCGAAGTTGTCGGGCGTGACGGGGTCCTCGAAGAAGTACGGGTGGCAGCGCTCGATGCCGCGACCGAGCTGCACCGCCTCGGTCGGGGTCAGCCGGCGATGGATCTCGATGCAGAGGTCGACGTCGTCGCCGACCGCCTCGCGGTACTGCCGCACCGCGTCGATCGCGTCGCGGATCTTGGCCACGTGCGTCTTGAAGTAAGGCACGTCGCGCGACTCATCGAGGAACGGCGTTAGATGGCCCACCGCCGTGAAGCCCTGCTGCTTCGCCTCGACGACCCCCGAGACCAGCTCCTCGATCGTGCTGCCGAAGACGTGGCAGTAAACGCGCGCCCGATCCCGGGTTCGCCCCCCGAGCAGCGCGTACACGGGCACGTCGAAGTGTTTCCCGGCGATGTCCCACAGCGCGATATCGATCGCGCTGATCGCGCCCATGATCGCCGAGCCTCGGAAGTGGCTGTAGCGGTACATGTACTGCCAGTGGTGCTCGATCCGCAGCGGGTCCTCGCCGGCCAGGTAGCGTCCGAACTTCTCGATCGCCGCCGCCGCCTCGAGGAAGCCCCACGCCCCCGACTCGCCGAGGCCAACGATGCCCTCGTCGGTCTCGACGCGCACGAAAAGGTAACGGTCGATCAACAGTGGCTCGACCTTCGTGATCCGCATGCGGCACCTCGCGCTCAACCCGTGCTGGCCGGTTCAACGGAGCATAGCCGCGCCCGCGACGGCGCCTTCGCCTTGTGCGCGATGCCACGCCGAGGCTTGCATCAGTCCGCTGCGGTGCCGACGCGGGGCCGGCTTTCGTTCAAGGTCGGTTGACGGCGGCGGGGAACCCGACCAGATTCGGCGCTGCGCTGCGCGACCCGACCGACGCGTTCAGGAGGAGCCGCAATGACCTGGGAGCCGGAACTCAAGGAACTCGAACGGCGCGGCGAGTACGCCGAGGCGATGGGCGGCGAACAGCGCGTTGGCGATCAGCACGGCCGCGGCAAGCTGACCGTCCGCGAGCGAGTCGACTTGATGTTTGACCCGGGCACCTTCCACGAACGCGGCAAGCACGCCGGCACCGGCGCCTACAACGAGGACGGCGAACTCGTCGACTTCTTCCCCACCGGTTACGTGATGGGGGTCGGCGAGGTCGAGGGCCGGCGAGTCGTCGCCGGCGGTGGCGACTTCACCGCGCGCCCCGCGAGCGGCAGCAAGGGCATGAAGATCAGCACCGGCCGCCCGGTCTCGAAGTCGGGACACGACGAGAGCATGGCGCTCGAGCTGAAGGTGCCGCTGGTGCGGATGATCGATGGCTTCGGCGCCGACATTCGCGCCACCGGCAGCATTGGCCGCACCTACATTCCCGAGCTCAGCGGCTGGCCGCTCGCGGCGGCGCTGATGAGCGAGGTGCCGGTCGTCTCCATGGCGCTGGGCGCCGTCGCCGGGCTGCCGGCGGCGCAGATGGCGATCGCCCATTTCGCGATCATGGTGCGCGACCTGTCGCAGATCTTCGCGGCGGGTCCGCCCGTGGTCCTGCGTGGACTCGGGCAGACCGTGACCAAGGAGGAGCTGGGCGGCGTCAAGATCCACGCGCACGAGAGCGGGCTCGTCGACAACGTCGCCGAAGATGAGGCGGACGCCTTCCGCCAGGTTCGACGCTGGCTCTCCTACCTGCCCGCGAACGTCTACGAGCTCCCACCCGTCGAGGAGTGCGACGATCCCCCCGACCGCCGCGAGCAGGAGCTGCTCGACATCGTGCCACGCGAGCGAAACCGCCCGCAGAACGTGCCCAAGATGATCCAGCTCATCGTCGATCGCGGCTCGTTCTTCGAGATGGGGCGTGATTTCGGCCGATCCCAGCTCACTGCGTTCGCACGCCTCGGTGGCAAGCCCGTCGGCGTCCTGGCCGGCAATTCGGCGCAGTTCGGCGGGGCCACTGACGCCGCTGCCGCCCAGAAGCTCGAGAGCTTCATCGACATGTGCGACACCTTCCACCTGCCGATCGTGAACTTCGCCGACAACCCGGGCTTCATGATCGGGCCTCGCGCGGAGGCGTCGGGCACTCTGCGGCTAGGGGCGCGGGCGCTCTGCGCGATGGACGCCTCGACAATCCCCTGGGCGACCGTGATCGTGCGCAAGGCCTACGGCGTGGCCGGTGCCGCACACCAGCCCTATAACCGCTTCGTCTATCGGGTGGTCTGGCCCTCGGGCGAGTGGGGTTCGATCCCGATCGAGGGCGGCGTGCAGGCCGCCTACCGGCGTGAAATCGAGAACTCGCCCGATCCGGCGAAGCGACGCGCGGAGATCGAGGACGACCTGATCGAGCTCCGCAACCCGTTCGGCGCCGTCGAGGCGTTCAACGCCGCGGAGATGATCGACCCTCGCGACACACGCCCGCTGCTCTGCGAGTGGGCGGACATGGCCTACCAGCAGCTGCCTTCCGACATCGGCCGCAAGCTCCGACCGATGCGCCCCTAGGCGCGCCCGTCCGAGCGAAGTTGGCTAGGGCTGGTGATTGCAGCTATGCGCGTCGTTACCGCGACCGGAAGAACCCCCGCAGTCGGGCCGCGATCTTGGCTGCCTGTTCCTCGGTCACCTCGCGGGGATCGATCAGCATCGCGCCGTCATCGAGGTGGTGGTTGCGCGTGCGGATGCTCGGTCGCCCGGCCGCGAGGAACGCCACCACGTCCCGCACGTCGAAGGCGTCGTCGATCGCGCGGATCGTCACCCGCTCGATCGGGCGCCCCGCCTCGTCCACCTCAAAGGTGGCGTCGACCATCGAGAGCTGTTCGAGCAGTTCGCAGACGATCGCGTTCACGCGGCGGCGCCGTTCCAGCTCCGCCTCCTCGTCCCTGGCCGCGTACCGTTCGAGGGCGACCAGCAGTCCGGCGATCTGCTCCTTGCCGACCTTCATCGGCCGGGCGATACCGCGGTTCTGAGCCTCGCAGGCCTCGATCAGGTCGCGCCGCCCGGCGATGAACCCGACGGTGGGGCCGCCAAATGCCTTGCCGCCCGAGTAGGTGACGAGGTCGCAGCCCAGCGCGATGTAGCGCCGAAGGTCCTCCTCCGCGGCTGCGTCGACGATCACCGGCACCGCGACCCCGTGTGCCAGTTCGAGGCAGCGCTCCAGCGGGACCATCCGCTCCTGCACCGCGTGGTGCGACTGCACGAACATCAGCGCGGCCACCGGCGTCCCGTCGTAGAGCGCGCCCTCCAGCAGCAGCTCCGGCACGCGGTTCACCGCGCCGACCATCTCGGGGCGCCCACCGCCGAGGCGCACGAGCTGTTCCAGCGGCGCCCCGAAGTCGATCCAGTGGCCGCCCTGGATCAGCACCCGGTTCGTCCAGCCCTCGGAATCCGGGAGGCGCGCCACCTTCTCCGCGTCTCGCCCGGCGACCACGGCCGCGGTCGCGGTCGTCACGCCGGCGGCGGCGCCGGTCGTGACGCACGCCGCCTCGGCGCCGGTATAGCCCGCGATCAGCTCGCCCGCGCGGGCGCGCAGCTCAGCGAGGTCGACGTGCGAGCCGGCCGCCTCCGCCTGCGCCTGCGCCACCTCCTCAGCCTGCGCGGTGCCGCCGAGCGCGGTCAGCTTGCCGGCTGCGTTGATCACCGAGGTGACGTCGAGACGGTCGTAGATGCCGCTCATGTGCTGGCTCCATCGATCTGGGGCCTCCTCGAGACCGAGTCGCGCGGCTAGCGCTCGCCGCTCGCCTGCGCGGCGACCGCGGCGGCGGCGGCGGCCGCCGCCTCTTCGCCGCCGAGGTAGCGATGTCCGAGCACGTTCATGTCGTCGTCGAACTCGTAGATCAGCGGCATCCCCGTCGGGATGTTCAGCTCGCTGATCTCGTCGTCGGGGATCTGGTCGAGGTGCTTCACGAGCGCTCGGATGCTGTTGCCGTGCGCCGCGATCAGCACCCGTTCGCCGCCCTCGATGCAGGGCGCGATCTGCTCGTTCCAGAACGGCAGCACCCGCTCCTGCGTCTGCTTCAGCGCCTCGGTGCCGGGGACAGCCTCGGGAAGAGCGAGCGAGGAATAGCGGCGGTCGTGGCGGGGGTGCATCGGATCGTCCTCATCGAGGGCGGGCGGAGGAATGTCGAAGCTGCGCCGCCAGGTGAAGACCTGCTCGTCTCCGTGCTTCTCGGCCGTCTCCACCTTGTTGAGGCCGGCGAGCGCGCCGTAATGGCGCTCGTTGAGGCGCCACGAGCGCTCGACCGGGACCCACGCCTGATCGAGCTCGTCGAGGACGATCCATAGCGTGTGGATCGCGCGTTTGAGCACGGAAGTGAACGCGATGTCGAACTCGTAGCCGGCTGCCCCGAGCTGGCGACCGGCCTCGCGCGCCTCCTCGCGACCGGTATCCGCGAGATCGATGTCGACCCAGCCGGTGAAGCGATTCTCCTGGTTCCACTGACTCTGGCCGTGACGGAGAAGGACGACTTCGTGGGTCATGGCGAACTCCGTTCGCGCTCTTCCGGGAGGATCGTTCGCGCGTGCGATCAGTGTGTCGAGGGCCGGGACGGGCTGCAATGGCCCTTCAGCATGTCGGGCGACGCGGCGTCTCGTGCGCGGTCGTCTCGAGGGGGCGTGAGCTGGACGTGACGAAGGCCCGCGCCGGGGCGCGGGCCTTCGGAGGGCGAGATGCCGGGAGGAGCGGGCGGGGCTGCTCCCTCCTCCCGGCGAGCGTTCCGATCGAACGCTCAGGCTGAGTAGGACGCTCGCGGCATCTCGCAGACGCTCGCGAGAACGCTCGCCCTATCTCCCTGACTCGCGCTAGAGGGCTCGCCAGGGGAGCAGACGGCCGCCGTCGAGGCTGTACCAGCCGTGCCCGTCGAGCTCGACGCGTCCGTTGCCCGTCGCCTCGAAGTGGATGCCCACCCGGTGGAACCGGATCGCCACCTCGGAGCCGGCGATGGCGAACTCACCGTCGAGGCCGAAGTACGTGATGCTGCCATCGTCGTTGCGCACGTGCTCGCGAGCGTTGATCCGGACCTCAGCGTCGCCGGCGAAGTCCTTCACCGTCACCGAGTGACCCTTGACGATGCCGTGCATCTTCAGCCGGCCCGCGAGGGCGACGTTGCCATAGCCGCGGGCCACGAGGGTGTGCGGATCGCGGAGGTCGACCCGGCCGACGTCGGTCGCGCGGTCGGTCAGACGGTCCGTCTCCCGATCAGTCGGGCGATCGGTGACGCGGTCCGTCACCACGCGGTCGGTTGCGCGGTCGGTGTCGGCGGACGCCGCCGTCGGCGCCATCACGCCGAACACGACCGCGGCCACCAGCGCCGGCACGGCGACCAGCTTCTGCCATCTCTTCATGTCAAATCTCCTCTTCGTCCTGCGAGAGCTTTCGAGGACGAAGGCGTCCTCTCACGCACTACAACGGGACGAGGCAGGAGACGTTCGGGCCGAAACGTAGGAATCCGCGCGGTCTACCCACGGCCGGGCGCGACGCGCGCCCGGACGCGACAGTCCCAGGCGCTCCAGCCCGCGACCGATCCCGCGCACGGCTGCCGGCCTACAACGCGCTTGGCGGGAGCAACGGACGCAACCAGCGGTCGGCTCGCGGGCCCGCGTGACGTCTGCCGCTCAGCTCGCGGTTGGTGATTCGACAGCGCGCGATGCGCCCCCGCCCTTCATGACATGATCGGCTCAATGACTCCGCCGGCTCGATCTCCCGACCGCATCGCATCGTCGGACCTCCGAGGCATCCCGAAGGTCGACCTCCATCTGCACGCGGAGACGCACGCTCGCCTCGACCGGCTGCGCGCGCGGCGCAGCAAGACGCCGGCTCAGGACTGGAATCGCTGGATCGAGGTGCTCGCCACAATGCCGCCCGGGCTGCCGCGCCTCTCCCGGATCAACGGTGACTTCGCCGTCGACGATCTGGAGCTGAGGGACACCGAGGATGAAGCGTTCGTCGCGAGGGTGGAGGACATCTTCGTCGATGCCGCCGCCGACGGCGCCATCCTGACAGAGGTCCGATTCGGGGCCGGGACCATCCTGCGGCCACGGTTCATGGCGTTGTTCCGAGACGCGGAGTCTCGCGTTCGCGCGCACTCCCCCGCCTTCCACGCTGAGGCGATCATCTCGGGCATCTGGCCGGCTCGAGAGAACGCCTCGCGCGTCCTCGACGCATGTATCAGCGCTCGCGAAGACGGGCTCGCGGGGATCGATTTCTTGTCCGAGCCGTACGACGCCGGCGCCGACTGGACCGAGGCCTATCGGTGGGCCGAGCGAGCCGCCGCGGCGGGGCTCGGAATCACCGCGCACGCCGGCGAATTCTCCGACGCACACATCGCGCCAGCGCTCGAATTGCCCGGCCTCACCAGGATCGGCCATGCCGTCTACGCGGCGTCGTCCGAGCAACTGATGGCGCGGTTGGCCGCTTCAGCAGTGACCGTCGAGTGCTGCATCACCGCGAACGTGATCCTGGGAGGGGTGGCCGCGCTCGACGACCATCCCATCCGCCGGCTCGCCGATCGCGGCGTGCGAGTCACCGTCAACACCGACAACCCGCTGCGCCTCCCCACGTCGATCGGTCGCGAGTACGCGCTCGCAGCTCAGCTCGGCTTCTCGTTCGAGGAGCTGCTCTCTCTCTCGCGCAATGCGATCGAGGCCTCGTTCACCTCCCGCGACCGGCGGCAACTGCTCCTCGCAGACCTCGAAACGGCGCGCCCCTGAGGGTCCGGACTCGAGGTCTGCGGCAGCTCGCGACGCTAGCGGGCGACGCTCGCGTTCGCGATCAAGACGATCGTGCCGTCGTCCTTCTCGATCCAGGCGAACACGTGGTCGCGGGAGGGGTCGTCCTCGTCGGGACCGGTCGCGACGCCTTTCACGGTGATGTGGTCGTCCGGCCACGTCGGGTTGGTGAACTTCACGTCCAGCTCGCCATTCGCCCACCACGGCGCGCCGAAGTGGCTGTCGAGCAGGTGCCCCATATACGACATCGTCATTGCGCCGCCGACCACGATGTTGTGAAAGCCGAGCTCCTGCGACGCCTCGAGGTCGGTGTGGTAGCTCCTGCTGCCGTGGAAGTACTGGCCGCACATCTCGATCGTGATCGTGTGATCGACCGGCTCGAGCGAGTCGCCTTCGGGAACGATGAACTTGCGCGCGCCCTCCTTCTTCGTGGGGTCGCGGAACTGGACCTGGTTCTCAGGCGGGGTCAAGAGGAAGGACTGGTGGTGGTTCGCGGTGAGCACCGTGTCGCCGCCGCCGTCCTCGACGGAGATTGCGGTGTTGACGACGGTCCGGTCGCGCCGCTCGTAAATGTCCTCGATCTGGCCGTGCGTGGTGTACGAGGCGCCTGGCTGGAGTGGGCTATTGAACGCCCACTGCTGGCGCATCCAGAGGTGCCCCTTGTCCTGCTGGAAGCGGGTCTCCTCGAAGTAGCTGTCGGATGCGCGCGCGATCATCGAGGGCACTGGCGTGTCACCACGGTCGAAGGCGGTGCGGTCGATCGCCAGGCCCTCGAAATAATCCTCGATCAGCGCGTCCGTGACGTTGAACTGGTGGTCCGGCAGAACCTTGCCGACGGTCGGATCTTCGATCTCACGGTTCGGGCGTTGGGTTGTCTCGGTGGTCATGGGTCACTCCCTCGACATGAGTTGTCGCTGATCCGGAGGCGACTTGTCCAGTCCGGGACGAAGAGGCCGCTCCACCGCCCGTCGCCGTATGGTCACTGACCGGCCGCGCCGCGACCGCCGAGCCAGCACCCGGGAGTCGAGCATCCGTCGCCATGCCGTTCTGTCGCTGGCCCTCATCGCCGTGCTCGCCGCCTGCGGCGACGAGGAGCTGCCGCTGCTCGAGCTGGCGCCGGCGCTCGGCGGGCACCGCTACGAGGCGCCGGTGGAGATCGGCGTGTACCCGGGTGAGCGGCTCTTCATCGCGCAGCAGGCGGGACGCGTACTCATCGTTAGCGATGACCTGCCGGCGGGGACGGTGCTCCTCGACATCACCGAACGCGTCGACTCCGACCTCGGCGAGGGCATCCTCTCGCTCGCCCTCGATCCGGGGTTCGCGGAGAATGGGCACCTCTGGGTCTACTACTTCGTCGACCCGCTTCCCGATCGGACGCTGCTCTCGCGCTTCACGGTGGTCGACGACGTGGCCGATCCGGCCACGGAGCTGGTGGTCCTCGAACTGGAGCAGCCCGGCTTCAACCAGAACGGCGGAGCGATCCGCTTCGGCCCGCGGGACGGGCTGCTGTATCTGAGCCTGGGCGACGGCAGCGCGTCGACTGATCCGTTCAAGAACGGGCAGAACCTCGGCACGCTGCTCGGATCCGTGATCCGTATCGATGTGCGCGCCGCCAGCGATGCCGAGCCGTACGCGGTTCCCGAGGACAACCCCTTCCTCGAAGTGGCGGGCGCGCGGCCGGAGATCTTCGCCTACGGCCTTCGCAACCCGTGACGAGATCGGCCCGCTCGATGGCCGCTACCTCTACGGCGATCTTTGCAGCGGCGAGATCTGGGCGATCGAGCGCGACGGCGCCACCCCACCCCAGGTGATCGCCCGCCTCGACGGCCGGCTCGTGTCGTTCGGCGTCGACCGCGATGGCGAGGTGCTGGTCGTCGAGCTGACCAACGGCGGAGTCTACCGGCTGCAACGCGCCGAGTAAACGCCGGGCGCGGTCTCAGCCGGCCGACGTGCGGCCGGCTGTCAACCCGGTCACATTCGCCGGGGCGTATTCGCACTAGGTCTGCGCTCGCCGCGCACATGCGCTGCGTCAGGCGAGCCCGCGATGAGCCGGATCGCGCGGATGACGGCGCCGATGGCTGACGCACCAACCGTGGATCGAGCTGAAGTCCGAGATTCGGCGCGTACCGCACGAGGTTGTCGAAGGGTTCGTCGAGCACACGACGACGTTGATGGCGGCGGGCACCGTACGGCTGTTGCGGCTGTCGATCGCCGCGGGCTCGTTCATCGCGATCGGAGCGCTGCTGGACCGTCCGCCGCCTGACCCGCACCGTCCAGCGGCCGCACTGTTCGCCGGCGCGAACCTAGCCACCATGGCGCCGTCCCGGAGGGGGTGTGGGGGCGGAGCCCCCACGGACGTTTGGGTGGGCGGGCGGGATCTACACAATTCTGCAAACACCGCCGAAGGCAACTTGGCGTATCTCCCGGAATTCGCATCACGTGGCTCATCGTCGGCGAAGCTGGTTCTGAGTTCAGACAGCCCTGGCCGTCACGCCAGGTGGATCCAGAGCGGGAGGCCGCGCCCTCGAGCGGCCCCGAAACCCTCGGCAGCTGGGGGGATTCGCCGACCGTGCAAGGACGCTGCTGACGCTAGAGCAGTTCGTGCTGAGCGCTGACCGCCATCAAGTCGACCTTCGCGCGGAACTCGTCGACGTCCAGGCTCATGATCTGCAGGTCGTGGAGCTGGCCGTTGCGGTCGATCAGCTGGTTGCGCAGTCGCGCCTCGCGCTCGAAGCCCATATGACTGAAGACGCGTATCGCCGCATGCTGGTCGGTCGTCATCTGCGCGATCATCTTCCGCACACCGCGCTCGCGGGCGAGCGCGAACGCCTGCTCTGTCAGCACCCGGCCCAGCTGCTGACCCCGCATCGACGGGCTGACGAGGATCCGCAGCTCGGCGACGTGCCGCGTCCAGGCGAGCCCATCCGAGGCCACGGTGGCGTACCCCACAATCTCGTCCCCCCGCAACGCGACGATCGTCGTGTAGTGGTCGTTCTCGATGTCGTGGACCCAGGCGTCTACGACGGCCGGCTGGGTGATGTCGCGACGGAGGAAGAGCAGGTCATGCTGTGGCAACGCGTTCGCGAACGTCAGCATCGCGACCCGGTCGCCAGCATCCATCGACCGCAACACAACCTCGACGTCCGCGAGCTGGACCGTCGCCGGGAACTCGAGCGGATCGAGGCGCTGCGCTGCGGCCTGGCTGGCCACACGCCAGCTGCGCCCCGCCAGCACCGACATCAAGGTGTCGCCGATACCCATCAGGTCCTCCCGTATCGCGCTCCACGCGGCTCCAGTATGCAGGGCCGCCGGGCGCGCGTCGTGCCGCCGTTCACGATCGCACCAAGGGCGCTCATTGCGATGAGCGAGGTGGCCCGATCCGCGACGATCAGCCGTGGCTACGCAGAAACGCGCCGATCTCCAGGATCGCCGCCCGGCTCTCCGGCAGCTCGGGATCGAGCTGCGGATAGATGTGAATCCCGCCCGGCTCGACCGTCACCGTGGTGCGTACGTTCGCGGCCTGCGCCTTCGCCGCGAACTCCAGCGAGTCGTCGAGCAGCACCTCGTGATCGGCGACCACGAGGTACACCGGCGGGAAGCCCGACAGGTCGCCAAACAGGGGCGACGCCAGCGGCTGCGCCGGGTCGGCGTCACCCATGTGCTGCGTCTTGAAGCCCTCGATGATCGCCGGGTCGGTGAACAGCGGGTCGATCCCCAGGCGGTGCTCCCGTGACGGGCGGGTGTTGCTCACATCGGTCCAGGCGGAGATGCCGAACGCCGCGCTTGGGAACGAAACGCCCTGCTCGCGGGCCGCGTGGATCGTCGCGAAGCTGAGCCCGTCGCCTGCGGAGTCGCCCCCGATGAAGCTGCTCGTCGCCGGCGCGGCTCCGTTCGGACCGTTCGCCAGCATCCACCGGTACCCCGCGAGCGCATCGTCGACCGCCGCCGGGAACTGGTGCTCCGGCGCCAACCGGTAATCCAGCACCAGCACCGCACACCCCGAGGCCCGCGAGATGTCCGCCGCCAGCCGCCGATGCGTCAGCGCCGAAAGCAGCACGTACCCGCCGCCGTGGAGGTAGAGCAGCCGCCGCCCCGGATCGGCGCCGGGGGCGACCACCCAGTCCGCCGGGACGCCGCCGGCCTCGACGTGCGAGACATCGCCGTCGTCGGGAGCCGGCGCCGCCATCGCGTCCGCGCCGGCGCGGATCGCCGCCGTGTCCGGTCGCGGCTGATCGGCAGCGGCCGCCGCCTGCTCGGCGCGCAGCTCTAGAAACGCTTCCATCTCCTTGGACGGCATCGGCCGGCTCCTCGTCCGCTCATAGCACTCTCGGTACGGTACGGGCGTGATTCTGGCAGATCACGGCGACGCTCACGACGCGCACGACCACCGGCAACGACGAGGATGGCGGAGCAGCGATGTCAGGACGAACGCTGCTCGCGATCGACCTCGGGACGACGCGACTGAAGGTCGCCGCCTTCGACGAGCGCGGCCGCCTGCTCGCTCGCGAGGCCGCACGCAACGAGGAACACCGATCGCTCGAGGACGGCGTCGAGCGCGCCTGGCAAGACCCCGACGAGTGGTGGACGAACGTCGGGGAGCTGACCGGGCGCCTGCTCGATCACCCCGCGCTCGACGGTTACGAGGTGGGCGGCATCGGCCTCTCCGGCCGCGCGGGGGGCTTCGCCGCGCTGGACGCGGACGGGGCGCTGCTCGCTCCCTCCTGGTCCGACGGCCGCCACCTCGATCAGCTACGCGTCCTCCACGAGTGGCGCGCGAGCGGCTACCACCTCGCCAATTACGCGGGCGCCCTGATCGCCACTTGGCGCTGGCTGGAGCAACACCAACCGCCGATCGCCGAGCGCACGGCGCGGCTGCTCTACGCGAAAGACTTCCTGATCTACCGCCTCACCGGCGAGGCCGTCACCGACCCGACCTCAGGCCCCGATCGCGAGGACTTCGACCCGCGATCGATCGAGGCCCTCCGCCTGCCTCGCGACCTGCTTCCGCGCGTCGCGATGCCGTGGACCCTCGCCGGCGAGGTTACCGAGGAAGCGGCGGCCGCCCTCGGGATCCCCAGCGGAACCCCCGTCGGCGTCGGCGGCCACGATGGCATCTGCGCCAACGTCGGCGCGGCGGCCGGAACGCCCGGCGTCTACGCGATCACCATCGGCACGCACGCAGTCGTCCGCGCGGTGACCGACGAGCTCGTTCCCGAGGGCTACCGCTTCTACGGGTTACCGCCCGATCGGCACGTCTACGGCGGCAACGCGGTGATGGCCGGCCGCGCCGCCGACTGGTTCCTCGACACCTGGCTCGGCCACCCCGACGAGGCCGCCCGCCCCGACGCCTTCGCCGCCATGGACGCGGCCGCGATGGCGGACGCCCCCGGTTCCGAGGGCGTCCGCTTCCTCCCCTTCCTCGCCGGCCAGGTCGCCCCCGAGCTGCGCCCCGGTGCCACGGGCTCGTTCGTCGGACTGCACGCGTCGCACGGCCGTTCCGAGATGTTCCGCGCGATCCTCGAGGGCGGCGCGTTCGCGCTGCGCGCGATCTTCGAGCAGGTGCGCGAATGGGGCGGCGAGCCGTCTGTGGTGCGGTTCACGGGCAGCGGCGGGACCAGCCCGCTCTGGCCGCAGATCATCGTCGACACGCTTCGCCGCCCGGTCGAAGCAACCGACGGCGCGGTCGAGGCGCGCGGCGCGGCCATGTACCTGGCGGTCGCCCTCGGCATCTACGAGGACGTCGACCAGGCAGCCGAGGCGATGGTGCAGGTCTCACGCGTCGTCGAGCCGAATGCCGAGCGAGCCGATCGCTACGACGCGCTCTACGCGAACTGGCAGCGCGTCAACGAGGCCCTGCGTCCCCTGGACGCGTGAACGAGATGCTGCGACCGCTCGACGAGCCCCTCGAGACGACGGGGCATCCGTGACCAGCACGCTGATCGAGGGCGGCACCCTGATCGACGTGACGACCGCGACCAGCAGCCGCGGCGACGTGCTGATCCGCGACGGCGCCATCGCCGGCCTAGGTGCCGTCGATGCCACCGACGTCGACGAACGGTTCGACGCGAGCGGGATGTACGTGTCGCCAGGCTGGATCGACGGTCACAGCCGAGGCTGGAGCGCCAACCGCTCTCCCGGGGAGAACCTGCGCGCCGACCGCTTCGGCGTCGAGCAGGGCGTCGCTGCGATCGTCGAGGCCGGGTCGGCAGGCGCACCGACGGCCGACGCCTTCCCCGCCGGAATGATCGAGGGCTCCTCGACACGAGTGTTTGGTGCGATCAACATCGGCTCCAGCGGTGCGCCCGGAATCGAGGGCGGCCACTCCTCACGCTGGGAGTACGTGTCGCTGACCCGCACGGTCGCGGCCGTCGAGCGCCATCGAGACTGGGTGCGCGGGATCAAGGTACAGGCGTCCTCCTCGCACACGGGCATGCTCGGTATCGAGGCGGTCAAGATCGCCCGCGAGGCCGCCGAGCTGACCGACCTGCCGCTGATGGCGCACATCGGCAACGCGCCGCCGCTGCTCCAGGAGGTGCTCGACCTGCTGCGCCGCGGCGACATCGTGACCCACACCTTCCACGGCAAGGTCGGCGGCAGCCTCGATCGCGATCGCCAGCTCATCCCCGCGTTTCGCCGCGCCGTCGATCGAGGCGTAATCGTCGCCACCAGCCACGGACGCTCGTCCTACTCCTTCGAGGTGGCCGACCGTGCGGTGCGCGAACTGGCCGCGCCAGTCGACGTGATCTCGACCGACATGCACCCCGGCAACATCGACCACTACTCGCGCTCGATCGCGCACAACATGACCAAGTCGCTGATGCTCGGCTTGTCCCTCGAGGCAGTCGTGCAGGCGGTGACGCTCAACCCCGCTCGCGCGTGGCGCCTCGAGGCCGACGGCTTCGGCGCCCTCGCGGTCGGTCGCCCCGCCCACGTCACCGCCTTCCGCGTCCGCGACGAACCGCTCGAGGTCCACGACACGCTAGATGAAACGCGGACGGCGCTTCGCTGGGTGGAACCGGTCGCCGTCTGGGTCGATGGCCACCGCTTCGACCGCACAGCGCCGATCTAGCCGCTGCGCGCGCGCCGGCCTCGAGCGTCAGTTTCGGCGCGGCGAAGCGTCGTCGATGACCCGAAGGGTCCTTAGGCGGGCGCGAAGCGTCGTCGATGACCCGAAGGGTCCGCGGCGAGGGCGTCCGCGGCCTCCTTGAGCAGCGTCTCGGTCTCGGCCCAGTCGATGCAGGCGTCGGTGATCGAGACGCCGTAGCGAAGCTCGTCGCCGTTGAGCGGCTGGTTGCCGGCGAAGAGATGACTTTCGAGCATCAGGCCGACGATCCCGTCGCTGCCCTCGGCGCGTTGCTCGATCACGTCGCGGAAGGCGACCGCCTGGCGCGTGTGGTCCTTCTCCGAGTTGGCGTGGCTGCAGTCGACCATGACGAGTGGCCTTGAGCCCGAGGCTCGCAGCTCTTCCTGCGCGGCGGCGACCGCCTCCGCGTCGAAGTTCGTACCACCCTGGCCGCCTCGAAGCACGAGGTGGCCGTAGGGGTTGCCGGTGGTGTGCATCACGCAGGTGCGACCGTCGTGGTCGATTCCCAGAAACGCCTGCGAGGCACGGGCGGCGACCATCGCGTCCACCGCGACCTGCGAATTGCCATCGGTGCGATTCTTGAAGCCGACGGGCATGGACAGGCCGCTGGCCATCTGGCGGTGGGTCTGACTCTCCGTGGTGCGCGCCCCGATCGCGACCCACGAAACCAGGTCGGCGAGGTACTGCGGAACGATCGGGTCGAGGAACTCGGTGCCGACCGCGAGGCCCATCCCGGTCACCTCGAGCAGCAGCTGGCGCGCACGTCGCAGGCCCTCGTTGATGTCGAAGCTGCCGTCCAGGTTCGGGTCGTAGACGAGGCCCTTCCAGCCGACGGTCGTGCGCGGCTTCTCGAAGTACACGCGCATCACGACGAGGATCTGCTCGCGCACCTGCTCCTCGAGGCGAGCGAGGCGCTCGGCGTACTCGAGGGCGGCGCGCTCGTCGTGGATCGAACACGGGCCGACGATCACCATCAGCCGCCGGTCGTCCTGTCGGAGCACGGCTTCGACTTGCGAGCGCCCCCGGGACACCGAGCTGATCTGGTATTCCGTCGCCGGCAGCTCCTCGACGAGCTGGGTGGGCGAGATCAACGGATCGGTGCTCGCGATGTGGAGATCTGAGGTCGGCTGAGTCGTCTCTTCGGGCATGTGGGGAACCAGTCCTGCTCCGGCGCCTGCATCGGGTCACCGGGCTGACCCGCATCCGTGCGGGGCGTTTCGGGGGTATACAGCTTAGCGACCACGCACCCCTCCCGCACCTCGATCAGGCCGCTCGATCGAAGCAGGCGGCGCGTTAAGGAGGCGCGTAAGGAATCGCGAAACTCATGACGCCGTCCTCGGGCTGGGCGCTACTCCTCGTCACCGAACTCCGCCGCCCAGAGTGGCGACGACTTCTTCAGGAAGCGCAGCTGGGTCGTCGTCTTCGCCACCAGCTTCCCGTCCGGCTCGAGCAGGCGCGCTTCGTACCAGGCGTACTCGGAACGCTTCGAGGAGCCGACCGCAACCAGCTCGCTCTCGCTCACGTAGTCGTGATCGAGGAAGACCGGCCCAGCGACGTGCTTGACCTCCTGCGCACCGAGCATGCTGACCACGCCCTCGCTGCGGAGGTGCAGCTGGCCCGACGACTCGCCGGCGGCGGTGGGAACGTTCGCGGGGTTGGCGATCGGCCCGCCCCACGGCGATTCGGTTCGGAACCACGCCTCGGGCGCGATCGGCCCGCTCGGCTCCTGCGCGATCCGCTCGCTATCGATCCGCACCGGCACCGCCTCCGTCGTCTTGCCGACCGCGTGCTCCGCGAGGATCCGCACGTCGTCGGCGCCCGAGGTGTTCAGGATCATCTGGCCGGTCAACGAGCCGCCCGCCGGATCGCCAATCTCGGCGGTGCCGTTTACCAGGTGCAGCCCGTCCTCTTCGCGCTCGACCCAGAGCTGGACGCGCTCATCCGCGCCGTCCATCTCCGGCTCCTGTAGACCGATCCGCACATAGTCGCCGTGCATCGTCGGCTTGATGAACATCGAGGCGACGCCACCGCGCTCGAACCAGTCCTGGCCGAAGCCGGCGAGCAGCACCCTCGGCATCTGCGCGACGTGCACCACGCCGCGCACCACGCCGCCCTTGAACCCGACGCTCTTCGCGACCTCATCGTTCTGCACCGCGCCGGCCGACTGCGCCCAGTAGTTCTCGACCATCCGGAACGGCGTGAACAGCGCGCCTTCGTCCTCGACAATTTCGCCAACGTCGTATTCGTAATGCACGGGTGACCCCTCGACATACGCGAAGCGCATCGTACCCGTGGCGCGTGTCGAGGGGGAGCGACCTTCCGCCCGCTGGCGGACGCGCGACCTCAGCCGAGGACGTGTGCGCGCGCCCTCGCCGCCAGCTGGTCGATCTCGACGTACGAGTTGTGCGTCCGCGGGTTCCGCAGGAAGGGAAACCCGATCATCGGGACCGGGCGCGGCGCCGTTAGGAAATGGCTCGCCTCGTGCCAGAGTTCCTTCGCCGGGCGGCTCAGGGACGGATAGCGCTCCTCGCTCAGCGCCAGGCGCGCCGGCTCGAGCGCCGTGACGGTCCGAAGCGCGGCGGCACCGTTCACCAGCACGAGCGCCGGCTCGGCTTCGTCGATGAGGATCCGTCGCCCTCGCGCGGCAGTGGCGAAGCCGCGGTCCTCCCCGGCGAGCTGGGTCAGCGTTTGGGGATTACATACCTAAGTGGCGACCGCCTCCGAATGTCAAGGCGCTGGCCACGCTGGTCGACGCCGGAGCGTCAATCCGATCTCGGCGGTGGGTCCTGGCGGGTGGCCAAGAGCGCGTCCTCTGCAACGGCTAGCGGGACACCCTGCGCTACCAGCGCATCAGAGAGCCTCTGTTCGGAGATTCGATCCTCGCCAACATCAACGAAGACCGGCTCGTCTGAGTAGCGTGCTCTCCCGCGTCGCGCAGGAGGCCGACATCTACACCGATGAGCACGGCGCCTATCACGGGCTGCCGAACCACGCGACCGTGGCTCATAGCATCGGCGAGTACGTCAACGGCCAGGCCCACACGAACGGCATCGAGAGCTTCTGGTCGATGCTCAAGCGCGGCTACCACGGGACGTATCATCGGATGTCTCCGAAGCACCTGGACCGATACGTGGGCGAGTTCGCGGGGCGGCACAACGCGCGCGCCCTCGATACGGAGGCGCAGATGCGGCGCACTACGCGGCTCATGTTCGGCAAGCGGCTCACCTACGCGGAACTGGTCGCGTGAGCGAGCCGAACTTCGCCAACCGCACGGTGTGGACGGGTGACAACCTCGACATCCTGCGGGGCCTCAACTCCGCGACCGTCGATCTCATTTACCTCGACCCGCCGTTCAACAGCCGCAAGGACTATGCGGCACCCATCGGCTCGCAGGCCGCCGGGGCGGCCTTCAAGGATACGTGGCACCTGTCGGACCTTGACGTGGCGTGGGCCGGCCTCGTTGCCGATGAAGAGCCCGCAATCGCTTACCTGCTGGACGCGGCGGGGCGCACGCACTCCAAGGGGATGCAGTCCTACCTGACGATGATGGCGGTGCGCTTGCTAGAGATGCGCCGCGTACTCAAGCCAACCGGTAGCATCTACCTGCACTGCGACCCCGTTGCCAGCCACTACCTCAAGGCACTCATGGAT
Source organism: Dehalococcoidia bacterium (assembly GCA_965248675.1). Classification (GTDB taxonomy): domain Bacteria; phylum Chloroflexota; class Dehalococcoidia; order UBA2979; family UBA2979; genus UBA6627. The sequence continues at coordinate 381,560 of CBDFJZ010000006.1, forward strand.
GCCGTGTTCGGCCAGGGGCAGTTTCGTTCGGACATCAGTTGGAAGCGCAGTAGCGCACACAGCGACACGCGGCAGGGGCGTCGCCAGCACGGGCGCATCCACGACGTGCTCCTCTACTACGTACGCGGCCAAGCGTGGACGTGGAATCCGGTCCATACGCCCTACGACGCGGACTACATCGACAGTTTCTACCGCCACAAAGAGCCAGATGGTCGCCGCTACGGCCTCGGCGATCTCACTGGTCCTGGGGGTGGTGCAAAGGGCAATCCTGCCTACGAGGTCATGGGAGTGACGCGCCACTGGCGGTACAGCCGCGAGCGCATGGCGGAGCTCATCGCGGAAGGGCGCGTGGTGCAGGCGCAGGACGGAGCCGTTCCACGCTATAAGCGCTACCTCGATGAGATGCCGGGCGTTCCCATCCAGGATCTGTGGGCGGACATTCACCCCATCGGCTCACGAGCTAAGGAGCGGGTAGGCTATCCAACACAGAAACCGCTCGCGCTCCTGGAGCGCATCATCACGGCGAGCAGCAACTCCGGTGACGTGGTGCTGGACCCCTTCTGCGGCTGCGCCACGGCCTGTGTCGCCGCCGAGAAGCTAGACCGCCGGTGGATAGGCATCGACCTGTCCGCGAAGGCCGCAGAGCTGGTCAACGTGCGCCTGCGCGACTCGATGGGCTCGCTCTTTCACCACGGCTACGTGACGACGCGCACGGACATACCGCAGCGCACAGACGTGGACGCGCCTAAGGACTACCGCCAGAACAAGCACGTGCTCTACGGCGAGCAGGAGGGTCAGTGCGGCGGGTGCCGCATGAACTTCCCGTTCAAGGTGTTCGAGGTTGACCACATGGTGCCGCAGTCACGCGGTGGCACAGACCACCTAGGCAATCTGCAACTGCTATGCGGCCACTGTAACCGCACGAAGGGCGACCGCCCGCAGGAGTACCTGCTCGCACGGCTGGCAGAGGCGGGGGTGGGAGTAGCCACATGAGCGACAAGAAGCCGGGCCGGCCGCCGAAGCCGATGCCCGAGCCCATCGATGACACGCCCGAGAACGTGGCGCGCGCTCTGCTCACCACCCCGCCGAAGCAGCGCAAAGACTGGCGCTTCATCCGCGAGGCGGAAGCCGAGGACGAGTAGCCTCGCGCTCGCCACTTAGGTATGTAATCCCCCAGCGTTTCATCCGCAAGTTCGAAGCGACGCGATGGGTAAGGACACAACTCGACGAACACCATGTTGGTCGTGGCGAACTCCGCTTCCTGCTCGGTCCTGATCTCCACACCAAGGCTCGCTGCGGCCAGCCGAACGGGCGGCCGGTAGAAACGCGGTTCCCACCACTCGCGGTTCAGCCAACGCCAGTGATCCCAGTAGCTCTGGGGCGTGTACTCACGTGCGACGTGCCAGCCTTCGTCTTCCTCGCGTCGGGCTTGATTGAGTGAGAGCACTAGCACCCACCGCTGAGGCTGCACTGCTTCCACGTCCCCAACGAACCATGCTGGTGGCAGCCCCTCGGGTAGGCCGAACTCGTCGTCCCCCACGAGTCCGAGCCGTGAGTTCAGCGCGCGGAGGTGCGCGCCCCAGTCGAAGCCGAAGTTCGCGTCGTGAAGTTGCCTGAGTTCGTCGATCCACGGTTCTAGACGGCCCACATGGCCTCCAACGAGGTCGATATCCGGCGCCGCCCGAGGCCCACGCGGAGGCGCACGCTGCCTCGGCGGCGGCTACATCTTGGCGATTTGCTCGGCGTGGTCGTTCAGATGCCAGGCGGTGAGCCGCATCACCCCCTCGATCGTGTTCGGAAGCGAGTCGACATCCAGCTCGGCGGACTTCACGAGGTCATCGTCCTCGACGGCCCCGAACGCCGCATCGCAGTCCGCGGCGGTCGACTCCAGGGCCGCCAGCGCCTCGGCTGCGGTGGCGAACGAGAACCCACTCGCCTCGCCGGGGTGGTTCGTCCGCGCGTGCTGCCACTCGGCGGCGTCGCCCCGCATCGCCGCCGCCCCGATCCCCGCGAGGCCAAACTCCCGCCCGATGCAGTGCTCGGCCGTGTGACGCGGCGACCAACCGTCGTCGTCCGCGGATTCCCACTTCTCGCCGGCGGCGCCCAGCGCGTCGCGCAGCTTCCGGCGGTTCGCGGTGATTTCCTGTCGCAGCTCCTCGGCTGTTGCCATCTAGCGTGCTCTCCCTCCAGCGACTCTAGGGTCCCGAGCCCGGGCGCTAAGCGTGGGTGCCGCCAAAGCCCTCGCCGAGGTGGGCGGTGCGGCCTCGGACGGAAGACCATGTCAGGGCGGCGATAAAGGCGACCGCGCCCACGAGTACGACAGTCGCTCCCGAGGAGACGTCCGCGTACCAGCTCACGTAGATGCCGATCAGCCCGCTGAGGGCGCCCGTCGCCGTCGAGATCACGACCATGCGGTGGAACGAGTCAGTGAGCAGGCGCGCGACGATCGGCGGAATCACGATCGCGGCGGCGATCATCGTCACCCCAAGCACCTGCATCGAGACAACGACAGTGCCGGCGAGCGCGAGCGAGAACAGCGCGTCCATCCAGCCGATGGGCACGCCGAAGAAGCGGGCGACGTCCGGGTCGAAGGTGGTGAAGAGCAGCTGACGGTAGCTGAAGAAGACCGCGATCGAGACGAGCGCGGTCACGGCCGCGATCGCCACGAGGTCGCCGTCGCCCACACCGAGGATGTCGCCGAACAGCGCGGCGTCGAAGCTCCTCGTAAAGGTGCGCACCCGCGAGATCAGCGCGATCCCGAGCGCGAAGCTGGCGGTCGTGATGATGCCGATCGCGGCGTCCGCGCCGATCGTCGGGCGGCGCCGGGTGGTGAGGTTGATCAGCAGCGCGGCGAGGAAGCCCCAGAGCGTCGCGCCGACGTAGAAGTTGAGCGACATCACATAGGCCACGACGGCGCCGCCGAAGATCGCGTGCGACAGGCCATGGCCGATGTAGCTCATCCGACGCAGCACGATGTAGACCCCGAGCAGGCCGCAGAGGCCGCCGACGAGCGTCGCGGCGATCACCCCTCGGACGAAGAACTGGTACTCGAACGGCTCAAGCACGAGGTCGCTCCGATCCAGCGGTCGCGGCCTCGCCGCCTGGCATGGCCTCGCCGTTCTGCCGGGGCTCGGATCGAGGGCGACCGGCGGTGTGCGCCCCGCCCTCGTCGCTCTGACCGTTCGTCGGGGCGTGGCGGCCGAAGTGGTGCGGCTGCTCGGCGACCAGCGTCATCCCCTGGTACTCGAGCACCGGCATCTCGGCGCCGTAGGTCGCCTTCAGCGTTTCGGGCGTGAAGATGTCCCTGGGCGAGCCCTCGGCCACGATCGTCTCGTTGATGCAGATCACCCACGGCAGGTGGGCGGCGACGGCGTTCAGCTCGTGGGTGGTGAGCACGATCGTGATCCCCTGGTGGTTCAGCTCGTCGAGCAGGTGCAGCACCTCGTCGCGCGTGCGGATGTCGACGCCGCTGGTCGGTTCGTCGAGCAGCAGCAGCGCGGGATCATGGGCGAGCGCGCGCGCGAGGAAGACGCGCTGCTGCTGCCCGCCGGAGAGCTGGCGGATGTGCCTCGTGGCGAACTCGCCGATGCCGAGGCGGTCCATCAGCTCGTGCGCGCGAGCGCGCTCCGCGCGGCTGGGCCACGGCCAGAGGCCACGACGGCGCACGCCCATCAGCACCACCTCCTCCGCGGTGACCGGGAAGTTCCAGTCGACGGTTTCGAGCTGCGGCACATAGGCGACGCGTGGCGATCTCCTGCGAGTCTCGCCGGCGACGTGCACCGCGCCCTCGTACACACGCGTGTCGCCGAGGATCGTGCGCAGGATCGTCGACTTGCCGGCGCCGGAGGGGCCGACCAGGCCGACGAAGTCACCGGCGGTGATCTGGAAGCTGACGCCGTGGATCACCGGCCCACGCTGGTAGCCGGCGGCGACGCCTTCGAACTCCACGATCGCGCCGTCGGCGCCGGGGAGGTGGGGGACCGGGTGGAGCATCGCGCTACCTCGACCAGCTGAGGGCGTATTCGGCGGTGCTCTCCCCCTCGAAGACCGCGCTGACGTCGAAGCCGCCGAGCGCGGCGGCGCTGCCACCGAGGGCCGGGATCATGGAGCGCATGTTGTCCACCATCAAGCCGAAGTAGCTGTGCTCCGGATCGCCGGGCTCGCCGGGCAGATCGTCGTCGCGGAGGTCGGCGACGAAGCGGGCGCCGGACTCGTCCGCGATCGTTTCCAGGACGTCGCTGGGGAACACCTCCGACCCGAAGACGGCGGGCACGCCCGACTCGATCACCTGGTCGATCAGCGACGCGACCTCGCGCGGCGAGGGGTTGGAGAAGTCGGAAGGCTGCACCGCGCCGAGCACCTCGAAACCGTAGCGCTGAGCGAAGTAGGGCCACGAGTCGTGGTACGTGAGCAGCCGCCGCTGCCCCTCTGGGACGGTTGCGGCGGCCTCGATGATCGCCTCGTCGAGCGCCTCGATGCGCGCGCGGAAGGCCGCGAGGTTGGCCGCGAAGTAAGAGCCGTTCGCAGGGTCGAGGATCGCGAGCTGCCGCTCGACGAGGCCGGCGTAGCCGAGGGCGAGCATCGGGTCGGTCCAGAGGTGCGGGTTGGGCCGCCCATCGGTCTCCGGGAACGAGAAGTCGAACACCCACCGCTCGGGCGAGACCGCCTCGTCGCCCAGCTGGAGGATCACCGCGTCGTCCGCGGCATTGGCGTCAGCGAGGCGAAGCACGGGTTCCTCGAGCTGGAGCCCGTTGAGCACGATCAGGTCGGCGTCGCTGATCGAGCGGACGACCGAGGGCGCGGGCTCGTAGGTGTGCGAGTTGACGCCCTCGGGAACGATCCCCTCGAGCGCGATCCGGTCGCCGCCGATCTGCTCGACGATGCTCGTGATCGGCGAGACGGTCGTCACGACGCGGAGCCGGCCGTCGTCGTCGCGAGCGTCGGAGCCGCAGGCAGCGAGGAACACCAACGACACGGCCACCCACAGCGCAATGAGCCGTCGCAGCGAGCGCCTCCTATCCCGCGCGTTCCGCGGACCTGCCGTACATCGCCGTCCGCACGAACCCGTTATTTCGCCAGTATGTCGTTATTGCAAGAAATTGCAACTGCGATAATTCGCAAATCGAGCCGCCGCACGGCGCCCTGAACGCGGCACCGTGATCGCCTCGGGCCGCGCGCAGCAGAGCCCGCCGGACGGCGGGCTCTGCTGGCCTCGATCTGGTCGGGGCGAGGGCGCTACGAGGGCTAGCGTTACTCGATGATCCGCACGACGGGGTTGCCGTTGTAGACGAGCGTGCTCGAGTTGATCGTCATGCCGTTTCCGGCGACCGTGACGTTCTGCGCCACGACACTGCCGTCGAAGACGAGATTGCTCTGCCCGGTGATCTTGGCGTCGCCATTCGGCGCGTAGATGACACCGGTCCACCCACCACCGGCGCCGGTGACGTCGATCACGTCCCCGGGGCCGGTCGCCTCCGAGTAGAGGAGGATGCCGTTTGGGTGATAAGCCGTCAGGTTGTGGTCACTCCCGGAGATGTCAATGTTGCCCAGCGCCACGAACGTCACGTTGCCGGAGATGCCGTCGCCGATCAGGTTCACCGTCTTCTCGAAGCAGTACACGCCGTCCTTCAGCAGCGTCTTCCCCGGGTTTTGCCAGACGAAATTCTTCGACTTCATGTTGGTCGGAGTCGTGAAGGTGTAGTCGCAGGGCGCGAACGACGCGTACGTGATCCCGGCAACCCCGGCCGGGACGTCGCGGTCGCCCGTGCTCTTCTCCTCGCGCTGATACGTGTGACCGGAGCCGCCCTCTTGGAAGTCGCATGAGTAGGTGACCGAGGGATCGAAGGTGTGGTCGGTACCGCCGACCTGCACGTTCGAGTTCGAGTGGACGGTCCCATCGAACGTCGCCAGCGAGCCCTGGATGTTCACGCCCACCGCTCCGCAGCTGTCGTCGATCGCGAAGATCGCGTAGTCGTCTTCGAACGCGGTCACGATTTCGCTGACCGCGCGCGCGCTCACATCGGACGAGCTGAGGCCGAGAAAGCGACCGAAGAGGTAGGCGAGGTCCTGCTGGGTGACGATCACCTCGACGTGCTCGTTGTTCGCCAGGTAGCTCGTGTCGATCGAGAAGCTGACGTCCGGGTCGGTCGGGTCATAGCCGTTCGCCGTGTGGTAGTTGCGGGCAGCAACGACGGCGTTGCTCGGCGAGCCGGGAAGCTCGCGGGCCGCCGCAAGGGATGCGCCATCAGCCGCGTTCTGGAGCTGTCGCCGCTCCTCGAAGATCACGGCCGCATCGACGACGATCGCCATGAAGCCGAGCATCGCCACCATCGAGACCGCGAACATCACGATCGTCTGGCCGCGCTCCTCGGTCAGGGCGCGCAATCGCGCGAACGCCGTTTGATCGGAATGCTGCATGAACGTCCACCCGCTCGCTACGTAGTGACTATCGGCATACGCCCAAGCGCTACCGAGCCTCTGTTCGGACTCTCGTTCCTAGGGTTGCCAGCGGAGCGGCCCGTGTCGCGACTGAAACCTAAGAATCCCGCGCGACCGTTCGTAGAAATCTCGATCGGTGAGCGCTGGCGTCGCGACGCCGTCGACGACGAGCCTCAACGAGGGCCGACGTTTCAGGATGCGTCGCGGTGCTACCTGCTGTCGGGCGCACGTAAGAGCGCGCATCGCGAGCGATCAGCTGTAATTCGCGATCGACGGATCCGCGAAAGTCAGCAAGCCACCGGCAGCCAATCCGGACACGACAGAGCCCGCCGCCGGCGGGCCCGTCAGCCGCTGCTGGCCAGCCCGATTACCAGCTCGACTTCTTGACGCCGGGGAGCATCCCCTGGTTCGCCAATTCGCGGAAAACAATGCGCGAAACGCCAAACTTGCGCATGTAGCCGCGGGGCCGCCCGGTCACCCCACAGCGGTTCACGAAGCGGGTCGCACTGGAGTCGCGCGGCAGCTTGTTCAGCTTCGCGTACGCCTGGAGCTTGTCCTCCGGCGAAGCGCCCGGATCCCCGGTGATCTTGACCAGCTCGGCGCGCCTCTCCGCATATCGCTCAACCAGCACCTTGCGGCGAGCGTTCTTCGCGAGTTTGGACTTCTTTGCCATTCGGGATCCCACCGTGCTCTAGATGCGGCTTTAGACGCGAGCACTGAGTATCGCCGCCGAACCAGACTGCGGCAACAGGCGGCGCCCGGGCACCTCGCCGGGCGATCGGCGAGCGCTCAAGAGCCCATTGGACCTGACGGGCCGGTCCCGTACGATTCGCCAGCTTGTCACCGCTCTACCGAGGGGGCATCTGTGGGATCCGGACCACTGGACGGCGTACGCGTGCTCGAGTTCACCCAGATCATCGCCGGACCACTTTCCTGCCAGCTGTTGTCGGATCTGGGCGCCGACGTGATCAAGATCGAGCCGCCCCAGGGGGAGCCCTGGCGTCTGGCGCAGCAGTTCATCCCGCTCGAGTCGAAGACCTACCAGGGGCTGAACCGAGGCAAGCGCTCGCTCGCCATCGACCTCGCCCATCCCGACAGTCGCGAGGTAATCTACAAACTCGTCCAGGAGATCGACGTCGTCGTCATCAATTACCGGCCCGATGTCCCGACGAAACTGGGCATCGACTACGAGTCGCTGCGCACGATCAAATCGGACTTGATCTACGCCGACAACACCGCGTTCGGGCGCGCGGGCCCCTGGGCGAACCGCCCGGGGTACGACATCGTCGTGCAGGCGGCCTCCGGCCTGATGGCGGGCCTCGGAAAGTTGGACGACCGAGGAAACCCGAAGGTCGGCGGCGCGTACGCGGACTACACCACCGGCTACTCGCTCGCGCTCGGCATCTGTGCGGCGCTCTACCACCGAGCGCAGACCGGCCAGGGGCAGATGCTGGAGACCTCTCTGCTGGTGAACGCGCTGCAGATCCAGGGCCAGTCGATGTCGCTGCCGGCCGCAGACGCGGCGACACGCGGGCGGCTGCTGGCCGACCTCGAGACGCGCGAGGCGGACGGAGTGGACTACGCGCAGTTCGTGCGCAATCACGAACGCGCGCCGCAGATCTACTACCGCGCGTTCGCCACAAAGGACGGCGCGATCGCGATCGGGGCGCTGTCCGCCTCGTTGCGCGCGAAGGTGCGCGAGGCGTTGGCCGTGGAGCACAACCGCGATGAACCAGGCTACGACCTGCACGACCCCGAGCAGCAGGCGATCGACCGCGCGCTCAACGATCGCGTGGAGGCGATGATTCGGGCAGAAACCTCGGATCACTGGGAACGCGTCCTCGAAGACCAAGGCGTGCCGGTCAGCAAGGTCCACTTCGTCGAGGAGCTATCGGTACACCCGCAGGTGATCGAGAACGAGTACATGGTCACGCTAGACCACGAACTCACCGGCCCCCAGGAGATGGCGGCCGCCCCCTGGAAGATGAGCGAAACCCCGCCCGCCCCCCAGCACGCCGCGCCGCCACTGGGCCGCGACACGGACGCGATCCTCGAGGCGGCCGGCTACTCCGCCGAGGCGGTCGCGGCGCTGCGCCAGGGTGGGGTGATTCTCTAGCGGACGGTACCCGCGCTAGCGCGCGAACTCAGGGAGCGAATCCACGAGCTCGTCGACCTCGACTTTCCACGCCGCACCGTCCTCGTCGACGGTGAAGGTCAGGAATAAGCCGTCGACCTCGATCCGGGGCGGATCGAGCTGTTCTCCATTCTCCGCCAGCAACTGCGCGTAGAACCGCCGGCCCTCGACTTCGAGCGGGACCTCTACCCGGAACCCGCCGTCCAGATCACCGGCCGGAGGTTGCAGGGGAATGGTGCCGCCATCCAGGCCGTAGAACAGCGATTCGGCGAACTCCTCGAACGACCCGTCGGACCGCAGGTCGAACCCGAGGAACCAATCCGCCGCGAGCGATCCATCCGCTCGTTCGACCTCAACCAGGATCGTGCCGCTCCCCTCGACCGGCTCCTGGAACGTTCCCGAGAACACGAGGCCGCCATCGGTCACCTCCACGCCGAACGCGGTCACGGTGACGGTCGCCGCAGCCTCGTCGACCTCCGTGGGAAGCCCGCTGATCACACGCTCCGCGTAGATCATCGTGAGGGCGTCGAGGGACAGCGAGATTGGACCTTCCTCGAAGCAGTTGACCGGGGCCGTCCGTGTCAACATCCGCCGCTATGGAGTTGGCATAGCCGCCGAAGGTCCCGCCACGAAGGTACAGCTGAAGCGCATCGCCGAGCGTAACTTCAACGCTGATCTGAAGTCCGACGTCTTGAGAAGCCACGATCTTGCAGGTCACCGTCGCGAACCGATCACGAGCGAGCGCCACCGAGACGTGCCCGAGGTTATCGGACACCTCGGAGATGATCAACGTGCAGCCATTGCAGGCGCTAGCGAGGGCCTCGAATCGTCCCGACCTACCGACGGCGAGGTTCAGCTCCGTTGGCGAAAGCGAGATCCCGGACAGTTCTGGGGACCTCCCGATCAAGAGCCTACTGAAATGACGCGTCGTGCCCCGAATCGCGACGGTCGAGTCCCCGACAATCAGCTCGAGGTCCTCAAGCAGCTCGAAACCGTCACCGCCTGTCCGGGAAATCGTGGGCAGCAGCAGCGGGATCTCGGCGGAATCCGCGAGCGGCGCCTGGAACTCCAACGCCACCGGTTCCGAGAATTCGGCACCTTCCGGCCCCAGCTCGTAGGCCGCGATCACCGATGCACCCTCGAGGTCGGCGAACTCGGGCGGCGGGTCGATCGCAGTGATTGTGACGTCCGCGGGGCCGGCACCCGCCGGGACAGTGACGGTCAGCGCGCCGTCATCGCTCGTGACGCTCACGTCGACGTCCGAGGCGCTCGCGCCGTCCGGGGGCGGAGGGCGCCGCTGTGCTCGCCTCGGGAGTGCCGTCACTGCCGGCCGGCGTCGATTCGGCTTCGCCGCCGCCGGAGCAGGCGGCGAGCAAGAGAGCGAACGCGAGTGCGGCGGTGCGGAAGGGGATCGCCATGTCGGTACCCGGCCTGCCGTGCGGCCCGCCGCCGAAGGCGGGTCAGTCGTCGGTCAGATAGTAGCCGAGGGACGCACGAGGTGTGGACGGCTAGGTGCTGTCGCCGCCTCGTCCGAGGGCGCGACGGGTGGCCCAGGCGCGGTAGCGGAAGAGCATCCGCAAAGGGAGCTTCGAAAACAGCAGCCGTGTGAGCAGGCCGCGCCATCCGGCGGGGTGCTGATACCAGATCTGATCGCTGACCTCGGTGCGGTCCGGCGTAAGCGCGCGATAGGCGTGGCGGTGGATCCAGCGCGCCATCGGGCCGCGCTCGGCGGTGTCGGTGAAGCCCTTGAGGCGCTTGACGCCGCTGTGGACGGCGCGCCAGCGGATCGGAATCGGGCCGATCCACATCGTGAACTCGCTGACCGATCCTTCGCCGAGCGGATCCATGCGGTGCACGCGCATCAGGGTCGGCGGTGGGGTGAGGCGGGTCAGCGCTCGTGGATCGGCGTGGAAGCGGGCGACGGCCTCGAGCGGTGCGCGGACCTCGAAGCGTGAGCTGAAGGAGGGGGCGCCGAGGCTGCCGCGGCGCTTCGTGAGCCCGGCGGCGACGGCACCGAGCACGGCGAGGCCCGCGGCGATCGCGATCTGCCGTGCACGCATCAGCTGTCTCCCCGCTACGGCCTCGATCGTACCGCCGAACGGCGAGGCGAGCGGTACGCTGATGCACGATGCCGGAGCGCCCACCCACGCGCGATCACGCGCCGCTCTCAGATTCCGGCCGGTCTCCCGTCGAGCCGCGTTGTGCGGCGCCGATCAATCCTGGACCGGTAGTTCAGTGACGACCGGGCAGCCCTCCGCGCAACGGCGACGCGGCGGTCGCTGGCGGCGGGCATTCCTCGTTCAGCTGGTGCTGGGCGCGTTCATTCTCGCCGCGTTCCTGTGGCGCGTCGACATCGTCGGCGCGCTGAAGAATCTGCCCGATCTGCAGTTCCGCTGGGCGCTGGCCGGGACCGTGACGTTCTCGCTGTCGAAGCTGGTGCACGCGTACCGCTGGCGCTGGTTTCTGCGGCACCGACGAGAGCTGCCGTTCCGAGGGCTGTTCGAGCTGTTCCTGGTCTCCAATCTCGCGAACGCAATGATTCCGCTGCGGGCGGGAGACCTGCTGCGGGTGGAGCTGCCGAACCGCCGCTGGGGTGTACCGCGGGCAGAACTCGCGAGCAGCGTGTTCCTCGTGGAGTCGCTGCTGGACGGTGTCGCGTTCGTGCTGCTGGCGTTCGGCGGGCTGCTGATCTTCGACCTGCCGAGCTCGCTGCGGCCGGCGGTGGGCGCGCTGGCGGTCGTCGTGCTCCTGGTGGCGACGGTCTCGGTGCGCGCCGCGCGGCGCGGCGAGACGTGGTCGGTCGACGGCGTCGTGTGGGGCCGGCTGATCCCGAGCAGGGCGCGGCCGCGGATCAACGAGTGGTTGAGCCAGGCGATCGTGGGGATGAGCACGCTCAGTGACTGGCGGAGCGCCGTCGTCGCCATCGCGCTGTCGTTGCTGGCGTGGACGCTGGAGGTCGGCGTCTGGTGGTACATGGGAAGGGCGTTCGGGATCGAGCTCGCCTTCTCCGAGGCGCTGACGGTGATGATCGCCGCGAACATGGCGCAGGCGATCCCGGTGACGCCGTGGGGCATCGGTCCCTACGAGGTCGCGGTGACCGAGGTGCTGGTGCTGCTGGGTTCGAGCCGCCTGGATGGGTCCAGCTACGCGATCGGGTCGCGCATCCTGCTCATGATCTGGATCGGGATTACGGGGTTGCTGGCGATGTGGTCGCTCGGGCTCCGACCGCGTGATCTCCTCGGGTATCGAGGCGACAGGACGGCGACGGCCGAGGCGGAAGCCGGCAGCGACGCAGAGCCATGAGCTCGACCGACCGGATTGTCCTCGTGCGTGGCGACATCACCACCGTCGAGGTGGACGCGATCGTCAACGCCGCGAACAGCACGCTGCTGGGCGGCGGCGGTGTCGACGGCGCGATCCACCGCGCCGCTGGGCCCGCGCTGCTCGAGGAGTGCCGCACGCTCGGCGGCTGCCCGCCCGGTGAGGCGCGGGTGACGCAGGGCTACGAGCTGCCGGCCCGCTGGGTGATCCACACGGTGGGGCCGATCTGGAAGGGAGGCGATGCGGGCGAAGACGGGCCCCTGGCTTCGGCGTATCGCAATTCGCTGGCGTTGGCCGCGGAGATGGGGGCGCGGACGGTCGCGTTCCCCTCGATCAGTACTGGCGTCTACGGATTCCCGATCCCGCGCGCCGCGACGATCGCCCTCGGGACGATTCGCGATGGCCTCAAGACGCACGGCGGCATCGAGGTGGTGACGCTCGTCTGCTTCAACGAGGCGAACTACGAGGCATACGAGAGGCTGCTCGGGGCGAGCGCGTAGCGGCTCAGTCGATCGGCACGGGCTGCAGACGCTCCAGCACGTCGCGTGCGACGATCTCTTTCCAATCACGCTCACCGCGGCCTGGCTTCGACGCCGACCGCACGGGGAGCCGGTGCACGATCACGGTGGAGATCGGGAGGCCGAGGTTGAGCACGCCTCGAAGCTGGCCGACGATCTCGTCGGTGCCGCCGACGACGGCGAAGGCGTCGACCGCGTCATCGCCGAGGAAGTTCACGACGCCGCCCGCGGCGGCGAGGTCCGAGGCGTGATGGAAGTCAGGCCAGACGCGCTCGCGCAGCAGCTCGACGTCGGGGCCATTCCACTCCAGGCCGGCGCCGTCGAACAGCATCGGCGAGTACTCGTAGAACCCGGCGGCGATCGAGCGCCCCACTTCGGCCGCGTAGGCGTGGTCGTCGGTCAGCAGCGTATGGAGGACGACCCCGATCTCCACATCGGAGGCGTCGCGGCCAACCTCGCGGGCGCCAGCGTGCACAGCTTCGACGGCGGCGCGGAGGTTCGCCTCGTGGCGGCCGACGCGGATGAAGACGCCGTCTGCGACGCGGCCGGCCATGCGCAACGTGCGCGGGCCGCCAGCGGCGATCCACACCGGCACTGGGCGCGCGTGTCGCAGTCGCGCGGGTTCGCGGATGCCGGTGTCGACCTCCTCGCCGGCGAGCAGCTGGCGGGTGAGGAGCGTGGCCTCCTCGAGCTCGACGACCTTCGCGGGGCGCTTGCCCACCAGCCGGACCGCAGTGTCACCAGCGCCGAGGCCGAGCAGCGTGCGCTCGTTCGCGACGCCGTCCACCGTGGCGATCGAGGAAGCGAGCACCGCCGGGTGGCGCATGATCGGATTCTCGATCAGCGGACCAAGGCGGATCCGGTCAGTGCCTCGGGCGGCGAAGGCGAGCATGACGTATGGGTCGTGGACGAGCAGCGGCGAGGAGGGAATCAGCGCCAGATCCCAGCCGAGGTCTTCGCCCCGTTTGACGTCGAGGGCGAACGAGGCGGGGGAGCTGAAGTTCCAACGGTTCAATCCGAACCGCACCGGGCCGGCCATGGGAAGTCCCTTCCGCTCGGTGAGCCTACACGCTGATCGGATGGGACGGTGGGACAGCTACTCCAGCGCCGCCTCGGCGGCGGCGTAGCCGGCGCTGCGGCCGAAGACGGCGCCGGACATCAGCCCCGTGCCGCCGGCGTAGTTGTGGTAGAACAGCCCGCCCACCAGCTCCCCCGCGGCAAACAGGCCCGGCATCGGGCGGTCCTCGGTGTCGAGGACCTGCGCGGTCTTGGCCTCGATGCGGAGGCCCCCGAAGGTGAAGGTGATGCCACAGGTGACGGCGACGCCGAAGTAGGGCGGCTGGTTGAGCGGGAGCGCCCAGTTCGACTTCGGCGGCTCGATGCCCGCGGTGTGCAGGCCGTCGAGGACAGCGGGGTTGAAGTCGCCGGGCTGGCAGGCGGCGTTGAACGCCTCGACGGTCTGGACGAGGCCGGCCTCGTCGATCCCGAGGGCCTCGGCGAGGCCCTCGATCGTGTCCGACTCGCCCTTGGTGATCTCGCGGATCCGGTACTCGTCGCGAAGCATCGCGACGGTCTGCTGGTCGAAGAGCTGATAGGCGACGCCGAAGGGCTGGCTGAGGATTTCGCGACCGTACTTCGCGTAGGTGTAGTTGCGGAGATCGGCGCCCTCGTCGACAAAGCGCTCGCCATTCACGTTGACGATCAGGCCAAGCGGGTATGAGTGCTTCTGGTAGAGGTCACCGATGCGGCGGTTGCCGGTCGGCGGGGCGTTGAGGTCCCAGGCGACGGCGTGTCCGCTGGACCAGTGCCCGAACGGCTGCGCGCCGATGTCGAGCGCCTGGCGGATCACCTCTCCTGTGTTATGTCGCGTCCCTCGGACCTTGGCGAACTCCCACCCCGCCCCGAGGTAGCGCGTGCGCATCTCGACATTCGCCTCGAAACCCCCGGCGGCGAGCACGACGGCGCCTGACTCGAGCGCCTCGATGCCCTCGGTGGTCTGCACGCGGATGCCAGTGACGTGGCCGCTGCGCTCGTCGGTCAGCATGCCGGCGGCCTTGGCGCCGTAGCGTACCTCGATGCCGAGTCGCTCGGCCGCGTCGAACTGTCCCTCGGAGAGCCCTTCGCCGCCGCCGACCGCCTCGGTGATCATGCCGCCGTAAAAGCGGAGCTTGCCGTCCACCTCGTATGCCTGGCGGCCGTACATCAGCACCCAGCGCTGGCCGTACTGCTCGGTCATCCACTGCACGGTGGGGTAGGCCTCGCGGATCAGGTGGTCGACCATCGCCGGATCGGCCTTGCCCTCGGTGACCCGCACGAGGTCCGAGCGCATCTCCGCCTCGGGGTAGGAGCCGACCTCGATCCGCTCCAACTCCTGCTCCGAGAGATCCGGCATCAGCGCGTGGATCGCCTCGATGCCGTCGTAGGGGAAGCGGAAGCCGCCACCGGTGAAGAAGGTGTTGCCGCCTCGTTCGCCTCGTTCGGCTTTCTCGAGGACGGTGACCTCGGCACCGCGTTCGCGGGCGGCGAGGGCGGCGCAGAGCGCGGCGTTGCCGGCGCCAACGACGATCACATCGGGCATGGTGCGCTCCTCGGTACGCGCGCGCGGCGGTCGGGAGGGAGCATAGCGCGGGCTTCGCGCGGTCGAAGCGAGGCAGCGGTATCGAGGCGCGGTAAGGCCGATCACCACCCCGGCCCCACCCGCTGCGAGACTGGATCGCAGCGCCGTATCGTCGGGCAAGGGAGGACACCCAACATGGCCGAACAGGCTGAATACATCGTCGTTGGGCTGGGGATCGCCGGCGAGGACATCGGCGGGACGTTGGCCGAGGCCGGGCACGACGTGGTCGGGATCGAGCGGGCACTGGTCGGCGGCGAGTGCCCGTACTGGGGGTGCTTGCCCTCGAAGATGATGATCCGCGCGGCGAACCTGCTCGCCGAGGCGCCGCATCCCCGGCATGGCCGGCCAGTCCTCGGTGACCTCCGACTGGGCGCCGGTCGCGCAGCGCATCCGCGAGAAGGCGACCGAACACTGGAACGACCAGGTCGCCGTGGATCGCTTCACCGGCAAGGGCGGCCGCTTCGTCCGCGGCAACGCGACGATCACCGGGCCGCGCAGCGTCGAGGTGGATGGCACGACGTACGAAGCGTCGCGCGGCCTCGTGATCGCGAGCGGCGCCGCACCGGCGGTGCCGCCGATCGACGGCATCGAGGACGTCGACTACTGGACGAACCACGAGGCGGTGGAGACGGAGACGCTGCCGGAGTCGCTGCTCGTCCTCGGGGGCGGCGTGGTCGGCCTCGAGCTGGGGCAGGCGATGAGCCGATTCGGCACGAAGGTGACGGTCGTCGAGGCGGAGGAGCGGCTGTTGCCGCTGCTCGAACCCGAGGTAGGCGCGCTGATCGCCGAGGTGTTCGAGGGGGAAGGGATCGAGGTCTTCACGGGCCGGCACGCTGACCGCGTCGCGCAGACGGACGGCGGCGTCACCCTCCATCTCAGCGACGGCACGGAACTGCGGGCCGCACGGCTGCTGGTGGCGGCCGGACGGGAAACTGACCTCCCGGCGCTGGGCGTCGGCGCGGCGGGCCTCGATGAGAGCGCGCGGTTCATCGAGGTCGACGAGCGGATGCGCGCAGTTCCTTCAGGAAGCGCGGCTACGCGCGCGGGTGACGGCATCTGGGCCGTCGGCGACAACACGGGCGTGGGCGCGTTCACCCACTTGTCGTACTACCAGTCGGCGATCGCGATCGCGGACATCCTCGGGAAGGACACATACGACGCGGACTACAGCGCGCTGGCCGGTGTGGCGTTCACCGATCCCGAGGTCGGTCACGTCGGGATGACCGAGCAGCAGGCGCGCGACGCCGGCGTGAACGTGCGCGTCGGCAAGCAGCAGGTGCCGTACTCGGCGCGCGGCTGGCTGCACAAGGCGGGCAACGAAGGCTTCATCAAGCTGATCGAGGACGCCGACCGCGGCGTGTTGCTCGGGGCGACCTCGGTCGGCCCGCACGGCGGCGAGGTGCTCGGGCTGCTCGCGTTGGCGGTCGACGCAGCGGTGCCGATCGCGGAGTTCCAGAAGATGCACTTCGCGTACCCGACCTTCCACAAAGGCGTGGAGGATGCGCTGAAGGACCTCGTCTCGCAGCCCGTGGGCGAGGCGGCGCCCGCATAGCGTGAGACCGTCCTTCGCCTACCTCGGGACCGGCGATCGACTGGTAGAATCCGGCCCGCCAATCAGCACTGAGGAGGCCCAGTTGATCACCACCATCGCCAAGCTCCAGTCGCGCGAAGGCAAAGAAGCCGAGATGCGCGCCGCCCTCGAGAAGATGGTCGCCGCCGTCAGCGCTGATGAGCCCGGTGTCGCGAAGTACGAGTTGCACACCGACGACGAAAACCCGACCGTCTTCTACTTCTACGAGCAATACGCGACCAAAAAGGCGCAGGAGACGCACGGCAAGACCGATCACATGGCCCAGCTCGGTACCGACCTCAAGGGTGTCGCCGGGGCGCGGCCGGAGATCTCTCGGCTGACCTGGATTGCGGGCGTGGATCGGTAGTACGCACGGCGTGTGAATGGCGTTCGCTTGACCCGGCGGAGCACGGCCTCTCGAGAGATCCCACCCACCCACCCTGATTTATTAGCTCAGCAGATCCTGCGGAGGAGCCGCTACGCTCCCTAACTTCCGGTCCCGCCCGTCTCGTACTCCACCACTCGAAACCCGAGGCGGCGGCGGATCGCCTCCGCACGTGTGGGACCGAACCCCCCGAGGTAGCCCGAGTAGCCAACCTCGATCCGCTCGTAGACCTCGAGCTGCTCGACCGGGTTGAGCGCGACGCGCACCTCGAGCACGACCTGGGCGCGGTCGTCGGTATCGACGGGCTCGGGCGGGCGGAAGTCGAGACCAAGGCCGGCGTTGGCGCGCGTCGGTTCGAGGGCGCCTCGGACGATCGCGGCGAGGCGTTGGAGCGCTTCCCAGGCGCCCGGCTCCTCGAAGAGCAGGCCGATCGCCCGCGGGCTGGCGGGGATGCCGAGGTCGCGGACGACGCCCTGCATCTCGTCGTCGCGCTTCCAGCGGCGGAGCATGACCAGCAGCGCGGCGATGATCAGGGTGCCGCCGGCGAGCCAGATGACGGCGCCCGACCACTGCTGGTCGCCCGTGGCGGAGAGGCCGGACCAGACGCGGGGGGCGTCCTCGTAGAGGTCGTAGAAGGGTTCGCCGGAGAAGATGAAGACCGCACCTGGCACCTTTGGCGCCAGGAACTGGACGAGCAGATACGGAGTCACGAACAGGTAGCGGAGCCGGCCGACCGCGCCGGCTGGGGCGATCAGCGGCCACCAGACGATGAATCCTGAGGCCAGCCAGGCGAACGTGATCGCGAACGATCCGAGCTGCGAGGGCTGCACGCCATTCACGACCGGCGACAGGATCGAGAAAACGAACACGCCGTCGAAGATCAGGATCGCGAGCCACGGTCGGGTGAGCGTGCGGACCGCGAGGCGGACCGGGCGCGGACGCACCAGCGCGGCGGCCATCCACTCGGGGAGGCCCAGCAGCAGCAGCGGCGCCGCGACCAGGCCGATCGTGATGTGCTGGAGCATGTGCGCGAGTAGCGAGTAGCCGCTGCCGAGCGGGCCGAGCGGCCAGTCGATCGCGATCCAAAGCGCGACGAGGCCGAGCGCGAACCTGAGCTGCTGCCGCCCCGAGGCTGCCGGCTCGCCGATGCGGTTACGCCGGCGCCCCGGGCCTTGCAGCGCGAGCAGGTAGGCGCCACCGAAGACGCCGATCAGCAGCCACACGGCCGGGAACGGCTGCCAGTCCCAGGCCCATGGTTCGCTCGAGGCGGCCGGCCACCAGGTCATCGCATCCCTCACGAGAATGCTAGCTCTTGTTCAGCGCGGCGTTTCCAGCGCATCGAGTACCTGCGCCCTGAGGGCGACGAAGGCCGGCGCCGTCGTATCGGCGGTGCGCCTTGGGCGATCGAGGTCGACCTCAATGCGGGCGGTGATGTGGCCAGGGCGGGGGGACATCACGTAAACGACGTCGGAGAGGAGCAGGGCCTCGTCGATGTCGTGGGTGACCAACAGGACGGTGCGGCGGTCGCGAGCCCAGACGCCCTCGAGCCACTCCTGCATTTCGCGGCGGGTCATCGCATCGAGCGCGCCGAAGGGTTCGTCGAGGAGCAGCGTGTCGCGCGGCATCAGGAACGTGCGGAGCAGCGCGAGGCGCTGGCGCATGCCGCCCGAGAGCTGCGACGGCCACGAACGCTCGAAGCCCTCGAGGCCGAACCGCTCCCGAGGCTCGCCGGCGCGGCGGCGAGCCTCGGGAGCGGGGACGCCCGCGATCTCGGCGCCGAGCGTCGCGTTCGCCTCGACGCGACGCCAGGGCAACAGCCGGTCGCGTTGCGGCATGTGCGCCGCCAGGCCGGTGCGACCAACGGCGTTCTCGCCGTCGATCGAGGCGGTGCCGGCGGTCGGCTCGATCAAGCCGGCAAGCACGCGCAGCAGCGTGCTCTTGCCGCACCCACTCGGCCCGAGCAGGCTGACGAACGAGCCGCGGGCGACTTCGAGTGAGACGCCGGCGACCGCCTCAACCGGCGGATCGTCGGGGAAGACGTGGCGGACGTCTTCCAGACGAACCGCCGGCTCGGTCACGCGCAGCCCCGGAGGGGCGACCGCGCGTGCGGGGACCGGCACCGTTGGGGCTGACATCGCTCCTTACGAGGGGAGGAACTCGTTGGTGTACGCCTCGGCAACATCGACCTCCGCCTCGATCAGCTCGGCCTCGCGCAGGAATACCTCGAACTCTAGCCAGATCGAGTCTTGCTGCTGGCCCCAGCCCGCACCGTCCGTGAAGCGGCCGGCAAGGTACGCCGCGCTGTCGCGGACGAGCTGTTCGTCGAGTTCTGGCGCGGCGCCGAGCAGCAGCGTCGCCGCCTCGTCCGGCTTGTCTGCGTGAAGTCGTAGCCGCGCGCGGTGACTTCGAGGAACGTGCGGACCAGATCCGGGTCAACGGCGATCAGGTCGTCGCCGGCGACGATCACCGGCGTGTACCAGTCGGGGATGCACTCGGTGTAGTCGATGAACGGCAGGGTGGTGATCTCAACGCCCTCCAGGTTGCGGGCACGAATCACGTCCCAGCCCTCGAACACCCACACGAAGTCGAAGCGGTCCTGGTCCATGCCGCCGGGGATGTAGTCGATGTTGCCGACTTCGACGAACTCGACGAGCGACGGATCGCCGCCGCCGCACGCGACGAGCGACTCGATCAGCTGCTGCTCGAGCTGGCCGCCGAAGCCGCCGTACTTCTTGCCCTCCAGATCGCGAGGCCGCGCGATGCCCTCGCTGGCGAGCGACATCAGGCTGGACTCGTTGTGCGGCAGGATCGTCGCGACGGAAGTGACACCGACGCCGGCGAGGCGCGCCGGCAGCACGGCCTCCGCGTAGGAAATGCCGAACTGGCCTGGCCCTCGGCAACGATCGCCTCGACGCCGCCGGTCGGCTCGATGATCGTCACATCGAGGTCGGCGTCCTCGTACCAGCCCTGCTCATTGGCGACGAAAATCCCCATGTGGTTCGTGTTCGGCGTCCAGTCGAGCATCACCGTCACCGGCGTCAGCTCCTCGTCGCTGTCGGAGCAGGCGGCGAGCACCACCACCCCAAGGAACAGCAGCGCTCCGAGTATCAGTCGTTTCATCTCAATTCCCTCCTGCGGCGGAGCCGCGCGTCAATTTCCTGCTGTGGTTACATTGCCGCTGCCCGCGGCGTAGCCGCGTGTCAAACGTTCCGCGGCGTAGCTGCGTCATGAGATCTCCGATGCCGTGGCTTGCTGCCACGGCCCTGCGGCGTAGCTGCGTCATGAAATTTCCGATGCCGTGGCTTGCTGCCACGGCATCGCAAGGCGAGCGAGCAGACGCACACCGGCAAAGAACGTGATGCTGACGATGGCAATCAGGACCACCGCCATGAAAATTTGATCGGTCCGGAACGCTCGCTGAGAGCGCGTAATGAACAGTCCGAGGCCGCTGCTGGCGCCCATCCACTCGGCGATCACCGCACCAATCACCGCGTAGGCGGCTCCGATCTGCAGGCCGGCGAAGAATGACGGCACCGCCGACGGGATCAGCACCGTCCGCAGCACCTGCCAGCGACTGGCACCCATGCTCCGCACCAGCTCGACCATTTCGCGGTCGGCGCGGAGCAGGCCGTCGGCCGTGTTGACGGCGATCGGGAAGAAGCCGATCAGTACGACGATCAGAACCTTCGGAGTCATGCCGAAGCCGAACCAGACCGCCAGCAGCGGGGCGAGCACCAGCACGGGGATGTTCTGGCTGACAACCAGCAGCGGATAGAGCACGCGCCGCGCGAGCGGGAGGCTGGCGATCAGGGCTGCGAGGACCACACCGAGCAGCGCGGCGAAGAGCAGGCCGAGGAGCGCCTCGCCGACGGTGGTCCTCGTGTGCGCCGGCAGCGACCCACGCTGATCGAGGAAGGCCTGCCAGAGGTCGCTGGGCGGGGGCAGCAGGTAGCTGGGTATGTCGCGGACGCGGACCCAGAGCTCCCAGCCGACGAGCAGCGCGACGAGGAACAGCGCCGCTGGCATCAGCTCCCGCGCCGTGCGCGCGGCCCTATGCATCAGATCCGCCGTTCGATGAGGCGCCCGAGCCGGCGTCGGCAGCCCGGAAGTTGCTGGTCAGACTCGCGATCGAGGCCTGCTCACGGCTCGGCGCTGCCTCGTGCACCTTGATCACGGTGACGAGGCTGGTCGGTCCCGATCCCAGGCAGGCGTCGTGGACGTCGCGGAGCAGCGCCCATATCTGATCCGGATCACCCTCGATCGTGGTGCCGAGGGCGCCGACCTCGTAGGTCAGACCGGCGCGATCGATCGCCGCGATCGCGGCGTCAACATGCTGGTAGTAGTCGTCAGGGGCGCCGGGTGGATTCGGCAGTACCTGGATCTCGGCGATCATCTGAAACCTCCTCGGCGTGCAGGGATGCGCCGCGGAGGAACGGATCAGAAAATCGACGGTGGAGAGAGGTATTCGAACGACCGGACCGGGAGGTCCTCATCTTCGACATAGACCGCTTCCCTACGCTCGGATTACCGAGATCAGGTTCCTGGGGTAGTTCCGACGGACGGAATCTCAGCCTTGCGGCCCCCCCAGCGGTTCGACCGGCCGGCAGTCGCCAACCGATGCATCGCTGCGTCACCACTACCGTGATGACGCGCCGAGGCTACGGACCCCGGTGATGACGGTCAACCGCAATCAGCGACCACCTCGGGCTGGACCGACCGTACGACGGCGCCGTCTGGCGCCGGCCGCCTCGGTCATCGCCTCGGCGTTGGCGCTCCTGATCGCTGCCTGCGGTGGCGTGGCGCGCCCCGGCGCGCCGCCGCCATCCCCAACTGAGTCGGTCGTCGTGAGCGGCGAGGACGTGACCGGCGCCGCCGGTCAGTCGCTCGGAGCGTACGTTCCGGAGTCCGACGTCACGTTCGAGATCGCCACGAACACCGGCATTGAACAGCTCGTCGGGCTGCTCGCGGAGCGCGAGTTCATCGATTGGGATTCGGTGCGCGAGGGGTTCGAGGCAGCGCCCGCGTCGATCGGCGGAGCGGTGCCCCCCCTCGCTATCGACGGTCGCGGCGACGGCTGCGACGGGCCCGACCGGCAGCCTCTACGCCGAGTACTTCGGCTCCGCGGACTGGCTGCAGCAGCGGGCGATCGACGCGATCACAGGCGGAGGCGCGTTCGCGGGGCGGAGCGAGATGGAACGCGCATCGGAGCTCTCGACGCTGCTGTCGATCGAGTTACCGCTGATCCGCGCGCTGATCGCCGCCGAAGCGGGCGAGCGGTTGACTGCCGCCGGCGACCTCGACTCGCGCTTCGGGGCTCCGCACGAGTGGGACCGGCTGTGGGCGATCGTTCAGGGTGCGGCGCCGCTCAACCGGGCGCTCGACGAGCAGACGCTCGTCGCGATCCGCCAGGGGCACGATTTGAGCGTGGCCGGTCACGTGGCCGGCACGGGTGACTCGCACGACATCGTGCGCGGGGCGCTGGTACGCACGGCGCTCGAGGCGACGTCGGAGTTCGGCGTGTCGCGCAGCCGGGCATACATCCGCGCGATCGAGCCGCTGCTCGCGCGCATCGATCCGCAGGGAACCCGGGAGCTGGTGGCGCTTCTCGAATCCGACGGTGAGCCGGACGCCCGAGGCGATCGAACGCGCGGCCGCTCAACTGGCCGAGCGGGCAGGTCTCGAGCTGGTGCCGGTGCTGGTGGTGAGCTGAGCCGCGTCGAGGCTCGAGCTGCGCGTCGAGAGCAGCGCGGCCAACCAGACGAGCGCCGGCGGCAGGAACTGCGCCAGGATCGCAGGCAGCGAGGGGTGCGCTCGGGTCAGCGGACGTAGCGCCTCGACGAAGACGGCGTACTTCTCGGCGACGTCGGGCGTCAGCCCGGCGACGGAGGCGGCGACGCCAAGCGCGAGCGACCAGCGACCGGGGAGCAGCGCCGTCAGGGTGACGACCCAGAGGAAGTACCACGGACGAAACCAGCCCACGCCGATCAGCGCGTACGCCAGCATCAACGAGGCGCTGACCGCGATCAGCGCCTCGTGACCGGGGCGCTGCCGCCAGAGGAGGAACGCCGCGACGGCGCCGAACGCGGCGGCGCCGATCCGCACGCCGAGCTGATCAGCCCGCCGAGGAGAGACGTCGAAGGCGTCGCTGAGCAACGTCGAGATCAGCTCCGGAGTACTGCTGATCAAACGCCCGCCCTGCGCCCGCACCTGATCGAACACCGCGAACCCCTCCCACATCGGCGCGAACGCGGCGATCACCACCACCGCGGCGAAGGCGGCGCCGATCGCGAGATCCGGCAGCAGGGCGCGGCGCTCCTCGGAGGGGCGGCGCCAGAGAAAGACGAGGAGCGCGGGCAACAGCAGCAGCGAGACGTACTTCACGAGCACGGAGGCAGCGAGCGCGGGAAGGACCCAGCGCCAGCGACCCTCGGCGGAGCCGGGTTGAGACGGCCCCGCGGCGGAGCGGCGTTGAGCTGCGGGGCAGACGGCGAGCCAGATCGCCAGCAGCGCGAAGGCCATCATCGTGATGTCGTTGTGTCCGTTGCCGGCAACCCGCCACAGGACGTACGGGTTCCAGGCGATCGCAACCGCTACGAGCAGCTCTCGGCCCGGCTGGACGCGCCTCGAGATCAGCGCACCGAGGAGCGCTGTCAGCGCGAGCCAGCCGACCATCCAGCCCTTCAGCAGCAGCAGCGAGCGTGGGAAGTCATCGCCACCGGCGAGCACGGGCGGCCCGAGCGTCCAGTACCAGAGCGGCCCGTACGCGGCCGGCTCAGTGCCGAAGCTGATGCCGATCGGCAAGAACTGGCCGGGCCCTCGGACCATCGGGTTCTCGCCCTCGACCCAGAGCAGGCGGCCCTCACCGAGGTAGTGGAACAAGTCGACGGCAAAGGGCGGGTACATCGGGACGAGCGCCGCCGCCATCGCGATCGCGCCGAGCACGGCGACGGCGACGGACCACCTCGAGACGGCGAGCCGCGCGACCAGCCAGAGCGCGAGGCCCCAGAGCGCGAACAGCGCGGCGAAGGATCCGTACAGGCGCCAGGCGTTGGCCTCCCAGTCGTCCCCGAGCATGAACTGGAAGTCGAGCGTGACGCCCGGGCCGGGGAAGAACTCATCGAGCGACATCGAGACGGTCAGCGGAGCGTAGACGGCGGCGGAAACCGCCGCGATGAGGACGAGCAGGATCAGGCGCGCGCGATCGGAGGGGCGGGCGATCGCGGCCAGCATCGATTCACGATAGCGAGTGAGGCGCTGTCGACGGGCGCTCGCCAGGAGACAGCCGTCGAGCCGAGGCGGGTCAAACCCGGCGGTAGCGCTCCTTCAGGGGCGGCGCGTAGAGCGGCGGGTTCGGGAACATGTAGCCCTGCATGAACCTGGCCGACGTCTCTCGCGTCAACGACCCGCGCTCGCGCAGCGCTTCCTGCATCGCGTCGTAGTCAGGACCGTCGCCTCCAAGGTCGGCGGGGCTGCGCGTCGCCTCCCAGTGCTCATAGCTGGCGTAGCGAATCAGCTGCACCGCCTCGTCGTAGTCGGAGTTCTCTTCGAGGTTCCCGACAGGCGGCTCGGGGTAGAGGCGCCGCCACTGCCCGATCGGGCGCACCCCGATCTTCTCGAGGTAGGGCCAGACCGCGCTGCGGCTCAGTTCGTCGAAGCGTTCGAAGCTGCCTTTCTCGATCGTGAAGTGGCGAAACGCCACCATCTCCTCGCCCGGATGCGGCACGTCGAGGCGGACCGCATGGGGGGCATCCTCGGGGAGCGGTTCGTCGTCCTCGATCAACTCGTAGTCCTCGACGAGTCCGGGCATATAGAACGGCCCACCGGAGGCCATCTCGCCGGTGAGGAAGTAGACCTCGTCGCGGCTGAGCACGTACTGGTTGCGGCGCCGTCCGCCCTCGGGAAAGCGCTCTTGCAGCGGACCGTTCCCCCCGAGCACCGTGCCGCCCCGCGTGTCGTGCCAGTGATCCATGCCGGCGTAGCGGGCGAGGCGCCAGCCATCCTCGTGGTCGGTGGGCGCCGGGCTCCCGTCGGGGTAGACCACCTTCCACTCACCGACGACGCGCGCACCGATGCGCATGAAGAAAGGCCAGATGCCGTAGCGGCTCCATTCGAAGAACTGGCGGTGCGAACCGAGCTCCAGGCGGTGGTGCCGCAGCACGAGCACCTCCTCCGACGGTCGGTTGACGTCGTTCCTCATCGGCTTCGGTGCTGGCTGGTCCTCGACCACGGCGGTCCTCCTGTTTTGCACGGGGGGGTGAGTCAGCGCGACTCTGGTTCGATCGCTCCCCTCGCGCGGCAGCATAGAGCCGACCGCAGCCCCGCGACGGCCGCCCGTACGACGGGCGCTGATCGCACTAGGATGAGGCCGCGATCACGGAGAGGAGGGCGACCATGCCGGCGCTCGATGGGATGCGCATCCTGGACATGACGCAGTACGAGGCGGGTACGTCGTGCACCCAGGCGCTCGCCTGGATGGGCGCCGACGTCGTCAAGGTGGAGCCGCCCGGCCGCGGCGACCCGGGACGCCAGACCCAGGGCGACGGCAACTCGCCTTACTTCCTCAACTGGAACAGCAACAAACGCAGCATCGTGCTCGACCTGAGCCAGCCCCGAGGCCGCCAGTTGCTGCTCGACATGGCGCCGCACTTCGACGTCTTCGTGGAGAACTACGGCCCGGGGGTCGTCGAGAAGCTGGACATCGGCTACGACGTAATGAGGGCCGCGAAGCCGAACATCATCTACGCGCGCCTGAAGGGGTTCGGCACGACCGGCCCGTACGCGGACTACAAGTGCTTCGACAAGGTCGCGCAGGCCGCTGCCGGGACCTACTCGACCACCGGGACGGTGGACGGGCCCCCGGTTCGCCCGGGCAACACGGTCGGCGACTCCGGCACCGGGATGCAGCTCGCGACCGCGATCCTCGCAGCCTACATCCAGCGCGAGCGTACGGGCGAAGGTCAGCTGATCGAGATCGCGATGCAGGAGGCGATGACCTACTACATGCGCACCGCGATCGCGGGCAGTGTACGCCAGCTACTTGCCGAGGATGCGGGGGCCGATTGGGGCGCGGCCGTCGCTCCGCGCGGCGGCGACGGACCGTCCCCGCTGAACACGCTCTACCCCTGTAAAGGCGGCGGCGCCAACGACTACGTGCAGGTGATCTGCAACACCCCTCGCATGTGGGACTCGCTCTGCGTCGCGATGGGGCACACCGAACTGGCCGTCGACGAGCGCTTCGCGACCGACCGGGCGCGCGTCAAGCACGGCGCGCAGCTGCGCGAGGTGATCGCCGAGTGGACGAGGCGCTACGACAAGTGGGAGGTGATGAAGATCCTCGGCGACGGCGGTGTGCCCTGCAGCGCCGTCTTCGACACCGCGGACCTCTTCGCCAGCGAGCACCTGAACGCCCGCGGCTTCGTGCACACCATCGACCACCCCGAGCACGGCGAGATCCGGCTGCTGGGCTGGGCGCCGCGGTTGGAGAAAAGCAAAGTCCCCCTCCAGCGGGCGCCACTCCTCGGAGAGCACTCCGACGAGATCCTCGCGGCGGACCTCGAACTGGACGCGCAGCAGATCGAGGAGCTGCGCGAGGCGGGCGTCGTCAGCTGACCCGCGGCGCGCCCCGCGCCTGGCAGGCTCCCTGAGACACACAGAGACGCGCGCTCACGCCCGCGTCTCAGTCTCGCCTCGCGAGGTCCGAGGGCACGCCTCGGACCGAGGTGGTTATGCCGGGTCGGTCACCGGTAGCGGCGGAGGTCCGAAGGTGAAGGCATGCTCGGCGACGTCTCCTTCCGTCGGTTCGTCGAGATCAGCCGGAAGCACTTCGTCGACGGGGCTGACGGTACCGCACGGCAGGCCGGCAGCCTCCGCGTGCTTGCGCACGTCTTCCTCGGTCTCCGCCCGGTAGATGCACAGTAGGCGGTCACTGTCGCGGTCCAAGAACGAGCGCACCCATTCCATGTTCGGGTACCAGAGGACGCACATCTTCGCGCGGAGGCCTCCCGCCGCGACGTCCTCGTCAGTCCAATCCGCAACATCCCGCTCGATTATCCACAGCTTGGACATACGTCGCCCCCCTACGCTCATCACCCGCGTACGTCACAGGGTGATACATCGCTCAGTCTGACCCGTCCACCGGTTCGAGCACCGTGGCCAGGTCGGAGGCCTTGATACGCAGCGCCCGCTGCCCGGCCAGACGGCTCGCCTTGAGCCGGCCTGAACGGATCCACGCGCGCACTGTCTGCACGTGAATGCCGAGGTAATCCGCGGCATCCTCCGGCGAGTAGAGTTTCTCCGGTTCGATGGACGCGGTGGCCGCCCCCGCCGAACGCGCGTAATCCTCGACCTGTTCCGGCCGCACGCCCAGCTCGCCGAATACCCGGCCCGGGATGCCTTCGCTCAACCGCATGAACGCCAGCAACGCGTGGAGCTCGTTGATCGGACCGCCGCCGATTCGCTGTTGCTCATCGCGCAACAGGTTCGAGAAACGGACCAGGTGTCCCGGTGTCGCGGCTTCCGTGGCGTTGCGCCGGACAACGTCCTCAATGGTCGGTACGTAGATCGTGATCGGACCGAACGAAAACACCCCGAAGCGGGACATCATCCGCAAGAAGCCGAGAAAGAAGACATCAATGCTGCCGTTGGGGCCGATGCCCAACTCGTGCGTGATCTCGAAGGTCACCTCGCTCAGCCGATCGAGGAACGAGCTTTCCCCCCATGGGGACGGCGGCCCGCCAGCCGAGGTCGTCGGATTCGCATCGCTCGACATCCCCGCCAGTATGGCCGCTCCCTCACACAGCGTCAAACAACGTCATCAGCTTGACGATCCGCAATCAGAACGCGTATGAGAGCGCATAACGATGTCCACCCTTAGCCGTCCGCTAGGAGAGAACAAATGACGACCACGGCTGCTCCCCCCGTCTCGACCCCGCTACTTAGCGACAACATGCTCGCACGCTTCGAGGACCGCGCCGCCACTTATGACCGCGAAAACACCTTCTGCCATGAGGATTTCGACGAGCTGCGGGACGCCGGCTACCTCAAGCTAGCCGTCCCCGAGGAGTTCGGCGGGCTCGGCGCGAACCTGACGCGCGTCGCCGGGGAGCAGCGGCGCCTCGCCTACCACGCGCCGGCGACCGCCCTCGCCACGAACATGCACTTCTACTGGACCGGTGTGATGGCGGACCTGCACCGCGCCGGCGACACCACCTGCGACTTCCTGCTTCAGGAAGCAGCGGCCGGAGCCGTGTTCGCGGCCGGGCACGGCGAGCGTGGCAACGATCTGCCCCTGTTGCTGTCTTCCACGCAGGCAGAGCGCGTGGATGGTGGATACCGAATCACCGGGCACAAGAGCTTCGGCAGCCTCACCCCCGTCTGGACACGCCTCGGCCTCCACGCCATGGACGCCTCTGACCCGGACGCGCCGAAGATCGTCCACGCCTTCATGAAGCGCGACGCCGAGGGATACCGCATCGACGAGACCTGGGACGCCCTCGGCATGCGCGCCACCCGCAGCGACGACACCATCCTCGAGGGCGTGTTCGTCCCCGACGAGGACGTCGCCTACGTGGTCCCCGCTGGCGCCGCCGGCACGAACCTGTTCGTCCTCGGCATCTTCGCCTGGGCGGAGACGACGTTCTCGAGCATCTACCTCGGTCTCGCCGAGCGCGCGAAGGACATCGCGGCCGAGCAGCTCCAGACGAAGTCCTCGATGGCGATCGGTCAGGGGCTCTACAAATTCCACCCCGAGTTCCAGCACGCGTTCGCGGAGATCGTGATGAAGCTCGATCTGACCGAGGCGCTGGTACAGCGTTACGCGGACGAGTGGTCGACCGAGGTTCTGGACGCACCGAATTGGACGCCCGAGACCTTACTTCAAGTTCGTCTGGCGCTCGATGAGCATGAAGCACCAGGCGACGAACGCCGCCTTCGCCGCCGTCGACGGCGCGGTCGACGCGGCCGGCGGCTTCGGTGTCTCCCGTGGCGGCATGCTCGAGCGGCTGTTCCGCGACGCTCGGATGGGCCGCCTGCACCCCGGCAACTTCGCACTCACGCACGAGCTGATCGCGAAGGTGCACCTGGGCATCGACCTCGACGCCCCGCCGCGCTGGGGGTAGCCGACGGACCCGGCCGCGGCCTCGCCGCCGAGACCCCCTCAGAGACGCGCGCTCACGCCCGCGCTCCAGTTGTGCCAGGCGAGGTGCGAGGCGCGCCCCGGACCGAGGCGGTGACGTTTAGCGTTCGACCTTGACCGGCGGCGCGTAGAAGGCGATGTGGTCGCGGATGTTCTCGGCCGCGGACTTCGGATCCGGGTAGTACCAGGCGGCGCCTGAGAAGGTCTCGCCGTCGACTACGACGTCGTAGTACGAGGCGAGGCCCTTCCACGGGCACGTGGTGTGGCTGTCGTTCGGCTGGAACAACTCGGTCTTGATCGCGGATGGCGGGAAGTAAACGTTGCCCTCGACGATCTCAAACTCGTCTGACTCGGCCAGGACCTGGCCGTTGATGCTGGCTTTCGGCATCTCGATGCTCCCGTCCTCGGCGCGCCTGCGGGCGCCCATCCACCAGAATCCCAGCCAGCAGCTTACCGCGAGGTGATCCGGGCTACCGGCGGGAACCGCAACGCCGCCTACCTCCTCGACCGCGACGTCTGCTTCGACCGCCGCTGCTCTTGAGACGCCATCCAGTCGTCATGTGAAGGTACCGGCTCGCCGACGACGTAGAGCATGACGTAGGTGCCCATGTCTCCGAGGAACTTGAAGTCCTTCTTGAGCATCTTCACGGTCGCGTCGAAGTCGTCCTGCGAGCGCAGATAGTTGCGGAAGCCGTCGTGCTCGGCGTCGAGCTCGAGTATGCGGGCGGCGTTGCTGACGACCGCGTTGAGCTTGCGGCGGTTGCGGATCACGCGCGTGTCCTGCGTCAGGTCGTCGAGCTCGGCTTCGGAGTCGTGGAAGGCCTCGCGGGTGGTGTCCCACTTCGCCTCGACGACTTTCCAGGACATGCCGCTCTGGAAGACCGACTTGCTCATGATGTCGAGGTAGTCGCCCAGACGCCCCGGCGTGATCTGCTGCGGCGCCTCGTACTCTTGCTCCTGGGCCATCGTTCTCCCCCTCGTTGCGTCCCGAACCGTTCCGTTACCGTGAGCAGCCGCCGTTAGAGACAGGGCCGCCCCGGCGTGATCTGCGGCGGCGCCCCGTACTCTTGCTCGGCTGGCATCTCAGTCCCCTTCCGTTGCGTTCGGTATTGCGTTCCTCGAGGCGCCCGATCCCGCGACCTCGGCGAGGCGCCGTTCGAGGTAGCGCCGCTCGACGGGGTGCTCGCAGTTCGCGAGGGCGCGCCGGTAGGTGCTGGCCGACTCCTCGGGGCGGTCGGCTCGGCGCAACAGATCGGCGCGCGCCGGGTCGAGCAGATGGTAGCCCTCGAGGCCGGGCTGGGCGGCGAGGCGATCGAGCATGCGCAGGCCACCCTCGATCCCGAACGCCATCGCGACGGCGACGGCGCGGTTGAGTTCGACCACCGCGGTCGGCTGCATCCCAAGGAGCTCGTTGTAGAGCAGCGCGATCTCGTGCCAGTCGGTGCGCTCCGGCGTCTCCGCCTCCGCGTGGATCGCCGCGATCGCCGCCTGGAGCTGGTAAGGGCCCGGGCGGCGGAGCGCGGCGGAGCGCGGCGGCGCGGTGAATCAGCTCGACGCCCTCGTTGATCTGGGCGCGGTCCCAGGTCGTCCGGTCCTGCTCCTCGAGCGTGACGAGGTCGCCATCGGGCCCCGTGCGCGCCATCAGGCGCGCATCGTGGAGCAGCATCAGCGCGAGCAGCCCGATCGCCTCCGGCTCCTCGGGCATCAGCTCGACGACGAGCCGTCCGAGCCGGATCGCCTCGGCGCACAGCTCCGCTCGCACCAGCGCTTCGCCACCGGTCGCACTGTAGCCCTCGTTGAAGACCAGGTAGACGACGGCGAGCACGGCGGCGAGCCGATCCGGCAGCACCTCGGGAGGCGGCACCTCGTACGGGATGCCGGCGTCGCGGATCTTCCGCTTGGCGCGCACGAGTCGCTGCGCCATCGTCGGCTGCTCGACAAGGAACGCCCGCGCGATCTCGCGGGTCTCGAGGCCGGCGACCGTGCGCAGGGTGAGCGCGACCTGCGCGTCCGGGGCGAGTGCCGGGTGGCAGCAGGTGAAGATCAGCCGCAGCCGGTCGTCCGCGAGCGTGCCGTCCGCGGGTTCGCGGCTCGCGTCATCCTCGGCGAGCTCGTGTTCCAGGGCGGTCATCCGCTCGAGCGCGTCGCGCTTGCGTTGCAAGGCCTGCTCACGGCGCAGCCGGTCGATCGCTTTGCGGCGGCCGGTGGTCAAGATCCACGCAGCCGGCGTCCGGGGGACGCCTTCGCCCGGCCAGTGTTCGAGCGCGGCCGCAAACGCGTCCTGGAGCGAGTCCTCGGCGAGCTGGAAGTCGCCGCCGCAGGAGCGGATCAGCGTCGCGGTCAGCCGGCCGGCGTCGTCGCGGTAGACCGCCTCGACAGCCGCCTCGGTGGCGGCATCTACCGAAGTCCCAGCCACCTCCGTGGCGGCATCCACCGAAGTGCCAGCCGCTTTAGTGGCGGCCCCGGGACCGTCGGTCTGGGGAGCGACGGACGCGCGATCGGCCAACGTTGGTCCTCGCGATCGCGGTGCGAGAGAGCTACGCGTTAGGTAGCTCCATGATCGGGCGCACCTCGATCGAACCGTACTCCGCGGCGGGAATCTTCGCAGCCAAATCGACGGCGGCGTCGAGGTCCGGGCACTCGAGCATGTAGTAACCGCCGAGCACTTCCTTCGTCTCCGCGAACGGGCCGTCAGTGGTCATCGTCTGTCCGTCGCGGACGCGCACGGTCGTCGCGGTCGAACTCGGCTGAAGGGCGTCGCCCTGCGGATTCGCGCCACGCTGGGTCGCCTCTTCGCCGAACGCGATCCAGGGGGCCATGCCCTCTGGCGTCATCGGCTCCGGCTCGGCCGTCTCCTCGTTGTAGATCAGTGCCAGGTAGCGTATCTCGTTCTCCTCCGCTGGGTGCGAGCGACCACCCGCCGCCCGTTCATCAGGATGACGAACGTCGTGCCGGGGGATCGACAGCCGGACCATAACGAATCCGCGAGTGCCGGGGCGAAGCGCCTGCGGTAGCGTGACGCCATGTCAGCGCACGGCTCCCCGAGCGAGGCGACGATCGACCTGTTGTCGCAGCTCGTTGCGTTCGACACGACCAGCCGTCACTCCAACTTCCCGTTGATCGAGTTCGTCGAGGACTACCTGTCAGCCCTCGGGATCGAGTCTCGCCGGGTCGCGCACCAGCACAACAAGGCGAACCTCTACGCGACGATCGGCCCCGGTGATCGGGGCGGCGTCGCCGTCTCGGCGCACACGGACGTGGTACCGGTCGAGGGCCAGGACTGGGCGACCGACCCCTGGACGCTGACCGAGCAGGAAGGCCGCCTGTACGGCCGCGGCACCGCCGACATGAAGGGCTTCCTCGCTGTCGTGCTCGCTGCGCTACCGCGCTTCGCCGAGGCCGAGCTCACGCCGCCGCTGCACCTCGTCTGCACGCCCGACGAGGAGGTCGGCTGCGTTGGTGTCTTGCCTCTGCTCGCGGACCTCGAGGCGCGGGACACGCGGCCGGCGATGGCGATCGTCGGCGAGCCGACCTCGATGGGCGTCATCGTCGCGCACAAGGGACACTACGCGTACCGCTGCCACCTGCGCGGCATCGAGGCCCACTCGTCGTACGCCCCGCGTGCAGTGAACGCGATCGAATACGGCGCACGCCTCGTCACGAGGATCAACGACATCGCGCGCCGCAAGGCCGACGCCGGGCCGTTCGACGAGGGCTACCCCGTCGCCCACTCGACGCTGCACACGGGCATCTTCGAGGGCGGTACCGCGTTCAACATCGTCCCCCGCCACGCCCACTTCGACTTCGAGATCCGCACCGTCGGCACCGACACCGACGAGGGGCTGTTCGGCGAGATCGAGGCCTACGCCACCGCTGAGCTGCTGCCGGAAATGCGCACGATCTACCCCGACGCCGCGATCGAGTTCGAGGTGCTGTCCTCGACGCGTGGACTGGACATCGGGCCAGAGGACGAGGTCGTGGCGACCGCCCTCGAACTGTCGGACGGCCTCGGATCCGCCGGGGGTACGGGGGACGTCGGCAAGGTCAACTACGCAACCGAGGCGGGGCTGTTCCAGGCGGCCGGCATCCCGGCGGTCGTCTGCGGCCCCGGCTCGATCGAGCAGGCCCACGGCCCGAATGAGTACGTCGACCTCGACCAGCTCGCGCACGCCGAGGTGTTCATGGATCGCCTGCTGGCGCGGCTGTCTCACTGAACGGTGGCCTTCGTCGGATCACGACATCGACGGCGGCTGCGCCATCAGAAGTCCGTTGCCTGGCGGCGCGCAGTCCCGGCGAGCACCATCTGCGCCACTTTCGTTCCGCTCACCACTTCGCACGAGACTTCCAGCGTGCCGCCGTATTTCCTGTCCATCAGTTCCCCCCCGAGATGGAGGAACTCCCAGCAACCCTTGATCTGTGCTGCTTCGTCGCCTGCATCGCATTGACTGACATAGTCGACGAGGTCCAGCAGATGACGGCCCTGAGTCATCAGATTGATGAGGAACGTCGGGAAGTCGGTTTGGGCGGAGACAATCTTCGTTGTCTTGATCCCCCGCACACCTACCTGCTCCAGCATCCTGCTCACCGGCAGGGTGTTCATCCACGGGTTCTGCTCGATCGCTGGTGGCTCGATGCCGCGTCGGCTCGACATCTCCAACGCCACATCGTTGATCCAGTGCATCACCTCGTTCGAGTCAGGATTGGATCTGGCGACGCCCACCCCGCCCTCGGGGCGGACCACTCTCAGCATCTCGCTGAGCATCTTCCGTTGCGCCGCCGGCCCCCCAACCACCTGGTTGGCGAGTGCCGCGTCAAACGTGCCGTCCGCGTATGGCAAGTCGAGGGCGTCGCCCGCCTCGAACCGCACGTTGCCGAGCGACAGCTCAGCGGCCTTGTGCTTGGCTAGTTCCAACGCCCCTTCGTCGATATCGATCCCGACGATGTTGCTATCGCCGAACCTGCGGGCTGCCTCGCAGGACACGTTTCCCGTCCCGGCCCCGACGTCGAGGATCCGCGCTCCTGGTGTGAAGAAGTCACTGCAAGCTTCAACCAGGCCTTCGGCGCACCCCCGCGCGCTATCGAAAAAAATGTCGTATACGGCGGCACCGTAGGCGTCCGGAAAGTATCCCATGCCCGTTCTCCTCCATACGCGCAATAATCTGGTCCGAAAGG
Organism: Dehalococcoidia bacterium; assembly: GCA_965248675.1. Lineage (GTDB taxonomy): Bacteria > Chloroflexota > Dehalococcoidia > UBA2979 > UBA2979 > UBA6627. The sequence goes on from CBDFJZ010000006.1 coordinate 415,848, forward strand.
ACGATCCACGTCCCTTCGGCCTCGCCGCTCGCTGAAGGTTCCGTTGCGCTTCCAGAACTGGCCGTTGCGACCACCAGCCACAGCAATGCGAGCGGCTGCATCGCGCCTGGCTCAACGCCCGGCGCGGGCGGGGACACGACCGATGGCACGAGTTCTCTAGCTAGCCACCGTCACCAGCGGTCGCGAACGTACACCATGCGCCGCACGCTGGCGCGAGCGGCCTCATCGCGACGAGCAACCCGAGCGCTCCACCCCGGGCGAGATCACGGCTGAGCGTGCGGCATCGCACCTGAAGCTCCAGCCCGACTACCTGGAACGCGGAAGAGGCACTTGTCGAGCATCCCGGTTACGCGGTCCACGACCGCGAGGACCGATTTGCCCTGCCAGGGACGGCCGGTTTGCGAGGGGGTCGTAGGGGGGGACAGCCTTGTCCCCCTGCCCGGGGGGCGACGCCACCGATCCAGGTACGACCACGGATGCTTCGCGCGGACCACCAAGCATCGCCCACGCAGAATCGAGTTCGTCGTACTCCGGCGACGCACCCTCAACGCCGGACGCCGGTACAGCAGATGCCGAGCTCTACGTCGCCGCCGCCTCCCGCGCGAACGCCGCGTCGTACGCCGCCACGGCTCGAGGCCCAACCAACTCCGCCATCTGCCGGTACGCCTCGCGGCGGTAGCCCCAGCCGCGGTCGCTGCGGTCGACCTGCTCTAGCCAGTCGAACAAATGGACCTCGGCGAGGTCGGCGAGCTGGGCGCGGGTGAGGGCGATCGGCGGGCTGCCCTCGACACGGTCTCGGATCTCGAACGTGTAGCCCCCGCGCGGCAGCGCCCCTCCGGCCGAACTCGCGTCCGTGACTGCCGCGGCGACCGCGGCGTCGAAGGTCGAGCGGTCCATCACGCAATTGCAGTTTGCGGCGAACTCGGCGCGGGCGCCGATCAAACCTTGGACTTGGGCGCGCTCTTTGAGGGGGAGCGAGAAGTCCTGGAAGCCCTCAGTGCCGTAGATGGAGTGGAGCGGGCCGGCGCGCGCGATCTCCGGTTCTGCGCCGCCGTCTTCAAGGACGCTCTGGACCGCCTTGAGGTGGGTGAGGAAATCGTGGCCCGTGTGCGCGATCCCGGCCGTACCGAGCCCGACCAGGAAGTCGTAGAGCTGGTCGTTGCTGGGGTCCTCGGCCATCGCGTTGTTCCGCGGTGCTCGTGCTCGCTTCAGAGGCTAGCGTCCCGAGGGCGCCGCGACGTCGCCCGCGAGCGCGCTCACGGTATATTCGCGCCCGTCCCGATCCCGTTCGAGAATATCGAGGAGTGTGGTTCGATGCGTTTGGTCAGCTACACCCGGAACGGCGTCACGCGCGCCGGTGTGCTTCGCGACAACGACGACGTCGTCGACGTGAACCGCGCGCTCGCGGCGCGGCTCTGTGACGAGGGCGCGCCACGTCCCGAGCTGGCGGCGGACGCGCTCAACCCGGCGACGATGATCGATCTCCTCGCGGTCGGCGTGCCCGGCCTCGAGGCGATCAAGGCGACGCTGGCTTGGCTCGACGGCGGCGCGCTCAGCGCGGATGAGTTAGCCGCGAACGGAAGCGCCGTTCCCTTCCGCGATGTCCGTCTCGCCGCGCCAGTTCCGAGGCCGGGCAAGGTGATGGCGATCGGGATCAACTACCGCGCGCACGCCTCGGAGATGGCGCGCGAGCTGCCCGAACACCCGACGGTGTTCACCAAGGTGTCGACGTGCATCGTCGGCGCCGGGCACCCGATCCACGCGCCCGTCGAGAGCCACATGCTCGACTGGGAGGGCGAACTCTGCGCGGTGATCGGCAAGTACGCCCGCCACGTGGCGGCCGCGGACGCCCTCGACTACGTCGCGGGCTACATGAACGGGAACGACGTGACGGTGCGCGACTGGCAGCGCCACACACCAACCTGGATGATGGGCAAGAGCTGGGACACCCACGGACCGACCGGGCCCTGGATTCTGACCGCCGACGAGGTCCCGGACCCATCCGCGCTCGAGCTGAAGACCTACGTCAACGGGGTGGAAAAGCAGAGTGCGCTGACCAACGACCTGCTGTTCAACCTCCCACAGTTGATCGAGTACGTTTCCACCGCGTTCACGCTCGAACCGGGCGACGTGATCTTCACAGGCACCCCGGCCGGCGTCGGCCAGGCGCGCGACCCACAGGAGTGGCTCAAAGCGGGCGACACGGTGCGCGTCGAGATCAGCGGGCTGGGGAGCCTGGAAAACCCCGTGATCGAGGAGCCCGCGCGGTAGCACCACGCCGAGGCCGGAACGTTGCGACCGATTGGAAGCGCGCTCACGAGGGGCGGCGCGAGGTGCGCGCTAGCGTGGATCAGACGGCGATTCATGCACCTCGAGGACTGCGACCATGACCTGGCAAACGCTCGGCACCCCGGCACCCGACAAGCTTCCCCACACCCGTGAGCAGTTGCATTGCGTGGCGCAGGTCGTGGCCAGCGTGCCGCGTCTGCTGGCGACACCGCAGGACGACTGGGGGCACCAGGCGTTCCAGTGGGACGAGGAGCGCCAGGCGTTGACCAGCGTCGAGATCCCTGGCGATACGCCGTTCAGCGTCGGACTGAGGGTCGCCGACGGCGCGGCGCTGATCCTCGACGCCAGCGGCAACGAGGTCGCCTCGCAAGCGACGAACGGGATGTCCGTCGACGAGCTGTTCGAGTGGCTGACGAAGCAGATCGTCGACCTCACGAGCACGGCGTTGCCGAAGCCGCTCGCGGAGGCCGAAGACGGACTACCGGAGCCGTGCTCGGCGGAGCAACAGTTCGACTTGACGGACACGGCGGCGCTCGCCGAGCTCGCGCGCTACTACAGCAACTCGCACGGCGTGTTGCAGCAGCTCGTCGCCTCGAACGAGCATGCGACGTCGGTCCGCACCTGGCCGCACCACATGGACATGGCGACGCTGATCAGCCTTGATCCTGACGATGACCGGGAAACGGCGCGGTCGGTGAGCTTCGGGATGCAGCCGGGCGACGGCTCGTACGCCGAGCCGTACTACTACAGCAGCCCGTGGCCGTATCCGGAGCCTGGCGACTGGCCGGTGCTGGACAGCGGCGGCAGCTGGCACACCGAGGGCTTCACGGCGGCGGTGCTGGTGGCCTCGAAGCTCACCGCCGCCGGCGACGGCGACGCGCAAGAGCAGGCCCTCGAGGCGTTCGTGCATTCAGCCGTCGCGTCGAATCGAGCGCTCGTCGACGGCTGGAGCAAATCAGCCCCAGCGCCGTGACCCGCCCGTCGAGGAACTGCGGTCTCCCCGGAAACGTTCGATGATCAGTGGACCGGGCCAGGTTGGCCCGGTTCCGCGCGTCCTCGAGGCGTATGGGGGATTCCGATGCGAAACGTCACCTTAGGACTGATCGCGCTCGTCGCGCTGCTGGGCGCCGCCTGCTCGAGCGGCTCCGAGGCAACACCCGAGCCCGCGATCGCGGATGCCGAGGCGACACCCGCTCGCTCCGTCGCCGACGTCGTAGCCGACGCGACCGCAACTTCGAGCGGCGCGAGCGACAGCGCCAGCTCGGGAGGTGGCACCGCCGGTGGTACGGGTGAGCAAGTCGCCTCGCAGCGGCCGACCCGGCTGCAGATCGAGACGCCGGAACGTCGGGCACTGGTCGAGGCGATCGAATCGACGCAGGCGTTGTCGTCGTACGAGTTCACGTGGTCGATGACGATGGCCTCGATCCCCGAGCTGCCCCAGGGCTTCACGCTCGGCGGCGATGGCGCGATCGATCCGGCGAACGAGCGCTTCGCGATGACGATGGACTTTGGCGACATGGTCAAAGCGTTGACGGCCGCCGACAGCACCGCCACCGCCGAGGAGCTCGCGCTCCTGGAGGCGTTCCTCGGCGACGGCCAAATGGAGATCCGCTACGTGGACGGCGTGACCTACATCAACTGGGCGCTGTTCGGCCTGATGCTCGGCTCCGAGACGCCGTGGATCGCAATCGAAGATGAGAGTTCCGAGAATGCGTTCGACTCGGTTTCCAGCTTCGGTGGCGGCCAGTTCGCCAGCCCCGAAGACGCGGTCGCATTCCTGAACGACGTCTGGGGCGTGGAGGAGCTGGGACGGGAAACCGTCCGTGGCGTGGAAACCACGCACTACAGCGGCGTGATCGACTCGAAGCTGCTCATGAGCCAGCTCAGTCCCGACGAGGTCGCGAGCCTCGAGGCCGACCTGAACGGCAGCGACCTCTCTGACATCTTCGGCGACTTCCCGATCGACGTCTGGATCGACGACGAGGGGATCATGCGCCGCTTCGTGATGGCGTTCGACTTCTCCGAGTTCGGGAGCGCCGGGGCGGCCGCGGCGAGCACGATCGGATCGATGACGATGAGCTACGAATTCTTCAACGTGGGCGGCGCAATCTCGATCGTAGCGCCGCCCGCGAGCGAGGTGACCGCGGTCAACGAGTCCTTCCTCGATGGGTTCTCGATCGCTGGCTAGGTCACACTCGCCCAGACCGGTAACGGCGGCGCCGTGCGGGCGCCGCTGCCGATCCGGTCCCTATTGGGGAGTCGGCACCGCCGCGTCGCAGGAAGTCATCCCCGTGGCGGTCGCGCCCTGGTAGCGACAGCGGACGTCCCAGAACCCGTCCGAGACGAGCACCGTAATCGTCACGTCCTGGTGGTCGGTGGAGTGATCGCAGGCCTCGCCATCGTGAGTCCACGCCATCGTCGTCGTCTCTCCGCCTGTCGTCGTTCCACAGTTCGCACCCGACCACTGGATCACCAGCGGATCGTTGTCAGGATCCGTCACCGCGACGGTATAGTTGGTCACTGGTAGTAGGACGGTCGCCCGGATCGGCGACACGAACGGCGCGCGGTTCCCTGCCGTCCTCGGCTCTTCTGTTGGCGTCTCGACAGGTGTCTCCGTGGAGACCACGGTCACTCTCGGCGGCGGTTCGCCGGCGACGCATCTGATCTGCACCAGATCAGCCACCGACGCTCTGCCAACTGCGCCCTCGCGCGTCCGCAGCACTCCGTTGGCGTTTAGACGAGCGTAGTCAACCTTGTATTCGAATCCCGCTAGCACGGTGATATTCACGAAAGGAGCGGCGCGGGTGCAGGTCAACTCGACTGCAAACGGATCGGGCAGCGGCGAACCCGTCCCGAACGTCTGTGCGGGCGTCACCGCTGGCCTGGCTGAGATGTTGAGGTAACGGAGCCGCGGCTCGCCTCGAAGCAGCGCTTCGACCGATCCGCCGCCCGGGGGTGCGAGCAAGATCCGACGATCGCTCGGCTCCCGGGTCATCGTCGCGGTCGCGGTAAACGGACGGTTCACGTACTGGACGCCCCCTCCCTCCAACTCCAGCTCCGCGTCGAGGAAGCTGTGCCCAATCAGCCTCACGTCCAGAGCGACGACCTCACTAAAGTGCTCGATCTCCACCGTCAGCTCGTCTTCGAGCGCGCCGTGGGTCGCTGCCAACAGATCCTCCGAGTCCTCGCTGAGGTGCCAGAACAGGAACACGCCCCCCGACAAGTCACCAATCCGTAGCGACAGCGTCGCCGGCGTGCTCAGCCTCAGCCCATCGGGCAGCAACTTATAGGCCGCCATGACCTCGACACCTTCGGACGCCTCGAAGCCATCGAGCGCGATCGGCTCGATCGAGATCTCCGAGGCGCTCACGCCCTCGGGCAGCGCCCCGGCCGGGATCGACAGCGACACCAGCCCATCGTCGGACTCAACAGCGGCCGCCGCAGAGTCCGGGGACCCCGTTGTCGACGTGGCCCCTGCGGACGTCGTCGGTTCGGCGGTCGCCCGGTCGACGCTGGTCGATTCCGGCGTCGTCGGCTCTGGGGAACTGCTGCAGGCGAGCGCCAGGATCATCCCGACCGAGGCGAGCAGCGTCGCTCGGCGGCGCGCGAGCGGCACTCCCGGCATCCGCCGACGGTTCCAGCCCATCTCGTCGACCCCTCGGCATCGCGTCGTGCCTCCCGTGGTCCCCGATCCGGATCGCCGCTAGCCTCCGGAGCGGGGGTACCGGTGACCAGCGAAGCCCACCCGACCGAAGCCTACCCGACCGGCGACGAGCTCAGCTTCCTCCGCGCCTACGACGACGCCACCCTGCGCCGCATCGAGGTCGTCTCGGACGCCATTCTCGAACGCATCTTCCGCGCGGACGACAGCCACCGCGCCGTGCTCGCGGCGCAGCTCCTCGCCGAGCTCGCCGAGGCAGCCCAGCGCCTGCTCGCCGTCTGCACCGCGCTGCGCGAGCGCACCGTGCCGGTCGGCCGCGCCCTCCTGGCGCCGCTCCCCGGCGCCGATGCCTGGCGCGAATTCGCCGCCGCCGTCTTCGAGGCTCACCCCGACGACCTCGTGCGGGCGATGGGGCTGGACGAGAGCGCGATCGACAGCGCCGCGGAGCTCGCGTCCGTCTCCGACCTCGCCCGGCACGCCGAGGTCATCCAGGTCCACGAGGGCGGCCCCCCGATCGCCATCGTCGAGGCCCGCGAACCGCCCGTGCTCAGGCTCGTCGGCCATGACCACTCCGGCGCGCGCTGCGAGTTCACGATCGTGCTCAGCGAAGCGCGGGTAATCGGCCTCGGCGACGCCACCGGCCACCTCGTCGCCCTCGCCCGCGACTTCCTCTTCACCCACATCGAGCTGCGTGAGGAGAGCCTCGCACGGCACGCCGATTGAGGAGTGAGGGCTGAGGCGAACGACTAGCCCCCGACGCGCTCCTCGAGGAAGTCGAGCGCCCTCGACGGCGCCCAGGCACGCGGGCGGCCACGCTGCCAGTACCCGCAGTGCCCGCCGGACGGCGGATGCTCGAAGCGGACCGGATGTCCCGAGGGCGTGCGATACGCCTCGAACGAATCGACCCGCACGATCGGGTCGTCTGCCGCCGAGAGCATCAACGAGGGCACTGTCACCGCGCCCAGCCGCGGCCCAGAGCTGGCGGCCCCGTAATAGCTGTCCACGTCGGGGTGCCCCGCGTCGGCGACCGTGAACAGCTCGTCGAAGCGGCGGACGCTGCGCAGTTGCCACCATCGCGCGGGAGGGCCGGGGACAGGGCGGTTGGCGCGCACGCGGGTGAGCAGGCGGCAGAGCGAGTACGTGTACTTGAGGTGGTAGTGCGTGTTCTCCAGTCGGTCGATCGCGCGGTTCGCGGCGCCGAGGTCGATCGGCGGATTGACCGCGACGATCGCGTCGGCGGCGCAGTCAGCACCGGCCTCGGCGGCGTGGAGCAGGACCTGGTTCGCGCCAAGCGAGAACGAGATGACGCAGAACGGGCGAGGGAGCTGCGCAGCCTCGAGGGCGGCGAGGACATGACCGATGTCGTCGCTCTGGCCGGCGTTGTAGAGCGTCGACGCGAGCGCCTCGGTGCCGCCGCAGTTGCGGAGGTTGAGGCGGGCGACGTGCCAGCTTTGCGCGAGCGCCTGCTCCGTGGTCCGCAGCGCGTCCGCCGACCGCGCCGACCCACCGAGGCCGTGCACGACCAACACCGTGCCACGCGCCGGGTGAACGGGAGTCTCACTGACCAACAGCTCGACCGAAGAAGCGCCGTGAAGGTCGGATGGCGGCTCGACCTCGACGACCGCGCGTCTCGAGGGCGGCTCGGGCGGAGCAGGAATCAGCGCCGGCACGACCGTCTGGAGGTGGCCGCCGGGCAGCCAGCGCGCCGCTCGGAATGGTGCGACGCCCTGAGCTGTCCGTGCACCGGCGAACGGATCGGTCATCGCGAGCCATGATGGCACGTCAGCCGCTGGCGGCCGACCGTCTCAGCATCGCGATCGCGACGCCCGGAACCCAGATGATGAACGCGCTGATCTGACCGATCCCGGCGACGGCGTCGTGGAACGCCGTGACCTCGCCAGCGAAGAGCCACGTTGCGGCGACGACCTGGGCGACCAGCGAGACCAGACCGAGCCAGCCAAGCCAGCGCGGGAGCGCACCACTCAGCAGGATGGCAACCGAGGTGGCGCCGACCCAGGCGCCGGTGCCGAGGTGGAAGAGCGAGACGATTAGCAGAGCGTCGGCGCACCAGATCGCCTCGAGCGTGTCGTCGCTGACGGTGTCGGCGCCGGCCAGCACGATCGCGCCCGCGACGGCGATCGAGATCAGGAACACGAGCACCGATACAGTGGCAGCGGCAAGCGCCACGCGGCTCAACCAGCGGACGTCCGCCCGCGTGCGCTCGATGTACTCGGTGACGATGACGACGAACGGCAAGAGGAAGAAGATCAAACCGAAGCTGATCACGAAGAACGCGAAGCGGAGCGCCCCGGCGTTGTCCTCGATGAACGGGCGCAGCTCGGTCGCCGGCTCGTTGAACCGGGGTCCGTTCGCGACGCCGACGACGAGGTACACGATGAAGGTCAGCGCGAACGCGATCCCGGCCCAGGCGCCGATCCGATCCGCGGTGGCACCCGATCGCGTGGATCGCGCGATCGATTCGTCGATGAGCTGGGTCATGTTCTTGTTTCTTCCCGACGACGAACCGCAACGAGGAGCGACGGACTGCTCTGAGGCTCCCGCATCCTCGATTTCATTTTGGATCGAGTAAAGATCAAATAATTAAAGTGACACTACAATCAGACGATCAGCGAGTCAAGCGGTCCTACCAATCGCCGCGCCGCGCCGCGCAGGCCGAGGCGACGCGACACGCCATCCTCGACGCAGCCCAGCAGCTCTTCAGCACGCGCGGATACCAGGGCACCTCGATCCGCGCGGTCGCCGAGGCGGCCGACGTCTCGGAACAGACCGTGTACAACGGCTTCCGCGACAAGCCGTCACTCCTCTTCGCGGTCGGCGAGCGGATCGTCTCCGGAGCGGCCGCGGCCGCCTCACCACCTCGCGACTTCGCGGAGGAAATCGGCGCGGAGTCGGATCCGCATCGGCGGATCGAGATCGGCGCGGCGTGGGCGCGCACCGTTTGGGAGCAGGGGATGCTCGACTTCGAGTCGATGCTCCTCGACGCCGCCGCGAGCGACCCACGTGCGGCCGACGTTGCAGCCGCTGCGTGGCAGCAGAAATTCCAGGAGGACCGGCAGACCTTCGACCTGATCTTCCCTGCGGGCACGCTGCCCGCCGGGCTTGATCGCGATCACGCGTTGGATCTGTTCTTCGCGATGGACAGCGCGGCTTTTGTGCGCATCCTGATCAAAGACCGGGGCTGGTCGTTCGATCAGTTCGAACACGAACTCGCGGGAATGCTGGCGCGCGTCTTCGTGGACCCGTCGGACTAGCCCGCATGCGATACGTCATCTACGGGGCGGGCGGCATCGGCGGCGGCATCGGCGCCCGTCTGCACCAGCACGGCCACGAGGTGATCCTGATCGCGCGCGGCGAGCACCTGGCGCGCATCCTCAGCGAGGGCCTGACCGTGCGCACGCCCGATGAGACGTTCACCGCCCGCATCCCCGCGGTCGATCATCCCTCGGAGATCACGTTCCGCGACAACGACGTCGTCCTGCTGACGACGAAAGCGCAGGACTCCGAGGCCGCGCTGAACGACCTGCGCGACGCGGCCGGCCCGGACATCCCCGTCGTTTGCGCGCAGAACGGCGTCGACGCGGAGCGGATGGCGGCGCGCCGCTTCAGCCGTGTCTACGCGATGCTCGTGATGATGCCGGCCGTGTTCCTGGAGCCGGGCGAGGTGATCCTGCACGGCACCCCAATCAGCGCGTGGCTCGACGCCGGGCGCTACCCGCAGGGCCTCGATCCGCTGATCGAGCAGGTCTGTGCGGACATCAGCGCGAGCCTGATGGTGTCGACGCCCGATCCGCTACCGATGAGGCTTAAGTACGCGAAGCTACGCAGCAACCTGAACAACGCGATGGACGCGCTGATCGGCGACGAGAGCCGGCGCGGCCCGGTCGTGAAGCACATGATCGAGGAAGCAGACAGCTGCTTCGCCGCCGCCGGCATCGACGTCGCCTCGCCCGAAGAGCTGCGCGAGCGTCGCGGCGACGCCTTCACCCAGGGTGACGTCCCGGGCTACGAGCGGCCGGGCGCCTCCAGCTGGCAGAGCCTCGCCCGAGGGCGCGGCGTCGAGGCGGACTTCCTCAACGGCGAGATCGTCCTCCTCGGCGCACAGCACGGCGTCCCAACGCCCTACAACCGCGCCGCCCAGATCCTCGCCAATGCGGCCGCTCGCATCGGCGCCGAGCCCGGCAGCGCGGACGAATCGGAGATCGTCGCGCTGGCGGAGCGGCTGGCGGCGGAGCACCGTTGATCGGAGCCCTCGTCGGAACTAGCTCAGCTCGCGCCGCGTTGCTAGGCTCGGCGCGACCGCAGCTCGCGTCGGAAATTCGAGGAGCGCGCATGGGTTGCCCCGTCCACATCTGGGTCCCAATGGCGGCCGCCCTGGCGCCGGCCGCGACGATGGCGCGCCACAAGCTCCGCCTCCTCCTCCCGCAGCGGAAGCCCGATGAGAACCCGGCCGATCGCATCGAGGAGATGCCGCGCTGGGCGCCGGTCGCGTCGACGGTGACCGATTCCCCTCGCGACTAACCACCCGCCCGATTCGAACCCAATCACCCAATGACCGAGGTCGACCCGCTCTTCGTCACCGAGGGCGACGCGCTGATGCCGACGCCGATCGCGGCCAGCGCTTGGGGGCCGGACGTGCTCCACGGCGGACCGGTGGCGGCCCTGGTGGCCCGCGCCGCGGAGCGCGCTCTTCCAGATAACCGCGCCGCGGAGCGCGCTCTTCCAGATAACGCCGCTACCGAGGGCGAACTCCAGCCCTCGAGGATCACGGTCGACCTGTTTCGCGCGGTCCCGCGGGTCCCGCTCACCACCGACGTCGAGCTGGTGCGCGAGGGCCGCCGCGTCGTCGTCGCGCGCGTCTCCGTGCTCGCGAACGGCCTCGAGGTGACGCGCGGCCAGGTGCTGTTCTTGCGCCGGACCGAGGGGCCGTCGACGCAGACGATTCCGGCGCCGGCCGGGATGGACGGGCTCGAGACCGAGCGCGGGCTGAACCGCGGCGCGCCGCTGGCGCACGCGCCGGACAGCGACGCTGGCACCGAGGAGCGCGACGACGGGTTCAAGTCCGCCAGCTTCACGGGCGGCTACCACCACCTGGTGGAGTCGCGCTGGCCGGAGCCGCCGGGAATGGCGCCGGGGAGCATCGTCTGGGTGCACGTGCAGTTCCCGATCGTCGAGGGTGAGCAGCCGACCCCGTTCCAACGCGTCGCCGCGGTCTCGGACTTCGGCAACGCCCTCGCGAATCACGCCGCCGACTGGGACGACCCGGGACAGCGAATGCGCGCCTCGTACATCAACACGGACATCAGCGTGCACCTGCTCCGCCCGCCCGCAGGCGAGTGGCTGTGCCTCGTCGCAGACCGATCGACGCACATCAATGGCGTCGGCCTCGTCGAGGTAAGCCAGTACGACCGCCTCGGACACTATGCGCGCGGCACCCTCGCGCGGCTGGCGAACACGAAGTAGGCCTCGAGCGGTCGCGCCGCCGCCGTACCGCCCGGGCGTTCCGGACGGCACTCGCCTCCCACTGAAGCACCGCGCCCGGGGCGAGGCCCCGGTCAGAAGCTAGCTCGCCCGGCACCGTCACAGAAAGACGTCTCCCGCCGCGACCAGAAGAGCGACAAACTCCCAGACCAGACAAGGCTTCGGAGGGGGACCGGGGGACACCCCCGCCCGTGGGGCGATCAAGAACGAAGGGGTCCCCGGCGGGGTGTCGGGGGCCTCGCCCCGTAGGGCGATCCCCAAATTGCCGCGCCCCCGACGAACGAAGCGTCCTCGGACATCTCTCAAAGCGCAGATCCCAGCCGCCGCCCCGGAGAGCTCCCTGCGACCGCCCCTCACCCACGAGCGATCCGGACAACAGTCGGGTCGCGCCGAACCAACACGCCCGGGGCGAAGGCCCCGGTCAGAAGTAAGCTCGCCCGGCACCATCGCACAAACACGATGGCGCCACACCCTGCCGTTACCGAAGCGCGACAAACCCTGGACCAGACATGGCTTGGGAGGGGGACCGGGGGACACCCCCGCCCGTAGGGCGATCAAGAACGAAGGGGTCCCCGGCGGGGTGTCGGGGGCCTCGCCCCGTAGGGCGATCCCCAAATTGCCGCGCCCCCGACGAACGAAGCGTCCTCGGACCATCTCTCAAAGCGCCAAACAACGACACCGCTTCGGAGAGCTCCTTGCCACCGCCCTCACGCACGAGCGATCCGGACAACAGTCGGGTCGCGCCGAACCAACACGCCCGGGGCGAAGGCCCCGGTCAGAAGCAAGCTCGCCCGGCACCATCGCACAAACACGATGGCGCCACACCCTGCCGTTACCGAAGCGCGACAAACCCTGGACCAGACACGGCTTGGGCGGGGGACCGGGGGACATCGTGTCCCCGGCGGGGGTGTCGGGGGCGAGTGCCCCTGACGAACGAAGCGACCCCGAGAGACCGCGCGGCAGCGCAGCCGTCAGCCGCCCCCTCGAAGAGACCGGAGCCTCCGCTCCCAGCAGCCCGTGCGCGAGCGCAGCAACATCGATTGACACGTGACTTTTTAGTCACATATCTTCCCGCAATGGAAGCAGTCTTCAAGGCCCTCGGCTCTCCAGCGCGACGCCTCCTCCTCGACTCGCTCTTCGAGGACGACGGCCAAACGCTCGGCGAGCTAACCGACCGCCTTGAAATGACGCGGTTCGGTGCCATGAAGCACCTGCGCGTGCTCGAGGACGCCAACCTCGTCGTCACGAGGCGATCGGGGCGCGAGAAGCTGCACTACCTCAATCCGGTGCCGATCCGTGAGCTACACGATCGCTGGCTCGGCAAGTACGCCGAGCCATGGGTCAGTGCCCTGACTCCGCTCAAGAAAGACTTAGAGACCTCGCTGAAACGAGAGTTGGAGACCGAAATGACCCCGAATACCGAGCAGGACCGCCACGTCTACCAGATCTTCATCCGCAGTACGCCCGAGGAGGTGTGGGGCGGGATCACGAACGGCGCGCTCACTAGGCGCTACTTCCACCAGACCTCGATTGAGTCCACCTGGGATGCGGGCGCCGCGGTCGTCTACCGCAGCCCGGACGGCAGCGTCGCCGTGGAGGGCGAGGTCCTCGAGGTGGAGCGCCCCTCCCGGCTCTCATACACGTGGCGCGTGCTCTACAACCCGGAAGCGGCGAAGGAAGCGCCCTCGAGAGTGACATGGGAGATCGAGCCGGTCGGCGAGACCTGCAAGGTGACGATGGTGCACGACCGCTTCCCGGCGAACTCGGTGGTCTACCCCGAGGTCGGCGAGGGCTGGCACCCGCTGCTCAGCAGCATGAAGTCGCTCCTCGAAACCGGCGAGCCGCTGGACTTCGAGGCCGCGCAGAAACCGAGCGGCGCCCGCCCGCCCTATCCTGAATCGGGATGGCCGGCTCCGAGTCGAGGTTGACCTACTGCCCGACGTGCGCGGGCAAGCTCGCCCTCCAACCGATGGGCGACTACGACGACGCCCTCCATCCGGTTTGCGAAGACTGCGGTTTCGTGCTCTGGCAGAGCCCGAAACCGACGGTCGACGCGCTTGTCCCCCGCTATGAGGACGATCGAGAGACCATCCTGCTCGGTCGCCGGGCTCATGAGCCGTCGCGCGGCCAATGGGACACCCCCGGTGGCTTCATGAACGCCGGTGAACAGGTCGAGGATGTCGTCCGCCGCGAGTGCCGGAGGGAATTCGGGGTCGAGGTCGAGATCGAGGGGATCGTCGGGGCGTTCGACGACCACTACCTCGACGCTCCCACCGTGGCGCTCGTCTACGCCTGCCGCTATCGCTCCGGTCATCCGCGTCCGCTGGGACCGCCGGTCGACGAGGTCCGCTGGTCCCCCGCGACACGCTCCCCCCGATCGGCCTCGAAGTGATCGCATCAGCGATAGACAACTACCGCTCGGCTTCACGACCGGGCCACTGACCGGAGTAACGGACGACGAGAGCCCCGTCGGCTCCCGCACTAAGACGTCACAAACCGTCTGCTCGCAGAGCGGCAGCCAGCCGCTGAGATCGAAGAGCAGCAGCCTCGGTTCCTAACCAGGGTCCGCCTACCTCGAGGCACCTCCCCGGGGCGCAGGCCCTGGTCGTCCGAGCACCCCCCGGGCACCATCACGCAAACACGCGACCGGTACTCCACAGCCGTCACCGAACCATCGATGCCAACGCGCAATTCTCGGCTTGCGAGGGGGTCGTAGGGGGACAGCCTTGTCCCCCTGCTGGGGGGTCGCAGGGGGGGACGCCACCCTGATCCGAAAAGCGACACCAGAAGCCGTGGCGATGCAGACCGCCAGCCGCCCACGCGAAAACCCGCACGTTGCACTCTCCGGGTTGTGAGGGGCTATCCCCCCTCGCAACCCGCCCCATCCCCTCTCAGTGATACCGTGACCCCGAGGCGAATCCACCCACCGAGGCTCCCCCTTGCCCGACGACACTCCCGAGGCCGAAGCGACCTCCCGAGGCGGTAAGAACCGCCTCGCGGACGAGACCAGCCCCTACCTCCTCCAACACGCCGACAACCCGGTCGACTGGTACCCGTGGGGCGACGAGGCATTCGAGCGCGCCCGCTCCGAGGACCGCCCGATCCTGCTGTCCGTCGGCTACTCCGCGTGCCACTGGTGCCACGTGATGGCGCACGAGTCGTTCGAGAACGACGAGATCGCCGACCAGATGAACCGCGACTTCGTCAACATCAAGGTCGACCGCGAGGAGCGGCCGGACGTCGACTCCGTCTACATGACGTTCACGCAGGCGATCACCGGCCAGGGCGGCTGGCCGATGACGGTGTTCCTGACGCCAGACCTCGAGCCGTTCTACGCCGGTACCTACTTCCCGCCCGAGGACGGCTTCGGACGGCCCGGCTTCCCACGCCTGCTCGAGGGCATCCGCAACGCCTGGGACAGCGACCGCGACAACGTGCTGTCGTCGGCCGCGCAGCTGACCGAGCAAATGCGCGAGCGGGCGGGACAGGGCGAGGGCGCCGTTTCGGACGGACTATCAGCCGACCTGCCGGCGCGGGCAGCCGAGGCGCTGCGGTCGGCGTTCGACGCGACATGGGGCGGCTTCGGCGACGCGCCGAAGTTCCCCAGCCCGGGCAACCTCGAGTTCCTCCTGATGCACCATCAGCGGCTGGGCGGCGATACGGGCAGCCCCTCGGCACGCGAGCTGGTGTTGCACACGCTGCGCCAGATGTGGGCCGGCGGCATGTACGACCACCTCGGCGGCGGGTTCGCGCGCTACAGCGTGGACGCGAAGTGGCTGGTCCCGCACTTCGAGAAGATGCTCTACGACAACGCCCAGCTCGTCCGGACCTACCTCCACGCCTTCCAGCTCACCAGCGATCCGTTCTATGAGCGCGTCGTGCGCGAGACGCTCGCCTACATCGCTCGCGAGATGACCGCGCCCGAGGGCGGCTGGTACGCCGCGCAGGACGCCGACTCCGAGGGCATCGAGGGCAAGTTCTTCGTCTGGACCCCCGACCAGATCGACGCGGTCCTTGGCGAGGACGACGGGGCGTTCTTCCGAACGGTCTTCGACGTACAGCCGGGCGGCAACTTCACTGACCCGCACCACGCCGAGCTGACCGGCCGCAGCGTCCTCAGCCGCCCACGCTCGACCGAGGAGCTCACCGCCCTCCCCGACGGGGCAGCACTGGATCTCGACGCTGACGCCCTCAAGACGCGCGTCGACGCCCTGCGCGCGCGGCTGTTCGAGGCGCGCACGGCCCGCGTCCCGCCGGGCCTCGACGACAAGGTTCTCACCTCGTGGAACGGCCTGATGCTCGCGGCCGTCGCAGAGGCGGGGCGCGTCCTCGGAGACCCCGGCTACATCGAGGCGGCCACCACGAACGCGGCATTCGTGCGCGAGCGGATGTGGCGCGACGGCCACCTGCGGCACACCTACAAAGCCGGCGTCGCCCGCGTCGACGCTCTGCTCGAGGACTACGCCTACTACGCGCTCGGCCTCGTCGAGCTGTATCGCGCGACGGGTGACCTCGCGCACCTCCGGTGGGCACGCGAGCTGTTCGAGGTGATCCTCGATCGCTTCCGCGCCGAGGAGAACGGCGGGTTCTTCGAGACGCCCTCCGATGGGGAAGAACTGCTGCTGCGCCAAAAGCCGTTGTTCGACGCGCCGACGCCGAGCGGGAACGGCGCGACGGCGCTGCTGGCGGCGACACTCGCCCGCTACTTCGGCGAACCGGCGTGGGATCGCATCGCCCGTGAGACGATCGCCGGCGCGCAGGACCGGATCGCGCAGGCCGCGACCGGCTTCGGCAGCATGCTGCAGGCCGCCGAACTGCTGCTCGCCCCCCATCGCGAGGTTGCGATCGTCGGCGCCCCCGACGCACGCGCCCCCTTCGAGCGCTCCTTCGCCGAGCGGTTCCTGCCCGCGGTGACCCTCGCCACCGCCGACGGCGCCGGCGGCATCCCGCTCCTCGAGGATCGCGACGTGCCCGCGGGCGCCCCTGACGGCGCGGCGGCGTTCGTCTGCCACGACTTCGTGTGCGAGCTGCCCGCGACCGCAAGCGGGGCGTTCGCGGCACAGCTCGACGAGCTGATCGCCACGAGCTGATCCCAGCCTTGCGCGACTGGTGGCGCTGACGATCGATCGAGTACGGTGCCCGCGTCATCGGGCAGGACGCCATGAGCGACGTGGACCGGCTCCTCGCGGGTTTTGACGGTGGGGATCTGCTCCGCCCGGACGCCTCGCAGCCGAACTTCATCGATCTGGTTCACGCGGTTGCCACGCTCGCCGGGGTCCCTGACCTTCCGCTATCACCAAACGCTTCGGAGATCGGCGAGCGGATCGGCGAGCCGGAGCACCTGGTGTTCGTGCTCGTCGACGGCCTCGTGGCGGCGAGCTTCGAGGATCTGCCCGCCGGCTCGTGGCTGCGCGGGCACCTCGCCGGCGATCTGCAGAGCGTGTTCCCATCGACGACCGGCGCCGCCGTCACCTCGATCGCCACCGGTGTTTGGCCGGCTGAGCACGCGATCGTCGGGTGGTGGACCTACCTCCCGCAGCTGCGCGAGACGGCGTGCATCCTGCCGTTCGTACGGCACCGCGACGGCACGCCGCTCCTCGAGTGCGGCGTCGTGCCATCCGAGGCGTTCGGCGCGGACCCGATGATGGGACGCATGTCGCGCGCGACGGCGGTCTCGCAGCCGGCCTCGATCATCGACTCCGCCTACTCGACATGGTTCGGCGACGGCGCGAGCACGATCTCGTACGACAGTCATGAGGACGCCGCGGCCGCGATCGGCGAGCATGTGCGCGGCGCCTCTGGCCCCACGCACACCTACTGGTACACCCCGGCCGTCGATCACCAGTCGCACGAACATGGCGCCGCCTCGGACGAGGCGCGGAGCGCCCTAGCCGAGGTCGACGCGAGCGTGGCCACGCTGGCCGACGCACTCACCGGGCTCGATGCGCGGATCGTCCTCACCGCGGATCACGGCCACCGTGACGTCGGTCCGCGCTTCCCGATCGAACGCGACGACCCGCTCTGCACGTTCCTTCGTACCCCGCTCTCGGGCGACATGCGGCTGGGCTTCTATCACCTGCAGGACGGCGCGCGGCAGCCATTCAGCCACGAGTTCCACGATCGGTTCGGCGAGCACTTCGCCCTCATCACGACGCAAGAGCTCGAGGATCTGCGCCTGCTCGGCCCCGAGCCGCTCACCGCCGAAACGCGACGGCGCGTCGGCGACTTCACGTCGCTGGCCCTCGATGACTCGGTGATGCGGTACACCGGCGGGTCGGACGGCGATCACTTCATGCACCAGCGGTCGCACCACTCGGGGCTGTCACCGCTCGAGATGACCGTCCCCCTCGTGATCGGCTAACCCCCTTCGGGGGTTGACGACGCTTCGCGCTCACGGTCGACCCCTCGAGGTTCCCGTCCGTCGCGCGTCGGCTCGCTGCTGGGCAGATCGAGGGCGCGGCGATCGTGTATACACACGGCAACTGCCGACGCAGCGCCCCCGAGGAGTACCGTATGGACTACCGAGATGTCATCTACGAGACGGACGGCCGGCTCGCCTTCGTCACCCTCAACCGCCCGGAGAAGCTGAACGCCCTGAGCAACAACCTCCGCGGCGAGGTGATGGACGCCATGCGCGAGGCCGAGCACAACCCCGAGGTCGGCGTGATCGTGCTGAAAGGCGCGGGGCGATCGTTCTCGGCTGGCTACGATCTCTCGCCCGCGCGCGCCGCCGGTAGCGGCGACCTGGTCAATCCTCGATCACACCTCCCGGAGACGGGGACGACACATCCCGGCCCGCAAACATGGTCGCGCCACGTCGTGATGACGAACTGGACGATCTGGGAGCTGGCCAAGCCGGTCGTCGCCCAGGTGCATGGCCACTGCCTCGCTGGCGGCACCGAGCTCGCCTCGATCTGCGACTTCCGAATCGTCGCCGACGACGCGCAGGTCGGCTACCCGCCGGTCCGCGCGATGACCACGATGGACATGATGTGGAGCCCCTGGCACCTGCCCCCGGCCAAGGCCCGCGAATTCGCCTACGTCGGCGACTCCTTCTCCGGCACTGAAATGGCGAGGCTCGGTTGGGCGAACTATGCCGTCCCCGGCGACCAGCTCGACGAGTTCACCGATGAGTTCGCGCGCCGCATGGCGCACGTCGATAACGACATGCTGATGTACTCGAAGCGCGCCGTGAACCGCCAGTACGAGAGCATGGGCATCCGCCACGGCCTCGCCTCCGGCACCGAGATCCAGGCCCTGAGCGCCCTGCGGCCCGCCGCCTCCGAGTGGGGACGGCGCGTCGCCGAGGACGGCCTGAAGGGCGCCCTCGAATGGCGCGACGGCCCGTTCCGCGACTTCCGAGGCGCCTACGACAGCGCCCCCCACGAGCGAGCGATCGCCGGCACTGAGGGCAATGGCTCGGACGGCCCGAACCGCAAGGAGTACTAACCCCCTTCGGGGGCTACCGACGCTTCGCGCCTGCTACTCCACCCGGTAGCCGAGTGACGAAGAACGCGCCTCGTGGTGCCAGAAGCCGCTGCTACAAGAGGCCCCTGCTCAGTCTCAGAGCACGTCCGAGACACCCCAGCTCCTCCCGCCGCCACCGACGGTAACGGCCGGCCAGGGGGCTCTCGGCTTGGATCGGTCCCAAGGACACCGGTCCCGTGGCCAGGAGTGTCGAGGGCCTCGCCCGTAGGGGCGATCGAATAGCCAGAGTGCCCCGGCGAACGACAGGTCGTGGGTAGCCGCGCGCCACCCTGAGAATCAGACATCGCCAGCGGAACTGTTGCCCGGCGCCGGTCCGATCGAGGACAGACTGTCCGTCACCCAGCACGCCTCGTGGTGCCAGAAGCCGCTGCTGCAAGACGCCCCTGCTCAGTCTCAGAGCACGTCCGAGACACCCCAGGCTCCTCCCGCCGCCACCTGACGGTCGCGACGGCCGATCGGATCTCGGCTTGGAGGGGTCCCGGGGACACCTGTCCCCGGGCGGGGGTGTCGGGGGCCTCGCCCGTAGGGCGATCGAAAGGCCAGAGTGCCCCCGACGAACGACTCGTCGTACGCACGTCGCTCGCCAGCACAGAAACCAGCAGCCGACCTCGAAACGCCGACAGCTTGATCCGGCTAGCCCAGCAACACGAGCCAGCGCTCGCACCCAGCGCCGCCGAGCGGCGCACCGAGCTACGCGTCACCAGATGACACAGCCGACGACGCTCGCCCCAGGTGCCCTCAGCCGCCGAAGGCGCTCGAGGGACCGCGAAGCGTCATCGAGCCACGAAGTGGCCTAGCCGTCGAGCGCCTCGCACACCGTATTCGTGATCAACCGCGTCACCACGTACGGGTCCATGTTCGCGTTGGGACGCCGGTCCTCGATGTAACCCTTCTGGTCGCGCTCCACCTGCCACGGGATACGCACCGAGGCACCACGGTCCGAGACGCCGTAGTTGTACTCGGTCCATGGCGCCGTCTCGTGGAGACCGGTCAACCGCTCGTCCACACCGGCTCCGTAGGCCGTGATGTGCTCGTCGTGCTTCTTGCCCAGCGCCTCCGCGGCGATCACGATCGGCTCGTACGACTCGCGCATCCCGTTAGTCGAGAAGTTCGTGTGAGCGCCGGCGCCGTTCCAGTCCCCTGGGATCGGCTTCGGGTGCAGCGTCGCGACCGTGTCGAACTCCTCGCCCAGGCGGTAGAGCAGCCAGCGAGCGACCCACAGCTGGTCGGAGACCTCCACCGGCCCGAGCGGCCCGATCTGGAACTCCCACTGGCCCATCATCACCTCGGCGTTGGTCCCCGCGATCACGATCCCCGCCTCGATGCACGCGGTCGTGTGCGCCTCGACGACGTCGCGGCCCCAGATCTCGTCTGAGCCCACGCCGCAGTAGTAGGGGCCCTGCGGACCGGGGAAGCCGCTCGTCGGCCAACCCAGCGGGCGGCCATCCTGCAGGAACGTGTACTCCTGCTCGATGCCGAACCACGGCTCGTGACTGGCGTGCTTCTCGGCCACCTCGGCGCACGCGCGACGCGTGTTCGTCGGGTGCGGGTTCATATCGGTCAGCAGCACCTCGGTCATCACCAGCACGTCATCGCCGCCGCGGACGGGATCGGGACAGACGAACACCGGCTGCAGCACGCAGTCGGAGTTGTCGCCGGGCGCCTGGTTCGTGCTCGAACCGTCGAAGCCCCAGATCCCCGGCGCTTCGCCGTCCGCGATGATCTTCGTCTTCGAACGGACCAGCGCCGTGGGCTCCGTTCCGTCGATCCAGATGTATTCGGCCCGATACGGCATCCACACCCCTCTTACGTCCCTCGAAGACAGCCGCGCGACGCGCGGCGATCAACGTGAGCTGACGAGTTCAGCCGCCACAGTATGGCGCGGTCGGCTGAGGCTCCCTCGGGCTTGATCAGGCCCCGCGTTGCGCTCGCGAACCTCGAGGAATCACAGGTACCCAGCCTGCCCCTTGGAGGTTTCGTTCGCGTTTCGCGGCCGGCGATCGCGGGGTGCGAGTCTCACGAAGGCCCCGACCCTGTCTCGCGTGCCGCCGCGCTCAGCGCACGCCGACGGTACGGTGCGTGACGGGGAGCTGAAACACGGGTGAAACACCCGCTGGCTACGTTCCCCACCGAGTCTCGAGCATGACCCGACGCAGGCGGGGCCCGCGCCGCGATGGCGCTGATCCTGGGCGCATCAGGTCGGGCGCACGAAGAAGGAAGACCCAGACATGGCCAACGAAGCCGCGCCCGTGCTCCAGCTGATGGAGCAGAGCAGCGCGAGATACCTCGACATCAAATTCACCGACGTGCCCGGCACGTGGCAGCACGTCACGCTCCCGCTGAGCGAAGTCAACGACGATCTGTTCCTGCGCGGCACCGGCTTCGATGGATCCTCGATTCGCGGCTTCCAGGCCATCAACGAGTCCGACATGCTGCTCGTGCCGGATGCCAGCACCGCCATCGTCGACCCCTTCTCCCCCGAGACCGTGACGATCGTCGCCGACGTGCGCGACCCGATCACGGAGGGCCCGTACAGCCGAGACCCGCGCAACGTCGCGAAGAAGGCCGAGGCCCATCTCGCCTCGACCGGCCTCGGCGACACCGCCTACTTCGGGCCCGAGCTCGAGTTCTTCGTCTTCGATCAGGTGCGCTTCGACCAGACCCCGAACTCCGGCTACTACTACGTCGAGTCAGACGAAGGCGTGTGGCGCTCCGGTGAGCCCTTCACCGTCGACGGCGAGGGCCTGAACCTTGGCATGAAGCCCCGGCACAAGGAGGGCTACTTCCCGGCGCCACCGGTGGACACCTTCATGGAGTTCCGCAACAACGCCACGGCCCACCTCGAGCACTTCGGGATGGTCGTCGAGAAGCACCACCACGAGGTGGCGACCGCCGGCCAGGCCGAGATCGACATTCGCTTCGAGTCACTGCTGCGGCAGTCTGATCACGTGATGGCTTACAAGTACGTCGTCAAGAACACCGCGCGCGAGTACGGCAAAGTCGCCACCTTCATGCCGAAGCCGCTGTTCGACGACAACGGCACGGGCATGCACGTCCACCAGTCGATCTGGAAGGACGGCAACACCACCTTCGCCGGCGATCAGTACGCCGGCATGAGCCAGGTCGCCATGCACTACATCGGCGGGCTGCTGGCCCATGGCCGCGCCCTGGCGGCCATCGTCGCGCCGACCTCCAACTCTTACAAGCGGCTCGTGCCCGGCTTCGAGGCGCCGACAATCCTCGCGCTCTCCGCACGCAACCGCTCCGCCGCCGCCCGCATCCCGATGTACTTCCAGGACGCCGCGGCGAAACGCGTCGAGTTCCGCCCGCCCGACCCGACGGCCAACCCGTATCTCGCCTTCTCGGCGATGCTCATGGCCGGCCTCGACGGGATCGCCAACGAGATCGATCCGGGCGAGCCGGTCGACTACGACCTCTTCGAGGCCTCGGGGGACACGCTCGCGGCGCTCGCGCAGATGCCGTCGAGCATCGAAGAGGCGCTCGAGGCGCTCGAGGCGGATCACGACTTCCTGCTGCAGGGCGACGTCTTCACGCCGGACCTGCTGGAGTCCTACATCGGCTTCAAACGAGAGACCGAGGTCGACGAGATCCGCCTGCGCCCTCACCCGTGGGAGTTCTACCTCTCGTTCGACGCCTAGCGTCCAATCGCCAGGAATCCAATGGCGACAACGGGCACTAGAGGCTCAAGCGGCGCGCGACCCCAACCCGACACCCGCGGCGCGCGCGACACTACGACCCGTCGACGGGCGGATGAGTATCCTTCTGCGACGACGCAGCCGCGTGGTGCACGCGGCGAGGAGAGGATTGACCGGTGGCTCACAACGATGACATCAGCGCGGCGCTGCATGCCCAGGTTTACGGTCTGACGATCGTGGGATCGAAGTCGTCGGAAGGGGAACCGAACGGGATGACGGCGAACTGGGTCACCCAGGTGTCGTTCGACCCGCGGATCGTCGCGGTCGCGATCCAGGACGGTGCGCACACCCGCAAGAACATCGACGACACCGGCGTGTTCTCAATCTCGGTGATGGGCGAAGGCACCAAAGACCTCTCGCTCAAGTTCACGAAAAAGTCGACCAGCGGCGAGGGTCGGCTCGAGGACGAACCGGTGTCGTACCACGAGACAGGCGCGCCGGTCCTCGATTCGTCGGTCGCCTGGATCGAGTGCCGCGTCGTCGGTCAGTCTGAGCCCGGTGACCACGTCGTCTACTTCGGCGAGGTGATCGGCGGCGGCGCGAGCGAGGACGAGGCACCCGCGACGACGCTGCGCGACACCGGCATGTCGTACGCAGGCTAGCCTGCCTCGCCCCCGAGGTTTCGCGGCAGATCACACATTGCCCGGAGCCTGATACCGCCTTCGCGACTCCGAATGTGCGACCGGCGAGGCCGTTCGATCGAAGCGAATTCTCCCCACGGGATGCTGGACCCGCGACCTGAGGGAGCGCAGCGCCGTCCGAGGGGGTGTGGCCTCGCCCCGAGGGCGATCACGACCCGCCACCGCGACGACGATCCGATGCCTTCCCGGCGGGGGCATGGGGGCGCCTCGCCCGGAGCGCAATCCCGACATGAACGCCCCCTCGGACGTTTGTGTCCGGTCTGCGCAGTTCGAGCGGGGATGTGGGGCCCTCGCCCGTTGGGCGGTCCCGTGAGCGCCCGCACGGACGTTTGTGTCCAGTCTGAACAGTTCGAGCGGGGGTGTGGGGGCCCTCGCCCGTTGGGCGATCCCGCCAGCGCTCCCACGGACGTTTGGGTCGAGCCTCTGTGTCAAGCGCCTGTGCAGACCGAAGATGTGTCGGATAGGCGAGGGTCTCGGGGATCGCCCGTAGGGCGATCTCCCAGTTCGCAGTGCCCCCCGACGAACGAACTGACTACCAGCGCCCGCGCGCAGCACGCCGCCAGTCGCCTACACGTCGGTACCGTCGCGAAACGACGCGAGCCCTTCGTCGCACCGGCGCCCTCTGAGCTCCCATCCCGATAGCGTCTGCCTTGCGGTACCAGAAGCTCGTTACTCAAGACGCCCCCACACAGCCTCCGAATCCCACCGAGACGAAGCACCCCCCACTCGCCGGTCACCGAAGCTCACGACGGCCGCCCGGCCCCCCCGGCTTGCCAGGGAGTCCGAGGGGCAAGCTGCCCCTCGGCGGGGGTGTCGGGGGCCTCGCCCGTAGGGCGATCCCCCAGTTCGCAGTGCCCCCGACGAACGAATCGACCACCAGCGCCCGCGCCCAGCACGCCGCCAGCCGCCCACCTCGCAGATCGTGCGCTCGCCTCCGGTGCCCCCGACGCCAGCGATCCTCCAGCCCTTCGTCGCACCGGCAAATCGGGCGGGATCTATTGAACTTCGCAACCCGAAGGCACGCCGCGCATCAGTACTTGCACCGCTCGCGCCGCGAAGAACGTTGGCATCACATCGCGAAGAGAGCAACTGCGAAGAGAGAGGCGCGTCAGCATGGCGGGGGCCGCCGCGGAATCGATCAAGAGTTGTTCTGAGTGGCTTGATGTCGACCTTGACCCCCGGCGCTCGGCCGAACTCGGTCGCGGAGTCGCGAAGCGACGCCCCCGCGACCCACGAACCGATCGGCGACGTCGTGCGGATGCAGCAAGGCGCTCGCTCACTTGCCGCCGACCGGCCGCAACGGGAGACTGATCGCCCCACCGCCGTGACGAGGCCGCCCGATGACCCTGCGCCTGCCCGCGCCCGTGCTACTCATCCTGCTGATCGCCGTCACCGCACTCTTGATCGGGCTCGGCATCTGGCAGCTCCTGCGCAACGACTGGAAGAACGGCCTCGTCGCCGAGCGAAACGCCCGCACCGACGCGGCGCCCTTGACCTTCGAGGCGGCGCGCGGACTCCACCTCGATCTGCTCGACTACCGTCGGCTGGCCGACGGCGGCGCCTGGGATCACGAGCGCTCGTTCATCCTCGCGAACCGGGCGCGCTTCGGAACGAAGGGTGAGGAGCTGGTCACGCCGCTGCTGCTGGCGCCTGGTGGCCCCGCGATCCTCGTGAACCGCGGCTGGTACCCGGATGGCGAGCGTGAAGCGGTGCAGGCCGAGTTGGAGCGCCGGCCAGACGCGGTATCGGGGCTGATCAGCATCCAGACGCGACAGGGACGGGCGACAGCCGCGAGCACCTGGACCAGCATCGATCCGTCGGCGATGGGCGCGGAGCTGCCGTACGAGCTACTCCCATGGATCGTGATCGAGGGCGAGCTGGTCAGCGCGTCGGCGAACCCGGACGGCGAGCTACCGGTGCAGCGCTACGCGGCGTTCGTGAACACCACGCCGCATATGGAGTACGCGCTGACCTGGTTCGGCCTCGCAGCCGCGTTAACCGTGATCGCGCTGGTGCGGTTCGTCGTCACTCCTCGGCGTCTCGACGTTGAGCGCCCGGACGAAGCGGCCGCTGACCCCGCCGCGACGGCGGGGTCAGACCGATGACGGTGGCTCGGGTTACGAGGTCGCGGCGGTGATCTGCTGGGCGTGGACGGTCGCGTGTGACGCGAGCAGCTCCATCCGCGACTGGATCGTCTGGTCCTCGCCGACCTTCTTCTCCAGGTCGCGATCCTCCACGTAGCGCGTCACCTTGCTGCTCGCCTCCAGGGCAGATTCCAGCGCCGCGATCGCGTCCGCTGGGCTGCTCAGCGCCAGCTCAGGCTTGTCGGGCGCCTTACCCATCATCGTGTCCGCGACGCCGCCGGCGATCCCCAGTTCGCCTCCGATCACGTGCTCCGCCATCTGACGCGCGTTCCATTCCTCATCGCCGTCCGGGACCACTTCCCACTTCGACGCGTCGGCGGCCTCGATCGCGGCCTTCAACGCGGCGTGCCCCTCTTCAATTTGCGCGCGTAGCTCGTCTGCGGATGCCACGACACCCCCTCACCCGTGCGGATTCCTCGCGTATCGCCCGTAATCTACATGAGGGCCTCGCCCCTGTCCGGAGCAGGGGCTGAACACCGGCGCTCAACCCCAACCGGGCGCCGAAACCTGACGGCCACGCCGTGCCCCCACCTCGTCCCGGTACTACCATGCGAACTTCGAGCGGGCGTCACCCAGCTGCTGTCAACGAGCCTTGCCGAGGTGGGACCGTGGGCAGCCCGCGGGTACGCCGTCCCGGCGCAGTCCGAAGGATCGTCCATGACCACGGAGCCCGCTGTCCGCGACGTATTGACGCAGGTCGACGCGGAAGCGCGCGCCGCCGCGATCTCCGAGGTTTCGTACGAACTCGCGCTGGATCTCACGGCCGGCGCGCAGCGTTATCACGGCGAGTGCACGATCC
This sequence comes from Dehalococcoidia bacterium, assembly GCA_965248675.1. Taxonomy (GTDB): domain Bacteria; phylum Chloroflexota; class Dehalococcoidia; order UBA2979; family UBA2979; genus UBA6627. The sequence continues at coordinate 442,085 of CBDFJZ010000006.1, forward strand.
GCTTCGCGCGCAGCGGCAACGACGACACCTTCCTCGATTACACCGGCGCGGAGATCGTCAGCCTCGAGCTGAACGGCGACGCCGTCGAGCGGCCGGACTGGAACGGGCACCGGCTGGCCCTGCCCGCGGATCTGCTCAGCGAGGCAAACGTGGTCCGCCTGGTTTACGACAACGAGTACGACCACACCGGTGACGGGTTCCACCAGTTCATCGACCCGGAGGACGGCGAGGAATACCTCTACACGAACTTCGAGCCATACAGCGCACACCGGCTCTTCCCCGGGTTCGACCAGCCAGACATCAAAGCGACGTACGCCCTGAGCGTGACCGCCCCGAGCGAGTGGGAGGTGATCGCGAACAGTGCCGAGGCGGTCCGCCTCGAGCTGGACGGGCGAGTCCGTCACGACTTCGAGCGGACGCAACAGTTCTCGACCTACCTGTTCGCCTTGATCTGCGGGCCGTACCACGCGTTCCGCGACCGCCATGGCGAAATCGACCTGGGGTTCTTCGCCCGCAAGTCGCTGGTTCCGCACGTAGATGAGGCGGAGCTGTTCGAGGTCACCAGGCAGGGGTTGGACTTCTACGCCGGCTTCTTCGATCGCCCCTACCCGTTCGGGAAGTATGACCAGATCTTCGTGCCGGAGTTCAACGCTGGCGCGATGGAGAACGTGGGTGCGGTCACTTTCGCCGAGGTGTTCGTCTTCCGCGACCCGCCGACTGAGAACCAGCGCCTCAACCGCGCCGAGGTAATCCTTCACGAGATGGCGCACATGTGGTTCGGCGACCTGGTGACAATGCGCTGGTGGAACGATCTCTGGCTGAACGAGAGCTTCGCTACCTACATGTCCTACCTCTCGTTGGTCGAGGCGACGCGCTTCGACAGCGCCTGGCAGACGTTCAACGCCGGGATGAAGAACTGGGCGTATCGCCAGGACCAGTTGATCACCACGCACCCGATCGCCGGCGAGGTGGCGGACACCGATCAGACGTTCCTCAACTTCGACGGCATCACCTACGGCAAGGGCGCGGCGGTGATCAAGCAGCTCGTCGCGACGATCGGCCTCGAGGGCTTCCGTGCTGGCATGCGCACCTACTTCGAGCGACACGCCTTCGGCAACACAACGCTCGCGCAGTTCCTGGACGCGCTCCAGGAGGGCGCGCGCTCGGTTGGCGACGAGCGCGACCTGCACCACTGGGCTCAGCTGTGGCTCGAGACGGCGTCGCTGAACACACTCGCCGCTTCGTGGGAGGCCGACGAGGAGCGGATCAGCGCGCTCAGCCTCCAACAGACCGCGCCCCCCGAGCACCCCACGATCCGTCCGCACACCGTCGAAATCGCGCTCGCGCGTGACGAGGGCGGCAGCGTCGCGATCGAAGCGCTCCCCGCGGTGATCGACGTGGCAACCATCGAGCTGCCGGAGGCGGTCGGCCGCCCGGCGCCGGAGTTCGTCTTCCCCAACTACAACGATCACGGCTATGCAAAGACCGCTCTCGACGAGGCCTCGCTCGGCTTCGTCCGCGGCCGCCTCGAGGCGATCGATGACCCGCTGCTGCGCCAGTTGATCTGGCAGTCGCTGTGGAACATGGTGCGCGACCAGCAGCTCCGCTCCACTGACTACCTCACGCTGGCCGGAGCGAAGATCGTCACGGAGAGCGACCAGGAGCTGGTCGAGTCGACGATCGCGACGATGACCGCCTCGGTGAGCCGCTACGTGCCCGAGGACGGCCGGGCGGCAGCGGCGCACGCCACGTTCGAGCTCGCCCGGCACGCACTCAACGAGGCGACCGACCCGGATCTGCAGATCATCTGGGCGCGCGCACTGTTCGGTCTCGCGCTCTGTGATGCGGACATCGAGCACTGCGGCCGCCTCGCGGACGGCACCCTCGCGGTGCCGGGCCTGACCGTCGACCAGGACATGCGCTGGTCGATCGCCGAACGCTACGTGGCCTATGGCCTCCCCGGCGCCCAGGGCCGAGTCGAGGCGGAGCAAAAGCGGGATCCCTCAGACCGCGGCCAGCGACAACTCCTGCTCGCCGAGGTCGCGGTGCCGGACGCTTCGGTGAAGGAGGCAGCCTGGGAGAACTTCCTCGGCGAGGGCTACGGCTCACTCCACCTGACCGGCGCCGCCATGGGCGGGTTCCACTGGTGGGTTCAGCGCGAACTGCTCACGCCCTACACCGACCGCTTCTTCGAGGTGATCCCGGGCGTCTTCGAGCGCTCGGAGAACGAGTTCGCGTCGCTGTTCTTCGGACGCCTGTTTCCGACGAGTACTGAGGCGGCGATCCTCGAACGGTCACAGCGGCTGTTGAACGACCTCGGTGACAGCCTGCCGCTGCTGCAGCGGAAGCTGCGCGAGACCAACGACGACCTCGAGCGGGCGCTCAAGTGCCGCGCGTTCGCAGTGAGCGGAGCTGAGTGAACGCACTCCGCTACCGGCTGAGGTTCTTCGGCTGGCGGATCGTTGCCGCGGGCGGCGCAATCCAGGCGATGCAGAGCGGCCTGTTCATGCAGGCGTTCGGCTCGTACTCGGTGCTGCTCCAACGGGATTTCGGCTGGTCCGCGACCACCCTGTCGATCGCCTTCGCGATGACCCGCGCCGAGAGCGGCATCCTCGGCCCGCTGCAGGGTTGGCTGATCGATCGCTTCGGCCCTCAGCGCGTGATCCAGGTCGGGCTGGTGATGATGTCGGCCGGATTCATCGCCTTCAGCCGCATGGAGAACCTGACTCAGTTCTTCATCTTCTATCTGGTGATGGCCGTCGGGGCGAGCCTCGGCGGTTTTCTCGCGGTGACGACGGCGATCGTCAACTGGTTCCAACGCTACCGCTCGCGAGCACTGGCGGTGTCCCAGACGGGCTTCGCAATTGGCGGCTCCGTGGTGCCGCTGCTCGTGTTCTTCCTCGAGACCTTCGGCTGGCGCGACACCGCCTTCGGCTCGGGCATCCTCGTGCTGCTGATCGGGCTGCCGCTGAGCCTCGCGATCCGCCATCGCCCCTCAGATCACGGCGAGTACCCGGATGGCATCGACCCCGAGGCGCTGGCGGCGGACGACAGCTACCAGGCGCCGGAAGGCCTCGCGACGGTCGACTTCACGGCTGGCCAGGCGATGCGCACCCGGGCGTTCTGGATGATTTCGCTTGCCCACGCCTCGTCGCTCCTGGTCGTGGGGTCTCTGATGCTCCACCTGCCGCTCTATCTCACCGGTGACGACGTCGGGATGTCGCTCCAGGAGGCGAGCTTCGTCGTCGGCGCGTTGCCGCTGATGCAATTCGGCGGCAACGCCGTCGGCGGGATCTATGGGGACGTGATCAACAAGCGCCTGATCGTCGTCGTCGCGTTGCTCGGTCACGCTGCGGGCCTGCTGGTGCTCACCTACGCGGTCAACGATCTGATGATCTGGGCGTTCGTCCCGCTCCATGGCTTCGCGTGGGGCGTGCGCGGTCCGATCTTGCAGTCGATGCGCGCGGACTACTTCGGTCCAACCCATTTCGGCACGATCATGGGCTTCTCCTCGATGATCATGATGGTGGGGATGATCACCGGACCGTTGCTCGCCGGATTCCTGTTCGACCAGACCGGGGCCTATACGAGCGGGTTCACAGTGCTCGCCGTCGGCGCCGGCCTGGGCTCGATCTTCATGTACCTGGCGAGGCCGCCAGCACCGCCTGCCGCCACCGACCGCCCCGAGGCGGAAGCCGAGACCCGAGCGCGGTAGCGGGCGGCTAGTTCCGCGGATCGATCGGTCCGAGGGCCGCGGTGGTCCGCTCATGCAAGGACACCAGCTGGTACTCAACGCTGCCAGCAGCCCTGAGGAGCGAGCAAGTTCCCGATCGACCAAGGATTCCGGCATTCTTCGCAGATGACCAACGAACGCGTACCGCCCCACATCCCTCGCGGCCCTACATGCCCGCCTACGGAATCGACACGTCCGAGGACGGCCTCCTCGACTGGAGCGAGGCCGACCAGCACCTCCGAACGAGCCAGAACTACTGGCTCTCCACCGTCCGTCCGGACGGACGCCCGCACCTGATGGCCGTGTGGGCGCTCTGGTCCGAGGGCGAATTCTTCTTCAGCACCGACGGACGCAAGGCGGCGAATCTCGCGGCCAATCCCCGCTGTTCGATCGCGACCGAAGCGGCCGCCGAGCCTGTCATCCTCGAGGGCGTCACCCGCCTCGTGCCGCACGGCGACGAGTGGGACGCGGTGCGCGCCGCCTACGCGACAAAGTACGGCGAAGGGTTCCCGGAGGGTTCGCCCTTGTACGCGCTTGCACCCGAGGTCGCGTTCGGGTTCATCGAGGACGCCAGCCGATTCGCGGCGACCGCCACCCGCTGGCAGTTTGACGCCAGCGGCTGAGGAGGCGCCGGCTGCCGCTAGTCCTCGAGCAGCTGCCGCAGCACGAACGGGAGGATACCGCCGTGGCGGTAGTAGTCGATCTCCACAGGCGTGTCGATGCGACAGACCACCTCGAACCGCGTCTCCGTGCCGTCGTCCGCGATCGCGAGGACGGAGAGCGGCTGCTTCGGCTGCAGCGAGTCGTCAATGCCGAGGATGTCGAACCGCTCGCGGCCCGTCAGACCGAGCGAGGCAAGGCTCTCTCCGTCTCGGAATTGCAGCGGCAGAATCCCCATCTGCAGCAGATTGCTGCGGTGAATGCGCTCGTACGACTCTGCGATCGCTGCCTTCACACCCAGCAGCGCCGGCCCTTTCGCCGCCCAATCGCGTGACGAGCCGGTGCCGTACTCCTGCCCGGCGATCACAATCATCGGTGTGCCCTCGGCGCGGTAACACTCCGAGGCGTCGAAGATCGTCATCTCCTCGCCGTCCGGCAGGTAGCGCGTCCAGCCGCCTTCGCGGTCGACGAGCCGGTTGCGGACGCGGACGTTGGCAAACGTGCCGCGCATCATCACCTCGTGGTTGCCACGCCGCGAGCCGTAAGTGCTGAAGCCGGTCTGCGGCACCTCGCGCTCGGTGAGGTAGTCGGCGCCGGGGCTGGAGCGAGCGATTGCGCCCGCCGGTGAAACGTGGTCCGTGGTGACGGAATCACCGAGGAGAGCGAGCACGCGCGCCTCGCGAACGTCAGCCATCACGCCGGGCTTACGCGGCAGATCCTCGAAGAACGGAGGACGGCGGACGTAGGTCGAGTCGGGGTCCCAGCCGAAGCGGTCGCCAGTCGCGCCCTCGAGGCTCGCCCACCGCTCGTCGCCGGTGAAGACGTCCGCGTACTCCGACTCGAACATCCGCTGCTGGACCGACGACCCCACCGTCTCCTGCACAAGCTGTTGCGAGGGCCAGATGTCTTTGAGGAAGACCGGGCCGTCGTTGCCCTCGCCGAGCGGCTCGTTCACGAGGTCCACCTCGGTGGTCCCGGCCAGCGCGTACGCGACCACCAGCGGCGGCGACATCAGGTAGCTCGATCGCACCTTGTTGTGCACCCGCGCCTCGAAGTTACGGTTGCCCGACAACACCGAGGCCACCGCGAGGTGCGCTCCGTCGATCGCCTCCTCGATGTCCTCGGGCAGCGGACCCGAATTGCCGATGCACGTGGTGCACCCGTACCCGACGAGCTCGAAACCGAGCTGATCGAGGTACGGCGTCAGTCCGGACTCATCGAGGTAGTCAGTCACCACCTTCGAGCCCGGGGCGAGGCTGGTCTTCACCCACTGCGGTGTCTTGAGGCCCGCCTCGACGGCGTTCTTCGCCAGCAGACCAGCGCCGACCATCACCTCGGGGTTCGAGGTGTTCGTGCAGCTGGTGATCGCGGCGATCACCACATCCCCGTTCGCGAGGTCGAACGAGTTGCCGTTGCGCTCGATGTGGACCGCGTCGGCTCCGGCGCCGGCCTCGACCTCGGCGGCGATGTCGCGCGTCGCCGCAGCCTTTGCCGCGCTGAGCGCGATCCGGTCCTGAGGGCGCTTCGGCCCGGCGAGGCTGGGCTCGATCGTCGACAGGTCGAGGTCCATCGTCTCGCTGAAGATCGGATCGGGTGTGTCGTCGGTGCGAAAGAGGCCTTGCTCCTTCGCGTAGCCTTCGACGAGCGCGACCACCTCCTCCGGGCGGCTGGTGAAGCGGAGGTAGCTCAGCGTCTCGTCGTCGACGGGGAAGAAGCCGACGGTGGCGCCGTACTCGGGGCACATGTTCGCGATCGTCGCACGCGCGGCGAGCGCGAGATTGCTGAGGCCCGGGCCGTAGAACTCCACGAACTTTCCGACAACATCCCTCTGGCGCAGCTCCTCGGTCACGCGCAGCACCAGGTCTGTCCCGGTGGCGCCCTCCGGCAGGGCGCCGGTGAGGCGGACGCCGAAGACCTGCGGAATCAGCATCGAAACGGGCTGGCCGAGCATGGACGCCTCGGCCTCGATCCCGCCGACGCCCCAACCGAGCACACCGAGGCCGTCGATCATCGTGGTGTGCGAATCGGTGCCGACGACCGAGTCCGGGTAGGCCTCACCGGCGTCGTTCGTGATCACGGTCTGCCCGAGGTACTCGAGGTTCACCTGGTGCACGATGCCCGTGCCCGGCGGGACGACACGGAAGTTGTTGAAGGCCCCCTGTGCCCACTTCAGTAGTTGGTAGCGCTCGAGGTTCCGCTCGTACTCACGCTCGACGTTGATTGCGAGCGCGTCGGCCGTGCCAAAAGCGTCCACCTGCACCGAGTGGTCGATCACCAGGTCGACGGGCTGCAGCGGGTTGATCTTGTTCGGGTCGCCGCCCATCTCGGTCATCGCGTCGCGCAGCGCCGCGAGGTCGACGACGGACGGGACACCGGTGAAGTCCTGCAGTAGCACACGCGCGGGGCGGAATGCGATCTCGGTGTCCGGCTCCTCGGTCGGATCCCACTTCGCGACGGCGTCGATCTGGTCGCGGGTAACGCTGACGCCGTCCTCGAAGCGAAGCAGGTTCTCGAGCAGGATGCGGGTGGTAACGGGGAGCTTCGGCAAGTCGATGCCGAGCTGGTCGGCGGCGGCCTGCAGGCGATAGATCGTGTAGCTCCGGTCGCCGACCTCGAGCGTGCCGCGCGCCCCCAGGCCGTTCAGTGTCTCCGCCATCACACGCCTCCAACGGACCGCTTCGAGGTTGGCCTCAGTGTAGTCGGTGTGATCTCTTGCCTGGAGCGAAGGCCACTACGCGGCTCTACACGCGACGGCGCATCAGGATCATCCGCTGGCTCAACACCGGGCTGTCATGTTCGTCGAGCCACGCCGTCGCCCCGTCCCCCCCGAAGTGCGTGAGAGTGGCCCGCTCCTCTTCGAGGCTCGGGAAGCGCGCCTCGGCGATCACCTCGTCGATTTGGACGAGCCCGTACCGCCGCATCGCGTCTTGTATCAGCGAACGCAACCGCGACGGGGCCAGTTGGCCTCCCAGGTCCACCAGATCGCCCCCGATTCCCCACGTGATCCAGATCTCACCGCCTGGTCGAACGACTCTCACCATCTCCGCGAACGCTGCGTCGCGCATTTCCGGAGTCGTCATTACGCTGAACACGTACGCCTCGAACGTTATGTCAACGCTGCCGTCGGCGAGCGGCATGCTGGCAGCATCTCCGATTAGGAAACGAACAGTGTTCAAGTCCGGGCAACGATCTCGGGCCACTTCGACCTGGCGCGGGTAGATGTCCAGAGCGACGAGTTCGCGTACGAGCTCCGTCAGCGGACGGGTGTACCGGCCGGTCCCGCACCCAATCTCCAGCACGCGCTTGCCCTGGAGCGAGGTGTGCCTCAGCAGGCCCTCGAGCAGCCGGTCTCCGTAGTCTTCGGCGCGAGCGAGAGAGTCGTAGACCGGACTCCCGTGGAAGTAGTCGCTCTGCCACAAGTCATCGAGGTGGAGATAGTGGCGCTGGAGGTCATCGCGGGCGCGCGTCATATGCGGAGGGTAGTCGAGGCTGCGTCGGCGGATTGACGACCTCCCGAGCCGCCGTGAGGCGACCCGGGAGGTCTGAGGGAGGGGACGGCCGCTAGTAGAGGCTGAAGTACCACACTGCGAGCGGCGCCGTGGTGCCGGTCGTGGTGCTGAAGTCACCGATCCGCAGGTCGTAGCTGGTCCCGATGACTGGCTCCGTCAGCGGCTCTTCCTCGACGATCGGCTCCGTCGGGACGACCTCCACTTCGGTTTCGAAGCTCCACGCCGTCCCGATGCCCTCGGTCGGCTCGCCGGTGAGCGGCCCGTCGATGGTCGGCTCGTCCGCGATCGGCTACTCCGCTTCCGGAACCGCGATCCCGACCGGGTCATCGAACTCCACGCGCTCGCCGATGAGCACGCGGTCCTCGGGCTCAGCGACGATAGGCTCGTCGGCGAGCGGCACATCAACCCTCGGGTCCAGCTCGATCTCGCTCCCGGTACCTGGCAGCGCGTAACCGTCGGTCACGACGATGACTGTCGAGTCATCGACAACCGGCTCGTCGAAGACTGGTCTTTCGACCTCGGGCGTTTTGCTGACCTCGGGAGCCAGGGGCTCGACGAGGGCTCGCGTGCCGACGAACACTTCGATGCCAGCAAGCGGGAAGCTGAACGAGCCCGGTGAGTAGACGCCACCGTGTCCACCGCTCGGCCACGGCTTGTGGCCCTTGGGCTTCTTGGTGCGGTCGTTCGGATCGGTTCCCTCCTGATGCTCGTGCCAGTCAGTCCAGCCGTCGCCGTCGGTGTCGGAGCCGTCGCGCGCGTCCGGCACGCCATCGCCATCCGCGTCCGGAGGGGTGTCCTGAGCGTCTCGAGGGTCGTGCCCCGTCGACAGCTCGTCCTCGTCGCTGATGCCGTCGCCGTCCATGTCATCGTCGCGGTGGTCGGGGACGTTGTCGCCGTCGAGATCACCGGGGCGATCTCGGTCGTTCGTCGGGTCGGTACCAGCGCGCGACTCGTCTCGATCGGAGAAGCCGTCGCCGTCGGTGTCGCTGTCCCAATCCTCCGCATCGCTGCGCCCGTCGTTGTCTGAATCAGGCGGCGTCGAGGTGTCGTCGTTCGGGTCCGTGCCAGCGCTCTCCTCGGCGTCGTTGGGGACGCCATCGCCGTCGCGATCGTCGTCGTCCCGGTCGCGCTCTCCGTCGTTGTCCATGTCGCCGGGACGCGATGTTGAGTCGAGTGGATCGGACCCAAGCTCGATCTCCGTGACGTCGAGTGTGCCGTCGCCATCCGTGTCGACCGGGCGGTCGCTCGTGTCGTCCGGATCGGTACCGTTCTCGACTTCGCGGTCGTTGGAGACGCCGTCGCCGTCGCGATCATTCGGATCGACCGGGGGGACATACGTGTCGTCGTCGTCGAAGATGTCGTCCGGGTCCGGCGGGTCCGGCATCAGCAGCAGCATGTCGTCGCCCCAGTCGAAGGCGCCGAAGTCCAGCACCGCGGGCGCAGCCAGCTCCGGTCCCGGATCCGCCGAGGCAATGCCGGCCCCGGAACTCAGCAACACCGCCGCGATCGAGGTGCTCAGGCAGCCCTGGAGGGCCACACACCGTACTTGCTTGAACGTGGTCATCGTCTTCTCCGTCTCGTAGATGCGCGCCCAATCTGGGTGCGCCTACTGAGAAGACGGAGCAGCGACGAAAACCTTACGGCTTCTCGAAGCTTTCTTGCGCCAGCAGCGAAAGCCGATGCCGCTGGCCGAGCTGCTGAGCGCCAACAGCGCGTAACGAGCCCAAGAACACACGTCCTGCCGTCTCGATCATTGCTCCGGGCGCGCCGCGGGATCTTGCAGCGATTCGTTCGCCCGCTGCGCGATCTCCATCCCAACCAGCCTGGCGACAAGCACCACGAGGAAGATCTGTCCGGTGAGACCCTCGAGGACGGCGATGCTGCGCACCCAGTCCGCCGCGGGCGTGATATCGCCGTAGCCGATGGTGGTGAGCGTCACGAAGCTGAAGTAGAACAGCCCGTTTCGCTCGTCCAGGTCCTGCACGGGGACGAACAACGTAGGATCGGCGCGCGCGATCACCGTGTAGAGCAACGCGAACAGCAACCCGATCAGCAGATAGGCCGTCAGCGCTCCAAACACCAGATCGAGCGTCACGCGTTGGCGCCTGAAGACGTGTCGGAGGATCAGCACGAGCACGACCGGGACACACAAGACCGGTAGCTCGGAGCCGGGCGTCGCCAGCGCGGCGCGGTCGCTGGCGAGCGCGGCGACCGCCAGCCCGAAGGTGACCAGCGCGAGCGCCAAGAAGCCTCGGCGCACCGCGTGGTGAACCGCGGTGGCGTTGAAGATCACCAGCGTCGCGGCAGCGGTCAGCGGCCACATCAGTAACGCTGACCACGTCTCGTCGGGGAGCGTTTCACCAACGAGGTACACAGCCGCAAAGAGCACCAGGGCGACGGTGAAGCGGCTGCCGAGGTGCCCAGGTTCGCCTCGGAGCGCGTGTGGGCGACCGCTCTTCGTTGGATTGTGGCTCGTCGTGTGGTTCATGTCGTCCCTCGGGAGCGAAGTGGGGAGGCCGCTCGCGCGGCCTCCCCAGGTGCGTGCCCAGCCGGGCCAAGGAGGCTCACGCCAGCGCGGGCACGGGCTTCCGGACGGCCTCGGTAGCCGTCTCGCTGGCCGGCTCACGGCTCACTAGGTAGAGCAGCGACGGCAGCACGGTCAGCGAGGCCAGCAGCGAGAAGCCGACCATCACCGCGGTCAAGAGACCGTATGCGGCGAAGAGGGGCATCGGGGCGAGCGCCAGCAGGCCGAATCCGATGATGCTGGTCGAACCGGAGAGCACGAGCGCCGTGCCCGTCCCCTCGGCGGCGCTACGCACCGCCTCGAGGCGGGAGAGGCCACTCGCCAGCTCCGTGCGGAACCGCATCGTGAAGTGAATCGAGAAGTCGATTCCGACGCCGATGGAGATTGCCGCGATCGTCGCCGTGATGACGTTGATGTCGTAGTTGAAGATGGCCATGAAGCCGAGCAACCAGACGACCACTAGCGCGATCGGGATGACGCTCACCGCCGCCATGCGCAGCGACCGCATCACCAGCGCGGCGACCGCGAGGCAGAGCACCATCGCCAACGGCACGGAGATGACCATCGTGTCGGTCACGGAGTCGAGCGAGACCTGCTCGGCGACCACGTCGCCGCTGACCAGCGCCTGAAGGGTCAGGCCCGAGGCCGCTGTCGTCGCGCGCAGCTCCACCATGCTCGACTCGACGGCTTCCTGGGCGGCCGCGACACGACCGCGCTCGGCGAAGCCCTGGAACGGGTACCGCAGCACCGTCGCCCAGCTACCCGACTCGCCCTGCAGCACGGTGCGCACCTCGTCAGCCGTGAAGGCGAACGTGGAGCTGTCGGATCGCAGTCCCTGCTCGGTGACGTAGGCGAACACGGATTCGACCTGCGCGGTCGTGTCCGGGAAGCCGTCGCCGTTCGTATCCGTCAGACTGATACCGGTCGCCTCGCCAATCGTCTCGCGAGCGAAGTCGATCGCGATCGCCGCGCTGGCGATGTCCAGCGCGCTGGCGCTCGCGGCCAGCGTGCCGTCTGGATTGCGAGCGAACAGGTCTCCCCCGTCACGGTCGATCGCGTCGTTTGCGATGGCCGCCGCGGTGAGCGTCCGCGGGTCGGCGAGGTCGCCCTCGACGTAGACGTCGCCGGCGCTCGCGGCTGAGGTGTGCTCCACCAGCTTGTCGATCCCGACGATGAAGTCGGAATTGCTCGGGAAGAAGTCTTCGGGCCTGGTGCGGTTCTCGACACCGACTGCAGCGAAGCCGGCGCCGACCGTGACAAGAGCGATCACGCCCAGCGCGGCGTAGCGCATGCGTGCGATCCCGGTCACGAGCGTGCCCGCGAGCACCGAGGACTGTCCCGTCGTGTTCACGTCTGGCGTGACCTCGACCTCTGAACCGCGGACGCGGCGCCTGGATATCCAGACCGGGAGGCCGAGGAACAGCGCGCTGTAGAGCACGACTGAGGCGGCACCCACTGACGGCACGGCGATGATCGAGAGCAGCATCACGCCAGCGAGCAGCGCAGCGCCGACCAGCTTGACCCCGCTGACGCCGCGTGCGACACGCGACTTGGCGCCGCCGGCGCCTGTCGTCACCGCTTCCTCGATGCGAAGCAGGAACATCGGCGCGAGGATGCCGAGCACGACGAACGCCGAGGTCAGCGAGATCGCCGCGCCGAAGCCGAACTGCGTCACTGCGTCCACGCTGGACGTGGCGTTCGAGGCGAACGCGATGCTCGCGGTAGACAGCGCCAGCACCAGCGCGCCGCCGACGGCGGCGATGCCGATCGCGTAGGCCGAGCGGTGCTTGACGCCGGTCGCCAGCTCTTCGCGGACGCGGCCGACCGCGTGGATGAAGAAGTCAACGCCGAACGAGATGGTCGCGATCGGAACGATCACGTCGAGGATGATTGATTCCTCGAAGCCGACGATGTTGTTGAGCATGCGCGCCCAGAGCAGCGTGACGCCCAGGCCGGCGCCGGTCAGGGCAGCCGCCCAGTAAGAGCGGAGCAGCGAGCCGACGAGCAGCACGATCAGCACGAACGCGCCCAGCAGGAACGGAACGGTCGACGTGAACGATTCGTCGCCGGTCAGGCCGTTGTCGATCGCGATGCCCCACAGCCCGAACGACTGCTGCTCACCGCGCAGGGTGGTCTGCGTGTCGCGCCCCCACTGCTCGATCTTGGGGTCACGCGCCTCCTCGATCGCCTGTCGTTGCGCGAGGGTCCGTGATCCCGCGTCACTCTCACTTTCGAGGGCAACCGGGAACGCGACGTGGTCCACGCGCACGGTCGACAGGAAGGCGGGCGACGACCACAGCGTGATCGACTCGCCGCCGACGGTCCGACTCTCGGATGTCGCGAACTGCGAGAGGAGGTCGCGGAACACGACCGTTGGGCGGTCCTCGGAGAGCACCGCGCTGAGCGCGATCTTCACCTGGTCGTCGCTGGCCCCTTCGTCGTGGATGGGCGGAAGGTCTGCTCGACAAGTTCGGCCGTCTCGAAGACCTCGCCGCCCGGGCTGAACGACGCCTCGCCCGTGGGGGCGAGCGAGATCCCGCCGGCCACGAGCGCGACGGTGAGCAGCGCCATGCCGATCACCACCCGGCCCGGTCGGTTTACGAGTCTGGTCAGTAGCCGGTGGATGAAACTGGGTTGGCTCTGATTCGTGGCCGACATGTGTTGCCTCCCTGGCTGTCGTGTCATCACGTGTGTTGAGACTAGAAATCGCCGCTCCGGCTGAAGTCCCCCTGTGGCGGGAATTCTCGCCTCACCCTGTCGGGCGACTGATGCGCCCTCCCTCCCCCTGTGGGAGGACGGCCTCCCGAGGCAAGTTCAGACCCGCGAGGTCAGCGAATCGACGAGCGCAATCAGAGCGACCGTGACGACGGCGACTGCCGCCGCCGACGCACCTCCGATCCCCAGGACGAGCACCAGCGCCACCGTCGCGAATCCGCCAGCAGCGAGGCCCGCCGCCAACCATCGGCGGCGTAGAAGGCGACCGCGCAACACACCCCGGCGCTCGACCGCGCTCGCGCCGTTTCGGGTGGTCTGGTTCCCACTAATCTGCTGAGGCATCGCTTGCTCCGATCAGTCCAGTCGCGCCGACGCGCGACGCGATCCACGTGTGATCGAGGCTAGGAACGGCGTTGGGCGTCGGCGTCTGCCTGTGGAGGGAGCTTGCGGACGCGGGAGGGGTGTCTTGAGGAAGGTCGCAACCCGGCCGACGCTGGCTAAGCGGGTCGGACCAGCCCGCTGTTGTAAGCGACGATCACCGCCTGCGTGCGATCGCGCACGTCGAGCTTGTCGAAGATCCGCTTCACGTGCGTCTTAACCGTGCCCTCGCTGACCACCAGTCGGTCGGCGATCTCGCGGTTCGCGAGGCCTTCCGACATCAGGACGAGCACTTCGCGCTCGCGGTCGGTCAGTTCGCTGACCGACTCCGGCACCGTCGCCGCCGGCTCGGGACGGCGGGCGAACTCCTCGATCAGCCGCCGCGTGACTGAGGGCGCAAGCAACGCCTCGCCCTCGGCGACGACCCGGATGCCGCTCACCAGGTCGTCGGGGCGCGTCCGCTTGAGCAGGAACCCGCTCGCCCCGGCGCGCAGCGCCTCGTAGACGTACTCATCGAGTTCGAAGGTGGTCAGGATGATCACGCGTGGCCGCTCCCCGGCACCTTCCGCGAGCTCGCGCGTCGCCTCAATACCGGTCATCTCGGGCATCTGCACGTCCATCAACACGACATCGGGACGCTCCCGCTCGGCGAGATCGACCGCCTCGCGGCCGTTGGAAGCCTCGCCGATCACCTCGATGTCGTCCTCGGCGTCGAGGATCATCCGCAGCCCGGCGCGGATCAGCGCCTCGTCGTCGGCGAGCAGCACCCGAATCGTCATCGTGCGTGCTCCTCGAGGGGAGGCGCGCACGGACGCGGTAGCCGCCGCTGGGACGCGGTCCGGTCTCCAGCTCGCCTCGGAACAGCCGCACGCGTTCGCGCATGCCAACGAGGCCCCGCCCGTGGCTATTCCCTGAGGAGGCGCGTCCGCGCCCCTTCTCGGCGAGGCCGCCGCGTCCGTCGTCCGTGATCTCAACCTCGACCGCGCGCTCGAGGTAGCGCACATGCACCTCAACGCTGGCCGGGCCCGCGTGCTTGAGGGTGTTGGTCAGCGCCTCCTGCACGATCCGGTACACGGACATATCGACAGTCTGAGGCAGCCGCGCGGGCTCGCCGTCGACGACTTTTTCGACCGGCAGCCCGGCGTTGCGGGTCTCTTCGATGAGCGCATCGAGGCCATCCAGGCCCGGCGAGATGCTGCTTTCCGCCCCGTTGTCAGATTGTTCGCGCAGGATGCCGAGCATCCGATCCATGTCGGTCAACGCGCGCCGGCCGCTGACCTCGATCGCCGCGAGCGCCTCCTCGGCGACCTCGGGCTGCGATGACAGCACGCGCTGCGCCGCCCCCGCCTGGATCACGACCAGGTTGAGGGCGTGACCGACGGCGTCGTGCAACTCGCGGGCGATACTCGCGCGTTCCTCGGCGATCGCCGCGCGGGTCTGACGCTCCTGGTCGGCCTCGAGGCGTTCGAGCTCGGCGTGATCCGCCTCGCCTTGCGCGCGGCGCGTTCGGACCCACGTGCCAAGCAGGAAGGCGGCGCCGAACGACACGATTACATCGAGCGCGGCTCGCCACACGCTGTCCACGGGGTCGCGTCCGACCTGGTAAAAAATCAACACGCCGGCCCCGGCGACGGTCAGCATCAACAGCGAGCGTTTCAAATCGCTGCGCTCCACGACGGTGAAGAACGCGACCAGGATCGCGAGCAAGCCGACGCTGTCCTGCGCGTACCCTGCCGAGGCGTACGGGATCAGCCCGCCGAAGAGCTGCGTGACGAAGGCGCCGATTGGCCAGCGGCGACGGACGGCGAGCGGGGCGGTTTGGACCAGAAGCAGCCCGACGGCCAGGACGTCGACGTTGCGGAAGCCTGCGTCGCTCCCCTCGAGGCCCACCAATGTGAGCAGCCCGGCGACGACGAACAACGCGGCCACAGCGCCGTCGAACATGTCGGTGCGGTAGCCCGCGGTCCGTCGCCAGAGGTTGATGGCCGCTTCCATAGATGGCAACCGTAGGCCGCGCCACGAACCGCGTCATCCCTCGACGGGGGGAGCGGCCTCCCTCTGGCGGGGGACCAACACCGCGGCGGATGCCAGCCAGGCTGGCGGCTACGAGCTGCCGAACGACAGCAGGTTCTCGACCGGCTGGTACAGCTCCTCCAGGTAAGCGACGTCCCCATCGGCGAGCGTGATCTCGGTGGCCTCGACGAGCTGATCGAGCTGGGCGATCTTCGAGACGCCGACAACCGGGACGGTGACCTCAGGCTTGTTCGTGAGCCAGGCGAGGGCGATCTGGGCGGGCGCCTTCTCGTACTTCTGGGCGATCTCGCCGACGCGGTCGGCGATCTCGAACGTCGACGCGCCGTGGTAGAGGCCCTCGGTGCGCACGCGGTCGCGGCCCTGCGACCGATCGGTCGCCCCTTGGTCGAAGCCGCCTTTGTAGGAGCCGGTGAGGATGCCTCGGGCGAGCGGCGACCACGGCATCAGCGCCACGCCGGTCTGCTCGCAGTACGGGTTCATCTCGCGCTCTTCCTCGCGGTAGACAAGGTTGTAGTGGTTCTGCATCGAGATGAACTTCGTCCAGCCGTGCTGCTCGGCCGTCATCTGCAGCTCGGTGAACTGCCACGCGAACATCGAGGAGGCGCCGAGGTAGAGCACCTTCCCCGCCTTGACCACGTCGTGCAGCGCCTCCATCGACTCCTCGATCGGCGGGTGCACCGACCCCCGGCCGTGCGGGTGCCGGTGAATCACGAGCTGGTCAATGTAATCGAGCCCAAGCCGTTCGAGGCTCGCGTCGACGGCCTCCATCACATGCTTCCTCGAGAGTCCCACCTGGTTCGGATGACTCCCCATCGCCCCGGAGATCTTCGTCGCGATCACGTACTCGTCGCGCGGCAGCAGCTCACGCAGCAGCTCGCCGACCACCCGCTCGCAGGAGCCCTGGCCGTAAACGTCAGCGCAGTCGAAGTAGAAGAGGCCCTGCTCGATCGCGGCTTTGAAGATCGGCCGCGCCTCGTCGATGTCGAGCGTCCAGTCGCCCTGGTGGCCACGTCCCGGCTCACCGAAGTTCATCGTTCCAAGGCAAAGCTCGGAGACGCTGAGTCCACTGTTCCTGCCGAGCTGAACGGCTCCCAGCATGAGTGACGACACTCCAATCGCTTCCGCTGACCGAATCGTTGAATTGGGGCGCCGATTGTGCCCGATTCCCGTGCTTCGCGCCGCCACGGCGGAGCGCGGCACACTGTCGAGAGCCCAGGGAACCGCCGTCGGGGAGACCCGACCGTAGTGCACGGCCGTCGCGTCGTACGATCGATCGATGCACGGAAGCCCCGCATACCTCGCGCCGCTGATCGTGCTGGCGCTCGTGCTCGCGGCGTGTACCAGCGAGCCGAGCGGAGCAGCGACGCCGCTCGCTTCGACCGCGGCCGCGGCAACCGAGGCCGCCACGGCTGCTCCGACGGCGCCGCCAACGCCGACGCCCAGCCCCACGCCAACGCCAACCCCCGAGCCAACGCCGGCGCCGATCCCGGCCGTCGAGCCCGACGCGACGGCGGGTGGGGCCTCGTTCCTCTGGTCCGGCCAGGTGGCGAACCCCGGGATTCCGTGGACCTCGATGCGGGTGACCGTGGGCGCCGATCCGCTCGTCGATCCGTGGCAGTTCGAACTGGGCGTGATCTCGCGGACGCAGTTTCAGTGCAGGCCCGGCGAAATCGAGGGCGGGATCGCGCTCAGCCGGTGCGGTCGAGTGTTCTCCGCAACCGTAGACCTCGAGGCGGGCGAGATGGCGGTCGCGTTCAACGAACCGACGACGTTCGGCGAGCGCTGGGTGGAGGCGGTGCTGTCGCCGGTCTGGCAGCGCGATGAACCCACGAGCAGCGACAACGTGACCTTGCTCTGGCAACACCAGGCGGACTACGCGAGCGGCTCGTACACCGACGTCTGGGCGGAGGACGGGGTCGTGTTCGCGCCCCACTTCGGCGGCACGATCGAGCTGCTCGATGTGGCCACGGGCGAGCGGATCGGACGGATCGACGCGCCGTCGTCGGTGCTCGACGTGAAGGCGCGAGGCGGCATCCTCTATGCCGCGACGACGGCGAGCGGCCTGCTGATCTATGACGTAAGTGAGCCGAGCGCCCCGTCGTTCCTCGGCCAGTACGCGGTGCGCGTGGGAGCGAACGTCGAGCGCTTCCTGAACGTGCACAACATCTTCCTGTCGCCGACGCGCGACCTCGTGTACGCGATCAACGACACCCATCCTCAGACCGACCTGCGGATCATCGACGTGAGCGATCCGACGGCGTCGTTCGAGGCGGGGCGGTTCGTGATCACCGAGGCGCTGTCAACGCTGGACGGCGCCCACGACGTGCACGTCGTGGATCGGGATGGGCGAGCGATCGCGTTCCTCAACTCACTGACCTCGGGCTTTTTCGTCCTCGACGTCACCGATCCCGCGCTGATCGAAGTGCTGAGCCAGACCGTCCCCGAGGGGACGTTCAGCCACTCTGGCTGGATCGCTGAGATGGACGGCGCTCCGCTCTACCTGCACGGCGACGAAGGCGCGGATCAGCGGCTCACGCTGTACGAAGTGACCAACCTCGGGGCGCCTGAGCTGGTCTCGGAGTTCGCAACGCGGCCCGGCTTGTCCGTGCACAACATCGAAATCGAGGGGACGTTCGCGTTCGTCTCGTACTACACGGACGGGCTGCGCGTCTTCGACCTCGGAAACCCCGAGGCGCCTCGAGAACTGGCGCACTTCGACACGGTGGGCGACGACGAGCGCGACATTCTCCAGGGGGTGTGGGGCGTGCACCTCGACGCTGGCGTGGTGTACATCTCGGACCGGGAGTCGGGGATCTACGCGCTGCAGGTGAAGCTGCCGTAGCCCGAGCAGGCCATGACCGCCGAAGCGCTGATCATCGTCGCCGTTCGCGTCCTCGGATCGCTGCCAGTGCTGCGCTGGGCGTTCGTCGGCGCCGTGATCGCGATCCTGGTCGACCTCAGCGACCTGTTCATGCGCGACCTGATCGACCTCGGCGGCATCCCGTCCTACCAGACCTTCGATAAGTGGCTCGACCAGGTCTACATGCTCGCGTTCCTCGTCGTCGCGCTTCGCTGGGATGTCGTGCCTCGGACGATCGCGATCGTGCTGTATGTGTACCGGCTCGTCGGCTTCGGGGTCTTCGAGGTCTACGAAGATCGCGCGTTGCTGTTCGTGTTCCCCAACGTCTTCGAGTTCTGGTTCTTGTTCGTGGCCGCCACGTTGCTCTGGTGGCCCGACTTCCGCTGGACACGCCGCAACACCACGCTGGCGCTTGTGCCGCTGGTCGCGCTCAAGGAGTTCCACGAATACGCGATCCACGTGGGCCGCTGGCTCGACGGGTTCTCCTCGATCGATGCCGTCGAGGCGATCTTCGGCTGGCTGGTGTCGCCGTTTGGTTAGACTGCCCGCCATGTCCGAGCACCAGGACCGGTACCTCCCTCCGGCTGGCGAATGGGCGCGTCGCGATCCTGCCGAGGCCGGCTTCGACCCCGCACGCCTCGAGGCGGCGGTCCGCTACGCCGTGGAAAGCGAGATCGACTGGCCGATCGACGTCTCGCGGATGATCAGGCGGAACGATCCACCGCCGCTCAACGAGATCCTCGGCCCGACGCAGCCGCGCGGACCCGCCGCGGGGGTGGTCATCCACGGCGGCTACCTCGTGGCCGAGTGGGGCGATCCCGCGCGCGTCGACATGACGTTCAGCGCGACCAAGAGCTACCTGTCGGTGACGGTCGGGCTGGCGCGCGACCGCGGGCTGCTCGGTTCGATGGACGAGCCGGTCTGCGAGCGAATCGACGACGGCGGGTTCGAGTCCGATCACAACGCACGGATCACCTGGAAGCACCTGCTGCAGATGACGAGCGAGTGGCAAGGCACGCTGTTCGACCGGCCGGACAGCGTCGACTACCACCGCGATGTGCCGGGCACCTCGCAGTCAGCCGCCGAGGCGCGCAGCGAGAAGGGCTCGGCGCGAGAGCTGCACGCGCCGGGGACGTTTTGGGAGTACAACGACGTGCGCGTGAACCGGCTCGCGCTGTGCGCGCTGCGCATCTGGAAGCAACCACTGCCGGACGTCCTCCGTCGCGAGGTGATGGACCCGATTGGCGCCTCCTCGGAGTGGGCGTGGCACCCGTACGAGAACTCGTGGGTCGACGTGGAGGGCGAGCGGATGCCCTCGGTAGCCGGCGGGGGGCACTGGGGCGGCGGGCTGTTCATCAGCGCGCTCGATCACGCGCGCTTCGGGCTGTTGATGCTGAACCGCGGCGACTGGGACGGCCGTCGCCTCGTCTCGGAGGCCTGGATCGACGAATCGCTGGAGCCGTGCCCCGTGAACGATCGCTACGGCAACCTGTGGTGGCTGAACACGGGGCAGCAGCTCTACCCGGCCGCGCCGGCATCGGCGTTCGCAGCGCAGGGCGGGGGCGGGAACCTGGTGTATATCGACCCGGAGCACGACCTCGTCGTGGTCACCCGCTGGGCGAGCGACCGTCGGGAGCTGGTCAACCGCGTTCTCGCAGCGCTGGCGTGATACGCGCGACATTGGAGGCGTGACCGAGCGCCACCTCCGCGAAGCCACCCCCGAGGACGCCGACGCCATCGCCGCGCTCCACGCCGCAACCTGACGCCGCGCCTACCAGGGCGCCTTCAGCGACGCCTACCTCGACGGCCCGCTTCACGAGGACCGGCGCAGCGTCTGGCGCGAGCGCTACGCTGACCCCCGTTCGGAGATGTACACGCTGCTCGCCCTTGGTGAGGACGCAACGCTGCTCAGGTTCGCGTGCTCCTTCGGCAAGGAAGACCCGACCTGGGCGACGCTGCTCGACAACCGGCCGTCCTCAGGCGCTTTCGGCCATCTCCGCGAGTGCCGTCTCGAGCTTGTCGAGCCCCTGCTCCCAGTTGGCGCCCGCACCCTGGGCCATCATGCCCTCGGGCCAACCGACCTGGCGTACGGTGAGCTTCGTCTTGCCCCCGCCGAGGTCCTCGAAGGTGATGGTGTTGACCTTCTCCATCGGGACGTCCTCGCCCATCCCGAAGGCGGTGGGCGAGACGACGTTGCCGTCTGGATCGGAGAACGAATCGGTGGCGACGAAGCGCTCGATCGGTGCGATCTCGCGGTAGGTGCCGGTGCTCCAGAACTCATCGCCCTCGGACGAGCGGAGGCCGATCAGGTAGCGACCGCCGACGCGAAAATCGATCTCGCAGGCGTGGGCGGTCATGCCGTTGGGGCCGTACCAGAGCTTGAAGTGCTCGGCTTCGGTCCAGGCGCGCCACACGAGTTCGCGAGGGGCATCGAAGACGCGCTCGACGACGACACCCTGTTCCTCGGTGCCGACGGGGACGCGATCGCTTGCCGTCATCGTGCTGCTCCTTCTCGGATTAACGCGGGCTGGCAACGACCCTGAACGGGAGCGGGCCGGAACCATCGAGGTGGCCCGGCCCGCCGGTTGGATGCCGTTACTCCAAGTCGACGAGCGCGGCCTCCAGCTTGTCGAAGGCCTGGTTCCAGCCCCCACCTGCGCCGGCGGCCATGTCGGGGTCCGACCATCCGGCCTGCCGCAGGGTCATCTTCGTCTTGCCGTCGCCGAGGTCCTCCAGCGTCAGGGTCAGGATCGTCTCGGTCGGATGACCGTCGCCCATCGGGACGATGTTGCCGTCCTTGTCTGAGAAGGCGTCCGTGGCGACGAACCGCTCGAACGGCACGATCTCCTGGTAGATGCCGGTGCTGAACATCTCCTGGCCATCGGGCGAGCGCATGCCCCAGAGATGGCGACCCCCAACCCGGAGGTCGATCTCGCAGGTCGGCAACGTGAAGCCAGTCGGCCCGTACCAGCGGGCAAAGTGCTCGGGCTCCGTCCAGGCTCGCCAGACTAGTTCGCGTGGCGCGTTGATCACGCGCTCGACTGTGACGCCTTCCTCGTCGGTGGTCACCTGCGGGCTATTGCTCGCGGTCATTGTGCAGCTCCTTCGTGCCATCCTGGCGCGGCATTGGTTCATCGCGATTGCCTGGTTGATCAGGGCGCGGTGGATGGCCCTGCAGTTCACTGAGGCCAAGCTCCCAGAGATACGCCTCGAGTCGGTCGAATCGGTCCTCCCAGAGGACGCGGTAGTGCTCCACCCAGTCGGCTACCTCCTTCAGCGGCTCCGGTGCCAGTCGGCAGGGCCGCCACTGCGCGTGGCGGCTTCGCTCGATCAGCTGCGCGCGCTCGAGCACCTTCAGGTGCTTCGACACCGCCGGCAGCGTCATCTCGAACGGCTCGGCCAGCTCCGTGACCGGCGCCTCGCCCTCGACGAGGCGCGCGAGGATCGCCCGCCTCGTTGGGTCAGCCAACGCCGCGAAGGTGGCACTGAGCTGGTCTCGAGATGCGGTCACTGTGGTCATGTACTTTACTATTCGGTTTATCAACCGATTGGTAAAGTACAGGCGACGGCCCACGCTGTCAACTCGGTGCACGACGAAGCGGGCGTCTTCCGACGCCCGCTTCCAGTTGGCAGGACCGGCGGCGGGCCGAGGCTTACTCGGTCCTCCGCCGCGGGGCCCTACCCGGTCCGATGCTGCGGGGCGGCCGCGTGCCGTGCGCGCCGGGTGCCAAGCAGCCACCCGGTACCGGCCAGGACCGGCATCGCCCCTGCCATGGCGATCAGCGCGAGCGTGAGCTGCGAGCTGCTGCCCTGGTTGGCGTTCGCGGCGGCGGAGCCGGCCGCGTCGCCGGACCGCGTTCGAGCGCTGTCCGCGTCGTCGCCCTTGGACGACTCGACCGCCTCGCTGTTTGACACCTTCGAGCTCGCCGGCAGCTCAGAGGAGGCCTGCTCGGCGGGCTCCGGGCCCGCGAGGGTCGACGATGACTCGCTACCTGCTATCTCGGTGGTCTCGTCCGAGCCACCGTCGGCGGTCGCCGCGGTGCCGCTGTTGGCCTCGGACGTCTCGCTCGACGTGGTCGTCTCGTTCGAGGCGGCCGCCACCGGCTGGGTCGTTGCCGGCTGGGTCGTCGCCGGCTGGGTCGTCGTCGGCTCCGTCGTCGCCGGCTCGGTCGAGAGCGACGATGGCTTGACAGTGAAGGCGCCTTCCACGCTCGTGCCCTGGTCGCCGTTGACCTCCATCGGGTGCGCGCCGGCCGGCATCTCGGCCGGGATGCGACCCGTGGTGCGGAACTGGCCCGCGGCGTCCGCGGTCGCGGTAGCGATCGAGCCGCCGCCGAGCTCGACACTAATGCGCTCGCCGGGCTTGAACCCTTGACCGATGATCGTCAACTGCTCGCCCGCGGCTGCTGAACTCGGCGTCACGCCAACTCGCACCTGCACGGTCGCGCTGGACGCGGGCTGGGTCGTCGCGGGCTGGGTCGTGGCCGGCTGTGTGGTCGCAGGCTGCGTCGGGGCTGGCGTCGGCGTCGGAGCCGGCGCGGAGATCGCGAGCACCGTGAGGTCGCCATCCCAGCTCGAACCCATGTCGCCGTTTACGTCCAGCGGGCGCGTACCAACGGGCATGCTCATCGCGATCGTGCCGCTGGCGCTGAAGGCGCCGCTGGCGTCCGCGGTCGCCTGGGCGATCGTGCTGCCACCGAAGTCGATGCTGACGTACTCGCCGGCGTAGAAGTCGCTGCCGGTGAACAGGACGTACTCACCGGGCTCGGCGGAGCCGGGCGCCATGCCGACCTTCGGGGTCATCGGCGCCGGCGGAGGCGACAGTGGCGCGTCGACCCCGAGTTCGCCGTCCCAGCTCGAGCCCAGGTCGCCGTTGGCGTCCAGCGGGTGGTCGCCCATCGGCATGTCGGCGGGGATCGTCCCCGTCGTCGTGAACTCGCCGAGGCCATCAGCGTGCCCGAGCGCGATGTCGGAGCCGCCGAAGCTGATCGTCACCCACTCGCCGGGGCGGAAGCCGGTACCCGTGAAGGTGACCGTTCCACCGGGAGGCGCCGAGCTGGGCCCGGAGCTGACGCGCGGGTAGTAGTAGGGCGCCGGTGTTGGCGTCGGCGCGGGCGGCGGCGGCGCGGTGACGGTGTAGTTGAGGTCCTTCGAAACGCCGGTCATCCCGTTCACGTCGAGCGGGTGCCCGCCCTCGGGCATGTGCGTGGGCACGGTGGCCGTCGTCGAGAAGTTTCCATTGGCGTCGACCTTGGCGGTGCCGATCGTGTCGCCACCGAATTCGATGGTGACGGTGTCGCCAGGGGTGAAGCCGCTGCCGCTGACGCCGAACGATTCGCCGGGTGCGGCCGATGAGGGGCTGGTGGTCACGGTCGTCGCCGAAGTCTGGTTGATCGTGCCGCTGGCGGAGACGCCGCCCGTGGGCAGGCCGGCGGCCTGGAGCCCGGGGACGCCGATTGGCGCGAACGATGCCGCGAGCATCGCCACTCCAGTTCCAATTCCGATCACGGTTCGCTGTGCTCGACTCAGAGAATTCATTTCCGCTCCCCTTCGTTTCCGCGGACCTGACGTCCGCTTCTTGGGGGGTAAGACGGCGAGCGGCGCGAAACCTTACACACTTTCGACGAATTTCTGGAATTCCTCCGCGTAGGCGTTCGGATCGGCGAAATGAGCCAGTTTCATTGACGATCTGACCGGTTGAACGACACCACGCCTAGAATCCGCGTACGCGCAAGCACCGAGGAGCAATCAATGGCTAAACGAGTGGAGGGCAAGACGCTGCTGATCTTCGGTGGCGGTCAGACGCGAGGCGAAACGATCGGCAACGGACGCGCGACGGCCGAGCTGCTGGCGCGCGAGGGCGCGCGAGTGCTGGTCGTCGATCGCGATCTCGAGGCGGCCGAGGAGACCGTCGCGCAGATCCAGGAGGACGGAGGCGAGGCATCGGCGCTCGCGTCGGACATCACCTCGGAGGAGGATGTGCAGGCGGCGGTCGCGGCCTGCGTGGAGCGCTACGAGCGGATCGATCTGCTGCACAACAACGTCGGCGCGAGTCTCGCTCTCGGGGACGCCGTGGCGACCGAGCTAACCGTCGAGGCCTTTGACCGGCTGTACCAGGTGAACCTGCGCGGGATGTGGCTCGCCTGCAAGCACGTCCTGCCAGTGATGCGCGACCAGCGCTCCGGCTCGATCGTCAACATCTCCTCGATGGCCGTCCGAGGCGCCTACGCTTACGTCGGTTACAAGACGACGAAGTCGGCGGTGGTCGCGCTGACGGAGAACCTCGCGGGCTTCAACGCCGAATACGGGATCCGCGCAAATGTGATCCTCCCCGGCCTGATGAACACCCCGATGGCGATCGAGTCGCGGGTCAAGGCTGGAACGCCCCGCGACGAGCTGATCGCCTCGAGGGACGCGAACGTGCCGCTGGGCAAAAAGATGGGATCCGGTTGGGACACCGCCTACGCGTCCCTCTTCCTCCACAGCGACGAAGCGCGGTTCATCACCGGGGTGTCGTTGCCGGTGGATGGTGGTGGGGCGGTGGCGCCGAGAACACACTGATCACGGGCGTTTTCGTCGTATCGTTCGGTCGGTCGTCAGTTCCACTCGTCGAACCACGGGGCGAAGTCGAACGGCGTCGGGAACTCGGCGAGCCAGTCATCCGTCAGCGGTTCCAGGCTCGAGGTCTCAGTGTCGAGCAGGCCCATGCAGCCGGGTTGCAGCCCCCGCGCGTCGGGCTCCCAGCGCGCCGAGGCCACCAAACTGTTTAGACCCATGTAGGTCGTGCGCCCGAACTGCCGTGGCTCCACCAGCTGATGCGCGTGACCGGCGACGTGGTACGCCGGTCGCAGATGCTCGATCAGCGCCGTCATGGCGGGCGAGCCGTGGAGATCGCCCCGGTAGCCCCTGGTCGTGCCGTATGGGCCCTGGTGGCTGACGAGTACATCAATCGACCCGGGCTCGCGGCTGAGCACGGACTCATAGGCCGGGCGATCGAGACCAGCTCGTCCGGGTGCCTCCTCGGCACCGCCGAGGAACGCCAGCCGGACTCCATCGAACTCGAGCACGGTGCCGTCTGGGATGAAGCGAAGCGCATCCAGAACGTCAACCGCGGCGGTCGCAGAGTCGGGATCGACCTCAAGACTGTCCAGCCACGTGAAGTCCTCGTGATTCCCGCGGATGAAGTGGAGGCTGCCTGACAATGAGGCGCTCAGGGCTCTGATGCGCTCGGCCAGCTCGCCTTCGGCGCTCAGCAGGCGGGCAAAGTCCGCCTGGGCCGGATCGACCTCGATGTAACGAGCGGTCGACGGATCGGTCTGGGTCGGGTCCGGGTAAGCGCCCATGTCGCCGACCTGGATCAGCAGGTCGAGCTTCGCCCCGTCGCGCTGCCAGATGCCAGCCGCGGCGAGCGCATGAAACGCGAGGCCATGCACGTCACCGACGAACCCGATGCGCACCGCCGAACCTAGTCCTCACTACCGTTCGAGGCGGCCCGTTCGTCGAATTCACGCTTCGCCTCGGCCAGCAACTCCGGCTGTGCGAAGAGATCGATGACGGTGAGGGCGAGCGCCTTCGAGGCGGTGATCATGCGGGCGTGCCCCTCCTCGCTCCCCGCGGCTTCGGTGAAGCCGGCGTTGTGGTTCCCCGCGGTCGATTCGACGGAGTACGAGGGGTGCAGGCCGGGGACGGCGTAGGTGACGTTGCCCATGTCGGTGGAGCCGGAGCCGGCGGTGACGGGTTCGACGGGGTCCATACCGAGGGCGATCGCGTGCTGCTCGAAGGTGTCGGCGAGCGGGGTTGAGTTCTGCATGTCGGTGTAGGGGTTGCCCTCCCACGTCAGGTCGAGCTCTGTGCCGGTGGCGAGGGCGGCAGCCTCGAAGCAGGCGACGACGCGCGGCTTGAGCTCCTCGAGGTGGGCGACGTCGTCTTCGCGGACGTAGAAATAGGCGGCGGTCTTGTCGGGGATGATGTTCGGCGCCTGGCCGCCCTCGGTGATGATGCCGTGGACGCGGGCGCTGGGGCGCATCTGCTGCCGCAGCAGCGAGATGCCGCCGTAGGCGTGGAGCATGGCATCGAGGGCGTTGAGGCCGTCCCACGGGCGCCCAGCGGCGTGGGCGTTCTTGCCGGTGTAGCGGACGGTCAAGGCGTGGAGCGCGTTCGGCTTGGCGCGGACGCGGACGCTGCCGGGCGGCATCTGCGGGCTTTGCCCGCCGGGGTGCATCATCAGCGCGGCGTCGACGTCGTCGAAGGCGCCGTTGCGGATCAGGTCTGCCTTCCCGCCGTCGCGCTCCTCGGCGGGGGTGCCGAGCACGACCACCGTGCCGTCGCCCTCCCCCAGCACCTCCGCCAGCGCGAGGCCGGTCGCAACGCCCGAGGCGGCGATGAGGTTATGTCCACACGCGTGACCGATCCCGGGCAGCGCGTCGTACTCGCAGAGCACGGCGAGGGTGGGGTCGCCGCTGCCGGCGACGGCGCGGAACGCCGTCGGGAGGCCGTGCGCGCCACGCTCGACGGCGAAGCCACGCTCCTCGAGGAAGGTCGTGAGCGCGGCGTGCGCGTACTCCTCCTGGTAGGCGAGCTCCGGGTGCGAGTGGATGTCGAGGCTGAGGTCGCGGAGGTCACCGTTCGCAGTGTCGATAGTGGCGAGCGCGGTGGCTCGGGCTCGTTCGAGGTCGTCCGCCAGATTCGGCATTCTCGCACCCCACCCCCGCGCCGCTGGGCGGCGCATGTACTACATCAAAGCGCCGCTGAGCGGCGCATGTTCCCCACCGAGGCGTGCATGCCTCGGTGGGGAACAGACTAGCGCGACGGGCTTCGCTCAGGAGGCGTCTGTTCGGTCGGATAGGCACGTCGGGACCGACCTAGCGGCGGGAACTCCGGAGCGTGCTCGGTCGTTGGGCGAGGGTGGCCGCGCGGCGCGCCACAACGGAGGCTTGGATGATGAGACGAATGCTGCTGGTGCTGCTGGCCGTCGCCACGGTCGCGGCGATTGGCTGCTCGGACGGCGACTCGGACGACGCGACTGCGACCGCCGGCGCCGACGACGGCAATGGGGGCGCCTCCTCGTCGGCCACCGGCCCGGGGATCTCGGTCGTCGACGCGCTCGCCTCCACGCTCGGCGACCCGCTGCTGGTGAACGGCTTCCTGGTTGTGACCGGCGATGAGGCACGGTTGTGCGAGGCGCTGGCCGAGTCGTTCCCGCCTCAATGCGGGGGCGCGTCGCTCCTCGTCGAGGGCCCGGACCCGGCGACGCTCGCCGAGCTGGAGACCGAGGGCAACGTGTCGTGGACGGCGCAACCGATCCAGTTGCTGGGAGAGGTCGAGGACGGGACACTACGGGTCGATGGATTGAGCACCGGCTGAGGCCCACCGTTTCCCGTTTGGAGAACTAGCTCGCGGGCGCCCGGATCAACGAACGCTGATCCGGGCCTCGCCGAGCCCATCGACAGATACGACGGCCACATCGCCAACGTCGAGCGGGATCGGCGGCACGATGCTGCCGGTGATCACGATCTCGCCGGCCGTAGGTGCTCGCCACGACCGGCGAGGTCGTTCGCCAGCCAGACCAACGCCTCCAGCGGGTGACCCATCACGTCCGAGCCGAGACCCTCGCCGCGTTGCTCGCCGTTGATGCTCACGGTGCCTCGAGACGAGGCGCGGTGGACGCTCTGCCAGTCCCGCACCGCCGGCCCGAGCACGGCTCCGCCGTTGGAGATGTTGGTGACGATCGCGGAGATGGCCGGGTCGGCGCCATCAGGCGCGGCGGAGGGACGGCGGTCGACGACCTCGAACGCGGCCATCAGCGACTCGACGTGTGGCGCGATGCTCTTCCGCGTGTACGGCGCCGCATCAGCCGGGACGTCCGAGGCGAGCCGGACCGCGACCTCGCATTCGATCGCGAGGTTCGTGTAGTCGGCGGCGGTGAGTTCGGCCGGCGAATCCGCGATCGTGCCCGCGAAGATCAGTCCGAAGCACGGTTCGCTGATACCTCGTGACTCTCGCATGACGGCGCTCGTGTAGGCGATCTTGTGACCGCCGACCCGCCCCCTCGTCTCGGCGAGCCGATCGATGAAATCGCGCTGGACGAGGTAGGCCTCGTCCTCGTTGGTCGGCGCGAAGTCCTGGAGCATCACATCCAGGGGCTCACCGTTGAGGTACGCCCTCGCCTGGTGCTGGCCGGCCCGCGCGATATTGCCGTCTGTCATCGAAGCCCCGTTCCGGCCCGGTGCGTGCGCTGTGGTCGATCAGACCTCGGAGTAGCGGAAGCAGTCGGTGGTGTGGTCGTTGACCATGCCGCGGGACTGCATGAAGGCGTAGCAGATGGTGGGGCCGACGAAGCGGAAGCCGGCTTTCTTGAGGGCCTTCGACATGGCCTTGGATTCGTCGGTCTCGGCGGGCAGCTCGCTCATGGAGGTGAACCCTTTCACCGTGGGCTCGCCGCCGATGAACGACCAGAGGTAGGCGTCGAGAGAGCCGTGCTCCTCGACGGCGGCGAGGGCGGCCTGCGCGTTGCTGACGGTGGCGGCGACTTTCATCCGGTTGCGGATGATGCCCTCGTCGAGGAGCGCGGCGGCCTGGTCATCGTCGGTCCAGGCGGCGATCTTCTCGAGGTCGAAGCCCTCGAAGACCCGGCGGTAGCCCTCGCGGCGGTGGAGCACGGTGCGCCAGGAGAGGCCGGCCTGCGCGCCCTCGAGGGTGAGCAGCGCAAAGAGCGCGCGGTCGTCGTGGAGCGGGACGCCCCACTCCTCGTCGTGGTAGGCGAGCATCAACTCGTCGTCTTCGCCGCTCCAGTCGCAGCGCGTCACGTCTGGCATGGCTGGCCTCCCCTCGACCTCTCCGAGTGAACGCACCAGCCTAGACGGCCAGCTCCTCGAGGCGGTGCATGTTGCGCAGGGTCTGCGCGCAGGCAACGGCGGCCTCCGCGCCCTTCACCTTGAAGTGCTCGCGGAAGAAGGTCAGGTGCTCCTCGTGCTCGTGGAAGCGCTGCGGCGTCAGCACGACCGAGAGCACGGGGACCTCGGTCTCCAGCTGGACGCGCATCATGGCGTCGAGGACGGTCTCGGCGACGAACTCGTGGCGGTAGATGCCGCCGTCGACGATCAGGCCGGCAGCGACGACGGCCGCGTAGCGCCCGGTCTTGCACAGCAGCTTCGTTTGCAGCAGGATCTCGAGGCTGCCGGGAACCTCGAAGAGGTCGACGGCGTCCGCCGGGATACCTTGCGATTGGAGCTCCCCGAGGAAAGCGTCGCGCGCCTGATCGACGACCTCGCGGTGCCAGGTGGCCTGGACAAACGCGATGCGGCGCGTGCCCAACGACTCGGCGATCTCGGTCTGCGTGGCTTCGGACATGACCAACCCCTTCTCCGGCGTGAAGGGGCGCAGCGTGAACCACGGCACCCGCGCCCAGGCGGGCGCAGGGTAGCTTCGTTCTCTCCCATCCGGACTCTGACCGTCGGCTTCGGACTTGTACCGAATCAGCGAAGGGGCGACGCGTGACCTCGGAAGGTCGATGTCGCCTCACGGCTCGCGGGCTGACGCGCCGGACGTAGTCTGGCGCGATCACCGCCGGTGGGGAATTTCACCCCGCCCCGAGAACGCCGGTTCGCTCGCGCGAGGCGAGCGGACCCTTGTGATGCAGGGAAGCTAGCACAGGGGAGGCGGGCCGTGGCCCGTCCGGAGGGACGGGGATTACGGCCGATGTTCCGAGGCGGCCGGACACAGCGATCGAACTCATTTCCGCGACCGAGTCGATCACCTCCTCGTGGGGCCTCGGAGGACAGGCAGAGTTACGTCTTGATGGGACTCAAGACGATCATCGGTATTGGCTCGGTCGCTCGGTCCTGATATCCGGCGGCTTGCGAGTCGAGTTCGACAAATCGATTCCACAAGCGATCTCGCTCGGCTTCGTTCGCCTGCTGAGCGAGCGCCGAAAGCCGCTCGCCTCTGATCTGGATCGTCACCTCGGGTGTACTCCTGATGTTGTACAACCAGGCGGGCGTCTTTCCTGACCTGAAGCTCGAATACAGGGCGCTGACGATGTAATTGTCACCGTCCATGAAATACCCCGTTGGCCTCGTCCGCTGCTTCCCGGACTTGCGCCCAGTTGTCGTGAGCAACAGCAGCTTCGTGCCGCGTATCGAGCTGCCGATCCGGCCGCGGGTCCAGCGGTACGTCAGGATATGAAATGAGGTGATGAGCTGAATCAAGCGGTTGATCATGGTCACGTCCTTCGAGAGGAATCCCCTCGTTCGCCCGGAGTGTAGGACGCTGCCGTCCGAGCCGAACCCCCCGTTGTCACACGCTCAGCCCAGGTCGAGCTCCTCGATGCCAGCGATCGCGGCGACGTTCTGCTCGAAGTAGTCCCAACCGGTGTGGCCACGCTGCATTTCGCCGATGCCCCAGAGCGCCTCGAAGAGGCGGGTGGCGCGGGTACAGAGGGTGACGCGACCTCGCTCATTCGAAAGGACCGGGGGGCCGGTGGATTCGTAGGCCTCGAGGAAGGCGGCGGCCGCCGGGGCGATCAGCGCGGTGTTGGTGTCGTTGCGGCAGAGCGACCAGAGGGCGTTGGCGACGTCCCAGACCCGCCAGTCGAGGCGGGTTTCGTCCCAATCGATGATTGCCGCGACCTCTCCGTCGGTGGGACCGCCCTCAACGATGAGCAGGTTCCCTTCGTGGTAGTCGGAGTGGATCGGGAAGGTAGGGAGCGCGCTTGAGTCGACGGCGCTGAGCGCGACGGGCACCTCCTCGATGGCGCGGTCGAGCACCTCGATGCCCACGCGCGCACCGAGAGCGTCACGGTCGGCGCGGGACCAGCTCCACCAACGGTTCTCGCGCCAATCAAGGTCGACCCAGGCGGGGTAGCCCGGTCGCGGCGGGAGGTCTTGGACCTCGGAGAGCGCGCGGTGGAGGGCGCCGAGGGCGCGGGCGGCCGGCGCACGGTCGGCGCCGGTGCGGGTGCCGAGGCGACCGTTGACGAAGCGTTCGAGGGTGGCGAGGCGGTCCTCAGAAGGGACGTAACTGGCGCCGGTTGGGGTGCGCAGCGGGGCGAGCACCGTCGGGACTCGAGGAGCGATGCGGTCGAGGAGGCCGTGGGACCACGCGGTCATCTCCTCGGTGGCTTCGGGCTGAAGCAGGCGGAGGACGAACGGTCCGGCGTCGGTGTCGAGCGCGAAGACGTCGTTCATCCAACCGCCTTCGAGGCGGCGGGCGTTGGGCGCGGAGACGTCGGGGAACCAGCGCCGCACAAGCTCCGTGGTGTTCAGATCGGTTGGGCCCGGGTCGGAGATGTCAGACATGCGAGGTCAGCGCAGGTGAACGATGTTCGCGGTGACCAGCCGGGCTTCGTCGGAGCAGAGGTAAACGATCGTGCGCGCGACGTCCTCGGGCGGGACGACATGGAGACAGGTCACGGCGCTGGTCAACGACCGCGAGGACGGCGTCGTTGACCCAACCGGTGTCGGTGACGGGTGGATAGAGCAGGTTGGCGGTGATGCCGAGCGGGGCGAGTTCCCAGGCGGCAGAAATCGTGTAGTTGGTGAGCGCCGCCTTGGCGGCGCCGTAGGAGACCTCGCCGGGGAAGCCCTCGGGACCGCCGGAGATGAGGCCGACGATGCGGCCCCAGTTCGCTTCGCGGGCGCGAGAGCGCCGGGCGAGCTCGCTGATCAGCAGGGCGCCGGCGCGGGCGTCGACCTGATAGAGGCGATCGGTGGTTTCGAGGGAGACGAGCTCGTGTTCGAAGCCGCGCGAGTCCGGTTGCTCCGGAGCGAAGGTGTCGGCGAGCCAGCCGCTGGCGTTGTTCACCAGGATGTCGACCGGACCGAGGGCCTCCTCAGCAGCGTCGAAGAGGTTCCACGGGCCCTCCGGGTCAGAGAGGTCGGCCTCGACGGCGATCGCCTCGCCGCCGCCGGTGTCGATCGCCTCGATGACGTGATCCGCGTCGCGGGCGCGGTTCACGCCGTACGCGTCGGGCAGCGCGGGGTCGGGCGCCTCGGTGTCTCGGAGGTAGGAGACGAGCACCTTCGCGGCACAGGCGGCGAGGCCGCGTGCGGTCGCCTCGCCGATGCCGTGGTTGGCGCCGGTCACGATCGCGACGTGACCGGAGAGGTCGTACGGCAGCGGCGGGTCGAACATCAAGCCTCGACCGAAACCTCGGATGGGGCGATCGCGCGGCGGAGGTAGTCCTTGGTGTCGGCGTGGGCGCGCCGACCGAGTTCGGCGTGGCCGCCGAGGCGCGGGGCGTCGAAGCCGTGCGCGCCGCCCGGGTAGACCCGGAGTTCCGTCGGGACGCCGGCGTCGATCAACCGACGGGCGTATTGGATGTCCTCATCGAGGAAGATATCGAGCGTGCCAACGGCGATGTAGGCGGGAGGCAAACCAGCAAGATCGGTCGCGCGAGACGGAGCGGCGTACGGCGGGATGTCGTTGGTCTCGAAGAGGTCGCCGAGGTAGGCGCGCCAGCCCACGTTGTTGCTTTGAGGCGACCAGCCCCAGGTGGTCCACTGGCTCGAGGCGGTCGAGCCGGTGTCGTCGACCATCGGGTAGATCAGCACCTGATGCGTGACGCTGAGTTCGCCGCGGTCGCGCACCAGTAGCGCCAGGGCGGCCGCGAGTCCACCGCCCGCGCTGCCGCCGCCGATGATCACGCGCTCGGGGTCGATGCCGAGCGAGTCGGCGTTCGAGACGAGCCACTTCAGGCCGGCGTAGCAGTCTTCGACGCCGGCGGGGTAGGGATGCTCCGGCGCCAGGCGGTAGTCCGGCGACGCGACCGTCGCACCGAGCTCGGCCGCCCACTCGGAGCAGACATCGTTGGCACCGTCGTAAGTACCACCAAGATATCCGCCGCCGTGGATCCAATAGATCGCCGGCTGCATGCCGCCGGAACCGCTCGCTCGGTAGGTGCGAACGGTGACCGGTGGGGCGCCCTCAGGACCGGGTGCGTCGTGGTCGGCGCAGTCGATGCCGTCGGGGATCTGCGGCGGCGGAAGGAGTGCCGCGCGGTCGGCGCGGACCTTCGTCGGGTTGGTCAGCCAATCCGCGGGGTTCACGGCACTTGCGGCGGCGGTCTCAACTTGCTCGCGGTAAGCGGGGTCGACGCGGTCTCGGACATCCATGGTGGTCTCCTCGTGTGTGTCTGATCCGTCGAGCGCTACGCATGTATTGCTGGCATCACCTCTTCGACGAACGACTGGAGTGACTCCCACTCGATCGGAGGGCGGATAGCGATGCTCACGCGATCGGCGCCGGACTCCGCGTAGCGCTTCAGCGTCTCGATCGCCTGCTGCGGGGCGCCGCTGAGCGCGCCCCCGCCTCGGTAGGTGCCGGAGCGGCGTTCGCGGATGCGTTCGGCGTCCGTATCGTCGGTGCCCATCAGCATGTGGAGGTTGACGGAGCGCTCCAGCTCGGCAGGGTCGCGGTCCACCTTCTCGCACCACTCGGTGAGGACGCCGTTGAGGCGCTCGTACTCCTCGACGTTGATGTAGGGGACGTTCCAGCCGTCGGCGTACTGGGCGGCGATCTTGAGCGTGCGCTTCTCGCCGCGGCCGCCGACGACGATCGGGATCGAGTCCTGCACCGGGCGCGGGTAGAGCCTGGCCTCGTTCGCCGAGTAGTACTCGCCGCTGAACGTCGTCGTCTCCTGAGTGAACATGCCCTGGATGATCTGGATCCCCTCTTCGAGGCGGTCGAGCCGCTCCTTCACGGAGGGGAAGCTGTAGCCGAAGCCCTCGTGCTCCTGGACGTGCCAGCCGGCGCCGAGGCCGACCTCGACGCGGCCGTGCGAGGCGTGGTCGATCGTCATCATGCTCTTCGCCAGCAGGGCGGGGTTGCGGTAGTTCATGCAGAAGACGTGACAGCCGATGCGGACGTGCTCGGTCTCGGCGGCGATCAGGGTCATGGCGGAGACGGCCTCGAAGGCGGGGTGGGTGCCGTCGATCGGCGGAGCCTCGTAGAAGTGGTCCCAGATCGAGACGAAGTCCCAGCCATGCTCGTCGACGTAGCGCCAGAGTCGACGCAACTCGTCGAGCTCGATGTCCTGCTGGCCTGTGTGCACGCCAAGCTTGAGCGCCATGCCTCGATCCTTCCGTGAGCGGCGGCGGGTCGGCGTCAATATAGGGGACGTGCAGGGCGGCTTCGGGCGCCGCCTCGGAAGCTGGGTCGTCCTCGGAGTTCCCGGTTGTCCGCAGCGGACGGGCGCGGCTACGCTATTCGCCCGGCAGCGTGATCGCGGGCGGTTAGCTCAGTTGGTACGAGCGCACGCTTCACACGCGTGAGGTCACTGGTTCGAGCCCAGTACCGCCCACCAGCTGCACTCAGCCGATCAGCAGTCGCGAGGCCGGGATTGTGCGTGCCGAAGTGGCGGAACTGGCAGACGCGCTGCGTTCAGGGCGCAGTGGGCCTCGCGCCCGTGTGAGTTCGAATCTCACCTTCGGCACCAGGCGTGCGCTCGTAGCTCAGGGGATAGAGCGCTGCCCTGCGGAGGCAGAGGTCGGAGGTTCGAATCCTCCCGAGCGCGCCAGGCTTCATCGGCTCTTTGCCTAACCACCGAGAGCCGACAGTCCCGAAAAGGGACAGAACAGGGACAAGACACCCCACGCCGCTCCCCGCGACGGAACCAGAACGATGCGGCTCTTCGACAGCTTTACCCGTGCCGACGCCAGTCCTGGTCGGGGGCGAGAGCCCTTCTCCAGATCACCCCCGGCAACATCGTGCAGATGAACTCCGAGATTTGGAACCGGCCCCGTTCATGCATCCCATGGGCGGCGACCAGGTCTATGAGCCTGGCTCGATTCCCGAGTTGCTCAAGCGGTGGGCCGACCCACTCCCCGGCCGAGAAGAGGTCTCGCCCCTGGCGGCAGGCATGGCCACGGAACTGCGCGACCTGAACCGGTGGGTGCACATCTGGCCGCACAAGAGCATGAACCACCGCGCCGAGGCCCGGGCCGAGGCCAGCAAGCTTCCCAACTGGCCCTCCGGCGCGCCCGGCCGGGTCCGCCAAGAAAACAAGTCATGGTCCCGGCCAGCTTCTCGCCAATGCACCAGGGCGCTGACCGGAGGAGAGGGTTGCCGATGGAGAAGCATTCGTTCGTTCTCGTGGCAGCGATGGCAATCTCGCTCGTGCTCCTGGTTCCGCACGGTGCATCGGCCGATGGCGAGGAGGTCGTAGCTGCCGGATTCAGTGGCCAACTGCCTACGTCGGGTGTCGCCCTCGCGCTGTGGGATGGTGGCTCGGTCGGCGAGGTCGCCACGACTGACCCCAACGTCGTATCGATCTGGGTGAGCATGAGTGGCGCCCTGGTCGGGTATGTGGTGGGTGCGCCCGACTTCGCCAATGCAGCATTCCTCGACCTGCACCCAGGCGGTGATGTGCCTGCGGGGACGCCGATGGTGGTCTTCTTGGCGGGAGAGGTACCGCCTCCGGAGCCACCACCGGTCGTGGCACTCGGACCGGTCGATACGTCCTCCGCGCTTGGGGCGCGCGTTTTTGATCGTCCGATCGAATTTGGTGCACACGGTGATCGGGTGTTCGTCGCAGATCAGTCCGGGATCGTGTGGCTGTTCAACGCGGACGGGAGCGCGCAGTCGACGTTGCTCGATATCCGGGACCGGGTGGTGTACGGCGGGGAGCAGGGGCTGCTGTCGGTCGCGTTCGACGCGAGCGGGAACCTCTGGGCGTACTACAGCGCGGGGGGACCCCGGCGAACGGTGTTGTCGAGGTTCTCGGTGGTGGGCGGCGTGGCGAACGCGGCTAGCGAGCTGGTGGTGCTGGAGGTGGATCAGCCGTATTCGAACCACAACGGCGGCTCGGTGCGCTTCGGCTTCGACGGGATGCTGTACCTGGGCTTCGGCGACGGCGGTTCGGGCGACGATCCGCTCGGCGCAGGGCAGGACATGATGACGCTCCTGGGGAAGGTGATCCGCATCGACGTGAGCGGGGCAAGCGCGGCGCAACCATACGTGGTGCCCTCGGACAACCCGTTCGTCGAACTAGACGGTGCACTGCCGGAGATCTGGGCGCTGGGGCTACGGAACCCGTGGCGGATGGCGTTCGATCCCGAGACGGGAGCACTGTGGGTGGGCGACGTGGGCCAGGGCCAGGTGGAGGAGATCAGTGTGGTGAGCGGCGGGCGGAACTATGGCTGGGAAATCATGGAGGGGGATATCTGCCACGAGCCGTCGAACGGCTGCGACACTGCGGGATTGACCTTCCCGAGGGCGACGTACAACCACACGAACGGGCGCTGCTCGGTGACGGGCGGGGTGGTATATCGCGGGTCGCTGGTGCCGGAACTGGCGGGCGCATACGTCTTCGGCGACTACTGCAGCGGCGAGGTGTGGGCGATGCCCGCGGACGGGTCGGCGTTGCCGATCGTGGTGGCAAGTGGCCTGGGTAATATTTCGTCGTTTGGATACGACGCGGACGGCGAGGTCTACGTACTGCGGTTCGGGCAGGCGATTGTGAGGTTGCGGAGCCCATAGCGTCTTGTGGGTCGCGGGAGCGAACATTGGGGTGGATGACCGGTGTGTCGTCGTTCGGGCCTCCTTCAGGCTCCAGACGACCATGCATCGTATTGGGACGAATGGTCAGGCCACGAGCGATCCGTCGGGGGGCATCCGAGTTCGCCAATGGGAACCGACGCCCAGATCAGCGCGGGCCCGGACCTTCGGCTCTGTACGCGTCTACCTCACAGGTGGCGTAAATCTTCTTCCGGCCACTCTCCTCGTGCCCCGATTGCCGCCTTCGCTACGATTTGGGCCCCTCGATCGTCCCTTGGACGGCCCGGCGGACGCGGATCGCGGCCCGCTGGTAGCGGCCTACTTCATCCGGGAGATCGCCGGCAGCAGACCTGATGAGGACCTCGTGTACTCGGTCCCGGCCGATCAGCGGGCCGTCCGGCCAGCGCGCCCGAGAGGTAAGCATCGGCTTCGTCGCAGGCTGCGGCGATGAGCGGGGCGACGCGATCCCCGTGGTCGAGCTCGGGGCGACCGTGCAGCCAGCCCAGTAACACGAGGCGGCGGACAAGGAGAAAGAGCCCAAGCAGGCCGAGCGCTTCCGCGCGCAGCGGGCGTACGGTTCGGTAGCCATCGATGAGCGCGCGTCGAATCGCGGGGAAGGCCGAGTCGTCGCGCCTTCCGGAGAGCGCGACGGCGAGGTCGTACTGATGCCAGCCGAAGCCAGCGTCATCGAAGTCGATCACCGTGAAGCGGTCGCCCTGGACGAGGACGTTGTAGGGGTGAAGGTCGGCGTGGATGAGGCCGAAGTTGGCCGCATCGCTGCGGTAATCGTTCAGTTCTTGCCAGATGGATTCGCGGGCGCTTAGGAGCAGCGTCCGCCGTGCCGCGCTGAGTTCGGGCAGCTCCCAGAAGCGACCCCAGAGCGGGTCGTGACCAACCAGGCCATCCGCATCCCAGACACGGCGAACGAAGGCCGAGGGGGGGCGTCCAGTTCGTCGTGTGGTCGTGCAGTCTCGCGATTGTGCGGCCGAGCTGAGCGAAGTAATGCGCGCGAGCCGACTCATCGGGCGCCTCCTCCAGCAGCCGGGCGAGCGTGACTCCGTCCAGCCACTCGACCATGCCGACCTGTCGCGGCGCGTCCCAGCCCGGAGTCGAAACGGAGACGTAGCCCCGGTCGTCGGCTGCACGTACGGTGGCCGGGACATCGATTCCAGCCTCGCGCAGAGCCTCCGTCCAGAGAAGCTCGGACTCGAGCTCGGGCAGGCTGTTGTAGCCAGGGCGGTGGATGCGTAGGGCGTAGCGGGCACCGTCGCTCCCGTCAACGCGGAAAACTGCATTCTCGCTGAGCGAGACGAGTTCGATCGCCGCGAGCTTGATCGGCCAGGCGGCGACCGCGCGCTCTGCCGCCTCCCCCAGCTCGGCCAAATACGCAGCGTCCTCAGGCACCGGGCTAGCCGCCCTGGCCGTCCCGCACGACGGTCTCGAAGGCGGAGAGGAAGTGGTCGGCGTGCTCGCGGTCGAACGCGAGGGGCGGTCGCAGCTTGAGGAGGTTGGCGTCGGCGCCGGCGCGGCTGAGCAGGATCCCCTGGTCCTTGAGTGCGTTGACGATCACGTTGGCGCCGTTGGCGTCGGGAGTCTTGGCGGCGCGATCGCTCACCCACTCGAGCGCGGTGAAGAGCCCGTGACCCCGCACGTCGGCCATGGGCTCGCAGGTCTCCTGCATGCCGCGCAGGGCATGGCGCATGTATTCACCGGTCTCGGCGGCGCGCTGGATCAGGCCTTCCTCTTCAATCACGTCGATGGCCGCCATCCCCACCGCTGCCTGGAGCGGGCTAGAGGCGAAGGTGTTGAAGTAGCGCGTGCGTTCGCGGAAAGTGTTGACCAGCTCCGGAGGCGCGACGACGCCCGCGAGCGGAAGGCCGTTCCCCATCGGCTTGCCGAGCGAGACGATGTCGGGCTCGAACGCCGACGCCTCATAGCCCCACCAGCGTCCAGTCCGTCCGAAACCCGGCGGGACCTCGTCGCAGATGAAGAGTCCACCGGCTTCGTGGACCAACTCCGTCGCGCGCGCCATGAATCCGGCCGGGATCTCGGGCAGGCCCTCGTTGGCCAGGATGGGACAGAGCAAGAGGGCGGCGAACCCGGCTTCGCTCGATTCAAGATCGGCGATGCCGCGGCGAACCTCCTCGACGTAGAGGTCGAGCAGCTCCTGATCTCCGGCGCCGTCGCGAAGGGGGCGGTAGCGCTGGGGGAAGGGGAAGCTGGTGAACTCGGGGGTGTCGCTGTGACGCAGCCGGGAGAGCTTGCGCACTTCGGTGCTATTGCCGTGGTAGGCGGAGTCGGAACAGAGGACGCCCCTACGACCCGTCACGGCGCGCGCCATCTGCAGGGCAACCTCGTTGGCTTCGGTCCCCGTGCAGGTGAAGATCGCGGTTGAGAGAGGACCCGCATGGAGCGCCGTCAGGCGCTCGGCGTAGTTGAGGATGCCCTCGTGCAGGTAGCGGCTGTGGACGTTAAGTGTCTCGGCCTGGCGCTGCATGGCTCCGATGACGTGCGGGTGCCCATGCCCAACGCAGGGCACGTTGTTGTACATGTCGAGGTAGCGGCGGCCGGTTTCGTCGTAGAGCCAGACTCCCTCTCCACACACGATTTGCACGGGCTCGTCGTAGAACAGGGCGGCCCCCGTCCCCCAGCAGGCGTTCACGTCGAGCGATCAGGTCGTCGGTGGTCATTGGCCGGATTCTCGTCCGATTGGCCTGGGGTGGCAAACGAAGTCAGGCGTTCCCCTAGAACACCGCGATCGGGTTGGCTGGTGAGCCTGTGCCGCCGATCACCCGCAACGGGTTGATCGTCACCATGAACTCGTATGACCCCTCCTCCGCGCAGGCAGCCGCAAGTGGCTCCAGCAGCGAGTTGTCCACGAGCGAAACGCCGTAGGCGAAGATGGCACCGTGAACCGTCCAGGGCACCCCGTACTCGTTTGGGGCGGCATCCATCATGTCCCAAACCAGCAACGAGACGTCGGTTTCTCGGATGTAGGGCAGGCACGAGGCATGCAGGCCGGGGCGCTCAGCGCCCCGTGTCCACACTCCTCCGTTCGAGGCAGCGAACCGCTCGCGGCCACTGTAGACGCACAGGGCATCGCCTGGTCGAACCTCGACGCCCTGCGCGACAGCGATCTCCTCGAGTTCCCAGCCGTGGACCGGAGTATCCAGCGTGACGTGAGACACGCCGCGGTGCCCTGGGACGTCAAGCAGTACACCGCGTGTCAGAATGCCGTCCGACCACTCGTCGACCGTGCCGTACTGCACTCCATCGAATTTGATGTTGTCGTCAGGATCTCTGCCGTCCCAGCCGCCGTTCTCGTCCCAGACGTGGCAGAGAGCATCGATGTGCGTCGTCGAGGTGCCGTGGTACGCAATGCCGTAGTAGTCGCTGGCTGCTCCGCCGCCGGGCGGTCGATCACCCTTCATCAGGAACTGGACGGCAGGCCTTGGGTTTTCGGCCGAAGGGGTGACGGGAAACGGCCGGCTCAGCGAAACGGTACGCCCCTTCTTGACCAGCGACACGGCCTCGAGCCGCTTGGCATCATCGATCAGGTTCATAGCGCCGGCGGCACCGCGAGCACCCCAGCGCCCCCAATTCCGCCGATCGCTGAGATAGGAGTCGACATCCTCACGCGTCGGCAGCGGGTGATCTGTCATCTTGATGACCTCTGGGCGTCGCATCAGGCAGCTGATGGGGCAGGTGCGGGCTGTCATTCGGCAAGGCGCATCCTACAGGCGTGGGTAGCAGCAGGCCGACACGAGGCGGCGATAGTGGCCGTGGCTACACCTTGATGACGAGCCCGACGTGCGCCGCCACGAGGGATCCTGAGAAGTGTTCGGCGGCGAGCCTCTCCAACATCGACTTGGTCGATGGATCGCCCGGCCCGCACCAACCGTCCGAGGCTGCCAGATCCGCAGTCAAGCAGTACCGCGTCGTTGCCATCCTCAATAAAGACCGACGCATTCGGCCGGTCCGGGTCGAAGGTGTTTCCGCCGCTCGCGGTTCCACAGAAGATGACGCCCACCCTGCCGCCAGAGACTCGGCGCATTCTACGCCAGACGGGAACCGGCGCCGCCGATGGCGATCACGAGTGCTTGATCGCGTCGCCTCGCCCGGCGTCCAGCTCAGCCTGAGGCGTGACCTGCCATCCGGATCGCACGCTGGTTGCGCATCGGTTCGCGCACCTCGGTCTCCTGTCTGGCAGCGGCGTGCTGCGCCCTCGATACTGGCGCCGCACACACCCAGGGAGCGCAACATGGATCTCGGCTTGAGCGGGAAGAGAGCGATCGTCACCGGCGGGAGTCGCGGGATCGGGCGGTCGATCGCCGAGGTGCTGCTGCAAGAGGGCGTATCGGTCGCGATCTGCGCTCGTGGCGAAGAAGGCGTACGCGCCTCCGAGGCCGAACTCGGCGCGTTGGGGACGGTCTACGCCGCCACCGCTGACATGGCCGACCGTGCCGCTGTCCAGAAGTTCGTGAGCGACGCCGCCGAGGCGCTCGGCGGAATCGACATCCTCGTCCACAACACCAGCGCGATGGGCGGAGCTCAGGGCGTCGAGGGCTGGACCAACTCGTTCAACATCGACGTGATGGCCGGGGTGACCGCGGTCGAAGCTGCGATGCCCGCGCTCGAGGCGAGCGACGCTGCCAGCATCGTCTTCATCGGCACGACCGCGAGCATCGAGGCGTTCGGTGGAGCCGGCCCCTACGGCCCGCTGAAGGCCGCCATGCGCGCGCACACGAACGACCTCGGCCAGACGCTCGCCCCGAAGAGGATTCGGGTCAATGCCGTCTCGCCGGGGTCGATCTACTTCGAGGGTGGCGTCTGGCAGCGCGTCGAGCAGCAGGCGCCCGCGCGCTTCGAATCGGTCCTGAACACGATCCCGATGGGTCGCTACGGCGCGCCTGAAGAGGTCGCGCGGGTCGTCGCCTTCGTCGCCAGTCCCGCCGCGAGTTGGGTCACGGGCACCAACATCGTCGTGGACGACGGCCAGCACAAGAGCGTGGACTAACAATCGCCGACAAGAGATGGGGACACCGTGACCGCTGGGTTGGTGCGGACTGTTCGAGGCGACATCGAGCCGGGCGAGCTCGGCCGCACGATGACACACGAGCATCTGTTGATCGGCTTCGGGCGCTGGCGGCTTGAGGCCGGCGAGCTGCCGGACGCGGAGCAGGTACCGATCACCCTCGCCAACCGCGCTCGGATCGCCTGCTACGGCGGCGGTGACGATTACCGCCTCGATGACCTCGACGTGGCGATCGAGGAGACGCGCATCTACGCGGCCGCGGGGGGGGGGACGATCGTCGACGCGACGAATCCCGACCTGACGCGCGACCCGGAGGCGCTGCTGGCGATTTCGGTGGCGACCGACGTGCATATTGTTATGGGCGCGGGGCACTACGTGCACGGCCACCATCCCCTCGACATGGACGAGCGCAGCGAGGAGCAGCTCTTCACAGAGATCGTCTCGGATGTCACCGAGGGCGCCGACGACACCTCGATCCGCTCGGGCGTGATCGGCGAGATCGGTTGCGAGTATCCCCTACATCCCAACGAGGAGAAGATGCTGCGCGCGGCCACCCGGGCCTCGCTGGCGACCGGTGCGGCGCTGCTGATTCACCCCGGCCGCGACGTACGCGCGCCCCTCGACGCGCTGCGCGCGATCGGCGAAGCGGGCGGGCGACCCGAACGAACGATCATCGGACATCTTGACCGCACGCTCTTCAGCGACAAGTCGCTGCTGGAGCTGGCAGAGACTGGCTGCTACATGGAGTTTGACCTCTTCGGCCAGGAGTCCTCCTGGTACCTCCACGCCGAGATCGACATGCCGAACGACGCTACGCGAGTCGACTACCTGCGCACGTTGATCGCCGCGCGCCACGGCGACCGACTGCTCGTGGCACAGGACATCTGTCGCAAGACTGCCCTCCGCACCTACGGCGGCGAGGGCTACGCGCACATCCTCGAGGATGTCGTGCCCGTGATGCGGCGCAAGGGCATGTCCGCGGCGGAGATCGACGCCATCCTCATCGAGAACCCAGCGCGCGTCCTCGCGCTGGCCGAGCCGAGCTGACTTCGAGGAAAGGAAGCCGCGATGAGCGAGATCATCGACTTTCGGGTGACACTGCCAGCCTCGGAGTGGGTCGACCCCTCGGAGGGGCGCGACAACGAATACATGGCAAACTACGCCGCGTCTACGCGGGCGAGCGCGGGGGCGGCGGTGATGCCGCGGCGATAGTCGACGCGTTCACGTCCGCGGGCATCGACCGCGCTGAGCTGCAGGCGGAGTGGGCCGCCGGGCACTACCGGCGCATGAACGATGCCGCCCACCGTATCGTCGCCGACCACCCGGGTCGCCTCGTCGGCTACGTCACCGTGAACCCCGGGACGAGCGACGACATGGCCGCCGTGGTCGAGCGTGAGGTGCGCGAACGCGGCGCCCGAGGGGCACCGGTAGCTCTCGATCAGGCAGCCCGCGAGCGAGCGCTGCCTACGGCCGGATAGATCAGGCGCCAGGCGCCAGGCGGCCGGTCCCGCCAAGGGTATATTCGGCCCACCAGACGAGGAGGAACTACGATGGTAGGCGGACCGCTCGAGGGCATCCGGGTGCTCGATTTCTGTCAGTTTCAGCAGGGCCCGTCGGCAACAGTGCTCCTCTCTGACCTTGGGGCTGAGGTCACCAAAGTCGAGCGAACGGTCACCGGCGACCCGTCCCGCCACGTAGGGGAGCGCCCCGACGGCTTCTCGCAGTACTTCCACACGCACCACCGAGG
Source organism: Dehalococcoidia bacterium (assembly GCA_965248675.1). Lineage (GTDB taxonomy): Bacteria > Chloroflexota > Dehalococcoidia > UBA2979 > UBA2979 > UBA6627. Next base: position 485,772 of record CBDFJZ010000006.1, read on the forward strand.
GAAGCGCAGCATCGCGATCAATCTTCGCGAACCGGAGGGCCGCGATGTGATCTACGCGCTGGTGCCTCACGTCGATGTGGTGACCGAGAACTTCAAACCCGGGGTGATGGACCGCCTCGGTCTCGGCTACGACGAACTCAAGGCGCGCAACGCGAGGCTGGTCTACGCGACCGCGAGCGGCTTTGGCCCGCGCGGGCCGCGCGCGACGGCCACCTCGTGGGCATCGGTCGCGGGCGCCGCCGGTGGGGGAATGTGGCCGAGAGGCGCCGTGCAAGAGCAGCCGATCCCCCGGGTGGCTGCGCCGGACCCCGATCAGACCGGCGGGATGATCTTCGCGTTCGCCATCTCGAGTGCGCTGGTCGCGCGTGAGCGGACCGGCGAGGCGCAGCGGGTGGAGACCTCGTTGTACGGCAGTCAGATCTGGGGACGGGCTCCGGCCATCAACACCGTGGCTAACGCGAACCCCAGCGGCAATGGCGTACAACCAGCAGGCGGCCAGCCGATCGCCAACATGTTCACACTTCAGGCTCGGGGCTCCGACGGAACCTGGCTTTTCGTCGGCTACATCACCGACCGCTGGGAGCCGATGTGCCGCGCTCTGGAACGAGCGGATCTCCTCCGCGACCCGCGTTTCGCGGAGGTGGCGGATCGCAACGCGCACCTACCCGAGCTGCGCGCCGAGGTCAGCACGACGCTCGCCACGCGGCGCGCGGCTGACTGGCCGCCTCGCTTCGATCGCGAGGAGGTGCCGAGTTCGCTGATCCAGGACTACGCCATGATCGCAGCCGACCCGCAGGCGGCCGCCAACGAGTACGTCGTCGTGGTAGAAGACGAGCGCTATGGCTCGCTCAAGACGGTGGGATCGCCGGTCCGCGTCAACGGCGTTCAGGGGCAGGTTCGCGGCCTCGGACCTGAGCTTGGACAACATACTGACGCAGTCCTGGAGGGACTCGCCTACACCCCGGAGACCATCGCGCGGCTCCGACGCGATGGAGTCGTTGCCTAGCGTCTGCAGCCAGCCAGCGGGGTGGAGTCACCAGATGCTGCTGTGCGACGGCGATGATCTGGGTGGCCTCACCATCGCACGATCGCAAGTTCGTGTAGACCTCAGTGCCAGCTGTCCAGGGTCGACCCCGGCCTATCAGCGGACAGCCTTGAAGACGAAACCGAACGTGACTGACGGTCCTTGGTCTCGTCTGAGAACTCGGTCGTGCTCGGCCGCTGAAATCCGAGCCCGCAGACTCGGCATTCTTGGGGACGACAGGCAACATGGTCACGTGGAGTGAGCACACACGATGGCGGGGAGATTCCATGGGTGGCATACGAGTACTGTCCGTCGGCTGGGACGGCGCCGACCTCACGACGATCGACTCGCTGATTGCCCGCGGCCAACTCCCAAACCTCGCTTGGCTGCGTGAATCGGGCCTCGACGGCCCCCTGGAGGGGCTGCCGGGCCTAGCCGACGATGCCCACTGGAGTTCGTTTGCGACTTCGTGTCCTCCTGACATCCACGGACGGTTCCATCACGAGCTGCCCGTGGAGCAGAGGTACTACCAAAATAACTTCCCGCGGGATGCGATGAACGTCGCTCCGTTCTGGGAACGCCTCGCTGCGGCCGGGCTCCGCGTGGCGGTCTTGGACGCCCCCAAGTCTCCACTGGGACGGCATCCGAATCTTCGCGTGGTCGCCGATTGGATGCCGCACGGGGAAGACGGCTCCTCCGCGGTCGGCACGCCCGCCGGTCTCGTGGATGACATGAACGCCCGGTATGGTCCGCCGCCCCCCTCACCTGTCACCGGGTGATTTCACCCGGAGAAGAGCAGGACATCGCGTCGACCGTTCGTAGTCGGCTCGAACTCCGCACACTGGCAACGCTCGATTGGCTGGAAGACGAGGACTGGGACTTAGTCCAGGTTGTCTTCGCCGAGAGCCATTGCATCGGCCACCACTGCTGGCATGTCCACGACCCGTCGCATCCCGAACACAGCGCCGGCCCACGGGAACATCTCGGCGATGTCGTCGAGGATATGTACGTTCGTCAGGACGCGGCGCTCGGTCTGCTGATGGCGACCGCCGGACCGGAGGCCGCGGTTATCGTCTTCTCACCGCTGGGGATGGGCCCCAACTACAACGGTAATGCGATCGTCCAGCGCGTGCTCGATCGGCTCTCCGGTTGGGGACCGGCCGAGGCGCCGTTCTGGGCCGGGGCCCTCCGAAGGACGCCGCACTGGGTCCTGCGAAGCCTGCCGTGGCTGGGCCGACGGGCTGGTTCACTAGACCAGTCCCCGTTCCGAAACCTTCCCTACTGGCATCTCCGGCACGACGCCATCAGCAGCGCGATCCGGCTGAACGTCGCGGGACGAGACCCGGCCGGGATCATCAACCCCGGGAGCGACTTCGAACATCATCGTGACCTGCTCACGGAGAGCTTCCGGTCGCTGCGACGGATCCCCACGGAGACGCCCGTCGTCGCCGATGTGGTGGATGTCGCGAAGGCCTTTCCCGGCCCCGCGGGCGACCGGTTCGCCGACCTGCTCATCGTGTGGGACACCACAGCCCCGATAGTGGAGGTGACAAGTCCGGCGTTCGGCCGGATCGTCGCGCCGTCCCAACCCATGCGAACCGGCAACCACCGCACACCGGGGTGGTCTGTGATCGCCCGGCCCGGCCTGGGTAACGGATCACTCCCTTGCGCTTCGCTCATCGACGTGGGACCCACGATCGCCGACCTGCTTGGCGTATCGCTGGACGGGGTCTACGGCCGCTCGTTGCTCGGCCGCGACTCGGGCTCCCTCAAACTGAGGTCGTAAGAGGCGTCGGAGGTTCCACACATCTCGGACGCCTCGTCATTGCGGCAGCCCAGGGATTCTCCGGGTCACGATCAGTCGCTGTCCGGTCGAGTTCGATTCACACCATGGCGAGATAGGGAGCGGGTGAGGCGACTGTGCTACGTGCCGTCAGTTGACCTGCGACCCGGTGCTCGACTTCTCGTCTCCGCTCTGGCTCGACGCCCTGGTGCATCATCGCGTCTGGACGAAGCGAGGGTGAGCCGGCTCACGTGTCGAAGCGCGACAGGTCTCCCAGTACCAGATCCGAACAGTGACCCTGACCGAGTCGGGTCCGCTACGTTCGCGAGGACGACTACGATGCCGTTACCCAGCACCTCGGACGCTGCTTCGAGCGCTGGCCTCCTTACGAGATCGACTGCTCGACTCGGGACCACGCTGCCTGGAAGCTGAAGGCGCGCAGTCGGTGTGATGGCCGGGTCGGCGTACCTACCCCATGCCTGAGCGGAGTGGCGTCACCGGGACCGCTGCGCACGCTCGAGGAAGGCGGCGATGCGACGGTAGTACTCGGCACCGGCCACCCGCGGCACATCGTTGTGCCTTGCTTCGGGGACGATCATCAACTCGGTCTCGCCGGCGAGCGCAGCGGCGACCGCTCGAGCGCCCGCGACGGGGACGATTTCATCGCGCTCGCCGTGAATGACCAGCGTCGGCGCCATGACGTTCGGCGCTGTAGCCGCCACGTCGTATTTCCCGTGGAGGAAGGGCCGGACCGGCAGCCACGGGTAGACCTGCCGCGCGAGCCAGTTCAGCGATGGGAACGGCGCCTCGATCACGAGCGCGAGCGGCGGCTGCCGCGACGCGAGGTGGACGGCAACAGCGCTACCGATCGACCGGCCGAAGTAGACGATTTTCCCAGGATCGACATCCGGACGCGACCGCAGGTGCTCGAGCGCTGCGTCCGCGTCGCGGTAAATCCCGTCCTCGGACGGCCGCCCTTGGCTTCGCCCGTAGCCGCGGTAGCTCACGATGAAGATGGACGCGCCCACCGCGTCGTGTAGCTCGCGGATGAGGTGGACGCGGTCCCCGATGCTCCCGGCGTTCCCGTGGAACCAGAGCCAGGTGGTCGGCCCGGAACCGGGCACGAACCAGCCGTGGATGGGGACCCGGTCAGCGGTGACAAGGGGGACCTCTTCGTAAGCGAGGCCGACGTCGGCCGGCGTCGCGCGCACGTCGCTGGACGGGAAATAGATGAACGGGCACTCGACGATGCCCGTCAGAAGGTTGACCACGAGGACCGCGCCAATCGCCGCAACTGCGGCGAAGGTCGCGAGCACGAGGAGCATGCGTTGAGACCTCAACACCCGTGGGCTGGCTGGCCAGCGGAGGCGCGGAGCGGGGCTCGCCGGGGAGGGCCCGCCCGCGCGCTCAACGCGCACTCAGGGCCCAACGGCGCGGTGACGTCCGCCGTTCGCGACTCACCGATCTGAGTGGATGTAGTTGCCGCATCTGCTCTCAGGAACACAGCACTCGCTGACCCACCGGGACCAGGGTGGTTCAGCCTCGAACAATACGCCGGGACGGGCAACGAGACGTCGCTGAGGATTGCGCCGGAGGACGACCCGACACGATCTGTTGCGAATGTTGTTCACGACACATCGTCTTGCGGTCGCGGGATATCTCCGAGCCCTGGGCCCGATAGGCGGTCCAGCTGCTCCCCAACCCGGCCGGCGCATGTCTCGCTTCCGGGTCACCGGTAGCGAAGGTTCCACGATCCCCAGGGCCTCAGCTCGCCGCTGGAACTCACCGGGGACGTAAGCGTAGCGTCGCGGAGCGATTGGCTCGTCCTGTCCGGTGTTGCTGGGCCTCGTCCAGACCGCCATCGGTTCGGGCAGACTTCGCAGCGCCCGCATGCTCAGCGCCTCGCTGTGGCCGTGCGAGGGCTGACCAGCCCCGTCATACTGTCACCGCTGGGTACGGCGGAGGGACACCATGGACGAGCGGCGCGGCGAGGAGACGATTCACTTCGGCTGGTTCATTCCCACCTCGGGCGACGGGGAGGGGTTCGGGATCGCCGAGGGGCGGATCCCGCCGGGGATGGATCTGTTCATGGACGTGGCCGAGGCGGCGGAAGACGCGGGGTTCGAGTTCGCGCTCGTGCCGGTGGAGGTGGGCTGCTGGGAGGCGTGGATCGTCTGCTCGATGATCGCGGCGCGGACCAAGCGGCTGCGTCCGTTGGTGGCGGCACGGCCCGGATACGTCGTCCCGACGATGATGGCGAAGATGGTCACGACGTTCGACCAGCTCACGGGCGGGCGGGTGTACGTGAACCTGATCGCGGGGCCGGGCGGCGCCCAACAGGCGATGGACGGCATCACCTTCGATCACGACGAGCGCTACGCGGTGATGGACGAGACGGTCGAGATCATGAAGCGGGTCTGGACCGAGACGGAGCCGGTCACCTACCACGGCGCGCACTTCGACATCGAGGACGCGGTCGTGTTGCCTCGGCCGTTTCAGCAGCCGCACCCCCCGTTCTACATCGGTGGCGAGTCCGATGCGGCGCGCGAGGTGGGGGCGAAGCAGGCGGACGTGTTCCTGTTCTGGGGCGACACGGTGGAGCGGACGGCGGCGAAGATCGAAGAGATCCGCGCGCGAGCCGCGGCATACGGCCGCGCCGACCAGCTCCGGTTCGGGATGCGGCTGCAGGTGGTGGTGCGCGAGCACGAGGACGAGGCGTGGGCGGCGGCGGATGCGCTGATCGCGAACGCCTCGGACGCGGCACGGGCTCGCCGAGAGCACATGTGGGAGCAGTCCGAGGCGAACGATCGGATGTGGGAGCTGACGAAGGTGGAGGACTATCGCATCGCCCCCCACCTCTGGAGCGGGCTGAGCACGGTGCGGCCGGGGGCCGGCGTGGCGATGGTGGGCAATCCGCAGCAGATCGCGGAGACGCTGGAGCAGTTCATCGAGATCGGCTGCACGGAGTTCTGCCTGTCCGGCAGCCCGCACGCGCGGGAGGCGACGCGGTTCGGGGAGCTGGTGATGCCCTACTTCGCATCGCGACGGTCGCCGGAGCTCGTAACCGCCTGACGTTGCCATTCAGCGCGGCAACGCCTGCGGACACCGGTCGCGACCAGCCCTCGCCTTCCTGATCATGTGCGTCATGCTCCGCTTCGGCGGAGTAGGATGCGGCCGGGGAGGTTCGGGACATGACGACCATGGCGGTTGAAGCGAGAACCGACGCGGCGCTGCTCGCCCATCTCTTTCGACGGGCGGGCTTCGGAGCGACGCGAGCGCAGGTCGAGCGGCTCAGCGAGTGCGGATACGAGGAGACCGTCGAGTTCCTGTTGAACCCCACGTCCGAGGCCGGCGTGTCTGACGATCTGATCGCCCGATACCTGGGCGGTGAGTCGCCCCACGCCTACCTGGCGAAGTGGCTGTTCCGAATGATCAACTCGGAATGCCAGCTGCAGGAGAAGATGGCGCTGTTCTGGCACCATGTCTTCGCGACCGGCCTGGTCAAGAACGAGCACGTGCTGGCGTCCTCGAACCAGATCGAGATGTTTCGGCGCAACGGGCTGGCCGACATGCGGACGATCCTCCTCGACCTCTCGCGTGATCCCGCGATGATTTTCTGGCTGGACAACAACGAGAATCACAACGGCGAGCCGAACGAGAACTATGGTCGCGAGCTGCTGGAGCTCTTTTCGCTGGGCGTTGGCAACTACAGCGAGATCGACATCAAGAACACCGCCCGAGCGTTCACCGGCTGGACGTTCACGCAGCCGCCGCCGCTCTATCCGCACGGCTACTACTCGGCCAAGTTCCGCTTCGACCCCGACGATCACGACGATGGCGAGAAGACGTTCCTCGGCCACACGGGCAACCTGGACGGCGTCGATGTGATCGACATCATCGTCCAGCAGCCAGCTTGCGCCCGATTCATCTCGCGTCATCTCTACAACTTCTTCGTGGCGGACGAACCGCAGGTGCCGACGTGGAACGATCTGCCGCCACGAGACCCGGATCTGATCGATGCGATGTGCCAGGCATTCCTTGATTCGGACGGCGAGATCAAAGCCGTGCTGCGGGTGATGCTCAATTCCGACTCCTTCAAGGAGGCTCGCTTCAAGAAGGTGAAGAGCCCGATCGAGCTCGTCGTCGGCGTCCTGAAGATGACCGGCGACCACGATCACTTCCGGCCGGGCCTCGCGAAGTACGCGCAGTCGACCACGATCACGATGGGCCAGAAGCTGCTCGATCCGCCGACGGTCGAGGGCTGGCACACCGGTAAGGAGTGGATCGACGGCGGCAACCTCACCGAGCGCGTCAATTTCGCGGTCGATGAAATCGGCGACGGCTCATCGCCGGGCATCCAGCGGATCGTTGACCGCGTCGTCGCGGGCGGCTCGCTCACCACGTCCGACTCGTTCGTCGATGGCACGCTCGACGCGATTGGGCCGATCGACGTCCAGGGGTCGATTCGGGAATCACTCGTCAAGTTCGCCGCGGAGTCGGAGGGTGACGACGATCGGTCCCGAGTCGTCCGGATGCTCCGGCTGATCGTCGCAACACCCGATTATCAGTTCGCGTAGATTCACGCCGCGCGAGGGAGGCGTCTCCGATGACTAACAATGGCAGCAACGGACCCGGCGGCAACGATCCGGTGATGGTCGTCGTGCAGCTCACCGGCGGCAACGACTTCATGAACACGCTGGTCCCGTACACCTCGGGGCTGTACTACGACTCGCGAAAGACCGTTCGGATCGACGAAGACCGCGTGCTGCGGATGAACGACGAGCTGGGCTTCCATCCGGCGGCGGCGGCGCTGAAGGAGCTCTTCGACGACGACGACGTGGCGATCGTGCAGGGGATCGGCTACGAAAAGTCGAACCGGTCGCACTTCCGTGCGATGGACATCATGCACACGGCTGAGCCGCTGAAGATATCAACCGAGGGCTGGCTGGCACGGGCGATCAAGGAGCTCGACCCGGATGGTGAGAACGTGCTGACCGGCGTCAGCTTCGGGCGCGGCCTCCCCCGCGCAATGGCCGCGCCCGGGGTGCGAGTGACCTCGGTTGGCGACCTCGACAGCTACGGGCTGATGACGTCAGTCGAGATCGAGGAGCACCGTGCCGAGGAACTCGACATCTTCCGCCGCTTCTACACGCCGGCGATCGGTACCGACGCGACGATGAGCTACCTGAAACAGACCGGCGACGACGTGCTGTCGGGGATCGGCCAGTTGCAGACGGTGCCAGGCAAGTACGAGTCCACGGTCGAGTACGCCGACAACCCGATCGCGAGGAGCCTGCGCGACGTCGCGCGGACGCACATCGCCGGCCTCGGAACGCGCATCTTCTACGTGCAGCATCCCGGCTACGACCACCACGCGGTCGAGATGCCGGCTCACGAACGGCTGCTGACGGAGCTGTCCGGCGCGCTGCGGGACTTCATGGCCGACCTGCGCGATCACGACGCGGCCGAGGAGGTCGTGGTCTACGTCTTCACGGAGTTCGGCCGCCGGGTTCAGGACAACGGCAGCGGCACCGATCACGGCTCAGGCGGAGGGGCGTTCATCATCGGCGAACGTGTCGAGGGTGGCCTGTACGCCGAGTACCCGTCACTCGATCCCGCAACCTTCGCGAACGGCGAAGACCTGGCGCACACGATCGACTTCCGAGGGATCTACGCGACGCTGCTCGAGCAGTGGATGAGCGTCGACGCGGTCGACATCGTCGGCGGCCAATACGAGCAGTTGCAGCCGTTCAAGGTTGCGTAGGCTCGATTCGCCTCGGAGAGGCCAGACGGCGACGCACATCGCGCCCGCACACGTGGGGAGACTCTGATGGGCCGACCGTACGGATTGCTACGAGCTGGGTTCCCGTACCTCAAGTCGCTGGGCATGCGGCGGATCACCAACTTTCCGGTGGATCTGGCGCTGGGCGCTGAAGGACGGATGTACATCCTCGGCCGCCAGGAGGGCTTCGCGCAGGTCCGGAAGTATTCGTTCGACGATGAGGATCGCGGGAACTTCGGCGAGGTCGGTGACGAGGAAGGCAAGCTCCAATGGCCGGTGTCGATCATCGCCGACGCCAAGGAGAACTTGTACATCTCAGACGAGGCGCTGGATCGGATCTCGGCGTTCGACAGCGACGGCGAGTTCCTGTCCTGCTTTGGCGAGTCCGGCAGCGGTGACGGCCAGCTGAACCGCCCAACGGGGCTGGTCTTCGACGCGGAAGAGAACATCTACGTGGTCGACTCGATGAACCATCGCGTGCAGAAGTTCACAAAAGACGGGCAGTTCATCCTCGGTTGGGGCGGCGAGGGGGACGGCGAAGGCCAGTTCGATAGTCCGTGGGGCATCACGGTCGACGACGCCGGCGACGTGTACGTGGCGGACTGGCGTAACGACCGCGTCCAGAAGTTCACCGCGAACGGCGAGTTCATCCTGGCATTCGGCCAGTCCGGGAGCGGCGACGGGGAGTTTGATCGACCGACCGACGTGGCAGTCGACTCCGACGGCGACATCTACGTGTGCGACCGCGGTAACGATCGCGTCCAGCTCTTCAACGCGGAGGCGCGGTACGTCGACAAATTCGTCGGCGCGGCGACGCTGTCGAAGATCGGTCGCGAATACATGATGACGAACGCCAGTCCGAACCGGATCAGAGACATGGCGGTCCTGGAACCCCAGAAGCTGCTGCGCCAGCCGCGGTCAATCGCGGTTGACGGCGAGGGTCACCTGTTCATCGCGGATACGGGCTCGTACCGAATCCAGGTCTACCAGAAGGAAGTGATCCACCTGGAACCGCACCAGTTCGCGCCCTCGATGAGGTCGGTGACGCTCCACCAGGAGTAGGGACCGCGGCAGCCTGTCGCCGTTAGGAGACCTGCCGGTCGCGGCCCACCCAGTATGGCTCGCGCAGCTCGCGCTTGAGGACCTTGCCGCTGGCGTTGCGCGGGATCACCTCGATGAAGTCGACAGACCGAGGGCGCTCGAAGCCGCCGAGCTTGTCACCGCAGAACTCCATCAGGTCCTCGGCGCTGACTGATTCACCGTCGCGGAGGACGACGACGGCTTTGACGGTCTCGCCCCACTGTTCGTCGGGGACACCGATCACGGCGACATCGGCGACGGCGGGGTGGCCGAAGAGCGCGGCCTCGACCACGTCGGGGTACACGTTCTCGCCGCCGGAGACGATCATGTCCTTCACGCGATCCTGGATGTAGATGTAACCGTCGTCGTCCAGGCGGCCGGCGTCTCCGGTGTGCATCCAGCCGCCCTTCAGCGCCGATGCGGACTCGTCCGGCAAGTTCCAGTAGCCGCTATCAGCTGCGGTCCGTAGGCGAGAATCTCGCCGATCTCGCCGTTCGGCAGCGGCTGGTCGTCCTCGCCGACGCTGCGCACCTCGCAGCCGAGGATCGGGCGGCCGGCCGACAGCAAGAGCTCTGGTCGGTCGGTGACCGCCCGCTGATGATCGGCGGCGGACATGATCGAGATGACGGCGGTCGACTCGGTCATGCCGAAGCCCTGCAGGAAGTCGCACTTGAACGCCGCCATCGCCTGCTTCAGCGTGTCTGGGGCGATTGGTGACGCTCCGTAGACGAGAGCCCTCAGGTTCGCGTATCACGAGGCACGCCTGGATCATCGCCGGGACGAGCAGGGCGGAGGCAATGTGCTCCTCGTCCATCACGCGGACGACTTCGGGAGGGATGAAGTCCTCCTGGATGAACAGGCTGGCACCACCGGAGATGGCGCTGAACGAGATGATGCCGGCGGCCGCGTGGTACATGGGCGCGACGACGAGCGCGCGCCCTCCGGGGCTGAAGGCAAGTCCAGAAGTCACGACTTGGGTGACGTTCGACGTGACGGCGCGCTGCTGGAGTACGGCGCCCTTCGGGTGGCCGGTCGTACCGCTGGTGTACATCTGATAGGCGTCGGCATCGTCGCGGATCAGCCGGCCGCACGGCTCCGCTGACTGGCCGCCGGTCCAGCCTGCGTAGCTCTCCCATCCGTCTCGCGGATCGCCGCCGATCTGGCGGTACTGCTCGACGCTGCCGAGTTCTCCTCGAACCGTGTCGACCGCCTCGGCGAATTCGTCGGAGGCGATCATCATCCGCGCCCCGGAATCGTTGACGATGTAGGCCCACTCGGCGGGCGCGAGGCGGTAGTTGAGCGGGACTGGTACCGCGCCTGCGGCCGAGGCGCCGAAGTAGAAGACGGCATACTCGACGGAGTTCTTCGACAGCATCGCGACGCGATCGCCGACCTCGATACCTGCCGCGACGAAGGCAGTGGCGAGCTGGTTGGCCTCGGCGGCGGCCTGCGCGTTGGTGAGCGCCCGCGAACTGTCGAGCGCGAATTCGCCCTCGGAATTCTCGCGCGCGTTGAAGTTGAGGTAGTCGTGTAGCCGCATCGCGCGCCTCCCAGTGCTCGCGGCGCGCCCATGATCGGCGGCGCCGCGATCCGTCGGTGGGGCGGCATTGTAGTCCGGGTGTGATCGGCGCGGCAGCGGCGGCATTGCGAAGCGCCTCCGCTCCGGATGAGCCATCCGTCTCCGCTATCATCCCGTTCGCGATCGGCTGCCACCGAATCCACCGAATCGAGCGATTCCCCATGGACCTGATCCGCGAGAACAGATTGCTGGCTTCGATTCTCGGCGGGCTGGTCCTGATGGCGCTGTTGGTGGTGCTGCTCAACGGCGATGGCTCCTCGGGACCGAGCCTGCCAGCCGCGCCACCGCTTGGAGCCACGGGTACCTCGACCCCATTGGCCGCGTCGGGAAGCGAGGAGTTCGAGCGGCCGAACTTCGAGCAGTTACCGTGCGGCCCGCTGCTCACGCAGGACGAGATCGATCAGGCGCTGGCCGCGACCGACTGGTTCGAGACCGCGCGCGGCGAGAGCTGCCTGCACCAGTCATCCGCGGACGCCGGAGTGTTCGTGCAGATCGCGCCGGGACGCCCGAACGACTTCCAGGTGGGCGCCGAGCTGATCGGCGTCACCGGGGAGGCGGTGTCCGGTGTGGGCGACCTCGCGCTCTGGTTTGGTGGGGCCCAGGCAGAAGGCGGAGGCGACGCTGCGATACTTCGCCGGCGAACTCGCCGCCGCCGAGGTGCTACGTCACTCCGAGGTGCTCGATGGCTCGGGAACGGGCATCGTGGGCCTGGCACAGGCGTACGTGGAGGCGGACGGCGACGCGAACGCCGTTGCGGAGATTGAGCGGCTGCTGGACCTGCTGCTCATTCCTGATCACCGAGCAACGTCCACGGCTGCGGAGGCCTCGGCGCCCGGTCCGCGTGTGCGGCCGATCGGGTACCGGGCCTCGCAAGAAGCGGCCAAGAGCTGCATCTTCCCATATCCCGATCTTGGCAACCCGTGCTTCAGGTCGGTCCGGGTCGGCAGCGAACAGTTCGGGTCCAAGTACATCTTCTGGATCTCCGACATCGCGGAGGGCGAAGAGTGGCAAGGCTGGACCCGGGGCCCATCGACGATCCGGGACGCGATCCTCGCGTCAGCGGTTCAGCTCGAGAGCATGAGCGGCAGCATGCCCGCCGTCGCGGTCTGGCTGGCACCGTACGCTGGACACAGCATCATCAACCTTAGCGGAGGACTGTGCGGGATCCAGCTCAACAAGGGCGCGCAGGCGCTTCGGGATCGCGATCCGAAGCTCCTCCAGCAAGCGGTCGCCTCGGCGATCGCGCGCTGCTACGTCCGTTGGAACTTCGGGCTCACGGGAGGGTGGCGGAACGCCATCGCCTGGTACCTCAGTGACGTGATCTATCCCGATGCCTCGATGGAAGTGCTCGTACTGGAAGTCCCGAATGCGCTCGCGGGTGAAGAGCTCGGTTCGACGCTGATCGATCGGTCACTCACGAACATGCCGTTCTTCGAGTACGTCGACTCTGCGCGCGGCCTCGAGGGGACGATGACGGCGGTTTGGACGATCGCTGAGTCCGGCCCAGGGGACATCTCGGGAATCGATGAGCTGCTACACGATTACAACAAGGCGCTGACCGACGGGGTGATCATCGATCAGGGCGGGGGTCACTCCTACGGGCCGCCGTCAAAGTTCAGGCCGCTGTCCGAGGGGGTGACGATCTCGACCAAGCCGAAGCCGTTCGGGGTGGAGCGGATCCGGGTAGGCGTCGGTAGCGGCGACTACGCGTGCCTCGAATACCCCGACTCCGGCAACCTCGACATCGTCGCCTCATGGCGAGAGGGCGCGCCTGGTCAGAGCGGGAGCTGGACGACCGAGCTCCCGGAGTCGGTGCAGGGGCAGAGCGTGTTCTTGCTGACGACGACGGAGCCGGGCGGCCAGTTCAGGATCAAGGTGACCGACGTCGATGACGACGACCCGAACTGCGAAGACGAGAAAGAGTCCAATTCCGGCATCCCGGACCTCCCGTGCGGGTTCTGTGAACGGACCGAGTACCTGTGGAAGTGGGTGGCCGGCGTCTTCAGCTGATTCCGTACCCGTGGCGAAGCTTCGCAGAACCCCGTTCGCTCGCAGTATGGGTCGCGGTGAGGAGATGATGGGGGCTCTCTGCGCAGGCTGAGCGTGGGTAGCGGACCGCTCCGATTCAGAATCTCGACTCGGCTACCATCGCGTGCGCTGGCTCCCCAGCGTGATTCCGGCGCTGAATCGAGCTACGCCCATGGACGTGATCCGCGAGAACCGGCTGATCGCCTCGATTCTCGGAGGGCTCGTCGTCATATCGCTGCTCGTGATCCTCTTGAACGGCGACGGGTCGATCGAGCCGGCATTTCCGCTGGCGAGCACGGCGCCTGCTGCGGCCACCAGCGCGCCCGAGTCGGCGAGGTCACCGAACTCCGTATCCGACCGGCCGGACATTTCACCGCTATCCTGCGGGTCCCTGCTGCCCCAGGAGGCGATCGACGAAGGACTCGCGGTGTGGGATCGACCGCCCGGCCAGCAAGGGTCGTTCCGCTACGCCCGAGGCGAGACCTGCGTCGAACAGATCGACGGCGACGAGGGCGTGTTCGTGGGGATCGAGCCGGGAACGCCGGCGGACTTCCAGCCTGGAGCGGAGCTGCTCGGGGTAGGCGGGGAGCCGGTGGCGGGCGTGGGTGACGGCGCACTCTGGTTCGGGGGCGAGCAAGCCGAGGGCGAGGGCGATCAGGGCAAGCTGAGCGTGCGCCAAACAGCATCGGTGGGGATGCTCCACTTCCGAATCGTCCTCGGTCGCCCCGATCTCGAGAGCGCCGAGCAGATCGGTGTGGCGAAAGAGCTGGCTTTGAGCGCGCTGCCTCGCTTCCCAGGCGTCGTGCTCCAACCGCCGGAGGCAGCGGCGCCGAACCCAGACTTCGCGGCGGCCTTCGACGAGGAGGCTGTCGATCGATCCGGTGTCAGCTTCGTCGACAACCTGCTCGCGAAAGAGGAGAGCGGGGAATGGACGCGGGGCGAAGGTCTGCTCGCCACCCTCAGGCTCTTCGCTGGCGAGGCGGACGGGGCGGATGTGTTGCGCCAGCCGGATGTTCTCCGGCGGGAGGAGACCGGCGTCCTGCAGATGGCGGCGGACTACCTCGAAAGCGACGGTCGAGAGGTCGGTACGGCAGCCGAGGTCGCGCGTCTGTTTGACCTGCTCGTCTACACGAACGAAGAGCTCGAAGCGATGGCCGGCATTGAGCCAGCGACATCGGTGCGAACGAGCGACACCATCCGCAGCAGCGTCGAGGCGATCGCCCACGGAACAACGCTGCAGGAAGTGGGCCTCTGCGGGAACTTCTTCCACGGTGCGGTCGCGCCGGGCGTCGGAACGTGCCTCGAGTGGCGGCCCGCCAACGTCCCCGGCGACCTGGAGGATGACAAGTACCGCGTGTTCATTCCCTCACCGGATCTCCCGCAGGGGGGCTGGACCGAGGACCACTACGACCTGGCGCTGGGCGCGCTGGAGTTCTCGGCGCGGTGGTTCGAGGACCACGGTCAGATGCCGGCGGTCAACGTCGTCTTCTCGGTGTCGCCCGGATCGCCGGCGCTCGCACACGCGTACTCCGTCTTCGGCAAGCCGTGTGGTGTGATCCTGTACCGCTCGCTCCAGGCGGAGACGCCAGGGGACTTCCAGCAGGTGGTGGCGCATGAGCTCGCACATTGCTTCCAGACCGAGACGTTCCCGGACCAAGACTTCTATGCCGTCACCAAGTGGCGCGAGGAGGGGGCCGCGGAGTACTTCAGCAACCGCGTCTACCCACAGAACAACATCGAGTGGGACATGTTCGGAGAGAACCAATCGCTCAAAGCCGGAACGACCGTGTTCGATCTGTCCTACGCGAACGGACTGTTCTTCCAGTACCTGGAGCAGGAAATCGGACTGAACGGGGTCTTCGCGGTGATCATGAGCATGCCGACGAGCGGTGGCCGCTCCGAGCAGGAGGCGAACCTCGCTAAGTACCCGGGCATGAAGGAGATCTACCAGCGCTACGCTGAGGCCATGATCGACGGAAAGATCGCTGACACCGGCGGCGGGAACGTGGATTTCAAACTGACCTATCCGACGGTCACGGTGACAGGGTCGGACCGGGCCACGGCCAGCTTCAAGCCGTTTGGCGTCGGCCGGATCCGGATCGTCGTCAACGAGTGCATGCGCGCCCACTTCGATGTGGAGTGGGACCCGGCGGAGCACTCCGCGAGGCCCGAGGCCAGCATGAGCTGGGGTTCGCTGCCGGGGACGATACCCGCGGGATCGGGCGACGCACACGACCGGGTCATCGTCGCCACCTCGCGCGAGGAGGCAGAGGTCGAGATCAAGGTCACCGACGTGGACGACGATCCAGAGTGCGAGGAGGACGAGTCTCCGCCGTTCCCCGATCCGTGCGATCTCCCATGTCCGCCGTCGGAGTACTACTGGCGAGCGTTCGGGGTAGCGCCGGAGTGAATCATCTCCGCCGGCGACTAGTCACGGCGCCCGATTCGGCGCAATCTGGCCCGTACGTTTCGGAGCGAGCGTCTCGCCCCCGCGCGACCGTCGAGGAAGGACGGTGGAAGATGCGCACAGCAGGCCTGCTGGCGTGTGCCGTTCTGATCGTGCTGACCGCAGCCTGCGGCGAAGACGGCTCAGCGGGGTCCGTCGCTGGGGTGCCGGAGCCTGGCGAAGACGAGAACGGCTGGCGGGTGTTCGGCGCCGCGGACATCGGGACGCTCGAGGCGGCGTGGTCGGTCGGTCGCGCGACGACAGCCTCGCCGTACGTCGAAGCCATCCTGAGCCGCGAAACGGGTCAGGCATTTTTCGTCTTCCAGGCCGGCGTCGACGAGATTCAGTTGGTGCTGCAAGCGCCCCCTGGTCAGCCATTCGTCGAGTCCGTGCGCCTCTTCGCCGTAGCCGATGCGGAGCGTGGAGAGGAGATCACGCCTAGCTGGAGCGTCCCGCACGGCGGCACCTGGCCAGTCGTGGAGGGCGAGGTGTATCTGGTCGAGGTGACGGGGCCAGAGGGAGCCTTCTTCTGATAGCACCCCGCGCCGCCCCGTGAGGGCGGTCCACTCGGCTGCAGTCGCATGGCAATCAAACCGCCCCAGCGAGGGGCGGTCGACGTCGCCTCGCCGGCGAGTAGAGTAGGGCGCGATCCTCGGCGTGCACCGGATGCAACGGGGTGCGGTCCCGCCTCGTGATCCCTGCCCGCTAGTCCTTGGCGAGCTGCCTCGCGACGACTTCCTCGTTGAGCTCGATGCCGAGGCCGGGACCGGTCGGCGGGGTGATGTAGCCGTTCTCGAACCTAATCGGCTCCTGGAAGATCTCGCTGTGGAGGTCGTTGGCGTTCCACTCCTGGATCAGGAAGTTCGGGGAGCAGGTGTCCAGCTGGACGGCCGCGGCGGCGGAGACCGGGCCGACGTACATGTGCGGCGCGATCATCGCGTAGTGGGCCTCGGCAATGCCGGCGATCTTCTTTGATTCGAGGATGCCGCCGCACTGGCCGACGTCGAGCTGGATGATCTGCGCGGCCTGCTTCTCGATCAGCTCCGAGAATTCGTACTTGGTGACCAGGCGCTCGCCCGAGGCAATCGGGATGCTGGTGTGGGCTGCGACGCGGGCCATCTCGTCCACGTTCTCGGGCGGCACGGGCTCCTCGAACCAAAAGGGGTTGAACTCCTCGAAGATGTGGGCGATGCGGATCGCGACGGCCGTGCTGAACTGGCCGTGGGTGCCGAGGCCGATCTCGAGCTCGTCGCCCACGGCGTCGCGGATCGCGCGGAAGATGCTGGCGGCGTGGTTGATCGTCTTCAGCGGGAAGTCGCGGGGCAGCGGGAAGTAGGGCATGAAGGGGTCGATCTTCGCGGCGCTGTTGCCCTCGTCGACGAGTTGTTGCGCGATCTCGCCGGCTTTCGCCGGGTTCTCCCAGACGCCCTCGGACGGCATGTAGGCGTAGGCGCGGAGCTGATCGTGGTACTGGCCGCCGAGCAGGTTGTAGATCGGCTGGTTCGTCGCCTTGCCGATGATGTCCCACAACGCCATCTCGATGGCGCTCATGGCCGGCGTGTAGGTGAGGCTGGGGTGGCGGTAGTCGTGCAGCGTGCCGTACATCGCCTGCCAGATCTTCTCGACGTGGAAGGGGTTCTCGCCGATCACGAAGCGGTCGGCGAGGTCGTTCAGCAGTTCGATCTGAGACTTCATGTTGAGGTTGTGCCCGGTGACCCGCTCACCAAGGCCGACGATGCCCTCGTCGGTGTGGAGCTTGATGAAGAGCCACTTGGGGCCGCCGCGGTAGGGCTCGATGTTGTCGAGCAGAATCGTCTCGAGGTGAGTGACCTTCATGGGGCGCCTCCGGACATCGCCTCGCGCGTCGTGATCGCCTGACGCGGGCGAGGGCGCCAGTCATAGCAGACTGCTCGCGGCGCGATCGTCCGCGTGCGCGACGACGGGGCGCCGCTGCCGCTCTTCGCCCCCGCCCGAGGCAGGCGAACTCACGGCGACGGGGACCGACGACGGCTGGGAGCTGGGAACTGACGGCGCGACGTTCGAGGAGCCGGTGTTCGACTCGACCGTTCTTACGATTTCGATCCCCGGGGGCGCATAACGTTGCGCCAAAGGATCATCGTGGCAAGGAGAGCCAGTCACCCAGGGAGGTGTGGATGAAGTACAGCAAGCCTCGCGCCGAGCGAAAAACCATCGCCGGGGTGATGAGGCCAGCCTCGCAGCTGCTCGACGCCGCTTCCGCGTAGCGGCAGTCGGGCCTCGGATGAGACGGCCACCCAACCGGGTGGCCGCTGCCGTTCTCAGCGGGCGGCGGGGTGGTCAGCGACGCTCGTCCGTGCACTCGCGGCATCGCGGCGATTGACGGTCGAACCGGCGTCACCGTCAGCACCTCGTCAGGGCACCGTAGGTGGCTCGCCACACCCTCGTGGGGTGTTCCCTGATCTCGTTCTCCCCGGCGCGCGCCCATGCTGGGCGGTGTAGTTCGCTTCGCGTCCCGATCGACGGCGGCGCAGAGCGGGAGGACCGAGGACCACGATGCTCAAGGCACAGGCGGTCGCCGACCTCGCGCTGATGCTCACACAAGTGACATCGCCGGACCGCGCGCAGGACGCGATCCGCCGGGCGCTGCGATCGACCGGACTCAGCAACGCGCCGCGGATCAGCGACACGGACATGCACGAGCTGCTCGCGGCGCTGGCCGCTGAAGGCGGCCCGATCCAGGACCTGGCGGTCCAGATCGCGATCTACGGCGTCGAGGAAAGCGGTGGCCTCGACTTCGGGTTCGACCGACCAACGGACAAGAACGCCGCCTAGGGTCCCCTCTCCCGAACGCCGGTCATGAGGGCAGCACCCCCCCGAGCGGGGGGTGCTGTCATGTCCGCTGATCGCACTCCGCACGGGGCCGTTCGGGGGAGGGGTGTCGCCGTATCCAGCGAGGCCGCTCGCGCTCGAGGAAGTTTCGTCCTGACTCGGTGACGCTGACGACCGGACCGTCGCCGGCGAGGCGCTCTCGCGTGACGAAGCCGTGTTCGAGGGCGTCCTCCCAGATCGGTAGGCGCGGGCACGACGTCTGCCAGGCGTCCATGACCTCGGGATAGGGCCTCGCGCGCTCGCCAATCCACTCGACCAGATCGAGTACGAGCGTCTCGTTCTCCAGGTGCCTGGACGTCACGGAACACCTCGCTTCGAGCAATTCCAGCCTAGATGAATGTCGGGCGTGGCGTCGTGCGCCTCCTCGCCAACGCGCGGCTCCGCTATCGTCGCTGCGGCGGTTCAAGCAGGCGGAGGCGAATGGCTGGCCCACACGGCGACGGCGGGACGCGGGCGATCCTGGCGGCGTTCTTCGCCAACCTCGGGATCGCGATCGCGAAGTTCATCGGGTTCTTGATCACGAGCTCGTCGGCGATGCTCGCGGAGAGCATCCACTCGCTGGCGGACACCGGGAACCAGGCGCTGCTGCTGCTCGGCGGTCGCAGCGCCCGCCGCGATCCGACGCCCGAGCACCCGTTTGGCTACGGGCGTGAGCGGTATTTCTGGGCGTTCGTCGTCTCGCTGGTGCTGTTCTCGCTCGGCTCTGTGTTCGCCCTCTACGAGGGCATCGACAAGCTTCGGCACCCGCACGAACTCGACTCGGCCGCGATCGCGATCGGCATCCTCGCGATCGCGGTCGTCCTCGAGGGCTTCTCGTTGCGCACGGCGGTAGTCGCGGCGAACGCGGTGCGTGGAGACGCCGGGTGGTGGTCGTTCATCCGCAACTCGAAGGCGCCAGAGCTGCCCGTCGTGCTGCTGGAGGATCTGGGAGCGCTGCTCGGCCTGGTGATCGCGCTGTTCGCGGTGGCGATGGCGCTGATCACGGATAATCCCCGCTGGGACGGCGCGGGGACGGTGTCAATCGGCGCGCTGTTAGGCGTGATCGCGCTCGTGCTGGCGGTGGAGATGAGCAGCCTGCTGATTGGCGAGGCAGCCAGTCCGGATGACCGCGAGGCGATCATCGAAACGATCGCGGCTGCGCCAGACGCGGAGCGGCTGATCCACATCCGCACGCAGCACCTCGGTCCTGACGAACTCCTCGTGGCGGCGAAGGTCGCGTTCCCCCCGACGCTGAGCTTCGAGCAGGTGGCGACGGCGATTGACGACCTCGAAGCGTCGATCCGAGAGCGTGTGCCGCGCGCCCGTGTGATCTACATCGAGCCGGACGTGGATCGAGAGCGCGCGCCAGCCGGCTAGCCGACTCGGACGGGACTGCCGGTCTGGAGTGACTCCGTCGCTGCGTCGGCGAGGAGCTGAGCGCGGAGGCCATCTTCGCCGCTAATCGCGGGCGGCGTTCCGTTCGAGGCGGATTCAGTGAAGGCGGCGATCTCCGCGGCGTAGGCCTCCGTGTACCGCTCGGGGAACCAGTAGTGGGGGAGCGAGGATTCGACGCCGGCGTTGGCGGCGACCTCGACGCTGGCGGGGGTACGGTTGGCGGCCTGAGCCATACCCCTGGTGCCGAGGACTTCGATGCGCTGGTCGTAGCCGTACGAGGCCTGGCGGCTGAGGTTGATGTGGCAGAGCACGCCTCGTTCCGTGCGGAGCAGCGCCATGGCGGTGTCGATATCGCCGGTGGCGCCGATCGCGGGGTCGATCAGGTTGCTGCCGTAGGCCATGACCTCGATCGGTTCTTCGCCGAGCAGCCAGCGCGCCATGTCGAAGTCGTGGATGGCCATGTCGCGGAAGAGGCCGCCGGAGCCCTGGATGTAGCCGGCGTGCGGAGGCTCAGGGTCACGGCTGGTGAGGACGACCTGGAGCACGTCGCCGACGCGGTCGGAGTCGATCGCGGCTTTGACCTCGATGAAGCTGGGGTCGAAGCGGCGGTGGAATCCGATCTGGAGCGACGCCCCGGTGCGCTCGACGGTTTCGAGGGCACGTTCGACCTCGAGGAGCGTCATGCCGACGGGCTTCTCGCAGAAGATCGCCTTGCCGGCCTCGGCGGCGAGTTCGATGTACTCGGTGTGGAATTCGGTGGGGCTGGCGACGATCACGGCGTCGATCGCGTCGCTGGTGATCGCCGCGTGGACGTCGGTCGCTTCGGCACCGAGGCGCTCGGCAAGCGCTGTAGCGCGGGGGACGTCAGGGTCGGCGATGGTGACGAGCTGGGCGCCGGGGAGGCCGGCGACGGTGGCGGCGTGGATGCCGCCCATGCGGCCGGCGCCGATCACGCAGACATCCAGGGTCATGGAGAGGCTCCTCGAACGCGCGGTACCGAATTCGGCGGGCAGCGTAGCGACCTCCGTCAGCGTCGGCTAGCTCGTCAGGCGAAGTCGAAGTCGCCCATCGTGACGTGCTCGCGGAGCGAGGGGTCGGCGAACGCCTCGAGGAGAGGCGCGGCCTGGTCGTGGCCTCGCGGTTGGAAGTACTCGTTCGCGAGAGCGGTGCGCGATGGGACGAAGCCGGCGGCGCTCAGCAGTTCTTCGTACGGGTGGGCCGGCGGCAGCCAGGCGATGATCGAGGTCGCGCCTTCGACGCGGCCGAGTTCGGACGCGCTGCGGAGGAGGGCGATGCCGGCGTCCGGGTGCCCCGGGTGCACCAACAGGTCAGCGAGGTTCAACGAGCGCTCCGCCGGGCGCACGACCGCGTACCCGAGCAACTCCCCGGCTTCGACCGCACCTAGGATGTTGGCGCGGCCGGCGCGCGGATCGGCGTAGCGCCAGTTCAGAAACTCGGCGTCACGGACGCGGGCGAAGTCGAACTGGAGCTGTGCCTCGCTCCAGAGCGCGTCCGCGCGTTGGTCGAAGCGGTCGAAAAGGACGACCTCGAGAGCGCCAACCTCGCGACGGCCGGCGACGCGGCGCGCCAGGGCCGTGATGGCGGCTCTTGCGAGACGGAATGGGCCGCCGGAACGGAGGTTCGCGGAGACAAAGGAACGAGCGCGCAGCGGTCGCGACCAGGCGCAGAGCGGACGGGCGATCTTCCCTTCGCGGCCTATCGCGTCGCGGATGATGACATTGGTGGACACGAGGTCGAACGCGATCTCGCCACGCGAACGATCGCCCTTCGTCTCAAAGTCGACGGTGAGGCGGCCGAGCCCTCGTCCCTGGTACGTCGGCGCGACGGCGAAGTCGGCGCCGCTGTCGGTGACGTATTCGTGGCCTCGGAGCCGATCGCGGGCGACCCAGCGGAGCTTCGAGGCGACCACCTCTCCATCGAGGGTGACGACGGTGTGGTAGCGGACGTCGCCGCCGGGCGGGGTCATCTTCCATTCGAGATGTTCGAGCGGGGAGACGTCGATGGGAACGGCTGGCCAGCGGCGGAAGGCATGCTGGACCACGCGAAGCATCGCGGGGGCGTCGGTGAGCTCCGCGGCGCGCGCAACGAAGCCGTCGTCGCGAGCCAGCTCACGCATCGCGGGCCGCGCGCCGCTAGTCCGCGAGGTGAGCGAGGGTGCGTTCGAAGGCAGCGACGTCCTGGCTCATGACGACGAGGTCGAGCGTGGTGCCGTCGGCGTCGAGCACGTGATCGTGGAGCAACGCTTCCGAGGTGAACCCGAGGCGCTTGAAGGTGTGCAGGGCACCCTGCTGGTCGATCGTCATCTGGGCAACCATCTTGCGGACGCCGAGGTCCTCGGCGATGCGGAACGCTTCCGCGGTGAGGGCGCGGCCGAGACCCTGGCCGCGGCCGTCCTCGCCGACGACGACACGCAGCTCGGCGACGTGGCGCGACCAGGAGAGCGGGCTCCTCGAGACCGACGAGTAGCCGAGGACGGCGTCATCGGCGACGGCGAGGATGACGCCCTCCAGGCCCTGCTCGATGGCCGCGATCCAGGCGGCCACTTCGTCGCCGTCGGTGATGTCGCGGTGGAGGAAGACGAGGTCGTGCTGGGGCAGGGCGCGGGCGAAGGTGAGGACGAGCTCGCCGTCTTCCTCGGTCATGAAGCGGAAGGTGACGGCGCGGCCGCCGATCTCGGTGGTTCCGAGCGTCGCATGCGGAATGTGCTGGGCCGTCACGATGCGCCGTCCTTCAGTGCGCTCGAGCAGCGTCTCGCTCCCACCTGTACACGCGAACGCCCGCCGGTGCCAACAAGTCGGTCGACCGGATGGCGGCGATCCAGCCTGTGTGCGGCCTCGAGGGGAACGATGTAGCGCAGAGCGCGAGGCGAAATCGAAGTCACCCATCGTGACGTGCACGCGAAGATCCGGGCGTAAGACCTGCGCAACCAGCTCGGAATCGGGCACGCCACGCGGTGTCTTGTATTCGACCTGCATCGTCGATCGGGTCGCCACAAAGCCGGTCTCTACCGGGGCCCGCTCGTCGGGATGGCGCGGCGCCATCCAGGCGACGATCGCTTGCGCCCCACGCTCACGACCGAGCGCCACCCCGCGGCGGAGGACCTCGATGCCTGCGGGCGGATGGGCCGGGTGCACCAGCAGGTCTGACAGCTCGAGTACCCGTCCGGCGCTGCGAAAGACCGCGTACGCAAGCGCCTGGTCGTCGTCGAGCGCCCCGACGATCGTGCGCCGACCGCCGCGGCGGTCGGCGTAGCGCCAGTTCATGAACGCCGCGTCGCGGACGCGCGCGAAATCGAAGCTGTCGCTCACGGCCGCCCAGAGCGCGTCCGCCCGTCGATCGAAGCGAGCAAGCTCGACGGCCGATGGTGCGTCAGTTGTGCGCGCCCGCGGGCGGATCCGATCGACGACGCTCCTCGTCATCACTCGGCGTAGCTGGGGCAATCGGCCGGCGCGCACGTGGGTCGCGAGGTACGACCGAGCGGTGAGCGGTCGGACCCAGACGCGCAGCTCCCGACTCTTCGCAGGCTTGTGCATGTGCAGGACCAGCTCGTTCCGTGGCCGCAGCTCTACGGAGATGGCCCCGCGGGGGCGGTCCGCCTGATCCTCGAAGTCGTTGAGCAGCCGGCCCAGCCCTCGCCCCTGGAACGCCGGCGAGACCGCGAAGTCAGCCCCGCTGTCGGCGAGGCACTCCACGCCGTCTACCTGAGCGACGTTCAGCCAGCGCGGTTTCACCGCGACCACTTCGCGATCGAACTCCACGACGGAGTGGTGCCCGCACGCCGTCCGAGGCGCGCTGGTTTTCCACTCAAGGAACTCCAGCGGCGTGCCGTCCGTCTCCACTGGTGGCCACTGTGGAAGGCGGCCTCGATGACCGCCGCCATCGTCGGGAGATCGGCGGGCGAGGCGCGGCGGGCCACGAAGCCGTCTGGCCGCGCGAGTTCGCGCATCATCGTCTCGAGGTTCGGCGCGCCATGCCACCAGCCTGCCGCGCCGGCGCGTGACATGAAAGACCGCGCGCATCGAGTGGCGGCAAAACCTCGAGGCAAGCGGAGTTGGCTCGGACGCTCAGGCGAAGTCGGAGTCACCCATCGTGAGGTGCTCTCGGAGGTCCGAGCGGGCGAGCTGAGCGAGCGCGTCAGGACCTCGCCTTCGTATTCGACAAGCGGGTGCTGCCCCGGCATCACATGCGGCGCGCTCATATTCCACTGTAGGTGCTCGAGCGGAGAGGCGTCGGTCTCCATGGAGGGCCAGTCCGGGATGCGGCCTGGATCACCCGCAGCATCGCCGGCGCCTCGGCCAGCTCAGCCGGGCGAGCGACGAAGCGGTCGGCGCGCGCCAGCTCGCGCACTACGACCTCACGATTCAGCGGACCTGCGGCAGCGATCTCGAGGCGTGTGGCGGGCGCGACATATTGGTGGGCCAGGGTGTGATGGTCGGACACCACTGTGAGGCCTCGATCAGGACGATCACGTTATGGCAAGACCACCACCGCGTGGCCGGGTGACGTGCTGTCACCGTCCTGGTTGACGACGTTCATTTGGATGTGGACGCGCTGTTCGCCGTCCTCGACGGCCTTTTCCGTGACCCGGCCGGTGACCGTGAGCACGTCGTGCTGCTGGTTACGGGCGCGGTACTGGAGGCCGCACTCGCGGATCACCGCTTCATCGCCGAGCCAGTCACGCAGCGCGTTGAGCATGTAGGTGTAGCGGAGGTTGCCCATGCCGAAAGCACCCTGCTCGTTGAGGGCGGCGCGGCCAGCTTCGTCGTCCATGTGGATGTAGACGAACTCGTCATTGACCGCGGCATAGCGATTCCAATTCATGAAGTCGGTCTCGCGCGACCATGTGGGGATCTCGTCGCCGACGTTGATCGAGTCGAAGGTGACGTTCACTGCCATGTTGGTTGCTCCTGGTTGGTGCGGGGTGATGCCCTCAGGCGCGCAGTCAGTGCGACGCTAGTAGCGGATACCAGTGCCGATGCGCGTCTTCACGTGCGCGCCTCGTTGGTTGCGCCACTCCGTTTCGGTCTCGGTGAACATGGTGTGGCCGAGGCTGGTGGTGCGCTCGTTCCAGCCCTTGAGGCGGGTGCGCGCGGTGATGACGTCACCGATACGCATCGGCACGCCGTAGGTCTCGACTTGCCCACCGTTCATGCCGCGCTGACCGGGCTGGCGGCTGCCGCCCTCGACGCGAGCGGGTCGCTCGA
>CBDFJZ010000007.1:0-686355 GCA_965248675.1 Dehalococcoidia bacterium
TGGCGGCGGCACCGCCGAGAGTGGACCCGGAACCGACACTGGCATCGCGACGGGCGGTCCTCCGCCGGCGCCGCCTCCCAGGTCGTCGGGTGGCGGGCCGTCGTCCGTCGCCGGCGGCGGGTCGGGGCGGCCGTCCGACGGCGCCGAGGTCAGCGCGGAACCGCAGCGTCCCGGGACCACCGAGCCCGACGGCGGGGCGGCCGCGGCAGGCGGCGCCGCCGGTGGCGGCGCGGCGAACGCCGCCGATGACGCCGACCGTGGGCGGGCTGCGACCGAACCTGGAGGCGAGCCGCCGACTGGCAGCGACGGTGGCGCTCGGATGGGCGACGGCACCGATGCGCCGTCTGACCCGAGCCGCACGCCGGCGCAGAACGCGCCGACCGGACGGGATGGACAGCCGGCCGACCCCGGTGGCGGCGGCGCGGTCAGCGGTGAACCCGGGAGCGGCCAGCCCACGCAGCCGGACGGGAGTGCTCCGTCTGACCCGAGCCGCATGCCGGCGCAGAACGCGCCGACCGGACCGGATGGACAACCGGCCGACCCCGGTGGCGGCGGCGGGGTCAGCGGTGAACCCGGTGGCGACGGAGGCCAGCGGATGGGGGATGGCTCGACGCCGGGGAGTGGTACGACGCCAGAGCAGCCGCGAAGCGACGGCGGTGCCGTTCAGCAGCCGCCATCGGATGGCGGCGCGCGAACGACCGCGGATCCTGGCGCCGGCCAATCGACCACTCCGGACGGCGGTGCGACGACGAGCGGGGGATGCGGGGACGACCCAGCAGCCACCCGGCGGCGACGCGGATCAGCGGTTGGGAGACAGTTCCGGTCCGGCGAGTGGATCGACGCCGACGAGCTGAGCGCTGGTGTTGGGGCCTCAGCGCGGGTCGACGATCAGGTAGAAGTTCGGTGGTCCGAAGCCGCACTCTCCGAGGTGCTCTATCGCCTCCAGCGGGCGGCCATCGGAGGCCGGCAACAGGGACTCGATCGGCGGCCCGTGCACGTGCTCGTACGAGCAGAACGGGACGTGGGACTCGACCACCTCGAGGCCGTCCGTCAGGAATATAGACGCCGTCGAGCAGGAACACCAACACCTGCCCCGCGGGCGCGCTGTCGCCGAGCTGTGCTTCTTCGGGCTGGCTCGGTAGCCGAGGCTTCCGTCGCTTCGGCCGGTTCCGTCGCTTCGGCTGATTCGGTCGCTGTAGTCTCTTCCGTCGCAGGGGGGGAGCCGTGCCGGGAACGCCGCCCTCTTCTCCTCCTGATGCCGGCACCGCGCTTCCGTCCCCGCCTCCGAACAGCAGGAACGCGCCGGAGGCGATGGCGATCGCGATCGCGGCGACGGCGATCCAGAGCGTGCCGCCTGGGAGCCAGTCGCCGGTTGTCGGCAGCTGGTGCGACGGCACCAATCCGCCCGCTGGCGCTTCCGATGGCAGCGAGATCATCGGCTCAGCCTCGCTCTTCCCGGGGCGCGAGAGCGGACCCGCGACCGTGGTCATCGAAGCACCCCAGCGGCGGTAAGGGTCTCGAGGCGGACCGGCTCGCGCGCCGCCAGGCTGACCCAGCCGTCGAGTACGTCGTAGAAGCCGAGTTTCGTCGTCTGTTCGGCGCGAGAGAGCGTCCGTGCTCCCGCTCCCGCGAGCTCCTCGTTGACCCGGGCGTCCAGCAACCCCTCGTCCAGCTCGCAACCGACGGTTTCGAAGTCCGCACGCGGCACGTTCAGGTACAGGTCGCGTGCGCCTCGGATGCGTAGCACGCAGAAGTCCCACGTGGCCGCTACCGCCTCCACGTCGTATCGAGGTCGCCGCCAGCTCCGCGCCGCGAGACCGTGCGGCGAGGGCCGGGGGGCGCTCCATTCGTACTCCGGTGCCTCGTCCACCTCGTGCTCGCAGGGCAGCTCCGCGGCGCCGGTGATCCGCGCCTCCATCAGCCGCCGCTCCTCTGAGCTGATCAGCTCGCCGAGCGCGCGCTCCGCGCTCCGCCAGCAGGCCTCCAACTGCTGCTGCGCCTCGATTCGTCGCCGTCTGCGGGACCGTCGTTGGAGCATCGTGCGCCGCCCCGAGGCGTACAGATCGGCACCGAACGCCGTGCGCTCGACGTACCACCCGAAGCGGTCGACGCCCCACTCCGCGGCCACCCGGACCAACGGCGGAAAGACAGCGCCTCGAGGTTCCCGCTCGATCCGAGCCACGCATGCAAGGACACCGCCCAGCGCCATCAGCAGCGCAGCGCGAAGATCATCGCCCTTCGCATAGTCGCCGCCGAGCTCCAGGCGGCCGGGCCGCGGCCGGCATAGCAGCCCCGGAGTGTCGCGCTGATCCATCAGCAACATCAGCGCCGGCGCGAACGACTGCGCGAACAGGTGCGCGACATGAGCCGTCAGCGCGTCCGGCAGCTCGACGCTGAGGTGAGTCGAGTAGCCGGTCAGGTCGTAGCGGAGCGGCAGCACGCGGCGCAGACCGGCGGCGGCGCGCGCCGCGGCGGTCGCAGCGGTCGCAGCGGTCGCAGCGGTCGAGGCGACGCCACGACTGACCTCGATCGGCGGTGTTGCGACCTCCGCCTCGAAGCCGTCCGCGGTCAGGAGGCTGCCGTCGGCCCGCTTGAAAGCGAACGGGTCGCGCGGGTCGATCCGGGCGCCCTCGATCGCCAGCACGTCGCTGAGCCAGCGGAAGTCGACCCTGGAACCCTCGAGAAGCACGCGAAACTCGTGCTCGATCCCGAGCAAACGTGCGACTCCCTTGGTTCGTGGGTCCGAGGCTTCCGCCAGGCGCCTCGATCCTCGGCTCCTGATCCGCTCGAGGCCCGGCATCAAGCGCACCCGCTGACCAGCCCTCCTCGCCTCATCCAGCTAGACCGTCTCGATCGTTTCCTTCGCCTCGACCGAGGCAGCCGAGGCGACGGAGCGGAGCTCGGCCAGGTGCTCCTGCATCGCGATCTGCATCAGGCGAGCGTCGCTGGAGTGCATCACGAAGCGTGCGCCGAGCTCGATCGCGGTCGTCGAGGTGTCCAGCGTCTGCTGGTGGATCATCACCGGGACGCCGTGGGCCTCGGATTGCGCGATCACGCCCTCGATCACCTCGAGGTAGCGCGGGTGCGTGACCTCGTCGGGGATGCCGAGCGAGGTCGTCATGTCGTTGGGGCCGATGAAGATGCCGTCGATGTCGCCGACGTTGAGGATCGATTCGAGTCGCTCGTAGGCCGGCTCGCTCTCGATACCAATGATGATGATGCTCTCCGCGTGGCGAGCCTCGAGGTAGGTCTTCGACGCCTCGCTCGGCAGGACGCCCTCGGCGACCGCGCGCGTGAGGTACTCGCCTTTGAGCGGGTGCCACTTCGCCGTCGCGACGCAAGCCTGGACCTCCTCGACGGTCTCGCAGTAAGGCACGAGGACGCCGGCGGCACCGGCGTCGAGGGCCATCGCAACCCACTCGGCCTTCGGTACCGGTACGCGCAGAATCGGCGTGACGTCGGCGTCGCGGAGCATCCGGCAGAGCTCCTGGATCTCCTTGCGGTCGCGCGAGCCGTGCTCCGAATCGATCACGACGAAGTCCAGCGTCGCGCCGGCCAGCGCCGACCGGAACCGCGTCGTTCCCATCGCCGAGAGCATGCAGCCGAATACGTGCCCACCGTCCGAGAGCGTCTGCTTCAGCGCCACGCCGTCCATCGAGGTCTCCCATCGCTCGTTCCGAGGTAATCGTTGCGCCAACATACCGGCGCGTCGGCCTCGTGTGGCTGCCTATACTCGCGCGAGCCGGCCCCGGTGAGTGCAGGAGAGGTGTCCGATGACCGAGCCGTACGAACCCGCCGCCGCGATGAACTACCAAACGATCGAGGTCGAGCGCGACGGTCGCGTCGGCATCGTTCGCTGGAATCGTCCGGATCGCCTCAACGCGTTCAACGGGACGATGTACGCCGAGTGGGTCGAGGCCTCCGACGCGTTCAACGCCGATCCAGAGATCGGCGCCGTCGTCGCCACCGGCAACGGGCGAGCGTACAGCTCAGGCGCCGACATCAGCGGCTTCGAGCGGAGCTTCACCGACGATGACGCGCCGAAGGGGAAGGAGGCGCCGCATTCCCCCTTCGAGCCGTGGTACATGGCCGAGGGAAAGCCGACGATCGCGGCCGTCAACGGCGTCGCGATCGGCATCGGGTTCACCTCGATCCTCTGGTTCGACAACATCATTGCGCGCACGGAGGCGCGGTTCTCCGCGCGGTTCGCGGCGATCGGGCTGACGCCGGAGCTGTCGAGCTCGTGGCTGTTGCCGAGGTTGATCGGCGTCCAGCGGGCGAAGGAGATGATGCTCACCGGCCGCATCTGGAGCGCTGAGGAGGCGCACCAGCTCGGTCTCGTCCGCCAGGTCGTGGAGCCCGAGGATCTCCTACCGACGGCGATCGCGCAGGCCGCCGAGATCGCGGCCAACCCCTCGACCTCGCTCAGCGTGATCAAGCTGATGCTGATGGAGGACCTGCTCGCCACGGACCTCAGCACCGTGGAACGCCGCTCCGAGGAGAACTTCGTCGCCGGCCGGAAGACCGCCGAGCATCGCGAGGCGCTGTTCGCCCTCGGTGAGAAGCGCCCCGCCCGCTTCCACGACGACGCGCACATGGCCGAGGTGGCCGCGGGGCTCACCGCCGACTAGGGTGGCTCCACCGCCTAGCTTCCGCTGAACTGAGGCTCGCGCCGTTCGAGGAAGCTCTTGAAGCCCTCGCCCGCGTCGTCAGTCTTGAGCAGCGCTGCCTGCGCCGCCCACTCGCGCTCGAGGAAGAGTCCGCGGTTCGGGCTGTCGACCGATTCCTGGATCAGCCGGCGGACCGTGGTGTAGCCCATCGGTGGGCCGTCCGCGATCTGACGCGCATAGGCCATCAGCTCGGTCCGGAATTCGTCGTCGGGCACGACTCGGTTTGCGAGGCCGAGTTCGAGCGCTTGAGCGGAGTCGAGCAGCTCACCGCTGTAGAACAGCTCGTACGCTTTCGCGACGCCGACGATGCGAGGCAGCCAGTAGGCGGCGCCGTAGTCAGAGGCGATTCCGCGCTTGATGAAGATCGAACCGAGGCGCGCCGACTCAGCGAAGATGCGCACGTCGCAGCAGAGCGCGATGCCGAACCCGGCACCGGCAGCCACGCCGTTGATCCCTCCGATGATCGGCACGTCGGAGCGTGCGAACGCCTCGGCGATCGCCGCCGAGCCGGCCCGAACGTTCATCCGGTCATGGCGCGATCGTGCCGGCGCGGTGCCCGTGCCGGCGCCGTTCGAAGCGGGCGACCCAGCAGCAGGCGCTCGGTCCGAGGAGACCTCGGCGCCCGCGCAGAAGGCGCGGCCTTCGCCGGTCAGCACCATCACGCGGACGTCGTCGTCCTCGGAGGCTCGTTCGAGCGCGGCCAGCAGGCCGGAGGTGAGCTCAGGGCTGAGCGAGTTCATCTTCTCCGGCCGGTTCAACGTCGCCACCATGACGCCGTCGTTCACCTCGATCTCGATATCTGCCATCGGTAGCTGCTCCTCGGTGCAAATCGGCTCGATGCCGCTCAGGTTTGCGTCTCCGAAGGAACGCTAGCGGGGCGTCCCCGTCGCCGCAAACTCCAGCCCCGGTACCTCGCCAGCCGACGGGCAAGCTTCAGCGCATCTCCACATCTCCTTCATACGGTCCCCAAGGAATGGAATCGGCCCGCTCCTACCGTCGATTCATCAACGAGACCATGCAGCCAAGGAG
Source organism: Dehalococcoidia bacterium (assembly GCA_965248675.1). Lineage (GTDB taxonomy): Bacteria > Chloroflexota > Dehalococcoidia > UBA2979 > UBA2979 > UBA6627. The sequence continues at coordinate 5,700 of CBDFJZ010000007.1, forward strand.
ACACGTGAGGGTCCAGACAACGCAGGAATCGGCGATTCGGAATGGTGTCAACACGGAGCAGCTGTCTGGCACGATCGATCTCGACAAGCAGCAGACCGAGCTCTTGCTGACGCCGGGCGCCGAGCATGACGCGCGGCGCCGGCACGCCGCACCTCAATGGTCGGCCGACCCGACCCGGATGCCGGACCTGCTGGCCTCGGTCCGGACGCTGACCACTCGGAAGATGCGCGCCGGCGGTTCTTCGGCGAGGACGTGGAGCGGGAGATCGTCGCTGCGACGTTCGCCTCCGCCGCGAGTTAGCGCGTCAAGAGGAGGAGCGCCAAAGCTCGCGCTCAGCGCGCTCCGAGGAGCTCGAGCAGCAGCCGGCTCACTGCCTCGGGCTGCTCCTGCTACACCCAGTGGCCAGCACCCTCGATCAGATGCACGCCCCGCATGTCCGTGCAGGCCGATGATTGCATCCGTTCGAGGCTGCCCGGCCGCTGGTAGGCGCCCCAGTCGCTGGCGCCGGCGATGAACATCGAGGGCACCTCGATCGCGCGGCCGGAGAAGAGCGACAGCTCGGCCACTGACTCCGCGCTCGCCGAGGCGCGATACCACTGCAGCCCGCCCTGGAACCCGGTTCGCTCGAACTCTGAGGCGTAGACCGCGAGCTCGGCGTCCGTCAGCCACGCGCAAGCCTCGATCTGATCGGGTGACGGCATCTCGGCGGCGACAGTCTCCGCCATGTCTGCTTCGAGGTCCATGACGTAGTAGGTCGGCATCTGCGCAATCGCCTCGGCGGTCCACGTCTCGAGGTCGAACGGGCGGTTGCCGGGCCAGTCCGCGCTCTTCATGTGGTAGTAGGCACGGAGGAAATCGCGCACGCCCTGCGGGCAGTGCAGCATCTCATCGTTCGCCTCGCGCGTGCCGTAGTAGCGCTGGTAATGCTTCCGGGGCCGATCGAGCGCGGCGAGATCGGCGTGGATGTCGGTCGCCGGCGCGCCGTCGTGCCCGCCTCGATCCGCGGTGTCGAAAGGGAGCGTCGGTGGACCGCCGAAGGGAGCGCTCATCAGCGCGACCGCCCGGAACACGTCGGGGCGAATGAGCGCCGACCACGCGGCCACCGGCGACCCGAAGTCGTGCCCGACGACCGCCGCAACCGATCGGTGCCCGAGTGCGAAGACGAGGCCGAGCGCGTCGCGCACCAGGTTGAGCACGCGGTACGACGAGAGATCGCCGTCGTAGTCGCCGTCCCAGCCGGCCGTACGTCCGTAGCCGCGCTGATCCGGCGCGACGACGTGGTAGCCGGCTCCGGCGAGCGGCGGCATGACCTTACGCCAGCTATAGGCCAGCTCCGGGAAGCCGTGCAGCAGCAGAACGAGCGGCCGACCGCTGTCCTCGAAACCGGCTTCGAGGATGTGGATGTCGAGGCCGCGGACGTCCTCGATGACTCGCGACCGGATCTCGGGAGCGAGGGTGTCTTCGCCATACAGGCTCGGCACGGTCAGACGACCAGCCGTTCCTGGTACTCGCCGAAGACCTCGCGCATTACGCCGCAGATCTCGCCGAGCGTGCAGTAGGCACGGACGGCGTCGAGGATCGTGGGCATCGTGTTCTCGCCTTCGCCGGCGCAGACGGCGCGTAGCCCCGCCAGCGCCGCGTCCGCCGCCGGGCCGTCCCGCTCTGCGCGCACGCGGTGCAACCGTTCGAGGTGGACGCGCTGGCCCTCGGGATCCATCTGCAGGATCGGGATCTCGAGCGGCTCGTCGATCTGGAACTCGTTGACGCCGACGATGATCCGTTCGCCCGAATCGACCTCGCGCTGGAACTGGTAGGACGCCTCGGCGATCTCGCGCTGCTGGAAACCGGTCTCGAGGGCGGGAATCGCACCGCCGAGCTCCTCGATGCGCTCGAAGTAGGCATAGGCGTCGCGCTCGATCTCGTTGGTGAGCGACTCGACGAAGTAGGAGCCGCCGAGCGGGTCGACGGTGTTCAGCGCGCCGGTCTCGTGCATCAGCACCTGCTGGGTGCGGACCGCGAGCCGCGCCGCCTTGTCGCTGGGGAGCGCGAGCGCCTCGTCCATCGCGTTCGTGTGCATCGACTGGGTGCCGCCGAGGACGCCTGACATCGCCTGGAGAGCGACGCGAATCAGGTTCACCTCGGGCTGAACGTCCGGCAGGGAGACGCCGGCGGTCTGCGTGTGGAAGCGCATCCACCATGAGCGCGGGTTGCGAGCGCCGAACGTCTCCTTCATCTCGCGCGCCCAGATCCGGCGCGCGGCGCGGAACTTGGCGATCTCCTCGAAGAAGTCGGAGTGGGCGTTGAAGAAGAACGAGAGGCGCGGGGCGAAGTCGTCGATGTCGAGGCCACGGTCGAGCGCCCAGCGCACGTACTCGAAGCCGTCGGACAGGGTGAACGCCAGCTCCTGCGCGGCCGTCGCTCCGGCTTCGCGGATGTGGTACCCGCTGATGCTGATCGAGTTCCAGCTCGGCATCTCGCGCGTGGCGAACTCGATCGTGTCGGTCACGAGGCGCATCGACTCAGGCGGTGGGAAGAGGAACTCGTTCTGCGCCGCGTACTCCTTGAGGATGTCGTTTTGTAGCGTCCCACCAAGCTGGGCCATCGGGACGCCCTGCTTCTCGGCGGTGACGATGTACATCGCCCAGATCACCGACGCCGGGCCGTTGATCGTCATCGAGGTGGTGATGTCGCCGAGCGGGATGCCGTCGAGCAGCAGCTCCATGTCGGCGAGCGAGGAGATCGCGACCCCGCAGCGGCCGAACTCGCCGGCCGCCCACTCGTCGTCGTGGTCGTAGCCCATCAGCGTAGGCATGTCGAAGGCGATGCTGAGGCCGGTCTCGCCATGATCGAGCAGATCGCGGAAGCGGGCGTTCGTCTCCTCGGCGGTGCCGAAGCCGGAGAAGATGCGGATCGTCCAGGGCCGCCCTCGGTAGCCGGTGGGGTGGATCCCGCGGGTGAAGGGGTACTCGCCGGGGTTGGCGAGGTCGACGGCGTAGTCGAACCGGTCGTCGGCGAGGTCGGTCGGCCCGTACAGGCGCTCGATCGGCTTCGACGAGGTGGTGACGAAGGGGCCGTCGCGCTCCGCGCCGTCCGCCGCGACGCGCTCGTCCCAGGCGGCGCGCTGTTCGCGGAGGCGGGCAAGCTCGTCGCTCGCCGCGCCGTCGTTCGGTCGGTCGGTCATGAACACATCCCGCTGGGTTCGCGTCTACACCCGCCAGAGTAGTCCGATGCGCCGCGGACCGGTGTGCTGCGCAGTACGCGAGTGGGTCACCAGATCCCACGGGCTGCCGATCGACGGACCCACGCCCTCGTCGAGCTGCGGGGGTCCGCCTGGTCATCACGGGCGTCAGTGTCGCCGCCTGGATGCGCTTACTCGAGGAGCTTCAGCAGGCCCTCCTGACGGATGTTCGCCTGCGCCATCAGCGCGAGCAGGGCGTTGTACTGCACCTCGAGGCTGGCGAACCGCACCGCCTCGGTCGCAACGTCGATGTCGCGAATCCGCGACTCCGCCGTCGTCAAGTTGAGCACGTTCGACTCCTGGCTCGCGATCGCGAATCCGAGCTGGTTCTGCGAACCGCCAAGGCGCGCTCGCTCCGCGTTGACCTGGTCGAGCGCCGCGTCCACCGAATCGAGGAGCGTGTTCGCCTCGCCGATGGTGGACACCGCCTGATCGTCGCGGATCAGGTCTGAGAGCTGCTCGTTCGGCTCGGTGCCGAGCGTGCGCGAGAGGATCTGCGTGCCGAATGACACGCTGATGTCATCGCCGACATCGCTGCCGACGCGCATCGTCGTGGAAGCCGTGTCGCCCGTGGTGACGACGGCGCTGCCGTTCAGTCCGGCCGCAATGTCGGCCGCGCTCACGGCGCCGTCACCGGACGCGCCCTGGTTCAGGGTCAGGTTCAGCTCGACGCCGAGTTGATCGAAGTCCAGGACGGCTGTTGAGCCGTCGCCGTTGAGGTCGGCGGCGGTGTTCGTCTGGAACTCGCCGTTGCCAGCGTTGGTGACCGTCACGTCGTTGCCGGCGACGGTCACGTTGTAGGTCGTATTCGCGTCGGCGACCCGCACGTTGATGCCGACGTCGACGGTATCGTCGTCGCCGCCGTCGTTGATCGGACCGATCGCGCTTGCGGTCGCGATGTTGTAGGCGCCAGTAAGCAGGGACTGACTGTTGAACGTCGTGCGCCCGGCGATGTTGTCGATTTCGTCGCGCAGCGTGACCAGTTCAGCGCCGATCGCGTCGCGCTCCGCGCCGCTCAGGGTGCCGCCGCCGGCCTCGACGGCCAGCTCGCGCATGCGCTGCAGAAGCGAGTTCACCTCGCCGAGGGCGCCGTCGGCGGTCTGGATCATCGAGACGCCGAACTGCGCGTTGGCGATGCCCTGCTGGGCGCCTCGGATCTGGGCGCGCATCCGCTCGCTGATCGCCAGGCCCGAGGCGTCGTCCGCGGCGCGGTTGATGCGGAAGCCGCTCGCCAGCCGCTCCGAGGATTGCGCCAGCTGTGACTGGGTGATTCCCAGGTACCGCACGAGCGAGAACGCGGAGGAGTTTGTGTTGAACGTGATGACCATCGGCACCTCTCAACCCCTGGCCGCCGCGGTGGCGGACAAAGGAGAGCCGCCATCGCGCCGGCGATCGCGGCCTCGTCGGGTGCCCGAAGGGTGGTACTGCTGTGACCGCTCCTCGGTGCGCTCGCTCGGCAGGCCAGCCGCCATGTCCGCCCGAGGGCGAAGGTAGGCCCGCGCCTTTGCGCCCCCGTCTTTCGACGGGTTTGCCGCGATCGATGTGAACGCTGCTGCCGGGAGCAGTCCCCGGGGACGCCAGCTTCGCAGCGCCCGGACGCCGCCGGCTGCGGCCGTCTAATCGTCATTGTCGGCCGATCACAAGAGTCACTTAACCCCTCATCTGTGCCTCAAAATACCCTGAAAAGACGGGCGATCTTTCCCTGGTCGTCCCGGAGCCAGCACAGCCAACCTCGACGCAGGGCTCCTCGAGGCCGAGGGGGGGTGGCGACTGTGAAGCGCGCCGTGCAGCAGCTGCGCGGCGTCGAGGGCGCGGCCGGGTTCGAGGAGCGCGCTCGCGACGCCCAGCGCGTCAATCGCGGCGACTACGCGACGACGGCTGCCTCGATTCGCTCGCGTAGCAGCGGCAACACGCTCTCCGCGACGCGATCGCACTCCTCGACGTGCGGGAAGCCGGAGAGGATGAACTCGTCGAGGCCGATCTCCCAGTAACGGAAGAGCTCATCGGCGACCTGCCGCGGCGTCCCGACGATCGCCGTCCCGAGGTTGACCCGCACGAGCGAGATGCCGTTCCAGAGCCGCTCCGACACCCGGTGTTCCTCGAAGCTGCGAGCCTGCGCCGCCGCGCCGACCATCGCCGTCCCGGCGACGGCAGAGTTCCGCTGCGCGATCACCGTTTCCGAGGCGTCCGCGATCAACGCGCCGGCCAGTCGCCATGCCTCGTCCTCGTCATCCGCGATCACCAGGTGGGTGCGCAGTCCGAAGCGCAGCTCTCGTCCCACCTCGCTCGCGGCCTCGCGCGCACGTGCCATCAGCGCCGCGGTTTCCTCGATCGGCTGGATCCACATCAGGAGGGTGTCGCCCTGCGAGGCGGCGAGCGCGAGCGCGTTCGGCGAGGCCCCTCCGAGGTACCAGCTCGGTCCTGGCGCGGTCGTGCCGGGTGACACGATGGCGTTGCGAAGCTGGGCCGTCTTGCCGTCGAAGTCGACGCGCTCGCCGGGCCGTGCCCAGAGCGTGCGGCAGACGGTCATGAACTCCTCGGCCTGTTCGTAGCGGAGATCGTGGCTGCTCATAACGCCCAGGCGCTCCATGTCGCCCTGGATCCCGCCGGGGACGACGTTGATGTCGAGACGGCCGCCCGACATGCGGTCGAAGGTCGCCGCCATCTGCGCGAACAGGCCGGCCGGGATGAACCCGGGCCGCACCGCCACCAGGAAGCGGATGCGCTCGGTGACCGCCGCTAGCGCGGTCGCCATCGTCCATGCCTCGGCCAGCGGGGCGGCCTCGTCGAAGAGGCCGTTGCTGAAGCGCGTCGGGATCAGGAGCCGCTCGAACCCACGGCGCTCGGCGGTCTCCACGACCTCACGGAGGTACTCGAACGTCGGCTCGCGCTCGGCGCGTTCGGTGCCGATATGCGCGCCGTCGCCGTCGATCGGGATGAACCAGTCAAAGACCGGCGTCGGTTGCTGCTCGCTGGTGGTCATCGCGCTTGCTCCGCTACATAACTTCCGAGGGCACCGCGATCGAGCCGCCGTGCCCCGCTGTCGTGCCCCGTAGAGAATACCGAGCACCGTTAGCGACATAACCGCCGACGACGGGGTCGCCATCGAGCAGCAGTGGCGTATCGAGGTCGATCCACTCGAATCCGCCGAGCCCTGCCGCGAAGTGTGCCGCAAAACCCATCGCGAGCCGCGTTTCGACCATGCCGCCGATCATCAATCCGAACCCGGCCGCCTTCGCGATCGCCGCGACCTCGAGGGCGGCCACAACGCCGCTTTTCGAGAGCTTGATGTTCAGCACGGTCGCCAGCTCATCACGCGCAATCCGCAGCGCGTCCTCGGGCCAGCGGCACGACTCGTCCGCGGCGACCGGTACCCCGCCCTCGCGCGTGACCCGTCCGAGGCCGTCCCAGTCCTCGCGTTCCACCGGCTGCTCGAACAGCGCCGGCTCGATCCCTTCGCCGCGCAGCGCATCGAGGAAGCGCAGCGCTTCGTCCGCGCTGAAGTCCTCGTTCGCGTCGAGGATCAACTGGCAGTCGGGGTGCACGTCTCGAATGGCGGTCAGCCGCGCCACGTCTTCGTCGAGGTCGATCCCGACCTTCGTCTTGATCACCTCGAAGCCCTCGCCGCGGTAGCGGGCGGCGAGCGCGGATGCTTCCTCGGCCGGGCAGATCGGAATCGTGATGTCGGTGACTACCTCGTCCGATGCGCCGCCGAAAAACTGGTAGAGCGGCACGCCCCAGTGCCGCGTCAGCGCGTCGAGGATCGCCATCTCGACCCCGGCCCGCGCCGCATCGAGGTCAGAGAGCCACAGCGGTAAGTCCTCGGCCAGCGCGCGCCAGCCAGCGGCATCGCGCCCGACGAGGCCAGGCCGCAGCCACTCGATCGCGCTGAGGGCGGCCACCTGGTCCTCGTTAGTGATCGGTGGCAACGAGGGAATCTCGCCCCAGCCCTCCGCGCCTCCCTCGAGCCGGACGCGCACGGCGACGTTCTGGACGCGGTCGAGGCGCGCGGACGCGACCGTGAACAGCGCCAGCAGCGGCACATCGAGGGGGAAGGCGTCGATCGACACGATCGCGGTGGCACTCATCAGCGCCAGCCTACATCGCGCTTTGATGTCGAGTTATTGCGCTTGGACTTCGATCAAATAGGTCGCGGTACAGCCGGGGAGTTCCAGGGTCCGCGTGATCGTCTGTACTCGCGAGAAGTCCCCTGTGAGCGTTCCGCTGTACTGATCTCCAACGCCCACGAACACACCGGTTTCCACGTTGATCAGTCCCGAGGCGCGGGACTGGCCGTCGAAGAACGTGATGTTGTGGTCCGCGTCGCCGGCACGAGAATTGGTGATCTCGAGCGACATGTTCTGCGTATAGGTCTGCGCGTTGCCACATGATCCCTGACGGATGCCGGTGAACACGACTGCGTAGAAGCCCTGTTCGATCACCCCCACGACCGCGGGGAGCTCGGTCGGTTGCTGCGTCGGCGCCGAGACGGCCGGGCGCCCCGCCGGACGCGGGACGGCGAGCGCGAGGATCCCGTCGCCGGCGGTTCCCGCGGTGCCCGTGATCGGCAGGCTGGGGATGTCGAGTCCACGCGCGAACCGCTCGACCGCTTCGTAGCTCCCGTCGGTGTTTGTTTGGTGGAGCCAGCCCGCCACGTCGCCGTTATCAGGCACCGTCAGGCCGGTCGGGATCAACACGGCCACCCGGTCGCCCTCGAGATTCTTTTCATAGCGCACGATGTTGCTGAAATAGCCAGGCGCAGTGGCCCCGGCGGCGCAGAAATCCAGACCGTCACCGACATGCTGGCCGTCGACGATCAGATCGACCTCGCCGCAGCTATCGCCCAGCACCGCGCTGGGTCCCTGGATCACCAGGTAGAGTTCGTCATCATCCTCGTCCGTTGCGACCAGCACGGTGATCTCCGCGTCCCACTCGATTGAAGGCGCACCCGCGACCTGGCGTCCGTCAGCGCCGATCGTCACCTCACCGCGTCGGAGCGCGGTCGCCGCGGCAGTCTCGAACATCATCGCGATCAGCCCGAACTGCTGCCCGACCGGGCCCGAAGCGAGCACGGTGCCGCGCACCTCGGGGCTGCCTTCGGCGCCAGCGCTGCTGCCCGTCGGGGTCGCCGCAGTGCCGCTCCCCGCGGAGGCGCCGGAGCCTGCCGCGGGTACCGAGGTGGCCGCGCTGGAGGCTGGCAGTGACGTTTCGCTGTTGCCGCCTCGAGTCAGCAGCAGCGCGCCGACCGCGAGCACACCCGCCAGCACGAGCAGCGCAAGCACGACCGCGGGCGACCGCGCCAGCCAGCCCCAGACCGCCGCCGAAACCGGCGCGGCGGTCGGCCTGACGGGGCCGTCTTGCGCGCCGGGGATCGAAGACCGGTTTCGCCGCATGCCTCCGGTCGAGCGGACGACCGGACTGTCCTCGGCGCGCGGGATCGAGGAGCTAAACTGGCGTCCGACGGCGTTCTCCACTGCGGGCCGAACGTAGGTCGCCGTGCCCGGCACGTGGCTCAACCAGCCGTCGGGCATCGATTGCAGTTCGGGGATCGGGACCTCGGGCCAGCGGAACGTGGTGGTCGCTCCGGAGGCCGCTTCGACGGTGGTTGTCGAGCCTGGATCGATCACCGTCCAGAGGTGCGGTTCTGCAAGCGGAGCGGCCGAACTCAGGTCATCGTCCACCCGCGCTGTGAGCGATAGACCGACGTCCAGTCGGACGGCTAGCGTCCCCTTTGCCCATGCGCCGGGGCGTGGCTCTGAGGCTGGAGGCCGAGCCATGGCGTCGGGATTGTTCGCGTCGTCTTCAGTCCACGCCGACGCCGGAGGCCGATACGTGGCGTCGGGGTTTTCCGCCTCTCCCTCGTCGTAGAGGTCGCCGCCCCCGAATTCGGGGCGTGATCCCGCGCCGCTGTCCGCCGTGTCTCCCGATACGGTCTCGAGCGCTCGCCAGGGCGAGTCGTCCCAGGTGACGAGCAGACCACCGGTATGAGCGTTCGTCGCGTTGGGCACGGGGGTCGTGTGGCCGGTCCCGAACTCCTCCTCGTCGGGAGGTGGCACCGGTTTGCCGATCCCGGGATCGTCGATCAACCCGGCAGCGATAGCCTCTGCGATCGGGCCGGCATGCTCTTCCAGGCTCAGCCCGATGTAGACCGGCTCCCCTGACGGGAGCTCAACGGCCGCTACTTGTGGAGAGGCCTCCCACCGCAGATCGTCAGGGTCGACTGTCTGTGCGCCGCTGAGGATCAACGCTGCGTTGAGGTTGGCGAGCCGTGTTGCCTCATTGAGGACGGGGCGGAAGACGTAACCGCCTGCATCGCCGGTCGGCTCAACGACCGCCGGTCCGAGGCCGAGACCCGATTCCTCCTCGCACGTCAGGCCGAGCCCGAACGATAGCGTCGACTGGGCAGGCACCTCGACGTCCCACGGCTGCGCGAACACGGCAGGTTGCGCGCCGTTGCCGCAGCTCACGAGGAGCTGCGCGTGGATCTGAACCGCGCGATCGGTTGGGTTTTCGATATCGGCGAGGCCGCATCCGGCGCCCCAGGCTACGTGCGCTTGACCGGGCGCCAGCGGTTCACCAACGTGCAGCGTCTCACGTGCGTTCGGCACCGCGCGGCCAGCTTACGCCTGCCGCGGAGCGCCCGAGCAAAGAAAACGGGACGCCTCGCGGCGCCCCGTTCGTATTGAGGAGAACGAGCGAGGCTAGCCCCTCGGCAGGCCGAGTCCCCGCGTGGCGATGATGTTGCGCTGAATTTCCGAGGTACCAGCCGCGATCGTCGCCGGGACGGAGCGCACGTACGACTGCGTGAAGCTGCCGTCGAGCGGGGCGTAGTCGTTCGGCGGGTCGTCGTACGTGTTGCGGTCGTCGTCGTCGTGACCCCAGAACTGCGCGTACTGGCCCAGCACCTGCGTCCCGGTGCGCGCCAGCTTCTGGCTCAGCTCCGAGTTGAACAGCTTCGAGGTGGAGGCCTCGTAATTCGGGATCTGCCCGGCCGACTGCATCGAGATGATGCGGAAGCTGAACTGGAACTGGACTTCGGACTCCACCCAGCGGTCTGCGACCTGGTGCCGCAGCGAGACCGACTCGTCGAGGCGAGAGCGCGACTGGCCCTCGTCCGAGTGCACGTAGTCGATCAGCTTCTGGATCGTCTTGCGGCTGGTGATCGCGCCGGTGATGTTCGAGCGCTCGAAGTCGAGCAGTGTGGCGCCGACGTACCAGCCGCGATTGACCTCGCCGACGACGTTAGTGGCGGGGACGCGCACGTCCTCGAAGAAGGTCTCGTTGAAGTGGTAGTGGCCGCTCATGTCGATCAGCGGGCGCAGCGAGATGCCAGGGAGGTCGCGAGGCATCAGCATGAACGAGATGCCTCGGTGTTTCGGGGCCTCCGGATCGGTGCGCGTCAGGACGTAGAGCCAGTCGGCGTACTGGGCGCCGCTGGTCCAGATCTTCTGGCCGTTGATCACGTAATCGTCGCCGTCGCGGATCGCGCGCGTCTGCAGCGACGCGAGATCGGATCCGGAGCCCGGCTCGGAGTAGCCCTGCTGCCAGTTCACCTCGCCGGAGAGGATCTTGGGTAGGTGCTCCGCCTTCTGCTCGTCGGTGCCGTGCACGATGATCGTCGGGCCGAGCTGGCTGACGCCCTGACCACCGACGGCGGGCGCGCCGGCCTCCGTCATCTCCTGCTTGAAGATGAACTGCTCGAGGGGTGAGAGCCCGGCGCCGCCGTACTCCTCCGGCCAGTGCGGGGCGATCCAGCCCTTGTCGGCGAGCGCCGCCTGCCACGCCTGCGCGGCGCCGCGCTTGGTCGGGTCGTCGGACTTGCGGTCCTGCACCCACTCGCCCTTGCCGCCCTGATAGGCCACGGGGAGTCCGCTGTCGATCAGATCTTTGACCTCGGCGCGGAAGGCTGCCTGCTCTGGAGTGTCGTTCCAGTCCATTTTGTCTCTCTCCCGGTCGCGGCTACCCGGCTACGGACGCAGGGTGCGTGCGGTCGTTCGGCGCTGGCCTCGCGAGGCGCGAGGCCATACTCGGACGCGTCAGGGGACGTGTCAACGAACGCGCATCCGAGGCGCGCCCCGCTCGCTGCCGCCATCCGCGACGACGCGATCGTCGGGGCAGCCGTCGCGAGTCCGGCGCTGTCCCCTAACCGTGACCGCCCGAGCATTCGCCAACGACGGTGTCGACGTCGCGCCGTTCAAGGCGCAGAACATGTCCAACAACGCGGACGTCACACCGGACCGCCTGGAGCTCGGCCGCTCGCCGGCGACATCGACCGCCAGGGTGCGTTCGGGCACCTCCTCAGGACGATCGCGCTGATGCCCGAGGAGGATCGCCGCCTGATCCGAGGCTTCCTGATCAACCGCTTCCGCGGTGATGGGTCGCTGTTGGGCCCGCGATCGAAGACCTCGAGGAGCGCACAGGCATCCTCGTGCTCGGCGTCGTGCCCTGGATCGAAGACGTCACGTTGGCGGACTGGTCTGGGCGGACCGACGTCAGCGCGGCGCCGGCGCCCCCGGCTCGCGGCGTCGCCGCTGCCGGAGCACGCTCAGGCCGAGCCAGATCGGGAAGGCCACGATCGCGACTCCGAGGATCGTCACGATCGCGGCCGGCTCGAGGCCGACGATCTCGTCGATCTTGTGGCGAATCCAGTCGGCGAGCGTCGGATCGATCGCCTCGGAATGGTGGAGGAAGGCGCGAGGCGGGAACACGGGCTGCTAGCCGCCGGCCACGGACGGTTCCGCCTCGCGATCGCGGCGTGGCTGCGCGACCGGTGCGTAACGCGCGGAGAACGCCCGCTCGCGGATCGAGAACGCGAGGAGGCCGGCGGCGATCAGCAGCAGCACGCTGGTCGCGAACGCGCCGTCGTAGGTGCCCCAGAGGTCGAAGGCGAAGCCGAACAGGACCACCGCCAGCGCGCCGCCGAGCTGGTGCGTCATCAGCGTCAGTCCGCCGAGGATCCCAACGTGCCGCACGCCGTACACGTCCGCGGTTAGCGAGGTCGTCAGGGGCACCGAAGCGAGCCACGACCAGCCGCCGACGAACGCGAACGTCCAGAGCGCGGCCGACCCGGGCAAGACGATCAGCGCGAGGAACGCTACCGCTCGGATCAGGTACACCACCCCGAGCAACGTCTTGCGCTGCATCCGGTCGGAGATCGAGCCGATCAACAGCACGCTCGCTGCATTGATCCCGCTCAATAACCCGAAGGCGAGCGCCGCCGTGCCAGGCGAGATGCCCTCGTCCGAGGCCCAGCGGACGAAGTGCACTGCGATGCTCGCGGTGGTGACGCCGCAGACCAAGTACGAGATCGAGAGCTGCCAGATCGGGGCGGACTGGAACGAGTCCTGCCAGCGAGACGCCTCGAGCGGACCGACCGGCAGCACGGACTCGCCGCTCGCCGTGCGCGCGGCCACGTCTTCGTCGGAGTCGCCGTCCGGGTGTAGCCCCATGTCCGAGGGATCGCTGCGCACGATGCCCCAGAGCAGCGGTACGCCGAGGACCAGCGTGATCACGCCGACGGTCACCCACGCCGTCTGCCAGCTCGCGGCTAAGAGCAGGTAGGCCAGGAACGGCACCAGCACCATCCCGCCGATTGAGCCGCCCGAAATCAGCAGGCTCATCGCGGTGCCGCGCCTGTGCTGGAACCAGCGCACCACGAACACGCCGGTCATGCTCGGCGAGACGCCCCCCGCTGCCGACGAGATCACGATGCCGTAGATCAGGGCCAGCATCCAGACGTTGCTCACGAACGCCATCGCGATGAACGCGAAGCCCATCACCGTCATGCTCACAAGCACCACCGGTCGGCCGCCGATCCGGTCGACCAGCCGCCCGAAGAACGGCTGCACCAGCCCATTCAGCAGCCAGCCGACCGCGGCGGCGACGGAGATCGCGCCGACCGAAACGCCCCACTCCTCTTCCCAGGTCTCGATGAACACGCCGAACCCCTGGCGCGCTCCCACGACGAGGAACGTTGCGAAGAACAGCGCGCCGACGACGTACCAGCCGTAGAAACGTTCGCCGCCTGAAGCTGCCGGCACCGAGGTCACGCGCCTTACCCTGTCGGATGTGGGTCTGGTGGGTGATGCCAGCGTAGCTTGCGTGATCTCCGCCGTCCTCACGACGGCCCCCGGCAGTAGCCTGAAGTCACAGTAGCCTCGATTGGCGCGCGGCGACTGGCTGAGAACAGGGATGGGGCGATGGCAATGCTCGAACGCATGGACCACGCCGGTCACGAATCCGTCTTCTTCCACCGCGACCCCCGCTCTGACTTGCAGGCGATCGTCGCCATCCACTCGACCGCGCTCGGGCCGGCGCTCGGTGGCTGCCGCTGGTACCCGTACACGAGCGAGGACGAGGCGCTGAACGACGTGCTCCGGCTCTCGTTGGCGATGACCGCGAAGGCCGCCGTCGCGGGCCTTGATCTCGGCGGCGGCAAGGCCGTGGTGATCGGCGACCCGCACGAGAAGACGCCCGCCCAGCTCGAGGCGTACGCACGGTTCATCGACAGCCTCGGCGGCCGCTACATCACCACCACCGACGTCGGCACGACCTCGGCGGAGATGGACACGATCCGTGGCTTCACCCCGCACGTCGTCGGCGTCGCCGAGAGCCTGGGCGGCGGCGGTGACACCTCGGAACTGACCGCGCTCACGATCACCGAGGGCATGCGCGCCGCCCTCGACGTCGCCTTCGGCGGCGACAGCTTCCAGGATCGCCACGTCGTTGTACTCGGCGTCGGCAAGGTCGGCGCGAAGGTGGCGAGGATCGCGAAGGAACGAGGCGCGCGCGTCACCGTCTCGGATGTACGGGAGGAGGCCGTCTCCACGCTCGCAACAGAGCTCGACGTCGAGACGGTCGATCCTGCGGCCGCCCTCGAGACGGAGTGCGACGTGCTCTCCCCGAACGCGCTTGGCGGGATGCTGAACCCGGACACGATTCCGCTGCTGCGCTGCCGCGTCGTCTGCGGCGGCGCCAACAACCAGCTCCGACTCGACCCGGACGACGCTCGCTATCTCGCCGCGCGCGACATTGTCTACGCGCCGGACTACGTGGTGAACAGCGGCGGCCTGATCAGCGCCGCCGTCGAGCGCGACGGCTTCGACGCAGCTCGCGCGCGCGAGCTTGCCGGCCACGTCTTCGACACCACGCGTTCGCTGCTCACCTCAGCGCGAGCCGAGGGCATTTCGACCGCCGGGGCCGCACAAAACCTCGTCGCGGCACGCCTCGAATCCGCCGCGGCGGTGCGCGCAGGGGGATAGCGACCCGTCGAACGCCGCGACTTGCTACCGTCGCGCTCCCAACGTGAGTTTTCGAGGAGCGCGGCCATGGATGACCTCACCGGAAAAGTCGCCGTCATCACCGGCGGCGGCGAGGGGATCGGCCGCGGCATCGCGCACGCCCTCGCGGACGCGGGTGCCCGCGTTGCGATCGTCGACATCGAGCGGGAGGCGGCGGAGCGCGTCGCAACCGAGCTCGAGGGTTCCGAGGCGTTCGTGGCCGACGTCTCCGACGCCGATGCGATGACAGCTCTCGCCGAAGGCGTCGAGGACTCGCTGGGTCCCGTCTCCGTGCTCTGCAACAACGCTGGCGTGCTGCTCGAGGGCAGCTTCGTCGAGTCGGAGGAGACTGACTGGCAGTGGATCTTCGGCGTCAACCTCTACGGCGTCGTGAACGGCGTGCAGGCGTTCGTGCCGAGGATGCGCGAGCGCGGCGGCGAGGCGCACATCGTCAACACCGGCTCGATGGCCGGCCTCGCGCCTCGCCTCGGGACTTCGTCGGGCGTCTACAGCGCTTCGAAGGCGGCGGTCGTCAGCTTCTCCGAGATGCTCCGTGCCGAGCTGGCGGACGAGGGGATCGGCGTATCGGTGCTCTGCCCCTCGACCGTGAACACTCGGATCTGGGAGGCGAGTCGGAACCGTCCCGAGGCGCTCGGCGGCGCCGAATCGGTCGCGCGGCCGAATCGCGTGAACCAGGCGATCGACGGGCTGGACGTCGGCCCGCTCGTCGTGCGCGGCATCCTCGAGAACCGCGCCTACATCTTCACCGGCAGCGACACGCGGTCCCGGATCGAAACGCGGGCTGACGCTATCCTCGCCGACGTCGACCGTCACGAGGCCGACTCCGGCTGATCGGAGCCCGCAGATGCAGTTCACCGCCTTCGCCCTCGCGGGCTCATCCGCCCGCGAAGAGCCTGAGGTGATCTACCGTCGCGTCGTCGAGTACGCGATCGAGGCGGAGCGACTCGGCTACGACGCAGTCTGGTTCGCGGAGCACCACTTCTCGAACTACGGCTACATCCCGAACCCGCTCCTGATGGCGACGCGGATTGCCGCCGAGACATCGAAGATCCGCGTCGGCACTGCCGTCCTCGTGCTGCCGTTCTGGGATCCGCTCCGCGTCGCCGAGGACATCGCGATGACGGACCAGCTCACGAACGGCCGCCTCGAGGTCGGCGTCGCGCGCGGGTACCAGCCGTTCGAGTTCCGACGCTTCGGCCTCACGATGGACGACGCGCGCGACCGCACGGACGAGTCGCTGGCAATCCTCGCGAAGGCGCTGGGCGGTGAGACCTTCGAGTTCGAAGGCAAGTATCACCAGATCCCGGAGACGACGCTCTACCCGAAACCGCACCAGCAGCCGCGCCCGCCGATCTGGCTCGCCGCCAGCACTCAAGAGTCGTTCGAGATCGTCGGCCGCTACGGCCTCCGTGCGCTCACGACGCAATCCGGCCGCCCGCTCGGCATCCTCGAACAGAGCTGGAGCCACTACCAGCGTGCCCGGCAGAAGTACCCCGACGCCCCGGCCGAGTTCGGCGTCCAGGGCCAGGTGGTCGTCACCCCGGCCGACGACGAAGCGCGCACTCAGATGGAGCATTTCCTTTACCAGTCACGCCAGGCGACTGCCCTCCGTCACGGCCGCGAGCACGTCGTCTCCGGCGTCTCTGAGCCGCTTCCCTTCGAGGGCGAACCCGACCTCGATGAGATGTTCGAGAACCGCACCCTCTCCGGCACGCCGTCCTCGGTCATCAACAAGCTCCAGCGCTACATCGACGTGGCCGACATCTCAATGCTGAGCTGCGTCATGCACGGCGGCGGCATGA
This sequence comes from Dehalococcoidia bacterium, assembly GCA_965248675.1. Taxonomy (GTDB): domain Bacteria; phylum Chloroflexota; class Dehalococcoidia; order UBA2979; family UBA2979; genus UBA6627. The sequence goes on from CBDFJZ010000007.1 coordinate 22,040, forward strand.
CCCACGACACGGTGCTCCAGTCGCTGCGGCTGTTCGCGAAGGAAGTGATGCCCGCGTTTCGGTGAGTTCCCTCAGGTCTGGCGGACCCTCGGGTGACCGCTTCCCGAGCTCACCAGACGAAGCTCGTGCATGGGAGCCGGGAACCCGCGCGACCATCAGTCCCTAGAATCCAGCCGTCTACTCAGCGAGTCAGGGCGTAGATCGCCACGGCTGCCAGGGCGATGTTCCCCGAGATCGCTACTATTCCGGCAGGCGTGATTCCTCATCTGATCTGGGTCTCAGTAGACGCGACAGATTGTGGAACGTCGTGCTCAAGCTTCGTGCCCGGGAAGTAGTTGGCTGCGACCTGTTTGCTGAGTTCATCGCGTGCCCCGTCAGGGACCCGCGAGAGGAACTCAGGCAACGCACTGAGTTCGTTTCCGACTCGAGCGTCACGCGCTTCAAACTGCGCGCGCCGCGCCGCCTGCTGAATCGCGAAACCGAGGATCGTGATCGTAATGATCGCGAAAGGGATGCGGGGTATGTAGAACACCAAACCGTCAACGAAGCTGGAACCTGCGGGAGCAGTCAGGTCATCGAGCGTCAAGAACGCGAGCGCTACGGAGCCGCCGAGCAGCACGATAATTCCGCCTGTCCAGGACCACCGCTCGATCCGGTGAGCCTTTGCCTGCGTCTTCCAGCTCGTTCCGAGCGCCGCGCCGCCCGCGTTCAGCAACATCTCGTCGGCTCGCGCTGCGAGTTTGTCGATCAGCCTGTTTAGCGTGTCGACTCGTGCGCGGGCCGTCGTTTCCCAGGTCTTGTACTCAGGACGGTAGCTTCCAGCTGCTGCTCTTGTAGGGCACGGATCTCGTCGGTCACCGCTTCAATTGCGGCTTCCGACGGGTCACCATGGCAGCGAAAGCCACAGATTCTTGCTCGAGGTCTTGCCGAGCGCTCTGCACCGTCGCCTGTTGTGCCACCAATTGCTCCGTGATCTGGTCGATCAGGACCTGGGACTGTGCCACTGATGACGATACGGACTCCTTGAGGCGCTTGATGTCCGCCATCGCCTTAGCGGTGTCTTGCTCCACGAGCGTGGCTGCTTGGTCTGCGATGTCCGACGCGACCTGCGAATGTGGTTCCTTGGCCGGGACTGCGGCGGCGCGCCTCAACGCTTCTAGAACTTGGCCATGGGTATTTCCCAATCCGACGGCGGGGTCCTGCTCGTAGGTCGACAGATTATCTACGATTCCATCGACGCCCTGAGCGACATTGTCGATGAGGGGAAGATTTGCGAGGACCGGATCGACCGCATGCACTCTCAGGGTGATTTGGCGAACGGCTTCGATAATGGCGTCTGCGTGTTCAACGGCGTTGGGGTCTGCTTCGTCGACGGAGGCCCGGATACTCTCAGCCTTCATGCTCGCTGCGTGAAGACTTGCGTGCATCCGATTGCCATTGAACGTCTCGACGAGGTCAGCCACGTCGTCATCCCTCTCGATCCCGAGATTCGGTATCTGCGGGCGCTACCTCAGACGTACGGAGATTAGCGGACTTCGACTCGCATGTCCGCGCTCACTACTCGATCACGCGCACCGGCGAACCATCGAGGAACGCGACGATGTCCTCGACCGCGCCGCGGTAGAACACCGCGTACGTCTCCGCCGTCACGTAGCCGATGTGCGGCGTCAGCACGACGTTTTCGAGGCCGATCAGCGGGTGCCCCGCCGGCAACGGCTCCTCGTCGAAGACGTCCAACGCCGCACCCCCGATCGTCCCGTCGCGCAGCGCCGCCACAAGCGCCGTCTCGTCCACGATCGGGCCTCGCGAGGTGTTCACGAGGTAGGCGTCGCTGCCCAGTCGCGCCAGCTCGGGCGTGCCGATCAAACCGCGGGTGCGAGCGGACAGCACGAGGTGGATCGTCGCGACATCCGCACGGTCGAGCAGATCGTCGAGGCTCCGTGCCAGCTCGACGCCCAGCTCGTCCGTCCGTTCGCGGGTCAGGTTCTGGCTCCACGCGAGGACGGGCATGCCGAAGGCGCGGCCGACCGTCGCCACCTGGCTACCGAGCCGTCCGAGGCCAATCACGCCGAGGGTCTTATCTCCGAGGTCGCGGCCGAGCGAGAGCTGCCAGCGGCCGTCGTCGATCGCAGCATGCTCGAGCGGGATGCCGCGCATCAGCGCAAGGATGAGGCCCCAGGTCAGCTCCGCGGTGGCGGCGCCTCGGCCGCCAGTGCCGCACACCGTCACGCCCGCGTCGCGCAACGCCTCGAGGTCGAATGACGCGTTCCTCGCGCCGGTCGTGATCAGCAACCGGAGGTTCGGGAGCCGCTCCACGAGTGATCGCTCGAACGGCGTCCGCTCCCGCATCGCGACGACGATCTCGGCGTCGACCAGACGCTCGACCAGCGCGTCCTCGTTTGCGAGGTGGTCGCGGTAGACCAGCAGCTCGGCGCGCGCCTCGAGGGCGCTCCAGTCGGCGGAATCGAGGGCGACGCCCTGGTAGTCATCGAGGATCGCAACGCGCATCGCGCACCCCTCGTCCGAGGTCTAATTTTCGCTGCGCGGTCGGATCACCAGCACCGCCGACTCGGGCGTCTCGCGGATGACGTGGTCCGCCACAGACCCGGTGACCGCCCGTCCCAGGCCGGACCGTCCGTGCGAGGCGATCACGATCAGGTCGGCGTCAACGGCGGCGGCCTCGGCGCGGATCAGCTCGTACGGATTCCCGCGCAGAACGTTCGAGGTCACCGTGTTGACCCCCGCCTCGCGCAGCCTCGTCGCGACGGAGTCGAGGTACTCGCCGGCGGATGCGGCCCATGCTTCGAGGGCGGCAGTGCGGTCCGGCTCACCAACGCTCGCGATCAGTTCGATCGTGTGCCGCAGCAGTGGCGAGGTCATGTCCGCCGGGTCGATTACCTGCATCAGGTGGACCGCCGCGTCGTGCGCCAGCGCGTTGCCGATCACATGCGGCAGCGCCTGCTCCGCCAGTTCCGAGGAGTCCAGAGGCACGAGGATCTTCGAGTACACGCGCGTCCTGTCGTCGGCTCGCTGACGGCCAGCCTGAGTCGGCAGCCAAAAGGTACCAGTCAGCCGGTCGCGACTCCCGCGTGGCTAGTCGGCGAGCAGGGGTCGACCAGCTCGCCGGTCGGTCGCGCCCTCAACCTGAGCGCCTCGAGGTCTGCCAGGGAGCCGATTTGGGCCGCGACTGAGGCATCGCGAACCTCGACGCGGTGCAGGCGGAAGAACTGCGCCGCCGGACCCTCGGTGGCGGGGGGGGGGTACGACCAGCGGTGGGACCGAGGCGAGCGTCGTTTCGGTGGCGCCGCCGCAGCCGTCGGTGCTGCTGATCACGAATTCATACACGTCGCCGGGCTTGGTCCCGCTCACCCCGAGGTCGAAGTAGTGCACGCGCTCTCCTCGATACCAGCCGTCGCGGAGCGGGTGGCCCTCGGAGGTGGTCGCATCAGCATCGACGATCGGACAGTTGACCAGCATCCCCGCCGGAATCGTCTCGAGACCGCTGGCTTCGAGATCGGCGAGCGACCGGATCGCGCGGCTGTCGAAGCCGTCGGGAACGAGCACGAACTGGACGTCCCAGAGGTCGGAATAGCCGGTGTCTTCCGGGATCGCGTCGAGCAGCGCCGGGTGACCGGCGATCATGCGCGGGCCGCCACCGGCGTCGAAGCCATCGATGAACACCCAGATCGGCGCCAGCGCGACTGAACCATCCGCGAGCAACGGGGTTTCGCTTCCGAAGTCGAGGAACGAGCTCGGGCGGCCCTCGATCGTCGCCGCCTGTCGCTGGTAACGGTGTCCGGATGGCGCGGCGTCCGTTCCGGCCGCGCCGGCGCCGTAGCCCGTGGCGTCCTGAGCGCTGACGTCGCTCGCCGCGAACACGCCGACGGCGGCCAGCAGCGCGTACACCACGAGACCGACGAAGCCGAGCAGCGTCGAACCCGAGACCAGCGCGATCAGCGCGTCGAGGCGACCCACGAGCTATCCTTCGCTCGGCGGCGGGCGTCCTTGCCGTCACGATCAGCATCGGGTCGCGGTGAGGATTCGCGCAGACCTCGGTGCTGACGCCTCGTACCATCCCGCGCATGGAGATCCGCGAACTCGGGCCGGGCGACGGCCTCGCCTATCACGACGTCCGCCTGCGCGCTCTCCGCGAGGCGCCGACGGCCTTTGCGTCGACCTTGGAGGAGGAATCCGCGCACCCCGAGGCGTTCTGGCAAGACCTCGTTGCGAAGACCGCTGAGTCAATGGAGGCAACGGTCTTCGCGGTCGACCGTGGTGACGGCACGCTGGCTGGCAGCGCCTTCGTCCGTGTGTCCGCGCAGCCACCTCACGACGGCTAGGTCGGCGCGATGTGGGTCGACGAGGATCTGCGCGGCGCGGGCTGGGCGGACGCGCTGCTCGAGTCGGCCGAGCGCTTCGCACAACGCCTCGGCAGCCAGGCCGTGGAGCTGTGGGTCAGCGGATCGAACCCGCTCGCGCAGCGGTTCTACGAGCGCAACGGCTACCGGCCAACCGGTGTGACGGAGCCGCAGATCAGCGGCATCATCGCGCAGATGCTGATCAAGCCGCTTCCGCCGTCCGGGATCTGACTTCATCGCGGCGGGACCACACACGTGACCGCTCCGCGGCTAACATCACGCCGTAGTCCATTCGCTCAGAAACGAGGCCGACCGATGACCACCGAGACCACCACCACAACCGCGACCAGCAGTAACGGCGCCGAAGCCCCCGAAGAAACCATCGCCGGCGCGCTCCTGCTCGCCCGCTCGCTCAAGCAGCAGGGCGTTGACTACATGTTCGGCGTCGTCGGCTTCCCGGTCGGGGAGCTCGCCGCCTATGCCCAGGAAGAGGGCATCAAGTACGTCGGCATGCGCAACGAGCAGGCCGCCTCCTATGCGGCCCAGGCCGCCAGCTACCTGGTTGGCCGTCCCCAGGCCTGCATCGTCGTCTCCGGCCCCGGCGTCGTTCACGGCCTCGCCGGCCTCGCCAACGCCAAGTGGAACTGCTGGCCGATGATCTTGATTGGCGGTGCCTCAGCCGTCAATCAGAACGGCATGGGCGCCTTTCAGGAAGACAACCAGGTTGAAATGGCCCGCCCCCACACCAAGTACGCTCATGCCCTCGATCGCCCCGACCGCATCCCCTACTACGTCGAGCAGGCGGTTCGCACCTCGATCTACGGTCGCCCCGGCCCCGCCTACCTCGACGCTCCCGATGACATCCTGACCGCCGAAATCCCGCTTTCCGCGGTGAGGGCGGTCCCGGTCGTCCCGGACCCGCCGAGGCCCGGCGTCCCGAAGCGCGACATCCAGGCAGCGCTCGCCGCGCTGAAGTCCGCCGAACGCCCGCTCGTCATCGTCGGCAAGGGCATGGCCTGGGCGCGCGCCGAGAACGAGGTGCGCGAGCTGATCGAGAAGACCCAGCTCCCGTTCCTTCCGACGCCCATGGGCAAGGGTGTGATCGACGACGACCACCCGCTGGCGATCTCGCCGGCGCGCACGCTCGCCCTTCGCGAAACGGACGTCGTGCTGCTCCTGGGTGCGCGCCTGAACTGGATCCTTCACTTCGGCAGGCCACCGCGCTGGGCCGAGGATGTCCGGATCATCCAGGTCGACATCGCGGCCGAGGAGATCGGCACCAACATCCCCACGGAGGTCGCCCTCGTGGGTGACGGCGCCGCGGTCGTCGCCCAGCTCAACCAGGCCGTCGACGAGGACGGCTGGCAGTACCCCGGCGAGACCACCTGGCGCTCGCAGCTCCAGGCGAAGGTCGCGGAGAACGTCGAGGTGAGCGCCCAGCTGATGGCCGACGAATCGGTGCCGATGAACTACTACCGTCCGCTCCAGGCGATCCGCGACACGTTGCCCGAGGACACGATCATCGTCTCCGAGGGCGCTGGGACGATGGACATCGGTCGCACGGTGCTCCCGAACCACGGCGCTCGCACCCGCCTCGACGCGGGCAGTTACGGCACCATGGGCGTGGGCCTCGGCTTCGCGATCGGCGCCTCGGTCGCCAACCCTGGGAAGCGCATCGTCACGCTCGAGGGCGACGCCGCCTTCGGCTTCTCCGGCATGGAGTACGAGACGATGGTCCGCCACAACCTGCCGATCACGACCGTGATCCTCAACAACAACGGCATCGGCGGCCACCCATCAGAGCTCCCCGAGGACCGCGACCCGTCGCCCGGCGCCTTCCACCCGGACGCCCGCTACGAGCGGATCGCCGACATGTTTGGCGGGCGCGGCTACTACGTCACCGAGCCCGACGAACTCGAGCCTGCGCTGAGCGAAGCCAACTCCGGCGAGGGCCCAGCGATCGTGCATATCCGTATCGATCCGCGGGCCGGTCGCAAGCCGCAACAGTTCGGCTGGCACACGCCGACCAACTGAGGAGACGCGAACAGCAAGCGAGCACGAGCGACTCCCCGAGGAGATCCGCCATGACCACTCAGCAGATGCGTCAAGCGACGCCGACCACGGCGCTGGAAGGTGTGCGCATCCTCGACATGACCCAGTACGAGGCGGGGACCTCGTGCACCCAGGCGCTCGCCTGGCTCGGCGCCGACGTGGTCAAAGTGGAGCCACCGACCTACGGGGATCCGGGGCGCCGGGTCCGCCAGGGTCAGGGGAACTCGCCCTACTTCCTCAACTGGAACAGCAACAAGCGCAGCATCGTACTGGACCTGGCGCAGCCGGAGGGGCGGCAGCTCCTCCTCGACATGGCGCCGCACTACGACGTGTTCGTGGAGAACTACGGGCCTGGCGTCGTCGAGAAGCTCGATGTCGGCTACGAGGTGATGAAGCAGGTGAACCCGGGCATCATCTACGCGCAGCTGAAGGGCTTCGGCACCTTCGGCCCCTACTCCGACTACAAGTGCTACGACATGGTCGCGCAGGCGGCCGCGGGCGCCTTCTCGGTCACCGGCGAGGTGGATGGTCCGCCGATGCGACCCGGCCCGACCACCGGCGACGCCGGCACCGGCGTGCAGCTCGCGCTCGCAATCACGGCCGCCTACGTACAGAAGCAGCGCACCGGCGAGGGCCAGCACATCGAGATCTCGATGCAGGAGGCGATGACCTACTTCATGCGCACCCAGATCTCCGGCGGCGCCGACTGGGGCAACGCCGTCGCGCCGCGGCGCGGCAACGGCCCCACGGCGACGGTGAACCTCTACCCCTGCGCGCCCTCGGAACCTGACGCTGATGGTAAGCTGGGTCCGAACGATTACGCGTACATCATGTGCGTCACGACTCGGATGTGGGACTCGCTCGCGACCGCGATCGGACAGCCCGAGCTGGCCGTCGATCCGCGCTTTGAGACCGGCGAGGATCGCGTGGAGCACGCGGACGCGCTCTACGAGATCCTCGTCGAATGGACCCGCAAGCACACGAAGCACGAGGTGATGAGCATCCTCGGCGAGGCCGGGGTGCCGGTCAGCAAGAACTTCGATACCCGCGACCTGTTCGCCGACGAGCACCTGAACGAGCGTGGCTTCGTGCACACACTCGATCACCCCGAGCACGGCGAGATCCGCCTGCTCGGCTTCGCCCCGAGGATGTCCGCGAGCTACGTCCCCATCCGCCACGGCCCGATCATGGGCGAGCACTCGGACGAGGTCTTGCGCGACGACCTCGGGATCAGCGACGACCGCCTCGAGGAGCTGCACGGGAAAGGTGTGGTTTCGTAGGCCCGACCCTGGCCGCGCGGCGTCGTGGATATGGGCGCTCATGGCTCCGGAGGGCACTCCACTATTGGCGCGACACATTATGGCGGTAGGCTGACCACGACGGTTACGGTCGGCGCGCGAACGCGCTGGGGCGGTGGCTGACGGCGGGGGAGCGGATTGGCCGGCATGATCCCGCGACTGCTGCGTCGACCATCGCTGGTGCTATTAACCGGCGCCGCGATCGTCTTCGCGCTGATTGCCCAGGGCTCGATTAGCGCCCAGCAGCAGATCACGGTCGTCGAGCTACCGCCCGTCCCGGAGCGCGAGCTTCAGACTGCCCCCGGCGATCCGATCCGCGTCATCATCAGCCTCCAGGGTCGCGTGGTGCCGGACCTGCCTCCAGCCGCGAAAGCCGTCGAGAAGGCTCGCCGCGGCTCAGGACGCGTTGATCGCCACCCACGGCCAGGGGCTCACCGTCCATCGTCGTTACAGCAGCGTGCCCGCCCTCGCCGCCACCGTCAGCCCCGCCGTCCTCGACGCGCTCCGCCTCAATCCCAACGTCGTCGCCGTCGACCCCGACCGCCTCGAGGCGCTCCAGCTCGTCGAGGGCCGCGCGCTGATGCGTGTGGACGACGTCCACATCGCCGGCGTCACCGGCTCCGGCGTCATCGCCGCCGTGATCGACACCGGCGTCGACTTCGATCACCCGGACATCGCCGACGACCTGGTCGGAGAGGCGTGCTTCGTCTCCGCGATCACCACTGGCCCCGGCAATCAGCGGCGCCCCGGCGGCTGCGCCGACGGCGCAGAAACCGGCAGTGGGCCCGGCTCCGCTGACGATCAGGACGGCCACGGCACCTCCACGAGCGGGATCATCACCTCGGGCGGCGTCGTTGCGCCGGTCGGCGTCGCTCCGGACGCCTCGATCTTCGCCTACAACGTGTTCGGCCCATTCTCCGGCGCGCTCGATTCCGACATCCTCGCCGCCCTCAACGACATCAACGACCACCAGCCGGGCGTCCAACTAGTCAACATGAGCCTCGGAGGCGGCCTGTTCTCGAGCGACTGCTCGTCCGAGAGCACGTCGATTGCCACGACCATCTCCGAGCTGCGGATGCGCGGCACGGCGGTGTTCGTTGCCTCCGGGAACGGCGCCAGCTCCACCGGGATCAGCTTCCCTTCCTGCATCACGCCGGCGATCAGCGTTGGCATGGTCTACGCCGCGAGCATCGGCGGCGTCCAGTTCGGCCGCTTCCCCTTCACCGTCTGCACCGATTCCACCACCGCCGCCGATCAGATCGTCTGCCTCTCCAACTCGACCGCCGGCACCGACACCAACATCGAGCCGCTGCTCGACCTGCTCGGTCCCAGTTACTGCGCGCAGGTCCCAGACCTTGCGGGCGGTCAGACGACGAATAGCGTGCCCGGCTGCTTCGGCGGCACCTCGGCCGCCACGCCCTACGCCGCTGGTGTCGCCGCGCTGCTGCTCTCCAACGACGGCACGCTGACCGTGCAGCAGATCGAAGACGCCCTCGAGGACACCGGCGTCCCGCGCCTGGACTCGAGGAACAGCGAGGTCACGCCGCGCGTGGACGCCCTGGGGGCGTTCGCGTCCACCAACGTGGCGCTCGCCATACTGCTGCAGAACGAGGCCGTCGACTTCGGTACGGTCGACCTCGGGGCCTCGGTCCAGACGAACGTCACCGGCGACACGATCGACCTTCGTAACATCGGTTCGGACGACATCGACGTTGTCATCGAGTACGTGATTGCCGGCGCCAATTGTGGCACCACAACCACCGACTGGGCCGCCGCCACGACGGGTAACGCTGGTACCGATATCTTCGCCATGCAGGCCACCCTCGACGCCGGCTCGTCGTTCGTCGGCATCCCGACCAGCGGCAACGTCGAGCTGCCGGGCAGCCCGGTCGCCTCGCCCGTGTCGCCCGCAGGAGCGGTGGTGTCTCTCGATCTCGTCCTCGAGATGCCGACCAGCTCGACGCACCCGACCGCCTGCACGGTTCAGCTCCTGGTCACGGCGGTTGCCGCCGGTCCGTAACCAAGGCGCCCGTGAGAATTGATCACCCGTTCTTACGGAGAACTTGTGGCGCGTTCGCCTATCTGCTTTCATATGCTCGATTTACGGGTGAGCGCACGGATGCATCACCCTCGGAACGCACGGATGCACCTCGGATCAGGGGAACCGCTCGTGCGCGTCATCAGAGGATCAGTGAGAACGGCAGTGCTGGTCGCCCTCGGGCTCAGCATGCTGCTCGTCGGCATTGCGAATGCGGCGAGTTCGGGCGGTGCCACCGTGACCGTCCAGGCCAGCCAGCTCGCGATCAACGTCAACGACCCGGACGCTGACCTCGGTTCGCCCGCTGTCGGCGGCTTTGGAGATACAACATTCTCGGGTACCGGCGACGACCTCCAGTACACGAACAACGGCTCCATCACCTACGCCAGCGTCGGCATCAGCGCTCAAGAGATCGGTGGCGGAAGCACCGACGAGTGCGACGGCGCGGGCACCGACTGGAACCTCGTCGCGACCAGCCCTGGCACCGATGAGTTCATCCTCGCTGCCGACACCCTCGACACTCTCGCCACAAGTGTGGCCGTCCCTGAGGACAACTCGATCGTCGCCCTCCCCAGCAGCAGCACGGCTGCCACGCTTAGCCAGAACGTCGACCTGGAGATCGAACTCGGTACGGCGATCAGCTCGCTGGCGATAACCTGCACGATCAATCTCACGCTGACGGCGACCTCGTAACTGGCTGAGCGCGTAACACAAAGAGGAGGGACCGGGCATCGTGTGATGTCCGGTCTTGCGTTTGTGCCGGTGCCCTCGCTGATGGATTACCCGGCCCCCGCAGCTCGTCTGCATCTCCGCCGCGTCGCTGCGTTCGCCGTGCTCCTGGTGATGATGCTCGCCGCCACCAGCATCCCGCCCTCGGTCTACGCCGGCCCTAGCCCAGCGATCTCGCCCAGTCGGATTTCCGTGGACGGGGCGCTCGGCCAGGGCGAGGACATTCGCTTCCCGTCGCTCTCGATCGCCAACCTCGGAGACGAGGCTTCCGACTTCGTCGTCGAGCTCACCAACTTCTCCGACCAGAGCGAACTGCGTCCGCCGGATCTATGGTTCCAACTCGAGCCCACCCGCTTCAACCTCGAACCGGGCGCTACAGAGACCGTCAGCTTTCGCATGGAGATCCCGAGGGATGCCGAGCCGGGCGACTACCGCGTCCTGATCCGCGCCCGCGTGGAGGCGCCCAGCGACGGTTCAGGCGGCGCGGTCGTCAGCGCCGCCGTCGCCACCACGCTCACGTTCACGGTCGAAAATCGGGACTTTCACTTCTACGACCCGGTGGTCGACTTCTTCAGCGACCGCGCGCCGTTCTCCTACATTGGCCTCGCGCTGATCTTCGCTGCCGTGGCCGTCGAACTGTTCCGGCGGCGGTTCCGCATCTCGTTCGGAGTGCAGCGGAGGGAGTGAGCGGGCCGTACGCCGCAGCAACCATGCGAACCGCTGGCGTCACCTTCGTGATCGCACTCGTCGTCGGAGCGTTCTTCGTCCTCGACATTCGCTCCGCGCGCTCCGATACCGGCTCCGCCACCGCCACCGTCTCTGCCCACAACCCGAACCCGCTCGTGGTCGAGATCGTCGCGATCGAGCCCGACAGCTCGGTCGAGCTCGGGTCGCGCTTCCGCGTGATCGCCACCGTGACGAACAGCAGCGGGCAGCGTATGCACAGCGGCGAAGCGACGCTGCACGTCGCGATCGGTCCGTTGGTGATCCTCACTGCCGACAACCTCGAGGTCCCCGGTCCGCTGGCCCGCAACTTTGGGGCGCTCAACGACGGCCGGACGAAGACCGCACGTTGGACCGTACAGGTCGATCCCGCCGCGGAGTTCGGCACCTACGTCGTCACCGTGGTCGCGACCGCGACGCTCGGGCGCGACGGCGATGCGGTCGAGGGCGAGGACTCGGCCGTGGTCGAGGTCGTTCCCTAGCACCTCCTGACCGGCGCGTCTGCATGGGCAGGCGGGCCCAACGCCGGCGTCTCAGACGCGCGCGGGTGTCTTCGGCGTAGGGACAGACCCGTAAGAGGCGCCCTCGATTCCGCTCGTCCGACATCGCGGCCTGACCTACTTCTTCGTGCCCGCCGTCAGCGATCCGTCAGCGCTGACAGCCTCCAGGGGGGTGGAAACGGAGAGCCCGGCCGAAGATCACGGCAGCGCAATGAAGCGCAGGAATGACAGTCCGCAAGGAAGGAGCCTGTCTTATGGGTTCACTCAGACGAGGTCCGCTCACGCTGGTGCTCGCCGCCGTTGCCCTGTTCGCTGTTGGTGGTGCTGCGTTTACCGCGGCAAACACCACGCCGTTCCGCTCGGCTGGTGAGGACCTCACGGGTGTGATCTCCGGATTCACGATTTCCGGGATCACGTACAACTTGAACGGGGGCGACCCGTCGAACATTGACTCGGTGGTGTTCACCGCGCAGTCGGATCACGCTGGTCCATGGACGGCCTCGCTCGGCACGCTGGTGGGGCGCTTCACCGCGACCGCCCTGGCCTGGTACGTCTGCACGGACGACGCCGGTGGTGCAGCCGCCGGTACCTACGTCGTCACCTGCGCCACGACAGGCGTCGGCTTCTTCTACGACGGCGTCACGGCTGAGACGCAGTTGGGGGTCACGGCCGCCGTCGAGTTCGACACGGTCCTGGTCCAGTAACGCTGGTTATCTAAGCTCCTCCCTCCCCTCGGGACCACGCGGTCCCGAGGGGTGCGGGCGGACTGTTGATCGGCGCCCCAGATGCGCAGTCGATCCACCGTCGGCAGGACTGGCGTCGTCGCCAGTCTGTTTTCGCTGTTTGCAGCGGGCGTTTTCTTGTGGCTGTTCGCCCCGACCAGCATCGGCGGCACGTTCTCCTACGTGATCGTCACCGGGAACAGCATGGCGCCCGGGCTGGTGACGGGGAACCTGGTGCTCCTCCGCACCGCCGGTGATTACGAGGTGGGCGACGCCGTCACCTACCGCCACCCGCAGCTCGGTCCCGTGCTCCACCGCATCGTCGCCGACGACGGTGAGCGATTCACGCTTCGCGGTGACAACCGCGGCGGCGACGACGGCTACCAGCCGACGCGCGGCGATGTGATCGGGCGGCAGTGGATCGCGGTCCCGAAGGCGGGCCGCGTGATCCAGGAGCTGCAGCGTCCACGCAATCTCGCCCTGCTGATCGCGGCCACCGTGCTCGTCGGCGTGGCCGGCGGCGCCTCGTCGCGACGCCTCCGCCGAATGGGCCCCGGCGCTCGTCTCAACGCCGTTCGCTCGCGACGCGACCTCAGCGTGTACTCGCAGTCCGGGCGTCAGGCGCTGGTGCTCGGGCTCGGCCTGGCCGCCGGTTCGCTGACGCTGCTAGCGCTGTACACGGTCAGCGGCCCAACGCGGCAGGACACCGAGCCCGTCCCGTTTACCGAACGTGGCGAATTCTCGTACGGCGGTCAGATTACGGGCGGCGTCTACGACGAAGACCGCTTGACTGCGCCCCAGCCGCTTTACCGTCAGCTCACGGAAGAGCTGCCAGTCAACTTCAGCTACGAACTCACCGCGCCCGAGGCCGCGATCGAGAACGTGATCGGTACCGTTGAACTCGTCGTCGTTGTCGGTTCCGAAGACGGCTGGACGCGTACCTTCGCGATTGAGCCCGTTACCCGCTTCGCCTCCGGCCAGCTCGAGGTTCAGACCACACTCGATCTCGCAGCCCTCGATCGCGATCTCGTGGCGATCTCCGAACAGACCGGCGTCGCGTCCGGTCTCTACGTCGTCGACGTGGTCGCCCGTGTCGAGGCCGCCGGTTCTGTCGACGGCCTTTCGTTCGAATCGAGCTACGAGCACTTTGCCCGGTTCCGCCTCGGCGCACTCGAGCTCAGATTCGATGGAACGCCGGAAGGGCTTGTGCTCGCTGAAAGTCGGAGCGTCCGCCGTCCGATCACCGTCGCTCGCGTGCTCGATCTTCCGATGGTCCCGCTCAGCCTCGGCTACGCGCAGTTCCCCGCGATCGGCGCTGTCGGGCTGGGGGTTGCCGCGGGCCTGCTCTTCGCCGTTGCTCGTGTCACCAGCGCGACGCGGCGCCGCGGCGAGGCCGCCCGGATTCGCGCGGCCTACAGCATGCTGATCGTCGAGGTGGCGCAGGCGCGCGCTGCCTTCGGACCGCCGCCGCACGACGTCGGCCAGTTCGGTGACCTCGTGCGCCTCGCCAGCGCCGAGGGCCTGGCGATCATGCACCGTTCGAGCCCACGCGACGACGAGTACTTCGTCACCACCTCCGACCGGAGCTGGCGCTACGCGGTCACCAAGCCGCTGCCTGCCGTCACCACCCCGGCCGGCTCGTTGATCACCACCGGCGAGGGCTAACGGAGGCGGAGGCAACCGAAGATGACGCTGTTCAAACTCGTCGGTGCCGTGCTCATGGTGTTGATCGGTGCAAACGCGCTGAACGCCACCGCTGCGTCCGTGGCCACCCCGAACACGAACCGCTCGTTCGAGGTGCAAGTGGTGGACGTGAACAACATGAAGCCGGCGTCGTGTGCCGGCGTCACGGTGACCAACGTCGTCGGGGGCAGCGGGGTGATCACCGGGACCTCCCAGGCCGACCTGATCACCGGCAGCGCCGGCGACGACACCCTGAACGGCCTCGGTGGAACGGACTGCCTCGTCGCGGGTGACGGCGTCGATGATCTGCGAGGCGGTCAGGCCTCCGACGTCTGCGACAGCGGCGCCGGCGTCGACACGTTCTTTAAGTGCGAGACCCAGATTCAGTAGCCGTCGCCGGCGCGGCTGATGCAGGGGAAACCCTGTCTCCCCGCCCGCTCGATCACCCGTAACGTCGCCCTCAGGTCTCCGTGCGGCCCTCGGGCGCGGGGCGCACGCTGGTACCCGGCGGCCAGCTCGTGATCGGCGGACCGATGGTCGACAGCGAACCGGGAGCGGGAGGTCCGCCCGTCTTTGGGTGGCGCCGCTCTGCTCGCGCGGCGCGCAACGTCCTGCCGTCCGGTCCAGCCCCGAAGCCCAGCCCGGACGTTCACGAGCGGCCGCCCGACGGCGTCCAGCCTCCCACCGATCAACTGCCGGCGTGTCCCTGGCTCTACTTGCACACGGATCCTGACGCCCGCGCCGCCTTCGTCACCGCGGACCATCGCTGCGAAATCCGCCCCGAGGAGATCCCGGGCCCCGGCCATCAGGTCGCCTATTGCCTCACGCTGAACCACGTCTCATGTCCGCAGCTCAGAAGCTACGAGGCCCAGCGCCACGCCGTGGCCCAGGAGCAAAGCGCACGGCAATCCCCGCTCGCGCCGGCGACCAGGCCGGCCCGCTCAGCCGCTCAGAGCCTTCCCGCCCCACAGCTCGAGGGCATTCGCCGTTTCGGCTCGAATACTGAGCGCTCGAGGCTGTTCGGCAGGCTGATCTGGGCCGCCGGCGGTGTCGTCGGCACGCTCGTCCTCGTCGCCGGCCTGGCGATGATCGCTTCGCCTGGCGGCCTGTCATCAGCGCCTTAGACCCAGCCGACCGCGGTTGAGGGCTCGCGTTCGAGTCTCGAAGCTCCCGAGGACGCCGCCCCGCTGACCTACACCGTGCGGCCGGGCGACACGCTGGGAAAGATTGCGCGCGACCTTGGGATCAGCGTCGGCGACCTGCTCGCCGCGAACGATTTCACCGCGGACACGGTGGTCGTGGTCGGCGACGAACTTCGCCTGCCGGCCACCCTGGCCGGCGCGCCGCCCGCCGACGTGCGCGATTAGCTCCGATCGAGGGCCGCGCCGGGCAGCCCTAGAAGAGCGGCCCGCCCTCGTCGATCACGGTCCCGTCGACGGCGACGACGGTCGGCCGCTCCTCGCAATAGACCTCGGACTCGCATTTGTTGAACGAGAACACGGGCTGATCGAGGTCGTCCCGCTTCTCGAAGTGGATGTGCCAGGTCCCGTTGACGTGGTTCTTCTTGCCCTTCGCCAGCTCGGTCTGCAGCACCGCAACGAGGGCTTCCAACTCCTTGGTCCCCAAGACACATCCCTTCCGCGCCTGCCGAGAGCTTCGAGGTGGATGCAGGCCTGCTCCTCGATTCTATCGACCGCGCCCAGTGACGGCCGCTACATGGCGCTGCTTCGCCCGCGATACCGGCTGAACCTAGATCGCCGGCCCCTCTACAATGCGGCTCAGTCGGGGCCGAGGGGTGTACGTGAGCAAGTCCAGTAGCGGCAACTATTTCGAGGATCTGACCACTGGCCTGGAGATCGCGCACGCGACGCCGCGCACGATCACCGAGGGCGATCAGGCCGTCTACCTGTCGCTCACCGCGAGCCGCTACCCGCTCTTCTGCGACGCGGAGTTCGCCCGTTCGCTCGGATTTCAGCGCGAGCTCGTCAACGACCTGCTGGTCTTCCACGTCGTATTCGGCAACACCGTCCCGGATGTCTCGCTGAACGCCATCGCGAACCTCGGCTATGCCGATCTGCGCTACGGCGCGCCGGTGTATCCGGGCGACACGATCACCTCCCAGACGACGGTGATCGGCCAGCGTGAGTCCAGCCGCGGCGACACTGGCGTCACCTGGGTGCGCACTGTCGGCCGCAACCAGCGCGGCGAAGAGGTGATGTCGTTCATCCGCTGGGTGCTGATGAACAAGCGCGACGCGACCACCAGGAGCGGCCTCGACGACGCGCCCGCGACCCCCGAGTTCGTCCAGCCCAGCCAGCTGCTTGTCCCGAACCAGCTCGACCTCGCCAACTTCGACCCCGCGGTCACCGGCGGCCGCTGGTGGTGGCAGGACTACGAACCGGGGGAGCGCATCCACCACATCGAGGGCGTCGCCGTCGAGGAGGCCGAGCACCAGATGGCAGCGCGCCTCTACCAGAACACCGCTCGCGCGCACTTCAACGCGCACGCGCTGAAGGACTCCCGCTTCGGTCAGCGTGTGATCTACGGCGGTCACGTCATCTCCGTCGCGCGCGCGCTCAGCTACAACGGCCTCGAGAACGTTGTGCGCATCCTCGCCTTCAATGGCGGCACCCACTCGAATCCAACCTTCGCCGGCGACACGCTGTTCGCCTGGACCGACGTCCTCGAGCGGATCGACCTCGGGCGGGCGGACGCTGGCGCGCTTCGTCTCCGCCTGGTCGCGATTAAGAACGCCGATCCGAACACCGAGGAGCAGCCGCTCAAAGTGACCGATGATGATGGCCGGGAGCGATACCATCCGAACGTAGTGCTCGATCTCGACTACACGGTCCTCATCCCCAAGGCGCCATAGGAAGTCTGGTCACTGGCGCCGATCCGAGGCAGAGGACAGAGATGGCTCCGAGACCGCACTCGATCCGCTGACGGCTGCGAGGGAGCGGGTGCCCGTGCCGTGAGCGCATCGAGGTCGGGCCGATCCAACCCGACAGTCCGCATGAGGTCGTAGACCGAATGCCATCCAGGAGGACCGACCGTGACGACGACAGCAGTCAACTCGCTCGCGGCTGCCCGCGAGCTGGGTGACGACGCCCAGGCCGTGATCGATGCGGCGCTCAAGCACGGCGCCGAGCTCACCGAGGGCGGCCGACTGATCGACGACTACCAGGTCCACACCGAGCGCCTCGCCTACCTCGCGACGCAGGTTCGCGCCGCGCGCGAGCAGACTGCGTACGCGGAGCGCGCTGGCGCCGATCCGCTCCAGGCGGAGTACGCCCTGATCTACGCTGCCGAGGTCGTCGAGGCCCTCCGCTCAGCGATCGAGACCGGCTGGGACGACTTCGGCTTGACGGAGGCCGAGCTGGCCGGCCTCTATGCCCCCGCCGCCCGCGAGGCCGTCCGCGCCGGTGCCAGCGAGGCGCGGATCCGCGAGGTCGGCCGGCAAGTGATCGCCTCGCTCGGCGTGAACGCCTGCGATCTCGAGGACGAGGTCGCCACCCTCACCCGCGACATGGCCCGCGAGTTCGCCCGCAACGAGGTCGCGCCGATCGCTCAGGAGATCCACCGCGAGGACCGGATCGTCCCCGACTCGCTGCTCGAGCGCTTCAGCGCGCAGGGATTCTTCGGCTCCTCGATTCCCGAGGAGTACGGCGGCACTGGCATGGGCGACCTCCCGATGATCGTCATCACGGAGGAGCTCTCGGCTGCCTCACTCGCCGCCGCCGGTTCGCTCGCCACGCGCCCCGAGATCATCGCGAAGGCGCTGCTCGCCGGGGGCACCGACGAGCAGAAGCAGTACTGGCTGCCTCGGATCGCCACGGGCGAGGAGATCTGCGCCGTCGCGGTGACCGAGCCGGACATCGGATCCGACGTCGCCTCGCTGCAGTGTCGCGCCGAGCCCGCGGAGCACGAGGGCCAGCGCGGTTGGCGGATCAACGGGGCGAAAGCGTGGAGCACGTTCGCCGGCCGCGCGACGGTCCTCGGCCTGCTCGCTCGGACTGGCGACGCCGGTTCCGGCAACCGAGGGCTCTCGCTCTTCATCATCCCCAAGCCCGCCTTCGACGGGCACCAGTGGGCGTACGAGCAGCCCGAGGGCGGCAAGATCAGCGGCACCGCCAACCCCACCCCCGGTTACCGAGGGATGCACTCTTTCACGCTCGCGATCGACGACCTCTGGGTCCCGCACGACAACCTCGTCGGCGGCGACGAGGGCGTCGGCCAGGGCTTCTTCCTCCAGATGGGCGGCTTCGCCGCCGGCCGTCTCCAGACTGGCGGTCGCGCCTGCGGCCTCGCTCAGGCCTCGCTCGAGAAGGCGTGCCAGTACGTACAGCAGCGCAGCCAGTTCGGCGTCGCCCTCGCGGACTTCCAGCTCACTCAGTACAAGATCGGCCGCATGGCCGCGCTGATCGCCGCCGGTCGCCAGCTCACCTATGAGGCGGCGCGCAGCTTCGACACCCGCGCCGTCGAGCCCTCGATGGCGAAGCTGCTCACCTGCGACATCGCCGGCGAGGTCTCGCGCGAGGCGCAGCTCCTCCACGGCGGCTGGGGTTACTCCGAGGAAGATCCCGTAGCCCGTTACGTCGTCGACGCCCTCGTACTCCCGATCTTCGAGGGCGTGAAGCCGATCCTCGAGCTCAAGGTCATCGGCCGATCGCTGCTGGCTGCCGCCGCGGGCTAGCCCTCAGCGGTTCTCCGAGCCGGGTCGGGCATCGCCAGCTCAGTTCAGCATGAGTTCCCGAAGTCGTTGGACGCGTGCCTGGATCCGCGCGTCCTTCGTTGCGGTGGCCACGTCGGAGCGTGTGAGCCATCGAGCAAGTTGTCGCGTGCCAAGTTGCAGTGCGGATCGACGAATGGCGTCGTGGTCCTCGGCGGGGCCCGGGTCCACCGAGGCGTAGCCGGCGAGGATGTCGTCGATCAGCAGCCAGGGCGCGGACTCGGCGTCGTGGAGCAGAAAGTGGCCGAGGTCGAATGTTGCTTCGGTTCCTCGGATCTCGCCGAAGTCGATGAGCCCGCTGTAGCGGCGTCCACTGTCAAGGATAGGCGTCACATCGAAGTCTCCGTGGGCGAGGCGAGGCGCGACCCCGTTCGTCGGTTCATCGTTGAAGCAGGTCCAGAGCGCTTCTAGCTCGGCCGGTGCCAGCACCGGGGCAAGAGCACCAGGCCAGGTGTCAGGTAGCTCGGACCAGTCGAACTGTCGACGCTCGGGCCACGTGCCAACTAGCGGCCACGAGCCATCGCGGACCACCCATCCCCATCCATCGACCGGAACGGAGTGCAACAACGCGAGTTGAGCACCGGCCGCGTGCGCAACGTGCCCGGCCGTCTCGCGATCATCGCAATGCCTGAGGTGCTGGCCGTCGATCGCACTCATCACCAGCACCGAGCGCCCGAGCACCTCGTCAAAGGAATCGACATGGAGTACCTCGGGAACCAGCAACCCGAATCCACTTAAGTGTTCCAGCAGCGCAGCGTCGGTAAACAGATTCTCATCGGATGTCTCGGCGAGCCGGAGGTACGCCACGCCGGGCGCCCGCTCGAGCCTGTACACCTGCGCTGAGACCCCCTCTGGAGTGCGCTCGACCAACACCTGAGGCCGAATACCCGAGACACGTACGCCGCTACCACCGGATGCGGGACATCGTCCGGGCGGGTTGGCGGAACACGAGGCATAGCGACCTTCCGTTCAGCTGTCGATTTCAGGTCGCCTGTCGATGTGCTCCGTCCGTCGCCGCTCCAGCGCCGCTGCGCACCATAGCGCCGCGCTCCGTGAAGCAGGGGTAACGGCGGCGGTGGGGGTGCAACCCGATCACAAAAATAGCTGGGCGGGTCGGCGGGACAGAACGAATCCTCGCCCCACACCGCCGAAGGCGATTCAGTCGTCGTCACTCGCCGCCGTGTCAGCAGACGACCGCCGCCTGCCCGGCCCGGGCGGAAACCGCTCCCACGCCTCCAGATCCTCGCCAATCCCCGCCAACAACTGCTCAACGCGCCGCCTCGCGTCAGACAACCCGAGGTTGTAGAAGAATGGCCCGATCTCCTCGGCGATGAAGTCGTAGAGCAGCGTCACCGCCAGATCGCCCAGTTCCTCGTCACGCTCCGAGGCGAAGTACTCCTGTAGCCGCCGCTGCGCCTGCTGCCGGTCGTCATCCCTCAGCTTCAGCGCGTCCACCGCGGCCTCCCGTTCGCTAGCATGGCGCCCTCAGCATCGCACCGCGGCTGGGCGGCCGCAGCCACGCATCACCCGAGGCCCCATGACCAGCACTGCCGTCGAGATCCACGGCCATTGCGACGACCGCTTCGCCCTCGTCCGGCGGGAGTTCGAGCTCAACTTCGAGGAGCGCGGCGACGTGGGCGCCGCCTGCTCGATCGTGATCGACGGCGAGGCGGTGGTCGACCTCTGGGCCGGCTGGCTCGACCAGGATCGCACCCGACCGTGGGAACGCGACGCGATCGTCAACATCTACTCGATCGGCAAGGCGATGACCGCGATCGCGGTGCTCCGCCTCGTTGACCAGGGCGGGGTGGATCTCGACGCGCCGGTCGCGAGTTACTGGCCAGAGTTCGCCGAGGGCGGCAAGGCGGACATGCCGGTGCGCGTGCTGCTGACCCACGAGGCGGGTCTCGTCGCGGTGCGGAAGCCGCTGCCGCCCGGGTCGTTCCTCGACTGGGACCTGATGACCTCGGAACTTGCGGCGCAGGAACCGTGGTGGGCGCCGGGCGCCGGCCACGGGTACCACACCAACACCTACGGCTTCCTCGGTGGCGAGGTGGTGCGTCGGGTCGACGGGCGCAGCCTCGGGACCTACTTTCGTGAGGAGATCGCGGAGCCCCTGGGCGCGGACCTGCTGATCGGCTTCGGGCCGGAGTACGACCACCGCGTCGCCGAGGCGATCCCGTACCGAGGCGAACAAGACCCGAACCGCCGGCCGTGGCTGAACCAGGACCCGGCGACCCTCGATGGCCTCGAGCTCGGCCGCTACCTCGCGTACCGCAACCCGCCGCCGAAGGAAGATGGATCCACCGGCGTCAATACGCGCGCCTGGCGTGCCGCCGAGTACCCCTCGACGAACCCGCACGGCAACGCCCGAGGCCTCGCCCGGCTCTTCGGCGCGCTCGCGCGAGGCGGCGAGCTCGACGGCGTGCGCGTGCTCTCCGAGGAGACCGTCGAGCGCGCGAACACGATCGAGGCTGACGGTGAAGACCTCGTGCTTGGCCGGCCCACCCGCTTCGGCCTCGGCTTCCAGCTCACGATCCCCGGCATCCGGCCGCTCGGCCCGAACCCGCGGGCGTTCGGGCATTACGGCGCGAGCGCGTTGATCGGCTTTGCCGACCCGGACGAACGGCTCGGCTTCGCGTACCTCTGCAACCAGGCTGGTCGGAGCTGGCGCGATCCCCGCAACATCGCGCTCATCGACGCGACGTACGACTCGCTCTGAGCCAGCCTCCCGAGCGTGCGCTCGCGCTAGGGGCCGCCTGCGGCGACGGCGGTCGCCGGCGGAAGTTTCGAGACGTACTGCTCGACGTAGTTGAGGTCGGTCCCGGCGCGGCGGACGACCGTCAGCAAGTCGCTCTGCAGGCTCATCTCCTCGAGCTGCTCATCGACGAACCACTGCAACATCCCGCGAGCGAGGTGATCGTTCTCCTCGATCGCCTGGTCCATCAGCGCGTTCACAGCCCCTGTCACCGCCTCTTCGTTGTCATGCGCGGTCTGGACGGCCTCCTCGACGGATGTGAAGTCGGCGCGTCCGCGCTCGATCTCGGGGATCTCGACGATGCCGCCGGCCTCGGTGACGTAGTCGACGAACTTTTGGGCGTGTGTCAGCTCCTCGTCGGCCTGTGCGCGGAACAGGCCCGTGAGCTCGGGCAGCGCGTTGCGCTCGAAGTAGGCGGCGATCATGTCGTACTGGATGGCCGCATGGTACTCGCGGCCGATCTGCGCGCTGAGCGAACTCGCCATCGCTTCGCTGATCAACATCGGGGTGAGTCCTCGTTCCTGTGCACGAGGGCGGCGGTCGCCCTGCACGCCCAGTCTACGAAGCCTCGGATCGAGGGGACACGGACCTTCGTCGTCCCGACGCGCCCCGCGCGAGGCTGGCGAGCGCGTTTCAGGCACTTCGCGCGAGGCCCGCGAGCGCGTTCACGCATTTCGCGCGAGGTCGACGAGTGCATTCACGTCCAGCGGCAACGCCAGCGTCGCGATCCCCATCGCCGAGAATCCACGCGGGGGCGTCGTGCGGCTCATGTACGCGATCTGCGCGTACGGCGCGGCCCGCAACAGTCGCATCGCCAGCAGGTCGTGTCGAGCCGCGCCGCCGCACACGACGAGCTGGTAACGGGCGCGGCGCGCCCAGGCGAGTGTGGCCGCTTCGTCCTCGGCGATGTCTACCGCCATGTCGAACTCCTGGAGGAGGAGCACCGTCTGCAGCGCGGCGCGGTCGTCGCCGATCAGCACCAGCGCGGCTCCGTGCGATGCCAGCGGTCCATTCGTGATCCTCGAGGCTGCAGCGTCCATTGTTCCCCCTGCGATGGTCTTCGGCAGACGGCGCCGGAGCGTGCACCGGGGCAACCAGTACGATGGGCGTCCGGGCAGCACCGATCGAGGCACGGGGGATCGACATGCCAGACTTCATTGCCGGCGCACACGTCTCGTCGGCGGGCGGCATCTTTAACGCGATTGGCAACGGCGACAAGATCGAGGCCGAGGCGATCCAGATCTTCGCCAGCCCACCGCAGACGTGGCGGCAGACGAACCACAAGGCCGAGGCGATCGAGAAGTTCCGCGATCTGCACGCGGAGTCGGGGATCGGCGATGTCTGGATTCACAACATCTACCTCGCCAACCTCGCGGCGGAGGATCCGGAGCAGCTCACGAAGTCAATCGACTCGGTGCAGTTCGCGCTCCGCATCGCGGACGCGATCGGCGCCGAGGGTGTGGTGCTCCACACCGGGTCGCACAAAGGCCGCGGGATGGACGCCGTCATCGACCAGGTTTCGGACGCGCTAGTGACGATCATGAAGGACGCGCCCGGTACGGCGATCCTCGCACTCGAGGACATGGCCGGTCAGGGCGGTCAGATCGGCAAGCAGTTCGGCGAGCTGGGTTCGTTGTTGAAGCGGGTGCAGTCCGAGCGACTGCAAGTTTGCCTCGACACCTGCCACGCCTTCGCCGCCGGCTACGACCTCTCCGATGCCGACGCGATCGACGTCGCGATGACGGAGTTCGACCGCGAGATCGGCCTCGAACAGCTTGCGGTCGTGCATGCGAACGACTCGAAGGTCGAGCTGGGCGGTCTCCGCGACCGGCACGAGAACATCGGCGAGGGCCACATCGGCAACGACGGGTTCGAGGTGATCGCCGGACACCCGGCGTTCCAGGGCAAGGCCTTCCTGCTCGAGGTACCCGGATTCGAGAACGAGGACGGCAAGGCCGACGGTCCCGATCTGGAGAACATCAACCGGCTGCGGGCGTTGCGCTCGGGGGTCGCGGTCGCAGAGGTAAGCCGCGCCGCGGCGGGCTAGGACCGGACCTTCCGAGGCTGCCCGGCCATCGAGAGGAACTCGTCCTCCCAGTGGAGGATCTCGGCGATCAGATGGGGCGTGACCGCTCCATCTTTCATCGGCACGCCGTCTTCCTCGAGCAGCGGCACGAGTCTGTTCACCATCGACTGGTGATCCAGCTCCGGATCCTCGCTCTCATCGCGGACTTTGACTTCGAACTCCATGATCAGGTCGACGAGCTCGGACGGCACGAAGCCGCCAAGGTCCTCGCTGACCATCTCGGCGATCCAGTCCGCGCCTTCCTGGGCGATGTTCTTGTCGAGCGTCACGCCTGCGGTCCCTCGGCTTGCCGATCGATGCTAGCCAAGCCCTCTCACGCGAACAACGGTGGAACTCCGAGGCGGTCGCCGGCGGTTGAGGCGCGTCCCGAACCAGACCTAGGATGCGCGAACCCCCGCGGAGAGGCCCAGCATGTCCGACCACTGGCAAGCGGAATACCGAGGTCGTCTGCTCAGCCCCGAGGCCGCCGCCGACCTCGTCGAGCCGGGCGATGCCGTCTACACGCCGATCGGCGGTGACGCCGAAACCCTGCTGCGCACCCTGCTGCCGCGCCTGCTCGAGGATCACGACCGGTTCAAGATTCGCGCCTGCTCTCCGCGCATGGCGCAGGAGTGGTTCAGCGACGATTTCGACTGGCTGGAGGCCGATCTGCGGATCGAGGTCTTCGCTGGAACCATCGGTCGTCAGGCACTCCAGACGCTGCGCGCCGACTACAGTCCGAACCTCTTCTCCAACCAGTTCAACGTCTACGACCACCGCCGCGGCGACGTCGAGCCGGTCGATGTCTTCACCACCACCTGCACCCCTCCCGACGACGACGGGTACGTGAACTTAGGCAGCCTGCCGTGGCACAAGGGCGACTTCGTGCGCCGCGCGCGCACCTCGATCCTCGAGGTCGCGCCGTGGCTCCCCCGCTGCCGCACGACCGAGCGCCTGCACGTCACCGAGGTGACCGCGTTCCTCGAGACGGCGGGCGCTCAGCGAGCGCCGTCTCGCGAGCGCACCCATCCGCCCGAGGCCGTAGCCGTCGCAGGCTTCGTGAGCGAGATCCTCGAGGACGGCGACACGCTGCAGATCGGCGCCGGCGGTACCGCCACCTACATCGCCGACGGCGGCGCGTTCGAGGGGAAGCACGACCTCGGCTGGCACTCCGAGATCACACCGGCGAATGTGCTGCCTTGGATGATGAACGGCGTGATCAACGGATCCCGCAACAGTGTCGACCCCGGGCTCGCCGTCACCGCGTCGATTAATCCGGCCGGCGACACGGAGGCCGAGGCGTGGATGGCGACTTCCGGCCTGATCGAAACCCGGCCCGTGCGCGAGGTGAACGCGATCCCGACGATCGCTTCGCAGGAGCGGATGTGCTCGATCAACAACGCCTTCCAGGTCGACCTGACGGGTCAGATCTGCTCGGAGTCCCGAGGCACTACCGTGTACAACGGCACCGGCGGACAGCCGGAGTTCCACATCGGCGCGTTCATCGCGCCCGGCGGCAAGGCGATCACCGTGCTGCCCTCGACGTTCGCCGGCGGCGAGCAGACCCGCATCGTCCCGAGGGTCGACGACGGCTCGTTCGTCACGATCCCGCGCTCGTTCGCCGACTACGTCGTTACCGAGTTCGGCATCGCCCGCCTCGCGGGCAAGAGCCAGCGCGAACGCGCCGAGGCGCTGATCGCGATCGCCCACCCCGATCATCGAGGCGCACTCACACATGCCCGGCAGCGCCAGTTCTTCCCCGCGCCGATCGAGGAGCCGACGCCCGCCGGCGACTAGGTCGAGGCGGGGGCGACCGGCAAACAGCCCCTAGTTACGGCCCAGAGTCGCCATCATCTCGCGCCACTCGGCTGGCGAGATGCCGGTGCCTTCGCGTTCGACCTGCTCGCCGGCGAGCATCCGTTTCACGACCGCGAGCTGACGCGCCGAGAGCTGAACGCTGCCGAGCCGGTAGTTCTCGAAGGCGGCGGCGGCGATCGGCACCCAGCGCTTCATCACCTGTTCGATCAGCACGTCGGCATAGACCTTGATCTCGTGCTGCGCGTGGGCGTCGGCGCGGAGCCGCAGGAAGTGCATCAGGTTGTGGAGGTCGACCTTCCAGTACCACTGCGTGTAGAAGCTGAGCGGCAGGTTCATCCGCGCCAGCTCGCGCGCGAGGCCGTCGCGACCCTCCTCGATCGGATCGCCGTCCGCGGACTCGTTGAGCATCTCCTCGTAGTGCGCGTAGGCCCGCATCGCGTCCTCGCGCAGCAACTCGAGGACGTGATCGGCCTCCTCGTCACCGATCAGCTCGCCGCGTCCCTGGCGGTTGGTGGTCGACTGCGCGCGAAGCTGCTCGCGGTCCGGCACGTAGAACTCGTTATCGAGGATGGAGTAGCGCGCCGAGTACTCGTTGACGTTGGCGGTGCGGTGCCGGATCCACTGCCGCGCGACGAAGATCGGCAGCTTCACGTGCAGCTTGATCTCGCACATCTCGAACGGCGATGTGTGCCAGTTCCGCATCAGGTAATTGATCAGGCCTCGGTCGTCGCGACTGCGCCTCGTGCCGCGGCCGTACGAGGTACGGGCGGCCTGGACGATCGCCGCATCGTCGCCCATGTAATCGATCACCCGGATAAACCCATGATCGAGCACCGGCAGGCCCTCGTAGAGGATCGCCTCGAGCTCAGGCACGGTCGGCCGCAGCGTCGCCCGCGACTCGCTGCGCTGGGCGTCTATCTCGGCTTGCTGGTCTGGTGTCAACGGGCTGGTCACGTCAGCCTCGGCGATCGTCGTCATGCCGCACCCCTGCTCGGTGGCGGCGGTCCGAGGAGCATACGGTCGGGGAGGCCTCGTCCGCGTCGCGGACTGATCGAGAGTAGCCGCCTGATGTGTAGGCGTCTAAGCAGGTGATCCAGTCGACCCCGCGGGCGGCGATGAAGCCTCGTTGGCGCTCGCCAGGCGCGCGGCCAGACGCTCGTTTGGCTCCCAAAGCTGGCAGCCGGTTTCGATGTTCTCGAGGAAGGGCCCGATGCAATCGCGCCCATCCCGCACGATGTGCGTGCAGAGCATCAGGAACGGATCGTCGGGCGTGCTCGTATCCAGCGTCCGCTTCAGCCAGCGGCAGTCGACGGCAAGCCGCCTCGATGAAGGGGAGCGGTCGGGCATGCCGGTCATGATAGGTGGGCGATCGAGCAGCGGCGAGGGATCACGGGGTCGCCGCCAACGGGCTGAAACTCACCGGTCGCGCCCTGGAGTCGACGTTTCACAGTTCTGCAACAAGCGGGCAACGAGGAAGTCATGGTTTCTGCCGATGATCCGTATGGAGTCATTCCCGATGGAATGATCCTCGGATCGGACGTACTGATGCTGCACACCAAGGCTTGCCCGCGCTGCTCTGGTGACCTCGCCCTGGTCGAGGACGTCGGGGACACGTACTTCTCCTGCGTTCAGTGCGGGTATATGAACTATCAGGTCAAGGGTGGCCCTCAGCAGCTGGCCCCCGCGCTCATCCCCACCCGTTAGTCAGTCCGCCGCCTCGGCCGCTCGCCTTCCCCCGGGCCGGCCGAGGCGCTCCCCTCCGGGGTGAGCCCTCGCTCCCGAATTCGCGCGCCACTACGATGCGCCGATGCCCGCTTTCGCCACCCCTGTCCGCTGTTCCGGCGAGATCACCGAACGCGCCGAACTGCTGAACGGCGCGCTCCAGCTCTCGCTCGACGGGGGGCTCTCCAGTGCTGACGCACCCGATTCCGAGGCTCCCTGGTCCGTGGAAATTGCCCTCTCCTGGCGTCTCGGCCGCGCCGGTGCGGTCGCGCTCGACGAGGGCGACCTCACCCTCGAGTCGGGCGATCGCGAGCTGGTCGCGATCCTCGAAGCCGGCTCCGTCGAGGTAGACGGCGACACCGGCGACGTCGATGTCGAAGCCACATTCGAGGTCGAGGGCGCGAGTGGAATCGACGTCGCGGCGGGCGTGCCGCTCCAGGCGCGCCTCGCGATCGGCGCGGAGCGCTGGACCGGCGAGCTGCAGGGGGCTACGGGCTAGCTGTCGTATCGCTTGAAGACGGCGGCGGCGTTCTGGCCGCCGAGGCCGAACGAGTTCGACATCACGACGTCGAGCTCGGCGGCGCGAGCTTCGTTCGGGGTGATGTCGAGGTCGCAGTCGGGGTCCGAGGTCTCGTGATTGATCGTCGGCGGGATGCAGCCGTGGGTCATCGCGAGCACCGAGGCGACCGCCTCGATCCCGCCGGCGCCAGCCGCGAGGTGCCCGGTCATCGACTTCGTCGACGAGAGCGGGATCTGGTAAGCAGCCTCGCCGAGGGCGAGCTTGATCGCCGCGGTCTCCGTGCGGTCGTTGTACTGCGTGCTCGTGCCGTGCGCGTTGACGTAGTCGATCTGCTCGGGCACCAACTCCGCGTCGTTCAGCGCGCGCTTCATCGCGAGCGCCTGGCCCTCCGCGTCCGGGGCCGTGTCGTCGGTGGCGTCGAACGACCAGCCGACGCCGACCAGCTCTCCGTAGACGCGCGCGCCTCGAGCCAGCGCGGAGGCCTCAGACTCCAGCAGCAGCACGCCGGCGCCCTCGCCGAGGATGAAGCCGTCACGATCGAGGTCGAACGGGCGCGACGCGTGCTCGGCGTCGTCGTTGTTCTTCGAGAGGGCGCCCAGACGGCCCATCGAGGAGAGCGCGAGTGGGGTGACCATCGCCTCGGTGCCGCCGGCCAGCACCGCGTCGGCGTGGCCAAGCCGGATCAGGCTGAGCGCGTGGCCAAGCGCGTCGGTCCCCGAGGCGCAGGCGGTGTTGATCGTCGTGTTCGGACCGCGGATCCCGAGCTGGCGCGCCACGCGCGCGGAGGCCATGTGCTGGCCCATGCGCGTGATGATGAACGGGTCGACTTTCGCCGATCCGCGCTCGCGATAAATGTCCCACTGCACGCCCATGTCGAACGCGTCGCCGGAGGTCGCGATCACCGCTCCGATGTCATCCCGATTCTCGTCGGTGACCTCGATCCCGCTGTCCGTCATCGCCTGCATGCCAGCCGCGGCCGCGAACTGGGCGAAGCGCCCGGTTCGCCGCGCCACCTTCTTCTCCAGGTAGGGGGAAATGTCGAAGTCGTCGACCTCCCCGGCGATCTTGACGATCAGGTCAGATGGATCGAACCGCTTGACGATGCCGATGCCGTTGCGCCCGTTCCGCAGACCGTCCCAGTAGGACTCGACGTCGTTGCCGATCGGCGTCACCGCGCCCAGTCCAGTGATCAACGCGCGTTGCAATGTTCTGGTCATCGGTTTGCCTCGGTCGGACGCGTATCGGGCGTAAAACCCCATGCTACCGGCCCTGTCGAATGGGTGCCGGTCAGTAGCGAATATACCCCATGGGGGTATCGGTAAGGGCCGTCACATCCGTAATCGGATCAGCCACGTAGCGTAGCCCTCGAGGACCGCACACCGAGCCAACAAGGCGCGGAGGTGGTCCGGAACGGGAAGGAATTGCATGCGACACACACGACAAATGGGAGGCGCATCCAGCGCCTCGAGGACGGAGGACTAGGTGGCTACGCTGCAAGCAGTACTGCGCCGTCCCGCACCGGACGCCGACTATCGGCAGCCCTCGCGCTTCCGGACGAACGGATTTCTACTCGGCGTGATCGGCGTTGGTCTCATCGCCGCCGCACTGATCGGCAACCTCGTTGCTGTCGGTGAAGTCGGCGAAGAGGGCACCCGCCTGCGCTCGATCCTGGCCTGGACCTTCGGCGTCACGACGTTGGGCCTGGTGACGGTGAAGCTGGGCATCGCGACGGTGCTGATGGGCATCATTGTGCGGCTCTGGATGCGCGTCGAGAGCGTCAAGACCGAGCTCATGACGTTGCGCCGTGACGTGGAGCCGCAGCTCCACACCGGCGACATCCAGACCGAGTACGGCCCGGGCGTTGCGACGGCCTCCGTGCCGCCGCCGTTGCCGATTCACCGCATGGCGCGGGTGCTCTGGCTCCCGATGCTGATCATGGGCGCGATGGCGGTCGCGATCGGCGCGGTCCTCGCCTTCATCCAGGTCGGCATCGACGACGGCCGCGATTTCATCCGGCTCAGCGCCTACACGCAGGGGCTGCAGTTCATGGGCGAGGGGCTGGTCCTTTCGGGCATCTCGTTCCTCCTCGGCACGATCCTCGCTTCGCTGCGAAGCGGCGGCGGTGAGGTCCAGGAGGCGCTCGGCGTCACCGTGAAGACGCTGAAGATGCCGCTGAGCGCGAAGGTCTTCGTCGCGCTGATGGCGATGGGGATGATGCTCTCCATCGTCCAGTTCGTGCTCTACATCATCGCGGCCGAGGTCGACTCGCCCGCCGCATGGTTCGCCTGGCTGGGCCCGTTGCGCGAGCTCGCGCTCGGACTGCTGCTCGCGGGCATCGTGCTGGCGCTCTACACGATCGGCACCGTACTGGGGTTCCAGTTCAGCCGGCTTCGTGAGCTCGTGGTGGAAGGGAACTAACGATGGCGACCATGACAGCCAGTCGAGATTTCGACATCGTTTCGAGCGATCGCTCGCTCGGACGGAACCTCCCGCAGCGCCTCGGACGGGTCCTCTGGGCGCCGATGTTCCTGATGGCCCTGATGGCGTTCGGCGCCGGGTTCGTGGTGGCGATCATCCGCGCCAACGAGGTGGCGGACGCGGGCGGCGCGGACACCATCGAGTCGCTGCGACACGTCGTCGCCGGCCTGATGTTCAGCGGGTTCGCGGCAGTGTTCGCGGCGATCTCGTTCGCGATCGCGCGCATCCTCGGCGAGTTCCGCAAGGGTGGCGGAGACGTTCAGGAGGCCGTCGGCGGCTCGGTTGAGACGCTGAAGATGCCAGTAACGACGAAGGCGTTCATCGCGATCATGGTGATGGCGATGATGACGATCCTCGTGGCCGTGATCCTGCACTTCGTCTTCGCGGCGAACGTCGAGGCGACCGAGGCGTCCCTGGCCGACTCCGAGCAGCGTTTCCTGGTGCTCGAGGCCCTGCGACGCATCGGCGTCGGGATGTACTTGTTCTCGATCCTGCTCGGGCTGGGCACGATCATCCAGGTGCTGCGGTTCCAGGCGATCCGGATTCGCGAAGTGGCCGCGGAGCGCGCCTCCTAGTCACACGAGCGCGTCCGCACAGCAAACGGGGCCGGCTCAGCCGGCCCCGTTTTGGTTGGGTCGTCGAACGACGGCACCCGGATCAGACCGGGAGGTTCGCGATGCTCTGGAGGAACTCGCGGATGTTCAGCGCCAGCATCGAGGGCTGGTCGGTCGGCACCGGGTGCCCGGCTTCCTCGATCAGCGAAACGCGGGAGCCGACGACCCGGCGGTGCAGCCGCTGGATCGCCTCCGGCGTCAGCATATCGGTCTCGGCGCCGCGCACGATCATCATAGGGCACTGCAAGCGGTCGGCGCAGTCCCAGAGGTCGTGGAAACGCCGTTGTCCGGGATCCGGCTCGATCGGCCGCGCCGTCGGGTCGCGGAAGATCGGGTCGAAGTCCCAAGTGTAGCTGCCGTTGTCGCTCTTCAGGCCGCCCAGCGCGCGTCGCTCGAGCTGCTCCGTCGTCGCATAAGGGTAGAGCGGCCTGAACACCTCGATCGCCTCTTCGAGGGATCCGAATTCGTCAGCCGTCGCGACCAGCTTGCGCAGCGACTCCATCCCCGACCGCAGCACCTCGGGCGCCGTCTCCACGAGGACGAGCGCAGACACGCCCTCCGGGTGCTCCGCGGCGTAGCAGATCGCGTTGGCGCCGCCCATCGCGTGCCCGACGAGCGTCACCGAGCGCAGGCCGAGCTGTTCGACGATCGCCTCGAGGTCTTCGACCTGGGCGGTGCGGCTGTAATCCTGGTTCGTCGCGTAGCTGCTCTGGCCGTGTCCGCGTAGATCGAGGGCGACCACGCGGAATTCGCGGCCGAGGTCGGGGCCGACCTCGAGCCAGATCTCGCTCGTCTCGGCGTAGCCGTGCAGCAGCAACACGGCGTGCTTCGTGCGCGCGTCGCCCCACTCCCGGATGTGGAAGCGGAGGCCGTTCGCCTCGACGAAGTCTTCGCGTGGCTTGGTTGAAGCGGCCATCGGCTCGCCGTCCTCGGAACTACGTCCGCATGGGGAATCTTGGTGCGACGCATTGGGGTGGTCGGGTGGAGGTCGATGCTAGCACCCGCGTCGACTACGGCGGAGATGCCGCTGGCGCGCGAGGTCGAGGAGCGGAGAATCACGGCGCAGGTGCTGGCCCGCCTCGCGGGCGGTGCCTACACTCGCCGTTACGATGCCGATCTACCAGTACGACTGCGCCAGCTGCGATCGCCGCGTCGAGGTGTTCTTCCGGTCCGCGAAGGCGGCCTCGGAGCCGGTCTGTCCGGAATGCGGCAGCCGCGACCTGAAGCGAGTGATGTCCCGCTTCGCGCGCGTCCGTTCCGCGGGCCAGCGCGTCGGCGATATCGACGTCGATCACGAACTCGGGCGCCTCGAGGGCGGCGACGATGGCGACTTCGCGCGTTGGGCGCGGCGGATGGGCGATCAGTTCGACGACGAGCTCGGATCGGACTTTGGCGACCTCGCCGACCGCGCCGATGCAGGCGAGGATCCGGTCGAACGTGTCGACCCGGCGCACACGCTCCGGCACCGCGTGGAGCGGGCGAAGGAACGGCTGGGCGGCGAGGGCGACGCCTGATGCCGATCTATGAGTACCGCTGCGGCGCCTGCGATCAGGTGAGTGCCGTGTTCGTGCGCAGCGCCAACGCGAAGCTACGCCCAACCTGTGAACATTGCGGCTCGAACAAGCTGAAACGGCTGATGTCGAGGCTGTCGCGCGTCAAGAGCGACCAGCAGGTGATGGACGACCTCGGGATGCCCGGCCCCAACGGGTCGATCGAAGATCCGCGTCAGATCGGGCGCTGGGTCGAGCGCCGCTTCGAGGACTACGGCATGGAGGTCCCCGAGGAGACCCGCGAGATGATCGATGCGGCCCGTGACGGCGAACTGCCCGATCCCGTCAGCGATCTCTAGCTGATCCGGCCAGGGTTAACGGCTCGCTGGACGACTTATCCCACCCGGTGGATAACTCTGTGGATAGCAAGCGCGTACCGGCATAGGTGCATAATCAGTCGCGTCTGCTGATCACGTGATGCGGCTACTCGATCGCGATGCTACGCTGCCGCGCGTTCCGCGCCCCTGCGGGGCGGCCTGCGACGTGCAGGCAAGGGCGCGGCGGCCTGTGCTCCAGGGAGGGCTATCAAGCAATGGAGATCCTGTTCCTGGCGCTCGTCGCCGGAGTGATCGGCCTCGTATTCGCCGTGATCACGGCGCGACAGCTCATGACCGAGGACGAGGGCGACGAGACGATGCGCGCGATCGGCGTGTCGATCCAGGAGGGCGCGGCCGCGTTCCTCCAACGCGAGTACACGTTCCTCGCAGGGTTTGTGGTCCTCGTCACGATCGTGCTGGCGGTCTTCGTCGACTTCGACGCGCTCGATAAGTTCGCCGACGGCCAGGGCAAGCTCACCGACCTGCCGAGGACGGCGATCTCCTATCTGCTCGGCGCCCTGGCGTCCGCGACGGCGGGCTACATCGGGATGTACGTCGCCGTGCGGGCGAACGTGCGCACGGCCGCCAAGGCTCGCATCGGCCTCAATCCGGCGCTCCGCGTCGCCTTCTCCTCCGGCACGGTGATGGGCGTCACCGTGACCGGCCTCAGCCTGCTCTTCATCTCGCTGCTCTACCTGATCTTCCAAGACTTCCGTCCGTTGACCGGGTTCGCCTTCGGCGCCTCCTCGATCGCGCTCTTCGCGCGCGTCGGCGGCGGCATCTTCACCAAGGCCGCCGACGTCGGCGCGGACCTGGTCGGCAAGGTCGAAGCCGGCATTCCCGAGGATGACCCGCGCAACCCGGCAACGATCGCTGACAACGTCGGTGACAACGTCGGCGACGTCGCCGGCATGGGCGCCGACCTCTTCGAGTCGTACACCGGCTCAATCGTCGCGACGGTCGCCCTCGGCAGCATCGCTGTCATCGGCATCGGCGAGAACGCGGTCTTCGAGACCGACGCCGTTGTTGAGTACAGTTCGGACGCCTTCATTCTGCCGTTCGGCGTGATGGCGATCGGCATCATTGCCTCGATCGGCGGGACCTTCCTGGTCCGGACGAGCGAAGACGCGAACATGGGCCGGCTGCTGTGGGCGCTCCGCACCGGCATCTTCGGCGCCAGCGCGTTGGCGCTCATCGGAACCGCGATCCTCGTCGTTGCGCTCGACCTCGACTTCGCGCTCTTCTTCGCGGTGCTGGTCGGCCTCGTCGCCGGGCAGGTCATTGGCACCGTGACCGAGTACTACACGGCCTATGAGTTCTCGCCGACCAGGAAGCTCGCCGAACAAGCGGAGACCGGCGCCGGCACGCTCGTGATCGGCGGCCTCAGCCTCGGCATGCTCTCGACAGCCGTGCCGTTGCTCACGATCGTCGCCGCGATCTGGATCACGTTCGAGCTCGCCGGCCTGTACGGCATCGCCCTCGCGGCGGTCGGGATGCTGGCTCCGCTCGGCATCACGCTCGCCACCGATGCCTACGGCCCGGTCGCCGACAACGCCGGCGGCATCGCCGAACAGGCCGGTCTGCCCGAGGAGGTGCGAGAACGGACGGACGCCCTCGACAGCCTCGGCAACACCACGGCCGCGACCGGCAAGGGCTTCGCGATCGGGTCGGCGGTGCTGACCGCGCTCGCGCTGCTCGTCACCTACTCACAGGTGGTCGGGATCGACTCGTTCGATCTGCTCGAGGTCGAGGTGCTGGTCGGCCTGCTGCTCGGCGGCATGATGCCGTTCGTCTTCGGCGCGCTAACGATGGGCGCGGTCGGTCGCGCGGCGACCGCGATGGTCAACGAGGTGCGCCGTCAATTCCGTGAGCACCCCGGGATCATGGACGGCACGGAGGAACCGGATCACACCCGCGCCGTCTCGATCGCGACGGATGGCGCGCTCCGCGAGATGATCATGCCCGGGGCGATCGCGGTGCTCGTCCCGATCCTCGTCGGCGTCGTGCTCGGACCGGAGGCGCTTGGCGGTCTGCTCGCCGGATCGATCGCGTCGGGCGCGCTGCTCGCGTTGATGATGGCGAACGCGGGTGGCGCCTGGGACAACGCGAAGAAGTACATCGAGGCCGGTCACCACGGAGGCAAGAACTCTGAGTCGCACAAGGCAGCGGTCGTCGGCGACACCGTCGGCGACCCGTTCAAGGACACGTCTGGCCCCTCGCTCAACATCCTGCTAAAGCTGATGTCGATCGTCGCGGTCGTGTTCGGACCGCTGTTCCTCTAGCGCCCTTGTTTCGTCAGTCGCAGCAGGGCCCGCCGTCTGGCGGGCCCTGATCGTATGAACTCCTGACGAATTCCAGACTTCACGCAACGATGCCGAAGATCACCCCAGAACGCGGGCTCTGCCCGTCGGCCGGAGGTCTCATGGACGATCGCGCAGTATCAGCCGACGGCACGAGCGGCGCCGCCTTCACGGCGCTCCCGCAGGGCGGGCAGGTGGCGCTCGCGCCGTCGAGCCGTTCGGAGTTGCTGGCGCACCTTAGCGCCGCCTTCGACCTGGCCGAGGCGCGCGACGAAGGCCACGCGGCTCGTGTGGCGCTGCTCGGACTCGAAACGGCGCGGACGCTGAAACTTGATGCCGAAACGCACGAACGCCTGTTCTACGCGGCACTCCTGCACGACGCACACATCGGCGGTGAACCGGACGACGGCCACCTCGAGGCCGCGGCGCGCGCCGCACGGAAGCTCGGCCTCGACCTCGGCGTGGCGCAGGTGATCCGCGCGACGCGGGTCGCGCTCGCCGGCGAGGGCCCGAGCGACACACCCGTCGAGGCACTGTGTATCGCGGCGGCCCACTGGGCCTGCGACATCGCCGAGGACGAGAACCCACTCCGCGCCCGCAGCCGTCTCCAGAACGCGGGCGACGCGGAACTGGCCAAGCTGGCCGGTCCGAGTGTCGCCGAGGGGCTGCGTGAGGCGTTGCGGAGCGATGAGACCTGGATCCACTTCTGGGACGACGAGTTGCCCGCGTTCGCCGCGCGGCAGATCACGGCCGATCACGTGCCGTCGGTGGACGACGTGATCGAAGCGTCAGCCGCGATGGGGGACCTGGTGGACGCCGCGCTACGCGAGCCGGGGCGGGCGCGCAATGTGGCGGAGACCGCCTCGGCGCTGGCGCGGCAGCTCGCGATGCCGGAGGAAGCCCAGCAGTCGCTCGCCGTGGCCGGATACCTGCTGGACATCGGGCAGCTGAGCGTGCCGCGGGAGATCACGGAGAAGCCCTCGATCCTCTCCGTCGAGGAGATGGAGCAGATGCGCCAGCACCCCGGCCTGGGGGCGCGGATCGTCGAGCGGATCAACGGGATGGGCGACATCGCGCTCTGGATCGAGATGCACCACGAACGCCCGGACGGCCGTGGCTATCCGGAGATGTTGACGGACAACGAGCTGCCGATCGCGCCACGGATCCTGGCGGTTGCCGATAGCTACTGGGCGCTGCGCGCGGAGCGGCCGTACCGGCCCGCGATGTCCGTGGATGAGGCGATCGACGTGATCCAGGCCGGCGCCGGTGCGCAGTACGATCAGGGGGTCGTCAACGCGCTCCAGGCGGTGGTGCGCGAGGGCGCGGCGCACGCCGCTTAACCACGCCAACGGTTTCTGACTTTCGCGGATCCGTCGATCGGCTAGACGCGCTCGAATCGCTCAATCTCGAGCACAAAGACGATCGCGCCGCCGACGCGTACCTCGACCGGCTCAGCGGTGAAGCCGCCGTCTCCGAGGAATGGCAGCGTCTGGACGGGCACGAACTCCTTGCGGGCGTGGCAGACCTCGCGAACGACGTCGAGGAGCGGTTCGAGTTGCTCATCGGTTACGCCGCTGAGGATGGTGACGCTGCCGCGTCGGAGGAACCCGCCGGTCGAGCCGATCTTGGTCGCCGAGTAGCCGGCCTCGACGATCTGCTTCATGAGCTGGTTCGCGTCCGAATCGGACACGACGAGGATGCACATCTTCGTGGGGACTGGTAGTTCGCTGGTCACGCGGATGCCTCCTCGGGCTCGGCGGTCGCCGGGGGGAGGGCCGGTGGTTCGGCCGGCGCGTCGTCGATCTCGGGTAGTGGCGGGCGCTGGTCCTGACCGGCACGATGCGCGTCGCCTCGCGCGGCGAGCCAGAGCGCGGCGATCGTGCCGAGCATGACACCAGTCCCGAGGGCGAACAACGCACGCATCACGATCTCCTTGCGCGATTCGGGATTCTAGCTCGCGGCAACCACTTTCGACGAACCCAGCGTGCTGGATGGCGGCAGCTCTTACGCGCTTCGCACGGGTACGTCCGATGCGCTCCGCGCGGGTATGTCCGATGCGCTCCGCGCGGGTACGTCCGATGCGCTCCGCGCGGGCGCGCTTCATCGAACGGCGATCCGGCCCGTATCCTGTGGCGACCGACAGCGTCAGCCGCGTCAGGGGTGCGATGACAGAGGCCGCCACCGAGACCGGGGCCACGCTCGAGACGATCGTGTCGCTTGCGAAGCGTCGCGGGTTCGTCTTCCCGTCCGCCGAGATCTACGGGGGATTTGCGGCGTCGTACGACTACGGGCCGCTGGGCGTGGAGATGCGCCGCCAGATTCGCGAGCTCTGGTGGCAATCGATGGTGCGCGAACGCGACGACATCGTTGGGATCGAGGCGGCGATCATCACGAGCCCGCAGGTCTGGAAGGCGTCGGGCCACCTCGACGTGTTCCACGACCCAATGACCGACTGCCTGAATTGCCAGGCGCGGCTGCGGGCTGACCAGATCGAGGAAAACACCTGCCCCGAGTGCGGGACGGTCGGCCAGTTCACCGATGAGCGTGAGTTCAACCTGATGCTGAAGACCAACGTCGGGCCGGTGGAGGATGATTCATCCGAGGCGTATCTCCGGCCGGAGACCGCGCAGGGCATGTTCATCAACTTCGAGAACGTGCAGCAGACGACGCGCAAGCGGCTGCCGTTCGGGATTGCCCAGATCGGGAAGTCGTTCCGCAACGAGATCACCACCAAGCAGTTCATCTTCCGCACCCGCGAGTTCGAGCAGATGGAGATGGAGTTTTTCTGTTACCCGGAAGACTCGCTCGACTGGCATACGTACTGGAAGAAGGAACGGCTGCGCTGGTACTGCCGACTAGGGATCTCGCCAGAGCGGCTCCGGCTCCGCGATCATGAGGAGGAGGAGCTGTCTCACTACTCGAAAGCGACCTCTGATATCGAGGTGCACTACCGCTGGGGCTGGGGCGAGCTGGAGGGGATCGCGCACCGAGGTGACTTCGACCTCAAGCAGCATGCCGAGCACTCGGGGAAGTCGCTGACGTACTTCGACCCCGATCGTAACGAGCACGTCGTCCCGCACGTGGTCGAGCCAGCGGTCGGCCTCGATCGGATCATGCTGACGCTACTCTCGGACGCATACGCGGAAGAGACGCTCGACAACGGCGAGCAGCGGACCGTGCTGCGCTTCGCGCCCGAGGTGGCGCCGGCGGAGGTAGCAGTGTTGCCGCTCTCGCGGAACGAGAAGCTCGGGCCGACGGCACGGCGCGTCTACGACGTGGTGCGGCCGCGGTTCCGAAGCCAGTTCGACGACGCCCAGTCGATCGGTCGCCGTTATCGTCGCCAGGACGAGATCGGGACGCCGCTGGCCGTCACGGTCGACTTCGAGACGATCGACGACGATGCGGTGACGATTCGCGACCGTGACACGATGGAGCAGATTCGCGTCCCGATCGCCGAGTTGCCTGATGCCTTGAACCGGCGCCTCGAGGAACTACGCCCCCGCGTACCGGAACACGACGAGATCGATGTCTGAGCCCGATACTCGACGCCCGAAGCGGCGCTTGCTCCACACCTCCGACGTCCACCTGGGCGCATACGACTACGGCGATGGTTCCGAGGCGCGTGAACAGCTGCACAAGACCTTCGGGCGCGTGATCGACGTGGCGATCCGCGAAAAGGTGGATTTCGCGCTGATCGCCGGGGACTTCTTCGACAACGCGCGGGTCTGGGAAGAGACGCTGACCTACGCGGCGGAACAGATCGCACGCGTTCAGGCGCCGGTGGTGATCGCACCGGGCAACCACGATCACGTGGGACCGCGCTCGGTCTACGACCGATTCGACTTCGCGGAGCACGCCCCGAACCTGCACGTGATGCGCGAGCCGGACGGCGAGACGGTCGCGCTCGAGGAGCTCGACGTCGAGATCTGGGCGCGCTGCCACACGGAGCTGTTGCCGGACTTCGAGCCGTTCTCGTCACCGCCGCCGCGGGGCGACGCGGCGTGGCAGCTCGGTGCGGGACACGGGCACTTCATCCACCCCAAGGCGCTGCTCCATCACTCGTTCCACATCCGAGAAGATCACTTGATCGAGACCGAGCGGGACTACATTGCGCTGGGGCACTGGGAGCAGATGACCCGTGTCGCGGCGGGGGAGCTGACGGTGGCAGCGTACTCCGGGGCGCCGGAGGGGCTGGGCGCGGGGAGCGAAGTCGGGGGACGCGTGCTGATCGTGGATTTGCACGAGGATGGGCGGGTGGAGCTGCAGGCGCACTCGCTTGGGGACGAGCCGCCGCTGGCCCATCACGAGATCCCATACCTCGAAGCGTTGTAGCGCGGCTTCGCGCCGCGAGGCGCAGCCGGTCGTGGCTGCGGAAGCGCCGGTCAAGCCGGGCGTCCGAGCGGGGGGCCTTCGGCGTTGTTTGAGTGAGGTCAGGTACCGGGATGGTGAAGCCTGCGTCGCCGCGGGCGCTAGCGGTACGGGCGCACCGGAGGTGAGCGCGCGATCTGCGAGGTGGGCGGCTGGCGTTGTGCTACGCGCCAGCGCTGGAGGTCGATTCGTTCGTCGGGGGCACTCGCCCCCGACACCCCCGCCGAGGGGCAGTGTGCCCCTCGGACTCCCTCACAAGCCGGGGGACCGCGCGGCCGTCGTGGGCTTCGGTGGCCGGCGGGCGGGGTGTTTCGTCTCGGTGGGGGTTGGAGACTGCGCAGGGCGTCTTGAACGAGCTGCTTCCGGTACCGGTAGGCGCACGCTGTTGGGGACGGAACCTCCGCGGGCGCTCGTCGGGCGCACCGCACGCCACCTGTCCGGGATGCCTCCGGTCAGCACCGGCGCTTGACGCATAGGTTCGCTCGCGCACCCGCTCGGTGGATGCTTCGCGCCGGCAGCGCCGGCAGGGGCTCCGCAGTCTCAACCGACACCCTGGTGCGAGTGCACCGCCCGCCGCTTGACACCGAGACTCCACCCTAATCCGCTGCGGGGCTCCGATTTCAGGGGATCGGCCTCCGGCCGTGGGCCCCGCACCCCATCGGAATCCGCACCGCGATCGACGGACAGCGCCCTCATCGGGAGCGCGAGCCGTCTGAGCGCCGGGCTGCTGTCGCAGCCTTGGCGAAGGTGACGCCTGGCTCCCAGGGCTCGACGCGGGCCGGGCGCCTCGAGCCGGCCGGGAGAACGATGCCAGCAGCGGCCGGGCCATCGAGCCTGGGCCCGAAACGCAGAAGGGGCGCGATCGCGCCCCTTCGTGTCGCCCGACCGTGTGGTCGATGGCTAGGCGGGCATCTTGGCGCGGGCGGCGTCCTTGTCCTGGAACCAGAGGACGTTGATCTCCTTGTAGATCGCTTCTTCCTCGGGGACATCGTCCTCGGCGTAGATCGCCGATACCGGGCAGGCGGGCTCGCAGGCGCCGCAGTCGATGCACTCGTCCGGGTCGATGTAGAGAATCTTGTCGACGCCCTCGTCGAAGTGGATGCAGTCAACGGGGCAGACGTCCACGCAGGACTGGTCCGTCACATCGATGCACGGCGAGGTGATGGTGTAGGTCATCCGGAGCGAGCCCTTCCCGGTTCAGGAGTTTCCGTGCCCGGCCGCCGCGCCGGGGTTCTCAGTCGGGCCGCAGTCTACGCAGCGACCCCTATGCGCACAAGCAGTGCACGCACGATCCGCGCGTCCGTCGAACTAGCGTTTCCAGACTTGCCACCAACTTCCGCGGCGAGCATGTCGCTCGGCTTCCGCGGCGGCGGCCACAGCCGCGAGCTCGGCCTCCGCTTCGCCGATCACGGTGTCGAGCCGGCGGCGGAGCATCACGGCGTGTTGGACTAGATCCGAGGCGATGTCGGGGTCGGCGGCGGTCTCCGGCCAGAACTCGGCGAGCGCCTCGCTGAAGCCCGGCACCACCGAGCGGCCCTCGGAGATGCCGTACTGGCGGAGTTCGTTGGAGACGCCGAGTAGCGCCTGACCGAGCCTCTGCACCTGCCACGGGGCGAGTTCGACGGTGACGACGGCGTTCTCGAGCTGGCCTCGGATCGCCTCGTTCACCGGCTCGAGCGAGGCGCGGTGATCGCCGAGCGTCTGCGGGTCGATCTCGGAGCCGGGACGTCCGAGGTGGTAGACGACGGCGAGGGAGGCGATCCGCGCGTCGGCGTTCTGGAGCTGGAGGAGGGGCACGGCTCGGCTCCGGCGCTATCCGCCCGCCCGCGCCTTCCGGCGCGGTTTCGAGGCAGCGCGCTTCTTTGAGGCTGCGCCAGCGCCTGGCTTCGCCCCATTGAGCTCGGCATCGGGCTTCGCGCCGTTCGAGGAGGGTGTCGCCTTTGTGCGGCGCCGCTTCGGCGGCTGTTTCGGGGTGTGATCGTGGGCTCCGAGGGCGTTCTTCAAGAACGAGGCGGTTAGCGACCGCTCGTGGTCCGCGATCTGTTCTGGGGTGCCCTCGGCGACGAGTTCGCCTCCGCGGTGGCCACCGTACGGGCCGAGGTCGATCACCCAGTCGGCGTTCTTGATGACGTCGAGGTGGTGCTCGATCACCATCACCGTGTTCCCACCGTCGACGAGGCGCTGCAACACGACGAGCAGGTGCTCCGTGTCGCGGAACGAGAGGCCCGTCGTCGGCTCGTCGAGGACGTAAACGGTTCGACCCGTCGCCCGCTTCGAGAGTTCGGTCGCGAGCTTGATCCGCTGCGCCTCACCGCCAGAGAGGGTGGTCGCGGGCTGGCCGAGCCGGATGTAGCCGAGGCCGACGTCGGCGAGCGTCTCGAGTTTGCGGCGGGGGCGGGGGAAGGCCTCGAAGAAGTCGAGCGCCTCGGTGACCGTCATGTTGAGGACGTCGGCGATCGTCTTGCCGCGGAAGAGGATCTCGAGCGCCTCGCGGTTGTAGCGAGAGCCGTGGCAGAGCTCGCAGGGGACGGTGACGTCGGGGAGGAACTGCATCTCGATCAGGATGTAGCCGTCGCCCTTGCACTCCTCGCAGCGGCCGCCCTTCACGTTGAAGGAGAAGCGACCCGGCTTGTAGCCGCGGACCCGCGCTTCGGGCACGTTCGCGAAGAGCTCGCGGATCTGCGTGAACAGCCCGGTGTAGGTCGCCGGGTTGCTGCGTGGCGTGCGGCCGATCGCCGATTGGTCGATGATCACGATCTTGTCGAGGTGCTCGAGCCCCTCGATCGTCTTGTGCTTGCTGCCGCGCTCGCGGGCGCCGTTCAGGTCGTGGGCGAGCTGGCGGGCGACGATCTGGTTGACCAGCGTGGACTTGCCGGAACCGGAGGCGCCGGTGACGGCGATGAAGGTCCCCAGCGGGAAGCGCACGTCGAGGTTCTGCAGATTGTTCGCGGCTGCGCCTTTGACAACGATGCTCTCGCCACTGCCTGCCCGACGCTCCGCGGGCAGCGGGATCAGCCGCCGCCCCGACAGGTACTCGCCGGTCAACGAATCCTCGTGTGCCGCGACGTCCTCGGGCCGGCCGACGGCGACGACGCGGCCGCCGTGCTCGCCGGCGCCGGGGCCGATGTCGATCAGGTGGTCGGCGGCGCGCATCATCGCCTCGTCGTGTTCGACGACGAGCACGGTATTTCCGAGATCGCGCAGGCGCGTCAGTGTGCCGATCAGCCGCTGGTTGTCGATCGGGTGCAGCCCGACCGACGGCTCGTCGCAGACATACAAGACGCCCATCAGGGCGGAGCCGATCTGCGTCGCGAGGCGGATTCGCTGGCCTTCGCCGCCGGAGAGCGTCGCGGCCGATCGGTCGAGCGTGAGGTAGTCGAGGCCGACGTCCCGCAGGAAGGTCAGGCGCCCGCCGATCTCCTGCAGGATCTGGCGCGCGATCTGTTGCTCACGTGCGCTCAGCGGCGTCCGCTCGGAGCGCAGCAGCTCCACCCACGCGAGCGCGTCACCGACGGCGTCTTGCGTCACTTCGACGATTGAGCGGTCACTGACGGTGACCGCCAGCGAGTCTGGCTTGAGGCGCTGGCCCTCGCAGGCGGGGCATGGCACCTCGATCATGTAACGCTCGATGTCGGAGCGGACCCAGTCGGAGTCGGTCTCCTGGTAGCGGCGCTTTAAGTTGGAGAGCACGCCCTCCCACGAGACCTCGTACTCGTGGTCGCGACCGCCGCGCGAGCGGAACTTCACGGCCATCTTCTGGTCACCGGTGCCGTGCAGCAGCGCGGTGAGCTGTTTCGGGGTGAACTCCTCGATTGGCTGGTCCATGCGGAAGCCGTACGCGTCGGCGAGAGCGCCGAGGCGGCGGCGGTACCAGCTGAGGGTGGTGCTCATCCGCTGGTAAGGCGCGATCGCGCCCTCGTCGATCGTGAGGCGCCGGTTCGGGATGACGAGCTCTTCGTCGAGCTCCATCTGGAAGCCGAGGCCGGTGCAGGTCGCACACGCCCCGTGCGGTGTGTTGAAGGAGAAGTTCCGAGGCTCGATCTCGCCCACCGAGTAGGGCGGGTGTTCCGTGTTGGAGCAGGCGAAGTGCTCGGAGAACGTCTGCTCGATGGCGACGCCGCCGTCCTCGCCGAGGACGGCGAAGATCATGATGCCGTCGCCGAGCTTCAGCGCCTGCTCGACGGAATCGGAGATGCGCTGCCGCGTGGTCTCGATGTCTTCCGCGTCGATCTCGGGAATGATCACGCGGTCAACGACGGCATCGATGTCGTGCCACTTGTTCTTTTCGAGCTTGATTTCGTCGTCGACGCTGACGACCTCATCGTCGATGCGCAGCCGGATGTAGCCAGCGCGCTTGACGTCGGCGATCACTTGCTGGTGCTCGCCTCGGCGGTGACGGATCAGCGGCGACATGACCATTGCCCGCGTGCCTGCCGGTTCGGCGAGCACCGCGTCGACGATTTGCTGCACCGTCTGGCGGCGGATCACGCGCCCGCAGATCGGGCAGTGTGGGGTGCCGGCGCGCGCGTAGAGCAGCCGCAGGTAGTCGTATATCTCCGTGACCGTCGCGACGGTCGAGCGTGGGTTCTTCGAGACGCCCTTCTGGTCGATCGAGATTGCCGGGGACAGGCCTTCGATGTAGTCGACGTCGGGCTTCTCCATCAAGCCGAGGAACTGACGGGCGTAGGCGGAGAGTGATTCGACATAACGACGTTGGCCCTCGGCGTAGATCGTGTCGAAGGCGAGGGAGGACTTGCCGGATCCCGAGACGCCGGTGATCACGACCAGCCGGTCGCGCGGGATCTCGACGGTGATGTCCTTGAGGTTGTGCTCGCGAGCACCGGTTACCACGATGCGATCAAGGGGCAAGCAGGACCTCGCAGACAGCGATCAGGGCGCAGTGAGCACGGGCGAGCCCGGGGAGGGACGTATCGCCTCGGCACGCCGAGTCGAATGTACGTTCTAGCGCCGCCGCTTCATCGTATCGCCGTGCAGACGACGCCTCAAGCGAAGAACCCTGCTGGGGCGATCTGTAGGCGGATGGCCGATCCCAGTGTCGAGCCGACGGGGCGGATTGCGGCGAGTCGGGCACCGCTGGCGTGCGGGCCCGCCCATTCGACATCGCGACGAGCTCGGTGTGCGCTCACGCAAGCATTCGCGGCTGCGGTCGCTTTGCAAAGTAGTGGCGCCGCCCTGGCGCGATTGGAGCTCCGTTTCCGATGCGTTTCGTGCCTTCGGCGTTGTTTGCATAGTTATCTAGATCCCGCCCGCCCGCCCTAATGCCCTGCGG
Organism: Dehalococcoidia bacterium; assembly: GCA_965248675.1. Taxonomy (GTDB): domain Bacteria; phylum Chloroflexota; class Dehalococcoidia; order UBA2979; family UBA2979; genus UBA6627. The sequence continues at coordinate 66,672 of CBDFJZ010000007.1, forward strand.
GGGCTCCGCCCCCGCGCCCCCGCTCGGAGGACGCTTCGCGGCTACAGACGGAGCCACAGTCTGCTCAAGGGCCCAGGAGTTCAGTGGGCCGTGCGTCTTCGATCTCGTGCCCGTTGGGACGTCCCAACACTCGGTGACACGGCGACTCACGCACGCGTGCAGCCTGACGGAGGGACAAGCGTTGGCCAAGGTGGGCGGCCACGGCACGGGTCGAGCAAGCGGCGCGAAGGCGTCTACGGCAGCGAAGGAGCTGGCATCGGCGGGTCGATGCTGAATCGTCGTAGGAGCTGCAGCGCCTACAAGCGGTCGTCGAGTGGGCGGTCGTCGAGCGGGGGCTCCTCCGACGGTTCGTCATCGGTGTCGGGTGTGCCAAAGAGGGTTTCGAGGGCGGAGGGGTCGCCGCCGATCGACTCGAGTTGCGAGCGGAGCTGTTCCTGCGCCTCGCGCAGTTGCTCCTCGGTGACGCCCATTGAGGTGAGGGTGGAGCGAATCAGCTGCTGCACCTCGGCCGCGTCGCCTCGGATCAGGGCGTCGGCGAGCTCGAGCTGGGTTTCGATCGCCTTGAAGCGCTCGCGGCGTTCGTAGTCGTTCTCGGTGGAGAGGATGGTGGCCATCAACCTCGTGAAGAGGTTGGAGGTGCGGGCGATCCGGACGCGGTCGTCCGGGTCGGGTGGGAAGTCGCCGGTGACGCTGACCTCGAGGCCGGTGCCGGCGTCGGTGGCGTGGTATTGCTGGGGCATCCTCGACCGTTCTGTTCGCAGCCGATGGTATCGGAATGCCGGGCGTGATCCGGTGAGTCGGCGCGCGGAATGTCCTGCTGCTCTCTGGCGGCTCCCAAGAGCTTGCATCTGACTGACGATGTCCACCCGCGGGAGCCCCGTCGGGGAGAACCCGGTGCCGTCCACGAGGGTGCTGCCCGAATGCTTGGACAGGTCAACGACGCAGGCATGGATGGAGCAACGCGATGGCGGAGCAGGGCGACGGCGTTCGACAGCTCGTGGTGTTCGAGCTGGCGAACGAGGTGTACGGGATCAACATTAGGGACCGTGCGCGAGATCATTCGCATCCAGGCGGTCACCTACGTACCGGACGCGCCGGACTTCGTGGAAGGCGTGATCAACCTCCGCGGTCGGGTGATCCCGGTGGTCGACCTGCGGAAGCGCTTCGGTCTGCCGGTGACCGAGACGACGAACGAGAGCCGCGTGCTCGTGGTCGACATCCACGGCGACGACATCGGCGTGATCGTGGACGCGGTGACGGAGGTGCAGCGCATCTCTGAGGACTCGATCGAACCGGCGACGGCGCTGGTGACGACCGAAGACTCGTACTACATCGAGGGCATCGCGAAGGTGGAGGATCAGCTGCTGATCCTGCTCGACCTGGACCGCGCGCTCGACGACGAGAACATCCAAGTCGCCGCCGCCTAGGAGCGCCCGACTGAACGCGCGCCGCGAAACACGAAGCCGGAGGCCTCGATGGCAGCTGCTGCGGAAGTCAGCGCCGACGATCTGAAAGTCTTCCTCCAGGAAGCCGAGGGGCTGCTCGAGCTTCTGGACGAGGATCTCGTGCGCCTCGAGCAGGAGTCAGACAATGAGGAGCTGCTGCAGGAGATCTTCCGCGGCGCGCACACGCTGAAGGGGTCGAGCGGGATGCTCGGCTTCGACGACATGGCGCACCTGACGCACGCGATGGAGGATCTCCTCGATCGGGTGCGGAAGGGGACGCTGGCGATCACGCCCGAGATCGTGGACGCGCTGCTGATGAGCCTCGACGGGCTCAAGATCCTAAAAGACAACCTCAGCGAAGACGGCGAAGGCGACTCGATCGACACGCAGCCGATCGTGGACGCGCTGAACACCGCGGCGTCCGCTGGCGCGCCGCCCGAGGCGACCTCGAGCCAGCCGTCGCTTCACGCCGCGCTGGCCGCGGACGAGGACCTGCGGTCGCTCGTCGAGGAGGCGAGCGGCGAGGATCACCCGGTCCTTCACCTCAAGGTGCAGATCGACGCGGCGAGCGACTGGAAGGCCGTTCGTTGTTTCCAGGTGATCAACGAGCTCGACGACTGCGGTCGTGTGATCGGGTCGGTGCCGTCACGGGCCGACATCGAGCAGGAGCGGGTCAGCGGCCTGCTGGAGATCTTGCTGGCTACCGACCACGAGGCCCCAGACATCCAGGCGCGCGTCGAGCAGCTCGAAGAGGTGACGTCGGTCGAAGCCGCCGCGTTCGATCCGAACGCGGCGCCGGAGCCGGCCGCGAACGCCTCGGCGCCCGCTGCCGACGCGGATGCGCGGGCGCAGATCGCCGCCTCCGCCCAGAAGGTGGAGGCGCTGCAGACCACGGTGCGGATCGACGTCGATCAGCTCGACGCGTTGATGAACATGGTCGGCGAGCTGGTGATCGACCGCACCCGCGTCTCGCAGCTCAGCCGGCTGCTGCAGGGTCGGTTCAAAGAGGACGAGTACGTGGGGGCGCTCGCCGAAACATCGATGCACATCGCGAAGGTCGTCGACGAGCTGCACGAGAGCATGATGGCCGTCCGGATGCTCCCGGTCGGCCTCCTGTTCAGCAAGTTCCCGCGGCTGGTCCGCGACCTCTCTCGCGGACTCGATCGCAAGGTCACGCTTGCCGTCGAGGGTGAAGAGACCGAGATCGACCGCTCGGTGATCGAGAAGATCAAGGATCCGCTCGTCCACCTGATCCGGAACTCGGTCGACCATGGCATCGAGCCCGCCGCCGACCGTGTCGCGGCCGGGAAGCCCGAGGAATCGATCCTCAAGCTGATCGCGTCCCACGAGCAGGGCCAGATCGTGATCTCGATCGAGGACGACGGGCGCGGCATCGACACCGAGCGCGTCGTCGCGGCGGCCGTCAAGAAGGGTCAGATCAGCCAGGAGGTGGCCGATCGACTGAGCCACCGCGAGCAGCTCGAGCTGATTTTCGCGCCCGGTCTCTCGACCGCCGCGACGACCACCGAGGTCTCAGGGCGCGGCGTCGGCATGGACATCGTGCGCCGCGACATCGAGTCGCTGAACGGCCGTGTCGGGGTGGAGAGCGAAGCGGGCAAGGGCAGCACGTTCAGGCTCCGTCTGCCGCTGACACTCGCGACGTTCCGCGGGCTGCTCGTCTCCTGCGGCGGCACGACCTACGCGATCCCGCTGACCTACGTCCAGGAAACGATTCGCCCGGACGAGGCCCAACTACGCACGGTCAGCGGACGGCCAGTGATGTCGCTCCGCGGGAGCGTGATGTCGCTGATCTGGCTGAACGAATCGCTGCAGCTCACGAACGGGGTTGAGACCGCCCGCAGCGACGATCCGTATGTGGTCGTGGTCAGGGCCAGCGAGAGCGAAACGGACCGTCCGGTGGCGATCGCGGTCGACGAGCTCGTCGACCAGCAGGAGATCGTCGTGAAGTCGTTGAGCGGCTTCCTCGGACGGGCGCGGGGGATCGCGGGGGCGAGCATCCTCGGCGATGGGCAGGTGGTGCTGATTCTCGACGTGCCTTCGATGATCAAGGCGAGCCAGGCGCGGGAGACCGACCAACCGTCGGCCGCTGCCGTTGGCGGCGCCACGAATGCGATTGAACCGTCCGCCGCCGACGAGGCGCCGGGGCCGGAAAGGATGGCCGCATGAACGATCGGACGCTCGGGCCGTGGACTGACCTAGTCAGCCTCGGTACCCGCCACGCGATGGCGGGACTCTCGGAGATGATCGGCCAGGAGATCGCGGTCAGCTCGTTCGCGCTGAAGCGGACGCCGGTCGCAGAGCTCGCGAATATCGTGGGAGGCGCCGAGGTGGATGCCGTGGGCATCTACCTGACGGTGTCCGGCGCGGCCAACGGCCATCTGATGCTGATCTACGAACCGCGGATCGCGTACGCGTTTGTGGACCTGCTGATGGGGCAGCCCGCCGAGACCACGCGGGAACTGGACGAGATGGGCCGTTCAGCACTCGGTGAGATGGGCAACATCATCGGCGCGTTCTTCTTGAACGCGATCGCCGACGCGACCGGCCTCGAATTGGCGCCGTCGCCGCCGGCGGTGATGACCGACATGGCGGGCGCGCTGCTGGATGTGGTGACCGCGGAGATTCTGCTGCGGCAGGACGAGACCTACGTCGCGGAAACGACGTTCATCACCGCCGATCGAGAGATCGAGGGTCAATTCATGGTGATCCCGAGCGAGGAGCTGCTCGAAGCGCTGCTCGAGACGGCCAAGGCGGCGTAGTGGCGATCGAGGTCGTCCCCAGTGAGCGCCCCATGCTCAGCCTCGGCGAGTGGGCCGTCTCAGACGACCCGGAACGCCAGCTCGTCTGCCTGGGGCTGGGATCGTGCGTAGCGTTTTGCGGGTACGACCCACAGGCGCAGGTGGGCGGGATGGCGCACATGGTGCTGCCGGACAGCAACCACGGAAAACGTGGGGGCGCGGAGGCGAAGTTCGTCGATCTCGCGATCCCGCTGGTGCTTGTGGAAATGGAGAAGCTGGGAGCGAAGCGCAGCCGGATCAAGATTCAGCTGGTGGGTGGCGCGCAGATGATGCAGGGACCGATGGTCTCGGAGGCGATGATGATCGGGCAGCGCAACCTGGACGCCGCGCATGCGGCGCTCAGTGAGCTTCGGCTGCAGATCGCGAGCGAGGACACCGGTGGCGACGCCGGCCGGACAGTGTCGCTTGCGGTGGGTAGCGGCGCGCTGAATATCACGAGTCCGCGCAAGAAACTGGCGGCGGCGGCGTAGGCATCGCCTCGGAAACCGGAAAGCAACGATGGCGAAAATTCTGATTGCCGATGACGCGGCGTTCATGCGAATGAAGAGCGCCAGCCTGATCAAGGAACTCGGCCATGAAGTCGTCGAGGCGGAGGACGGGGTCGAGGCGGTCAAGGTGTACCAGTCGGAGTCGCCGGACGCCGTGCTGATGGACATCACGATGCCGAACATGGATGGCATGGAGGCGCTGGCGGAGATCCTGAAGATTGACCCGGACGCGAAGATCGCGATGGTCACGGCGATGGGTCAGCAGGCGGTGATCATGGAGGCGATCAAGGCCGGAGCGAAGGACTTCGTGGTGAAGCCGTTCGATTCCGATCGGATCCAGTCGGCGCTCTGGAAGCTCGTCGGCTAATGGCAGCGAATCAGCCGATTCGTCTGCTGATCGTCGACGACTCAGCGACCGTTCGAGGAGCGCTCAAGCGCTACTTCGAGGCGGACGCCCGCCTTGAGGTCGCCGGGATGGCGAAGGACGGCGTTGAAGCGCTGGAGATGCTCCCCAAGATCAAGCCGGACGTCGTGACTCTGGACATCGAGATGCCGCGGATGAACGGGTTGGAGGCGCTGCCGCAACTGCTGCAGATCCGGCCCACGCCGGTGGTGATGGTGAGCAGCCGCACGACCGAGGGCGCCGCGGCGACGCTGGAGGCGCTGGAACTCGGCGCCGTCGACTTCATCCCGAAGCCCTCGTCGCGGCTCGCGCCCAGCGACGAGGTTCTGGAGAAGGTGGTGGCGGCAGCCGGCGCGCAGGTGCGCGTCGTGCGGCGGATCGATCCCCACGAGCGACGACCGTCACAATCGGTCTCTCCGGCCGGCAGCCGGTGGTCCTCGCGGACCGTGGTGATCGGCAGCTCCACAGGCGGTCCGCAGGCGCTGCGGAACGTGACCGAAGGATTCCCCGCGGACATGCGGGTGCCCGTGATCGTGGTGCAGCACATGCCGCCCGGATTCACCAAAACGCTCGCCGAGCGCCTGGACACGCTGACGCCGCTCAGCGCAGTGGAAGCAACAGACGGGATGCAGCTGGAGGCCGGAACGGTCGCGGTCGCTCCCGGTGACTACCACCTGGAGCTCACCGCCGGCAGCCGGATCAAGCTGACGGGGGCGCCACCGAGTGCGGGGTGCGTCCGGCGATCAACGTGACGCTCGGGTCGGTCGCGAAACAGAGCGGCAATAACGTGGTCGCCGCGATCCTGACCGGTATGGGTTCCGATGGCACGCGTGGCTGCGAGCTGGTGAAGGCGGCCGGCGGCTACGTCGTCGCTCAGGACGAGGCGACCTCGACGATCTACGGCATGCCGCGTTCAGTCGCCGAGGCCGGTCTCGCCGACGAAGTGCGACCGCTTGAGGAGCTCGCCGACCTCCGCGACATGATCACGATCGACGTCACGGAGTTTTTCCGCGACCAGGCGCAGTGGCAGCAGCTGCGGAGCGCGGTGCTGCCCGAGCTGTTGAAGCAGCGAGATCGCGCGGTCTCGATCTGGAGCGCCGGCTGTTCGACCGGCCAGGAACCGTACTCGCTGGCGATGCAGCTGTCCGAGGCGAAAGCGCTGGCGCGCGCCTCGATTCTCTGTACGGACTTCGACCACGACACGCTCGCGAAGGCGCGGGCCGGCGGACCCTATACGGCGACTGAGATCGAAGGCATCCCCGAGGGCGAGATCAGCCAGCACTTTAATGAGAGCGACGACGGGTTCACGGCGAGCGTCGCCTTGCGCCGACATCTGGAGTTCAAGGAACTCAACCTGCTCAAGGATAGGTTTGGTCGGGGCTACGATCTGGTGGTCTGCCGCAACGTGATGATCTACTTCAACAGCGGCGTGAAGTCCGGGCTGGTCGCGCGGTTCGTGGAGAGCCTGAAGCCGGGCGGCGTGCTGTTCATCGGGGCGACCGAGGCGCTACTGGGCCACGACCTCGATGGCCTCGAACGGCTCGGCGGCAACTTCTACCGCAAGCGCGCGGAGGCCGCGGTCATGGATCGCGCAGCGTAACGTCCGGATCCGAGGTCAGCCGGCAGCGTTTACAGATCCCATCGATCGCCAGATGGCGGATGTCCGGTCTAAAGCCGGTTCGCGCCTCGATCTCCGCGGCCAGCTGTTCGACCGCATCGAGATCGAGCTCGACGACCTCGCCGCAAGCCCGGCAGATCAGATGATGGTGCGGCGGTCGCTCCGGCGCCCATTCGTAGCGCGTTTCTCCGCTCCGCGATCGTAGCGCCGAGACGACACCCTTCCCCTCGAGCGCTTCGAGCGCACGATAAACCGTGGAGACCGCGATTGGCTCGGTGGGGCGCTGGGCCTCGATCCGATCGAAGATCTCGCTGGCGGTCAGATGACCGCGGCTCGCCCGCAACGTGCGGAGGACGAGCGCGCGGGGCGTGGTCCGCCGTAAGCCGGCGGCGCGGATAACATCGTCGATCGGTCCTGGCGGGCGAGTCATCGTGCTCACACGATCTCGGGCGAGGGGGCCGCGCGTCAAGGCGTGCTTCATCTCACGGCCGTGTCCGGGTCACGATCGCGCTCCTGCGGGCACGAGAGGATCGGACCCAGGCCGGCGCGGCGAGCGTGGGTTCGTGGCGTTCGACGGCGCGTTCGACGGGGCGAGGAGGACAGCGATATGCAACGCACTCGGATCGCGACCTGGAGTGAGATCCCGGATCGGCAGCCGGTCGGCGCGCTCGTCGATGGGCTCGACCTCGTGATCGTGCGCTATGACGATCAGCACTCGGTGCTCTACGGGCGCTGCCTACACCGCGGCGCGCATCTCGCCGACGGTCGGATCGAGGGCGACGACCTGATCTGCGGCATCCACAACTGGGACTATCAATTCGAGGCGGGGGTGAGCTCCTACTCGAACGACGAATGTCTCGAACGCTTCGAGTCCTGGGTCGAGGATGACGCGGTTTACGTCGACCAGGATCAACTGAGCGCGTGGCTGAAGGACCATCCGCAGGTCTGGAAACGCGACTCGTACCAGGGCGCCTACCAGGATCCGCACGGCACGCCCGATGAACCGTACGTGGGTCGGATCCGTGAGCTCGCCGGCAAGGGCCTGGGCGCCTACGGCTCACACGGTCCCATCGAGGCGATGGGGGTCGAGCGCGACCAGCTGCCACAGTGGGACAGCATTCAGTTCCTGGCCGCTCAGCTCGCCACGCTCCCGCAGCTCGATGGCGTGACGGTCGGCGCCGACGTGACGATCGGACCGAGAGCGAAGAAGCCGCTTGAGCTGGAGATGCCGCTGTTCGTCTCGGACATGAGCTTCGGGGCGCTGTCGGAGGAAGCGAAGGTCGCGCTGGCGCGCGGCGCCGAGATCTGCGGAACGGGGATCGCCTCGGGCGAGGGCGGCATGTTGGCGGAGGAGCAGGCGGAGAACAGCCGCTACTTCTACGAGCTGGCATCCGGGCATTTCGGCTACTCGATCGAGAAGGTGAAGCTGGCGCAGGCGTTTCACTTCAAGGGCGGACAGGGCGCGAAGACGGGCACAGGCGGACACCTGCCGGGACGCAAGGTCGTCGGCAAGATCGCCGAGGTGCGGGGGCTCGAGCCCGGGGAGGACGCGATCTCACCGGCGCACTTCCCCGATCTGCTGAGCCCGTCCGACTTCCGGCGGGTGGCCGAGGAGGTGCGCGAGGCTACTGACGGGATCCCGGTGGGCTTCAAGCTCTCGGCGCAGCACATCGAGAACGACATCGACGCCGCGCTCGAGGCCGACGTCGACTACATCATTCTCGACGGTCGCGGCGGCGGCACCGGGGCGGCGCCGTTGATTCTGCGCGATCACATCTCGGTGCCAACGATTCCGGCGCTCGCGCGGGCGCGGCGGCACCTCGTTGCTCGCGGTCGGGACGACGTGACATTGGTGGTGACGGGTGGTCTGCGCGCGGCGGCCGACTTCGCGAAGGCGCTGGCGATGGGCGCCGACGCGGTGGCGATCTCAAACGCGGCAATGCAGGCGATCGGCTGCATCGGGATGCGCGCCTGTCACACGAACAACTGCCCGGTTGGGATCGCCACGCAGCAGCCGCACCTCCGCGCGCGGTTGCCGGTCGACGAGGCCGCGCAGCGGCTGTCGCGCTACCTGCTGGCGGCGGTCGAGATGATGCAGATCCTGGCGCGGGCGTGCGGGTACACCCATCTGAACCAACTCAACATGGACGATCTCACCACGTTCGATCGGGAGATGTCGCATCTGACCGGGATCGCGTACGGTGGCGTGAACCCCTAGTCGCCGAACGAGCGGCGGAGGTCGCGGACGACGGGCGGCGCGTACACTGGTGTCTGGCAGATCAGCGCCGGGGAGACCCTTGAGGAAGTAGACACGGCGAAGCGCTCATTGAGCAGCCGCTGCCATGGGGACGCCCCGTGACGGCCGTGTCGGTTCTCGCATCCCGGACCCAACTCCTTCGCTTCGCTCCATCGACTCCGTCCGCGCCGGGTGCGTGGCGACGAGGTATCCGTGATCCGCGCCAACGACTTGACCGTCGAGCTCGGCGGCCGCGCGATCCTCGAGGCAGTCTCGTTCACCGTGGCCGCGGGGCGCACGCTCGGCATCGTGGGGCCGAACGGGAGCGGCAAGACGACGCTGCTGCGTGTGCTCGCCGACGAGTTGCGACCGGACCGCGGTCGCAGCTCGCTCGACGGCGCCCGCGCCGGCTACCTGCGACAAGTTGGTCCCGAGCACGCCATGGTCACGCTTGGCCAGCGGTATCCCAGCCTGTTCGCCGCCGAGACGCTCGAGACCGCCCTCGCAGCGGCCAGCGAGCGCCTCGCTCGGGCGAGTGGAAGCGCGGCGACCGAGGCGACCGAGGCGTACGACGAGCTGCTCGATCGGCTCGCTCGCATCGCCCCGCGCGAGATCATCGAGGAGGCGCGGGTGGCGCTGGAGCTGCGCCCGTTCGTCGCGACGGCGCCGGCACGGGGGCTTTCGGGCGGCGAGATCGCGAAGCTCGCGTTGCTCGATCTGACTGCCGCGCAGCCGGAGGCGCTGCTGCTCGACGAGCCAACGAACCACTTGGACCTGGCGGGGATCGAGTGGCTCGATCGTTATCTGGGGGGCTACGCCGGTCCAATCGTGCTCGTATCCCACGATCGGGCGTTGCTCGAAGACCACGTGGACCAGCTGTTGATCCTGGCGGATCACGCGGCGGGGGCCGAGTTGTTCAGCGGCGACTACTCGACGTGGCTCAAGGAGCTCGCGCGGCGCCGCGAGGAGGAATCGGCACGCTACCAGCGGCAGCGCCGCGAGGAGCGCAAGATGCGCCGCGCGATCCAGGCCGCCGAGAGCCGAGCGAAGAGCATCGAGCAGCGAACGATCGACTTCCACTACCGGAAGCGCGCGCTGAAGGTGGCGCGTCGTGCCGTGACGTTGAAGGCGCGCCTGCAGCGAGAACACGACCGGGGGGAGCGGGTCGAGCGACCAGCGAAGGTCGTCGAGGGGATCCGCGGTCAGTTCGGCCCCGCCGACCGCAGCAGCAGCCGCCTGCTGGAAGTGGATCGGGTCAGCCTCGAGATCGGCGGGCAGCCGCTGCTCGATGACGCGAGCTTTGTCGTCGAGCGAGGCGATCGGGTGGTGCTCGTTGGGCCCAACGGCAGTGGCAAGACCTCGCTGCTGCGCGCGCTGGCGGGCGAACTGGCGGTGGGCGGCGGCCGGATCGACCTCGCGGCGTCTGCGCGCATCGGGTGGCTGCCGCAGGACGATCGCGCACTGCTGCCGGACGATCCGGAGCTGACGGCCGTCGGCTACCTCCGCTCCGCGGGCGAGATGATCGAAGCAGAAGCGTACGACCACCTACACCGATTCCTATTTGGGCACGATATCGCTCGCGCCTCGGTGTCGAGCCTGAGTCCGGGGGAGTTGCGGCGCCTTGCGCTGGCGCGCCTCGTGCTGGCCGGGTCGAACCTGCTCTTGCTGGACGAGCCGACGAACCACCTCGACCTGCCGGCGCGCGAGGCGTTCGAGATGTCGCTGGCCGGCTTCGAGGGCGCAACGATCATGGTGACGCACGACCGATACTTCATTGAGCAGTTCGCGCGGCGGGTGCTCGCGATCGAGACTGGGAAAATCGAGGAACGATGACGCGGCGACCGGCGGGGCGCGGTTTACGGCCGTGATTCGGCCGGATACGATGACGAACGCGCGTGTAAGCGGCCCGGACGACCCCTCCGTCCAGCGGCCCGAGGCTGAGGGCGCCGTCCAAGAGGAGTTCAGATGGCGATCGAAGTTCGACCTGACACCGATGAGGCCATCGGCGAACTCTCGCCGTTCGAGCAGCTGATCGAATACGGCCGGGATCGCGGCTACAAGCTCGACTGGCTGCAGCCGCGCGAGACGCTTGGCGCGACGCTGGAGCACTCCGAAGCCTGCGGCGGCCTGCTGCTACAGAACGCCGACCAGGGCCCGTTCGGGCAGGTCCCCGATCGAAGCGACAACACGACCGGACGTCCGCGTGGCGCGATCGAGCGCCCGACGGCGGCGCGCGTCGGCAACTACTCAATCCGCACGAAGGCGGACATCTGGCTGCGGAACGGCGCTCAGCTCTACGAGGAGGCGGTGCAGCGGCAGTGGTCCTCGGCGACCGACGTGCCGTGGCACACGCTGGAGGAGCTGCCTGACGACATCGAGCGTGCCGAGTGCCAGCTGGCGACGTTCCTGACCGAAGTGGAGTTCGTGGCCGGCGATGTGCCGGGCAAGTGGATCGCCAGCACGACGCCGGACTACTACGAGCCTCGGATGTACCTGATCACACAGATCATGGACGAGGCGCGTCACATGGACGTGTTCCGCAAGCGGGCGCTCGCCAACGGCGGCGGGCTGATGGCCCAGCTGAGCCGAGGGGCGGCCGCGGTTGGCGTGATTGACTCGGCCCGCGACTTCACGGAGATGTCGGCACGGTTGCACATCTCCGGCGAGGGTTCGGTGCTCTCGCTGTTCCGGATGGGCGAGCTGATGAGCTACAACGACGCCGAGCAGTCGATGTACCGCCTGGCGGCGTCGGACGAGTCGCGGCACGTGGCGTTCGGCGTGATGCACCTGCAGTACGTGGCGGCAGCCGACCCGGACCGCCGCGAGGAGATCGACGGCTACCTGGACGAGATCGAGATCGCGCTGACAGCGCAGGCGGATCCGCAGAACCCGGTAGTGGTCGGCACGGACTCGAACACGTCGATCGCAATCCTGATGGGCGGGGGCGCAGACGACAAGTCGCTGAAGGAAGGTCAGCAAATGCTGCTGGCCGTGCGCCGGCGACAGATCAAGGAGTACGTGCAGCGCGTGCGCGTGGCGGGCTTCGGCGAGCGCTTCGAGAACGGTCGAGCGAACCCGGTGCTGGAGCAGTACGTCAACGCGTAGCGGACCGGCACGGTCCAGTTGCAAAAGGCCCGCGGCGATTGCCGCGGGCCTTTTGCTTGGTCGCCACCTCGTGTCGCGAGTGCGGCCAGAAGTGGGATTGACGGCTTCCCCCTCGGCTCCTAAGTCACAGCTGTGTGCTACAGCTCTGACGTTCCCGACAGAAACTCGAGATTCCATTGACGGGCCTCGAACGAGTCTGACATGCTCGCCCGCCCGAACATATGTGAAGGCCAAAGGAAGGCATCGCGATGGCAGATCAAGTAGCGGGCAACCCGGGGCCAGGACCGGAGACGGCCGAGCAGCCCCCGACCGGACCGGATGGCAACGCCGCTTCGCCGATCCAGGCGCTGATGGCGATGGCAGCGGCGGGCGAGGACGTGTGGACGCTGGACGAGATGGAACAGGCAGAGCCATGCGACATCATCGAGATCGATGAAGACGAGCTGGCGGCCGAACTCGACGAGCTGGCACCGGTACGCGCGGCGGATGGTGGGCAAGTGGTGGAGGGGGGGCGAACCGCTTAGCGACGAGGTGGACGCCGAACCCCAGGCGACGACCGGCGGCTACGACTACCCGCCGCCGTTCACGAGATTCGAGGTCCCAGCTCCGTATACGGTCTACCCCTACCGAAGCATCGGCAAACTCTTCTTCAAGCGTGGCTCATCGTCGTTCGTCTGCTCCGCCGCCTCCATCGGGGGCGATGCCATCTGGACGGCAGGCCATTGCTTGCACGCCGGTACCAATCAGTCGGACGGCTGGGCTACCAACGTTGTGTTTGTGCCCGCCTACCGTGACGGTGCCGCGCCCTACGGGCAGTGGCAGGCGAAGCAGCTGTGGGTGCGGACGGCGTGGTACCAGAATGGCAATCCGCGCGGCCTCTGCCAGGACATGGGTGGCGCGGTCCTGTATCCCCGCGGAGGGCGGCGGATCAGTGAGGCGGTGGGTTGGCTGGGATTCGCATGGAACTCGGGACGCTACCAGCACTGGGACCAGTTTGGATATCCGGCGGCGTCGCCGTTCAACGGGAAGCGGTTGATCACGAGCCAGTCGTCGTACGCGTACAACGGAAACGTTGGATGCTCACCGGCGCCGGTTGGCGTGGGCAGCGACCAGACAGGCGGCTCCTCGGGCGGGCCGTGGGTGCTGAAGTTCCGCACCAACAACTACCTGAACGGGAACAACAGTTACCGGCGGCGCACGAAGCCCCAGGAGATGTTCGCGCCGCAATTCAACAACAATGCGAAATCACTGTTCGACGTGTTGCGGAAGGCCCGCGCATGAGATTCGCCGGGGGTGTGTCGCGGTAGTCTGTCCGGGGTGCCCTCGTTTCCCGACGCCCGGCAAAAGGGATGCGGGTTGGGGCGCACCCGAGGACGGAGAAGCTCATGTGTGAGAAGCCGGGTGGGAGCGATGACGGGCAGATGAGCGCTAAGCCGAAGCGGGCGGGTGAATGGTCGAGGGAGGAGATGGAGAAGGCCCAGCCTTACCCGATGCCTGAAGTCGACGATGAGGATGACGGGGAGGAACATGCGGCCCGCCCGACCGAAGACGGTCAGGCCTCGGCGCATGGCGCCTGACCGGAGCGACGCGCTCCGGCCTTAGCTCTCCCCCGCGAGGAAGCGCTGGGGGACGTCGCGCATCATGGTGTCGATCTGGGACTGGGTGACGCCGGATCCGAGGAGGGCGGGGATCGCGGTCGTCGAGAGGAACAGGTAGCGCGTCTGCTCGCCGCTCGGCGCCGTGGCACCGGCGCGCACGGGTCGAGGCGCGTAGTCGTGGCCGAGCATCAGCCGCTCGACCCAGCCGCGTTCGATCAACGCCTGGACGGTGGCGTTCCTCGTCTCCCACGGCAGTGCACCGGGCGCCAGCCCGGGGTAGCGGTCGAGCGACATGTAGACGCCGGCCTTGAGCAGGTCCTCGAGGTAGTCGACGTCGTCGGTGTCGGCGCTGTGGCCGATGCAGACCTGGTGCGGCGGCACGCCCTCGTCGAGGAAGACGGCGAGCTGCTGGCGTCCGACCTCCTCGCGGGCCCAGTGGTGGGTGCTGATCGGGCAGCCGGTGCGGATCGAGGCGCGCGCGGCGCCTCGGAGCACGAGCTCGGCCTCGGGGGTGACGCCGCCCATATCGTTGGCGACCTTGATCGCGCCGGCCTTGATCGAGGTGTCGTCGATGCCGACCTCGATTTCGCGGACGAAGATCGCGGCGATCTCGTCGGGGTCGCGCATCCAGAAGGAGCGCGGGACGTCCCGCCAGATGCCGGTGGCGACGACGATGCGGACGCCGCTCGCGCGCGCGATCTGCTCGACGAAGCGCACGTTGCGTCCGAGGTCGGGTGTAGTGAGATCGATGATCGCGTCGACGCCGCCGGCTTTCGCCTCGGACAGTTCGCGCGTCAGCAGCTCGCGTGTCGCGTCGATGTCGAACATCCACGGGTAGTGGCGGATGTCGTTGCCGGCGTCGACCAGCACGTGCTCGTGGCTGAGCGTGAAGCCCAGCTCTGACGCTTCGACCGGTCCGAGCACGGTCTCCACGCTCGCCATCGTTGCCCCCTCGGTGATCCTCGAATCGCGGGGCTCAGCCTAGCGGAACGGCTGGCGGCGGATCGGGTGCGGAGAGCGCCCGGCAGCGGACGGGGCCGGCGACGCGCGGTTATCATCACGCTCGCGCCCGACCCAGCACGGGCGTTTCGATCGCAGTACTCCAGCTCAGGGGGTGACGAATGTCGGCGAGTCCTCGGTTCACAGTGGCCGTGCAGAAGCCGCCCGAGGCGATGCAGGCGGGCGGATCGTCGTTCAACCTGGCGGCTTCGGACTTCAGCTTCGAGGAGGAGGCGCTCACGCCGATCGGGGCGGAGATCGTGGAACTGCCGGCGAACTCGGACGACGAGTTCGTCGAGATGGCGAAGGACGCCGAGGCGATCATCGCGCGCGGCCGGGTGATCAGCGCCGAGATCATCGCCGGCCTCGAGAACTGCAAGGTGATCGGCTGCGGCAGCATCGGCACCGATCGAGTGGACGTGGAGGCGGCGACGCGTCACGGCATCCCGGTCACCAACGTGCCGGACGTGTTCACCGAGGAGGTCGCGGATCACACGATGGCGCTGCTGCTCGGCGCTCACCGTCACCTCTACGAGATGCGCGCCTGGATCCGTGCGGGGCGCTGGTCCGAGGGGCATCCGCACATGCGGAACTTCCCTCGGCTGTACGGGCAGACGCTCGGTCTGATTGCGTTCGGCAACGTTGGTCGAGCGGTGGCGCGGCGGGCGCAGGCGTTCGGTCTGCGCGTGATCGCGCACGATCCCTATGTCTCGGAGACAGAAATGACCAGCGCCGGCGTCGAGCCAGTGGGGCTGACGGACCTCCTCGAACGGTCGGACTTCGTGTCGAACCACGGTCCGCTCAACGAGGAAACCCATCACATCATGAGCAAAGCACAGTTCGCGGCGATGAAGCCGAGCGCGATGTTCATCAATGCGGGGCGCGGCCCGAGCCAGGACGAGGCGGCGTTGATCGAGGCGCTGCAGCAGGGGGAGATCGCGGGAGCGGGCCTCGATGTGTTCGAGGTGGAGCCAGCGGACCCTGAGAACCCGCTGTTCCACATGGACAACGTGATCGTGACGCCGCACATTGCATCGGCGACGTCGCGGATGATGCCGGAGACGCGACGGCGGCTCGGGCAGGAGATCGCGCTGGTGTTGCAGGGAAAGTGGCCTCGGAGCGCGGTCAATCCGCAGACGTTGCAGAACTCGGATCTCTATCGGTGGCAGCCGCAGCCGATGCAGCGGGGGCCGAACCACTAGCGGTAGCTGCTTGCAGCTGCTCAAGCGGGTGGCCTCGGGCGGAGGGCCCCCTCACCCCCCCTCCCCTCTCTGGGATGCTTCGCGCCGGCAGCGGCTGCGGATGCTCTGGTGTTGTGGTGGCCCGAGCGACGAAGGGTTGTGGGGTCGCTGCCGCGCGGGCGCCGGAGGTGACCGCAGGATCGGCGAGGTGGGCGGCCTGGCCGAGTGCTACGTGCGGGGCGCTGGAGGTCGATTCGTTCGTCGGGGGCGAGCGCCCCCGACACCCCCGCCCGGGGACGGTGTCCCCGGGACCCCTCAAAGCCGGTGGGCCGCGCGCCCGTCGTGCGCTTCGGTGGCCGGCGGGCGGGGTAATGCGTCTCGGTGGGGGCTGGAGACTGTGCAGGGCGTCTTGGACGAGCCGCTCCCGGTACCGCTAGGCGCACGGTGTTGGGATGGGAACCGGGGTGCGCCGACGACTTCGAGGGATCGGCCTCGGGCCGAGGGCCCCGCACGCCCGCTCGGGGGATGCTTCGCGCCGGCGGCGGCTGTAGATGCTAGGTGTTGTGGTGGCCTGAGTGACGAAGGGTCGGGGGTCGCTGGCGGGACGGGACGGGACTTCATGTCCGAGGACGTGACCATCTGCTTGCCGAGCAGGGAACCTCGAGCGCTTCTGTGCGAGCGCGAGTCCCTCGGCGCGACCCGATGGCGCGTCTCCTGGGCGTCGGATGCTCGAACTCGGGGCGCTCGGTCCGCCGCGATGGTCGAGTCTTCGCGCGTCCAGTCAGCGCGATCCCTGATCGCCACCAGCTCGAAACCGCCTGAAGTGATCTGCGTTTATGGCCGAACAGGCTACGGAGCGGTCAGGTTCCGTAGGTCAACGGCTTCGTAAAGAGATTCCGTCAAAACGACTGTCAGCTGCTCGGTCACGCGGGCTTCGGTGGACGCCTTTGCGAAGGAGCGAACTATCAATTCGAGGATGCTCTCAGCCGGGATTCCGACATTCGCAAGTCCGCTGCCTATGAGCGGCATCACGACTGGCTCTGCGTTACACCGAGTTCTTATTGATCGCCAGAGCCCGTCAAGAGCGTTCCACAAGTCGGCGACTGACGCACTTGCTTTCCAGCCGTCGTCAACGCCGCAACGAGTTAAGGCGGGAAGAAAGAGCTTGTGCGGAGGGATCTCGATCACTGCGGTGGTGCCAATCGGGAATCGAGGTCGTTCTCCATCTCGCCAAGCCTCCCCCACGCTGCCCTGCATCCGGAGAGATGCATCGATTTCATCTCTGAAACGAGGTCCGTTGGCTTCGAACAACTCGATGATGCACTTGCCATGTAGCGAGCTGAAAGGAGGCTATCGTCACGCGCGTAGTTCAAGTCATGTGCGTCGTTGAGGATGAAAGATGTTGGCTGATCAGCGCTCCAAGCTTGGATCGTCCGGTAGGACATCAGGTCGGCGTCGCCATCAAAGGCGATGTAAGTCTTTGTTCGACGTGCAGCGATGGCCAAGGGGGGTGATCCTTCCACCGGGCGCGGTCGTCTCGAAAGCTTCGAGGAATAGCGCGTCGATCGATGGGAAGATAGATCCATGTTAGCCGTTCGTCAAGACGGATGGAAGGCGTCAAGGGACGTCTGGTGAGTCCCTCTACTGGCCATCCTGCCAGGCCACAGAACTCGGATCCGGAGCAATAACGCCGCGCATCGCCGTGCGAACGTCAAGGCTTCGTGGGTGGGGTAAAGCTGATCGCTGTGTCGCATCTGAAGAGAACCGTGGTACTCAGTGGTTCAGTGTGGGCACGCTCCAACGGCCGGTTTGCGAGCCGGGGCCTTCCGTTACGCCGGAGACGCAGGCGCCCGCCGGGGCAGAGCAACGTGCTAGTCCGCATCCTCAGCAGGTGAACGATCCAACCACACGCTGATTGTGCGAGGTCGATGACGCTCTCTGACCTCGCCCGCAGCTTGAAGCCGATACCGAGCCATCAACTGAAGTCGGAGCGCAGCTTCCTCTGTCGAGTATGCCCCTTCGCGGTGGTGCTTGCTCTTGAACAAACTCTCCCGCACTTCGGGAGCCTTGAGCACCCAATCGTGCGCTTCCTCGGCAGTGAGGGCGGTGACTTGTAGGTCAAGATAGTCGTCCTTGTCCCCATCGACGTTCGCAAGGGTCAGTTCGTAGTCGCCCAGGTCGACGATCGCGATTAGCGTCCGATCGACCGGCGCGCCGTGGATCTGGAGCACCGGGAGCTCACCAAGGTGTCCGTGGAGATAGGTGATTCCCTGGAGGTCAGTGTCGCGAATCATGAGGGGGCCGTCCCACCACCCTGCTTCGTACATGAAGAGGCGATCAACATCGACACCCTCGGGCTCGAGCAGGACGACGAGATCCGCGTTCCCGCCTTGCTCCTGAATGCGGGCCTTCGAGTCGACGACGAAGCCCCCGATCTCTTCGATCTCACGCGCGAGCGTCGGAGCCTCCTCACTCCGTGCCCCGAGAAGTTCGGCAAACTGGTTGCGGAGGAATTCGTCGATCGCGAGGGCGAATTCACGCTCAGGAACTTCCACCCACGATGAGTGTTCGACGAGCGGGCCCTTGAACGACACGTGAGTGAGCCCGAACGTCAGGTCTTCTTCGTACGCGCGAAGATGCGTGCGCGTCCCGGAGACTTCAAAGAGCCGAAGGATGGGCATCGAGCTCTCGAGGTCATCGCGGATCCCACCCTGCAGGGATGTGACGCGTGCCTCACTGACCGGGTTCTCCAAAACGTAGACTTCCTCCGGCTCTAGGAGTTCCGTTCGTGTGACGCCGGGGAGCGCTGCCGCTGCAGGCGGCGCAACGTCAGACATCCGATCCCGAACTGTTCGTTTCCGAGGGGTCTGTTCGCGCTCGGTGCCCGCTGACGGCGCGTCATCACCCGCGGGAGTAACGTGTGCGGGGTTGAGGAGCCCGATAATGCCGTCACTGCGACGTTTGACGAGGCCCTCGATGAACTCGGTCCAATCGCCAGGCGTCTCAGGCGTCGCGCTACGTGGCCCGGGGAGCCTTGTGTACAGACGACCCTTCAGTAGGGTCGAGGGGTCTGAGGAGCCGCGCTTGGGAAAGACGACCTCCGGCACATCTGGAGGCACAGTAATGACCGGATGGATCGCCGCCCCACCGGGACGCTCCACGTACTCGCAGGTGACTTCGAAATGGTACGAGGCGTATCGCCCGATCACTCTCTGGATGCGCTCAGGGGCGTAGGTCACGGCGTGATCACCCGGCGCCTCTTCGTCGCACGGTGTGAGTGCTCCGTGGCCAACGCTCTTGAAACCGAGAACGACTCTGCCGCCACCAAAGTTCGCGAGCGCGATCAGCGCCTTCGCGAGCAATGCCCGGTGATCGTTGTCGTCGAGGTCGAGCCACTGTTTGTACTCGACACCGCGTGCCTCCGAGGGCTTGGTCAGGAGGATTTCGGGATCCACCGCGCTGAGCCTCCTCAGGGGGTTCATATTAGAACGTCCGTTCGATCGAGTCGACCGGAAGCTCAGGCGTGCGACGCGCAGGCAGAGGAGTGGACGACCGATCGCCCCTAGAGCTGCGAAAAGTGCCGCGCGTCGTCGACTAACACAGGGACCGTGCACATCCGGGCCGATGGGAATGATCGTGAGTCGATCCTCTCGCAGTTGATCGTCGGGCCCCCCATCTAGTCTCCACCGTCAGGCGCTGGGAGACGGGTGGGCGATCGCCTGTGGATTCGTCGGGCTGCACGCCGACGTTCTCGGTAGACTCAGCCGGGCTCTCGGCCACGATTGGTCCGAGGACGAGCAGGGCGTCCCGCTGCTCGGCACTCACGCTTTCAATGTCTTCACGGCCGCAATCGGCGAGCCCGGCCAGACGCGGGCGAGCGAGGACCAGAGCAGGCGGTCGGCTGGGAGCAACGGCGGTCGCCGTCGAGTTCGCGTCAGCACCTCGATCTGATGCCGCAGCGCGATGTTCTCGAGCATCAGGTCGCGCCGTTCCCCGGCGAGCGTTCCCCAGAATCGCAGGACGTACCTCACCACCAGCAGCATCGTGCTGTGGGACCACAGAATGGCATCCGAGCAAGTGTGATCTAGTTTTGTGGTCCCACAGGCACGAACGGTTAGCATTCGGTTGCCGGAAGAATACGGGAAGGGTTACGTCCAGCCGGAGCCAAGACGCCACCTTCATGGGCGGTGTTCGTCTCAACCGCTGTGCCGAGGGGCCCGGGTTTCTGCAGCAGAGGGAGTGAGGCAGCGTGCGGATTGACGTACCATCTCTCGCCGTCGATCTGGGGTTCGTGAACGACCCTCTGGGCACACACACGAGCCGAACCATGATGCTGACGGAACTGAGAGCGCTGCTCGAAAGCGCTGGTCCCGACGCAACCTACGCCGACTACCAGGACGCGACCATTCGCGAGAACGCCTGTGGCAAGGCGACCTTGTCAACTCGCTCCAAAACGTTCCGGCATCTTCGAGAATTGTATGCCCTCGAGCCGGGGGTGCCCCTGTTCTACGCGCTCAGGTTGCTGTGGCAGAGTGACCCGACTGCACAGCCTTTGCTCGCTGCCCTTTGCGCCGCTGCTCGGGACCCGATGCTCCGGACCACGATCGAGCTCATCCTCGCGCTAGCCCCAGGCGAGGGACCACCTCCTCCGAGCTTGCTGAGGCCTTACAGGACGCCTTCCCCGGCAATTACAGCCCTGGCGTCGCAGCGCGCGCGGGTCGAAACCTCGCATCGACCTGGCAACAGGCGGGTCTGTTGGCGGGTCGGGCATACAAAACCCGGACCCATCCCTGTGCCCGGCCGGCCGTCGTCGCATATGCCCTGTTCCTCGGACACGTGTGCGGGGCACGGGGGGACCTCCTGTTCACTACGCCATGGATGCGACTAATTGACCTTCCCGAGTGGGAGGCCCGCGCGTAGGCGGTGGTCGCTTCGCGGCAAGGCTGGATCGAGTACCGGGAGTCCGGAGGTGCGACTGAGGTCACCTTTCGACACCTTCTCTCAGCAAAGCAGGAGCAGCCCGCGTGATGGGACGAATCGAAGCGCTCTGCCTCAACTACGAGCGTCAGGTTGCACTCCCGTGGGACGACAACCTCGCCGGGCCTCAGAGGGTCTGGTTTGCGGTCTACGCGCCGGAACTAGAGCGGCGCCTTCGGCTCCGGCTAGGGCTTTTCGAAGACGCCACACGGAACTCGGGGAAGCGCTGGAAGAACATTGACCTCACAGCAGCCTTCGCGGAGTGGCTAGCCGCCCACGACTCCCGCGACGCCTACTTTGCGAACCCGCAGCACCTCTCCCTCGGCGTGAAGAAGTTCGAGTCCTCTTTGGCCGCGCGGGTGCGCGAGGCACTCCAGACTACCGACGTCGACGCAAACACCGTCGTCGCGCTCTCGGGTATCGCGTCGCTCTTCGGGCTGGCAAGCGTGTCCACTCTGGTGGCCGATGTGGCTCCGGACATCAGGGGTCGCCTGCTGGTCTTCTTTCCGGGTCACACCGAGGAGGGGCTGTTCAAGCTGCTCGACGCTACCAAGGGCTACAACTACTTGGCGGTTGCGATCACAACGGAGCGAGGAGCGTGACACGACTACGAACCGTGAGGTGCTCCTGCGGGACCCAACCGCAACGACCATCCCGAACCTCGGGGTGGCGAAGCTTGGAGCGCCCAAGAAGCCTGATGAATGGGCGGTACTCCGCTACGAGGTCGAGCGCTTTGTGTGCGAGGGAGAGTACCGGCGAGGCCTTGAGGTCATCCTCTCTACGTTCCTCGGACGGCTGGGTAAGGGCCAGCAACCGGCCGCCTGGGTGAGCGGTTTCTACGGGAGTGGTAAGTCACATTTGGTACGCGTTCTCGACTCGCTCTGGCGAGACGTCGAGTTTCCGGACGGCGCCCGAGCACGCGGGCTGGTTGACGTTCCCGCCGAGATCGAAGCACATCTCCGGGAGCTCTCGGCAGCCGGCCGGCGCGAGGGTGGTCTCTGGTCTGCGTCTGGCACGCTCAGTTCCGGCGCCGGGGCAAGCGTGCGCCTTGCGATGCTCAGCGTCGTCTTCAGGTCGGCGGGACTGCCGGCAGAGTACGCGCCTGCGAAATTCGTCCTTTGGCTGAAGAAAGACGGCCATTTCGACGCGCTGGACGCCGCTGTTGGCGTTCGCGGCAAGATCATGGACGAACTGCTGGAAGACATGTACGTCTCAACCCCGCTGGCGGAGGCGATCATCGAAGCCTTACCCGGCTTCGCCGGCGACGTCACGGCCGTGCATGCGCTCCTCGCCCAGCAATTCCAAATGAAGAACGAGCTCAGCGGCGAGGAGTTCGTCTCCACGCTCGAAGATGTCCTCGCTCTGCAGTCCACTGTTCCCGGGAAGCTCCCTCTGTCGCTACTCGTCTTCGACGAGCTCCAGCAATTCCTCGCCGGCGACCTGCGGCGCATCCTTGAGGTTCAGGAGATTGTCGAGGACTGCACGGCGCGCTTCGACAGCCGCGTGCTGTTTGTCGCCACAGGCCAAATGGCACTCGCGTCCGCCACTGATCTCCAGCGCCTGCAAGACCGCTTCTCCGTAAAGGTCGCTCTCTCCGATACAGACGTGGAACAGGTCGTCCGCGAAGTCGTGCTCCGCAAGGATCCCGCGGCGGTTCCGATGCTGGAGCGTGCTCTGGAGACCGTGAGCGGTGAGATCGGCAAACATCTCGGCGGTACGGCGATCGCGGCCTCGCCGAACGATACGTCCGACCTGGTGCCTGACTATCCCCTATTGCCCACTCGCCGGCGCTTCTGGGAGGCATTTCTTCGCTCGGGTGACCCGACCGGCACCAAGGGGCAGCTCCGTGCACAACTCACGATTGTCCTCGAGGCCACTCGCGCCGTTGCGGACCAGACGCTCGGTTGGGTGATCCCCGCTGACGCGATCTACTGGAGCCTGGAGAGCTTCCTCCAAGGGAACCGCCTCCTTGCCCGCGAGACAGCGAGCATCATCCGAGGCCAGGTAGAACAAGGTGCGGACGGCCCGCTCCGGTCTCGCGTCTGTGCCCTCGTGTTCCTCATGGGGAGACTTGAAACGGAGGGGGTTGGGGTGACCGGCGTCCGGGCGACAGCAGATGTGCTCGCGGATCTCCTCGTCGAGGATCTCAATGTCGGAAGCGCCCCGCTTCGCCGCAAGCTTCCCGAAGTACTCGACGCGCTTGTCGACGCTGGGATCCTGCTTCCCGTCGGCACCGAGTTTCATCTGCAGACGAAGGAGAGCGCCGAATGGGAGCAAGAATTCCGGAAGCACTTCGCCAGCATTTCCAATGATCCGGCTCGCCTCGCCGACGAACGTACAAACGAGCTGACTCACGCCGTCCGCTTCGCCTCTCGCGGGAAGGCACCGAGGGGGCGCAGCGGGCAGTCGATCAGGCGAAGGAGGCCCATCGTCAGTACCTCGACCGACAGCGTGACGTCGAAAAGCTGGAGATGGCTTTCGACGAGCTGGAACAACGTGCGGTGCTGATGGAAGCGGCGATCACCGTCGCCGCCGCTGATCAGGCCGAGAGGCATCTCCGGCGAGCCCGCGCTCTGGATGCGAGCTTCCCGTCAGGGGCGCCGAGTCCGCTCGCAACGGATGACGAACTTGCGAGACAGGTAGCGACCGCAGTGCATGACTGGCAGACACGGCCGAAGCTTCCTCAGCTCTCTGGCTCAACGGCCGCGGAACTGCGGCTGGAACTCGAAGCGGTCGTCCGGGTGGGCGTAAAGCCGCCGCCGGTGACTGATGATCAGCACCAGAGCGATGAGCGGAGCGGAATCATCGGCTTCATTGTTCGCGCCGCAAGAGCACTGTTGGCCAGGCTGTTCGGGCGTCGTCGAGCGACACGGCCTGCCGTCAAGGCTGACGAACTGGATGCGGAGCGGGAACGCAGACGGCACACAATAGAGAGGCTGATAGCCGCCCGAGAGCGCGAGGAGACCGTTCACGCGGATATCGCCCGTAGACGGGTCGAGATCGAGGGACTCGTGGGCCGTGCCGCCGGAGAGGCGGGCGTCGCCGGCGGTACGCCTGAGGCTTCGATCAGAGGACTCAGGGATTGGGAAGCCGTCCGTGACGAGACGAGGGCCGAAAACGAGCAGACGCGCGGAGAGTGGAACCAACTCCAGGGTCTGCTCGACGGCCGATCCTTAGACGACCTCGCTGGAGAGGCGCTGGAGCAGCGGAGGCGCGCCGATCAACTCGCTGCCTCATGCGAGCCAGCCGAGTTTGCGGAGATCAAGCTGACTCATCCCGGTGATTCGGAGCTGCGCGACGCTCAGACCGGGGTGAGCGACGCTCGCGGCACGCTTGAGCACGCTCGCGGAGAAATCGAGCAGTTCGCAGCCAACATGTCCAGCGTCGCGGACGCTGAAGATGAGCTCGCCGCCGCGCAGAGCGAGCGCGAGCGGGTGGAGGAGCTCGAGCGCACGCTCACGGCGACGATCGACTTCTTGGAGCGCGCCGAAGAGCGGGTGCATCGAGACATCGCTCCCATGCTGACGTCGACGGTCCGTGAATGGCTACCGCGGGTCACCGCTGGACGGTACACCGACGTTCGCGTCGACCCTGAGACGCTCACGGTCGAGGTGTCGGGCGCGCGTGCGCTCTGGCGTCGCGCCGATCTCCTCTCGCATGGCACTGCTGAGCAGGTCTACCTCTTGTTGCGGGTCGCGATGGCGCAGCACCTCACTGCTGAGGGAGAGGTCTGTCCGCTCATCCTCGATGATGTGGTTACTGCCTGCGACGCGGGCCGGAGGGAACAGGTACTGGACACGTTGCTGGCGCTCAGCGAGGCAACACAGGTCACTCTCTTCAGCCAGGAACAAGAGGTGCTCGACTGGGCACGGCGACGGCTTCAGGAGCCCCGCGATCGGCTGATCATGCTCAACGCGTCGCAGGTCCCGGCCTGATCAGCTACAGGCAGTCGCCGAGGTTCGCCCAACGCAGATCGGACAGTTCCGAAGCCTGTACGACCGTACGCCGGCGTCAGTGTTCTGCTCGCAGGTAGCGGACGATCTCCATCATCGCCGTGCAGTCGACCTCGTTGTAATCGCGGATCTGTTGCATCAGTTCGAGGTCCAGCATCGGAACGCCTTGACGCTCCACCTCGTGAGCGCACCACCAGGCGCCGATCATGGCCCCGAGGCCGTCCGTCGGGCCGTCGCCCCACTCCGTGTCAATCAGCCCGAGTCCCGCCATGGCCTTGGTGATTGGTTTGAGGCCGAAACCGTGTGACCCTCGAACGACAACCGGCTCGCGCTGGACGACGCGCGCGAGAAAGTCGAACCAGTTGGGGTGCGGCCAGTTCTTCTCGGGGTGCCGCTTCACCGCGGCATACCAGGCGGTCTCGAGCCACGTCTCCTCGGCAGGGGACCAATGGATCACCTGGGGGTCCAGCCCGGGAGCGAGGCGGTCTCGCACCGCGTGCATGTGGGCAACCCATTCGTCGATGATGCGGGCTCTGGCTCGCCAAGGTCGTCGGTGACGAAGCAGGCGAAGCGCCACTCTCCGTTTTCGAGGTGCCCGCAGCCGATCATGAAGATCAGCTCCTGGCCGCCGCGGTCCGGGATCTTCGAGAAGTCGTCGTCCAGGCTCGAGACGGTTTCGAAGTCGACATAGAACTCCACCGGTGCCGGCGTGATCCAATCGTCGCGGTTGGAGAGGACGCGAGCGGGTCTGAGTGGTGGGCCGTCGGGGTCACGATTGACCTCGAGAAGCGCCTGCAGCGGTGGGCCCATCGTGCCCCCGCCCACGCCAAGCGCGGCAGGCGTAACTCGAGGATCGGTCCAGCGCGTCAACCCCGCACCGTTGGCCTGTCGGCGCTTGTCGACGCCCACCCAGTAGAGCTGCGTCAGGTCCTCGGTCTCGGCGAGAATCTGCTTCACGGCGGTAGACCACGGCGCGTGGTCACCTTTCGCGCTGACGCGCAGCTCGTCCACGGTCGGCTCTGGCGCCGCTACCCACTCGTGGCCCTCGGCGCGGACCCGACGGATCCAATCGACGGCTGCGTTCGCCTGGTTCGCCAGCGGACCGCCCGACCTCGAGGCGTAATCCTGTGCCACCGATCCGAGGCGGTCCATGCTGTTATGAACCCGAGGCGTCACCTTGCGGCGCGTCTGCTCCCAGCCTCGTCCGAGGACGAATGACTCGGGGGGTGTGTAGCCCTGCAGGCGTCCGAGCATCCGGTTGTAGATGTGGAGCTGAACTTTGTACGCCGGTGCGGAACCGCTGTTGCCCAGCTCGCCGCCAGCGGCCAGATGAAGCTGCGAGAACTTCGTATCGACGATCCGGTAGTGCGTGCCGACCGCAGGCAAGTCCGCTGCGCCGACCTCGGTCGCCTCGGCCGAGAGGTCGTTCGGGAACAGCTGGCGTAGCACGTCGGCACGGACGAGTAGGTCGGGGGCACCGTAGGTGCGCGTTTCGGCATCACGGAGCACACCCTGGAAGATGATCGGCTCGCCTCGGCGCATCGCGTTGAAGGTCGCTTCGGCCACCGCGAGGTCGCGTCGCGCCTCGTAGCCTCGCTCCGCTCCCTCCGGCACGTGCACCTCGACCAGCGTCTCAAGGTGTCGGACGATCGCCTCCTCGAACGCCGCACCCTTGGCAAAGATGAAGGTCAGGAAATCGGTGCGGGGATCGATCGTGTCCTCCC
This sequence comes from Dehalococcoidia bacterium, assembly GCA_965248675.1. GTDB lineage: Bacteria > Chloroflexota > Dehalococcoidia > UBA2979 > UBA2979 > UBA6627. Next base: position 93,218 of record CBDFJZ010000007.1, read on the forward strand.
CGTCACGCTGGTATCCCTTCGCCTCACCGTGCCGCCCGAGCCAGTCGAGGAGCGTGTTGTCGAGCACGTGGTTGCGCGTAGTCGAGGCGGAGATCCAGGCGTCCCACTCCTCGTCGTTCGTCGGAACGATGACGTCGCCAGCGGCGCTTCGTGTCAGGGCATCCGCACCCAAGTTCATCTCCTGTGAAGTGCTAGGCCTTCAATTTCGTCGCTCTCGGCATCAGAAGCTCAACCCGGATGGGTCCCTGATTGCTACGCAAGACCTGCGTGGATTCTACTCGACTCAACCTAGCCGAGGGGCGGGGGACGGCGATCGAAGAGCGACACCTTCGGGTCGCGCGCTTCCGCCCCAAGGAGAGCATTGCGCCCCTAGATTTCGATGCGCTGGTCACGAAATTCGACAGGTTGCGGCCCGCGCTGCTCAGCGCCCGGTGACATCGAACGGCGGAGTGTCGAAGGAAACCCCGAGTTCGCATCCGGCCAGGAACGCCTGGTCGCGGACGCTGCGCCACTGCCCGGACGCTTGCTCGATCGTCCGCGGTTGTCTCGCTCCTGAGGGGCTCTGGGCGCTCGCCGGGTTGATGTAGCCAGGTAGAAAGATCGCCGGCCGAGCGAATCGCGCCTCCGCGTCGGTGGCCACTCGGCAGGGCGAGAACGAGAACATCCCAGCTACGGGATTGTCGAAGGTGGCACCGCGGTAGAGGGTGAATGGATAGTCGCCGCAGTCATCGGTGACGAGAGACTCGATGGTGCAGACACTGAACGCCTCGTCGGTCTTCGGCGGATCGTTCGGCGAGTAGCGCACCGAGTCCTTCACGACGAACACCGTGTCGAGGACGAAATCCCCATCCAGCTTCGAGCCAAAGAGGATCACGGAGCCCGGCGGCAGCTCCTGCAGCGCGGACGGATTTTGGCGGTAGGTGAGCTGTTTGCAGTTGCTGTACCGGAACGTCTCGCCGAAGACCCATGGGTCGGTGTTCTGGCGATAGCTCGTGGTCCGCGGGCGTTCCCAGACCGGCGCGTGGAGGTTCTGTGGGAGCCGTCCCTCCGGTGGCCATCGCTGGATGATGCGGGAAGGCGCTTCCCACTCGCCCCAGAAGTCCAGCTCGCCGCTCTGGACCCGACCGTTCTCGTCGATGGAGCGACCCACGCTGCGGAGAAACTTGCGGCCGTGATTGCCAGTGTTCCACGGCATTCGGTCGCCATCACCGGCGACGTGCTCAGCGCCGGGATGGGGGAACTGAACCACGAAGACTGGGTCGTCCATCAGGCGACGCCGCCCGCTCGTGGAGCCACCTCTGCAACCCATCCAGCGAGACGATCCTTGAACTCGTTGCTCACGCCGAAGCTGCTCTGCAGATTCGTTGACCATCCCACGTAGCGGATGCCCTCGCCTTCCCCGAGGTAGAGCGAGCACGTCTGATCGCGAAACGGCAGCGTGCCGGACCCGACCAACTTCACCAGGCCCACGGTTTCGACTTCCGTCAGCACCTGTCGGCCGTTGAGCAGTACGAGGTGCGTGCTGCCGAAGTTCAGTAGGGCGCGCAGGTGCGGGAGACCTTCGGCGAGAAGCTGCTCCCGGACTCGATCCTCGGTCCGTCCCCAGATCGGATCGGTGGCCCATTGCACGAGGTCGAGGTGGAACGCGCTGCGGTCGTAATAGCTCACGCCAATCCCTGCCCGAAGCAATCTGTCGAGTGGGTCGAACCAAGGGCGATACGGATTGCGATCTTCATCGAAATATCGTGCGCAGTCATCGATGACCTCACGTACCTGCTCGTCGGTGAGGGACGCGAGGCTCTCGGCACCGAGGGACCGGAGCGTGGCCAGCCTGCGAGATGTACCGTCGAGAAGCTGCCCGCCTTCGACGAACTCCCGTCCGCTTGGATTGATGCCCAGCGTGGCCACCCTCGCTGTAAACGGGTCGCCAAACGCCACCACGGGCGTCGAGCCCGACACAACCTCGGCGACCGATGAATCTCGACGCACCATGTCGATGAGGTAGCTCGGTAGGGCAACGGTCATCGAGATGGCGCCTCCGCGTTCAGTGCGGCCACCTGGTCGGTCAGGCCGAGGCCCTCCGTCGCTACGTCGAAGAGGATGGGGGTGTCGAGGTGCAGCGCTCGGACCGCGGGGTGGCCCAGCGCAAACTCTCGTTCACTGTCGACGGCAAGACGTTCATCGGGATCGCGGGCGCGACGGGCGCAGAGGACGGCGAAGCCGAGTGGGTACGAGCGGCCTCGGGAGGTCGGGTGACGCCGCTGGGGAGCGGGGCGGATGGCGGCTGCTATCGTGATCGCGGCCTCGGGTGCGGGAGTAGCTCAGGGGTAGAGCGCCTGCCTTCCAAGCAGGATGCCGTGGGTTCGAATCCCATCTCCCGCTCCAACGCCCCAACACCTCAATGTTCATGGGCGCGTTGGTGTAAGCAGCGCTCCCGCCCTACCAGAAGGGGACGAGCACTGCGCAGCCGCGGGCATGCTTTCGAGAGCATCGGCTCATCGTGTGAGGTGATCCGGCTAGCACTCGCCGCTCCGAAACCGGAGCCGGGAACAATCAGCCCATAACGATCTGATCTAGCCGAGGTCACTCTCCTCGTCACGAACGGCCTCTTCGTTCGACGAGATGGGGGGTTGATCAGTTGAGACCGCCCCGGATCGTGCTCGTCTTGATGCGCCCTCGAAGCGTTTCGATCCGATCGCGCACCTGCTCCCGCTGGTCGGCGGAGACATATAGCGCGCTCGCCCCGCATGGCGAAGGTGGCGATAGCCACCCAGCCCCGTTTGTGGACTCGGCCGATTCACCGGAGTGCCGGCTCGAGAGATCGACGCTCTGAGGACGTCCTACGCGCCCCACGCTTCAATGACGGTCCGCGGTGGGGTAACGTCCGGGCGCGTCGCTCGTCAGGGTGGCCACTCGACGATCCTCGTGGCGCGGCACCTCGAAGAGGCCGGCGTGTACGCATTGAACGTGGTCAAAGGGTTCGGGGACGCGCTGGCGACCAGCGAGCGAGCGGCGGTTCTGAGTGCCGTCCGTGTCCGGGAGACCGGGTCAGGCATAGGTTGCCCAAGTACCGCTGGTAGGATCCGCTGGAGCCGCGGAGAGAGCGCACGGGTGCCTGCAAGGAGCCGCAGATGAGCAGACCGCTGGAGGGCGTGGTGGTTCTGGAGGCTGGTGAGGGCATCAGCGCGGCTTACTGCACCAGCGTGATGGCGACACTCGGTGCGGACGTGATCAAGGTCGAAGCGCCAGACGGGGACGCGACGCGTCGCCTCGGCCCGTTCCCCAACGACGTTCGGCACCCGGAACAGAGCGGGCTCTTCCTCTACCTCAATCGCAACAAGCGATCGGTGGTGCTGGACCTCGATGCGCCGACGGGACAGCGCGCCTTCCGCGCCCTGTCGCGGCGCGCCGCCGCCGTCGTCGAGAACATCGCGCCCGGCTATCTCGCCGAGCGCGGCGTCGGCTACGAGGCGCTTGCGGGCGACCAGCAGACGCTGGTGATGACCTCGATCACGCCGTTCGGGCAGGACGGTCCCTACCGTGACTACGGGGCGACCGAGATCACGATCTTCGCGCTGGGCGGACTGATGAGCCTGATTGGCGACAGCTCACGAGCGCCGCTCAAGTTCGGCGGCAGCCCGGCGTTCTACGCGACGGGACTCTACGCCTCGACCGCAACGCTGATCGCGCTCCACCTCGCCGAGGAAGCGGGCATCGGTCAGTACGTGGACATCTCGGTCATGGAGTCGATGACGTCGGATCACTCACAGGACACCATGGATTATGGCTATCGCGGCTTTGTGCGAGAGCGGGTGAACTCGCGCGTGCCGATCCCGTGCGCGGACGGGTTCATCTCCTTCGGCGTGCAGGCGCATCGGTACGAAGATTTCCGCCGATTGATCCTCGGCGACGAGCGCGCCGATGCGGAGGCGGCCGATGACGCCGTGACCCGCGACCGACTGCGCATGGAGGGGGATCTGGACACCGAGATCCTGCAATGGGCGTACGGCAAGTCGAAGTACGAGGCGTACCGCCTGGCGCAGGAGGCTCACGTGCCGGCGGCGTTCATCGCCGATATGCGCGACCTGGTGGAGTCGCCCCAGTACACGGCGCGCGACTATTTCGTCGAGATCGACCATCCGCGGGCGGGGACGCAGCTCTACCCGGGCTTCCCGGCGCGGCTGACGGGCGCTGAGTGGCAGTATTCCGGCGCGCCGCTGCTGGGTGCGCACACGGAGGAGGTGCTCGGCGAGTTGACGGAACTCAGTGACGGCGAGATCTCGGAGATCGCGACCGCGGGAGTGGCGTCATGACCGCGGCTCCGCACGAGACGCGACTGCCACTCGAGGGCGTGCGCGTGCTGGACTTCGGGATGTTCCAGGCCGGGCCCACCGCGGCGAGGTGGCTGGCGGACGCCGGCGCCGAGACGATCAAGATCGAGTCCTGTAGCCATCCCGACAACCTGCGCATCCTCGCGCGCGGCGTCTACCCGGACGGCGAGCCCGGCGAGCGGCCGTGGAATCGGTCCGGCATGATCAACGTGCGCAATCGCAATAAGCTCGGTATCACGCTGGAGATGGCGGACCCGCGCGGCCTCGAGCTGTTCAAACGGCTGGTGGCGATCAGCGACGTGGTGATCGAGAACTTCAGCACGCGCGTGCTCCCGCGGTGGGAGCTGGATTACCCACGGCTGCGTGAGATCAACCGCGGCATCATCCTCACCTCGTTGTACAGCCAGGGCGGGACTGGGCCGGAGAGCAGCTTCGTCTCCTTCGGCCCTACGCTGGAGCAACTCGGCGGGCTGGTTCATCTCACCGGCTATCCCGACGAGCTGCCGGGCATCCACACGGTGGCTTTCCCCGACCCGATCGCGGGTGCGATGGCGGTGACGCTGGTGCTGGCCGCGCTGCGACAGCGGCGGCAGAGCGGCGAGGGGGCGCACATCGACCTCTCGCAGCGGGAAAACATGACGTCGATGCTCGGCGAGTTCGTGCTGGACTACAGCATGAACGGCCGCGTCGCCGAACGGATCGGGAACCGAGACCAGCAGATGGCGCCTCACGGCTGCTACCGCTGCCGGGGCGATGACGCATGGATCGCGATCGCGGTGGAGACAGACGAGCAATGGGAGCGGCTCTGCGACGCCCTCGGGCAGCCCGCGCTCGCCGCCGCCGAGCGATTCGCGACGGTGAGCAGCCGCCGCGATCATCAGGACGAACTCGACGCCATCATCTCGGAGTGGACGGCCACGCGTGGCAAGGTGGAGGCGATGGAGGAACTCCAGCGCAACGGCGTCGCCGCCGGCGCCGTCTATACGGCGGCCGATGCTTACGCCGATCCACACCTACAAGCGCGTGACTTCTGGGAGGCGGTCGACGATCCGGACGCGGGTCGACAGATCTACCCCGGGAGGCCGATGCACCTGTCGGAGACGCCGCTGACGACGCGCAGGCCCACACCCACCCTGGGCCAGCACAACGAGTACGTCTTCGGAGACTTGCTGGGGTTGAGCGAAGCGGAGCTAGCGGAGCTCGAGGCCAGCGGGATCATCGGCACCGAGCCGACCGAGGTCGCGCGCCAGGGCCGTCTATAGCCGCGTCTGGAGAGCGGACGCCGACGCGGGTAGACATCACCACGAACGGCGAGCGCCTGCTCAGAAAGCAGATGCTCTAGCAATCCGAGCAAAAAGCAGGCCCGCCGTCTGGCGGGCCTCACCTATATGTCCAGTGCATGGAGCGGGAGAAGGGATTCGAACCCTCGACCCGCTGCTTCGGAAGCACGCCGGTCCAACCCGCCGCTTGACCGTGGGTTGCCGTCACTCACAGGTCGGTCGCCGCGGGCCGACCCATATTGCCGGCCGATGGGAGACCTCGTTCGGTCACGCCCGCGAATTGGCACGCCTCTGCTCCACATATTCGACAATGCCGGCGTCCGGCGGAGCATAGATGTCAACGAAGACCACGGGCTCGCCGCCGAGAACCTCGCCGCCATGCGGCACGTTCGCGGGCGCATACCACATGTCTCCCGGGCCGATCTCACGCACCTCATCACCCACGGTGAGACGCATGCGACCGTGCACGAGCATGCTGACTTGCTCGTGCTCGTGGGTGTGCAGCGCATAGGTGCCGTCCGGTTCCAGCTTCGCCCAGATCAGCTGCGCATGCCCTCCCGTCACCACCACGTTGCTGTGGAAGCCAGTTTCAGGACTGAACACGGCAGCCGCCTCGGTTTCGGCCTCGGTGAAGATGGCGGGGCTCGGCATGGTAGTCGGCTCCTTCTCGTGTCTTCCGTTCGCTGCATGGACCGGATCGAGAACCTTTCAAAGACCGACCCCAGTCCTTTCCGTCGCTCAACTCCGTCGAAATGCGTCCGCCGGGTGCGACGGCGGCAGGCGATCGCCCTCGCCGAAGAGCTTGCGGCGCATCGTGCCCTCCCGATAGTCGGTCTTGTAGATGCCCCGGGCCTGCAGCTCCGGCACGACCATTTCGACGAACTCCTCGAAGCACTCTGGCAGCACGGTGTAGGCGAGGTTGAAGCCGTCGATGTCGGTGGCTTCCATCCAAGCCTGCAGCGCGTCCGCGACGGTCTTCGGCGATCCGACGATGACGCTTGCCCCGCCGCCGACCGCGAGGGAGTTGCCCAGCTGCCGGACCGTTGGGCGTGCGGTGGAAGCGCCGGCTCCCTGGATGGCGTTGCCTCTGACGTTTCCCGGCGCTTCGTCGAGGTCGAACTGAGACAGGTCCAATCCTCTCCAGCCCGAGGCCAACGCGAGGGAGCCCTCGAGGAGACCGTAGGACTTGTAGTCCTCGAACTTGGCGAGCGCGGCCGCGTCCGTCTCGTCGACCACGACCGACATCAACGCGAAGATCTTCAGGTCTTCAGCACGGCGCCCCGCGGCGACGGCCTGCTCGCGCAGGCTGCTGACGAGCGCAGCCGTTGGCTCATGCTCGTTCGCGCCGATGAACACGCACTCGGCATGGGCGGCGGCGAAGGCCTGTCCCTTCGGCGAGCTGCCTGCCTGGAAGATGACGGGCGAACGCTGGGGCGATGGCTCGCAGAGGTGGATGGCGCTCAGGCTGAAGTATTCGCCCTCGTGGGTGATCTCGTGAACCCTGGCCGGGTCGGCGAATACGCCGGCTTCTTTGTCGTAGAGCACGGCCTCGTCCTCCCAGCTTCCCTCCCAGAGCTTGTAGACGACCTCCATATACTCCGCGGCGATGTCGTAGCGAGTGTCGTGCGCGGTCTGTTGTGCTTTCCCGACGCCTCTCGCGGCGCTGTCGAGGTAGCCGGTGACGACGTTCCATGCGATGCGTCCGTCGGTGAGGTGATCGAGGGTGGAGATGCGGCGAGCAAAGGCGTATTGCGGCTCGTAGGGGATCGATCCGGTGACGCCAAACCCGAGGTGCTCCGTGACGGCGGACATGGACGGGATGATGGAGAACGAGTCGTTCGCCGGGATCTGGGTCGCGGCGAGGAGGGCGGCGTCTGGGGAGCCCTGGTAGACGTCGTATACGCCGGAGACGTCGGCGAGAAAGATGCTGTCGAAGAGGCCGCGCTCGAGCGTTCGGGCCAGGTCCTGCCAGTGCTTCGCCGATGTGTACTCACGGGAGCGGTCTCGCGGGTGCCGCCAGAGGCCGCTCGATTGATGGGCGACGCAGTTCATGGAGAAGGCGTTGAGCAGCATTTGACTGGGCACGGCCGGACCCCCTCTTCCCTCGCGTCGTCGCTGTCGCATGCGCGGAGGATGAGCATCGCCACAGCGCGGCGGCGAGGCTGATGCGTAGTACTGCATTTGGCGGAATGTATCGCGAACGGGGTCCCGTCAGGCCGTGCCCGTTAAGCCAGCACAGTGACCCAGAGCCAGGGGGCCGCCGGTCTAGTCCATGGGTGCGGGAGTAGCTCAGGTGTAGAGCGCCTGCCTTCCAAGCAGGATGCCGGGGGTTCGAATCCCATCTCCCGCTCCAATTTCACCAAGAGGGACGGGCTATCTCGACAGTCCGGTCTTGATGCTATTGTTCGTTTGAGCCATGGGCTCAACTTGTGGTCACGAGCAGCTCGCCCATGCGGTCGGCAGTCTCTCGTTTCTGTCAACTATCTCAAGCAGCACAAGCTCCTCGTTGACGAGGATGGCGTTCTCTACGCGAACATCGGAATCATGCAGATCTTCGTGTGTTGATGCGCGTGTAGAAGCTCCACGCCGCGACCTCAGCAGCGCTGAACTCCTCGAGGAGCTTGCGAGCCACCGCGATGACGACGGCCTCGATCACGTAGCCGGACGCGACGGTCGGGATATCGGCGATCCCGAACATCTGGGCGACGATGAACTGCGCGAGCTATTCAAGCTGGCCCGCTGGCGCGTGTTGCTGTGGCGGCAGCAGGACGAGTGACTGGCAGATCGACGCCGAGCTCCACGCCGAACGTACCGGGAACGGCCCGTGCGTGTGGACGCTCAAGCGGGGCTTGAAGCGGAAACGCCACTAGAGCAGGGACGGGGGCCGCTCGCGGCCCCCGTCCCGTGATTCTGGTCAGACCGTTCGTCGCGGCTCTACTGACGGAACGAGCACCAGATCGACACGTCGATGTTGGCGGTGGACGAGCTCGTGTTGACGAAGACAGGCGCGTAGTAGGCGAGCGGGCTCGCGATCCCTTCCGAAATCGTGGACCCGATCTGTCCCCGAATCCGGTCGCCGCCGCTCCCGGGCGCACCCGTCTGACCGGTCAGCACGCGGTGCGCGCCGTCCGCGGATGTGTGGCCCCAGCTGGAGAGCGACAGTCCGACTTGATCGCTCGAGATCAGCGGCCGCAACGATTCGCAGGCTCGAACGTCAGCCAGGTTGCTGAAGCCCGCCCTCCCGGATTCGACGACGTAGGTGCCCAGGTCGATCAGCGTGCCGTTGTCGCCGGTCTCATCGCCGAATGAGCACCAGATCGCTACCTGGATGGATGCTGTGAAATCGGACGAATTGTTGAAGACTGGCGCGTAATAGGCGTACGGGCCCGAGACCTCCTGCGAGATCGTCCAGCCCGTCTGGCCCGGAATGGAGTCACCGACAGGGCCCGGGCCGCCTGGCGTGTTGGTGTAAACGCGATGCACGCCGTCAGCCGAGGTGTGAGCCCACCCGGACAGTGACAGGTCGCGCTGGTCGCTCGTGACCAACACACGGAACGTTTCGCAGGCCTGGACGTTCGCCAGGTCCCCGAAGCCCTGGTTCCGAGACTCCAGCGTGTAGGAGCCGGCGTCGATCAGCGTCCCTGGCGGTCCGCCCATCCCGCTATCGCCGGGCGGCCCCTGCGGACCGGGTTCGCCCTGCGGGCCCTGGGGGCCGACGGGTCCTTCCTGATTCCAGCTGATCTGCGTCCACGAAGCCACACACGGGATCAGCGGCTCGTCGCCGACGGCGACAAACAGGAGCGACCCGTGCTCATTCACGCAGCCGGTGTACCGCTCGCCTTCCGCGCCCAGGCTCGAGGTCGCTATCGTGCCGACCACGAAGGCGAGCACGAACCCGCACATGATTCCGAACCGTTTCATGACTGTTCCCCTCGCCGCCATCGTTATGTTTACCAACGGCATGATTATGCAGAGAGAACAGAGCTTCGCTAGTGGGTACTCAACGGGACGAAACACCCAGAAACACTGACTCCAGGGCACTCAGGGGTACTCGACGACGGCGGCGGGTGCTCCTTCCAAGCAGGATGCCGTGGGCACGAATCCCATCCCCCGCTCCAACGTTTCGCTCAGTGTTCGCCAGGCTCGACCGCCCGTTGGGTTCTCGCGGCTCGGGCGCAAGCGGCACAGTCCCTAAACACCGGCGTTCTCCTCCGAGCGCCGTCGGTCGGTATCATCGCGGTCGCCATTGGACGCCGATCTACGAAAGGTCTTGATGCCCTACGCATCCGGCAGCGGGGTACGGCTCCACTACGAGGAGCTGGGCAGCGGCGAGCCGCTGGTGTGGTGCCACGAGTTCGCGGGCAGCCACGAGAGCTGGGAGCAGCAACGCCGCTTCTTCGCCGATCGCTACCGCGTCATCACCTTCGACGCCCGCGGCTACCCGTCCTCGGACGTGCCGGAGGATCGCTCGGCTTACTCGCAGCAGCATGCGGTCGAGGACCTCCGCGCGCTGCTGCAGGAGCTCGGCATCGACCGCGCGCACGTCGGCGGGCTCTCGATGGGCGGCGCAACGGCGCTGCAATTCGGCCTACAGCATCCCGAGATGGCGCGATCGCTGATCGTCGCCGGCGCCGGCACGGGTAGCACTGATCCCGAGCAGTTCGCGGCGCAATGCGACCAACTCGCGGACCGCCTCGAGCGCGACGGGATGGAGGCGCTCCGCGACTACGCGCGAGGCCCGACGCGCGTCCGGCTGGAACGCAAGGACGCGGCCGCGCATGCGGAGTTCACGCGGCTGCTCGCGGCCCACTCCGCGCTCGGCTCGGCGTTAACGCTGCGGGGCGTCCAGGGCGGGCGGGCGCCGCTGTACGCCCACGAAGCCGCGCTGCAGGCGCTCGCGGTCCCGACGCTGATCCTCGTCGGCGACGAGGACGAGCCATGCCTCGAGCCGGCGCTGTACCTGAAGCGCCAGATCCGGCGCTCCGGCCTCGTCGTGTTCCCGCTCAGCGGCCACGCGATCAACCTGGAGGAGCCGGAACTGTTCAACCGGACCGTGCTCGCGTTCCTCGACGCTCTCGAAGCGGATCAGTGGCCGGCACGCGAAGAGGGCAGCGGCGCGGGGTTCCTCGCTCGCCGCGGTCCGTAGATCAGTGGACGCGAGTACCGATCGCGCATCCCCAGCCGGCTGACGATCGGAGCGTGACCGGGGGCTTCAGTCGGCGTCGCCGCCCGGCCCGTGCCCTCGGCCGGGGTGGGTCGCGCGAAGCCAGGCCGGGCCCTTCGTGATGCCGCTGCCTGCGTCCAGTGTCTCGACACCGTCGTCACCGCAGACCCACGGTGGGCCGCCGCGACCACCGTCCTCGTCGCCACCGTTGCAGGCGAAGTCGCTGCGCATCCAGTTGGGGATGCCGTTGCCGGGGGGCTGACCGATGGTGAAGCCGAGCGCGCCAACGCTCCGCCCGCGACCGCGGCCGGGCTGGTCGCCCGCGCTCTGGAGCTGCACGCCACCGTGGTCGCAGAGCCACGGCGGGCCGCCTCGGCCGTCGGGGTCGCCCGCATCGGGCGAGCAGGGGTCGTCGCGCTCCCAGGGCGGGCCGTTGTCGTTATGGTCCGCGGCCTCCTGATTGGTGACCGCGCTCTGACCGGTGCCGGCGTCGTTGCCCACGGTCTGGGCCGAGACGGCCAGCACCGAGGCACCGAAGAGGATGGTGCCGAGCACCGCGGGCAGGCTGAGGCGTCGCATCGGGTTCCTCGGACGCAACATGGTTCACTCCCTCGTTTGTCCGGGCACGGCGGGGAGAGCACACCGGTCTACCGCTCACATTGCGCGAGGGGGCCGGTTTGTTACGCGGCTTCTCCTGGAGGGGTTCGAATCGGTGTGTCGCAGACCGTTCCGCAGTCCTCGTTGCTCAGACCGGCGACGAGGGCGCGATCGTCGACGCGTGTGCCGGGCGCTTGCCGCTGCGGGTCCTCGAGGCTGACCGCGCGGTCCTCGGCGACGTTCGTTTCGTTCAGTTCGTTCTCGTCGAGGTTCGACCACTGGTAACGCTCGCGGGTCGCGAGCTCGGACCGGATCGCGCAGGCGGATCGGGCAGCGGTGGCTCGAGGAAGTGCACCCGAGTGGGAGCGTACCGAGCCCGCGAGCACGATGTGATGCTCGTGGCGGCGATTACGCGGCTGCGGGCTCCGACGTGCGCCAGAGGACGACGCCCATAGCAACCATCCAGGCGATGAACGCGACGGTCCCGACGACGCTGATCAGCTCGAATACGCCGGCCACGGGCACGAGCAGGTTTATCCATCCGCCGAGTACGGCCCCCGCGACACCCAGCCACACGACCCACCGAGGGGCCACCCGGGTGCGCAGGACGCCGAGGGAGAAGAGCAGGATGCCCGTGCCAAGGAGAACGGCCCCCATGATGTCGCCCATCAGGTAGCCAAACATCAGCCAGGTATCGCCTACCGTCTCGAGCGTGCTCCTCGCGTCGCCAGTGGCCGCGGCGTAGGCGGGCGCCAGCTCGTACGTCAGCGCCAGCCACATGGTGTTGCGCAGCAGCGCGAGCAGGCTGCCCCCGACGAAAGCGAGCAGTGCCAGGCGCATGAGCGAGCCCGCATGACGGAGCGCCTCGAAGAGCGCCAGCCCGGCGATCGCCAGCAGTGTGGCGGCGAGGATGATCAGCCATACGGCTGCGGAGGCGAGGACCTTGTGCTCCTCCGCGGCGGGAAGGACCTCTGAGGCGTTCTGCGCCTCGAGAAGGTCGCTGGCGGCGAAGAGGGCGACGATCACGACGATGAGGATGCTGTAGAGGATGGCGGAGGCGCCGCCGACCTTGAACAGGCCTACTCGATCCATGGTGTTTCCTCTTCCTCGGTCGCCGCTTCCAGGGTGCGGTGGCCCGACGTTCGTGCCATCGCTTCCAGCCGCGCGCTGGGTGCGGGCGCGTCGGCACGTCGATCGAACAGGCTTAGGCTCCGGCTCCGGGGTTATGACCGCCCGGGCTCAGGTTCCACCGTCCTCGCCACAGGTGCTTCCGTTTGCGAAGAGGAGGAGTCCGGCGTACGCCACAGCGCAACGCCCATCGCCACCATCCAGACCAACCACGCGACGCTACCGAGCAGCTCGAAGAGCTCGAAGAGCTCGCCGAGTGGAACGAGCAGCGTGCCCCAGCCTCCGAAGACGGCAGCGACGAACCCGACCCATGCAACCCACGCGGGCGCAAACCCGGTGCGGAGGATGGCCGCGGAGAAAAGCGCGGCGCCGATGCCAGGAATGAGGGCCGCTCCCAGGAGATCAGCCCCGAAGGCAAAACGCTCCAGCGTGTCGCCGACGACGGCGAGCATGACCCTGGTGTCCCCCGTGGCGTCGACATAGGCGGGCGCCAGCTCCTCGGTCATGGCGACAAAGACTAGGCCACGGTAGATGATCAGCAGGGCGCCACCGGAAAAGGCCAGCACGGCGACCCACATCAGGGTGCCGGCGTCGCGAAGCGCCCGGAAGAAGGCGAGCCCCGCCACGGCCACGAGGAGCGGAGCAACCACGAGGATCCACGCGGCGGTGGCTGCAGCGGCCTGATGTTCGTCGAGGAGAGGCAGGATCTCGTCTGCCCCCTGGGCTTCGAAGAGGTCGGCCGAGCCAAGGAGTACGAAGAACACGATAAGGACTGGGACGTAGAGCACCGCGCAGACGGCGCCAACCCTGTTCAGGCTTAGCCGTTCCATGGTGACTCCTCGTCTCAGGTCGCTGCTCCCGAGGCGTGGAACTCCTCGGGATCTCCGGAGCCGACCGGGCCTAGTCGCAGAGCCCGGAGAGGCAGATGTCGACGATCCCGTGATCGGGTGAGCCGCTGTCCTGGGCGATCGGCGGGACCTCGTTGCCCGGTGTCACGAGGAACGTGGAGATATCAGCAGTGCCATCGCCGTTCAGATCGATGGCGAAGAGGCCGTGGTAGCCGTCCCCGGTTTCGGGGTCGACCAGCTCCAGGGCGATCCGCTGTTGCAGGCCGTTCGTGGCGAAGACGATGGTTTCGCCGTCTGGACCGACGACGATCTGAACCCCGGCGGCAGGATCGTGAGCGTCCTTGCTGATGTTCCAACAGTCCTGGGCGAACGCCCTTCCACCCGAGAACAGGAAGAGTCCCACCGCGATCGCCACTCCAAGGAACGCTCGTTTCCTGCCTGGCATCAGCCGCCTCCTTCGCCGCGGCGGCCGAGGGCCATCAGCAGCTTCCGTTCTCTCGGGCAGGCTAGGTAGGGCACGATGCGCCTCGGTAGGGGGATGTCCCCTAACCGACGATCCTGTTCAGACCGGAGACTTGTCGGAAAGGGGGCTAGGCTGGCTCGCTGGTCACTCCGTGCTCGACGGCGTAGGCCGCCACCTGGGTGCGAGAACGGAAGCTCAGTTTCGCCAGGATCCGGCCCATGTGGTGTTCGACGGTCTTCTCCGCGAGCGCGAGCGCTTCGCCGATCTCGCGGTTAGTGAGGCCGTCTGCCACTAACGCCACCACCTGCCGCTCTCTGGGGGTGAGTTCGTCGCTCCGCATCGAGAGCTGCTGCAGCAAGCGACCGCCTCCGGTTTCGCGCGTCGCGGAGAGTTGACCGCCCAGGAATGCGTCGACGGTGCGAGCGATCGCACGCCAGTCGCCGAGGTACGGCGCGCTCGAGATTCCCTCGAACAGCGCGAGCTGCGCGTTGGGGATCTTAGCCGCCACCTCCTCCGCCGTGCCCTGGGGTAGCAAGTGCAGCGCTGGCCGGTGGAGCAGCAGCGTCGGGCACTGAACGCTGGGCAGTTGATCCCAGACGTTCAGACGGTGGAGCGCGGGTACCAACTCCAAGATCGTGTCCTGGGTGATGCCCTCGCGGATCAGCTCGGCGAAGCGGCGGGCCGAGTCCGACTCAGACCAGCCGTGCAGGCTGTGCGCCACCGTTTCGGAGAAGGTGACCCAGTCGGTGGCAATGATCGCCCTCGAGGCTGCGAGCATCGGGTTCTTCAGGTGCACGGAGCCGTCGACGACCGGGCACCAGAGGATCAGTTCAGAGACGCGCTCCGGGTAGCGAGCGGCGTAGGCGATCGCGACCGGGCAGGTGTTGATCACGCCGTACAGCGTCACCTGATCAGCGCCGATTTCGTTGACCACCGCGTCGAGGTCGGCGACCAGCACATCGAGCGAGAAGTCGTCCACGTCTCGCTGAGAGAGGCCGGTGCCGCGTCCGTCGTAGCGGACGACGGTTCTGATCCTTGCGGCGAGTTCGTATCCGCGGCGCCGCTCGGGGATGTCCCACTCCATCTGGATGTGGCTGTGCGGAAGCGGCGGCAACAGAATCATCGGGCGGCCCTCGCCCACGCTCCAATAGGCGATGCTGACGCCGTCGGCGGTCGAGGTGAATCGGACGGTGGGAGCGACCATGGCGCGGTCATTCTAGTCCGCGCACCGTGGCAGCTGTGATTTGCGGGCGCCGTCAGTCCGCCCATGCCGCCTCGATGTATTCGAGGTGACCTCGGTAGTGGCCGCCGAGGAGGTCGTCGCCGTGGCGGCGCCCGATCCGCTCGAAGGCATCGTCGTCGAGGGCGGCGACGAGGGCGCGGTCCTCGGCGACGTTCTGATCGTTCAGGTCGTTCTCGTCGAGGCCTGACCACTGGTAGCGCTCGCCGGTTTCGAGCTCATGGCGGATCGCGCGGGCGGAGCCAGCGTGCATGCGCAAGAAGTGCGTGTAGACGTCGCGGCTCGTCCATTCAGGGGAGTCGGGATCATGGAGCGGCATCGCTGGTTCGGCCGCGTCGAGGACTGCGCATAGCTCGGTCCACGCCGCGTCGCCCGCGGCCATCAGTTCGTGCCGCTCGCCCTCGATCGTCATCACCGTTCAACGATCTCGTGGCGGTCCCAGCGTGGTCGACATGTCTACTCGGTGCTGCCGGTGAAGACGGGATCGCGCTTCTCGATGAAGGCGCGGCGCGCCTCATGGCCGTCCAGGCTGCCGAGCGATTTGCCGATGTTGAAGAGCTCCCAGCGGAGCTGCTTGTCGAGGTCCAGCGCCGTCGCTTCGCGCAGGACGCGCTTGGTCGCGCGACCGGTGATCGGCGACAGGTTCGTCAGCGACTGCAGGTACTCATGGAAGCGGGCCTCGAACTGGTCGTCCGGCACGACCTCGCTGATCATCCCCAGCTCCTTCGCTTCCGCGGCGAAGACGGTGCGGTTCTCGAGCAGGAAGCGCATTGCCTGCTCATAGCCGAGCGCCTGGGTGAGGGTGATCGAGAGGCCGCCATCCGGCGAGCCGCCGATGCGTGGGTAGCCGGCGAGGAATCGAGCGCCCTCGGCCATGATGCGGATGTCGGTGGCCATCGCGAGCGAGAGTCCGGCGCCGACGGCGACGCCGTTGATGCCGCCGACGATCGGCTTGTCGCACTCCTGGCGGAGCGTGAGCAGGAAGCGGCTGACCCAGCCGAGCTCGTCGAGGTAGTTGTTCTGCTCAGTCAGCGGGATGTGGCGCCCCTGGCCCTCGTCAGGGGTCAGGTCGAGGCCGGCGCAGAATGAGTCGCCGCTGCCGGTCAGGCCCACGACCCAGACGTCGTCGTCCAGCACCGTCTCGCGGATCGCCTCGATCACGCCCCAGGCGAGCTCGAGCGAGGCGGCGTTCTTCTTCTCGGGACGGTTCATCCGGATCACGCGGACGTGTCCGTCGTTCTGGACCTGTACGACATCGCTCATCTGTGAGGGCTCCCTGCTTCGAGGTTCGGGATCGAGTCCGAAACGCGAGGCTAGCAGCCTCAACTTCTACCGCGTGCGCAGCGCGATGCTGCTGGCTGCCCGGGCCAACACCTCGGGCGCTGAGCGGCGTTCGCTATCATTTGAACGATCCCGGCGAGCGAAATCAGGTAGCCATGGAGATCAGTCCGTCCGTCCGTGCCGTGATGGTGCCCGACGAGAATCCGATGCATCCCGACTTCACCTCGATCTACTTGGTCGGGCCGAAGGGGAATCAATCGCTGACGATCGACTCGGGTGAGGCGATCGAGCGGTATCAATGGTTCCTGCGCGGCTACCTGGCGGCGATCGAGCAGGAAGAGATCGGCGTCGCCGCGATCACCCACCACCACGCCGACCACTCGGGCAACCTGAAGTGGGCGAAGGAGTCACTCGGGGCCGACGTCGCGATTCCCGCCGGCGGCCGCCGGCTGCTGACCGGTCGGATCCCGAGGCAGGTCGATGCGCTCGAGGACGGGCAGACGTTGGACCTCGGGAGCGGGGTGCGGGTGCAGATCCTCGCCACGCCCGGGCACAGCGTGGACTCGCTCTGCTACTACCTCGAGGACGAGGGTGTGTTGTTTACGGGCGACACGCTGCTCGGCTCCTCGACGACGACCGTGTCTGACCTCGGGGCGTACCGGAAGAGCCTCCAACGGCTGCTGGAGCTGCCGAACCTGAAGGTGATCTGCCCTGGTCACGGCAAGATCGTCAACGATCCGCGCGAGCGGCTGGAGGGGTACGTCAATCACCGCGACATGCGGGAGCAGCAGATCCTCGATGCCCTGAAGGGCGGCAAGCAGCTCAGCAGCTGGGAGATCATGCTGGAGATGTACCCGGAGATCGATACGCGGTTGCGGCGGGCGGCCGACGGCAACGTGCGCACACACCTCGATCAGCTCGCGGGCGAGGGTGCGATCGCTGTCCACGAGGGCAAGCCGAAGCGGGCGCCGAGCCAGGCGAAGCTCGACCGTGAGCACGAGCACGCGCACCAGCGTGAGCTGGTGATCAAGAAGGCGAAGCGCCTGGAGGCGGAGCGGCGCCGTGCCGAGATCCGGGCGCAGGAGAACCCGCCGAGCGCGCAGTGGAGCAAGCCCCCGCTCTACGAGCTGTCATAAGGGGGCGCCGTCGAGAGCAGAGGTATTTGGCCGGCGGCGAAAGCAGTGCACGAGGAATGATCGTTCCGCGGTCGGTGGAGCTGTCAGCTGCACGCAAGCGTGCCTTCGGCGTTGCTTGCGGAGTTAGGTAGATCCCGCCCGCCCACCCAAACATCCGTGGGGGCTGTCGCCCCCACACCCCCACGTAAGAGCCGAACGCCGGAGTTTCTTCTCGTGTCCTTGTGTAGGCGACGTAGTCTAGAGCACGTCAATGCCGGAGCATGTGAATCTCCGCCGCCTTCCCCACTCGCCGAGCGGACTGAGCTGTGACGCAGGGGTCGTAGGGACGTTAGAAGGCGGCGGCGTAGCCGTCTGCTCGGGGATCGGAGGCAGCGACGAGGACGCCGGTTGCGGGATCGCGCAGGATCACCTGTCCCTTGCCGAAGACGCTCGTGCGTCGAATGCCGTCGACGCGTTCCACCTCGTGACCGCGCGACGCGAGCGCCTCGATGGTGGTGGCCGGCAGGCCCTGCTCGAGGTTGACGGGGCCCTGCGGCGGGTCGGTCGAGATGCAGAATCGTGGCTCGTCGAGGGCGGCTTGCGGGTCGAGGCCGTCGTCGATCAGGCCGACGGCGACCTGGAGGTGGCCCTGGGGCTGCATCCAGCCGCCCATCACGCCGAAGCAGGCGTACAGATCGCCGTTCGGGTCGGTGCTCATCGAGGGGATGATGGTGTGATACGGGCGCTTGTCCGGCGCGAGCGCGTTCGGGTGCGATGGATCGAGGCTGAAGCCGGCGCCGCGGTTCTGCAGCGGGAAGCCACAGCCGCGGGGGACGATGCCGGTTCCGGTGCCGTTGTAGTTGCTGTTGATGAAGCTGCATGCGTTGCCGTCGCCGTCGACGACCGCGAGGTAGACGGTGTCGCTCCCGACCGCGAGCTCGAGGCCACGCGTGAGGTCGAGGCGGGCGGCGGGCTCGATGCGGGAGCGGAGGTCGGCGGTGTGCTCGGGCGACAGCAGGCGGTCGACGGGGACCTCGCCGTGCGCGGGATCGGCGACGTGTGCGCGTGCCTCGGAGAAGGCGAGGCGCACGGCCTCGATCAGCAGGTGGAATCGCTCGGGCGAGCGTCGTGGCAGCTCGGTGAAGTCGTAGCCCTCGACGATGTTGAGGGCGATCAGCGCGACGAGGCCCTGCCCGTTCGGCTGGCACTCGTAGACGGTGTGGCCTCGGTAGGTCGTGCTGATCGGATCCTCGAAGGTCGAGCGATGGGCAGCCAGGTCCGAGGCGGCCAGACGGCCGCCGAGATCCCCGACGACGCGGACGATCTCGTCGGCGGCTCGTCCCTCGTAGAAGGCAGCGGGACCGCCCTCGGCGACCTCGCGCAGCACCGAGGCGAGGCCTGGGTTGCGCCAGACCTCGCCGGCGCGCGGCGCGCGGCCGTCGATCAGCAGTTCTTGGCCGTTGGGGCTCGCGCCGCGGATCTTGTCTTCCTCGTTCGCCCAGAGCTGCGCGATCACGGGCGCGATCGGCGAGCCACCCTCGGCGAAGGCGATCGCGCCGGGGAGGACGTCGGCGAGCTTCATCGTGCCGAAGCGGTCGAGGGTGTCGGCCCAGCCGGCGATCGCGCCGGGCACGGTCACCGTGTGGACGTGGTGCCTTGGCAGCTCGTCGGCGAAGCCTTCGGCGGCAAGCACGTCGAGGTTGAGCGCCGCGGGCGAGCGGCCGCTGCCGTTGAGTGCGGAGACGCGCTTCGTGGAGGCGTCGAAGTAGAGCGCGAAGCAGTCGCCGCCGATCCCGGTGCTGGTCGGCTCCATGACGGCGAGCGCGGCGGCGGTCGCGACGGCGGCGTCGGCCGCGTTGCCGCCGGCGCGCAACACCTCGAGGCCGGTCTGCGCCGCGAGCGGGTGGCTGGCCGCGACGACGCCGTTCTGGGCATAGACGGCGGAGCGGCGGGATTCGTAGTTGAAAGCGTGATCGAACACGCCTCGCATCATACGGGGCGTGCCGGGTGTGAACCGGTGCTGGGGCTAGCTCCTCAAGAAGCGCAGCGGGGCGAAGTAGCCGTTGAGGCCGCCCAGGATCAGCGTCACAATCGGGACGATCACGACGAGGTTGCTGTCGAGCGCGAAGACGCTCATCTGTAGTAGCGAGAAGGTCAGGAACAGTCCGAAGAACAGGCCAGCGATCGCTCCCTCCGCCGGGCGGCCTCGGACGGGTCGCGTTGCTTCTGCGGTCATCGTTTGTGTCTCCGTCCTCGGTTATGGCTTCGTTGGGATGCCGGTCAGGATGGTCAGCGCACCGAGCAGCACCGTCCCGACCGCGCTCGCGACCCCGACCGCGCTGTCGAACAGGCCGCCGTCCAGCTTCACGCTGATTGATCCGGTGCACGAGCCGAGCGGGTCGTTGTGGCCGCCGGAGACGGTGATCTCAACGCCTCGGGGGGTGACGCCCGGCAGATCCCAGGTCACCGAGCCACTGTCACTGACCGCCGTCGAGTCGTCCTCCTGCCACGTCTTGATGGTCGGGTCGGGAATCCCGAGCGCGCTCACGATGCCCGGAAGCGCGACGGTCACAGAGCCGTTGTGGGCCCGACCTTCTTCAGGTTCACTGACGCCGACCAGCAGGCCCGTGTAGGACGCCGAGCCCTTGATCGGAACCGTGTAGACGCCGGTCTTGGTCTTCGGGGTGATCGTTCCGAACGCGGTACCGTCGTCGCCGGAGACGTCAGCTTGAGCGGAGCACACCCCGGTCAGCACGGCGTGAGCGGGCGTCGGTATCGCCAGCGGCGCCGCGAGGGCGATGAACAAGGCCACGACCCACCCACGGGTTGAATCGGCGCATTCGTCCTCCCGACGTGCTCGCCTCGATGGCCGTCACTCTACCCATCACGTCCCGAGCGGCGCCAGCGCGATCCCGACGCGGAGCTGACGAGGATGGTCACAGGGAATTGCTTAGCCTGCTTAGCGGAATTGCGCGCCGTCAACTCGCTGTTGTTCGATGGATCCAGCCGGCGGGGTTGTCGGTTGGTACACGTGACCTCGCTACGCCGCTTCGCCAGCTACTACACGCGCTTCTCGCTGCCGTTCCTCAGCGGCCTCGCGTACGGCGTGTTCCTCGTGAGCTGGGATCACCCGCTCTGGCTGCAGGTGCTGGCCGGGCTCGCGCTCGTGGTGCTCGGTCCGTTCGCGATCCAGCTCGTGCTGACGCTGTTCGTAGAAGCCCTGCGCGGCGTGCCGGACGAGCCGCGGACGGTGGCGAGCGCCCCGCCTCGTGCGTCCGAGCGGCGCGGCCTGGAGCCCGGCGGCCTCTTCGGGCGGCTGACCCGGGACCGCTAGGACCGAGGTCTAAAGGTCCTTCGCGAGGTCCTCGTCGGCGCCGGAGAAGATCAGCAGGTCGTTCGCCTTGATCGTCTCTGAGCGGACGGGGTTGACCTGTACCTCGTCGTCTCGGACCAACATGAGCAGCCGCCTGGTGGTGCTGTCCTCGTCCAGTTGGTCCAGCGTGGTGCCGTAGAGGCGGGGCGGCGGCTCGTACACGGCGATGCCGTACTCACGGGAGAGCGAGAGATAGTCCTTCGCCTGGCGGAGGCGCAGCAGGTGGGCGAAGCGGAGGCCGCCCTCCTTTTCCGGCTCGACGACCCGCTGCACGCCGATCCGGCGCAGCATCGTGGCGTGGCGTTGGCTCCGCGCTTTCGCGTAGACCGCGGGTACGCCGAGCAGCTGCAGGTTCATCGCCGCGAGCACGCTCGCCTCAATGAAGGCGGTGGCGACGACGCCGACGTCCATGTTCCCGACGCCGAGTTCGCGCAACGCCTGCTCGTCGGTGATGTCGGCGATCGCCGCCTTCGTGACCCGCTCGGCGATCGCTTGCACTTCGCCTTCGCTGAGGTCGATCGCGAGCACCTCGTGACCCTCTTCGGCGAGCGATTCCGCGAGTTGGGTACCGAAGCGTCCGAGTCCGAGAACCGCGACCTGCATGCTGGACCTCCTGGTCCTGCTGGCGGTGGTGATTAGCCGATCCGCACGCCCGCCTCCGGGAATCGATAGCGCGTCCGTGGCTTATCGGGAATCGAGAGGGCGACGTACAGCGGGCCAAGCCGTCCGATGAACATCAACGCGGTGAGGATCACCGCGCCGGCCCGCGAGACGTCGCCGGTGATCCCCTGCGACCAGCCGACGTTCGCCAGCGCCGACATCACTTCGAACATGAGAGGCAGGAACTCTACGTCGTCGGTGAGCTCCATCAAGAAGAGGCCGGCGCCGAGCGTGAAGAACCCGAGGATCGTCACAGCCATCGCACGGAGCACGATCGCCGGCGGCAAGTCGCGGCCGAACGCCGAGGCGCGATGGCGACCTCGCAGCGCTGCCAACACGACGACCATGCTGACCATGAACGTGCCCACCTTGATCCCACTGGCGGTGGAGGTCGATGCGCCGCCGATGAACATCAGCAGCAGCAGCGCGGCGGTCGTGGAGTCCTCGATCAGCGCGAGGTCGACGGTCGACATCCCGGTGGTGCGGTTCACCGAAAGGAAGAGTGCGTTCACGAACGCCTGTAGCGGGTTCTGACCGTCGAGCACACGGCCGGTGCCAGTCTCCACAGCGAGGAAGAGCACGACGCCGGCGACGAGCAGGGCGAACATCCCGACGACGACCAACTTTGTGTCCAGCGTCCATCGGCGGAGCGGCTGTCGCGTGTTGAAGATCGTGATGAAGGACATGCTTCCGAGGAACGCCGACACGCTCATCACGGCGATCGGATACGGGCTGTTCACCTGGGCGGTGAACCCGCGTCCCCCACCCTGGAGGTCAAACCCCCCATTGTTGAACGCCGAGATCGCGTGGAAGGCGCTTTTCCAGATCGCCAGACCGCCTGGATCGTCTGCGAAGAACCAGGGCAACAGCAGCACGAAGGTCACGAGCTCGATCCCGAACGCGAAGATGATCACCCGGCGTAGCAGCCGCAGGATGTCGCGCTCGCCGACGTCCATCAGCTCCATGCCGAAG
The DNA here is from genome assembly GCA_965248675.1 of Dehalococcoidia bacterium. Lineage (GTDB taxonomy): Bacteria > Chloroflexota > Dehalococcoidia > UBA2979 > UBA2979 > UBA6627. The sequence goes on from CBDFJZ010000007.1 coordinate 115,670, forward strand.
AACTCGCGACCGCGTAGGCCGAAGCGGTTGCCGAAGATGACCAACAGCACGCCGGCGTACATGGTGACGCCGAGGGCGCCCGCCTGGATGAGCAGCGCGATCGTGAATTCGCCGAAACCGCTCCAGTGTTCGGCCGTATCGAAACGCACCAGCCCCGTCACGGAGACCGCCGACGTGGAGGTGAACAGCGCATCCACACCGTGGGTCCACTCGCGGGACTGCGAGGCGATGGGGAGCGAGAGGAGGAACGCACCGATGAGGATCACCAGCGCGAACAGCGCCGGGACCACCCACGGCTTCGGACGGAACCGAACGCGGCGGCGGCGGCGGACGGTCACCGTTTCGCGCCGGAGCCGGCGCCGTCGGACGGCGACGTTGCCGGGCAGCGGTTGGCGGTTCTGCGACATCAGCGCGTCTCCGGCTGGTCATTCTCCGCCCGGCCCGGCTGACGGTCTATGCGGGACGCCCCGGCTGCCTGGAGACGAGCGCTTCGGCGAGGTACTCGGCGACGTGTCGCGGCTCGCGGCTGCTGAAATGCCCGATCTGCTGCCGGCAGGAGACGCCGGTGACCGCGATCGCGGTGTCCGAGGGCGCGGCGTCGACCGCGGGCACCAGCGTTCGCCACGCCATCGCCTTCGAGATCTCATAGTGCTCAGCCTCGAAACCGAACGATCCGGCCATGCCGCAGCAGGCGGAGTCGATCGTCGAGGGCCGGTAGCCGGCGATGCTCAGCGCGGTCTCGGTAGCGTCCATCCCGACGAGCGCTTTCTGATGGCAGTGGCCGTGCAAGAGCACGTCGCCGCGGTTGCCCGTTTCCGAGGGGGCGCCGAAGATCGCGCGTACGGCCTCGGGGTCCTCGCCGGCGAGTCGCGCGATCAGCTCGTCGAGGAGCAGCGCCGAGGCAGCGACGCGCGTGGCGTCCTCGGTGGCGACGAGCTCGGGGTACTCGTCGCGCAGCGTCAGCAGGCAGGATGGCTCGACGCCGACGATCGGCGTGCCGGCCGCGGCATAGGGTGCGAGCCGGTCGATGTTCGCGGCCGCCCACTCGCGGGCGGTGCCGAGCTGGCCCTTCGAGATCAGCGGCCGGCCACAGCAGCCGAGTCGCTCGACCAGTCTGACGCGGTACCCGAGCGCCTCGAGGACGGCGGTCGCGGCCTCGCCGACCTCGGGCTGGTAGTACTGCGTAAAGGTGTCGTCGAAGAGGACGACGTCACCGCGTGGCGCCTCGGGTTGGGCGGCGCGGCCCGCGAGGCGGCGACGCAGCGAGCGGCGGGCGAGCACCGGCAGCGGCCGGTGGCGATGAATGCCACCCAGGCGGTGCATGGCCAACCGGACGAGCGGGTTGCGGTTGACCAAGTTCACGAGGGGCGCGATCGGGCTGCCGATCCGGCTGATCGTGCGGATGCGGCCGAACATGCGGGCGCGGAGCGGGAGCCCGTGCTGCTCGTGGTACTGGGTCAGCACCTCGTACTTCAGCTTCGCCATGTCAACGCCGGAGGGGCACTCGGACTTGCAGGCCTTGCACTCGACGCAGAGGTCGAGCGCTTCCTGGATGCGCGTACCGGTCAGCTCCGAGGCGGGCACGACGCCGTTCAACGCCTGGCGCAGCAGGTTGGCGCGCCCGCGCGTCGAATGCTCCTCCTCGAGCGTGACCATGTAGGAGGGGCACATCCCGCCGTCGAGCTTGCGGCAAGCGCCCTGGCCGTTGCAGAGCTCGACGGCGCGGGCGAATCCGCCCTCGGCGTTGAAGTCGAGGTGGGTGTCCAGCTCGCGGTTGACGGTCGCGGGGCCGAGCCGGAGGTTGTCCCGGAAGCCGGGCGTATCGATTATCTTGCCGGGATTAAGCAGGCCTTGCGGGTCCCAGGTGCGCTTCAGCTCGCGGAACGCCTGGGCGATCTCGGAGCCGAACATCGTCTCGGTGAAGACGCCGCGGAGGATACCGTCGCCGTGCTCGCCGCTCAGGCTGCCGCCGAACTCGAGGACCAGCGCGGCGATGTCGGTGGCGATCGCCTCGGTGGTGTCGAGGCCGTCCTCGGTCTTCACGTTGACGAGCGGGCGGATGTGGAGACAGCCGACCGAGGCGTGGCCGTAGTACGCGGCGGTGGTGCCGCGGGATTGCACGACCGCCTCGAAGCGTGTGATGAAGTCGGCGAGCTTCTCTGGCGCGACGGCGGTGTCCTCGACGATGGCGATCGGCTTGGCGTCACCCTTGACGCTCATCAGCAGCCCGAGGCCCGCCTCGCGGATGCGCCACCAGCGCGCCTGCTCGCCGTTGTCGATGGTGGTCGGCACCGAGTACGCGAGGCCAGACGAGAGGATGTCCGACGCGAGTGTGTTGAGCTTCGCCTCCAACTCAGCGGCCGACTCGCCATAGAACTCGACGATCAGGATTGCGCCCGGGTCGCCGACCACGCGATCGAGCAGTTTGGCGTAGCCGATGCTCTCGCGGCAGCGCTCGATGATCGCCTCACCGACGAGCTCGATCGCCGATACATCGTGCGCGAGGGCGGCAACGGTGGCCCGCGCGGCCTCGACGATGTCGCGGCAGTGCACCGCCGCGAGACCCTTCATCGCGGGCAGCGGGACGACCTTCACTTTCGCCTCGGTGACGACGGCGAGCGTGCCCTCGGAGCCGACGACGACTTCAGAGAGGTTGATGCGGTCCTCGTCGAGGGCGGCGTCGAGGTTGTAGCCGGAGACGCGGCGCTGAATCTTCGGGTAGCGCGCGTCGATCTCCGCTCGGTGCGCGTGCGCGATCTCGCGTGTGCCGCGGTAGATCGCGCCCTCGGGACCGGGGAGGTCGAGCTTCGCCGCGAGGCGTGGCCCGGCGAGCTCCTCGAAGGTGGCGGTGCTGGCGTCCGAGAGCACGACGTCGAGCGAGATCACCTGGTCGATGGTCTTGCCGTAGACGCAGGAATGGGCGCCGCAGGAGTTGTTGCCGATGCCGCCGCCGACGGTCGCGCGATTCCTGGTCGAGGTGTCGATCGGGTACTGGAGGCCGTGCCGCTTGAGCAGCCGGTTTAGCTCGTCGACGACGATTCCGGGCTCGACGCGGGCCCACTGCTCGTCGACGTTGAGCTCGAGCAGATCGGACATGTGGCGCGAGCAGTCGAGGACGATCGCGTGGTTGACCGTCTGCCCGGCGAGGCTGGTGCCGGCGCCTCGCGAGAGCACCGGTACCCGGCGCTCGGCGGCGACGCGCACGACTTGCTGGACGTCCTCGCGCGTCCGCGGGTAGACGACGGCGACGGGCTCCATCTCGTAGATCGAGGCATCGGTCGCAAACAAGAGGCGGTTTGGGCGGTCGACGAACACGTCCTCGGCGCCGCCGGTCAGGCCCCGGGCGAGTTCCGAGGCGAGCGCCTCGAGCTCCGCGTGCGGGCCGTGCAACAGCTCGAGGGCGCGCCGAACGCTGGGCTCAGTCGGCGGCGTGCGTGCTTCGATCACCTCGCGTGTTGTCATTGGAGGAGCGTAGCCGCTCGGGTAGCCATCGGCGGAGCGTACCCGCTCGGGTCGTCAGCCGCTTCCGAGGCAGGCGGCTACAATCCGGCCGCGCGACGGGGAGGTGCAGTGGTGGTCGAGCCCTCACGCTCGCAGTACGGGGCCGTGCTGGCGAGAAACACCGGTATGGAGGCGCGGGACGGCACGTGGCTGGCGACCGACGTTTGGCGCCCCGCACAGGGCGGGGAGCCCCTGCCTGGTCCGTTCCCTGCTGTGCTCGTCCGCACCCCGTACGACCGCCGAGGCGCGCGCTACGAGCGGCACGGCGAGTTCTGGGCGGAACACGGCTACCTCTTCGCGATCCAGGACGTGCGAGGGCGCTTCGGCTCGGAGGGTGACTTCGTGCTGCTGGCGAACGAGGGGCCGGATGGCTTCGACGCGGTGGAGTGGGTAGCGGCGTTGCCGTATTGCGACGGCAACGTCGGTACGTTTGGCACCTCGTACTCGGGCTGGGTGCAGAGCGCCCTCGCGCTCGAGCGGCCGCCACACCTGAAGGCGATGTGGGTGAACCAGGGCGGTTCGAACGGCAACGTGACGGCGCTGCGACATAACGGCGCACTCGAACTTCGCTGGCTGACCTGGGCGGTGACTCATGGCGCGGTCTCGCCCGAGGCGCTGCGCGACCCGTCACTGGCTCGGACGCTGCAGCTCCATGGGGAGCGGATGTACGACTGGCTGGCGCGGCTGCCGTGGAGCGAGGACGAGTCGCCGCTGCGCGAGCTGCCTCGGTACGAGCAGTGGGCGCGCGACCTCTACGAGCACGGTGATGCTGACGAGTACTGGCAGCAGCGCGGGCTGAACTTCGAGGCACACCTCGATCAGAACGCCGACGTACCGACGCTGTACTCCAGCGGCTGGTACGACTCGTACACGCGGGCGACGACCGACCTCTTTGTGGAGGCCGAGCAGCGGTTCGGCGCGCAGCAGCTGCTGATGGGGCCGTGGACGCACGGCGAGACCTCGATCGAGCGCACGTACGCGGGCGAGGTCGAGCTTGGTCCGGACGCGCCGCTGCACACGGACAGCGCCGAGGGCGTGATGGCGGTCCACCTCGAGTGGTTCGATCGTCATCTACGGGGCGTCGAGAACGCGGCGGATCGGCCACCGGTGCGGATCTTCGTGATGGGGGGCGGCAGCGGGACGCGCGATGCGGCGGGGCGCCTCGATCACGGCGGTCGCTGGCGCGACGAGGCAGAGTGGCCGCTGGCGCGCGCGGTGCCGACGCCGTTCTACTTCCACCCGGATGGCGGGCTGGTGAGGGACGAGGCGCCGGCGGAGGGCAGCGGGTTCTCAAGCTTCAGGTACGACCCGGCGGATCCGCTCCCGACGATCTCGGCTAACACCTCGTCGCTGAACGAGATCGTGCCGCAGCCCGACCGCACGACGCTGGCGACGCCGATCGTGCTGATACGGGTGATGGTGATCCAGGGCGGCGCCGACCAGCGCACGCGGGCGGATCTGCACGGCGGCGAGGCACCGTACGGCCCGCTGGAGGATCGGCCGGACGTGCTCGCCTTCTCGACCGAGCCACTGGCCGAGGACATCGAGGTGACGGGGCCGATCGAGGCGACGATCCAGCTCGAGACGGACGTGCCCGACACGGACCTGTTCGTGATGCTCCAGGACGTGTATCCGGCCGGTGAGGAGTGGCCGGACGGGTACCGGCTGAACGTGGCGGACGGTTTGATGCGCGTGCGCTATCGGAAGGGGATGGCCAGGCCGGAGCCGATGACGCCGGGCGAACCGGTCGAGGTCCGCTTCGAGCTCTACCCGACGAGCAACCGCTTTGTGGCCGGGCACCAGATCCGGGTGCTGGTCAGCTCCTCGTCATTCCCGCGGTTCGATCCGAATCCGAACACCGGCGAGCCGATCGGACGGCATACGCGGACGCAGGTGGCGAACAACCGTATTCACCACGCAGCCGGCCGGCCGTCGCATGTGACGCTGCCGCTGGTGCCGATCGAGTAGGCATCAGTTCAGGAGGAACGAGACGAGCAGTGTTCCGACGGCGATCGCGGGACCGTAAGCCAGCGTGCCCGATCGGCCAAAGCGGGCGAGCGCGATGATCGACAGCACGCCGCCGAGCAGCGCGATCGCCACCAGCAACGAGCCGACGGCCTCGAGACCGGCGAGCGCGCCAGCGGGCGCCGCGAACTTGACGTCGCCCATCCCGATCGAACCGGGCTTCCAGAGGGCGAAGAGCAGAAACGGCGAGACGACGATTGCGGCTGCGGCGGCGGTCGCCCAGCCAGGGTCCGCGGCGATCGCGAAGACCAGGGCCGGTCCGACGAATGCGTTCCGCAGGCGGCGCGTGCGGAGGTCCTCGGCGGCGGCGACGAGCATGAGTGCGATCGCGGCCCAGGCGACCACTTCGGCGCCGGGATCTTGCGGCGCGCCGAGGGCGACGGCGAAGCCGAGTGCCGCGGTCGACGTCATCAGCGTCAATGGGACGCGGCGCCGGCGCTCCGGCGCGGCGACTGCGGTGGTCGGGGCAGCTGGCTCGGCGCTCACACCGCTGCCTCGCGCAGCGCGCCCTGCTCGAGGACGAGTTCGTCGCCAACCTCGATGTCGGTCGTGGCGATCACACCCGACGGCAGCTCGTACGCGCCGCGGGCGCCGCGTGCGGCGGTGAACCGCCACGGCTTGAGGTCCGCGACCAGCTTGACGACGCGTTCGTCGCGGTCGAAGTAGATGACATCGATCGCGAAGCGCATGAACAACATGTGCAGCGACGACGCGGGATCGAATCGCATACCGCCGCCGCGAGCGAGCGACTTGCGGCCGAGGAGGCCGCTCATCCGCCGCCATGGGGAATCGGCGCGTTCGACCTCGTTGCCGAGCACGGCGCCGCTACGCACGACGCGGAGCTGATAGCGGGCGGCCATTGGACTAGTCGAAGGTCTCGATCATCTGGATCGCCGCGGGGCCGAGCAGGATCACGAAGATCGAGGGGAAGATGAACATGATCAGCGGGAAGAGCATCTTGATCGGCGCCTTCAGCGCCGCTTCCTCGGCACGTTGCCGGCGGCGCTGGCGCACCTGGTCAGCCTGTGCGCGGAGCACGGGTCCGAGCTCCATACCGGACCGTTCAGCCTGGTTGAGCGAGTTTACGAAGGCGACGACCGCCGGGACGCTGGTGCGGGAGCCGAGCGAACGCATGGCGTCGCGACGCTGGCGGCCGAGGGCGATCTCGGAGAGCGTGCGTCGCACCTCCACGGCGAGTGGCCCATCGCCACGCTCGGAGACGCGAGAGAGCGCCGCCTCGAGAGCGAGGCCGGCCTCGATCGAGACGGTGAGCAGGTCGACGAGGTCTGGCAGCGCGGCGGTGATCTCCGAGCGGCGGCGCGAGGCACGACCGCTGACCATGATCGCCGGACCACCGAGGCCGATGGCGGTGGCCGCCACGACCAGGCCGAGCTCACGCTGCGTAAAGCCTTCGGGACTGGTGAAGAGCAGCGCCAGCACGGAGACGATGGCGCCGAGCATGACGGAGATCCCGATGAAGGTGGCGCCGGTCATCTGGTCGCCGAGCCCGGCCGCGCTGACCATCCGGTCGGCGGGCTTCATGATGCTCGGCGGCGCCTGGATCAAGCGCTCGAACATGGACTTCGTGCGGAGGCTCTCGCGACGGCGGCGGCGGGTCGGCTCGGGCGTCTCCTCGCGCTTCCCCATGAGCTCCTGCTGCCAGGCGGCGCGGGCCGGCTTCGCATCGCGAAGGCCGGACAGCGCCCTGGTGGCCAGGAAGGCGGCGACGGCGAAGGAGAGCGGGAGGACGAGAACGAGCATGGCTACACCTTCACATCCGCGATCTTGCGGATCACGAGCATGCCGAACGCTTCGGAGATGCCGGCATCGACCATCGCCGCGATCCCCATCGGATGGGTGAGCATCGGCGTCATGTAGGCGGGGTTCATCATGTAGACGAGGAAGCCGACGGCGACGGGCAGCAGTCCGAGCACCCAGCCGGACAGGCGCGCCTGCTCGGTCAGGGCGTTGACCTCGCCGCGGATGCGGATCCGCTCGCGGATGGTGTGGGCGATGTTGGTGAGCACCTCGGCGAGGTTGCCGCCGACCTGGCGCTGGATGAGCACGGCGTCGACGACGAGGTCGAAGTCGTCGTCGGCGATGCGCTCACGCAACCCCTCGAAGGCGTCCTCGACGCTGACGCCGAGCTCGAGCTCGCGGAGCGTGCGGAGTAGCTCGGTGCGGAACGGATCGCCCATCTCCTGGGCGGCCGAGTCGAGCGTCTGGATGAACGTCTGGCCGGCGCGGAGGCCTCCAGCGAGCGTTTGCAACAGGTCCGGCAGCTGATCGTTGATCTTCGAGCGGCGCTGTCGCTTCATCTGCGAGCGGAACAGGGTCGGCAGCAACAAGCCGAGGCCGGCGCCGCCGGCGGCGCCGACCGATCCGAGCAGCGTCCAGCCGACGGCGGCAGTTCCCACGCCGCTGGCCGCGGTCAAGGCGAGCGCTTTGTAGTTCACCTGGCCACGGCGCGACTTCAGTGCGCTGATCCGCTTTTTACCGAGCGCGCCCATGGCGTTGCGACGCGCATTCTTGGCGCGCTGCGCGTCGACGTCGGCGGCCGTGTTCATGACGGCGTCCATGCGGCGACGCGCCTCGGAGCGCGGCTTGGTGAAGAAGCCCCGGGCCAGCAGGAAGACCGCGGCGGAGGCGACGATGGCGAGCAGCAGCGGAATCATGAAGTCTCCGTCCTACCAGTCGGTACCGGTCGGGGCGTAGTCCTCGGACAGCGGCACATGGAATCCCTGGGCTTCCAGGCGATCGGCGCACGCCGGTCGGAGGCCCTGGAAGATGAGCTCGTTCGATTGGTGCTCGTACATGAAGGTCTTGCATGGTGACCGTCTGGTCTTCCATGCCGACGACCTCGCTGATTGCGGTGATGCGGCGGGTTCCGTCCCGCATCCGCGAGACCTGGACGATCATGTCGAGCGCGGAGGCGATCTGCTCGCGGATGGCGCGGATCGGCAACTCGAATCCTGCCATCAGGACCATGTTCTCAATCCGGCGGACCCCGTCGCGCGGGCTGTTGGCGTGGACGGTGGACATGCTGCCCTCGTGACCGGTGTTCATCGCCTGCAACATGTCGAAGGCCTCGCCACCGCGGACCTCACCGACGATGATGCGGTCGGGGCGCATACGCAGGGAGTTCTTGAGGAGCTGGGCCTGCGTAATCGGGTTCACGGCGGCGCCCGGGCGTGCCTCCAACGAGACGACGTGCGGCTGCCGGAGCGACAGCTCGGCCGGGTCCTCGATCGTGAGGATCCGGTGCTGGGACGGCACCCAGGTCGACAAGACGTTGAGCATGGTGGTCTTACCGGAACCGGTACCACCGCTGACGATGATGTTGAGGCCGGCGTCGACCCCTGCGTTCAGGAGGTCCGCCGACTGCTCGGAGAGCGAGCCCATGCGGATCAGATCCTCCGCCGTCAGCCGGTCGGCGACGAACTTTCTGATGGTGAGCAGCGGGCCGATGGTCGAGGCGGGCGGGATCACGGCGTTCACACGCGAGCCATCGGGGAGGCGCGCGTCGACCATCGGGGTCGCCTCGTCGATCGTCCGCCCCGCGGGGGCGAGGATGCGGTCGATGACGTGGACCACGTGGGAGTCGTCGCGGAACTGCACACCGGTCAACGTGAGGCGGCCGGCGCGCTCGATGTAGACCGCGCTGGGACCGTTCACCATGATTTCGGCGATCGACGGGTCTCGGAGCAGGGGCTCGAGCGGCCCGAGTCCGAGGATGTCGTCGACGAGCTGCTCGAGCAGGCGTTCGCGGAAGCCGCCGAGTCCGGCCGAGACCTCGCGGTTGACGAGCTCGGCGGCGGCCTCTTCGACGAAGGAGCGGGCCCCGGTCTCGGGCATGCCGGAGAGGGCTGCCTGGTCGATCTCATCGATCAGCTTGCGGTGCAGGTCGCGGCGGAGTTCGGCCGTGGTCGGGGGTGCTCCCGGTGCCGCAGGGGCGCCAGGGACCGGCGGTGTCTCGCCACCCGGAGCGCCGTTGGCAGGCGACATCAACCCGGGGCCGGACGTGCGAGGGGCGGCGCGGCGAAGTGGGGTCGGAGGCGGCGGGGGCTCGCCGGCGTCAAGGTTGCCATCTTCGACCGACGGCGCCGCGGGAGGCGGCGGCTCGGGCGCGATGGGCAGGGGCGTCGGCTCGACCGCGACGTCCGCTTCCACGGGCGGCGGCGCCTCCTGGGGGCTCGGGTCCGCGGGCGGCCGGGCGTCATCGCCGGGGCGCTGCAGGTTCGGTCGTTCGATTAGAGGCATATCGTCGCTCCTCGACGTCGACGCACGGCGCTAGAAGACGCCGAGGACCCGCCGTCGCTGCGGCTGATCGGCCTTTTTGACGCGACCAAAGAAGTGCGCCATGTCGATCACCTGGCGGGCGAAGGCGCTGCGGTCGTTGGACTCAACCACGGAGACACCGAGGTCGGTCGTCTTGAACACATCGCGGTCGTGCGGCAGCGACCAGGCGACGTCGATGCCGATTGCCTCGCGCATCTCGTCGTCCGAGGCGCCGCGGAACGGGACGGGGCTGTTGCGAATGAGGCGCAGCTTCTCGTCATCGATCCCCCACGCGCGCAGCGTCTGCACGACGTGTCGTACGGCGCGCAACGACGCGATGTCGCCGGAGGTCATCATCAGCGTGGCCGATGCCACCTCGATCGCGGCGGCGCTGACCTCGGTGAACGATGGCGGCGTGTCGACGATGACGAACTCGTGGGTGCTCGCCAGGTCGGTAATGATGTCGGCCACTTCCTGCGGCCCAAACTCGAGGCTGGTGTCCGGTTCGAGCGGAGCCGCGAGCAGCTTGAGGCCGGCGCGGTGGTTCGAGAGGTAGCGTCCGATCGGCTCGGCGTGGCCGCTGGCCTTCATCTGCAGCCAGTTCTGGATCGTCGCCGCCGGCATCACGCCGAGCGCGATCGCGGCCGACCCGAACAGCAGATCGAGGTCGACCAGCGCGACCGCGGTGCCGGTCTCATTGGCGAGGGCGACGGCCAGGTTCGACGCGACCGCGGTCTTGCCAACGCCACCACGGGGTCCGACGACGCTGAGCACGGTCCCGGTCGGCCCGGAGACCAGCTCGTCGTCGTTGTCGGAACGATGCATTGCGTCGAGCGCACGTTGCGCGGCGTCGCGCGTCTCATCGTCGCGCAGTGGGAACGTCGCGAAGTCGTGAGCGCCGGCGTTCATCACGCGGCGGATCGTGTCGAGATCGCCGAGGCTGGAGAGGACGGCGATCCCGGCTTCGGGGACCGCCTGGCCGATTGAGCGAACGGTATTGAGGGCTGGGCCAAGCGGCTCCTCGATGTGGAGGAGGACCACCTCGGGCTCGGTTTCCGCCGCGAGGCGGACGGCCTCGATGCCGGGCCACGCCTCGCCGGCGAGCTCGAAGGAGCCGCCGTTGAGGGCGGCCTTCATCGTCTCGAGGACCTCGGGGTCGCTCGAGACGAGCAGCGCCTTGACCGGACTACCGTCCTGCATGACTTTGCGCCCGCCTTCTCGCGCTAGCCGCGCACGACAGACTCGAGGTCCACCGGCGCCGCGAACGGTTCAGAGTCATCATCGGGATGCCGGAGGAAAACGCGCAGTTCGCCGAAGTGCTCGGCGAGGGCGATGCGCTGGGCGTCATCGAGCGAGACGGCGACGGTGACGGTCGCGCTGATCGCGTTCGGGTTGGCGTCGGGATCGATCGGGCCGGGTTCGCCATCTTGCAGCTCGTCGCCGATGACGAGCTGCGAGATGGCGAGCACCTCGACGTTCTCGGCGACGATGGCGGTGCCGGCCTCGCCACGCAGGTCCTCGTCGAAGATTGCGATGATGTCGATGTGGTCACCGGGGGTGACGAGGCCACCAGCGGCCGCGGCGGCGGAGACCGCGCGGCGGCCCTCGGGCACGAGCTGGGCGAGGCCGCCGCCGAGGACTTCCTCGGAGACGTCGTGGGGCAGGATTTGCTCACCGGCCGCGATGTAGTCGGACGCGAACAGGTTGGTGGCATCGCCGACGGCGCGCAATGCGCGCGGGTGCGCCGCGGTCGCGGGCATCTCGATCAGCTCCAGATCGGCCGCGGTCAGGCGCGTCCGGGCATTGAGGTCGCGCGAGGCGACAAGCACGGACACGGTGGCAGCGCCTTCCGGATTGGAGGCATCGGCCGCGCCGTCACCGAGATAGATGAACGTCCCGACGCCGACCACGACGGCGAGCACGGCGCCAAGTATTGACGGCCGGGTGAGGGGCAGTTGAATCAGTCGCTTGATCGCGGACATCGGTCACTCCAGCTGCATCGTCGCGTCGCCGGTCACGGTGACGGTGTTGCCCCAGAGCGCCGCGATCAGCGGCGAGAGCAAGGTGACGTCCCGCGACACCTGGACCTGTAGGGGCGTCCCAGATGGCCCCTGTACGTTGCTGTTGTTCGTGCAGTTCGATTCCGCGTCCAGACAAGTCCAGCCGCTCATCGACGCGTCGATCCGCGTCGTCATGGTCGGCCAGTCTTGCCGGGCAGCCCCTGCACGGGCACCCTCTCGTGCGCTGTTCGTGACAACGAGCCAGGCGTGGAACACACGTCCCGCGTCGACCATCGCCACCAGCATGAAGACGACGACCGGCAACACGATCGCCGTCTCGACCATCGTTTGGCCGCGTTCGCTGCGAAGGAATTTGCTCATCTCAACTACCCATCCGGTCGGTCGCCCTGGTTCGGCGGACCGCCGGCTACGTCATGATGCTGTCCACCATTGCTGAGACGCGTCCCCCGAATGCTTGAAATGCGCCGATCGCGACTAGCGCGACGGCCACCAGCACGAAGCCGTACTCGACCATCGTCTGGCCGCGCTCGTCTTCCCATCGGGGTAAACGCCAACGAGCTTCTTGTTCATCCATGTGTCACATCCCGGATGCACCAGTCCCGCCCAGTGGGCCGACGCGGAACCGCCGCGGGCGTATCCCCGCGGCGGTTCGTCGTCGTCGGTCGAAACCCGATCGCCTTAGAAGGTGATCGAGTTAACGAACGTCGAGACGCGAGCACCGAGTGCCTCGTACGCGACCAGCGCGACGGCGACCGGCACGAGGCCGTACTCGACCATGGTCTGGCCCTCTTCGCGGGCGATCTCGAGCTCGGCCTGCTTGCGAAGCATGAAGCTGTTCAGCTTGTCAATCATTGTTCTCAAACCTCCACCACAAATCGTGTTGCGCCCACACTTGATGGGCTGCGCTCAGTTGGCGCTGCGCCGGGTTCGGCCGGCACGGGTATCTGTTCCTGGTTGGCTCCTCGGCGCTCCCTCCCGGTCCAGTTGCCCGCGGCGGTTCCGGGCGATGCCCGATCCACCCAGCTGGAACCTCTGCTCCAACGTCAGCACTCGTTTGGCTGCGCGAGAGCATCAGCCCTGCGCGGATCGACGGCCCGAAGACCGGCGACAGAGGGATCATCGGCGTGGGGTGAAGACCTTTAGGGGGCTCGTCGAGCATCAATAGGGAAGGCCCCTGACGGGAGGATCCCGAAGCGGGCGCTCCGTACCTGCTGCGCTCGAGATCGCGCGGCAGGTGGCGTCGTGACGGCCGTAGCGCGGAACCTGGGCGCGGGTGAGGCCCGCGCGGCAGCGCCCGCGCAGCACGAGGAACGGGGGCGGCCCACAGCGTCAGTTCGTCAGTTCCCGCCCTGCGCCGTTCAGTGATCGCTGCCGACGCTTAAACCGCGTGACACCCGACAGGTCACCATAGGAGGCTGGCGCCCGTGGGTCTCATCGATCGGTTCCGTCGCGCTCCAGCAGAAGAAACGCTCCGTGTCACCGATCTCGACGATCCGGGAAACATCCGGCGTGCGCTCTGGCTGGAGCAGTTTGACGTTCACTTTCAGCCGATCGTCGACGTCGAATCCGGAGCGCTGGCCGGTGTCGAGGCGCTCGTCCGCTGGGAGCATCCAGACGTCGGTGTGATCCCGGCACAGCGGTTCGTGCCGATCGCGGAACGTGCCGGGCTGTTGCTCCCACTGGACGTGGACACGCTGCGCACCGCCTCGGCGTTTCGCCGCGATCTGAGCGTCGGCGAAGACAGAGAGCTGCGAGTGACGCTGAACCTGGGGACGAGCGAACTCTTGCGGCCCGAGCTGACGGACGCTGCGCAAAATCCTGGATCAAACCGGGCTGCCGACCGAGCACCTGGAGGTCGAGCTGTCCGAAGACGCCTTGCGCGCTGAGCCGGACACGGTGTCCGCGACGGTGCGGCGCTTGCACGAGGCGGGGATCTCGATCTCGATCGACGACTTCGGATCGAACGAAGCGCTCTCCAAGCTGTTGAACGAATTACCGGTCGACCGCGTGAAGGTCGATCTGTCGACCATTCCACTGGAACCGAGCGGTGAATCGACCGACAAAGAACTGAAGGCACACCTGCAGGCACGCAACGACGCCGAGGCGAGGATTGAGCAGCTGGTCAAACAGGCGCGGGCGTCTGGTTTCACGGTTGGCGCCAAGCGGGTCGAGTCGATCCGGCACCTCCGGCTGCTGCGCGACCTGGAGATCACGCACGCTCAGGGCTACGTCCTGGGGCGTCCCGTTTCGCGAGCAGAATTTGGCGAGCACGAGACCGATCTCGAAGAGATCGCCTAGCCCGGCCGGCTGGCTACGCAGAGTGAGGACGCACGGATGCCGGCACTGAGACGACGAGGCTCGCTGCTGATCGCCGCCTGTGCGGGGATCGTGCTGCTGCTTGTCGTGATGCCTCGCGGCGCGGCGGCGCAGGTGGCGCCGAGCCTCGAGATCGGGCCGCCCTCGCATCGCGCGGATGGGACGATCGTCGCCCCGCTGATCGCGAGCGACGCGGCAGCGGCGTCGCTGACCGTATTGGTCGACGGCGCGCCGGTGCCGTTCGCGGTGACGAACGACGGCGTCGAAAGCAGGAACCGGGTCGTCTTCCTGATCGAGAACAGCGTGAGCATGACCGCCTTCCAGCTTGCTGATCTGCGGGCGGGCATGAGCGGGCTAGTCGCGCTGCTCAGCCCGACGGACGAGGTTGGGATCGTGACCTTCGGCGGCAGCGCCGCGGTATTGCTCCCGCTGACGACCGACCGTAACGCGTTCGGTACGGCGATGAACGAGATCGGATTTGGTGGCGGCAGCGCGCTGTTCTCGGGGATCGTCACGGCGACCGATGTGCTCGCCGACGACGGTAGCCCGGCGTTGATCGTCGTCGCAACGTACGGCTGGGACTGGGGCGGGCTGTCGGCGCACACGCGAAGCGAGCGCATCGGGGGTCGCCGACTCTGGGGCAGCGGTCTATGTCCAGTCGCTTGTCTTCGATGGTTTGGTGGACGTCGCGTACCTGGCACCGCTGGCGACCGATGGGCTGATCCACGGCGCGGCGGAGCTCGCGCTGCTCGCAAACGCCCGATCGCTTGTGCCGCCCGCCGGTGCGAGCCGAACGCTGACGGTCACGGCGCCACCGCTGGCACAGGGGACGCACGAGTTGCGCGTGACCAGCGAGGCCGGCGACGACCAGCTCGCGACGTTCGAGGTGACGAACGCAAGCCTGCTCAGCATCGAGCTCAGGCCCGGCGCCGAGGCGGCGGACCCGATCGGCGGTCTCGTTCGCAGCGCGAGCGGACTCGATGGGCTGACGATCACGGCGTCACTCTCCGGCTCGCCGCTGGCGGTCGCCGCGGACGGTTCGTTCGAGATCGATCCGTGGCTCTTCGAGGACGGCGCACCCTCGTTGATCGTCACGGCCTCGGTGGGCGGCAACGCCGCTTCAGAGGTCAAACAGCAGATCACGATTCCGGCGCTCACGCCCAGGGTCAACGTGGTGGAGAACGGTGACGGCGTGCTCGTCGCCACCGCGCTCGTGCAGCCGGGCCACGCCGGTGAGCTGGTGGCGGTGTTCAAGGGTGCGGTCGTCGCCCGGACGGAGACATCCAGCCTCGAAATCGAGCCGCCGAACGGCGACGTGACGTTCGAGCTCCGGTCGGCGGACGGGACGGTGCTCGCGAGCCGGGAGGTGTCCGCTGACAACCCACCCGGCGTGGAGAATCCGCCGTCGACGGGCGCGAGCGATTCGGCCGGTTCGTCGATCTGGGCGTCACCGACGATGCTTGGCGCGCTGCTGGGGCTTGCCGCGGTGGCGGCGGCGCTGGCTCTGCAGCGCCGAAGGATGCAGCCCTCGATCGGGGACGACGGCGTGGCGACGCTCAAGCCCGAGGAGCCTCCCGAGGCGGACCGCGAGCCTGCGCCGGAGCCGATCGCGTTGCCGGTTCAAGACGAAGCGACCGCCGAGGTGCCGACGCCGGTGGCGGTACCAGCAGCGGTCGACCGTGAGCCGCCGGCGCCGACGCCGATCCGGTCGTCCGACTGGACGCTCATGGTGCGCGCGGCGGACGGCCCGATCGAGCAGTTCGCCGTTGGTTATGAGCCCGTATCGATCGGCGCCTCGAAGCTATGCACGGTGACACTGCAGGACGACGCGCTTCGCTTCGTCCACCTCGTGATCGCGCGCGAGGGGCAAGGCCTGACGGCGCATCAGTTCGGCCCCGTCCGCGTTGAGGGCAAGGAACAGAGCATCGAGGACGAGCACGTCCTCACCAACGCGGTGATGGAGATCGGCGGCGTCTCGATCTGGCTCGAGCCGATCGCGGTGGAGTCCGCGACCGCGATCTAGCGCGGGCAGCTCGAAGAACGCCGAAGAGGCCGGTGCTAGGCACCGGCCTCTTGCGTTCGCGACAGCGGACGGGGCCCGCTAGGAGCCGGCAGCGCCGCCACCGGCCGGCGCGGCTGACGGCGCCGCGTCCGGCGCTCGCTCGACGCGGAGGTCGGGGAGCCACATGAGCCAGCGCGGCAGGTACCAGTTCCAGTCGCCGAGCATCGCCATGGTCGCTGGCACGAGGAACGTGCGCACGATCGTTGCGTCGAGGAAGATCGCGGCGGCGAGGCCGAAGCCCATCTGCTGGAACGGAACCAGCTCGCCGGCGGCAAAGCCGCCGAAGACCGCGATCATGATCGCGGCGGCGCCGGTAATGATGTTCGCCGTCGAACGCAGTCCGAATGCGACCGAGTCGGTGTTCGCGTGGGTTTCGTCATAGTGCTCGCGGATCCGGCTCAGCAGGAAGACGTGGTAGTCCATCGAGAGGCCGAAGAGGATCGTGAACAGGAACAACGGAATCCAGGCCTCGATCGTTTCGACCGTCTGGAAGCCGAGCAGATCAGCTGCGACGCCCTCCTGGAACACGAGCACCAGCAACCCGTAGGCGGCCCCCACGGAGAGCAGGTTCATGATGATCGCCTTGATCGGCACCACGATCGAGCGGAACACGAGCAACAGCAGAATGAAGCTGAAGCCGAGGACGAAGGCGAAGACGACCGGGGTCAGGTCTTCGACCATGCCGAAGAAGTCGGTGTTACCGCCCGGAATTCCGCCGACGAGGACTTCGGCGTTCACACCTGCGAAGGCGGCGGGGATCATTTCCCCGCGCAGACGCTCGATCGCCGACCGCTCCTCGGGGGTGGCCGATTCGACCGTGAGCGGCACGAGGATGAGCGCGGTGTTCGACGAGTCGAGGGGCGCGAGGCTTGGCGTGCCGAACGTGGCGTCTGATTCGAGGGCAGTGACGAGGTCGTCGATCGCTCCCTGGACCGCCGGCGCGTTGACGTCCGGCGTGTCGACCACGATCTCAGCAGGCGTGGCTTCGCCGGCGCTGAAGTCGGCGACCAGGGCATCGAATCCCTCGCGCGGCTCGGAGCCGGGGGGCAGCGTCGAGGCGCCGGCGAAGCCGACGTTGATGTTCCAGTAGCTCAGGCTCAACAGCACGAGCAGGCCGGCGGCGCCCCCGGCGCTGACGGCGGGGTAGCGCATCACGAGGCGCGCGATCGTGGCCCAGAATCCGTGGGCGGTCGTCGAAGTGCCGTTGGCGAACAGCTGGCCGAGCAGGCCGGATCGTCGATCGAACCGCTGCCAGACGGCGACGCCGGATAGCACCAGTGTCGCGAACAAGGTGGCGAGCGCCGCCAATGCGAGCGCGTCGAGGCCGGCGCCACCGATCGTGAAGATCGGGATCCCGACGATCACCGCGAGGGCGGCGACCAACCGCGGTCGCACCCGCACGAAGTTCACCCGATCGCCGAGCACGGCGAGCATCGCCGGCTGCAATGTCAGGCCGGCGACGACTGACAAGCTGGCGACGAGGATCGGGCCCGTCGCCAGGCTGCGGAAGATCGCCTGGGGCACGATGAACATGCCGAACAGGGCGATGATGACGGTGAGCCCCGAGAAGAGGACGGCGCGGCTCGCGGTGTCGCCCGCGACGCCGATCGCTTCGAACTTCTCACGACCGCGCTCCCGCTCCTCGCGGTATCGCTCGACGATGAACAGCGAGTAGTCGATGCCGACGGCGAGGCCGATCGAGAGAATGAAGTTCGGGATGAAGAAGGAGAGCGGCCACTGCTGACCGATCAGCGCGGCCAGCCCGATGGCGATGATGATCGCCACGAACGCCACGATGATCGGCACGAACGCGGCGGCCACGGCGGCGAACACCAGCACCAGGATCAACAGCGCGACGGGAAGGACGCGGGATTCGACCTCAAGGTCATCGGCTGCGAATTCCTGGAACACGACGGTCAGCGAGCCGAAACCAAACACCCCGACCGAAAACTGCTCGCTCTCGGTGGCGAGCTCGCGCACGAGCTCTACGAATGGCTCGGCTGAATCGGCGGAGTCAGCGATCGTTCCCACCAACGTCACCGGGATCAGCGTCGTTCGCCGATCGTTCGAGACGAGCGTGGGCGCACCACTCTCGTAGAAGCTCGTCGACGACACAACGACGTCCGGTCCGAGCGCCCGGACCCTGCCGAGCAGGTCGCCGACGGTCTCTTCGAAGGCGTCGTCGTCGACCGTTGCGCTGTCCGAGCTGACGATTATCAGCTCTTCAAGGGGTTGCGGTGCGCGTAATCCGCGCGCCTCAGCAGGTTTGACGCGCGTTGCGACTCGGGGTTGTTCGTCTGCCGCTGGTCGTTGTTCACGACGTCAGCGATACCCGATGCGAAGAATCCACCGGCGAGGAATAGCACCAACCAGACGCCGATCACTCCCCAGCGGTTTCGCGCGCTCCAGGTCGCCAGGCGGCCTGTCATTCCAAGCTTGTTCATCTTCGTCCTCCGGGCCCGATGGCCCCGGTTCCGTTCGCGCTCAGCCCTGTTTCGTTTCGGGGCTCGAACGACCGAGCTGTTCAATCATTCGCTGCAGTAGCTCCCAGACGCCCTCGACATCGGCGTCCCCCCGGAGCTGCCCGTTCAGTAGATGCATTCCCTGCGTCACGGCGAGCAGCAGGGCGGCTAACGTCTGCGGCTCAAGGTCCGACGGCAGCGCGCCGTCGTCTTGCGCCCGCTCGATCAATCCAGCGAGCACGCGGACTTCGGCCGTCATCTCGCGAGCGACATGCTCGCTGATCTCCCCGGGATGCCGGATCGCCGCCACTGTCGCTTCGAGGTTGATTCGCAACGCGTCATCGCCTTCTGGGCCGAACAGCGCGCTCCACACGGCTTTCCCGCCTGAGACCAGCAGCTCGAGGGCGCTTTGGTCCTCGGTGCCCTGGTTGAACTTGCTCAGGTGGCCAGCGCCGACCACCGCGCAGACGGAGGTGATCAGCGCTGCTTTGCTGGGAAAGTAGCGGTAGATCGCGCCCGCGCTCAGGCCGACTTCGTCGGCGATCTCCTGCATCGTGGCGCGCTCGAAGCCGTTCCGGATGAACACCGTGCGCGCCGCCGCGAAGATCTCGTCCTTCCGCTGGGCCAGGTACGGATCGACCGTTTCGGTCACCGAACATGCTCCGATTCGTTCTCAGTGTCACAAACGTGAATAAACGTTCACTCACCGAGCGTCAACGAGGGGTGGTTTACAAGCGTGTTCGTCTATCCGACGGACGGGGGCCGCCGAGATCGACATCCAACCGGGGTCGGAAGCGCTCAGCCGGCGACGGCCTCAGCGTCCGGATCGAGGTAGGGCAGCAGCGCGTCGAGCAGGTCGGTTTCGGAGTCCAGCATCTTGCCGAGGCCCGACAGCAGGCCCATGACACGCGCGATCAGGATCACGTCGCCCGGGACGTTCACCAGGGGGTTCGCACGGAGCACCGTGCCGAGGCGCTCGTTGATGTCGGCGACCATCTCCTGATCGGCGTACGACTTGCCGGAGCGGAGCACGTCGCCGAGGAAGGCCTCGCCAAGCGCGGAGTAGGTTTCCTCGTCGCGGTCGCGGGTGCGGAAGCCCATGCCCTCCATGGTCCCGGTGATCGCCTCGGGCTGCTCGCTGACGATCGCGCTGGTGAGCACGATCAGCTGCTCGCGGAACTCGTCGGGAAGGGTCTTGGTCAGGCCGAAATCGACGAGGCCGATCTTCGCCTTCGCCTCGGAGCCGTCGCCCGGCACGACGAAGAGGTTGCCGGGGTGCGGATCGGCGTGGAACATTCCGCGCTCGAGGATCATCGTGTTGTAGAGGTCGACCAGGGACTCGGCGACCTGTGGGGTGTTCACGCCGGCCGCGCGCTGCGCATCGACGTCGCTGATCTTGATGCCGTCGATGTAGTCCATGGTTAGCACGCGCCGTGACGAGCGATCCCAGTAGATGGCCGGGATCACGACGTCGTCACGGTCGGCGAGCAGCGCGGCGAGGCGCTCGGCGGCGCGACCCTCGTGGATGAAGTCGACCTCTTCGGGGGCGTTGCGCTCCATCTCGTCGATCACGGGGCGGAAGTCGATCACGCGTTCGAAGCGCGCCCAGAGGTCGACGAGCATCCGCAGCGCCTGCAGGTCGTATTGCACGATCCGCTCGACGCCCGGGTACTGGACCTTGACCGCGACCGCAGTGCCGTCGTGCAGCCGCGCGCGGTAGACCTGCGCCAGCGAGGCGGCCGCGACCGGTTGCTCCTCGAATTCGGCGTACAGCTCGCCGATCAGCCCGCCTAGCTCACCCTCGATCACCGGGCGCATCTCGGCCCAGGGGCGAGGTGGCACCTGGTCGTGGACGAGCGAGAGCGTGCGGACGTAGTCGTCCATGAGGATGTCGGCGCGGCTGCCGAGGAACTGGCAGGTCTTGATCACCAGTCCCTGCTGCTTGACCGCGCGCCTCACGACGGCGAGCGCGGCGGCCTGGTGGAAGCGATGCGTCGCCTCGGCCATTCGCTCGACGCCGCGGAAGCGGCGCTGGATCCGAAGCCAGCGCCAGCGCAGCCAGAGGGCGATCACGGTGCCGGCGAGCGGGAGCGTCCGCCGCCAGCGGCCGACCGGCGGGCGTGGCGCGTGTTCCAGTTCGTAGACGTTTGCCGTCACGGGGACTGATCCTCGGCATGTCGGTTCGGTGTGGGTCCGACGATACCAACGAAACGACGCTGGACTGTGAGCGTGCTCCGGACGTGGCGATCGGCCGGCGAGGTACGATCCGGACGATGGTCGTGTTCAACCCGTTCGTCCCGTCCTTCAAGGCGAATCCGTATCTCCAGTACGGACGGCTGCGCGACGCGGAACCGGTGCATCGCAGCATCGCGATGCAGGCGTGGATCCTCACGCGCTACGACGACTGCATCGACGTGCTGCGCGATCCCTCGACGTTCTCGTCCGACGCGCAGCACGCGGGCGGGCAGCTTGGCGAGCTGGTCCGCGAGCAGCGGGCCGAGTCGCCACTCGGCGAGGCGCAGACGCTGCTGACGATCGACCCGCCGGCGCACTCGCGGATGCGCGCGGTGGTGAACCGGGCGTTCACGCCTCGACGGGTCGAGGCGCTGCGTCCCCGCATCGAGGCGATCGCGCACGAGTTGCTCGACGCGGCGCCGGCATCCGGTGGGTTCGAGCTGATGTCCGGTCTCGCCCAGCCACTGCCGGTGATCGTGATCGCGGAGCTGCTCGGCGTCCCGACCGCCGACCGCGAGCGCTTCAAGACGTGGTCGAACGCGATCGCGGCGACGACCGACGTGCTCAATTCCGAAGCCGTGATCAACGAGGCGCGGGAGACGACGCTCGAGTTGATCGATTACTTCCGGCGCTTCGTCGATGAACGGCGCGTCGCGCCTCAGGATGACCTGATCTCGGCGCTCGTCGCTGCCGAGGACGCGGACGAGCTGACGACGGACGAGATCCTCGCGTTCGCGATCCTGCTGCTGGTGGCGGGCAACGAGACGACGACCAACCTGATCGGCAACGGGACGCTGGCACTCCTCGATCGCCCGGAGCTGGCGGATCGGATGCGCGGCGATCCGGCGATCACCCCGCTCGTGGTCGAGGAGATCCTGCGGTTCGACTCGCCGGTTCAGGCCGTGGTGCGCATTGCGCGCGAGGAGACGGTGATCGGCCGAGAGCAGATCGCGCGCGGTGACGTGTTGATGCTGATGCTCGGCGCGGCTAACCACGATCCGGCGCAATTCGAGGCGCCGGCGGAGTTCAACGCCGAACGCGACCCGAATCGCCACCTGTCATTCGGCCTGGGGCCGCACTTCTGCCTCGGAGCGCCGCTCGCGCGGCTGGAGGCCGAGGTGACGTTCAGCGCGCTGCTCAGCCGCTACGCCTCGATCGGCCGGGGCGAGGGCGCGGCGGAGCGCGGCGGGACGCTGCTACTGCGTGGCCTGACGAAGCTGCCGCTCGCCGTCGGGTAGCGGGAGGCTACTCGCGGTCGAGCCGCCAGCGCCGTGACGATGACTCGTCAGCGCCGACAGCGCGGAACATTGACTGGATCTCATCGACGGCGGTGGAGCCGGCGATCACGGTCACCCGGTCGCCGGTGATCAGTCGGGTGTGACCGCGCGGGATGATCGTCGCCCCGTCGTGCCGCACGGCGACCATGATCGCGTTCTCGGCATGTCGAGCTCGCTGAGCCGATGGCCGTTGAGGACGCTCCCGCGCTCGACGCGCAACTCGAGGTAGCGGACGTCGTCGCTGAGCACCTGTCGGAGGCGACCGCGGCGCGTCTGGGCGTCCCGCGTTTCGATCGCACCGGCGTAGGCGTTGGTGATGTCGGTGCGGCGGAGGATGCCGCAGGGGATGCGCGGCTGGTCGCGTAGCATGACCGGCAGCGCGTGCATCGAGCGACCGGCGAACACACCGAGCGCGTCGTGGAGGGATTGGTCCGGGAAGATCGTCTGCAGATCGGTGCTGCAGACGTCGTCGGCGGTTAGCGATTCGCCGCCGTCCTCGCCGAGCGCCTGGATGACGTCGGTGTCGGTGATCACGCCGCCCAGTTCGCCCGCATCGCCGACGACGAGGGCGATGGTGTCGTGATCGCCGGCGAGCTCCATCGCGATGTCGCCGATCGGCGCGTCAGGGGTCACGCGGACGCCGACAGGGCTCATCGCGTCGGAGACGCGGAGCGACTGCATGACGTTGACGGGGAGCTGCTCCTCCTCGATCACGACGCCGCGCCGCGAGAGACGGTAGGTGTAGATGGTGTCGCTGCTGAGGAGCTGCGAGACGAGGGTGGCGGTGACGACGGCGGTCATCACGGGGAGGATGATCTCGTAGTCCTGGGTGAGCTCGAAGATGATCAAGACTGCGGTGATCGGGGAGCGTGCGGTACCGGCGGTCAGCGCCGCCATCCCGACGGTCGCGTACGCGCCGGACGACGCGGTCTGGTCGGGCAGCACCTCGTTGACGACGCCGCCGAAGGCGGCGCCGATGAACAGCGCGGGACCGAAGACGCCGCCGCTGCCACCGCTGCCGATCGTCAGCGAGGTAGCGACGACCTTTAGCAGCAGCAGGAGCAGAGTAACGCACGGATCGCGCTTTCGCCGGACAGGGCGGCATCGAGCGCCTGGTCACCGAGGCCGAAGACGTCACGGTCAATCAAGCCAACCGCGCCGACCAGGAAGCCGCCGGCGGCAGGGAGGAGCAGCGGGTGGATCGGCGCCTCGGTGAAGCGATCCTCGGTCCAATAGAGCGACCGCATGAAAACGACGCTGATGCCGCCGGCGATCGCTCCGAGGACGGCGTAGAGGGGGAGCTCGACGAGCGCGTTGACCAGCTCGTGCGGCTGGATGCTGACGGTGGGGTCCGGGCCGCGGAGGAACACGGCAGTGATGGTGGCGACCACCGAGGCGAGTACAACGACGCTGAAGTTGCGCGTGTTGAAGCGGCGGAGGATCACCTCGAGCGCGAAGAACACGCCGGCGATCGGCGCGTTGAAGGTGGCCGCGATGCCGCCCGCCGCGCCCGAGGCGAGCATGAGCTTGACCGTCTCCTCGGAGAGGTGCAGCGTCCTGGCGATCGTCGATCCGATCGCAGCGCCGATCTGGACGACGGGGCCTTCCTTGCCAGCCGATCCACCCGAGCCGACGGTGAGTGCCGAAGCGATCGGCTTGGGCAGCACGGTCCACGGGTTCATGCGACCGGCGTTCGTCTCGACGGCAGCCAGCACCGGCGCCACACCGGCACCTCGGACGTCGCGCGCGAGGAGGTTAGGTGAATCCGCCGACGAGCAAGCCGCCCAGCGTGGGCGCGAGGATCAGCTTCCAGTCGCCGAGCGATCCGAGCACATCGTCGAGCAGCCAGTCGAAGACGATCGCGTCGACGCCGTCGATCATCGTTTCGAAACCGGCGGCGCCGAGGCCGGTGAGTAGCCCGATGAACGCGGCCATCACCATCGGGCCGCCGCTGGGGGACCGCTCGATGAGCGAGCGGAGGCGGCGGATCAGGCGCACCTGAGCGCGCGTAACTGATTGCGAGCGGGTCACTCTCCCGGCATCGTATCGCGCAGGGTTGGACCCGCAACTCGACGGATCGCGACGTTCGGGGCGAGCACTCGCTCGCGTCGCCGGGCCCGAGAGGAGAGCCACTGGTGACCAGTTACGACCGCGACAATATCTTCGCGAAGATCCTGCGCGACGAGATCCCCAGCGATCGGGTGTACGAGGACGACGAGTTCGTCGCGTTTCGCGACATCGAGCCGGCCGCCTCAACGCACGTGCTGCTGATCCCCCGGGGCGAGGCGCCGGCGGGGCCGGAGCGGCTGACCGAAGCGGACGAGCACATGATCGGGCGAATGACGCTGACGGCGACGCGGATCGCGCGTCAGCTCGGGCTCGAGGACGGCGGCTACCGGCTCGTGCTGAACAACGGCGCGGACGCCGGACAGACGGTGTTTCACCTCCACATGCACATCCTGGGCGGGGGCCGCCTGGGCCCCGTGGCTTGATCGGCGCGGCGGCCCGGAGCCCTCGACAGGACCGAAGGACGGGTTAACCCCCGGTTGCGCGGCTCGACGACTGCGCGCAATCATCGATCGTGGCGGACAGCAGCGAGCGGACGGCGACGATGACGACTTCGGTCTCGCGTGACGGGGGCGCCTTCGTGGAAGCAGCCCCGCAGCTGCTCGATTCGCTCTTCTACGCCGTGTCCCATGACCTTCGCTCGCCGCTGCTGACGGTCTCGTTGAGCGCGCAGCTGCTGGAGCACACGAGGCGCTCGGTGGTCTGCGTGCCGCTTGTGACGACCTCGAACGGATGCTGGCGGCGCTGAACGGCCTCTCGCGCGCCAGCCGGCGCGCCTCGGCGGCCGTGCAAATCGGCCTCGATGCGTTGTGTGCGGGGGCGCCGGCCGCGCTCGTCGCGCTGGACGAGACCACCGCCGAGGAACTGGGCGCCTCGATCCCCGGCAACGCGATCGCCACTCTCGACGCGGGCGCGGCGACGATCAGCTGGGCCGTTGACGGCCTCGATGGCTCGCCGCTGCAAGCGTTGGCGGGTTCGCTCCAGACGTACGCGGGGGGCCCGGTGGAAGCGCTCGCCTGCCTCGAGGTCGCGCTCGATCGGCACCACGGCCGGCTTGAGGCGGCGAACGGTCGCGTCGAGGTACTTCTTCCGATCCTCGAAGGCGCCGCGTCGTGAACGGCGGCCAGCCGGTGGTGATCATCAGGACGACGCGGCGCACCGCGATCTGGTCACGCACCTGCTGTCGCTCGTCGCGCCCACGGCGCGCGTGTCCGCGTTCGATCCCGACCGCAGCGACGATCTGGCGGACGAGCTGCCGTTCGGCGCGCTCGTGCTCCTCGATCGGCAGCTCGGAGCTCGCGACTCACTCGATCTGGTCCCGCCGCTGCTACATGAGCGGGCGGATCTGCGGATCGTGCTGATGTCGGCGTTCGTAACGCCCGAGGAACGCGTCGCCTGCCTCGGGAGCGGCGCGAGCAGAGTGTTCGAGAAGCCGGGCGACCTCAACGGGTGGCGCAGCACCCTAGCGTCGTTACTCGAGGACGGGTGGGACGACGCGCGAGCGGCGTAGGCGCGTCAGGGCGTGGATCAGCAGTCGGAGCTGTTCCCCTAACTGAGGAGGGCATAGACGATGACGAGCACGAACCCCTGAGCCAACCAGCCAACGATCGCCGTTCCGATAGCACGGCCTGTCGAGAAGTCGAGCGCCTGGCGGATGGCGATCACGGTCGTGATTAGCACCCAGATGCCAACGATCAGCGCGAGCAACCCAGCTAGCGCGGGCACCACGCCGAATATGAGCAACGCGCGTGGCGAGTTCGCGAACCCGAGCGCCCTCGCCAGCTCACCCCAGTCGGCCTCTGTGTCTGGGCCAGCCAACAGACGAGTACCGATGAAGTATGTCAGCCAGGCGTAGAACGCCCACCCGACGAGCGACGCGACGGTGATGAAAATGAGCCCGCCAACGCCGAGCGCGAAACCGCCGCCAATCCCGGCCGCGAGGCTAGTCCCGGCCACGACCAACGCAGCCTGCCGGGTGGCATCTCGATCGTGTTCCACTTCCTCATAAAGCGACGACTCGAGGCGCACCGCCCGGATCATTCGAGGGATGATGGAGGTGTCTGGTTGCATGCCCGTCATCCCGAGTTCCCTTCCATCTCGCTTTGCCGGCCGACCGCAGCGCGGTGCGCGAATCCTCGTCCTGGCGGACGCGCCCGTGCACCGACAGGTCCCTCGACCCGCTTGAGGAGCATCTACCCCATGACGGTACAGGTGCGTCGGCTCGTTCGCCATCTGGCGGAGGTTGGCCCTCGTGGCGATGCTGACAGCCCTCGGCCTCGAACCGGACGGGACGGGTCCAGCTGGCCGCCATCCTCGCCAGAGGATTCGCGACAGCGTCGCGATCCCGGCGACTGCCATTCCACGTGATCGTGCGAATCAGTTGAGAGTGCATAGGTCCGGCTCGATGAACACCTACTCGCACCCGGACCACAGAGTTTGCGCCGACGCCGTTGCTAAGATATGCGCGTTCCGCCACCTGCCATCGCCCGCTTTGGGCGGGACAGATGGCAGGACCAAGCGGAGGGGACGGCGGAAACGCTGTGTGGGCCTGTAGCTCAGCGGCCTAGAGCAGTCGGCTCATAACCGATCGGTCCCAGGTTCGAATCCTGGCGGGCCCACCATTCCGAGGACGGGCATTCGAGGACGGGGCATGCTTCGCGACCGGGCACGCCAGGCGCTCGCCAGCTTCCAGCCTCGTGAACAGCCGCTCGCCGATCGGCGAGCGGCCGGGGTGCTGGTGCTGTTGCACCGGCTGGCGGGCGAGGACCACGTCGTCTTCCAGCAGCGCACGCAGCGTGTCCGTCACCACAAGGGCGAGATCAGCTTCCCGGGGGGCGGCCGCGACCCCGAGGATGTCGATCTGCTCGAGACGGCGTTGCGCGAGACCCACGAGGAGATCGGCGTGCCTCGGGAGTTCGTGGAGATCTACGGCCAGCTCGACGACATGGAGACGTACGGCTCGAACTACCTGGTCCGTCCGTTCGTTGGCGCCGTGCCGACGGACGCCGACGTGACGTTCGTCGCGGCGGAGCGGGAGGTGCGGGAGCTGCTCCACGTGCCGGTGCAGCATCTCCTCTCGGAGGCGGCGCGCACGTGGAAGGTCGCCGAACGCGATGGCGTGATGGAGACCACCCCCGCGTACGCGTTCGAGGGACACGTGATCTGGGGCGCGACGGCGCGGATGCTCGGACAGTTCCTCGAGCTGGTCGATCCCGATGCGAGGCACCGGTGACGCTGATCCTCGTGCGCCACGGCGAGTCGGAGGGGAACGCCCGCGGGATCATCACCGGATCGCTGGACCTCGACCTGACGGATCGCGGACGGGAGCAGGCGCGGCTGGTCGGGGCGCGTCTCGCCTCAGAGCCGGTGCGCGCGATCTACGCGAGCACGCTGCGGCGCGCCTCGCGAACCGGCGCCGCGATCGCCGAGCATCACGCGGCCGAGGTGGAGGAGCTGGGCGGCCTCGACGAGTACTGCTACGGCGAGGCGCAGGGCCTGACCTGGCCCGAGATCGCGGAGAAGTACGACCTGAACACCTCGGACTGGGGTCGCGGCGTCGTTCCCGGCGAGGAGGGGCACCCGACATTTCGACAGCGCGTCGCCGACACGATGGACGAGCTGCGCGCCCGCCATCGCGAGGATGTCGCCGTGGTGGCGTGCCACGGCGGGACGATCATCCAGACGCTCGCGCACCTGTTCGATCTGCCCGCGCACAGCTCGCCGCGCACGCGGATCACGAATTGCTCGCTGACGGTGATCGAGCATCGAGGCGGGCGCGACGAGGTGGTAATGGTGAACGACGCCTGTCACCTCGACGGCTCACGCGGTCGTCTCGGGAGCTCGCGCGTGGGTCTCGGGTGAGCTACGCCAGCGCCGAAGCGGCAGTCACGATCGCGAGCAGGCTCGTTGCGACGAGCAGCAGCATCGAGATTCGGCGGAGCTCGCGGTCACCGATCAGTGGTCGGAGGCGAATGCCGACCACGATGCCGACCGCGATCGGTGGCATGCTCGCGAGCACGACCGGCATCGCGTCGGCCTTGAACACATCGCCCGCGACGGCGATCACGAGGGTGGGGACACCCGCGATTGCGACGCTCGAGAACATCCTCGACCGGAAGCGCCAGGCGCCGCCGCCGAGCCAATGGTAGTAGAGCACCAGTGGCGGGCCCCCCATGCTCGTTGCGCCTCGCATCAGGCCGGACGCCAGACCGCTGGCGGCGGCGAGTGCAAGACGAGGCTGGCGCTCGAGCTCGGTGCTCTGGCGGTTGACCCGATCGACCGCGACTGACGCGAGCACGACCACGCCAACGAGCAGGCGGAGCAGATCCTCGTCCGAGCGGACGAGCAGCCAGATGCCGACCGGCGCGCTCAACAGGCTGAGCGCGGCCACCGGCGCCGTGTCCCGCAGCGGGGTGCGCGGCGTATCGAGGCCGTAGAGCACGAAACCAACCAGCGGGGTGGCGACGAGCATGGTCGCGATGGACGGTTCGGCGCCGACGATCAGCGTGGCGGCCGGGACGAAGACCAGGCCCAACCCGAACCCGACCGATGTGTAGACTGCGCCGGCGACGAAGGCGAGGAGCGCGATCGCGACGAGCTCAGCGCTCATGCGACGAGCCGGATTGAGGCGCGGCTATTCGGACCAGCGGTCATACATGGTGACCTCGGAAGCGGGGGGCCGCCGGTTGGGGCCATAGGAGCGGTCAGGCCACCCCAGCGGGATGATCGCCGCCGAGTCCCAGTGCTCGGGAATCCCGAGGGCGTCGTGAATCTCGTCGCGCTTGACGCGGTGCAGCGTCGTCAGCACGGAGCCGAGGCCGATCGCGCGCGCGGCGAGCATCAGGTTCTGGCATGCCGGGTAGATCGACGCGCCGGTCTGGATGCCGGATCGGCCCGTGCGGCCCGGCACCTGCACGCAGGCCACGATTAGCACGGGGACCTCGGTCCAGGGCTGGCGGCCGGCGGCGCGAGCCGGGGCGCGGCCGGCGTAGGCCTCGGCGAACGCGGCTTCGTACAGCTCGCTGAGCCGGGCCTTCAGCTCGGAGTCGCGGACGACGATGAAACGCCAGGGCTGGCTGTTGGAGCCGGAGGGACCGTGTGTGGCCGCGGTCAGCAGTTGCTCGACGGTGGCGGTGTCGACCTCGCGATCAGTGAACGCGCGGACCGCTCGCTGGTGGCGGAACAGCTCGCTGACATCGGTGATCGGTTGCATCGGTCCCCCTCGTCGCGCGAGCCCAACGCGAGGGATCGGGCGCCGCGAGAGCCTAGCGCGCGGACGCGAGGGAGGCGACCGTGACGCCCTCGCCACCCTCGCGGGGCTCGGCCGTCTCGTAGCCGGTGACGAGGGGGTGGCGATCGAGCAGCTCGCGGACGGCGCGGCGTAGGGTGCCGGTGCCGCGGCCGTGGATGAGCCGCACGCGTCCGTGCCCGGAGCGAGCGGCCGCGTCGAGGAACTGCTCGAGACGGGGGATGGCCTCGTCGATGCGCTGGCCGCGCACCTCGATTTCGGAGGGCGCCCATGGGGTGGCCGGCAGGCGGAGCTTGCCGCCCTCGTCGGCGGCGGGCTCGGCGGTCGACTGGACCTGTTCCAGGCGGACCCGCGTGCGCAAGGCGCCGAGCTGGACGTCGAACTCGCCCCGGTCGTCAGGGTCGGAGAGCGCCTCGCCAGGGACGCCAACACCGCGCAGCCAGACCGTGGCACCCGGAGTGACGACGATCTCGTCCTGCTCGACGGGAAGGGCGGGCGGGGGTTCGAAGCTGGCGATCGCGGGCGACTCGACTTCTGGCTCCGGGCGAAGTTTCGCTGCTGCTTCCTCGGCACGATCGAAGTCGGCCTCCGCCTGGGCAAGGCGGGCGGACTCGATCTCCTTGCGGCTCTTCTCCAGCAGGCGCCTGACGTCGCGTAGCTCGTCGCGGACGCGGATGCGGGCGTCCTCGCGGAGGCGCGTCGAGTCGGCGGCTAGCTTGTTCAGCTCCTGGTCGCGCTCCTCACGAAGGCGTTCCGCCCGCTCGGCGTCAGCCGCCGCGCGGTTCGCGCGGTCCTCGGCGGCGGAGAGCTGACCGCGAAGCTCAGAGAGCATCGACTCCAGCTCGCGCTCGTCGGTGGAGAGGCCGGTCCGGGCCGCCTCAACGACATCGCCGGGCATGCCGAGGTTCGAGGCGATCGCCAGCGCGTTGGACTGGCCGGGCAGCCCGATCGTGAGGCGGTAGGTGGGCGAGAGCGACTCGAGGTCGAACTCGACGGAGGCGTTCACGACGTTTGGCGTGCGGTGCGCGTAGAGCTTCAGCTCGCTGTGGTGGGTGGTGGCGATCAGCGAGGCGCCGTTCGCGAGCAGGCGATCGACGAGGGCGACGGCCAGTGCCGCGCCCTCGGTGGGGTCGGTACCGGCGCCGAGCTCGTCGAGGAGCACGAGCGAGCGTTCGTCGGCGCGCTCGAGAATGGCGATGATCGAGGTGATGTGACCGGAGAACGTGGAGAGCGACTGCTCGATCGACTGCTCGTCGCCGATGTCGGCGAACACCGACTCGTAGACAGGAACCGTGGATCCGGCATCGGCCGGCACCGGGAGACCGGCGAGCGCCATGAGGGTCAGCAGACCCGCCGTCTTCAGCGCGACGGTTTTGCCACCGGTGTTGGGACCGGTGATCAGCAGCGCGTGGTGGTCGCCGCCGACGACGATCGAGTTGGCGACCACCGCTTCACCGAGGAGCGGATGCCGGCCCTCGAGCAGTCGCAGCTCGCCGGGCGCGTCGGTCAGCCAGCGCTGGGGGCCCCGATCGTGGAGTTCGGTGGCGTGCAGCTCGCGGGCGAGGCGGCCCTTCGCGACGGTGAGGTCGATCTGGCCGAGCCGCTCGATGGCATCGATCAACTCGGGGCGCGCGGCGCCGACGGCCTGCGAGAGTTCGCGGAGGATCCGATCGACCTCGCGGCGTTCTTGGACCTGGAGTTCGCGCCAGCGGTTGCCGAGCTCGACGACGGCGAGCGGCTCGACATAAACAGTGGCGCCCGACGCCGAGGTGTCGTGAACGACGCCGGGCATCGCGCCGCGAGCATCGGTCTTGACAGGCAGGACATAACGGCCGTCGCGGATCGTGACGATCGGTTCCTGCAACACGTTGCGCAGGGAGCTGCTGGCGGCGAGGCTCTGCATCCGCTGCTGCAACTGGTCGTGGGCGGTCAGCACCTCGGCGCGAATCTGGCGCAGCTCGGGGCTGGCGTCGTCGCGGAGCTCTCCGCTGTCGTTGATCGCCGCGCCGATCAGGTTGCGCAGCGGGTCGAGCTCGCCGATGCCGGCGGCGATCGTGGAGAGCAACGGCACGTCGGCGTTGAGGCGTGTGAGCGAGCGACGCACCGTGACGGCGGCGCGGGAGGCGTCAGCGACGTCGAGCAGCTCCGAGGGCGTCAGCACCTGCCCGAGGTCGGCGGCCTCGGCCTGATCGCGGATGTCGCGGGCGCCGCCGAGGGGGATGTCGATGCCCTGTTGGTCGAGATGCAAGGCCTCGGCGGTGAGCCGCTGACGGCGGACGACGACCTCGCGATCGACGACCGGCCGCAGGGCGGTCGCGGCGATGCGGCCGGCGGAGAATGCGGTCAGCCGCGCCAGTCGGTCGATGACGGCGGGATACTCGAGGACGTCGAGCGTCCTATCGTCCAGGGAGCTGGCTCCCGTTCTGGTGCGTTGAGTCCGGTGGGCTGGAGTCCTCGGGGCTCGATGACGGGCGGACCTGAGGCGGGGAGGTCTCGGAGAGCGGGCGTGACGGCGGCAGGTGTGTCCCGCAGATCGCGGCGAGCGCCTGGTCCACGTGGCCGTCCTCGCGGGGGTCAACGGTGCGAGGATCGAGGAGCACCCGGCCATCCTTGATGCGGGCGATGATCGGTGTCGGTCGGTCGCGCAGCGTTGCGGCGAGGGCATCAGCGTCGCCATCCGGCGGGGTGATCGCGCAGACGACCGTGGGGAGTTCCTCGCCGGGCAACGAGCCCCCTCCGACTGTTGAGCGCTCGTCGATCGCCTCAGCGTGGGCGGTGCACGTTCGCGCCCAGCGACGCGAGCGGCGGGCGAGCTGATCCACTGGTTGGGCGATCATGCTCCAGATCGGGATCTGCTCCTCGGCATCACCGATAGCGTAGTGCTGCAGCGTGGCAGCAAGCGCGGCGATCGAGGCCTTGTCGATGCGGACCGCGCGGGCGAGCGGGTGGTTGCGCATCGCCTCGACCGCTTTGCGGCGGCCGACGGCGATGCCGGCCTGCGGGCCACCGACGAGCTTATCACCGGAGAACAGCACGACGTCGCTGCCCGCCTCGACGGACTGCTGCACCGTCGGCTCCGCCGCGAGGCCGTAGGCCTGGGTGTCGAGCAGCGCGCCGCTTCCGATGTCGTCGATCAGCGAGAGACGATGCTGCTTCGCCAGATCGGCCAGCTCGCCGATCGTCGCCGACGCCGTAAATCCGATGACGGCGAAGTTCGAGGCGTGGACGCGGAGCAGACCCGCGGTCTGCTCGGTGATCGCTGCCTCGTAGTCGCGGACGTAGGTGCGATTGGTGGTGCCGACCTCGACGAGTCGCACGCCGGACTCTCGCATGAGGTCAGGGATGCGAAAGCCGCCGCCGATCTCGACGAGCTGGCCGCGCGAGATGGCGACGTCGCGGCCGGCGCAGAGTGCGGCGAGCGCGAGCATCAGCGCGGAGGCGCCGTTGTTGACGACGAGCGCGGCCTCGGCGCCGGTGATGCTGCACAGCAGCGGCTCGAGGTGCTGGTGGCGAGAGCCGCGTGTGCCCTCGTGGAGGTCGAACTCGAGGGTGGAATAGCTCGTGGAGACGCGCTGCATCGCTTCGATCGCGGAGCGGGCGAGCGGGGCGCGTCCGAGGTTGGTGTGGATGACCACGCCAGTCGCGTTGACGACGCGCACGAGCGTGGGATCGAGCGAGCCGCTGCGCGCGATCAGCAGGTCGACGGTCTCCTCGGTGAGCGGGCCGCCGGTGCGGCCGATCTCATTGCGCTGCGACTCCAGCACGTCGCGTGCCAGGTCGGCGATGGCGTCGCGGCCGTGCGCGGCGGCGAGCGCGGCGACACGGCTGTCGGCGAGCAGGGCGTCGACCGAGGGCAGAGAGCGGTAGGGGTTGGTCACCGGAACCTCGCTTCGCCTCGATTGTAGTCGGAGCAGCGCGCGGTTCGAGTCCGTGATCGACCCGAGCGGCCTCGCGTTGACCGTACTCACCGCGGCCGTACGATCACTGTCCGCGCAGGCACTGTCCACGCGGGCGAGCCGGTCGGCTCGTGTCCAGTACCAGTTTCCGATCGCTCTCGATCTCGGAGGCACGACGTGAACTTGCGCATTCCAGGCCCGACCCCTGTGCCAACAGAGGTGGCCGAGGCCGGCGCCGCCGAGATGATCAACCACCGCGGACCGGAGTTCGCGGAGCTGATCGCGCGCACGACCGAGCGCGTGAAGCGGGTCTACCAGACCGAAAACGACCTGCTCACGCTGACGGCCTCGGGCACCGGCGGCATGGAGGCGGCGGTCTCCTGTCACGTGAACGCGGGCGAGAAGGCGCTGATCGCGACGGTCGGCGTCTTCGGCAAGCGATTCGTCGAGATCACCCGCGCCTTCGGTGGCGAGCCGGTCGAACTCGCCTTCGAATTCGGCTCCAGCGCCGACCCGAACCGGATCGACCAGGCGCTCGACGAGCATCCCGACATCCGCACGCTGATGGTCACGCACAACGAGACCTCGACCGGCGTCACCAACAAGCAGCTCCCGCAGATCGCCGAGGTCGCGCGCAAGCACGATTGCCTGATCATCGTCGACGCGATCTCGTCGCTGTCCTCGATCCCCGTGCCGGTCGACGAGTGGGGGCTCGACGTGGTCGTCTCGGGCTCGCAGAAGGGGTGGATGACCGGTCCTGGGCTGGTCTTCGTTTCGTGCAGCGCCCGCTCTTGGGAGAAGCAGGCGCATACCACGACGCCGCGCTTCTACCTCGACCTGCGGCAGCACCGGGAGTACTTGGAGATCGGCCAGACGCCGACCACGCCCGCGATCAACATCTTCTTCCAGCTCGACCAGTCGCTGGACCTGATGTTCGAGGAGGGCATGGACGCGATCTACGAACGCCACCGCACGCTCGCGCAGATGACCC
Source organism: Dehalococcoidia bacterium (assembly GCA_965248675.1). GTDB lineage: Bacteria > Chloroflexota > Dehalococcoidia > UBA2979 > UBA2979 > UBA6627. Next base: position 150,049 of record CBDFJZ010000007.1, read on the forward strand.
GCGACGGCGCGCGCGCGCTCGGCCTCGAACTCTTCGCCGAAGAGGGCTCGGAGTCAGACACCGTCACCTCCATCCGCGTGCCCGAAGGCGTGGACGGCCTGGAACTGGTGAAGGTCGCTCGCGAGGAGTTCGACACCGTCTTCGCCGGCGGACAGGGTCCGCTGCGCGGACAGATCGTCCGCTTCGGCCACCTCGGTTACGTCACCGAGGAGCACGTCCGCGACGGCCTGCGCGGCCTTGATGGCGCCCTCGAACGGGTCGGTCACGCCGTCCCCAACCGCGCGTAGGATCGCCCGGCCGTGGCCCGCGTGTTCGTCGCCGATTCGCTCTCGCAGGCGGGTATCGACCTGCTCGCAGCCGAGCACGAGGTGATCGTCAGGACCGGCCTGTCCGAGGACGAACTGGTGGCCGAGCTCGGTGACGTGCAGGCGCTGCTGGTCCGCAGCCAGACGCAGGTCACGGAGCGCGTGATTGCGGCCGCGCCGCGCCTCGAGGTGATCGGGCGCGCCGGCGTCGGCGTCGACAACATCGACCTCGATGCCGCGACCCAGCGCGGGGTGATCGTCGTGAACGCACCGCTGGCGAACACGATGTCGACCGCAGAGCACGCCTTCGGCCTGATGCTCGCGGCGGCGCGCAACGTCCCGCAGGCCCACGGCTCACTCCGCGGCGGCGCCTGGGACCGTTCGAAGTACGCGGGCGTCGAGCTCTCGGGCCGCACGCTCGGGATCGTCGGCCTCGGGCGCATCGGGACCGAGGTGGCGTCGCGGGCGCGCGCCTTCGAGATGCGCGTTCTGGCCTACGACCCGTTCGTCTCAGCCGACCGCGCCAGCCAGCTCGGCGTCGAACGGATGGAGCTCGACGAGCTGCTCACGGAGTCCGACTTCGTGACGCTGCACACCGCGCTTCACGAGGGCACACGCGGCATGATCGGCGCCGACCAGCTCGCCCGCATGAAGCCCACGGCGATCCTCGTCAACGCGGCTCGTGGCGCCCTCGTCGACGAGCAGGCGTTGTATGACGCCGTCGACTCCGGTCAGATCGGGGGAGCAGCGATCGACGTGTTCAGCGAGGAGCCGGCGACGGGGAACGTGCTCACAACGCATGACCGGATCATCGTCACGCCGCACCTCGCGGCCTCGACGGCTGAGGCGCAGACGCGAGCGGCGACGCAGACCGCCAAGCAGATCCTCGACATCCTCGGCGGCCGAGCGGCGCGCTTTGCGGTGAACGCGCCGCTCGTCGACGAGGAGACGATGGCGATCATCGGTCCCTACATCGACTCCGCCGAACTGGCGGGGTCCGTGGCGATGCAGCTCGCGGGCGGCGGCGGCGAGAAGGTTCGCATCGAGTACCGCGGTGAGATCTCGAACTACGACACGACGCCGCTTCGCGCAGCCGTGATCGTCGGGATGCTCCAGCGCGTCACCACCGACAAAGTGACGATGGTGAACGCCTCGACGATGGCCGAAGAGCACGGTCTGCGGATCGAGGAGGACACCGGCCCGGCGGTGGAGCCATTCGCCAACCGGGTGACGGTGCACGCGCTGCACGACGGCGGCGGCGAGAGCGTCGCCACGACCAACACCCCGACCGGGCCGCGGATCGTCGGCATTGGCGAATACGACATGGAGGTGGTCGTCGACAGCGGCCACCTGCTGGCGATCGAGAACGTCGACCGCCCGGGCCGCATCGGGCGCGTCGCCACGCTCCTCGGGAGCTGGGGCGTGAACATCAACGCGATGTCCGTCTCCGCCGATCAGGAGGGGCGCGCGCTGATGATCCTCGCGATCTCGGTCGAGCGGGCGCTGACGCCAGAGGAGATCGCGGAAGTCGGCGAGCTGGAGGACATCCGCTCGGTCCGGCAGGTCGAGCTCGTGTAGCCCTCTTCGGGGGTCGCCGACCCTTCGGGTCCGCCTGCGGTGATCTCGGGGCGGCACGACCGGATCAGATCACCCGCCGGCGATCTACTGGCGCGTCGTGTCTTCCAGATCAGCATCCTCGGCTCCTGAGACCGAGAACGTCGAACTCGCCTCAGCTACCCGACGCAGCGGTCGGTTGCCACGTGGCGCCATTGCGTGGCCATCATCGGCGGCCCCCGCCTCGCCCGCGCCCCGAGCGACCGCCTGCGACAACCAGCGGTTGAGGCTCACCCCCTGCTCAGTCGCGAGCATCGCAGCGCGACGGTGCAACTCCGGGTTCAGTCGCAGCTGCAGCCTGCCGCTGTAGTCGCGCGTTCGAAACGGCTCGGGAATCTCCTGGCCGAGTTCGATCAGCGAGATGATCGTGCCCAGCAGCGCATCCTCAGCCATTTCAACCGCCTCACCGGGGCCGTCCCCCTCGGAGATGACGCCCGGCATTTCCAGCACACCGGAGGTCCATATCTGGTCATCGCCGCGCACGACGGTGAATGTGTACGGGCGGTCCGCCAGCGCAGCGGCTCGCTCCCGCAGTTCCTGTTCAGCGACCATCACTCGCCTCCTCCGCCGCCAGCACTCGCCTGGTGATATCGCCCACCGTCCACGTGCCTTTGAGCGTCCGTGGAACCGGGACGGTGGCGGACCCGTTCGTCCAGATCTCGTGCTTGCCACTCTCGCGGTGTATCCACCAGCCGGCATCGCGCAACGCCGTTCCAACTGGGCCTTCTTGGTGCCACCGGGATTGCGTGCGATCCGCGCGACCCGAGCGGTGTCACCGCTCATAGTGCCATTATCGCATCTACCGATGAAGTGTCAATAGTGACCCTACAATCCGGCGATGATGGACCAGTTCGAGCTCGAGTCCGAGCGCGACCTACTCATCGACCAGGCTGAAGACCATGCCGGTCGCCAGTTTCGGGTAGAAGAAGGTTGTCTTCTGCGGCATGACTTCGCCGGCGTCGGCGACGTCGATCACCTGTTGCACGGGCGTGCCGTTCACGAGGAACGCGACGCTGAACGGTCCATCCACCGTCTCGCGGTACGCCTCCGACACGTCCGCGGTGAAGTCCACTGCCCCCGCCGTCAGCGCCGCCGCGTCGATGCCGAACAGTGGATCGAGGATCAGCTCGGTGAGCACGAGGGCGTCGAGGCGACGCGACGCCTCGGAGAGCCCGGACGGCATCGCGTTGCCGAGCGCCTCGAACGAGCGGCCGGTGGCGACGAGCCTGCGGCCGGAGGCCTCGAGGATGCCGAAGGTGGAGGGGCCGCCGGCGCGTTCGCGGACGCGGGCGAGGAGGGCGGTGGCGCCGTCGGGACCCGGGGGGAGATCGTCCGTGAGGTCGATCACCTCGAAGCGATCGGCGAGCCGCTCGAGGAGGTCGGCGGGATGCTCGGCGCGGACGAGGCGGTGGTTCGGGAGGATCACGAGGCCGGGATCATCGACGTCGATCAGGCCCATCAGGACATAACGGACGGCCTCGGATTCAGGGTGCTCGGCCATGTAGTCGAGGGCGGTGGCGTAACGGTGGTGGCCGTCGGCGACGGTGACGGTCGAGTCGCGGAGGACCTCGATGAGGGTGGCGACGTCCGAGGGATCGGTCATCGGCCAGAGCCGGTGGACGTCGCCGAGGCCATCGGTGGACTCGAAGATCGGCGCGGCCGCCGCAGCGCGGTCGATCACCTCGCGAGCGCGGTGCGGGGGGTCGCTGAACATCGAGAAGATCGGGCTGATGTTGGCGCCGGTGGCGTGCATCAAGTCGAGTCGGATCGCGCGCGGGCCCGCCATCGTCGACTCGTGCGGGCGGACGATGCGGTCCTCGGGCTGGGCGAGGTGGAGCTGGGCGAAGAAACAACGGCGGCGGACGCGATCGCCCTCGATGGTGGCCTCCTGCTCGTAGAGGTAGAACGCGGGCTGCTCATCGCGGATGAGCAGCCCGCCGTCTTGCCAGCGCTGGAATGCCTCGGCGGCACGCTGGAAGCGGCCCTCGGGTTTGCCGGGGGCAAGCTCGACGTGGGCGGCGTTGTACAGCGAGCGTGCGAGCAGGGCCGCCTCGGCGGCTTCACCAACGACGTCGTAGGGAGGAGAGAGGACGTCGTCCGGGTTGACGCGGGCGGGGTCGTAACGGAGGCCTCTGAACGGGCGGATTTCGGCCATCGGGGGAGCCTGTCTACGGTCGGGCGCGTGGTTCAAAGGGGCTTTGACCGTGGTGGCGAGGCGTCCATAGAGTGGACGGCGCTCGCGCTGCGTGTCGTTCGGCGCGAACGTAGCACCCCGTCCCGGACACGCCAGCGCCGACAGATTGGCTCACGTGCCTCGATACTGCGTCTTCTGCGAGATCGCGACGCACCGGGAGCCGGCGGACATCCTATACGAAGACGATGAGGTGATGGTCTTTCGCAACCGGCTGCGCTGGGTGCCAATCATGCTGCTGGCGATTCACAAGGAGCACGAGGAGCAAGCGGAGCTGTGGCAGGACATGGGGCGCGTGGGCGAGGTCGCGGTGCAGGTCGCGCAGCAGGAGTGTCCGAACGGCTTTCGGCTGATCTCAAACTTCGGGTACGACGGGATGCAGTCGCAGGATCACGCGCACATTCACATCCTGGGCGGGATGTTCCTCGGCGAGTACGCCTAGGAGGCGTACCCACCCATCCCTGTTTTTCTCGATGCTCCCTGCGGGCGCGGGGGCGAGGACGCCTCGGAGGCATGCTTCCTCGCGGCGAGGCCGAGACTGTAGTCTCCGGGCGAGACGAACGGTACGACGGGGGAGAGACGATGCAACTCAGCGATGTGAAGACGATCGGGGTGATGGGCGGCGGCGTGATGGGCGGGGGGATCGCGCAGGTCAGCGCGATCGCCGGGTTCGACGTTGTCGTGCGCGATCTCAACGATGAGCTGATCGAGCAAACACGAGACTCGATCTTTGAGAGCCGCTGGGGGATGAAGCGGGCCGTGGAGATCGGCAAGCTCGCCTACGACACCGCGAACGAGGCGATTCCGCGCATCTCGTTCACCACCGAGGTGGCAGGTCTCGCGGAGGTGGACTTTCTGATCGAGGCGGTACCGGAGCGCCTGGAGCTCAAGCAGGAGGCCTTCAAGGAGCTCGACACGGTGGTGAAGCCGGATGCGATCTTCACCTCGAACACGTCGGGGTTCGTGATCGCCGAGATCGCGCGCGACGTCTCCGAGGATCGCAAGGGGCGCTTCGCCGGTATGCACTTCTCGAACCCGGTGCCCACGATGAAGATGTGCGAGGTGATCTCCACGCCGCAGACCTCCGAGGAGACGGCCGAAACCGTCCGCGGCGTCGCCGAGCTCACCGGTAAGGTTGTTTCGATGGTGCAGGACGCCCCCGGCACCTACGGGTTCCTGCTCAACCGCATCTTCGCCGCCGCCAAGCGCGAGGCGGACGTGATCGTCGACGCGGGGATCGCCTCGGAGGAAGACATCGACAAGGCGATGATTACGGGCCGCAACTGGCCGGCCGGCTTCTACGGCGAACGAGGTGGCATCGGCAAGCAGTGGTAACCCACTTCGTGGGTTGACGACGCTTCGAGCCTGTTTGCGCGGCTGGTCTCGGGAATTCGAGGGATAAGCGTGGGGTTGGGTTAGCTAGCGAGCCGTGCGCCATTCGTCGAGGGCCGCTTTCTGGGCTGCGAAGAGCTGTTCGATGCCGGTGCTGGCGATATCGACGAGTTCGTGCATCTGATCGCGGCTGAACGGCTCGCCCTCGGCGGTGCCCTGGACCTCGACGAGCTGGCCGGTGCCGAGCATGACGACGTTGAAGTCGACGCCGGCGGCGGAGTCTTCGCGGTAATCGAGGTCGAGCAGCGGCTGCTTGTCGAAGATGCCGGCGGAGATCGCTCCGACCTGGGTCTTGAGCGGCGAGCTCGGCATCGCGCCGGCGCGCTGCATCCACTCGATCGCCATCGCGAGGGCGACGTAGGCGCCGGTGATTGAGGCGGTACGGGTGCCGCCGTCCGCCTGGATCACGTCGCAGTCGAGTGTGATCGTCTGCTCGCCGAGCGCCTGCGTGTCGACGGCGGCGCGGAGCGAGCGGCCGATCAGGCGCTGGATCTCCAGCGTGCGGCCCCCCTGGCGGCCGCGAGCCGCTTCGCGGTCGCTGCGGGTGTTGGTGGCGCGGGGGAGCATGCCGTACTCGGCGGTGACCCAGCCGGCGCCGCTGCCGCGGAGCCAGCCGGGGACGCGCGGTTCGACGCTGGCGGCGCAGAGGACCTGGGTGTCGCCCATGGTGATCATGGCGGAGCCCTCGGCGTTCTTCAGGTAGCCGGGCTCGATGGTGACGGGGCGGAGGTCGCGCGGGCCTCGGTCGTAGGAACGCTGGAACATGCGGCCTCCGTTCGCGGCCGGTACCGTAGCACGCGCTCCGAGGACAGCCGAGCGCGGCTCGGACGCCCTCGGTGCTGCCGGAATCGAGGGTGTGATCAGCGCCTACCGCCTGTACGCCGACGGCGCCGGAACGACGCATCTCGAACCGCTCGATCTGGGCGACCGGGCCTGGGAAAACGGCCCCGGCGAGTTCAAGGGCGTGGGCGGCAGCGTGCTCGGGGACGCGAGCCGGGTGATGCTGATGCGCTTCGAGACCGGCGCCCGTCCCGGCCTCCACCGCGCCGTCCCGTCGCTGGCCGTGGTGCTCGAGGGCGAGATCGTCGTGACCGCCTCGGACGGGACGAACGTGGCACTGGAGCCGGGGGACGCGGTGCGCGTCGAGACGACGGGGCGAGGGGGGTGGCAGCTCGGGAACCGCCACGACGCGCCTTCGTTGCTGGCGGTCGTGCAGATGCCCCCTTCGGGGGCTGGTTGATGCTTCGCGGCTCGTCACGCCGTTGAAGGATGCAGGCGATCGCTGTTAGAGTGCCGTCAGCGCCGATCCGGATCTGGCCCCAGTGACATACCCAGGCGGTGGCGCTGAGCACCAATGGGAGTCACCATGCGATACGCGAAGCCTCGGATTGAGCGCGCGAAGCTCGTCGGCGAGCTTCTGGACTGCCCGAGCGGCGTGATTTGCGAAATCATCTTAATCGACTGAGACCCCTCCCGCGCATGACACGGATTCGTCGGCCTCCCGGTCGGCTGCCGCCTTGAAAGCCGCGCATCGAAGGCGTCGATTCGGTGTGTGCTCAGCCTCCTGTCGCAATGGCGCTGATTAAGCGGGGCAACCGGCGCACCGGACGCTAACGCTCCGTTCGAATCCAGATTCGCTCGCCGTCGCTTGTGACGGTGACGTTGCCCTGCTTGTCGGTGCGGAAGACCGGGATGCCCTCGTAACGCGCCATCACCTCGGGCGCGGGGTGGCCGTACGGGTTCGTCGCGCTCGCTGAGAGCACCGCCGCGGCCGGCCCGACGGCCTCGAGGAACGCGGGCGTCGAGGAGGTCTTCGATCCCTGGTGGGGGATAAGGAGCACGTCGGCCTCGAGGTCGAGGCCGCTATGGACGAGCCATGTCTCGGCGGCGGCCTCGATGTCGGCAGTGACGAGGATGCGGCGATCACCGACGGTGATTCGGATGACCATCGATCCGTCGTTGTCGGAGTCGTGGGCGCGGCCGCGGGTGGCGGTGGGTGGCGAAAGCACCTCGATCGCCGTGCGATCGGTCAGCTGGATGCGGTCGCCGATGTCGAAGCGGTACGCCGCTGCCGCCTCGGGCAGCCGGGCGCGGAGATCCTCGATCGTGCGCGCGTCGGCGAGGAGCGCGCTGACCGGCAGTCGCTCGAGCAGCGGCGCCAGTCCGCCGGCGTGGTCGGCGTCCGAGTGGCTGATCAGGACCGCGTCCAGTCCACTCACGCCACGCGGGAGCGCGAGTACCAGCGAACCGTCGGGCGGACCGGTGTCGAAGAGCACCCGCTGGTCGCCGTCCTCGATGAGGACGGCGAGGCCGTGGCCGACGTCGAGGAAGGTGACGCGGGCCTCGGACGGCGCGGGCTGCAAGGCAGCGATCCAGAGACCGAACGCGACGACGGCCAGGCCGACGGACCAGCGGAACGAGGTGTGACGCACCGGGTCGAGGGCGGCGGGGCGCTCTCCGCGCCTGTCGAAGAGCCAGGTCACGCTGACGAGCCCGACGTACCACAGCGCACCCGCGGTGAGCGGAGCTCTGACAGGAATCTCGCCGCCCGGAAGCGCGGCGAGCACGTCGACGACCCAGATGAAGGCGGCAGGAACGAGCGAGAGCAGCGGACGCGCCGCGCTCGCACTCGGCTCGCCCAGACCGACGAGCGCCGCGAGCATCGCGACCACGACCGTCGCCTCGTAGATCGGCGCCACGATGACGTTGGCCGGGATCGCGAGCAGGGAGACTCGCTCGAAGGCGGCGACCTGGACGGGGAGCACCGCGAGCGTCGCACCGGTGGCCGTCGCGGCGAGCTCGATCAACGTCGCGCGGACGCCTGCCTCGGACCAGCCGAGTCGGGACAGGGTGGTGGCGGTGAGGAGTGGGGCGAGGACGATCACGCCGGCCGTCGCGGTCGCGCTGAGTTGAAACGCTACGTTGCGAGCGAGCAGCGGATCCCAGGCGAGCATGAGCGCCGCCGCGTAGACGAGGTAGATCCAGCCCGGCGTGCGCCTGCCCATCGCCGAGGCGATGACGATGCCGACGGCCATCACCGCCGCGCGCACGACCGGCGGATCGGCGCCAACCAGCACGACGTACAACGGCAGGAACAGCAGGAGCGTGATCGCGGCGCGCCGCCTCGGAATCGCGAGTGTGAGAACGGCGATCCCGAGCCCCAGTAGCAGCGCGACGTTCTGTCCCGATACGATGACGAGGTGCGTGGTACCGGTCCGACGGAGCGCCTCGGTGAGGTCTTGGGGCATCGTGCCGCGCTCGCCGATCAGGACGCCGGCGGCCAGCGCCGATTCCGGGGCGGAGAGCGTCCGCTCGATGTTCGCGTTGAGCTCGCGGCGTAGCGAGCGGAGCGGGGTCCGCCAGTCGCCGCCCGCATGACCGATCCGATCCCAGGACTCGGGGAAGGCGCCGCCCGCGTGGATGCCCTGGCTCGCGAGGTACGCCGGGTAGTCGAAGGCCTCGATTTCCGGCGGTGCCTCGAGCTCGACGCGCATTCGCAGCCGCTCGCTCGCCTGAAGCGGATCAAGTGGCGCCGGGAGCGTGACCCGAATCGCCCCGCTCGCCTCGAGGCCATCGAGGCGCTCGACCTTGAGATCGATTCGCGCGTACAACCCTCTCACGCGCGGCTCGTCGCGGATCACGCCGACGACCTCGTACTCGCCTCGAGGCGCAGTGGACACACCCGCCAGGGCTTCCGTGCTTGCCTCGAAACGTGCGTAACCGAACGTCGCGAGGACGACCATCGCCGCGAGGAGCATCGATGGCCGCCGACGACGCTGGAATGCGAACCACGCGAGCATGCTGAGCAGCGCCCCGATCAAGGCGGTGAACACCCACTCTCGGTCAACGATCGCGGCGGCGGTGACACCTGCCAGAAACGAGCCCGCCAGCAGTGGCAGCGTGGGGAGACGCGGATAGGGCGGCGCGGTCATGGCGGTCCGGTCGACACCAGGTCGCGGATCTGTTCGTACGTTCGCTCAGGGATGATCTGCCGCTCGATCAACTCGTCGCTCGACGCGAACGGCAGCTGCTCGCGGGCCTCGACGATTCGTCCCGCGTAGACGGGACCGATTCCCGCAGCGCCTCGAGCTCTGCCACCGAGGCGCGGTTCAGGTCGGTCAGCGGCTCCCCCCTCGCCGACCAGCGGCACGTGGATCTGGTCTTCGTCCCGCACCCGACGAGCGAGATTCACCGCGCTCTGGTCCGCGTGCGGCGCGAACCCGCCCGCTCGCTCGATGACGGTGGCGACACGTTCGCCGGGCGCCGCCTCGACGACACCGGGAGCCTCGACGGCGCCGGACACGTGCACGAGGAGCGCGTCGACGCCGGCCGCCGGCGTGGCGCGGACGATCTCGATGCCTCGGGACGGGGTCTGTCGCGCCGCGGTGAGGACCAACGCCAGCACGATCGCCGCGATCAGCGCGAGGTTGAGCACACCGATTCGTGCCAGCACGAAACGCCCCCGTCTGGGCGTATCCTACGAGCTGCAGGACAGGTTCGGGGAATGCTACGAGCAGATGGAGCGGGAACCGAGACCGGCGTCCGCCCGGCGTTAAACGCGCGTCCTGCTCAAGGGCGAGATCGTCGTGAGCGCCTCGGACGGGACGAACGTGGCGCTGGAGCCGGGCGACGCGGTACGCGTCGAGACCACGGGGCGGGGCGGGTGGCAGCTCAGGAACCGGCTCGAGACGCCCTCGCTGCTGGCGGTGGTGCAAATGCCGCCAGCGACGGCTGGCTGATAACTGCACGCGGTTCCGTGACCGACCGCTAATTCGGTCGGTCCGGGCGCGGCACCCATCCGGCGACCTATTGTCACGCTCTGTATGGTCATCGAACGCGGTAAGTGAGGATCTTCATTTGAGCCGCCGGGTAGCGGCGCGAGGGGTGCTGGCGTGCACGAACTCCGGAGCCCGTTGGATTCGCTCTACGATCTTCGGGGTGAGATCGAGCTGACATTCGACGCCTGGACTGGGCGGGGATCGTTTCGCGTCCGGCAGGACGGGGTCGGCCGTCTGTCGGCGGACGTGTGGTTTCCGCGGGGGGAAGCATTAGGTAGGCTGGGCTCGGTTGCGCAGATCCGAGGCGTCACGGCTCGGCTAGATGATGGTCGACGGGTCGGCTTCACACCCGCGTGCCCTCTCGTCTCACGGTCTCAAATCGCAACCGACCACCTCCGGCTGACACTCCGGCCTTCTCGAATCTTGATCGGGCCGTATCCGAGGGGCGCGTTCGTACTTCGGTCCTATCTCACCAACGTTTCAACGAGGGGCGGGGGCATCGAAACGACGGTTCCAGGAATCGGGACGATCTGGCACCGGGCGGCGCCGAACACCCGACAGCTTCAGGACAATTGGCTGCCGACTGCGACCCCGACGGTTCTAGGTTATTCGGAGTTCAACGCGCCTTCTCGACTGTCATTTCGCCGTGCGCAGCACCTCCTCACGGGCTATCTGCTGCGGTTGAGTCTTGCCTCCGGAGCCTCGGTCGAGCCCGTCGCGCACGAGATGACAGGAGCGTTCGGCCGGGCCCTGCACCTTATCGACTCGGTCGCGCGACCATCCGGAGTCACGCCACTACTTCCGGATTATCACGACAGTCAATTCCAGCGCTTCGAGTTCGCAGAGGTGGCCTCGGCAGAGTACGAGCGGCTCCGAAGCGCCTTCGCGCTCGACCAGACGGTGAGAGCTCTTTCTGATGTGGTTCGCCAGGACCCACCGTTCATCGAAACGCGCTCGCTGTTGATTGCTGCGCTATTGGAGTCGCTAACCAAGGCGTACGCGACCGACCGGGGACACAGTTGGAAGTCCTACCGGGGGGGGACTCAACCTGATGTTGCAGGGGATCTTCGCTCCATCGACTACCAAGCGGATCAAAGACACGCGCACCGCGATGGTGCATTCGGTGACGGCCGGAGCGGATTCCCGAGACTACTTCGTGATGCTGGGCGCTCTCAGGCTAGGGCTCCTGAAGTCATTGGGGTTCCGTGGGCCGATCTTCCATCCGTGGCGCTTGGACACGATCATGGACTTCCCGCCAAACCAACCGTTGTAGCTAGCGACCTTCGCTCAGCTGATCGCTCGACGTGAACGGCGCAACATCGCGCGCTTCAACGATGCGCCCGGCGTGGACCGATCCGCTCCCTGGCGCGGGATCAGGAGTACGTCGGCCTCGAGGTTGATACCGCTGTCAACCAGCCACTCTTCCAGCTCCTGTTGACGGGTCGTCACGTCGCTTCGGCCGCACGGATTCGCTCATTTGTTCGAGTCTACTCGCAACTCCTGACTGAACGGCGTATTCTGCCTGCCCCGGTCCAAAACTCAAGCTCTCCCCGCTAAGGACCGAGCACATGGGAATCGTGATCGAGTGGCGCGGTGATCAGTCCGGGCCGGTGGTTGTGTGCGACCACTGCCAGCAACAAATCGCAGAGGCGGCAGACGGCAACGCGCAATGGCAAGAGCCGTCTGGTGAAGCGCTTGGAGTCGGGAGGCGCGAACTCTCGTTCACCCACAAGCGCTGCTACGACGCTTTCTCTCGTGACGGCGCTGGGATTCAATGGCTCTCTCAGGAACTTGAGGCTTTTCTCTGGTTCCTCACGAACAACATCGATTACGACCCCGACGCTGGCGAGCAGAGCGCCCGTGGCGCGGCGATGCTGGGCTGAGGTCGCCGTTGTCCCACCCTGGTCAATGTTCGCGCAGTCGCGCGGGAAGGCTAGCGATGCAGTCGAAGTGTGGATTCTGCGACACGGCACTGACAAGCGGTGGCTTGGTGGAGCTCCTGCGGCCGATCGTCCGCGCCCCGGGCGAGTCGCTCAACCTGGATCCGGCCGTTGCCGTCCTCTCCTGTCCGTCTTGCAAGGCGGTGCTCGGCACGACTGTGCTTCTGAAGTAAGCGGTATAAGAGGCTCCCTATCCGCCAGTTCGGCGAGCTGGTGGACGGGCGCCGCCGCGCAGCCCGTGGGAACCTCCGGCGATTCGGGGCCCGCCTATGAGCGACCTCATACTCTTCGTTGCCGCGACGGCGGTCGGAACTCTGATCGCAGGGCTCGTCTTGGAGCATTTCGGGCGGCTGAGAAACGTCCTTGAGATCCCGGTTCTGGTCGCCCACGGGACGCGGGTCGTCACTAGCGCAATGTGGCAGCGGCTTTTGGCTCTGCGCTACCTCCGGCTGAGGATCGATCGGCCCGCGTCGGACGACGCGACGGGAGAAACCCTGCCGAATCTATCCGAACTCGTTCAAGACGGTTTTCTTTGGCGGGTCACGAGCGAAGGTCTGGACTTCACTGTAGAAGTCTCACCCTACTGCCCAGCGCACCTGACGGGAGTCGGCTACCAGCCGGTCCCCCGATTCGGAGGAACATCGCCAGTCGAACGGATCGCAAGCGATCAAATCGATAACCCATATCAAGGCCGATTCTGGTGCGACGGCTCAGGTGCGTCGGACGACCACAAGATCGATGCTCCGGCGGGGCAACGGTACGGCGAGATGAGGAGACGGGCGGAGGCCATCATCAGCGGGCGCCGGCGGCGAGCCGTGAGCCTGCCGAAGGAGGAGCCCAGGTAACACTCGCCCCGGGAAAGGAGCTATGTCGACGAGAGGCGCCGATCGCCGCCTTCAATCAGAGCGGTGCGGCGATGGCGGATCGGTCATCCTGACGAGCGGCCGGGGCGGCCCGCGAAGGGCTCTGTCGGACGAGGGTCAATACGGCTGACCGCGACGATCGCCGCGATCAGCGCGAGGTTGAGCAGACCAATTCGCGCCACCACAAGCGCCCCCGTCCGGGCGCATCCTACGAGCTACGCGAGAGGTGCGGACTATGTGCTGGACAGCTTGAGGTGTCGCGACGCATTCGACGAGCACCAACCAGCCGTTCGAGTTTCGTGCCGTCAGAGTCGCCCCGATGCGTTGAACGGGGTGGCTGCCTATACTCGAAGTTCGAGCGCTGACCCCCATGCACCTCCCCGGAGCACGCCCGTGCAGGGCCGCGACTTGACTTCGATTCTTGACCTCTCGCCCGAGGAGCTGGCGCGCGTGCTGGACGTGTCGCTGGGGATGAAGCGCGACGGCGCGGGGCCGATGCTGGCCGGAAAGACGCTGGCGCTGGTGTTCGAGAAGCCCTCGCTGCGGACGCGCGTGTCGTTCGAGATGGCGATGCGGCGGCTCGGCGGGAGCGCGATCGCGCTGCCGCCGCACGAGATCCAGATGGGCGATCGCGAGCCGGTGAAGGACGTGGCGCGCGTCCTCTCGAGGATGGTGCACGGGATCGCCGCGCGGACCTACGCGCACGAGACGGTGCTCGAGCTGGTCGAACACGCCTCGGTGCCGGTCGTGAACGCGCTGTCCGAGGCGGAGCACCCGTGCCAGGCGCTGGCGGATCTGCTGACGCTGCGCGAGCGGTTCGGCGACCTGCGCGGGGTGTGCTGGACCTATGTCGGCGACGGGAACAACGTGGCGCGGTCGCTCGCGTACGCCTCGGTGATGGCGGGGCTGCGGCTGACGATCGCGACGCCGCCCGACTTCGCGCTGCCGGAGGAGGACATCGCGCGCGCCTGCGCGCTCGACGGTGGCGGCTCGGTCGTCCAAACGACGGACGCGCACGCGGCAGTGCGCGACGCCGCGGTGGTGTACACGGACGTGTGGGCCTCGATGGGGTTCGAGGACGAGCTGGAGGACCGCAAGGAGCACTTCCAGCCGTACCAGGTCAACGCGGAGCTGATCGCCTCGGCGCCCGCGGACGTGCTCGTGATGCACGACCTGCCGGCGCACCGCGGCGAGGAGATCAGCGACGCGGTGATCGAGTCCGAGCGGTCGATCGTGTTCGATCAGGCGGAGAACCGGATGCACGCGCAGCAGGCGCTGCTGGCGCTAATGCTGGCGGAGACGCCGCCAGACGCCTGATCATTGACGCCTGCCTTCAGGCGAGATCCGCAGGGACGACGGATCGAACGGAGAGTGCCCGCAGTGCCGGACGGCGTCAGCGACGTACTTGCGCGAATCGATTTCGCGGCGGTGATCGACATCTTCATCGTCTCGCTGGCGATCTACTGGCTGTTGCTGCTGATCCAGGGGACGACGGCGATGACGGTGCTGCGCGGCGCCGCGGTGCTGCTGCTGGGCGCCTTCATCCTGAGCCGGATTCTCGATCTGCGGATGCTGAACTGGATTCTCCGCAACTCGCTGACCGGTCTCGTGCTGGCCGTGCTCGTCATCTTCCAGCCGGAGATCCGACGTGCGCTCGAACGCCTCGGACGGACCGGGCTGCGCTCAGTCCTCGGACGGCGCGAGCACCGCGACGCGATCGACGTGGTGGTGCGCGCCGCCTCGAGGCTCGCGCGTACCCACACGGGCGCGCTGATCATCATCGAGCGGGAGACCGGGCTGCAGGACGTGATCGATACGGGGATCCCGACGAACGCTACGCTGAGCGTCGAGCTGATCGCGACGATCTTTCATCCGAACTCACCGCTGCACGATGGCGCCGTCGTGGTCCGCGACGACCGCGTGCTTGCCGCCGGATGCACGCTGCCGCTCTCCGAGGCCGATCTGCCCGCCGACTACGGGATGCGGCACCGCGCCGCGCTCGGGATGGCCGAACGCACCGACGCCGTCGTGGTCGTCGTCTCCGAGGAACGCGGAACGACGTCGCTGGCCTCGAACGGCCGGATGGCGCCGGATATCGATGAGGTGCGGTTGAACCGACAGCTGCACCGCCTGTTCGGCCTGGAGCTGGACGAACCGACGTGGCGGCGGCGCCGAGCGGCGCCGCCGCCACGTCGGCCATCGAGCGTCGGACGACGTAGGTGAGCCGGCTCGACGCGACGGAAAACCGCCTGCGCGAGACGTGGGAGCTGGCGGTCGAGGCCGGACAGCGGTCGTTACGGACGGTTCGGGGGACGCCCGGGCTGTTGATGTTGTCCGCGCTGCTCGGCGTCAGCTTCTGGGTGTTCGTGACCGAGGAGGAGAACCCGACCCGTGTGGACGACCTCGGGACGCCGTTGTTCGTCCAGAGCTTCAACGTGGAGCCAGGGCTCGCGGTGGCGAACCAGTTTCCCGCCGTCGAGCTGACGCTCGCCGCGCCCGAAGAACGCTGGGAGGAGATCGCGGGGGGCCTCGGCTCGTTCAGGGCGTTCGTCGATCTCAACGGGATCACCGAGCGCGAACAGGAAGTGACCGTTCAGATCGAGATCGACGGCGTGCGCGGCGTGCGCGTGGTGGAAGTGAGTCCGGAGAAGGTGACGGTCAACCTCGAGGACCTCACGTCCGTCGAGGTGCCGGTACGCGTGCGCCCGGTCGGCACGATGCCCCTCGGCTACGAACTGCGAGACACGAGCATGGGTGCGCCGACCGTCACCGTGACCGGCCCGGAATCGCTGGTCAGTCGAGTCAGTGACGCCGTCGCCGACCTGAACGTGACCGGCCTGACCCACGGCGTGGACCAGACGGTCACGCTGATCCCGCGCGGCGCGGGCGGCGGTGAGATCCGAGGCGTGACTCTGGATCCGCCGGCGCTGCGGGTCGCCGTGGACATCCAGCCGAGCACGCTCGTGCGAGCGCTCGCGCTGCGGGTCGAGGTGGAGGGGGCGCCGGCTTCGGGCTACCGCGTGGTGAACGTGATCGTCTCGCCCGCGACGATCACCGTGGAGGGCACGCTGGAGGCGATGCAGCAGATCGACGCGATCGATCTCGATTCGGTTGACGTCACCGGCGAACTGACCGAAGTGACACGCGCGCTCGCCGTCGATCTGCCACCAGGGCTCACGACATCCGCGAGCCGAGTGGTGACGGTGGTCGTGCAGATCGCACCGATCGAGGGCGACTTCACGATCTCGCTCGCGCCGGAGGTGGTCGGCCTCGCCGGCGGCCTCGTCGCCGAACTCGGCCTCGAGACAGTCGACGTGACGTTGAGCGGACCGCTCCCGCTGCTCAGCCAGCTGACCGCGGACGACCTCCCGCTGACGCTGGACGTGGCGAACCTCGAGGCGGGGATCCACGAGCTGAGCCTCGAGATCGCGCTGCCCGAAGGGGTCGTTCTTCAGGCGCTGCAACCAGAAACGGTGTCGGTTACGCTAACCGCTGGATGACCGAACCGCCCGATCCTTCGTCGAACGCGCAGGTCCCGCTGATCGCGATCGTGGGCCGGCCCAACGTCGGCAAGTCCGCGCTCTTCAACCGGTTGACCCGCACCCGCGCGGCGCTGGTCGAGGATCTGCCAGGCACGACCCGCGATCGCAACTACGGCGAACTCGATTGGCAAGGCCAGCGGCTGCGCGTCGTCGATACCGGCGGGCTGCTCGGTGACGAGCCGGAAGAGCTCGGCCCGCTCGTCCGCGAAGCGGTCGAACGCGCGATCGACGAGGCGGACGCGCTGCTCTTCGTCGTGGACGGCGTGGACGGGCCGACCGCGCCCGATCACGAGATCGCGGCGATGCTCCGCCGCGCCGCGCAGCCGCTGCTGCTCGTCGCGAACAAGGGTGACGTCCGCCGTAGCGCCGAACGCCTCGACGAGTTCTATGGCCTCGGGTTCGGCGCGCCCCACGCGGTGTCGGCGATCCACGGCAGCGGCGTCGCCGACCTGCTCGACGAGGTGCTCGAGATCGTCGGTCACGTCCCCGTCGAGGCGCGCAATGAGGGCGGCAAGATCGGCGTCGCGATCGTCGGCCGGCCGAACGTCGGCAAGTCGTCGCTGGTCAACGCGATCCTCGGCGAGCAGCGGACGATCGTCTCCTCGATCCCCGGTACGACGCGGGACGCGATCGACACGCGCTTCGACTTCGAAGGGCACGAGATGCTACTCGTGGATACCGCCGGCATCAGGCGTCGCGGACGGGTGGAACGCGGCGTCGAGCGGCACTCGGTGCAGCGAGCCGAGCGGGCGATCGATCGCTCGGACGTCGTGTTCCTGCTGATCGACCAGGGGGAGCTGCTCACCGCGCAGGACACACACATCGCCGGTTACGTGCAGGACCAGGCGCGGGGACTGATCCTGGTTGTCAACAAGTGGGATCTGGCCGAAGATCGGTCCGAGCGCCCGAACGTGGCGCGCCAGGTCGACCAGCGCTATCGCTTCGTTCCGTGGGCGCCCGTGATGATGACCTCGGCGGTCAGCGGGGAGGGGATCCGCGATCTCCTCGAGCTGGCGGTCCACATCGCCGCCGTACGCGAGCGCCGCGTGCAGACCTCGGAGCTGAACCGGGTGATCCGACGGGCGATCACCTCGCATGGGCCACCGACGATCCGCCACAAGCGTCTGAAAGTGCTGTACGCGACCCAGGCGGAGATCGCGCCGCCGACGTTCGTGCTGTTCGTGAACGACCCGGCGCTCGTACATTTCTCCTACCGCCGGTACCTGGAGAACCAGCTCCGCGAGGCCTTCGACCTCGACGGAACCGGCATTCGGATGGTGTTCCGGAAACGCTCCGAGGACCGCATGGAGGCATCGGCGTGAGCATCGTGATCACCGTCGTGATCGGGTACCTGCTCGGGTCAATCCCGACCGGAGTGCTGATCGGGCGGCTGGCGGGCATCCGTGACGTCCGCGAGTACGGCTCGGGCAAGACGGGCTTCACGAACTCGCTCCGCACGCTCGGCATCCGCTGGGCGATCCTTGTGGTGATCGGAGACGTCGCGAAAGGCGCCGCACCGGTGCTGATTGGCCGCTTCCTCTTCGACGAACCGATGGCCGCGGCGCTGGGCGGGGTCGCCGCCGTGATCGGTCACACCTATCCGCTGTTCGCCGGGTTCCGAGGTGGACGGGGCGTCTCGACCGCGCTCGGGGCCTTCCTTGCGGTGTCGCCGCTGGCCGCGCTGGCCGTGCTGGCGGTCGCGCTGATCGTGTTGGCGGCGTTCCGTTACGCCTCGTTGATGTCGATCGTCGGCGTGCTTGTTGGGTGCCTCACCATCGTCGGGCTGGTGATCGTCGATCGCGCAGCGCAGCCGTACCTCGTGTTCGCGCTGCTGACGACGTTCGCGGTCGAGCTGAACCACCTCGGAAACATCAGGCGCCTGATCGCGGGCACCGAACCGAAGCTCGGGCAAGGCGGACAGCGCCGCGATCCGAGCGGCGCCTGACGCGCCTGATCATGGCGGGACCGGTTCGCAACGCCGCAGTGATCGGCACCACCGCCTGGGGCACCACGCTCGCGGTGCAGCTCGCGCGCAACGGGGTCGACGTCACGCTCGGCGCGCGGTCGGCTGAGGAGGCCGATGCCCTCGAGGCCGCGCGGGAGCACCGAGGGCGGCTGCCGGGGGTGGCGTTTCCCGAGTCGTTGCACGTCGCGACGATCGCCGCGGCGGTACGCGCCGCCGATCTCGTCTGCGTCGTCGTGCCTTCACACTCGATGGCCGAGAACCTACGTGCGCTCAGGCAGACGATCGCGCCCAGCGCGACGATCCTGAGCGCGACCAAGGGGATCGAGGTCGAGACCGGCCGCCGGATGTCCGAAGTGATCGCGGCTGAGCTGCCCGGGCACCCAATCGCCGTGTTGTCGGGGCCCAACCTCTCTCGGGAGGTTGCCGCGGGATTGCCGGGCACGACGGTGATCGCCTCCTCGAGCGCAGCGGTCGAGCCGCTGCGCGACGCGTTCCACTCGCGAACGTTCCGGGTCTACACGAGCGCCGACGTGGTCGGGGTGGAGATGGGTGGCGCGCTGAAGAACGTCGTCGCGATCGCGGGCGGGATCGTCGACCACCATCAGTTCGGCAACAACGCGAAAGCGGCGATCCTCACGCGTGGCCTCGCGGAGATCACTCGGCTCGCGGTCGCCACCGGCGCCGACCCGCTGACCCTGCAGGGCCTGGCCGGCGCCGGCGACCTGATGGCGACGGCGTACAGCCCGCTCTCGCGTAACCGCCGGCTCGGCGAGCTGCTGGCGGACGGCACCTCGCTGACCGCCGCGCTCGAGGCGATCGGCGAGACGGCCGAGGGGGCGCGAACGGTGCCGGCGGCGCTCCGGCTCGCCGCCGAGCTGTCGGTCGACATGCCGGTCACGGCCAGCCTCGACGCGATCATGTACCAGGGTGTCGCGCCGGCGGACGCGATCGAGGCGCTGATGGCTCGCGAGCCGACGAGCGAGCTGCGCTAGGCGGCCTCGCCGCAGCCGGTACACTTGACCCGTGACCGAGCCCGAGCCTCCCTCGATTCCAGACGACGACGAACCGGAAGCGGAACAGCCGTCGGCGGACGACGTCCTGGACCAGCTCGAGGCGGGCTGCGACGACTACAGCTCGCTGCGTTCGCTGACGGAGATCGGCGACGCGCAGCTCGCGCGGCTGATGGGGCTGTGGCCGCATTTCACGGCGGAGCGGCGGCGCGAGTTGCTCGCGAAGCTGGACCAGCTGGCGGGCGAGGAGGCGGTGCTCGACTTCCACCGCATCCACCTCTCCGCGTTGCATGACCCCGACGTCGCGACGCGCATCCTCGCGGTGCGCGGGATCGCGATCGAGGAGCGTCCCGACTATCTGCGGGTGCTCAGCGACCAGCTCGAACGCGACGAGGCGGCGTCGGTGCGCGCGGAGATCGCGGACGTGCTGGGCAAGTGGGTGGTGAGCATGGAGTTCGGTCTGCTGTCCGACGAGGACACCGAGGAGCTCGAGGTCGCGCTGACCAGCCGGATCCACGACGAAGAGGAAGACGAGGAAGTACGCGGTCGCGCCCTGGAGGCGATCGGCGCGTCCTCGGAGGAGACGATCGGCGAGCTGATCGGGGAGAGCTACGAGGTCGGTTCGCATCGACTGCGCGTGGCGGCGATCCGGGCGATGGGACGCAGCGCCTCCGAGACGTGGCTGCAGATCCTCGTGTTCAACTTCGACGATGACGACGCGGACATCCGATCGGCGGCAGCGACGGCGGCCGGCGCGCTGCTCGTCGACGAGGCGGTGACGCCGCTGGGGATGCTGCTCGACGACCGCGAGACGGAGGTCCAACTCGCGGCGATCGAGGCGCTCGGCGAGATCGGCGGCGAGGAGGCGGAGCGGATCCTGACGCGCCTGCAGCGTGAGACGCCGGATCCCGAGATTCGCGAGGGCGCCCTGGGCGCCCTCGCCCAATCGCAGCTGCTGAGCGTTCCGATCCGCGACGACGGACCGGCCGAGCCCGATTTCAGCGACGGCGGGTTCGATGGCCCGAGCATCTGACCATTCGAGCGGCGCCTCGCAGCCCCCGACGGCGGCCGTCGCGGCCGGCGGCGTGATCTACCGCCTCGGCGAGCTCGGCACGGAGATCGTGCTCGTCGCGCGGCGGCACGAGCAGCTCTGGGCGCTGCCGAAGGGCACGCCGGAGCCGAGCGAGACGATCGAGGAGACCGCGCTGCGCGAGGTGCGCGAGGAGACCGGGTTGGAGGCGGCGATCGTGGATCGCCTCGGAACGGTGCGCTACTCGTTCACCAGCCGCAGCGGTGGGCGCGTTGACAAGACCGTGCATCACTTCCTGCTCGAGCCGATCGGTGGGAGCTTCGACGACCACGACGACGAGTTCGACCACGTGGACTGGTACAACATCCACGAGGCGCAGCGGCGGCTCACGCACCGCAACCAGCTCCACATCCTGGAGCGCGCCGAACAGCTGATCGCGACCCGCGAGGCGAGCGGCTGATCGCGACCGCCCGCGGCCGCGGATAATCGCGACACAACGCGCAACCGGCTAGGATGGCGGCGATGACCGCCATCGAGTCTGACGTCATCCGAACCGGGGAGTTGGTCCGACTACGGATCAAGCAGGTGGACGACGCCGAACGCGACTTCGAGTGGCGCCGCGATCCGGAGCTTGCCGCCTACGACGCGGCCCGGCCGCTCCGGGTCTCCTTCAATACGTTCCTCTCGACGATGACCGAGGAGCTGCGCTACCCAACCTCGCACCGGCGGACGTTCGCGATCGAGGACCTGGAGACGGACACGCACATCGGCAACGTCATGTACTACGGGTACGACCACCGCGAGAACGAGGCGGAGCTGGGGATCACGATCGGCGACCGCGACTTCTGGTCGCGCGGCTACGGCACAGACGCGGTCCGGACGCTGATCGACTACCTGTTCGTCGACCTCGGTATCCACCGGCTGTATCTGCATACGCTCGCATGGAACTACCGCGCGCAACGCTGTTTCGAGCACGCCGGCTTCCAACTTGTCCGCCACGTGAACCGCGGTGGGCACGAGTTCATCCTGATGGATATCACGGAAGACGGCCTCGCCGGACTCTAGCGAGACGCTCGCTGTGACCGCGATCGGCTCGGGAGGAGGACGCGTGTAGGCGTCACCTTGCATCATCGGGAAGAACGCCACGCTTCCCACTGGCATCGAGATTCTGGTGGGCGACGCGCTGCGCCTTCGGCCCGGTATGCGAAGTTTGATCGATCCCGCCCGACGTATTCGGATCGCCCTACGGGCTAGGCCCACCCTCATCCGCTGCGGGCTGCAAGCTCAAGATCGCCCTCCGGGCGAGGCGCCCCGCACCCCGTCCCGAGTCCTCGAGCGGGCAGTCTTGCCGCATCCGAGGGCCCCGAGCTGCAGAGGCGCAGGGTGCGTTCGTCACGCGACCAGGTGCGTTGCCCGAGCCGATGGCACCCCATGCGCGAACAAGACGCCCGCGGACAAGAGAAGAGCGGCCACCGCGCGGTGGCCGCTCTGTCGTTCGACGCAGGCCAACGTGCTACGCGGTCGCCATCGCGGCGACCGGGCGGCCGGGGATGTCCAGGTCGTCCGGCGGCGGGGCCGGGTTGCGCAGGCCGGCGAGCAGGACGCTGGGAACGAGGTCGCGCAGTTCCTCGATGGTCCAGCGATCCGGCTTGTGAATCTCGCGGAACGACTCCACCTCGTGGGAGACGGACACCTGTCCGCCGCTCACGTTGAAGACCTTGCCGTTCACGTCCCAGGCTTGATCGGTCATCAGGTAGACCACCATCGGCGCCACGTACCTCGGCTCGCGCAGCTCGCTGACGGCGCTCGCCTGGCGGACGGCGCCCTCGATGCCTGCCTGCGCGCGCAGCTCGCGCGAGGCGTCCGGCACCGTGGCCGTCATACGCGTCGAGGCGCCGGGCGCGATCGCGTTCGCCGTGACACCGTAGCGACCGAGGTCGCGGGCGAGGCAGCGCGACGCGCCGGCGATGCCGGCCTTCGCCGCGGCGTAGTTGCCCTGGCCGGTGTTGCCTCGGAGGCCGGAGCCCGAAGAGAACCCGACGATCCGGCCGTGGCGCTGCTGGCGCATCAGCACGGAGGCGGGCTTGGCAACGTTGAAGTAGCCGGTGAGGTGGACGGCGATCACGTCGTCCCACTCCTCCTCGGTCATATTGAAGATCATCCGGTCACGGAGGATCCCGGCGACGTGGATGACGCCGTCGATCCGGCCGTAGGCATCCACGGCCTGCTTGATCATGTTCTCGCCACCCGCTTCGGTGGCGACGGTGTCGAAGTTCGCGGCGGCGACGCCGCCGGCGTCGGTGATCTCCTTCGCGATCGTGGCGGCCGGGCCGTCGTCGTGGCCGGTGCCGTCCACGTTCACGCCGGGGTCGTTCACGATGACGTTCGCGCCGAGGCTGCCGGCGAGCTTCGCGACTTCGCTGCCAATCCCGCGTCCCGAACCGGTGACGAGGATCGTTCGTCCTTCAAGTGGAGCTGCCATCTGTCTCTCTCCCTCTCGACTCGCGCTAGGCCAGCGGCTTCGCGGGCGTGTCGCGTCCGGCGACCTCGACGTCTTCGCGCGGCGGCCCGGGGTTCGTCCTGTTCTTCAGCAGCACGTTGTGCACTGCGTCGTCGAGCTCGGCCATCGACCACAGGCCGGCCTTGAACACGCCGTCCTCGGGAACCGGGTGGTTCGTGAGGCCGACACGGCCGCCGTTCACGTAGAAGATCTGACCGTTGATGTTCCACGCGTCGTCGGACGCGAGGAAGCCCGCCATCGGGGCGACATCCTCGGGGTCTCGCCGCGTGAAAGCGCTCTCCTGCGCCGGGGCGGCGCTGCCCGCGCTCGTGATGCCGGCCTGCGCCCGCAGGTCGCGAGCGGCGTCCGGCACGGTCGCCGTCATGCGCGTCGACGCACCGGGCGAGATCGAGTTGACCGTGATCCCGTAGCGACCGAGGTCGCGCGCGACGCCTCGCGTCAGTCCACCGATGCCGGCCTTCGCCGCGCCGTAGTTCACCTGGCCAGTGTTTCCGATCAGTCCCGAGCTGGAACTGAAGTTGATGATTCGCCCGTAGCGCTGCTGACGCATCAGCACCGACGCCGGCTTAATCGTGCTGTAGTGACCCTTCAGGTGGACGGCGATCACGTCGTCCCACTCCTGGTGGGTCATGTTGAAGACCATGCGGTCGCGCAGGATGCCCGCCGTGTTCACGACGATGTCGATGCGGCCATAGGTGTCGACCGCCTGCTTGACCATGTTTTCGCCGCCAGCCAGTTCGGCGACCGAGTCGAAGTTCGCCGAGGCTTCGCCGCCGGCTCCCTTGATCTCGCTCACCACCTGAGCCGCCGGGCCCTCGTCGTGTCCGGATCCGTCAACGGCGACGCCAGGGTCGTTGACGATGACGTTCGCGCCCTCCGCCGCGTAGAGCTTCGCGATCCCGCGACCGATGCCTCGGCCCGATCCGGTGACGACGGCTACCTTGCCGTCCAGCACGCCCATCTGGTTGTCCTTCCTGAGTCGCGAGGCCGCTTCGGACGCTCGCTGACCGCTGGGTGGTCGTCGATCTCAGTCACTGCCGGCGGACCCGCCCTCGTGCACCATCGACGAATTGCGCTGCCGCGCACGCGAGTTGGTGCATAACGAGCGGGACAGATCAACAGCTTCATTCCGCTGCGCGGCTCTCTCCTCAACAGGAGTGAGAGGCTGCTGCGGACGCTGATCAGATGCCGCGCCGCCGCACGGCCGGGCTGACGATAGCGGCGGTCCGGATTCAGTGTCAATGACGCCGGAGCGGTCGCCACCATGCGCGCTGCTCGCTCCCGCCCGGCGAGGCCGAGGCGACGGACAGAAACGGAGGTCCCGCGCCTAGCCGTCGCCGGCCGCGCCTTCCACGAGCGCACGCCGCGCCTCGGCGGTCGCCGCCCAGCGTGCCTCTACGTCGTATGGGACGTCGTAGTACAGCGGGTCGCTCGTCAACTTCCCTTTCGTGAGGTCGAGCGGCCAGTACCGGCCGGAGCGGAGCGCGGCGATCAGCTCCGCCTCAGTCGCGATCTCGGCCTCGAAATAGGTCGCGGCGCGGCCCATCTGCTGATCTTTGTCGTCGTGCTGATGTGTGTCGTTCGCGGCCGTCGCCGGCAGGTGCATCTGCTGCTGAATGCGGAGCGTGAAGTCGTTCTCCGCCGCGGTCCCGCGGCCGTTGAGCACCTCGATCGCGGTGATGAAGCGATACGCGGGGTTGCGGGTGGCGCGGGTCAGCGCGTCTTCGTACTCCCGCTCGTCCTCGGGTTTCCACGGCATCTGGCGGCGGTAGGGGTGGGCGGCGATCATCACGCCGCCGACCTGGTCGACGAACTCGGCGAGCTCGTGGCTGCGGTGCATGCCGAACTTGTACTCGTGGAGACCGAAGACGAGGATATGGCCGTCCTCGGTGTTGATCTCCATCGCGCGGATGATCGTGAAGTCGTGCTGCTTCGCGAGGTCGGCGACCTCGTCCGCCTCCCACGCCCAGTCGTGCTCCGCGAGCACCATCGCGTCGAGGCCCGCCTCTTTCGCGAGGTCGACCATCTCGTCGGGCGTGATGAACGAATCCCACGACCGGGGTTTGGTGTGCGTATGGAGGTCGATCAGCATCTGGTCAGGACATCCGCGCTCTCACTCGACCCGGCCCCGCCATACACGAAGCGGGGGCGGTGATGGCCGCCCCCGCCTCGCATGGTGTCAGGGCATGGTGTCAGGGCATGGTGTCAGGGTCGACGCGAGACGCCACTCCCACGCCTCCGAAGGTCGGAGCTGCTCCTAGACATCGGCCGTCAGTACCAGTGTGCCGGTCACGGACAGGCTGCCGCCCGTGCCGTTCACCACGCATGACTGCGCGTTCGTCTGCTTGCCCTCGATGCCGTGGACGCCGTCCTCGGCGATGCTGGCGAGCTGCCGGTAGGCCTCGACCAGCAGCATCATCCCGTACATGCCGGAGTGGCTGAACGAGAGCCCGCCGCCGTTGGTGTTCACCGGGAACTTGCCGCCGGGGCTGGCGTTGCCGTCGGCCCACAACGAGGGCCCCTCGCCTCGAGGGGTGAGGCCGAGCATCTCGGCCGTGATCCCAGCGGTGACCGTGAACGAGTCATAGATCATGGCCATTTCCATGTCGTTCGGACCCATGCCGGCCATGCGGTAGGCAGTCTCGCTGGAGGCGGCCGCGGACGTGGCCGTGAAGTCGTCCATCTCCAGCATGTCGGCGTGGCTCTGGCTCTCGCCGGCGCCGGCGATCCAGACGGGCGCGGTCTTGAACGATCGCGCCTTCTCGGCGGACGAGATCAGCACCGCACCGCCGTGATCGGTCACGAGGCAGATGTCGAGCAGATTCAGCGGCCAGACGATCATCCGTGAGTCCAGCACGTCCTGGACCGTGATCGCTCCGCCGGCCGGGTGCGTGTCCCTGGAGTGCATCACCGCGCGCGGGTTCAGGCCCGCCCAATCGCGCGTCGCGACGGCGATGTTCGCGAAGTCCTCCTTCGTCGAACCCCACTGGTGCATATGCCGCGTCATCGAGTGCGCGTAGTTCGAGGGCGCGCCCCAGTTGCCGTAGAGGTTGCCCCCAAACTGGGCGGCCGGCAGCCACGGGTCGCCACCACCACCGCGCAGCGTCCCGTTGCCCTGGTTCTTGCGCGACGAGAAACCGGCCTCGCCATGACTGACCACGGCGAGATCGATGATGCCCGCGTTGATCGCGGCCATCGCATGGTGGACGTGCATCTGGAACGAGCAGCCACCGACGCTCGTCGTATCGATGTAGTTGGGGTGGATCCCGAGGTACTCGGCGAGCAGGTTCGAGTTGTTCGTCGAGAAGACGCCGTCGATCTCGGCCGGGGAGACGCCGGCCTCGTTGCAGACGTTGCGGATCGCCTCGATGTGCAGGTTGAGGGCGGTCGTGCCCTCCTCGATGTAGCCGATCTTGTCGGATTCGGCGGCCGCGACGATCGCGGCGCTCATGGAAGGGTTGCTGGGCATGGTTTGAGCTCCTCGCAGCTAGTCGACCACGCGCCAGTAAGGCACGTAGACGTCGTCGCTGGCCTGGTCGAACTCGATCTTCACCTTGGCGCCGATCTGGATCGACTCGGGGTTCTCGGCGTCCACGCCGCGCAGTGCGGTGAACATCCGGTCGCCCTCGACGAGGTCGATGTAGGCGGTGGCGTACGGCGTCTCGTCGGCCCAGCCGCCGAACGCGCGGTTCTGCACGGCGTAGGTGTGGATGAAGCCCTCACCGCTGGCCTCGAACCACTCGATCGAGGAGCTGTGGCAGTGCGGGCAGAGGATGCGCGGGTACCAGTGGACGCGGTTGCAGGTGGTGCAGCGGGGAAGCATCAGCTTCCCCTCTTTGGCGCCGTCCCAGAACGGCTGCGTGACATACGGGTCCGGGCTCGGGATGGGCTTGTCGTAGTCGGCCATTCCCGCTCCTTTCTCAATCGCTGAGGGCGGCCTAGAGGGCTGCCGTTTGTTGTTCGATCAGGGCCGCGAGACGCCCCTCCGACATCCCGCGGCGGCGGAGGTCTCTCTAGACGTCCGCCGTCAGCACCAGCGTGCCGGTCACCGACAGCAAGCCGCCGGTGCCGTTCACCACGCATGACTGCGCATCGGTCTGCTTGCCCTCGATGCCGTGGACGCCGTCCTCGGCGATGCCGGCGAGCTGCCGGTAGGCCTCGACGAGCATCATCATCCCGTACATGCCGGAATGGCTGAACGAGAGGCCGCCGCCATTGGTGTTGACCGGGAACTTGCCGCCGGGGCTGGCGTTGCCGTCCGCCCAGAGGGAGGGTCCCTCGCCTCGAGGGGTGAGGCCGAGCATCTCGGCCGTGATCCCAGCGGTGACCGTGAACGAGTCATAGATCATGGCCATTTCCATGTCGTTCGGACCCATGCCGGCCATGCGGTAGGCAGTCTCGCTGGAGGCGGCCGCGGACGTGGCCGTGAAGTCGTCCATCTCCAGCATGTCGGCGTGGCTCTGGCTCTCGCCGGCGCCGGCGATCCAGACGGGCGCGGTCTTGAACGATCGCGCCTTCTCGGCGGACGAGATCAGCACCGCACCGCCGTGGTCGGTGACGAGGCAGATGTCGAGCAGGTTCAGCGGCCAGATGATCATCCGTGAGTCGATGACGTCCTTGACGGTGATCAGACCACCGAACTTGTTGGTCTCCTCCGAGAACATCACCGCCCGCGGGTTCAGCCCCGCCCACTCGCGCGTGACGACCGCGATGTTCGCGAAGTCTTCCTTCGTCGAACCCCACTGGTGCATGTGCCGCGTGAGCGCATGGGCGTAGTAGGAGGGCGGCCCCCAGGCGCCATACGGGCCGCCGCCGAACTGCGCGCCGGGCAGCCACGGGTCGCCACCACCACCGCGCAGCGTCCCGTTGCCCTGGTTCTTGCGCGACGAGAAACCGGCCTCGCCATGACTGACCACGGCGAGATCGATGATGCCCGCGTTGATCGCGGCCATCGCATGGTGGACGTGCATCTGGAACGAGCAGCCACCGACGCTCGTCGTATCGATGTAGTTGGGGTGGATCCCGAGGTACTCGGCGAGCAGGTTCGAGTTGTTCGTCGAGAAGACGCCGTCGATCTCGGCCGGGGAGACGCCGGCCTCGTTGCAGACGTTGCGGATCGCCTCGATGTGCAGGTTGAGGGCGGTCGTGCCCTCCTCGATGTAGCCGATCTTGTCGGATTCGGCGGCTGCAACGATCGCGGCGCTCATGGAAGGGTTGCTGGGCATGGTTTGAGCTCCTCGCAGCTAGTCGACCACGCGCCAGTAAGGCACGTAGACGTCGTCGCTGGCCTGGTCGAACTCGATCTTCACCTTGGCGCCGATCTGGATCGACTCGGGGTTCTCGGCGTCCACGCCGCGCAGTGCGGTGAACATCCGGTCGCCCTCGACGAGGTCGATGTAGGCGGTGGCGTACGGCGTCTCGTCGGCCCAGCCGCCGAACGCGCGGTTCTGCACGGCGTAGGTGTGGATGAAGCCCTCACCGCTGGCCTCGAACCACTCGATCGAGGAGCTGTGGCAGTGCGGGCAGAGGATGCGCGGGTACCAGTGGACGCGGTTGCAGGTGGTGCAGCGGGGAAGCATCAGCTTCCCCTCTTTGGCGCCGTCCCAGAACGGCTGCGTGACATACGGGTCCGGGCTCGGGATGGGCTTGTCGTAGTCGGCCATTCCCGCTCCTTTCTCATCGGGCGGGTGACGCGACCGTGCGGTGCGCCGCCCTGGGGCTGGTGGACGCTGCTCGGTACCCGAACAGACGGGGCCGAAGTCGCGATCGGCTGTCCGGCCTCTGGGGGGAGCCTGCGGACCGCATGGTGCGCGAGCGGTTCCGAGGGGCCAGTTCGCGCCGAGGTCGCGACCGGGGCGCACTCTAGCGGGGTGGTGATCGTCGGGTCAACAACGGCCGTCGCGGCCCGCTTGTGATTCATTGAACGCCATCAGACGCCATGCTACGTTCCCCCCGCGCGAGCCCTTGTCGGGTCCACGACGATGTGCACCCAGCGGACAGCCGGGCCGCTCCAGGAGGGCCGCAGCGAGTGATCCCGGAGCAGTTCGGGCGAGTCGTCATTCTGCTCGGGGTCGCGCTCGCTTTCCCGGCGCTTCCGCTGACCGTCTCCTACCTGTTTTATCGATTCCGGATCCGCCCCGACCGCCCCGATCCGATCAAGGACGCGACCTACGAGTGCGGGGTGATCGCCGAGGGTGGGTCGTGGGGGCAGTTCAACGCCCGCTACTACCTGTTCGCCCTGGGGTTCGTGATCTTCGATGTGGAGGTCGTGTTCCTCTATCCGTGGGCGGTGATCCACGGCGAGCTGGTCGCCGCCGCGCTGATCAAGGCCGGCATCTTCATCGGGATCCTCGCGTTCGGCCTCGCCTATGCGTGGCGGCGCGGCGCCCTGGAGTGGCGCTAGTGCCGGCCGGGCCGACCCAGCTCGACGGCCATCGCGTCGCCGAGTCTCTGAACCGGGCGCTACCGGGGATCGCAACCACCGCGAGCGATGAGTGGGTGGAGGTGGAACCGGCGCGCGTCGATGAGGCGCTGCGCTGGCTGCACGATTCGGAGGAGTACGACGCCGCTCAGCTCAGCAACCTCTGCGGCGTCGACTACCACGATCATTTCGCGATCGTGTACCACCTGCAGTCGCTGGATCTGAACCACCAGATCGTCGTCAAAGCGCGGATCGCCGATCACGAGGAACCCGCCCTGCCGAGCAGCTATCCCGTCTACAAGGGCGCGCTGCTGCAGGAACGCGAGGTGTTCGACCTGATGGGCGTCCACTTCGAGGGACACCCCGACCTGCGCCGCCTGTTCCTCTGGGACGGCTTCCCGGGACACCCGCTGCGCAAGGACTTCCTGGGGATCGGTGAGGGGCTGACGAGCGGGCTGAGCCGCTTCCCGTTCGAGAACAAGGAGCAGCCGGACCGGCTACTGAACCGAGAGAACATCCGGCAAGGCGATCCGCAGGACGTGCCCGAGGGCTGGTCAGGCGCGGCGCCGACATGACGAGCGCAACCGAGCCGTACGTCCTCAACATCGGGCCGCAGCACCCCTCGACGCACGGCGTGTTCCGGCTCCGAGTGGTGATGGATGGCGAGCGGATTCAAGACCTGGACATGATCGTCGGGTACCTCCATCGGTCGATGGAGAAGCTGGCCGAGGAACGCACCTACACGCAGAACATCCCGTTCACGGACCGCGCAGACTACCTGGCGGCGATGTCGGGCAACCTCGGACTGTGCCTGGCCGCGGAGCGGCTCGCGGACGTCGAGGTGCCCGAGCGTGCCTCGTACTTGCGGGTGATCTTCGCCGAGTTGCAGCGGATCGCGAGCCACGCGATGGCGAACGGGACGCTGGTCAGCGACGCCGGCGCGTGGCAGACGCCGCTGCTGTACATGTTCCGCGAGCGCGAGAAGATCCTCGATCTGTTCGAGATGACCTGCGGTGCGCGGCTGACGACGAACTACATGCGGATCGGCGGCGTCGCGTTCGAGCCGCCGCCCGAGTTCTGGCCGGCGCTGCAAGAGCTGCTCGACGAGCTGCCGGACCGGATCAGCGAGTACGAGGAGCTGCTCACGCAGAACGAGATCTTCGTCGCACGCACACGCAACGTCGGCGTGATCACTCCCGAGGATGCGATCAACGGCTCGCTCGTCGGGCCAGCGTTGCGCGGCTCGGGCGTGCCGTGGGACCTGCGCAAGGCGGAGCCGTACTGCGTCTATGACCGGATCGAGTTCGACGTCCCGATCGGACGCAACGGCGACGTCTATGACCGCTTCATGGTGCGGCTCGCCGAGACGCGCGAGTCGGTGAAGATCATCCGCCAGGCGGTCGAGGGCATCCCGGAAGGCCCGCACAAGACCGACATCCCGCTCGCCCTCCGCCCCGAGCCCGGCGAGGTGTACGGACGCGTCGAGGGGCCGCGCGGCGAGCTGGGCTTCTACCTCGTTTCCGACGGCGGTCCCGCGCCGTACCGCTTCCACATCCGCGCCCCGTCGCTGATCAACCTCTCGCTGCTCCGCGAGATGGCCCGCGGCGCGGCGCTGTCCGATGCCGTGGTCACACTCGGATCGATTGACATCGTCGTCGGAGAGATCGATCGATGAGCGATCAGCCGATGGAGCAACTGCCCGCGACACCGATGGCGCGCCAGATCATCGAGCGCGGATCATTGCTCGACAACGCGAAGAACGTGCCGGTTGGCCTGAAGGCCGCCGGCGCCGTCTTCATGCTCGGGTTCCTGGCCGTGAACGCGGCGATCGCGTTCATCGTGATCGACGGCCGCCTCGACGGCGAGTGGTATGACGTGCGCGACCTCGGCAATGCGATGGCGCAGCTGCGCGTCGAACTCGACGACACGCGTGCCGGTCCGTGGCTGTCGTACTGGGCGACCGGCGTGATCGGGGCGGTCGGGATCCTCAGCTTCCTCGGTGGATTCTTGCTGATCGGCTCGTGGATCGAGCGGCGGACGTTGGCGCGCTTCCAGATTCGGATGGGGCCGAACCGGGTCGGGCCGTTCGGGCTGCTGCAGCCGCTCGCGGACGCGATCAAGCTGATGCAGAAGGAGGTGCTGATCCCGGTCGGAGCGGATCGGATGCTCTTCTTCCTGCCGCCGGTGCTCGTGTTCATCCCTGCCATGCTCGCCTGGGGGCCGGTGCCGTGGGCGCCGAACATGTCCTACCTCGACATCAACGTGGGGCTGCTCTTCGTCATCTCGATCACGTCGCTGTCGGTGCTCGCGATCTGGATGGCGGGGTGGTCCTCGAACAACCACTACGCGCTGCTGGGCGCGATGCGCACGGTGGCGATGATGGTGTCCTACGAGATCCCGGTCAGCCTGTCGCTGATCGTGGTCGTGCTGCTCACCGGCTCGCTGAACCTCAACGAGATCGTCGCCTGGCAGTCGGATCACAACGCCTGGCTGGCGGTGCTGCTGCCGTTCGCGATGTTCACGTTCTTCTTCTCCTCGACGGCGGAGATCAACCGCACACCGAACGACATCGCCGAGGCCGAGTCGGAGATCGTCGCCGGCTTCCACACCGAGTACTCGGGGATGAAGGCAGGGCTGTTCCTGGCCGTTGAGCTGGGCAACGCGCTGCTGGTCGGGGCGCTGGTCGCGACGTTCTTCCTCGGTGGCTACACGATGTTCGGCCTCGAGGAGTGGATCCCGCCGTACCTGATCCTCGCCGCGAAGGCGGCGCTCGGGTACTTCCTCTTCATCTGGCTGCGAGGCACGCTGCCGCGGTTCCGCATCGACCAGCTCATGACGTTCGCGTGGAAGTACCTGATCCCGCTCTCGATCGCGCAGGTCCTGATCGTCGCCGTCGAGGTCACGATCGCGGCGCGCTGGGAAGCCGGGGGCATCCTCATCTACGGCTCGTTCGCAATCGTGAACCTGGCGCTGACCGTGATCGCCATCCGCGCCTGGGCGAAGGTGGTCGGCTACACGCCCGACCTCGAGCAGCCAGAGGCGCCGCGGATCGCGCCGACGATCGGCGGCCTGAAGGCCGCGAAGCGCATCCAGGCCGGTGCGTAGTGGAGTCGACCGGCATCGTCGTCGCGTTCTACGCGCTCTCGGCGATCACGATCCTCTCGGCGCTTTCGGTGTTCCTGATGAGGAACCTCGTACATGCGCTCGTCTTCCTCGTGATGGCGTTCCTGGGCATGGCCGGGCTGTTCGTCACCCTCTCGGCGGACTTCATCGCGGTTGCGCAGGTGCTGATCTACGCCGGCGCGATCTCCGTGCTGCTGGTATTCGCCGTGATGCTCACTCCGCTCGCCTCGAGGAACAACGGCAACTCATTGTACGTCGGCCCCGGGGTGCTGCTGGGCGCGGCGATCGCCGCGATTGTGGTCTTCACCGCAGTCGACGTGGAGTGGAACCAGCTCACCGGCAGCGCGCTCGAAGAGCGCGCGTTCCTCGACACGATCGAAACGATCGGCGACCAGCTGATCGGGCAGCACGTGCTGGCGTTCGAGGTGGCCTCGGTGCTGCTGCTGTTCGCGCTGCTCGGCGCGATCGTGCTCGTAACCGACCCGGGGGCGGTCGAGGGAGACGACGCCGAAGAGGAAGCAGCGGGGAGCGGCGTGGGGGCCGAGGACGCCGTATGACCGTCGATCTTTCGCACTACCTCGCCGTGTCGGGCATCGTCTTCGGCATCGGGGTGGCGATCGCGCTCTCGAAGCGGAACGTGGTCGCGGTGCTGATGGGCGTCGAGCTGATGCTGAACGCCTCGAACCTCGCGTTCCTCGCCTTCTCGCGGTTCAGCGGCGCCTTCCAGCCCGGCACCGAGCCGCTCGCCGGGCACACGTTCGTCGTCTTCGTGCTGACCGTCGCCGCGGCGGAAGCGGCGGTCGCCCTCGCGATGGCGGTGTTGATCTACCGACGCCGGGAGACGGTCGACCTCGACCGGATCAGCGTGCTGCGGTGGTGAGCCCAACATTGCCGAGGGGGGTCGCCTCGTGTGGGTGAAGTTCATGGACGTCCCCGACGGCTACGCGGCCTCGATCTGGCGCGAGCTGTTCAGCCAGGAAGCGGTCTCGGTACAGGTCGTCCCGCCAATCGAGATCGGTTCGATGCGAGACGCACGAGAGATCTGGGTGCCCGACGGCAAGACCCACGTCGCACGCGAAGTGCTGAACAAGGTCTAGCGCGATGATTCTGGGCGAAATCCCCGAGGCCGCCGTCTGGGCGATCTACTTCGCCCCGATGCTGTCGTTCGCGGTCATCGCGGCCGCGCTCGTCTTCAGGATCCCACGGTTCGAGGGTCGCCATGCCAGCGGCATCACGATCGCCGCGATCGGACTTTCGTGGGTGCTGGCGCTGTGGGCCCTCGACACCTCGATCGGTCTCGACGGCGAGTCAGCCGACTTCCAGTCGCATCTCTGGATGCGGCTGTTCGAGCTGGAGGTCGAGTTCGGCGTCCAGCTCGATTCGCTGAGCGCGCTGATGATCTTCGTTGTCACCTCAGTGTCGCTGCTCGTGCAGATCTACTCGACCGGCTACATGCACGGTGACACCGGCTACGCGCGCTACTTCATGTTCATGTCGCTGTTCACGATGGCGATGCTCGGGCTGGTGATGGCCTCGAGCCTGCTGCAGCTGTTCATCCACTGGGAGCTGGTCGGGCTCACCTCATACCTGCTCGTCGGCTTCTGGTTTCACAAGCCTTCGGCGGCGGCGGCCGCGAAGAAGGCGTTCATCGTCACGCGGTTCGGCGACTTCTTCTTCATGGTCGCGGTGGTGCTGATCTGGACGAAGACCGGCGGCGTCTTCGACATTGCCGAGATCAACGCCCTCGCCGAGGAGCACCACCTCTCGAACGCCGTGCTGACCGGGTTCATCCTCGGGGTCTTCGCGGGCGCGGCGGGCAAGTCCGCGCAGTTCCCGCTCCACTTCTGGCTGCCGGACGCGATGGAAGGCCCGACGCCGGTCTCCTCGCTGATTCACTCGGCGACGATGGTGGCGGCCGGCGTGTACCTGCTCGCCCGCTTCTTCCCGGCGGTCGAGGCGGCGCCGGGCGGCGTACACACAACGATCGCCTACATCGGCGGCTTCACGGCGATCCTCGCGGCGTCGATGGGGATCGTGGCAAACGACATCAAGCGGGTGCTCGCGTACTCAACGATCTCCCAGCTTGGCTACATGGTGATGGCGATCGGCCTCGGCGGGTTCGTGGCGGCGATCTTCCACCTCTTCACGCACGCGTTCTTCAAGTCGCTGCTCTTCCAGGGCGCGGGATCGGTCAACCACGCGACGAACACTTTCGACCTGCGGCTGATGGGCGGTCTCCGCAGCGTCATGCCGATCACCTTCGTCACGTTCCTGGTCGGGTCGCTCTCGCTCGCCGGGGTGTTCCCGCTGGCGGGCTTCTGGAGCAAGGATGAGGTGCTGCTCGATGCCTGGAACCATGACAAGTTCCTCTGGGTGATCGGCACGATCGTCGCCTTCATGACGGCGTTCTACATGTTCCGCGTGATCTTCATGACCTTCTTCGGCGAGTACCGCGGCGGCGAGGAGCCCGAGCCGGGCCACGGTGACGCCGGGCCGCCGCAGGAGTCGCCGCGATCGATGACCGCACCGCTGATCATCCTCGCGGTCCCCTCGGTGCTGTTCGGGCTGTTCGCCCTCAACGGCTTCGGCGGGTTCCTCGAAGGCACGCTGCCCGAGGGGATCCGCGAGTTCGAGTTCCACGTCGAGGCGGTCGTGCTGGCCTCGTCGACGATCGCGGCGCTGGGCGGGATCGGCGCGGCGGCCGCGGTCTACTTCGCGCGGCGGCCCGCACCGGAGCAGCTCGGCCGGGCCGCCGGGCCGCTCTACACGCTCGCCGCCGGGAAGTACTACGTCGACGAGATCGCCGAGGACGGCATCGTCCGCGGCGCGCTCCACCGCGGCCTCGGCTGGGCGGCCGCCGCGTTCGACACGTACGTCGTCGACGGAGTCGTGAACGGCGTCGCGCTCGCGGCGCGGCAGATCGGCGACGGAGTGCGCCGCCTCGAGACGGGGCAGCTGCAGGCATACACGTCGATGTCGATGCTGGGCGTGGTGGTGGCGGCGATCGTCATCTTCGTCGTCAGCGGGAATGTGTTGGAGCGCTAGATGCTGACGCTCTTCCTGTTCCTACCGCTGGCCGGCGCCTTGCTCGCGCTGTTCCTGCCGCGCGAACGCGAGCAGGAGGCGCGCTGGATCGCGCTGCTCTTCTCCGGCCTCGCCTTCGCCGTCTCGATCGTGATCTTCGTGGCGTTCGATCCGGACACCGGGGGCTACCAGTTCGTCGACCAGTTCAAGTGGATCAACCCGGGAGGCGCAGGCTTCGAGGTCCAGTACTTCGTGGGCGTCGACGGGCTCTCCGCGCCGTTGTTGCTGCTGCTCGGACTGCTGACTGTCGTCTCGGTGCTGGTGTCGTTCAGCATCGAAGAGCGGATCAAGGAGTACTTCGCGTATCTGTTGCTCCTCGAAACAGCCGTGGCCGGCGTCTTCCTCTCGCTCGACCTGATCCAGTTCTTCCTCTTCTGGGAGCTGGAGCTGCTCCCGATGTACATGCTGATTTCGCTCTGGGGCACCGGGCGCAACCGCTACAGCGCGATGAAGTTCCTGATCTACACGCTCGCCGGTTCGGCGTTCATGCTCGTCGGCTTCCTGGTACTCGGCCTCGAGGGCGGCACCTTCGAGATCGAGGCGCTGACCGCCGCGCCGCCGCAGGACGCGCTGGTCCCGCTGGCGGTCGTCTTCTGGGCGATCATGCTCGCGTTCCTCGTGAAGCTGCCGGTGTTCCCGTTCCACACCTGGTTGCCGGATGCTCACACCGACGCGCCGACCGCGGTCTCGGTGATGCTCGCTGGCGTGCTGCTGAAGATGGGCGGCTACGGCATCCTGCGGATCGCGCTGCCGATCCTGCCGGACCAGGCGCACGACTTCCGGGTGATCCTGGCGGCCGTCGCAGGCTTCTCCGTCGTCTACGGTGCAGTGCTCACACTGCAGCAGCGCGATCTCAAACGACTCATCGCGTACTCCTCGGTATCGCACATGGGCTACGTGCTGCTCGGGGTGGCCGCACTCGGTGCGGTCGGGCTCTCGGGCGCGGCGCTGCAGATGTTCACCCACGGCACGATCACCGGGCTGCTCTTCGTGATGGTCGGGCTGATCTATGAGCGCACACACACGCGCGAGATTTCGGAGATGAGCGGGCTGATGCACCACATGCCGCTGATCGGCACGGTGATGCTCGTAGCGGGCCTCGCCTCGCTGGGACTGCCCGGACTGTCGGGCTTCGTCGCCGAGCTGACGACGTTCCTCGGGGCCTTCGACCCGCATCCCGCGGCGACGATCGCCAGCATCTTCGGCGTTGTCCTCGCGGCGGGGTACATCCTCTGGACGGTGCAGCGCGTCTTCCACGGCCCCGCCGACGAGAACTGGGCGCACCTGTCCGATGCCAATCGCTGGTGGGAGTACGCGGCGATGGCCTCGCTCGTGATCACGATCGTTGCGGTCGGGATCTACCCGCCGATCCTCACCGAATCGATCGAGAGCGGGATTGAGCCGATCGCGCGCATCTTCGAGGCGAGCGCATGAGCGGCTGGGATCTCGTCCACCACGTCGGGCCATCGGTCGCCCTCTTCGGCGGCGCCGGCATCGTCCTCACGGCGGACATGCTGCTGCCACGAGGGCGTGCGCCGCTCGTACTTCTGACGCTACTCGCGCTCGCCGTAGCCGGAGGCTGGGCGCTGTGGCACGCGAACACGGGCACCTCGGGGCCGGCGTTCGACGGCGCGGTCGTGATGGATCGCTTCGCGCTCTTCTTCATCTTTCTGCTGGTCACAGTCACCGCGGCGGTCACGATCGCTTCGACCGACTGGGCGCAGGAGCTCGACCTCCGAGGCGAGTATTACGCGCTACTGCTCGTCGCCGCGGGCGCGATGTCGCTACTCGCGCAGGGCAACGACCTGATCCTGATCTTCGTCGCCCTCGAGACCACCTCGATCGTGCAGTACGTGCTGGTCGGCGTGACGCGCAGGGATCGCAGCGCCGAGGCCGGTATCAAGTACCTGATCAGCGGGGCGATCGCGGCGGGGCTGATGATTTACGGCTTCGCGTTCCTGTTCGGCACGACCGGCGCGACGTCGCTCGACGGCATCGCCGCCTTCATCCAGGCGGGTCCCGAGGAGGCACGGCTGCCGCTGACGCTCGGCTTCGTCCTCGTGGCGGCCGGGTTCGGGTTCAAGATGGCGATCGTGCCGTTCCACGGCTGGGCGCCGGATGTGTACCAGGGCGGGCCGACGCCGGTGGTCAGCTTCCTCTCAGTCGCTTCGAAGGCCGGTGGCTTCGCGATCGCGCTGCGCTTGTTCTACAACGGTCTCGGGGGTGGCGGCACGTTCATCAGCGACGACTGGGCGATCATGTTCGGGGTGTTCGCGGTCGCCTCGATGTTGTTCGGGAACGTCGCGGCGCTCGTCCAGACGGACGCGCGCCGGCTGCTCGGCTATTCCTCGATCGCGCAGGCGGGGAACATCGCGATCGGCCTCGCGGCGGTCGCGGTAGGGAGCACACTCGGGCCGTCGGGGGTGATGTTCTTCCTGGCGACGTACGTCGCAACGAACCTCGGGGCGTTCTTCGCCGTGATCGCAATCTCGAGGCGGATCGGGTCCTACGCGATCGCGGATTACGCCGGCCTCATCCGCCGCTCTCCGATGCTGGCGGCGGTGCTGATGCTCTGCTTGTTGTCGCTGACCGGGATCCCCCCGACCGCCGGATTCATCGCGAAGGTGTACGTGTTCAACAGCGCGGTGCAGGCGGGCGAGGAGTGGCTCGTCGCGGTGGTGGCGGTGGCGGTGGTGAACACGGCGATCTCGGCGTTCTACTACCTGCGCTGGGTGCGGACGATGGTCCTCGACGAGGCGAAGGAGACGACCACCTTCGGCGCGGCCGCTCCTATGCAGGCGATGCTCGGGCTCGCGGCGGTGAGCGTGCTGTTCCTCGGGCTGGTGCCGGCGCCGCTGGTCTCGGCCGCGCAGCGCGCCGCCGAGACCTTGCAGCTCCAGTAGGGGGGCGTTCCGCCCTCGATGACCCGTCGGGCCAGATAGAGTTCATGCTCATGGCGGACGAGATCCATCTCGAGGTCGACGAGGGGATCGACGTGTCCGTCGAGGCGCTCACGGCGGCCGCCTACGCGGCCGTCTCGGAGCGCGCGGACTCCGAGCTGACGATCCGGATTTCGCGGGACGAGCTGCTGCAGCAGCTCAACCGCGAACATCGAGGGATCGATGAGCCGACCGACGTGCTGTCGTTTCCGGTCGCGGACGACGGGTTCCCCGGCGGTGCGGAGGCCGGGTACCTCGGGGATGTCGCTATCTCGGTGGCTGCGGCGCGGCGGAATGCAGAGGCGACGGGGACGCCGCTCGAGCGGGAGCTGCGGCACCTCGTGACGCACGGGGTGCTGCATTTGCTGGGGTATGAACATGACGGGGTGGACGAGACGGCGCGGATGAGAGAGCGCGAGGTTGAGTTGTTGGGGGAGTGGGTGCACGCGATCTGGGATGCGCCGCCGACGCACTGAGCAGGTCCACCTCGCCGCGATCAGCCGCTGCGGAGATGGTGTTCGAGGAACAGCTTCCCGTCGCCGAGATGGCGAGCTGCCGCGGAGCCGAACCAGGATCAGGGGAGCTCCGCTCCCCTGCCACCCCTCGCCGGGGGACAAGGCTGTCCCCCGAACCCCCTCGCAAGCCGGAACCTGAGACGAGTTGACGGAGTGTCAGTGGCGGCAGTCGCCCGATTCCGCTGAGCTTGAGCGAGGGTGGCCGGCCGGCTGGCTGCTGACCGGGGCATTCGCCCCGGGCGCGGGGCATCGAGGTTTGGGGCGCTCAGGGACCGGAGCCGGAGTTGCTCGTTCGACCTGCCGTCACGCATGACCTGGGATCCGTTGCGCGCCGGAGGCCTGGGGGCGTGCGGGCGCGCCGCGCTACACTTGGGCCGCAGCCGGTCTCGAGGCATTCGTGGCCTGACCCGGCCTTCGGGGGGACATGGTTCTAGAGGGTCCAGAGCGCACGCAGCAGCAACAGGTGCTGTACCGGAAGTGGCGGCCTCGTCGCTTCGCGGATGTGGTTGGGCAGGAGCCGATCACGACGACGCTGGCGCACGTGGTGGAGACGGGGACGCCGGCGCATGCGTACCTGTTCAGCGGGCCTCGGGGGACAGGGAAAACGTCGACCGGTCGGATTCTCGCGAAGGCGCTGAACTGCCGGCCGGGATCCGATGGATCGCCGGATCCGGAGTGCGAGGCTTCGTACGACGAGGGGCGCGCGCTCGATCTGATCGAGTTGGACGCGGCCTCGAACCGGGGGATCGACGAGATCCGGGACCTGCGTGAGAACGCGGGATACTCGCCGGCCCTCGGGCCGTACAAGGTCTACCTGATCGACGAGGCGCACATGCTGACGGACGCAGCGTTCAACGCGCTACTGAAGACGCTCGAGGAGCCGCCGCCGCACGTGATCTTCATCCTGGCGACGACGGAGCCGCACCGCATTCCTGCGACGATCTCGTCGCGGTGTCAGCGGTTCGACTTCCGGCGGCACACCCTCGAGGGGATTGTGGGACGGCTCGAGCTGGTCGGCGGCGGCGAGGGCGTCACTGCCGAGGAGGGCGTGTACGAGCTGATCGCGAGGCAGGCGACGGGGTCGCTGCGGGACGCCGAGAACCTGCTGGATCAGCTGATCGCGTACCACGGCAAGCAGCTCACCCTCGAGAACGTGCGCGCCGGGCTTGGCCTCGTGGTGGACGCGCGGACCGAGGCGGTGGCGAACGCGGCGATTCACCGCGACCTGGCGAATGGCCTCGAGGCGCTCGTGGGGGCCCGTGACGACGGGGTTTCGATGAGACCGTTCATGCGCGAGGTGGTGTCGGTCCTGCGCAGCGCGCTGCTGTTGAAGGCCGGTGCCGGCGACCAGCTCGGGCTGTCCGACGGCGAAGCCGAGGCGCTGGTGGCGATGACCTCGGATGTGCGGGCAGCCGAGATCGTGGCAGCACTGAGCGCGTTCGGGGAGCTCGATTTCTCGGGCGACGCGTACGACTCGTTGCCGGCGGAGATCGCGTTCGCCCAGTTGTGTACCGAGGCGCTGACCCCGGCACCGAGTGGCCAGAGCGGTCAGCAGGCGGCTCCGCCGCAAGATGTTAAATCTTCGGATCCGTCGATCCAGCGTGATCAGGGCGCGGCTCCGCCGCAGCAACCTCGACAGGTTCCGCAGCAGCGTCAACAGCGGGCGGCTCCTCAGCAGCGGCAGGCTCCGCGCCAGCGACCGGCACCGTCGCAGGGAGCGCCCTCAAACGGCGAGTCGGCGCCGCGGCCTGATGCTGCGCCAGCTCCGAAGCCGGCGTTCGTCGCCCCCGATGCGGGCGAGGTATCGGCGGAACTGCAAGCGCTGCGCGCGCAGTGGGACGAGATTCGCGGCATCGCGAAGCAGCTGAACTTCAAAGCGGGCGCGCTCCTGGTCGCCGCCTACCTCAAGTCGGTCGAGGAGGACCAGGTCGAGATCGGGTTCCGCTACCCGAACCACGTGGAGCAGATTCGCGAGAAC
This sequence comes from Dehalococcoidia bacterium, assembly GCA_965248675.1. Classification (GTDB taxonomy): domain Bacteria; phylum Chloroflexota; class Dehalococcoidia; order UBA2979; family UBA2979; genus UBA6627. The sequence continues at coordinate 191,261 of CBDFJZ010000007.1, forward strand.
GAGGGCGGTGCACTGCTGGCGGCGGTGACGCAGGCGGTGTCGCAGGTGGCGAAACGCGAGCTGCGGGTGGTGCCGGTGGTGTGGGAAGAGCTGAACAACACCGGCCCGGCGCCCGCGCCGAAGACCGCGGGCGGGCACCTCGTCGAGGAGGCGGGGGAGCTGGGCGCCGTTGTGATCGATGAGTGATCTTGTTTGACGCTTCGCGCCTCGATGCGGCTGGTGGTCTACGACTCGGTGTTGCTGGTTGTTGGCGGGTGGCCTGCGGTTGGTCGGCGCGGCGGAGTCTCACCCTGGTGAATGAGCCTTCTGGACCGTTTCGTGAGTGACGCTTCGCGGCCGGGGGTGGATGGCGCGGCGTCGCCGATCAATCGGTTGATTGAGGCGTTCCACCGACTGCCCGGCATTGGGCCGAAGAGCGCGCAGCGGCTGGCGTACCACGTGCTGCGGGCGCCCGAGGAAGAGGCGACGGACCTCGCGGATGCGTTGACCGAGGTGAAGCGGTCGGTGGTGCTCTGCGAGCGGTGTCAGAACCTGACGGATACGAATCCATGTCGGATCTGCCTCGATACGGGGCGGGATCGGACGATTGTCTGCGTGGTCGAGGAGCCGCTCGATGTACAGGCGATTGAGCGCACCGGGGGGTTTAGCGGGCTCTATCACGTGCTGCACGGGGTGATTTCGCCCTCGGACGGGGTTGGGCCGGAGGAGCTGAAGATCGCGGAGTTGCTGACTCGGATTCGGGACGTGGATACGGATGTGGCCGAGGTGATTGTCGCCACCAACCCGAACCTCGAGGGGGAGGCGACGTCGATGTACCTCGCGAGGTTGTTGCAGCCGCTGGGGTTGTCTGTCACCCGCTTGGCGCGGGGGCTGCCTGCGGGGGCTGATCTCGAGTACGCGGATGATGTGACGTTGGGGCGGGCTTTGGAGTATCGGCAGCAGGTTTAGGGCGCCGGTAGGCGCGTTTTCCGGCCGCGGCCCGGTCCGGGTCCGGGGCTTTGCTTCTTCTTCCTCGAAAGTTGTTGGTTCCGCTGAGCGCGGGGCGTCTGGCGCTTACGCGCGGGGGTTGGCGTGGGCGGCTGGCGGTGTGCAGCGCGACGGCTTTCGAGGTCGTTTCTCTGATCAGGGGAGCGCTGCTCCCCTGCGACCCCTCGCCGGGGGACTTGCAGTCCCCCGAGCCCCCTCGCAAGCCGAGGGCATCTCGCTCGTCGCGAGGTTTGGGTGACGGCAAGCGGAGGTCGGTGCTCGCTGGGGGTTTGAGTCTGCGCAAGCCGTCTTGGGTGCGAACCATCTGGCACCGCTAGGCATAGCTCTCGAGATGTGCGGGCTCCTAGGGATGGAATGACATGTCCCGGGCAAAGGCCCCGGTAGGCGGATGTTGCGTAGGGCGCCATTGCTCGAGTTCGATTCACTGTCTTCCGGCGCCACCGACGTGTGCTGGCTCCACATTTCGAGTCGGGTTTGGGAGACTGCCCTCGCTCGAGCGATCGCCTAGAAGCCAGCCCTGGCGAGGGGTCGCAGGGGAGCACTGTTCTCGATGAGCGCTCGTGGGGCTGGGGCTCCAGTGATCTGGGGTTCTGCTCGCCGAACAGCCGCTAGGAACGCAGGTCGCCCTCCGTGAGACAGGGCAGCTCGAAGGAGTTCCCCGGCCCGGCAGGGCTGTAACCTCGGCGGATGGCGAGTCGGGTTCCTCGGGTGACGAAGACGGAGGCGATTGTGCTGCGGCATCGACGGCTGGGCGAGGCCGATCGGATCGTGACGCTGCTGACGCCGCACCGAGGGAAGATCGATGTGGTGGCGAAGGGGTTGCTGCGGTCTCGGAGCAAGCTGGCGGGGCACCTGGAGCCGCTGACGCTGTCCGAAGTGGTGCTGGCGCACGGGCGGTCGATGGATATCGTGACGCAGGCGCAGACGGCCGAGCCGTTCGCTTCGCTACATAACGACCTGGAACAGCTCAGCACGGCGATGTACCTGCTGGAGCTGGCGGACCGGTTCACGGTGGAGCATGCGGATGCGCTCGACGTGTACGAGCTGCTAGAGGTGTCGCTGCGGCGGCTGGCGCGCGGGGACGGCGTGCAGCTGGTCACGAGGCGGTTCGAGCTGGGGGTGCTGGCGGCGACGGGGTTCCGGCCGGAGCTGGATCACTGCCTCGAGACCGGCGCCCCGGTGGCGGCGGAGGAGGCGTTCTGGACGCATCGGGGGGGTGGCGTGGTGAGCCGGGCCGGGCTCGCGACGCATCCCGAGGCGTTCCCGCTGGACGCGCGGGTGCTACGGGTGTTGCGGGCGTTTCAGTCGCTGCCGTACGAGGAGGCGGGGCGGATTCGGATCGATCCGGATCTGGCGGGGCGGCTGGAGCAGGTGATGCACGAGTTCGTGCGGGCGCAAGCGGAGCGGGAGCTGAAGAGCGCTGAGTTTGTTTCTGAGTCCAGGCGCGTGGTGTCTTCGACACTTTCCGACCCTTCGGGTCAGTCTGAGTGACGTTGTGCGGCCGGACCTCAGGTGCTCACTGCCGATCCGGGCGCGTGCGCGTCTTCGACGGGCTCATTCAGTGACGATGCTGTTCTGCTGCGACGGCGTCGTTGCCGGCTTCGCGGGGATGTCGACCGTGGAGGCTGCTGGGTTCGTTAAGCGGCCTGCTCTTGCCGAGATGGCGTTCGTTCGGGGAGCCGAACCCGAGGATCAGGGGAGCGCTGCTCCCCTGCGACCCCTCGGCCGGGGACATGCTGTCCCCAACGCCCCTCGCAAGCCGTGGTCCTTGATGAACTAGCGAAGCTGTCGAGGCGGCGGGTGGGCTCTCGATGCGCTTGTGTGATGGTGCACTGAGCACCTTGCTGGTCACCGGGGCGTTCGCCCCGGGCGCGAAGCCTTCGTGGTCGGCGAGATCGTGGCCGGAGGCGGAGGTCGAGGCGCAGTCGGGGGCGGTGCCAGGCGGCGTCTGTGGGCACTCAGCGGTCGCCGAGTGGGCGCCCGCTAGAGAGCTATGGGGCGAGTCTCGCCGGTGGGCGTGGCAGCGAGGCTAGACGGCGTCTTCCTCGATGGTCTCGACGATCTGCTCGAGGAGGGTGGGCGGCGCTTCCTGCTCGGCGATCAGCTCCTCCATGAGGAGCGCGTCGAGGTCGAGGAGCGCGGGGTCTTCGGCGGGGGGCTCTTCGACGACGACCTCGTCGGCGGGTTCAACGATGTTCTCGACGAGGTCGTTGAGGATGGTGTCGACCGGCTCGTCGAGGACGGTGTCAACGGGCGCATCGAGGACGGCCTCGCCGGGCTCCTCGACGACCAGGTCTTCGACGGGGGCTTCGTCGGTCGGGATCTCGTCGACGGGGGTCTCCGCCGCGAGCGCGTAGGCCGGCACGCCGAGCCTCGCGACGTGCGCGCTGTAGGCGCCGCTGCCCTCGAAGTGGCCGGCTTCGAGCAGACGGCGGACGCCGTGGGCCGGCGGGTGGTGTCCGCTCGACGGAGTGACGATGTCGGTGCCGCCGGCCGGCGGCGACGCCTCGGAACGTTGGGGGCGGTTAGCCGGCGCTTGCGGCGGTCCCGCGTTGAACCCTCGAGGCCCTGCGCCTACTCCGTGTACCTGCATGCGTTACCCCTCGGACGGTCCGGGCTGTCCCCGGGATCATCGGTTGCAAGAGGGGGAGGGGGGTGAGGGAGAACCCGGAGTGGCCTCGGAACGGGCGAGTGGGAGTCGCGCTGGGTGGAGAGCTTGTCGGCTCAAAGGATGGTGCTGCGGCCGACGGCCTTGAAGATGAGCGGCTTGGTCGGGGTGCCGTCCTGATGACGGGTACTCGGTGGCTTGGCATCGGATGTTAGGGTTGGGCGAGAACTCGGTGGCGGCGCGCGACTCCCAGTCGAGGTTGTTGGTGGGGTAGTCGGACTGCTTCATCCACGGCCCCTGCTCGAGGCAGAGGACGCTCATGCCGGCGGCGGCGATGCTCCAGGCGAAGGCGCCGGCGGACGCGCCAGCACCGATGATCAGGACGCCTACGGGCTCGTTTGGCATCGAGGGAAGTTAGCGGACCTCGGAGGGGGGCGTCGAGGCAGACGGCACAGGCGACCTCGATACCTGGGGACCGCGGATCGATCCCGAGTCCCTTCGCCGCCGACCGTTTCCGTGCGTCGTCTACAATCGGTGCGAAAAGGTGATCTAGCGTGGTTGCCCGCTGACGCTCTTCCGGCCCCTGGTGCCGCGCCGATGACCGCGATCGAGTCGTTGCACTTAGGCACGAGCCTGAGTGAGTTTCAGATGTGAGATCGATGCGCGTGCCGCGACCTGGGTAGCAACCTGTGTCGAGTGTTGCCCGTTGTGGGTGCGGGAACCCCTGAGACAGTCATAGCCGCGAGGTGTCGTGAGCGATGAGGTGGGAGTTGAACCCTGTGACCGCGTTTCGCGTCGGCGGGAGGGCGAGTAGCGGGAAGAGGCTCTGTTCGCCTGAGACTGCCCGATGACTCGGCTAGGTCCACGGCAGTGTCGCGACGGAGCACCGACCCATCGGCGCCGTTCTCGGTCCCGACTCGATCGTCCGCTGTAGGCAACAAGTCGAAACGGAAGCTTCGGCGACGACCCCGCCGGATGTCTCTCGACATTGTCGGTGCTGGTCTCGTTGCACTTATTGTCACCGCTGGCGTGCTCTGGCCGTCTCAGGTCGGTGCTCAGCAGACGCTGGAGCCTTCGGTGATCGTTGCGATGGCCGCCGCCGGGGAACCGGTAGAGCTACGACAAGTGATGATCGCCGGCGACTTGGATCTCAGCGGTGTGGGTCGTATCACGGCTCCGTTCCGGTGCATCGACTGTACGGTCAGCGGAGAGTTCATCGCCTCCGACGTTGTCTTCGAGCGAGTCGTTGATCTCAGCGGGCTGCGTACGACCGGACTTAATCTGAGGGCGGCGGCATTTGAAGCCCCGCTCATCATCACCGGAGGAACCTCAGGCGCGAGCATCGATGGTCCCGTGGACGCGTCCGTCGTTGTCTTCAAGGATCTAGTGAATCTTGAAGGCGTTCGTTTCGGTGACACGGTGAGCTTCGCTAATGCGCGCTTCCTCGGCAATAGCTCGTTCTCCGGAACCGATTTCGTTGGCTCAGTCGACTTCGGTCGAGCAGAGTCTCACGCGCTCACGCTCTTCACGGTCGCCTCGTCCGCAGATCCGCCCGATGGAGCAGGCTCCACATGCCAGATGGTGACCGGTTCCGGACACTTCCTCGGCGAGGTTAGCTTTGAGCGGGCGACCTTCCATGATCGTGTTGACTTCCGCCGGCGCTGCTTTGAGCATCCGCCGCTGTTCATCGGCGCAACGTTCTCGGGCGTCGCGGACTTCACACAGAGTCTATTCGGGTCAGGTGAGGGCCCGGAGGCAGGTAAGACGTCGTTCGACGGTGCGGATTTCGCGTCGCGCGGATCGTTCCTCGCGGCGGTCTTCATCAGTGAAGCCTCGTTCGCCGACGTGACGGGGGCCGGCGGTCTCGATTTCACGGCCGGGCAGTTTGAACGGGATGCGTTGTTCTTTCGGACCAGGATTCAGGGTCCGCTAACGTTCGATAGAACTCTCTTTCGCGGTGGTTTAGTCATGAACCAGGTATCGGCCGATCCGTTGGAGTTGGATCTGTCGGCGGTCGCGTCGATCGAGAGCTCTTCTATACAGGAGGAGGTTCTGCGGCTCATCGAACGAGGCGCACGGGACAAGGACGACTTCGCAACCGCGAACGACGCTCTGTTCAAGCGACGTGAGCTTGAGGGTGCAAAACTCAACGGGCTGTCCGCCGTCTTCGATGCCCTTATAGTCAACCGGACGTTTGGCTACTTCGTTCGTCCGACCGTGCCATTGATTCCCTTTGCGCTACTGCTCGTCCTCGGGGCTGTGACTAGGACGAGTGTCCTCGCGACGCGCGATCTGAAAGCGCCCTCGCTCGTTCCCAGACCGACCCCCGGTCGGCTCGAATCTGCGTTCGCAACCACCTCGGCTGCGATCGCTGCGACCTTGAAGGCGGCCGTCGGCGGTCTGAAGGCGGCCCCGAGCGTGCAGCGATCGGCCGACGAGCGCGCTGCTCGCCCTTATCTCTTCGCCGGCATCTTGTGGATCGAGTTCATCTTGTTCCGCGTGTTCGGCGCCGCTTTCATCATCGCGCTCGCCAACTCGAACCCGACCTTCCGCTCGATGTTCGATGCGGCATTCTAGAGGTGGACCCATGCTTAAAGTCGGAGTGCTCGCGGCCTTCTTGTTGGTGGCGCTGACTGCTTGCTCGAACAAGTCGGACGACGGTGGTACGGCCGTCCAGAGCGTTACGCCCGAACCCACTGGGCTCCCCCCATCACTTGACCCAGTTGGGCGCGTTGACGCCGTAATCCAGCTGAACGTGGAGCGGAACGGCGTGCGAACGACCGACGACGAGTCGCTGTTCGCAGGAGACAGCCTCGAGAGCGACGCCGACGGAACGTTCGATTTTGCGGTAGAAGCGAATGAAACCACCTGCCGATCGCTGACGAACGTGAAACTCACAGTGTATCCTCAGCCCGATGTCGTGATCCGATTCTATTCAGGGATCACAACTTGCAATTTTGCTTCGAGCTCTGCGCCCGCTGAGTACATGGTTGGCGACCTCGCGACACTCAGAACTTCTGGCCAAACCGTCTTCTCTGTTCAGGCGAGCGCCGATAGTGCCACAATTATCGTGGCCAGCGGATCAGTAGTCGTCGACTCGCTGGTGGCTCCGAGCACATTCACCGTCACGAGGCAACACGAGATAGAAGTCTTCTTCGACGCTCCACCGATTCAGCCGAGGCCGATCACTATAGATCCGTCGATGATCGACCGATTCCGACCGTTCGGACCTGAGATCCTCGTTCCGCCCACGATTACGAGCGATCCGCGTCTCAAGGGACTACTCGACCAAGAGGTGATCAAGGTCGGATTTGATCCGTCAGCAGCCGCGAATCTCAAGTCGACGGAGTTCCTCGAGACGTACATCGCGACGCTTGGCGAGCAGCTGGGCATCGAGGTGGAACTCGTGCCGATCAATCCATCTGACGCCGACGGAGAGCTAGACCAAGGCCGGATCGACCTCTTCATTGCACCGTCGCAAGCGCTTCGGTCGCTGGATGCGATCCCGCTTTTCGCAGATGAGAGGGATGTGACATGGGGCATCGCATCTGCGGCCGATGCCGGAGAGATCACCGAAGTCTTGTCTAAACTGCAGACGGCGACCGTGCTATCGGGGCGGTACAGCGACCTCTACGAGAAAGCGTTCGAGGTTGAGCCAACCTACGATCTGGTGATTCCGCCAAGCTTTCCGCAGCGGTAACGGGAGGCTAGAGCGCCCTGGGAGCCGGCCTAGCACCGGCGCCGGAGGATGCAGGCGGCAGACCGCCTGGCCGAGATCATCCGGACCGCACGGCCTAAGCGTCCCTATCGAGGACGTAGTCGACGAGTCCCGCGAGCGTGTCGCGGGTTTCGCCGGAGGGCAACGCCTCGAGGGCTGCGCGGGCTTCGCGGCCGAAGCGGTGGGCGGTTTCGATGGTTTCGTCGATGAAGGTGGAGGCGAGGATGTCGGCGGTGGCGCGGTCGAGGTTGGCGCGGCGGCGGGTGCCTTCGAAGGCGCGTTTGATGGGGTTGTCGTCGGGTTCGGCCTGCATGTAGAGGATGGCGGGGAGGGTGAGCGTGCCGCTGCGGAGGTCGGAGCCGACGGGCTTGCCCATGACCTCGGGGTCGCCGGTGAAGTCGAGGACGTCGTCGATGATCTGGAAGGCGATGCCGAGCTTGATGCCGTAGGTGCGCATCGCCTCGACCTGGTCGGGCGGCGCGCCGCAGACGAGGGCGCCGTTCTCGGCGGCGGTGGCGAAGAGACTGGCGGTCTTGCCGGTGATGCGGTCGAGGTAGCGCTGGACGTCCTCGGAGTACTCGAAGACCGTGACGTCCTGGTTGAGCTCGCCGCGGACCATCATCATCAGCGTGGCGGCGAAGTTCTTGACGACCTGGATGTTGTCGGTGCGCGAGATCAGCTCGGCGGAGTTGGCGAACATGTAGTCGCCGAGCATGACCGAGGCGGAGTTGCCGAAGAGGGCGTTGGCGGTCTCGTTGCCGCGGCGTTCGCCGGCCTCGTCGATGACGTCGTCGTGGACGAGCGTGGCGGTGTGGAGCAGTTCGACGCTGGCGGCGAGCGGGACGACTTTGTCGAGGTCGTAGGTGCCGAGGCGGCCGGCGAGCAGGGCAATCGCGGGACGCATCAGCTTGCCGGTGCCGGCGAGCTGCTGTTCGAGCATCTGCTCGAGGAAGTCGAAGCCGACGCCGCGGGCGACCTCGGAGATCTGCTCGCGCACCAGCGGGAGGTCGGCGGCGACGGGGCCGTAGAGCGCCCCAGTTGGGGACGCCCGCTCGTCGCCGGCGGGCGGCGCCTGTTTGGACGCGGCGTCCGTCGTCTCAAGGGTCGCGCGCACCGCAGCCGCGGGCGCTGTTCGGACCGGGGCCGAAGGCGCGGCTGAAGAGACCTGGGACGATGGCAGGTCCGAAGGCGGGGTTGCGGGGACCTCGGACGTGGCCGGAACCTCGAGGGGTGGGGCGGCGGACCTGTTGGTGGCGCCATTCGTCGAGGGGAGCCGCTCGCCGCTGGGGGGCAGCTTTCGCCAGAGGGCAAGGTAGGCGAGGCCGCCGATGCCGGCGGTGGCGACGGAGAGCGCTACGGTGGCGGCGCGGACGGCCGGCACCGGGTACCGATAGCGCGAGGCGATGCCGGCGCAGACGCCGGCGACGACGGCGCGTTCGGTGTCGCGGCTGGTGGCCATTGTCATTCGGCATCTCCACCGTCGCTGTCCGCGTTGCGGCGCGGGGCATTCACTCCCGCAGGGGTCTCCACCTGCGGTGCCGGCGTTCGCCTACAGTCCGAAGAGCGCTCTCGTGTTGGCTGCGGCGGCGGTGGCCACGGCCTCGGGGGTTTCGCCTCGGAGGTGCGCGACGAAGCGCGCGGTTTCCACCACCAGCGCCGGTTCGTTGCGGCGCCCTCGATGGGGCACCGGCGTGAGGTAGGGACAGTCCGTCTCCAAAAGCATACCCGCGAGTGGGATTGACCGCGCCACGTCCTGAGTGCGTCCGTTGTTGGGGCAGGTGACGGTGCCGGGGATGGAGATCAGGAAGCCGAGCTCGAGGTAGCGCCGGGCGAGCTCGGCGTCGCCAGCGTAGCAGTGGAGCATGCCGATCGGGCGCTCGGCCCCCAGATAGCGACCGACGCGGCTGGCCCACTCCTCGAGGATGGCGTAGGTGGCGTCGTCGGCGTCGCGGGCGTGGATGACGACGGGAAGGTCGTACTGCCTCGCGAGGTCGAGTTGCCAGCGGAAAGCGTCGTCCTGATCGTCCGGCGGCGAGAGGTTGCGGTAGAAGTCGAGGCCGATTTCGCCGACGGCGACGAAGTCGCCGCTGGCGGCGAGCGCCTCGAGGTCGGTGCGCTGGGCGGCGAGGTGTTTAGCCTCGTGAGGGTGGAGGCCGACGACGGGGTGGATGCGCGGTTCGCGCCTCGCGAGGTCGGCGGCGGAGCGGGAGGTGGCGACGTCGACGCCGACCTCGATGATGGCGGTGAGGCCGGCTTGCCAGGCGCGGTCGAGGACGGCGGGGTGGTCGTCTCGGAGGTCGCGGGACCAGGTGTGGGCGTGGGCGTCGATGACGTCTGGTAGGGGGGTGGGGAAGCGCTGCGCGTCTACTTTCTTCATGCTCGCTTCCGCTCGCGGGGGCGGCCCGCGATTCACTGCGCTCGCGCTGACCTCGGAACGCCTCGCGCCGCTCGGCATCGCTGACCCTGGGGCGGCTGGTTTCATGGGTTCTTTTTACCTCGGCCGGTGGGTTGGCACACTGCCGGATCTGGCTGGGGCGAGCGTGCGCTGTTTTGCGTGGGCGGCTGGTGGTGTGCTTCGTGCGGTTGATCGAGGTCGCTTCGGACCTGGGGGGCTTCGCCCCCCAAGCCCCCCGTCAAGGGACTTGCAGTCCCCTGACGGCCCCTCGCAAGCCGTGGGTGGTCCTCGGAAGTTGCGGGCCTTCCGAGGCGGCCAGGAGGGGCCTCGGCGAGTCTCTGCGATGGTGCACCGTGACCTGGCTGCTTACCGGGGCAAGGCCCCGGGCGTGTAGCGCCCGAGGACTGCGGCCGTTGGGGTTGGGGAGCGCTGACCAGTCGCCGGCCCGGAGCGGTGAGGACGAAGCGGGCGCGGAGGGCGCGGAGGGCGGACTCGCGTCGGAAGGGGGCGCGGGGAGAGCGTGACGGCCTCGAGAGCGTCGCCGCTAGGCGCCCTTCGTTTCGATACTCGCTGCCGCTCGCGGGGTCGGTCAGCGATTGATCGCGCTGCACGTTCATTTGGGAACCTCGCTGCGCTCGGTGATCACTGACCCAGGCGAGCTTCTTCTTCCTCGACGAGGGAGTCGTCGAGCTTGGTGAAGAGAGGGTGCGGTTCGGGGAGGGATGTGCCGCCGGCGACGGGGGTACGTCGCCAGCCGGCGGGCTCGACCTCGCCGGGGTGGCCGAGAAACTGCCAGGCGTCGGCGCAGGTGAAGGGGAGGAAGGGCTGCAGCAGGGTGACGAGGCCGCTGATGGTGTTGACGGCGGTGTGGAGGGTTTCGGCGGCGTGGTCGCGATCGGTCTTGACCGCCGCCCACGGCGCGCGTTCGTCGAGGTACTGGTTCGCGGCCTGGGCGATTTCCATTGCGCTGGCGAGGGCGCGGCGGAGCTGGACGGCGTTGATCTGCTCGCCGACGGTGTCGAACGCGTCGTCGACGCGGCGGAGCAAGGCCTCGGACTCGGGGGCGAGCGAGGGCGGGTCGGGGGGGACGCAGTCCTCGAAGTTGCGGCGGGTGATGGTGAGGACGCGGTTGACGAGGTTGCCCCAGCGGGCGACGAGCTCGCCGTTGTTGCGGCGGACGTATTCGGCCCAGGAGAAGTCGGAGTCCGAGGTCTCGGGCATGAGGGCGGTGAGCGCGTAGCGGAGCGGGTCCGGGTCGTGGCGGTCGAGGTAGTCGGGCATCCAGATCGCCCAGTTGGCGCTGGTGGAGGCCTTCGAACCGGAGATGGTGACGTACTGGTTGGCGGGAACGTCGTAGGGGAGGTTGAGGCCGCCGTAGCCCATGAGCATGGCGGGCCAGATCAGCGTGTGGAACGGGACGTTGTCCTTGCCCTGGAAGTAGACGGTGCGAGCGTCCTGGTCCTCCCACCATGCCTTCCACGAGTCGGGATCGCCGCCGATGGTCTGGGCCCACTCTTTGGTGGCGCTGAGGTAGCCGACCACGGCTTCCACCCAGACGTAGATCCGCTTGGTCTCGTAGCCCTCAAGGGGAATCGGGACGCCCCACTCGATGTCGCGGGTGATCGCGCGGTCGTGGAGGCCCTCGCGGAGCATGCCGAGCGTGAAATTGCGGACGGCGGGTCGCCAGTGCTCCTGCGCTTCGACCCATTCGGTGAGGCGGTCATTGAAGGCGGAGAGTTTGAGGAAGTGGTGTCTCGAGGTGCGGGGCTCCGGGGTTGCGTCGCTGAGCTTGGACCTCGGACTGATCAGCTCGAGGGCGTCGAGGGTGCGGCCGCAGTTATCGCACTGGTCGCCGCGGGCACTGTCGTAGCCGCAGTGCGGGCAGGTGCCCTCGACATAACGGTCGGGTAGGAAGCGGCCGACCTGCGGGTCGTAGAGGAGGGTCTGTTCGGCCTCGTAGAGGTAGTCGTGCTCGAGGAGCTTCAGGAAGATGTCCTGTGTGACCTCGGTGTGGTTGTCGGTGTCCGTCGAGGTGAACAGGTCGAAGGAGATGCCGAAGCGCTCGAAGGTGTCGAGGAAACTCTCGTGGAAGCGCTCGAACACCTCGGCGGGGGTGATGCCCTCGGATTCCGCGCGGACGGTGACGGGGGTCCCGTGGGAGTCGGAGCCGGAGACCATGAGCGTGCGGTCACCGCGCATGCGGTGATAGCGCGCGTAGATGTCAGCCGGGAGGTAGGCGCCGGCGATCTGGCCGGCGTGGAGGTCGCCGTTCGCGTACGGCCAGGCAACGGCGACGAGGATGGTCTCCGCCGCGATGTCCGGGGGCGGGGGTGGGGACGCGGCGTCGGGTGGCGTCATTCGGGCGCGATCGTAGCACCTCGGCGGGGTGGGATCGCAGCGGGCGGGTCGGCAGGCTGGTCCGCCGCTCGTCCGAGAAGCACCGGCCGACCCCGAAGCTGTCGATCGGCTGATCGCCATCTTCTAGCCTCCGTGCGGCGCGTTGCAGCGGGTGATGACGCGGTAGAGCGCCCGGGCCGGGTGCGCGGCAGCGAGATGATCCCGCATCGCATGGTCTGGCAGCGTTGGCCGCAGGAACCGGCTTGAAGCGGTGAGTCCGACTTCAGGTTCCGTTGAGCTTGGAGGAGCACTCCTGCTAGGTTCCGCGCAGTCTACGTGCGTCGTAGTCCGCGGAACCGGAGCTCCCCATGAGTCTCAGTCGACTTGCCATCCCCGCGACCGTATGGGTCGTGGCCTTGCTGACGGTTGCTGTCGTCAGTTGGGGCAGCGTTTCAGCGAGTCATACTGGACCGTCGTTCGTGCCCACCGATGGTCCGCCAACTGAGGCACGGAACGCTCGACTGGCAACCACGCGCCTGGCGGATGGCGAGGTGCTGCTGGTCTCCGGGACTACCGCTGATCTTTACGACTCGGCGACGGGGACATTCCGTCGTACCGCAGGGGATCTGTCGAGCGATCGGCTCGGTTCCTCGACAACGCTCCTTCCCGATGGGCGGGTCCTGGATTACGGGACCAGGAACGACATCGGAACTCTACGACCCAGTCTCTGAGACGTTCGCGGCTGGACCGCCGCTGATCAGCTCAAGGAACTTCGCGCTGTCCACGCCGTTGCTCGACGGGCGGGTCCTGATCACGGGTGGTGGGGCGCCATCGGAGGTCTACGATCCGGTGCTGGACGGCTACGTGGCCACGGGCAGCATGAGTGTCGCCAGGAACGGTCACTTCGCCACGCGGCTGGCGGACGGGCGGGTTCTGGTCACCGGCGGGGACGGCCTGAGTTCGGCCGAAGTTTTCGATCCGACGACCGACACGTTCTCCGCCGCTGGTGGCATGAGTACCGTGCGCGCGAGTCACCGATCGACGCTGCTGCCCGACGGGCGCGTGCTCGTCAGCGGAGGCTACGGTGCGGGCGGGATCCTCGATGTGCTCGCGTCGACCGAGATCTTCGATCCGACGACCGACCTGTTCGCGGCGGGGCCGTCGATGGCGCGGGCGCGGCTGCAACACTCCGCTACTCGTTACTCCTCGACCGAGGTGTTGATCGCGGGCGGGTCGATCGGCGGGAGCAGTTCCGCGAACGCGACGGCCAGCAGCGAGATCTATGACACGACGACCGGATCGTTCCTCCCCGGTCCTGCGATGGACATGCCGCGGTTCGCGCAGTCCGAGACGCGGCTCAACGACGGCACGATCCTGATGGTGGGCGGCAACACGACCGCGTCGACCAGCGCGATCCTCTTCCTCCCGTCCACGCCTCTGAGCGCGTGTGGCGCGCTCCTGGTGATGTGCGAGTCGCGGCGACAGCCGATCACGTCGGCGTTGCCTGACGGGAGCGTGCTCGTCGCGGGCGGCGGGTTCGGTGGAGCGGCGAACCAGGTCCGAGGGGGCGCGGAACTCTTCGATCCTGAGACGCAGCTCTTCTTCGCGATCGCGCCGCTGCCGACGCCGCGTGGTGCGGGGGCGACGGTCACGCTTCCGGATGGCTCGGTGCTGACGGTAGGTGGCAGCGACGAAGCCGGGACGTTCCTCGATAGCGCGTTGCTATTCGATCCGGCGACGCACGAGTCCACCGAGATCGCGACCGCCATGTCGAACGCGAGACAGGCACCGGCCGCTGTCCTGATCGAGGGTGGGACGAAGGTGCTGATCAGCGGAAGCCTGAAGCTTGAAGCAGCGGGACAGGTGACACGGACAGCGGACGTCTACGACATCGCCACGCAGCAGTTCGCTGCAGTCGGCGACATGGGCACGAAGCGCCACTCCCACAGCGCGACGCTTTTGCTCGATGGCACCGTGCTGATCGCCGGCGGGAAGTCCGAGGCGATTTTCGACGTCCAGTCTTCGGCGGAGATCTTCGATCCGACATCGGGGACCTTCTCGCCGACCGCTGGAGCGATGAACCACAGGCGGCAATCGCACACGGCCTCGCTGCTTCCCGACGGCCGGGTGCTCCTGGTTGGTGGTCAGTCTGGTCCGGGAGCGGTGAACACCGTCGCGGAGGTCTACGACCCCGGCACGGGGACGTTCGCCGAGCTGAGCTCGCTGCCGCAGCCGCGGAATAGCCACATGGCGATCTCGCTGCCGGACGGGCGAGTGGTGCTGGCCGGTGGGAACGGTCCGGGCGGTGTTGGCCTCACCGCGGTCGCGATCTTCGACGCAGTTGACGACACGTTCACGCTGATCGACTCGCTGACGTCCGCTCGCTGGCAGGCCGGGATCGAGCTGCTCGATGACCGGACGGTGCTGGTCGCTGGCGGCTTTGGGCCGGGCCAGACGCCCCTCGACACGGCCGAGATCATTGAGGTCCCGCCGGCGCCCGGCTCGATCTGCAGCGCCGTACTCACGATGTGCAGCCCTCGCTGGGCGCATACCTCGACGACCTTGTCCGATGGTCGGGTGCTGGTAGCTGGTGGGAGCATTTCGGGCTCCGCGGCCGGCTCGGGACCGATTAGTGGTGCGGATCTGTACGACCCCACAACCGAGCTGTTCACGTTCGCGGGCGACCTCTTCCATGGGCCGCGGGCCAGCCATGTCGCGACCCGACTGGCGAACGGCGACGTGCTGGTCACCGGTGGGGGCGACTCCGGCGCCGTGTATCAGGATGCTGAGCTCTACGACGCGGGCGCCGAGGCGTTCGTCGATGCTGGAGCCCAGGTGTCAGGCCGACTGTTCCACGCCGCGACGCGGCTGCTCGACGGAACGGTGCTGCTGACGGGCGGCGCTCCGGGTGGGAACACGGCCGAGATCTACGACCCAGCCACGGGGACGTTCACCGCGACTGTGGGGAACATGACCGAAGCTCGCAGTATCCACACGGCGACGCTCCTGCCGTCGGGCGAGGTGCTGATCGCGGGCGGCGGCAACTTCGGAACGACTTCGGCGGAGATCTACGATCCGACTGCGAAGACGTTCCGAGCGGTCGGCGACATGTCAGCGGCTCGGTCCAGCCATTCGGCGACGCTGCTGCCGGACGGCCGTGTCCTGATCGCCGGCGGTGGGAATGCTGGCTCGCCGTCGAACGACGCGGAGATCTACGACCCGGTCGCGGAGACGTTCAGCGCACTCGCCTCGGTGATGTCGGTGCCTCGTGCGGGACACCCGGCGGTGGCGCTCGATGACGGGCGCGTCGTTCTCGTCGGCGGTGGCGGTGGATCAGCGGCGTCGTCGGTGGAGATCTTCAATCCCGCCGACGATTCGTTCGCCTCGCTTCCGTCGCTCGCGACGCCCCGTTGGGCGCATGGAGCCAGTCTGTTGACCGATGGGAGCATCCTGGTCAGCGGCGGCCGGGACGGATCCCCGGGGACGCCGCTGGACACGGCCGAGCTGATCGCGTCGCCACCTGACACGACGCCTCCGGGGGCGCCGGGGACGCCGGATCTAGTCGCGGCGAGCGACACCGGCGCGTCGGCCAGCGACGAGGTGACGAGCGATTCGAGTCCGACGCTGACGGGCAGCGCGGAAGCGGATGCGACCGTGAGGCTCTTCGACGGGGCCGTCGAAGTCGGTTCGGCGACCGCCGTCGGCGGTAGCTGGACGGTCACGACCTCGGTGCTGTCGGATGGCGTCCACAGCCTGTCGGCGACGGCGACCGACGCAGCGGGAAACGAGTCTCCGACCTCGGTTGCGCTGGATGTGCGTGTCGACACCCTGGCACCGGTGGTGACGGCGCCTAGTCCGAACGCCCTCGATGTGACGACGCTCGATCCGAACGGCGTGCCGGCCACGAACGTCCAGGTGTCGGCGTTCCTCGCAGGGGCGTCGGCCCTCGATGCGCAGGACGGCGCGCTGCCAGTCACTCACCGCTCGAGCTTCGCGATCGGGCTCACGCTCTTCACGATCGACGCGACTGACCTGGCGGGCAACGAGGGCTCGGCGCCCGCGACGATCACGGTGAGCCTCGCGGCCCCGGGGTCGGTCGATGTGGACCCCGGCGCGGTGATCGGGCCGGGCGTGACGATCGAGCCTGACGCCACGATCGAGGGAGGCGCAGTCGTTGGCGCGGGTTCGTTCATCGGGTTCAACGCGAAAGTCGAGGAGGGTGCTCAGGTAGGTGCCGGCTCGTCGATCGGGGCGGAGGCGCAGATCAAGAAGGACGCCGTCGTCGGCGACGGTGTGACGATCGGCGCTCGGACCGTGATCGAGGAACGCGCGGCCGTTGGCGACGAAACGTCGATTGGCGACGACGTGAAGATCGACGTCGACGTGATGATCGGGGCGAATGTCACGATCGGGGACGGCGCTGAGATCAAGGAAGGGGCGGTGGTTGGAGACGGCGCCGAGATTGGTGCGGGCGTCACGGTCGAGGAGTTCACGATCGTGCCTCCCGGCGCGGTCCTCTAGGGGTACGGCTTGCGATGCGGTGACAGCGAACGGTGCACAGCCGGCGTGGAGGATCTCGTGCTCGCGCATCGTGAACAGCATGTCGACCGTGCGCATGGGGCCCCGTGGACATGACCGGGGGGGTTCGCGACGACATAAGGCCTCTGTCGATGACGCCGCTCGAGAGCTCCGGGAAGCGAAACGTGTCGGGAATCCTACTGATTCCTTGTCGCGCGACCGATACCGGAATCAACTGGGCCGGTCGCCGACGGTCCAGAATCGGTTCGTAGGAGGTGCTTACGTCCCTGATCGGTAATCGTTGACCGAGGTTAGGCCGAGGGATAACCTTTTTCGAAATCTTGAGCGGGTCCGACCAGTGGCGGGGTCACGCCCATGAAGCACTATCCGATTGAAGCACCCTCCTGTTTTGGAGGGTGCGCGCGCGCGTTCTGACGGGACCCCTCTGGCGAGGGGTTCCTGCGTAAGGGGTGGGGACCGTGGTGCTGGATAAGCCAACGACGCCGAAACCGAGCAACGAGGAACTCGAGCGGATGGCGGCGCAGCCGAAATCGCTCGACCACAGCTACGGGTTCGATGACGTGGCGATCGTGCCGGGCGCGGTGACGACGAACCCCGATCTCGTCGAACCAACCTTTGCGCTGGGCGAGCACACGTTCCGGACGCCGATCATCGCATCTTCGATGGACGGCGTGGTCGACCCGAAGTTCGCGGTGACGATGACCCAGCTCGGCGGGATGGCGGCGCTGAACCTGGACGGCGTGTGGACGCGGTACGAGGACGCCTACGCCGTCCTGGAGGAGATCGCGGCGGCGAGCATCGAGGACGCGACGGCGACGATTCAGCGCATCTACAGCGAGCCGGTCAAGGAGCACCTGGTCGGCCAGCGGGTCGAGGAGATCAAGGCCGGCGGCGGGATTACGATCGTAGCGGGCACTCCGCAGAACACGAAGAAGTTCGCGCCGATCACGAAGGACGCCGGGACCGACTACTTCGTCGTCGCGTCTACCGTCACGACGGCGCGACATGTCTCCAGCTCGCTGAAGGGGCTGCGGCTCGACGAGCTGGTGGAGCAGATGGACGGGGTGCCGATCCTGGTCGGCAACACCGTCGACTTTCACGCGACGCTGGAGCTGATGGAGACCGGCATCCACGGGGTGCTCGTGGGCGTTGGGCCGGGCGCGGCCTGCACGTCTCGCGAGGTGCTGGGGATCGGGATGCCGCAGGTGAGCGCGACGATCGAGACCGCGTATGCGCGCGACGTGTACTTCGAACGGACGGGGCGCTACGTCCCGATCATCACCGACGGCGGCCTGCGCACCGGCGGCGACGTGTCGAAGTCGATCTGCGCCGGCGCCGACGCGGTGATGATCGGCTCGCCTTTCGCGAGCTGCGAGGGCGCTCCTGGACGCGGCTTCCACTGGGGCATGGCGACGCCGCACGCGGCGCTACCTCGAGGCGTGCGCGTGGAGGTAGGACAGACGCACACGGTGGAGAAGCTGCTGTTCGGGCCGACCTCGAAGACCGACGGGACGGAGAACCTGGTCGGCGCGCTGACGACGTCGATGGCGACGTGCGGTGCGCAGACGATCAAGGAGTTCCACGACGCGCGGATGATCATTGCGCCCTCGATCAAGACGGAGGGGAAGATCTATCAGATCGCGCAGACTCGCCCGGCTGGGGTCTAGCCACTCCCGGCGTGCATCCGCCAACTCCGCCTTTCTTACGTCGCTGCGCGATAGGCCTTCTCTGCGCCCGCTACGAGACCGGTTTTTCGCTATGTCGCTACGCGTCAGGTGTCTGCTGGTAGTTGAGAACGGCTGGCTGCTTCTTGTCGGAGGTAGTCCGGCGAGCCGAACCAAGGTTCAGGGGAGCTCCGCTCCCCTGCGACCCCTCGCCGGGGGACTTGCAGTCCCCCGAGCCCCCTCGCAAGCCGGGGCTGCGCACGTTTATTTCGAACGCTCGTGGCGGCAGTTGCGGAATTGGGCCGAGCTTGACAGAGGGTGCACTGAGGACTTGCTGCTGACCGGGGCGTTCGCCCCGGGCGCGTGGCCCTTGTGCGCGGAGCGGACCCGGGCCCGATCTTCGGCGGGAGTTGGTGGCGCACCTCGCCGATTTGATCGGCGCTAGGCCGACGGTGCTGTGAGCCCAGCGAGCGGAGGCGCGTGTGCCCGCGCGTGGCCTCGGGAGTAGCGGGACCGGTAGGTGCGTGATTGGACGGGGAGCGGGCCGCGCCAGAGGTGGCGCGAGGTGAGCGCGTAGATCGCGTCTGGGTCCGCGTTGAGGACCTCGACCCGGAGGTCAACCTCGAAGGGTCGTTCGACGGGGCTCTAGAAGCCCGCGCGCACCTCCCCGTCGTCGACCGCGACGCGGAGCTTGACCGGCCACGGGAAGTCATTGCGGAAGCGGCGATCGATGTAGCCGTACTCGATGGTGGTGTCACGGCCGAGCTCGTAGTAGCACTGGTCGCCGTAGGTATCGACGCTGTGCTGAGTCCGTTCGACGACCTCGAGACCCGCGAGCAGGCCAGCGTTGAAGACGACGGTGGACACGAGGCAGGTCGAGCCGCCGACGGCGGTCGTCAGTTCGCCGTCGACGATCGCGGCAGCTTCGCCGTAGCCCTTCGCGCGCGTGGGCGCCCCGGCGAGCCGCCAGAGTGACCACACTTCGCCAGGGCGGATGACGGAACCGTCGAGGGCTTCGACAAGGAGGGCGGAGTTTCGGTATTCGACCTCGGAGGCGGCTTCCTGGGCGGGGTAGACGGTCAGCGGCAGGGCGTAGTCGCCGAGCGAGTGTTCCGCGTCTAGCGGCACACGCTTCGACGCGAACCGGTCGCCGGAGGCCAGGTCACGTGCGCCGCGGCGCCACACGGCGAGCGCCAGGCGGATGGAACGGGGAACGGCGGTGCGAAGCCAGTGACGCATGGCAGCCTCCTGTGGTGCCGTAACGAACGCAGGTCGCTTCTGGTTCCATGGAGCTGTTCGCGAACCGCGGTTGCCTACCGAGGGTGAGTAGCTTCAGACTGCGACGGACTGACGCTGTTTTCGAGGCGCCCAGCAGACGGCAACCAACTCCTTGTTGATCGATGTGCCGGAGAGCCGAACCCATGATCAGGGGAGCTCCAACTCAGAGGATCGCCCTACCGGGCGAGGGCTCCCCTGCGACCCCTCGCCGGGGGACTTGCAGTCCCCCACGCCCCTCGCAAGCCGGCACCGCGCAGTCTGTCAACGACCGTTACGCGGCGGCGGTCGCAACCGCCTTCGAAGCTGAGTGATGGTGCAGCGAGGGATTGTGGTTGACCGGGGCATTCGCCCCGGGCGCGAAACTGGTTCGGTACGCGATGTCTTTCCGGGAAAGAGAGCTACGCGACGGGGTATCCCACGCGGACCTCGACGACGCGTCTGATACCGCGGAGGTCGCGGTGCATGCGCACCTCGGCGGTGGCAGGACGGCCGAGGGCTTCGAGGAGCAGGTCCTCGACGAACCCCGCCTGGCCGGCGCCGACCTCGCAGAGGACGGCGTACGCGTCATCCACGAGGTGCTCCGGTAGTTGCGAGGCGAAGCGGCGGTACAGATCGAGGCCGTCCTCGCCGCCGTCGACGGCAAACGCTGGCTCATGGGCGCGGATTTCGTCTGGGAGGGCGTGGAATTCTTCTGTGGGGACGTAGGGGAGGTTGGCGAGGAAGACGTCGAGCGGCTCGCTGAGGGGGTCGAGGAGGTCGCCGGTGAGGAGGATGACGCGCTCGATCGGGCCGAGGCGCTTGCGGTTATTGCCAGCCCATTGGAGGGCGGCGGTGGAGGAGTCGACGGCGAACATTCTGGCCTCGGGGGAGTGGCGGGCGACGGCTATGGCGACGGCACCGCTGCCGGTACCGATGTCGGCGACGCGCACCAGACGGCCGGCGCGGGGGTGCTCTCGGATGGCGGCGAGGCCAGCCTCGACCAGCGTCTCCGTCTCCGGGCGCGGGACGAGCGCGCCTTCGCCAACTTCGAAGGTGAGGCCGTAGAA
Source organism: Dehalococcoidia bacterium (assembly GCA_965248675.1). Taxonomy (GTDB): domain Bacteria; phylum Chloroflexota; class Dehalococcoidia; order UBA2979; family UBA2979; genus UBA6627. The sequence continues at coordinate 211,833 of CBDFJZ010000007.1, forward strand.
CTCGCGCCTTCCGAGGATGTAGGCGAGCGGCTCATGGGCGATGCGGCGGGCGAGCAGCGCCTCGAAGCGCTCGTTGGCCCCGGGATCGGCGTCATGGCCGCCGGCGGCGATCACGTGCGCGCGGTCGAGGCCGGCCGCCTCACCGTAGAGGAGCTCGACCTCGAGGCGGGCTTCGTCGAGGTCGTCGGCCGCGGCGACCTCGAGCAGCCGGTCGGCGGCGTCCTGGAGCTGATCGCGGAGGCGGCTCACGAGGCAGCTTCGCGCTGAGCTCTTGTTAATGCGCTCACGAGGACGTCTCGCGCTGGGCTCTTGTTAATGCGCTCACGAGGACGTCTCGCGCTGGGCTCTTGTTAATGCGCTCACGAGGACGTCTCGCGCTGGGCGACCAGCTCGTAGAGGACGAGTGCGGTGGCGACGGCGAGGTTGAGCGAGTCGGCGGTGCCGAGCATCGGGATCGCGACCGTCCGGTCGCAGAACTCGCGCTGCTCCGGCGAAAGACCTTCGCGCTCGCTGCCCATCAGGACGACAGACCTCGAACCGTAGTCCGCACCTCGGTACGGCGTCTCCGCTCCGGCGGCCGCGCCGACGACCGTGGCGCCCTCGCGACGGGCCCAGGCGGCGAACGAGACCCAGTCCGCGCGGACCAGGCGGCGCGTGAAGACGGCGCCGGTGCTGGCGCGGAGGGCGGTGGGGTCGTGGGTCGGCCGAGGCCTCGAGGAGGATGACGCCGACAGCGCCTGCCGCATCGCAGGTGCGGAGGATCGTGCCGAGGTTGCCGGGATCGGCGACCGAAGTGAGGGCGACCCAGCGGTCGCCATCCTCGAGCCGGAGGTCGTCGAGGGCGTCCCAGCGCTGGCGCACGGCGGGCGCTGGCCGTTTTCGGGGCTTGGGCACCGCCAGACGGCATCGACATCAAGGGCTTCTATCAGTACAGCGATGGCAGTGGAGGGTTCACGATCTCTGAGGCCGATGACGCTGCTGCCCTGGCGCGGGGCGTGGCTGCCTTCACGCCGTGGGTCGACTTTACGATCAGTCCGATCGTCAGCGTCGAAGAAGCAACCGCGATCAGCCAGGAGGCGATCGAGTTCCGAGCAAGCGTCTCGTAGAGCTGCCCCGCGGCCGTCGACCGGAGAGGCGCCCGGCGAGGGCCTCACCCGGTCACGGGGTGGAGTGTTAGGAGGCGGCGGCGAGCAGGCGCGCTTCCTCGTCGGCGCTGACGGCGTTGATGAGGTCATCGATCTCGCCGTCCATGACGCGCGGCATACCGTGGATCGTGAGGCTCACGCGATGATCGGTGATCCGGTCCTGCGGGAAGTTGTAGGTGCGGATCTTCTCGGCACGGTCGCCGCTGCCGACCTGGGAGCGACGGGCGGCGGATTCCTCGGCTTCGCGCTTCTCGCGCTCCATCTCGTACAGGCGGGCGCGGAGCACGGATTCGGCGCGGGCGCGGTTCTTGGCCTGCGAGCGCTCGTCCTGGCAAACGACGACGATGCCGGTGGGCTCGTGGGTCATGCGGACGGCGGTGGCGACTTTGTTGACGTTCTGGCCGCCCGCGCCTCCCGAGTGGAAGATGTCGATGCGCACGTCGTTCCAGTCGACGTCGATGTCGATCTCGTCCACTTCGGGAAGGACGGCGACTGTGGCGGTCGAGGTGTGGATGCGGCCCTGCGACTCGGTCTCCGGCACGCGCTGGACGCGGTGCACGCCGGATTCGTACTTCAGGCGCGAGAACGCGCCCTGGCCGTTCAGCTCGAAGGTGATCTCCTTGTAGCCACCGGAATGAGCGGCCGAGGTGTTGAGCACCTCGACCTTCCAGTTCTGGCGCTCGGCGAAGCGCTGGTACATCCGGAACAGGTCGGCGGCGAACAGGCCGGCTTCGTCGCCGCCGGCGCCGGATCGGATCTCGACGATGACGTTCTTATCGTCGGCGGGATCTTTGGGGAGGAGGACAACTTTGAGGCGCTGTTCGAGGTCTTCGAGTTCGGGAGCGAGGCGCTGCTCCTCGTCGCGGCCTAGCTGCTGCATTTCGCCGTCGTCGTCCTCGAGCAGCCCGCGCGCCTCCTCGAGGGCGGTCTCGGTCTCGCGGTAGGAGCGGTAGAGGTCGACGACGGTCTGGAGACTGGCACGCTCACGCCCAATCTCCTCGATCTTGCGGTGGTCCGCGAGGACCTCCGGATCGGCCAGGAGAGCGGCCAGCTGCTCGTAGCGAGCTTCGATTTCGGCCAATCGTTCGAGCATGGGGTCAGGGTAGCAGCGCTCCGGGGTAGCGCCTCCGGGGTCAACGGGCCCCCCGGCAGGGGATGACTGGTTCGTGAGTCCCCGCTCCGGCAGCGCTACTATCACGCTGCGAATACTGACGGCGCTGCGCGCCTGGCGCGGGCTCGACGCATGCAACAGGGCAGGGGATCGAGCGTGGGTAGCTGGCGGAGCGTCCGGTGACCGCGACTCGAGGCCCGGCGGCGCTCGCGTCGAGGCTCGGATCGCGGGTGTTCTACGGCTGGTGGATCGTCGGGTCGGGGTTCCTCGTGAATACCGCCAACGGCGCGCTGGTGTTCCACGCGTTCGGCGCCTACGTGGTCCTGCTGGAGGATGAATTCGGCTGGAACCGCACCGCCTTCGCGATCGCCTTCGCGCTGCAGCGGGTCGAGAGCGGGCTGCTCGGACCCGTCGAGGGCTGGGCAATCGACCGGTTCGGGCCGAGAAAGGTGATGATGACCGGGGTGGTGATTTTCGCCGCCGGCTTCTTCGCGTTCAGTCAGGTCAACTCGATCGCCACCTTCTACGGCGCGTTCCTGCTGATCGCGCTCGGCTCGGCGCTGGGCTCATTCCTCCCGGTGACCGTGGCCGTCGTGAACTGGTTCAACGCCCGGCGTGCACTGGCGCTGGCGATGGTGTCGATGGGGTTCGCCGCTGGTGGCCTGGTCCAACCGGGCGTGGTCGCCCTGCTGGAGGCGATCGGATGGCGCCAGATGGCCGTCGTCTCCGGGTTATTCATCCTCGTGGCGGGCCTACCCCTCGCCACGCTCGTCCGGCATCGCCCCGAGGACTACGGGATGCGCCCCGACGGCGCGGCGATCGCGGACGAGGAGGCGGCTGAGGCGACCGGGTTCACGGCTCGTCAGGCGCTGCACACGCGTGCGTTCTGGTTCATCGCTCTCGGCCACGGGGCCTCGTTGCTGGTGCTGGGCGCAGTGATGGTGCACTTCGTCGCCCATGTCGAGGACCTTGGCTACTCACTCGGCTATGCAGCGACCATGATCATGGTGATGACGATCTCGATGGTGATCGGGCAGACGTTCATCGGTGGCCTGCTGGGCGACCGGATCAACAAGCGGGTGACGATCGTGATCGCGCTGTTCGGGCATTCGATCGCGCTGATGCTCCTGGCGTATGCCACCAGCCAACTGATGATCATCGGCTTCGTGGTGATCAATGGCCTGGCGGTGGGGACCCGCGGACCGCTGATCCAGGCGATCCGGGCGGACTACTTCGGCCGGCAGTCGTTCGGGACGATCATGGGCTTCTCGTCGCTGGTGATGATGGGCGGCATGATCGCGGGTCCAGTGATAGCGGGAATCTCGTACGACACGACCGGCTCGTACGAGTTCGGCTTCACCCTGCTGGCGATCCTGGCCTCGTTCGGCTCGCTGTTCTTCGTGTTCGCCACCAAGCCCGTGCTGCCTGAGCCCGCGGCTGTCCCGGAGCCGCCGCGCGCGACGGTTCCTCCGGTCGCTCCGACCGCGGCCGTTTCGCGCTCCGTCGCGAGCGCTGAGCCACCTGCTGTCGCGGGAGGCCGTTCCGCCGCGCGCGACCGCTAGCGCGCGGGACGGTTGCGAGCCGGGCCAGGCCCGGGCAGCAGGGTGCACTCGACGCGACGATGGCCGGGACCGGAGAAGCTGGGCCCGGCGTGGTCTGTCCGTTTCGGCTACGGTGCGCGGCAGGATGAACGCGGCAACCGCAGATCGACGTCGCTGGTTGGTCGCGGGGTGCGTCTCGCTCGGGCTGTTCTCCTCTGCGCTCGACCTCACGGTCAACGTCGCGCTGCCGACGATCGCCGATGCGTTCGAGACCGACATCTCCTCGCTGCAGTGGGTGATCATCGCGTTCGTGACGACGAGCACCGCGCTCGGCGTCAGCATGGGCAGCGCGGGCGACCGATTCGGCCTCGCGCGCTTCTTTCGGCTCGGCCTCCTGACCTATGCGGTGGCGATGCTGCTGCTCGGCCTCGCGCCGAACCTCGTCGTGCTGGTCGGTCTTCGTGTGCTGCAGGGGTTCGCGGCAGCGGCGGTGGTGTCGGTGGGGCCGGCGCTCGTGGCGCTCGCCTTCTCGGCGGGAGAGCGAGGGCGAGCGCTCGGGCTGATCGGCGGCACACAGGCGTTCGGTGGGGTCGCGGCCGGCTTCGCGGGCGGGGTGCTCGTCGAGACGTTCGGTTGGCCGGTGATCTTCTTCGCGCGGATCCCGTTTCTGATCGTCGCGCTGCTGCTCGCGTTCGTCGTGCTCGATGACGGCCGAACGAGGGAACGCGCCAGGCGGGCCGATGCGAGGTTCGATCTGCCCGGCGCACTCGCGCTGGCGATCGCCGTCGGCTCGCTGCTCGTCGGGCTCAACCTGCTGCGGGCGTCGGGCGTCGGCACCGCGCCGGCGGTGCTACTGCTCCTCGTGACGGTGGCGGCGGCTGCGCTCTTCGTTTACATCGAAGTGCGGGCGCCGTGGCCGGTGCTCGACCTTTCGCTGTTTCGGCGCCGGCCGTTCGCCGCCGCGTTTCTGACGCTGCTGTTCAACTCGCTCGGATCCTTCGTGATCTTTTTCATCTTCCCGTTCTTCGTGGCGGATGTGCTGGACCGCGGCGCGGCCACGTTGGGGTTCATGCTGGGCATGCAGGGGCTCTGCGGCGCCGGCTCGGCTCCTGTGGGTGGGTGGCTGGCGGACCGGCTGCCGCCTCAGCGCCTGGTGACGGCCGCGAGCGTGATGGTGGCGGGGGCGGTGCTGTGGATCAGCACCCTCGATGCGACGTCGACAGCGGTGGCGGCGACGCTTCCGCTTGCGCTCGCCGGGATTGGACAGGGGACGCTGCGTGCGGCAGCCCGCACGCTGGTCTTCAACAGCGTCCCTGAAGACCGGTTCGGCACCGCATCCGGGGCGCTGAACCTCGGAGGCAGCATGGGGCTGGTGCTGTCCGTCGCGGCCTTCACCGCCGTCTTCGCGACGCGGCTCGACAGCCACACCGCGCGGCTGCTGGCGCAAGGCCTGACCGATGCGGCGGCCGCCACCCCCGCGCACGTCGAGGCGTTCCGGGACACGTTCCGCCTCGGCACGGTCGTGGTGCTGATTGGAGTGGCAGCTTCGACGCTGGCGTGGCGACCGACGCGGCATGTCGCCGGCGAGACCGCTACGCGCTAACGACAGACGTTAGGCGTCTCGGATGGCCCCTGCGACACCGGCAAACGGGACGGCGGTCTGGTCGCCTTCGGCGGCGAGGGGCTTGACCTGGGCGACGCCCTCGGAGACCTCGCCGTCGCCGATGATGAGGGCGTAGCAGGCGTTCGAGCGGCCGGCGCTGCGGAGCTGGGCCTTGAGGGAGCGGCCGGGGGTGCCGTTGCGGATGCGAAGGCCCTCGGAGCGGAGTTGGGCGGCGAGTTTGAGGGCGGCGGCGGGGCCGGCCTCGCCGAGGGGGATGGTGACGGCGTCCGGGGGTGGGGGCGAGATGGCGTTGGCGAGGCCTCGGTCGCGGAGGTTGAGGGCGATGCGTTCGATGCCGGTCCCAAAGCCGGTCGCCGGCGTGGGCTGGCCACCGAGGAGCTGGATGAGGCCGTCGTAGCGGCCTCCGGCGCCGACGGCTGATTGGCTGCCCCCGTCGCGCGGTTCGAACTCCCAGACGGTGCGGGTGTAGTAGTCGAGGCCGCGGACGATGCGGGGGTCGACGACATAGGGGATGTCGAGGGCGTCGAGGTAGGCGCGCACTTCCTCGAAGTGCGCGCGGTCTTCGTCCTCGAGGTAGTCGAGGATTTCGGGGGCGGAGCGGACGGCCTCGTGAGCCTCGTCCTCCTTTGAGTCGAGGATGCGGAGGACGTTGGTGTCGAGGCGGCGCTGCGAGTCCCGGGAGAGGGTTTCGAGGTGGGGCGTGAAGTGGTCGCGCAGCGCCTCCTCGTAACGGCGTCGGGTCTCCGGGGTGCCGATCGAGTTGATGCGGAGCGTGAGGTCGGTGAGGCCGAGTTCGGCGTAGAAGAATCGCTCGAGGTCGATCACCTCGACGTCCGCGGACGCGGAGGGGTCGCCGATCAACTCGACGCCGAACTGCCAGAGCTGGCGATAGCGGCCGGCCTGGGGGCGGTCGTAGCGGAAGAAGGGGCCGAGGTACCAGAGGCGCAGCGGATGGGGGCGGCTGGCCATGCCGTGCTCGACATAAGCGCGGACGACGCCTGCCGTGCCCTCGGGGCGGAGGGCGATCCGATCGCCGCCTCGGTCGTCGAAGGCGTACATCTCCTTCGAGCCGATGTCGGATTCGGCGCCGACGGCGCGGAGGAAGACCCGTTCGTCCTCGACGATCGGGGTCACGATCTCGTGGTAGTCGTAGCGGGCGGCGGTGCGCTCCGCCGCCTCGCGGATGAAGCGCCAGAGCGGGGCGTCCTCCGGGAGGACGTCGTGCATGCCTCGCGGGGCGCGTAGGTTTGGCCTGGGGTCTGGCATGGGGTGAGTCTACGGACCGTGGGATCTGAGGGGCAATCGGAGGTTTCGGCGGTGCAGCCTGCTTTTCTCCGCCGCGGTAGGCGCTGATGCGCGTGCTCGATTGGCGGTTTCGGCTGAGTGGGCGGCATCCCGGGCGCAACAGAACGTACCGTCCGTTGCTGGCGGCCTCGGTCGTCGCGGTGGCCCTCCTCGCCGGATGCGCGCGCTCTGATTCAACCGACGAGGCGCCTCTCCCCGGAGTGGTGGTCTGGAACGGCTATGTCGCGTGGGATGAGGCGCTGACACGTTTCGACGCGGAGACCGCGGAATGGGTAGGCGGGTTTGCTAGCAGCGTGCCTAAGTCGCTGCCGGAGCGCGCGCTGCCGCAGATCCACTTCATCGCCCTGAACGGCGCACGACCGATTGAGGCCGCCCCGATCCTGCCCACGAAGGATGGTGAGGTTCGAGCACAGCTCGTGGTGGGCAATCCCTCCGCTCGAACCAACCGTGCACAGCAAATCGTCTGCCTACGGAACGGGGAGCAGATTCCATGTGCGTCCGGCGTGACAGCCTGGCGTCTGGCGGTACCCGGGGAGTCGGTGGCGTTCGTTCCGCTTGACCTCGAGGGCGTCGCAGGGAGCAGGGTGGACGTACTGCTGATTCCGAGCGAGCAGGCCGGCTATCCGTTCCCCGAGGCTGTCTCGTTCCCGTTGTTTATTGAACCGGGCACTGAACCTCGAGCCGAGGTTGAGCTCGCGTCCATCGCGCGGGTGTGGCCCTTTGACGGCTGCGGGTTCGCTCGTGTGATTCACGACCCGCCTCCGCTCGAGACCGTTCGCAACCCGAGCGTGACCAAGCGTGACGCGGAGCTGATTCTGCTGATTGAGTTCTGCGATCCGGGAGAGACGGTGCAACTGGTCGCCGTTGGTGACCGCCGCCGGGTGATCCCCATCGACGAGCCGGTCTGGCGTGAACCTTTGCGTATCAGCGAGCAGACCGCGTTGATCCCGATCGACGCTTCGTGGTTCGCGGATGTGGAGGAGTTTCAGATTTTCGTCATGAGGAATGAGTTCGGCGGTAACCGTGGCCCCGCCGGGTGGTTCACAACGGCGATCTCCTTCGGTGAACGAGGTGCCACGGCGACGGAGATGGGATCGGATCGGTCGGTTTCGACCGCAATGTCGGGCTTTCTCCAGTGAGTTAGGGGATCTGAGGCGTGCTAACCTCGCTGGAAGATGGTCGCAACCAAGGGCGTGGCCTCAGACGCCCGCGAACTCCTCGATTCGCTCGAGTCCTATCTGCCGGCAGACCGCGTCAGCGTGATTTCCGACGCGCTCGATTTCGCGGTGGCCGCGCACGACGGGCAGAGCCGCCGCTCCGGCGAGCCTTACGTCACGCATCCGATCGCCGTCTCCTCGATGCTCGCGAACCTGAAGATGGACTCGCTGACGATCGAGGCGGGGCTGCTCCACGACGTCGTCGAGGATTGCGACGTGAGCGTCGAGGAGCTGAGCCAGCGGTTCGGGGCCGAGGTGGGCCGGCTCGTCGAGGGCGCCACGAAGATTGACCAGTTGCCGACGGTCGACCAGCCGAACGCGGACGCCGAGACGCTGCGCAAGATGTTCCTCGCGATGGCCGAGGACGTGCGGGTCGTGATCATCAAGCTGGCCGACCGGCTCCACAACATGCGCACGCTGCAGTTCCTGCCGCCGGACCGTCAGCGGGCGATCGCCCAGGAGACCCGCGACATCTATGCGCCGCTGGCCGCGCGGCTCGGGGTGTGGCAGTTCAAGTGGGAGCTCGAGGATCTCGCGTTCCGTTATCTCGAGCCGGAGCAGTACCGGCGCGTCGCCTCGACGCTGGCGTCGAAGCGCAGCGAGCGCGAGCGGTACATCCGGCACGTGGAGACGGAGTTGCGGGGCGCCCTCGAGGAGGCCGGGATCGAGGCAGAGGTGCAAGGGCGGGCGAAGCACCTGTACTCGATCTACGAAAAGGAACAGCGCTATACGCGCGAGGGGAAGACGTTCGACCAGATCCACGATCTGCTCGCGTTGCGGGTGCTCGTCGACTCGGTGTCGGACTGCTACGCGGCGCTCGGCGTGGTGCACCAGACCTGGCGTCCAATCCCGAACTCGTTCGACGATTACCTGGCTAGTCCGAAGGAGTCGCTGTACCAGTCGCTGCACACCTCGGTGCTGGGGCCGGGCACGCGACCGTTCGAGATCCAGATCCGCACGTTCGAGATGCACGAGGTGGCGGAGTACGGCGTGGCCGCGCACTGGCAGTACAAGAGCGAGCCCGGCAAGCGCGACGTGCAGTACGAAGAGCGGATGTCGTGGCTGCGCCACCTGATCGAGTGGCAGCAGGAGGGCGCCGAGGACTTCCTGGAGTCGGTGAAGACCGACGTCTTCGCCGACCAGGTGTTCGTGAACACGCCGCGAGGCGACGTGCAGGTGCTGCCGCGCGGCTCGACGCCGGTCGACTTCGCCTATCGCGTGCACACCAATCTGGGCCACGCCTGCGCCGGCGCGAAGGTGAACGGCAAGCTCGTCCCGCTCAACACGAAACTGCAGAACGGCGACGTGATCGAGATCCTGCGTAGCCGCTCGCAGAAGGGGCCGTCGCGCGACTGGTTGATGCCGGCGCTCGGCTACCTCGGCTCCAGTCACTCACGTCAGAAGGTCCGTCAGTGGTTCCGGCGGCAGCAGCGTGGCGACAACGTGGAGCGCGGTCGGGAGGAGTTCGAGCGGGAGACGAAGCGGCTGGCGATCACCAAGGTGCCGGTCAACATCTGGGAGCGGTTCAAGCTCGGCTCGATGGAAGACCTTTTCGCGGCGATCGGCTCGGGCGACGTCTCGGCGCAACATCTGGGCAACCTGCTGGCGGAGCACGCTCCGGCCGCGCCGCCCTCGGAGATCGCGCCCTCCACGATCAAGGTTGGTGGGAGCCCGGGCGTGCGCGTCCTCGGGACCGCGGGCCTGCACGTGGTGCTCGCGAAGTGTTGTAGCCCGCTGCCCGGCGACGGGATCGTCGGCTTCACGACACGCGGCGGGGGCGTCACGGTGCACCGCCAAACCTGCCGCAACGTGGCCCGCGTCAGCGAGCCCGAGCGCCTCCTCGATTGCGACTGGGGGCCGACCGAGGCGACGTACGCCGCCCGCGTCGAGGTGCATGCGTGGGACCGCGTCGGCCTGCTGCGCGACGTCAGCACACTGGCGGCCGAGGCGGGCGTCAATATGGTTGGCGTGCGCACGCAGGAACACGACGATCGGACCACTACGCTCGATCTGATCCTCGAAACCGAGGGTGGCGCGCAGTTCGTGCGCCTGATCTCGGCGCTCGATGCCGTCCGTGGCGTGATCTCGGTTGATCGCGTGCAGGAGTAGGCGCCTTCGACGTTTTTGGGGTCTGCCGAGTAGACAGTTTCTTTGGGAGCGGGCGGAGCGATGGCGGAACCCACGGCCGCGATCGGTGGTCGGGACCAGCTCACTCACGCCTTACGGCAGCATGGTGAGCAGGTGGTCGCGGCGCTTCGCGACATCAACCCAGAACGCCTCGACCCGCCACGAGCGGGAGCCGGCTGGGGCGCGCACGAGCTGTTGGCGCACATCGCCTCGATGGAGTGGACGTATCCGCGCCTGATCGAAGTCGCGGAGGCGGCCGGCAGCCAGCAGCCCGCGGAAGATCCGCCAACGAGGGCGTTTCGCGGGGGCAACGACAGCTACAACGACCGGCAAGTCGCGCGCCGGGCCGCGGAGCCTGCCGACGCGTTGATCGCGGAGTTCGAGCGAAACCGCGCGGCGCTGCTGGAGGCGGTGGGCGCGATGGAGCCGTCGCTCCTCGCGGTGGCGATCAAGTCGGCCGGCGGCATCATGGGTTCGCTCGAGCAGGTGCTCCGGTCCGTGGCGATCGACCACGTCCAGGAGCACCTCGAAGAAATCGGGCGGATCACCAGTCCCGAGTCCTCCGGGCAGGGCAAGCCCTAGCTCGGGCACTTCTGACCGAGGCAACCTCGTAATGCGCGGGTCGAATCACCAGGCTTTTCGAGCCCCGGATCAGCGAGCGCTCAGGCGGCGCGCTGGAGCCCGACGAGCTCCGCCTCGGTCAGCTGCCAGGCGGCCTCCAGTGCGCTCACGATCTGGGATGCGCCCTCCGTCGAACCGGCGCGGGCGAGGTAGTGAAGCTCCTCGGCGTAACCCGACACGGTGGCCGCGCCGACGCTGGCACTGGCTGACTTGAACCGGTGCGCGATCTGTTCGAGCGATCGAGGATCACGAGCGGACACGGCCTGACGCAACGAGCTGATCTCGTTGCGCGCTTCGCCCAGGTAGGTGGTGACGATCTCCGCGACGAGGTCATCCCCGCCGAGCTCGCGCAGCTCGTCGATCGCGGTTTGATCTAGTCCAGCGTCATTGATCATGGGGCGCCTCCGGGAGCGTTCATGCGACTGCCGACGAGTCCGGGTTGAGCCAGCGATCGAGGACGGCGGGCATCTGCCCGAGTCTCAGCGGCTTTGCGACGTAGTCGTCCATGCCGGCGGCGAGGCAGCGCTCGAGGTCCCCGTCCATCGCGTTGGCGGTGATGGCGACGATTGGGACATTCGGTTGGCGGTCGCCTTCGCGGATCCGACGCGTCGCCTCATAGCCGTCCATTTCCGGCATCTGGCAGTCCATGAACACGATGTCGTAGGGCGCCGCGGCGAGGGCTTCGACCGCTTCGCGACCGTTGGCGACGACCTCGACGTGACAGCCGAGTTTCGCGAGCATGCGCTCGGCGAGGATCTGGTTGACGGTGTTGTCCTCCGCAACGAGCACCCGCGCGCCGCGCGCCGGCTGCTCGATGAGCGCATCCGCGATTGTGGTCGATGCTTCTGTGCGAACGACGCCCATCGCGGTCGCGAGTGCATCCAACAGTCGCGAGGGGTGCGGTGGATGCGTCACGATCGCGGCGTCGTCCACCGCCAGGCGTGCACGAGCGCGGGCATCTGGAGCGACGACCAGCAGGACCCGGGTCTGGGCGAATCGCGGGCAGCCGGCGCGGAGCAGCTCGATCGTGCCGGCGCCGGCGTCGGCGCCGTTGCCGTCGCAGACCACGACGTCGAAGGGGCGTTCAGCCGCGGCCGCGTCGTTGAGCAGGCTGATCGCCTCCTCCGGGCCGGCCGCGCCGGTGACGTCGAGCCCCCAGCCGAGGAGCTGATCGATCAGCGCCTCGCGCGTCAGTTGGCGCTCGGCGAGCACCACACGCGCGCCGCGGCGATGCCGGCTGGCGGCTGAGGGATCGCGCGATCGTCAAGCGGGAACGGGACTTCGATCGAGAACGTCGATCCCTCGCCGAGCGTGCTGTCCACGCGCACGACGCCATCCATCGCCTGGACCAGGTGGCGGACGATCGCGAGGCCCAGCCCGGTGCCGCCGTGGGTACGCGTCGTCGAAGCGTCGACCTGCGTGAACTCCTCGAAGATCGCGTCCTGCAGATCGCTGGGGACGCCGATCCCGGTGTCGGTCACCGCGACGCGGAGATAGTGCGCGCCATCGGCACGCTGGCGGACGTCCTCGACGGAGAAGGCGACGTGGCCCTCGGCCGTGAACTTGATCGCGTTGGAACCGAGGTTCAACAAGATCTGGCGCACCCGCCCGGCATCGCCAATCACCTGCTGCGGGACGTGGGACGGGTAGCGGACGATCAGTTCGATGTCGCGCACGTCCTCGCGATGAGACAGCAGCTCGGCGATCTCGTACACGGTGTCTCGCAGGGAGAACGACAGTGACTCCAGCTCCATCCGCCCGGCCTCGATCTTCGAGAAGTCCAGGATCTCGTTGATCAGGGACAGCAGGGTTTCTCCGGAGGAGCGAATCGCGTTGCCGTACTGCAGTTGTTCTTCATCGAGTTCCGTGCCCAGGAGCAATCCAGTCATGCCGATCACGCCATTCATCGGCGTACGGATCTCGTGCGACAGCGTTGCCAGAAAGTCGGCCTTCGAGGCCGCCGCCGCTTCAGCGCGGGTCGCGAGCGCCCGGGCTTCACGGGCCTGTTCGCGCAGGCGTTGCTCGGCCTGTTTGATCTCGGTCATGTCGCGAACGATGCCGGTGAAGCTGCGTCCGCTCTCGTCGACGACCTCGCTGACGGATAGCTGAATCGGGAATTCGCCGCCGCCTCGGCGTCGCGCAACGTCATCACGGACCTGACCGACGACGGTCGTCGCCTGACCGGTCTCAACGTAGCTGTCGACGAACCGCGGCCGCGCGGTGCCCGTTGATCGCGACATCAGCATCTCAACGGGACGTCCGATCACTTCGTCGGCCTGGTAGCCAAACATCCGCTCGGCGGCGCGGTTGAAGCTTTCGATCAGCCCGCCTTCAGAGATGCCGATGATGGCGTCGGCGGCCGTATCGAGGATCGTGTTCAGCCGCTGCTCGCGTTGCGACAGGGAGATCATCAACTGGTCATGCGCCGTGGCCAGCCGGCGCAGCTCGGCGGTACGGACGTCGACTTCCCGTTCGACACGACGGGTCCGTCCCCTGACGCTGCTGAAGTAGGCGCCGGCCAGCACGAACACGAGCAAGGTGCCGCCGCCGATCGCGGCGGCGAGCCATGGACGCGAGCCCGGATGCGCAGCGTGATCCTGGTCGACGGCAATCGTTCAGGTCCGATCGGCGACCGTGAGCGTGCTGCCGTCGACGGCGCGATCGTCGTCCGTCTCGGCTAGCGGATCGAGATCGTCAGCGGCGCCGGTGCTGATCGCGACGGGAACCCCATTCGTGACGTCGCGGAGACTGACCGTGAGCCCCTCCCGCTCGGCGTCAGCGAGCACCGGGGCGAGCAGATCGCCGACCCGGTACACCCCGAGCACGAAGCCATCGAGCGCGGTCCGCCGCTCGGGGACGGTGAGGGGCGACTCTGGCGTGTCGTAGACGGGCACGAACAGCAACATTCCGGTCTGGGTGCCGCGTTCCTGCACCAACTCGACGAGTACCACCGAGGCCGAGCCGGAGTCGCGTGCGGCCTCGAGCGCGGTGCGTCGTACGGACTCCGAGCCGAGATCGAACCCGAGCGCGGCCTCGTTTCCTTCCAGCGGTTCGACATAGAACACGGGATAGTAGGCGTCGCGTTGTCCGGCGAGGGCGAGTGCGCCGCTGTCCGTGCGTTCGCGGATGACGAATTCGTCAAGCCCATCGGCGACGGCCGCCGCTTCGAAGCTGTCACGGTCGGCGGGGGTGACACGGGGGATCCACTCCAGCGCCTGGACGCTCGACGAATGATCGGTGACCGTCTGCGCGTAGGCGCTGAACCCCTCCCGATCAACGAACGACGAGGCGGCGTAGAGGCCCTGAAGGCCGCGGAGCGTCTGCTCCAGACTGTCGAGGCGGGCCTGGGTCGCGTTCTCCAGGCGGATCGTCGCTTTCTCGAACTCACGGTCGGCTCGCGCAGCCTCCCAGCCGGAGGTGACGCGAAAGGCGACCACGGCAACCACCAGCCCGACCGCCAGCACGGCCGCGTACACCCAGTGCTTCCGAGCCAGATACGCAGGATTCATCGATGCCACTTCCCGTTGCCGGCGGGCGTCCGCCGCCGGCGTCGCTGCTCGGCTACGGCCGCTGTTCGACGTGCTCGAGCGCCGCGAGGACGCGGTCACACTCCGCGGACAGCACGTCGACGAGCGTGGTCGCTCTGGAGAGATCGCCGTTCCGCCCCCAGCGCTCGAACTCGTTCGCCTGCGTCGCGAGCGCGGTTGCGCCGAGGTTGGCGGCGGCGGCGTTGAGCATCAGCGCCGCGTGACAGAGCTGTTGGACGTCGTTCGCCACGAGTGCGTCGACGATCCGCTGGATCGCGAAGCGCGCCTCGTCGCGAAACAACTGGACCACCGAAAAGCCGTCGTGGGGATCCGCCTGCAGCAGACCGATCTGCTCGATCCAGGTGACGTCGAGCGCGTCTCGGTGCAGAGCGGCGCCGTCCGCGGCGCTGCTCACGGCCGGCGGCGGCATCCGCCAACGATCAACGGCCGCCGTCAGGTCGTCGAACTTGAACGGCTTCGACACATAGTCGTCCGCGCCGGCTTCCAGGCAGCGCTCCCGATCGCCGGTCATGACGTTCGCCGTGATGGCGATCACGGGGACGCGTGGTAGCGGAAAGTGACGGCGGATCTCGCGGATACAGTCGTAGCCGCCCATCTCCGGCATCATGATGTCCATCAGCACGAGATCGTGGCGGTTGCGCCCGAACGCGTGCAGCGCCACGAGCCCGTTGTCCGCGAGTTCCACGTCGAAGTTGAGCCGCTCCAGCATGTGCATGGCGATGCGCTGGTTTGTGTAGCTGTCCTCGACCAGCAGCGCGCGACCGCGGTCAGCGGTCAGGGGCACCGGGTCGCTCGTTGGATGCGCCATTGATCCCTCCGAACACACTTAGCGCCGCGAACGGCCGTTCTGGTGGCCTCGATCGGCTCGATCCCCGAGAACGCGTTCACGTTTCGCGCTCAGCCTGACGCAGATCGGTCGTTCCGACTGATCTCCGCGGACGGCCACCCTCGTTGGCTCCCAGTCATCTTCGGCAACGCTCCACATCTCTCTTCTTCGGTTGCTGACGATCGCTACACGTCGCGGTCACGACCGGGCCACGCTCACCACGAGCACACCGCCGGGCCTCCGGGAGCGGTACTGGTCTCGCACTGTTCAGCGCCGCCCGAACGCGTCCGAAGATCAAGGTTGGCGGACCGGGCGCGTCACACGGCGGCCGGATCGCGCAATGCAGTAGTAGAGGTGATCCGCGTGGATCGGAAGCGGGCAGCCGCGTACGCGCTGGCCAGCACGGCGGTCGCTGCCGCCGTGATTGTGATCCTGGCGACCACTGTCGGACTCGTCGGCGGCACCGACTCTACGTCCGCTGCCGAGAACGAACAGACCGCGGAGGAGCCGAGTACGTCGAGTGGCGACGCGGGCCGGGAAGCGACGGTCACCGGCGACAGCTCAGCTGATGACAGCGCAACGGCAACCTCGACGCCGGCGTCCGAGGCGACCGGAGTCTCCGCGACTCCGGCTCCGACCGCAACGGCTGGCACGTCAGACCCGCCACCTCCCAGCGACGCGCCGGCGCCGACCGCGGCCCCGACGGCAGCGCCAACCGTGACGGCCACACCCGCGCCAACCCCGACGTCAGTCAATTGCCTCACGCTCCCACCGAAGGAGCGCGCCAAGTGCTTGCGGCAGTAGGAACGAACCGATGGCTCGCGCCGAAGTGAATCTCGCCGTGATCGCCGGATCCGCGATCACGCTCGCCGCCTCCTGGGCCGGAATCGCGTACGCGGATGGCCGCGCCGAGGACACGGTGGCCGTGGTCGAGGGTGCGCCGCCGCCTGAGTCGACAATCGACGTCCCGCTCGCTCTTGCGACCACGAGCGCTGCGCCCGACGCGACAACGGCACCCGGTGGGGAAGCCAGCGCCGTCCCGAGCGCCGACGTGACCACCGCGCCTTCGGCGACGGGCACCGTCGGCGCCGCCGCGCCGACCGCCGCTACAACCGCAGTGGCGACCACCGCGCCAACTGGTCCGACGGTCACCTCGACCGCCGTCGTCACCGCGACGCCCCTCATCACGGCGACCGCGACGCCCGAGGTGGTGCTGACGCCGGCGCCGACCCCGACGCCTGCTCCGACCGAGGAGCCGAAGCGGAAGTCGAAGACGTCGTGATCCGGGAGTTCCGTGCGATGGGCTCAGAGTGGTGGCTCAGCACCGAGCGGGGTACCGCTGCAGACCTCGACGAGGCCGAAGCGCTGGTCCACTCGACCGAACGCCGCTTTTCTCGTTTCCTGCCCGACTCCCTGCTCAGCCAGCTCAACGCAACCCGGCAAGCCGAGGATCGCGAACTCGCGGACCTGATGCTGTGCGCCCTCGAGATCCGCGCGATCACCGATGGCGCGTTCGACCCGGCGGTCGGCGATGCCGTCGCGGCGGCGGGCTACACCGACTCGTTCGACCAGTTCGAGGATGGACGCCGGCAAACGCGATCGGCCGCCGCGAACCCGCCGATCGCTGTGCGCGAAAACGAGGTTCGGCTGGGCGACGGTGGCACCGTCGACCTGGGCGGCATCGCCAAGGGCTGGACGGCGGACCGCGTGGCCGAGCTGCTGCGCGAGCGTGACACCGGAATCACGATCGTCGACGCGGGCGGAGATTTGCTCGTCCAGACCGGTGACGAACGGACCGAGTTGATCGGCCTCGGCGTTGACGGGTATTCCGTCCGACTCTCCGCTGGCGCGATCGCCACCTCGTCGGTACTCAAGCGGCGCTGGGAGAGCGACCGTGGCGACATGCACCACATCATCGCGCCTGAGACACGGCTGCCCGCGGAGGTGACGCTGGAACTGGTCTCGGTGGTCGCACCGGACGCTGCGACAGCGGATGCCCTTGCGACGGCGCTGATCGCCGATCCGACCCGCGGGCTGCCGGCATTACGACACGCTGGTGCGGCGGCGCTCGTCGTCGATCGGAGCGGCGACCGCCTCGTCACCCCCGAGCTCGAGGCGTTGCTCGCATGAAGCGAAGCCTGTGGCTCGCGGCTCAGTTCGCGCTCGCCGGGGTCGCGATCTTGGTGACGTACCAGCAGCTTCCCGCGTTGTTCGACGCCTGGCAGACCGAACAGCCGGCTCAGTGGTGGGCCGCACGGTCGACGGGGTTCGTGGCACTCGTCGCGCTTACGTTGTCGATGTTGTTCGGGCTGATGGTCAGCTCGCGCGGCCTCGATGGCGGCGTGGCGCGCGGAACCGTGCTCGAACATCATCAGCAGTGGTCGCGCGCGGCGCTGGTCGCGGTGATCGTGCACGTGCTGGTGATCGTCACCGACGACTACGTGAGCATCACCGTATCGGACGCCCTCGTGCCCGGCGTCTCCGAGGAGCTGACCGGCCCGATCGCGCTCGGTGCGATCTCGTTCTGGCTGATCGCGCTGCTGATGGCGTCGAGCTGGGCGCGGGATTACCTCCCGTTCGTGGCGTGGCGCGTGATCCACACGGCTGCGCTCGCGGCGTTTGTGCTCGGACTCGTGCACGGTTTCACCGCGGGGACCGACTCGGATCTACCAGTGGTCCAGGTCGTGTACGTCGCGGCGGTATCGGTCGTGATTGGAGCGACGATCTTCCGCTTCCTGTACGTCGCCCGAAGAAGGGAGCCGCCCGCGGCGGAGGCGGCGTAGCAGGAGCCCTCGTGCGTGTGTGGGGTGCAAACGTCCGATTAGCACATGCGTTCTGTTCTGTGCTAGAGTCTCGCGCATGACGCTCGCACAGATTCGCAGCGGTGCGCTCCAGGGCATCGACGGGATCCCGGTCGACGTCGAGGTGGACATCGGCAGCGGCCTGCCGGCGTTCAACATCGTCGGCCTGCCGGATGCCGCGGTGCAGGAGGCGCGCGAGCGCGTGCGCTCGGCGATCCGCAACGCCGGGTTCGAGTTCCCGTTGCGGCGGATCACCGTGAACCTCGCGCCAGCCGATGTGCGCAAGGAAGGGCCGATCTACGACCTGCCGATCGCGGTCGCGATCCTGATCGCCTCCGGCCAGATCGAGGACCACTTCGCGAACACCGCGCTGATGGGCGAGCTGTCGCTGGATGGGCGGCTGCGCCACGTGAGCGGCGTCCTCCCGTTCGTCGCGATGTGTCACGGCGAGGAGATCGCCTCGGTCGTCGTTCCCGCCGAGGACGTACGCGAGGCGCGGATGGTCGGCGGCGTCGCGTCATTCGGCCTCGCGACGCTCAAACAGCTCAAGGCGCCTCCACCGGAGTGGGACGAGGAGGAGCTCCCGGCGCCGGAGTGTCTCGCCAGCCTCGGAACGTACGACCTCTCGGTGGTGCGCGGACAGGAGCATGTGAAGCGCGCGCTCGAGGTTGCCGCCTCTGGCGGTCACAACCTGATGATGCAGGGGCCGCCCGGCTCCGGTAAGACGCTGCTCGCGCGGGCGCTGCCGGGTCTGATCGCGCCGCTGACGCCGCTGGAGTCGATCGACGTTTCGAAGATCTACTCGGTCGCCGGGCTGCTCAGTCGCGCCCAGCCACTGCTGCGCCAGCGGCCGTTCCGGTCGCCGCACCACACCATCTCGCACGCGGGCCTCGTCGGCGGCGGGTCGGTGATCCGCCCGGGCGAGGTCTCGCTCGCGCACCGCGGCGTGCTCTTCGTCGACGAGTTCCCGGAGTTCACCGGCCGTGCGCTCGAGGCGCTGCGCGAACCGCTCGAGGCAGGCGTCGTCACGATCTCGCGAGCGCGCGGGTCGATCACGTTCCCCGCCCGCATCCTGCTCGTCGCCGCGATGAACCCCTGTCCGTGCGGCTACTACGGCGATAGCCGTCGCGCCTGTAGCTGTCCAGAGGCGACGGTTTCGAGGTACCAGCACCGCGTCTCCGGCCCGCTGCTCGATCGCTTCGACCTGTTCGCGGAGGTGCCACGTGTCGAGTACGAGGAGCTGACCGGGGCTCCGAGCGGCGAACGCTCCGAGACGGTTCGTGAGCCGGGTGATCGCGGCGCGCGCGGTGCAGCAGCAACGTTTCGCTGGCCGCGGCGGCGCGACGAACGCGGAGATGGACCCGGTGGACGTCCATCGCTTCTGCCAGGATCGTCTCGTCGATGCAGCGCGACCGCTACTGGCCTCGGCGACCGACCGACTCGGGCTGTCCGCTCGCTCCTTTCATCGCGTGCTCAAAGTGGCGAGGACCGTCGCTGACCTCGATCACTGCGAGGCGATCGAAGCGGGCCATCTGGCGGAGGCAATCCAGTACCGCCGGCGGGGTGGCGATTAGCCGGCGATGCCGGACGGATGGGCGACGCCGGCGGGGTCGGGCGATGATCCCCGAGTTGACGGCCGGCTGACATAAGCAGAGTCCCGTAAGCGAAATCTGCGTATCCGCCGATGATCCACCGATGACTTCCGGAGGTGGACGATGACCCACGCAGAAGCGCTCCCTGTCCTCCCGATTCCTCACGCTCGCGCGCTCGCGCTGCTCGAGGACGCAGGCCTCGAGATTTCCGAGCTCGCCGAGACGGTCACGTCGGACCCGGCGCTCACCACGGCCGTGTTGCGCGCCGCGAACTCCGCGGCGTCCGCGCCGGTAAACCGCGTGACCGACGCGGACCAGGCGACCATGCGAATCGGCCTCGATGCGACGCGGCGCCTCGTCGCCGGGACCGTCGTCGGAACGACCTTCAACGACATTCGCCGATCGGGCATCGACTCCGACCAGCTGTGGGGCCATCTGATCGCCTGCGCGATCCTCACCGACCAGTCGCTCCGCAACGACCGCGACACTCGCGGCGCGTTTTCCGCCGGCCTCTTGCACGACCTCGGCCGGATGGCGATGGCGCAGTCGGAGCCCGAACGCTACGCGAAGGTGGCGACGCTCGTGGCGCACGGCGCCGACGCGCGTTCGATCGAGATCGATGTCTTCGGCTACGACCACCAGGAGTTCGGCGAGCGCATCGCCGAGGCCTGGGAGCTGCCGGACGAGATCATCGAGTCCGTCGGCGACCACCATGAGGGCGGCCGCAGCAAGCTTTCCCGCACCGTGCGCAACAGCCGCTGGACCGCCGTCCGCGTCGGATTCGGCGACGGCCTCTGCGAGGCGTCCGCGTTCCCCGAGAGCGCGCTCGACCTGGGACGCGAGGAGAAGCTGGTCCTCTCTGCGATCGGCGGCGAGGAAGCGCTGCGCAACCGCGTCGAGTGGTTCCGACACGCCGTCTCTGGCGAGCAAGCGGCCGCTGCCTAGCTGCGCCTCGATCGAAGCCGGAGGGCCCCTCGGAAGTACGTGCGCTGAGGTACTGCTCCGGCGCGACTACGGGTAGCGGTACTTGCTGATCCCGGGCACCAAACGCCAAGCGCCGAGGGTGAACGCCAGCGCCGCGACGCCGCCAAACGCGAGGGTTAACGACAGCCCGGCCGCAGCGGCGAGGAAGCCGACCTCGAGCGTCCCGAGGTTGTTCGCGGTCTGAGCAGCCAGTACCTGGAGCGCAACGGCGCGGCCACGCATCCGGTCCGGCGTCGTGAGCAGCACGATCCACTGCCGCATCGCGACGCTGATGCCGTCCATCGCCCCGAGGCCACCGATCAGGATCATCCCGATCCAGAGCTGGCGGCTGACCGCCAGCGGGAAGAGCAACAGCGCGTAGACGATCGTCGCGTACAGGACGAGCATTCCCTTCGAGCGGTAGTTGCGGAGGAACAGCACCAGCAGCGTGCCGCCGATCCCACCGACCGAGTTCGCGGCCGTCAGCAGACCGGTGGCAGTCGCGCCCCCGCCGTAGAGCTCCTTCGCGAACAACGGGAACAACTGGCGGTAGAAGCTGAAGACGGTGATCCCCGCGTCGAGGAGGTAGAGACCGGGGAGCAGTCGGTGCCGGCGGACGAACCGGAACCCCTGCCAGGCGCGGCGCACCGTCGAGCCCTGTTCGCGGATGAGCGGCGGCTGAAACCGGATCCGGATCAGCAGCGGAAGCACGAGCGACGGCGTCGCGACCAGCGCGGTGAGGAAGAACGTGGCGGTGACGTTCGTCAGCCCGGCCACGAGCACGAACAGCAGCGGCGACAGCACGGCCGTCGCCTGCTGGGTCATCGTTTGCAACACGACGCCCTGCACCAGCCAACGGTTCGGGACGACCGAGGGCAACAGCGCCGCCTGGGCGGGGCTGCCCATGACGTTCGTCGAGGCGATCGCCGCGATTGCGAGGTAGACGTG
Source organism: Dehalococcoidia bacterium (assembly GCA_965248675.1). Classification (GTDB taxonomy): domain Bacteria; phylum Chloroflexota; class Dehalococcoidia; order UBA2979; family UBA2979; genus UBA6627. Next base: position 233,202 of record CBDFJZ010000007.1, read on the forward strand.
CCACGGCTGGAGCTGACCGCCCAGATCGAGGAAGCCCATCGCCAGCATCAACACGACCGAGACCGCCTGCGTCGCGACGAGCATGCGTCGCCGATCGACGCGGTCGGCGAGCGTCCCGCCCCACAGCAGCGCGGGGATCTGCACCACGAGCTGGACAGCGCCGATCAGCGCGAGTTGCGAGGCCGATCCGGTCGTCTCGAAGAGCCAGAAGCTCGTGACGAGGATGCGCAGCTCGCGCGTCATCACCCAGGAGAGCGCCGCACCCCAGAGATAGCGGAAGCTATCGAGCTGAAACGGCGACCACGCCTGGGCGTCGCCCCAATCGCCACCAATGTCACCATCGAGCGGGGGCGGATCGTCCGCGGAGTCTCCGTCGTCGCGGCGGGTCATGAAGGCGGCATCTTGGCACAGCGCGGTGCTGAGCGCCTCGGCGCGCTTCGCGCTGGTCGCTCGACGCTCCCGAGCGGCTCGCTAGACTTGCGGCGCGCATCGGAGGATCGCGTGGCGACGCTCGACCGCACCCGGCGAGTCACCTTCTCTACGCCCGACGGGCAGGCCGTGCCGGCCGTGACCGCGGCCGAGATGCGCGAGGTCGACCGGATCGCCGTCGAGCAGTCGGGCCCGACGTTACTGCAGATGATGGAGCACGCCGGCACCGATCTCGCGCTCACCGCGCTCGACATGCTCGGCGATGGCTGGCGCGACGCGCGCATCCTCGTGCTGGCCGGCAGCGGCGGGAACGGCGGCGGCGGCGTCTGCGCGGCGCGTCACCTCGCGAACCGAGGAGCGCACGTTACCGTGGTCTCGATCCGTCGCCCCGCGGAGGCCGACGGCGCACTCGGCCAGCAGTTGCTCGCGCTCGCCGAGGCGCCGGCGCGGATCCTCACCTGGAACGAGGCGTTCGACTCGTCGGAGGCGGACCTGATCATCGACGCCGTGATCGGCTACAGCCTCAACGGGGCGCCTCGAGCGGCGCAGATGGCGCTGATCCGTGCCAGCGACGCCCTCGGTGTGCCCGTGCTCTCGCTGGACGTGCCATCGGGCATCGACGCGGATGATGGGGAGGCGCCCGGCGTCGCGGTTCGGCCGGCGCGAACGCTGACGCTCGCGCTGCCCAAGGTCGGGCTCAACGAGGAGAATGCCGGTGAGCTCTGGCTCGCCGATCTCGGGATCCCGCCGGGCGTCTACGCGCGGGCCGGGATCGCCTTCGAACCGATCTCCGGACGAGCGACGCGGGTGCTGCTCAGCTACCCAACGTGACCAGCGTCAGCTCGCGCGCTGCACCTGCGGCAGGATCTCCGACGCGATCAGCTCGATCGTTGCGAAGTCGTCGTTCGCGTGGTGCTGCAGCATGGTGCGAGTGATCCCGGCCTCCTCGCGGCGTCCGAGTTCGTCGACGATCTGCGCCGGCGATCCGACGAGCCATCCGCGCTGACGCACGCCGTCGAGCACATCATCTGGCGATCCCTCGGCGAGCGCGGGGATCTTGTTGGCGACGCGACCGAGGTGCGCCTTCAGCTCGGCGTCGTCGCGCCCGACGATCGGCGCGGACATCTGCGTGTGGCGGATCTCCGCCGGATCGCGACCCGCTTCGGCGCAGTGATCGGCCAGCACGCCGGACAGGCGGCCGTATTCGGCGAGGTCGACGCCGACGATGTTCCACTCGTTCGCGTAGCGTGCGACCATGCGGAGCGTCCGGCGCTCCCCCCGTCCGCCGATCAGCAGCGGCAGCGGCGACTGCGCCGGCTTCGGGTAACAGTTCGCCTCGCGGAGCTGGAAGTGCTCGCCCTCGAACGAGGCCGGTCCGTCCGCCCACAGCGCCTGCACGACCTGGACGCCCTCCTCGAGGCGATCCATGCGCTCGCCGAGCGCCGGGAACGGGAGCCCAAACGCCTCGTGCTCCGGCACGTTCCAGCCCGCGCCCATCCCGAGGATGAACCGGCCGCCGCTGAGCACGTCGGCCTGCGCCGCCATCCGTGCGAGCAGCGACGGGTGCCGGAACGTCATCGAGGTGACGAGCGGCCCAAACCGGATTCGCTCCGACTCCTCTGCGACCATCACGAACGACACGAACGTCTCGAGGGCGTCGCGATCGGTCGGGCCGGACAGCGAGAAGAAATGATCGGAACGCCAGAGTGACTCGAAACCGGAGTCCTCGGTGGCGCGGATGATCCGTCGCCAGAGGTCCCAGTTCAGATCCTCCTGGCCCTCGATCATGATCCCCAGGTCCATCGCGCCCGCCCCTCGTCCGCCGTCGCGCCGGTCGTGCCCGCGACGGGGCGCATCCTAGCCGAGCGGAAGACCGGGCAGCAGCTGACTTGCACGCGGCAACGGGTTCGCTACGATCAGCGCTGTCCGGATTCGGTGGCGCATTCGTCTAGCGGCCTAGGACACCGCCCTCTCAAGGCGGAGACCACGGGTTCGAATCCCGTATGCGCTACCACCTCGGAATGCCGCGGCGGGCTCCCTCGACTGGGGGCCGGTGCTGATCGAGGAGCCCCGCGCCCAGTCGGACCGGCGCTCGGCTACGCAGCGAGCAGCAGGAGCGCGAATCCCCAGGCGAAGCCGGCGCCGAAGCCGGCGAGCGCGCCAGCGGCGATGTGATCCCACTGCACCGAGGAGACCACGGTGTTTCTGGGAGTCCGGAAGCCGGCGCTCGCTTTCCGGCAACCGGTTCACGGTCGCCGGGAACGGCAGCTCGTCGTGCGACTCCGGGAGCATCGGTCCAGCGACCGGCTGTCTGCCAACGAAGCGATCCAGCGCTGGGCTGCTCGCCATAAGTTCCCTCCCCGCCAAGGGCATCCATGCCGGGAACCTAGGCCATCCGTGGCCACGAGGCGACGCTTTATCAGGTTATCCACCGCTCTGGTGGTGATATCCACACGAAAAGAACGAGGCATCCACGGCGGTCCCAAGGGCAGCCTCTGGTTCGCTCGCGATTGCTAGACTCAGGGCATGGCGACCGAAGAGGCGAAGCAGGAGTATCGCGAGGCGCTCGACCGCTGGCAGCAGCAGCTGGAGCGGGTCCACGCGCTACTGCTCGAGGGCGACCGATTGCCGCCCGATCAGATCAAGGGCCTGCTCGGTCGTGAGGCGCGCGCGAAGGAGCGGTATGACGCCGCGCGACGGGAACTGCTGGGCGTCGAGGTTTAACGCTCGCGGGCGTGTTGTTCGGAATCGGTAACGAGCCTCACGCGGACGAGCAACGCAGCGTCCGATAATCAGGAGACGAGATTCCCGACCATTCCACCGCCCGCCGATGGGAACACCCGTGACGACGACGGCGCCTCCAGCCGCACCGACTCCCGCAGACGCCCCGGCCCGACGCCGTTTCGGGTTCGGGGGCCAGGGTTACCCGCGGTCGTTCGCGATAGGGGCGGCCTTCTCGGTGGCGTGGTCGCCATGCATCGGACCGATCCTCGGCGTCGTGCTGACGCTCGCGGCCACCTCGGGCACCGCGGGCCAGGGCGCGCTGCTGCTCACGTTCTACGCGCTCGGCCTCGGCGTGTGGTTCATCGCGTTTGCGGCGTTCTTCGGCTGCATCTCGCCACGGCTGCGCAGGCTTCAACCGCACATGGGGAAGCTGATGATTGGCAGCGGCGCGATCTTCATCGGCGTCGGCACGCTCATGTTCCTCGGCGAATTCGGCGAGCTGAATCGCTACTTCCAGAGCTTCGGCTTCCTCTTCGACCAGACCTCCGGCGTGGAGGAGGATCTGACCGGTAGCGTCGGCGGCGGTCTCGGGCCGGCGATCGCCTTCTTCGGTGGCGTCGTCTCGTTCCTCTCGCCGTGCGTACTGCCGCTGGTTCCCGCGTACCTCGTGAACATCGCGGGCGAGGCGGTCGTTGGCAGCGACCAGACGGCGGCGACGCGACGGCGGGTGATCATTCACTCGGTGGCGTTCGTCGTCGGCTTCACGCTCGTGTTCGCCTTCATCGGCGCTTCGGTCGGATTCATCGGGAACTCAGTTCAGCAGCAGTTGGACACGTTGACCCGGATCGGTGGCGTCGTGCTGATCGTCTTTGGCATGCAGCTGTCGGGGTTGATCAACATCCCGTACCTCGATCGGACCTATCAGGTTCGTTGAACGGCCCGCCTGCGGGCGCCTCGGATCGGCGACGTGGGGTAAGATCGAACGATGGATGCCGACTACGACCTCAACCTTACTGCGTTGCAAGAGGTGATCGACGAGGCCGACGTGTTCGTGGTCCGCTTCGAGCGGATTGAACAACGGCTGCTCGTCGACGCCCGTCAGAACGCCGCCGGCGAGGTGTTCATCCAGGTCGTTCCGCCAGTGAACTCCGGGCGTGAGCGCTACCGCTTCCTCGAGCAGGCTCGACCGGGGATGGCGCCTCCGGAGCAGATCACCGTCTTCCAGTGGCAGCAGAGCGTTCAGGCGCTCAAGAACCTCGGACTGTGGAAGCGGCTCGAAGAGCGCTTCTTCGAGCTCGGCGGGGTCGAGGCGGTGACCCAGGTTGGCGCCGCCTTCGAGCAGGCGCTTCGCCTCGAGGAGAGCGAGCTGATCGGCGCGATCCGCGGCGGCGAGGGCTGGGAGACCGTCTGGGAGCGCGGCGACCAGCAGTAGCTTCCGCGCCGTCCTCAGGCTCACCACCGACCCCGAACCACCTCAGAACTCGCACCGGCGAGCATTTGGAGCCGCTGCGAGCGGTCTTTGCTACGCTCCGTGTCGCGTTCGACCCGCTGTCACGGAGCCCACGATGCCCGCTGTGATCGACCTCCGATCGGACACCGTGACGCGCCCCGTGCCCGCGATGATCCAGGCGATGGCCACGGCGGAGCTGGGCGACGACGTGCTCGGCGACGACCCCAGCGTGCAGGCGCTCGAGGTGGCTGCCGCGGCGGCCGCCGGCAAAGAGGCGGCGGTCTTCGTGCCGAGCGGCACGATGGCGAACCTGCTGTCGCTACTGACGCACTGCGGACGTGGCGACGAGGCGATCGTCGGGTCTGAGGCGCACATCCTCCACCACGAAGGCGTCGGCGCTCCCGCGCTCGGTGGCATCAGCCTGCGCTCTGTCGCGAACGACGCGGCGGGCCACATCGACCCTGACGAGGTGCGTGCAGCAGTTCGAGGCGGCGGCCCTCGTACGACGGTCGTCTGCCTGGAGAACACGCAAAACCGCTGCGGAGGCGCGGCGATCGCGGCGCAGGAGATGCGGGACGTCGCTCGGGTCGCGCACGAGGCGGGCGCCGGCGTTCATGTCGACGGAGCGCGGATCTTCAACGCAGCGGCGGCTCTGGAAACGGACGCGGCGACGCTGCTCGCCGCTGCCGATACCGCCTCGTTTTGTTTCTCGAAGGGGCTCGGCGCGCCTGTCGGATCGGTGTTGACGGGACCTGCGGATTTCATCGGGCGCGCGCGGCCGATCAGGCGCCAGCTCGGCGGCGGGATGCGTCAGTCTGGTGTGCTGGCCGCAGCCGCGCAGTACGCGCTCGAGCACCATGTCGAGCGACTGTCCGAGGATCACGAGCACGCGCGACGACTGGCGGACGGGCTCGCCTCGCTGCCCGGGATCGACCTCGATCCGGCGACGGTTGGCACGAACATGGTCTTCTTCGAACCGCGCGGGATCGACGGAACGGCGCTACAAGACGGCCTCCGCGAGCGCGGGGTGCTCTGCAGCGGCGCCCCCGATCGGATTCGGATGGTCACCCACCTGGACGTCAGCGGCGCCCAGATCGACGAAGCGATCGAGGCCGCACGCGAGGTGGTCACCAGCCTGGTGGGCGGGTAGCAATCATCCCCACGCGCATCGTTCATCGGGCCGCCCTCGGTCTGCTCGGCGTGGTACTGGCCGCAGCCTGCGGCGCCGCCACGCCGAGCGTCGAGACCTCGAGGATCGTCGAGCAGATTCCGATCGTCGACGGCGAACGCTACGTGTACGAGCTGGTGACGATTGATGGCGATCTGCTCGGGCACGGGGAGCTCTCGACTCGCCTCGAAGGCACGCGCTTCGTCCTCGTGCAGGACTACGAGGGTGTGGCGGAAGACGGCCGCGCGGCGGCGACGGACGTCACCGAGCTGGCGGTGGACGCCGCGACCTTCGCGCCGTTCGGCGCCCTGCGTGAGGCGGTGCGGGAGGAGGACGATGGCTCGATCACGCGTGACCGTTGGGACTGGATCTACACGCAGGACGGCGAGGACGAGCTGCTCTCGGTCACACGCACCCCCGGCGACGATCAGAACGGCCGCGAGCTGCGGCTCCGCAACGACTACTACGACAACGAGTCGTCACTCTGGCTCTGGCGCACGCTCGACTTCGACGAGGAGCTCGACATCAATTACGTCTCCGTGAATCCGATCGAACGCACGCAACAGACGGTGAACATTCAGACGCCGGCGATTGAAACGATCGAGGTGCCCGCGGGCACGTTCGAGGCATGGCGGTTGATCGTCCGAAACGGCCGCGCGATCCGCAGCGCGTGGATCAGCGTCGAACCGCCGCATCAGCTCGTGCAGTGGGATAACGGAGACGTGATTTTTCGGCTCGAATCGTTCGAGCTGCCAGAGCCGGCCGGCGGTTAGCTCGCCCAGAGACAGCCGGCGCCGGCCGCCCGCGCAGCCTCCTCGAGGCCGACGAGTTCGTCTCGGAATGCGCCATCGAGGCGCCACGCCACCGCCAGCCCCTCCGCGAGGAGCGCCGCATCAATCGACGCTCCGGTCTCGGTGAAGACGTAACGCGGCTCGCGCCCTCCGGGATCCTGGAGACGCTCGTCGGCCAGCAACAACACCGTCTCGCCCGCGAGCCGGCGCAGTCGCGAGGCGGCTTCGTCGTAGCACGACTCGCCGCGCTCAGGCGTGTCGACGCCGAACAGTCGCACCGTCAGCACCTCACCCCCGACGGCCTCGACGCGGATCGTGTCGCCATCGATGACCTCGAGGACCCGCACGGCGACGGCCTCGCTCGGCGCCGTCGGGCCAGCCGTGAGCTCGGTTTCGGAGCCATCATCCGTCCGCGCGAGCAGTGCGGCGACGATCGCCGACACTCCGACGAGCACCCCGAAGATCAGGGTGAAACGGTTGAGCAGCGCGCGCCGGCGCTCGACCGACACTGCCCTCGGTGCTGGCGGGCGGCGGCGAACCGGCCGCGTGCGACTGCGCCGATCGCTGTGTCGCGGCGGCTGCGCTTCACCGCGATCGCCGGTCACGAGGTGGCTCGCTCGTTGATCGTCGATACCAGCGCCGCGTCGAGCGGCAGAGCGTCCGGATCGGAGGCGGCAGCGCCATCCTCAAACCGCTCGAACTCCTCGGCGCCGAGGAGCACGACGCCGCCCGCCCGATACCGCTCGCGCTCCTCGACGGTCGGGCCGACCCAGGCCTCCCCCGGGGACTCCCGGATCAGCTCGAGCTGTCGCTGCACCTGCCACTCGAAGACGCCGTCGGCACCCGGCAGCGCGAACGCCCAGAGCCCCGCCGGAACGGACCGGGGCGCCGCTCGCTCCACAGTCGCCGACACGCTCCACATCCCGCTGATCACCGGCGCCAGCCCCCGCATCACGAAGTTCATGTGCGCCGGTGACGCCGCGAATGGCTCGAGCGCGACCGCATCGATGAGCCACACCGCCGCGACGAGATGGGTGGGTGAGCGGCCCGCGTGCGACGCGCTCACGCCGGGCGCACCCGCGAGCGCCAAGGCCGCGCGAGAGGCATGGCCGACCGCCTCGGGATCGCCGTTCGGCCGCAACGCGGCGGCGATGACGTGGACGACAGACACGTCAGCGGCCCGGAGTCGGCCGCCTCGGCGGAAGCGCGCGCGAGGGCGGCGGCGCGACGATCGGCTCGGGCTCCTCGACATGAGCGGTGTCCGTCACCGCGCCGTCGTCCATCTCGATCACGCGATCGACGTGGTCGATCACGAAGGGATCGTGAGTCGCGGTGATCACGGTGACGCCGGAGTCGGCGACGTCGCGAAGCAACTGGAAGATCTGCGCGCCGGTGGCCGAGTCGAGCTCGCCCGTGGGCTCGTCGGCGATCAGCAGCGGTGGCGCATTCGCGAGCGCGCGAGCGACCGCAACGCGTTGCTGCTCGCCGCCCGACAGCTCGTACGGGCGATGCCCCGCCCGCGGGCCGAGACCGACCTGCTCGAGGAGCTCGTCGGTCCGGCGCGAGCGCGCGCGGAGGCCGGTCCCCGCGATCCGCAGCGCCAGCTCCACGTTCTCGGCCGCGGAGAGGAGCGGCAGCAACCCGAAGGACTGGAAGACGAACCCGATCGTGTGACGCCGGAACTCGGTCATCTGGCGGTCGTTGTAGCGCGTGATGTCCTCGCCGGCGACGAGCACGCTGCCACTGTCGGGCTTGTCGAGGCCGGCGATCAAGTTCAGCAACGTGGTCTTGCCCGACCCGGAGCGGCCGACGATCGCCAGGAACTCGCCATGCGCGACCTCGAACGAGACCTCGCGGACCGCGTGGACGGTCGTCCCGGCCGTGTGGAAGGCGCGGTTGACCTCCTGGACGTCGACGGTTGGTCCCTCGACGGCGGTCACGATCGCTTCCAGCGGGGCTGGTCATCGGTCCGCGGTTTCTCCGGACGGACCTCCACGTGATCCTGCGAGATCTCGACGCGGGCGCGTCTATCGATCCCGAGGTCATCGAGGTACTCGCGCGGGATCTGGAGGCGACCCGAACGGTCGACCACCGCGAACTCCTCCGTTGTCTCGCCCTGGCCGCGGGCGAACTGCACGTAGTGGACGATCTCCGTGCTCGTGCGACCGTCGCGCATCGCCACGACGCGGTCGACGCGCCTGGTGATCTGGTGATCGTGCGTCACGATCACGATCGTGACCCCCATCGACTCGTTGAGGCGACGGAAGACCTGGAACACCCCATCCGCGGTCGCGCTGTCCAGCTCACCAGTCGGCTCGTCCGCCAGCAGCAGCGGCGGATTGTTCGCGAGCGCGACGCCGATCGCGACACGCTGCTGCTCGCCGCCCGACAGCTCGTTCGGCTTGCGATTCGACTTGTCGCCCAGACCGACTTCGTCGAGGAGAAACGCCGCCCGCTCCCCGGCGTCGCGGCCCGATCGGCCCTCGAGGATCATCGGGACCTCGATGTTCTGACGGGAATTGAGGTAGGGGATCAGGTTGCGACCTGTCTGCTGCCACACGAAGCCGACTTCGGAACGGCGATAGTCGACGAGGTCATCGTCGGTCACGGTCAGCAGATCGCGCTCGCCGACGGTGACGCGGCCGGCGGACGGCTGATCGAGGCCGGCGAGGATGTTGAGCAGCGTCGACTTGCCTGAGCCGGACGCCCCGACGATCGCCATCATCTCGCCGCGTTGGACGCGCAGATCGAGGCCACGGAGCGCGACCACCTCGAGCTCCTCGGTCTTGTAGATCTTGAACAGATCCTCGCAGTGGATGTACGGCGCGGCCGCGACGGTCACGGAGCTCATCTCCACCACTCTCTGCGAGGTCCCCTGTGCGGTTGGTCGAATCCCACGCTCACACGTCGCCGATCCGGAGCGCGCGGTGTACCGCCAACCGAAGGTACAACAGCACCACCGCTGCGATCGTCAGCACGAACACGCTACCGAGGATGGTCCACACGACGAAGATCTGGGGCCACGAGACCGCGAGCAAGAACGGGGGAAACACGTCCTGCCCGCGCTCGTCGGTTCCCAGGAAGTCCATCATCAGCTCGCCGATCCGCAGGCCCACGATCGTGCCGAGGCCCATCCCGGCGACGATCACGAACACCTGCTCCACGACCACCACCGTGAAGACCTGGAAGCGTGAGAAGCCGAGCGTGCGGAGAATCGCGAACTCCAGCCCACGCTGCTGTGCGCTGAGATAAGAGTAGACGATGAATCCGATCGCGGACAGCAGCAGCACCGCACCGAATGAGATTGCGAGGATCCCCTCCCAACCGGCGGCGACCAGCGGATCCTCCTGCTGCAACACTAGCTCTGCCTCCGCGTCGACCAACTCGCGCGGCTCGAACGCCAGCAGCGCCTCGGTGGTCGCGGCGGGGTCGGACGTGCGGTACCAGACCTCGTTGTAGCCGCTTGCGCGATCCGCCAGGGACGCCTGCGAACTCTGAATCAGGCGGTTCGCGTTCACCACCGCCAGCGGGAGGTTCGACCCGTCGGGCCGGTACGTGGGGAACAGGTTGAGCGTCCCGGCAAGGATCGCGTCGTGGAACCTTGAGAACGCGGAGAGATTTAACCTGTCGCCGACCTCCAGCTCGAGTTCCGCGACGATGTCCGCGGAGAGATAGACCTGCATTGGCGTCGGATCCACCTGCTCGCGCAACCCGTGAACCGGGGACGACCGTCCCGCGGTGGACCACGCCAGTCGAGCCACGGTTGTCGAGCCCGGGGGTGCGTCGGTGCTCGTGCGGGAAATTCCTGACCCGCTCGGCGTCGGCAGAAAACCGTCAATCGGCTCGAACCTCGGATCGGTGAAGTCGGCGACGAGCATCGCGCCTGCGAACGCGACCGGCGCGGGCTCGGGAAGCGGCTCCTCCGCCTCCTGCTCGCTTACGTAAAGCGGACCGATGAGCACCGTGCCGCGTGCGGCGGCGATCCGGCTGAGTGTCGCGACGCGGAACGCTTCCAGCGTCAACGGCCGAACCAGTGGCGGCCGGTCCAGCAGGCGACCGCGCGCCGCCACTTGCCGATCGAGCGACACGCTGAAGAATCGCCACTCCTCGACGACCTCGTCTCGCGGAGTGAGGCTGCCGACGGTGAACTCGCCGGCGACCCCGTTCGCATCGCGCACGATCACCGAGGCGCTGAAGCCGCCGCGAATATCCGGCGCCTTCACCCAGAGCCCGATCTGCTCCGCGTTCGCCGGGATCTCGATCCCGAGACGGACCGGGGGTTCGTTCTCGCTCAGCGTGGCGACGATCTCCTCGAGCGGTACCGCGGAGAAGTCGTCGCGCCAGAACGCGACATCCTCGAAGTGCTCCGGATCGACGCCGATCAACTCGATCCGGTCGAAGCGTCCGAACACGTCGATCGAGGCGCCCGTGCGAATCACCGGCAGCACCGCGTCAGCTGGCACCGCTTCGACTTGTTCGAGGAAGACCGGCGAGCCCACGGCGGCGAGCGTGCGCAGGTTGCCGGCCCGGACGTCGCCGCCGGTAACGTAATCGGCGCGCTCCTCGTACGAGCGATCCAGCGTCGCCGAGAAGGTCGCGCCGAACATCCCGACGCCGGTGGCGAACATCAGCAGCAGGACGAGGCGCGTGTAGTGGGTGGGATTGCGGACGAGCGAACGGAGGCTGACCACCGCCGCGACGCTGCGCGTCCAGCCGACGAGCCACGCCAGCGAGCGCAGCACGAGCGGAAAGATCCGCAAGAACACGATCCCGACGGTGACCATGAACACGGCCGGCGTCGCCAGGAGGAAGGGATCCGCCCGGGTCTCGCCGAACAGCGTTTCCGTGAACAACTGCTCCTGCTGCGAGAGCCGCCAGAAGACGAGCGCGACCAGCAGCACGAGGGCCACGTCGAGGTAGTAGCGAAGGAACGCCGGGGTCGCCCTCGGGCGTGCCATTGACCGCTTGAACTCGACGACGGTGCGGCGCGTGGCGACCCACGCGGGGATGACGAGCGCGGCGAACGCGAGGACCGCGCCGACGCCGGCCAGCACGTACGCCTGTCCCGAGAGACGGACATCGAGCGGGCCGCCGTCCGACAGCGCAGAGAACGCCGGCGTCGGGCCGAGCGCGGAGATCACGACCGCCGCGAGCGGCGGCCCGACCAGCACGGCGATCGCCGCGAGGATCACGCCCTCGATCCCGTACTGCGCGAGCAGCTGCCCGGTCGTCGCGCCGCGGCTGCGCAGCGTCGCGATCTCCGCGGTCTGCCGCTCCGTCAACATCGTGCTGACCATCACGAGGTAGTACGCGACGATGCCGCCGATCTGGAGCAGTAGGACGAACAACGGAATTCGCGTGAAGAACAGCTTCTCGTCGAACGTGCGCAGCACCGTCGTGAGCTCGGTGATGGACCGGGCCCGCTCCTCGGTCTCGCCGAGCACGGTCGGCAGGCGGGCGATTCCGTCGGCGACCGGTATCGCGTTGCGCGCGTTGAGCGCCTCGAGGTCCACGCCGAAGATGCTGTCGAAGTCGGCGACGAGGTCCGGGAAGCGGTCGACCAGCACCCCGAAGAACGTGCTTTCGGGGATGTGGAAGAAGACGGTCTCCCACGATCGGGATGGCGCGTCCAGCGCGTGCTCATCGCCTGCCCAGTAGCGGTCCTGGAGGTCGTTCGCCTCGAGGATGCCGACCACGCGGACCGCGAGCGGCGCGGCGGTCTCGTCCCAGAAGGGGAACAGATCGAGCTCGTCGCCGACCGCGATCCCGTTGAGCTCGGCGGAGCGGGAACCAATCGCCGCGAGCAGTGGGCCGTCGGCTCCGGGAGCCATCACCTCCGGGAGTTCGCCCTCGACGACCGTGACAAACGGAGCGAAGTCCGAACGGAAGATCATGTTCCCACGCGGCCGGCCGCTGTCCTCGTAATCCGGGAGCGTGCCGCCCGGCACCGGATAGAACGTGGCGCTGGCGCCCTGGCGGACGAGGCTCTGGGCAGCCGGCCCGAGGGCGTTCGTCGCCGCGCGGCCGACGCGATCCTCGGCGCGCTGATAGCTCTGTGGATTCGCGGTCTGCGTGCTGCGGAAGATCTTCAGATCGAGCTCGGTCGGATCGCGCTGCTCGAGAGCGAACTTCAGCCCGAGGTCACGAATCGCGTCGGAGTAGATGATCGTGGCGGAGAGGATCGCGCCCGCGATCATCGTGCCGAGGACGACGCTCGACAGCAGCCGCCAGTTGCCTGCCATGCGACGGATCGCGAGGATCGGCAGCGACCGGTAGCGAGTCATCCGGCGCAGTGTACGGGTGAGTTCGCCAGCGGGCATCGCCCGCGGGCGAGTTGGCGGGGCAAGCTATACTTCGCGGGTGACGCCCAGGACCAAACCCGCGCAGCAGCCGAGCGGTTCCACGTTGGACCCTGCTGAGCAGTCGACCGAGCGGAAACCGCTGCTCGTCATCCTCGATTCGCACGGCATCATATTTCGCTCGTATTACGCGCTCCGCGACGTGCTCACCGTGCGGCGAACCGGCGAGCCGGTCGCGGCGGTCTTCGGCTACGCCAACAGCCTGCTCACCGTCTTCACCGAGTTGCAGCCGACGCACGTAATTGCGGCCTGGGACGCCTCCTCCGAGACCTTCCGCAAGGGCGTGGACGATCGTTACAAGGCGACCCGCCGGCCGACGCCGGATGACCTGGTCCCGCAGTTCGACCGCGTGCGCGACATCCTCGACGCGTTCCACATCCCGCTCGTCGAGCGCGCGGGCTACGAGGCGGACGACATCCTCGGCACGTTCGCGCGGCAGGCAGCAGCGCAGGGCATCGAGACGGTGATCGTGACGCTCGACAACGACATCGTGCAGCTCGTCGAGCCGCACATCCGCGTCTACATGTACCGCCTCTACCAGCGCGACTACGTGATGTACGACGAAGAGGCCGTACACGAGCGCTGGGGTTTCGAGCCGCGCCAGATGATCGACTACAAGGCGCTGGTCGGCGACACATCCGACAACATTCCCGGCGTCAAAGGGATCGGTGAGAAGGGCGCGAAGAACCTGATCGAGGAGTGGGGATCGCTCGAGGCGATGATCGATCACCTCGACGAGATCAAGCCGCCGCGCGCGCAGAAGGCGCTGACCACCGGGCTCGACGAGGCGAAGCTCTCGAAGGAGCTCGCGACGATCGTGACGGACGTCCCGGACCTCGAGTTGTCGCTCGACGGCGCCGAGCTGCAGGACTACGACCGTGCGCGGGTGCTGAAGCTCTTCCAGGAGCTGGAGTTCCGATCGTTGATGAACCGGCTGCCGCAGTCCTCGCGGAGCGCGTCGCCGGAGCCCGCGCCGGGCCTCGCCACCGCCGGTCGCTATGAGGCCGTCACCGCGCCCAAGCAGCTCGACTCGATGGTGAAGGCGATCCGGAAGGCGGGACGTTTCGCGATCGACGTGGTTGCCGACGATCAGCACCCGATCCGCGCCGCGGATTGCATCGTTGGGTTCGGGCTGTCTTGCGAGGGGGAGCGGGGCTGGTACGTGCCGTTCGGGCACCGCGACCCCGCAGCCGAGGAGCAACAGCAGTCGCTGCTCGACGACGGCGACGGCGATGAGCCGCAGGCCACCGAGCAACTAGCTCGGGAGGTGGTGCTCGCGGCGATCGACGAGCTGCTGACCGATCCGGCGATCGAGCGGATTGGGCACGACGCCAAGTACGCGCTGATGGCGCTCGCGCAAACCGCGGACGGTGCGTGGACCGAGTCGGTCGACTTCGACACACAGGTCGCGGCGTATCTCCTCGGCGATCTGAACATGACGCTGCAGAAGCTGGCGTTCGACCGGCTGGGCGCGGAGACGATCGAGGCGAAGAGCTTCCTCGGCACCGGGCGGAAGGCGATCCCATTTACCGAGGCGTCGATCGAGGACGTCACTTCCTTCGCCGCGGGCAACGCGGACTACGTCCTTCGGCTCGCCGACGTGCTTTCCGAGGAGCTCAAGGAGAGCGAGCTCGAGTCGGTGTTCGAGGACATCGACTTGCCGCACATTCCCGTGCTCGCGCGGATGGAGGAGTTCGGGGTCGCCCTCGACACGCCCGTGCTCGCGAAGCTGTCGGTCGACCTCGTCGACCGCATCGCCCAGGCCGAGCGCGAGGCCTACGACGCGGTCGGCCACGAGTTCAAGCTCGGCTCGCCCCAGGAGCTGTCACAGGTCCTCTTCGAGGAGCTCGACCTCCCGCACACCCGGAGGACCAAGACCGGCTATACCACGGACGCGAACGCCCTCGAGGGGCTGCGGTCGGCCCATCCGGTCGTCAACGCGATCCTCGGCTGGCGCGAGCTGACCAAGATCAAGTCGACCTATGTCGACTCGCTGCCGCTGCAGGTCAACGCGCGGACGAACCGCGTGCACACGGTCTTCTCGCAGTCGACGGCGGCGACCGGGCGGCTGTCCTCGAACGACCCGAACCTGCAGAACATCCCGGTCCGCACGGAGTTGGGCCAGGAGGTCCGCCGCGCCTTCATCGCGCGCGACTGCGGCGACGACCCGATCCTGCTCTCGATCGACTACTCGCAGATCGAGCTGCGCGTGCTGGCGCACGTCGCGGGCGACGATCAGCTACGCGACGCCTTCGATCGAAAGCAGGACATCCACGCCTCGACCGCCTCCAACGTGTTCGGCGTCGCGCTCGAGGACGTGACGCCGGACATGCGCCGCCGCGCGAAGGTGTTCAACTTCGGCGTCCTCTACGGACTGACCGCGTTCGGCCTCTCGCAACGCGAGGGCGTCGACTTCGACGAGGCCAGCGCCTTCATCGAGGCCTACTTCCAGGCCTACCCGAAGGTCCAGGAGTGGCGTGAACGGACCGTCGAGGAGACGCGGACGAAGGGCTACGCCGAGACGCTGACCGGCCGCCGCCGGCCGATTCCCGACCTGTACTCCAGCAGCCGCAACCTGCGCCAGGCGGCGGAGCGAATCGCCATCAACATGCCAATCCAGGGCACCGCCTCCGACATCATCAAGATCGCGATGAACGGCATCGACCGCGAGCTGCTCGAGCGACGCGAGGCGGGCCAGCAGGCACGGATGGTGCTGCAGGTCCACGACGAGCTGATCTTCGAGCTGCCCCGGGCAGAGCTCGACGACGTCCGCGAGGTCGCTCACCGGCTGATGCCCTCACTCGAGCTCGCGGTGCCGCTCGACCTCGACGAGAAGCTCGGCGTCTCCTGGGGCGACCTCGAGTGATCGAGGCGCAGCACCCGACGGCCTGATGCCCGAACTGCCCGAGGTCGAGACGACACGCCAGCAACTCGCGCCGGCGATCGTCGGCCGGAGGATCGTCTCCGTCACGATTCGCCCCGGCGGCGAGCGCCTCGCGATCACGCATTCGCCTCGGGAGCTCGAAGCGGCGCTGACCGGGCGACGGATCGACGCACTCGACCGTCACGGCAAGTATCTGCTGGCTACCCTCGACGACGGGCGGGCCTGGGTGCTTCACCTGCGGATGAGCGGATCGCTAGTGATCGCCCCGGCCGACGAGCCGCATCGCTACGAGCGCGCCCGCGTCGTCTTCGACGACGGCACGGTGCTCCGCTTCAACGACCTGCGAAAGTTCGGCACCTGGCACCTGGTCGAGGATCCGCGCGACGCGATGCCCAACGTCGGCCCCGACGCGCTTTCCGAGGAGTTCTCGACCGGCTGGCTACGCGATCACCTCGGACGTCGTTCCGTCGCCGTGAAGTCCGCGCTGCTCGACCAGAAGGTCGCCGCCGGTGTCGGCAACATCTACGCCGACGAGGCCTGCTATATCGCCGGCGTCGATCCGCGGACCTCAGCGAGTCAGCTGGGCCGCAGGCGCGTCGCTCGGCTGCACGCCGCGGTGATCGAGGCGCTCCAGCGGTCGCTCGATGACGGCGGTACAACCTTTTCGAGTTACGTCGACGGACTGGGCGGCGAGGGACTACATAAGACTCGCGTTCACGTCTTCCGACGCGAGGGTGAGCCGTGCGATCGTTGCGGCACGACGATTCGAAAGATCCGGTTGGGCGGACGGGGAACCCATTTCTGCCCTCGTTGTCAGCGTCGCTAAGACATAACAAGTTTCGGGAACACCCCGGTTGCTCAGGTTTACGAGCCGCTGATACGTTTCCGGCATCTCCCCGGTGCGTCTACTCCTCACTGGCGGCGGGTGGCCCGTGATCTTTCTCATCACGTTCGCGGTACTGCTGATCGGCGTACTCGCATACATCGGGTTCGCGATCTATTTCGCAGACCTGTTCACGCACTCGAAGCGGCGACGGGTTCAGGGAACCCCGGCCGACCTCGGCCTGCGCTTCCAGGACGTGCAGTTCCTCACCTCGGACCAACTGACGCTCAACGGCTGGTTTCTCGAGTCCCCGGGGGCCCGCGCCACGATCCTGGTCATCCACGACCGAGCCGGAACCCGAGGCGACGTCGGACAGAGCTTGCTTGAACTGCAGGCGGACTACGTCCGGCGCGGGTTCAACGTGTTCGCCTTCGACCTGCGCGGTCGAGGCGAATCGGCCGGCCGTCGCGATCACCTCGGAACGACCGAGCGCCTCGACGTGCGGGCGGCGCTCGCGTACCTGCATCGGCGCGCGGGACAGGTACCGATCGTGTTGCACGGCTTCGGGTTCGGCGCCGCGCTCGCGATCGAGGCGACGCCGCGCGTCAGCCAGATCGCCGGCATCATCGCCGACTCCCCGGTCGCCTCGATGCGCGATCTGCTCCGCGACGAGCACCCGCACCTCCCGGACCACTTGTTCGGGGCGTCGAGCTGGTTTGCTCGCCGGCTGTTCGGAGCCGAGGTGAACTCGCTGGCGCCGATTGACGTGGTCCACGAGGTCGAGGTCCCGATCATGTTCATCCACGCGCGAGAGGACGCGGAAGTACCAAGCTCGCACACGCTGAACCTCGCCGCGGCCTCGCTCAACCATCGCCATGAGGTCTGGGCGCTGAGCGACCACCGTGGCCACTGCTCTTACTACGCGGAGCACCCACGCGAGTACGTCGACCGCTGCCTGGCGTTCGTCGACCTCATCGTCCCCGCTCGCATGCTCGCGCCGCTCCCGGACCAGCCCGCGGCGCGGTCGAACCAGGCCGGCTAGACCCGAACAGAGCCCCGATGGCACACCGTGACGCCCTGACCGACGTGGCCGGCATCCGCGTCGGTCACTGGACCGACCGCCGCGCCGCCACGGGCTGCACGGTGGTCCTCTGCCCACCCGACACCGTCGGCGGCGTCGACGTCCGAGGCGCGGCGCCGGGCACACGCGAGACCGATCTGCTCCGGCCGGGCAACCTCGTGAACGAGGTGCACGCGGTCGTGTTGTCGGGCGGCTCCGCCTTCGGCCTCGAGGCAGCCAGCGGCGTCATGCAAGAGCTGGCAACGCAGGGCGTGGGACTCGCCTTCAACGACAGCCTCGTTCCGATCGTGCCATCCGCCATTCTCTTCGACCTCGGCATGGGGCGGCCGAAGCATCCGACGGCCGAGTCGGGGCGGCGGGCGATGCGACGGGCGACCGGCGGCCGGATCGAGGTCGGCTCGGTGGGCGCTGGTACCGGCGCCACGATCGCGAAGCTCGTAGGGCGCGAACGTGCCCTGCAGGGCGGGATCGGAACCGCCAGCGAGCGCCTCGATACCGGCGTAGTCGTCGCCGCCCTCGTCGCGGTCAACGCCATAGGCGCGATCCGCGATCCGCTCACCGGCGACGTCCTGGCCGCTCCTCGCGACGACGAGCGTGGCTTCCTCGACGTGGACAGCCTGCTCCGCGTGGCGCGCGCGCCAGATCCCGAGGAGGCCGATCCGCCCTCTAACACGACGATCGGCGTAGTCGCGACCAACGCGCGGCTGACGAAGACTCAGACGAACCGGGTCGCGACGATCGCGCACGACGGGTTCGCCTCGACGATCTGGCCGGTCCACACGCAGGGGGACGGCGACGCCATCTTCAGCCTCGCCACCGGCGAGGTCGAGGTCGACTGGGCGGGCTACCGCGCGATCGAGGCGTTCACCGTGCGCGCCGTCGAACGCGCGGTGCTCAACGCGGTGCGCGAGGCGACCTCGATCGCCGGCGTCCCGTCGGCGAGAGAATGGGCCGCTCGTTAAGCGATCGACGGACCGTTGACGCGCCGATCCGCCCTCCTATACTGGCGATGTCAGCCGACCCGCCCCGCGCGGGCGGCCAGACCGCGATGGACAGTGCCGACCGATTGCTCACGACTGAACCGCTTGGATCCCGACGGGACTGAGACGGAGGAACCCGATGGCGAAACGCGTACAAGTGCGCGACCTGCAACGCATGCGTGACCGTGGTCAGCCGATCACGATGCTCACCGCCTACGACTACCCGACCGCGCAAATGGCCGACGACGCCGGGATCCCGATCCTGCTGGTGGGCGACACCCTCGGCATGGTGGTGCTCGGATACGAGTCGACGGTGCCGGTCACCGTCGAGGAGATGATCCATCACGGCAAGGCGGTCGTGCGAGGCGCGAAACGCGCGCACGTCGTCGTCGACATGCCGTTCGGGTCTTACCAGGGTGGCTGGCAGGACGCGCTGCGCAACGCGACGCGGATCATGCAAGAGACCGGGTGTGGCTCCGTGAAGCTCGAGGGCGGTATCCGCTCCGCCGAGACGGTGGGTCACCTCGTCGAGGCTGGGATTCCGGTGATGGGACACGTCGGCCTGACGCCGCAGTCGGTGAACCAGACCAGCGGCTTCCGCGTGCAGGGGAAGACGCCGCGCGACGCGGTCCACCTGATCGCGGACGCGAAGGCGCTCGCCGAGGCGGGTGCGTACGCGATCGTGCTCGAGCTGGTGCCGACGGCGCTCGGCCAGATGATCACGCAGCGGGTGAACGTCCCGACGATCGGGATCGGCGCGGGGCCGTTCTGCAGCGGCCAGGTGCAGGTGTGGCACGACATCCTCGGGCTGTACGACGATTTCAAGCCGCGACACGCCCGCCAGTTCGCCGAGCTGGGGAGCGTGATTCGCGAGGCGGTCTCCACTTACCGCGAGCAGGTGGAGGCGGGCGCCTTCCCGACCGCCGACGAGTCGTTCTACATGGACGAGCGGGCGCTGGCGCTGATCAAGGCGCAGGTGCCCGAGGTGGACGCCGATCTCAGCGACGCCGAGCGCGTGCTCGCCGAGCACGACCGCGAACTGATCGCCCGCGCGGCCGAGACGGCGGACGCGCCGGCGAACGCGCCCACTCGCTAGAACCGAGGCGCGACCAACGTGGAGATCGTGCGCACGACCGACGATTTCCGCGAGGCACGCGCCGCGCTGCCGGCGCCAGTCGGCCTCTTTCCGACGCTTGGCGGCGTCCACGCCGGGCACCTGGCGCTGGTCGATGCCGCGCGCGGGGAATGCGCGAGCGTGGTCTCGACGCTGTTTCTCAATCCGACGCAGTTCGGCAAGCACGAAGACCTCGACCGCTACCCCGCCGACGAGGCGGACGACCTCGCACAGCTCGAGGCGCACGGCGTCGACCTGATCCTCGTCCCCGGTCGCGAGCTGGTGTATCCGCCGGGCTTCGTCACGACCGTCCACGTCGGCGGCATCACCGACCGCCTCGAGGGCGAACGGCGGCCCGGCCACTTCGATGGCGTCACGACGGTGGTGCTCAAGCTGCTGAACATCACCACGCCGGATCGAGCCTACTTCGGCGAGAAGGACGCGCAGCAGCTGCGGGTGATCCGCCAGCTCGTGCGAGACCTCGATCTGCCTGTCGAGATCGTCGCTTGCCCCACGGTGCGGGATCCCGACGGCCTCGCCCTCTCCTCGAGGAACGCGTACCTCTCCACCGGGGAACGCGCCGCGGCGCTCTCGCTGTCTCGCGGGCTTCGCTTCGCCCAGGACGCGTTCGCCGCGGGCGAACGGGACGCAGACATGGTGCGTTCGCTCGTCCTCGGAGAGCTCGACGCGGAGCCGCTGGTGCGGGTCGATTACGTCTCGCTGGCGCACGACGAGACGCTCGCCGAGCTGGAGGGCGAGGTCACGGTCACGGCGCTGCTCTCGCTCGCGGTGCACGTCGGCGAGACACACCTGATCGACAACGTCGCGCTCGGCCGTTAGGCCCGCACGAAGCGCTCACGGAGCCGCTGGCGCGGGGTCGCGATCGGGCCTGCACCGATGCCGGCGCGGCCGGCCGGTTTGGTAGCATGATCCGAGGTTCGGCAAACCTTGATGAACGATATCGGGGCGACGATATCGACGACGGCGGAGGTGCCGCGTGTCCGGCCACTCCAAATGGTCCTCAATCAAGCACAAGAAGGGCAAGATCGACGCGAAGCGCGGTCAGCTCTTCACGAAGCTCGCGCGCGACGTCACGATGGCCGCGCGCGGCGGTGGCGACCCTGAGATGAACGCGTCGCTGCGTCTGGCGATCGCCAAGGCCAGAGACTCGAACATGCCGAACGCGAACATCGAGCGCGCGGTCCAGCGCGGCGCCGGCGGCGGTGAAGCCGACCACCTCGAGGAAGTGACCTACGAGGGATACGGCCCCGGCGGCACCGCGGTGCTCGTCGACGCCGTCACCGACAACCGCAACCGCACCGTCGCCGAGGTGCGCCTCGTCTTCTCGCGCGGCGGCGGCAACCTCGCCGAGAACGGCGCGGTCGCCTGGCAGTTCGAGGCGCAGGGCGTGATCACCGTGAGCACCGACGACGGCGACCCGGACGAGATCCAGCTCGCCGCGATCGAGGCGGGCGCCCTCGACGTGGACGAGGCTGCCGTCGGCAGCTCGGTCGAGGTCTACACGGAGCCCGGCAGCACGGAGTCGGTGCGCGAGGCGATCGCGGCGGCCGGCTTCGCGGTCGAGAGCGCGGACCTGGCAAAGGTGCCTCAGAACACCGTCGAGCTGGACGAGCAGGCGGCGATCTCGACGCTGCGGCTGCTCGAGAAGCTCGATGACCTCGATGACGTCTCGAAGGTCCACTCGAACGCCGTCTTCACGGAAGCGGTGCTCGAAGCCGCGGCAGGGTAACGAACACCTCCGGCGGCAACGTAACGATCGCCTCCGGCGGCAACGTAACGATCGCCTCCGGCGGCAACGTAACGATCGCCTCCGGCGGCAACGTAACGATCGCCTCCGGCGGGGGGTGGGGGTAACGGCAGCGAGGACAGCCTGGAAACACCCACGCGCATTGGCACCATGAGCACCGAGGGAGCGACCCGGCGCGTGCTGGGCGTCGACCCCGGTCTGACGGTCACCGGCTGGGGCGTCGTCGATGGCGACGGCGCCTCGGGCCGGCTCGTGAACTGCGGCGTGATCCGCACCCGTTCGAAGCAGCCCCGAGCCGACCGACTCAGGGATATTGCGGAGGGCATCCGGACCGTGATCCGCGATCATGGTCCAGCGGAGTTAGCGGTTGAGCAGCAGTTCGTTGCCGCAAATGTGCGCTCCGCGATGGTAATCGGTGAGGCTCGGGCGGCGGCAATGATCGCTGCCGCCGATGCGGGACTTCCGGTGTTCGAGTTCGCTCCGACCGCGGTGAAGGAATCGGTGACGGGCTGGGGCGGGGCTCCAAAGGAACAAGTGCAGCAGATGGTCGCGGTCCAACTCGGCATGACGGAGATCGAGGGCCCGCTCGACGTGTCGGACGCGCTGGCGGTCGCCCTGACACGCCTCGGCGACCTGCGCCTGGAGCTGGCGATGGCGCGCTCGTGATCGTCTCGCTGCGGGGCTCGCTCGATCGCTGGGACGCGGAGTCCTCGACCGCGTGGATCGAGGTCGGCGGCGTTGGCTACGAGGTGCTGATCCCGGCCTTCGCGCATCACTGGATCGCCTCGGAACCGGTCGGCGAAGAGATGAAATTATTCACCTATTACCACGTCTCGGAGCGGCAGCCGGCGCCGCTGCTGATCGGCTTCCAGCACCACCAGGAGCGCGAGTTCTTCCGGAAGTTCATCAACGTCCCCGAGGTCGGACCGCAGAAGGCGGTACGCGCGCTCACCTTCCCGGTCTCCGAGATCGCACGCTGGATCGAGGCCGAGGACGTCGCCGCGCTCCGGCAGTTACCGGGCATCGGACAGCGGCTCTCGCAGACGATCGTCGCCAACCTCCACGGCAAGCTGACGCAGGAGGCGTTGCTGCGTAGCGAGAGCGGCGCCCCGCCTGCCCGCGACGCGGCCCGCGCCCTCTATGAGGACGCGGTCGACGCGCTCGAGGCGTTGCAGTACTCGCACCGCGAGGCCGAGCGGCTCGTCACGGCCACGCTCCGCGAACAGCCAGAGGTCGCCGGCCTCGAGGAGCTGCTGCGCGCGGTGCTCGAGCAGCAGGCGCCGGTCTAGGCGGCGCCGTGTCGGTCCCGCGCGATCGCTGGCCGACGATGCTGGGGCTCCTCGGAGCCGGCCTGCTGCTGCTTGGGTTCGGCGGGCAGCTCCGCGGGATTGAGTGGGTGAGCGGCTCGTTCCTGGGTCTCGACCTCGGCGCGTGGAGCCTGGCGACAACCTTCCTCGCGGTGTTCCTGATTGTCCAAATCGTGCTGAACGCCCGAGTCGCGTTGGAGCGCGAACGTCGCCTCGTCGACGTTGCGGCGGACCTGCGCGAGACCAGCGCGGAGCTGGAACGCCTCGCGAAGGTCGATCCGCTGACGAACGTGCTGAATCGACGCGCGCTCTTCGAGCGGGTCGGCGCGGAGTTTCGAAGATCGCAGCGCTACGGACGGCCGCTGACCGCAGTGATGATCGACATCGATCACTTCAAGGCGCTCAACGAACGGTACGGGCACGCGACCGGCGACGCGGTGCTCGCGGTCTGCGCCCGCGAGATGGCCTCGAGCCTGCGCGAGTCCGATGGGATCGGTCGCTACGGCGGGGAGGAGTTCGTCGTGTTCTTGCCGGAGACGACGCTCGCGGACGGTGCCGTCGTCGCCGAGAAGCTGCGGCTCGCGATCGAGGAGCTGCGCATCGATGGCCCCGATGGCGCGTCGGAACCGGTACAGGTCACGATCTCCGCCGGCGTCGCCTCCACGCCTGAGCTCGGCATCGCCGACGAGCAGGCGCTGGTGAGGCGCGCGGACGGCGCACTCTACGAGGCGAAACGCGGCGGTCGGAACCGCGTCGCCGTCGCTGAGATCGAACGGCCGAGGCGCGCCGAGCGGCAGGCGAGCTAGCCGCCGTCACCCCCTTGAGGATCACGCCTTCCGCCGTCGCCGACTCGTACACTGGGAGGGCAAGAAAGGCCCCTCGTTGACCGCCACCGCACCCGACGCCCAGGCTGATTCACGTCCCTTCGAGATCGTTTCCGACTTCCAGCTCACTGGCGATCAGCCGAAGGCCGTCGATCAGCTCGTCGAGGGCCTCGAGGCGGGCGAGCGCGCGCTCACGCTCCTCGGCGCGACCGGCACCGGTAAGACATTCGCGATGGCGAACGTGATCGAGCGGTACCCGCGACCAACGCTCGTGCTCGCGCCGAACCGCACGCTCGCCGCGCAGCTCGTCGCGGAATTCCGCGAGGTGCTGCCGAACAACGAGGTCCAGTACTTCGTCTCGTATTACGACTACTACCAGCCCGAGGCGTACATCCCTCGGACGGACACCTACATCGCGAAAGACGCGGACATCAACGACGAGATCGACAAGATGCGCCACGCCGCGACGCGGGCGCTATTCGAGCGTCGGGACGTCGTGATCGTCGCGTCGATCTCGTGCATCTACGGCCTCGGCGAGCCGGGCGAGTACCAGTCATTCGTCGTCCGGCTGTTCCGAGGGCGTCACGTCAACCGCGGCTCGCTGATCCGGCAGCTCGTCGAGATGCAGTACGCACGCAACGATCTGAACCTGATCCGAGGGACGTTCCGCGTCCGCGGCGACTCGCTGACGGTGTACCCGGCGTACGAGGACCTGGCGGTCCGGATCGACTTCTTCGGCGACGAGATCGAACGCATCGTCACGCTTGACCCGCTGACCGGCGAGATCCTCCGCGAGGCCGAAGAGACGGCGATCTACCCGGCGAAGCACTTCGTCACCTCGAAGGACCGACTGGCCGACGCGATCGCCTCGATCGAGGCCGAACTCGGCGAGGTCGTGCCCGGGCTGCGCGCCGAAGGCAAGCTGCTCGAGGCGCAGCGGCTCGAGGAGCGGACGCGCTACGACCTCGAGACGATGCGCGAGGCGGGGTACTGCTCGGGGATCGAGAACTACTCGCGCCACCTCGCGGGCCGGGATCCCGGCTCCACCCCGTGGACGCTGCTCGACTACTTCCCCGACGACTGGCTGATCTTCATCGACGAGTCGCACATCTCGGTGCCGCAGGCGCGAGGCATGTTCCTCGGCGACCGCTCGCGCAAGGAAACGCTGGTCGAGTACGGGTTCCGGTTGCCTTCGGCGCTCGACAATCGGCCGTTGAACTTCGAGGAGTTCGAGGACCACATCAACCAGGTCGTCTTCGTCTCCGCGACGCCCGGCCCATACGAGCACGAAGTCGCGGAGCGAACGGTCGAGCAGGTGATCCGGCCGACGGGCATCCTCGATCCCGAGGTCGACGTCCGCCCAACCCAGGGTCAGATCGACGACCTGCTGGCCGAGGTGCGCGAGCGCGTCGACCGCAAGGAGCGGACGCTGGTCACGACGCTGACGAAGAAGATGTCCGAGGACCTGAACGACTACCTGCAGGAGATGGGCATCAAGTCCATGTACCTGCACTCCGAGATCGACACCCTGGAGCGCGTCGACATCCTCCGCGACCTGCGGATCGGCGTCTACGACGTGATTGTCGGCATCAACCTGCTCCGCGAGGGCCTCGACCTGCCCGAGGTGTCGTTGGTCTGCATCCTGGATGCCGACAAGGAAGGCTACTTGCGATCGGGCGGCTCGCTGATCCAGACGATGGGCCGGGCCTCACGCCATCCTCGAGGGCGCGTGATCATGTACGCCGACCAGATCACCGAATCGATGCGTACCGCCCTCGACGAGACCGACCGACGACGGGACAAGCAGCGGGCGTACAACGAGGAACACGGCGTCACGCCAGATGGGATCGAGAAGGCGATCCACGACATCAACGATCAGCTGCGCTCGCAAGTGGCCGAGGAGGAAGCGCCCTACACGGCGACCTCGGAGCTGCCGAAGGACGAGCTCACCCGGCTCGTTAAGGAGATCGAGCGCCAGATGAAGCAGGCGGCAAAGAACCTCGAGTTCGAGCGCGCCGCGCTGTTGCGCGACCAGGTCGTCGAGCTGCGGCGCGAGCTGGTCGGCGGGGAGTCGACCGAAGGCCTGCGATCGCTTGCGGCGGAGACGCGCCGGCCCGAGCAGCGCAAGATGCGAGGCGGCCGCACCCGGCCCGGTCCTCAGCGCCGGCGGTAAGCTCAGCCGCCGTGGGAGGCGACACGTGGCGAAGGTCGTCTTCCTCGACATCGACGGAGTGATCACCGACCCCGAGCAACTCAGCATCGACTTCAGGACGTTGCCGGGGGAGGTATTGGCTCCGGCGCTCGGGCACACGGTTGCTGACTGGGGTCGAGCGATGGGGGAAACATATCCTGCGGTCTTCGAGCGCCACGTGATCCGCGGGACGGTCTCTGACGATCCCGTCGCCCATTTCGACGAGGAACGCCGACTCTCGATCCTCGCGATGTGCCGATGCCTCGGCGTTGACGCGCCGGACGATGACGAAGCGCGGCGCCTCGGCCGCGCTCACAACCGGCACGTGCGCCGTCATGGCGATGCCCCGGTAGCCGACGCCGCTGCGACGATCCGCAAGCTGGCCACCAACGGGGACGTCCATCTCGCCACGGGGAACATGTCCTGGAACGCTCTTGCTGTTCTTGACCGGATAGGTGTGAGGGAGCTGATCGGATTCCCATGTGGCTCAGACCTCGTGGGCGTCAACAAAGGGTTCGCGGCCTACTACGAACGACTGTTCGCCGCGGTGAACGTTAACCCTCGCGACGCGATCGTCGCGGACGATTCACCACGCCAGCTAGCTCTGGCCTCGGCGATCGGAGCGTCAACGGTGCTCGTAGGGCTGGAGCAGCCGGAGCCGGGCCAGGCGACATTGGCGGTGAGCGGGATCGCGGAGGTGCCCGGCGCCGTGGCAGCGATCGACGCTCAACGTTAGCGAGGGAGACGTGGCCGGCCAGATCGTCGCGATGGGCGGCGGCGGGTTCTCGATGGAGGACGATCGCCTCCTCGACGACTACATCCTCGGACTGACCGGGCTGGATCGCCCACGCGTCGGGTTCCTCGCGACCGCGAGCGGCGATGCGCCCGAGTACATCGAACGGTTCCACGGAGGGCTGTCGGACCGCGCCGAGACGTCCGACCTCCGGCTCTTCTCGCAGCCGTCGCATGACCATCGAGACTGGTTCGAGGCGCAGGACGTGATCTACGTCGGCGGCGGATCGACGGCGAACCTGCTCGCCGTCTGGCGTGTGCACGGCCTCGAGGGCCTCGTTCGCGAGGCGTACGAGCGGGGCGCGGTGCTCTGCGGCGTCAGTGCGGGGGCGATCTGCTGGTTCGAGGCGGGGATCACCGACTCGTTCGGACCGCTGCGCGAGCTGCGAGACGGCGTCGGGCTGCTTGCCGGCTCGTTCACGCCGCACTACGACGGCGAGGCGGACCGCCGCCCTACGCTGCAACGCGCGCTGACCGCGGGTTTCCCGGCGGGCCTCGCCGCCGACGATTTCGCTGCCGCGCACTTCGTCGACGGCGAGCTACACGCCGCGGTGGCGTCGCGCGAGGGGGCGGCGGTGCATCGAGTGCGCCTCGAGGGTGGCGAGGTGGTGGAGAAGCGG
Organism: Dehalococcoidia bacterium; assembly: GCA_965248675.1. Taxonomy (GTDB): domain Bacteria; phylum Chloroflexota; class Dehalococcoidia; order UBA2979; family UBA2979; genus UBA6627. Next base: position 260,507 of record CBDFJZ010000007.1, read on the forward strand.
CTCGAGACGCGGCTGCTTAGCTAGCCAGTCGGCCAGCCCCGACGCGGCACCAGGAGATCACGGCCAGGCGTAGAACCAGGTGAGCCAGATCAGCACCAGCAGCGGATACATCAACGCCCCGAGCGACGCCGACAAGAGCACGAGGTAGCGCGGCTGGCGGGCGGAAGGCAATGCCCGGGCGGCAACGACCAGCGCTACTCCCGCCGCCGCGACGACGAGTGCCGCAGGAGTCCCGTCCCAAGCGGCGACAACCAGTCCGAACGCTGTGATGAATCCGCCGACGGCGGCGGCCGCTCCCGAGCGCAGGACAGAAGAATTCAACGGTGACCCTCCTGCCCGCAAGTGCGGCCGGCCTCCTCGCTCTCATCCGGCGGCGCTTCATGCGTCCCAGATGTGCTTCGTGCCCTGCTCCCTTTTTCCTCTTTCTTCCAACTGGATTACCGTAGATCTGAGTCAGTTCCGCACAGATCACAAAGCCACCCGACTAGTCGTCGTCGAACGCCTTCGGGAATTGCAGCAGCTTGCGGCCGTCCGCGTCCCGCTCCTCCGGCTCCGGTTCGGTCGGCGCGCCGGCCGCTACGGGCTCGAAGTCGGCGGCTTCGGCGGCGAGCGTGCGGCCCTCTCCAGGCGACGCCTCCTCGCCGAGGAGCACCTGGCGGGAGCTGGTTCCGTCGCCGGGAGCGACGATCCCTCGGTCCTCCAGCTCGTCCATCGTCCGTGCCGCGCGGGGGTAGCCGATCCGGAGCTTGCGCTGGAGCATCGAGGTGGAGAGCGTCTGGTGCTCCCTGGCGAGATCGATCGCCTTCTGGATCAGCGGATCGTTCTCGATGCCACCGACCACGCCGTGTTCCTCGACGTCGCGATCGGCGGCGAGCAGGAGGTCGTCGAACTTCTCCGGCTGGAGGTTGGCGAAGCGATCGGCGGTCCAGAATCCGACGATCGACCGGATCTCCTCGTCGCTGACGAACACGCCCTGGACGCGCTTGGGCTTCTGCTCGTCCGGCGGAACGTAGAGCATGTCGCCACGGCCGAGCAGCTTCTCCGCGCCGCCGTGGTCGAGGACCGTGCGTGCGTCGACGGTCGAGGCGACGGCGAAGGCGATACGCGTCGGGAAGTTCGCCTTGATCAGACCGGTAATGACGTCGACCGACGGTCGCTGCGTCGCGACCACGAGGTGGATGCCGGTCGCCCTCGCGAGCTGGGCGAGGCGGACGAGCTGCTGCTCCACCTGGTACGGGGCCGCGATCATCAGATCCGCCAGCTCGTCGATCACGACCACCCAGTAGGGCATCGGCGAGCGACCGGCGAGCTTCTGGTTGTAGGTCTTGATGTTGCGCACGCTGACCTTCGCGAACTTGCGATAGCGCGACTCCATCTCGTTGATCACGGCCTGCAAGGTGCCGACGACTTGATCCATCTCAACGACGATCCGCGAGAACGCGAGGTGGGGGATGTCCGCGAAGTCGGCGAGCTCGACCCGCTTCGGGTCGATCATCACGAGGCGCAGTTGCTCCGGCGAGAGGTGCATCAGCAAGCCGCTGATGATCGAGTTGAGGCAGACCGACTTCCCGGCGCCGGTCGCGCCGGCGATCAGCAGGTGGGGCATTGTCGTCAGGTCGGCGATTACCGGGTCGCCGGACACGCCAGCGCCAAGCGCGATCGGCAGCGCGTACTCGTCCAGCGACCGCTGGTACACGCGCGAGTCCATGACACTGCGCATGGTGACGGTCGAGGTGCTGGCGTTCGGCACCTCGATGCCAACCATCGGCTTGCCGGGCACAGGCGCCTCGATCCGCAGCGCGGGGGCGGCGAGGGCCAGCGCGAGGTCGTTCTGCAGCGCGGTAATACGGTTCACGCGAATCCGCGTGCGCGAGACCTCGACCTGGTTGGTCCTCTGGTTGCCGTCCTCGTCGAGGATCGGCCGGCCGGTCGCGTCGCGCTCGGCGACGCGCCTGGATTTCACGTCCCAGCCGGGCTCGACGCCGAACTGGGTGACGGTCGGGCCTTCGTTGATCTGGACGACGGCGGAGTCGACGCCGAAGGAGTCGAGCGTGTCGACGATCAGCTGCGCCCGGCGCGTGTTGTCGACGGTCCGGGATTCGCGCCCTTCCTCCTCACTGAGCAGCGTGATCGGCGGGAGCTGCCAGCCGTCCTCGGAGTGGCGGAGCTGGTCGGCGGGCGTCTCCATGTCCATCGGGATCTGCGTGGGCGAGCGCTCCTCCAGATCCTCGGGCGGTGGCTGCGCCTCCGCCGCGGCCTCTTCGACGGCGGCCGCCAGCTCCGGCGTGGCCGGCCCAGCGATCTCCGCGATCGCCTCAACCGCGCGCGACGAACCGGGGGCGGCGGTCGTGAACTCGGGATCGAGGTCGCGCTGTGGGTTCATCAACCGCGCGATCGGCGTCAACAGCAGCCGGAGCCCGCGACCGAGCGGACGATGGAGCTGCTGCTCCCAGACCCAGCGCACCGAACGTCCGAGGGCGCCCGGCGTGCCTCGGACCATCTCGGCCGCCGTCTTCGGCCAGAGCAGGGCGAACCCGGCAAGCGCGATCAGCGCCCAGATCGCCACGCCAGCCGGCCACGAGGCAAGCGCACGCCCGAGGTCACCGCCCGCGGAGTGAATCGCCAGGTCGATGTCGCCGACGGTCCGGTCCGGGTACCACCGTCCGAGCAGCCCCGCGAGGACGGCGAGGAGCGCAAGGCCGCCCATGAGATGACGGCGGTGCCTCGAGGCCCAGCCGGTCCGGCGGAACGCGATCAGCAGGCCCGAGGAGGCGAGCACGACGACCAGCGAGAACACGTGCAGGCCGAGGATGCGCACCAGCTCGTCGCGCGCATCGGCGATCACCCCGGCGAGCGGCAATAGGAACGGTAGGGCGGCCGCAGCCAGGACAACCAGGACGGTGCCGACGAGTTCGGGCCGCGTCAGTAGACGGCCGAAGCCGCGCAGGCCTCCGGGGGAACCGCGTCTCGCGCGCCAGCCACTCTGAGATCCGCGCTCCGCACGGTGGCGGGAAGTGCGAGCCATCGCTCTCTCCTCGTGCGCTCGGCCCGCCACCGAACGCACTGGTTCTCGTGTCTAACCTGCCCGGTTCTGTCGCTCAGACCTCCAACATCACCGGCAGCACCAGCGGCCGTCGGTGGGTGCGCTCGTACAGGAAGCGCGCCACGTCGTCTTTCAGGTTCTCGTGCAGCTCGCGCCAATTCACGGACTGCGATTCGCCACCCAGCATATCGATCGCGATTCGGCGCGCGCCATCGAAGATCTCCGCCTCGTCGTCCGGTCCGATGAACCCGTGCGACATCACCTCGGGCGGCCCGGTCAGCTTGCCCGTGTGGCGGTCGATCGCCGCCACGAGGACGAGCATCCCGTCCGAGGCCAGGTGCGCCCGGTCGCGCAGCACGACATGGTCGATGTCGCCCACACCGAGGCCGTCGACATAGATGTAGTCGGCCGGCACCTCGTCGACGATGTCGGCACCGTCGCTCGTGATCTCGAGCACGTCGCCATCCTCGAGCACGAACGCATCCGCGGCGGGCATCCCGAGGTCGAGCGCGAGTTGGGCGTGGAGCACGAGGTGGCGGTACTCGCCGTGAATCGGGACGAAGTGTCGCGGGCGCACGATCCGATGGATGATCTTCAGCTCCTCGCGCGCGGCGTGGCCGCGCACGTGGACGTCGTCGATCCGGTTGTAGATGACGTTCGCGCCGCCCTCGAACAGCTGGTTGATGTTCTTGGACACCGACTTCTCGTTGCCCGGCACCGGGTTCGAGGAGAGCACCACCGTGTCGTCCTGCTGGATCGTGATGTGCTGGTGCGAGCCGTTCGCGATCCGGGTCAGCGCGGCGTTCGGCTCCCCTTGCGAGCCGGTGCAGATGATCACGCTCTGGTGCGGCGGATGCTGGCGCATCTCGCGAACGGACATCAGCACCTGATCGGGCGCGCTCAGGTATCCGAGATCGCGTGCCATCTGAACGTTGTTGACCATCGAGCGGCCGGTCACGAACACGCGCTTGTCGTGTTTGACCGCGGCATCGAGGACCATCTGCACCCTCGAGATCAGCGAGGCGAAGGTCGTAACGATGACGCGCCCGGGCGCATTCGCGATCGCATGATCGAGGCGCTCCGCGACGATCTGCTCGGAGGGCGTATAACCCTCGACCTCGGCGTAGGTGGAATCGGCGCAAAGCAGCAGCGCGCCCTCGCGACCGATTTCGGCGAGGCGGGTGAGGTCGGTGTGCTGCCCCATCACCGGCGTGTGGTCGATCTTGAAGTCGCCGGTGTGCACGACCGGGCCCAGCGGGGTATCGATGATCATCCCCGCCGAATCCGGGATCGAGTGCGAGACGGAGAAGAACTCGACCGAGAGATCGCCGATCGAGATCACCTGGCCCGGCTCGACCACCTGCACGTCGATCTCATCGATCAGCTTGTGGTCCTTCAGCTTGACCTGGAGCAGGCCCCGGGTCAGCCGCGTGCAGAAGACGGGCACCGGGAACTCGCGCAACAGAAACGCCGCTGCGCCGATGTGGTCCTCGTGACCGTGGGTCAGGAAGAGCGCCTTGAGACGCTCCGGATGCGCACGGAGGTGACTGAAGTCCTGGATGATGATATCGACGCCGAGGTGTTCGTCGTCGGGGAACATCAGCCCGCAGTCGACGGCGATCGCATCCTCGCCGTACTCGTAGAGCATCATGTTGCGGCCGATGTCCCCCAGACCGCCGAACGGGATGACGCGCAAGGCCTCGGTCATACGAGCCGTTCCTGCGACGCCACGGTCATATCAGCCGCTTCGGCTGCGCCGCTGGGCGAGGAGTGGTCGGTTGCGATGCGGGCGGTGGCGGTGCGGTCGAGCGGACCGCCGAGGCGGACGGTACGGGTGAGGTCAAGGGTTCTCCGCGGAGCAGCGCCGGGATCTTGGCGAAGTCGGCATGCATGACCTCTCGCAAGCTGCCGTTCCGGAGCGCGGCCGCGGGATGGTACATCGGAATGACATAACGTTCGTCGAGTTGCTTCACCTGTCCGTGGATCCGACTGATCCGGGCGTCGGGGAACCAACGCGCCATCGAAAACCGCCCGAGGGTGGCGATCACTTTCGGGTTGATCAGCGCGATCTGCTGTTCGAGGAAGTCGCCGCACGCCGCGATCTCCGCCGATTCGGGGTCGCGGTTGCCGGGCGGGCGGCATTTCACGACGTTCGTGACATACACGTCGGTGCGCGAGAGTTCGATGCGGGCCAGCAGGTCATCGAGGAACTGCCCCGAACGCCCGACGAAGGGGAGCCCCCAGTCATCCTCGCGCTGGCCGGGCGCCTCGCCGACGAACATCAGGTCCGCCGTGACCGGGCCGGAGCCGGGCACGGTCCTCGAGCGTTCTTTCGCCAGCACGCAGTTCGGGCAGTCGGCGATCGCCTCGTAAAGCGGCTGGAGCGTGTCGTCGACGGCGTAGAGCGGGTGCAGGGCCTCGGGAGCTCCAGGCACCGGCGTGCCGGGACCGGGCGCGGCGTCATGTCCTGGACCGCCGCTCCGCGGCGGGGCGCTCACGGGCGCCGGCGCGGCTCGCTCGGGCGTCTGGATCGCCATGCTCCACCTCCGAGGTGGCGGGGAGCGTGTCGGGCGGTCGCGCGGGGACAACCGACTCCGCTCGGACGGGGCGAGCGTAGCATTCGTACGAAATTCATACCAACGTGTATACGCGCCTGATCATTCACGCTTGATGAACCACGCGAGGCCGATCCCGACGAGGTAGAGGATGAAGATCGGGCCGCCGACGAGCGTCTGGGTGATCGGGTCCGGCGTCGGCGTCGCGATCGCCGAAACCACGAACGAACCGACGAGCGCGATGCGCCACCAGCCGGCGAGCTTCTTAGCGCTCACGACGCCGAACTTCGCAAGGCCCATGATCACGATCGGCGTCTCGAAGACGAGCCCCATCACCAGCAGCAGGCGGGTGGTGAGGTCCATGTAGCTGCTGATCGTCGGCGCGATCTCCGCAATGTCGCTACCGAAGCTGAATAGGAAGCCGTATGCGGTGGGCAACACGACCAGGTAGCCGAACGCCAGCCCGAGCACAAAGGACAGCGACGTCCCGACCACGATCGGGAGCACCCACCGCTTCTCTTGCGGGGTGAGCGCCGGGGTCACGAATCGGAGAGCCTGGTAGACCAGCATCGGCATGCCGAGCGCGATCCCTCCGAGCAGCGCCACGCGGAAGTACGTGACGATGTTCTCCATCGGCGTGATCGCCTGGGCCTGGAAATCCGGGTTCTGCGCCTCGGCGGGGGCCAGCAGGAAGCGGAGTACGTCCTCGCCGAACGGGATGTAGAAGAACGGCACCATGCCGACGAGCACGGCGGCAGCAGACCAGGTCACGCGGCTGCGCAGCTCGAAGAGGTGCTCGAGCAGCGTCATCTCGCCGCCTTCGAGCGGCGCCTCGGGCGGCTCTGGCGGGACCTCGGGCGGCGCGGATGCGGTGGTCACGCGGCCGGCCGGTTAGTCGTCTTCGGCGCGCTGTGACGGACGAACCGAGGCCTCTCGGCGAGCGGTGGACTCTGTCCCGTTCGAACTCGCGGCGGAAGCGCTGTCGGACATCGCCTGCTCGGCGTCTGCCGCCGACTCCGCGCGCACCTCGTCCACGTCATCGCGGATCGTGCGGAGGTCGTCAGTGACTGAGCCGAGCGACTGAAGATCGTCGGTCTCGGTCTTGATCTCCTGCTCGATGTCGTCGACGGCGGCGCGGACGTCCTTCATCACCTCGTTGGTGTACTGGCGCGCCAACCGGTACCAGCGACCGCCCTGTCGAGCGATCTCCGGGAAGCGCTGCGGGCCGACCACGATCATGGCCAGCACGAGCACGAGTGCGGCCTCGCCTGCTCCGACGCCGAATAAACTCATGTCGTCACATGATACGCAGCAGGCAGCCCTTCGGACTGCCCGCTGATGGGATCGGGTGTTGAGTGAGTGGGCGCGGGCTTATTCGACGCCGGCGTCTTTGAGGTAGTCGACCGCGTCCTGGACCGACTGAATCTTCTCGGCGTCCTCGTCGGAGATCTCGAGGCCCTCGATGTCGCTGCCGAATTCCTCCTCCATCGACATAATCAGCTCGACGAGATCGAGCGAGTCGGCGTTCAGATCATCGACGAACGAAGCGCTCGGCGTCACCTCGTCCTCGTCGACACCGAGCTGTTCGACGATCAAGCCACGGATGCGCTCATAGGTAGTTGCCACTTCGGCGTCCTTCCCGCCAGCGAAGATCACTCGCGCGCTACGACGGCGCGCTCCCGTGGTTCGCCGATTCATTACGTTCGGCTGCCTCGAGCGCGACCGCCCCGAGGACTCCATTCACGAATCGCCCCGACGACTCCGAACCGTATCCCTTGGCGATTTCCACCGCCTCGTTGATCGCGACCCGGAGCGGAGCGCGGCGATTATCAAAGAGCACTTCGTAGATTGCAAGGCGCAGCACGTTGCGGTCAACGGGCGCCATCTCCGCCAGCGGAAAGGCCGGTGCGTGGTGGGCGATCATCTCGTCGATCGACTCGCGAGCGTCGATCACGCCGCCCACGAGCTCGCGCGCAAAGCCCCGCGCCGAAACATCGAGGTCGGATTCCGCGATCCGGCGATCGAGCACATCCGCGGGCACGTGATCGTGCTGTTCGGCCTCGAACAGCACCTGGAACGCGATGATGCGCGAGCGACGGCGGGATCCCGAGGGCACGTGAACCGCCGCTACGCCATCACCAGGCCGCCGTCGACGTTCAACGTCTGGCCGGTGATGTAGGCCGCCGCTTCTGAGGCGAGGAAGGCGACGATCGGTGCGATCTCGCTGGCCTCGGCGTAGCGGCCCATCGGGATCCGGTCCTTGATCAGCTCCTTCTGCTCGTCCGAGAGGCCGGCGGTCAGATCCGTCTGCACGAAGCCCGGCGCGATGGCGTTGACGGTGATGCCGCGCGAGGCGACCTCGAGCGCGACCGAACGGGTGAAACCGATGATCCCGGCCTTCGCCGCCGCGTAGTTCGCCTGCCCGGCGTTTCCGGAGAGGCCGACGACCGAGGTGATGTTGATGATCCGACCCCAGCGCGCGCGGACCATCGGCCGCAGGGCCGCTTTCGTCGCCAGGAACGTGCCGCGCAGGTTCGTGTCCAGCACCTCGTCCCACGCCTCCTCGGAGAGGCGCATCACGAGGTTGTCGTTGGTCATGCCGGCGTTGTTGACGAGGATGTCGACGCTGCCAAAGGCCTGCTGACAATCCTTCACCACGCGATCGAGGTCGACGCCCTCGCGGACATCCGCCTGTGCGATCTGGCAGCCGACGCCAAACGCGCGCAGCTCCCGCGCCGCCGCCTCGGCGAGCGACGAGTTGGCGCGGTAGGTGATCAGCAGGTTCGCGCCGGAGCGGGCCAGCTCGGTCGCGATCGCGCGCCCGATGCCGCGCCCTCCACCGGTGACGATGGCGGAACGACCTCGCAGCGAGAGCAGCTCGTTGTCGGACTCGCTCATCATTCAGCCTCCCCGGGTGCATCGACGGTCAGGTCGCTTGCCTCACCGATATTGACGGTCGTCAGACCGCGATCGATCCGTCGGGCCAGCCCGCTCAGGACCCGCCCCGGTCCGAACTCGATCAGGGTAGTCACCCCGGCTTCCTGCATGCGCTGGACCGAGGCCGCCCAGCGCACCGCGCTTGTCACCTGGTCGACCAGCTCGCCGGCGAACGCCGCCGGCTCGTCGAGCGGGGTCGCCGTGACGTTGGAAACGATCGGCGTGCGCGGCTGCTGGAAGTCGACGCCCGCCAGCGCCTCGCCCAGCCCGTTGGCGGCCGACTGCATCAACGGCGTGTGAAACGCACCCGACACGGTCAGCGGCACGACCCGCGTCGCGCCCGCCTCGGTCGCGGCGTTGGACGCCGCATCGACCGCGGTGACGGTGCCGCCTATCGTGATGTTGCCAGGGGCGTTCGCGTTGCAAACCGACGCGCCGTGCTCCGCGGCGATCGAGGCCAGCACGCCCTCCTCGAGGTCGAGCACCGCCGCCATCGTCCCCGGTTCCGCGTCACAGGCCTCCTGCATCAGCCTGCCACGCTCGCGGACGAGCCTGACCGCCTCGTCGAACCCGATCGCGCCGGCCGCGACCAGCGCGGCGTACTCGCCGAGCGAGTGCCCGGCGACGAACGCCGGACGTGAGGCGATCACGTCGGCCTCGAGCGCGGCCGACAGCGCGGCGACGGAGTGAGTGACGATCGCCGGCTGCGTGTTGATCGTACGCGTCAGCTCATCCTCGGGCCCCTCGAAGCAGAGCTGTGAGAGCGACATGTCGAGCGCGATGTCGGCGGCGGTGAAGACCGCGCGGGCGGTCGCCGACGCGTCGGCGAGATCGGCGCCCATCCCCACGTGTTGCGCACCCTGTCCGGGAAAGACCCAGGCGACCGTGGGATCGACCGGGAGTTCGCCGATCGGCAGATCAGGCATGGCGTGCGCCTCGGGATGCAATGAGGGAGCGGGGGTGAGCGATTGAAGCTGCGGATCAGTCGCTCGACGGCTCCTCCTCGGGGGCGGGCCCGATCTCGAAATCGTCCTCGATCGGCCGGCCCTTGCGGTCGCGCTCGCCGCCGGCGGTGTGGTTGACCTTCCAGCCGCCGGTCGCGCTATCGCGCACGAGCTGGGGCACGTTGACCCGGTGGTGACTGCGACGCGAATTGCGCTTCGACTTGGGCGTTCTACGCTTCGGGAGCGCCATCCGTTTCCTCCTGGTGCAGACGCGCGGCCAATCCGCTCAGTGCCGACCAACGATTGTCGACGGAGTTCGGCGCGGGCGGCACTGCCGGTACGGCCGCTGCAAACCCGGCGCAGTCCGGCCGGCACAGCGGAATCAGGGGCACGGCCGACTGTTCATACTGCCGGACCGCCTCGCTGAGGTCGAGATGCCAGTGGTCGTCGATCAGCAGGTCGCCGTCGTCGCGCTCGGGCAGCTCCCCGGTCACCGGATGCGGCGCCCCGAGGACGTACTCCTCGTGGAACTCGACATCGATCTCGTCCTCGAACGCCTCGAGGCAGCGCGCGCACTCGAGCGGGACGAGCAGGCGCAGCTTCGCACTGGCCAGCACCCCTCGTTCGGTACGGATCAGCCGCAGGCTGCCGTTCAGCCGCCGCCGATAATCGAACGCGGCGGCCGCGATCGGCTCATCGCGAATCTCGAGGTCGCGCGAGCTGCCGAGGCGCTCCTGCAACAGCGTTGCCACGTTGACCTGCACGAGCGACCTCCGCGCGATCTCATCGTACCGTCGGTTGGCGACCGAAGCCGCGATCACCGCGCACGCAAGCGGGATCCCGATGCTAGGCTCGCCCGCACCGGGAGGGCCGCCGTCAACATGACCATCCGCCGCCGGCGAGCCGCGGGGCTGATTGTCCTGACGCTGGTGGCGACGCTCATCCTGCCGGCGTGCACGGACGACGACACGATCCGCGTCTTCGCCGCCTCGTCGCTGCAAGACGTCCTGCCGGAAATGCTCGACGCCTACACCGAAACCCACCCGGGCGACGAGATCGAGGTGCAATTCGGCGGCTCGCAGGCGCTCGCCACCCAGATCGAGCTCGGCGCCAGCGCGACACTCTTCCTTTCGGCGAACCAACTGCAGGTCGATCGCCTCGACGACGATGACCTCGTCGCGAACCGGACGCCGATCGCATCGAACCGTCTCGTAATCGCGGTCGCCGCGCACTCGCCGTTCGAACGCCTCGAGGACCTCGCCGACGACGGTGTGCGCGTGGCAATCGGGGCGCCCGACGTGCCCGTCGGCGCGCTCACCGCGCGCGCCTTCGCCGCGCTCGACGAGCCGCTCCGCGAGGCGATTCGCGCGAACGTGGTCACCGAGGACCCAAACGTGCGGGTGGTCCTGTCCCGCGTCGAACTCGGCGAGGTGGATGCCGCCTTCGTCTACCTGACGGACGCGATCGCCGGTGACGACCTGCGCGAGATCGAATTGCCGTTCGACCTCGCGCCAAACGTTTACGTCGGCGCCCTGCTCGACGGCGCGCCGTCCCGGGCCGCCGATCTCCTGGCGTTCATCGCGAGCGACGCGACCGACCAGATCTGGCGCGACGCCGGCTTCGAGGCGGTCAGCGCGCCATGATCCCGCCTCGTAACCGCTGGTGGATCGTTCTACCGGCGCTGTTCGGCGTCTTTTTCCTGTTGCCCATGATCGGTCTCGCCTGGTTCGCCGCGACGGACGGAGACGTCGCCGCCGAACTCGGCTCGCGAACGACGTGGGACGCGCTGCGGCTCTCCGTGCTCACCGCGACGCTGACGCTCGTCCTCGCCGTCGTGCTCGGCACCCCGCTCGCCTACCTGCTCGCGGCGTCCGAGGCGGGCTGGGCGCGCCTCGTCGCGACCCTGCTCGACCTCCCGCTCGTGCTCCCGCCCGTCGTCTCCGGGATCGCACTGCTGACCGTCTTCGGACGGCGCGGCTACCTCGGCGACCCCCTGTCCGAGGCCGGGATCACGCTCTCCTTCACCACGGCGGCGGTCGTCCTCGCGCAGCTCTTCGTCGCCGCGCCGTACTACGTGCGCGCGGCGTACGCGGGGTTCACGGCAATGGATCCGCGCTTCGAGGGCATCGCGTACACCCTCGGCCTCTCCCGCTGGCGCACCTTCCGCAGCGTCACGCTGCCGCTGGTCTGGCCGGCGCTCGCGGGCGGAGCGGTGCTGTGTTGGGCGCGCGCCCTCGGTGAGCTGGGAGCGACGCTGCTCTTCGCCGGCTCGCTCCCCGGACGCACACAGACGATGCCGCTGGCGATCCTCTCCGCCTTCGAGTCGAACGCGGGCCTCGCGGGCGCGGTCTCGATCGCCGTGATCCTCGTGTCGTTCGCGCTGGTGCTGATGGTGCTGCTCCACCGCGTAGCCACACCCGGCGGCGCGTACCGATGAGCCCGACGGCGAGTACCGATGACGCCTGACGGCTGGGCCGCGTCGTGACGCTCCACGCCGCGTTCCGAGGCCGCGCCGGCGCGTTCGAGTACGACGTCACAATCGACGCCGAGCACGAACTGCTCGTGCTCTATGGCCACTCCGGCGCGGGCAAGACGATCACCCTCCGCACGATCGCCGGCCTCGCGCGTCCCGAGGCGGGCAAGATCGAGATCGGCGGCCGCCGCGTGTTCGACGCGGCTGCAGGCGTCGACCTCCCGCCGCAGGAGCGCCGTGCCGGGTACGTCGTGCAGGAGGTGGGGCTCTTCCCGCACCTCACCGTCGAACGCAACGTCCTGATCGGCGTCGACGACAACGGCCAGGCGAACGCGCGCTGGTCACAGCTCCGGGACGCGCTCCACCTCGACGGCCTCGATGCGCGGCGGCCCCACGAACTCTCGGGCGGCCAGCAGCAGCGGGTCGCGCTCGCGCGCGCGCTCGTGCGACCGGTCGACGTGCTACTCCTCGACGAACCGTTCTCGGCGCTCGACGAGGCGCTGCGCGCCGATCTGCGCGCCGAGCTGAAGCGCCTCCAGCGCGACTTCGGCATCCCGATCGTCTTCGTCACCCACGACCTGCGCGAGGCCCACCTGCTCGCCGATTCCGTCGCCGTGATCGACGCCGGCCGCGTGCTGCAGCTCGCCGCTCGTGACGAGGTGTTCCGCCATCCGTCGACGCGCCGCGTCGCCGAGCTGACCGGCGTCCGCAACCTCTACGAGGCGAGAGCGACGGGCGACCGAGTCATGGTCGATGGCCTCGAACTGCGGCTGCCACCGAACGGCGCAGCCGGAGCGGTCGACCTCGGCATCCGCTCGGAGCGTTGCAATCTGCGCCGTTTCGACCCCGACGAACCGCCGCCCGAGAACTGTTTCGTCGGCCGGCTGGTCGAAGAGCTGGCGTTCGGCAACACGCACACGCTGCGCTTCGAACCCGACGGCGCCGGCCCCCGCATCGAAGTCGAGGTGGCCGCCCGACCGTACGAGGTCCTCGGGGTCTCCGGCCGCGACCGCTGGGTGATCGAGTTGCCGCCAGAGGACCTGATCGTGATGCCTCGAAGCTGAGCAGGAGATCGAGGGCGAGCGGCGAACGCGAAAGTGGCGAACGACGCGTACGATCGAGGCGTCAGGAGACTGGATGGCCGCCGGTGTGCCGCTTGCGGTGCACGGGAGGAAAGTCCGAACTCCACCGGACAGGGTGCCGGCTAACGGCCGGGCGGCGTGAGCCGACGGAAAGTGCCACAGAAACGATACCGCCTGCGCCTTCGGGCGCCGGTAAGGGTGAAATGGTGCGGTAAGAGCGCACCGGCGTTCCTGGTAACAGGGCGTGCCGAGGCAAACCCCACCCGGAGCAAGACCAAATAGGGGAGCATTCGGGGCGTCTGGCCTCGCTCCCGGGTAGGTCGCACAAGGCGTCGGGTAACCGCCGCCGTAGATGGATGGTCATCGCCGCGCGCTGCGCAACGGCCCGCGGTACAGAATTCGGCTTACAGGTCGCCTGACCGCGACACGCGCCCCCGGGGACACCCGGGGGTGCGTGTGATCTCAAGGACTGGAACATCCGGGGGAGCGGGATGTGTCCTCATGAGGGGCGATGCTCCTCACGCGCTTCTCCGCTGCTCCGCGGAGGGTTCAACGGCCTCGGGCGAGAGCGGTTCGTCGACGTAGCGCGCGACGGCTGTCAGCAGGAACTGGTTCAGCGACACGCCCTCGACCCGCGCTCGCATGGCCGCCCGTTGGTGCAACTGGCGCGGCAGCCTCAGGTTGAGCGTTCCGGAATGGGTCCGGCTGCCCCAGGGCTGGGGAATCGACCGGCCTTCCTCGAGCTCCGATTCGATCCAGAGCAGCATCGCTTCTTCGAGATTCGTGGCAGCCTCGTCGGCGCTATCACCGCCGGAGAAGACGCCGTCGAGTTCGAGCACCTCAACAGACCAAGTGCCGTCCTCGTCTCGCTCGAAGACGCGATGGTAGGGGAGACGCAGGTGTTGGTCGGCGTTCAGCACGTTAGTCCTCCATTTCACGAATCAGCCGGTTGATGATGGCACGGGCCGTTCCCGGTCTCATGTTCTCCTGAACCACTAGCGTCCGGGCACCAGGTTTGACGTAGTTGTGATGCCCGCCACGAGTGCGTCGAAGCTCGTAACTGCAGGCTTCAGCCGCAGTCGCAACCTCACGACTGGAGAGATTGCCGGCGCGCTGGCGGAGGGCGATGAGCTCATCTCGCGTCACATGGTACCGAATACAGTACTTTTCACCTGAGGCTATCTCACAGGATACTGACCGTAAGCGGCCGACCGCACCCCTCGCTACGATAACGCCCACCTCGAGGAGCTGCGCGTGCGCATCGGAGTCGATCTTGGCGGTACGAAGATCGAGGCGGCGGCCCTCGATGACGCCGGCGAGGTGATGGTCAGGCGCCGGCAACCGACGCCTCGGGACGACTACGCGGCCACGGTCGCCGCCGTGGCGAGCCTCGTCGAGCAGATTGAGGGTGACTACGACGCGCGCGCTAGCGTCGGTGTCGGCATCCCGGGGGCGATCTCGCCGCACACGGGCCTCGTCAAGAACGCCAACTCCACCTGGTTGATCGGCAAGCCGTTCGACGGCGACCTGTCCGAGGCGCTTGGTCGGACGGTGCGCGTCGCCAACGACGCGAACTGCTTCGCCCTCTCGGAGGCCGTCGACGGCGCGGCGGCCGGCGCACACCTGGTGTTCGGGGTGATCCTCGGAACCGGCGTCGGCGGGGGGATCGTGATCGACGGCCGGCCGCTGACCGGCGGGCACGCGATCGCGGGCGAGTGGGGACACAACCCGATGCCCGGGCTCCGTGACGAGGAGTGGGCGGAGCAGCCCTGCTACTGCGGGCGCAACTCGTGCATCGAGACGTTTCTCTCGGGTCCGGCGATCGCGCGGGACCATGAGCGCCGGACCGGTGAGCCGCTGTCTGCGGACGAGATCGCGAAGCGCGCGAGCAGCGGAGACAACGCCGCGCAGGCCTCGATCAAGCTTTACGCCTCGAGACTGGCGCGCGCTCGCCACGGTGATCAACGTCATCGATCCGGACGCGATCGTCCTCGGCGGCGGTGTGTCGAACATCGAGCAGCTTTACGCGCTGGTGCCGCCGCGCCTCGGAGCGCACGTGTTCTCGGACGTGGTCACGACCCCGGTCGTGCGGGCGCAGCATGGCGATTCGAGCGGCGTGCGTGGGGCGGCGTGGCTGTGGCGGCCCAACGAGGTCGCGGAGGGGCTGCCGGACCGGTAGCGTCGGTCGCTCGACCCTTCAACGGAAAGACCGACTCGATGATCGAGTTCGCCAGCATCGACCACATCTCGCAGGCGGTACCAGACGTCGACGTTCAAACCGAACTGCTGATGCGCGTGTTCGGATTCCGGCTGGCCGAGGATGAGTACCGCGAGCCGGGGTTGCGCGCCGTCATGCTGGCGATCCCGGGCTCTTCGAGGATCGGCTGGGAGCTCATGGAGCCCGAGGGAGCGGCCTCGTTCCTGCACCGCTTCCTCGAAGGCCCTCGTGGTCCCGGGCTCCACCACCTTGCGATCCGGGTCGAGTCGCTTGACGCGGCGCGGGCCTCGATCCGGGAGTTGGGAGCGGAGCCGTGGGGCGACGAGAGTGACATGACCTATCTGCACCCGACGAGCGGCGGTCAGGGGCTCCTCTTCCAGTTCTTCGAGGGCGACGACTGGTACCAGATCGAGCCGTTCGAGGACGACGGCGAGCACACGCTGGGGATCATCGCGGTGAACCACCTGGCTCACGCCCACCGGGATCGCGACGAGCTGGGCGATTGGTACGAGCGAACGCTCGGCTTCGAGACGTTCTGGCGCGCCCCCGAGGGCGAGCAGGGCGAGTTCAGCACACGCGTGCTGGAGGCACCGACGAAGCAGATGCGCGTCGAGGTGATCGCTCCGACACGTGAGGACTCATTCATCCAGCGCTTCCTCGATCAGCGCGGCCCGGGCGCGCACCACCTCACGGTCGAGGTCGGCGACTGGGACCGCGCGGTCGCGGCGCTTGCCTATCATGAGCTGCCGACGTTCGGCGAGCGAGACGGCGAAACGGACGGCGTCCCGTGGCGCGAGGCGTTCATCCACCCAAAGGCGACCGGCGGCGTACTGCTGCAATTCTTCTGGCAAGCGGAGCCGGGCTACTGGATCTAGCTCACGGCGCGGCTCGCTATGTGAGGCTCAGATCCTCGCCGTAGCGTTCGAGGCCGAGCTTGGCGGCGACGCGCCGCGAGGCGGCGTTCGTCCATTCGGTGCTGTACATCGGGAGGCGACCCGCTTCGCGCACAGCGTGCGCCCAGGCCGCCACCACGTCGACGGCGTAGCCGCGTCCTCTCGCCGCCTCGATCGTGAACACGCCGGCTTCGGACGCGCCGTCCGAGGTAGCCGGCGAGTGGCAGATCGCGACGGCGACGCCTTCCTCGAGGGCGACGGTGACCGGCTGGATGCCGTCCCACTCCTCGATCGCCCAGTCGAAGTGCGGCTGCAGCATCGAGCGGTTGCCGGCGCTGACGAGGATGGCGCGAGGGCCGTCCGGCAGCTCCTCGGGAAAGAGGAACGCGGGCCCTCCATACTCGCGAGAGACCGGGAGGTAGCCGTTCAGCGTCTCACGGTAGGCCTCGAGGTTGGGCGGGTGTGCCTCGAAGTCCTCCACCGTCGGTTCGGCGCGGGCGAGAGTGGCAAGCTTGACCACCTGCTGGCTTTCGAGGTCGCCTCGGATGCGCCAGATGTTGCCTGCCGCGGTGCGAAAGAGGCGGATGCGCGGCGCTTCCCGACCGCTGGTGGGCTGGCCGGCCTCGAGCGCGCGGACGTGCAGCTCGGCCAGTTCGAGGAGTCGAGCCGCCTCGATGCTCAGCGCTCCATGAGCACTTCGCCGCGCCCGATCACGCGGTCGACGTCGATCACCACGGCGGTGCCGAGCTGCTCTGGGTCACGGTCGCGCTCGAGCTGGGGCGCGTTGTCGTAGACGCGCTGGGACTCCTCGCCAGCCTCGATCACGCGGGCGCGGCCGTGGAACTGCCAGCCGATCTGCTCGGCGGGGTTGCGGTACATGAAGGCCATGTGCGGGTTGTCGGGGATGCGCGTCAGCAAGCCGGCGTTCGGGTTGCGGACCCAGATCGCAAGCTGGTCGGAGGAGTGCACCTGCGTGCTGCCGTAGAACGACAGGCTTGGCTGGCCGTCCGCCGCGACGCTGCTGGCAATCACGGGCAACCGGTCGGTCAACGCGTTGCCGACCAGCTCCCGCATCTGATCCGTGAGTTCGATCATCCGAGTCGCCTCCAGACATTCAGGCGCTCCGCAGTAGATTCTACAGCGCCTCCTTCGAGGCGCATCCCGCTCGTACCATCGCTCGATGACGGACTACCCCGCACCTCGAGGCGACTGGCGTGAAGGGCTCCCGGAGGACGCCGATCGTGCCTCGCTGCCGGCGATCCGCCGCGTGCAGCACGACTCGCGCGCGGTCGGGGCGGGCGACCTGTTCGTCTGCATCCTGGGCGAGCGCGCCGACGGGCATGACTTCGCCCCGCCAGCCGTCGAGGCGGGCGCGGTGGCGCTCGTCGCCGAGGCGGATCGAGTTGCGGGCCTCGAGCGGCTTGGGGTACCCGTGATCGGGGTGCGCGACCCGCGGGCGTCGATGGCTTCGATCGCGGCGGCGCACGAGGGGTACCCGGGACGTGCTCTGACGGTCATCGGGATCACGGGGACGGACGGGAAGTCGACGACGGCGTTCCTCACGCTCGCCGCCCTCGAAGCCGCAGGGCTGCAGGTCGGGCTGCTGTCGACGATCGAGACGCGCATCAAGGGCGGGGCGGTGCCGATGGCGGCGCGGCTGACGACGCAGGAGGCGCCGGTCGTCCAGCGGCTGCTCGGCGACATGGTCGAGGCAGGCTGTACGCACGCGGTCGTCGAGGCGACGTCGCACGGGTTGGCGTTGCACCGCCTCGATCACTGCTACTTCGACGTTGGCGTGCTCACCAACGTGACGCCCGATCACCTCGACTTTCACGGCAGCTTCGAGGCGTATCGCAAGGCCAAGGGCGGGCTGTTCGAGATGCTGAACGAGCAGCCGCACGGCGCACCGCGGCGGACGGCGGTGCTGAACCGCGACGACCCGAACTGGGAATACGTCGCCGGCCGCACGAACGCGCGCGTCGCGACCTACGGCATCGACAACGATGACGCCGACATTCGCGTCGAGGACGTGATGGGGTGGTCGGACGGATCGACGTTCACGCTGACGGCCGGCGACGACAGCATCGAGGCAAGCGTGCGGCTCCCTGGAGAGTTCAACGTCGCGAACGCCGCCGCCGCGATCACGGCCGCGGCCGCGCTCGGCCTCGATATTGAGGCGGTGGCATCGGGCGTGGCGGGTTGCCGTGGCGTCCCCGGGCGGATGGAACGCATCGAGGGCGCGCCGTTCGAGGTGATCGTCGATTACGCACATACGCCCGAGGCGATGCGGTCGGTCCTCGAGACGTTGCGCCCGGTCGTCGACGGGCGGCTGATCGTCGTATTCGGCTGCGCGGGCGAGCGGTCGCGCGACCGGCGCGCCGGTCTCGGGGCCGTGGCCTCGGAGCTCGCGGACTACGCCGTGCTGACGGAGGAGGATCCGCGGTCGGAGCCGTCGGAACAGATCATCGAGGAGATCGCGCAGGCGATGGTCGCAGGCGGCGCCCGCGAGGGCGAGACCTTCGAGCGCGCGACCGATCGGCGCGAGGCGATTGCGCGCGGCCTCGAGCTGGCTGGCGCGGGCGATCTGCTGCTGCTCGCGGGCAAGGGGCATGAGCGATCGATCGAGCGCGCGGACGGGCCGCACGAGTGGGATGACCGCGTGGTCGCTCGCGAGGAGATCGCACGGCGCTTCTCGGCGGGGTCCGGCTAGCATGCCGCCCGTATCGGGCTTGCAGGGCGGCGACACAGCGGGCACTCTCCGCACCACGACGGAGATCAAGGCGAGGGGGCCCTGATGAAGGCTGCGGTTATGCGTTCCGGTGAGCAGGCCCTTCGAGTGGAGGAGCTGGTCCAACAGCACCCCCATCCCGGGGAGGTCCTCGTCCGCACCGGAGCGGCCGGTCTCTGCGCCAGCGACATCCACGTGATCCACGGCACCGCACAACTCCCGCTGCCCTGCGTCCTCGGTCACGAGGGCGCCGGCACCGTCGAGGCGATCAGTCCCGGGGTGACCAGCGTGAAGCCGGGTGACCGCTGCGTGCTGGCGTTCGTGTCGAACTGCGGGCACTGCCGGCAGTGCCGTTCGGGCAGCCCTCAGCTCTGCGAGAAGAACGCAGAGACCGGCGTCCTCCAGTACGACGGGACCTCGAGGCTGACGGACGCCGACGGGGCCGAGGTCTTCCAGATGTCGAAGCTCGGCGTCTTCTCCGAGTACCAGGTGGTGCCGGCGCAAGCCTGCTACCCGATGCCGGACGACGTACCGATGGAGGTTGCCGCGCTGATCGGCTGCTCGGTGACGACGGGCGTCGGCAGCGTCGTGAACGCGCCGGGCGTGACGCCGGGGATGACGGTCGCCGTATTCGGCGCCGGTGGTGTCGGGCTCAACGCGATCCAGGGCGCGAAGCTGATGAACGCGTCGCGCGTGATCGCGGTCGACATCGCCGAGCACAAGCTGCAGTTCTCGACCCGCTTCGGCGCCACGGACATCGTAGACTCGACGGCTCAGGACCCGGTCGAAGCGATCAAGGAGCTCAGCGACGGCGGTGTCGACTTCGCCTTCGACACGTTCGGCGGCATCGAGACGACGCAGCAGGCGATCGGGTCGCTGCGCCGGAACGGCACGGCGGTCGTCGTTGGCCTCGCGCCGCTGGGCGACAATGCGGCAGTGGATCTCGTGGATATGGTGCGGTTCCAGAAGACAGTGGTCGGTGCCTACTACGGCTCCGCCAGCCCGCACGAGAGCTTCCGCACGATGATCGACCTCTACCGAGGCGGCGAGCTGAAGGTCGATGAGCTGATCGAGCGCCGCTACAGCCTCGATGAGATCAACGAGGGCTTCGCCGCGCTTGAACGTGGCGAGGATGGCCGCGGGGTGATCGTCTTCGATTGATCGCGCGCTACCACGCTCGCAATCATGGCCGCCGCGGGCTGCGGTAGGCTCCGGGTTCCCATTCCCGAACGCCGTCGGCGCTCGCGACGCGCCGATCCCCGAGGAGACACGATGACGACGATCGAAACTCAGCCGATCCTCGACGAACAGACGATCACTCAACTCCAGCAAGAGGACCGTGCGCACCTGCTGCACTCGCAGCACTACGCGCCCGACCACGAGAACGCGCTGATCTTCGACCACGGCGAGGGCGTCTGGCTGACCGACGTCCGCGGCCGCCGCTACATCGACGGCCTCTCGTCGCTATGGAACGTCGCCGTCGGCCACGGTCGAGGCGAGCTGGCGGACGCCGCGGCGGAGCAGATGCGGAAGGTCGCGTTCGCGAACGGCTACAACGGGTTCTCGAACGAGCCGGCGATCCGGCTGGCTTCGAAGGTGATCGACCTCTGCTACGACAACATGCAGGCGCTGTTCTTCACCAACTCGGGTAGTGAGTCGAACGAGGGCGCGTTCAAGATGGCGCGCTTCTACTGGAACCTGCAGGGCCGCGAGGGCAAGAACAAGCTGATCTCGCGGCCGCGCGCGTACCACGGCAGCACGCTCGCGACCTCCTCGATGACGGGCCTGCCGCCGTTCTGGAAGTACTTCGGGCCGCTGGTGCCGAACATCAGCCACACCGATCCGCCCTCGAACCCCGAGAGCAGCGATGAACCGAACGCTGACGGCGAGACCGCCGAATGGCTAGAGCAGGCGATCCTGCGCGAGGGGCCGGACACGGTGGCGGCGTTCATTGCGGAGCCAGTGAAGGGCGCCGGCGGCATCTTCACCCCATCCGACGACTACTTCCCACACGTCCGCGAGATCTGCGATCAGTACGAGGTGCTGCTGATCGCCGACGAGGTGATCACGGGCTTCGGTCGCACCGGCAAGTGGTTCGCCCTCGAGCACTGGGGGGTCCAGCCTGACATCGTGTCGATCGCCAAGGCGATCACGTCCGCGTACATCCCAATGGGCGCCTTCATCGTCAGCGAGCCGATCGCGGAGGCGATGCAGCACCTCCCGGCGGACGCCAAGTTCATGCACGGCTACACGAACAGCGCTCACCCGACGGCCGCCGCGGTCGGCCTGCGGAACCTCCAGATCATGGAGGACGAGGATCTCGTCGGAAACGCGGCGCGGATGGGCGAACGACTCGGCGACCGGCTGCGCGCGACCTTCGAGGGGCACCCGCACGTCACCAACGTTCGCAATCTTGGCCTGATCGCCGGGCTATCGCTCGTTCAGGACGCGGAGAGCGGCACGCTGTTCGCCGAGTCCGGGACCGGCGCGAAGGTGATGGCGCACATGCGCGACGAGGGCGGCGTAATTCCTCGAATCATCAACGACGAGCTACTGATGGCGCCCCCGCTGGTGATCAACGCCGAGGAGCTCGACATCATGGTCGATGCCGCGGCCGCGGCCGTGACGGCGGTGACCGGCGTTTGACCGGCTCCACCGTCAGTGAAAGAACTGATCACCTGCCCGCACAAAAATTGACGCGCTGAGCCCCCGGTCGCTAGAGTGGATCGCAAGAAAGGGGGTGATGCCCATGGTTGATGATAATAGTCATCGTCTGGACATGGAGGGTCGGAGCATCTCAACGGAGGTGTCCTCCGCGTAAGCCCCCTGTCCATGACGGGGACTCTTATGGGCCCGCTCGGCAAATGCCGGCGGGCCCTTTTCTTTGCCCTGAATCCGGCTCATCGAATCCGCTAGGCTCCGTCCGAACCAGGCCGCTCTCGAGGCAGTCCGCATGCCATTCGATCTCGATCGCTACCGCGCCGCGCTGACCGCCTCGAGGGTCGGCGCGCGCGTCGAGTACCGCGAGCAGACCGGATCGACGATGGACGATGCGCGCACGCTGCTCGAGGCGGAGCCGGGCGCGGCGCCGGGCTACGCGTGCATCGCCGGCGAGCAGCTCACCGGGCGAGGACGGCTCGGCCGCCACTGGGTGTCGGCGCCCGGTGTCGGTCTCTACGTCACCTACTACCTGCGGCCTGAGGTGGTGCCGAACGCGCCGCTGATCTCGCTCGCGGCCGCGCTCGCCGTCGCCGAGGCCGCGCAAACCGTTGGCACTGCGGAGCCAGTGTTCAAGTGGCCGAACGACGTGATGTACGAGGGTCGCAAGCTCTGCGGCATCCTCGCCGAGGCGCGCAGCGCCGGTGACCGCCTGGACGTCTTCCTCGGGATCGGCGTCAACGTCCGTCCGAATCCGAATCACCCACCCGACGTGGCGGCGATCGCCGTCAGCCTCGAGGAGATCGCCGGGGCGGCGCCGGCGATCGAGGATCTCGCGGCGGCGCTCTCGAATGCCCTCGAAATCCGCGCGGAGCAGGTCGATCGGGAGCCGGGGCGGGTGCTGGCGGACTGGAGCGCGCGGCTCGCGACGCTCGGGCAGCGGGTGGCGGTGAACACCGTGACCGGGAGCATCGAGGGCGTGGCGGCCGGCCTCGGTGAACGGGGGGAGCTGGTGATCGAGCTGGACGACGGGACGCGCCAGGAGATCGCTTCGGGCGATGTCGTCGCTCCGGGCCGGGTGGACGACGCTGCGCGTCCAGGCCGTGTGGACGACGCTGCGCGTCAGGGCAACTCCGGTTGACGCTGCGAAACACGATTGCCTAGGCTCGTCACGATGAATGACCGAACCGCCCTCGCGACGCATTCCCATACGCATGCCCATCTGCATGCAGTGCTGTCGCGCGCGCTGAGGTACCGGTAGCCACACGCTCCGAATGCCTCGAATCCACCGCCGCGACGGCAACAGCCTCGCGGCGTTTTTCATGTCTCCCGTTCGCCGCGGATCAGGTTCACCGGCGGGGAGCGCGCAACCGAGGCATCGATGACAATCGCCCGGAGTACCAGAGACGCGACCCCAGCCCGGCCGGACGCCGGCGCGTCCGCGGATTCGACCGACATCGGAGGTACGCCAGTGGCCGACCCGTGGCGCAGCAGCGGCATGCGCGAGCTCGATCCGGAGGCGATGCGTCGCTTCCGCCGGGTTGAGCGCCAGTTCCTCGACATCACCTCGGAGCGGGGGTTCGAGGAGATTCGCACGCCGACGATCGAGCCGCTGCACCTGTACACGACGGCCGGCGCGCTATCGCCGCAACTGCTCGACCGCGCCTATTCCTTCCTCGATTGGGACGGGTGGAGCGGCGAGCGGGTAGTGCTCCGCCCGGACGCCACCGTGCCGGCCGCGCGCTGGTTCGGGAGCAGCGGGCTGCCCGAGGCGCGCGTCAGCTACGTGGAGCCGGTCTACCGCTTCGAGCCCGGCGACGCCGACCGCGAGCTGTGGCAGTGCGGCGTCGAGCTGTTTGGCCCAGCCGCGATCGCGGGCGACCCGGAGCTGCTCGGCGTCGCGCTCGACCTGCTGCGGGGGCTGGATCTCGAGGAGCTGCGCGTCGACCTCGCGCACGCCGGCCTGATCCGCGCGGTACTCGCCGCGGTCGGCCTCGATGCGACCGAGCAGATCGCGGCCTACGACCGCATGCTCGAGGGCGATCCGGCGCTGATCGACGACCTGAGCGCGACGCAACAAGAGAGCGCGGGCGCGCTGCGGCTGCTGGCGGACGTCGACGGCGACAGCGCCGGCTACATCGCGAACCTGCGAACGACGATGCTGCCGCTCGTGCCCGATGCGGGGGGGCCGCTGGACGAGCTGGAGAATGCCGCGCGCGCCCTCGACGAGGCCGGGGCGAGCTACCGAATCCTCGCCGGCACGGCGTCCAGCTTCGAGTACTACAGCGGGGTCACGTTCCGCGTTACCACGGGCGGCACCGAGTGCATCAGCGGCGGGCGCTACGACGGGCTCACCGCGTCGGTCGGCGGCACCGACGCGCCGGCCTCGGGATTCGCGGCGTCGTTGTCGCGCCTCGCGGAGCTGGTCGCCAACGGCGGCACGGCATGACCGACGCGCCGATCCGCGTCGCGCTGCCTCGAGGCGAGCTGCGCGCGCCGTTGGCCGAGCAGCTCGCTGCGGTCGACTTCGTCGCGGAGGGCTACGGCGAGGGCTCGCGCTCCTACCGCTTCGAGGTGAACGGGCGCCCCGGCGTGCAGGTGCGCGTGTTCTCGGATGAGGACATCCCGATCCAGGTCGCCCTCGGGAATTACGACCTCGCGCTCTGCAGCCGGACGTGGGTCGACGAGCTGCTCGTCCGCTACCGGCACGACTCGATCGTGCCGCTGCGCGCCCTCGATCTGCCGAGCGAGCCGCTGGTGATCGGCGGCGCGCTAGGCGCGAGCCTCGAGACGATGGCGGCCGCGGGACCGGTGCGCGTGGCGACCGAGTACCCAAATCTCGCCCAGCACGTGCTGACGCGGATGCGGATCCCCAACGTGCAGCTCTTCGAGGTCTGGGCGCAGGCACAGGCCTGGCCGCCTGACGACGCAGAGCTCGCGATCGGGCCGCGGAGCGAGCTCGAGCAAGACGACCTCGAGGTGCTCCACGACGCGCATCGCGGCGGCGTCTGGCTGATCGCGAACCGCGAGTCGCTGGCGCAGCGCAACCTCGAGGCGGCGTTGGCTCCACTGATGTCGCTCCCGCTCGGGTCGGACGCGACCGGCGTCGTGTCGCCGGCGCCGCTGCAGCTCAGCGAGGGCGCGGCGCCCGCTCCGCGCCCGGAGCGCGAGACCTTCCGGATCGCGGTGCCGGACGGGCACGCGCAGCGCGGCACCGTGCAAGCGTTGACCGAGGCAGGGATCGAGTTCGAGGGCTACACCGAGAACCGTGCCGACCGCTGGCCGCGCTCCTCGATCGAGGGCGTCGAGGTGAAGATGATGCGGCCGCAGGACATGCCGCGGGCGGTTGCGCTCGGCGGGTTCGACGTGGCGCTCACCGGCCGGGACTGGCTCGGTGTCTTCGAGTCGCTGTTCCCGTCGGCGCCGGTGATGCAGCTGTGCGACCTCAAGCGGTCGAACTACCGACTCGGGGCGGTCGTCTCCGAGGATCTGCCGGTCAAGACGATGGCCGAGGCGGTCGCCCACTGGCGGCACGACGATCCAGGGCGGACGATCCGGCTCGCCTCGGAATACGCGTCGCTCGCCGACCAGTACGCGCGCGACCAGCACCTGGGGCGCTACCGCGTGATTCCACTCTCAGGGGCGTCCGAGGGATTCGTGCCAGAAGACGCGGAGATCCTGATCGAAGGCACCGAAACCGGCGACACGTTAAGGGCGAACCGGCTGCGTATGATTGACGTGATCATGGAGTCGACCAACTGCGCGATCGGCCACACGACGCACCCGCCGGGCCGGCGCGGCGAGCTGCGGGACGAGTTCGTCGCGCGCCTGTCGGGTGCGGGTGAGGCCTCGTAGCGATGCCGTCGCTCGGTTCCCACATGGTGCGCGCCAAGGAGCTGGCGGACCGCCTCGATCTTGCGGAGATCGAGGCCGATCGCGGCGCCTTCTACCTCGGATCGACGGCGCCCGACGTGCGCGTGGTCTCGCGTGGCGATCGCGCGGACACCCACTTCTTCGACCTCGATGATCTCGACAAGCAGGACTCCGTCGAGCAGATGTTCGAGACGCACCCGCACTTCCGAACGCCCTCGGGGTTGAACGCGGCGACGGCGGCGTTCCTCGCCGGCTACATCACGCACCTGGTGCTCGACGAGGCATGGATCGAGGAGATCTACCGGCCCTCGTTCGGCGTCTACTCGGAGATCGACAGCGACCCGCGCAGCAACGTGCTGGACCGGGTCTTGCAGTACGAGCTCGACCGGCGCGACCGCATCGACGACATGGGCCGTCACGACCTGCAGGGAGCGCTGGCAGCCACGGCGCCGCCGAAGGGCATCCCGTTCATCACCAACGAACACCTCGATCGGTGGTTCGTGATGGTGACCGACATCGCCCAGCAGGAGCCCGACTACTCGCACTTCCGGCGGATGATGTCGCGGCACCTTGCGGGGGCGGGATTCTCCGAAGACGACATCGACGCCTGCTGTACGGATCCCGGCCCGATCGTCGAGGAGGCGATCGGGGTCGTCTCCCCCGATCGCATCGAGCGCTTCTGGGAGCACGCCGCTGATCTGATGCACGACCGGGTCAGGCGGTATCTGCGGTGACGACAACCAGAGCAAGGACCACGATGCCCTCACTCCAGATCGTCGAGGGCGCCGACGCCGCGCGCTCGAGCGTGCTGAAGCGCGACCCCTTCGGTGCGCCCGAGCTACCCGAGGCGGTTCAGGCGAGCATCGAGGAGCTGTGGGGCGAGCCGCTGAGCGCCGCTGCCCACGTCGCGCGCATCCTCGAAGAGGTGGCGACCAAGGGCGACGAGGCGGTGACCCGGCTTTCGCAGCGTTTCGACGGCTCCTCGTACGAGCGGATTGAGGTCACGCCGGACGAGATCAGCGAGGCGTTCGGGCTGGTACCACAAGAGCAGATCGACGCGATCGAGTTCGCGGCAAACCGGGTACGGCAGTACCACCGTGAGCAGCTCCGCCACGCGCCGCAGACGTTCGATGCGCGCGGCGCCGGGATGATCGTGCGGCCGCTGCAGCGCGTGGGCGTCTACATGACCGGCTCCGACGCGGCGTTGCCGTCCTCGGTGATCCACACGGCGGTGCCGGGCGTCGTTGCCGGGGTCGACGAAGTGATCGGCGTCACGGCCGCGCAGGCGGACGGGACCGTGAACCCGCTGAAACTGGTCGCGTCACGATTCGCCGGCGTCACCCGCATCTTCCGCGCCTCGGGCGCGCAGGCGATCGCCGCGCTCGCCTACGGCACCGACACGATCCCCGCTGTCGACAAGATCTACGGGCCGGGCAACCTGTTTGTCACGCTCGCGAAGCAGCAACTCTTCGGGCGCGTCGGGATCGACGCGATCTATGGCCCGACCGAGACGCTGGTGATCGCGGACGAATCGGCGAGCATCGATCTCGTCGCGGCCGACCTGCTCGCGCAGGCCGAACACGACCGACTCGCGACGCCAGTGTTGATCACTACGAGCCGCGCGGTCGCCGAGGCGACGGCCGAGGCGATCGAGGCGCAGATCGAGCCGCTAGAACGCGGCGAGATTGCGCGCGCCGCCGTCGAGCGCGGTGGCGCCGTCGTCGCCGCCGACCTCGATGAGGCGGTGGTCCTCGCGAACGAGTTCGCGCCGGAACACCTCTGTCTGCTGGTCGCGGAGCCGAAGGCGCTCGTACCGAAGATCCGCAACGCCGGCGGGATCTTCCTCGGCGAGTCGTCGCCCGAGGTGCTGGGCGACTACACGGCCGGGCCGAGCCACGTGATGCCGACCGGCGGATCGGCGCGGTTCGCCTCGCCGCTGTCCGTCCTCGACTTCCTCAAGGTCACCTCGGTCGTCTCGTTCGACGAGCACGAGCTCGATAGGCAGGGTCCATACGCGGCGACGCTGGCGCGAGCCGAGGGACTGACCGCCCACGCGAGCAGCATTGAACGACGAATCGATGGCCAGTAATGGCGCGCTTCGACCCCATCGCGTCGCTCAAACCGCACATCCACAAGCTGCCACCCTACGAGGCGCTCGAAGACCTCGATGAGCTGGCGGCGGAATACGGCCTCGACCCGGCTCAGATGCTGAAGCTCGACGGGAACGAGAACCCATTCGGCCCGTCGCCGAAGGCGCTCGCCGCACTGCAGACGGACTACGGCGCCGACCGCTACGCGGACGCCGCCCAGTTCCGGCTCCGCTCGGGGATCTCGAGGTACGTCGGCGTCCCGGCCGAGAACATCGTCGCCGGCGCCGGTTCCGATGAGCTGATCGATCTAGTCTTCCGCCTCTGGGTCGGCGTCGACGACAACGTCGTGATCGCCGGGCCGACCTTCGGCATGTACGCCTTCGACTCCGGCCTCAACGGCTCGACGGTCGTCGACGTGCCGCGCATGGCCGACTGGAGCGTCGAACCCGACGCGCTGCTCGGCGCAGCGATCGAGGCGAAGGCCGTCTTCCTCGCCTCGCCGAACAACCCGACGGGCAACCTGCTGCAGCCCGAGCTGCTCGACGCGCTCCTCGAAACTGGGGCGCTGATCGTGCTCGACGAGGCGTACATCGAATTCGCCGACGCTGAGTCGGCGGTGGTGCGGGCCGCCTCGGATCCCGCGCTGATCGTGATGCGCACGTTCAGCAAGTGGGGCGGCATCGCCGGGATGCGGGTCGGCTACGCGACCGGCGTGTCCGAGAGCATCGACGTCATGCTCCGCGCGAAGCAGCCGTACAACATCTCGGCCGCCAGCCAGGCGGCGGCGCTCGCCACGCTCGAGGACGTCGACGTGCTCGACGAGCGCGCGCGCATCCTGGTCGAGGAACGCAACCGCCTCGCCGACGCGATGCGACGCGCTGAGTACCTCGAGCCGTTCCCGTCGGACGGAAACTTCCTGCTGGTGCGGGTGCGCGACGGTCGCTCCGGCCACGGGCTCTCCGAGGCGCTGCGTCAGCACGGCATCTTCGTCCGCACCTACGGCACGCCACGCCTCGAGGACTGCTTCCGCATCTCGATCGGGACGCCGGAGCAGAACGAGCGGATCATCTCGGCGATCGCCGAGATTGGGACCACAAATGGCTGACCGCCCTGACTCGGGATCGGCGTCCCGCCAGGGCACCGTGGACCGCGAGACCGCCGAGACGACGATTCACGTCGAGCTAAACGTGGACGGCACCGGCCGGGCCGACGTCGCCACCGGCATCGGGTTCTTCGACCACATGCTCGACGCCTTCGCGCGCCATGGTCGCTTCGACCTCACCGTGAAGGCGACCGGCGACCTCGAGGTGGACGCGCACCACACGATGGAGGACACGGCGCTCGCGCTCGGACAGGCGTTCGACGAAGCGCTCGGCGACCGCGGCGGCATCGTCCGCATGGGCGACGCCCTCGTCCCGCTGGACGAGGCGCTCGTGCAGGCCGTGATCGATATCTCCGGCCGTCCCTTCGCCGCGACGAGCTTCGACTTCGTCGGCGAGCGGATCGGCGAAGCGCCGACGGAGATGGTGCCGCACGTGCTCTCCTCGTTCGCCATGGGCGCGCGCCTCACGCTGCACGTCCGCCAGCTCGAGGGCGCCAACGACCACCACATCGCCGAGGCGGCGATGAAGGCGCTCGGCCGCGCGCTCGACACGGCGACACGCGTCGATGAGCGGATCGCCGGCGCCGTCCCTTCGACGAAGGGCACGCTCACGGCCTAACCTCACCATCAGGTCCTTATGCGCGTCCCGCGCTGGGAGGAGGCCTCCGATGCGGCTACTCCTGACAGGCTTCGAGCCGTTCAACGGCGAGACGGTGAACCCCTCCGGCGAGATCGTGCGCGCGCTCGCTGCCGACCCGCCGCCCGGCGTCGAACTGACAACGATGGTGCTCCCGGTCCGCTTTCGCTCGGTCGCCGAGGGCATCCTGCCCGCCCTCGAAACCGGCGCCCACGACGCCTGGCTCGGCCTCGGAGAGGCCGGCAAGCGCGCCCACCTCTCGGTCGAGCGCGTCGGCATCAACGTGTTCGTCGACGGCTCGCTCCCCGTCGAGCAGCGCGAGGAGCTGACCATCCGCGAGGGCGGTCCCGACGCCTACTTCGCGCGGCTCCCTCTGCACGAGCTCGCCTCGCGAATGCGCGAGGCCGGAGCACCCTCCGCGGTGTCGAACACGGCGGGGACGTACTGCTGCAACGAGTCGATCTACACCGTCCAGCACTACCTCGCGGAGACCGGCAGCGACATCCCGAGCGGCTTCATCCACCTCCCGTACCTGCCGGAGCAGGTGGCGGACAAGCCGGCCGGGACGCCCTCGATGGCGCTCGAGACGCAGATCCTCGGGATCCGCACGGCGATCGAGGTGATTCGCGAGTTGGTTGCTGCGCGCGCACCGGAGCTCGCACGCGCGTGACCGAGGACGACACCGCCTCGGTCCTTCGGTTCGCCCTCGACCTCGCTGACGAGGCCGACGCGATCTCGATGCGCTACTACCGAGGCGACCTCGGCACCGAGCATAAGGCCGACGGCTCGCTCGTCACGAGGGCGGATCGGGAGGTCGAGGAGCATCTCCGCACGCGGATCACGGAGCGATTCCCGGAGCACGACATCCTCGGGGAGGAGCAGGGGTTCACGCCGTCCTCGGAAGGCCGCGGCGCAGCGCGCTGGATCCTCGATCCGATCGATGGCACGCATGGCTTCGCCCGCGACCTGCCGGTGTGGGCGACATTGATCGCCCTCGAGCGTGGCGGGCAGATCGAGGTGGGCGTGGCTTCGGCTCCGGGCCTTGGGACGCGGTGGTGGGCTGGGCGCGGGCTGGGGGCGTATCGCGGTGACCTGCACGCGAAGGGGCGTGCCGGAGAGCGCATCCACGCCTCCGGTGTAGCGAACATCGAGAAGTCGCAGATCCTCTACAGCTCGTACGGCAGCACCGTCGACGCGTGGCGAGGAGCAGACTCGCTGCTGCGGCGCGGCTGGCGGTCGCGTGGCCTCGGAGACTTCTGGGGGCACTGCCTGGTCGCCGACGGATCGGCAGAAGTGATGCTCGAGGCGGTGTGCTGGCCATGGGATATGGCAGCGCTGATCGTGATCGTTGAGGAGGGCGGCGGCCGGATGACTGACATCGAGGAGAACGCCGTCTTCGACGCCGGGCAGGCGATCACCTCGAACGGGGTGTTACACGACGATGTGCTTGAGGCGCTGCGCGGCGCCTAGCGTCTAGCCTCCCGCCGCCACCTCGACCTCCGCGAGGTCGAAGCGGAAGTCCTCGATCACCGGGTTCGCGAGGAGCTTCTGGCACATCTCGGTGACCGCCTGCTCCGCCTCGCCTGTGCTCGACGCCTCGAGAGTGACTTCGATGCGCTTGCCGACGCGGACGCGCTCGGCGCCGTCGAAGCCGAGGTTCTTGAGACCGTCGAGGACGGCGAGGCCCTGGGGGTCGTTGACCAGGGGCTTGAGCATCACCTCGATGCTGGCGAGGTAGCTGGGCATGCTGAGTCAGATCCCTTCAGCGATCACCTGACGGAGGGCGGGCCTCAGATTGGCGACGTTTGTATCGTCGAGTATCAATTGCTGCTCGTGCTGGTCTGCACTGAGGTCGCCCCAGTTTGGCTTCTTCTCGTATCCTGCTGCGACAACAAAATGCGGATGGAAGTTGTCATCGAACAAGCAACTCATCCGGCTTGCGCGCACGCCGACGCGGACTCGACGGATCACGAAGTCCTTGTCTCGCTCCAACCACCAGCCGTAGTAGTCGTCCGGACTGCCGTTGCTCTCTGAACTGAAGTAGCCCGTCTTCAGCTTCGCCTTCTTGAGAAACGGCAACGCCCCGCGGAACTCCTTCAAGAGCTCACGAACCGCCCGGTCGAGCGTCTTCGCTTCAGCCTGGAGCAGGCGTCGGTATTCGTGCTCTGTAGCCATGTCGGCCCGCTTCGCAAGCTACGCCGGTAGGTCGTTGCCGGTGATCAGGCGGTAGGCCTCGAGGTAGCGCGCGCTCATGGCGTCGACGACCTCGTCGGGGAGCGTGGGGCCAGGGGCCTGCTTGTCCCAGTCGAGACCGTCCAGGTAGTCGCGCAGCGGCTGCTTGTCGAAGGAGGGCTGGTCGGCGCCGGGGAGGTACTTGTCGGCCGGCCAGAAGCGCGAGGAGTCGGGGGTGAGGACCTCGTCGATGAGGGTGACTTCGCCGCCGAGCATGCCGAACTCGAACTTGGTGTCGGCGACGAGGATGCCGCGCTGGGCCGCGTGGTGAGCGCCGTAGCGATAGAGCGCGAGCGAGCGGAGCTTCACCGCGTTGGCGACGTCTTCGCCGAGCAGCTTCGCAGTCTCGTCGAAGGTCATGGGGGCGTCGTGCGCGGGCGGCTCGGCCTTGGTGGTGGGGGTGAAGATCGGTTCGAGGAGCTGGCTGCTCTCGAGCAGGCCCTCGGGGAGCTGGTCGCCGCAGACGGAGCCGGTCTGCTGGTACTCGGCCCAGCCCGAGCCGGCGATGTAGCCGCGGACCACCGCTTCGACCTTGAGCACCTCGGCGCGACGCATGACCATCGAGCGGCCGTAGTACTCGGGGCTGCAGTCGACGCCAAGATCGGGGGCGTTGGCGGCATCGAGGACCGCGACGAAGGCGTTGGGGACGACCTCGGTGGTGCGCTGGAACCAGAACTCCGAGGTGCGAGTGAGCACCGCGCCCTTCCTCGGGATGCCGTTCGGCATGACCACGTCGAAGGCCGAAACGCGGTCGGTGGCGACGAGCAGCAGGCGGTCGTCGTCGAGTGCATAGATATCGCGCACCTTGCCGCTGTGCAGCCGCTCGAGGTCGAGCGCCGTCTCCATCATCACCGGCGTGGCGACGGTCACGAGCGAGCTCCGGCGACCTCGGCCAAGCCGAGGCGGTCGAAGGATTCGTCGACGTGGGCGAGATAGGCGTCGACGTCGAAGAGCGCCTCGAGATCGGCCGGCGAAAGACGCGAGGTGACCTCGCGGTCGGCCTCAAGCAGCTCGCGGAAGGGGAGGTCCTCGTGCCAGGCCTGCATGGCGTGGGACTGGACGACCTTGTAGGCGGCCTCGCGGGTCATGCCGGCGGCGAGCAGGGCGTTGAGCACCTTGGCGGAGAAGACGAGGCCGCGGGTCTTGTCGAGGTTCTCGCGCATGCGTTCCGGGTAGACGACGAGGCCACGCATGACGCGGGTGAAGATCTGGAGGCTGTAGGCGAGCAGGCCGGTGGCGTCCGGGAAAGCGATGCGCTCGGCGCCGGAGTGCGAGATGTCGCGCTCGTGCCAGAGCGGCACGTTCTCGAGGCCGACCGTCGCGTACCCGCGGAGCGTGCGGGCGAGGCCGCAGACGCGCTCGCAGAGCTCGGGGTTGCGCTTGTGCGGCATCGAGGAGGAGCCGGTTTGGGCACCCTCGGCGAAGGGCTCTTCGGCCTCGCGAATCTCGGTGCGCTGGAGCGAGCGGATCTCGGTCGCGAACTTCTCGAGCGAGGCGCCGATGCCGGCGATGACGCTCAGCACGAAGGCGTGGCGATCGCGCTGGATGATCTGCGTCGTGACCGGCGCGACGCCGAGGCCGAGGCGGGCGCAGGCGTTCGCCTCGACCGTTGGAGGCACCGAGGCGTGCGTGCCGACGGGCCCGGACATCTGCCCGACCGCGAGGTGCTCGCGCGCGAGCGCGAGGCGCTCCTCGTGACGGCGCAGTTCGTCGACCCAGACGGCGAGCTTGAGGCCGAAGGTCGTCGGTTCGGCGTGAACGCCGTGCGTGCGGCCGATGCAGATCGTGCGGCAGTGCTCGACGGCGCGTTGGGCGATGACGGACTTCAGCTCGCTGACCTGCGCGGCGAGGAAGTCGAGGGCGTCGACGAACTGGAGGCAGGTGGCGGTGTCCCAGACGTCATTGCTGGTGAGGCCGTAGTGGACCCAGCGGGACTCGTCGCCGAGCGAGTCGGCGACCGAGCGGAGGAACGCGGTGACGTCGTGGTGGGTCTCGTCGATGTAGCGCATGACATCGGGGAGGTGGACCTTCGCCTTCGAGGTGATCGCGGCGACGTCCTCGGCGGGGACAACGCCCTCGTCGCCCCAGGCCTCGACGACCGCCAGCTCGACCCTGAGCCAGGTCTGGAACTTGTGCTCGTCAGACCAGATCGCCGTCAGCTCGGGGACGCTGTAGCGGTCAATCATCCGCGAACTCCTCGCGCACTGGCGAGAACACCTCGACGAGGGTCGCGGCGTCCACGGCGCGGACGTAGTGCGGCGCATCGCCGGGGATCAAGTACGAGGCGCCGAGGCCGAGCTCCCAGCTCTCCCCGCCGATCTCGATGTGGATCACGCCGTCGGCGACCGTGCCGGCCTGCTCGTGCGGGTGGGTGTGCCGCGGGACCTCGGCGCCGGGGCTGAGGGTGATCTGGACGAGGGTGACGTTGTCGCCGGAGACGAGGGTGCGGCGCACAACGCCGGGGAACATCTCGATCGCGTTCGTCTCGGTGTATTCGCGGGTGCGTGCGTCGGCCATGGGGAAGGCTCCTCCGAGCTAGCCAGCGTACGGCGGGGTGCCGGAGAGGGGGTGGGGGGGCGCTTGACATAACCGTCATCGGACGCCGACCTCAAGCGGCTGTTCGGCGGTGAGGCCGATGTCGGTGCGGAAGTGCGCGCCCTCGAACGAGATGCGCGCGACGTTGTCATAAGCGAGGCCACGCGCCTCGTCGATCGTCGCGCCGCTGGCGACGACGCAAAGTACGCGGCCACCGCCGGTGACGAGCTGGCCGGCTTCCTCGCGGGCGCCGGCGACGAAGACCTGCACCTCGGGATCGACGGTTTCGAGGCCGCGGATCGGCTTACCCGTCTCGTAGGCGTCCGGGTAGCCGCCCGAGGCCATAATCACGCCGACAGTCGCGGCGTCGTCCCACTCGACCTCGACGTCCGCGAGCCGGTGGTCGGCGACGGCTTCGAGGATGTCGAGCAAGTCGGTGCGCAACTTCGGCAGCAGCACTTCGGCCTCGGGATCCCCGAAGCGGCAGTTGAACTCGACGACTTTCGGGCCGGCCTCGGTGACCATCATCCCGGGGTAGATGAGGCCGGCGTAGTTGCGACCGGCGGCGGCCATGGCGGCGACGGCGCGCTCGGTGACGTCGGTGCGGATGCGGGCGGCGGTCTCGTCGTCGAGCCAGCCGGGCGGCGAGTAGACGCCCATGCCGCCAGTGTTGGGGCCGACGTTGCCGTCAAAGACGGGTTTGTGGTCGCAGGAGAAGGGCATGTGGCGAACGGTGGTGCCGTCCGTGAAGGCGTGCGCCGAGGTCTCGCGACCGAACATGCGCTCCTCGACGACGATGCGGGCGCCGGCGTCGCCGAAGGCGCGGTCGACCATCACCCGGTCGATCGCGGCCTTGGCCTCGGCGACGTCGTCGCAGACGGTGACGCCCTTGCCGGCGGCGAGGCCGTCGGCCTTGATCACGACCTGGTAGCCGCAGTCGCGGACGAAGGTCTTGGCCGCCTCGGGATCGTCGAACCCCTCGGAGGTCGAGGTGGCGATGCCCGCCTCGGCCATGAGCTGGTTCGCGAAGGCCTTGGAGGCCTCGATCTGGGCGGCGGCGCGGGTGGGGCCGAAGACGCGGAAGCCCGCGTCGGTGAGGCGATCTGTCAGGCCAGCCGCCAGCGGATCCTCGGGACCGACGACCACGAGGTCGGCGCGGGTGCGATCAGCGAGCGCGACGACGGCATCGAGGTCCATCGTGGCGACCTCGGGAACCAGCTCACCGAGGTCGCGCATCGCGGGGTTGCCGGGGGCAATCGTGAGCTTGGTGAGCCGCGGCGACTGTGCGAGCTTCCAGGCGATCGCGTGCTCGCGACCGCCGCTGCCGAGCAAGAGGACGTTCATCGGCTTCCCTCCGCTTGCCGCGAGCGCAGGAGGCTCGCCTACTCCCACTCAATCGTGCCGGGCGGCTTCGAGGTGATGTCGTAGACGACGCGATTGACCTCGGGCACCTCGTTCACGATGCGGTTCGAGATGCTGGCGAGCAGGTCATACGGCAGGCGCGCCCAGTCGGCGGTCATCGCGTCCTCGGCGGTGACGACGCGGAGCGCGATGCAGTGGCCATAGGTGCGGAAGTCGCCCTGGACGCCAACGGTCTTGGTGTCGGTGAGGACGGCGAAGGCCTGCCAGAGCTCGTAGTAGAGGTCGGCTTTCTTGATCTCATCCATCACGACCCAGTCGGCGCGCCGCAGGATGTCGAGCTTGTCTGCCGTGACCTCGCCGATCACGCGAATCGCGAGGCCGGGGCCGGGGAACGGCTGCCGGTAGACCATCTCGTCGGAGAGGCCCAGCTCCTTACCGACGCGGCGGACCTCGTCCTTGAAGAGGTTGCGCAGCGGCTCGATCAGCGTGAACTGCATGTCCTTGGGCAGGCCGCCGACATTGTGGTGCGTCTTGATCTTGGCGGCGGCGTCGCTGCCCGTCGAGGCGGACTCGATGACGTCCGGGTAGGTGGTGCCCTGGGCGATGAAATCGACATCGCCGAGCTTCTGTGCCTCGGCCTCGAAGACGCGGATGAAGGTCTCGCCGATGCGGACGCGCTTCGTTTCGGGCACGGTGACCTCGGCCAGTTCGCGCATGAACCGGTCCCGAGCCTCCACGTGAAGCAGGTTGATCTTCATCTGCTCGCGGAACGTCGAAACGACGCGCTCGGGCTCGCCCATCCGCAGCAGCGCGTTGTCGACGAAGATGCAGGTGAGCTGGTCGCCGACGGCGCGATGCACGAGGGCGGCCGCCACCGCTGAGTCGACGCCGCCGGAGAGGGCGCAGATCACCTTGCCGCCGGCGACGCGCTCGCGGATCGCCTCGACCGACTCGTCGACGAAGTTCGAGGCGGTCCAGTCACCTGCGCACCGCGCGACCTCGAAGAGGAAGTTGCGGATCACCTGGACGCCCTGCGGCGTGTGGACGACCTCGGGGTGGAACTGGATGCCATAGTGGCCGGCTTTGTCGGCCATCGCGGCGATCGGGGCATTCTCCGACTGCGCGATCGAGCGGAAGCCCGGCGGGAGCTGCTCGATGCGGTCGCCGTGCGACATCCAGACCGGCAAGGAGGCGGGCAGCGAGTGGAAGAGGTCATTAGAGGCCTCTCCCACCTCGAGGATGGCGTGGCCGAACTCGCGGCTGGTGGCCGGCTCGACGCTGCCGCCGAGCTTGTGGGCGAGGAGCTGCATGCCGTAGCAGATGCCGAGGATCGGCAGGCCCGAGGCGACGACCCAGTCGGGGAGCTGCGGAGCGCCGTCAGCGTAGACGGAAGCGGGACCGCCGGAGAGCACGAAGCCCTTCACGTTGAGGTGGTTGAGCTTCTCGGGTTCGGTGTCCCAGGCGATCAGCTCGGAGTAGACGCTCGCCTCGCGGATCCGGCGGGCGATCAGCATCGAGAACTGCGAACCGTAATCGAGGACCACGACCGATTCGGGCGCGTTCGGAGCCGGTGTGAGGAGCTGTCCGGGTTCGCGGTGCTCGGCGATTTCGAGGTAGGTCGCGACCTCGCTGTCGCCGGAAGTGCGAATCCGATCCGCCGAAGCGGGCGTCTCAGTGGCTGTGTCGACCATGGGCACGGATTCCAAGGGAGTGGACCGCTAAGAACGCAGGCTACCCACCGGCTATAGTCCGGTCAACGAAGCGTCGCCGGGTCGCTCAGGGGTCCGGCCTCGAGCTCCGAGGATCCGTCGCTGCCCATCTTCTCACCCGGTGAGTCGGAACAAGTGGTCAACCGGATCATGGCCAGCGGGATCGCGGCGATTCCGACGGACACGGTCTACGGCCTCGCCGCGCTCGCGACCGACCGCGAGGCGGTGGACAGCCTGATCGAGGCCAAAGGGCGCAAGTCAGATCAGCCGATCGCACTCCTGTTCGACTCGGTGATCGATGTGCTGTCGCACCTCGCCGACCCGAGTGCGCTCGATGAGATCGCGCCGCTCTGGCCGGGCGCGCTGACGGCCGTGGTGCGCGCGGCCGATGACTCGTCGGTCGTCGCGCCGATCGTGACCGAGGCGGGGACGATCGGGATCCGGAAGCCGGACGATCCGTTCGCGCGCCTGGTGATCCGCGCCTGCGGCGGCGTGCTCGCGGTGACCAGCGCGAATCGACACGGGGAGGCGGAGGCAACGTCCGCTTACGAGGTCGCGGCCAAGTTCGGCGATCTGCTGCCGATCCTGGACGGCGGCGACCGCCAGGGCGGCATCCCCTCGACGGTGGTCGATCTGACGGCGGATCCGCCGCGGATCCTGCGCGAGGGGGCCGTGGACGTCAGTTCGTTGTTCGGGGGCGCGAGCGAGTCGGACGCGCCTGAATAGGGCCTCTAGTACCATCGAACGGGCAGCGCTGCGGGGGAGTTCATGCGAGTCGCGATCGGCTCGGACCATGCCGGCTTCGAGCTGAAGCAGATCCTGATCGAGGAGCTCGAGGCCTGGGGTGACGAGGTCACCGACTACGGCACCGACTCGCTCGAATCCTGTGACTACCCCGACATCGCCGAGCCGCTGGCGCAGGCCGTCGCCGCCGAGGAGCACGACTTCGGCGTGCTGATTTGCTCGAACGGGGTAGGGCCCTCGATCGTCGCGAACAAGGTGCACGGCGTGCGCTGCGGGCTGTGTCACGACACCTTCTCGGCGCGTCGAGCGCGGGAACACACCGACTGCAACGTGCTCAGCATGGGCGCGTGGGCGATCGGTCGCGGCGCGGCCGTGGACGTGCTGCGCGCGTTCCGCGACGCGGAGTTCGAGGGCGGCCGGCACGCGCGCCGCGTCGGTAAGGTGAACGAGATCGACGATCGGATGCGCCGCGAGGCAGCGGCGGCCGGCCCCTCGGCGTGATTTCTCTCTCCGCGCTGCGTACGGCGGCCGGCCTCGCCTCCGGCGCGATTCGCGCGCGACGGAGCGCGTCGAGCACGAGCTGTCACCCGGTGATCGAGGGCCGCACCACCGCCCGCGGCCTCGACGCGTCGATCGAGATCGTGCGCGACAGCCATGGCGTGCCGCACGTCTTCGCCCAGACCGAGGCAGACGCGCTGTTCGGTCAGGGCTACGTCCACGCCCAGGACCGGCTGTTTCAGCTCGAATCGATGCGGCGCGTCGCCGCCGGGCGCATCGCCGAGCTCGGCGGACCGCCGATGCTAGAGAGCGACCGTTTCATGCGGCGGCTTGGCCTCAACCGCCGTGCCGTCGCGGACGTCGAGGCGACCGATCCGGCGGATCTCGTTCTCCTCGAGGCCTACGCCCGCGGCCTGAATGCGGGAGTCGAGGCACTGCCGGCGCTGCCGCCCGAGTTCGAGTTGCTGAACGCTGAACCGGAGCCGTGGCGCCCTGAGGATTCGATGCTGATGGGCCGCTTGCTGATGTTCAGCTTCGCGGCGAACTGGGATTCCGAGCTGTTGCGCGAGCGGCTGCTCGATGCGCTCGGCGCGGACCGGGCGGCGCTGCTCGACCCGGCCTACGGCGTGCACCGCGCCACGCACACCGGACACCCTTATCCCGGGAGCGCGGAGCGACTGCTGCACGCCTACCGGAGCGCACAGCGGCTCGGCTTGCCGGCGGGCGCCACGTCCAACGCCTGGGCCGTCGCGCCTGACCGCTCAGCTTCCGGCCGGCCGCTGCTCGCAGCCGATCCACACGTCGAGACGCGGCTGCCCGGGATGTTCCACATCTCGCATCTCCGAGGTGGCACGTTCGACGCGGTCGGCGCGGACATCGCGGGGATCCCCGCGATCGCGATCGGCCACACGCAGCAGCTCGCCTGGGGGCTGACCGCCGGCCTCGCCGACGTCGCGGATTGCTTCGTCGAGACTGTCGATCCGGTCCGCCCGGGCCAGTATCTGACGCCTGAAGGCTGGACGGAGGCTGCTCACCGCGTTGAGCGGATCGAGGTGCGTGGCGGCGACCCGGTCGACGAGCTGGTCCTCGAGACGCGGCACGGGCCGGTGATCGAGCCAGCCGCGCCGGGCGCCGGCCGCGCGATCGCGCTGCGCTGCACGGCGCTCGAGCCC
Source organism: Dehalococcoidia bacterium (assembly GCA_965248675.1). GTDB lineage: Bacteria > Chloroflexota > Dehalococcoidia > UBA2979 > UBA2979 > UBA6627. The sequence continues at coordinate 299,992 of CBDFJZ010000007.1, forward strand.
GGCGACCTCGCGGGACCGCTGCTGGGCTTGCTGCGCGCTCGGTCCGTAACCGATCTCGAGCAAGCGATCGACGGCTGGCATGGGGCGACGTTTGGCTTCGTCTACGCCCACGTCGACGGCACGATCGGCCAACGCCTCGCTGGCTCGGTTCCGAGGCGGGCGGCGGGCGACGGGCTGCTCCCGGCTGACGGCGCCTCCTCGTGGGGTCCTTCGCCAACACGCCCATCGGACGAGCTGCCCTCGGTCGTCGATCCCGCTCGCGGCTTCGTCGTCGCCGCGAACAACGCGCCCGGCGCCGATCCGACGCTCGGCGAGGAGTGGTGCGAGGCCTGGCGGGCGGAACGGATCGCTGCGCTCCTCGATGAGCGCGCGACGCACGACGTCGCGAGTTTCGAAGCGATCCAGATCGATCAGCGCTCGGAAGTGCTGAGCGCGCTGCGCGATCTGCTGCTGATACACGGCGAGTTGGAAGGGACGACTCGACGCCTGCTCGGGGAGTGGGACGGAGTCCTCGCTGCCAACAGCGCCGCCGCGGCGCTCGTCGAAGGGACCTATCGCGAACTGGCCCGCGACGCGGCGGAACGCATCGGCGGTCGCGCCGGCCTCGAGACGATCGGCGCGGAGCCATCGAGCGTTGCCGCGCAGACTTCGTTCGACTACCGGATCCAGGGTTGGACGCTGGACCAGGTCGAGCGACCTCGACTGCCGGCGTTCGGCGGCGACGACGAGCGCGACCGCGCGCTGCGGGGTGCGCTCAGCCGCGCGATCGACGAGCTGACCAGCGCCCAGGGCGAGGACCGGACCGCGTGGTCCTGGGGGGCGGGACACCTGTTGCGTTTTGAGCACGGCCTCGGAGCGGTCCCGATCGCCGGGAACGCGTTCTCCCGGCCGTCACGGCCGGTCGGTGGAGACGTCAACTCGGTGTGGCAGGCATCGAACGCGATCGCCGCGGACCGCGATGGCCGCTCCGTCGGGCCGGCGTACCGGCAAGTGATCGACCTCGCGGACTTCGATCGATCGACGTTCCAACTCGCGACCGGCGTCAGCGGAATCCCCGGTCACCCTCGGTACGACGACTGCATCGAGGAGTTCATCGCGGGGCAGACCCGGCCGCTGCTCTACACACGGCCGGCGGTCGAGGCCGCGGCGGAAGCAACGCTCGTGATCGAACCGGCCACCGTGGCATGACGGACCTCGAATCGCGCGCGCAGGAGTACCGCATCCTCGTCACCGGGGAGATGCGCGCCGTCGTCGGCGAGCGTCCGCAGGGGCTGTACGCGTGGATGCGCTACCACCTCGGCTGGGAGGATCGTGACGGGCGACCCGTCGCGGCGTCGCCGGGGAAGATGATCCGCCCCGTCGGGCTGCTGCTCGCGACCGAGCTCGCCGGCGGCACGATCGACCGGGCGCTCCCCGCCGCGGCAGCGGTTGAGCTGGTCCACAACTTCTCGCTGCTCCACGACGACGTCGAGGATCGCAGCGACCGCCGCCGCGACCGACCGACCGTCTGGACCTTCGCCGGCGAGGCACAGGCGATCAATGCGGGCGATGGCATGTACACGCTCGCCCACGAGGCGATGCACCGCCTCGTGGACCGCGGCGTCGAGGCAACGCTCGCCGTGAGGGCGATGCGCGAACTGGACGACGCCTGCATGCGACTGGTCGAGGGCCAGTACCACGACATCTCGTTCGAGCAACGCTGCGACGTCAGCGTCGACGAGTACCTGAAGATGGCGTTAGGGAAGACCGCGGCGATGTTCTCCGCGCCGCTCGCGATCGGAGCGATCATCGCCGGCGCCGGCGAGCCGGTCGTTCAGGCGTACCGCGCCGCCGGGCGGCACATCGGGCTCGGATTCCAGATGGTCGACGATGTCCTCGGAATCTGGGGCGATCCGGCGATCACCGGGAAACCGGTCCGGGATGACCTGCGTTCGCGAAAGATGACCTACCCGGTGGTGACGGTACTCCAGCGCAAGGACCCGGCTGGCGAGGGACTTCAGGCCCTGTACGAGACGCCGCCGAGTGCCGATGAAGACTTAGAGGAGATCGCCGGGCTGATCGAGGTCGGCGGCGGACGCCTGGCGACGGAGCAGCGCGCGCACGAGGAGCGAGATCAGGCGATCGCGGTGCTTGAGGATGTTGGCATCGACGGCAAGGAACTGGCGCAATTCTCGGAATACGCGTCGCAGGCGATCGGGCGGGTAACGTAGTCGAACCTCGACAACGGCCAAGAGACCAACGGTCAAGGGCCAAAGCGCCATCGCTCCAGAGAGAGTCGCTACCTATCATCCCGACCGATCGCACCCCCAGCATCCACCTGCTCCCCCTCGCTCGCGCCTGCGACCTCGGACCACCGCGAACCGCTTGGAGCGCCCTCGGATGAGAAAGCAGACGATTCGCGACATCGACTTGCACGACAAGCGGGTCTTTCTGCGGGTCGACTACAACGTGCAGTTCGTCAACGAGCAGATCCTGGACGACCACCGCCTCCGCGAGTCGATCGCGACGATCTGGGCGTTACAGGGCGCCGGCGCGAAGATCGTGATCTGTTCGCACCGAGGCCGTCCGGGTGGCGAGATCGTCGACGAGCTGCGGAACGCACCGGTCGCCGCCCACCTCTCGACGCTACTCGATCGCGAGGTGAAGTACGTACCCGAGTGCGTGGGCCCCGTGGCGAAGGCGGCCGTCGAGGCGCTCGAGCCGGGCGGGATCGTGCTTCTCGAGAACGTCCGCTTCCACGCGGAGGAAGAGGCCAACGATCCGGACTTCGCGCGCGAGCTGGGCGATCTCGCCGACATCTACGTCAGCGACGCGTTCGGGACGGCGCACCGCGCGCACGCGTCAGTCGTCGGCGTCCCCGCGTTCCTGCCCGCGGTCGCGGGTCTGCTCATGGAACGCGAAGTCGACTACCTGAGTCGCGTCACCGATGACCCCGAGCGTCCCTTCGGCCTGATCCTCGGCGGCGCGAAGGTCACCGAGAAGCTCGCGATCCTCGAATTCCTGTGCGACCGCGCCGACGTGATCTGCGTCGGCGGTGGCATTGCCAACACCTTCCTGATGGCGCAGGGCATCGACGTGGGAGCGTCGCTCGTCGAGCCGGATCGGATCGAGGACACCTTCAACGTGATGCGGAAGGCGGCGATAAGGCCCGGCCTGAAGCTGGTCCTACCTCGCGACGTCGTGATCAGCGACGCGTCCGGCGAGACGGTGACGGCGGTCTCCGTGAACCTGATCCCACCGGACTTCCGGATCCTGGACATCGGTCCCGACACGATCGAGGACTTCAAGGCGGCGCTGGCGCCGATGCGGACGATCGCGTGGAACGGACCGGTGGGGCTGTTCGAGCACGAGCCTTTCGACCAGGGCTCGCTCGAGATCGCCCACCTGCTGGCCGACCTGCCCGATGCCACCACGGTGGTTGGCGGGGGCGAGACCGCAGCAGCCATCGCGCGAGCGGGCGTCACCGATCGCATCTCCCATTGCTCGACCGGTGGCGGGGCCTCACTCCAATTGCTCGAGGGCCGCTCGCTGCCCGGGCTCGAAGCGCTCCTTGACGCGGAGTAACTGCCCGTCCTCGGTGGAACCCGCGATAGCATGAGCAGATGACGCCAGACGTCGCCAGGCCACTGCTTCAGCCCGCCGAAACGAAGATCGTGCTCTACCTGTTCGACGGCCTCGGCGGCCTGCCGAATTCGCGTGGCCGCACCGAACTCGAGGACGCCGATACGAGGCACCTCGACCGGATGGCCGAGCAAGGGTCGCTCGGTCAACTCATTCCCGTCGCTCATGGGATTACGCCTGGACCGGCAACCGCCTTCTTCGCCCTGCTGGGTTACGACCCGCTCGAAACGACGCTCGACGAAGGCAGCGATCTCGAGGCGTTCGGGGAGCGCTGGGGCGTGCGAGCCGCCGTGGTCTCGGCGTCTGAGGTGCACACGGCGCTCGCACGGCGGGTCGGCTTCGATGTTATCGACGCCACAAACGAACCGGAGGCGCTCGTCGAGGCAATGATCGAACGCTGGGCGGACTACGACTGCTTCATCGTCCACTACCGGCCAACGCTACCTGAGACTGGCCCCCAACGATTCGCGGCGAAGCGATCGGCGATCGCCGCGTTCGACCTCGCTGTCCCGCCGATCGTGCGCCTCAAGCCGGCCGTGCTGATCGTGACCGGCGACCGCACCGCGCCGGCGCTGGAACCGGGGGACACCTGGCACCCGGTGCCGCTGCTGCTCACGGGGCGCCACGCGCTGCCTGACGAGACGCACTATTTCTCGGAGTTGGGCTGCGCGCGCGGGGTGCTCGGCACGATTCGTGCTTGCGACGTCGTCCCGCTGGCGCTCGCACACGCCGGACGCCTCGCTCCCTTCGGTCCGTAGGCGACCCGGATGGTCGACGCGAGCCGAGTCCCGATCGTCGGCGGTAACTGGAAGATGCACGGCACGCGCGCCCACGCCGGCGAGCTGCTGCACGCGCTCCGCACCGCGCTCGACGGCATCACGGACGTCGAGGTGGTGATCTGCCCGCCGGCGCCATGGCTCGCCGACGCGGCGGATGCCCTCGCTGAGGGCACGCTCCGGGTCGGCGCGCAGAACGTCCACTGGGAGCCCGAAGGCGCGTTCACCGGAGAGCAGAGCGCAGCGATGCTGGCGGGGACCGCGAGCCACGTGATCGTCGGTCATTCGGAACGACGCCACGTCTTCGGCGAAACCGACGAACAGACCAACCACAAGCTGCGCGCAGTGATCGAGGCGGGACTGACGCCGATCCTCGCGGTCGGCGAGCTGCAGCCAGAACGCGAGTCCGGCGAGACCGAGGCGGTGCTGCGGCGGCAGCTCCTCGCGGCATGCGATGGCCTCGAGGCGATGTTCGATCCGACGGTGATCGCGTACGAGCCGGTCTGGGCGATCGGCACCGGCCTCGCCGCCACGCCCGAGATCGCGCAGGAGACGATCGCGGCGCTGCGCTCGATGGTCGCGGACCGCTTCGACACGGCGACCGCCTCGAGGACGCGCATCCAGTACGGCGGCTCCGTCAACGCCGAGAACGCCTCGGAGCTGGCGGCGCAGCCGGACATCGACGGCGCGCTGGTGGGCGGCGCATCCCTCAAAGCCGACGACTTCGCCTCGATCTGCGGTGCCTTCGCCCACGCGCACCGCCTCGCCGACGCGTGACCGCGAGTTCGGGGAACGAGGCCCGGCCGCGCCACCTCGTCGCCCTCTTTGGCGCGACCGCGTCGGGCAAGACCGCCGTCGCCGCCGACGTCGCCCGGCGCCTACCAGTCGAGGTGGTTTCGGCGGATTCGAGGCAAATCCGCCGCGGGATGCGCATCGGCACCGCGGCACCGACCGACGAAGAGCTGGCGGCGGTCCCGCACCACCTGATCGCGATCGTGGAGCCCGACACCCCCTGGACTCTGATCGACTGGCTGGAGGCGGCACGGACCACCCTCGAGGACGTCTGGAGCCGCGGGAAGCAGCCGCTACTGCTAGCCGGCACCGGCCACTACGCCTGGGCGCTGCTCGAAGGCCATACCGTCCCGAGGGTCGCCCCAAATCCCACCTTGCGCGATGAACTGGAGGCGTTCGCGGGTCGGAAAGGAGCAGGCGCGCTCCACGCCCGCCTCGAAACCGTCGATCCCGCCTCGGCTGCCCGGATCGACGCGTCGAACCCGCGGCGCGTCATTCGCGCCCTCGAAATCATCGAGGCGACCGGTACGGCGGTGGCGCCTCTGCGCCGCAAGGCGCCCGACTTCTCGTGGAACGCGGTCGGCCTGCGCTGGCCTCGGACTGAGCTGTACGCACGCGCCGACGGACGTGCGACGGCGATGTACCAGGCCGGGCTCGTCGAGGAGACGCGAGCGCTCGTCACCGCTCACGACGATCGCTTCGAGGCGCTGAGCTCGATCGGTTACGCCGAGGCGCTGCACGTGATCGACGGCACCTGGACACGGGAACAGGCGATCGAACGCACCCAGGCCGCCACACATCGGCTGATCCGGATGCAAGGCACCTGGTTCCGAGACGACGACAAGCGCATCTGCTGGGTCGATGCACAGAACCGCGGCGCGGTAGTCGCGGCTATTGAGGGAGCCGCGAACCCACCCGTACGATGAACGGATGGTCAAGCTGAACTTCTGGAAGATGCACGGCGCCGGGAACGACTTCATCGTCCTCGAACCGTCGCCGCTGCCACCGGACGGCGACGCCGGGTGGGCGCGCCTCCCGATCGAGGCTTGCGACCGCCACCAGGGCGTCGGCGCGGACGGGGTGATCGTCGTGCTGCCCTCGGAACGCGCCGATCGCCGGATGCGCGTCATCAACGCCGACGGTTCCGAGGCCGAGATGTGCGTCAACGGCATCCGCTGCTTCGTCAAGTACTGCCTCGACCGCGCCCTCGTCGAGTCGGCGGACGGTGCCATGTCGGTTGACACCGTCAGTGGGATCGTCGAGACACAGGCGACGCGCGGCGCGGACGGCCTCGTGGAGCACGTGCGTCTCACCCTGGCGCCGCCAGACCTCGATCCGGCGAGCGTCGGCGTACGGATCGAACAGGCGCCGCCCATCATGGACCTGCCGATCACGGTGAGCGGCGACGGCATCGAGGAAACCTTTCCAGTCACGCTCGTGTCGATGGGCAATCCGCACGCCGTGCGGTTCATCGACGGCAGCCCGAGCGACTACCCGCTCCATCGGGCCGGCCCGCTGGTCGAGCATCACCCCATTTTCGCGAACCGCACCAACTACGAGGTGATCCAGGTCCAGGACCGCAGCCACCTCGACATGCGGGTGTGGGAGCGAGGCGTGGGCGAGACGCAGGCCTGCGGATCCGGCGCCTGCGCCGCGGTCGTCGCGGCTCGACTGCGCGACGCGGTGGACGACAAAGTGGACGTAGCGGTGCCAGGTGGCACGCTACACATCGAATGGCCGGGAGCGGGTCCGATCTCGCTATCCGGCCCAGTGACAAAAGTCTTCGAGGCGGTGTGGGAACGATGACGCAATCTCCGACCGATCGCGTGATGCTGATGCGCAATACGCCGATGAGCGCCCGCGAGTGGGCGAGCCTGACCGAACGACCCGGCGCGACCTCAATCGGCGCCGATGTCGGCGACCTGGCGCTCATCCCGCAGCAGGGTGAGCTGGCGCTCCACTGGCAGTTCACCGACATCGACGCGATGCGACTGCACTTCCAGCCGATGTTCGACGAGCTCCGCGAGGAGATCGTCGAGGCCGACGTCGACTTCGTCACCATGGACCTCGTTCAGGTGCGCGACCGCGAGTGGCTCAAGCCGCTGCTCGATGACGCGAGCTTCGATTTCTTCGCAGAGTGGCTCGACATGGCGCACCCGGGGCTGGATCCCGAGGCGATCCCCGAGATCCCCGACCACCTGACGATGCGCCGCGCCGGCGACGACGACATCGAGCGCATGTTCGAGATCTGGCAGCAGGCATACGGCGAACTGGCCCACGCGGCCGGCACGTTCGACTACTTCCTCGACCAGCACAGCTGGGCCGGCGCCCTTGAGGAGGACGGCCAGATCGTCGGCTTCGCGATCAACGGCCAAGTCGATGCCGCGGAAGGGACGGTGCTCGACGGGGCGGTCGCTCCGGAGAGCTGGGGCAAGGGCTACGGGAAGCTGCTGATCGAAGCCGCCGCCTACCAGTTGACGACGCAGGACGCCAGGCGAGCGTCGATCCGTGTTCGCCCTGACATCAAGCAGTCGCTCCGCGTCTGTTCCGAGGCGGGATTCCGCCCTGGCCAGGGTGGCCTCGAATACCGGCGCACGACCGACGAGGCGGCGATCGCCGAACGCCTCGCCAACAAGAAGAAGTCCGGCGTCAAAGCCCGCTTCGGCAACTGGCGCTAACCGGCCGGCTCTCACGGCTCCTGGCGAGCTCCTCGCTTCAAGCTCGCGCCCGATCGGACTTCCCATGCAGCTAGCCCAGCGTGTCCAGCAACTCCCGCCATACCTCTTCGCCGCGATCTCCCGGATGATCGAGGAGAAGCGATCGCAAGGCGTCGACGTCATCTCGCTGGGCATCGGTGACCCCGATCTGCCCACCCCGCCGCACCTGATCGAGCGCCTTCAGCAGGCCGCGACCGATCCCGCGAATCACCGCTACCCGGAGTCCGCGGGGTTGCCCGAGCTGCGCGAGGCGATCGCCCGCTGGTACGCGAGCCGGCACGGTGTCACGCTCGACCCCGAGACCGAGGTCGTCGTGCTGATCGGGTCGAAGGAAGGCATTGCCCACCTGCCGCTCTGCCTGATCGATCCCGGCGACGTCTCACTGATCACCGATCCCGGCTACCCCGTCTACGACGTCGCGACGATGTTCGCGGGCGGCGAAACGGTGCGCATTCCGCTCTCCGAGGAAGACGGGTGGCTGCCCCGTCTCGACGACGTCGATCCGGCGGATGCGGCTCGCGCGCGCATCCTCTGGCTGAACTACCCGAACAACCCGACCGGCGCGCTGGCCGATCTGCCGTTCTTCGAGCGCGCGGTCGCCTGGGCGCGCGACCACGACGTCGTGATCGCGCACGACCTCGCGTACGCCGACGTCACGTTCGACGGCTACGTGGCGCCCTCGATCCTCGAGGTCGACGGCGCGCGCGACGTGGCGATCGAGTTCAACTCGCTCTCGAAGACGTTCAACATGACCGGCTGGCGGGCGGCGATGGCGGTCGGCAACGCCGAGGTGATCGACGCGCTCACCCGCGTGAAGACGAACATGGACAGCGGACTGCCACAGGCGATCCAGCAGATGGCGATCACCGCCCTCGACGACCCGCGCGACGCGATTACCTCACATAACGAGACCTACCAGCGGCGTCGCGATCGCGCCGTCGAGGTGCTCCGCGAACTCGGCCTCCGCGTCGAGCCGCCGAAGGCCTCGCTCTACGTGTGGGCGCGCTTGCCGTCCGGTGAACCGTCCTCGGGCGAGTACGCGGCGCGGCTCGTGAACGAGACGGGCGTGGTGTTGACCCCGGGCGCCTCGTACGGCGACGCCGGGGAGGGCTACATCCGAATCTCGCTCACCGTGCCCGACGACCGCCTCGAGGAGGCGCTGAGCCGGCTGTCTCGATTCGCCCGCGAGGAAGCCGCTCTCTAACGTCGACCGGCGGAGGCTGCGCTCTCGCGCGATGGGCGCACGATCGGCTCACGCTTCGCTAAACTGGTAGCGAGCGTCCGTCAGGCGGACGCGGGAGGCACCAGATACCCCGCAAGCGACGTCGCAACGTCCAGCCCTCACCCAACGGGCGCGTCCGCCGCGCCCCGTCCAACAACGGACGACGCGACCCGCGCAGCACCGCACCGCCCCAGGAACGCGCCTTCCTCGTCGCCGTCGACACGCACGATCGCGGGGCGATGTCGGTCGACGAGTCGCTCCGCGAACTCGGGCGCCTCGTCCGCACGGCCGGCGGCACCGTCGTCGCCACCACGACCCAGCGACGCCGGCGCCCCGACCCCGCCACCTACATCGGCTCCGGCAAGGTCGAGGAGATCGTCAGCCAGCGCGGCGCGACCGATTACACGACGGTCGTCTTCGACGACGCGCTGAGCCCTTCGCAGCAGCTCAATCTCGAGGAGACGCTGAAGGTCAAGGTGCTAGACCGGTCGGCGCTGATCCTCGACATCTTCGCCAGCCGCGCACGCACGCGAGAGGCGTCGCTACAGGTGGAGCTGGCGCAGCACGAGTACTTGCTGCCGCGTCTCCGGGGGCAGTGGCAGCACCTCGAACGGACCGAGGGCGGGATCGGAACGCGTGGCCCCGGCGAAACGCAGCTCGAGACCGACCGTCGCCTGATCGGCGCCCGGATCTCGCGCCTCAAGTCCCAGATCGAGGCGGTGCGTAAGCAGCGGGCGCTGCAGCGGGCACGCCGCGAGCGCTTCGGGATCCCGACCGTCGCCCTCGTCGGCTACACGAACGCCGGCAAATCCTCGATCCTGCGCGCGCTCGCCGGTGCGGACGTGCTTGTGGCCGACGCCCCGTTCGCGACGCTCGACCCGGTGACGAGGCGCGTCGGATCGGGCGCGGTGGAGTCGTTCCTGCTCACGGACACCGTCGGCTTCATGCAGAAGCTCCCGACGCAGCTCGTGTCCGCGTTCCGCGCCACCCTCGAGGAGCTCGAGCTGGCCGATCTGCTGCTCCACGTCGTCGACGCCACCTCGAGCGCGGTGGCCGCGCAACACGCGACGGTGCTCGCGACACTCGCGGACCTCGGGCTCGCCGAGCTGCCGATCCTCACGGTTTTCAACAAGGCGGACGAGCTGCTCCGGGACGACGGCCAGCCGATGAGCAGTGAGGCCGACCTCACCGCGTTGGCCGTGCCCGAGCTGCCCGGCCTCACCGGCGAGGTGCGCTACGTCTCCGCGACCGAGGGTTGGTGCACCGGGGCGCTCCGCGAACGACTGCTTTACGAATTCTTCGGGGCGACGCTCTCGCCGATCGGCTAGTCGCTGCCCTCGTCTCGCTCCCGTTCGCAGACGATCGCGGTGGACTCCGATCCGACGCGCGTCAGTGCCACGGTGAGCACCCGATCGCCCTCGAGCAGTCGATCGAGGCGCGCCGCCAGCTCGTTCGTGTCGATCGGCGACCCGCGCCGCATCACCTCGACCCGACCAGCCCCGAGGCGAACGAACTCCTCGAGCAGCCGCTGCTCGCCGAACGGCAACGAGGCGAGCACCCGGAACCGCCGCGCGAACGGCGTATCCGTCGCGTGGTCGGCCGACAGATAGGCGATCCGCGCGTCGAGCTGCCATGCCTCGATCTGCGCGGCCAGATGGCGTACGAGCTGTGCTCGCCCAACCGCCGGGTCCGGATCGTACAGGTATCGACCGACCGGAGCCACTGTGGGCGGCCCGGAATCCGGGTCGCCGCTCAGATCCGAGGAGCTCCCGTTGAACGCGAGCAGCGTCGCGCGCCGGCTCGTGGAGGCGAGCTCGCCGAGCCACAGCACCGCCTCGACCAGTCGCCCATCGAGCGAGATGAACTCGAGCTCGCCCTCAGGCGGCAAGCGATCACGGTCGATCCCCGGGGCGAGCTTCAGCCCGGCCGCGGGGAAGCGGCGCGCCACGTCGACCGCGACGGTCAACGGCGGCGACCATCGTTCGGGGTCCAGGCGGCGACCGCCGACGTCGCGACGCGAGGGATCGAGCCAGGCGGCGTCACAGCCGTGGGTGCCGGCAGCCTCGAGGGTGCCAGACACAAACTGCACGCGGTCGGACAGGCCTCGGACGGCCACGTTCGCCTCGGCCATCGCGAGCCGCCCGCGATCGCGATCGACGGCTACGACGCGGGACTGACGAGCGATCTCGAGCAGGTCGCCGCCCATGCCGCAGCCGAGGTCGGCGACGGACCGCCGGCCGGCGAATCGCCGCGCCGTGTGCCGCGCGATCAGCTCGCTCGATGCCTGTTCTGCGGCCTCACGGTCACAGAACAGCTCCGCGGCATCGCTGAACTTCGAGGATGCTGCCGCGCGCCCGATCGCGAGCGCCATCGCCGCACGAGCTCGTTCCGCCGGGTAGGCGCGACGGAGCACCTCGATCACGCGCAATTCGTCGGCGTCGGCGGCGAGCCGGTCCATCGCGAGTCGGGCCGCGGCGGCGCCCTCGGGCGTGCGGAGCCAGGCGAGATCCTCGGGCGTCACGGGCTAGCGGCGGGAGCCGAGCTGGTACTCGACCGGGCTGCGGAGCCAGTCGCGATCGGCGTAGCGTTCCCGGAGCACGGTGCGCACCTCCTCGAGCACCTGCGCGCTCGCGTTGACGGCGCGACGGGCGGCGGCCTCGTCCCCCGCGAGCCCGGCGCCGAGGTCGTCGAGCCAGCCGCCGAGGCGCTGCCCGATCCTCGTCTCGGCCGCCTCGGAGCGCAGCAGCTCCGCGGGCGGGTGCGCGCCATCGTCCATCAGGCAGGCGAGCCGGAGCAGCGCGCCGCTCAGCTCGCCTGCGGCCGCGAGCGCATGGTCGGGCGCCGCCGCGAGCGGCCACAACGCGCGCGCTGAGGCGTGGGCGTCGAGCCAGAGGCCGCGCACCGCTCGCTCGAGGCCGTCAGGCGGCAGCATCCGCGACCGCGTGGCGAGCGTCTCCAGGCGGCGCAGCCGGTCGGAGACCACCTCCGCGTGGCGCAGCGTCCAGCGCAGCTCGAAGTCGCGCCGTCCGGTGCCCTCGATCAGCCGCTCCACGGCCTCGACGGTGCGGACCGCGAGCTCAATCGCGGGCGTCGATGTCGTCGCGGCGTGTTGCTCGATCACGGCGCCCCGCGTCGTCAGTGGCTGGCGAATCGCATCGGGGAGCGATCCGGCCGACGCCCGATCGAGCAGCAGCCAGAACGCCGCGGACGGGGGGCTCACGTCCAGCTTCGCATCGGCGGCGGGCGCCACCAGGATCAACGAGAGCCGCTCGGTCAGCGGCTCCCAGGGGGCGCGGAGGAGGACGGCACGACCCCACTCGCGCGCCTGCTCGCGCAGCGCGTCGTCGGGGGCGGATTCCACGTCAGTCAGCGATCTGACCGGCCTCCTGGAGCGCCGCCTTCACCTCGTCGGTGGTCTTGTACATCACGCCCTCGCGCAGCGCGTCGAAGCCGTCCACCACGTCGTCGGAGATGTCGTTGGCGTAGCAGATGTCCAGGAAGTCCGAGCGCGTCGCCTCGGGTGCGAACTTGCAGATGTGGGTGACGATCTCTTCGTAGTCGCTCCACGGAGCAGCCATGCATCCTCCAGCGCGTATCGACGGTCCCTGGCTCGGCGGGCACCCACGTTATCAACGAGCCTGGCAGCGAACCAGCAAGCCTGAGGGCGGACCCCGATGCGCGACGGGGCGCGCGACGGGGCGCGCGACGGGTGCGCGGAGGTTAGCCGTCGGTGCCGGTGCGTTCGGTGACGATCTGGCGCGTGCGGGTGATCCGCTCGACCTCGAAATCATCGACCGCGGGGCTGTCGGTGCGCTCGAGCGCGGCCTGCGCCGCCTCGAGCACGATCGCCGCACCGCCATACGCGACGAACCAGCGCGCGGCCTGGATCACGGCGAACGCAGCGGCACGAGGGTCGCCGCGGTGGCGGAGATAGCCCCAGCAGAGCCCACCCGCGGCGGCGGCGATCGCCAGCCCGAGCTGCTGTCGGCCGTTCATCGCCGTGTCCTCCCGACCCGACCAGCCCCGTCTCCCCGCATGCTACGAGGGCGATCCACAGACGTACAGCGGACTGCTGGCTACACTGCCCGACGTGCTTGATCTCTTCGCCGGCTGGCGCTTCGCTCTGCAACGTCTTCGCGCCGGCTGGCGGTTCATGCTGGTCGCCGCCGTCGGCGTGCTCGTCGCCGCGACGCTGCTCGCCGCCGCTCCGATCTATACGACGACGATGTCCGACCTCGGACTTCAGTTCCGCCTCAACCGGGGGCTGGACGAGCCGCGCGATCAGGTCGTCGTCGCGGGCGTGTTTGGCCTGGCGATCGGTGACCCGGCCGACGCTGCGCGCCGGGACGCCCTCGCGATCATCACCGAGGCGCGCCTCGGCAACCTCGCGGACGAGATCCAGATCGAAGCGCGCAGCGACCGCTTCGACCTCAGCTTCGTCGGCCACGAGGACGCCGCTCCCGAAGAACCGGTCGCGCCAGGCCCCGGCGAGCTGATCCGCCAGCCCTGGGGCAGCTTCATCATGTGGGCCTCGGGCTTCGAGGATCACGTCGAAGTGGTCGATGGCCGCCTCCCCGCGGAACCGGCCGGCGACGGTGGCACGCTCGAGGTGGTGCTGCCCGACGGCTTCCAGCGTCATGCCGCCCTCGGCGACGTCGTGCGGTTGCGGGCCGCGACGTTCGATGACTGCCAGGCGATCGCCGGATCCGACGATCCGAACGTCGCCCGCGACGAGGTCCAGTGCCGGCCCTCGACCTTCGCGTCGACGACGGTCGAGGCGACGATCGTCGGGTTCGTCGCGCCCGACGACCCCGGCGACACGCGCTGGCTGTTCCTCCAGCTCACCGGCCGGGCGGGCGACTGGACGGTGCCAGAGCAACCGTTGCGGCCGCGGATCCCGCCGCTCGATCCGGAGGGCGGAGCGGACAACCTGACCCGACTCGCGCTCGGCGGCGAAGGCAGCATGCCGCTGCTGACCACCCAAGGGCAGTTCTTCGATGTGCTCGGCGCGCAGATGCCCGAACTCCCGGCGCTGCACCGGATCGGGATCGTGCCGGACATCGCGTCGATCTCGCTCGACGAGGTGTCGCGGTCGATCGACGACATCGAGGCATGGAGCACCGATATCGGCGACCGTCTGGACCTGCTGGCGACACGCCAGATCGAGCTCGCGGAGCAGCTCGAGACGTTCCGCAACGCGCAGACGTTCTCGCAGGTTCCGCTGCTGCTGATCCTGCTGCAGGTCGTCGGCATCGTGCTGTTCTACGTCGTGCTCGTGATGAACATGCTGCTCGAGCGTCAGTCGGAGGAGATCGGCGTCTACGTCGGCCGCGGCGCGAGCACGACGCAGGTCGTCGGACTCTCGGTGGTAGAGGGGCTCGTGCTCGCGGTACCGGCGGCGTCGGTCGCGCCGTTCATCGCGCAGCTCGCGGTCCGCGCGCTGGGCTTCACGGGCACGTTTGAACCGATCACCGGCGGCGCCGCGCTGCCCGCCTTCCTGTCGCCGAACGCGTTCGCACTGGCCGCTGCGGGGGCGGGCCTGGCGCTGCTCGCGATGCTGTTGCCGTCGTTCGCCTCCGCACGTCGAGGGATCGTCGACGTGAAGCGCGATCAGGCGCGCCCGGCGAGCCGCGGCGTCGTCCAGCGTTACTACCTCGATCTGGCGGTCGTGGTGCTCGCGGGGCTGTTGCTGTGGCAGCTCGATCAGCGGGGCACGGTGTTCGATCCGGAGTCGGTCGGCGGGTGGTCGGCCGATCCGCTGCTGTTGTTGTCGCCGCTGGTCTTCACGCTGGCGATCGCCGCGCTTTTGCTGCGCTTCTACCCGCCGTTGCTTCGGCTGACCGTACGCCTGCTGATGCTGCTGCGCGGCACCGCCGTCGCGCTGGGTCTTCGCCGCGCCGGCCGGGCGCCCGCGGCGTACGCACGGCTGATGCTGCTGGTCGTGATGGCGGTCTCCGTCGGGACGTTCGCGGCATCGTACGGGCCGACCGTGGACCGATCCTTCACTGAACGCACCCGCTACGACAGCGGCGTCCCGTTCCGAGCGGAGATCGTCGATCCGGACGGGGCGCTGCGGCTCGACGACCTCGAGGCCGTCCGCGCCATCGACGGCGTGCGCGACGCCGTGCTGGTGCAGCGTGGCGCGATCACCGCGAGCAACGGCACGATGGTTCCGCTGCTCGCAATTGACGTCCCCTTCGCGCGGGATCTGCTCTGGTTCCGCGACGACTTCGCCGGCGACGCGGACCTCAATTTCCTGCTCGCCCAACTCGATTCAGCGGTTCCGGCCGGGGGCGGCCTCGAGCTCCCCGCCGGCACGACCCAGATCGAGTTCTCCGTGCGAACCGAGGGCGAGCTGGAGGGCCAGCCTCGTGTGAGCATTCGCGCGGTGCTCGTCGATGGGGCGGGACACTATCTGACCGCCTTCGCGACCTCCGTGGCCGGCAACGGATGGGTGACGTCGGTGGCTGACGTGCCGGGATCGCTGATCGAGCCGGTGCGCCTCGTAGCGTTCGAACTGACCGATCAGACGACGGCGAGCGTGCGCATCCCGGGCGCGCTGGTCTTTGATGAAGTGCGGGCGGTGACCGCCGTTGGATCGAAAACCGTGCTCGAGGATTTCGAGGACGAGTTCCGCTGGACGATCTACGGACCACCGGGGGCCGATGAGACCTTCGTCCGCACGACCGACACGTTCCGGTCCGGCGGCGGCGCGGCGCGCTGGACCTGGTCGCCGTCGGTGACGCCGCGTCGGCGGGTGCTGGCGTTGAACGACCCGGTCGTTCCCGTGGCAGCGTTGATGAACGGCCCAGCACTCGGGGCCTTCGGCGCCGGCGTGGGTGGCCCCGCGTTCGCGCGGCTGGATGGGGTTCTGGTGCCACTGAGCGTCCGCGCCGGGGTCGACTTCTTCCCGACGCTCGTGCCAGAGGCCGGGATTGTCGTCGTCAATTACGAGCACATCCGATCGTTGGCCGGCGTGGTGTCCGCGCCCGAGCTCCAGCTCCGCGGCGAACTTTGGCTCGACTTCGAACCGGGTCTCTCGATCGCCGAACAAGAAGCGGTCGTGGCGTCGCTCCAGGATCGCGAAGCGCCGATCCAGGTGATCAGCAGGACCGGCACATTGCTCAGTCGCGAACTCGAGGAGATCGGCGCCGACCCGACGATCCAGGCGTCGGGCAGCGGCATCCTGTCGGTCGCGTTCGTTTCCGTGCTCTCGCTCTCGTCGTTGGGTTTCGTGGTCACGCTCGTGCTCAGCGCTCGCCGCCGGACGGTCGAGTTTGCCGTGCTGCGCACGGTCGGCACCTCGTCATGGCAGATCCTGCGCGCGATGTTCCTCGAGTGGGGCACGGTGCTGCTGATCGGCGCGACGATCGGGGTGCTGCTGGGCCGTCAGGTCGCCGCGATCATGCTCTCGTTCCTCGAGGTGACCGAGGACGGGGTGCGTGTCCTGCCGCCGTTCATCCTCGAAACGAACTGGCAGACGCTCGGGATCGGGATCGGCGTGCTGGCGATCCTCGTAGCGATCGCGGTGATCGTCGCGTGGACGACGACGATGCGCCGCGCGGACGCCTCGGAGCTGCGTATCACGCAGTAACCGGCTAGTCCGTGTCGTCTGTGCCCGCTCCCGCGTCCGCTTCGGCGATCTCGAAGGCGATGCGGAGCAGCCCGACGACGTCGCCGTCCTCGATTCGCACCACGACGTTGTCGCCCACGGCCAGTTCGGCGCCGGCCACCAACTCGAAG
The DNA here is from genome assembly GCA_965248675.1 of Dehalococcoidia bacterium. GTDB lineage: Bacteria > Chloroflexota > Dehalococcoidia > UBA2979 > UBA2979 > UBA6627. The sequence continues at coordinate 316,863 of CBDFJZ010000007.1, forward strand.
AGCCGGGTAGCTTCCAGGTAGCGAACCGTCGTCTCGCGGCCGCCGTCCCGGAATACCAGCGTGCCGCCGCCGCCTTCGCTGGGCTCGGCGGATACGAACTCGCCGCCGGCAATCACCTGGCCGGGGAGCATCGCCGCGCCGAACCCCGTGAACCCACCCTCCGAGCGGCGAGCATGGGCCGGTGGTCCGGCGAACAGCGCGGGGTTCACGATGCGGACCTGGGAAACGGCCGGCTCGCTGGCGTCCGCGCCCAGGCTGACGCCGAGGAACGCGCCCGCCACTGCCGCGAGCCCGAGGCCGATCAGCCCCACAGCCGTTGCCGCGCGCGAGAACGACCTCATGGCAGCGCCCCCGGCGCGATCAACACGACGCCGCTGATCACGCGCTCGGTTGACGTTCGCTCGCCCCCGAGGTTCACCGACACGCCCTGATTGACGTCCGCGGGATCGTCGAGCGGATGCAGTTCCTCAATCGTGATCTCAGCCAACAACGCCTCGACTGTCCTCACCGTGGAGGCCGCCAGTGAATCCTGAGCAGCCTCGATGATCCGAACCTGAAGCGAGTCGTCGCTCACGCTCGTGACGGTCCCTGCCTGGAACTCTCCATCAGGGCTGGGCGGGGTCGATCCCCGGATCACGACCTCGACGAGATCACGCTGGGGATCATGTTCATAGACATAACCAAGGGCGCCGGCGATCGCGAAGACGGCGACGAGGGCGACGCCGTATGCGAGGAGGGAGCGAAGCGCTGGCACCGGCTATTCGCCCAGCAAGGTCTCGTAGCCGAGCGCCCGTAACTCCTCGACGTATTCCGATCGCCAGCCAGGGTGGGGGATGCGGCGTGCCCGCCCGCGGAACTCCTGGTGGTAGCGGAGGTACTCGGTCTCCAGGCGTTCTCGCCAGGTGGTCTCGTCGCGGAACACCTCGGGAGCGACGTCCTCGAGGCCCTGCTCGAGGCTCTCGGTTTCAAGCTCGAAATCGTCGCGCCAGAGGTCAGCGACATAATCCAGCGCGTCCTCGAGGTCGCGACGGCAGTCGAGCATGTAGGTCTCGAGCATCTGATCGGCGTCGGCGTCGGCGCCGGGCAACCGCTCTTCGGCGGCGCAGGAGCTGCAGAGCGTGATCAGCTTTCGCGCCTCGCACTCCTCGCCGCGCGGGCACTCCTGGTGGCGCGGGGCGAAGCGATTCAGCGTAGGACGGCGAGAGTAGCCGACGACCAGCGACGTGTTGTCGGTGCTGCAACGTGGGCAGGTCAACCGATCCTGGAAGATCTGGTTGATCGCCTCTTCCCAATTGATCTGCATGGCGCTCCTCGAGATACGATCGTACGGGGGGCGCGGGCGGTGTCAACGAGGGCGCACCGGGTGGCGATGGGGACCGGGCTCGGCCTCGATCTAGAGGTCGCGCGCGTACCCGCCGGACTGTCCCGGCATCTCCTCGACGTCGACGGCAAGGCGCCGAATGTTGGTGTGCCCGCCGTCGCGCAAGCCCGCGATCATGCGCCCGGCGATCCACTCCGCGAGGAGCTCGGCGGTCGAGTTCTCGATCGGGAGCGCAATCACGTCCGCCTCGGGGAAGCGGTACTCACGTTCCTCGAATCCGACTGTCCAGCCGCTGTCGACCTGGTGAATGCGCAAGTGTGGGGAGTCGGCCTGGAGGAGGAACCGGTGGTCCAGGTACTCGCACGCTTCGCGCGCCATCCGCTTCAGCGCCGAGAAATCGATCACCCAGCGGTCGCTGGTCAGGTCGCCCTCGACGCGCGCGGTGACGATGTAGTTGTGCCCGTGCAACGGCTCGAGCTCGTCGCCGAGCGTCGCCATGTGCGAGGCCGCGAATCGCAGCCGAACACCCTCGACGGTGACGTGTCGCGTTTCGTTCATCGGACCTCCGAGCGGGCCGGCGTCCGCGCTCGGGCGGCACGGTGCGCCGGCGATGCGACGAGGGCAGCCCGCGCGGCTGCCCTCGGATCAGTCGGCGCGAGTCCTACGGTCAGATCGCCATCGCGGCGAACAGCTCCTCGACGGTCTGCTGCTTGGCGCCAGTGCGCTCCTTCGCCGCGTTGAGGCGCTCGTGCGCGGGCACCGAGTCCGGGCGCTGGTAGACCATCCCGATCGGGATCCGACCGTTGCGAGCGAGTCGGTAGGCGGCGTCCAGGTCGGCTGGATCGTGATCCTCGGGCACCGGGAAGGCCAGCGGCTCGATGCCTTCCTTCTCGTTGCCCTTCAGTGCCGCGTAGTTGTCGTTGTACGTCGTGCAGGGCGACTGGACGTGCACGACCGAGAAGCCCGGGTGCGCCATCGCGTCCAGGACCAGTTGCTGCAGCGCCTTCACCTGCGTCGACATCGAGGAGGCGAGCCAGCCGACGCCGGCGGCGAGGTAGGTCTCGAGCGGTGACATCGGGTCGTCGAGCTTGCCGTACGGCGTCGTCGCCGTGACGACCTCGAGCTCGGTGGTCGGCGAGGCCTGGCCCTTGGTCAGGCCGTAGACGCCGTTGTCCATAATCACGACGGTCACGTCGAGATTCCGCTTCGCCTGCGGGCCGATGTGCTCCGCGCCAATGCTCAGGAAGTCGCCGTCGCCGGAGACGATCAGCACGTTGAGGTCGGGGCGGCTCGACTTCAGTCCGTAGGCGATCGGCAGCGTGCGCCCGTGGATGCCGTGAATGCCGAACGGCTGCGGGCCCTCCTGCAGGTGCACGAGGTTCCCCGAGCAACCGATCCCGGCGACGATCACGGAGTTCTCGACGGATTCAGAGAGCGTGGCGGACCGCTCGACGAGCGCGGCCTCGATCGAGCGCTTGACGCCGAAGTCGCCACAGCCCGGACACCACTTGAAGTCGTAGACGGGGTTGCGCTTGCTCATACGGCAGCCAACTTTCCGGACCGCGTGCGGATCTCGTCCGCCAGCCGGTCTCTCAGTTCATGAACCTTGAACGGCAAACCGGTGTACTGCGTGATCGAGTGGGCGTTCACCCCCTGGGCGCGGAGTACCTGGGACCACTGACCGAGGTAGTTCAGCTCCGGCACGATCACGAGGTCCTTGCCACGCAACTCCTCGAGCAGCGCCACCGGCAACGGGTTGAGGAACATCGTGTAGTACCAGGCGAGGTCCTCGCCGGCCGCGGTCAGCTCGAGGTAGGCGCCGCGCGCCGAGCCCTTGGATCCGCCCCACGGCATGATCGCGATCGCCGCGCCGGTCTGTTCGGCCTCATAGCTGCCGCCGGCGAGCAACTCCAGCTTCTTGAAACGCCGGTGGGTCTGAGCGACGTGCACCTCGGGGAGGTGCGTGGTGTCACCTTGTTCGTCGTGCTCGGAGGCGTTCGCGACGTAGGCGCCCGGGCCGCCCGGCACGGGGAACGGGGCGACGCTCTCGCCGATGTAGCGCTCGTTGCCGGTCGAACCGTCGGACACAGTCCGGTCCTCAACGCGGAGCAAGCTCAGGTCGGGCTTAACGATGTCCTGCTGGCGTTCGGCGATCGACGCCTCGGACAACAGGACGACGGGGCCCTGGTAGCGCTCGGCCCAGTTCATCGCTTCGATCGCGCCCCAGAAGGCCTCTTCGATCGAGCCGGGCGCGATCACCGGGAGGCTCATGTCGCCGTGGCCGGGGTTCATCGCCATCAGCAGGTCGGACTGTTCGGTCTTCGTCGGCAGGCCGGTCGCGGGACCGCCACGTTGCACGTCGACGACGACCAGCGGGATCTCGGCCATCCAGGCCAGCCCCAGGCCCTCGCCCATCAGGCTGAGGCCGGGGCCCGCCGTCGAGGTCATCACCTTCTTGCCGGCGAAGCCGCCGCCGACGAGCGCCGCGATCGACTCGATCTCGGAGCTCGACTGGCCGACGAACTTGTCCTCGCCGTGGAGGAACTCCTCCATGTAGGTGAGCATGGTGGTCGCGGGCGAGATCGGGTAGCCGACGAACAAATCGAGGCCCGCCGCAATCGCGCCGAGACCGGCGGCCTCGAAGCCCTTGATCAGGATCCGCTCGTCGGGTGATGGAACGGCCTCGTCGAGTCCTTCCAGGGACAGCCCGGTCTTCGCGGCCTCCTCCGCGCCCATGTGGAGCGCGGCGATGTTGCCCTCGATGATCTTGTCGTCACCCGGGCGCCCGCGCGTGAAGCGCTTCGTCACGAAGGTCTCGAGGTACTGGAGCGGGAAATCGGCGAGATGCGCGACCGCCCCGATCACGACCATGTTCGCGGCGCGCGGGTTACCTGAATCGCGGGCCATCTGGTCCGCGGGCAGACCGATTGACCGACCGCCCTCGTCGACCTCGAACTCCTCGGAGTTGTAGACGACGACGCCCTGCTCGCTGAGCTCCTCGCGATTGTGATCGTAGGCATAGCGGTTGAGCGCGACGAGCACGTCGAGCTCGTCACCCGAGGAGAGGATGTCGTCGGTCGAGATGCGGGCCTGGCCCCAGGCGGGGCCACCCTTGATCTGCGAGGGGTAGGTCGAGAACGTCAGGACGTGGTAGCCGACGGCGGCGGCGGCGGCGGCGAGGATTTCGGAACCGCCCACGACCCCCTGTCCGCCTTCACCGGCAAAGCGAACGACCAGATTCTTGCTCATGGGGGCGGCCTTCGCGGATCTCCCTGCCGGGCAGCCGAGGCATTCCCCGAACTACGTCTCCCGACGACGTTCGGGCTCGTGCGTACGCCTGCCGGCTGCGGCGGCTGACGGTGGCTCCACACAAGGCCGGTGTCCTATTTGTCCACCAACCTGATCAGAACCGCCGTAGATTATCGGGCCGGAACGTGGCTACGCTCAACGTGCCGTCCGAATCGCCTTGATCATAGCATCGGTCGGCCCCGGATTCGGCGTGTGGGCGCTTACCCGAAGATCGAAAACCAGCGCCGCCAGGGGCCTCGAAATGAGCGTCGCCGTACGCTAACGAGGATGCGGGCCGGAGGTCGGCGCATGACGAAGACGTTCATCCTGATCGTGACCGACCCCGGAGCGACGCGCCCGGTCGCAAACGCGCTCAAGAAGCTGGACCTGGTGACCGGTGTGCACGAGGTGATGGGACCGTACGACATCGTGGTCGAACTCGAGGCGCCGCAGCTCACGGATGTGCCGGCGATCCTGTCGAACGAGATTCGCGTCATCGAGGGCATTCAGTCGACGACGTCGCTCGTCGCGTTCCCGATCTAACGCCCGAGGCGCGCCTCGGATCAACCGGCGACGGCGCCGGCCGGTTCCGGGGCCTCGAGGGTTGGCAGACCGCGTAGCTCCGAGGAGAGCACGAACAGCAGGGCCGCGAAGCCGGCAACTGAGAGTCCGCCGAGCGCGACCGTGAGCTGAATGCCGATCAGCTCCGCAGCCACTCCCGCGAAGAACCCACCGACCGAGGCGAGGAACCACGTCATCGACCAGATCCCCATCACACGCCCGCGCAGCTCGTCGGGGACCTGCAGCTGCAACGCGGTCATCCCCACGTTGAGGTAGATGCCCGACGCGAACCCTGCCGCGAACAACGTCACCATCGAAAGCGGCATGAACGTGCTGGCGGCGAAGGCCGTCACGCTCACGCCGAACCCGGCGGCGCCGCCGAGAATCGCAACGCCTCGGTATCGCCCGGCGCCGATCTTGATGATCGACAGCGTGCCGAGGATCGCGCCGACGCCGGCGGCCCCTTCGAGCAGACCGAAGCCGACCTCGCCAACACCCAGGATCTCGTCGGCGAAGAACACCATCAGCACCTGGTACGAGCCGCCGAAGACGGACGTAAAGAACGAGAGCCCGATCACCGCCAGGAAGAGCCGGTTGCGGAAGATGTACCTTGCGCCGTCCAACATCCCGCCACCGGCGCCGCCACGCGCAGACTCGCGCCGCTCGGTGTTGAGCGTGAACAGCAAGACCGACGCGATCGCGTAGCCCGCCGTGGTGACGAAGAACGCCTGTCCGATCCCGACCACGGCGATAATCACGCCGGCGACCGCCGGGCCCACGATCCGCATGCTGTTCCAGATCAAGCCGTTGAAGGCGACCGCGCTCGCGATCGCGCGCATGTCGATCAGCTGCGGGAGGATCGCCTGTTGCGCGGGCGACACGAGCGCCGCCAGTGCGCCGGTGACCAGCGACCACGCAATCACCATCCACAGCTCGACGAGGCCGGAGACGATCAGCACCGCCAGCAACAGGTAGAAGAGGCCGCTGGTGGCATTGCTCCAGATGATCATCCTCCGGTTGTCGAACCGGTCGGCGAGCTGGCCCGCCGGCACGCTGAGCACGATCGTCGGAATCGCGGCGCTGAGCGCGACGATCCCGACCCAGCCAGGCCCGAGGTCGAGCTCGACTCCGACCAACCACGGAATGCCGATGATCCGAAACTGCAAGGCGAAGACGCGAACCACGGAGGCGAGCCAGAAGCGCCGGAAGTTCGGATAGCCGAACGCGCCCCAGCGGGGCAGCGACTCCTCGCTGGAGTCGGTTGCGGCGCGTGCCTCGCTCATCGTCCGCCAGCCTACCGCGCGCGTCAGGGTTGGCGGGGCGGTTCGATTCCCGAGGGTCTGCGACGATGGCGACCTCAGGAGGCGTGGCTGTGGGCATCCTCTTCGGTCGCGCGATCGATCTGCTCTGCCTCGACATGGACGACACCTTGATTGACACCGAGGCAGGAACGCCACGTCGGTTCGAGGATGCGACGAGGACGATTCGACGAATCCGGCCCGACATCCCCGCCGCGGCGATCGCGACGGCCGTCGCGCGATCGCTCGCCGTCGATCCAACCCGTGGCCGCCTGGCCAACTTCCTCGCCGAGCTCGGGATCTCGGCCGCTGCCGACGCCGCAGCTGTACGCGAGGGCTACTTTGAGTCGATGCCCGAGGGCACCCGTTTGTTCGAGGGTGCACACGACATCCTCGGGGCGCTGAGAGAGCGCTTCAGACTCGCGATCGTCACGAACGGCCCATCAGATCTGCAGCGTCGAAAGCTCGCTTACTTCGACCTCGAGCGCCGCGTCGACTGGGTCGTCGTCTCGGGCGAGGCTGGCGTGGACAAGCCGGATCCTGCGATCTTCGAGCACGTCCTTCAGCTTGCGGGCGTCCAGGCACGGCGTGCAGCTCACGCCGGCGATTCGCTGCTCTCGGACATTGCCGGAGCGAACCGGTCGGGCCTACTGTCCATCCAGGTCGAGACACGATTCCCTCGTGACGGCGATGGCGAGGGCGATCTGAAGCCAGATGAGACGGTCGGCCACGTCCGCGAACTGCTCGAGGCGTCGTCAGGGAGCACCGAAAACAAGAGGACCTAACACATGGCAGTCACACTCGAAGCAGGCGACCGGGCGCCCTCGTTCACGCTCAAGGACCAGGACGGCAAGACGCACAGGCTGGCCGACTACCGGGGCCAGACCGTTGTGCTGTACTTCTATCCGCGCGACGACACGCCGGGGTGTACGAAAGAGGCGTGTTCGTTCCGCGACGAGTTCGATCCGATCAGCGAAGCGGGCGCCGTGGTCCTCGGTGTGTCGACCGATGACGCCGAGACGCACCAGCGCTTCCGCAAGAAGTACGAGCTTCCGTTCCCGCTGCTCGTGGACGAGGGCGCGAGGGTGGCGACACGCTACGGCTCATGGGGCGAGAAGAACATGTACGGCAAGAAGACGATTGGGATGACCAGGTCGACCTTCGTGATCGGCCCCGACGGCAAGCTGACGAAGGTCTGGAAACGCGCGAAAGCGGCCGACCATGGGGTGGCTGTCCTCAACGCGCTCCGAGGGGATTAGCCGCCAGGCGCTCGGTCTGCTCGCAGCTCGATGCGCCGAGACGAAAAGAGGCGCGGCTATGGCCGCGCCCCTTCTAGCGTAGGTTCCTCGAGCCCTGGGCTACGCGGCGCGGTCCACGTACTCGGCGACGGCGCGGCCGCCGCAGACAGAGCAATGGAGTCCCTTGTCGGACTTCACCGGTGTCGCGGGCAGTTGGCCGAACTCAGGCTCGATCAAGTGAATGTCGGCGCGCCCGTGCGTGTCCGGGTGCGATTCGAAGTCACCGAGGTAACGCGCGCACGAGAAGCAGCGGAGCTCTCCTCGGAGTGTGAGTGCTGGTGCTGGCATGTCAGTCGAACCTCTCTCGTACCCCATGGGGGTACGAGTATTTATATCCGGTAGGGGAATGGAACGCAAGTGCCGATCTCACAGACGGATTGCAGCCACGCCGGCGGCACGTCGATACGGACGATCAACGGATCTGCGCACGGTAGTAGCTGCGCGTCGGCCCGACATAAGGGCGGCCTCGGAGACCCGGCTGAGCCAGCCTCGAGGCCGGAGGAGTCGGAGGCGCGGACGCCGTGTCGGGGGCAGCCCAGAGAAAGGCCGCTCGCGCGCGAACGCGTGGGCGCCGGGCGAACGCATCTCGAGTTCGCGCTCACAACTTCCGCGGTCGACGATCTCGAGGAAGCTCACTCCGACGATCAGACGGCTCGCGGCGCTCAGCTCACGAGGCCTGGGACGATCGACGACAGCCGCGGACGCTCGGTGGGCGAACTGGTCGGAAGCTTCGTTCGCCGGCCGGAGCCACCGCACGTTCTTCAACGTCGCACTATTCATGTTATGTACGACTGGACGACGATCAACGGTGTCTGCTCTCACACCCCGCCGAGGTCGATGCGCTAGACTTTTTAGTACGCGCCGACACCACATCGATCCGCCGTGCCCGGTGACGGCCCCAGGACGAACGCTGCATGACTGCTGACAACTCGCCGCCAGCCGACGAGGCCGGCCTCGAAACACCGCCGCCGCCGCAAGACTCAACGGCGGTTCGCAACATCCTGCTGGGCGTGATCGGCGTGCTGATCGCGGTGATGCTGGTCACGCTCGGGTTCCTCGGGCGGGTGATGACCGAGCCGGAAAGCACGACCACGGTGGTCAGTGCGCCGGCCGCCGATACGGACGATCCCAGGTCCGGCGCCGTCTCCGGGGCGGACTTCCTGATCCTCGATGAGATCCTGCGGGTCCTCGAGAGCGACTTCGTCGACCCGGATCTCGTTGACGCGGAGTACCTGCACGCGGCCGCGATCAACGGCATCTTCGACGCCCTCGGCGACCCGCACTCGACGTACATCGACCCTGATACCTACGCACTTTCGCGCGACGACTTCTCCGGCGCGTTCCAGGGCATCGGCGCCACCGTGGAGAAGCCGGCGGACAGCGACTACATCGTGATCGTGCGGCCGCTGCCCGAGACACCGGCCGAGGCAGCCGGCATCCGCGCAGGCGACCAGGTGCTGGCGGTCGATGGCGAAGACGCCTCGGGTTGGACGGTCGCCGAGGGCGTGCTCCGCATCCGCGGCCAGCGGGGCACGCCGGTGGAGCTGCTGATCCGCCACGCCGACGGCACCGAAGAGTTGATTACCATCGTCCGCGACGAGATCCACGTCTCGTCCGTTTCGACTACGCCCTTGCTCCTGGGCGGCGAGCTGACCGACTCCGAAGGCAACGAGGCGACGGACATTGGTTACGTCCACATCAACCAGATCACCCGCCGCACACCGGACGAGCTGGTGGCGATCATCGATGAGATCAACGCGAGCGAAGCGGTCGGGCTGATTATCGACGTGCGTCTGAACCCGGGCGGTCTGCTCTTGGAGACCACAGAGCTCGCGGACATGTTCCTCGACGGCGGCGTGATCGTGATCCAGATCGACCGCGACGGCAACGAGCAGGTCGCGACCGCGCGACCGGGCCAGATCACCGACTTGCCGATCGTGATCCTCCAGGATGAGTTCTCGGCGTCCGGCTCGGAGTTGCTCGCGGCAGCGCTGCAGGAGAACGGGCGGGCGACCGTGATCGGCACCGACTCGTTCGGCAAGGGCACCGTCAACCACGTCCGCGAGCTGTCGAACGGCGGCGCCGTCTATGTCTCGATCGCACGCTGGCTCTCCCCCGACCGCAACCAGATCGAAGGCCGCGGCGTGATCCCGGACATCGTCGTCAAGTTCACGCTCGAGGACATCGAGGCGGAGCGCGACGTCCAGGTCGAGCGCGCGATCGACTTCCTGCGCGAAGCCGCGGCGCAGCCGAACGTCGCGGCGCAGTAGCCGCCAGGCCGCCCACGCTGAGCGCCGCCTCGACTCGTCCGCTTCCTGGCAGTGCCGCGGGAGGAGCCGCGTGACTCGGATCCGCCGATCGGCGCCTCTATGCTCGGCCGATGACCGAAATAGGCCCGCCGCCATCTGAAGTACTGGCCGCCTTCGCCGTAAGGGGTCCACTCACCCGGCTCTCAGGCGGCGAGGCTCGAGCCTTCGCCACTGCCCGGGCGGTCCTCAAGCCAGCTGACGACGCCGTCGAGGCGAGCTGGATTGCCGACCGCTCGCTCGAGATCGAGGAGCGCGACTTCCGGCTTGCACGCCCGCTGCGAGCACAGGACGGTTCTTGGGTTGTTCAGTCGTGGACGGCCTGGGAGCGGCTCGATGGTGTACACGAGCCCGGTCGCTGGCCGGAAATCTTCGTGGTCAGCGACGCGCTGCACGCCGCGCTCGCCACCGTCTCCGCACCACCTTTCCTGGCAGCGCGGACGGATCCCTGGGCTTCCGCGGACCGAATCGCCTGGTCCGTCGAAGCATCGGTCGAGGTGTCATCGCAGTTCGCCGGCGTTCTGGACCGCCTCGTTGCAGCCCGCCGGCCGGTGGCGCCCTTCGCGTCGCAGATCATTCACGGCGACCTTTGCGGCAACGTCCTGTTCGCGGACGACCTGGCTCCGGCGGTAATCGACTTCAGCCCGTACTTCAGAAGCGCCGCTTACGCGAAGGCGATCGTCGCGTTTGACGCGCTCGCGTGGGAGAACGCCGATCGCAGCCTCCTCGACCATCTCGAGGACGTCTCGGAACTTCGGCAATTGATGATCCGCGCTGCGATCTTCCGCGTGGTCGCAGCGAGCCTCCTCGCCAGGCACGACCCGGACCGTTGTTGGAGAACATGGCGTGGCACCTTACCTCCGGGCCATCGAATCCATCCTTTGAGCGCGTGCCTCCCTTGAGGCGCTGCCCCCTCCCCTCGCGCTACCCTGCGGACACGGCGGCATACCTGACGTTATGTAACGTATCGGGGAGCGGCGTGCCCTGATGGCGAAGCGCAGATCCGTCAAAGAAGCGAAGGGCGCGACCGTCGCCTCGCATCGCCGTGCGCGCTACGACTACGACGTCCTCGAGCGCTACGACGCCGGGATCGTGCTGACCGGTACCGAGATCAAGTCGATCCGCGACCGCCACGTCACGCTCAACGAGGGCTACGCCCGCTTCCGAGGCAATGAGCTCTACCTGTATAATGTGCACATCGCCCAGTACGGGCCCGCTCGCGAGAATCACGACGTGATTCGGCCTCGCAAACTGTTACTCCACCGCCGAGAGCTCGAACGACTCCGGCAGGCGATGCAGGTGCAGCCGCGGACCACCGTGATCCCGGTGCGGATGTACCTTTACAACGGACTGGCAAAAGTCGAGATCGGGCTCGCGAAGGGTCGCCGTCGTTATGACAAGCGACAGGCGATCAAGAAGCGCGAAACCGAGCGCGACATGCAGCGCGCCGTTCGACACGCCCAACGCTGAGCAGGCGTGCTCAGCGCCAGGGTCGCCTCGCTGAGGGCTCCTTCCTCGAGGTGTTCGTGTCGAGGATCGGTGCGCGGTCCGTTGTACTTGTCCGCCTGTACGGACGAACCACATCGTGGGGACGACAGGAATCGACAGGTGCGGTCGGACCTGGATTGCGGGTCGAGGTGTCACCACCCTCGTAAAACAGGTGGCAATAAGGTAATTGGCGAAACCAACGAACTCGCCCTCGCTGCGTAACTAACGTAGTGACGTGGCACACGGTCTCCCCCCGGCGGGCCGTGATGCTGCGACATTTTGTCCGGGGTGCTTCGTGAACCGTGCGCCGCAGGCGCTCACGACCAAGATCACTGCGACTAGCTGGCATGCTCTACGCCAACGGCGGAGCGCCGGCGAAGCTAAATGCCGTCGGCTACGCCCGTAGTAGATTCAGGCCGCACGTACGCTGGACGGGGAGTTCGATTCTCCCCCGTCTCCACCAACTCCAACATCTTGCCCCGCTGGGGAGTACTCCGGCGGGAACAGGACCGCCGCGGCGTCGGCGGTTTCCTGCATCCCCGCCCCGATCAGCGTCCTGAAACCTGGCATCGGAAGGAGGCCGCTGATCCGCTTCGTCTCCACGTCCACGAACACCCGCTCGACGATCGGCGCGACCAACCGCCTCCGCTCATCCGGGGTGGCTTCATCCCACATTCCTGGCAGGTCACCCAGAAGGGCCGCGACCTCGCCCACCTCGATCGGCGTCGTGCCCAAAGCGTGGCGGATCTCCGCATCGATGGCTGCGAGGCGTGCCTCGTACTCGGCCAGCGAAAATCCACCGTCCGCGTAGGCCCGCACGAGCCTCTGACGGTTCTCCTGGAGGCTGTCAATGTTCCGCTCTCCCGTGTCCGCGGTGTACCCCGCGATCTGGTCCCGCCAGTCATCTGAGAGTTCGAGGGAGCGAAGGATCGCGCCGATCTGCTCGTCCACTGCGTGAGCCATCAGCGAGCGGCGGTTTGTCTGGCACTGGTGTCCGTGGCGCTCCCGGTACATCGCCCGGCTCTCGCGCCCGCGCTCGGCGTGCAGCGAGTTCCCGCACCGGGCGCACTTGATGATCCCCGCGAGCACGCCGCGCGGCTTGTCTGCCACCCGGCGATGCGGGCCGCGCCGCACCCGGCGGGCCTGCACGCGCTCGAATGGTTCAGACGGGATGAGGGCCTCATGCTGGCCGGGGAACTCCTCGCCGCGGAAGGTCACGACTCCGGTGTAGAAGCGACAGTTGAACAGGTCCTTCATCGCGTGCGCCGTGAAGAGGTGCCCCTTCTTCGTACGGAAACCGTCGCGGTTCAGCATCGCCGCGATCGCACCGTTCGACTGGCCGGCGGCGCGGGCCGCGAACGCCTCCCGGACCGCCTCGCCCGCCTCCGGGTCCACGATGGGAGCCTCGCGGGCTTCGCCCGGCACGTAGCCGAACGGGATCGGACCGACCGGAAGCCCCGACTCGGCCCGCTGACGCTGCGACTTCACGACGTGCACGGCGAGTTGGTCCGAGAAGAACTCGGAGAATCCGCCGATCATCGTCAGCATCAATTTCCCGGACGGGGTGGAAAAGTCGATGTTCTCTGTGAGGCTGACGAACCCGACGCCCGCCTTGCCGAGCCGCTGGAGCGCATCCGTCTGCACGGATGTTCCGCGCCCAACGGTCGATCGTGTGGACCACCACCGCGTCGAACGCGCCGCGGCTCGCATCAGCCAGGAGCGCGGAGAGTTGTGGGCGCTTTTCGAGCCGATCGGTGTGTGCGCTCACCCCTTCGTCGGCGTAGATGCCCACGAGGGTCAGGCCGTGCTGATCCGCGTATCGCTCGATCTCCCGCCGCTGAGCGTCGAGGGAGCGGCCGTCCACCTGCTCATCGGTCGAGACGCGGACGTAACCGACGATCCGAGTAACTGCTGGCTTCATCGCTTTCGCCTCCTGAGGATGATCGCGCGGACCACGTCCGCCCATTCGCGCATCATGTGCTCCAGTGCGGCGCGCTCCGCCTGGTCATCGCTATCGAGAGGCTTCGCCTCGGGTCCGGCCATTGCTGACCTCCCCGGTCCGTCCGAGTCCTTCCCAGACCCGGTGGGAGCCTCTGCGCCGCCCCAAGCGATGAAAGCAGACCGTGCATCACTTCCTAGATTGACGGTTCGAGTTTGACCTCGAACTCTCCGTTTTTCGTCCGTCGCCAGGTGAGCCGCCCAAACGCGATGGACTGCTCGACGATGGCGCTGTTCGACTCCAACTTCGCCGCGATCGCCGCGATAAGTTCCTTCGCCGAGTCCGCTTTCGCTGCGTAGGCGGTCATTGCTGCCCCGCCCTCACGAGCAGGTCACCGAGTTCTGGCTGCGGGTGGAGGATGCTCTGCCCACGCGACCGCTCGACGTGCAGGACGCCCTCGGCCTCCAACTGCTTCACGAGCGCCGAGATGTTCACGCCAATCGCTTCTGCCGCGGCGTAGAGGGCACGCCAGCCGAGCGGGCCGGACGCGAGGCGCTGTTCAGCGAGGTAGATGAAATGCCGGAAGGCCCCAGTGCGGATGAGGTGTGGAAAGGAGACGGCGGCAGCGCGTCCGGCGCCCAGCGCAAGTGAGATGTCCTCGCTGATGTCATCTAGCTGTCTCTTGAGGGAGGTCAGCATGCTCCGCTCGAGAGGTGTGAACTCCTCCTCCTCGAGGAGCCGATCGGCCTCACGCCTGACGACATCGATCGCAACGTGTACGCGTCCGATCGCCTCGAGGGATGGTGCGAGCGGCGGGGCGGGTTGAGTCGCATCGTCCTCGGTAGCGCCGCCCCCGTCACGCTGCCCGTTCACGGTGCGAATCGCCGACGCAACCGCATCGGCTGACAGACCTTCCCGTCGACCGGCGGTCCAGTCAGAGAGCATGGCAGGCAGAGTCGTGACCGCGCGTTCGTCGCCGAACTCTTCAAGCGTCTTGGCTGCGGTCGTGCGAGCGTTCTCAGCCGCAGATGAGTCCCTCGCGTACTCTGCAATGAAAGCGTCGTTTTCGACAGTCCGTGGCCAGCGCGCGAGCACGCCGATCACCTTGGCGGCCTGATTCGGATCGTGCAGCGCGAATGCCTTGAGGGCGAGTGTCGCGTCCTCGGCCGGCCCGAGGCCGGCGACGAACCCGATCAGGTCCAGAGCGCCGGTGGAGTCCAGTCGCTCGGGCTCCGCCCGGAGCGTCTCGAAGAAGTCAGCGCGCTGCTCTCCGCTCTCGACGAGACGCTGCCTCATGATATCGGTCGCGGCTTTTGACACGGCCGGCTGCCCGTCGATCGTAAGCAGCCAAAGATCGCTCCACAATTCAGGCACGCCACTGCACCTCCGGTGGTCGAATATCGACGCGCGCCGCGTTCGTCCGTCTCCCTACGCGACATCGCGCGCTGGCCGGGCCGGTTTCAGTCAGTCGGCGTGAGGCTCACCCCCGAGGTGGAGAATGAGCGCCGCCCCACAGTCCCGCGGTTTGTCAGCCGTGGGAGTGCTTAGCGTCACCCAGAGCAGGCTGAAGACCGCAGCACAGGTCGAAAACACCCAGAGAGGACTTCGAGGCGTGAACGGCTCGACGCCGTTGCTAGGTGCTCCGACACCGGTGATCTAGCTCGCTTCTGGCGAGAAGCCCCGCCACAGGGTCATTCCTGGTCCAGACCCACGTAGCGATCCGCAGTCGGCCGAGTGGAACCGCGGGGCAGAGCGCCTCCTCGGGTATGCGCCGGACGACGTGATCGGTCGCCAGTGCCACGAGGTGATGGGGAGCCTGAACCCGGAGGGGACCTCGGCGGCGTGCGCGCAGGGATGCCCCGCGCTGCTGGCCTTGCGGGCAGGGCGCCTGCCCCATGCGTTCGACATCCAGGCGCGCAGCGCCGCGGGGGAGCGCAGGCTCCTCTCGCTCACGCCGGTGATCGTGTGGGAATGACAACTCGTTTTGGCTCCACCGTGATGATGAGTTCTGGCCCCACCCCATGGTCGTGATCAGCGTGTCTGCGCACCTCCCTTCGTGACGCGCAGGCGGTAGGACTCGCTGCCGGTCTCGATGATGTGGGCGTGGAAGGTGAGGCGGTCGACGACCGCGGCGGCGAGGCGGGGGTCGGCGAAGGTCTGGCCCCACTCGGAGAAGGGGGCGTTGGAGGCGACTGCCACCGAGGCCCGCTCCTCACGCTCGGTGAGGGTTCTGTCAGAACTCAGGGCACGGATGACGCGCAGTGAAGCCTCCTCACTGTTGCCCTGTCTACGCCGCCGCCATTTCGGCGATCAGTGCATGCCAGCGCCCGACGAAGCGTCGTCGCTGCTCGGCCAGGGGGACGACCTCGCCGCGGCGACCGCGAGCGCGCAAGTACTAGCGGAACTCCTCAAACGCCGAGCAGAAGCGTGCCGCTGAGGCGAAGCTCCCGAAACCGAGCATCGGGTGGATGTAGGTGGGGTTGTTGGCGTCGTCGCCCAGCTTGCGTCGGAGCTTGTGCTACCAGAAAATGTCGTCCGCCCGAATGTCACGCGGCGAGACGCTCGTACTCGTGATGCAGCCCGCCCAGGATCGGCCGACCCACGACTTGGCCCTCGCTCCGGGGCGGTGACCGTGGCCGCCGGTCGTCCGGAGCCCACAGTTCGAGCGCCTGGTGCGGTCGCACGTGGTTGTAGCGCGCGACGCACTCCCGCAGCACCGGTCGCAGGTGGCGCTCGTTCACGATCATCAGCTGGTCGAGACATGCGCGCCTGAGCGTTCCGACCACACGCTCCGCGCTGGCGTTCGCCTGCGGTGCCCGCACCGCAGTGAGGACCGTCTTGATCCCGATCGCTCGCGCCTTGCCCATGCAGGCAGCGCCGGACGAGCGGTCGCGGTCGCGGATCAGCTAGCGGGGCTGCTGCCCCCACGGCGTCGCCGCCAGCCACTGACGCCCCACCCACGGCGCCGTCGGATGTGCCGTCACGTTGAAATGCACGATGCGGCGGCGCGCGTGCGTGATGAAGAAGAGGACGTACAGCGTCTTGAAGCTGCGCGTCTGCACGGTGAAGCAGTCCGCAGCCCAGGGCTGCGGGCGGTGGTTGGCGAGGAGGCTTCGCCAGGACTGGGACGGCGGACGGCGCTGCGCCCTCCGCCGATAGCACCTCACCGTCTCCGCGCTCACCGCGTAGCCGAGCGCGGGTCGCTCACCCTGGATGCGGACGGCGCCCCGGCGCGGGTTCCCGGTTGCGATCCTCGCGATCAGCCCTTGCAGCTCTTTGCTGATACGCGGCCGGCCCGGCTGTCGCGCTCGGCGCTTCCACGTCCAGTACCCGCGCCACGCCGTGCGGTGCCAGCGGATGACCGTCTCCGGCTGCACGATCACCGGGGTGGAACGCCAGCCGGGCCAATACCGGGAGCGCCACGACCACAAGCGACGGTCGGCTGGCTTCGTTCGCGTGCGAGCGCGCTGACCGGTCAGCACGGCGAGCTGCTGCCGCAGGGCCAGGTTCTCGAGCATCAGGTCGTGCTTTGATCGCAGCGCGCTTCGAACCGCGTTCGTCAGTAACCCAAGGTACGTTCGCATGGCGGAGCCTCCTGCCCACGCAGGAGGCAGCCTTCAGATGGACGCCCGCGGGGTCAACTCAACGCCAGGATGACGTTTTCTGGTAGCACAGGTCCGGGAAGTTCGAGGTGGTCGGGCACGCAGGGACGGTGAGGAGGCGGTGGTGGTCTGGGCGGTGCGGAACGGACTGCTGGATGACTAGCGACACGGACTGCTTCCGGCGACTTGCAGCGAGTGCGCACTGCGGCGAAGCAGCTCCGGCGCCAGACCCTCCACAAAGGCTGCCTTGAGGTAGCACAGACCTCTGTCTCTACCCACGCATTTCGCGATGAGTGGTTGGTCGCGCAGTAGCAGGTACAAACTACCGAATACACGCCGGAAGGTTCTGTCATTGTAGAAGACTACGTCGCCGTGTAACCTAATTGTGGGGCAACCAAGGCCAACGCACGCTCCGGCTTGGTGGACGTTCTACGCAGCGGGTTGGTCGCTCTCCTAAAACGGACGTGCGGTGATAGAAGCGCCGGAGGCTTCCGGCAGTTCCGGTCTGTTCGACTGGATCGCAGGATCGTCAGACCTTCCGCAGGCCCGCCGCCTCTAAAGCTGCGGCTTTCATGAGGCCTGCCGCGATCCAACGGACTCTCGTACAAGGAGGCTGTGAACGGCCCGGAGCCCGATGGGGCGCCCCCTTAGAACAAGATACTCAAGCTATACCCACCAGGGGGCCGCCAATTGGCGTTCGCTTTCGGCTTGCAAGTCAAACTGCTCGAAACCCTTCAACCGACCGCGCGGGTTGCTCTGTCGTGTTTGATGGCCGTTGCCGTGATTACGGCATGTGACGACGGAGATATACCCACTCCGACTCTGGAACCAACAGCCTCCCCGGCGCGGGAACCGACGCCCACGCCGATTCGGACCGCTCGTCCTGGCGCGGCAGGGCTGGACGACCCTCTCTATCCCGGTCTGGGCAACGGCGGATATGACGTTTCCCGCTACACGGTGACCCTCGACATCGACGTGGAAGCCAACGAGATTTCGGGCCGGACTCAAATCGAAGCCGACGCAACACAGGACCTCTCCTCATTCAATCTGGACTTGCGAGGCTTAACGGTTACGCAGGTTACCGTGGATGGCCTCCCAGCCGACCACTCTCGCACCGGATACGAGCTGACAATCGAGCCCGGTGCGCCGATCCCTGTAGGAACGACCTTCAATGCCACGGTCTCTTACGAGGGTCAGCCTTCGACCAGCTATGCGCCTGGAACAAGTCTCCTAATCGGCTGGATAAACTACGGGACCGGGATAATCGCGTACGGCGAACCCTGGGGGGCGTCGCACTGGCTCCCGGTCAATGAGCATCCATCCGATAAAGCCTTGTACACCTTCATCATCACGGTGCCCGAGCCCTATGAAGCGGCCTCAAACGGTGAATTGACCAGTACGACCGACCACGGAGAGACTGTGACGTACGTATGGGAAAGCGTCCATGAGATGGCCAGCTATCTGGCGTTCTTGGCGGTCGCACAGTTTGACGACGTCGCCCGTGAAAGTCCTGGGGGGATAACCGTCGTTGACTCGGTTGAAGCGTCGATTGACGAATCCGCAAGGCGTAGTCTCGATAGCGTCCCTTTGATAGTCGATTTTTTCAGTGAACTATTCGGGCCGTACCCATTCGAGTCCACCGGCTCCGTCGTCATTGACGAGGCGATTCCGCCGCTGGAAACCCAGCCCCGGCCCGTCTACGGGATCCGGGCCCTGGAGACTTTTGGCGACAGGTTGATAGCCCACGAGTTGGCGCACCAGTGGTTTGGGAACCTGCTTACTCCCGCGTCGTGGCAGGACTTGTGGCTGAACGAGGGGTTCGCCACCTACGCCGAGTGGCTGTGGTTAGACCACAAGTCCGGCGGCGGCTGTTTCGAGCAGTTCTGGGAGATGGTCTGGCGACCTGTCTATGGGCCGCCGGCGAATCCCGACCCCGGCTCCCTTTTCAGCGGCGGCATCTATGAGAGAGGCGCAATGGCCCTTCACGCACTGCGCGGCGAAATCGGCGAGGAGGCGTTTTTCAAGATGCTGCGTGAGTATGTGTCCCGCCATGCCGGAGGCAACGTGACAACCGAGGATCTTGTCGCTGTGGCTGAGGAGATTGCAGGCAGGGATCTGGACGGCCTTTTCGATTCCTGGCTCTTCGGTGAGACCACTCCACCTCCGCCGGGAATGAACAGCGGTCTGGGAAGTCAGACAGCGCCTTCCCCGGGTCGGGCTATTGGGGAGGGGTGTCCACGCGAACATCGGTGACAGCCCCGTAAACTGTGTACGTCGCGTCCGCCGCTACTCATACCAGCCCGATCCAAATAGCAGCCCGTCATGCCGCACAATCCAAGTGTGTTTCTGACGGTTCTCGCCCGATTCCGGGTTGAGCAACACATAGTCGACCCAATGACCCGCCTCAGTGGCTGTGGGGCACGAGTATTCGATCCGAGCGGCCGTCGTCGCGCTCAACTGACCGACGAAGCCCTGCAAATGCTGACCGGATCGAATTTGCCGTCCCACGACAGCACGCGCAGCGTCTTGTTGCACGAGTATTCGGCCTCGTTGGACGAGCACACCGATCCGGGCGGTGTCTTGCGTGGCGTGAGCTATCCGCATGGGCTCTGCTTCAGCTCGGATGGCCGCCATCTCTTCGTGGCGGACGCCGGAGCGCCCGAGGTGCATATCTACCTTCGAGCTGGCGACGATTGGTTTGGTGTGCGCCGCCCAGAATCCACAATCAAGATCATGGATGAAGCGCCGTTCTCGCGCGGACACGTCAATCCGCAGGAGGGTGGCCCGAAGGGGCTCGATCTCAACGTCGACTCCACCGTCCTCGTGGTCACGAGCGAGTTTCAGCCGCTCGCCTTTTTCGATGTGCCGGCGATGCTGGAGCAAGGCAGCGCGCGGACCGCCCGGCCGAGCGGAGCAATCGACGCGCAGATGGATGAGCATCCATCTCCGCTATCTCAGCGTGAACAGCAGGCGTTGGACGTCGTCCGCGAACTGAACATGACGGAGCTGGAGGCGAGAGTCCGGGCGGCGGAAGCCACGCTCGCGCGCCTGACGAACAGCATGTCGTGGCGGGTCACCGCACCGCTCCGCCGCCTCCGATCCGGATTCGGAGGGCTCCGTTAGCATTCGCCTCGCCTGAGGGTGGACGCGCGGGTCCGACGTCGCTCTCGCAGGTTCATCCGTGCAGCATCCGCCGTTCACGGGCTATGATTCCGAGGCGGGTCGCCGCCCGCTGCCGGGGGACGCGATGACGACCACGACCGAGGCACGCGCGCAGCCGATCGAGCTGGCCGACGACGCCTCCGCGATCGACTACTGCTACGAGCAGGGGTGGACCGACGGCCTCCCCGTCGTGCCGCCCTCGGTCGAGCGGGTCGACGCGATGCTCGCCGCGAGCGGGGAGGATCCTGAGGCGGTGCTCGCGACGCACGGGACCACCAGGCGCCGCTGCACGGCGCACTCGGCGGCGGTGAACGCGGTGATGGCGGGCTGTCTACCGGAGTACTTCCCGGTCGTCGCCGCCGCGCTGCGGGCGATGGATCACGAGCGGTACAACTACCACGCGTCGACCGCGAGCACGGGCGGCTCGGCGCCATTGGTGATCGTCAGCGGACCGATCGTCGACGCGATCGGCATGAACTCCGGGGTGAACACGTTCGGCTCGGGAAACCGGGCGAACGCGACGATCGGGCGGGCGATCCGGTTGATCAACCTCAACGTGTTCAAGATGGTCCCCGGGATCACCGATCGCTCGACGCAGGGCAACCCTGGCAAGTACAGCCTCTGCATCGCCGAGAACAGCCAGGACAACCCGTGGCCGTCGCTGGCCGAGGAAGCGGGGTTCCCGGCGGGCAGCTCCTCGGTCACCGTCTACGCCGCGAGCGCGTTCCACAACGTGGAGAATCACTACTCGGGCGACGGCGACGGCATCCTGCAGACGGTGGCGGACTCGATGGCGAGCCTTGGTTCGTTGACCCACGGACAGTCCGTGGTGGTGTTCTCGCCGGAGCACGCGAAGATCGTCGCCGAGAACGGGCGCACGAGGCGACAGGTGCAGGAGTTCCTCTTCGAGCACGCCAGCCGGCCGGCGGCGGAGCTCCGCGAGGTCGGGAAGACCGCGAAGGACGAGCACGGCGACTTCCATCGTGGGCTGACGCCTGACGACATCCTGGTGACCGTGGCCGGCGGCGAGGCCGGCGGCCACTCCGCGTTCCTGCCGTCGTGGAGTCGCGGGCGCAACTCGCTGATGCAGGCGGAGATGATCCGCTGACAACTGTTCGTTGGGGGACGAGAACGCGGAGATGTCCGCTCGCGCGGACGGGGAGACGACGATGACGATTCAGCTCTACGACCCGACGGTCGACGACCTCGAGCAGCGCGACGCCTCGGAGGCGCCGCGGCTGCCAAACCTGCAGGGCCGCACGATCGGCCTGCTCACGAACGGCAAGGGGAACGCCGACGTGCTGCTCCGCGAGACGGCGCGCCTCTTCGAGGAACGGCACGGGTGCCGCGTGATCCTCGAGGAGGACAAGGGCAACGCCTCGCGCCCCGCGCCGCCGGAGCTGCTGCAGCGGATCGCGGCCGCTGACGTGGACTTCATGGTGACGGCGGTCGGTGACTGAGGGAGCTGCTCGACGTGCAGTGTGCACGACGGCATTTCGTTCGAGCAGCTCGGCAAGCCGGCGCTCGTGATCTGTACCCACCCGTTCACGCCGACGAGCAAGGCGACCGCGGCGACGCTCGGCATCCGTGACTACACGGTCGCGTTCGTGGAGCATCCGATCGGCAGTCGCAGCCTCGAGGAGCTGCGCGAACGCGCCGAAGATGCCTACCGACAAGGGCTGCCGATCCTGCTGGGCGCGGCGGCCGCCGACGCGGCCGGCTAGCGATCACCGCCCGCAGTGACTGAGCCGACCGACCCGAATCTCGATCTCGCGATCGTCGGTGGCGGCATTGCCGGGCTGACGGCGGGGCTGGTTGCCGCGCGCGCCGGCCTCGAGGTCACGCTGTTCGAGCGGATGGGGCCCGGTGGGCAGTTGATCAACGTCGACCGGGTCGAGAACTACCCCGGCTTTCCGGCGGGCGTCGCCGGTTATGAGCTGGGTCCGGCGGCGCTCGAGCAGGCGATGGCCGCCGGAATGCGCATCGAATACGGCGAGGTGCGGACGCTTGCACGCGACGGGGACCGCTGGCGCCTCGAGACCGACGGCGGCGAAGCCGGCGCCGCGGCGGTGATCGTCGCGGCCGGCTCGGCGCTCGCGAAGCTCGGCCTGCCCGGCGAGGAGGAGTTGCACGGGCGCGGCGTCTCCTACTGCGCCACCTGCGACGCCGAGTTCTTCCGCGATCAGGACGTGATGGTGGTCGGCGGCGGCGATTCGGCGCTCGACGAGACGCTGGTGCTCGCGCCGGTCGCCAGCTCAGTCACGGTCGTGACTCGAGGCGAGCTCAGCGGCGCACAGACCACCGCGGAACGCGTGCGCGCGATCGAGAACGTGCACCTCCGCTGCGGCACGACCGTCACCGAGTTACACCGCAGCGACGCGCTCGACGGCGTCACGATCGCCGCCGAGGAGGGCGGAGCGTCCGAACGCCTCGACGTCGCCGGGCTGTTCATCTACGTCGGGCTCGACGCGAACACATCGCTCCTCGACGGGCTCGTGCCCCTCGACGCCGCCGGCCACGCCGAGGTCGACGCGATGATGGCGACCGCGCAGTCAGGGCTGTTCGTCGCCGGCGATCTGCGCGCGGGGTCGGTGCGCCTGTTGGTGAGCTGCGCCGGCGACGGTGCGACCGCGGCGGTCGCGGCGGAGCGCTACGTGCGCGCGCTGCCTCGGAACGGCGACAGCGGGTAGTCGCCGGCCTCGGAACCGCCTGCGCCTGGCATCGCCGCTCGCCGCAGTGACGATGGCAGGCGACAATCAGCACCTGCTAGATTCCGCGTCCATCACGTTCGCAATGAGCGGGGCCGCCGATGACATCGCCAGAGCCGTTCGGCGGCACGATCGGGCGCACCTTCAAGGACTCCGAGCCCTGGTGGCCGCCCCCGCCGCCGGCCGCCGACGGCAAGACGCCGAACGTGGTGATCATCCTCTTCGACGACACCGGGTTCGCTCACCTCGGCTGCTACGGCTCGACGATCGAGACGCCGAACATCGACGCGATGGCGGCCGGCGGGCTGCGTTACAGCAACTTCCACACCACCGCGATCTGCTCGCCGACGCGCGCCTCTTTGCTGACCGGGCGGAACCACCACTCGGTCGGGCTGAGCACGATCGCCAACTTCGACAACGGCTACCCGAACACGCGGGGCGCGCTGACGAGGCATGCGACGACGCTCGCCGAGATCCTGCGCGAGCAGGGCTATGGCACCTACTGCGTCGGCAAGTGGCACCTCGTGCAGTCGGAGCAGACCTCGGGAGCCGGTCCGGTCGGCGATTGGCCGCTGCAGCGAGGGTTCGATCGGTACTACGGGTTCCTCGCCGGGGCGACGCACCAGTTCTACCCCGAGCTGACGTACGACAACCATCACGTCGAGCCGCCGGCGCTTCCCGAGGACGGCTACCACGTCAGCGAAGATCTGGTCGATCGCTCGATCGACTTCGTCCGTGACGGCAAGTCGATCTATCCCGACCGCCCGTTCTTCCTCTACCTGGCGTTCGGCGCGACGCACTCGCCGCACCACGCGCCCGCCGAGTATGTCGAGAAGTACCGAGGTCGCTTCGACGCCGGCTGGGACGCGGTGCGCCAGGACTGGTACGAGCGCCAGCTCGATCTGGGCGTGATCCCAGCGGAGACGGAGCTGGCTCCTCGCAACCCGGGCGTCGAGGCCTGGGACGATCTCCCCGAGGACGTGCAGCGGTATTCGCTGCGGCTGCAGGAGGCGTTCGCCGGGTCCCTCGATCACACCGACGCGCAGATCGGCCGGCTCGTCGACTTCCTCGAGGCCGCGGGCGAGCTGGACAACACGATCTTCCTGCTGATGTCGGACAACGGCTCGGCGCCGGGCGGCGGCCCCGACGGGACCTCGTTTCCCGGGCACCGCCTCGAAGAGATCTTGCCGCGCCTCGATGAGATCGGCGGGCCAACCAGCGCGCCGGCCATCCCGTGGGGCTGGTCGCAGGTCGGGAACACGCCGCTGAAGTGGTACAAGCAGAACACTTTCGGCGGCGGGATTCGCGATCCGCTGATCGTGCACTGGCCGGCGCACATCCAGGATCCCGGCGGCGCCCGCCACCAGTTCCACCACGTGAGCGACGTGGTCCCGACGGTGCTCGAGCTGCTCGACCTCCAAGCGCCGAACACCTACCGGGGGTACGCCCAGATGCCGGTCTCCGGCACCAGCTTCGCGTACACCCTCGACGAGGCGGACGGCCCCTCGCGGAAGCCGGTCCAGCACTTCGAGCTCGCCGGTGACCGGGGCATCTGGCGCGACGGCTGGAAAGCCGTCACCCACCACGTGCGAGGCGAGCCGTACTCCGACGACGAGTGGGAGCTCTACCACCTCAACGAGGACTTCTCGGAAATCCACAACGTGGCGACCGAACACCCCGAGCTGCTGCGCGAGCTGATCGACCTCTGGTGGATCGAGGCGGGACGCTACGGCGTGCTGCCGCTGGACGATCGCAAGACGTTCGGCCCGACCGGCGTCATCCCGGCCGCCCCGCGGCACGACCTCGCGCGGAAGCGGCCGGACGCGATCCAGCAGCGCCAGTCCTACCGGTACACCCCGCCGATCTCGCAGATCCCGGCGCAGGCGGCGGCGCCGATGGGCGGCTCGCAGTGGCTGGTCACCGCCGAGATCGAGCGCCGTGACACCTCGGCCGGGGGGGTGCTGCTGGCACGCGGCCGAGGATCGGGGCTGTCGTTCTGGCTGCAGGACAACCGGCTGCACTGCGAGTACCGGGCCAGCACAACACCGACAGTCGTCCACTCCGAGGCCGAGGTGCCCGTCGGCGAGACCGTCGTCGGCGCGCGCCTCGAAGGGTCGAAGGCCGGCGTCCCCGGCCGGCTGTCGCTGCTGATCGACGGCGCCGAGGTCGGCGAAGCGGAGATCCCTCGGATCAGTCGTGCGGTTGGGAACGCGCCCGCCGATGTCGGCCTCGACCGCCCGGCGGCAGTCAGCGACAGCTACGAGGCGCCGTTCGCGTTCTCGGGGACCCTCCACGCGGTGAACATCGAGCTCACGCCCTTCCCCGACCAGTCGGACGACGAGGAAGCGCGCATCCGCTACGAGCAGCAGGAGATCGATCAATGAGCAGCGGCGCCGGGACTACGCCGACTGCCGTCGACGATCGATTCGCTGCGCACGCACGAGCTCGTCGCCTCGAGGACAGCGCCGGCCACGAAGTTCAGCGAGATCCTGGGGAGCGAGCACCCCGGCGTCTGCCGGCCGATTCAACGATGCCAACGAACGCTAGTCCTCGGCCTCGAGCGGAGCGTAGCGAAGGCGATCGCCGTCGCGGCGCGCATGCCCGAGGCCGGGGAAGGCGAAATGCCCGCTGGCGATCAGTGCGCCCTCGCGTTCGATGCGCTCGAAGAGCGCGGCTCGGGTCTCCGCCGACTGCTTCGGATCGATGTCGGCGTTCGGCGACCAGGTGGGCTCGCTGAGCTGCACGGGGTGGTGCGCGGCGTCACCGAGGACGTACACCCGCTCGCCTCCGCTCGCGAGGACGAACGACATGTGGCCGGGCGTATGGCCGGGTGTGAGGATCGCGACGAGCTCCTCGGTGATCTCCCGCTCGCCCTCGACCAGGTCGAGGAGACCGGCCTGTTCGAGCGGCGCGAGCACGTCGTCGTAGCGTGCGGCCTGGCGTTCGGTCTCGGCGGCGGTCCAGTGATCCCACTCACGCTGCTGAACGACGTGGCGCGCGTTCGTGAACAGCGGCCGCGGCGTGCCTCCGTCGTCCACCGTGTTCCATCCGGTGTGGTCGAAGTGGAGGTGGCTGAAGACGACGATGTCGACCTCCTCGGGAGCGACGCCCGCCGCACGGATCACCTCGGGCAGCGCGGCCGGCTCGCGGAGCGGCATCTGCACCGGACGCCCGCCGATCCCGGTGTCGACGAGGATGGTCTGGCCGCCACTGCGGATCAGCACCGCGCCGATGTTGAGGATCATGCTCCCGTCATCCTCGAGCAGATCGCGGTATGGCTCCCAGGCGGCCTCCTCGACCGCGCCGAAGAACGCCGTCGGCGGCAGCGTCGCCCAGCTGTCCTGCAGCGCAATCAGCGTCGCGTTCCCGACCTCGCGCGTCTCGAAGCGCCCCATGCATTGGCTCCTTCACTCGAAGCGGTGCGTGCCGTCGAGGGAGCGTACTTCCTGAGGCGGCACCGTGCCCGAAATACGCCGTCACGCTTATGTTGCGAAACAGTAAAAGCGGTACAGTGACTTATTATTGACATCGCGCAACGCTGTTAGGCATTATGCCACCAAGGCACCAACACGCGGGTGGGACAGGTGGTGATATGTACGAACGACCGACATTGACGCGACTCGGACTCCTGGCCGAGCTCCAGGGTGCGAAGCCGGGCTATGGGAACGACGGCAACATCATGGTCGTCGGCATGGCGCCGATCTACGACGTGGTCGGCAAGAGCGACGACTAAGGCCTTACCCCCGGTCCCCGCCGGACCGAACGACCGATGATCACAACGGCCCGGAAGGCAACGGCGCCTCCCGGGCCGCTGTACGTCTGAGGGCCGTTCGAGCCTCGCGGGAACCGTCATGACCTATGACATGGTCAACTTCGGCGACATGCTGCGCGACCGCCGGCGGCGTTACGCGTACGTCGCCGCCCTCGAGGCATCCGTTCGACCGGACAGCGTCGTGCTCGACCTGGGCGCCGGGCCTGGCTTCTTCGCCGCCGTCGCGGCTCGATTGGGGGCACGCCAGGTTTATGCCGTAGATCTGCTCGAAGCGGTCGACGTCGTGCCGCTCCTCGCGAAGGTCAACGGCATGGACGATCGACTGACCGCCTTCCGAGGCGACATCCGGTCGCTCGAGCTGCCGGAACCGCCGGACGTCATCGTTGCCGATCTTCGCGGCGTCCTCCCGCTCCACACGTTGGGCCTCGAACTGGTCGCTGACGTGCGTGAACAGGTGATGGCGCCCGGCGGCACGTGGCTGCAGCAGCGCGACGACCTCCGTGTCGCGCTCGCGTCCGTCAATCGCGCTGGACTCGAGGCCGCCTGGGACGAGCCTGGGCTCGACCTCGACCCGTTGCGTCGGCTGGCGCTGAGCGTGCCGCGGCGGGTGCAGCTCACCGAGGATCAGCTCCTCTCGACCTCTGGCGTCTGGGCCTGCATCGCCTACTCGGACCACGATTGCCTGCGCCGTCTTCGACGTCGTGGCACCTGCGAAGTCAGCGCGCTCGCGGACGGCGTCGTGAACTCCGTCTTGCTCTGGTTCGACGCGGAACTAATCGGCGGCATCCGCTACACGTCGGGGCCCGGCGAGGATCACACCACCTACGGTCAGTTCAACCTGCCATTGGTGGAGCCGCTCCCCGTCAGCAAGGGCGAGCCGCTCACGGTCAGTGTCGCGTTCAACCGCCTGGAGGGCGGCGACGTTTGGCGATGGTCTGTCGATACCGCCACCGGCCATCGCGAAGGCAACAACCTGGAGGCGATCCCGATGTCACCCTCCGCTCTGCCCTCAACCCGAACGGAGGCGTCGGATGACTGACGGCCAGCTACTGACGGCGCAAATCCGCATCGGCGACGACGGGGTGCGTCGCGAGGTCGGCAACGAGCTGATCCTGTTGGACCTCGACAGCGAGGCCTACTACGGGCTCAACCCGACCGCTCGCGCGTTCGTCGAAGGGGGTGTGCGGCGGCGGCACGCCGGCCGAGGTGGCGGCGGAGATCGCCGCTGAGCACGGCGAGGGCGTCGAGGGCGTCCGTGACGACATGATGCAGCTGCTGAGGGAACTTCTCGATGCCGGCCTCGTCGACGTCGTCCCCAGCTAGCGCAACCCGGCGGCGAAGGCGCGGCCGCTGATGGGCGCGATCAGCCGCTACACGAGCTACGGGCGGACGATCGCCTCGGAGTACCCGCTCGACTTGCCCCCGGCGGATCGCGGCGCGGCGGAGCCCGTCTTCCGCCTCACGACCGACGACACCACCCCGGCCGGCGCGAGCGTGGGGTGTTCGCTGCTCGACCTGGCGGAGCTCTCGTTCCACGAGTGCCGGCGGGTCCATCTGCGCCAGCTCGCCCCGATGTCGCCACCGATCCTCCAGCACCTGCTGGTGGACGTCGCGGTTCCGACGGCGCTGACCGCGTGGGATCAGCCGGTGCTACACGCGTCCGCCGTCGACTGGGCCGACGGCGCCGTTCTGTTCACCGGGCCGAGCGGCAGCGGCAAGTCGACGCTCGCGATCGCCGCCGCGACCCGCGGCCCGCGGCTCGTCGCCGACGACGGCGTACTGGTCGAGGCCACCAACCAGACCGGCATCGGCTCGATCACCACGCTGCGACTGCACCACGACCACGCGACCGACGTCCTGCCATCGGTGCAGGCCGGCGAGGTCGTCACGCTCACCGGCAAACAGCGGATCGATCCAGACGCCGAGGGGATCGAGCTGGCCTCGGGACCGCGGCCGATCCTAGCGCTGTTCGCGATCGACCGGATCGGCGAGTCGGCGTCGATCCGCGCCACACGGTGTCGCCCTGCCGAGGCGACCGACGTGATCGCCCGCAGCTTCTTCGCGCCGCCCGGACCACCGGCGCTCGCCCTCGAGTCCCTCGATCGCGCCTCGTCGATCGCGGCGTGGCTGCCGGTGCTGCGCCTCGAGTATCCGCGCGATCCGTCGCGCCTGGATCAGGTGCTCGACGCCGCGCGCGAAGACACCCAGAGCACGGCCGGCCCTCCCGCGCGTGTCTAGCGACCGACCGCTGACCGAAGCGCCGGCCCGGCCGGGACGTGAGCGCGGGATCGACGTGATCGGCCGTTTCTCCGCGGGCCGGTCATCGGTCCGCCTCATCGGGCGGGACGACGTCTCGGCTCCGCTCGACGCCGCGCTGATCGGCTGGGCGACCGAGGGCGATCCGACGACTCTGCCGCTCTCTGACCTCGGCCGCCCGCGCGGCGTCTGGGCCGTCGTACGCACCGCTTCCGACGGGCAACGCCTCGAGGCGGCGGTCGATCAACTCGCCGACGTTCCGCTGTACTGGGCATCCCATCACGGAGCGACGATCGTCGCCTCGCACCTTCCGCTGCTGCTCTCCGACCTGGGTGCGCCGGTCGCGCCACACCTTCCGCGCGTCCTCGAGTGGATCGCCTGGTCGTTCGCGGACCCTGTCGAGACGCTGTTCGAGGGGATTCGGATCATCCCGCCGGGGCATTCGCTCGTCGTCGACGAAGCGGGGCCGCGGCTCACGCGCTACCGGCAACCGACAGCACGCCTCCAGAACCGGCCATCGGCGGACGAGTGGATGGACCGCCTCCGCTCCGGGCTCACGGCCGCGCTCCGCCGGCACCTCCCCCGGGAGCCATATGCGCTGCTCCTGAGCGGCGGGCTGGACTCCTCGGTGCTCGCGGGCTGGACCACCGGCGACGCGAGCCTCCCGAGGCCGGCGATCGCGGCCTCGATGCGGTACCCCGGACTGCCCTCGGACGAAAGCGGCTATCAGGACGCGGTGCTGGGGCTGACCGGCCTCGATTCGCTGCTGGTTTCGCCTCAGCCGTTCGATGTCGAGGCGTACGTCGATCGGATCCGCGTCGGTGCGACGCCCGTCCACGTGGGCGCGCCGGAGACCGACGCGCTGTATCGGACGCTGCACGAGCGGGGCATCCAAATCGCCGTCGACGGCGCCGGCGGCGACGAGCTGTTCGCCCCGATCCGCTGGGGTGTCGAGGAGCTGATCCTGCAGCGTCGTTGGAGCGCACTCGGGCGTTGGTGGCGCACACAGGGCTGGGCCGGCGTCCGCAGAGGCGTGCGAGAGCGGATCACGCGACTCGATCCACCGGGACCGCGCCGCTGGCGTGCCGGCCACCGATTACCGAGGTTCGTGCCACCTGCGACCGCTCGGCGCTACCTCGGAACGCGGCTGGTCCCGAGGCGCAGCCTGCCGGGGCGCCACGCGACCGGCCGCCGGCGTGCCGAGTACTTCACCTCCGCGATGATGATGGTCGGGCGATCGATCGATGCCGATCAGGCTCGATTCTCGGACATGGAGTTCCGGATGCCGCTGCTCGACGTAGACCTGATCGAGCTCGCCCTGTCGATTCCGGACTCGTTGCGCCACACCGGCGACGACTCCCGCTGGCTGGAACGGCAGGCGTTCGCGAGCCAGCTGCCAGCGGAGCTGGTCGCGAGGCGTGACAAGGTCCACTTCGACTACCGCTACGCCCAGCACCTGCAGCACCCGTGGGTGCGTGAGCAACTGGAGACTTCGAGGCTGGCGGCGGCGGGGCTGCTCGACCGCGACGCCGTGCTCGCGGTCTACGACGAGCTCGCGTTGGTGGTCGCCTCGGATATCACCCGGCTGCCGGCGACGACGGGCGCGCTGTGGCGCATCGTCGGCCTCGAGACGTGGTGGCGCGAGTTCGTCGAGTAACCGTCGGAACAACGGGCGTCCTAGCTCCGAGGCTTCGACGCCTGTTCGAGTTCCGAGGCGAGGAACAGCACGTCGTCGTCCCGCCCCTTCGGGAGGCCGCCGTGCTCGGCCTGACCCTGCGCGAACGAGTAGAACGCCTTGCGCACGCCGGCTGCAGAGCCCTTCCTGCGCTCGGCGGCAGCCAGCGCGTCGAACTGCTCGAAGGCGGCGTGCAGCGCTCGCTCCCGCGACTCCATCGAGCTGGCGAGCCTGAACTCAGCACGAATCGCCGAGATCGCGGCGTACTGAGAGTGGGCGTCCTCGAACTGTTCGACGTTCCGCGTGATCGCGCGGTACGAACCGAGCGCAGACTGCTGCATCTTGGAATCGGCGGCGGACGGCCGATCGCCTCGGACGTCCGCGACCTCCTGGAGTCGACAAGAACCGAGGTCGGCCCACGCTTGCGCGCCAGCATGGTCGAAGCTGGTCGCCAGACCCGTGGTCGCGATTGCGTCCGCGGCCAACGACGCCTCGGCCGGCGCCCAGCTATCGGGCATCGAATACGTTCCGCGTTCCGCGGCAGGCGCGAGTCGCTCCGCGATCACCAGACGCGCCACGCTCTCGCGGCCGCCACCCGGGAGCAGCTCCTCGAGATCATCGACCGCAATCGTTGCGTCGCCGTCCAGCAGGGTCTGCGTGGCGAGCCACGCGATCAGCGGTTCGTCGTCGGCGCGCCCCGCCTCGACCGCCTGCTGTGCGGAGTAGAGCGCGCGGGCGAATAGCTGCCCACCCGCCTCGCGGGAGTCAAGCACATAGATCGCGATCCGACCGAGGATCGCGAGGAAGGTCGCATCGAAGATGCTGGAGGAGTGCGGAAGTAAATCCTCGGGCTTCGGACCGTCCCCGGAACGCACCTGCCCAGCCAGGCGGCGGCCGATCTCGGACGGATCTTCGGGGTTCGTGATCGACTCGGCTTCGAGCTCGCCGAGCAGCTCCTCGCGCGAGCTGAATCCCTCGACGACGTAGCCGTCGACCGGGTTCCTCGGTGTCATGGCGTGACGCCTTCCCGGTCGCCTTGCTCAAACGCGAGCGAGACGAACCTCCCCACCAGCGGCCGAGGCTCCGTGCTATCCGGCATCTGGGCAGCCCGTCCCAGCACCGCGAGGACCTGATCGGGCAGATCGGGTCCAGTAGCGACCTCCACCGAGTCCGCAGCCGGCGGTGCGCCCTGAGCCGGTTCCGGTGTTGTCGGCGGCGTCTCCGCAGTGGCCAGGCGCACGATGTCGAGCAGCGCTCGCAAGCGCTCAGACACCGCGAACGGCACGTTTTCGACGGCTCCGCCTTCGACCGGCAGGTAGCGGGTGGACCTCGTGGCGAACGTGTCCGGGGTCAGCGTGATGTTGATGCAGTAGTGGCCGCTTCGCCGCCCGTCGACGAAGTCCCGCACCGCCGCCTCGCTCAGGCCGCACGTTACGAACAGGAGCAAGTCGGTGCTATCGAGCGCTACCTCGAGGCGAACCGCCAGTTCACCGCCATCGAGCGTCGAAGCTTCGATCGTGTCGAACACGACGGCGTTTCCGTCGCTCCCCAGAGGCGCCCGGAGGCAACGTTCGAGCAACGTTCGCGAGAGCTCTGCCTGCAGGCTCCTGACCGAAGTGACGACCTCCGCCAGCTCGACACGGGGATCGTCGGCGCGCCGGAACTCGACGCGATCGCACGCGGCCTTCGCCTCGACGGACAGCGAGGACGCCTCGGCCAGCTGAACCGGGAGCGCCGGCTCGTCGGAGGGCCCGAAGATGAACGGTTCCCATCGACGTTCGCGATCGTAGAGGCTCATCGCACGAACTGCACCCGGGCTTCGAGCTGAGCCAGCTCCGACCCGGTCTCGTCCACCAGCTCACGGAACGGGCGCACGCAGTCGAGCATTTCCGCCTCGGGCGTCTTGATCAGGCCCTCATCGACCCACCGGAACGAGGCCTTCCGATACTCGATGGCGCCGCCGTTTTCGAGCGCGCCGCAAGTGACGAGGAGCACCAGCAGCTCTTCGGTCGCCGCCAGTAGCCGAGCGCGCAGGTCCTCGGTGTGGGCGTCGATCTCTTCCCGGTCCGCCGCGCCGGCGTTGTCCTCGTCCGCCCCGTCCGAGTCGGCTGGCTCGCCGGTCTTCACGGAGGGCGATGGGGCTGACAGAGCGGGCGGTATCAGGTCGTCGAACGTGAAGCTGTCGGCAGGGAGCTGGTCGAACACCGTGTAGAGCTGCGAGAGCAGCTCGTTCTGGAGCGCCCCCGGACTGGCGGCGCGCTCGAGCTGACGGACGTAGGCGATGCTCACCATCCGCTGAAACTCCGCGGCGCGCTCGACGGTGGTCTGGCCGATCCGTGAGTCAGGCTGCAGCGCGACGTAGGGACGATCGTCCTGGGCGCCGGGCTGATCGCTGAGTAGCCGGACCAGATCGTAGAAGTGGTTGCGCGACTCGAAGATCAGCGCGTCCGCGACGATCCCCCAGCCGGCTTCGAACGTGCGGGACGTCTCCTCGCGATCGCGTATCTGGTCGAGGTACTTCCGCATGTCCTTGAACTCTGGCCGGCGTAGAAAGATGCGGCTCGTAAAGAAGGTGTGGTGCACCGCGTACGTACGATTCGCGGCGCTCTCACGGGAACGGCGGCCGATCTCGTCGAAGTAGTCCTTGTCGGTGATGAAGACGAACGTCGCGCCCGAGAGCGTGAAGAGGTTCTTGAAACTCTGGATCACGCCATCGAGCATCTCTGGGCGGTCCAGCTTGTCCAGCTCATCGAGGACGACGACTAGCCGGTATTGGCGAGGACAGCTCGAATCGTCCCGCCGGAGCAGGCCGAGGATGTCCTCGAGATCCTGCTTCAACGACGCCATCGAGCCGTCGCGGGTCAGCGTGCGTCGCACGCTCCGCTGACGCTCTTGCCGCCACACGGCACTGACACCGAACGCTCCGCCGACCAACTCGATCAGCGCTCCGAGTGCGATCGTCGCGCGGCCCAGCCAGTCAAGCACCTGGGAATCCCCGGCAAGCTCGATCCCGAGGCCGGCGACGATGGCCACCACCCCGGTTCCGAGCAGCACCCAGAGCGCCTGGCCGGACAACGACCCCTTCAGCTCCCGGCTGGAGGTCTCCGTCTCCGATCGCTCGTGGGTCGTCGTCACATCGAACCGCGCGCGGTCCGCGGCAGCGCGAAGCAAGGTGAACAGCTCGCTGTCGTAGGCCCGCGCTCGTTGTTCGAACTCATCCGCCCTGGCGCGCACGCCGGCCGGCGGTGGCGAGGCGCGGGTCAACCGGGAAAGCCGACGCCACAGCGATTCCGCGGCTCGCCGCGGCCAGCGACGGCGTCGCGGTGCCCGTGGGAAGTGGTCCTTCCGGTCCGCGGCGGCACGCGGGTCCGGGGTCGAGCGGTTCGAACTGCTCCGCAGTCGCTTGATCACCTCTGCCACAACCTGGCGTGGCTCGATCAGCCGCTCGAGCGCCCCGAGGCCGTCGCGCGGGAAGCCGCGGCGTCTGGAGCGATGTGGGCGAAGTCGAGCTTTACGACGAGCAAGCGTTGCGGGCGTAACTCCGCGACGGCGCCGTCCCTCCGCTCGACGTTGGCCACGGTCGAGCGCCGCTCGGTCGTTGCTCGCGCCTGGCTGGCGGCCTCGATCAAGGCCCGGTCGACGGTCGCGGTCTTCCCGACGCCGCGATAGCCGCTGATTAGCACGGTGCCGCCGAGGCCGCCGAGGAAGAGCCTGACCAAGCGGCGCGTCTCCTCGTCACGGCCGACGAAATGGTGTTCGTCGTTGCTCTCCGAGGTCGGCGAGTCGAAATGGGGCCGCTCATGCCAGTCGGGCTTGAGTGGGAATCCTCCAAGCGGCTGAGTCTCGGCCTGCACCAGGACACCCCTCCGAACACGCCGGGACATACTAACGTTCGGCGTCGCTGGATGACCGCTGTTGCGCGGCCGCCCGATCTCTGCGCGACCCCGGGCGATCCGTGGGTCCCAGGTACTCCGCGCGCTCGACGGCGAACGACAGCGGCGTCGAGCCGGCGCGGCCGTGGTGACCGTCGGTCAGCACACGCCGGAGGCAGTTCTCCTGGGTCGGATGCGGGGCCCCCCGGGCATGGGGCCGCTGGTCACACGATGCCTCGGAGGCGGGGCTAAGCGCTGAGAATCGCCAGCAGGCCGCGCAGCACGCCTCCTGACCAGAGTGGGGCGCCCTGCAGGCTCATCCCCCCGACCACCACGAGCAGGCTGGCCGCCGCGGACAGTGGGAGCACCGGGACGTCCGCCGGGATCGAGGCGACCAGCACCTGGAGGACCTCTGGCGCTTCGATCTCACGAGGTCTGGGAACGGCCGGAATCAGAGAAACTCGATCCTGAATGGCGGCGCGGACCTCGGTGTTCGTCGAGCGAGCAGCGGGGTCGGCTAGCGGTTCATCTGGACCGCCGAGACCAGACGACAACACCAGCGGCAGGATGCCACCGCGTCCGCGCCCCCACTGGCTGCGACCGCCCGCGCCGGCCCACGATGGCGGTCCGGGTTCCCTGCCGACGGCAGCGCCCGGGGGATCAGCGCCGACGGCACGGCCCGGGGGATCAGCCTGGGAGCCGGGCGCCTCGGCGCCCGGTGGGTTGGCGCCCGGTGGGTTGGCGCCCTGGCCGGTGATGCCTCGGTTACCTGGAGGGTCGTCGCCGCGGCCAGTGTCACCGCCGTTGCCATTAGCGCCACCGTTGCCCGGCGGGTCGTCGCCATTGCCGGTGGTGCCACCGTTGCCGGGCGGATCATCGCCGTTGCCGTGGTCGTTATTGGTGGACGGGCCGCTCTGATCGGCGTCCGCGGCCGAGGTGATCGAACTCTGGCCGAATCCGTGGCCAGCTCCGCCCTCACTGGCCGCTTCGGCATCGCCGCCCGTGCCCTCGGGGCCCCCGGCGCTCACGATCTCTGGTGAGAGCAGGATCGAGAACACGACGACCGCGAGGGCGATGAGGAGCGACGCGCTGGACGATCGTGCGAGCAAGCTTCCGCCCGGGGATGCCAGCATCATGCCGTAGCGCACCGAGCGTCGTACTCGGCGTTCGGAGGAATATCCCTACCGACATTGGAATATCGGCGATTGCGTATCGCGTCTTCAGTCTTACGGCGGGCGATGACATCTGTAATTGATACACAGAACGTGCGACGGCGCCGACGATCTGATCAGGAACCGAACGGTCCGGACGGGGTACGCGGCGCGAACGATGATCCTTCAGCGACTCAGGCCCCTGGTCCGCCGTGTCTTGCTCCCCGCGTTGACCGGGCTCCTCTTCGCGGCGTCGCTGTTGACACTCGGCCCGGTCGTGTATCGGACCGATTCGGGAGCCACGATCGGTGGCGTTGCCGAGCTTCGCTCGATGGTTTTCGACGTCGGGGCGGCGGCGGACGGGGCCCAGATCTCGGGCGACCGCACAGCGTTCGATGCGGCTGTTTCGGAGCTCGAGGCCCACTGGCGATCACTCGAGCAACCAGTTGACTCGTTCCTCGGTTCGGAGGCAGGCGCTCCGAACCGCGTCGCGCTCGATGCGGCGATTCACAGTTTCGTCGAGAGTGCCGGCGGCTATGCGGCGGGAACCGTGGACGCGGACACCGCGGGAGCGAGGTTCGACGCCGCCGTTGGCGGCGTCGACGTGCTGATGGGCGCGCTCACCGAACGGTCGAGCGCGCGCGGGGCGAATGTGCGAGCACTGGAGATCGGCGGTTCGATCCTGCTGCTCGCCACGGCCGCGACGGCAGGGCTCGGCATCCGGCTCTGGCGACGTGATCTCCAATCCAGGATCCAGCACGACGCGACGACCGGCCTGCTGGATCGGCCGGCGTTCCTGCAGCGGCTTGGTGCGGCGATCGAGCGGTCGTCGGATGCGAGCGTGTTGTTCATCAACCTCGATCGGTTCGCGCTGTTCAACGAGTCGCTCGGCCACCGCGGTGGAGACGCGCTGCTGGCCGCCGTCGCGAAGCGCCTGTCGGAGAGCCTCCCCTGGGACCACGTGCTCGCGCGGTTCGGGGGCGACGAGTTCCTGGCGCTGATCCCGGCGGAGAGCAACGTCAGTCCCGAGGACAGTGCCGGGATCGTCCGCCGAGCTTTCGGCCCGCCGTTCATGGTCGACGGCGAGACCCTGCACGTGACGGCGAGCATCGGCGCGAGCAGCGCCGACGAGAGCAACGATCCTGAGCGAATCGTCCGCGAGGCGCAGGCGGCGATGGAGCACGCGCGACGTAATCGCGGTGGCCAGATCGAGCCCTTCGATCGGGCGCGCGCGCACACCGGCCCCGATCGGCTGCGGCTCGAGGCGGAGCTACGGCAGGCAATCAAGCTCGACCAGCTCGCGCTCCACTACCAGCCGGTCTTCCGCGCCACCGATGGCGAGATCGAGTCGTTCGAGGCGCTGCTGCGTTGGGAGCACCCGGAGCGCGGTCTCGTCGGGCCGGACGAGTTCATCCCGGTACTGGAGCAATCGGGCCTGATCGTCGAGGTTGGTACTCAAGTGCTCCAGGCCGCGTGCGTTCAGACCGCCATGTGGGCCGAGGCGGGCCTGGGGCGGTTTCGGATCGCCGTCAACGTGTCGGCCCACCAGTTGCTCGTCCCCGGCTTCGCCGACACGGTTCGCGAGGTGTTGGCAACGTCGGGACTCCCGCCGGCCCTGCTGGAGCTCGAAATCACCGAGACCACGGCGATGGAGCAGGTGGAGTTCGTCACGGAAGTCCTCGACGAGCTGCGCTGGCTGGGGGTCCGGCTGGCGCTCGACGACTTCGGCCAGGGCTATTCGTCGCTCGCGCGGCTCCAGCGGCTGCCGATGAGCACCGTCAAGATCGATCGCGACTTCATCCCCAAGATCGCCACTTCGCCCACGCGGCGGTCAGTCGTCGCCGGGATCATCGGCCTCTCGCACGCGCTCGACCTGACCGTCGTCGCGGAAGGCGTCGAGGCCAACGAGGAGTTGGAGACCCTGCGCGAGCTACATTGCGACCTGATCCAGGGCTATCTGCTCTCCCGCCCGTTGGCGCCTCGTGATGTGGAAGCGATCCTGTTGGAGCGGGCGCGCAGGCCGATCCGGCTGGATGCGAAGACCGTAGCTAACCTGCCCGGTCCCAGCTCGGTCGAGGGAGCCGACACACGGACGCCAGGCAGCGGGACGGCACGCGCCTCGTAGCGGCCGGCGCCGTTTAGCGCTCGGCCTCGAGGCCGACGGCTAGCCTGTCTCGGTTGCGAGATACTGGGCGTACTCGACGGCAAACCAGAGCGCCATCGAGCCGGCGCGATCGTCGTGGCCGCCGATCGAATCGCGCTGCAGGTAGTCGTCCAGCGACGGCAGCGGGCCGGTGCCCGGGCAAGAATCACGGACCATCCCAGCATCGTCGACCCGCTCGGCGACCGCTCGCCAGGCGCTCGACGCGACCGGCTCGAGGTCGCGCGAGAGCCAGCCGCGGCCCATCCCTCGGACGATCGCGTACCCGAGGATCGCCGTTACCGTCAGCTCCAGGTACGAGTCTGGGCGGTCGATCACCTGCCGCCACGCGCCGGAAGCGTCCTGGTGGCGGATCAGCGCCTCGAGGTGGGCGCGGTGTTTCGCCTCGATCGCAGGGCGCGCCGGGTCGTCGGGCGGCAGAGAGGTCAGCGCCTCGGCGAAGCCGAGGGCAGCGAAGGCGTTGCCGCGTCCCCAGTAGAAGGGCGACGCGTTGCAGTGCCACCAGAGGCCGCTGTCCGGCTGCGCGTTGATGCGCTCGAGGAAGGCGACGAGCACCTTGGCGTAGCGCTCGTCCTCGGAGATCGCGAAGGCACGACCGAGCACGGCGCCGGCGAAGAACACGTCCTCAACGCGGAAGTCCGGATCGACGGCGGCCGGTAGGCCGTCGGCGCGCTCCTCGAGGTAGCGCGCGGCGACCCGCCCGAGGAACCGCGTGTAGCGGTCGTTGCCGGTTGCTCGGGATAGTTCGTCGGCCCAGACGTAGCCCGCCCGGACCGAGCCGTCCATGTCATCGAGATCCGAGGCGGCATCCGCAGCGACGAAGGGGGCAACGGCTTGCTCGATCGATGGCGCCGGGTCGTCGCCACCGACGAGCTCGTGCAGCCGGAGCCGGCCGCTGATCGCGACGCCTCGGACGTAGTTCACCGGTTCGAGGACATAGCCGTACTCGGCCGCGAGTACGTGAGCGACGTCGAGTGGTGCAGGGTCGGTCAATGGCAATCTCCTCGGTCGATCCGGGCGCGGCCTGGCTACGGCCGCATCCCGCGGCTCTTCTTCCCGAGGTCCTGCGGGAGCTTGCGCCACATCAGGTCGAGCCAATCGCCGAGCAGCCGCCGGGTGTCGCGCGGGTCGATGATGTCCTCGACACCACCGATCTCGGCGGTCGGGAAGATCGATCGCAGTTTGAACAGCTTCTCTTCCAACTCGAGCCGGTACGCCTCGGGATCGGGCTGCGCCTCGATCTCGCGGCGGTAGGCGGCAGCGACGCCGCCCTCGATCGGGATCGAGTCCCACTCGCCGGACGGCCAGGCGACGCGGTAGACCCACTCGGTGTGCTTCTGGTGGCTCTGCCCGGCGACACCGTAAAGGCGTCGCACGATCACGGTCCGCCCAGGGAATCGTCGAGTGCTCGATCGCGGTGATCGCACGGGCGCCTTGTTTCAAGGTACCCGCCGACTCGGCCGCCGGTCCGACGACGAACCCCGGTTGGTCGGCGAAGTTGATGATCGGGAGGTGGAAGGTGTCGCAGAGGTCCACGAACTTCTCGAGCTTCTGCGCGGCCGTCGCCTCCATCCCGCCGCCGAAGAACATCGGATCGTTCCCCAACACGCCAACCGGCTTCCCGTTCAGGCGGCCCAGCATCGTGATCTGGGAACGTCCGTAGTAACGACCGATCTCGAACAACGAATCTCGGTCTAGGACGATCGCGAGGAGCTGGCGGGGGTCGTACGGCCGCTTCCGATCGCGCGGAATCAGGCTGAGCAGCTCGTCGTCGCGGCGGTCCGGCGGATCGTCGGTCTCGATCACCGGCGGCAGCTCGTCGACGTTGCTCGGCAGGTATGAGAGGAACCGCTTCACCTGTTGGAACGCGTCGAGCTCGTCCTCGGCCTCGTTGTCCACGAGGCCGCTTCCCCGCGCGTGGATCTTGTAACCGCCGAGGTCCTCCTTGTGGATGTCCATCCCCAGCGAGCGTTTAACAACGGGCGGCCCCGCCGCGAACACCTGCGAGATGTCCTTCACCATCACCGAGAAATGGCAGCCGGCCATCAGCGCCGCCGGCGCGCCGGCGATCGATCCGAGGCCGATCGCGACGAGCGGCAGCTCCTGCAGCATCTGCGTGATCGTGCCCCAGGGCATCGCCGGGATGTGCGTCGCGCCGGTAGAGCCCGTCCCTCGGATATCGGCGCCAAAGCCGTCCACGAGGCGGATCAGCGGGAGCTGCATCGCGATCGCCATGTCGTCCGCGTGGTTGTGACGCAAACCGGCGGTCCGGACGCGCTGCGTGCCGGCGCTTCCACTCGCCGCGCGCGCCGTGTAGTCATCGGCGCTGATGATCACGTCCCGGCCGTCGAGCTGCGCGCGGCCGAACACGTTGCGCCGCGCGACGAAGTCGGTGAGCTTGCCGTCCTCGTAGGCCGCGGAGCCCTGGAGCGGGTTCTGTTCGCTCAGGCTCCCCGGATCGACCAGCGCGTCGAGTCGCTCGCGGACCGTGAGCTTGCCCCGGTTGTGCTGATCCTCGATCCGCTTCTCTCCGCCCATCCGGTGGGCGAGCTGCTTGCGATGCTCGATCTCGTCGAGCTCTGGCTGCCAGGTCGTCATTGGTCGCTCACCTCCACGATGCTCGCACGGCACGGCGCACGGCACGGCGCACGGCACGGCGCACGGCACGGCGCACGGCACGGCGCACGGCACGGCGCACGGCACGGCGCACGGCACGGCGCACGGCACGGCGCACGGCACGGCGCACGGCACGGCGCACGGCACGGCGCACGGCACGGCGCACGGCACGGCGCACGGCACGGCGCACGGCACGGCGCACGGCACGGCGCACGGCACGGCGCACGGCACGGCGCACGGCACGGCGCACGGCACGGCGCACGGCACGGCGCACGGCACGGCGCACGGCACGGCGCACGGCACGGCGCACGGCACGGCGCACGGCACGGCGCACGGCACGGCGCACGGCACGGCGCACGGCACGGCGCGCGGCACGGTCGGCCGCAGTCTAGCCCCGGCCCGAGGCCGAGTCGGCGCGCCCGCGGACGCGCTGGTCCGCCGTCTACCCGCGGCCGATAAACGGCATCTTCGTCGCCATCACCGTCAGGAACTGCACGTTCGCGTCCAGCGGTAGCCCCGCCATGTAGACGATCGCGTCGGCGACCGCCCCGATGTCCATGGTCGGTTCCACCGCCGTCTCGCCGTTCGCCTGCGGAACGCCGCCGCTCATCCTCGAGGTCATCTCGGTCGCCGCGTTGCCGATGTCGATCTGGCCGCAGGCGATGTCGTACTTGCGCCCGTCGAGCGAGGTGGACTTCGTGAGGCCCGTCACCGCGTGCTTGGTTGAGGTGTACGGAGCGGAGTTGGGGCGCGGCCGGTCGGCCGAGATCGAGCCGTTGTTGATGATCCGGCCGCCCATCGGCTGCTGGTCCTTCATGATCCGGAACGCTTCCTGCGTGCACAGGAACGAGCCGGTCAGGTTCACGTTGACCACCGCCTGCCACTGTTCGACCGTGAGCTCC
Organism: Dehalococcoidia bacterium; assembly: GCA_965248675.1. Taxonomy (GTDB): domain Bacteria; phylum Chloroflexota; class Dehalococcoidia; order UBA2979; family UBA2979; genus UBA6627. The sequence continues at coordinate 358,239 of CBDFJZ010000007.1, forward strand.
TCGAGCAGCACCGGCGGCGCGCCGCTCCCCGCGTTGTTGAACAGCAGATCGAGGCGACTGAACTCATCGCGCACCGCTCTGAAGAGGCTCGCAACCGACGCCGGATCGGTGACGTCGGCGACGATTGCGCGCGCGTTCGATCCGTGCTCGCCGGCGAGCTGCACGGTCTCCCTGAGGGCGTCAGCACGCCGGCCCGCGACCGCGACCGGCGTAGCCGTCCTCGAGCAACGCGAGCGCGGAAGCGCGTCCGACGCCGGAGCCGCCACCGGTTACCAGGGCCACCCGTCCGTTGCTGCCCGGACGTCATCGCTTGTCTCCTCACGTGCTCGCTGCGGTGCCGATGCCGTACCGACCAGCCCAACCGAGGCCGTCGCTACCTTCTGAGGGCGCGTACTCGCAGCCGATCCAGCCCTCGAAGCCGAGCTCGTCGATCAGATCGAAGAGGTACGGGTAGTTGATCTCCTGGCGCTCGTCCGGCTCGTGCCGGCCGGGCACACCGCCGACCTGGATGTGACCGATCACGCCCAGGTGCTTCCGTAGCGACTCGGTCAGCGAGCCTTCCATGATCTGGATGTGGTACGCGTCGAATTGCATCGCCACGTGCTCGCTGCCGACGGTCTCGATGATCCGCCGGGCCTGCGCGGTCCCAGTCAGAAAGTAGCCGGGGTTGTCCGTCGTGTTGAGTGGCTCGAGCATCAACCGCACGCCCTGTGCCGCAGCTCGCTCCGAGGCCCAGCGCAGATTCGACAGGAACGTTTCCTCGGCGCGAGGGTCGCCCTCGGTGCGGCCGGAGACGCAATGGAGCTGGCGGCACCGCATCGCGTCGGCGTAAGACAGGGCGCGCTCTAGCGCCTCTCGGAAGTCGGCCTCGCGGCCTGGCACCGCGGCCAGGCCCGGCGCGACGTTGATCAGCACCGCCTCGAGATCGTGGCGCTTCAGCTCGAGGGCCAGCGCCTCGGCCGGCTCCTCGTACGGCGCCTGCACCCTCGACCGCGCGAAAGCCCGCGGCGGCGGCGCGCTCGAACCGCTTGAGCAGCGGGACGTCCTGGAAGAACCACGACAGGCTGACGGCGAACTTCGGCATCCGCGCCATCCTAGCGTTAGACGCCCTGGACGGCCCCAGTCACCAACTGGGAAGGGCGGTCAGCGAGCTGGCCCGACCGGGCGCATCGTGTCCAGCGGCGTCCGCTCAGAGCGCGACCGAGGGGGTCGAGCGGTCCTCCGCCGGACCGACGTCGGATCTAGACACTCACGGAACACTTGCACTAAATTGGCAACGCCGTGACGCTTCGCTCACTGACCGTCGCGGGGGCCTTCGGGACGGGGTACCTCACTCACTGAGTGCACGGATGCAGGCCGTTCGCCCCGGGGTTCCTTCCCGGAACTCGCGCGCGCTCGCAGCGATCGCGGCGCGCGCAGCATCGAACCATCTGTCGCGCCGCGACCGAGTCATGGCACCGGCAGGCGGACCCTCGGAGGCAGCTATGCGCGTGTCGCTCATCAGATCAACGTTCGCCCTCACCTCGATCCTGCTCGTCGCCGCACTCGCGCTCGCGCTGACATCCAGACCCGCGTCCGGGGCGCACACAGGCACCGTCTTTGTCGATGCGAATGGGGCTTGCGGAGACGACGCCTCTCATGGCGACACGGCACTCAACCCGGTTTGCAGCCTGCAGTTCGCGATCATGCACGCTGGCGCCGGCGACACGATCGCCGTCGCTTCAGGGACGTACGACGAGGTGGGGCAGATCGTGATCGGCAAGGATCTGACGATCGCCGGTCACCCTGGCCCGAAGCCCGTCATCCGACCTACCGGCGACACTGCCTCGGGTGGCGACGGTCGCGGCTTCTTCCTCGTCATCCCCGGTGTCGAGTTCGCAATCAGCAACGTCGAGATCAACGGGAATGGCTTCAAGGTCTGACAAGCGATCCGGTCGCGCGGACGGCTCATCGTGACCGACGTCGACTTCGTCGATCTCAAGTTCAACGCGTCCGGACCGCACTACAGCGGATTGGGCATCGCCGCGTTCGGCGAGGACGCTGGGCAGGACCTCGTGCTGAGCGGCAGCACGTTTACGCAGATCGGCCGTGTGGGCGTCCTTGTGTTTGGGAGCGGCACCGACGCGATCATCTCCGACAACGTCTACACCGGCAAGGGCGACGGCGACCTCCTCGATTACGCGTTCGAGGTCGGCGGCGGCGGCACCGCCTCGATCGTCGGGAACACGGTGACCGACAACCGCGGCGTGGCGAGTTCAGATGGATCGACCTCCGCCGGAATCCTCGCAACCACGTTCTTTGCCAGCGGAACGGCCGCCACAATCGAGGGCAACACGCTCAGCGCGAATAGCACCGGGATCGCCGTCGGCTTCGGCGAGGTTGACACCTCGAGCGTCGCCGCACGCTTCAACAACATCGCCGGGAACACCGACTTCGGTGTGACCAGCGCGGGCGGCCCACTCGTCGACGCCCAGTGCAACTGGTGGGGCGACGCCAGTGGACCGACGCACCCCTCGAAGCTCGGTGGCACGGGTGACGCGGTGACCGACGACGTGGCGTTTGCACCACATGCCGCGGCACCGTTCCCGGGCAACGCATGTAGCGGCTTCGTCGCCGGTGGCGGCTCGATCGAGTCGCCCGAGGGGGCATCAACCGCTTTCCCCGGAGCGACCGGTACGGCCACCTTCTCCTTCGTCGCGCGGCACAAGCGTGGTCACAACGTTCCGGACGGACAGACGCAGTTCCAGTTCAACGCCGCGGACCTAAGCTTCCACAGCGACAGCTACGACTGGCTGATCGTGGCCGGGGCGGCTCGTGCACAGTTCAAGGGCATCGGGCGCGTCAATGGAGTGCCGGGCTACGACTTCATTCTGACCGTCTACGACGGCGAGCAGAACGGCGATCCGGACGGGTTCCGGATCAAGATCACAGGCCCTGGCGGTGTCCTCTACGACAATAAGCCTGGCGCGGACAACGGCATCACCCAGGGCAACACCCAGGAGCTGGCGGCTGGCAGCATCGTGATCCACACGAGGTAGTAGCGCTCCAACTGCCCCGCGCCGTCGGGAACGGCCGCGAGAGCGGCCGTTCCCTGATCTGATCCCTCGTCGCCGTCATCCGGAACGAGCGATCACTCGCTCGTCCTCGCTGCTCGCGGCCTCGCCTATCATCCGGCCCAGTGGAGGAACCATGACGGACAAGATCCTGCTCGACGTCGCGGATCAGATCGCCACCGTGACCTTCGACAACCTCGAGCGGCGCAACGCGATCACCTTCGAGATGTGGCACGACCTGCGCCGCATCCTGGTCGACCTCAAGCACGACGACGACGTGCGCGTGATCGTCTTCCGAGGTGCCGGCGACAAGGCGTTCTCGGCCGGTGCCGACATCAGCGAGTTCGAGACGCGCCGCAAGAACGCCGCGCAAGCGACGCTCTACAACGCGGCGTTCGACGCGGCGATGGACGAGGCCGAGGCGGTCGGCAAGCCGACGATCAGCATGGTCAAGGGCGCCTGCGTCGGCGGCGGCTGCGAGTTCTCGAGCGCGCTCGATATCCGCATCGCCGCCGACAACGCGCGCTACGGGGTACCGATCGCCCGCCTGGGACTGCCGATCGCGCATCGGGAGATGCGCCGGATGATCCGGCTGATCGGCCGCGCGAACACGATGGAATTGCTACTGACGGCGGACCTCGTCGACGCTGAACGAGCGCACCACATCGGCCTCGTGAACCACGTGCTGCCGCTCCACGAGGTCGAAAACTTTACCTACGAGATGGCCGCGCGGATCGCGGCACTCGCGCCGGTCGTGCACCGCGTCCACAAGCAGATCGCAACCACGGTGCTCGAGGATCCCAGTCTGGGTGGGCTCACGCCGGCGGATCAGGCGCTCGCGGTGTCGCCCTACGACACGGAGGACTTCCAGGAGGGCTGGCGCGCGTTCCTCGAGAAGCGGACGCCGCAGTTCAAGGGGCGCTAACTGCCGTTCGAGGCCTCAGGAGCGCTCCGCCGCCTCCGGCAGCTCGACCGGCCGCCCGTCGTGCGAAGCGCGGATCAGCTGCCGATCGACGATCTCGAGGTGGCTCGGCACGCCGGGATTTGGCGCCCCATCGCTGTGCCCGAGCGTGACGATCTCCGCATGTAGCCGGTCGGGCTCGATCTCGAGCAACGCGACGCTACCGAGGCGTGTCTCCTTGTGGTGCAACAGGTTCGGGCTCCCCGAGTTGATCAACACCACGCCGTCGCGGTACTCGAGGCGTTCGACGTGTGTGTCCCCGCCGATCACGATGTCCGGTTCGAGGCCGGCGAAATCCCGCTCGATAATCTCGGCGATCGGCCGGTCCTCGCGACGGAGGTCGTGCGCCATCGCGATCCGCCACCCCTCCAGTTCGAGGATCTGTCGATCGGCGACGCGCGGATCCTCGAACACATCGTGGTTGCCGCGCGCGGCGCGGACGGGCGCGTAGGCCTCCATCCAGTCGAGCACGGACGGCCGCGAGATGTCGCCGCCGTGCAGGATCAGCTCGACCGACGCGAGAAATTCGCCGACCTCGGGGCCCAGCTCGTCCAGCGAGTGGATGAGCGAGGGCAGGTGGGTGTCGCTGATCAGACCGATACGCACGTCCGCCAACCTAGCCGCGGGCGGCGGTCAGGGTCGAGGCGCTCGATCGCACGACTCTCCCGTGCGATCGCGTCGGGTCGGCCTCGGCACGGCCGCCAGGAACAGGCTCGGCTAGCATCGGGCGGATGTCCGCCGCCCCGACCGCCTCTCGCGTCGCCGCCCGCTCGCCACTCGCGGACGCCCGATTTCGGAACCTCTGGATCAGCACTGGGCTGTTCTTCAGCGGGTTCTGGGCCCAGACCGTGGTGCTCGCGTGGCTCGCGTTCGTGCTCACGGACTCGGAGTTCGCGGTCGCCGCGTTCACGGCGGCGCGTTTCGCGCCGTTGCTGATCGGACCGCTGGGCGGTGTGATCGCGGACCGCACGGATCGGCCGCGGGCGCTGCGCCTCTCGATCGCGATCGCGTGCGGCATTGGGGTGCTCGTCGCGGCGCTCGCCACGTTCGGGGAGATTGCGTACTGGCAGGTGCTGGTCGCCGGATTGCTGATCGGCTTGATGCAGGCGCCGCTTCAGCCCGTTCGCTTCACGCTGACGATGGACATCGTCGGGCGCGACCTGATCTTGACGGCCAACGCGCTGAGCATGGCCGCGATGTTCGGCAGCCGCATCGTCGCACCCGCGATCGCCGGCTGGGTGATCGGCAGCGCCGGCGTCGACTGGGCGCTATGGTTCTCGGCCGCGTGGTACGTCCCTGCCTGGCTGCTGATCGGCTCGCTCCGCGAGGTCGAGCGCGCATCCCCGACGGCGGGCGGTCGCGTCCTCGCCCACGTCCTCGAGGGCTTTCGGATCGCCGTGCGCCACCGCGAGATGGCGGGCGTCCTGCTCGCCAGCGTCGCCGCGAACGTCTTCGCATGGCCGATCGTCCAGGGCTTCATGCCGGTGTTCGCCGAGCAGGTGCTCGACGTCGGCGCCGCCGGACTGGGGGTGCTGGTCGCCGCGAACGGCCTCGGATCGCTGTTCGGCGCGCTCGCGATCGCGGCGCTGGGCGACTTCCCCAGGAAAGGCCGGCTCTTCCTCGTCGCGACCGGAACCTTTGGCCTGCTGCTGACCGCGTTCGCCCTGACCGATCAGATGCCGGTCGCGGTCGCGCTGATCTTCCTCGCCGGCTTCGCCAGCGCGGGGTTCGGTGTGATGCAGAGCACGCTGATGCTGCTGCTCGCGCCCGCGGAGGTCCGAGGCCGCGCCATGGGCGTCCTGATGCTGTCGATCGGCGCGCTGCCGATCTCGCTCCTGGTCGTCGGAGCGATCGCCGGCGCGGTCGGGGTGATCACGACGACGATCGTCGCGGGGGTCATGCTCGCGATCGCGATGGCGCTGCTCGCGGTCGGGGCGCCCGGTGTCTGGCGCCTGCCGTAGCGGCGACTAGACCGGCTCGAGTGGCACGTGATCGGGTGGCTCATCGATTTCGATCGGGTCGCCGTCGCGAACCTCGCCATCGCTGATCACAACGCTCATCACGCCCGCCTTGCGGATCAGATTGCCCTCGACATCGCGATCGAGCACCGCATCCATCAGCCCGGCGCGCAGCCCGTTGAGCTGGTCGCAGGGGTTCCGCAGCCCGGTCAGCTCGACCACCGCGTCCGCACCGAGGCGTAGCCGCGCACCCGTGGACAGGCCGAGCAGGTCGATCCCACGCGTCGTCACGTTCTCGCCCATCTCGCCGCTCGCGAGGTCGAAGCCGGCCTCACGCAGTTCGTCGTGCAGCTCGGCGTGGATCAGATGCACCTGCCGTAGGTTCGGCTTCGACGCATCGCGCCGGATGCGTGACTGGTGCTTCACCCGCGCCCCGCTGTGGACGTCATCCTCGATGCCCTCGCCCGCGATCAGCCGGATCGAGGCCTGCGCTGGCTTGGCCATCGAATGGGTCGAGCTGGAATGGACCGCGACCACGGTAGGGTGACCACGGTAGGGTTCATCGCTTTGCTCCTCGCTCGGTGGAACTCAGCCGCCTCCGGCTGCCACTGGCTCCACGTCTGCCTCGTGCACGCGCCGCACCGGTTCCGCTCTCGCGATCACCGGCCACAGCACCAGGACGATCGCGATCGTCAGCGCGCCCATCACGACCAGCGTCGCAGCTCGCCCCACGCGTCGGCCGCGAGGCCGACTGGGAGGCCCGCGAGCATGAACCCGGCGAACGCCATCGACGTCAGCGAGATCACTCGCCCGTAGTAGGCGGGATCCGACTCGATGATGATCACCGCGCTATTCAGCGTCTGGAACGCGCCGGTACCGAGGCCGGTCAGGAACATCGGGACGAAGAGGATCAGCAGGTTCGGGCTGACGCCGGTGAGAATCAGCGCGACGCCGGTCAGCAGCGCGCCCAGGCTGTAAATCAACAGCGCCCGCGACGAACCGGCGATCCCTGCGACGGCGAGGCTGGCCGCCAGACCGCCCGCCGCGTTCGCTGCTTGCAGAGGACCGAACTGCCCGACGCTCTCGCCCAATTCGTTAGCCAACAGTCCCGGCAGCACGGTAGTCGACGACAACCCGAGCACGATCACCGCGAAGAACAGCACCAGCATCCAACGCAGGCGCGGCTGACTGTGCACGTAACGGACGCCCGCCACCATGTCCTCGAGCACGGACCGCCCGCCCGTCGGCGACGGCTTCGAGGCCGGCAGCAGCAGCAACGAGAAGGTTGTCGCGCCGTACAGCGCCGCCATGAAGAAGTAGGCCCCGGACGCCCCGATGAACGAGATCGAGACCAGCAAACCGCCGATCGCGGGCGCCCAGACTCGCGAGGCGTTGAGCGCGACCTGGTTCAGCGCCACCGCGTTCGGTCGCAGCTCCTCCTCGACCAGGTCGACTACCCAGGCCTGCCGGGCGGGGCCCATGAAGGCAAACATCGTGCCGATCACGAACGACCCGAGCGCGAGGTGATAGAGCTCGATGCGGTCGACCGCGAGCAGGGTGCCGATCACGACGAACACCCCCCGTGATCACGGCGGCGCCGATCGCCGAGACCAGCCGCTTCGAGGCGCGATCCGCGATCGCGCCGCCGAACGGACCGAGCACCGCCATCGAGATGCCCTGGCCGAGCAGGACGAACCCGACCGCGCCGTTCCGCCCCGTCAGCTCGAACGCCACGATCGCCTGCACGATCGTCGACATGAAGAAGGCAGTGAAGGTGCTGAGCGATCCGGCCCACAGGATCGCGTAGTTCCGGATCGCCAGTGCCGCGAACGAACCCCGCACAGACCGCTCCCACCGGGCACGACTCTGACGTGCACGTGAAGGAGCCAGCGTATCGCTCGCACTCGCTAAGCACCGGCGAACGGGAGGCGCGTATCACGCACCCCCCGCCTGACCTTTCGCGCGATGGTGGCGCCTCAGTTGCTGAGCGCGCGAGTTGCCGTCCGAGTGCGAGTGCCCGTTCCACGGCGCCTGCGAGGCGAGCAGCGCGCCGAACTCCTCGAGCTCACACGTTCTACCCAGGAACGCGTACGTCGCGATCGGGAGCGACACGATCGCCTCGCGCCGCCCAAGCCCGCGTCAGTTGCGAGGACCTTCCGGCCAGTGCTCCTGCTGCCACGCGCGCCGCTGCTCCGGGTCGCCGAAGCGTCCATCGCGCCAGGCCAGTGCCTCCTTCAGGCCCTCGTCGCGGTTGCGCGTGCGCCAGTCGTCCATCCCCGGTGATGTGTGCATCCGCGCGTCCATTTCGGCAGCGATCCGCTGCATCGTGCGCGCGCCCTGCAGCTCCAGCGCGAGGTTGACCGAGCGCTTGTTCCCCGCCAGGAAGTCCGCGTCGATCATCGCCAGCCGGTCGGCGATCTCCTCGACGGTCTCTTCGAGGTCGTCGCCCGGCACGGCCTTCAGCACCAGGCCGACGGCGGCCGCCTGGGTGCCGGAGATGAACTCCCCGGTCAACAGCATGTACTTCGCCCACTGCGGGCCGACCAGGTAGGTCCACATGTGGGCGGGCGGGCCACCCATCGCGCGCACCGGCGGGAACCCGATCTGCGCGTCCTCGGCCGCGATCACCATGTCACAGAGCAGCACAAGGTCGGTGCCCCCGGCGACGCAGTAACCATGCACCTGACCGATCACCGGCTTGTGCATGTCGAAGATCGCCATTCGGTCGCGCTGCGCGTCTTCCATCCGCCACGTGTCGTCGTCGAACGACTGCGAGCCGCGGTAGACCTGGGCGTACTGGTCGGTCTCGTCGACCGTCTCACCCGGCCGCACCCGGTCCGGAGTCAGGTCGTACCCGGCGCAGAACGAACGGCCCGCGCCGCGCAAGATCACCGAGTGCACGCGGTCGTCCCGGTCCGCGTCCCACAGCGCCTTGCCGAGTTCCGACTGCAGCCGCCGTGACAGCGCGTTCAGCTTCTCCGGGCGGTTGAGGGTGATCCGCGCGCGTCCGCGCTCCTTCTCGACGATCAGCGTCTCGTACTGCGTTTGGGTCTGGGTTTGGGTCTGGGTTTGGGTCTGGGTCTGGGTCTGGGTCTGGGTCTGGGTCTGGGTCATGATGCTGTCTCCCGCTTCGCGCACGCTCGCGAGCACATTACCCGAACGAGACCACCGAGGACCGTCCGCTCGGCGGCGGCGGACGGCGGACGGCGGACGGCGGCGGAGCGTGCCCCGGCTATCTCGAGCCCGGCACGACCCCTCGGACGTTCGTCTCCACGCGGTAGACGCTCGTCTGCGCCGTCAGGAACAGCGACGAGAAGTCGGGGCCACGAAGGTGAGGTTCGCCGCGTGTTCCGCGGTCTCGAACGTCCCGAGGCGGGTCCCGTCGGCATCGAGCACCCACACGCCACCGGAGCCAGTCGTCCAGAGGCGGCCCGCTTCGTCCACTTTCATGCCATCGGGCACGCCCGACAGATCGACTGGCCGCATGTCGCAGAAGAGCTCGCCGCCACTGATCGAACCGTCGCCCCCCACGTCGAAGCGGCGGATGATCTTGTCGCCCGAATCGCCGATGTACAGCACCGACTCGTCGGGCGAGAAGGCGAGACCGTTCGGCTGGTTGAAGTCGCTCACGAGGAGCGTCAGCGTGCCGTCGGGGTCGACGCGATAGACGCCCTGGTTCGGGAGTTCCTGCCTGTCCTCGACACCGAGGGGCGCGCGTCCCGGTCGCGCGGGCTGGAGGCCATATGTCGGGTCGGTGAAATAGATCGCGCCGGAGCTGTGCACCACCAGGTCGTTCGGGCTGTTGAACTTCGAGTCTTGATAGGCGTCGACGACCGCCTCGGCGGGCCCGTCGTAGGCGGCGCGTGAGACGCGACGACCGGAGTGCTCGCATGACACGAGGCGACCCTCGGCGTCCAGCGTGTGCCCGTTCGAGTGCCCGCTCGGTTCGCGGTAGACCTCGGCGGTGTCGGTTCCGGGGCGCCAGCGGTGGATCCGGTTGCCGGGGATGTCGCTGAACAGCAGGCAGTCGTGCGCCGCGACCCAGATCGGGCCTTCGGTGAAGCCGGAGCCGGTACAGAGCTGCTCTTCCGCATCCGACGTCAGCAGGTCGCTCAGCCCGGCGTCGTTGGTGATCTCCATGCCGCAACCCTCCTCGATCGGCGCCGTGGCATCGTAGCCGCGCGTCCGCGCTCCGCAAGCCGCAGCGATCGGCTTACAGCGACTCGACCAGCACCTTCGAGGCCGCCAGTGCGTCTCGTTCCGCGCCCAGCCCGTACTGCTCGAGGATCGCGGCGCCATCCGCGCCCGGCGCCGAGGCCGGCGCGCCCGGTCGCACCGGCGTGCGCGACAACCGAGGCGACGGCCCCGTCGTGCGGACGCGACCGGGGCCGTCGTGCTCACGGGTGATGCTGACGCCTCGCGCGGTCAGCCAATCGCCCTCCATGTTGTCCACCACGCTTCGCACGACGTGCGCGCCCGCGCCGGCCGCGAGCAGTCGCGCGACCGCGTCGTCGGCGGTCACGTCCGCCAGCGCTCCCTCCAGCGCCGCCTCCAGGCGGTCGCCGTCGACGTTGACGCCCAGTGCGGACAGCACCGCCTCGCGTTGCGACTCGCGAGCGCCGAGGAACAGCCAACCATCGCGGGCCTCGTAGAGCCGTTGCAGCGGCCCGAATCCGAGCACGCCCTGACCGCGTGGTTCGTCCCAACGTTTGCCCTCGAAGCTCTGCATGAACGGCGACTGCAGCAACGTCCCGGTGTAGGCGAGCGCGGACCGCACCTGCTGACCACGCCCCGTGATCGCCCGCTGCCGGAGCGCCAGGGCGACCGCGTAGGCGCCCAGCACGCCAGTCGCGTAGTCGTTCACGGGGAACGGCTGCGCCTCTGGTCGATCGCCGCCGAAGCGCATCTGCATCCCGGTCGCCGCCTGCGCCAGGTGCTCCCAGCCTGGCCGCTGCTCCCACGGCCCGCCGTGCCCGTACGCGTTCAACGAGGCGTAGACGATGTCCGGCTTCCGCGCGCGCACGTCCTCGTAGCCGAGGCCCAGCCGCTCCATCGCCCCGGCTCGGTAGTTCTGCAACACGACGTCCGCGTCCTCGAGCAGCCGCCAGAAGACGTCCTTCCCGGCCTCGGTCTTGAGGTCGAGCAGCAGGCTCCGCTTGCCGCGATTGACGTCGAGGTGCGACGAGATCCCGCCCTCACGCGTCGGATTGTCGATCTTGATCACGTCGGCGCCGAACTCCGCGAGGGTCCGCCCACCGGTCGGTCCCGCCAGAATGATGCAGAGATCCAGCACCCGAACCCCATCCAACGCCGTAACTGACGCGGGTGCGTCCGTGACAGCTGGTGCCCCTCGGACGAGCGCCGCGTCCGCGGCCTCGTTCAGCACCCCGGCGCGATCAGCGTCCAGCCGGGGAGCCGGGCCTCGCACCTCCCCTGGCGTCCCGTCCAATCGAGGGTGGATCCCCGGCTGCCGCATCGGCCCGAACTCCGGATCATCGAGGCCAATCACCGCTCGCGAGGCCAACGCATGCCCGTGCTCCAGCCACTCCGACGACTCGCGACAGATCGCCGCCGGCGTTCCGGCCTCGTTGATCAGCTCTTCCCACTCCGCCGCGGGGCGCGTCTTGAACAGCGCCACCATCCGGTCGCCCAACTCCTCACGAATCGCGTCGTCTACCAGCATCCGCTGGTGATCGAGCAGCCCGTCATCGGCCCAGTCCTCGACACCCGCGGCGCGCACGAACTGGTCGCGGTGCCGCGTGGGCGAGGCGAAGAACTGCACCCAGCGCCCGTCCGCGCACTCGTACTGCCGCACCCACGGCGTCCCGAGTGGACCGCGGGCGGGCGACGGGCGGTCCAGCAGCTTCATTGCCGAGGCCCCGGCCGCGGTGAACGTGGCGTCGAACAGCGGCACCTCGATCCGTTGCCCCACGCCGTCGCGATCTCGCGCATTCAGCGCCATCGCGATGCTGGTCACTCCGAGGAACGCTCCGTAGCTTGATGAGACCGGGATAGCGGTCACCACGGGCGGGTCGTGCGGCGGACCGCCCATCCGGTTGACATAGGTCCCGCTCGCAGCGCCCAGCACGCCCTCCCAGGCCGGGGTCGCGGCACGCGGATCGTCCTCGGCGAAGCCGGGGAGCGAGCAGTAGATCAGCTGCGGGTTGGCGTCGCTCGCAGCCCCATACCCGACGCCGAGTCGATCCATCACGCCCGGCCGGAAGTTCTCGATGAGCACGTCCGCCCGCGCGATCAAGGCGCGAGCCGTCTGGAGGTCATCCGCGACGTGCAGATCGAGTACGACGCTGCGCTTGCCTCGGTTCCAGGTCGCGTTCGCGGACGTGTTCCAGCGCGGGCCGCCCGGCGGATCGATGCGGATCACATCGGCGCCTTGATCCGCGAGCAGCATCGCTGCCAGTGGACCTGCGACGTATTGCCCGAAATCGACGACCCGGACGCCATCGAGCGCGCTGCTCATCTGGATCTCCCGTCCTCAGGCGAGGACGGTAGCAGAGTCCGATACGCGACCGTCGCGTGAGCCCGGGGGCTGCTCCAGCCGCGACCGCTAGCTCGTGAAGAGCGGCGCAGCCTGTCCCGACTCGACGTAGGTCTTCAGCGAGGTCATCAGTTGGCCCCACGTGTACGCGACCATCCCGATCTCTTCGTCCGCCGGGAAGTTGGCGTGCTCGAAGTTGACGAGCACGCCCGGCCCCTGTGGATTGGCGCCGACGTCCTAGCTCACCTCGGAGTTCGCCCAGTGCGGCGGGAATTTCCCCGTCGAGGTCCACCGAACGCTCGAGTCGCTCACCTCGTCGACTCGCAGCCCGAACGGCATCGGCGCCACCGGGAATGCGGGCTCCAGCGTGCCCCCGACCGCGCCGTCGCCCCCACAGGCGCCGGTCCACCAGGCCTTGATGCCCTCGACGCTGGCGATCGCCTCCACCACCGCCGCTTGCTCGCCGTTCACGTCGACCGTGAACAAGATCTCCGCTGCCATCGTTGACTCCTCGTCGCTCGATATTTTAGTGACCGCTGAATAGTAGGCGAGTGGCGCAATCATTTCAACCACCGCTAAAATGTCAGCGATGGACTCCCTCCAAGTCGTCACCGAGCCTCGCCGGCGCGAGATCCTGCTGGTCCTCGGCGAGCACGAGCTGCCCGCCGGCGACATCGCGAGCCGGCTCGACGTCTCGTTCTCAGCCGTCTCGCAGCACCTCGGCCGCCTCCTCGAGGTCGGCGCGGTGCAGGTGCGCCGCGACGGCCGTCGTCGCCTCTACAAGGCCGATCGCGCTCGCCTGGCCGAGATCACGGGCGCGCTACAGTCGATGTGGAGCACGGACATCGAGCGCCTCGCTCGCCTCGCGGAGCTTGCGGAGCGCTACCAGCACGAACCCTCCGAGGAGCGCCGATGACGACCGGTTGGACCGAGGACGGCGCGGCGATCGTCGAGCGCTACATCGAGGCGGCGCCGGCGACCGTGTTTTCGTTGTTCCGCGACCGCGACGCGTGGCTCAGCTGGCAGGGCGTGGACGCGACCATCGAGGCGGCACCCGGCGGCCTGTTCCGCCTCGACATCCGTGGCGACGGTTACGTCTCGGGAGAGTTCGTCGAGGTTGTCGACGATCAGCGCCTGGTGTTCACCTGGGGTTGGGAGGGTCCCGACGCGCCCTACCCCGTCGCGCCGGGCCAGAGCACCGTCGAGATCGATCTCACGCCCGAGGGCAGCGGTACGCGGCTACGGCTCACCCATCGCGTCCCGGTGCCGGAGCTCGAAGAGGAGACCCGCGGCGGCTGGTTCCACTACATCGACCGGCTCGCCGTGCGCGCCGAAGGCGGCGACCCCGGACCCGATCCGATGGTTGCAACGGCTGCGGACTAGCCCGCCCGCACGTCCAGGTACTCAGGAACCTGGAACTTGCGGCCTGATCCTCGAAGCGCGCGCCCGATGTCCAGCGATCGCCCGACCAGTTTCCCTGATCGGGACTCCGCAATCGAAGCCAGAGTCCACGACGCGGCGAAAGCAGCGAATCTGTCGCCCGAGTACGTCCTCGCCGGCCTCATGACCCTTGCCGAAGAGGCTTTCGCTGCGAAGGCCTACGGCGCTTCCGTAACTGCGTACCGTGAGCTTGGCCGCCACCTGCAACTCTTCACTGACCGCGTGACGGTCACCGAAGTCAACCAGCGAGCAGCAGAGGTAGCCAGAGCTGTTGGCCTGGACCCCGCAGAGCTCGAGGAACTGAAACGCGAGACACTGAAACTGCTCGAGCCGCCGAAGCAGCCCTCGCGCTAAACGTGCATCGGCCGATCGCGTGAAAAGCCGGCCGACTTCAATCGCCCCGTTTCTGCTATGTGGCGGCCCGCACCGCCGGCGTCCGAGCGCGGCTACGGTAGAACCCTGGAGTCAGGGCGCAAGCAGGGAGCGTAGGCATGGCGGAATCACTCGAGGGTCGGGTCGCACTGATCACCGGCGGGAGCTCGGGCATCGGCCGCTCCACTGCCGAGCTGATGGCCGCGCAGGGCGCCAGCGTCGTCGTCGCCGGGCGCCGCCAAGCACCGCTCGACGAGGTCGTGGCCGCGATCGGCGACGGCGCTTCGGCGGTCGGCGCCGATCTCGCGGACCCCGCCGAGGCGGAGCGGCTGGCTGCGACGGTCCTCGACGCGCACGGCCGCGTCGACATCCTCGTGAACAACGCCGGTTTCTCCTCGAAGGTGCGCAGCCCGCGCTACTCGACCGCCGAGGAGTGGCGCGCGGTGATGGATGTGAACACCCTAGGGCCGATGGTGCTCACGCGTGAGCTGCTCCCGGCGATGGTCGCGCAAGGCCGCGGCGACGTCGTGCTCGTCTCCTCAACCGCCGCGCTCCGGCCGAACGTCATGGCGGGCGTCGCCTATAGCGCCGCCAAGTCGGCGGCGCGCGCCTACATGCAGGTGCTCTCCGACGAGGTGCGTGGCGAGGGCATCCGCTGCAGCACCGTGTTCCCGGGCGAGGTCGACACGCCGATCCTCGCCAACCGCCCGCTCCCCCCGGACGCCGCTGCCCGGTCCACGATGATGCTGCCCGAGGACATCGCCGAGGTGATCCTGCTCGCCGTCTCGCTGCCGCGGCGCGCGACGATGCTCGAGGTCACACTCGTCCCCAGCCAGCCTCGCGACACCCGTGAGGACTTCCGGGCCGCGCGCGAGAAGCGGCAGGCCTGAGGCCAGCGGGAAGAGGTCCGTCGTGAGCTGGAAGTTCAGCGAGCGCGTAGATGTGCACCTGGTTAGGACACGCGCCGCAGTCGCCGCGAACGGAGGCAAGGGGACTCGAAAGACCCCTTACCCCGGGCCACACTCCCTGAGCCTCAGGGGTCCCTCGCTACTTTCGCGGCGGGGGTGGGGTCCCCCCGGATCCATATGGGGTCGAAACGTCGGCGAGCGGCGGTGTGACCTGGGCGACGGTAGACTCCGCCCGGCCGCCACCGGCGAGGACGTCGAGGTGAAACGAGACCTAATCACACCCCGTCCGGGAGGTCGCCGGTCTGTCTAATGATCAGCCGGTTGCGAACCCGGCTAATGAAGGTCGTTGGAACGCTTGACGCCGACAAGGCCCAGGTGTGAGCCCAAGGCAGTGAGTCAGCCAGTAGGAGCCAAGCACCAATCGCGGTTCGCGTTCAGACGGGTTCGCCCCACCTACCCCCTGAAGATCGCCGCCGTCGCCACGATGATTAATGGGAACCGGTGATCACCATCTGGCGAGATAGGCGGCGTCATGACCAGCTCTCCGCTGGCAGCCTTCCAACGCTCCGACCGAGCTCCGCGGCGTGGGCTGCTCGCGGCTGCCCTGATGCTCTGGTTCGTGGCCGCATGCGGCTCATCCACGCCCGCGGTGGAAGACGCGCCGGCCGGGACGGCCGATCAGACGGCGGTGGCCGGCTCCGGCGCGAACGGCGCCGTCACTCCCTCGGCGGATGGAACCGAAGGCGGCGCCGAGGCCGAAGCCGCGTTCCTCGCCGAAGCGGAGGCGTTCCTCGACGCGGTTGCCGTCGCCAGCGAAGCGGTAACCGTACTGCTCGAGGACTCCGACATCTCGTCGGCGCTGTGGCGCGACCGCACCGCGACGGCGCTGCTCGACCTCACCGCGCTCCTCGATACCGTCCACGGCATCGAAGAAGTCCCGTCGCACGCGGCCACGCGCGCGGAGCTCGTCAGCGCCGCGAGCAAGTACAGCTGGGCTGCGAGCACGCTCGCGCAGGGTGTGCAGGACGTCGACATCGACGCGATCGAGACCGCGGCGGCGCTGCTCACCAACGCCACCGTGGAGATGGCGGCTGCTCGCGACCTGCTTGCGAGCTGACCGATCTCCGCCGCGGGCGAGCCGTCCGGCTGTGTTCCCGAACCATAAGAGCGTTTGAGCAAGTTCTTACGAAGGCCCGCTCAATCCGCGCTCACGCACTGACGACTCTTATAGGGGAACCCCCTGACCGCTCGGGGACGACCCGGCGAGGAGCCGAACGTGAGCATCAGAGCCACCCTCATCGCACTGAGCGCGGTCGTGTTGGCGATCGGCGCCGCTGCGCCAGCCTCCGCGGCGGGCGTCGACACGAGCGTCGCGATCACCGACGACGTCGTCGCCGGCCGGCATCGTGACGGTCACGATGCCGGCCCGGACGACACTTCGCGGCCCGGGCCGCCCGAAGATCCCGGCAAGCCCGAGAATCCGGGTCAAGCCGAGCTGACCAATTCTTCCGCCCGCACCATGCCGGAACTGCCTGCCAACGCCTCGCCTCGTGCATACGCCGCGGTCACCGCCGCGTACGAGCAGCACGAACTGATCAAGGCACAAATCGCCGCCATCCGCGGCCTCGCCCCTGGCCCCGACCGCGACGCGGCGATCGACGAGTTGATGGCTGAGTTCGCTGGCCTCGTTTACTCGGTCTCCGACGCCGTCCACGAAGCCGATCCGCACGGCGACGGGAGCGACGGCGACACGGAGGGCGGCGAAATCGAGACGCTCGAAGCGGCCCTCCTTGACGACCCGGACGCCGACGACCCCGAGGGTGATGACTCCGAGGGCGACGGCGACCACGAGGACGGCGATGACGAGGACGACGACTAGCGTTCGTTGACCGTGCGGGAGTCCTGCTCAGCCTCCCGCGATCGAGTTCAGAATCGTCAGCCGGTCCCCCGCTTCCACGGCCCAGCTCAATCCCTCGCGACCGCGCGCGTACTGCTCGTTGTGAAAGCACAGCACGTGCGGCCGCAAGCCGCCCGACTCGTCGAACAGGTGCACCCGCAGCCCCGGCCGCTGCCGGACGAGGTCTTCGAGGGCCTCTCCAATCGTTGCGCCCTCGACGGAGAACGTCCGCTCGCCCTCGACCATCTGCGCAAGCACGGCCGGTAGCTGGACGGTGACGTCGCCCATCGGCGCTAGAGCACGAACGCGTTCACGCTGAGGATCCGCGGGAGCGTCGCCGGCAGCTCCGTCCACGATTCGCCCACGTCGTTGCTTGCGTAGACGTCTCCCGCCGTCGTCCCGAAGTAGGCCCCGGCTGGATCGAGGACGTCGACCGCGATCGCGCCGCGCAACACGCTGGCGTAGCAGTCCTCCGGCAGCCCTCGGTCGGTGGCCTCCCAGGCCTGGTCTCCCACATCCGTCCGATAGACCCGCAGCTTCCCGTCTGGGGGGTAGCGAAAGTTGTCTCCGCCGAGCGGCACCGACAACACCGTCTGCGATCCTGGATCGAGGGCGATCGCGAACCCAAACACGCACCGCTGCCCGTTCCCCAGCTCGACGACCGGCATGCCGCCCTCGAGCAGTCGCCAGTGATCGCCGCCGTCTTGTGTCACGTGCATCCCGAAGTGGTCCTGCCGGTAGATCACCTCCGCCTGCGCGGGGTCGTGCGCCAGCCCGTGCGCGCACCACGACTCGATCTGCGTCACGCCCCGAGGCATTCCCTGCAAGCCGAGCTCATCGACGCTGACCGTGTCCGGAGCGACTCCCTCGTCCTTCTGCGTCCACGTCTCGCCGTCGTCATCGGTGCGGAACACACCGGCCGAGGAGATCCCGACCCACATCCGACGCGGGTTTTCGTCGTCCACCAGGATCGAGTGCAGGCCCAGCCCACCCGCCCCCGGAAGCCACGTTGGCCTCGAGTGGTGCTCGTTCAGCCCGAGCACCGGGCGCCACGATTCGCCTCGGTCCTCGCTGCGGAACAGGCCCGCCTCGGAGACCCCGGCGTAAAGCACGTCGCCGATCGCCTTCAGTCGCCAGATCTGGTCGATATAGCGGCGTTGCTCGGTGTAGATCGCGGGGAAGTCCATCCCGCGAATGAAGCGGTAGTGGCCGGGATTGCCTCGGTCGGTCGATTTGTACTGCGGCGGATGCTCCAGCTGGCGCCACGTCTTCAGGTCGTCGCTGACGACGATCGCCGCCCCATAGACCACGCTCGCCACCGCCACGTAGAAGCGCCCCTGCGCATCGCGGGTCGTGGCGGTCACTTTCCAGCCCGGCAGCTGCAGCGCGTCAACTTCCCAGCGCTCGCGCGCCGCGTCCGAGCGCATGATCGCCGCGCCCTTGTCCGTTCCCACGATCACCGCAACGGTCATCACGACCTCCCGTCACGAGCAGCCGAGGTAAATCTAGCCTCCCGACCACATCGTGAGTGGAGACATCGGCGCTTCACCGCTCAACTCTCGCCCGCCTCGGACATAGCCGATCGAGACCACGTCGCCCGGGCGGTACATCCGCTGTACGAACCACTGATCGGATCGCCGGAACACCGGTGCTCCGGCGATCCGGATCACCAGGTCGCCCGTTTGGAGGCCCGCTTGATCGGCGAACCCACCCTCGCCCACGGCACCTGCCCGCAGCCCGCCCGGTACCTCCGTCAGCGACACCGCGAAGGCGCTCTTCCACTCGTGAATTCGCCGCATCGTCAGTCCACTCGAGGAACACGCCGAGGTCGTGCAGCGCGTCCTCCCACCCCAGCAGCCTCGCGGTTGCCAGGTCGACCCACGCGTCGCCGCTGCCGAACCCCGAACGCGTCAGGGTCAGCCGCGTCCCCGTCTCGATCGCCTCGAGGCTGACCGTCATTTCGATCCGATCGTCGCCCTCGGTCTCACTCCAGCGCACGAGCCGTCCGGGCTCGAGTTCGCTGATCTCGACTTCGACCGATCCCCGGGCGAGGTAAGCGTCACCCTTGATCGGGTTGTTCCACACCTGCGGCTCGTCGGTCTCATAGAACGCTTGCCAGACCTCGTCTACCGGCGCCGCGTATTCGAACGTCCGTTGCCACTCCATCGGTTCCTCCATCGCTACAGCGGCCGCCGTCGAATCGACTCCGGCACCTGAATACGGAGCGCGCGAATCCGGTCCAGCAGCTGCGCCCGGTGATGCACGTCATGCGCCAGCCGGTGGAACGCAACGTAGTGCCCGGTGAACTCCTCAGGATCGACGTACTGCGTATCGCCGGCCGGCGGCGCGTACTTCGCGCCAAGCGCCTCCGCGTCCGCGAGGAACGAGGCCATCCGCGCCCACGAGGCTTGCAGCGCGTCCCGTAACTCCGAGGGCGTCGCGGCATCGCCCGGCTGCGCGCCGCGCTCGCGCCCGAGCGAGTTCGCGAGCCAGTGGTCGCGCCCACCGACGATGTGCACCGCCACCTCGCGCACGCTCCACTCGCCCTCCGGCGCGTCGCTCAGCCGCTCCAGCGGCACCAGCTCGATCAGCTCGCACAGATGCTCGTTGAGGTCGGCCCAGTACGCGCCGAGCTCGATCGGCACGAAGTTGGTGGCGGCGCTCACTCGCGCGGCCCTCCGCCCAGCTCGCCTGTCGCCCAGAGGTCGATTGGCGACATGGGCGCCGAGGCCTCGCACAGCTCCTTGCCGCGCACGAAGTGCACGCTCGTCTCCTCGCCGGGCACCGCGATCCGCTGCAGTAGCCACAGGTCCGTCCGATCGAAGACCGGCACGCCCGCCAGCCGGGCCACCAGATCGACAACCTCGAGGCCCGCGTGGGCGCCGAAGGACCCCGGCTGGACCGTGGTCGTTCGTAGTCCGCCCAGCTCCTCGCGGAACTGGACGCCCGTCGCGCTGATCGGGTGCTCCGGGTGCGGCGCGTGCAGCCGCCGCAGGTCCTGACCCGTCTCGAGGTAGACCGCGAGGTCGTGCATCGCCTCGCCCCACGCGACGAGCTTCGACGTCTGACGGATCTCGAACATGTCGCCCTCGCCGAAGCCTGAGCGCGTGAGGGTGACGCGTGAGGGTGACGCGTGAGCCGGTCGCCGTCTCGGTGACCTCGAGCCGCATCGACATCTCGATCCCGATGTCGTCATCGCGGTCAGACCAGGACGCGCGGTGCTCGCCGTCGACCTGCCCGCGCGCCAGCGCGTCGTTCCACGTCGTCGGTCGCGGCGTGTCGACGAACGCGGCCCATACCACGTCGGCCGGCGCCGCGAACTCGAACGTCCGTACCCACTCCATCACTGGTTCCCTCCGACGCCCGATTCCGGATAGACGGCGAACACGGCGCGGAACGGCTCGCCGTGCTTCGACCCGTGCTGCTCGAGCAGTTCGCGCGTCGAACGCAGGAACGCGTCCATGAACGTCGCGCGGTCTGCCTCGGTGGCGAATCGCACCTCCGCCGTGACGCCCGCACTAGCGATCTCTTCGCCGTCGAACGCCGCGCGATCGAGCAACACGGCCGCGTCCGCCTGCAGCCGTTCGCCCAACTCCACCAACGTCCCCAGCGAGTGTTGCCGCTGCATCGCCTCGAGGCGGCGCGGGTCCGACCACACCACCTGCGGCGAGACAACGAACGACCGCGCCACCGCGCGATAGAGCGTCTCGATGAAGTTGCCCTTGCGGCGCTCCTCCACCCGCTCGACAAGCGCGACCCGCGCCAGCTCCTTCAGGTGGTAGTTGATCCGCTGCCGCGGCTGGCCGAGTGCCCGCGCCACGGACGCCGCCGACATCGGCTCCCGCAACGCCTCGAGGATCGCCACGCGCGTCGAGTGACTCAGCGCCTGGAGCTGCTCTGGATCGGAGAGCGTCAAGATTGACGTCGATTCCGTGGCCATAGAACACCATCGCTGTCTAGAAAGTAAATGAGTTCTACAGCTGGGATCGCCCCCCGTCAACCGCAACGCTCCCGCGCGGCTGGCTCAGCCACCACGGCGCCTAGCTAGAATCAGCTTCGCAAACCCGGGAGCGACCCGATGGCCGTCACCAAC
Organism: Dehalococcoidia bacterium; assembly: GCA_965248675.1. Lineage (GTDB taxonomy): Bacteria > Chloroflexota > Dehalococcoidia > UBA2979 > UBA2979 > UBA6627. The sequence continues at coordinate 379,417 of CBDFJZ010000007.1, forward strand.
GTCGTTTACATGCTCATGGCACAGGACATGGAGCGCGCTGTCGCCTTCTGGACCGGCTCGCTCGGCCTCGCTCGCCGTCACGGCGACGAGAACTGGACCGAACTCGAGATCGCCGGCTCGACGGTCGCTCTGCACGGTGGACACGACGGCAGCCGCAACGCGTCGGGCCTCGGCTTCACCGTCGACGACATCGAGGCTGCCGTCGCCGCGGTCGCCGCGGCCGGCGGCGAGGTGGTCCACGAGCCGCGCGACCGACCCGCGAGCCGATCATCCTCGCCAACCTCGTGGACACCGAGGGCAACGAGTTCTCGCTGACCCAGATGAAGGAGCGCTAGGCGGGCAGCGCGTGGCCCGCTTGCGAGCAACCCGACCGCCACCGAGACTCTCTCGATGCAGGACCGCCCCGCCCTCCTTTACGTCGACGTCGCCCTCAAGCTCGCGCTCGTCGCGCTCCTCGCCTTCGGCGCCTTCAGTGGCCTCCAACAGTTCGAGGGCAAAGCCTTCGGCGGCCGCCTGATCGCCTACCCGATCGCCGTCCTCGTCCTCCCCGCCGCCTGGCGCGCCTTCGCCCGTCCGAGGCCGTTCCCCTACCTCGCCGACGCGCTGATCACCGCCCCCTTCCTGATCGACGTCCTCGGAAACGCCGCCGACCTCTACGACACGGTCGACTGGTGGGATGACGCGAACCACTTCTTCAACTGGCTGCTGCTCTCCGCCGGCGCCGGCCTCCTCGTCGCCCGAGCACGCATCGAGGCCACGTGGCAACTCGCCGGCCTCGCCATCGGCTTCGGCGCGGCCAGCGCGATCGGCTGGGAGCTCGCGGAGTACGTCGCCTTCATCCGCGACTCCCCCGAGCTCGCCACGGCCTACGAGGACACCCTCGGAGACCTCGCGCTCGGCACGACCGGGGCGGTCGTCGCGGCGGTCCTCGTTACGAGGTGGGCTCGCTAGCGGATCGCGCCGGACGGAGAGCGAGCCACATCCCGTACCCGCTGGCGAGGGCGACGATCAGCGGCTTCAACAGCGCGCTCAGTGCGCCGTACGTCCCCGTGCCTGCTTCGTTCACCAAGGCAAGGATGACGGGTAACTCGCCAGCAATCAGTCCGATCGAGATGCCGAGAAACCACCATTCCACGCGTGGTACCCGCTGCGCGAGTGCGATCGAGCTGAGCCCGCCAAAGGTCAGCGCCGTTATAACCGCTGCGAGGATGCCACCAGCCCAGACGACGCTGGTCCGGGAGAGGTCACCATCGCCAAGTAGCAGTTCGAACAAGACCAGGAACATCGTGGAAACGATCCACCCCAGGTGCCCGAGAACTTCCGCAAACACGAGTATCGCCGCGACGACCCCAGCAACGAGGAGTCCATGAGGTAATCGGCCGCGGAGAAGCAGCGGGGTCACCAGGCCAACTCCGAATCCGGCCGAGGCGCCGATGATGGCATCAAAGGCGACGGACCTCAGGACCACCGACGCATATCCGGAAAAACCAGTGGTGTCGCGAAGGCGCTCGGCCTCAGCCTCTCCACCGAAGGCAACACCGATCGCGATTAGGCCGACCACATTCCCGACCACCCACGAGGCGCCGATGAGTGTCGTCCACCCGACGATCCAGGCACGCCCGGGTGCCCCGTCGGCGAGCGGTGGGACCACTGGTGCCGGCGCTGGTGTGACCATGACGGTCAGCGTATAGACAGACAGCGCGGTCAGCGAGTCGCTGCACCCCGCAGCTACGAGGTGACCCGCAACTCCGGGTGCTTCAACCCCGTCCCCGTGTTGAACAGCACGACCCGCGAATCCGCGTCCAGCCGCCCGCCCTCGATCAGCGCCCGCATCCCCGCGAATGTCGCCGCCCCTTCCGGGCAGACGTCGATCCCCTCCGCGCGCGTCACCTCGAGGATCGCCGAGCGGATCGCCTCGTCGCTGACGGCGACCGCGTCGCCCCCCGAAGCGCGCACCGCCCGCAGGATCAGGTCGTCCGCGAACGCCGCCGGCACGCGGATGCCGGGCGCGATCGTCTTGGCGTCCTGCCACGGCTCAGCGCGCTCCGCGCCCGCCTCGTACGCGCGCACGATCGGCGCGCACCCTTCCGCCTGCACAACGATCATCCGAGGCCGTTCCGAGCCGATCAGCCCCATCGCCTCGAGCTCGTCGAACGCCTTCCACATCCCGATCAGCCCGGTCCCGCCGCCGGTCGGGTAGAGGATCGCGTCGGGCAGCCGGCCATCGAACTGCTCCCACAGCTCGAAGCCCATCGTCTTCTTACCCTCGACGCGGTAGGGCTCCTTCAGCGTCGCCATCGGGAACCAGCCGCGCTCGGCCGACTGCTCTGCGATCCAGGCCCCGGCGTCCGAGATCAGCCCGTCGATCAGCTTCAGCGAGGCCCCGTACGTCCGCACTTCGTCCATCATCGCGACCGGAGTATCCGAGGGCATCGCCACGTGTGCCGCGATCCCGGCCCGCGCCGCGTACGCCGCCGTCGCCGACCCCGCGTTACCCGCGGTCGGCATCCCGACTTCGGTCACCCCAAGTTCGACTGCCCTCGACAGCGCCGCCGAGATCCCCCGCGCCTTGAACGTCCCCGTCGGGTTCGACCCCTCGTCCTTCACCCACAGATCCGAGGCCCCCGCGACCGCCCCGAGGCGCGGCGTCGACAGCAGCGCCGTCATCCCCTCGCCAAGAGAAACGACGTGCTCGGCCTCGCGAACCGGCAGCAACTCCTGGTACCGCCACATCGAGGCGACGCGCCGGCCGAGCGCCTCCCTCGTAAACGTCGCCTTGGCCGCCTCGAGGTCGTAGCGCGCCAACAGTGCCCGTCCGCACGCGTTGCAGACGGTCTGCACGGCCTCGGGATCGTGGTGCTCGCCACAGATCGAGCACTCCAGGTGCGTCAGCTTCGAGCTCGTATCCACAGCGCTACCTCTTGCCTTCCCGAGCACGGTCCAGCGGGAGCACGCCGGGCGACAGCGAGACGTTACAGGAGCGCGTACTGTGCCGCGGTGACTTCGTACGCCATCGGCTCAGCTGCGTAGAAGGCACAAAGATGACGGAAAATTTCCGGGGGCGGCGCCGGCGATTTCACGCGGGCATAGCTTCCGGTCTCCAAACGCACGTAGTCGCGGTGACTCCGCGCGAGCTGCAGAGCGTGCGAGTTGGTGATGATTAGCGGTAGGTGAGGCACCGCCCGTCTCAGATCTATTACCCGCTGTGGATGCGCGACGCCGTTCACAACGATCCGTCGTAGAAAGTCTGATGCTGCCAATGCCGACAAGGCTTCGCGAGCCTCATCCCACTCGTGCTCAACACTTTGGTAGTCAACGAATACGGACGTCAGTTGCAGACGGGCGATCCAGCGAGCGGCGTACTCCGCCTCGCGTGTGTCGGCGTAGCCAACACTGGGGATAGCGGCGACCCCTCGACCTACGATCTCCGCGTAAATCGCAAGATTCCTGGACCGGTTCGCGTTTCGCTCCAGGGGAGATCGACCCGTGTATATCGAGAAGGCGGGACCGAGAACTAAGTCGAACCCTGCTTCCTGCACCGCGTCGAGAAAGCGAGTCGGATCCCTCGCGACTGCCTCCAGTTGATCGTCGAAGGCGACCAACACTAGGACTAGCGTTCGCGCTCCCATCGACCGGAGCTTTTGAGCGCGGCGTATCCCCGACCCGTATTCCCTTCCGCCGCGGGAAATGAAGCGTCTGAGCGTCAGTGCCGCCGTGGCCGGCACCAGCGACGCGACCGCCATGTCAGGGTCGATCTGCGGGAGGTAGAGAGGCAACGGCTGCTCAGAGGGAGAGGGGAGCGCGGGCGGGATCGCAAAGTCGTCGAGCTGGTCAAGAAGTATCGGCAGGCGGGGGGAGGAGTGCGTTAGAGCTGCGGCTCTTTCGGACTGGAGCGAGCTAGGCAGGCAGGCTCGCGACTGGTCATCACGATCTTGACAATCTTTTGCCGGGCAGGTGCCGCAGAGAAGCGGCACTAAGCGGAGTTGATCAGCCTGATTCAAGATGCACCGTGACGCCCGACGCGTCGGCCCGTGTGACCGAACCGGAATACCGGACGCCACGCTCCATACAATTCACGACTTCCGGCAGCGCGTCATCCGCCCAACCTAGAATCTGCCCGTTCGCGAGAATGCGGATTCGTCCGTCGCGCAGTTGCGCGTCAGCACGAGACCCTGTCCCGACCTCGATCGGCAGAACTTCGAAGGAGACCTCGAATCCCGGACACGTCGGTACGGGGGGTTCAACTTCGGGATCGCGCGGCTCGATCGGGGTCACTGGGTCCTTGGGTACCTTAACCATCCGGGCCTGACCTTCCCTTAGAACCAATGTTCTAAGGGAAGGTCAAGCTTACTCGTGTAGACGTTTCATCATTCACGACGGGCGGCGGCGGAATTTGGTATGAATCTGCGCCTGAGGCATGAGAAGGGACCAGTGCAATGAAATTCGTCCGCGTCTACACCGGTCCCGACAACGAATCCCACACCGAGCTGCGCGAGCCCACCTTCGCCGACGGCGACGGCACCCGCACCGCCCTCGAGGAGGCGACCGGAATCATCTTCGCCGAGCGACCGGACGATGGCTTCAGCGACTTCCACAACGCCCCCAGGCTGCAGTACGTCATCTACCTCACCGCCAGCGTCGAGATCGGCCTCGGCGACGGCAGCTCGACGGTCATGGAACCCGGCGACGTGCTCCGCGCCGAGGACGTGACGGGCCACGGTCACACCTCGACGGTCCGCCAGGGCGGCGTCTGCGCCTTCGTCCCGATCGCGGAATAGCTCACGTTCGCTCCGGGAGCTTGCGGCTCGAGCGACTGGCGGTCGCCTGCATTCCGATCCCTGGTCATCGACGTCGGAGGGCAGCTTCGCAGCAGCGGTGGAGCGCGACCGCGAAGCGCGTCGCGGCCGGGGGGCTACGGGGGCAGCGTCCCCGAGAAGAACATCCGGGGCGGGCGGGTGGGTTCGGAAGAAGAGCCGCGCGCGTGGCCCGCGTCCGACCCCTCCCCGCTACGGCGGGCTGCGCCATACGCTCCGAGGCGTGCGGGCCGGGACGGAGGAGAGCCACCGGCAGCTCCACCGGCTACTCGCGGGCGTCAGCGCCGAGGCGTGCTCGCTCCTCGTCCGTGCGGGCGATCCGCTCCGCCAGCTCGGCGGGCATCTCCTTGCCGGCGTCCTGGTACGCCTGCTCCTGCCCGGCGCCGCTCCTCGCGAAGAGGTCGGCGAGGTTGTCCTCGAACCAGTCGCGCGAGCCGTGGAGCGCCTCGATCTGGCCCTGGAAGTGCGGCATCACGTAGCGAGCGAGCAGCTCGTAGCTCTTCAGCGTCGCCGGCGTGTCGGCCCACTCGTGCATCATCGAGAGGATGCCGCCGATTCCGCCGGAGCGATCGGCGATCTCCTCGATCTGGCTGATCACCTCGTTGGGCGTGCCGATCAGGTGATCGTTCTGCTCGACCTCTTCCTCGATCGTGGGCGCGAGGCCGCCGATCTGGAGCCCTCGGTCCGGGTGCTTCCGCTCGCCCTGGTAGGCCCGGTCTCGGTAGCCGACGCGCAGATCCTCGATCGCCTGCTCGCGCGTCTCCGCGAGGTGGATCGTCGTGACGACACGCCAGTTGTCGCGGCTGACCGTCTGGCCGTGCTCGGCGGCGGCCTCCTCGACCCACTCCCAGGTGCGCGAGAACGACTCGTGACTCGCGCCCGCGACGGACAGCAAGCTCGCCCCGTAGCGCCCCGCGGCGCCCGGACCCGACGGCGTCGAGGTCGTGGCCACCGCCAGCTCGAGGTGTGGCTTCGTGTAGCTGGCGAGCTGGAGCCGCGCGTCGCGCAACGTGAACCACTCGGTCTCGGCGCTCACGATCTCGCCTCGCAGTAGGCGCACGATCACGTCGAACGCCTCGTTCATCATCGCGCGCTGTTTGACCGGGTCGATCCCGAGCATGTGCGCGTCCGAGGCGAGCGCGCCCGGGCCGATGCCCAGCATCACGCGCCCCTGCGTCAGGTGATCGAGCAACACCATCTTGTCCGCCACCATCAGCGGGTGGTGGTAGGGCAGGCTGGTCACCCCGGTCCCCAGGCGAATCCGCCGCGTTCGCTCCGCTGCCGCCGCGATGAACACCGCCGGATCGGCGATCGTCTCGCGACCACCGCTGTGGTGCTCGCCGACCCACGCCTCGTCGTAGCCGAGGCGATCGAGCTCGACGAGCAGGTCGAGGTCGCGCTGGAGGGCGAGCGTCGGGTTGTCGTGCACCCGATGGAAGGGCGCCATGAAGATCCCGAACTTCATCCTCGCCGGCCGGTAGGTCACAGCCCACCTCCTCGCGCGGAGCCTACCGCAGGCGATGAGCGGCTTCAGCACGGCGCGTTCCGTTCGGCGCCCTGATCCACGGTACTCACCGCCCCGCCAATATCGACGATCTTGATAGATCAGCTTATCAATACGAGGCCGCCTGGCACCCTGACGCTGCCTGTCGGCCTGCCGGCTCGCCTCCACCCCGCCTGACCCGCTACCGTGCCCGCACCCAGCCCCGAGGGCGCCCGACGCCCCGTACCCGGAGGTCCCGAGCAATGCCAGAGCTCGACGGCAAAGTCGCCATCGTCACCGGAGCCGGTCGCCTGCGCGGCATTGGCCGCGCCGCCGCCGTGGCGTTCGCGCGCCTCGGCGCAGACGTCGTCGTCACCGGGACCGGGCGCGATCCGGCTACGTTCCCGGACGACGAGCAGGCGGTGAGCTGGCGCGACATCGAGAGCACGGCAGACGAGGTCCGCGAGCACGGCGTTCGCGCGCTCCCGCTGGTCGCCGATGCCCGCAACATCGAGGACGCGCAGAACACGGTGCTGAAGGCCGTCGAAGAGCTCGGGCGCGTCGACATCCTCGTCAACAACGCCGCCGCGGCCCGCGGCGAGGACCGAGTACCGCTGTTGGACCTCGATCCGGAGGTCTTCCAGCGGGTGCTCGACATCAAGGTCACCGGCAGCTACCTGATGACGAAGGCGTTCGTCGAACAGGCCGCCGCCCACGGCGACGGCGGCAAGATTGTCATGATCTCCTCCAGCGCCGGCAAGCGAGGCAGTGCGAACACCCTCGCCTACAACGCCGCGAACTTCGCCGTGGTCGGCATGACCCAGGGGCTCGCGCGTGAACTCGGACCGATGGGCTTCAACGTCAACTGCGTCTGCCCGGGCACCGTCGACACCCATCGCATGGACGACCTCGGACGCGGCGAGCAGTGGCAGCAGATGGCCGAGCGCACGCCGATCGGCCGCAACGGCACCGACGAGGAGGTCGGCGACTTCATCGCCTACCTCTGCACAGAGGCCGCCTCCTGGATCCACGGTCAGTCGATCAACATCAACGGCGGCACGGTTGTGGAGCACTAGCGCGTCGGATTGCCCCCTCAGAGCAAGCCGTCACCCCCCGTACGGCCCCGCATCCTCTTTCCCACTGCCCTGATCGGCCACTCCGATCGGCCACTCCGATCGGCCACTCTGATCGGCCGGAACCTGCGTATCGCCGGCGCCGTTAACACGATGAACGATCAATCGATCGTTATGACGAGTTGCGGCGCCGAATCACCCGTGGTGCGGCGCGCCCAGCACCCGATTCCACGGGTAGATGCGAGGCGTAACCCCGATGCGAGGATTGCTCGCCCTCGCCAATGATCTCCTCATGTCCCTGCCACGTCTGGCCGTCGTGTTCCTCGCCGCGGCGGCGTTCCTGCTTGCCGCCTGTTCCGCGCCCGCGTCATCCGCGACCGTAACGCAGTCCCCGACGGCCGCGTCCAGTGAATCAACGGCGTCGGCTCCGCTCGTCGTCGCGCCCGAACCCACCTCGATCCCGACGCCGCCACCGCCGACAGCCGAGCCTGAGTCCGAATCGGAGCCCGTCGAGCCGTCTGAGCCCGAGCTGCCCAGCGTCGAGGTGGCCGCAGACATCGCCGACCTCCAGCAGATCCTCTCCGCGCTCGCGGCCGCCTACACCAGCCCGGGCGAGTTCGGGTTCGCGGTCACCGACATCCAGACCGGCGAGACCGTCGGCGTCAACGTCGATCGCCATCACCTCACCGGCTGCACGATCAATTATTTCGTGCTCCTCCAGTCGACGATCGACGCTCAGAACGGCCGCGTCGAGGAGTCCGCCGTTGGCGATCTGATCAGCGCCACGATCCGCACGAGCAACCCGGTGACCGCACACGAGCTGTACACAATCGCCGGCGACGGCGACGTGATGGCCGGGATCGAACGTGTCGCGGTGCTGATCGACGAGCTCACCGACGACGGCGCCGTCTTCGATCACCCACCCCTCTACGCCGACGACTCGCGAGGAATCGACCGCAACAACTACATCACCCCGGCGGCCATCAATGAGGCGCTCCGCGCCACCTACGCCGGCGGCATCCTCGAGGATGAGTGGCGCGACTACCTCCTCGAGAAGATGACTGAAGTGAAGGACGGGCTGAACTACTTGCTCGCGGTCGGACCCGATGTGCCCGTCAGCCACAAGAACGGGTTCTTCCCGACGGAGAGCGGCAAGTGGATCGACAACGACGTCGGCATCGTTCGCTTCGAGCAGGACGGGGAGGAGCGCGCCTACGCCGTCTCCTTCTTCTCACAGTGGGTACCGGAGAAGTACGACGACGTCCGCCTTGGTCAGCAGCTCTCCACCGCCACCTGGCAGTTCTTCCAGGAACGTTACCCGTCGGCGGAAGCGGTCACCGGGGCCACCGACGCCGGCAGCGGCTCTTAGACTCGACGGCGCTTTCGGCCGCCGCAGCCGCTAGACCGCGGCAGGGTCACGCTTCGATCGACGCCGCTCGCTTGCCTCGAATTCGTCGCCACAGCACGAGCAGCGTCGGCGGACCGAGGATCAGCAGCGCACCCGGCAGCAGGAAGAGCACGAGCGACTGATCCTTCAGATAGGCCGTCGAGTAGAAGTAGACAACGCTGATCAGCGTCCACGGAATGATGCTGGCGATGTAGAACGGCACGAAGCGCAGCCGTCGCATTCCCGCCAGGTAGCTCACGATGTCGATCCCGATCGCCGTCAGCGGCAGCATGAATCGCGTGAGGAACACCGTCCGATAGCCCATTCGTTCGCTCAGTCGATCGACGATCGCGACCTCGCCGCGGCCGGTGATCAGCCGAATCCCGACGTGGCCCCAGCGCTTCGCGACCACGAAGTTCGTCGTCAAGGCGAGCGTGTGCGCCACGAACGTTGCCAGGATCGCGATCTCCGGCTCGAACACCAGCGCCGCGACGTCGACCGTCGCGACATCCGAGACCGGGTTGAACGGCACGCTGAGGCCGAGGAACAACACCGCCGCGTACGCGATCGGGCCGTAGACCCCCGCCGCGGACATCGCGTCCTCGATGTCCTGGACGCTGACACGGAAGGTCGCCTGCAGGACGATCACGACGATCAGGAAGATTCCGCCGCCGAGCAGCAAGCGGCGAGACGGCATCCGCAGCACGTGGCGCCTCGATCCCGCGCGTTGCGCGACTCGAATCGCGCCTTCGCCACCGTCGAGGCTAGACCACCACCGGCCAATCGCGCTGTAGTCCAGCCAACGACGTACGGATACGGCGACCCGCGGCCGGGTGCTGTCGAGGAATGGTCAGCACCTGTCCGACTTCGATCAGGTTCGGGTTCTCGATGCCGTTGACCGCGATCAGCTCGGACAGCCCGACCCCGAACCGTCCGGCGATCGCCGCCAGCGTGTCGCGAGGTCGCACGACGTGGATCTGGCCCGGCACCGCCAGCGTCTCACCGGCCTCGACCAGGTCGGGGTTCGCCTCCACGAGCGCGGCGAGCGGCAAGCCCAGCTTCGCCGCGATATCGAGCAGCGTCTCGCCGGCCTTCACCTCGTAGCTTCCGTGCGCCGGCACGACCGGCGCGGCAGCGACCGCAGAGGAAACCCCGCGCGACCGGAACGACGTCACGTCCTCGACGAAGACGGGTTCGGTCACCTCGCCGCCCGCGGTGAACGACAGCAGCACCTCGTCAACGCCGGGGCGCCCACGCGACCGCATCACGGCGGTCGCCCCGAACCCCTCCAGGTGCAGATGCGAGTGCTGCGCACAGCTCGAATGGTATTCGGCTCGACGTGGGTCCTCGGGCGGATGCGCGTGCCCGGCGAAGCCTGCCTCCGGGCCCCAGTCCTGCGCAACCTCGGGTCCCAGCGCACCCAGCACCGTCGCGTGTGCCTCGAGCACGTCGCCGATCGCCACCGCAACCGGGTCGAGGTGGGCGAACGCCACCCGCAGGCCCGTCGCCTCGCCGCCCTGTCGCTCCAGGGCGATCACCACGACAAAGCCGCCATCCTCGATCAGCTGGCTGCGGCAGGCTGGCCGCACGCTTTCGACGACACCTCGGAGCGCGGGTCCGTTCGTCCGCACCCGCAGCGACACGGGCGCACCGCGGCTCGGCGTGTCGACGTCCATGTCGCAGGACATCGTGCCGCCGTAGGGCACGTGGTGCCCCTGCGCGGATGACGAGGTCACCGTGCAGCCCGCGGCGAACGGGTTCAGCACCTCAATCCGCGCCATCGTCGCCCCCCTGCGAGCCGGAACTCAACTCCGCCCAGAACCGCGACTCGCGGAGCCCCTTCGGCCAGTAATCGGAGGCGCCGACCCGCGTCCGCACCGTTTCGTGCACCGCCTCGCTGGCGTACCTGCCGACGGTCCGATCGAACCGGGGCAGGTACTTGAACAGGCCACTCCGTGAGTTGTGGATCCGTCCAGTGGCGGCGTCCGCAGCCTCCGGCACTGAACCGGTGTTGAAGACCAGCCCCGTCTCAGCGGCGCGATTCATCAGCCATCTCAGGGCGCCGTCGCTCAGCCGCGCGTCGCGATATCCGCCCCCCACGTCGGCGTGCGCGCCCGCGAACCACACTTGATCGACCACCTGGTCTCCGCCGATCGCGCCGATCTCACCCGCCGTGCTCGACGGCGGGTCTTGCACCTCCCACAGCGTCGGCGCGAAGGCGCGTAGCTGTTCGTCCAACGCCAGCGCCTGATAGGCGAACTGCGCGCTCCGGCTCAACTTCACGTCGTGGAAGCCGTGGAAGTACCGGTTGATCGGGTTGAACACCCTCACGGGGATGCCCAACGCGCCGACCGTGTCCCATACGCCAATAAACCTCAACCGGAATTAGAGGTGCGAAAAGTCCTCGCGGAACTGCTGTACGTCAGGGTGATCGGGATTGCGCTTCCGGTCGCGGTAGAGCCGGATTGCATCCTTCACGCGAGCCTCGTAGCCGCGGCGAAGAATCCCGCTGTTTCGGATCAAGCCGCCCAGGCTCCGCACCGTGTAGGCGCCGCGACTGAATCCGAACAGGTACAGCTCGTCACCCGGCTCGTAGTTGCGCACGAGGAACCGGTAGGCGTCCTCGATGTTCTGCGTCAGGCCCAGGCCCGTGAGGCCACCGACGGCGGCGCTGAGCCGGTTCCGCGTACCGACGCCCGGGTCGTACCAGGGGATCTGCGTCACACCGTCCGCCTGCGACTGCACGCTCCGGTACAGCTTCACCACGTTCGTCGGATTTGCCGCGTCGGCCTGGTTCCACGTCCCGTCCGAACACACCACCAGTCGTCTCATCGTCGTACCGTCTCGCCTCGGGACCGCCAGCTGCTGCCTAAGGTAGCCGCACCCACCTGACAGTCCGGGGAATCAACAGATCAACGCCCCCACGGAGTCTCCGACACGCCCGTCCGCTATGGTGTGCGCCAGCTCCGAGGAGGATCTGTGGAGGGCCCGCTCACAGGCATCCGTGTGGTCGACCTCAGTGGCTACATCGCCGGCCCGTGGTGCACCCGCCTGCTCGCGGGGTTTGGCGCGGACGTGATCAAGGTCGAACGGCCCGGCGGGGACCCGATCCGCCGCTGGGGCCCGTTTCCTGAAGGCGAAGAAGTTGTCGAGGCAGGCGCGCTTCACCTCTATCTGAACCAGGGCAAGCGCTCCGTCACGCTCGACCTCGAGACCGAGCCCGCCCGCCGGGCCCTGCACGAGCTGCTCGCTGGCGCGGACATCCTCGTCGAGGCCTACCGGCCGGGCACGATGGCGCGCTGGGGCCTCGGGTACGACGATCTCGCCGAGGAACATCCCGGCCTCATCTACCTTTCCGTGACCGACTTCGGGCAAGACGGCCCGTACAGCGACCTCGCCGCCTGGGAGATCACCACCTACGCGCTCGGCGGGCTGATGCACATCACCGGCGAGCCCGACCGCGAGCCGCTGAAGAACGGTGGCTACCTCGGTGCGTACGGCGCCGGGCATAACGCCTTCGATGCGACGCTGGTCGCGCTATGGGAGCGCGCCGCCTCGCAACGCGGTCAGCACATCGACGTCTCGATCCACGAGTGCGTCGCCTCGCTGCTCGAGTTCACGGACATGGTCTGGATCTACAGAGGCGAGCTGTATCCGCGCTCCGGCAATGGCGCGCGCGCCGCATGGGGCGTCTACCCCGCTGCCGACGGCTACGTTGGCGTCGTCTCCGGCCCGGCCCGGCGCTGGGCGATGATGCCGCAGCTCGTCGAGAGTGAGGAGCTGGCCGAGGAGCGCTTCGCCGCCCCCGGCGCTCAGGGCTTCCTCCGCGACGAGATCGACGCGCTCATCCTTCCCTGGCTCGTCACCCACGAGAAGGAGAAGATCTACCACCGCGCCCAGGCGCTCGGCATGCCGTTCGGCTTCGTCGCCACCCCCGCCGACTTCTTCAAGTCCGAGCAGCTCGCCTACCGCGAGTTCTTCGAGGAGATCGACCACCCCGTCGTCGGTCCGGCTCGCTACCCCACGATCGCCGCCCGCTTCTCGGACGGTCTCTGGTCGCTCGGTCGAGCCCCGCTCCTCGGCGAACACAACGCCGCGGTCCTCTCGACCCTGCCCGGCGGTATGCCCGAGGCGGCGGCGGCGTCAGAGCCTCAGCCCGCCGTCCGCCCACACCCTGTCTCGATCGAGCCGGCGACGGTCACCGAGGGCGTGCGTCCGCTGCCGGGCCCGCTCGCCGAGTTCGCGGAGGACATGACCTGCTCCGGCCCGCTCGAGGACATCACCATCCTCGATCTCTCGATGGTCTGGGCCGGGCCATACGCGACGAAGCTGATGGGCGACCTCGGAGCGACCGTGATCAAGATCGAGGTGAACAGCCACCTCGATCAGGTGCGCGGTCCTGCGATCGCGATCCCGGGCGGCTCGCTCGGCATGTACGCGAACGACGATCCGGGCGAGGATCCGTGGAACCGCGCCGGCTACTTCAACAAGCTGAACCGCGGCAAGTTCGACGTCTGCATGAACATCCTCGAGGACGAAGGCCGCGCCGTCCTCAGCGAGCTGATCGCGAAGGCCGACGTCGTGATCGAGAACTTCGGTGGCGGGGTCTTCGAGCGCATGGGCTACGGCTACGACGTCGTGAAGGACGTCAAGGAAGACGTCGTCTTCATCTCGATGCCGCCGAGCGGCAACGGCGGCCCCGAGGCCAGGTACGTCGGCTACGGCGTCGCCATCGAGCAGCTCGGCGGCATCGTCGCTCGCACCGGCTACGAGGGCGACGGCCCGCTCAAGACCGGCATCAACTACGGGGATCCGATCGCCGGCATCCACGCCATGGGCTACATCATGACCGCTCTCCACCACCGCCGCCGCACCGGCCGCGGCTCCTACATCGACCTCTCGCAGCGGGAGGCCGCCATCTGCTGGCTCGGCGACGAGATCGTCGAGTACGAGCTAACCGGCAACGAGCCCGCCCGCATCGGCAACCGCGACGAGTTCATGGCCCCGTCCGGCGTCTACCGCTGCGCCGGCGAAGACGCCTGGGTCGCCCTCGCGGCCGGCAGCACCGAGGAATGGAAGATTCTCGCAACCACCATCGACCGCCCCGACCTATCGACGGATCCCGCATTTTCGACGCTCGCCGGCCGTCGCGCCCGCCACGACGAAATCGACGCCGCGATCACCGCCTGGACCGAAACTCGCGACCGCGACCGCGCGATGTCCGAACTCCAGTCAGCAGGCGTCGCTGCTGGCGTTGTCGCCGAAAACCGCCGCGTCGTCGAGGACCACCATCTCCAGGCCCGCGGCTTCTGGCCGCTGGTCAACCACAAGTCCGTCGGCCCCCACCTCGTGTCTGGCATTCCCTGGCGCTTCTCCCGCACGCCGGGCTCGATCCGGCGTGCGGCGCCCACGCTCGGCCAGCACACGGACTACGTGCTCCGCGAAATCCTCGGAAAGTCCGAGGAGGAGATCGCAGTCCTGCACGCCTCGGGCGTCCTCGAAACGACGCCGGTCGAGGTGCTCGCGTTGCGCGAGGCGCAAGAGGTCGGTTCGGACTAGGAGCAGGCGATGGCTGATTCGCCTCGCGTCTTGATCGTGGGCGCCGGAATCGCACGCCAGCCGGTGTCTGCCGGGCTTCGGCGTACCCGGGGCGATTCGGTCATCGCGTGACGCCCGCAGCCTCGTGTCAGAGCCGCATCGCGACCAGAGCCGCCGCGAGCGTCACCGTGGCCGCGGCCAGAAGCTTCAGCGGCCACTCCCAGGTCGCCAGCAAACGGTCGCGCGGCCAGCGCTGCGGTCCGGCGGGATGCTCGAACACCGCCGAGGCGTCGATTGCGTTGCGTCGCACGTAGCGGGCGGACGTGCTCAAGGCGCGCTGTGCGAGGCTCAGCAGCGTCGCCGCAAGCGCGACGAGCAGGACGGCGACGCTCAGCTGCTCGGTCTGTGCCCAATAGCCGACAACGACGGGAAAGCCGCCCCACGCCAGGGCGAAGGTGAGATCGGTGTGCAGAAGTCGATGCCACTCGAGGGCGTAGCCGGCCGCGAGGAACACGCCGGCAGCCGCCCAAGCGAGCGTCCACGGGGAGACGACGAATGCGCCCACGATCGCGAGCACCAGGCTCCCGACAATCCCGCTCACCCCGAGCGAAACAAGCACGCTGTCCCCGAGGCGCGTGGCCAGAGGACGGGAATGCCACTCATCGAGCGCGTGTGCGGCGACGCCGGTTCCGAGGAGGAACGCGGCCAGCGTCCCCCCAAGGCGATCGAGGTCCAGCTCCGGAGCGAAGGCCGCGCCGCACACGACGTACGAGAGGTGCCAGGCTGTGTACGGCGGGTGGAGCAGCGCAAGCAAGTCGCCCCACAGGCCGCCCGTGCGGGCGTAGAAGGCTGGGCGCGCCTCGGTGATCGGCGCCCGCACCGCCCTGCGTGTCACGCGCGCCGCGCCCAGACGATCAGCCCGCCGCCCAGCGATGGTCGCGCAATGCGCACATCCGTCAGCCCCGCCCCCGCCCAGAGGGCGGCGATGTCGTCGCCGGGGAATCGACGGTGAAAGCGATCGATGCTCGGACCCAGGAACCGCCCGACGCGCGTCCACGCCGGCCCGGCCAGCAGACCGGCCAGCGGCAAGACGACCCGCGTATAGAGTCGCCAGAGCGGTCCCCATACTCCCCGCGGTCGCCCGAACTCGACCATCCCGATCATCCCGCCGGGGCGCACGACGCGCGCCAGCTCGCGCATCGTCGCCCAAGGGTCGGTCACGTATCGAAGCAGGTAGCCGAACGTCAGCCCGTCAAAGGTCGCGTCGGGGAACGGCAGCGCCTCGGCGGTAGCCAGCACCGCTGTCGCACCGCTTCGTCTGGCGTTGCCGAGCATCTCGCCACTGAGATCGAGCGCGACGACCTCGTGCTCGTGCGCCTCGAGCAGCCGCGTGATCAGCCCTGTGCCGGCGGCGACGTCAAGCACCCGAGCGGCCGGCTGGAGGCCGAGCCCCTCGACCAGCCGCCCGCGCCAGCGCGGGTCCTGTCCCAGACTGAGCAGCGCCGACCAGCGCTCGTAGTTCGGCGCGAGCGCCGCGAACAGCCGCCTCGTAGCGTCGTGCAGCGAACTACCGGTCGCAAAAGCGTCTGGCTCCGCCATGCGCCCATCTTGCCACTCACGAGGAGCCGTTCGCCTCGCTGCGCTCTCGCGCTCAGCCGCCGCCGCTACCTGGCAGCGCGGCACACGCTTCGCCAAGAGTGTGCGATTCTGAGCCCGCAACGCGTCGAAGGCGACTGGGTGGGCGTATGAGCGAGCCTCGCGAGGCGGCCGTGCCGCGGCCGTTCTCGATGCACTGGGGTGACGGCGAGATCGTCGAGGAGGCGCGCTTCGACGGCGAGTACAGCGCGCCGACGATCCAGTTGATGCAGTTTCAGACCGGCGATACCGCCGGCTCGGTCGCGCTACGGTTCTGCCACTTCAGTCACGCCGGGCGCTTCCAGCGGTCGCCGCTGATCGTGAGCGAAGCCGAGGTGGAGCGACTGCGCGAGGCGGTGCTCGCCAATCCGCGGGTGCGTGCCCTCCTCCTTCGCATCGCCTCTGGAACGGCCGCGGATTAGCGCTCCGCGGCGCGTTCGCCGCACGCCTCCGACGGCGCGGAACGCTGGTACGCTCTCGGCGTGGCGAACGAGCGCCGGCCGCCGGAGATCCTCTCACACTTCTGGGCGCCGCTCTGCGCCGTCGGCTCGCACGGCGAGCGAGGGCCGAACGCTCAGATCTGCGTCGCGGTTTTCGGCGCCTCGATCGTCCCGGACCGTCCGCGGCTGCTTGTCGTGCTCTCGCGCACGAACTTCACCCACGACCTGGTGACGGAGGCCGGCACGCTCGCGATCACGTTGCTCTCCGGCGCGCAACTCGATCTGCTCGAGTCGCTCGGACTCGTCTCCGGGCGGGACGGCGACAAGCTCGCCGGCATCGATCAGTCGCTGACCGGCAACGGCGACCCGTACTTCCCGGGCGGCGTCGGGCACCTCGCCTGCGAGGTGATCGAGGCCTTCGACCTGGGCGACTCCACGGCCTTCCTGACCGCCGTGCGCAGCCGTGAGCAGAGCTCGGATGTCGCGCCGATGAGCTGGGCCGACGCCCGCGAGCGCGTGGGCGACGAGTTCATGCGCCGGTGGCGGGAGAAGAGCAGCCGCGAGCAACAGATCGCCCAGGAAGTGATGGTGTGGCGCTAGGCGGAAGCCTCGGCGCCGCAGTCGAAGGGAACAGTAGATGACGACCACCGAACAGCCAGGCTCCGCAGTGAAGGCCAACGACGAGCTCGTGCACGTCGGACCGCTCGAGGAGCTGATGCGGCTGCAGCCGCGAGTAATCTCGGCAGGCGGTCGCACCATCGTCCTCTTTGTTCGCGACGATCAGGTGTATGCGCTAGACAACCGTTGCCCGCATATGGGGTTCCCGCTGAGCCGCGGCACCGTGCAGGATGGCATCCTCACCTGCCACTGGCATCACGCCCGCTTCGACCTGGCCGGTGGCTGCACCTTCGACCCGTTTGCCGACGACGTGCCCACCTTCCGCGTGGAGGTGCGCGACGGCGAGGTGTACCTCGACCCGCGGCCGGCGGAGGGTGACCGCCGCTCGCACTGGCTGGAGAAGCTGGACGAGGGGCTGGAGCAAAACATCCGGCTGGTCCTCGCGAAGTCCGTAATCGGGCTCAGTGAGACGGGGGAGACGGCCCCAATCCTGGAGCGGGCGGCCCTGTTTGGCGCGAGGAATCGCGCGGCCGGCTGGAGCGCCGGGCTGTCGATCCTGGCGGCGATGGGCAACGTGCTGCCGGTGCTGGAGCCAGAGGACCGGCCGCGTGCGCTCTATCACGGGCTGGTGCACATCGCGAGCGACACGGCCGGCCAGCCGCCGGACTTCGACCTCGACCCGCTGTCCACGCGGGAGCGCCGCCCCGAGGTGTACCGGGCCTGGTTCCGGCGCTTCATCGAGACTCGCTCGGCAGACCCGGCGGAGCGCTGCCTGCGGACGGCGATCCACATCGGCCTCGACCAGCAGCAGATCGCGGAGATGGTGTTCGCCGCTTGCACGGACCACCTGTTCTTGGACGAGGGACACACGCTCGACTTCGCGAACAAGGCATTCGAGCTCCTCGACCTGGTCGGCTGGCAGCACGCCGAAGAGATCCTGCCGAGCCTGGTCGGACCGATGGTGCGGGCGACGCGGATGGAGGAGACCTCGGCGTGGCAGCACCCGGTCGACCTGCCTTCCCTGCTGGAGGACACCTTCGGCGAACTCGACGCGGCGCTGGAGGCGGGCGGTGAGCGCCAGCACGAGTGGGGCGGCCACCGCGAGCTCGCCGAGCAGATCCTGGACGGCGAACCGGCCGAGACGCTGGCGGCGATGCTGCGCGAGGTGCGCGCGGGTACGCCGCTCGTCGAGCTCTCGGCGGCGGTCGCCTACGCGGCCGCGCGGCGGCCGGTGCACTTCCACGTCTCGAACGAGTTCGGCGACTGGGACACCATCCACCACACGTTCACGTACACCAACGCGGTCGACCAGGCGATGCGCCGCGCGCCCTCTCACGAGGTGGCACGCGGCATCTTCGACGGGGCGATGTCGGTCTACCTCGAGCGCTTCCTGAACGTGCCGAAGCAGCCGATCCCCCAGGCGAGCGGCGACGAGGCGTCGCGAGAGCCGCTGCTGGCGGAGTTCGACCGGCAGCATCGAGTCGACGAGACGGCGGAGATCGTCGCCTCGATGCTCGCGGAAGGGCGGCAAGCCGAGGTGGCGACGACGCTTGGCCACGCGCTGTTGCGCGAGGACGCGGGGTTCCACTCGCTCCAGATCTACGAAGCGGCGGTGCGGCAGCACGACAACTTCCGAGGCCGGCCAGAAGGCGACCATGTACTGCTCGGTGCCGCTCGCTTCCTCACTGCCCACGCGCCGACGGTGCGCTCGGTCGGCCAGACCTACGACATCGCAGCGCGGCTGAACCGCGGCGAGGCGTTGCACGGGGAAGAGGCGTAAGCGCGGAGCGTCGGTGTTCGCGATTCGATGACCGGAGCGGCCGGGCCAGCTCGGCTCGGGCAGGCGCGATCGCACAGCTGATCTGGAAGGTGCTCGCATGGAGCTCGTGGCGACGTATACGACGAACGAACTCGGTTCTGAGCCGACGGTGCTGCGCGATTTCGCGCAGGCGGCCGAGGGCGCGGGCTATGCGCGGCTGACGATGGGCGAACACGTGCTCGGCGCCGATCCGAATCGGCCCGGCGGGTGGACCGGCCCCTACACGCACGAGACCGCCTGGTCCGAGCCCTTCCCCACGTATGGGTACCTGGCGGCGGTCACCGAGCGCATCGAGTTCATGACCGGCGTGCTGATCCTGCCGCAGCGGCAGACCGCGGTTGTCGCCAAGCAGGCCGCGCACCTCGACGTGATCTGCGGTGGTCGCCTCGTGCTCGGAGTCGGCACCGGCTGGAATCCCGTCGAGTACGAAGCGCTCGGTCAGGACTTCCACACGCGCGGCCGCCGCATGGATGAGCAGATCCAGCTGCTCCGGATGCTCTGGCGCGACCCGGTCGTCACCTTCGAGGGCCGCTGGGATCGCGTCACGCAGGCTGGCCTGAACCCGCTGCCGCCACGGCGGGACATCCCGATCTGGATGGGCGGCGGCGATCCGCGCGCGATCGCGCGTGTCGGCCGCCTCGGCGATGGCTGGTATCCTCTCACCCAAGATCCCGAGGCGATCCGCGAGGGCGTGACGTTGATGCGCGCATCCGCGGAGGAGGCTGGTCGCGATCCCGACGCGCTCGGCCTGCAATGTTCGGCGCAGGGCGCGGATCGCGACACCCGGCTGGTGGCCGCTGAGTCATTCGCCCGGCTGGGAGCAACACATCTGGCGTTCTCGACCGCGGGCCTCGGGCTCTCGTCGCCACAGCAACACCTCGACGCGCTGACCGGGTTCGCCGAGGCGCTGAGTTCGCTGACCTAGCCCTGGCCCGAGGAGCCTGGCCGCGTAGCGCGATTGTGGCGCGAGAGGGCGGGACTCGGCCGGCGTCGCTAGGCGGCGTTCCAGATCGCCAGGCGCTTCTGATACGTCTCCCACGCGAGATCGATATCCGCGAGGTACTGCGGCAGCTCCTCGATACGGAGCGCCTGCGCGCCGTCCACGAGCGCTTCCTCCGGGTTCGGGTGGAAGTCCACCAGCACGAGGTTGGCGCCGGCGACGACCCCTTGAGCGGTGACGTGGGCGATGTCGAGGATGCCGTCCGGGGCAGCGCCGCGGCCGCCGACGGAGTGCGACGGATCGACGCAGACCGGCATCCGCGTGAGGCGCTTGACGATCGGGACGTGACCGAAGTCGACCATCATCCGGTGCGGCGCCCCCAGGTCGCTGCGCATCCCCCGCAAGCAGAAGATGACGTTGGTGTTGCCCTCACTGGCGAGGTATTCGGCGGCGTTGAGCGAGTCGTTCAGCGTAATCCCGAAGCCGCGCTTCACCAGCGCCGGGTAGGTGTCCTGGCGGCCGATCGCCTTCAGCAACTCGAAGTTCTGGCTGTTGCGCGTACCGACCTGCAGGATCACGCCGGTCGGACGCCCGAGCTGCTCGAGGGCGTCATCGATCTCGTCTATGTGGCTCTCGTGGGTGACCTCCATCGAGATCGCCTTGATCCCGTACTGGCCGGCGAGTTCGAAGACGTACGGCAGGCATTCCTTGCCGTGGCCCTGGAAGGAGTACGGATTCGTGCGCGGCTTGTAGGCGCCCATCCGCGTCAGGTTGTGCCCGTTCTCTTGAAGCGCCTTCATCATGATCTCGACGTTCTCGGGGTTGTCGACCGCACAGAGGCCCGGGAGCACGTTGAGCGTCTCCTGGCTGAACTCGACGCCGTTGTAAGTGAAGCCCGTCTGCCGTTCCTGGTCCGCGTGGCGCCCGAGGACGCGGTACGCCTCGGAGATGCGGATCGCCCGCTCGACCGCCGGCAGCGCGGCGACCTGGTCAAGGTCGACCGCGAGCGTGTCGCCCAGCAGGTAGATCTCGGTCAGCTTCTGCTGCTCACCCTGGATGGTGTTGACGCTCAGCTCGACGCCGGGCAGTTGCTCGAGGTACTCCCAGGTCTGCTGGTATTCGGGGCTGTTCTCGTCGGTATTCGGGTGAAGGATCGCGAGCATGTCCGGCTCTCTGGCTGGGGCGGCTGGGGGTATGACGATCGTACTGCGAGCGCGACGCAGCGTCTTTCGGGATCTTCGAGTACCCGCGCGGCTAGAAGATCACCTCGGCGGCGGCGAGTTCGGCGATCTCCGTCTCGGTCAGTCCGAGGATGTCCCGGTAGACCTCGGCGTTGTGCTCACCCCAGAACGGCGAACGCCTGATCGAGGGCAGCTTCCCGTCCACCCGCGCCGGCTGCGCGTGCGTGAGGAACGTGAAGTCGTCCCGAGGATCGCTGACCGGTACGAGGTGGCGCTGGAGATGAGGATCGCGGGCGACCATGTCTTCGAGGTCCTCGACGACGGCGGCCATCACGCCCACCGCCTGCAGCGCGTGCATCAGCTCCCACGCGTCGTAATCGCGCGTGCGCCGCCCGATCGCCGCCTCGAGTTCCTCCTCGTGCTCACGGCGCGCCTCGAGCGTCGCGAAACGCGAATCCGAGGCCAGATCGGGCGCACCGATGGCGCTCGCCAGCCGCTGCCAGGCCGCGTCGTCCTCGCAGGCGATCGCGATCCAGCGGTCGTCGCCCGAGCACGGAAATGCGCCGTGCGGAGCGATGTCGCGCGAGCGGTTGCCGTTGCGCGGCGGAAGATCGCCATTGGCCGTGAACTCCAGGATGTCGGTGCCGAGCAGATTCACCGTCGCTTCGGCCTGTGAAAGCTCGATGAACTGACCTTCACCCGTGCGCTCGCGATGGTAGAGCGCCGCGAAGATCGAGCTCGCGGCGAAGTACGGCGCGGAGAAATCCGAGTAGAGCGGCGCCAGTCCGGACGGCGGTCGTTCCTCGAAGCCCATCGTCTGGCTGAGCCCGCCGTAGGCGATCACGCCGTTCCCGTACGACCCGTAGCTCTTGTACGGGCCGGTTCGGCTCATCACCGGCATCGTCATCATGATGATGTCCGGCTTGACCTGGCGCAGGTCCTCGTAACCCAGTCCCCAGCGGTCCATCCGATCCGGCGTGTAGTTGTTCGTCACGACGTCGGATTTCGCGACGAGCTCCTTCGCCAGCTCGCGCCCGCGCTCCGTCTTGAGGTTCAGCTGGATCGCCCGCTTGTTCGCGGAGGCATCGTTGTACACACCGTTGGTGTTGACCGATCCGGCCTCACCGGGGTGGACGCCGCCAACGCGGATGTTGTCCATCCGAGACCCGGATTCGACCTTGATCACGTCGGCGCCGTAGTCGGCGAGGATCCGGGTGGTCAGTGGGCCCGCCAGCATCCAGGTGAAGTCGCACACCCGGATGCCCTCGAGCGGCCGGTACGGGGCCTCGCTGCCTCGAGACGCTACGGGCGCGGGCCGCGCCGGCCTCGAGGTACTGAGCAGCTCCTCGTCCTCACCCAGCACCGGCGCGACGAGCCCGCGCGCAGCCGGCGTCGCGGTGAAGTGGTACGCGGGCGATACGTCGGTCAGCTCGCGGTCTAGCTGCGGAACCGTGGACGAGGCAAAGAAGTCACGGGCCTTGAGGTGTTCGTCCTCCACGAGGTCACGAGCATCGTTCACCGGCATCGCCAGCATCCGCCGGCGCTGACCTTCGTTGAAGACGTGCTTCCGCGGGTGCCGGGAGCAGATCTCGGCCACCATCTGGGAGACGAGTTGGGGCTGCTCGGCGCGCACCGACGGATCGGTGAAACGCTCGTCACCAGCCTCGACGATGCCTTCTTCCTCGAGCCAGCCGACGAAGTTCGGCCAGATCGCCGGGGCGCCGATCGGCACGGTGAAGCTAATCCACTTGCCGTCCGCGCACTGGAAGAGGCTGCGCGCGCTGAGCGTCGATCCGGCGCCGACACGCCGCGGTATCCGCTGGTGCCAGGTGTAGAAGTTCGCGTTCGCCGTCTGCAGCGTCGCGATCGACAACGCCTCCTGGATCGACACGTCGATGCGGTGCCCGCCATCGCCCCGATCGCGGCCGACCAGCGCCACGAGCAGAGTCGACACGGCAGCCAGCGAGGCCATGTGGAAAGCCTGCTCGGCGCCCGGCGCGTTCGGTGGGTCCTCGGGGAAGCCGTTCAGATACATCACCCCGCTCGCGGCGGCGCCGATCAGGTCGTTGCCCCGATAGCCGGCAAGCGGACCGTCCTGGCCGAACGGCGTGATCGTCACGTACTGAAGCGCGGGGTTCCGCTCGCGAAGCTGCTCGTACCCGAGCCCGAGGCGGTCCATCGCCCCGAGGTCCGCCGATTCGATCAACGCGTCTGCCGCCTCGACGAGGCGCCGGAACTGCTCAGCACCCTCGGCACCCGCGAGGTCGAGGACGACGCTGCGCTTGCCGGCGTTGAAGTGGAGATGATGCAGGCTGCGCTCGAGGCCCGGCTCGCCACCGAGGTACGGCACTCGGTGCCGCGATGGGGCGCCCGAGAGCGGCTCGACCAGGATTACTTCGGCGCCCAGCTCAGCCAGCTGGCGACCGGCGAACGCCGACGGCAGCCCGGCGACCTCGATCACCCGGATGCCATCGAGCGGCGGCGGCACGGTATTGCTCATCTTCGGCTGAGCTCCTCGACCGCACCATCGATGTACAGGATCTCGAAGGCGCTCGCGACGACCGGGGCGATGCGCGCGAGCTCGATCTCATAGTCAACCGCGAGCCGCTCCGCGATCGCGAGGACCGAGCGATTGCCGTCGGCGAGGGCGAGCGCGGCGGCGACGATCGCGCTCACCGGCGAGCCCGCCGGACGCGACGGCGAGCGCACCACGTGCGAGCGGACGAACACGCCCGACTCCAGCACGGGTTCGACGATCAGCTCGACATCGGCCGCGACCCGAGGGATCGCGCCGGCAACCGTCGCGCGGCTCTCCTCCGCCGCCGCCTGCCGAGCGGCACGCTCCGCCTCGGTACTGCGAAGCGCGGCGATGAACGCCTCCGGCGCTTCGCCGCGGTCGAGCACCACGCGCTCGTATCCTGCGGCGGGCTGGCCCGCGACGGCGTTCACGAACGCCTCACGCGCCGGCAGGTCGGCGGCGCTCGGATCGAGGCGGCGCGCCTCCCAGAAGTAGGAGTCCGCGGTGCGGTTGCTCGAGTAGAACAGCTTCGCCAGCTCGCGGAAGTGCTCGTACTGCTGGAGGTACAGGCGCTGATAGACCGGGCGTGCCTCGACCGCCAGCTGCTCATCCTCGAGCAGCGTCGAGACGTAGGCCGACGCCAGCACCCCCGCGTTCATCGCCAGGTGCACGCCCGACGAGAACAGCGGGTCGATGAAACAGGCTGCATCGCCCGCGAGGACGAAGCCGTCTCCGATCAGCGAGCTCGCGACGTACGACCAGTCGCGGATCGCCCGTGGCATCCCCTCGAGCTTCGCGTTCGCAACGAGCGCGGCGGTGCGAGGCGACCCGGCGATGTGCTCGTCGAGGAACGCGCCGAGGTCGCCCGACTCGATCCGTTCGCGTGCCCGCTCAGCGTCCACGACGACGCCAACGCTGGAGCGACCGTCGTGCAGCGGGATCGTCCAGCACCAGCCGTCCTGGTGCGCCTCGACGAGGATGTTGTTCTCATCGGGCGCCGGCAGCCGCTCGGCGTCGCGGAAGTAGCCGTACACCGCGAGGTTGCGAAAGAAGTCGTCCCAGCGACGCAGCCCGAGCGCGTTGGCGACGAGCGCCTGCTGCCCGCTGGCGTCGACGACGACGGGCGCCGTGGCCTCCGAGCGACCGCCCGCGGCGCCCTCGAAGCCGACTCCGGTGACCCGGTCACCGTCGCGCAGCAACTCGATCACCCGATGCTCCTCGCGCACGTCGGCGCCGAGGCCGGCGGCGTGGCGGAGCAGGATCTCGTCGAACTGCGCGCGCACCACCTGGTAGGCGTGCGGGTAGGTGCGGTTCGTCTCCTGGAAGTACCAGCTCCACGGCTCGGGCGAGCTGCCCCAGACCATCGTCGCGCCGTACTTCTTGAGGAACCCCGCATCCTCCACCGCTCGGCGGACGCCGAGTTCCTCGAGGATCGGCAGCGAAGCAGGGAGCAGCGACTCGCCGACATGCTCGCGCGGGAACCGCTCGCGCTCGAGCACAAGCACATTCGCACCACGTTTCGCGAGCAGTCCGGCCGTCGTCGACCCGGCCGGTCCGCCGCCAACCACGATCGCGTCGAATTGCTCGACCGACGTCATTCGCGAGCGTTCGCGAGCGTTCGCGATCGGGCTAGTCACCTCCGCCGGCGGCCCCGGCCTCCTCGAGCTGCGGGATCGGCTCGTTCGTCATCGTGTCGACTTCGAACGAGCTCGGCAGATCGAACTCCTCGGCCATCTCCCGCACGGCGGGCAGGATCTCCGAGCCCATCAGCTTCAGGCTGCGCATCGAGTCCTCGTGATCCATCGCGCCGTCGCCGTCCCAGAAGAAGATCGTGCCCGGTCGCAACGTCTCGAGGACGTGCTGGATCTTCGGGATCACGCTGTCCGGCGTCCCCGCGATGATCGTGTAGTTCTCGAGTTGGGTGTCGTAGTCGGCCTGCATCGCCGGCGCCGGACCACCCCGCGCTGCCGGCGCGTCCTTCGCGCTCTCCGGGTTGTCTTTGGCGACCTCCTCGCTGTCGCGTCCTCGTGAGGCGGCCACGAATCCCACCTGGCCGGTCGGCAGCAGGTTCTTGCGATCGGTCAGGCCCGGCAGGTTCTGCAACACGGGCGAGGCCGTGCCCCGCGAGCCCTCGAGGAAGATGTTGCCCGGCCCATCGAGGAACTTGCGGCCGACCTCGTAGGCCTTCTCCTCGGTGTCCTCGACGTGGACCTTGAACAGGTAGCCAATGTGCTGTGGGCCGGCCTCGTAGCCGTTCTCCCGCGCCACCTCGCGGTAGTACTCGAACGACTCCTTCGTCGGTTCCAGGCGGGTCGAGAGCATCAGGTACGGGTAGCGGTGCTCGGCCGACCATTTCACCGTGTTCCGGCTGACCACGCCGGGGATCATGATCTGCGGGTGTGGCTTCTGATAGGGCCGCATCCACGGGTTTACGTAGCGGTAGTCGAAGTGCTCGCCCTCCCAGCGGAACGGACCGTCGGTCGTCCACGCCTTGATGATGAAGTCGTGCGCCTCCTGGAAGCGCTCCCAGTTGAACGGCGGCTGGGCGTTGTGCGCGATACTCTCGCGACCGGTGCCGCGCACCCAGCCCGTCACCAGGCGTCCACGCGAGATCATGTCGATCGTGGCGAGTTCTTCCGCCAGCCACAGCGGGTCGTCCCAGATCGGCAGCACATTGCCGTTGATCACGATCTTCACGTGGTCGGTGATCCGCGCGAGAATCGCCGCCTCGGTGTTGACCGTGCCGCCCATGCAGAACGGCGTCGAATGGTGCTCGTTCAACATAATCGCGTCGAACCCGGCTTCTTCGGTCGCAACCTGCTCATCGAGGTACCGGTTGTACAGGTCCGCGCCCAGCTCCGTGTCGTATTCGGCGTTGCTGATCGACAAGTCCTGAATCGATCTGCCCGTGGCGCCGAAGTAACCCGAGTTCGGGTCCTGGTATGGCCGTTCCGTGAAGCGTCCAATGAGCATGATTGATCCTCTTCGTTACAGCGCGGCCTGTGCGGCGATCAGATCCGCGAGCTCGTCCGGCTGATCCCACTCCACCAGGTGTCCCGCGTTCGCGAGCACTTCGAGTCGAGCGTCCGCCAGACCCTCAACGTACTGGTGACCGCAATCGCTCGGAATGATCCGGTCGTTCTCGCCCCAGACCACCAGCGCCGGCGTTCTCACTTCGGACAGCAAATGGGGCAGCCGGCGACTGAACATGTACGGGCTCCACGTGACCCGCGCGGTCATGATCCGGCTGAACTCCCAGACGTCCTTGATGTCCGCGTGCAGATCGGCGCCAAAGCGCTTCTCGAAATCCGCCTCGTCGTTGAGGCCCTGCCGCACGTAGACGTCGTGGGCGATCAACATCTGATCGACGATCTCACCTTCGCGAGGCTTGAGACCGGCCGCGGAAACCAGCACCAGCGACTTCAGACGCTCGTCGTTGGCCGTCGCCAGCTCCGCGGCAATGAAACCGCCGAAGCCGAGGCCGACGAGCGTCACGTCCGTCAGCTCGAGCCGCTCGAGCAGTCTGCCGACGATCAGCGCGATGTCCCGTGGCTCGCGGGCCCAGTCCGGTCGCTCGGACTCCCCGTAGCCCGGCAAGTCGGGGGTGATCACCCTGAATCGCTCAGCCAGCTTCTCTTCGAACTGATCCCATCCGAGCGTGCCGGTCGACCGATGCAGCAGCACCACGGGCGAGCCCTCGCCGCCCTCGCGTAGGTGCAGATCGAGATCGGCGACGGGGATCACACGTTTCGTGGTCGCGATCGCAGTCGTCACGCCAGTCCACCGCCTTTCGCGCGGATGTCGCTGAGCCGGTTGATCTCGCGAAACCGTACTCCGGGCGTGCGCCCACGGGCAAGATTCAAACGGCGGCCGTCATTCAGGACCGCCGCCCGCTCGATCACGGATATCTCATTGACCATCTGCCCTCGATCCCATCCCAGGCGAGTTCGAGCGCCCCGGATTCTACAGGCACCACCACGAGAGCACGCCATCAAGCGCGAATTCGCTCACTGCCGTGCGCGTTGGCGCAGTCGGACGACGAGGCGCTCCCACGCCTGCTCGTCAGGGGCCCCCGAGCGGCAGCAAGGAAACATCGACCGCGTCAGGACCCTGTTCGTGAGAACTCGCGCGGCCCCGCGAGGCGTTAGATCGCGCCTGCGTCCCGCAGCGCGGTGATCCGTTCCCAGTCGTAGCCCAGCTCGAGCAGCGTCTCCTCGGTGTGCTGCCCGAGCTCGGGTGCGGGCCCATGGATCGCCCCCGGAGTCTCGCTGAGCTCGACTGGAATCCCGACCGCGCGGTGCCCGGGGAAGTTGGGGTGATCGACCTTCGCGAGGTACCCGTTCTCCCAGAACTGCCGGTCCTCGGCGACCTGGGCATAAGTGTAGACCGGCCCGCACGGCGCGTCCTGCTCGACCATCGCGTCGAGCCACTGCTGTCGCGTACCGCGTCGGAAGCTCGCCGCCAGCTCATCGCGAAGCCAGGCTGCGTTGTCGCGCCGTGCAAACGCGTCCGCCGACCGTTCGTCGGTGATCAGATCCTCGCGCCCGATCGCGATGCACATCAGCGGCCAGTGCTTCGGCGTCAGCACGCCGATCGTCAGCCATTCGTCGTCGGAACACTGGTACGCCGCAAACGCCGGGTTGAGGTACTTGCCGGTCGTCTCGACCTCGGTGTGCAGGTACCGCTGAAGACTCAACGACTGAAGCGTAGCCATCGCGCCCATCTGCGACACGTCGACCTTCTGGCCCACGCCCTGCCGCTCGCGCGCGACGATCGCCGCCATGATCCCGTAGGCGAAGACCATGCTCCCCACCTGGTCCGCGAGGCCCCACGAAATCTGCACCGGCTCGTTCCCCGGCCCGCCGGCCTGGCCGATCATCGCGCCGCTCATCCCTTGCGCGACGATGTCGAACGAGCCGCGCAGCGCCCACTCGCCACGCGGGCCGAAGCCGCTGTTCACCGCGTAGATCAGTTGCGGGTTCAGCTCGTGTATCGCCTCGTAACCGAAGCCGAGGCCGTCGAGTAGGCCGGGCTTGAAGTTCTCCGTCAGCACGTCCGCGTCTTTCAACAGCGCGCGAACGATCTCCGCGCCCTCGGCAGTCGCGAGGTCTACGGTGATCGACTGCTTGCCCCGATCGAGCGCCTCGAAGTAGGCGCAGAAGCCGTCCTCGGCGCGCCCGAGTGCGCGGCCGGGATCGCCCTCGCCGGGGCGTTCGACCTTGATCACCTGCGCACCCATGTCGGAGAGCATGACCGTCGCGTGCGGCCCGTTCTGGAAGCGCGTGAAATCGATGATCTTGATGCCGTCGAGTGGCGCGGGCATGGGCGGAATCCTCGGCGAGTCGTGCTGCGGATGGACGGCGACAGTCTACGCCCGCGCCCCCGAGCCGATAGCATGCGGCTCGCCACGTCGCGAGCATCGAGGAGGACCTGATGGCCGAGGTCAGCGGAGCTGCACTGGTTGCGAAGCAACTCAAGGCAAGCGGGATCGATCACCTGTTCACCGTGTTGGGCGGCCCGATGATCGACGTGCTCGCCGAGGCGAACGCGCACGGCATCCGCGTGGTCAACTGCCGCCACGAGATGAACGCTGCCTTCGCCGCCTCCTCGTGGGGCTACCTGAACCAGAAGCCCGGCATCATGGTCGCCGCGTCCGGCCCGGCGATGACGAACACCGTCACGCCGCTCTACGTGGCGACGCAGAGCGCCATGCCGCTGATCGTGCTCGGTGGTTCGGCCGCCGAGGGCCAACTGGGACTCGGCGCGTTCCAGGAGATCGATCAGACCTCGTTCGCCAACCCGGCCTCGAAGTGGGTCCAGCGCGTCGACAAGACCGAGCACATCCCGGAGCTCCTCTACCTCGCGATGGGCAAAGCGCAGTACGGGCGGCCGGGGGGCGTCTACCTCGATTTCCCCGGCAACCTCGTATCACAGACGGTCGACGAGGAGGACGCGCCAATCCGCGAGGCGGCGCCCCACGTGTCGTTCGCCGGACCCGACACCGCCTCGATCGAGCGCGTCGCCGAGATGCTCGCCTCGGCGGAGCGGCCGTTAGTAATGATCGGCAAGGGCGCCGCGTGGGGTGACGCCGGCCTCGCCCTGACACGATTGGCCGACCTCGGCATCCCGTTCGTCGCCTCGCCGATGGGGCGCGGCGCGGTCGCCGACGACCACGAGTCGAACGCCGGCGCGGCGCGCTCGACGGCTATGGGTGGTGCGGACGCGGTGCTGATGGTCGGCGCGCGGTTCAACTGGATGTTCCAGATGGGCAGCCGGCTGCCCTCGAACGTCCGCATCGCGCAGATCGATGTGGAGCCCGAGGAGTTCCACTCCGCCGCGCCGCTCGAGATCGGCGTCGTCGCCGACTGCCGCGTCGGCGTCGAGGCGGTGAACGAGGCGCTCGCCGGACGCGAGCTCCGCACCAGCTCGAACGGGTGGCTCACCTCGATCCAGGACAAGGCGCGCGAGAACGAGGCCAGCATCGCCGAGCAGATGACCTCCGACCAGCAGCCGATCAACCACTACCGGCTGGTCGCCGACGTCCGCGACTCGATCGAGCGCGACGCGATCGTCGCCGAGGACGGCGAGTTCACGATGGCCGTCATGCGCCAGGTGATGCCGACCCACGTAGGCCGGCACCGCCTTGGCGCCGGCACCACTGGCTGCATGGGCACCGGCCTCCCATACGCGGTCGGCGCGAAGCTCGCCCGCCCGGAGCGGCAGGTCGTCGCGGTCCTCGGCGACTACTCCTTCGGCGCCGCGGCGATGGAGGTGGAGACCTGCGCGCGCATGGACATCCCGGTCGTGATCGTGGTGTCGAACAACGGCGGCATCGCCGCGCACACGATCCAGGACCGCAGCTTCCCGCCGGACGCCCCGCCGATCGCGGCCCTGCTCCCGATCGACTATGAGCACATGGTCGAGATGGTCGGCGGCTACTCGGAGCGCGTCACCGACCCGGCCGAGATCCGACCCGCGATGGAGCGCGCGTTCGCCTCGGGCAAGGTCTCGCTGCTGAACGTCGTCACCGACCCGAAGGCGAAGCGTCGCGGCAGCGGCTACCTCTGATCGCCGCCACCTCGACGTAGCCACTTCCTCATCCTTGGCTGTGCCTCGGAGGGCGGCAGCGGCTACCTCTAGGCCTCGGTCACGCAGGCAACGCTGCCTGACGGTAGCGGTCGCGCAGTTCCGAGGGCGCCGTCGCCACGAGGGCGGCGGGGATCCCGACCACCGCGACCACGATTGCGGCGATGATCCAGCCCGCCGTGTAGTCGCCGTTCACGTCGACGAGCCGCCCGATCACCCACGGGCCGGCGGCGGCGCCCGTCGTCGATACGAACTGCATCGTGCCGTTGATCGTCCCGAAGTATCGCGTACCGAAGTAATCGGCCGAGATCGACGGCCGCAGCGGGATCGTCCCGCCGAAGCCGGGCGCGGCGATCCCGATCCCGAGGATCGCGATCCACAGGTTGGGCGCGGCCGCGATCAGCGCCAGGCCGAACGACAGCATCCCCACCGCGACCGCGATCACGAAGCGCTTCTGATAGCGGTCGCCCAGGTACCCGAATCCGATCCGCCCGATGATCGACGCCAGCGTGAAGACCGCGATCGTGCTGCTGGCGACCGTCTTCGAGACACCGATCTGCGTTCGAGGTACGGGATCTGATGCACGATCAGCGCGACGAACCCGAAGTTCGTCCCGAACATCGCGAGCGAGAGCAGCAGGAACGAACGCAACGTGATCGCCGCACGCACCGGCACGCCCCACCGCTCCGCCGTGCGCACCTCGGTGCTGTTTTCCGAATCCCGCGGGACGATACCGTCGAGCGGCTGCGGGTGGCCCTCCGGCCGTGAGCGAATGTTGCTGCCGACGATCAGCCCGACGGCGAGCATGATCAACGCGAGCACACGGAGCGCCCAGCGCCAACCGGCGACCTCCACCAGCACGCCGATCCCGATCACGAACACGCCGCCAATGCCGCCGCCCAGCGTCATGATCGACATCGCGAACGCGCGCCGTTCCTGGAACCAGGTCGCGATCGCCGTCAGGCCGACCTGGCCGCCCGCCGCGCTCGAGCCGAACGCGATCACCACCATCACCACGTAGAAGTGCCACAGCACCTGCATGAACGACATCGCGATCACGCCGGCCGCCGCGATCGTGATGCCCGTGTAGAGGACCCGCTTCGGTCCGATCCGATCGAGCGCGATCGCGCCGATCCCGCCGATCTCGTTGCGCAGCGAGAACGCCAGCGCCGTCGAAGCGTTGCTCCAACCAAACTCCTCGCGAACCTCGTTGAAGATCGTGCCGAAGCCATAGAAGAACGTCGCCGCGACCACGAGCACGACGACCCCGGATGAGCCGACCACCAGCCAGCCCTCGTACACGTCCGGGAAGAGCCTGCGCAGCATCGAGGTCCCTGGCTGTCCGCCGCTGCGGCCCTCCGGCGGCGCTCAGCGGTCGAACGCGTCGATCCGGCCCCGACCTTCGCATCCGTCGGCGTCAGGCACTAGCCGAATCCCTGGTCCCCATTTTGGGTCTGATTCCGCCTGAATCGTTACGTCATGAGGGAGCCCTGACGAGTCTCGTTATGACGCTCAATTTCCCGGTCGTACGCGCTTTGGTCACGTAGCCAGGTGGTCGTACCCCGTTATGACGTCGCGCCGGGGCGCGGGTGCGTAGAGGCCTGGACGGTTCGCTATACCGCCGGTGGCCCGAGGCTGCTCGCCGCTTTCCGCGCCGTGACGGGCCTCGGACGGCTACGGGTGTCGACGCCGAGGTGTGGCCTGAAGTGGATGCGGCGGTAGATCGGCGACAGCTACAAGGACGCGCGGCGGCGGCGGCGAGCTCTAAGACTGCGTCCGATCCGGCTTAAAGCCTGCCGCGAATCATCTGACCGGCGTCAGTCCGCACCAGCGGGCACTGGAAGCGACGCTACTGTTCCCGCACGCAGCAATCGGCGTGCGCTACCGCCCAGAGCGCTAGCGAGTGGAGGTTCGAGGTCGCAGTCTTCTCGTGGAGTCGCTTGATGTGCATTCGCCCAGTCGACGGGGCGACTCCGAGTTCGGACGCAATGTCCGCGACCGACAGGCCCCGCACCAGCTGTCCGAGCACGTCCCGTTCTCGCGGCGTGGGTTCGGCATGCGTCGGGAATCGGGCCATCGCGTCCAATGTCTTCCCCCCCTGGTGCTCATTGCTCTAGCGGGCCATCGATCCTGCCCGCGTAGATTCGTGCGTTACTTGTTGTCCGAATACCCCAGAATTGGGGTAGGGAGGAAGGCTCAACAAGTCGATAAAGCCCGCCGCTAATCGTGATGTCAGCGCATTGGGATCGGGATGTCAGCGCACAGGCAGGTGCCGGACCGATTTTGCTAGGAGCTGGGCGATGCAAGCACTGTTGTGTGACATTTGCCGAGTGCCGATCAGCGGCGAAGCGACGGAGCATCAGATCGTGTCCGGAAAGGCCGTCCCCTCAGACGACGGCAGGGCGCGCATCGCCCTCCGGGGACAGGCGCGGTGGCTCTACCTCTGCGAGCCGTGCAGCACCTGGATTGATCAGGCGATCAACACGCTCCGCCAAGCGCGTTCGGGATGACCACGCCGGACTACGCCCCTGAATTGCTGGACGAGCTGTTGAGCGAGAGCGCGGCGCGGTGGGAACTCTGGCGCGCAGAGCACTCCGAACCCCCGGATCACGACGAATACGTCGCCGGCGTGGGTGAGTTGATCGAAGCGCTTCTGCCGGTGAGCGATGCGACGTTACAGCGCTTAGCGGTCGACCCGCGCGTCTGGACGCACGATCACCAGAGCGACGAGAGCACAGTGCGCGGGAGCGTGCAGGCTGCGCTCACATCGCTGATCGTTGACCACCTCGACGCGCTCGGTCGCGCGACCGTCTCGTAGCCCGCGCTGCAAGCGTCAGCCATGGTCGCCGACGCTGGGACGCCGCCACGCGGTCGAGCGCCTCGATCCAGCTCGGACCATCGCGTCGCCTGGCGTCAGGCGCTAGCCGGTGATGCTGCTCGAAGCCGATCTGATTCCTACGCGGCGGCATGGCCGAGCAGCTCACGCGGACGAAGCAGGTCCGAGGCTGCTGGCCGCCTTGCGCGCCGCAACGAGCGCAGGGTCCCACACGCCCGAGAACGGGGGCGCGTACGAGAGGTCGACGTTGATCAGCTCGTCGACGGTCATCTCGTTCCAGAGCGCCATCGCGACCGCGTCGATGCGTTTCGCGGCGCCCTCGCCGCCAACGATCTGGGCTCCGATCAGCCGTCGCGTCTGACGGTCCGTGATCGCACGCATCGTGAGCCGCTGCGCTTCGGGCCAGTAGCCGGCCGCCGTCAACGACCCGAACGTGTCCACGCTGACATCGAGGCCGAGCGCGCGGCTCTCCCTTTCGGTGAGGCCGGTACGACCGACCTCGACCTCACAAACCTTGGTGACGGCGGTCCCAAGGACGCCGGGGAACGCCTCGTCCCCGCCGCCAAGGTTGACGCCCGCAATTCGCCCCTGCTTGTTCGCGACCGTCCCGAGGTGAAAGTTCACGGGCCGATCAGAGATCCGGTGCCGCGTCTCCGCGCAATCGCCGGCGGCCCACACTCCCGGCACCTCGCTGCGCTGACGGTGGTCGACGAGGATCGCGCCGGTCTCGCCGACCGGGATCCCGTTCTCGGTGGCGAGCCACACCTCGGCGTGGCTA
This sequence comes from Dehalococcoidia bacterium, assembly GCA_965248675.1. GTDB lineage: Bacteria > Chloroflexota > Dehalococcoidia > UBA2979 > UBA2979 > UBA6627. The sequence goes on from CBDFJZ010000007.1 coordinate 413,563, forward strand.
CCGAGGCCCAGCAGCACGATGTCGGCATCGATCGGCTCTGCTCCGTCGCAGGCAACGTGAGTGACGTGCTCGTCGCCCTCGATGCAATCGATGCGCTGTTCGGTGCAGACGTCGATCCCGAGCTCCTCGGCGGCGGCGCGCACCAGGTCGCCCATCTCGGGATCAAGCTGCGGGTCCAGCAACGAAGGAGCCGAGGTGACGATCGTCACCGGGATCGCGTGACGCTGGAACGCCTCGGCCATCTCGACGCCGATGTAACCACCGCCGACCACGACCGCTGAACGTGGCCTCCGCTCGTCAATCAGCCGCCGCACGGCGATCGCGTCATCCAGCGTGTGCATCTCGTGCACGCCCGCCAGATGCGCTCCATCGATCGGCGGACGGTTCGGCTCCGCGCCGGTCGCGACCAGCAGCTGGTCGTACGGCTCGCTCCGCTCAGCCCCACCGTCGACCGGCCGCACCACGACGCGCCGCGCCTCGGTGTCGATCGCAGTCACCTCGTGGCGGGTGTGCACCTCGATCTCCCGCGCCGCGAACTGTTCCGGCGTCCGCGCGATCAGCTCGTCGACCTCCGTCACGTAGTCGCCGACGAAGTACGGCTCCCCGCACGCCGAATACGACACGTACGAGGAGCGCTCGAAGACCACGATCTCGAGGTCATCCGCCGGTCGCCGGCGGCGCGCCTCGGAAGCCGCGGACATACCAGCGGCGTCGCCGCCAATGATCACCAGGCGTTCGGGCATGACGGAGTCCGTTCGCTAACGAGAGCGCGGTGGGCTGAGCCTCGATTGTCCGATCGTGAGCACGATGCGGTCGAGGATCGAGATCACTCGCGGCACGGGCGCGACGCAGTCGGGCCTAACGAGCGGGTGGCTCGAACTTAGCGCCGCCAGACTCCCTGACGGCCGCTCGTGAACGACCGGGGCCGAGGGAATCCAACGGTTACTTCCACGAACCACAGCACGAGGTAGTCGGCAACAGCGAAGGCGAGGCCAATCACCATCCCGACCAGGATTGCAGCGGGGGCGAAGATCCCATAGATCACAAGCGCCGGGCCAGCCAGTGCGGGCCCGGCCCCCCACTGGACGAGAGTCGACAGCTCGGCGACGCCGACAACCGCGAGGCCAATAGAGCGCACCCCAACCGACTCCGGTGAGCGCAACCGACCAACCGCGGAAGTCTTCCTCGAAGTCGAATCGCCGCTGCGCCAGCCACGTGAACAACCAGGTCAGAGCCCAGAGGTAGCCGAGCATGAAGAGCCGACCGCCCTGGCCTAAGCCCGGATCGGGGGTTGCCCAGAGCAACCAGAAGGGGAGGCCGGTCATTGCCAGCCCAGCGGCGTTGAACGTCGCCAGGCCGAGGATCAGCAGGCTGCGCGAATGTCGAGATCTAAGTTCAGAGACACTGAAGGACATCGTCAATCCTTCCGACTGACGGCATCGGACTCACGAAGAATCGAACGGTGACCTCCGACTGCGGGACGGAGTCTATCGAACGCCCGCCGCCGCCGCCGATTGGACCGGGACGGTGCGTTTCACCCGCAGCCGCAGGTCGAGCCTCGACGGTGAGATCGCGAGCAAAGTGCCGTCGCCGATCGCGATCACACCGCCGAGCGCCGCGCCGGCGATCAACGGGAGCACGACTAGCGCGAAACGACCGCCGATCAGTGCGTACTCGTCCGGTCTGGCCCGGAAGGAAGGCGGCCACCGGGCCGAAGGCGATCCAGGTCGCCATCAGCACGATCAGAACACGAAGCCCGCGACCGCTCCCCACAGCACGCCGCGCGTGCGGAACCCCTCGATCGTCGGCGACACCGGCTTCGAGCGCGCGCGCCTCGTCCGCCACCAGACGACCAATACGAGATAAGCGAGCACGACCGAGATCACGCGCGCATCGAGATCGCCCTCGATGAACACCACCGCGCGGGAACCCGGCCACCACCGCCACAAGCACGAGCGCTCTATGAAACGCGGGACGGGGCGAGGGCACGTCGGCTGCTGCTCATCTCAGCCTTCCGTTGGGTGCGGGGTTTGGCCCACGCGGCGATCGGCCGGGCTGATAATATTCGCTCCACTCAGACGCGATCGGAGCGACCCATGCCCATTCCCGTTAGTGAGCGCGGCTACCCTCATCCGGAGCTACTGGCCGAGACGGATTGGCTCGCAAGTCGCCTCTCCGATCCGACCGTTCGCGTCGTCGGCGCTCGTGACGACGAGGACTACGCCGGCGGCCACATTCCCGGTGCGGTCCACCTCAACGGTTTCTCGCTTGGCGGGCTGCGCGCTGGGCCTGAAATGCCGGCGCCCGAGGCCTTCGCTGACTTGGTGGGAGCACTCGGAATCGACGAGCTCACACCGGTCGTCGTCTATGGGGCGGCCGACTCGTTCGCGCAGATGGCCGGGATCGTCGCCTGGGCGTTCCTCTACTACGGCCACCCCGATACCCGTCTGCTCGATGGTGGGGTGACGAAGTGGACGGCCGAGGGCCTGCCGCTTTCCAGCGACGCCCCGACCCACGAACCGCGGACGTTCGCGGCTCGTCCGGTCGAGGGCGTGCTCTGATCGCTGGATCAGGCCAAGGCGGCCGCCGCCGATAACGGCGCTATTTTCTGGGATGTCCGCAGCCTCGGCGAGTTCGACGGATCCGCGGCGGGCTGGAATCCTCCGCCCCGGCTCGGGCACCTGCCGGGGGCCATCCACCTGGAGTACACCGAGCTGTTCGACTCCGACGACGGGACGTTGAAGCCCGCCGCCGAGGTCACCTCGCTCCTGGGCGCCAAGGGGATCACACCTGAGTCCGCCGTCGCTACCTACTGAGGGGGCGGTGCGCGCGCGGGTCACGCGGCGTTCCTCCTCAAAGTCCTCGGATACGAACGGGCGTCAAACTACGCCGGATCGTTCAACGAGTGGGCCAGTCAGCCCGACACTGTCGTCGAGAGCTGACGCGCGCGACGAGCGTCCGTGTTCACGAAGCCAACGCCGGGAGCGCTAGGTCACCTCGGCCGTCGCGCGACCACGACTTGATCGCTCGATCCACCGCCATTCCCAGCGACCCGCCGACCAGCACCGTTGCGGCCAGAACGTGAATCATGCGGACGGCGACGTGGGTGCTGTGGCCGTCCAGCACGAGGCGCTCAGCCCGTTCCGAGGCTGACACGCGCCGCTCGCGCCTGCTCCCCCGCGTGGTACGAGCTGCGCACCAGCGGCCCCGCTTCGATGTGGTCGAACCCCAGCGCAAGGCCGTGCGCCTTTAGCTCCGCGTACTCCTCGGGGTGCACGTAGCGGTCGACCGGCAGATGTTTCTCCGTCGGCCGCAGGTACTGCCCGATCGTCACCAGCTCGACCCCGGCCTCGCGCACGTCCTCGAGGCTGCGCTTCATCTCCTCGAGGCGCTCGCCGATCCCGACCATGAAACCGGTCTTCACCGGGATCTCCGGCGCCAGCCGCTTCGACTCGCGGAACAGCGCTAGCGTGCGCTCGTAAACGCCCTTCGGCCGCACACGCGGGTAGAGCCGAGGCACCGACTCCGTGTTGTGATTCAGCACCACCGGCCGCGCGTCGAGCACCGTTCCGAGGGCGTCCCAGTTGCCCTCGAAGTCCGGGATCAGCACCTCGACGTCGCACGAGGGCGTGCGGTAGCGGACCGCCCGGATGCACGCGGCGAAGATGCTCGCGCCCCCGTCCGCCACGTCGTCGCGATTGACCGACGTGATCACGGCATAGTCGAGCCCCAGCGTCTCGACCGCCCGCGCGAGCCGCACCGGCTCGAGCGGGTCAATCGCCTCGGGCCGGCCGGAGTTGACGGCACAGAAGCCGCAGGCACGCGTACACGTATCGCCGAGGATCATGAACGTCGCCGTGCCCGAGTTGTAGCACTCGCCGATGTTCGGGCAGCGGGCCTCCTGGCAGACGGTGTGAAGCTGTTTCGTCGTGACCAGATCGCGAACCATCTCGAAGCGCTCGCCGGCCGGGAACTTGGCCTTGAACCAGGACGGCTTCCGCTCGCTTCGCGGGCGTTCGGTCTCGGTCGTCATGCCAGCACCTCGGTCGCCTGCCGCGTCGCCAGCGGCGGGCCATCCGCCGGGACGAGCCGCGAGGCGTACCGGTCTTCGAACACGGCGCGGTAGGCGTCGACCACCTCCTCGAACGTCGGGGGTACCTCGAGCAGGCGCGCCATCGAGGTCACCTCGGCGTCGGCGAGGCCACACGGGACGATCGCGTCGAACCAGCCGAGGTCCGGGTCGACGTTGAGTGCCAGGCCATGCCTCGACACGCCGCGCTGCACGCGGACGCCGACCGCCGCGACCTTCGCGCCGTCCACCCAGACGCCGGGCCGTCCGCGCACACGTTCAGCTCGCAAACCGAAGTGCTCGAGGACGTCGATCAGCGTTTGCTCAAGCAGTCGCACGTGCTCCACCGGACGGACCCCGCGCTCCCGCAGGTCGAGGATCGGGTAAGCCACGAGCTGGCCGGGCCCGTGGAACGTCACGTCGCCGCCGCGATCGACCTCGATCACCTCGGCGCCGCGCGCCGCCAGCTCTGAGGCCGGCGCCAGCACGTTCGACGCCTTGCCGCGTGCGCCGAGCGTGTAGACGGGCCGGTGCTGGATCAGCGCCAGCGCCTCGCCCCAGGAGCCGCCCGCGCGCGCCCCGCGCACAGCATCGGCGGTGGCGTATTGCCAGTCGAGGGCGCGGCGATATTCGACGTCGTCGGCCCGATGGAGAGCGACGGTTCTGAGTGAGACCATCGTCACGGAGTCTAACGCGCAGGGGCCACCGTTGACCGAGTGAACTCCCGCACATCGGACCCGCGCGAAATACGGTAGCGTCGATGGGGATCAGCGAATGCCCTAGTCTGTCGTTCTGCAGGGACGGAGCCATGCAGTGAGTGCTGACGCGCCCTCCTCCCTCGACAGCGCTGGCCTCGATGGCGCTGGCGTCGACGGCGCGGGCCTGGAGAGTTCGAACACCGCCGACTGGGTCGAGACACAGGAGTGGGTCGACTCGCTACGCGACGTCCTCCGATCCCGCGGTCCCGCCCGCGTCAGCCGGCTGCTTCAACAGCTCCAGATCGAGGCGCAGAAGACCGGCGTGCCGCTCCCCGTCACCTCCCAGACGCCTTACGTCAATACGATTTCCGCCGAGCACCAGGTCCCCTTCGGTGGCGACCGCGCGCTCGAGCGGCGGATCAAGTCGCTCGTCCGCTGGAACGCCATGGCGATGGTCGTCGAGGCCAACCAGCAGTCCGACGGCATCGGCGGTCACATCTCTACCTACGCGTCGGCGGCGACGCTTTACGAGACGGGATTCAACCACTTCTTCCGCGGCCCCGAGCACCCCAGCGGCGGCGACCTCCTCTATATCCAGGGACACGCCTCTCCGGGCATCTACGCGCGCGCATATCTCGAGGGACGTCTCGGCCCAGGCCAGCTCCACCAGTTCCGCCGCGAGTTCGCCGAGGCCGGAGGCTTGCCGTCGTACCCGCATCCGTGGTTGATGCCTGACTTCTGGCAGTTCCCGACCGTCTCCATGGGGCTCGGGCCAATCATGGCGATCTACCAGGCGCGCTTTCTGAGGTACATGGAGCAGCGCGGGCTGACACCGCCCAACGACCGCAAGGTCTGGATGTTCCTCGGTGATGGCGAGACCGACGAGCCTGAGTCGCTCGGCGCGATCTCGCTCGCCTCGCGCGAGCAGCTCGACAACCTGATCTTCGTCGTGAACTGCAACCTGCAGCGCCTCGACGGTCCGGTCCGCGGCAATGGCCAGATCATCCAGGAGCTCGAAGCCGTCTTCCGAGGTGTCGGTTGGAACGTGATCAAGGTGCTGTGGGGCAGCGAGTGGGACGACCTGCTCGCGAAGGACGAGGACGGCGTCCTGGTCCAGCGGATGGGCGAGATCGTCGACGGCGAGTACCAGAAGTACACCGTCGCCGGCGGCGCCTACGTCCGCGAGCACTTCTACGGCGTCGATCCGCGCCTCCAGCGCCTCGTCTCGCATATGAGCGACGACGCGCTCTGGTCGATGCGCCTCGGCGGGCACGACGTGGAGAAGATCTACGCCGCCTACCACGCGGCGATGCAGCACCGAGGCTCCCCGACGGTGATCCTCGCCCGCACGATCAAGGGCTACGGCCTCGGCGAATCCGGCGAAGGCCGCAACGTCACCCACCAGCAGAAGAAGCTGAACCTCGACGAGCTGCTCAACTTCCGCGACCGTTTCGACATCCCCCTCTCGGACGAAGACGTGGTCGGCGCCCCGTTGTTCCGGCCAGCCACCGACAGCCCGGAGATCCGCTACATCCAGCAGCGCCGCCGCCAGCTTGGCGGCCCCGTTCCCTCGCGACGCGTCGCGCCGAGCCCGCTGGCCGCACCCGACGAGGCGCTCTTCGGCGAGTTCTTCGAGGGCAGCGGCCAACGCGAGGCGTCCACGACGATGACCTTCGTGCGCATGCTCGCCTCGCTGCTGCGGCACCCAGAGCTTGGCAAGCGGATCGTCCCGATCGTCCCCGACGAAGCCCGCACCTTCGGCATGGAAGCGCTGTTCCGCGAGTTCGGGATCTACTCCTCGAAGGGCCAGCTTTACGAACCGGTCGACTCGGGCAGCCTGCTCTTCTACAAGGAAACCACTGACGGCCAGATCCTCGAGGAAGGCCTGACCGAGGCCGGATCGTTCAGCTCATTCATGGCCGCCGGCACCTCGCTCGCGAACACGGGCGTCGCCACGATCCCCTTCTTCATCTTCTATTCGATGTTCGGCCTCCAGCGCGTCGGCGACCTCGCATGGGCGGCCGGCGACGCGCGCACGCGCGGCTTCCTGATCGGCGCGACCGCCGGTCGCACCACCCTGAACGGCGAGGGGCTGCAGCACCAGGACGGGCACAGCCACGTGCTCTCCTCGGTGATCCCGACGATGGTCTCGTACGACCCCGCCTACGCCTTCGAGATCGCCGTCATCATCCGCGAGGGCATCCGCCGCATGCACGAGGAGAACGAAGACGTGGTCTTCTATCTCACCGTCGAGAACGAGAACTATCAACAGCCGCCGATTCCCGACCGTCCGAACGTCCGCGAGGGCATCGTCAAGGGCATGTACCTCTTCCGCACCGCCTCCGAGGCCGGCATCGCAACCGACGACCGTCCGCACGTCCAGCTGCTCGGCAGCGGCTCGATCCTGAACGAGGCGCTCCAGGCTCAGGAGCTGCTCGGCCGCGAGTACGGCGTCGCCGCCGACGTCTGGTCCGTGACGAGCTACACCGAGCTCCGCCGCGAAGCGATGGACGTCGAGCGCTGGAACCTCTTCCACCCGGGCGGGGCGTCTCGTGTCCCGTTTGTCACACAACAGCTTGGCGACGACCCGACGCTGGTCGTCGGCGTCTCTGACTACCTCAAGGCCTTGCCCGACTCGATCGCGAAGTGGGTCGACGTGCCGCTGGTCGCGCTCGGCACCGACGGCTTCGGCCGCAGCGGCACGCGCGACGAGCTGCGCGACTTCTTCGAGGTGGACGAACGGCACATCACGCTCGCCACGTTGTCCGCACTCGCTCGCGACGAGCAGGTGCCGGTCAGCGTCGCCCAGCAGGCGATCGAGGATCTGAAGATCAACCCCGAACGACCGAACCCGGCTACCGTCTAGGACCGAGGCGAGGGAGCCCGCATGGCTGAGTTCACGCTGCCCGACCTGGGCGAGGACATCGACGAGGCCGATGTCCTCAAAGTCCTCGTCGCCGAGGGCGACAGCGTCACCTTCGAGCAGCCGATCCTCGAGATCGAGACCGAGAAGGCGACGCTGGACGTGCCGTCCTCGGTCGTCGGCGTCGTCACGGCGATCCATGTCTCCGAGGGCGACACGATCACGCCCGGCCAGTTGATCATCAGCGTCGGCGAGACCGCGGGCGTCGCCGCAGCCGAGCCTGAAGCGCCGGCCGCAGAGCCTGAATCCGCCCCCGCCGCGGACGCACCGGTCGAGCCGGCCGCCGAACCAGCCGTCCCCGAACCGGTCGAGGCCACCTCGGAGGCCATGCAGGCTGCGGTCGAAGCAGAAGCAGATGCACCTGCGCCCGCCGCCGTCGCGGCCGCCCCGCCCCCTGTCCTCCCGTCCGAGGGCGCCTCGATCTTTGCCTCGCCCGCGATTCGCAAATTCGCGCGCGAGATCGGCGTTGACCTCGGGCAGGTCGTGGGCAGCGGGCCCGGCGGACGGATCTCTGAGGAAGACGTCAAAGCACAGGCGCGCGCGCTCACGGCCAGTCGCGCCGCTACCTCCGGTGACGGGGCTGCGCCCGAGGCAGGCGCGTTCCCGCCCCTCTACGATCCGCGTCCGCTCCCCGACTTCGAACAGTTCGGCTCGATCAGGCGAGAGAAGCTGAGCCGCCTGCGCCGCACCGTGGCGCGCAACATGACGCAAGCGTGGCTGGAGATGCCGCACGTCACGCTTCAGCTCACGGCCGACATCACGGATATGGAAGCGATGCGACAGCAGTACAAGGCGGAGGCCCGCGCGGCCGGCGGCAACCTCACGATCTCGGTCTTCGTGCTCAAGATCCTGGCCGCCGCGCTGAAGGCGAATCCGCTGCTGGCCACCTCGTTGGACACGGAGACCAGCGAGCTGATCTACAAGGACTACGTGCACATCGGCGTCGCCGTCGACACCGAGCGTGGCCTCGTCGTCCCCGTGATCCGCGATGTCGACGAGAAGAACATCATCCAGCTCTCGATCGAGCTGAACGAGGTCGCCGAGCGGGCTCGCACCAACTCGCTGACGCTCGACGATAGCCGAGGCGGTACCTTCACCCTCACCAATCTCGGTAGTCTCGGCACCGGGTTCTTCTCGCCCGTGATCAACCCGCCCGAGGTCGCGGTGCTCGGCGTCGGTCGCGCACAGTTGATGCCGGTGCTGGACGAGAACAAGGAATGGCAGCCACGACTGATCATGCCAATGTCGCTCAGCCACGATCATCGCGTGATCGACGGCGCCGACGGCGCCCGGTTCATGCAGTGGATCCAGAACGCGATCGACAACCCGCTGCTCCTGGCGCTCGAGGGTTAACCGCGTGACATCCGAACCGCCCGCGACTCGATTGCTGGTGCTCGGCGCGGGACCCGGCGGCTACCCCGCCGCTTTCCTCGCAGCCGAGCTCGGCATGGACGTGACGCTGGTCGACACGGCAGAGAATCCGGGGGGCGTCTGCCTCTACCGGGGCTGCATCCCCTCGAAGACGCTGCTCAACGTCGCGCACGTAATCGAGACCGCCGAGTCGGCCTCACACTTCGGCGTCACCTTCCAGGAGCCCGCAGTTGACCTCGACCGGATGCGCGACTGGAAGGACGAGGTCGTCAAGAAGATGACCGGCGGCCTCGGCCAGCTCAGCCGCGCCCGCAAGGTGAACTACGTGCAGGGCCGCGGCCGCTTCGTCGACGCGAACACCCTCCGTGTCGCCAACGATTCCGAGCTCACCGACGTCGGCTTCGACTACGCGATCATCGCCACCGGCTCGGTGCCCGCGATCCCCGGCCCGCTTCGCGTCGAATCCGACCGCATCTGGGACTCGACGGATGCCCTCGAAATCCCCGAGGCGCCCGACCGCCTCCTGGTCGTCGGCGGCGGCTACATCGGCCTCGAGCTGGGCAGCGTCTACGCCGCGCTCGGTTCAGCCGTCACCGTCGTCGAAATGACCGGCGGCCTGCTGCCCGGCGCCGATCGCGATCTCGTCGCGATCCTCGCAAAGCGGGTCGACCAGCAGATGCACGAGGTGCTCCTCCACACCACCGTCGTCAGCCTCGAGGAGGACGGCGATATCGTCCGCGCGACCCTATCCGGCACCGAGACAGAGTCCGAGCAGCGCGAGTTCGATCGCGTGCTGATCGCGGTCGGGCGCAGTCCGAACTCGAACGACCTCGGCCTCGACGACCTCGGCGTCGTGATCAATGAGCGCGGCTTCATCGAAACCGATCTCCAGCGCCGCACCGGCGAGCCGACCATCTTCGCGATCGGCGACGTCGCCGGCGAACCGATGCTCGCGCACAAGGCCACACACGAGGCCCGCACCGCCGTCGAGGCGATCGCCGGCGAGCCCTCGGCCTTCGCGCCGGCAGCAATCCCCGCGGTCGTCTTCACCGACCCCGAGATCGCCTGGACCGGCCTCACCGAAACCGAGGCCCAGACTCGGGGCATCGACATCGAAGTCACCAAGTTCCCCTGGACCGCGTCCGGCCGCGGCACCACGATCGGCCGCAACGACGGCGTCACGAAGCTGATCCTCGAACCGGGCACCGACCGCCTCCTCGGCGTCGGCATCGCCGGCTCCGGCGCCGGCGAGCTGGTCGCCGAAGCCACCCTCGCCGTCGAGATGGGCGCCCGCGCCGACGACCTTCGCCTCACGATCCACGCCCACCCGACGCTCTCCGAAACGGTGATGGAGGCCGCCGAGCTCTTCTTCAACACCAGCCCCCACTACATCGGCCGCCGCCGCTAACGCGCCAGGAGCCGGCGACGCTCACGCGCCGGGGCGCCCCCGCAGCGTCTGCCGCATTCTGAGGATCTCGTTGTGTGTCAGACTGCGGGCAGACCCTGACCCCAAACACGCTCACGAACCGCCGGGGCTACCCATCAGACGCGCTCGAGCACCAGCTGGAACTCCATGACGCCGTTGTCCTCGACCGCCAGCACGATCACCGCGGACGGCGGATCGATGTCGTAATCCGAGAACAGAATCGGCGTGGAACCGACCACCACCACCCGGTTGGCGACGAGCTGACCCTCGAGGTCGACCGTCACCCTCCGCGTCACCCCGTGCAACGTCAGGTCACCGACCGCTGTCACCACGATCGGCACACCCTCGACCGGCTCAACGTCCAGCACCACGGGCTCCGTCAGCGAGAACGTCGCCGTCGGAAACGCGTTCGTTTCGAGCGCCTGCCGGCCCAGCGTGCGATCTCGGCGATTGTCGTCGCTCCGCAGCGCCGCGAGATTCGCCTCCACCTCGACCGCCGTGATCGCCGTCCCGTCGAACGACAGCGACGCCGACAGGTCCGAGGTCCGTCCCACAGCCGTCGCCGCACCGATCCGCGCGAGCTCTTCTTGGACCCGGTACCCCACGAACGAATCGGCGCCCGCGACCAGCGCCCAGTCGCCAACGAGCCCCACCTCGCCGACGTCGGGGCTGCTCGGAGCCGCGGTCCCGGACTGCGATGGCTCCTCCGTGGCGTCGACGCTCGCCTCAGGCGTCTCGCCGCCCGTCGCCGCCGCCACCGCGTCGACGAGGTTGACCGCGGCCGGCGCGTCGTCGCGGATGAACAGGTACCAGCCGCCAACCAGCGCGCCGACGAGCAGCGCGCCGACCGCGCCCCCACCAATGATCCGGGTCCTCGTCGTCACGCATCGCCTCCCGTGGGATCTCTTCCGCGAATGGCACCGAGGCTACTGGCCGCCCCGTCAACGGCACGTAAAGCTTCCCGAGCTACGAGGCGCCCGCACCGTCGCCGCCGAGCACGCTCTCGATCGCCCGCCGCCACCCGCCCAGCAGCTCCGCCCGCCTCGATGCGTCCATCCGAGGCTCGAACCGCCGATCGAGGCGCCAGCGACCGGCCAGCTCCTCGATCGAGCCGATCTCGCCCGCGCCGAGCGCCGCCAGTTGCGCCGCGCCCAGCGCCGTCGTCTCGGTCACCGTCGGCCGCTCGACCGGGATCTCGAGGATGTCCGCCAGGAACTGCAGCAGCCAGTCGTTGGCCACCATCCCGCCGTCGACACGCAGCATCTCGATCGCAGATCCCGCATCCACCGCCATCGCCGAGGCGAGGTCGTTCGTCTGGTAGCTCACCGCCTCCAGCGCCGCGCGCGCCAGGTGCGCCGCGCTCGACGCCCGAGTCAGGCCGACCAGCGCCCCGCGCGCGTTCGGCGCCCAGTGCGGTGCTCCGAGCCCCACGAACGCCGGTACCAGGTAGACCCCCTCGGTTCCCCCGCTCGCATCGAGGCCGGCGGCAAGCGCCTCCGTCTCGCCCGCGCTCCCGATCACACCAAGCTCGTCTCGCAGCCACTGGACGGCCGCGCCGGCCACGAAGATCGACCCCTCGAGCGCGTAGGTCGGTACGCCGCCGAGCCGGTAGGCGAGCGTGGTGAGCAGCCCGTGCTCGGAGCGGACCGGCGATCGGCCCGTATTGAGGAGCGCGAAGCAGCCCGTCCCGTACGTGCTCTTCACCATCCCCGCCTCGAAGCAGGCCTGGCCGATCATCGCCGCGTGCTGGTCGCCCGCCACGGCGCGAATCGGGATCGCGCGACCCAGCACCGAGGCGTCCGTCTCGCCGAAGTCCCCCGCGCAATCGAGTACCTCGGGCAACAGCGCGCGCGGCACATCGAGCAGCGCCAGCAGGTCGTCGTCCCAGTCCTGCGTGTGGATGTTGAAAACCAACGTCCGGCACGCGTTTGTCGCGTCGGTCACATGGCGCCGGCCGCCGGTCAGCCGCCAGATCAAGAACGTGTCGACCGTCCCGAACGCCAGCTCGCCCCGCTCCGCTCGTTCCCGCGCGCCGGCGACATGATCGAGGAGCCACGCCACCTTCGTGCCCGAGAAGTAGGGATCGAGCAGCAACCCCGTCCGATCGCGCACCAGCTCCTCAACGCCCTCGCGTGTGAGATCTGCGCAGCGATCGGCGGTGCGCCGGTCCTGCCAGACGATCGCCGGGTAGATCGCCTCCCCGCTCGCGCGGTCCCAGATCAGCGTCGTCTCGCGCTGGTTAGTGATCCCGAGCGCCGCTACCAGCTCGTCTCCGAGGGCGTCCCGCGTCACCGCGAGCGTTGTGCGCCAGATCTCCTCCGGGTCGTGTTCCACCCATCCCGGCTGCGGGTAGTGCTGGGTGAACTCGCGCTGCGACTCGCGAAGTCCCGCACCATCGAGGGCGAACCGGATCGCCCGGCTGCTGGTCGTGCCCTGGTCGATCGCGAGCACGGAGGGCGCCTCGGTCACGTACCTACACTCCGTACTCCTCGCGGTCGGTTCGATGGTGATCCTCGCACAGCAGCGCGATCTACGGCGCGTCCGATGTCATTCGGACGGTGAGTGGTAGCGTCGATCGGCGATGCAAGACAGCCCGCCTTCGCCGCCTGCCGACCGGCCCGCGGCGGAGCCGTACGACATGCTCGTCGTCGGTGGCGGGATCAACGGCGTCGGGATCGCGCGCGACGCCGCCGGACGCGGGCTGCGCGTGCTGCTCTGCGAGCGGGACGATCTCGCCAGCCACACCTCCTCGGCCAGCTCGAAGCTGATCCATGGCGGCCTGCGCTACCTCGAGCACTACGAGTTTCGGCACGTCGCGAAAGCGCTCGCCGAGCGCGCGGTCCTGCTGCGGAACGCGCCCCACGTCGTCCGTCCGCTGCGGTTCGTGATGCCACACGTCGACGGCCTCCGGCCACGCTGGATGATGCGCATCGGCCTCTTCCTCTACGATCACCTCGACCTGACGCGTCGCCGGTCCCTCCCCCGCTCCCGCTCGGTCGCGCTCGGCCGGCACGCCGCCGGGCAAGCGCTCCGGCCGGAGCTGCACCACGGCTACGAGTACTCCGACGGCTGGGTCGACGACTCCCGGCTCGTGGTCCTGACGGCCCTCGACGCCGCTGAACGAGGCGCGACCATCCTCACCCGCACCCGCTGCACCGCCGCTCGCCGCGACGGCGACGCCTGGTCGATCGAGCTCGACGACGGAGCGACGAGCCGGAGCGTTCGCGCCCGCGCACTCGTCAACGCCTGCGGCCCGTGGGCCTCGACGTTCCTCGACGAGGCGGTCCCGGGCGCCTCCTCGACGCCGCTGCGGCTGGTCAAGGGCAGCCACATCGTTGTCCCGCGGCTGTTCGAGCACGACTACGCGTACATCCTCCAGAACGACGATCGGCGGGTCGTCTTCGCGCTGCCGTTCGAGGGCGATTTCACCTTGATCGGCACCACCGAGGTCGAATACGCCGGCGATCCCGCCGCCGCCGCCATCAGCGATGCCGAGGTCGACTACCTCTGTGCCACCGCGGACCAATTCTTCACCAGGCGAATCCGTCCTGCCGACGTCGTTCACAGCTTTTCCGGCGTGCGCCCCTTGATCGGCGAGGAAACCGTCAACGCCTCGGCCGTCTCCCGTGACTACCAGCTCGAGCTGGCCGCCGGCGGGCCGCCGCTCCTCTCGGTGATCGGCGGCAAGATCACGACCTACCGCAAGCTCGCCGAAGAAGCCGTCGGACGGCTCGCGCCGCTGCTCGCTACTGACGCCGGCCCCTGGACCAGGCATGCGCCGCTACCGGGCGGCGACATCGAGGCGGGCGCGATCGAGCGCTTGCTTGCCGCCAGTCATGGCTGGCTCGATCAGGAGCTCCGGCTGCGTCTCGTCCGTGCCTACGGCACCCGTGTATCGCGCTTGCTCGATGGCGCTCGATCGGTCGCGGACCTCGGAACCGACTTCGGCGCGGGGCTCCACGAGCGCGAAGTGCGCTATCTCGTCGCCACCGAGTGGGCGAGGACCGCGGAGGACATCCTGTGGCGACGCTCCCGCCTCGGCCTACGGTTCGATGACGCGGCGGCCGCCAGGCTCGGTGACTGGCTCGCTCGGCACCGCGACGAGCCGGGCGAAGGCGCGAGGAACTAGGCGATCAGGCGCTCCAAGAGTCGGTGAGGCGCAAGATCGTTGAGGATCACACCACGCCCAGTTCCTGCGCCAGCTTCACGGCTTCGACACGGTTCCTCACGCCCAGCTTCTCGTAACAGTGCGACGCATGCACGCCCACCGTCCGCGAGTTGATGCCGAGGTCGGCGCCAATTTCCCGATAGGTCATTCCGTTGGCCAGTCGACCCAGCACCTGCGCCTCTCGTGGCGTCAGCCCTCCGCGCTCAGGCATCTGCTCTTCGCGGAGGAAGGTTTGGCTCGCCGCGTACGCGAACGGGACCGGAGCTACACCGAGCCTACGTAGCTGATCTGCGCCCGTTTGTTGCAGCGTTCGAGCGTGCGTCATCGGGATCATTGAGGCCGTGGAACCGCGAAGCAGCGCCTCGGACAGCTGGACACGCCCGATTGCCGCCTGGATGGCGTCACCACGCGCGTCACAGCAACCGATCGCAGCTTGAAGCCGAGTGATTGCTTCTCGCTCCCGACCAAGCCGGAGGAGCAGCAGGCCTTCGACCCGCTGTCGGCACGAAGGCCACTCGAGAGAGCTAGTCACCGACGCTGGAAGTCGAGTCTCGAACCAGTGGAGCCAGTCAGCAGCGGCGCTTTGCGACCCGGCGACCGCCGTCGCCTCCGCGGATGCAAGCGCCCCAGCAATCATGAGCAACGTTGGTTCCGACCGCGGTGCTCCGACGTTGGTGACGGCTCCGGCGCCAAACTGCGCCTGAACAGCGGCAGCGAAGCCGTCAGCTGCAACCGCATAGCCCGAGTTGATCTCCGCCCGCATGGCGCTGAGTGCTGCTGACGATTCGGCCGCACCGACCGAGTCGTCAAGCGTGATCTGGGTGTACAACCGGGCCGTCCGCAGGCGCCAGGAAGCGTAATTGTTGAACGTGCGATCCGCGGCCTCGTCCAGCTCAATCGGAGGAGCCTCCAGATGGCGCCGGCCTCGAAGCGCAACCTGGGCGACTGCTGCGTCCACTTCGCGGGCCGGGTGCGGCAGCGAGGCCGCGTAACCGTGAAGGGCATCGGCCCACGCGGCGGCTTGAGGCGCGTCCTCTGACGAGCCAAGTGCCGCAATCAGGAACACCATTAGCCCACTCGCCATCGAGTCGAACTCGTTCGAGCGGGCACGCGAGATCGCGTCCGTTGCCGAGTCGATCGCCCCCGGTTGCAACAGAACGAGCGCAACCGTCGCTGAGACGGCGTCAACGCCAATCACGGTCTCCGCGTCTGCGTCGGGCGGCAGCACCTCCGCTGCCTGCGCGAGCGTCAGCTGCGCAACGCTCGGCTGCTCCGAGAAAACCTCCCAGCCTGCCCGCGCAGCCAGGATCTGAGCTTGAGCGCCGCGGTCGGCACCCGCCATCTGTAGTGCCTGATTAAGCCGCGCCAACGCGCCAGCATGATCACCTACTGCATTGAGCTGCTCGGCGCCCATCTGCGCCACCTTCGCTAGGGCGCCGCTGCCCCGCGTCGAGTACGCCTCCTCCAACCCTTCCTCGTACGTCTCCTGGAGAAGTTCTCTCGTGATCGACGGGGCGATCCGGAAGGCCTCCCGAACAAGATTCGCGTACGCCGAGGCTCCGACCTGTTCGCCGTTTCGATGAACTTCCCGGAGTCTGGTCAGCGCGTCCATCGCATAAGTCCCACCCAGTGGCCAGCTCCTGCGCTTAGGTGATTAACATAAGCGATCTCCCGATGTAGTGAGCTGCCCGCCGTGCTTTGTTCCTAATCTGACGAACTGCATAGATTGGAGAGAGAACCTGTGGCCTACCAGTGTCGAGCCGCGGCGACCGCATTGAACTCGATTCTCGGAACCGAGTCGGGAGCCGAAGAATTCCGCAACCTCATGAACCAGGGCGCTCAGCCTCGCGATTTTGCCGAGGCGATCGCGAAGCACTGCAACCCCTCGCTGGCTGATGTCGTTCGCGCCGAGTTCGACGATCTGCCTCGTTCGTTCATCTCCACATGGCTGATCGCGTGGCGGATGGCTGATGAGGCTGGCCAGCCGTTCGAAATGGTCTCCGAGCCGGCGCCACGGCCGATGGAGTACGCCCGGGCCGGTCGCGTCGAGTACCGGATCGAGCATGACCTCGACGGCGTCCGCATGTACATCAGCCACGTGCACGGACACCACGCCGACTGGTTCAAGTCCGGGGTCGAGGCCGCAGCCGCGGTCTAGCCCTCGCGACCGAGGCGGGCGACCGGATCTCGCCTCGGCTCGCACGCATCGAGGGGTAGCGATGGCCGTCGAGCAGCGCGAAACAGAGCAGCTCGCCCCGCTGCCGGGGGGGGGAGTGCGCTGTCCTGCGCGCTCGGCGCCACGCGCCCCTCACGAATGGGCCCCGCAGCGGGCCAGCGGCTATTACTGCACGGCCTGCCTCTCGCAGCTCATGCCGGCGGACGTCCAGGACTGGAAGCTGCTTCTCGAACTCGAGCTTAGTCGAGGGGAAGCGGCGCTCAGCGGGGACGCATACGCGACGCTCTCCGAGATGATCGCCAAAACCTTGCCGCTCGCGCAGAGCGAATGCCGGATACTGCGACGCCTCGGCGCCGAGCCCAGCTACGTGGTGCGCCACGGCGAGCTCGCCGAGGCGCTCTGGGGAGGATCCGCGGCGGCGACGCACGATCGGGGGGGCGCTCCGCCAGCACGTGACCTCGCTCCGTCGGAAGCTCTCCGAACTCAGGGTGGGCGTCGGGGCGGTCCCGAGCATCGGTTACCGGCTGTCAATCACACGGGAACCGCCTGACGAGTAAATCCCACGCAGGCAGCGTCGATCACGGATCGCCGCCGCCTGCGATGCACCGAGTTCATAGCGACGCTTAACCTCTGCCCCGGTACGATCGGCGGGTAGGGTGGTCGCGATGGTTTCTCAATCGGACGGCGTCGTCTTCGAAGTCGTCGACGGTCGTGCCGTTCTCGTCGACCCCACTGGCAGCGAGCTGATCACGCTCAATCCCGTCGCCTCGATGATCTGGCAGGCGCTCGAGGATCCGACAGACGCCGGCGCCATCGCCGATCGGCTGCTCCCCGAATTCGAGGACGTCACCCGAGACCAGCTACACGCCGATGTCGTGGACTTCCTGAAGGAACTCGACGAACTCGGGGTACTGGCGACCGCCAGCGAGAGCTAGCACCGGTCATGGCGAGGCCCGACCCGATCCTCCTCGACCTGGCGCGCGGTCGGCCGCTGCACGAACCCGCCGATCCGCCCGCGTTCCTCGCCTCCGCCGCGGAACACCGGATGACCGGGCTCGTCTGGAGCCGCATCAGGAGCGGCGATCTCGAACTCAGCGAGGCGTTGCGCGCCGAGCTCATCTACGGCCACGTCCAGCTGCGCTCGCGGTTGCGGCGAGTCTGGGACGCCCTGGTCCAGGTCGCCGCGCGGATGGAGACGCTCGGAGTCCAGCTCGCAACCTTCAAGGGGCCAACCGCCGCCGCTCGCTGGTACGACGCCGATGGCGAACGACCGTTCGGCGATCTCGATCTGCTCGTCAGCCCGGCCGATCGTTGGCGCGCCGCGGAAATCGCCGCCGCGATCGAGCCGGGTCACGAGCTCGCGCCGGTGCTGCAGCAACTCGTGGACGACGAGGTGCTGCCGTCAGTCGACCTCGTTGTGAACGGGGTGGCGATCGACCTGCACTTCGATCTGCTCAAGTTCGAGGCGCCCAGCCGTCATCTGGACCTGTTCTGGGCGCGCACGCTGCCCTTCGAGCTCGATAGCGGCAGTTCCGTCCGCGTGCTCGACGCCGAAGCGTCGCTCGTCCATTTCTTGATTCACGTGAACCGCGATCGCTTCCGCCATCTGCTCGGCCACGTCGACGTTGGTCGCGTCATCCAGCGCGAAGACCTCGACTGGGATGTGGTGGTCGAGCTGATGCGATCGGAAGGCCTCGAGGTTCCGCTGGTGCTGACGCTCGATGCCGTGGCGGAGGTGATGGCGGTCGAACTGCCGCCGCTCCCGAAGCCCGGCGGCTGGCGCGCCGCGGCGTGGCGGCGGCTCTGGTCGGAGCAGGTCCGCCTCCGCGGCGATGAGGCCGAGTACCGATACCGCAGCCGGCACCGCGCGCTCCCGTTCCTGGCGCGTGGCCGCAGCCGCGATGGGCTGAAACACTGGTTGCACTACGCGATGCCGCCGCGCTCCCTGATGGACGCGCACTTCCCGGAGACTCGCGTCCCGTACTGGTGGCGTAACGTCACGGGCCGCCTTCGCCACGTTGCCGAGCGACGTCGAGCCAACCAGCCGCCGCCTTGAGGCGCGTGTCCGGATCGGAGCCGTGAGCGAGGTCCCACGCTCGCCCGCGAGCCAGGTTCGCGGCGTGCGGAAAGAATCGCCGCAACAGATCGGCGTCGCCCAGCGCTGCGTAGGAACCGATCAGCAGATCCAGCAGCTCCGACGCTGCACTCGGCTCCAACGCGCCCGCCGCCGTACCTCCGTGCCGAGGGCGAATCGTCGCTACAAGCGGGTGCCAGCCCCGCCCCAGCATCGTCGCCGGGAACTGGCGTCGACGCCGTTCCAGGCGCTCGACCAGCACCCCCCATCGGCTCCGTCAGCACCTCTTCCGGAACCGCAAGCGGCTTCGGCAGTCCGATCAGCTCGTACCCGCCGTCCGTCGCGCGCACGATCGTGTGATCGTCCGAAAGCAGCGACCAGCCGTCCTGCGCCGCCGCCCAGCACAACGTCGACTTTCCCTGGCCGCTGTCGCCGATCAGCAACAACGCCGCGCCATCGCGCGCAACCGCGCCCGCGTGCAGCATGAACCGTCCGGTGCGCGCCAGGACGTGCGTCAATGCCGGCTCGAACACGTAGCGAAACGGCAGCATCAGATCGTCCTCGTCGCCGCCCAGCTCGATCGTCTGATCCTCCGCAACGGCCGTCACCCCAGCGTGCCGGTAGATCGCGCGCGTACCCTCCTGCCACGAATCGAGGCCCTCGTGCGGGTACTCCGAAGGCCGATCCGGAACAGAAATGGGAGTTTCGATCCAGGACACGCGGATCGAAGGATCCGCGAAAGTCAGCTCCAGCGTGCCAAGCAATTCCTCGAACGCTTCGCCGCGACGCTCGGTGCCCAGCTCGACCCGGACGGCGACCCCGGCGAGGTCGATCGTGCAGCCTGAGGCGAAGGCGCGGCTGTTGAGACGGTCCATTCGTGAACAGGCTCCGTTCTGGCTCGAGGTGGCCGGCGAGTCGATGGGCGAGACCATCCACGGCGGTGCGTATGTGCTCCTCGACGCTCCGTCCAGTCCTCGCCTCGGGGAGATCTGGGCCTGGTGTGACGACGACGCTACCGTCGTCGTTCACCGGTCGCTGGGCCGCGGTCGTGACGGCTACCGATTTCAGGGCGACGCCCGGCTCGATCGCGATCCGCCGGTGCCGCCCGACCGGATCATCGGTCGTGTCCTCGAAGTGCGCCACAGCGGCGACCGCTGGCGCGTCGGGCGCCGCGACCGCGTCCTCCGGACGACGCGGCTGCTGGCCCTGAACGCAGCGCGCGATGGGTATCGACGGCTACCACGCTCGGTCCGGCGGCGAACCACGCTGCTCCGCAACCTGGTCGCGCGGCGGCTGCGTTAGCCGTCGCTCGCCTCGCCATCCACGCCGTCGCGGCGGTACCGCAGCAGCCACCAGCCGTTGTAGTCACCCGGGTGTTCCGCCACGGCATCCTCGAGCATCCGGCCGAACTTCCGTGTCGGCTCCTCGATCGCCGGGCGGCGTGGGATCGAGCGGTCAACCTCGATCGGGGGGCCGAGGCGGACTCGGTAGTTCCACCGCCCTTCGCGGAAGGTCGCCGCCGGGATCAGCGCCGCGCCGGTGCGGTGCGCGAGTCCCGGTGCGCCCGTGGCAACTGCACGCTGCCCCTGGAAGACCGGAACCAGGATCGCCTGCCTCGAGAACACCTCTCCGAGAATCGCGACCACCTGGTTCGCCTCGAGCGCGCGCACCAGGCGCGGCAGGTAGCCGAACGACCAGTCCGGCGGAATCATCACGCGTTCGGTGAGGTATACGTTCTCCGGTCGGGCGTACATCGGTGCTCCGAACCGGAAGCCAAACCGGCTGTTGGTCACGCCGTGTCCCTGCGAACTGAGCTGCACCAGCGGCCAACCGCTCTCCCACGCGCCGCGCTGCAGATGCAGCGTGTCGCCCATGTCCATCCGCCAGAGGATCGCGCCGCGACCCGCCGCCAGCGCCGCGTCGACATGCTCGCGGCCCTCGACGGTGATCCGCGGGCGCCACGCGCCCGGGTGCATCCCTCGCACCCGCCCGACGGCCGACTCGAACTTGCTGGCGTAGTAGTTCTCGACCGCCGCCGTCATGTCGACCGCGTCAGCGCGCGGCCCCATCGCGCGCCGCAGCGTCGCCTCGGTGGCCGCCACGTTCTTGCGCCGCAGTCGCGTGAACAACCTCGTCAGTTGTTGCGCGATCCACGGATCGAGGCGCCCCGGAATCGCAAACGCCGCCAGATACCCGCCGGCGAGCCCAGCGCCGACCAGGGCGTCATATGTTCGGATCCACGGACGCGGCTGCGCCCCCGCAAACCGCCAAGCCACCCGCCCCGAACGTTCGCCCGAGTCGTCCGAGGTCATTCGAACCCCAGGCCTTTCGTGGGGCCGATCCGTCGCGGATCGGCCGCCGGATCCCTCGCGATCTCGTCCACGTACACGATCGTCCTTCGGGCCCTGAACGAGCCCTGTCGCTTCAATCCTCGGTCCGTTCGGGGGATTCGTCGAGCGCGTGCGGGCTCCGTTCCGTTCCGCCGCCTCGCGGACCGCCTCGGCCCCCGACGCTCGATTATGCTTCCGAGACCGGACCGACGTTCTCGCTCCGCGAGAGGCGATCGACGTGCTCGGCCTCTCGGCCGAGGCGATCGACGCGGCGGCCGTCGCGGGCGCGCTCACCTGGCGAGGAGGATGGCGATGGCCAGGGTGACGGTGAACGGCGACGCGCGCGACGCGCCACGTTCGCAGCGCAATCTGCTCTCGTACCTGCGGTTCGACCTCGGACTGACCGGGAGCAAGTACGGGTGCGGGGAAGGTCTCTGCGGATCCTGCACGGTGCTGGTCGACGGTCAGCCGCTGCGCGCCTGCATGACCACGGTCGGCGCGGTCGCCGGCGGTGACCTCCAGACGATCGAGGGCCTCGCGAACGGTGACGAGCTGCACCCGGTGCAGCAGGCGTTCGTCACCGAGCAGGCGATGCAGTGTGGCTACTGCATCCCCGGCTTCATCATGGGCGCCGTCGGGCTGCTCGGCCGCGAACCACACCCGTCCTCCGAACAGATCCGCGAGGCGTTGTCCGAGCACGTGTGTCGATGCGGCACTTACTTGCGGATCCAGCGCGCGATCGAGCGCGTCGCCTCCGAGGAACCGGCATGACCTCCGTGGACACCACGACCGGTCCCACCGGTGAGCGATCGGAGGGTCTCCGCATCGTGGGCGACGTGACCGTCGGCTTCCCCGCGTCGAGGACCGGCTACGGACAGCAGACCTACGGGAACACCGAGCCGCAGACCAAACGGGCGACCTGGATTCACGTCGGCGCGGACGGTCGTGCGACCGTGTTCGCCGGCAAGGTCGAGTACGGCCAGAACATCCGCACCGGCCTCGCGATCGAGGTCGCCGACGAGCTGCGGCTGCCACTCGACCGGATCGACGTCCTGCTCGGAGATACCGATCTCGTCCCCTGGGACATGGGTACGTTCGGCAGCCAGTCCACCGCGCGCGTCGGTCCCCAGCTCCGCCGCGCCGCCGCCACCGCGCGCGAGACGCTGCTCTCGCTCGCGGCCGATCGGCTCGATCTGCCGGTCGATGATCTCGAGGCCACCGACGGGCGTGTCATTCCGCAGGGCGACGACGGCCGCGGTGTCGACTACGCCGAGCTGCTCGCGGACCAGTCGCTCGAGCTCGAGCTGCGTGAGGACGCGCCACTGCTCGAGCCGTCCCAGTTTCGCGTGATGGGCACCGAGGTCCGCGAGCGCCTCGATGCCGTCGCGCGCGTCACCGGCGCCGCCGAGTACTCGCAGGACGTCCAGCCGGAAGGCGTGCTGTTCGCCTCGGTGATCCGGCCCGTCGCCTACGGCGCCCGCGCCCGCGCGGTCGACTTCTCGGTGGCCTCGGCGCTGCCGGGTGTCGTCGAAACGGTGCAGGACGCGAGCCTGATCGCGGTCATCGCCGAGTCGGACGAGCAGGCCGAGCGAGCCGCCGAACTGGTCGAGATCGACTGGGACGTCCCCGAGGGACAGCCGGCGAGTTGGGAGCTGCCCGCGGTGCTGGTCGACAGCGCCACCGACGCGTTCGTGATGCAGCAGTCCGGCGACCTCGACGAGGGCTTCCGCGCCGCCTCCGAGGTGCTCGAATCGACGTACTTCATCCCGTACATCGCGCCGATCCCGATGGAGCCGCGTGCCGCTGTCGCGGAGTGGCGCGACGGACGGCTCACCGTCTGGGCCGGCACCCAGCGTCCGTTCGGCATCCGCCAGGAGCTCGCCGCCGCGTTCGAGATCCCCGAGTCCGAGGTCCGCGTCATCGCGCCGGAGATCGGCGGCGGATTCGGCGCGAAGTCGCCTTACCGTCCCGCCATCGAAGCCGCGAAGCTCGCCCGCACCGCCGGCCGGCCCGTACGCGTCGCGTATACGCGCGTGGACGAGACCGTGTGGTCGAACTTCCGCCCGGCCGCCGTGATTCAGATCAAGAGCGGGTTCTGCTCGGACGGGCGGCTCACCGCGTGGCAGGCTGATGCCTATCACGCCGGCGAGCGCGTGATGATCGGCCGTCGCGGATCCGAGACGCCGTACGATGCGGGACACATCCGCTCGACCGTCTATCGCTCCGACAGCCCGCTGCCCTCGGGCTCCTATCGCTCGCTGGGCGCGGCAGTGAACCACTTCGCCCGCGAGGTCCACATGGACGAGATCGCCGGGGCGACCGGCCTCGATCCCGTCGAGTTACGTCTACTGAACCTCACCGAACCGCGCTTCCGACGCGCTCTCGAGCAGACCGCAGACCTGTTTGGCTGGGCCGATTACGTCCCCACCGAGGGCCGGTCCGCCGGGATCGCGCTCGGCATCGATGTCGGTTCTTATGTCGCGACGGCCGCCGAGGTCTCGCTGCAGGGCAACGATGTCCGCCTCCATCGAGTCGCGGCTTCGCTCGATTGCGGCCTGGTCGTCAACCCCGAGGGTGCGCGCAACCAGATGGAAGGCGCGATCATGATGGGCATCGGAGGCGCCCTCTTCGAAGCCGCGGACTTCGAGGGTGGCCGCGTCCTCAACAGCGGCTTCGCGCGCTATCGGGTTCCTCGGATCACCGACACGCCGGAGATCGAGGTGCGGTTGGTCGGCGACGAGGACACGCCCTCGACTGGAGCGGGCGAACCCGGCATCGTTCCCATCGGCGCCGCGATCTCGAACGCCGTCTTCGCACTGACCGGCCAACGCCACCGGGAGCTGCCGATCCAGCGGCACCTCTAACCCGATATCCAGCGACCGCGAGGAGGCCCACGTGACATGGCAGCCGGAGATCAACGAACTCGAACGCCGCCAGGAACTCGCGGCGAAACTGGGCGGGGAGCGCGGGATCGCCGAGCAGCGTCGTCGAGGCAAGCTCACGGTCCGCGAGCGAATCGACGGCCTCGCCGATCCCGGCTCGTTCCGCGAGTTCGCCGGCCTGGTCGGATCCGCGACCTACGACCCGAAGACTAGCCAGCTGACCGATTTCACGCCGAAGGGGGGCGTCAGCGGCATCTGCAGCCTCGACGGCCGGCGAGTGGTGGTCACGGCGGGCGACTTCACGGTCCGAGGCGGATCGGGTAGCGCGGACGGGAGCAGCTCACTCGGCGCCGAGCCTCGAGCAAGCGAGCGAGCCCTCGAGGGCCGGATGCCCTTGATCCGCCTGCTTGACTCGGCCGGCGGCAGCGTACGGGGCTTCGAAACGCTCGGACGAACCTACCTGCCCGATGGCAACACCTGGACGACGATCGACGTCGATCTGCTGCGCACAGCCCCGGTGGTCTCCGCCGCGCTCGGATCGGTAGCTGGACTGCCGGCGGTCGACGTCTGCATTGCGCACTTCAGCGTGATGGTGAAGGGCATCAGCCAGATCTTCCCGGGCGGCCCCCCGGTGGTGAAGGCGGCGCTTGGCTACGAGATCAG
This sequence comes from Dehalococcoidia bacterium, assembly GCA_965248675.1. Lineage (GTDB taxonomy): Bacteria > Chloroflexota > Dehalococcoidia > UBA2979 > UBA2979 > UBA6627. The sequence goes on from CBDFJZ010000007.1 coordinate 438,343, forward strand.
CAAGGAAGACCTCGGCGGCGACCACATCCACACGAGCGAGAGCGGCGTGGTGGACAACCTGGCCGAGGACGAGGCGGACGCCTTCGCGCAGATCCGCCGCTTCCTGAGCTACCTGCCAGCCAACGTCTGGGAGATGGCGCCGTACGAGGAGCCCGAGGACGATCCGCAACGCCGCGAAGAGTCGCTGCTCTCGCTGGTGCCTCGGGATACGCACCTGCCGTATGACGCCCACGACGCAATCGAGGGCGTCGTCGACCGCGGTTCGTTCTTCGAGATCGCGCCGAACTACGCGCGCAACCGGATCACCGGCCTCGCCCGCGTCAACGGTTACCCCGTCGGCGTGATGGCGAACAACAAGGTGGTGATGGGCGGAACGACGGACATCAAGGGCGGCGACAAGGTGATCCGCTTCCTGCAGCTCTGCGACACCTTCCACCTGCCGCTGATCTCGTTCGCCGACGAGCCAGGCTTCATGGTCGGCCTCGAGATGGAGAAGGGCGGCATCGAGCGGGCCGGCGCCCGCCTCGTGATCGCCACTTGCGAGAGTCGCATGCCATGGCTGACGGTCGTGATGGGTCAGCTCTACGGCGTCGCCGGGCAGTGCCAGCACCGCTCGACGGGCATGTTCCGGCGCTACGCGTGGCCGTCGGGGCGGTGGGGCTCGATGCACATCGAGGGCGGCGTCTCGGCGGCCTACCGGCGCGAGATCGCGGAATCGGACGACCCGGTGGCAAAGGAAGCGGAGATCGAGGCGCGGATGCAGGCGGTGGCGTCGCCGTTCCGCACGGCCGAGGCGACCGGGCAGGACATCATCGATCCTCGGGACACCCGGCCGCTGGTCGTGGAGTTCGTCGAAGACGCGCAGACCGTGCTGCGCACACAGCTCGGCCCCAGCCCCACGCCCTACAAACCTTAGCCGACGAGCGCCGCCACCTGCGCCGATCCAGCGGCGAGCACCGGCTCGCCGTGGCCGAACAGGATCGTCTCGAACTCGAGCTGAGCGATCCTCGCGACCGACTCGTTCGCGAGGGCCATGTCCGGCGTGAACTGCTGGTTTGGGCCGACCACCCCGCCGCCGGCCCCGTTGATCGCATCGCCGGCAACGAAGATCCCGCCGACCGCGTCATGCACCGAGACGTGGCCCGCCGTGTGGCCGGGCGTGCCGATGATGTCGAGGTCGAACACCCGGTCGCCGTCGTTGACCGCGACCAGCTCCCGAGGTGATGCGATGCCTCCGAGGTCGGCCGTGCCTGCGTAGCCGGTCGCGTCTGCCGCGGCGTTGAGGACCGCCGGCAGGCTGCCCGCGTGGTCTCCGTGGAGGTGGGTGACGATTACGTGAGCGACCGCGTCCCAGCCGAGGCCGAGCGCGCCAAGGGCGGCCTCGATCTGATCTTCGCTGTCGGGAACGCCGGTGTCGACAATCGCCGCCTCATTGCCGCGCGCGAGGATGTAGGAGGAGATAAAGCCGAGGTTCGCTCGCTCCCACTCGACAGCGACGAGGCCGGAGCCAACGCCACTCTGCGCCTCGGGCGCGATCGGGGTGGCCGCCGCGTCTGACGCGCCGGCGTTGCCCGCGGGGGCCTCTGTGGTCGCGGGTGGCGGTGCGGCGCGAGGCGTCGACTCCTCCGGCGTCTTCTCGTCGCCACCGCCGCAGGCCACGAAGCCGAGACCGACGGCGGCGGCGACGCCGCCTTTGCCCAGATCGGCAAGGAAGATGCGGCGACTGATCCTGGATCGACGCGTCATGAGAGTCCCCTCGAGTTGTGGCGGAGGATCAGAGGATATCGAGGCTGTCTCGGCTGCGGATCACATTCGGCGACGAGCGCTGTCGATCGCTCGCTGCACTGGTGCCACGGTCGGGACGCGCTCCTCGGGGATCAGGACGAGGCGGCGGCCAGCGACCCGCGACCGGCCGCGAACGAGGCCGACACGAGCGAGGCGATCTGCGCGATGTGCAGGCTGTCGTGGTACGCCGCCTGGTGCAGCAACTCGGCCACCAAGACCGGAACCGACCTCCTCGTGAGTGCCGGTCTGCGCGATGTCCGCGCTGGCGAGCCGGCGCGTCAACGCAGGGCACGATGCGCGCCCGGTCACGAGGAGCGTCAACAGCTCGCTGGCCGGCCGGCCGCGTAGCCCGGACCGCCTCGAGCTCGCAACCCTCGTCGTAGCCAGCGAACGACGGCGCGTCCTCGGTCAGCGCACGCGAGGCGCGATCGAGCGCGCCGAGGCGGCCCGCGACGACGAGGTGTGCGACGACGTCAGCCGGCGACCAGCCCTCGGGGCCGGGCATCGCGGTGACCGCGGCGGGCATGCCGTCGAGCAGGGCGCGGAGCGCCGCCGGGGTTGCCCGGATCGCCTCGAGCGTGCCCCGACGCAGGGACTGAGTCATCGCGCCTCGGCTGACTCGAGCCAGTAGGCGGAGCCGCTGGCGGTGCGGGAGAGGAAGCCCTCCTCGACGAGCCAGCGCCGCAGCAGCGCCGCGTCGTTGAACGCGTGCAAGGAGTTGAGGAGTGCGTTCACCTCGGATTCGCGGAGCCGCAGGTCCGGCTCGAAGTGTTGCGCGAGGTGTTCGAGGATGATCAGCCTCTGCACACGGCGCCGCGGCCACCTCGCGACACGGTCGTCCGCGTCGAGCAGGCGATCGAGGATCCGCGAACGCTTGCGCAGCGCGGCGATCGGGTCGTCGGGAGTCTGCGCGGTCGGAGCGGTGGACATGGCGGTCCTCGTGAGCGGCGCGTCCTCGATCCACCGTACGCCCTCGAATCAGGGCCGCGGCATGCCGCGCGCTGGACACTTCACGGGCTCAGGGCATACATACAGCGCGGGCGCCGAGGGGGACCGATGGCCGCGATGAACTACTGCCCGCGTTGCGCGAATCCGCTAACGACGAAGCACGACGGCGGGCGCGACCGGCAGGCCTGCCCCGATGAGAGCTGCGGCTTCATCCACTTCGGCGACTTCTCGATCGGCTGCTCCGGCGTTGTCCTGCGCGAGGAGGATGGACTGACAAAGGCGCTGCTGGTGCAGCGCGGCGAAGATCCGTTCGCCGGCTCCTGGCAACTCCCCGGCGGCTACGCGGAGCACGACGAGCCACTCTCGCTCGCGGTCGAGCGCGAGGTCGAGGAGGAGGCCTCGGTGATCGCGAAGGTGCGCGACGTGATCGCGTTCCGGCACTCGCTCGGCGGGACCGTTGGCGGGCCGAGCACCAACATCTACATCATCTTTCGCCTCGATCTGATCGAGGGCGAACCGCGGCACGACGGAGTCGAGATCGCCGACGCCGGGTTCTTCTCGCTGGACGAGATGTCGCGGATGGAGGCGGTGCAAGGGCTCTCCCGCTGGGGCATCGAGCAGGCGCTGGTCACGCAGTCCGGGAGCGGCCTGACGCCCGACGGCGGCGCACCCGGCGCCGAGCGCCCCGGCTGGCAGCTCTTTGGCCTCGAAACGGTCGACCCGCTGGTCTGGAAGCCTTGAGCGCTTCGCCATCACGGGACGCGGATGACGAGAGCTGATGTTTGACCTCGTGATCCGCGGCGGCGACGTCGTCGACGGGACCGGCGCACTCCGGGTCCGCGCCGACGTCGGTATCACCGGCGACGAGATCACCGCGATCGGCGACCTCGAGGATGCCGAGACGGGCGACACGATCGACGCCGCCGGGCTGATCGTCGCGCCGGGGTTCATCGATACGCACGCGCACTCCGACGGCGCGCTGCTCAACGACCCTCAGCATGAGAACGGGATCCGCCAGGGCATCACGACCGAGATCATCGCGCAGGACGGGATGTCCTTCGCTCCGCTGTCATCGGAGAACTACCGCTCGCACCGGCAGTACCTGAGCGGGATCCTGCAACCACCACCCGAGGACCTCGACACCAGTTCGATCGGCGCCTTTCTCGATCGGTTCGATCGTGGCGTCGCTTGCAACGTGGTGATGCTGGTGCCGCATGGACCGGTCCGCCTCGAGGCGGTCGGGTTTCACGACCGGCCGCTCGCGGGCGAACCGCTGGACACGGCGCGGCGGCTCACCGCCGAGGGGATGACGCAGGGCGCGCGTGGGCTCTCCACGGGGCTCTCCTGCTACCCGCAGTCGTACAGCACGACCGAGGAGCTGAGCGCGCTTTGCGAGGTGGTCGCCGAGCACGACGGCGTGTACGTGACGCACGTGCGAAACCACAACGAAGACCGAGCTTTCGGGGGCGGTGACGTCCCTGAGGCGCTCGAGATCGCGCGTCGCAGCGGCGTGAAGGCGCACATCTCGCACTACCGCACCAGCGTCCCGGATGCGGGGCAGCTGGAAGCGCTCCTCGGGGACATCGACGCCGCGGAGACCGACGGTGTCGACGTCACGATCGAGTGCTACCCGTACGTCGTCGGATCGACGGTGCCCGGCTACTTCCTGCCGGGCGAGTTCCACGAGGACGGCGCCGACGGTCTGCTGGCGCTCCTCGAAACGGACGCGGGCTACGAACGGGCCGTCGCGGCGCTCGAAGAGCGTGGCGGCGGCGTCGACGGCGGGTTCTGGACGTACATCGGCTCCGAGGCGAACGGCGACCTGGTCGGGCTGACGTTCCCGGACGCCGCGGAGCGCCGTGGTACCTCGATCGAGCGGATGATGCTCGACGTGATGCGCGAGGAGCGGATGTCGTGCGGGTTCCGCTACGTGCCCAGCGGCAGCGTGGCGCTCATCCGCCAGGTCGAGGCGGACATCGTGGAGCTGCTCGACCGCGACGACTACATGATCGGCAGCGACGCGATTCCGCTCCCGGGCCTGCCGCACCCGCGCGCCTACGGTTGCTTCCCGCGTTTCGTCGGGCGGCTGCGGAGACGCCACGGGCGTCCCCTCGAACAGGTGATCCAGCGGGTGACCCAGAATCCCGCGGGGCGGTTCAGCCTTGACCGACGTGGCGAGGTCCACGAGGGGTTCTTCGCCGATCTGATCGTGTTCGATGAGGACGAGATCGTCGACCTCGCCACGTATGAGGATCCAGCGCTGCCGCCATCCGGCATCCCGTACGTCCTCGTCAACGGGCGCGTCGCGGTGGATCGCCAGGGCTGCACGGGGACACTCGCGGGGCGCACGATTCGTTGAGCGTTCGCGCCGATGACCGGCACCATCGAGATGTGATTCGCGAGACGTGCAGGCGAACGCTAGCGGTTCAATGAGTAGAATCGGCGCGGTAGGTGACCGCCCCGCCGATCGCGGTGCATCGCGTCGTTCGGCGGCCGGCACGAAACTGAGGGCGATGTGACGAAGCGCGCAGGCGACGCCGAACCACCCGCGTCCGAGGCGGCCCACGCGCCGCCGAACGCCCATCCCATGGACCCGATCTTTCACCCGCGCGGCATCGCGATCGTGGGCGTGCCCTCAACCCCTCGTGATATTGGCGGTCCCCCGAGCAGTTTCCTCGGGTCACTGCTCGAACTCGGTTACGAGGAAGAGCACGGCCTGTACCCGATCAACCCGAAGATGGACGAGGTCGATGGATTGCGTTGCTACCCGAGCCTCCTGGACACCCCGGATCCGGTCGACCACGTCATCTCGATGGTTCCGGCGCAGGTCGTGCCGATGCTGGTCGACCAGTGCGTCGCGAAGGGGGTGCGATCGCTACACCTGTTCACCGCCGGCTTCGCCGAGACCGGCGACCCCGAGCTCGTCGCGCAAGAAGCGCAGCTGATCAAGAAGCTCACCGACGCCGGCATCCGCGCGATCGGGCCGAACTGCATGGGCCTCTACGTCCCCAGCGAGCGCGTCGCGTTCATGAACAACTTCCCGAGCGAGCCCGGCAACGTGTTCGTGATCAGCCAGTCCGGGGCGAACGCCGGCGACATGATCCACGGCCTCGCGAGGCGCGGCGTGCGCTTCTCCAAGGGCGTCTCGTTCGGCAACGGCGCCGACGTGAAGGCGCATCACCTGCTCGACTACGCGGCGACCGACCCGGAAACCGAGTCGGTCGTCGCCTACCTCGAGGGCGTCCAGGAAGGTCGCCGGTTCTTCGACGCGCTGAAGCGCTGCGCGCGGATCAAGCCGACCGTGATCCTGAAGGGCGGCATTCACGCCGCCGGAGCCCGCGCCGCGAACTCCCACACCGGCTCGCTCGCCGGCTCGATCGAGGTCTTCGAGGCGGCCTGCCGCCAGGCGGGCGCGATGCGCGCCGAGACGATGGATGACCTCCACGATCTGCTCGTCGCGCTCACCACCGGCGCGAAGGACGTGACCGGGACCGGCGTCGTGCTCGTCTCGGGCGGCGGCGGATACGCCGTCCTCGCCTCGGACGCGATCGCATCGGCCGGCCTCGACGTCCCGCCGATGCCGGCGGGAACGGTCGCGGAGCTGCGCGAGTTCATCCCGGTCGCCGGTACCAGCGTGAACAACCCGATCGATACGAACCTCCGCGACGACGAGGACCGCCGCCGGACGCTGCGGATCGTCGCCCGCGCCGCGCCCACCAACGTGGTGTTCACGAGCGCCGGCGATTCGGACGGCCGTCAGCCGAACGTCGGCGATGAGCTCTCTCGCGACGAGCGGATCGAACGGGCCGAGGAAGCCGCGCGCCAGGCGGCGAACCTCGTCGCTGACCTGCAGCAGGAGACCGGAACCCCGTTCGTCGCGATCGCTCGCTCGCGGAGCACCAGCGACATCGCCGCACGGGCGTCCGAGGCGTACGGCGTCGAGGCCTACGGGCGCGGCGTCGCGACGTTTGCGTCAGTCCCCCGCGCGGCGCGGGCGATCGGGCAGATCCTCGAGTGGCGGAAACGCCGCGCGGGACTGCCAGCGCTCTTCTAGGGGGTCAGTCCCGCAGCTCCGCCTCGGGGAACGCGGCGATGTACGCGTACCAGAACGTCGTTCGGACCGGCGCTGCCTCGAGGCGCGTCCCGACGAGCGAGCCGGAGACGGCGCGACCTCCGAGATCCCATGTGCTGTCGGTCTCCAGGTCATGCCAGGCGCCGTCCGCGAAATCGAAGGTCAGGCGGTCACCGTCGTATGCCTCGGGATCGGCGAAAAACGCGCCCCCCGCCGGGCCGTCGGCGCTGCCGAATACGACGATCGGCCGGCCGAAGATCACGTCGTTGCGTACGCCGTCGCCGATCGCGGTCAGCGAGTACACGGCGTGCTCTCCATCCACCTCGATACCGAGCACGAGGTCGCTCGGCCTGAGGCGACCGTCGGTCTGCCCGGGGTTGGATTGGAAGGGGCGTGCGCCTTCATCGAGCGACTCGCCGAGCCGGGTGAACGGATCGCGTTCGTAGTTCCTCGGATAACCGGTGGCGCGAGAGAGCACCCGTGTGTCCGGGTGGAGTGCTAGCCACGTCCGCCACTCCATGGTCTGGGAGCCGAGCGGCTGCAGCCGCTCGCCGGCGAGCGCGCCGACGATCGACTCGCCGGGGACCTGCCACCAGTAGCTGTAGGTCTCCTCGTCGTACATCACCATGTCGCTCAGGTAGAGGGCGCTCGTGTTGCCGAAGGTCAGCGTGCGCCCGTCGAGCCGGCGGTCGTAGACCACGCCGCTGCGGCAGAGCGGACAGTAGGTGATCACGACCGGGTCGCCGCCCAGTTCGTCGTTCACGATCTCGTGAAAGTTCAAGATCTTGTGCGGATATGCGTACGCCGCGCCGTCCGCGGCGACGTAGCCGAGCACGAGGTCCGTCGGATCAAGCCAATCGCCGTCGCTGGCGTCGCCGTAGTCCGGTGTGTGGAGGGGAGGGATCGCGTCGGACAGCCGCGCGATCATCGAGGGCGTCGCGCGGTCGAGCGGGACCGATCCGCCGTTGAAGGTGTCGAACACGATCGCGCCGAGGTCGACCGTCCGGTTCGCGAGGATCAGCGGCTGGTAGCCGGGTACCGCGAGCTGGTCGCCCGCCTCGCCCGCGGCGACGGTGGACGGGAGTGTGGGCCTCGGCGCCGGGGTCTGCGAGGAGGGAACCTCCACGGCGGGGGTCCCGGCGTCGGCCGCGTCGCTGGCGCAGGCAGCGGCCAGCGCCAGCACGATCACTGCCGCGAAGGTTGGCCGAGCGGGCATCCTGCGTCTCCGAGACCGTGGTGGGACGGCTCGATCAGCGTCACTGAAGATCATCGGCAGCGCCGTAACGAGGCGCACATGGCGAGGAACTCGCGCACCAATTCGGGCCAGCCGGGCGGCGCTCCGCCCTCGGAACTCGAGGCTACGCGGCGGCGGCGGTCTGGTGTTGCAGGTTACGCAGTTCCCGCAGCGCCACCGAGAGGTGAGCCAGATCGGTCGAGCTGAGTCCGCGGATGCCCGCGATCAGGTCTCGACAGCGATCGAGCGCGTCGACGTTCTCGGCCATCCAGTGCTCGACCGCCGCCTCGGCGTCGCTGCCGCTCGCGCCGGCCACGACGTCCGCCGCGAGCAGTGCGTGCTCGCGGTAGAGGTCGTCCCGCAGCGCGGAGCGTGCCAGCGTCTGCCAGCGATCGCCGCGCTGCAGCGCGACGATCCGCTGCCGCAGCCAGTCGATGCCCAGCCGCTCGTCGAGCAGGAAGTAGACGTCCGCCACGTCTCGGATCGGGGCGCCCGTCTGTTGGGCGACGTTGACCACGTCGAGGACGGAGACCATCAACGGAAGGCCCGCCACCCGCCGCGCGATCTCCGCGGGAACGGCCGACACGGTGAGCTCCTCGGTTGATCGCGCGAGCTCCTCGGCGACGGTGCCGCGGACGAGCTCCGGGAGTGCGTCGGCGACGCTGACGGCGGCAGCACGGAACGTCTCGGTCGTTCCGCCGACGTCCAGTGGCGGACGCCTGTTGCGCAGGAACCAGCGGGTGCCGCGCTCCGCGAGCCGGCGGCATTCGAGCAGCATCAAGGTCTGCGTCGAGGCGCGCACGTCGCCGTCGAGCCCGCAAACCGCCGACCAGAGCGAGGGTATGTCGAACGCCTGCCAGGCCGCCTGGTGCGCGCGCGCGATCTCGGCCACCGATGCTGACGTTTCGTCTTCCATGCGGGCCACCATCGAGAGCCCGGAGCGGCTGACGATGTGGTTGGTCATCGTCGTCGCGATCAACTCGCGGCGGAGCGGATGAGAGTCGATCTGGGCGGGGAACCGCTCCCGAACCGCCGTCGGGAAGTACTCGTGCAACGGTTCGCGGAACCAGGGGTCATCTGGCACGTCGGAGTCGACCAGCGACCGATAGATGTACAGCTTGGTGTACGCCATGATCGTCGCAAGCTCCGGCTGCGTGAGGCCGGCGTTCGCCGCTCGGCGCTCGGCCAGCACCTCTTCCGATGGCAGCGCCTCCAACTCGCGGTCGAGGCCGACCTGGGCCTCGAGGGCCTGCATCTGGCGGGCGTGCACGTCGACCATCTGTTGCGCCTGCACGAATGCGTTCGACAGCGCCCCCGTCTGGTCGTAGTTGTTCTGCAGCACGGCCGCGGCGACCTCGGAGCCCATCTCCGCGAGCAGCGCATCGCGCTGTTTCGCGGTGAGGTCGCCGTCGCGCATCACGCGATCGAGCAGGATCTTGATGTTGACCTCGTGATCGGAGGTGTCCACGCCGGCCGAGTTGTCGATGAAGTCCGCGTAGACGCGGCCGCTCCGCAGCGCGAACTCGATCCGCGACGCGTGCGTAAAGCCGAGGTTCCCACCCTCGCCAATCACGCGGCAGCGCAGCTCGTCCGCGTTGACCCGCACCGCGTCGTTGGCGCGGTCGCCGACATCCACGTCGGTCTCCGTCGAGGCCTTCACGTAGGTTCCGATCCCGCCGTTCCAGAGCAGGTCGACCGACGCGCGGAGAATCTCGGAGATCAGCGCGTTCGGCGTCAGATCGGTCGCTGTCGTGCCGAGCGCCGCACGCGCTTCCTCGGAGAGTTCGATCGACTTCAGCGTGCGCGGATAGACGCCGCCCCCAGCCGAGATCAGCGAGCGGTCGTAGTCGTTCCACGACGAGCGGGGCAGATCGAACAGCCGCTGGCGCTCGGCGAACGAGGCGACGACGTCCGGATTCGGATCGATGAAGATGTGGCGGTGATCAAAGGCGGCGACCAGCTTGATCACGGGCGACAGCAACATCCCGTTGCCGAATACGTCGCCCGACATGTCGCCCACGCCGACGACGGTGAACGGTTGTTCCTGCGTCTCGTGGCCCAGTTCGCCGGAAGTGGCGCTTGACCGACTCCCACGCGCCACGCGCGGTGATCCCCATCGCCTTGTGGTCGTAGCCACTCGATCCGCCCGAGGCGAAGGCGTCGCCCAGCCAGAAGCCGTTGGCCTCCGAGATCTCGTTCGCGAAGTCCGAGAACGTCGCTGTGCCCTTGTCGGCCGCGACCACCAGGTACGGGTCGTCGCCGTCGTGCCGAACCACGTCCGGAGGTGGAACGACCTCGTCGTCGACCAGCTTGTCGGTGACGTCGAGCAGCGACGAGATGAACAAGCGGTAGCATTCGGCGACTTCGGTACGAAGCGCGTCCGGATCGGCTGGAGGTTGGCGGACGACGAAGCCGCCCTTCGCCCCGACAGGAACGATCACGCCGTTCTTGGCCATCTGCGCCTTCGCGAGGCCCAGGATCTCCGTGCGGAAGTCCTCGCGACGGTCGGACCAGCGGATGCCACCGCGCGCGACGCCGCCGGCGCGCAAGTGAACGCCCTCGACGCGGGGGGAGAAGACGAAGATCTCGTATGCCGGGCGCGGCTCGGGAACCTCGGGGATCGAGGCCGGCTCGAGCTTGATCGCGAGCGTGGGGAGCGGATCGCCGTGCTCGTCACGGCGGTAGTAGTTCGTCCGCAGCGTCGCCATCACCAGCGACAGCAGCAGGCGCAGGATCTGGTCGTGCTCCAGGCTGTCGACGTCGGCGAGCTGCTGTTCGAGCGCCTCGACCTGTTCCTCGATGACAGCGCGCCCGTGCGGGTCGTGCCGCTGCTCGAAGAGTTCGACGAGCGCGCGAGAGAGAGCGGCGTTCTCGATCAATGTGTCGGAGAGGTAGGCGTCACTGAACCGGATGCCGATCTGGCGAACGTAGCGCGAGAACGCGCGCAGCACGGTGACCTGCCGCCAGGTCAGACCGGCGCCGACGACCAGGCGGTTGAGGGAATCGTCGTCGGACTCGCCTCGCCACGTCGCGGAAAACGCGTCCTCGAACAGCGTGTGCAGCCGATCCGGTTGTTGGTTGCCGACGTTCGGCAACCGCAGGCCGAAGTCGTAGATCCAGATCGACTCGTCGCCGCGGTGGATCCGGTGTGGGTGCTCCTCGATCACCTCGACGCCGAGGTTGTGCAGAATCGGAATCACGTCCGACAGCGAGACGTGCGTGCCCGCGGTGTAGACCTTGAATCGCCACTGGTCGGCGGCTTCCTCCGGCAGATGACGCAGCTGGGTACTGAGGCCGCCCTGGTCGTCGAGCGTCTCCATGTGACGCACGTCGGACACCGCCGCCCGTGTCGAATAGCGATCCTGGTAGGCGCGATCGAACGCGCCCGCGTACGTGGCGTGGAGCTGCACGCCGCGCTCCTCGCCCTCCGCCTCGTTCAAGTCGTCGCGGAGGCCGTCCACCCAATCGCGGGTCGCGCGGCGGAGGCGCTCCTCGACGTGGGCCACGTCCGGCGCGGCAACCGGGCTCGCGTGGTGCAGCAGGAAGTGGACGCGCGCCGTCGGTGAGTCGGCGACCTGGACCGTGAACTCCACCTCGTCCGGGTCGAACTCCTCGACGAGGATCGACTCAATCTGCCAGCGCTTCTCGGTCGTGTAGTGGCCACGCGGCACGTAGACGAGGCACGAGTGGAAGCGAGCGCGGTCGTCCTCGCGGACCAGCAGTCGCACACCGGAGCGTTCGCCAAGCGCGGCGATCGCCAGCGCGGATTGTGTCAGCGCATCGATGTCTGTCTGGATGAGCTCGTCGCGTGGATACTGCTCCAGCGCTGCCTGGAGCGCCTGGTAGCCATGGGATCCGCTCGCGAACGGCGCGCGGCGCAGCACCGCCTGCACCTTCTCGCGGAGGAATGGGATCTGCCGGGCCGCCGTGTTGTAGACGTCCGCGCCGAACAGCCCGAGCAGCAGCACCCACCCGGCGGGCCGATCGGTCACGGGCCGCGCGACCCAGATCTCGTCGAAGCGCATCGGGCGTGCGACCGCCGACCGGTCCCGCGACTTGGTGACATACAACGGCGGATAGCCGTCGACCGACGGCGGTTCGACCCGCGCGAGTCGTTCCGGTAGGCGCAGCACCCCGAGGGCGCCCGCTTCGACCGGCGAGAGCAGTCCGCCAGCGTCGACCTCGAAGTCGATCGCTCCGAGGAACGTGAAGTGGCGATCTTCGAGCCATTCGACGAACGCTCGCTCCTCGCTCTCCGGCGGCAGCAGCTCAGCGGCGGCCGTCGCGCGACCGCGCATCGCGGGCCAGTCGTCGACCGCGAGCCGCGTCTCCGCGAGCAGGCGCTCCAGCCGACGCGTGATCGCCTCGAGGCGGTTCGTGTCGGAGACGCGGTCGATCTCGACGTGGAGGTAGGCCTCGGCGCCATCGGTGTCGGTGCGGTCGCGCGCCGGCTCGCAGCCGACGACGTTGCCCTCGCCGTCGCGGGTCACGCCGAGCGTGAGGTGGCTGGTGAAGTGAACACCGAGGCCATCGACCGCGAGCGCGCTCGTCACGGAGTTGACGAGGAAGGGGATCTCGTCGGAGACCACCTCGACGACGGTGTGCCGACTCTGCCACCTAGAGTCGTCGAAGGTCGGGCTATACGCACGGACGCGTGCCTCGCCCGGACCGCGCCCGCGGCCAAAGAGCCAGTGGACGAGGGCGGCGCCGTAGAGATCGGCAACCTCGCGGTCCTCGAGTTCACGCATCGGTACCGCGCCGTAGTACTCGCGGAGGAAGGTCTCGAGCGGCGCGGTGTGGTCCCCGTCGAACCGCTCGCGCGCGTGGTCGATCAGCTGCACGACCAGCGCCGCGCGGCGCTGATCCTCCTGAGTGCCCGGGACCGAGGATGAGAGGGTCATCTGACGGTCCTCCAGGCCTAGGATCGCCATCGATCCGCGGTAGATACGGATGATCAACGGCATCGAATCGGGATTACCTGATTAGGGGCAACGAGCGGGTTCGCGCACCGTCAGCTAGCCGTGCGAGCGTCAGTGCCGTGACCGTGCGGTGTGCGGTCAGATGCGCTCGAAGTAGCGAACGCGCTCCCAGTCGGTGACGGCTCGGCTGAACGCGTCAGCCTCGGTGCGGAAGAAGTGCGCGTAATGGTCGACGACCGCGTCGCCGAACGTCGCTCGCGCGAACTCGCTCGTCTCGAAGCGGTCGGTCGCCTCATCGAGGCTCGCGGGGAGCTGCGGCGCCTCGGAGGTCGCGTAGACGTTGCCGATGAACGCGGGCGGCGGCTCGATGCGCTGCGCGATGCCCTCGAGACCGGAGGCGATCGCGGCGGCATAGGCGAGGTACGGGTTCACGTCGGCGCCGGGGATCCGGCACTCGATGCGCAGGCTCGGGCCGCTGCCCACGATGCGGAACCCGGCGGTGCGGTTGTCTGGCGACCAGGCCAGCGCCGTCGGCGCCCAGCTGCCGCTCTCGAACCGTTTGTACGAATTGACCGTCGGCGCATAACAGACCGTCAGCTCCGCGGCGCGAGCGATCCAGCCGCCGAGGAACCAGCGAAACTCGTCGGAGCCCTCGACGCCGGCGATCTCCTCGGTCCCCGCGAACGCGTTCTGGCGCTCGTCGCCCTCGCCCGACCAGAGGCTGAGGTGCAGATGCGAACTGGAGCCAGCCTGCTCGGCATCCCACTTCGCCATGAACGTTGCGCTCGCGCCTTGCCGGTCGGCGATCTCCCTGACCGCCTGCTTCACCAGCAGGTGGCGATCGGCCATCTCGAGGATCGCGCTGTAGCGAATGTTCAGTTCGTGCTGTCCGCGACCGAACTCGCCCTTGCTGGACTCGACCGGTACCCCGGACGCGGCGAGCTGCCGGCGGAACGCGCCGTTCAGATCCTCGGTCCGCGCGCCCTGCAGCAGGTGGTAGTCCTCGAGGTACCAGCCCGCTTCATCGAGGCCTCGATAGCCGCGTTCGGCCGCCTCGCGGTAGGGCGTACGGAAGAGGTAGTACTCGAGCTCCGAGCCGGCCATCGCCTCGAAACCCGCGTCCGCGAGGCGATCGAGCTGGCGGCGAAGAATGGTGCGCGGCGCCACGGCGACCGGGAGGTGCGCGCCGGCCGCGCTCGCCTCGACCTCCGCATCACAGAAGACGAGGGCGGTGCGGTCGAGCCACGTGAGCCGGCGCATTGTGTCCAGATCGGGCGCGAGGTGCATGTCGCCGTAACCGCGCTCCCAGTTCGCGAACTCGTACCCGGGCACCGGTTCCATCTCCATGTTGACGGTGAACAGGTAGTCGCAGGCGTGTGTGCCGCCGGCCACGTCGCTGAGGAAAAACGACGCATCGAGGCGTTTCCCCATCAGCCGCCCATAGAGGTCCGGGAACGCGAGGATCACCGTGTCGATCGAGCCGTCCTCGACGGCAGCCGTCAGCTCCTCGATGCTGAGCCGGCCCTCAACCACTGCGTGCTGCTTCGGCGAAACGCGCCGGATCGAACGCGGCGAGGTCGAGCGTGTCGGTCGAGCCGTCGAGGATCAGCTCCGCGATCGCCTTGCCGCTCGGCGGGGACTGGAGGATGCCCTGGCGACCGTGCCCAGTCGCGAGGTAGGCGCCCTCGATACCCGGCACCGGCCCCATGATCGGGATCGCGTCGGCCGAAAGTGGACGGAGGCACGCGGTCTGCTCAATTAGCTCCGCGCCGGCCAATGCCGATGCGAAGCCGACGCCGAATTCGAGAATCTCATCGCGCGCTTCGCGGGTCGGGCCGCGATCGAATCCGACGCGTTCCTCGGTCGTTCCGAGAAAGACGACGCCTTCTGCTTTGACCAGCGCGTAGTTGCCACCGCGCCCGAAGCTGAACGGTGTGAGTTGCTCGGCCGGTCGGACCTTGACGATCTGACCTTTGAGCGGTTCCACCGGGATCGGAATGCCGAGCCATTCCCCGGCGGCCGAAGACCACGGGCCCATCGCGACGACGACCGAATCGGCCTCGACGACTTCACTCGCGACCCGAACGCCGGTCACGTGACCGGCGTTGATCTCGAGGCCGCGAACCTCGCCGCTGCGCACGGTCGCGCCCATCCGCTCGGCGGCGGTGACGAGGGCGAGCGAATATCGATAGGCGTCGACGTGCGCCGACGGTTCGAGGAGGACGGCCCCCCGTGCGTTGCCGCCATCGACCCAGCCAGACAGCTCGTGCAGCTCCTCCGGGGTGATCCAGCGATCCGGGCGGCCGGCCTCGGATAGCGCGGCAGCGGCGGCGCGAGCGTCCCGCTCCTCCTCCTCGGTGACGGCGATCGCCGCGCGTGGCGTGTGCTGGTAGCCGTAGTCGACGCCGGACTCCTCGGGCAGCACAGTCGCCAGCTCCCCCTGCATCTCGTAGCCGAGACGCTGCAGCTCGAAGACCGGACTGTCCGAGGTGTGCGGCAGCGGCGGCGTGAGGACGCCCGCCGCGGCGCCCGAGGCGCCGGCGGCGACGGCGTCCGACTCGATGATCGTGGCCGCCACGCCACGCTTCGCGAGGTGGTACGCGATCGACCCCCCGATCACCCCGGCACCGCAGATCACGACCTGATCCGGCATCACAACTCCTCGCTAGTCGCGCGGCCGATCGAGGAAAGCACGCATCGCGTCGCGCGGCTCGTCGTGTTCCCACGTCGCCTCGAAGATGTCGATGCTTGCCGCGATCGCGTCGTCGATCGGCAGTCGCTCCCACTTCGCGATGAGCCGTTTCTGCGCGCGGATCGCGCGCGGCCCGTTCGCGAGCATCGAAGTCAGCCAGCGCTCGACGACGCCGTCGAGCGCATCGCGCGGGACGACGCGTTCGAGCAGGCCCGCACGCTGGGCCTCGTACGCGTCCCACGACTCGCCGGTGTAGACGAGCTCGCGCGCCCGGCCCCAGCCGACGATCGACGGCAGCAGCGCCGCCTCGATCACCGAGGGCAGGCCGACACGCACCTCGGGCATGCCGAAGGTGCTGCGGTCGGTCGCGACGCGGAGGTTGCAGGCGGCGGCGATCTCGAGCCCGCCACCGAGGCAGTAGCCATCGATCTTCGCGATCACGGGCACCGGCAGTTCGCGGATCGCATGGCAGGCCTCGTGCAGCGTCGTGATGAAGCTGCGTGCGGACGCCGGTTCGAGCGCGACCATCTCTGTGATGTCTGCTCCACCGATGAACGCGCGATCGCCGGCGCCGGTGAGGACGGCGGCTCGGAACTCCCCGTCACCCGCGAGTTCGAGGAACGTGTCGCGCAACCGCTCGGTGCGGGCGCGTCCGAGGATGTTCAGCTTGCGCTGGTAGTCGACAGTGACCGTCGCGACGCGGCCGTTCGGACGGTCGTCGATGTCGACACGAACGTCGTCCGTTGCTGTCATCGCGTTATGTCCTGACTCTGCAGGCGCGCTAATCCTCGGCCGGTCCAACGGCGAGCACACCCCGCGCGACGAGGTCGTCCAGCTCCGCCTCGAGGAAGCCGACGTTTCCGAGGATCTCGCGGCTGTGCTGACCGGGCTTCGAGGCGCCGCGCTCGGCGCCGCCCGGGGTGCGCGAGTGCTTCACCGGGGTGTTCGAGACGGTCAGCTTCTCGCCCGTCCACGTCGGCAGCTCTCGCAGCATGTCGCGATGCTGGACCTGCGGGTCGCGAACGGTGTCGGCGATCGTGTTCAGCGGGCCAACGAGGAACTCGTCCTTCAGCACCTCGAGCCAGTGCGCGCGCGGGTGCTTGCGGGTGGCCTCGAACATGATCGGCTGGAGCTGCTCGTAGTTCTTGGTGCGGAGGGCGTTCTCGGAGAAACGTTCGTCCACGGCGAGCTCGTCGGCGCCGATCATGCCGCAGAAGAGCTGCCAGTTGCGGTCACGCACACCAGCGAGCACGAACCAGGCGTCGCTCCCCGGGAACGCCTGGTGAGGGGTGCTGAGCGGGTGGCGGAGGCCGGCGCGCGGCTGCACCTCGCCGGTGGCGAAGTAGCGGATGACCGGGTTCTCCATGAGCGCGACCTGGCAGTCGAGCATGGCGACGTCGACGTGCTGACCCTCGCCGCTCTGAGCACGCTCGACGAGTGCCGAGAGCACGCCGATGGTCGTGTACATGCCGCCGGCCATGTCGCCGATCGAATAGCCGGCCCTCGAGGGGAGCGGGTCGCTCTCGTGGCCGGTCGTGCTCATCAGCGCGCCCATGCCCTGCACGATGATGTCAACGGCGCCGCGCTCACGGTAGGGGCCGGTCTGGCCAAACCCGGAGGTCGAGGCGTAGACGAGCGCGGGGTTGACCTCGCGCATCTGCTCGTAGCCGAAGCCGAGGCGGTCCATCGTTCCCGGCGAGAAGTTCTCGGCCAGCACGTCCGCGCGCTTCACGAGGCGGTGGACGATCTCGGTCGCCTCGGGGGCCTTGAGGTCGAGCATGATGCTCTTCTTGCCTCGGTTGAGGGAGAAGAAGTAGGTGCTGACGCCGTGGACGTAGGGGCCGTTGCTGCGGCGGCGCTCGGTCTGGGAGGTGGTTTCGATCTTCCAGACGTCGGCGCCGAGGTCGGCGAGGATCATGACCCCGTAGGGGCCGGCGAGGGCCCAGGTGAAGTCGAGCACGGTGATGCCTGAGAGTGGGCCGGTCATGTGAGGGCTCCTCGATTGGCTACTGCGAACTCCGGCAGCGGGGATCTGCGAGTGCGGCAAAACGCTCCTCGTCGCGTCGATAGAAATCCTGAAGAGCTGGGTCATGCTCGACGGGGCTCCGTTCGCCGCCTTCGGAGGAGTTTGCACGGTTAAGCGGACCCCGCCCACCCGCCCCGTATGCCTGCCGGGGGTTCGCCCCCGCACCTCCGCTCCGCAGGCGCTTCGCTGTTCCTGCTGACCGCAGAGTTGCGGCCGTCGTACCAACGACGACTCGAACAGCGAAGATCGCCGCTGGCAGGCGCGAAGCGTCCCAAAGGAGTCGAAGACTCAGCGGCCGGTGACCTTCTTGGTGGCGTTGCGGAAGCGCTCCGTCTGCTCGGGGCTACCTCGCAGCTCGCGGTTCGCCTCGGTCTCCGCCCGCTCGGCGTCGCCCGACAACGTCGCGAGGTCGATCACCCGCTTCGACTCTCGCACCGAACCCGCCGAGTGCCCCGCGATCGTCTCGGCCATCTCGAGGGCGGCTGGTAGCAGCTCGTCGGGTGCGTGGAGCGAGCTGACGAGGCCGGCGTCGAGCGCTTCTTGCGCCTCGAACTTGCGGGCGGTGAAGATCCACTCCTTCGCCTTCGACGCGCCGACGAGGCGCGGCAGCGTCGCGGCCGCGACGACGAGGCCGTACTCGGCGCCCGGCAGACGGAACGTCGCGGTCTCCGAGGCCACCCGAATGTCGCAGGCGACCGCGAGGCGGGCGCCGCCGCCGTAGCAGTAGCCGTTGATCGCGGCGATCACGGGCAACGGCGTTCTCGAGAGCTCGTCGGTACCCGCGAGTCGCTCTCCCGGCGGTGGCAGTCTCTCGGCCGCCAGTTCGACGCCGCTCATCTCCAGCATGTCGCCGCCAGCGCAGAAAGCCTGCTCGCCGGCGCCGGTCACGACGATCACACTTGCGCCCTCGGGCTCCGCCCGCCGGACCGCGTCCCCGAGCATGTGGTTCAACGCCGCGTTCAACGCGTTGTGCCGCTCAGGGCGGTTCAGGGTGAGCAGCAGGACATCGCCCCGCCGCTCCTCGAGGACCGGGGTGCTCTGGTCAGTCATCAGGTTGTCCTCCAGTTGGTCGTCCACCGGGCGGGTCTAAGCGATCCGCGTGGTGATCGCTAAACCTCGGCGCCCGACGATAACAATTGCCTGGGCCGACGGTCAGGGAGCGTCGGTCTGAGCCGCCCGTTCGCGATCCCATGCTCTCCAACAGTCTCAGGCGGCCGCGCCATCTCGTTGAACCGGATCGGGTCCGCCGGCCAACCGCGCTCGTGGGCGGCGACCACGAGACGAGCCAGCTGGAGCGGACGCACCGACTGGCGTGCGAGACCGCTGATCGGGAGCCACACCGCTGTATAGCTACCCATCTCGGCAGGGGCCAGGCCGATCATCTCAGTTCCCTCGCCCGTGCCGAATTCGCCGCCGAGGATCGTCGCCGAGAAGTGGTACTGTTCAGCGCCGTTGCGGCTGACGACCGCCACCAGCCGGTCGACGGCGATCGTCAAGCCAAGCTCTTCATGTATCTCTCGGATGGCGGCTTGCTCGGTCGACTCGTTGTCCTCGACCTGTCCGCCGGGAAAGAGGTATAAAGACGTCGTCGCCGCGGTTGCGGTGGATCAACGCGACTTTGTCGTTCTTCGTCACGATGGCAGCCGCACGCGTCATCGCAGTCTCCGGCTCCACCGCCCACTTCAGCTAAGTATCGGCAACTATCGACGGCGTGAGTGCTGCACCTCAAGCGAGACAATAGACTCCGCGGCCGCGCCGCCAGCGATCGGTCACCGAGCGCCTTGCGGCTCGGTCGCCACGACGCCCGCGTCGATCAGCCACGCCTGGGCGTCGTCCCCGTAGCCAGCGAGGTTCAACGCTCGGCCGTTCCCATCGCCGAAGAGCGGCGCCGGCCCGACAACGCCATCGTTGCCGCGTCGCGACCGCCACGCCGTGCGAGTGTGCGGGAAGCGACCCATCTCTGCGTGGTCCACCCAGGCGAGCGTCTGGCGGGCCGCGAACTGGCGGTCCTCGAAGACCTCGGCCACGCTGAGCACGGCGCCGGCCGGGATCCCCGCGGCCTGCAGCTCGCGCATCGCATCGAGGTGATCGCGACCTGACGTCCACGCCTCGATCAACGGGTCGAGCTCGTCCTGTCGTTGGTGGCGGCCTGCCTCGGTCGCGTAGCGGGCGTCCTCGCCCAGCTCGGGATGGCCGATCGCGGTGGCGAGGCGGCGCCACTGGGCGTCGGTCTCGATCCCGATCGCGATCCATTCGTCGTCGCCGGCGCAGCGGTAGACGCCCTGAGGCGCGTGCCAGGCGTGGCGGTTGCCGATACGCGACTGACCGCGACCGTTCATCGTGACGTCCATCAGCGCCGGGGCGACGAGCTGGAGCTCGCCCTCGAGCATGGCGAGTTCGATGTACTGACCTTCCCCGCTGCGGCGACGGTGGCGGAGCGCAGCCATCGTCGCCAACGCGGCGGTCAGGCCGGCGCTCTGATCGAGGTAGAACTGCGCCGGCTTGCCCGGCCCGCGATCGGGATAGCCGGTGAGGTGAGACATCCCGCTCATCGCGTCGATCCCGGGACCGTAGGAGCCGCGCGGCGCGTACGGCCCGGTCTTCCCGAACGCGGGCATCGAGGTGAGGATGATGTCCGGCTTCACCGCTTTGAGGTCCTCATAGTCGATCTTGAGGTTGCCAAGGACGCGCGGCGAGAAGTTCTCGATCACCACGTCGGCGGTCGCGACGAGTTTCAAGAACAACTCGCGACCGTCCGAATTCCCGAGGTCGATCGCCGCGTGGCGCTTGCCACGGTGCAGCTCGTTGAAGAGCGGCGCGCGGTTGTACGGCAGGTCCGGGGCGCCCTCGACCGGGGGCGGCGCCGCCTGGTTGACGGCCCCGCGCGCGCGCGGCGATTCGACCTTGATCACCTCGGCGCCCATGTCCGCGAAAACGCAGCCCGCGATCGGACCGGCAACCGCGGTCGACAGTTCGAGCACGCGGAGGCCGGCGAGCGCCCGATCTCCCTTGCGCCGGCGGGCAAAGCGTCGGAGCGGGACGGGCTCCAGGGGCTTCACGGGGGTTTCCGATCGCTCCAAGCTGCTGAGGATCTCGTCGGTGTGCTCGCCCAGGATCGGCGCGCGCTCTGCGCGCCACGGGGTGGCGGTGAGCCGCGCCGGCCCGCCGGGTTGGCGCATCCTCGGCGCGGCCGGGTGATCGAGCTCCACGAGGAAGTCACGAGCCTCGAGGTGCGGGTCGCTGAGGATCTCCTCGGGTGTCAGCACCTCGGTGAACGGCAGGCGGAGCTCCTGGGCGCGGCGGACGACCTCGAACTTGTCCTTGTCCGCCATCCAGGCATCCATCGCCGCATCGATCGCGTCGGCGTTGCCGTTGGGCATGTCGAGCAGGTCCTCGAGGCCGACGCCTGGCATGAGCACGGCGAGCAGATCGGCGTTGCGGTTGTTGCTGTGCGCGTGCACGTAGCCGTTGAGGCAGGGCCGCACGGTCGAGGGGTACGGGTTGTGGGGGTTCGAGAACATCAGCCGCGTGCCGCGCCGGACGAGTAGCTCACGATCGAAGTGATAGATCTGCGCGACGCCGCCGAGCAGGAAGAACGCGGCATCGATCGCCGCCACGTCAAAGTGATCGCCGTCGCCCGTCGCGTCGCGGTGTGTGAGTCCGGTCATCACGGCGGCGGCCGCGTGCAGCGAGGCGTGGGTCAACACGAGGTCGTCGTACGGCTTGACCGGCGCGCGGTCCGGATCGCCGGTCAGCTTGAGGTAACCGCCGAGCGCCACGTCGACGATCTCGTTGCCGACGTAACCGGCGTGTGGCCCGTCCTGCCCGAAGTGCGTGATCGAGGCCATCACGAGATCGGCCTTCGTCTCGATCAGGTCGCTGTAGGCGAGGCCGCGCTCGGCGAGGTAGCCGGCTTCGAAGCTCTCGATTACGGCATCGGAGGTGGCGACGAGGCGGCGGAGATCGCCGCGGCCCACCTCGGACTCGAGGTCGAGCACGACGCTACGCTTGCCGGCGTTGAGGTGGAGGTGGCGAGCACTCGTCTCGGGGTGCGGATCGTCGCCCGGGAATGGCGGCATCGTGCGCACCGGGTCGCCCTCGGGTGGTTCGATCTTCAGCACGTCAGCGCCAAGGCCAGCGAGCAGCCGGCCAGCGTAGTTGAAGCTGCCCTGGGTCAGGTCGAGGACGCGCAGGCCGTCGAGGGCTCCGTCGGACATGGCTGCCTTTCGTACTCGGCCGTCGCGTGCGACCGCCGGAGTATAAGAGCGACCGACATCACAACGCTCCGGCTGCAACGAGACGGTCACCCGCCGTTACGGCGCCGGCAAGCTCACTGGTTCGCCGGAGCTCGCCGAGTAGGTCCCGCGGCGGATGCCGTCGTCCTCGGTCTCCAACGTCGAGAACACCCACGCCACCGACCCGGGGGCGAACCGCGTGACATCGATCGAGAAAAAAAAGATCGTCTCAGGTCCGGTGATCTGACCGCAGACATCGCCAGCCGGCACGGCGGCCTCCACGCCATCTTCCAACCGCCGGCACGTCAACGGTTCACCCGCCGAGGCGCTCAGCACATGCTCGATCCGTTGGCCGCTAGCACCCTCCACGGCGAATCGGTACTCCAGCGGCCGCTCTGGCGTCGTCGGAATCGGCTCGCGCATCACATGAGTGCTCTCGACCTGGTACGGCGGGAATCCGGGTGTGATCAGCACGCGGCTAGTGCTCGTCAACTGGGCGTAGTACGGGCGGCAGTACAGCGCATTTTCGTCCGGGTGAATGTTGCAGAACGTATACCCCTCCCCCGGCGTTGGCGCCGGTGTCGGTACCACCGCCGTCGGGGCCACAGTCGCCGCCGCCGTTGGCTCGACCGTCGAGGTCGCCGCAGTGCCCCCACCGCCACCAACCAGAGGCGTCGGCGTCGCCGCGAGATCGTCGTCGCCGCCACCGCCGATCACGAACACCAGGCCCACGGCCAGCACCGCGAGGATGCCGCCACCGCCGATCACTAGCCGGCGCGGGAAGCCAGCTGCTGATGACACCTTGGTCGGTTCCGTGGCCGGCATCTCCTCGACCTCGCTGGGCGGTCCCGCGTACTGCGGGTACATCACCTCGAGATAGCGCAGGTCGCTGTCGGTGAGTCCGGAGCCGGTGTTCGCGAACCGACCCATCTCGGTGATGCGGCTCTTGACGCAGTCGATGTACGCCTGCCGAATGGCGTCCCACGGAGCCTTGGCCGTCTCGAACGCGGACTGGGCAGCCGCTTGCTCGTTCTGGCGTTGGCGCAGGGTCTGAGCAGCTCGGTCACCGGCCCGCGCCGAGCTGTCCGCGCGATCGCGCAACGTCGCCAGCTCGGACAGGTTGACGCGCTCGCCTCGCGAAGCCGCGACCTCGGCCGCAATCGCGGACCGATCCGCCTCCTCAGCCGCGCCGTAGTAGTTCCCCAGCGCCAGTGAACGCCGCTCGTTGGCTGCCTCGAGCTCGCGCCAGGCAGCGTTGCGCGCCTGTAATTCCGGCGCATCCGTCCGTGGGCGCTGCGGTCCACAATGGCGCTCCGCACTGCGAACCAAGACATCCACCTCGTGCGCGACGTCGTCCGGAATCTCCTCGCGCTGCGCTTGATAACGCTCGAGGAGCTGCGCGGTCGTCTGCTCGATCTGCAGTTCGAGTTCGAGAATCGCTCCCTGGTGAATCTCGTGCTCGTTCCGCGCCACCATGTACATCGTGGTGCCCGGGTCGAGCCGGCTCCACCCCTTCTGCAGGTCGCGTTGGGTCGCCTGGATCTGACCAACCGACACAGCGATATGTTTGATCGCCTTGGCGTAGATCTTAAAGAACGCACCCAGGCCGGGAATCCGCTCGATCAACGGCCCGAGCTTGTCGACGGCGAACTCGAACGCCTCGGCGAGCGCTTCGATCTGCTGGTCGGCCGGCGCCCCGGCGTTCTCGAGGGCGTTCTGGATCTGGTCGAGCGTCTCCTCGAGCGGCCCCAGCGCCTCGTTCACGTTCTCCAGCGCCTCGGTGAACTGCTCGAGCCCTTCGCCAACGCCCTCGGCCAGTTCCCTCACCGCCGGATCTTCGAGCGCCTCCCTGATCTCAGCACCGAGGTTGTCGAGTCCCTCGACGTACTCGTCGAGCTTCTCTTTGACCGCCTCAGCGTCGCCTCCGGTGGCGTCGAGCACCTGCCGCAGCTCTTTCACGGCGGCGTTGGTCTGAGACACCTCTTCCAGAGCGCTCGTCTCCTGCAGCAGCTCGTTGCGCTCCGCGACCAGCTCGCCGAGCCGCGCCTCCAACTGCTCGACGCTCTGTTCATCCGGCATCGTTCGCCCCCCGACCCGCTCCCGCAGCGCTCGCGCCCGGCGCACAGCACTCTACCGAAAGGCACTTCCAGCGCGCGTGACGAGGCCGCCAACCAGGCAGGCAGCTCGGTCACCGACGCCACACAGTCAGTTTGGCGCTAGTCGCCTCGCCCAAAGGCCCTGTATAAGAGCGAGGCGCGCGAGGCCGAACGAGCCCGCGCTTCGGGCTATCGAGAGGGCGCCGATGAAGGGCTTCGAAGGCCGCTACTGCATCGTCGGCGTGGGGCAGACGCCGTACGGCAAGGTGCCCGGCATGTCGCAGCTGGCCCACAACGTGCTGGCGATCCGCAACGCGATCGAGGACGCGGGCCTGACGACCGACGACGTCGACGGGGTGCTGACCAAGGCGCCGACCTCGACGTTCCCGATGCTGTGGGCGCCGAAGGTGGCGGAGGCGCTGCGGATCACGCCGCGGGTGACAGGGACGCTGGACCAGGCGGGGGCGAGCAACATCGGGCTGATCCAGTACGCGATCAGCGCGCTCGCCCTCGGGCAGGCGAACTACGTCGCGATCTCGTACGGCGACAACCCGCGCAGCGGGACGCGCGCGACGTACGCGCGGCCTCGAGGCGACGACGCGATCGCCGGCGTGTTCGGAGCGCCGTCCAGCTACGCGATGATCGCGCGCCGGCACATGTACGAGTACGGGACGACGCACGATCAGCTCGCCAACGTGGCGATCGCGCACCGCTATCACGCGAGCATGAACCCGAACGCCGTGTTCCAGGAGCCGATCACACGCGTGGACTACGAGCACTCTCGCTTCGTCGCCGAGCCGTTCCGGCTGCTCGACTGCTGCCCGGTGTCCGATGGCGGCGCGGCCTACATCGTCACCACCGAAGAGCGCGCGAAGGACCTGGCGAAGGACCCCGTCTACGTCGAGGGGATCGGCCAGGGCCATCCGGCCTGGGACTTCTTCCGTCGCGGCGATCTGACGACGAGCGGGGCGGCGGTGTCCGGGGAGGCGGCGTTCCGCAACGCCGGCCTCGGGCCGAAGGACATCGACTTCTGCGAGATCTACGACTGCTTCACGATCGTGCCGCTCGTCACCCTCGAGGAGTACGGCTTCTGCGAGAAGGGCGAGGGCGGCGCGTTCTACGAGGACCAGCGTACCCACATCGGCGGGGAGCTGCCGGTGAACACCTCGGGCGGGCTGCTCTCGGAGACGGGGATGCCGGGGACGCAGCTCG
Source organism: Dehalococcoidia bacterium (assembly GCA_965248675.1). GTDB lineage: Bacteria > Chloroflexota > Dehalococcoidia > UBA2979 > UBA2979 > UBA6627. The sequence goes on from CBDFJZ010000007.1 coordinate 463,562, forward strand.
TGGTCGAGGCGGTGCGGCAGCTCCGAGGCGAGGGCGGACCTCGGCAGGTCGCGGACGCCGAGGTCGGGCTGGTGAGTCAGCAGGGTGGGATCATGACGACGCACGCCACGATGATCGTGTCGAAGGAGTAGGCGATGGCCGTCAATCCCGCGTTCGCGCCGATGGCGGACCTGCTCCCCGAACCGACGGAAGTCAACGCTCCATTCTGGGACGGCCTCAACGAGGGCGAAGTCCGGATGCAGCACTGCATGGCCTGCGGGAGCTACCAGCACCCGCCGGAGAGCTTCTGCTACGCCTGCGGCTCGACCGAGATCGAGTGGGAGACGGTCGCGGGCGGCGGCGAAGTGTACTCGTTCATCGTCGTGCACCAGCCGTACCACGTCGCGTTCCGCGACCGGCTGCCGTACGTGGTGGCGACCGTGCAACTCGATGAGGGGCCTCGGATGCTCGGTCCGATCTTCGAGGTCGATCCGGCGTCGATCACGATCGGGATGCGCGTGCGGCCTCGGATCGAAGCAGTCAGCGACGAAGGCGCCGCGTTGTTCTTCCAAGCGGAGCGCTAGCGATGCGATTCTCCCTCGCTCCTCGGCTGCCACACAGGCGACCGCGTCAAGCGAGTTTTTCGTTCCGATGCCACAAACGCTGGCCTAGCGGTGCCAGAAGCAACTCCAGCGAGACACCCCGCGTCAGTCTCAATAGCTGGCGAGAACGCACCCCGATCGCTCGCCGCCACCGAGCTCCGATTTGGCCAAGGCCCCCCGGCTTGCCAGGGGGTCCGGGGGGCAAGCTGCCTCCCGGCGGGGGTGTCGGGGGCAAGCGCCCCCGACGAACGAAGCGTCGCCCGAAGCCGGCGCGCAGCATGCGGCCAGCCGCCCACCTCGTAGTCCCTTCGCTAGGCTCCGACCATTCGCTAGGCTCCGACCAGGGGTCACGTCGCGCCCAGCGGTCTGGCGAGGAGGCGAACGCCCCGTGCGAATAAGAAAACCCCTACGGCGGAGCCGCATCGAAGAAATGGCCAGGGGGGTCTGATGAGAATCAGGAAACCCTGGACCGAGTGGGACGATGACATCGAGTCGAAGGCGCTGCCCGGCGCCATGGGCGTCTACGAACTCGCCGACGAGGACCAGCGCACGCTCTACATCGGCAAGGCGAGCGGCAACTCGCCGTTCGGCCTGCGCGGCGAGCTGTTCCGGCACTTCAGCACGAGCGACCGGCTCGCCGGCGAGAACTGGGACCACCCTCGGATGGGTGAGGATCTGCCGTCGGTGCGGGGGAACGCGCGCTACTACCGCTTCGAGGTGAACCACAACTACTACAGCCGCTGGATCGAGGTCCTGACCCGCTACCGTGAAGACCACGAGACGCTGCCGCCCGGCAACCTCGAGGACCCCGAGCAGCCGCCGCCCCTTGGGCGCTACCACTGGAAGAGCGAGGACGCAGAACGTGGACTTTGAGCTGACCGACGAACAGCAGTTGATCATCGATAACGTGCGACGGTTCATCCGCGAGGAGATCCGCCCGCTCGAGCCCGACCTCGATCCTGACGCCTACCGCCTCCGCCCCGAGGACGACGAGCGGCTGCGCGGGATGGTGAAGGAGATGGGCCTCTACCAGATGGACGTGCCCGAGGACTACGGCGGTCCCGGCGTGGACACGGTCACGCGCACGCTGGTCGCAGAGGAGCTCTCCCAGCACCGCGCCGGCCTCTACGCGCCCGCCTATGGCGTCTTCGGCTCGGGCCCGCAAGGTCAGCTCTACAACGGCACCGAGGAACAGAAGGAGCAGTACTTCTGGCCAACGATGCGCGGCGAGAAGAGCGGCTTCTTCGGCCTCAGTGAGCCCAGCGGCGGCTCCGATCCCGCGCGCGCGATCCAGACTCGCGGCGTGCGCGACGGCGACGAGTGGGTGATCAACGGCAGCAAGCTCTGGAACTCCGGCGCCGATACGGCCGATTACGGCATCGTCTACGTGCGCACCGACCCCTCGAAGGGTCGCCAGGGCATCACCGCGTTCATCGTCGACACCGACACGCCCGGCTTCCGCGTCGAGCGCCTCGTCCAGGTACTCCGCGCGCACTACACCACGGAGCTATCGTTCACCGACATGCGCGTGCCTCACGCCAACATCCTCGGCGAGGAAGGCGGGGGGTTCGCGCTGGCTAACGACTATCTGGCAAGAAACCGGATCCCTTATTCCGCGGCCGGCATCGGCGTGGCCGTCTACGCCCACGAGATGGCGATCGACTGGGCGAAACAGCGGGTCACCTTCGGCGAGCCGCTCGCCGCCCGGCAGGCGATCCAGTGGATGCTCGTCGACAACGAGATCGACCTCCGCAGCGCGCGCTGGGCCTGCCTCGCGGCAGCCGACAAGGCCGAGCGCGGCCTGCCGTTCCGCTTCGAGTCCTCGATGGCGAAGCTGGTCAGCACCGAGGGCGCGGGCCGCGTGGTCGACCGCTGCATGCAGATCATGGGCGGCCTCGGGATGAGCAAGGATCTGCCGATGGAGCGCTGGTACCGCGAGTTGCGCATCCGCCGCATCGGCGAAGGCCCCTCCGAGGTCCAGCGCATCGTGATGGCGCGCGACCTGCTGAACATCGGCAGCGGCAGCCGCTAGCGGATCGAAACCCCAGCGTTCACGGCTCCAGGAGCACGCCATGACGATCGACTTCGACGTTCAGGACAAGATCGCGACGATCACTCTCAACCGCCCCGAGGCGCTCAACGCGATGACCCCACACATGTACGAGCGGCTCTCTGAGTGTTGGATCGAGGTACGCGACAACCCGGACATCTGGGTTGCGGTCGTCACCGGCGCACCTCAGCCGAACCGCACCCCGGAGAAGCAGGTCTTCTCCGCCGGCGCCGACCTCAAGCAGACCATCCCCTCCGTGCCGGAGGCCTACGAGTTCTGGCAGACCCAGTCCGACCTGATCCTCAACCGCGGCCTCGAGGTCTGGAAGCCTGTCGTCGCCGCCGTGAACGGGCTCTGCCTCGCCGGCGGCATGACCCTGCTGATGGCCACCGACATCCGCGTCGCCACCGAACACGCGCTGTTCGACCTCTCCGAGGTAAAGCGCGGGATCCTGCCCGGCAACGGCGGGACGCAGCGGACGATCCGCCAGCTTCCATACCCGATCGCGATGGAGGTGCTGCTCCTCGGCCGCCGGCTCACCGCCGAGGAGGCCGCGCACTTCGGGTTCATCAACGAGGTGGTTCCGCACGGGACGCAGCTCGACGTGGCGATGGAGCGTGCTGAGCAGCTCCGCGCTATGCCGCCGCTCGCGGTCCGCGCTATCAAGGAGCTCTCCGTCCGCGCCCAGTACATGCCCCTCGACGACGGCCTGCGCATGGAAGGCGCGATCTCCGCGCGGCTGCGCGCCACCGAGGACGCGAAGGAAGGGCCTCGGGCGTTCGCCGAGAAGCGGAAGGCCGAGTTCACGGGCCGCTAGCCTTCGCCCCGGTCCGCTGCGACTTGCCTTCGGCGTTGCCGACGGGAGTTAAGGTGTCCCCACCCTCCCACCCGAATCCTCAGCCGTGGGCTGCGCCCTCGGCACCACCGCTTCGGATGTCCTCGGAAACGGCGCGCACCAGCGGGGGCGAGCGCTGATGCCGCACATCGAGCTCCACCTGCACACCAAGGCGGGCTCCGCCGACTCCAGCATCTCCGTCGACGCGCTCGGCGAGCGCGCGGCCGAGCTCGAGACCGGCGGCCTCCTCGTCACCGAGCACTGGCGCGTTTGGACCGAGGGCGAGCGCGCCCTCTTCGAGGATCGCTGGGGAATTCGCGTCTACCCAGCGATCGAGGCGACCACCGACGCCGGCCACTTCCTCGTGCTAGGCGCCGAGCCGGGCGAATCGCTGCCCCACGACACGAGCGCACTGCTCGATCACACGGATGCACGAGGGCACTTCGTGGTCTGGGCGCATCCGTTCCGCCACTACTTCGACGGCGTACACACGAGTCAGCGGCCGCCGTTCGAGGCGCGGCTGTCAGCGACGGAGCTCGCCGAGCACCCGGCGTTCGCACGCGTCGACGCGATCGAGGTGGAGAACGCGGGGAGCACTGAGCGCGAAAACGCGCTCGCCCTCGAGGTGGGGCGGATCCTCGGCAAGCCGCTGACGGCGGGGAGCGACGCGCACGACGTGGAGCACATCGGCGCGCGGCGGCTGCCGGTGGCGGCGACGCCCTCGAATCTCGCGGAACTCATCGAGTTGCTGCGCGAGCTGTCGCTCGAGGGCGACGCGACGACGTAAGGAGGTCGCGACGGATGGGCGCGCTGACCGATGAACCCTCCAGACGCAATGAGATCGCGGCCGCACTGGCGGCGGTCGGCCTCGGATCAGGGGCACGCGACTTCGAGGTGGAGCCGCTTAGCACGCTCGCCCACTCATACGTCGCGCGCGTCCGCTTCGGAGGGGTCGAAGGTCAGCCCGCGAGCGTAATCTTCAAGTCCTCCACGGTCGCTGCCACCGCGGGCCTGGCGCAACGGGAGGCCCGGTTCTACCGCTCGGTCGCGCCTCTGCTGCCCGCTGGTCTGACGGCACGCTGTCTATTCGCCGAGGAGTCTGAGCACTCGGCGACGCTGCTCCTGGAGGACCTCTCCGCCACTCACCACGAAGGCGGCGGCTTGTCCCGGACTTGCGAAGAGGCGAGAGCCTACATCGAGGCGCTGGCCGACCTGCACGTCACTGGATCGCGGATCGCGACGCTTCCCACCGATTGGTCGCGCGACATCGGAAGCGGTACGAGCGATACCGTCGCTGGGCGTCTGTTGTCGATCGGCCCACTCCTCTCCAAGTTCGCCGACGCGATGGGACATACCATCAGTGCGATGGCACGCGACGTCATCGGGCGGATCCAAGTGGGGCGCCGCGCTCTGATCGACTTTGCTCAGGCCGATCAGACAATCCTTCAAGGGGACGCGCACTACGCTAACGCGCTGTACGCCGCCGGTGGCGCGGCGCTGCTCGATTGGGGTAACGCCTGCATCGGCCCAGGCGAAATCGACCTTGCTCACGCCGTTGCCATGAACTTGCCGCGCGACGTCCGTCTCCGCTGGGAAACGCCGCTCCTCGAGGCCTACCAGCAGCGCTACGCGAAAGGCGCAACGCCCCGTCCTGCTGAGGAGTTCACTCGTCGGTACCGCCTCGGCGTGTTGTACGCCGTCGTCGTCCCGATCGCCCACTACGCCGCTGGCATCCCAGAGCCGATCTGGCGCCGGCTCCTCAACAACGCAGTTTCGGCGGCTGAGGACCATAATGCCGTCTCCTCGCTGGAGCGCTCGTGATCAACGCACAGCGGAGACCCTCGTGAGCGGCGGCGAGAACGTCTACGAGGAGGCTCGCCTCGCCTCGCTCTACGACTACTTCAACCCGTGCGATCACCAGGACGACTTCTATCTCGCCCAGGCGCGCCGCCTCGGTGGCCCCGTGCTCGATCTCGGCTGCGGGACGGGCCGGCTCGCCGTGCGGATCGCCGAGGACGGCCTGCGCGTCGTGGGCGCCGAACCCGCCTCGGGGATGATCGGCGTCGCCCGTTCGAGGCTCGGCTGCGACCGCGTGAAGTGGATGCAGACGAGCGGGCAGGACCTCGATCTGTGTGAGCGATTCAGCCTGATCTACATGACCGGCCACGCGTTCCAGGCGGTGCTCTCGGACGAGGATGCCGGCGCACTCCTGCGGAACGTCGCGAACCACCTCGAACCCGAAGGCCGGTTCATCTTCGAGACCCGCAACCCCCTCGACCGCGCGTGGCTCCGCTGGACCGGCGACCGGGCCGCGGTCCAGACCACAGAGCACGGTCGTATCCAGGAGTCCTACGAGGTCGCGGGAGACGGGATCGATGGTCTCGTCTCCGTCACCCACCACATCTGGCTCCTCGATCGCGGTGGGGAGCTGATCGGGCGCAGCCGCCTCCGTTTCCCGGCGAAGGACCACCTCGAAGCGCTGTTCGAGGCCGCCGGCCTCGACCTTCTCGAGTGGTACGGCGACTGGGACGAGACAGCGCTGCTCGAGGACAGCGTCGAGATGATCGCTGTGACGGCCCGGGCGAGATGACGAGCCGCCTCGATCTGGTGCGCGCCTACTTCGAGGTCTGCACGTCGGGCAGCGCCGATGCGATCGCAACCACCTTCACGAAAGACGCGGTCGTCTACGACACGAACCACGCGCCCGTTCGAGGACGGGAGGCGATCGGCGTGTTCTGGTTGCGCGTACGCGAGCGGTGGTCGGGCGCGGTCTGGACGATCGACTCCGGCCTCGAGGATGGCGACGCGGCCGCGATCGAGTGGAGCATGCGTGGCACCTCGAACGGCGAGCCGTTCGTCTTCCGTGGCTCGGAGCACTACCACTTCGACGGCGACCTGATCGCCGAGATCCGCCAGTACTGGACCTTCGACGGCGACGAGCCGGGGACCGAGTTGGTCGGCTACGTTTATGACGGTGAGCCGAACATCTAGTAAGGCGTGGTCAGCTCCGGGAACATCGGAAAGTGTCGGAAGTTGACCGTCCACAGTTCGGCGCCGAGTCGCTCGGCGGTCGCCGCGATCACGTAGTCGACGGGGTCGACGCTCGGATACGAACGCCGGTACCGATTGGCATACTGGCCGGCGCGTTCGGCGAGCTCGTCGTCGACCTCGACCCATTCGAACGTTTCGAGCAGACCCCGCGTGGCGCGCTCCTCGTCTGGTCGCATGCCCGCGACCAGCTCGACCTTCGTGAGCACCGAAGCCGCCATCAACTCTCGCTCCTCGATCGCTTGCCGGATCGCCAGCCGCGCGCGCTCGTCACCGCGCAGGTGATCGATCAGGACCGACGTATCGACAACGATCGGCATCAGCCAGGGAGGCGGCGCGCCGTGCCGCGACGTAGCCCCTCGACGTAGCTCGCGCCGTCGAACTCACGGTTCGTCCAGCTGCCGAAACTCTCATCGAGGACTCGAATCGCGTCGGATCCGGGAGTCGCTCCATAGCTGCGGTCGACCGCGCGGCGCACGAGTTCAGCGAGCGCCAGACCACTGCGTTCTGACTCCCGGCACAGGCGCTCATACTGCTCGTCAGTCAGGGTGATCTGGGTGCGATGGCTCATGATGTAAGGCTACATCACCCCTCTCTGACGCGTATCGGGAGCACTCCTATTACGAAGCCTTGTTGCGAAGCCCTATCGCGACACCCTATCGCCAGACGACGCCCATTACAGCTGCCGAAGAGCATCTGCGCGCCTTTGTCCTGCGGCAGCGCCCTACGGCAGCACTCCGCTGTCCCGCAGCAGCTCGAGCGTGCCCTCGAGGTCTTCGAGAGCGTTCAGATCGATCGCGAGCGGCACGATCTCGCCGAGGGGTATCAGGTCCAGTGCCGGCGGCACGCCGGCGACGAGCGGATATTCGTAGTTCTCGCTCGACAGGTAGGCCTGTGACTCGTCGTTCAGCAGAAACGCCAGCAGCTGCCTCGCCCCGTCGCTCGCATCGGAACCCGCGATCACGCCAGCGCCGGAGACGTTGATGAGCGTTCCGGGGTCGCCGGGGCCGGTGAAGTGGTTCCGCGCCGGGAAATCGTCGCCTTCCTCGGCCAGGAACCGGTAGAGGTAGTAGTGGTTGACGAATCCGACGTCGATCTCGCCGCGGCCGACAGCGTCGACGATCGAGGTGTTGTTCGAGTAGATCGTCGCGCCGTTCGCCTCGATGCCTTCGAGCCAGGAGCGGGCGGCGTCATCACCTTCGGACGCGCGGAGCGCGGTGAGCCACGCCTGGAACGACCCGTTCGTGGGCGCCCAGCCGATGCGCCCGGCCCAGGCCGGGTCGGTGAACTCCAGGATCGAGGTCGGAAGCTCGTGCGCCGACAGCACGTCCGTGTTGTACACCACGACGCGCGCGCGGCCAGAGATGCCGACCCATTGCGCCGAGGGAGACCGGTAGCTGACCGGCACCCGCTCGAGGACCGCGGCCTCGAGGGTGGCGAACATCCCTGCGCGCTGCAGCGCGCCGAGCGCGCCCGCGTCCTGAGCGATGAACAGATCCGCGTCGGTCCGGTCGCCCTCCTCGAGCAGGAGCGCGGCGAGTGACGAGGTGCTGCCGTAGCGAACCGCGACCGGCCGGCCGGTCTCCTCGCTGAACCGATCGAGTAGCGGGCCGATCAACTCCTCACTGCGACCGGAATAGACCGTGATCGTCTCGTCGCCGTCGTCGCCGCAGGTCGCGAGGACGACTGCCAACATGGCGACCGCGACGAGGATGAGGATGCGAATTCCGGCTGACCGCATGCCACCCCACAGCTCATGATCGTGTTGATACGTGCGTTGGAATGATGGGTACCCTGACAGGTATCAGTACTGTCTACAATAAGAACTGACGGTTGTGACGACGAAGGGACCAACGTCGCATCGAGCGGCGACGAACATTAGCTCGCCCTACGACCGATTCGTAGGTACAAGAGGGTCAGTACCGGATCCGGTTCCCACGGAGGCAAGACTGCGGTGACGCTCGCTTCGGTTCGCGGACTCGTGGTTTCGCCGCGATCGGCCGGCAGTATGCGCGGGCCGCCGATCGCGCTCGTCCTCGGGGCGCTGCTCGTCGCGACCCTCGCGCTGGTGCCGCCCGCCTACCTCGCGGTGCGGGTGAGCGACGACCTCCAGGCGGCCGGCAACGCCGTCTTCACGCGTTCGACGCTCGAGCTCACGGCACGCACGCTCGCGTTCGCCGCCGCCGTGACCGCCCTCGCGACCGCGGTCGCGCTCCCGATTGCCTGGCTCACGGAACGGACGGACCTCCCGGCCCGACGCTTCGTCGCAGTCCTCGCCGCCGCGCCGCTCGCCGTCCCGACCTACGTCGGCGCGTTGGTCGCGATCTCCGCCTTCGGCCCGGGCGGCATCCTCGATGACCTGACCGGGCGCGAAGTACCGTTGCCGATCTACGGATTCGGCGGCACCACTGTCGTGCTCGCGCTGTTCACCTATCCATACATGCTGCTCACCGTGCGTCCAGCGATCGCCGCGCTCGATCCGCGCCTCGAAGAGGCGTCGCGCGGCTTCGGGCACGGCCGCTGGACGACCTTTCGCCGCGTCGTACTCCCTCAGCTCCGGCCGGCGCTGTCCTCGGGTGGCCTGATCGTGGCGCTGTACGCCCTCGCCGACTTCGGCGCCCCGTCATTGATGCGCTTCGACTCGTTCACGCGGGTGATCTTCATCCGCTACGAGACCAGCTTCGACCGCACGGCAGCCGCCGCGCTGGCCGCGGTCCTTGCGCTGCTTGCCCTGGCGCTGGTCGCGCTCGAGGTGCGATCGCGCGGTCGCCGTCGCTACGACGCGGTACGCGGGAACGGGCAGGCGGTGGCGCCCTCGATCAAGCTCGGTCGGTGGCGCTGGCCGGCCACCGCATTCGTTGCGAGCGTCCTCGGTCTGACGCTGGTGCTGCCGGTCGGCGTGCTCGGCTACTGGCTCTTGCGTGGCCTCTCGGCCGGCGAGACGGTTGGCGGGCTTTGGGACGCCGTGACCAACACATTGCTCGGGGCCGGGCTGGCGGCGGTCGTCGTCGCGATCGCCGCGCTCCCTGTCGCCACCCTGGCCGTCCGCCATCCGCGGTTCCCGCTGACACGCCCGGTCGAGGTGCTCTCCTACTCCGGTTACGCGCTGCCCGGACTCGTCGTCGCGCTCGCGCTGGTGTTCGCCGGAATCAACTTCGGGCCGCTGTATCAGTCGCTCGCGATGTTGATCGCGGCCTACGCGCTGCTGTTCCTGCCGCTGGCGATCGGCGCGACCCGCGTCGCGCTGCTCCAGGTGCGGCCGTCGGTCGAGGAGGCCGCGCGCGGCCTCGGGAGGTCGCAGTGGAACGTGCTGCGGACCGTGACCGCGCCGCTGGCCAGCCGTGGCATCCTCGCGGGTGCGGCGCTGGTGTTCCTCACGGCGATCAAGGAGTTGCCGGCGACGCTGATCCTCGCGCCGATCGGCTTCGATACCCTCGCGGTGCGTGTCTGGAGCGCGTCCAGTGAGGCCTTCTTCGCGCGGGCAGCGCTTCCGGCGCTGCTGCTGCTCCTGCTCTCGACGATCCCGCTGGTCGTCCTCGAAGTGACCGGACGCCGCCGATGAACGACCGCGTCAACGCTGCAGCGCCCGACGTTGCGCTTCGCGCGTCCGGCCTGCGCGCCTCGTTCGACGGCGTCGAGGCGGTGTCCGATCTCACGCTCGAGATCCGCGAGGGCGAGCTGCTGGCGATCCTCGGGCCGTCCGGGTGCGGGAAGACGACGGCGCTGCGCCTGATCGCCGGCTTCGAGGTGCCCACCGCGGGCTCGCTCGAGCTCGGCGGATCCACGGTCGCCGACGCGTACCACGTCGTCCCGCCTGAGCGGCGCGGCGTCGGCATGGTCTTCCAGGACTACGCGCTGTTCCCGCACATGACGGTCCGCGAGAACGTCGAGTACGGCCTGCGCGGGATCGAGGACAGGCGGCGACTCGCCACGGACGCGCTCGCGACGACCGGCCTCGCCAACCTCGGCGACCGTCGGGTGCACGAGCTGTCGGGTGGCGAGCAGCAGCGCGTCGCACTCGCCCGTGCGCTCGCGCCACGTCCCCGTCTCCTGCTGCTCGACGAGCCGTTCTCGAACCTCGATCTCGCGTTGCGCGCGCACGTTCGCGAGGAGCTACACGACATCGTGCGTGAGACCGGGATCACGACGATCCTCGTCACTCACGATCAGGAAGAGGCGCTGTCAATCGCCGATCGTGTGGCGTTCATGGCGCGCGGCCGGATCGTGCAGGTCGGAAGCCCCGAGGCGATCTACCTCCGGCCCGCCACGATCGACGTCGCCGAGTTCCTGGGCGACGCGAACATCTTCGCGGCCAACGTCGCCGACGGCAGCATCGAGACCGCCCTCGGCTCCTTCGAGGCGCCCGCCGGCGCGCGCCGCGGAGCGGCGATCGTTCGCCCCGAGGATCTCGAGATCGGCACGCGAGGCGTACATGCGACGGTCATCCATCGCGAGTATTACGGGCACGATCAGGTGCTGCGCGTTCGTCTCGATGGCGGCGCTGTCGTGCGCGTTCGCCTCGGGTCGCGCGAACGCTTCGACGCGGGCGACGAGGTCGCACTGACGCTCGCGGCGCCACCGTTGATCCTCGACGTCGACGAGCGCTAGCGACGGGGGCCGCCCGACCGCGCGAAGCGCGCGCATCCAGGGTCGCACCCCATCGAACACCCACCCATCTGACGCGACGCCGATGCCAGGCCGGATCACCGCTGGACAAGCACGCCCCGTCCCTACAGCGCGTCGGCGCCTGACAGCGAGTGACGGGAAAACCACTACGGCCCGCGCCGCAACAAACCGCCCCGACCTGCCGACACTTGAAGTTGAGTAGCGGTGATCGGCGATCCGCCGGTTCCGCCGGCGCGGTCGTCGGTGACGAAGCTGGGGATGGTATTATGATTGAGGCATCAGCAGGGAAGTCATGGTGGCTGTGGCTGGTCACGGCCGTGGTCATGCTGGTGGCGATCGCCTGCAGCAGCAGCGACGACGCCGATCCGCAGCCAGCCGCTGATTCCGGCTCGACGCCGGCAACGGCGCGAACCGCTGCAGCGACGCCTGCCGACGAGCAGGTACTCCGAGTCAGTATGCCGGGCGAGCCCTCGTCTCTGGACCCGCAGCATGCCGCCGACGCGGACAGCATTGCGGTGTTGCGCCAGCTCTACGCTGGCCTGCTCCGGCTCGACGAAAACCAGACGATTCAGCCTGACCTCGCGGCAGCCGTCCCCACCCTCGAAAACGGCGGCATCTCCGCCAACGGCCTGACCTACACGTTCAAGCTGAACGATGGTCTCCGATGGTCGGACGGCGAGCCGCTGGTCGCGCAGGCCTTCGTCGATGGCGCGCGCCGCCTCTTCGAGCCGGGCAATGCCGGGTCGTACGCGAGCTTCTACCGCATGATCGCCGCCGGAGGCGCTCAGGCCGAATTCGCGCGGGCGGCCGACGACGGGCTCGAGGGCGAGGACCTCCGCCCGTTCGAGCAGGCCGTGGTCGAAGGCCTCCAGGTGTCGGCGCCGGACGACCGCACGGTCGTCTACCGGTTGAACGCACGGAGCCCGGTGTTCCTGTTGCTCACGACGCTAACGCCGGCCTACCCCGTCCGGCAGGACATCGCCGACGCCGCCGGGGACGGCTGGGCCGAGGCCGGCACGCTCGTCGCCAACGGCCCCTTCAAACTCGTCGCATGGGATCACGACGAGGACCTGCTGCTCGAGGCGAACGAGTTCTCGCACCGGGACCCCCCTGCTCGACGCGATCTCGATCGACATCATCCCCGATGCCGCGATCGCCTTCCTTGCGTATCAGCAGGGTGAGCTGGACGTGGTTGGGCTCGGTCCGGAAGAGCTCGTCCAGGTCCGGGGCACGGATCTCGTCGACGAGTTCGCGAGCTACGCCCGGCTGGCCACGAAAGGCCTGTACTTCAACTTCACCGACCCGGCGCTGGCCGATCTGAACGTCCGCCGCGCGCTCGCCGCCGCAGTGAGCCGTGAAGAGTACGCCGAGGTCGTGCGCGAGGGAGCCGTCCTGCCGGCGTACGGCTGGGTGCCGCCGGGAATGCCCGGTCATGACCCCACCGTCGGCGCCCAGTACCAGGACAACCTGGAGCAGGCACGCACCTGGCTGGCCGAGGCCGGATTCCCCGGTGGCGAGGGTCTGGCGATCGAGATCATGGGCCCGGATGACTCCGTCACGGCCCAGCGCAACGAGTGGTTGCAGCAGCAGTGGGAGACCAACCTCGGCATCACCGTGACGATCCGAACGCTGGAGCGAGGCGCGGCGTTCGGCGCGCTGTTCGGTGGGGACTTCCAGATCAGCAGCGCTGGTTGGTTCGCGGACTACCCGGACCCGGAGAACTGGATGCCGCTCTTCCATAGCAAGTCGGGCCTGAACCTTGGGGGTTACAGCAACGCCGACTTCGATTCGCTGTTCAGCGCCGCCGGGTCGGAGCTGAACAACGACCTGCGCATCGACCTCTATTTGCAGGCCCAGCGCATCATGATCGATGAGCTGGCGATGGCCCTGCTCTACTACGAGGGCCGCCAGACGCTGATGAAGCCGTGGGTACGGGGTCTCGTCCCCAGCTCCATGGAGAGCAGCATCCCTGGCGACCTGTTCCTCGACCGGGTCTTCATTCAAGGTCGCAGCTAGCACGGAAGCGATGCGGGCGCTCGCGCGCCTGCATCGCCTTCCCGTCGCCCGGCGGCCACCATGGCCCGGTACCTGACCTCCCGCATCGTCGAGGCGCTGGTCACGCTCTTCGTGATCGCGCTGACAACCTTCCTCCTGATGCACAGCGTCCCGGGCGGGCCATTCGACTCACTGGCGGGCGAACGCGGGGTCTCCGCCGAGTTCATCCGCCAACAAGAGGCCTACTACGGCGTGGACGATCCGCTGCCCGCCCAGTTCGCCAGATATCTCGGCAACCTCTTGCAGGGCGATCTGGGGCTCTCGTTCGAGCAGCGCGGCCAGCGCGTCTCGGATCTCGTCGCCGACAAGTTCAAGCCGTCGCTGATCCTCGGCGTGATGTCGTTCACGATCGTCCTCGTGATCGGCATCCCCGCCGGCGTGCTCGCCGCCGCACGGCGAAACTCGACCTGGGACTACGCGTCGCTCGGCCTCAGCACCGCGCTCGCGGCGGTGCCCAGCTTCGTGCTGGCGTTCGGCCTGCTCCTGATCTTCTCGGTCTGGCTCGACTGGTTCCCGGTGCGCCTCGGCAAAGGCTTCGGCGACAACTTCTCCAGCCTGCGGAACGGCGTCCTCCCCGCGATCGCGCTCGGCGCACCTGCCATGGCGCTGCTCTCGCGTATCACCCGCGGCGCCATGCTCGAGGTGCTTGACCAGGATTACGTGCGTACCGCACGCGCGAAGGGCCTGGCGAACTCCGCCGTCTACTGGCGGCACGCCCTCCGCAACGCGCTGATCCCGGTCCTGACCCTGATCGGCCCGCTGTTCGCCGGGCTCGTCACCGGGTCGATCATCGTCGAATCGATCTTCGGGCTGCCCGGGATCGGCGCCGCCTTCATCACCTCCGTCCTCGCCCGCGACTACGGCGTGATCATGGGCACCACCATGCTCTTCGCGACCGTGATCGTGCTGGCGAACTTCCTCGTCGACCTCGCCTACCCGCTCGTCGACCCTCGGGTGTGGCTCGGCTGATGCCCGTGCGGAGAGATTGAGCCGATGGCCGTCGCGGCGGAGACGTTGTCGAACGACCGCCCGGCCTCAGAGCCGCGCGGCTTCTATGGCGAAGCGTGGCTCCGCCTTCGCGGGAACCGCGCCACCGTCGTCTCACTGGCGCTGATCGCCGCGCTGATCCTGGTCGCGATCTTCGCCGAGGTGATAGCGCCCTACGACCCGGCGGAGCAACTCCTCGAGCCCCCGTCGGAAACTGCGGCCAATGACCCGCTGGTGCCGCGCGACACCGGGAAATATCAGGGTCCGTCGCTCCAACACCTCTTCGGAACCGACGATCTGGCCCGCGACATCTTCAGCCGCACCGTTTTTGGTCTGCGGATGTCCATCTCGGCGGCGGTGTTCGCGATCGTCGTCGTCTCGGCCGTCGGCGTGCTCGTCGGCACGCTCGCCGCCTCCGGGCCACCGATCGTGGACCGGCTGCTGATGCGCTTCACGGACGTCGCCTACGCGTTTCCGGATCTGCTGCTGATCATTCTGCTGCGCTCGGCGTTTGGCACGGAGATTTTCGGGTTCAACAGCGTCTTCGGCGTGCAGGCGGACGTGCTGCTGCTCTTCCTCGCGATCTCGCTCACGGCGTGGCCCACCATGGCGCGCCTGATCCGCGGCCAGCTGCTCTCGATCCGAGAAACCGAATACACCCAGGCCGCGATCGCCCTCGGTGCGTCGCCGGCGCGGATCGCCGTCCGCCACTGGCTGCCCAACGCCACGGGGCCGGCCATCGTCGAAGCCACGTTCCTGGTACCGCGCGTCATCTTCGCCGAGGCGGCCCTGTCCTTCATCGGTCTCGGCGCCGCCGCGCCCAGCCTCGGCCTGCTGATCGGCAATCACTTCCGCTTCGTCGGCACCACCTGGAGCGGTCTGCTCTTCCCGACCGCGCTGCTCGCGATCCTGTTCATCGCCTTCAGCTTCTTTGGCGACGGGCTGCGCGACGCCCTCGATCCGCGCAAGCGGTAGCACCGAGGCCCAGCGGGGCCGGGCGGCTGGCGCGGGACGGGGCGGTGCGGAGGCCGCCCGGACGACCAAATCTGGCCTCGCTCAGCGCGCATCCCACCGCCGATGTCCGTTCGCCGCACTACACTCCTCTCAGCCGCCTTCGATCGCGCGGCTGTTGGGACGGTCTCATGCGTCAGATGTCGCTCGTTGGCTTCCTCCAGGCTCAGAACTGCACGACGATCCCCGCCTCGTGGCGACACCCCGAGGCGCGCCCCGACTCGATGTCGCCGGACTACTACCGGCACATCGGGCACGTCCTCGAACGCGGCAAGTTCGATCTCGGCTTCTTCGACGATCGGCTCGCGATGCCCGATCTCTACTTGGGCGATCACGCGCACACCGTGGAACACGGCATCCGCTGCGTGAAGATGGACCCGGTGACCGTGCTCATGACGATGGGGATGGCGACGACCCACCTCGGACTGGGCGCCACCTATTCGACGACGTACTACGAGCCGTTCCACGTCGCCCGTGTCTTCGCCACGGTCGACCTGATGTCCGAGGGCCGCGCAGCCTGGAACGTGGTCACGTCAATCAACGACAACGAGGCGCGAAACATGGGCCGGGCGGAACACCCAGCCCACGACAAACGCTACGACTACGCCGACGAGTTCATGGAAGTGGTGCTCGGTCACTGGAACACCTGGGATGACGACGCGATCATCCTCGACAAGGCGAATGGCGTATTCGCCGATCCCTCGAAGGTGCGGCGCCTGGACTACGAGGGTGAACACTACCGCTCGCGCGGACCGTTCACCGTACCGCGTTCGCGGCAGGGCCACCCGGTGGTGATCCAGGCCGGGCAGAGCGATCGTGGCCGCAGGTTCGCCGCCCGCTGGGGGGAGTTGATCTTCGTCGGTTACGGCACGATCGAAAATGGCCAGGAACAGTACGCAGCGTTGAAGCAGGCGGCGGCCGCACGAGGGCGTGACCCGGATCAGATGAAGATCGCGTCGCTCGCCTACCCAGTCATCGCACCGACGCACGCTGAGGCCGTGGAGAAGAAGGCGGCCTACGACGAGCTGCCCAACGAGATCGATCAGCTCTCCTTGCTCTCGGAGGCGCTGAACTTCGACTTCGCCTCGAAGCCCCCGGACGAACCGTTCAGCGACGAGGAGCTCGAGGGCATCCAGGGCATGCTCGCGATCCGCGATGGCGTCCTGCGGCGTTCCGGGATCAAGAACCCGACTGTGCGCGACTTCGTCCGCATCAGCGGCCGCGGCCGCGTCGGCGACGGATGGGTTGGCAGCGCGCTCGAGATCGCCGATCAGCTCGAGGCCTGGTTCACTGCGCCCGCCTGCGACGGCTTCGTGATCGGCGCGACCCACATCCCCGGTGCCTTCGAGGACTTCGTCGACCTCGTCGTCCCCGAGCTGCAGCGGCGAGGCCTCTTTCGTGAGGAGTACACCGGTACAACGCTGCGTGACCACCTGGGGTTGCGCGTCCCGGCGCTCAGCGGGGCGGCCGCCGCTCGTTGAAGGCTTCGCACAAACCAACGCCTCGCCCAGCGCCAGCGACGGGTTGGTTAGCGGCGGTGCTTCGGATCATTCGCCTCGTTGAAGGAGTCCGCGAGGAAGTTGAAGCTGACCAGCATCAGCGCGTGGTCATGCGCTCTAGCGTTACGACCCGTTCGCGTGGGCTCGATCTTGCCGCCGTCCGAAGGAGCTCCGCGCTACAGGATCAGGTGCAGGTCGCCGAACTCGTGCCAGCGGTAGCCGCCGGCCAGGGCCGCTCCGTATGCGGCGCGCACGTGGTCAGCGCCCGCAAACGCCTCGAGCATGTCGAGGTGACTCGCTTCCGGTTCGTGTAGCCCGGTGAGGAACGCGTCGGCGGTCGTGATCGCGCGGTCAGGCGTGATCACGAGGTCGGTCCACCCGCTCGACGCGTGGACGCCGCCCTCCTCGGCGGGACCAGCGCCGAGCGCCGATTCGAGCGCGCGCAGCACCGTGGTGCCGACGGCGACGACGCGATTGCCGCGCGCGCGGGTCGCGTTGATCGCGCGCGCCGTCTGCTCCGTCACCTCGTACCACTCGGCGTACGGCGATTCGTGGCCCTCGAGGCTGGCGACGCCGGTGTGCAGGGTGATCGTGGCGACAGCGATGCCACGCGCGTCGAGATCCTCGAGCACGCGCTCGCTGAAGGCGCGTCCGGCCGAGGGCATTTCGGCGGAGCCCGGCCGGTCAGCGAAGATCGTCTGGTAGAGCTCGATTGGCCATTCGTCTGGCACATAGGGGTAGCGAATCGGCCGCCCCCAGCGCTCGAGGTAGCTGTGGACGTCGGCGCTCAGCCGGACGGTTGCGACCCGGAGCCGCATCGAATCCTCGTAGCGGGCGATCAGCTTCACGGTGCCGCCGTCGGGCAGCGTGAAGCGCTCGCCGCGCTGGGCCTCCATCTTGCGCGGCTCGACGACCCAGACCTCGTCGTCGAGTTGCGTCGAGAAGTGGATCGGGACAGAGCTGCCGTCGCCGCGCGTGGCGACCAGCGCGGCGGGCAGCGTGCCCGAGTCGTTCACGACCACGAGGTCGCCGGGCGCCAGCAGGCTCGGCAGTGCTGTGAACGTAGTGTGCTCACTCGAGTCGTCGGCACGCCGGGTCACCAGCAGGCGCACCTCATCACGCGCCAGGCCCCGCGCCTCGGCGGGTTCACTCGCCTCGAGAGCCGGCGCCAGCTCGAACTTGAACGCGCGGCGCGATCTTGATGTGTCGATCGTCGGTGCAGTCGCGATCATCGCATCGCCTCGGTTCTGGCGAGCGCCTGCGCCTCGACGCGGGCGTACGGCCTCGTTTCCTCCTCGACGAGGTAGACGAAGGGCGGTGCCGAGACCTCTGGACCCGGCAGCGACGACAGATCGTCGTCGGGCTCGGCCTTCGCGTACATCGCCGTGTTCATGTTTCCGGGGTCGACGGCGTAGACCCGCACGCCGCTGCCTTCGAGCTCCGTTGCCAGGGTGCGGGTCATGTGGTCGAGCGCGGCCTTGCTCGCGCCGTACCCGCCCCAGCCGGCGTACGCCTCGACGGCGGCATCCGAGCTGACGTTGATCACCACGCCCTCGCCGCGTTTGCGCATTTCCGGCAAGACGAGCTGCGCGAGGTGCAGTGGCGCGAGGACGTTGACGCGCAGGACGCGCTCGAAGTCCGCGCCAGTCGAGCCGCTCCAACGCCGGTAGCGGCGTCGGACCCAACTCCGATGCGTTGTTCACCAGCACGTCGATGCGACCGAAGCGCTCCTCGGTCGCGGCGACCAGGCGCTCCGCATCCTGCGAAACGTCGAGGGCGAGTGCCAGCACCTCGGTGCTAGCGCTCAGCTCCTCGGCGACCCGCGCCAGGTCTTCCGCGCCACGCGCGGCGAGGGCGAGGTTCGCGCCGCGCGCGGCAAACGCGCGCGCCACCTCGAGCCCAAGCCCACGCGATGCGCCGGTCACGATCGCGGTCTGTCCAGATAGCTTCATGGTCCGTTCCGTTCGATGTACCCCTCGGGACCGGGAGTAGCTCTCTCGTTGTCACCGTAGAACCGCGCGACGCCGCTGCCACTGACCCGACGGACAGCTGCCCGATCGGACAGGTGATCCGGTGCTAGATTCCAGCGGTCATCACACCCGGCATGACGGTCACTTGGCGCGCCAGCGCGCGAGCGAGCAAGCGAGGAGCGATCGATGGCTAGATCAGAGACGTTCGAGGGGCACATCGGCAGGACAACCGCAGAGTCCGAGCCGGACTGGCCGCCGCCACCTGAGTCGCACGACGGCAGCGCCCCGAACGTCCTGGTGATCCTCTTCGACGACACCGGCTTCGGCAACTTCGGATGCTACGGGTCGACCATCGACACGCCGAACATCGACGCCCTGGCGGCGAACGGGTTGCGCTACTCGAACTTCCACGTCACCCCACTGTGCTCGCCGACGCGCGCTTCACTGCTGACCGGACGGAACCACCACACCGTCGGAGTGGGCGCGATCAGCAACTTCCACGACATTGGCTTCCCCAGCCAGCGGGCGTTGGTCAGCCGGCACGCCGCGACGCTGGCGGAGATGCTGCGCGAGGAGGGCTACTCGACGTACGCACTGGGGAAGTGGCACCTCAATCCGTCGGAGCAGAACTCGGCGGCCGGGCCTCGGCACGGCTGGCCGCTGCAACGCGGGTTCGACCGCTACTACGGCTTCCTGGCGGGCGCGACGGATCAGTTCTACCCGGAGCTCACCTACGACAATCACCCCGTGGATCCGCCGAAGACGCCCGAGGAGGGCTACCACGTCACCGAGGATCTGGTCGATCACGCGATCGGGTTCATCAGCGATCAGAAGTCCATCTACCCCGAGACACCGTTCTTCATGTACTTCTCGCTCGGGGCGATGCACGAGCCGCATCACGCCCCGAAGGAGTACATCGACAAGTACCGAGGTCGCTTCGACGAGGGCTGGGACGTCGTCCGCCAGCGCTGGTACGAGCGCCAGCTCGAGCTCGGGATCATCCCCGCCAACACGAAGCTCCATCCCCGCAACCCGGGCGTGAAGCCCTGGGACGAGCTGACCGACAACGAGCAGCGCTTCACGCTCCGGCTGGAGGAGACCTGGGCCGGGTTCCTCGAGCACAGCGATGCGCAGATTGGTCGCCTGATCGACTACATCGAGTCGATCGGCGCGCTCGACAACACGATCATCGTGCTGACCGCGGACAACGGCACGAGCCAGAACGGCGGGCCGACCGGGGTGATGCGCCTCGGTTCGACGGGCGCGCTGGGGGCCGCGAACGACGGCCGCACCCGTGCCGAGGAGCAGGGTCGCCCGCTGCGCCAGGAGGACATGGAGGCGGCGCAGGATCGCCTCGACGACGTCGGCGGGCCGCGCAGCTTCACGGACATTCCGTGGGGCTGGTCGCAGGTTGGGAACACGCCGCTGAAGTGGTACAAGGCGGACGTGCACGGCGGGGGCGTCCGTGTGCCGCTGATCGTCCACCACCCCGCCCGCATCACAGAGCAGGGCGGCATCCGCCACCAGTTCCATCACGTGAGCGACGTCGCCCCAACGATCCTCGAGATGCTGGGTATCGAGGCGCGCTCCAGCTACCAGGGCTACGACCAGATGCCGATCTCGGGCACGAGCTTCGCGTACACGTACGAGGAGAGCGACGCGCCCTCGAAGAAGTCGGTGCAGTACTTCGAGATGTTGGGACACCGCGGGATCTGGGCAGATGGCTGGAAGGCGGTCACGCGCCACACCCCCAACGACGACTTCGATGACGAAGACTGGGAGCTCTACCACGTCGCCGAGGACTTCTCGGAGACGGTGGACCTGGCCGGCGAGCATCCCGACAAGCTGCGCGAGCTCGTCGACCAATGGTGGCTCGAGGCCGGGCGCTACGGCGTGCTGCCGCTGGTCGACCGCTCGATGGGCGGCGGCGGCGGCGGCGTGAGCCGGCACCCCGGCGCCTACCACGAGAACCTGAGCTACCACTACCGGCCGCCGCTCTCACACGTGGCCACTTCGCTGACGCCTCAGATCGGCAGAGGCGACTGGGAGCTGACCGCGGACGTCGAGGTCCCCGATGCGAGCACCGAGGGCGTGATCTACTCACAGGGTTCGGTGATCGACGGCTTCGCCGTGTTCATCCAGGGCGGCCGGCTCTGCTTCGCCCACAAGGCGCTCGGCGACGAGGTCTTCGGTCACGCCACCGAGGCCGTACCTCAAGGCCGCGTGAAGCTCGGCCTGAAGTTCGAGCGCACACCCGACGGGCCTCGGCGCGGCACGTTCATGATCGAGGGCCGCGAGGCGGGCACGGTCGACGTGCCGATCAGCCGCAACGCCTCGCGAGGCGGCGTCGACATCGGACGCGACGTGCTGTCGCCGATCACCGACCGCTACGAGGCGCCGTTCGAGTACACCGGCGTCATTCATTCAGTCGATCTCGAGGTCACGCCGCGGTGACTCTCGCGTCGACGTGACACCTCGATACGCAGCAGACGAAAGAGGACACGATGACGACGACGACCAGCGACGAGACCGTGCGCTACGACGTTCAGGACCACACCGCGATCGTGACGCTCAACCGCCCGGATCGGATGAACGCGATCATCCCGCAGCTCCGCGCCGACGTCGTCAACGCGTTCCGTGAGGCCGACGCGGACGACGACGTGCGTTCGATCATCCTCACCGGCGAAGGGCGGGGGTTCTACGCCGGCCGCGACCTGAAGGCGCCTGAGAACGAACCGGGCAGCACGATGACCGCCGAGCAGGCCGAGGGGTCGGCCCAATTCCCGCTGATCGTCCGCGACGTCAAGAAGCCGGTGATCGCCGCGGTCAACGGGCCCGCCCGCGGTGCCGGCTGCAACCTGGTCTTCGCCGCCGACTTCCGGATCGTCAGTGATCGCGCCAACTTCGCCGTCAACTTCATCGAGCGCGGGATCGTGGCCGAGTATTCGCTGTTCTTCCTTTCAAGACTGGTCGGGCTGCAACGGGCGACCGAGATCTGCATGCTCGGCGATGTCTTCGACGCTGAGCAAGCGCACGAGTGGGGGCTCACCCGCCAGCTGGTGCCGCACGAGGAGTTGATGGACGCGGCGCTCGACCTTGCGGGCCGCCTCGCCACGCGGGCGCCGCTCGCCGTCCAGGAGACCAAGATCCTCGCCAACCGCGTCCACTACGTCACCGCCGAGGAATTCGGCACGCTCCAGAACGAGGCGAACGCGCGGCTCCGCGAGACCGAGGACATGGCCGAAGGCATCCGGGCGTTCCGCGAGAAGCGGGAGCCTCGGTTCGAAGGTCGGTAAACCTCGAACGGTCAGCCCGTTCGAACGGGCTCCTCGCTGTAGCGCTCCCAGAACGAGGCCCCGCGGCCGGTGTGCCCGGCCTCCCAGTCGTCGCGGTAGCGGCGCAACTCGCCTCGTAACTCCGCAACGATCGCCTCGGAACCGGGTTCGCCGGCCAGGTTGTTGAGCTCCCACGGATCGCTCACGAGGTCGAACAGCTGCGTCTGCCGTTCGCGGTCGCGCACGGCGAACTCGACGAGCTTGTGCGTGCGGCTCTTCACCGCGCGCTGCGAGGAGATATAGGCGAAGTAGAGGCTGTCGCGCACCGTCTCGGCCGGATTGTTGATCGCCGCCACCAGGCTCTCGCCCTCGACGGTGGCCGGGCGCGGCGTGTCGGTCAGCTCGCAGAGCGTCGGGAAGATGTCGAGGAGGTAGACGTACGCTTCGCTGCGCTGGCCCCCGGGGATGCCGGGGCCGGCGAAGATCAGCGGCACCCGGATGCTGTGCTCGTAGCAGTTCTGCTTGCCCATCAGGCCGTGCTGGCCGACGGCCAGCCCGTTGTCGCCGGCGAAGACGATCAGCGTGTTCTCGGTCAGGCCCTGCTCCTCGAGGGCATCGAGGACGCGGCCCAACTCGTGATCGAGGTGGGTGATCATCGCGTAGTACTCCGCGATGTGGCGGCGAATCTTCTCCGGCGAGCGCGGAAACTCCTCGAGCAGCTCGTCGCGGATGCGCAACGAACCGTTCTCGAACGGGTGGGCGCCCAGGTAATTGGGCGGCAGCTCGACGTCCTCGGGTGGGTACATCTCCAGGAACCGCTGCGGCATCGTCCTCGGGTCGTGGGGAGCGAGCAACGCGACGTAGGCGAAAAACGGGGTCTCCCCGTCCTGGCCGTTGATGAAGTCCACGACCGCGTCGGCGAGAATCTCGCTCGAGTGGCGACCGGCGTGGATGTGGTCGGCGTGCCGCCAGACGATCTCGTGGTTGCCGTACTCCTGCGGCCTCGGGATCTGAGCGAGGCGCGCATCGTACTTGCCGCTGGGGTCGTAGTGGAACGAGGGCACGTTCCAGTGATCCGCCATTCCGCCGAAGTAGATCTCGTCGCCGTCGTCGAACGAGCGGTTGAACGAGGCCTCGCCGTTGTGCCACTTGCCCGCGCCCCACGTCCGGTACCCTTGCTCGCGCAGCGCCTCGCCGAGCATCGTGTGCTCGTCCGGGATGCTGCTCCCGGAATCTTCGAGGTGGAATAGCGTCCGCCCCGTGTGCAGCATCGCGCGGCTGGGCATGCAGATCGCGCCGTGCGTCCCGCAGGGGACGTGCGCGTGCGTGAACGTCGTGCCGCGCGTGATCAGCCGATCGATGTTCGGCGTCTGAATCGCCCCGTTGCCGAGCGCGCGGATCGTGTCGAAGCGCTGATCGTCGGTGAAGAACAGCAGGATGTTCGGCTGGGGCATGCGGCCTCCATGTCTCGTTACGCCGTTCTGTCGTCGTCGAGGACGAGCCGGAAGCCGGCGTGACCCGTGGAGCTGTCCGCCGGGCTCGAGGTACGCGCCGCGACGCGGTAGCGGTTGCAGTACGAGTCGTGGCAGAGGTAGGAGCCGCCGCGCATCACCTTCGACATGCCGCGCGCTGGCCCGCCAGGATCGGCGACCTCGGTCGTGGCGTGCTCGGTGCCCCACCAGTCCGCGCACCACTCCCAGACGTTGCCGGCGGTCTGGTAGAGCCCGAACCCGTTCGGGACGAACGTGCGGACCGGCGCGGTCGCGACGAAGCCGTCGTCCTCCGTGTTCTCGCTCGGGAACGTGCCCTGCCAGATGTTGCACTGGTGGGTGCCCTCGACGACCAGCTCGTCGCCCCAGGCGTAGCGCGCCTGTTCGAGGCCACCTCGGGCCGCGCGCTCCCATTCGGCTTCGCTCGGCAGGCGCTTGCCGATCCACGCCGCGTACGCCTCGGCGTCGCTCCACGAGACGTGCGTGACCGGGTGGTCCTGCAACGTCTCGAGGTCCGAGCCTGGGCCGAACGGCGTGCGCCAGTGCGCGCCTCGCACCGCGCGCCACCACGGCGTGCCGTCCGCGCTGCCCATCACCTCGTCGAGGGCGTCCCGGTGGACGAGCGAGTGGAAGACGTACGACCACTCGAATCGCTCGGCCTCTGTGACAAACCTAGTCTCCTCGACGAACCGCGCGAACGCAGCGTTAGTGACCGGTGTCTCGTCGATCCAGTACGCCGCGAGGCGCACCGGCCGCGCAGGTCCCTCGGCGTCGCTCGGGTAGCCCTCGTGAGAATCGGTGCCCATCGTGAAGACCCCGGCCGGGATCTGGACCATGCCGTCGGTCGAGGGCGCCCCGGTTCGTCGAGGACCAGCGGACGGCGCCCGCGCGTCGCCGCCAAGCGCGCCGACGAGAGCGACCGGTTCGGCGCGATCGTCGGCGGACGGAGCGCAGCAGTCGTCAGCCATGCGGATCCTCGCCTCGATCGGCGGACGCTCAGTCGTAGCGGTTCCCCAGGGAACGCAACGCCTTTGTCGTCTCAAGCCGCGCCCACCGGACGCAGCTGTCGGTTCGGAGCTGAACCATACAGAGCGCGCCGCCGACCATCAGCGCGCTGCCGTACTGTGTGCACCTGCGAGGCCCCCGGCCCCGCACAGCCGACAAGCGAGGAGGCGAACGATGGGGAGCAGGCTCGAGGGCAAGACGGCGCTGATCACCGGTGGCGCGCGCGGCCAGGGCGCCGCGGAAGCGCGACTCTTCGCCGCGGAGGGCGCCCAGGTCGTCGTCACCGACGTCCTCGACGCCGAGGGCGAACAGACCGCGGGCGAGGTCAACGGTAGCTACCGGCACCACGACGTGACCAGCGAGGACGAATGGGCGTCGGTCGTCGCGTTCACGACCGAGCAGTACGGCGGCGTCGACGTGCTCGTGAACAACGCCGGCATCTACATCGCGACGCCGCTCCTCGGCGGCTCGCTCGAGGAGTACCGCCGTGTGATCGAGGTGAACCAGGTCGGCGTGTTCCTCGGAATGCGTGAGGTCGCGCCGGCGATGATCGAGCGCGGCGGCGGCTCGATCGTCAACATCTCGTCGGTCGCGGGCCTGCGCGGGAGCGGCGGCCGGGCAATTGGCTACTCCGCCAGCAAATGGGCCGTCCGAGGGATGACCAAGACCGCGGCGCTCGCACTCGCCGAGCACGGCATCCGCGTCAACTCGATCCACCCCGGACTGATCGACACCGCCATGCTCCAGCAGGTTCCGGGCATCGATGCGGGAGACGACGATGAGATCCTGCGGCGCGTACCGATCGGTCGGCTCGCGGAGGCCGAGGAGGTCGCGAAGCTGGCGCTCTTCCTCGCCTCCGACGATAGCTCGTACAGCACCGGATCAGAGTTCGTGATCGACGGCGGGATGACCGCCTAGCGAGTGCTGTCGTCAGGACGAGCCAGCGCTCGCGGACCAATCGCCCTCGAAGTAGAGGTGGTAGTGGTTCGCGCAGCCGGGGTTGAACGCGGCGCTGCAGCTCGGGCATCGCGACTCACTTTCGAGGTAGGCCTCGATGCTCAGCACCTCGCCGCAGGCGCCGCAGAGGACAGCGCCGGTGTCGCGCTCGTCGAGCGACCACACCTGCGAGGCGTGATCGGTTGTTTCGAGGTGGCACTCGTAGCAGGGGAACCACTCGCCGCAGCACTTCATCCGCAGCGCGATGATGTCCGTTGGCCTGTGCCAGTGCCCGCAGCGCGTCTCCGCGTCGACCTCGACGCCGCGCACGGCCTGGCCGTGCACGTCGCGCACCGACGCTTCCGGGGTCGCCATCGCCGCCCTGCCTTCCCGCCCGACTCGAGGCTGCCCGAAGTTTACCTGCGGCCGTGGTCATCGCGGCGTTGCCTCCGTGGTGCTTCGGCCGGTGGTGTATGAACACGTTAGGAAAGGCGCGCTTCAAACACGTAACGGACAGCTGAAGTTGTCGTTACGCCGAGCTGTCGGTGATGGCGGTCGCTGGGTGGCGCGGCTGATACGTTGCGCCAACGCTCCCGCAGGGTCCTGACCCGGTGGGGCGCGGATCGTGAATCGCCGCGCAGTCTTGGACGAGGGAGACGAGGATGACCTGGGACCCCGAGCTGCAGGAGATTGAGCGTCGTCGCGAGTTCGCGCAACGCATGGGTGGCAACGAGCGCGTCCAGCAGCAGCACGACCTCGGGAAGCTGACCGTGCGCGAGCGAATCGACGCGCTGGTCGACGCGGACAGCTTCCACGAACGAGGCGTGCTCGCCGGGATCGGCATCTACGAGGACGGCCAGCTCACCGACTTCCGACCGCAGGGCACCGTCATGGGCCTCGCGAAGATCGAGGGCCGGCAGGTCGTCGTCACCGGGTCCGACTACACCGCACGGCCGGCCAGCGGCGACGCCGGGGTCGCCGCTCACGGCATCGGCCGCGAGGGCGGGAACAAGGGACGGCAGGCGGAGGACATGGCGCTGGGGATGAAGCTCCCGTTGATCCGGTTGATCGACGGCTTCGGCGCCGACATCCGCGCGGTGGAGGGCGGCGGGCGCACCTACCTCCCGGGCAACAAGACCTGGGCGACGCTGGTCGAGATGATGAACCAGGTCCCGGTGGTGTCGGCGGCGCTCGGCTCGGTAGCTGGGCTGCCCGCCGCGCAGGTCGCGGGTGCTCACTTCGCAGTGATGGTGAAGGAGCTCTCGCAGGTGTTCGCCGCGGGGCCGCCGGTGGTGCAGCGCGCCCTCGGCGATCGGATCCACAAGGAGGAGCTCGGCGGCTACCAGGTGCACGCCCGCGGCAGCGGCCTCGTCGATAACGAGGCCGAGGACGAAGCGGACGCCTTCCGCATCATCCGCACGTTCCTCTCCTACCTGCCCAGCAACGTCTACACGTTGCCCCCGGTCGAGGACACCGACGACCCACCTGATCGGCGCGAAGACGAGCTGCTCTCGATCATCCCCCGCGAACGCAACCGTCCGTACAACACGCGCAAGATGATCGACCTGATCGTTGATCTCGGCTCGGCCTTCGAGATGGGCCGCTACTACGGCGGTTCGCAGGTCACGATGCTCGCGCGCATTGCCGGGCGCCCGGTCGGCGTGCTGGCAAACGACCCGCTCGTGCACGGTGGCGCGATGGACGCCGACGCTGCTCAGAAGCTCGAGAAGTTCGTGAACCTCTGCGACACCTTCCACCTCCCGATCGTGAACTTCACAGACCAGCCCGGCTTCATGATCGGGCGCTCGGCGGAAGCAGCGGGCACGCTGAAGCAGGGGATGCGCGGGCTGGCCGCGGTCTACTCGGTGACCGTCCCGTGGGCCTCGGTGGTCGTGCGACGCGTCTACGGCGTCGCCGGCGGCGGCCAGCAGAACCACCAGCGGTTCAACTTCCGCGTCGCGTGGCCCTCGGGCGAGTGGGGCTCGCTCCCGATCGAGGGCGGCGTCCAGGCCGCCTACCGCCGCGAGATCGAGGCCAGCGACAACCCCGACGAGACCCGCCGCGAGCTCGAGGAACGGCTCGTGGCGATGCGCTCGCCCTTCTCGGCGGCCGAGGCGTACGACATCGAGGACATCGTGGATCCTCGGGAGACGCGCCCGATGCTCTGTGAGTGGGTGGAGACGGCCTATGACCAACTGCCGCCGATGCTCGGCCGCAAGCAGCGCTGGCTCGCCGCGCTGTAGGAGGTGGCATGGAAGACGAAGCGGCGATCCGGGCGGCGAAGGATTTGATGGCGGCCCACCTCGCGGCGTTGAACGCCGGCGACGAGGTGGCGCTCGCCGCGACACTGCACTTCCCCCACCACCGGTTGTCGGGTGGGCGCCTGCAGACCTGGCCCGGCCCCGAGGATTACTTCGCGGACTTTCGCGCCCGGGCCGGTGAGGGCTGGCACCACAGCGTCTGGGACTCCCTCGACGTGATCGCCGCAGGCGCGGACAAGGTGCATCTCGACGTGCGCTTCACGCGGTATCGCGAAGACGACTCGATCCTCGGCCAATTCCGCTCGCTGTGGGTGATCGCGCGTCTCGAGGGCGCCTGGGCGGCGCAGCTGCGCTCGTCGTTCGCGCCGTAGCTCCCTCGTAGCCGTGGCTACGCGAGTCGGAGCAGGCGGCGGTTGTCGCTATCGCCGATCAAGATGCCGCCGTCGGAATCGACGAAGACGCCGTGCGGCCGGTTGAGGCACGCCTCCCGAGGATCGAGCGACGTCCCGGCCTCGCCATTCCCGGCGAGGGTGTCGATCGTGCCGTCGGGCGCGATGAGCCGCACGGTGTGGCTCTCGGTGTCGGCGATGACGATGCCGCCATCGGGCGCGAGCGCAATGCCTTTCGGCCCTGACAACAGCGCGTTCCTGGCGTCGCCGCCATCGCCGTCGTAGCCGAACTCGCCGGTCCCGGCGACGTACTCGACGCTCTCCGCGCCGATGTCGATGCGGTAGATCGCGTTGCCCTCGCGCAGCACGAGGACCATCCGCCCGTCAGGCTGGAAGGCGATCGCCCGAGGGCCGTTGACGGGTGTCTCGGTGAGCTTCGCGTCGAACCTCAGGGGCTCCTGCTCGCCGGTGCCCGCGAAGGTCCTGATCAGCCCGTTGCTCAGGTCGACCGCACGAATCCGGTGGTTGGCGATGTCGGCGATGTACAGGATGTTGCCGTCGAACTCGATGCTGTGTGGCCTGGCGAGCGCCGCCTCCGTCGCGGGTCCGCCATCGCCGCCGAAGCCCTCGGAGCCGCTGCCTGCCACGGTCCTGATCGCGTTCGTGACGTGATCCACCCGACGCACGACGTGCGCCTGCATGTCGACGAAGAACAGATCGCCTGCTTCGTCGAAGCGCACCTCGTACGGCTGGGTGATCAGCGCTTCGGTCGCCGGGCCACCATCACCCGCGTTGCCCGGATCGCCCGACCCGACGACCGCCGTGATCGCCTCGGAACCTGCGTCGATGCGGAAGATGCGGTGATTGGAGACATCGCAAAAGTAGACCGCGCCGTCGCGCCCTTCGACCACCCCGAACGGCTCCGGTGGGACCGCGAACAGCGGAGAGGTGGACCCCTCTGCGAGGACGGTGAGCTGCTTCATCGTTGAACCTGGTCGTGCGTGAGAGCGTATACGAGCGCCAGCTCGCGGGGGCGGCACCATCCCGCCCGACGCCGACCTCGTTGCGCCAAGCTCCAGCCTCGTTCAGCGCGGCGCCGAGACTCGACTCGGCAGCCGGCGCGGCTAGTCGCTGAAGCGAGGGGCGACGTGCTCGGCGACGCGGCGCATCAGGCTGATGGCGAGGTCATGGTCGATCCCCGGGGGCATACGAATGATCGTGCCGTCGATCGGAACCTCGGCCAGCCGCCGCTGGAGCATTTCGACGATCCGTTCCGGCCCGCCGACGAACACCTCCATTTGCTCGCGCATCTCCTCCGGGGTGGACGCGGGCGCTGCGCCGGGCTCGCGACCGTCGGCAATCGCGGCCTCCGCGCCCCACCGGGCGTAGTGAACGTACGAATGGTAGAGGTGCTCCCTGGACTCTTCCCAGGCGCTCGCGTCGTCCTCGCCGAGCCAGAAGTCGCGGCTGTCGTACACGGGGATCGATCTGGGATCGCGATCGTGCCGTCGCATCGCGTCCGCGTACGCCTCGTACACCTTTGGGCTGCCAACGAAGTGGAATCCGTCACCAAGCCGGGCGACCCGCTCCAGCGCGGTGTCCCGCGTCGCGCCGATCCAGATCGGCGGGCCGTCTTCCTGGAACGGCTTCGGCTCCACCCGGACGCCCTCCAACTGGTAGCGCTTCCCGTCGAAGTCGAAGTCGTGTTCGCGCCAGCCGCGACGGATGATCTCGATGCCCTCGTCGATCAGCGAGGGCCGATACCGGCGGTTGACGCCGAACGCCGGATACTCCTGCGGTCGGTAGCCGACCGCCACCCCGAGGACAAAGCGCCCTTCCGAGATGATGTCGACCACGGCGGCATCCTCGGCGACACGCACCGGGTGATGCAGCGGCAGCAACATCAGACGCGTGCCAATCGTGATCGTCGAGGTGCGATCCGCGGCCGCGGCGGCGACCGGAAGCACCGACGGGTAGTAGCCATCCTCGGCGCCGTGGTGTTCGGAGAGCCAGATGCTGTCGAACCCCAGCTCCTCGGCGATCACGATCTGATCGAGGGTCTCGCGATACACCTGCGACCACGGCTTCCGCCACTGGGCGGGGTTTCTGAGGGAGAACAGGAATCCAAACTTCAGCGCCATCGTCAGCCCCTTCAGCGTTTCTGGGCGCAACCCGTGATCGCCATGGGCAAGAGGGGCGTAGTGGGACGCCCGCGGGTGCCAATCGGCCCAACAGATTAGACTAGATTCGGCCGGAGGAGCGCCGAACCACCATCCCCAGGGGTCCGCACCGGGTTGGTCTCGTATCGGCGAATCAGGACGAGCACCCCCACCCGCAGAGGAGTGATCTATCACCACAGCAACGTGGACCTCGATCGAGAGTGCAGACTCAGCATCCGACTACGCCGACCTCAAGCAGATCTTAACTGCAGCAGGTCTGCGCGCGGCCCAGCCTCGTTTCTACATCTCTAAAGCGGTATTTAACGCCGTCGCGTTCGCCGGCGTCGTTGCGCTCGCTCTATGGGCGCCGAACCCGGCGATTCTGATCGCCAGCGCCGTGCTGTTCGGCTTCATGCTCACGCAAATCGGCATGCTGGGGCACGACGTTGCCCATCGACAGGTGTTCCGGAAGGGACGCTGGATCGCCATCTGCGGGTGGATTCTCGGCAACTTGCTGATGGGAATCAGCTACACGTGGTGGACGCGCAAGCACAATCTTCACCACGCCAATCCAAACCACATCACAGACGACCCGGACGCGAACTATCCCATGTTCGCCTTGTTCCCCGAGCAGGCCGCACAGCGATCACGCTGGGCGCAGCCGCTGATTGCGATCCAGGCCTACCTGTATCCGGCGCTCGGAATGTTCGCCTTCGCCACGTTGCGCGCGCCCAGTATCGAGCTGCTGTTTCGCCGCAACGCGCCGCGGCGGATTCCCCAGGCGATCGGGCTGGCGCTGCACTGGACGCTCTACGGCCTGCTGCTCTGGCAGCTCGGCGGATGGGGCCAGGCGCTGACGTTCCTGATTGTCAGCCAGGTGACCTTCGGCTGGTATAACGTCTCGGTCTTCGCCCCGAATCACAAGGGGATGATGATGATCTCGGACGACGAGCCGCTCGATTTCCTGCGGACCCAGGTGCTCACGGCCCGGAACGTCCGCGGGAGCCGGTTCGTCGACTTCTGGTACGGCGGTCTCAACTACCAGGTCGAGCACCACCTCTTCCCGACGATGCCGCGCAACCAGCTCCACAACGCGCAACCGCTGGTCGAGCGGTTCTGCGCCGCGCGAGGCGTCGCCTACCACCAGACCTCTCTTGCCGAGTCGTACCTCGAGATCTTCCGGCATCTCAAGCGCGCGAGTGCGGCCGTCTGAGCAAAGCGGGCGCGGAGGGTTTCCGCGCTCCTGGGTTCCGAGGCCAACCTGCGCCTGAGTGGTGTCGCCTAGCGACCAGTGAAGACCGGGTCCCGCTTCTCCTTGAATGCGGCACGGGCTTCGCTGGCATCCTCCGTGTCACGCAGGGTCGCCGAGGCCAGGGCCTCGTACCGCAGCTGGCTCGGGATGTCGGAGTTGACCCCCCAACCGCAGCCCCCGTTTGTTCATCCGCACCGCCTTTGGTGGAAGCGCGGCGATGCTGGCGGCCAGCTCGGCGGTTGCGTCGAGCAGTTCGTCGGCCGGTACCACATGGTTCACGAGACCGATCTCGCCCGCTTCGCGAGCGTCGATCATGCGCGAGGTCAGGACCAACTCCGAGGGCTTTACCCATGCCGATCAGACGGGGCAGGAGGTACGTGGAGGCCAGCTCGGCGCTGATGCTCAGTCTGGTGAAGGGCAGAAGGAACCTGGCCTCCTCCGACGCGATCCGGATGTCACACGACAGGGTCATCGTGCAGCCGCCGCCGACCGCGGCGCCATTGATCGAGGCGATCAGCGGCTTCTCGATATCGAGGGCGACGAAGATGCTGTCCGCCAGGCCTGGGGCCGTCGAGCTTCTCGGCTCTGATGCCGGCTGCTCCGGCGTCAGATCCGCACCCGAGCAGAACCCCCCCCCCCGGCCCCCGTGATGACGATCACCATCGTCTCGTCGTCCCGATCTTCCGCCGCAAGCGCGTCGTGCAGCTCGCCTGCCATCTGCATGTTGAGCGCGTTCAGTTTGTCCGGGCGGTTGAGGGTTACCGTCGTCACGTGGTCCTTCCTGTCCAGCAGGATGGTTTCGTAGGTCATTGACTGCTCCTCGATCCCGCGCGACGTGGACCGCAGAGCGCCTGTGGTCGCCCAATATTCCTGAGCGGCGATCAGTCGCCTCAGCCCGGACACGATCCTCGCGATCGCGCGCTGCGTCGGCCCCAGCCTGCACCGTACAGTGTCACGACACAATCTCCGACGCCGCGCGGATCGACGCGAGGCGCGCGAGCAGGAGTTCCGCGGCGTCTAGGTGTAGTTCCCACGAACGTTGTTTACAGCCGTGAGACGGGGACGTTCCCACCGATGCCGCCGTGCGGTCGAGCGCGATTGTAGTAGTTGAGCCAGCGGTCGAGCGCGCGCAGCCGTTCGGGGTTGGAGCGGTAACGGCGGATGTAGGCCCATTCATCCTGGAGCGTGCGGATGAAGCGTTCCGCCTTCCCGTTCGTCTGCGGACGGTAGGGCCGGGTCAGGTGCAGCCTGACCCCCCGTGCCGCCGCGGTCGCGGTGAAGACGCCAGAGGTGTAGGCCTTCGCGTTGTCGGTCAGCACGCGACGAACGCTGACCCCGCGCTCACCGAAGTGGGTCGCCGCGCGGGCGAGGAACGCGGCGCAGGTGACGCCTCGCTCATCGGCGAGCGCCTCGACGTACGCGTAGCGGCTGTGGTCGTCGACGGCAACGTGCAGATAGTCGACGCCACGAGAGCGCCGGGCGTGCGGTCCGCTCTGGGTCGCGGCGAAGCCCGGGGCGAAGCGCTTGCCGCCGCCGGGCGGGATGCGACCGAGCTTCTTCACGTCGATGTGCAGCAGGTCCCCGGGTCTAGGGTGCTCGTAGCGACGGACCGGCTCGCGGGTGACGCGGTGGAGCAGGCTGAGCCGGTTCAGGCCGGCTCGTCGCAGCACCGCGTAGACGGTGGAGCGCGCCACCCCGAGCGCCCAGGCGATGCGGTGGGGCCCGAACCCCCGTCGTCGGCGCAGCGCGCAGATCCGGCGGACGAGCCACCGCG
Organism: Dehalococcoidia bacterium; assembly: GCA_965248675.1. Lineage (GTDB taxonomy): Bacteria > Chloroflexota > Dehalococcoidia > UBA2979 > UBA2979 > UBA6627. Next base: position 496,765 of record CBDFJZ010000007.1, read on the forward strand.
GGGTGCGCCGCGGGTGGCGATGTGGCGCCGAGGAGCGGTCCTCGAGCCCGGCTCTCCCTTCGGTCGCGAAGCGCCGCACCCACTTCGTGACGGTCGCTCGCGAAACCCGGAACTGCCGAGCGACCTCGGCCTGGCGCCAGCCGGCCCTGACCTCCTGTACCAGCTCCCAGCGGGTGACTGGCGTCAGCCGCGCATTACGATGTGCCATGAGGGACCTCTCCGCTATTGATGTGCACTACACACAGCAGCGGACGAGGGACCTCGCTCTGTCAACAACCTATGTGGGAACTACAGCTAGGTGGCTGCTGGGCGGATCAAGTCTGCGAGCCGGACGGCTAGCGCGAGGGGACCGGCATCGAGTTTCGGCCGTTCGACGAGTCAAATTTACGCGTCTGGGTGATCGGCTGCGGAGAGATGACCGGCAACCACTCCGCCTGCGAACCGGACCGATAGACTCGATGTGGGACCGCGCATCCGCATCGCCGAGACGACTCCCGCCGATCTAGAGGAAGTGCCATGGCAGAGACGATCCGTGAGCTGCTCGACACCGGCGCCGGCGACAACGTGGCGATCGCCGCCCCGGCAAGCGAGCCTCTGAGCTTCGACACCCTGCGCGCCGAGGTCGATCATCTCGCTGGCCAGCTCGCATTCGCCGGCATCGGAACTGCGGACCGCGTGGGCATCGTGCTGCCAAACGGCCCGGAGATGGCGGTCACCTTCCTCGCCGTCGCCAGCTGCGCCGCCTCGGCGCCGCTGAACCCCGGCTACCGCGAGCAGGAGTTCCGGTTCTACCTCGGTGACATCGGCGCACGCGCGCTGATCACCCTCGATGGCGACGCGGAGGCCGCTCGCGCGGCCGCCGGTCCCGATACCCAGTGCTTGACGCTAGACGGCGAGACCGGCGCCCTCACGCTGCTGCGCGACGGCGTCGCGCTGGAGACCGCGCCGCCGCACCGACCTGCGCCAGACGACATCGCGATGGTGCTGCACACCTCCGGCACGACGTCGCGGCCGAAGATTGTGCCGTTGTCGCAGCGCAACCTGGCCATCTCAGCGGCCAACATCCACGCCCACCTCCAGCTCACACCAGCAGATCGCTGTCTGAACGTGATGCCGCTGTTCCACATCCACGGGCTGATGGCCGCCGTGCTCGCGTCGCTCGATGCCGGCGCCTCGGTGGCCTGCTCGCCGGGCTTCGACGCCTTCCGCTTCTTCGAGTGGATCGAGCAGATCGAGCCGACCTGGTTCACGGCCGTGCCGACCATGCACCAGCTCATCCTCTCGCGGGCGCGCGGGAAGGAAGAGCTGATCAAGCGCCACCCGCTGCGCTTCATGCGCTCGTCGTCGGCCTCGCTGCCGCCGCCCGTGATGGCCGACGTGGAGGCGCTCTTCGGCGCACCGATGATCGAGGCCTACGGGATGACCGAGGCCTCACATCAGATGGCCTCGAACCCACTCCCGCCGGAGGCGCGCAAGCCCGGGTCGGTCGGTCGCGGCAGCAACGTCGAGATCGCGATCATGAACGATGCCGGTACGTTGCTCGCGCAGGGCGAGACCGGCGAGGTGGTGATCGCCGGCGGCAACGTCACCGCCGGCTACGAACACAATCCCGAGGCGAACGCCGGCGCCTTCACCGACGGCTGGTTCCGGACCGGCGACCAGGGCTACCTGGACGAGGATGGCTACCTGCTGCTGACCGGTCGCCTGAAGGAGATCATCAACCGTGGCGGCGAGAAGATCTCTCCACGCGAGATCGACGAGGTGCTGCTCGAGCACGACGCGGTGGAGCAGGCCGTCGCGTTCGCCGTACCGCACGCTCGCCTCGGCGAGGACGTGGCGGTGGCCGTGGTGCTCGCCGACGGCAGCGAGCTGAGCGAGGGTGATGTCCGGGCGCACATCACCTCCCGCCTCGCGGACTTCAAGGTGCCGCGCAAGGTCGTCTTCGTCGACGAGATCCCGAAGGGGCCGACCGGCAAGCTGCAGCGTATCGGCCTCGCCGAGCAGCTCGGCCTCGGCGCCTAGCCGCCGCTCCTCGAAGCGCGGCCGGTGATGCGCATCGCGATCGTCGGAGCTGGTGCGATCGGTGCCTACATGGGGGCCAGGCTCGCGCTCGCCGGCGAGGACGTCACGCTGATCGCGCGCGGCGCGCACCTCGAAGCGATGCAGCGCGACGGGCTCACGCTTCTCTCGGGCGGCCGCGATGGCGAGGAGCTGCGTGAACACGCGACGCCGCGCGCGGTCGAGACGCCCGATCAGGCTGGCCGGCAGGACTTCGTGATGCTCACCCTCAAGGCGCATCAGCTCAGCGAGATGGCCCCCCGCCTGGCGCCGATGCTGGGCCCGGACACGACCGTGGTCACGGCGCAGAACGGCGTCCCGTGGTGGTACTTCCACGACCATCAGGGCCCGCTCGCCGGCACGCGGCTCGCTTCTGTTGACCCCGGCGACGCGATCTGGGAGGCGATCACGCCCGAGCGCGTGATTGGGTGCGTCGTCTACCCGGCGACCGAGTTAATCGCGCCCGGTGTCGTCCGTCACCTGGCGGGCGACCGCTTCTCCCTCGGTGAGCCCGACGGGTCGCGCAGCGCCCGCGTTCGCACGCTCGCCCGCGCGATGATCTCCGCCGGCCTGCGCACCTCCGCGCGACGGCGCCTGCGGCACGAGCTGTGGATCAAGCTCTGGGGTAACGTCGCCTTCAACCCGATCTCCGTTCTGACGGGCGGCACGCTCGCGGCGATCTGCGCGCATCCCGGTACGCGAGCACTCGCGCGCGAGGCAATGCTGGAGGCCCAGGCTGTGGCGCAATCGCTCGGCGAGGAGTTCTCGATCAGCGTCGAGCAGCGGATCGAGGGTGCGGCGGCGGTTGGCGAGCACAAGACCTCGATGCTCCAGGACTTCGAGCGCGGCAGACGCCTCGAGATCGCTCCGATCGTCGGAGCAGTCCAGGAGCTCGGCCGGATCGTCGACGTCCCCACCCCGACGATCGACACGCTCTACGCGCTGACGAGTCTCGTTGATGAGCAATTGCGGCCCTGATACCAGACGGAAGCGACCGCCGGCGCGCCGTGCGTTCGGCGCGATACTGTTCCCTCCGGGCTGTCCGCACTGAGCTGACGATCGGTTCCGCCGTCCACCCTCGCACGGTGCTACAGCACCTCGGCGACGGCGGCCCCCAGCTCCGACGTCGTGGCCTTGCCGCCGATGTCGGGCGTGCGCGGCGCGCCGCTAATCGGGTCGAGTACCGTCTCGATCGCGCCGAGGATGGCGTCGTGCGCTGCTCGATAGCCGAGGAAATCCAGCATCATCGCCCCGCACCAGATCTGGCCGATCGGGTTCGCGATCTGCTTCCCCGCGATGTCCGGCGCGGAGCCGTGGACCGGTTCGAACAACGAAGGGAAGTTCAGCGCCGGGTTGAGGTTTGCGCTGGGCGCGATGCCGATCGTGCCGGTGCACGCTGGGCCGAGATCGCTGAGGATGTCGCCAAAGAGGTTGCTGGCGACCACCACGTCGAAGAAGTCAGGGCGCTGAACGAAGTGCGCGGTGAGGATATCGATGTGGAACTTGTCCACGTCGACGTCCGGGTAGCCGGTTGCCATCTCGGCGACGCGCTCGTCCCAGTAGGGCATCGTGATCGCGATGCCGTTCGACTTGGTCGCGCTCGTGAGGTGCTTTTTTGGGCGGGACTGCGCCAGGTCGAACGCGTACTTCAGCACGCGGTCGACGCCGACGCGGGTCATCACCGTCTCCTGCATCACCATCTCGCGCTCGGTGCCCGAGAAGATGTGCCCGCCGATGCTCGAGTACTCGCCCTCCGTGTTCTCGCGCACGATGTACATGTCGATCTCGCCGGGTTCGCGAGGGCTGCCGTCGCGACGCACGACCGGTGCGATGATGCCCGGCATCAGGCGCGCGGGGCGCAGGTTGATGTACTGATCGAACTCACGACGGAACTTCAGCAGCGAACCCCAGAGGGAAACGTGATCCGGGATCTTCTCCGGCCATCCGACGGCGCCGAAGAAGATCGCGTCGTGACCGCCGATCCGGTCTTTCCAGTCGTCCGGAAGCATCTGCTCGTGCTGCTCGTAGTAGTCCCACGAGGCGAAGTCGAAGTAGTCGAACTGCAGGTCGATCTCAAACTTGCTCGCAGCATCCTCCAGGACGCGGATACCCTCCGGCACCACTTCCTTGCCGATGCCGTCCCCTGCGATCACGGCGATTCGCTTCTGGCTCATGGTGATCGGATCTTTCCTCGGAGCTGTCAGCGCGCCGTGAGCCGCCGTTATGCGCGACCGCGATCACGCAAGAAGTCGAAGTCACAGCCATCCTCCGCTTGCAGGACGTGATCCATGTACAGGCGAGCGTAGCCGCGTTCCGGCGGCGTCCGTGGCGGCTTCCACTTCGCGCGTCGGCGCTCGAGTTCCGCGTCACCCACCAGCAGATCGATACGGCGATCGACGACGGAGATGCTGATGCGGTCGCCATCACGGACGAGGCTGAGCGGGCCGCCGACGGCGGCCTCAGGTGAAACGTGGAGCACGACCGTGCCGTAGGCGGTGCCGCTCATCCGCGCATCAGAGATGCGAACCATGTCCTTCACGCCAGCTCGCGCGAGCTTCGCCGGGATCGGAAGGTAGCCTGCCTCAGGCATCGCGTAGCCGCTCTTGGGACCGGCGTTCTGCAGGACCAGGAAGTCGTCCGCGGTGACGTCGAGGTCGGGCGAGTCGATCCGCTCCGCGAGGTCGTCGAGGGACGTGAAGACGACGGCCCGGCCTTCTTTCTCGAAGAGCGCGGGGTCAGCCGCGGATCGCTTCAGGATCGCGCCGTTGGGGGCTAGCGACCCAAAGAGGCCGACGAGGCCGCCCTCCGGAGCGAGAGGCTCAGCGAATGTCTTCACCACCGCTCGGTCGACCCAATCAGGTTCGACATCGATCCGCTCGCCGAGGGTCTCTCCCGCGACAGTGATGCAGTCCAAGTCCAGCAATGGGCGTAGTTCCTTGAGGACCGCGCCGAGTCCACCGGCGGAATGGAGGTCGGACATGTAGTAATCGCCGGTCGGCTTCAGATCGACGAGCACCGGGGTCGCATCCGAGAGTTCGTTGAACCGATCGAGATCGATCGGGACGCCCACGCGGCCAGCAATCGCGGTGAGGTGAACCAGGGCGTTCGTGGAACCCCCGATCGCGAGCAGCACGCGGAGCGCGTTCTCGATCGACCGCTCGGTGATCACTTCGGATGGACAGATCGGGTTCGCGGCAAGTTCGACGGCGCGGCGGCCGCTGGCTTCGGCGGCTCGCAGCCGATCGGCATGTACCGCCGGGATCGCCGCTGTGCCGGGCAGCGTCATCCCAAGCGTCTCCGCGATCGCGGCCATCGTGGAGGCGGTGCCCATGACCGCGCAGGTGCCTGCCGTGGTCGCGAGGTTGCCCTCGACCGCGTCGATGGTCGCCCGGTCGACCTCGTCTGCCCGGTAGCGCGCCCAGAACCGGCGGCAGTCCGTACAGGCACCGAGCCGCTCACCATGGAACAGGCTCGGCATCATCGGTCCGGCCACCAACTGGATCGCGGGGACGTCTGCGCTCGCAGCACCCATCAACTGCGCCGGGATGGTCTTGTCGCATCCCCCGACCAGCACGACCGCGTCCATCGGCTGCGCGCGGATCATCTCCTCGACGTCCATCGACATCAGATTGCGGAACATCATCGACGTAGGGCTCAGGAAGACCTCGCCGAGCGAGACCGTGGGGAAGTCGATCGGGAGGCCGCCGGCGGCGAGCACGCCGCGCTTCACCGCCTCGATCAGTTCGGGGAAGTGGCGGTGACAGTTGTTGAACCCGCTCCTCGAGTCCGCGATGCCAACGATCGGGCGGGCGAGCATCTCGCCGGAATAGCCCATGCTCTTGGCGAACGATCGCCGCAAGTAGAGCGCGAACCCGGAGTCACCGTAGTTCGTGAGGCCGCGAGCGAATCCGTGGGCGGGAGCAGCTTCAGTCGCCATCGCCGGATGTTACCCGGCGAACGCCATCGGAGCCCGGGCCTGAAGCCCGCCTGTAGGACCGCAAAACTCGATCCGCCGGACACTGATGACCTTTCTCCGCGAAGGTGGGAGCGATGCTCCATCGAGAGAGCCGGTCACCAACTGGAAGGACGGGGGGTTCCGCGACGCCTCAGGCCGTGTTTCGTGTGGCGACGCGGCCGGTCGTGTGACAGCGTGGCCGGTGACCACCGAGGACGGAAGGCCGGGCTCCTGCGGCCTCGAACGCCCCCGCGAAGGGAGAACACAGTGCGCTACGAGACGATTGAACTCGAAGATGACGGACCGGTCCTACGCGCGTGGCTGAACCGCCCTGAGGCTCGCAACGCCCACAATGTCACGATGATCACCGAGGTGGGCGATCTGTTCTCCGAGATCAATCGGTCGGCATTCGATGTGCGGGTCGTCGTGCTCGGTGGGCGGGGCAAGTCGTTCTGCGCCGGCGCCGATCGCAAGGAAGCCCGCTCCTGGATCGAGAACGACCGCCAGCGGCGTTACGTCGGCCAGCTCGGCCGACGGGCCGCCAGGGCGATCGAAGACTGCGAGGCGGTCACGATCGCTCGGGTGCAGGGCCATGCGATCGGCGGCGGCTGCTGCTTCGGCGCGTCCTGCGACTTCCGAATCACGGCCGACGACGCACTCTGGTACGTGCCTGAGGTGGAATTGGGTGTACCGCTCCCCTGGTCGGCGGCGCCCCGCCTCAACCAGGAGCTCGGCGCGGCCCGCGCGCGACAGATGATCCTCACCTGCCTGCGCGTGGACGGAACGCTCGCGGTCGAGTGGGGCCTCGCCCACGAGTCCGTGCCGGAGGCGGAGCTGGATTCCGCCGTGAACCGGTGGCTCGAGGTGCTTCTCGACAAGCCGGAGCTCTCGACCCATATGGCCAAGACCCAGCTGCGCGGTTACAGCCGCGTCTCCAGCCTCGGCGACCTCAGCGAAACCGATGGCGATCTGAGCGCCATCGCCAGCCAGGGCGCGGCAGCCAAAGCCCGCTTCAGTAACTTCTAGGCACGGGCCCGCTTCGGTCTCCAAAAGCACCGAGCGCCGTCGAGGTTCGAAGCGTGGCCTGAGGCGTCGGGCTCCGTGAGTCGCAGCACCTTGGAAACGCCGACGCGCTCGATCCGATGGCGCACGCTAGCCCGCACGCTGGCAGCTCCGGGGTCGCCTCGGCTGCGCGGACCGCGGCAATTCAGCCAGGTTAGACGTACGCCTCGATCCGTTCGGACAGCGCGACGCGGTAGCGGGCGACGTTGGCTAGCTTGATCCGTTCGTAGCCCCGAACCAGATCGGGCAGTTCGGCGATCTCGACCGCGGCCGCCATGTTCTCGGCGCTGAGCCGGCCCAGCACGCGATCGATGGCCGCGACGTACTCCCCTGGTAGCTGCCGTTCGACCCGGCGCACCTCGGGCCAGCGGAACGGATCGAGGGCCGTACCGCGCAGCTTCTTGCCGCGCGCTAGCACGTGAACGCCCGGTTCGGCCCAGGAGCCGAAGCTGATCTTGTGGTCGAGACCGAGCGCTCGCAGCAGCGGGGGATGCAGCCTCCAGGCCATCTTCCCCCTGGCTCCGGCGACCACTCGAGCGGCGGTCAGACCGTCGTCGTCGGTCATCAGCCGGGCCACCTCGTACTCGTCCTTGTAGGCGGTCAGCTTGTAGAGGTTGGCGGCGACGGCCCGCAGCAGGGCCGAGCTGTCCGGCGCGATCCGCCGTTCGGCCGTGGCGACCCGGTCGAGCACGTTGAGCCAGCGCTCGGCGACGGCCTCGTCCTGCCACGCCACCAGCTCGGCGGCGAAGAGCACGAGCTCATTGGCTGCGGCGGGCGCCGCGCTGAGCGCATCGATCCTTCGCCTGAGCGCGTCCGACAGTCTCGGGGCGGCGACGGGAGCCGGTGGATGGCCGGCGACCCGTGCCGCATCGACGGCCTCGGGGCGGGCGATCTGGGTGCGACCCCAGCGGAACGCCTCGAGGTTGGCCTCGATCGCTACGCCGTTTAGCTCGATCGCGCGTTCGATGCCGGCGGAGTTCACCGGCAGGCAGCCCGCCTGCACCGCCATCCCGAGGACGAAGATGTTCGAGGTCGTCGAGGAGCCCAGGATCTCCTCGCAGATGAGCTGGGCGTCGGCCCAGTGCTGCACGTCGGGCCGGGTGACCGAGGCGATGCGATCGGACAACGAAGCGACCGCGGGCAACTGCACCTCGAGGTGGGTGATCATCTGGCCGGTCGGGGTGCCGGACGTGGAGCCAACGACGGTGGTCCTGGCCGCATCGGCGGTGAGCAGACCGCCCGGGGAGGCTGCGACCAACTGGTCGAAGGCCAGCAGCAGATCAGCCTGGCCCTCACCGAGGCGGCTCGTCGCCGTCGGTAGCGAGCGCGACAGCCGCACGTCGCTGACAACCGGACCCGCCTTCTGCGAGAGGCCGATCTGATCGAGCCCCCGCACCTCGAAGCCGTCGAGCATGGCTGCGGTGCCGAGCACCTGGGCGACCGTGATCACGCCGGTGCCACCGATGCCGGTGATGCGCATCGCGAAGTCGTCACTCGGTACGCGCAGCTGCGGATCGGGGAGATCGGTTGGCGCCGTTGGTCGTTCGATGGCGTCGCCGCCGAGTCGATTCGCGATCGCTCGACGCGCGTTGCGGCCTCGACTGAGCAAGCGGCGGAGCACGCCGCTGCGCTGCCCGGATTCGCCCTGATCGACGGTGATCGTCATGAACGACGGGCAATCACCCTCGAGGCAGGAAAAGTCGAGGTTGCAGGTGTTCTGGTCGATGTTGGTCTTGCGCCCGAACGGTGTGTCGAGCGGCTGGACCGACAGACAGTTGCTGACCTGACCGCAGTCGCCGCAGCCTTCGCAGAGCCGATGGTTAATCACGACCCGCTGGTTCGGCGTGGGGATGGCGCCTCGCTTGCGATCGCGTCGCGCCTCGGCGGCGCAGACCTGGTCGTGGATCAGCACCGTGACGCCCTCGACGGCGGCCAGCGTCTCCTGAGCCTCGATCAGCCGCTGGCGCGGCCAGACGTCGACGCCCTGCGGGAGGTCGACCCCTCGGTAGCGGTCGGTCTCCTCGGCGGTGATGAGGATCCGCGAGACGCCATGGGCGAGGAGCGAGCGGGCGACGTCGGGGACTGATCGCTGGCCCTCGGGATCCTGGCCGCCGGTCATGGCGGTGGCATCGTTGTAGAGCAGCTTGTAGGTGATGTTCACGCCGCCGGCGACGGCGGCCTGTACGGCGAGCTGGCCGGAGTGGAAGAAGGTGCCATCGCCGAGGTTCTGGATCATGTGGTCACGCTCGAGGAAGTCGGCCATGCCGATCCATTGCGTGCCCTCGTTGCCCATGCAGGTGATGCCGGCGACGTCCCCGATGCGATCGGGATCCATGAGCATGACCATGGTGTGACAACCGATGCCGGCACCCACGAGGGCGCCGTCCGGCACCAGGGTGCTGCGGTTGTGCGGACAGCCGGAGCAGAAGAATGGCGACCGCTCGACGTTGAGCGGGATCAGGATCCGGTCTCGCTGGGGCTGATCCGGCGCCAGCCGCTCGCCGATCGTGCCCTCCAGGCGGCGGCGCAAGATGGGCAGGATCTTGTCGGCGTCGAGGGCGCCATAGGCCGGGAACAGCAGGGCGCCCGCATCGTCGACCTTGCCCATCACCCGCGGCCGCTCCGGCAGGTCGTAGAGCGCGTCTTTCACCAACGATTCGAGGTTGGGCTGCTTTTCCTCGATCACGAGGATCTCGCGCACCCCGCGGGCGAAGTTGCGGAGCGTGGCGGCGTTGAACGGCATCGGCATGCCCATTTTGAGCAGGCGAATGCCGCACGCCTCGATGTCGGCTTCGGTGGAGAGGCCGAGCCGGGAGAACGCCTCGCGGACCTCGCGGTAGGTGATGCCGGACGAGACGATGCCGATCCAGGCGTCGACGGGATCGGCGGTGAGGTAGTTGAGCCGGTTGTCGGCCGCGTACCGCCGCGCCAGCTCGTAGCGCACCTCGACGATCTCCTGCTCGAGCTCGATGGTGTGCGGGGTGAGCAGGCGGCCGTCGGGCGCGTGCTGGTAGGACTGGCCGTCGAGCAGCGGCAGTACCGGGTCGAACGCCTCGGGATGCAGGTCCACGCTGGCGGTGGCGTCGGCCACGTCCGCGACGATCTTCATCGCCACCCACAGCCCGGTCGCCCGCGACATCGCGATCGCGTGCCGGCCGAGCGTCAACGCCTCGGCGGGATCGCCTGGATAGAGCAGCGGCATGTGCATGTCGAAGACGGCGCCGGCCGACGATGACGGCACGGTTGAGCTCTTGGCCGCCGGATCGTCGCCGACAATCGCGACGGCTCCGCCATGCATCGAGGTGCCGGCGTAGACCGCGTGACGCAACGCGTCGGTCGCCCGATCGACGCCAGGGGCCTTGCCGTACCAGATGCCGACGACCCCGTCGTACTTGCGGTCAGGCTGCACTGAAGCGAGCTGGGAGCCCATCACGGCGGTGGCGCCATATTCCTCGTTCATCCCCGGCTTGAATACGATCGGCAAGTCGGGATCGAGGCGAGCGGCTCGGATCACGGCGTCGCCGTACCCGCCGAGCGGCGAGCCTGGATAACCCGATATGAACGCCGCAGTGTTCAGCCCGCCTCGACGATCGGCCCGCAGCTGCTCGAGCGGCAAGCGGGCCAACGCTTGAATCCCGGTGAGGAAGACCGTGCCCTCATCGGCCAGAAAACGGTCGCTCAGCTGGTACTGATCCGTCACTACCATGGTTGATCTCCCGTCGGATCGAGCCTACACCCGGCCCGAGCCCACGATTGACGCACCGCCTACGGATGAACCCGCGAAGTCGTGAGCTGAGCTGGGCACCTCGAGGAACGTCTCGCTCCATCTACTCCGACGCGGTCTGAACGCTGGACAGTCTCGGGCGAGTTCGAGCGCGACGAACCTCAGCGACGAAGAAGTTCGCTGGCGATGATGTTGCGCCGGATTTCCTGGTGCCAGCGCCGATCTGGAGCAACTTCGCCGCTCGGTACAACCGGTTGATCTCCATCTCCCACATGTAGCCGTAGCCTCCGTGGATCTGGCGCGCTTCGTCGGCGACACGAACGTGCGCGAGCACGGATGTCGGCGCGACTCCGCCGCATGCTCGACCAGGATTTCACGCCCAGGAAGATCGCCGCGCTCGAACCGCATGTCCAGGAGGTGTCCGACAGCCTGCTCAACGGCGCTGGTGAACGCGAGACGTTCGACGTGATGGATGAACTCGCCGTGTCGCTGCCCGTGATCGTGATTGCGGAGCTCCTGGGAATCCCAGTCGAGCAGCGGACAGACTTCAAGCCCCTGGCCGTAGCCGTTACATGGACGGAGACACCCCGATCGCAGCGTCCTACGATGCGCACGATGGCAGCGATGGATCACGACGTCAGAGCGCTGGTTGAAGCCCTCCACGGGACGCCCGAGCTCGCCACGCTGGCGGTGACCGGCGCCGGCAGCCGCGCGCTCGCGTGGCTGCTCGGTGTGGGCGGCGCATCGAGGACACTGCTCGAAGCCACCGTGCCGTACGCCGCATCGTCGACCAGCGGCTACATCGGCTTCGAGCCCGTCGAGTTCGCCTCGGTCGAGGTCGCCGCGGCGCTCGCGCGATCGGCTCGGCGCCGATCGCTTGACCTCGCCTCGAACGCGCCCGGCTCGCTGATCGGTCTCGGCTGCGCGGCGGCGATCGCCACCGATCGCACGAAACGGGGCGACCACCGAGCCTTCGTCGGCGTCGACGTCGGAGGGCGCGAGGTCACGACGCATTCGCTCAATCTCAAGAAAGGCGCGAGAGCGCGGGACGACGAGGAAGAACTGGTGAGCCGGCTGATCCTCAATGCGCTCGCGGCCGCAAGCGGCGTCGATGCACGCCTCGGATTGGCGCTGCTCCCGGGCGAGCAGCTGATCACCCGACCGGCTCCGCGAGAACCCGACGCGTGACGATCGACCCGATCAGCGAGCTTCAGGAGGCGTCCGGGCCACGCTGGCTGATCGCGCACCCCGACGGCCGGATCGAGGTCGAGGGGGAGATCGAGGCTGGTACGCCTCTGCTCCCAGGGTCGTTCAATCCGCTGCACCACGGGCACGAGCAGCTCGCACGTGTTGCCGCCCGCCTCCTCGCCCGCGAGGTGAGCTATGAGCTCGCGATCGTGAACGTCGACAAGCCGCCCCTGAGCATCGACGAGGTCCGCCGCCGGCTCAGCCAATTCCGGGATGTCGGCGCGGTGGTGCTGACGCGGGCCCCGCGGTTCCTGGAAAAGGCTCACCTCTTCTCCAGTCCCAGGTTCGTGATCGGCTGGGACACCGCCGTCCGTCTCGTCGATGCCCGCTATTACGACGACAGCGCAGAGGCCATGACCGCCGCGCTCGAGGAGATGCGCGCCGCCGGCGTCCGCTTCGTGGTGGCGGGGCGCGCCCACGAGGGGGGGTTCCGCACGCTCGAAGACGCGGACCTCCCCCCCGCGTTCGCGTCAATGTTCCAGGGCATCCCGGAGGCGCTCTTCCGCGCCGATGTCTCATCGACCGAGCTGCGAGCCGATTGACCCCACTGGGTCCTGCACAATGCGGCCGGCCCTGTGGGGCAAGAATATTCGATCCGGGCGGCTGCCCGGCGCGCGCACTGACTGAGAAACGCCCCTAAACACCGGCCGCATCGAACGATGGCACCCCACACGTATGAAGGGCGAGGCAGGTCGGCAGCACCTCACCCTCCGCGGCGATGCGGTGTCGGTGTTTGTTGGCAAACACGCGCGTGGAGGATCGAGCTGATGGAGGCGGCAACGCCTTCGGGCTAGAGATTGAACTGCGGGACGATGTAGTCCTTGTCTTTGCTGTAGACTTGGAAGCGGCCCCGCGTACCGTCGGTGACGACGATCCGATCTTGCTCGTCGATGGCGATTCCGCGTGGACGTTCGAAGCGGCCCCACTTGATCAGTTCGGTGGGCTCGACCCGGTCAAACGCTTTGACGTAGTCCGCGTTGACGTTCATCACCTCTTGCGCCGAGCGGGAGAACTCGCGCGCGTCGCCGTAGAGGCCGGTGATTACGTCACCGTCGGGGTAGTAGATCTGGACGCGGTTGTTGCCCCAATCGGCAACGTAGACATCGCCCTCACTATCGACCGCCACGTCGGACGGCCGGCTGAGCTCGCCGCCGTCCGCGATCTGGGAGCCAAACCGGCTGATGAACGCGCCCTCGGGCGAGAACTTCTGGACCCGGTCATTGCCCCAATCGGCGACGTAGATATCCCCCTCCTGATCGACGGTGATGCCCCAGGGTCGATCGAGCTGCCCATCCTCGCCGCCGGGCGTGCCCCAGGCCGCAAGAAAGTCGCCGTCCCTGGTGAACTTCTGAATACGGCTGTTGACGCTGTCCACGACGTGGAGGTTGTCATCGCCGTCGAAGGCCAGGCCGGCCGGGCCGTTGAGCTGGCCCGCTTCCGAACCCATCTCGCCCCACTCGCCGATTTGCTCACCCTCCTGGTCGTACACCATCACACTGTGCTTGTGCGCGTCGGAGCAGTAGATGTTTCCGGATTGATCCAGCGCGAGCCCTTCGGGCCACGTGAGATCACCGAGGCCGAACTCCGAGATGAACCCCTCGTCGACGTCGAGCTTGCGGATCTTCGCCGGCTGGTAACCCTCGGCGGCTCCGGTGTCGGCGACGTAAACGATGCCTCCCGGGGCGGCCAGGACCGACGTGGGGTGTACGAATCCGCCCGGTCCGACGTGATGGCCAAGTGAGTGACTGAAGTGCCAGGTGCGGCCCGCAACCGTCTTCGTTGGCATGGCAGACTCTCCTCGTTGACGCCTCGGGGCGGCGACTCTCGGATGGCGGGCCGACCGTTTTCAGATGCCGAGCGGCCCGATGCGGCCACGCGGCCCCCCAGCCCCGGCGCAGGACTCAGGGCCGCGCCGTCAAGCGGCGCCGGTCTTCATGAAGCGGGGCTTCTCAAACTGGCCGCTGACGATGGGCACCGGGTCGAGCTGGAGCCAGTCCTCGAGGATCGTGGAGTAGACCCCCCGGAAATCTTGATTTGGCACGAGGTCGCCCTGGTCGAGGGCCTCCGCTCTCGTATCGGGGTAGGTGCCGTACAGCCCGCCCTCGATCGCCGGGCCCATCACGAAGCAGCCTCCGGCCGCGCCGTGATCCGTCCCGGAGCCGTTGTCACGGACCCGGCGTCCGAACTCCGAGAAGAGGAACAGGACGACGTTGTCGTCGGCGTCGTGCGCCCGCAGGTCGTCCCAGAAGTCGGAGATCGCTCGCGAGACTTCAGTCCAGAGCCGCTCGAATGTGGGCTGCTGCGCCGCGTGGGTGTCGAAGCCAATGAGCTGGGTGTAGAAGACGCGGGTGCCGACGTCGGCCGTGTGAATCGTCGCAATGTCACGCATCGCCTTGGAGATCTGGTCAGTGCCATATTCGACGGCCGACTCGTAGCGAGCGAGTCCAGCTTTGAGGATGTCCGCGCCGCTGAGCGCGTCCAGTCCGGTTTGGCCGAGATAGTCTTGGACGGCACCGGTCCCGATCGCCCTGCTGTACATGTTCGAGAACCGTTGGAGCATCCTGGTGCGCTGCTCCTCCTGCTCGACACTGGTCAGCAAGCCATAGCTCGACAGGTCGGCGACGGAGGCCACCGAGACGCCCGGCAAGACCAGCGCGCGCGGCAAGCTTTGCCCGATGTTGACTCCGGTCACCGGGTTCTCGCCCTGGCGGTCGAGGTCCCGGATGGCGCGCGCCACCCAGCCCTCGGTACCAACCTTGTCCGGCTCGCAGGTGTGCCAGATGTCCATCGAACGGAAATGCGAGCGCGGGGAGTTGGGGTAGCCCACGCCGTGGACGATCGCCAACTCCCCCCGCTCGTAGATCTCATGCAGCGGTCCCATGCGCGGGTGGAGCCCGAACTCATCATCGAGCTTGAGCACGTCCTCTGCCTCGATGCGCAGGGTCCCCTTGCGATTTTCGTAGTAGTTCGGGTCGGTGTATGGGATGACCGAATTGAGGTAGTCGTTGCCTCCGGTCAACTGGAGGACGACGAATACCGGGGGTTTCGTCTCAGTCGTCATCTGATTCTCTCCTCGCCCCGTCTGCCGAAAACCGGAACTGCTAGCCGAACTGGTACTCGGGCGTCGCGGCGATCAGCGCCAACGTGTCCGCCACTCGTCGCGCGATGCCGTCGCCGTTGTCCGACGAGGTCGCAACGCGTCCCTCGTCCTCAGCGTGGGCGACGAGTTCCTGCCGCGTCTGCGGGGAGACCTCGAGCGGCCCCATGAGGTCGATGCAGCGATCGACCAATTCATCGGCGGTAAGTTGCGCACCGTTGGAACCGGCCACGCGCTCGACGATCCTCTGAACGCCCGGCAGGTCGACGTTGCTGACCTGGTCGGCGACGAAGTTGATCCGCTTGACCACGGAGCCACTGTTGATCCAGTCCCGTCCGGTCTGCCAGCCCTCGACGCTGGGGGGGTTGTGGAGCGCCTGTCCCATGTTGGAGGGCTCCTGCGCGACGGCGACCAGACGCGGGTCGGGGCCCTGCAGATCGCCCGTGAGGCGCAGCGTTCCCACCACCACTTCCACGGGACTCTTCACCTTGGCGAACCGCGCCTCCTTGAAGAAGTCGGAGTTGAACAGCGTCCGCAGAACCGGCCGCAGTTCGTACCCGGAGTCCACAAAGGTCTGGGTAAGGAGATCGATCGCGTCCGCGTCGCGTGGTGGCTCGATGTCCCAGGCGGGAACCTGGGCTTCGTCGGCGACGAAGAAGTTGTAGAGGTGCCGCACGATGAACCTCGCGCAGGCCGGCTGCTGGAGAATGATGTCGATGATGTCTTCGCCGTCGAAGTTGCCGGTGTGCCCGAGGAAGGTCTTCTCGCTGTAGTCATGCTCTTCGGGCCGGAACTCGTAGGACCATGAGAACCGGTGATTGGGCGCGCGTGGGACCTTCGGGCTGATGGTCCAGCCCGTGAATGCTCGGGCACACTCGAAGACGTCGGTCTCGGTGTAGTTGCCAACGCCGAGCGAGAAGAGCTCCAGGAGCTCTCGGCCCCAGTTCTCATTGGGCGACCGCTTGTGGTTCTCGTGGTTATCGAGCCAATAGATCATCGCTGGGCTCTGCGCAACGCGGATCAGCAGGTCGCGGTAATTGCCCATGCCGTGCTGGCGGAACATGTCGATCTGGATCGTGAGGTGGTTGTCGTTGTCGACCTTGGAGTTGCCGGTGGCGAAGACGTGATGCCAGAAGAAGGCCATCTTCTCTTCGAGTGGGCGCTGGGTGTTGACCATGTGGTACAGCAAGTTGGCCGCGCCCGGGACGGGGCTGGGCCCCCCAGTCTCAAGCGATGGCATGTATCGGAAGAGGGCATCCTGATCCGCGCCGGGAACGGACGGTGGCGGGTCGACCAGTTGCTCGACGGTCTCCTCGTACCCCTGGGCGACGAGCCGCTCCAACTCGTCGCGGTCAGCCCCGAACCCTGCGCGCCGCATCAGATGGGCCATCAGGGTAATGTCTTGCGTGCTCGACATCAGCGGCCTCCAGTCCGGGACTGGACTCGTCCGTGGTGCGACCCTGGAAGCCCGGTGGCCCAACGTCCAGAGGACGGTCCAGCGGTCCCATAGCGCAGCGTACTCCGCCCAACACGTCGATGGCCAAAGTCTAGTGGATTCGTCGATCAGGTAGGCTGTGCAGTCGCTTCAGGGCCGCCGCGGAACGTCGAGGTTGTTCAACTCCGAGCTGGTCTAGCGCCTGGACAACGGCGTCAAGACGTTTCGGGCTGCACTCCGGGATATGGACCAGCACGACGAGCGGACCCCGCTGCGGCCGCGCTTCATCCGGTCGTATGTGTCGAAGACGATTTGGGTCGAAATCAACCAATTCGTCGACGAGGGCGAGCTGCTGCTCCTGCTGAGGGCCTGGCCAGCGCCCTCCTCGGGTGAGGCGCCCCGCGGGGGTCGGATGCACACATCAGATCGACGGCGGCGTCTTCTGCCCCTCGATGGTAGCGATCTCCTCCGCCGAGAAGCCGAGCTCCTGCATGATTGCCTCCGTGTGCTCGCCGAGTTCGGAGAACAGAGGACTGGGAGCGGCGGGCGTCCGGCTGAGCTGCACCGGGTTGCCGACCACACGGCGGAGACCGGCATGCGGGATCTCCTTCTCGACGATGTAGCCGTTAACCAGCGCCTGCTCGTCGCTCAGCACCTCCCGGTAGTCGAGCACCCGCTGGTACGTCACGCCCTCGCCCTGCGCGTCGAAGAACGCGGCCCAATCCTCGGTCGTGCGACTCCGCATCGCCCGCGCGACGTGCTCACGGAGGGCGCGCGAGGTCTCGATGTAGCCAGGGTCACGCGTCGGTCGCCGCTTCTCCGCCGTATCCCAGCGAGGGTCGTCCCCGATCTCCCCGATGCCGCCGAAGTCGATGAAAGCGCGCCGGGACTCGTCCGTGCGGAAGCCGAGGCAGAACGCACCACCGTTGGCGGTCTCGTAGATGCCCACGATCCCGGGCGAGTTGGGGTGGAACGGGCCATCGCTCTGGAGCAGGTGGCCGGTGACCGAGGAGTGGTTGATCTCCCAGGCCTGCATCCAGATCAGCGCGCCATAGGCGGAGGTCGACACTTTCTGCCCGAAGCCGTGCCGCTCCCGCGCCGCGAACGCGACCATGATGCCCAGCAGCAGCGCCATGGCGCCGCCGGTGTCCCCGATAATCGCGCCCGGGATCAGCGTCTCGCCGCCGGGCGGCCCGGTGACGCCCGCGATCCCGCTGCGATCCTGCGCGAACTGATCGCTCATGCGGCTCGCACGTTCGGGCCCCTGCGGCCCGAAGCCGTTTGCGACGGAGTAGATCAACCGCTCGTTGCGCGGCGCCAGCGTCTCGTAGCTCATCCCCATGCGCCCGAGCGCCTCCTCGCGATAGTTGCTCACGAGGATGTCGGCGCGGTCGACCAGCCGATAGACGACCTCGCGCCCGAGGTCGGTGTGGATGTCGAGCGCGATCGAGCGCTTCCCACTCGAAACGCCGATGAACTGTGTGCCCAGGACCTCGTCCGGCAGGTGGTTGTTGACGCCGCGGTGCCAGCGGTTGCCGTCACCGCGCGGCGGCTCGACCTTGATCACCTCGGGGCCCATCTCGGCCAGGAAGCCCCCGGCAGCAGGCCCCTGGACGGCGACCGCCAGCTCCACGACTCGAATGCCCTCGAGCGGTTGCATCCCGCGCGCTCCCTTCGCCTGCCCTCCGCCGGACCGCCGTCTGTGCCGACAGGACCTCCTGGTTGTGCTCGCCATGACTATGATGCGCGCAATCGGGTGACGCGGCCGGCTCCCCGCCTGATCGGGCTCACCCTCTGGTAGGAGACAAGCAGTGGGTGCAACCAGCGAGACCGTCAACTTCATCGTCGACCTCCCGGCCGACGCGATCCCCGACGATGCGCGCGAGGCAGGGCGGCGCGCCCTGCTCGACACGATCGGCGTCACGCTCGCCGGCGTGAACGAGCACAGCTCGCGTGCGGTTCGCGATCTCCTCGCAGCCGATGAGGGCGCGAACGGCGAGGGCCCGGCCACCGTTCTCGGGACGTCGCTCCGCGCCTCGCTGGCGGGAGCGGCACTGGCGAACGGCACCGCCGGTCACGCCCTGGACTATGACGACGTGACCGCGCATATGACCGGCCACCCCTCGATCCCGCTCGCCCCGGCGGTGCTGGCCGCCGCCGAGGCAACGGGCGCATCCGGTGAAGATCTGCTGGCGGCCTTCATCGTCGGGTTCGAGGCCGAATGCAAAGTCGGCCGCGCGATGGGGCGTTCGCACTATGCGCGTGGCTTCCACGCGACCTCGACGCTTGGCGCGCTCGGCTCAGCCGCGGCCTGCGCGCGATTGTGGCGTCTCTCGCACGAGGAGACTGCGCACGCGCTCGGCATCGCTTCCTCGATGGCGGGTGGGTTGCGAGCGAACTTCGGCTCCATGACGAAGCCCCTCCAGGCGGGCAACAGCGCCCGCGCCGGCGTCGTCGCCGCCGGGCTCGCCCGCCGCGGGTTTACCGGCGGCGACGAAATCCTCGACGGTCCGTTCGGCTTCGTGCGCGCGTTCTCCCCCGCCGAGGATGGCGACATCGAACAGGTCGGTGGGTTCGGTGATCCGTGGGAGGTCCTCGATCCAGGGATCTCCGTGAAGAAGTACCCGTGCTGCTTCGTCTCTCACCGCGCCGCCGACGCCACGATCGCCCTGGCGGACGAGCACCACATCCAGAGCGACCAGATCGAGCGCGTCGAGGTGCATATCCCCGGTGGCCAGGTCTCTCCGACGGGTGGTGTCAGCGCAATGATCCACGCCCGACCGACGACCGGACTCCAGGGCAAGTTCTCGATGCAGTACGTTGTCGCCGCCGCGATTCACGACCGCGAGCTGAAGTTCGCGACCTTCGAGGACGAAGCGGTCGAGCGCGAGGAGCTACAGGATCTGCTCCGCCGCGTCGAACCGGTGAACGATTCGGCCCGCCATCCGGCCGCCGAGGGCGACGACTACCAGGCCGTGGAGCTCCACCTCCGCGACGGCTCGACGCTCACGCGCGCCGTCACCGAGGCGCGAGGCGGTCCCTCCGACCCCCTGTCCTGGGAGGAGCTCGCCACGAAGTACCGCGACTGCGCCGAGCGAGCGCTCGGTGACGCCTCGATTGGGCGTTCGCTCGAGATGATCCGCGACATCGAGGCGGTCGGGAGCATTGCGGAACTGACGGCGGAGCTGCGTCCCGCGTGACGAGCGATGTCGACTGAGCGCTGGCTTCCGCCCAACGGGTGGAGGAGCGGCGGCCGGCACCTTCGATGCTAGTGCAGCTCGCTGAGCACATCGTTCCAGAGCGTCGTGATGTATGGCGAGTAATGCGGGTCGTAGTAGCCGGGCATGTGTAGCCACACGTTCTTGACGCCCGCGGCCGCGGCCGCTTCGAGCTGCGCCACGCACTCCTCGGGCGTCCCGACGACGGAGCGACTCAGCAGGTACTCACGAAGCCCGGCCTCGCGCACGGCGCGCGCGTAGCGCCGCAACACTTCGCGGTCGGGCGTGCCATGCTGCGACACGTCGGCGCCGCCCTCGGTCGAGGCGCTGGCCAGACGCTCCTGCACCCCGGCCGGGGCCGGGAAGAGCGGCTCACGACTGCCACTTCCCCGCGCGGCGCCGACCTGCCGGCCGCTCCCGAGCGGGGCGAGTTCGAGCGCCTCGTCGCCGAGCGTGGAGACCGTGATGTGCGTGAAGAACCACACGTCGAGGTCTTCAGCTCGCCGTCCGGAGCGACGGGCGCCTTCGTCGATCAGGGAGAGCACGCGCTCGACGTGATCGGGGGCGAGGCTGGTCCCGGCAACCACACCGTCGGCGATCTCGCCGGCCAGCACCAGGCTGCGCCGCCCGTGGGCCGCGACATAGATCGGAATGCGCCGGGGCGCTGCCCAGGTCAGCAGCGAGGTCCGTCCCTGGACTCCGCCCGACCATCCTCGAGCAGCCCTCGAACGGCCGTCACGTACTCACGGAGGTGCTCCAGTCACGCTGGACGGAGACCGAGATTGAGTATGGCGGAGTCGCCGCTGGCGATTCCCAGGTGCACGCGTCCGGGGCGGGCGTCGTCCAGCGTCGCCATCGCGCTGGCGGTCACGGCGGGGTGGCGCGTGAGCGGATTCGAGATGAAGGGTCCGATTGGGACACGAGTCAGCGCATCCGAAACCAGCCCCAGGGTGGTCCAGGTCTCTCGGTAGAGGGACTGGGTGTCGGAGACGCCGAGCGCATCGAAACCCAGACGCTCGGCCGTCGTCATCCAGTCCCGCACATCGTCGTGATGCGCGGGACGGAAGTTCGCCCCGAACCTGAGCTGCGCCATGCGACCCTCGATCCGAGCCCGTGAAGCATCGTGATCTGGCGAGCACCGGTCAACTGCGGGCACCCGTTCGTCTGGACGATCCGCTCGATCAGCACGCGGGGTAGGATCGCCTCGGTCTTGAGCCGCGTCACGGCAGGTCACCCCGGATCGACGCTGAGGCGATGCGGGCGGCAGCAGCAGGTGTGTCATGCCCGTCGAACTGATCGGAATGATCGGCACGCAAGGCGAGTCTCGCTCGGCGGATTCGACCGTGCACGTGTCGACCGCCTCGGGGGTTTCCCCCGAATACATCGCGGAGTTCGCGCAGGTGCACGAGGCCAGCGGGTTCGATCGCGTGCTGATCGGCTACCGCGCGACGACGGCGGACGGGTTCGCGGTGGCGAGCTACGCGGCGCACCACACGACGAAGCTGGGCTTCCTGATCGCGCACCGCCCCGGATTCGTCCAGCCGACCGTGACGGCACGCCTCGCTGCCACGCTCGACCAGCTGACCGGCGGCCGCATCGCGCTTCACCTGATCAGCGGCGCGACGGTGACTTCGAGAACCACGACACCCGCTACCGCCGCACCGGTGAATACATGGATGTGCTGCGGCGCGTCTGGACCAGCGAGGAACCGTTCGACTACGAAGGCGAGTTCTACCGCTTCGCTGGCGCATACAGCCAGGTCAAGCCGCTCCAACAGCCGCACGTACCGCTCTATTTCGGGGGCGCGTCCGGCCCGGCCGTGACGGTCGGCGCTCAGTACGCGGACGTCTACGCGCTCTGGGGCGAACCGCTGGCCGGGGTGCGAGAACGCATCGAAGCGATCCGCCGGGCGAGTGCGCCGTTCGGGCGCATGCCTCGGATTCACGTCTCGTTCCGCCCGATCCTGGGCGACACGGAGGGCGGCCGCGTGGGAGCGAGCACATGCGATCCTCGGCCAGGTTGGCGGTCGCGCCGCGGCGCCACCGCGAAGCCTCGCCATCGTCGGGAGCGAGGGCTCGCGCCGGCTGCTCGACTACGCGGCGAGCGCTGAGGTGCACGACGAACGACTCTGGATGCCACTTGCGGCCGCGACCGGTGCAGCGGGCAACACCACCGCCCTCGTCGGCACGGCGGACCAGGTCGCCGACTCCCTGATGCACTACTACGAGCTGGGCGTGCGCGCGTTCCTCGTGCGCGGGTTCGATCCGATGAACGATGCCGCCGAGTATGGGCGAGCACTGCTGCCATTGCTCCGGGAGCGTGTCGAAGCGAGGGAGAAGAGCGGCTGATGCCTGACGCGCCGCAGCCACGTTCTGCTCTCGTCGATCGCTCCTACCTGGTGATGGTCTTCCTGGCCGCCCCGCACATTCGTGAGGGGCTCTCGACCCGTGCCGACCAAGCAAGCTCGATCGGCTGCGCGCGCGCCTCGGTCGTGGTGGTCATCGCTGCTCCCCGCGGCGGGCAAACGCCAGCCTCGGAATCATAGGCGAAGAGGGGTACGGGTTGCTGATGGCTATGATGCGAGGCCGCCGTGTCCGGGGACGAGCAGGCCAGGGGACGGCGCCGGAGCAGCGGCCTGCGGTCACGGTGACGAGTGCGGGCGGGATCGATAGGATTCGGGACAACCTGGGAGGTGGCGATCATGCAGGTAGCAGCGGAAACCACCGTCGCGTTGCCGCCGGACACGACCTTTCGACTGTTCGCTGAGCTCGAGCGGTCGGACGAATACGCCGGGCCCGTGATCGAACGGCGAAAGATCACGGATGGACCGGTGGGGGTGGGGACTCGGTATCACGCCGTGGACCAGTGGCCTGGTCGTAAGGTCGATTTCGAAGTCGAGATCACAGAGTTTGAGCCGCCCGGGATGATCGCCGCTCGATGGTCAGAGCCAATGCCCGGGGCCTGGGAGGCGCGGTTCGCCGAGGCAGGCGGTTCGACACGAGTGACGTTCGAGGCGACGATGAATCCGTCAGGCGTTATGGGGCTGCTCGCACGCATCATGGGATTCTGGGCTCGCCGGCAGACGAAGAAGTTCCTGGCCGACTTCAAGTCGTGGGCCGAACCGCAGGGAGCCTCCGGCTGACTAAGCTTCGCCGGAGCAGCCGGCTAGCGATGTCTACGGTCGTAGCCCATGCAGACGACCGTCCGCACCCCGGCCTCGACGTTGACGGCGATTCGCCCCGGGAAACGGTAGTGGCGATCTCGACCGGGGAGCGCGGCACCTTCGCGCCTCCAGTCAGTGAATCACCTCATCGAGGACGAGCTTGGTGATCTGCTCGTCGCTCAGTGACAGCTCCTTGCGATAGACCTCTTCGTTGTGCTCGCCGAAGAACGGCGCGCGGCGGATCGGCAGTCGCTCGCCGTTCCAGAGGAACGGCTGATTCTGGGCCATGAACCTCACGCCGGCCGGATGATCGAACTCCATGAAGAAGCCCTCCATCGACGGGTCGGTTTCGACGAGGTCCTCGATGTCCTCGACCGCCCCGGCCGGGACGCCCGCCTGTTGCAGCCGTTTCGCGACATCCCACGCATCCCGTTCCGAGGTCCACGCCGTCACGGCCGCCTCGATCTCGTCCTCGGCCGCCTTCCGTCCGGCCAGCGTCCGGAGATCGTCCCGGCCCGCCAGGTCGTCCCGTTCGATGACGCGGCAGAGTTCCAGCCAATCCACGGTGTCCCGCGCCAAGGTAGCGACCCACCGGTCGTCGCCGGCGCAGACGAACAGGCCGTGCGGCGCCATCTCCGGCGATCGGTTGCCGGGTCGCTCGGGTGTCACGCCGTTCGCGAGGTAGTCCATCAGCTCCGTGTCCAGAAGCTGGATGGCGGCCTCGTACTGGGCCACCTCGATGTACTGCCCCACGCCGGTCTCGTCGCGTTGCAGCAACGCTGCGACGATCGCCGCGACGCCAAGCGGCGCCAGCGTGAAGTCCGTATGGAGCAGGACGCCGGTCGGCTTCCGATCCGGTTCCCCGGTGTGGGCGGCGAGGCCGCACATCGCCACGACGCTATTCCCGATCCCACGCCACGAGGCCTTGGGGCCGGTCGCGCCCATCACCGGGAAGCTGGCGACGACGATCGAGGGGTTCAGCTGCTTCAACTCCTCGTAGCCAAGGCCCAGCCGCTCGAGTACGCCAGCCGTCCAGTTCTCGGTGACGACGTCCGCGCCGCGGGCGAGTTCCTTCGCGAGGCGTATCCCCTCCGGCGTGCCGAGGTTCAGCGTGATGCTGCGTTTGTCCGTGTTGCAGTCCTGGAAGAACGCGCCAGTCTCGATCGTCGGATGCTCGACGGGTTGGACGGCCGTGCGGAGCGTGTCCATTCGCGCCTCGGACTCCACCTTGATCACGTCCGCTCCCAGATTCGCCATCAGCTCGGTGATGAGCGGACCCGCCGCCATCCAGCAGAAGTCCACGACGCGCACCCCGGCCAGCGGAAGCTCGTCTCGGCTCTGCGGTCCTCCTCGGTGCGGCGCACCCCCTGGAGGCGGCCGCGTCGCACGATCGACGCGCGCTTCAACCCGGTCGTCAGGGCCCGCGACAATACTGCGAGCGCCGAGCCGCCCGTACTCCTCGGCGTCCACTCCCGCCAGGTCGGCCAGGGCCGCGGCGGAGTGTTCGCCTAGCGTCGGTGCGGGCCTTGCGATCGGTTCGTAGGCGGTCGATCGGATCGGGAAGCGCGGCATCGCGATGCTGCGCCCGAGCTCTTCGTGCTCGACGGACACGAACACCTCACGCGCTCGCAAGTGCGGATCCTCGACGATGTCCTGGACGGTGTTGACCGGGACCACGAGGAAGCCCCACGCCTGGCCCTCCTCGCACAGCTCGCCCCTGGGCAGCGAAGCGCACGCCTGCTCAAGTGCGCGGTGAGCATCGCCGCCGTACTCCGGCGCCCACACCTCGCCGGGGAACTCGGCTCCGATCAACCCGTCATAGCCAGCGCGCTCGTTGAGCCAGCGGGCGAACGCCTCCCAGCGGACCTGGGTGTTGGGCGTGATACCAAACGTAAGCCAGCCGCCGTCCTGCGCCTGCAGCAGCGACGGGTTCTTACCACCGTGCCGTTCCGCCTTCACGCCCATCAGGCGCCACATGTTCTCGTTCGCGAAGTGGATCGTGGTGGACGTGATCGCTTCCTGCAGGCTGATGGAGGCGTGACTCCCCGGCCGCCCGTGCCGTGCCTCGTAGAGCATCGCCGCGGCAACCGCCGCGCCGACCAGGCTCGCCTGCTTGTAGGCCAGCCGTCCCGCCGGGTAATCGGGCGCGACGCCCGGATAGCCGAGGCCGTACATCAGGCCGCCGGCTGCGACGCCCGTCAGGTCGGAGACCGCCAGCTCATCGCCGCCGCGCTTCACCACCGCGTCGACGAGCCCGAGCTGGGGATGCACCGTCCGCAGCCGATTGCTGGCCAGCACCCGGCGCGCTTCCGGCGACTTCCACAGCGGGGCCAGCACGACGTCGGCGCCGCCTAGCAGCCGGTCAACGAGGTCCCACGCGCTGGGCGCGTCGAAGTTCAGCGCGACACTCCGCTTGCCGGCGTTGTGCAGCAGGTGCCGCAACCCGCTCTCAGTGTCCTCGCGACCGTTCAGGTGTGGCCCGTCAATCCGCAATCGGTCGCCGCCCGCCGGCTCCAGGCGGATGACGTCCGCACCGAGGTCGGCCAGCAGGCGGCCCGCCAGGCTCAGACATTCATCGCTGAGGTCGGCGACCACCGCCCCGCTGAGCGGGAGTGACGACCGGGCCATCTAGTCGTCGCCGGGCTCGTACGGATGCATCCGGTAGAGGTCCGACATCCGATGGCCGATCAGCTGCATCCGCAGGTCGTCATCGAGCGCGGGGAACAGCGAGCGGTTCAGCGACTCTTTGATCACGCCGATGTAGCCGTGGCTCGCGCTACCCAGCTCGGCCAGGCGCTCCGCCAGCTCGGTCACCTCGTCCTCCAGCGCCCCCGGCGCCGCGACCTTCGTGATCAGCCCGAGCTCGGCGGCCTCCTCTGCGGAGGTGAATCCGTCGTCGAGGATCAGCCGCATCGCGTGCTTCAACCCGACGTACTTCGGCAGGAACGCGGTCGCGCCGATCACCAGCCTCAGCTTCGAGTCCGGGTCGGCGATCGCGTAGTCCGACGCCAGCATCAAGTCGAAGCCCGAACCCATGCAGTAGCCGTGGACCGCGGAGATGACTGCCTGCGGGATTCGGCGCAACAGCGTCTGCAGCCGAAAGTAGGGATGCCGTTCCAGGTTGAACGCCGCGTTGTGCGGCGCGTGGTACGGGTTCGCCCAGGGGTAGTCCGGGATGCGACCGCTGCCGCCCTCGGACACGTCGTCTCCCGAGCAGAACGACTTCCCGACGCCGCCCAGGACCAGGACCTGGACGGACGGATCACGTCCCACCTTGTTGACCACGTCGACCATCTCGTCGCCGACGGCGGTATTGATCGCGTTGTGACGTTCCGGACGATTGATGGTGAGCCGTGTGATCGGCCCTTCCTCGACGATCAGTTCTTCGCTCACAGGGGACCTCCTAGGGCTCGTGCGCCCTCGTTGCCACTCCGTCATTCCTGCGCCGGATGCCAGGCGCGCCGGCGATCAAGACAGCCGACGCCGTCAACTTACCTCACAGCGCATCGCGCGCCGGTCCTCGAAGAGATGATTCTGCGGCTGAAGGCGCCTGCAGACAAGGCCCGGGCCCGCGAGTGCGGCGGCCGCCATGGTAGGCGACGGCTGGCCGCCGCTCGTGGCGGCCTCGACGGATTCAGCCCTCGGACAGGCTAGGCGCCAAGCGAGGCGATCTCCTCTGCCGACAGGCTCGTCAGCGTCCCCAGGACCTCCTGGTTGTGCTCCCCCAGCAGCGGCGCCGGGACTCGGACCGCCGGCCGCTCGCCGTTGATGCGCCACATCGGTCCGGTGTAGGCGTACTCGCCGCTGTCGGGGTGCGTCAGATGTTGCATGAACTCCGAGCCAACGTATTGCGGATGGACCCACACCTCGTCGGTGTGCAGTACGGGCGCGGCGGGGATTCCCTTCGCCTGGAGCGCGGCGGCGAGCTCATCGCGATCCCACCGCCGGCTGTAGGGGGCGAGGTCCGCGTCGAGCTGGCGATGGTTGACGACGCGGTCGCGGAGACTTCGAAAGCGCGAGTCCGCGGCGAGTTCGCTTGCTCCGAGGGCGTCGAGCGCGCGTAGCCACTCGTCGTCATCGCGCGCAACGAGGGCGACCCACTGATCCTCGCCGCGCGTCGGGTAGATGCCGTGGGGCGCCCATGTCGGGTCGCTGTTGCCTGACGGCCCTCCAGCGCGGCCATTCACCACGTAGTCGAGCAACACTTCGCCGATGAACGGCACGCTCGACTCGAACTGCGAGAGGTCGACGTACTGCCCGCGCCCGCTGCGGTCGCGATCAAGCAACGCCGCGAGCACTGCCGCCGCGGCGTGCATGCCGTTCATCGGATCGCCGATGTTGAAGCCCGACTTCAGCGGCTCTTCGCCCTCATAGCCCGTGACGCCGTAGATGCCGCAGAGCTGTTCTTGCGCGACGCCGTAGGCCACGTAGTCGCGCTCCGGCCCCGTGTCACCAAAGCCGGTCATCGAGACGACGATGATGCGCGGGTTGACCGACTGCAGCTGTTCGAACGATGCCCCGAGCCGCGGCAGCACGCCGGCAGCGAAGTTTGCGATCACCACATCGGAGACGGCGACCAGCTCATGGAACGCTTGCCGTCCGAGTTCAGAGCGCAGATCCAGCGTGATGTGCTGCTTGCCGCGATGCAGGTTCTCCTGGCCGCTTTGCCGGTGCTGCTCCCGTTCGCCGTCGGCGTCGCCCCCTCCCCTGCCCGGGTTGCGGCGGACGCGATCCAGCGACTCGACCTTGATTACCTCGGCCCCGTAGTCGGCGAGCGTCATGACCGCCCGCGGCCCGGCCCAGATCTGGGTCAGGTCGATCACGCGCACTCCGTCCAGCGGTTGTGCCGGATCGCTGCCCGAGGCGCCCGAGGCGCTGTTCGGTGTCGAGCCTGGGCGAGCCGTCGACAACTCCTGCAGCACCTCCGCCGTGTGCTCGCCGAGCAGCGGCGCGCGCGCGTCCCGCCATCCGCCGGCGAGCGTGAACGGTGGCCCGGCGTAGACGGCATCCGGCGCGGCGGGATGCTCGATCGCGCGGAAGAACTCGCGTGCCTCGAGCTGCGGCGAGTGCGCGAGATCCTCGGCGGTCGCGACGTAACCGAAGCCGAAGCGCGCCGACTGGCCGGCGTGGTAGGCCTCCACCTTCCCCATCGTGCCAAGCCAGCGGTGGATCGCCGCGTCGATGCGGTCACGTGCCTGGCTCCGGGCTTCGAGCGACGCGTACTCGGCAAGCTCAGGGGCGCCGATCAATTCACAAAAGTCTTCCCACGCGCTCGGGCCGGCTTGCACACCGACCCAGCCGTCGCGAGCGCGATAGCAGTGCCAGGGGTAGCTCACCTGGTGCATGCGGCCCAATCGCGTCATGCGCTGATGCCTGCCGCCGGTCCACAACGAAAGCATCTCGGCGGTGGCCTCGGAGCCCGCGACCTCGACATCGCTCCCGATCCTGCGGTGACGGGCATCCAGCAGCGCAGCCAGCGTCGCGACCGCAGCGGTCTGCCCCTGCGCGACCAGCGAGAGGTAACCCCCGGTCTTCAGCGGCACGCCGCCCGCCTCACCAGTGCAGCTGGCCGATCCGCTGGCGGCGCAGAGGATCAGCTCCGTCGCCAACCACTCGCCCCAGGGCCCTCCCGAGGCGAACGCGGGCAGGGTCACGACAGCGAGCGCCGGCTGGGTCGCGCGCAGCTCTTCGAGGCTGACCGCCCACGACGCCAGCGCGCGCTCCGCGGCGTCGTCCAGAATCAACACGTCGGCGCTAGCCGCGAGATCGCGCAGTGCGAGCCGGTCCTTCGTGACCGTGGCGTCCAGCACGACGCTACGTTTCGCGCGGTTGAGGTGCAGGAAGCGCAGGCTGCCCTCGATGTCCTCGCGGTCTCCGGCAAAGGGCGCCACGCGCCGCCCGGCCTCCCCACCGGGCGGCTCGACCTTGATGACGTCAGCGCCCAGCCCGGCGAGCAGCATCGTGCAATATGGCCCGGCGACGTGCTCGGTCAGATCCACGACGCGGACGCCGTCGAGAGCGCGGACCTCGTTGGTCATCGGGGCGCTCCTCGTCGCTTCTCCCGCCGTCCGGATGCGGTGCGTCCGGCGGCCTTGGGGATTCTTGACGATTTCAAATGGAATGTCGATCTCGGGCGGCTCTGCTCCCGACGAGCGCGAGCGCCGAGCCCGTGAAGCCGTCGACGAGGGCGGAGACCGGTGCACAAGCGCCGCCGGCGGCTTCTCCTCGCACCCTCACGATCGAACACCCGTCAAAGCTTCGTCGCCGGTCGCGACGCCGTGCGTAGGTTCCCTGGCGAGGGCGGCGAGAAGCGCGGAGCTCAATCCTTCCAGTCATAGACCTTCTGCAGGGTCCCGCCCATCAGTGCCGCCTTGCCGCTGCCGGACAGGCGGTCGGTGACTCGGAACGCCTCGACGCCTTCCTGGTAGGTGAGCAGGGCGATGGCGCGGGTCCAGTCGGTGCCCCACATGCAACGGTTCATGCCGAAGGCGTCGAAGATGCGCGCCAGCGGGTCCCAGATATCGTCGTACGGGAAGGGCTGCTGGGACAGCGTGCAGGCGCCGCTGATCTTGATGCTGACGTTGGGTAACTCCGCCAGGGCCAGCACCTTGGGCAGTTCGCCGAACGGGTTCGCTGGCGCGGGCGGCTCGAACGGTTGCTGGAGCCCCAGATGGTCGATCACCAGCCTCGTGTCGGGATTCCGCGCCGCCATCTGCTTCACTTGATCCAGGCGGCCCCAGCACAACAGGTTGACCGGCAGCGAATGGCGCGCGGCGGTGGCCAGCACGTGGTTGAGTCCGGGATCGGCCGGGTCCGTGGACGTGCCACGGTTCAGCATGATGCGAATCGCGACGGCACCCGTGGTCGCGGCCCAGTCGGCAATCGTGTCGGCCACTGCAGGATCGGACGGGTCGACCGGCTTAATCAGCCGGAACCGCGTCGGGTGCTTGGCATAGACGTCGAGCGCATAGCTGGCATCGTATTGGTACATGGTGAACGGTGACACCAGAAGCGCGCCGTCGACTCCGACTTCATCCATCGCGGCGACCATCTGGTCGCCGGTCGCCTCGGGCGGGCCGTGTAGCACCGCGGCCCAGGGGCGACCCGGATGGTCGCGTTCATAGGCATGAACCTGGACGTCGATCGTCACCATGGCTTGCCGCCTCCCCGCAGCATCGACAATGCCAGGGACGCTACGCCGCGGCGTCGGGCTGTTCAAGAGCAGCCTAACCGTGGCGTCAGCGCCGAACAGGCCGCTGCGAGGTCTGCTACCAGCAGACGAGCAGCACCAAGAACAGCAATCCGAATTCCTGGCGCCGGGTCGGAGCGGCTCGTACGTCTCACGGCATGGCCGTCACGCTCTACGACGGCACCGCCGCGTGGGACCTCGCCGGCGAGCAATAGCGTGGAACGTACGGGAGGAATCTGGGACGCGGCTACAGCGCGGCTATACCCGGCCCTCGGCCAGCAGCTCCGTCAGGATGCCGTTCATGCTCGCGGGGTAGAAAAAGCATCCCCCGGCCTCCTCGGGCCGCTCGCCGGGGATCATCTTGAGGCCCTCACCCTGAAGGCGCTCCGCGTCCGCTGTGATGTCATCGCTCGCGTAGCAGATGTGGTGCATGCCCGGGCCACGTTTCTGGAGAAACTTCCCGATCCCGGTCGTCGGATCTTCGGGAAGGAGGATCTCCACCCGCGTCTCGCCAAGGCCAACCTTCACGAATTTGATTTTCGTGCGACCGTTCTCCGCCGCGTGATCAACGGCGTTCCGCCCTGCATCGAGCTGAAACCCCAGCTTCTCCACCAGCACCTGCGTGGCCTCGTCCAGTGTGTGCGACACGATCCCGACGTGATCGATACGGGTGAGCATGATGCGCCTCCTCGATCCACGGTACGCGATGGGCGCCAGCGCGACGGCCATCGAACCAGCTCGCGCCCACCAGGGGCGCGGCCGGGGCTAGCGGCGAGTTCGCCGTCACGATGTGGTAGCGGCCGTCCCGCCGGGGGCGATCGCGCTCGCACGCAGCGCGGGATCGCGGTCCGCGAGGACCGCCGCTCGCCGTCAGCCGGTACGATTCCGAGCGTGATGCACGGACGCGTGGCGCGCCTCGGCGGCCCCTGGCGATGACGGACAAGCTCGCGACCCTGGAACAGGCCGCGCGGCTCGTCGAGGATGGGATGTCGCTCGGCATCGCTTCGCCGGCGGTGGGGCCGGTGGCGCTCCTGCCGATGGCGCTCGTGCGGGAGCTCGTCCGGCAGCGGAAACGCGACCTCACGCTCTTCACGCCGCTGATCGGCCTCGAGGGCGACCTGCTGATCGGCGCCGGCTGCCTCCGCGACGTGCACGCCTTCGCGTTCAACCTGCTCGGCCGGGGGGTTCCGCCGAACTTCCGCCGTGCCACCGCCGCCGGCACGGTGACGGTCCGCGAGCAGAGCGAGTTCTCGATCACGCTCGGGTTGCTGGCCGGGAGCATGGGGGTGCAGTTCATCCCGCTGCACGGCTACCACAACGACCACCTGCAGCATCACCCGGAGTGGCACCGCTTCCCCTCGCCGATCGACGGCACCGAGCTGGTCACGATCACAGCGATCACGCCGGACGTGGCCGTGATCCACGTGCCGCGGTCGGATCCGCTGGGGAACGCACAGCTCGGCGAGTCGAATCGGTCGAACGTGATGGCCGCGTTCTCCGCCCCGCGGATGGTGCAGGCCGCGACGCGGGTGATCGTCACCGCCGAGGAGATCGTGACCACCGAGGAGATCGTGACCACCCAGGAGATCCGCGCCACACCGGAGCGCACGGCGATCCTCTACCACGACGTGAACGCGGTCGTGCACGTGCCCCGGGGCGCGCATCCGCTCGGCGTGGCCGGCTTCTACGAGCCCGACTTCGACCACGTCGATCGGTACCTCGAGGCGGCGGCCAGCGCGGAGACATTCGAGGAATACCTCGCGCACTACGTCGACGAACCGGCGGACCACGAGGCCTACCTCGCGCGTGTGGGGCTGCCGACATGACGTCTGGCGGGGCGCAGTACGCTACGGACTACACCGTCGACGAGCTGATCGTCGCCGCGATCGCGCGCAGGTTCCGCGACGGGGAGCTGGTGCAGCAGGGCGGTGGCACAGCGCTCGCGATCGTGGCGGTGCTGCTCGCGCGCCTCACGGACGCGCCGAACCTGAAGTACAACTACCTCACCTCGGTCGACCCGCAGTTCGACAGCGTCGGCGAACCTGGGCACTCGGCGCAGGCCGTGGCGGGCACGAGCCTGATGCCCTTCACGATCGATCAGATGGTGAGCATGTGCCTCCGTGGCAAGACGGACGTGTTCAGCACGATGCCAGCTCAGATCGACCGCTACGGGAACGTCAACGTCTCGCTGATCGGCGACCACCAGCAGCCGCGAGTGCGCTTCCCCGGCGGCTACGGCATCACGGACTGGCTCCTCTATGCGGGACGGGTGTTCGCCTTCGTTCCGCACCACACCACGCGCACCTTCGTCGAGCGCGTGGACTACGTCACCGGAATGGGCCACCTGCCGGGTGGTCTGCGCGAGCGCCAGCGCCTCGGCATCAGCGGGCGTGGCCCGGATCGGGTGTTCAGCAACCTCGCGGTGATGTCCTTTGATGACGAGAGCGGGCTGATGCGCCTCGAGAGCCTCCACCCCGGCGTGACGTTCGCCGAGCTGGAGGCGAACACCGGCTTCGCCCTCCCCGCCGCCGGGGACGTGGCCGAGACGGAACCGCCGACCGAGGAGCAAGTGGCGCTGATCCGAGATCGCATCGACCCCCTGGGGCTGCGCAAGCACCGCTTCTGAGCGCGCCTCGTCGGCCGAGAGGCGATGCACTCGGCGATCCCATCTCAGGATGCTGTTCATGCTCCACGGGCGTCAGCAGCAGGCCCTGATCGTGGCGGGGTGCTCAGGTGCGAAGTGTCGGCCGTCCGGCAGCGTTGCTCGTACGAGTCCAGTCACCGTCGTTGCGAGCTACCTTCGCTAGGCCTTCACTTCCTCCGGCGTTGACACCAGCACTCCCGCATCGAGGAGGCCCCTGATGTCGTCTTCGCTGAGCCCGAGGTCTTCCCTTAACACGTCGGCGGAGTGCTCTCCGTGCAAGGGCGCGCGGGTCAGCGGCACCTCGCTCGCGGACAGTCGCGGCGCCCATCCCAGGACCCGGATCTGGCCGTGTTCTGGATGGTCGAGCTCGTGGACGAAGCCACGCTCGAGCAGATGCCGGTCCTCGAACAGCTCCGTGGTGTCCTGGACGGCACCACAGGGGACGCCGGCCTCGCCCAGCGTCTCGAAGACCTCGAACTTCGTTCGCTCGCTCATCCACGCCGCGATCTCCTCGCGCAGCGCCTCGGCGTTCACGAGGCGCAGCTCGTCGCTCGCGAAGCGAGGATCGGCGGTCAGCTCGGGCTGCCCGATCGTCACGCACAGCTTGTCCCACATCTGTTGAGTGACGCAGAGCAGCACGACGTAATCGTTCTCCCCGAACGGCTTGCAGGGGTAGATGCGCATGGTCGCGGAGCGGCCGCCTGCCGTCGCGACGCCGAATCGATCGCGCCGCGTCCCGGCCCAGCCCGCCGACGAGATCGGCGTGCGCATGAAGTACGTGAGCGCCTCCTGCATCGAGATCTCGATGAACTGACCCTCGCCCGTGCGCGAGCGCTGGATGTAGGCCGCTGAGATGGCGAGCGCCAGTTGCAACCCCGTGCCGGCGTCGCCCGTCATCGCTCCGGGGATCAGCGGCGATCGGCCGCTCTCCCCGGTCACGGACACCGCGCCACCCATCGCCTGAGCTACGGTGTCATAGGCCCGGTAGGACGCATACGGACCGCTGAGCCCGAAGCCCTTGAGCCGAGCGTAGATGATGCCCGGGTTCACCCGCTTCATCGCCTCGTAGCCGATGTCGAGCTTCTCCACGACGCCATAGGCGTAGTTCTCGACGAAGACGTCGTAGTGCGGGGCCATGCGCAAGAGCAGCTCGCGGCCGCGCGGGTCCGCGAGGTCGATCGCGATGCTTCGTTTGTTGCTGTTCCACTGAATAAAGTAGGGCGCATTCCCCTGGCCCGACTGGGCGTGGCGCCCCGGGTCCCCGATGCCCGGCGGCTCCACCTTCACCACGTCGGCGCCAAGCCACGCGAGCGCTTGCGTACACGAGGTGCCGGCCTCGTACTGGGTCATGTCCAGGATTCTCATTCCATCCAGAGCAGCCATCGCGCTCCCCCCTCTCTTCCCGCGTTGGAAGCTCGCGCTCAGCCCCAGCGGGGCCGCATGACGTTTGTGCCACCTCAGGCCGGAGCCGCAGCTGGGCGCCGCGTCCTCAGGCCGCGTCGTCGAGCCGGTACTGCTCGAGCTTCGCGTCGTCGAGCACGATACCGAGCCCGGGGCCGGACGGCAGCGCAACGCTGCCGGAGCCGATCTCCAACCGCGTCGTCGCCACCGTGTCGACCACCTTCAGCGGGCCCACGCACTCGAGACCCGGCACCACGTTTCGCGATGTCGCCCCCAGCATGATCTCCGCCATCGTGCTCAGATCGAGGCCGAAGCCGTGGCCCAGCACGACCGGGATGCCTGCCGCCTCGGCCGTCGCCAGCATGTGCGTGGCGCGCAGGAGACCGCCCGCCTGGTGTATGCCGAACTTCACGAAGTCCGCGCAGTCGGCCCTAATCACTCGCAGCAGGCTCTGGTGATCACTGATCGACTCGTCGGCCATCACGGGGATGCCGCCCTCGCGCCGCACCCGCGCCAGGCCTTCCAGATCGCCTTTCGGCGTCGGCTGCTCGAAGAACTGCATGTCGAATCGCCTGACCGCCTCGCAAAGCTCGAGCGCGGTGGCGGCGTCATATTGCTGGTTAGCGTCCATGCGCAGCTTCATCGCGTCGCCGACCGCGTCGCGCACGGCCTCGACGCGATCCCGGTCCTGCTCGACCCCGCCGCCCACCTTGATCTTCGTGGACTGGAATCCGGCCTCGAGCCACCGCCGGGCCTCCGCCGCCGCCTCGTCCGGGGGCAGCTCCCCGATCCAGCCGTTCAAAAGCACCCGGTCCTCCACCGCGCCGCCGAGATAGTCGTACAGCGCGATACCCAGCCGCCGGCACGTGAGCTCGATGCAGGCCAGCTCGACGGCGGCCACCGCGCCGGGCTGCGCCGGGGTGAGTCCCCGCGCAAGTTCGAAGATCCGATGGACGTTGGTCGGGTCCTCCCCGATCAGCGCCGGAGCGATGCGATCGCGGATCGCCGCCGCGAGCTCCGGACCGGTATTGGGCGAGCTGGACATGCCCGGCGGGTCGATGCTGCTGATCCCGACCGCGCCGTCCGACGCGTGCAAGCGCACCACGAGGCACTTCGTCGTGCTCTTGGCGACGCCACCGCTCGTGAAGCTGCCGACCAACGGCATCGCCACCCCAAACACCTCGACCCGATCGACCTTCAGTGGCATTCGAAAGCTCCTCTTGGATGGAAACGCAAGTAGACGCTAAGCGTTGCCGGTGAGGACGAGCACCGCACCTAAATCCGCCGATCAGTCGAGCGTCCGCTCAGGGCGCGATAGTACGCGTCGCTTGCTGAGCCATGGCGAGCATACTGACGCGCTGCCGGGGGCAAGAATTGTCAAATGCTGAGTCGCCGGTTGATGCGATCACGTTCGTAGGAGCTAACGAGTCGAACGAGTGTTGGTGAATGTGTCACCCGGCTGTCCGCCGCCGTGACAGACGTCGCTGAGGGAGCCGCCGTTGAGGTCGTCGTCCCGACTCCCCTCGAGCAATGCGTCCAGTCACACGTCGGCGGTGGCCTCGAAGGCGCGTTGGGCGACAACAACGGCCCGTGGCGAGATCAGCGGCCTCGCCGGCAAGCAACGGTGAGACGCGCGCGCGGCTCGGGGGACGAGGCAGCAGCCGGGACACGCGTTACTGCTGATCTGGCACCGAACCCTTCGCCATGTGAACGGAATACTGATGCGCCTTCATGACTGGCTCCCCGGATGACGTGGAGTAGTCCGTTCTCGAGGCGATCACAACGAACCGGCCGCGGGCCCCCTGTTTCTCGTAGATATCCGCCGGCCGGGTCTGGGCCGTGCACTTCTCGCCGAGGTGGAGCAGGCGGAAGATCTCGTAGTCCTGACCCGCGTTGAAGAAGACCGTCAGGTCGGGATGTAGCCGCGGTCGCTCGGCTTCTCTGGACCGGAGACGGGGGTCGCCCACGCTCCCTGTGGCGTTGGGATTCCGCTCGAGATCCGCTTCGAGCTGGTCCGGTAGGTTCGGCGGAACCTTGAACGCCTCCACGGGATAAACGTAGGGGGCGACGATCCCACCGAAACGTGTTTCCTTGGCGAATTCCTCGTCCCAGTACAAGGGATCGTGATCGGGGATCGCGTTCGCCATGCGTCGGAGACTGCTCTTGTCCACCTCGTCCCAGCATTCGACCTCCGATGAAGGAGGCATCGACATGTGTCGTTCGTAGTCCTCCGCCGAGACGTACTGCGGGTCCAGAAGGGCTCTCCCCTTCGATAGCGGGCCAGCCCCGATCGGATCGTCAGCACCCGCCGGTGGTACGAACGGGTAGGGCACGACCTGCCCCTGTTGCCTCGGCAGCACCACCACCATATGGGCGGGCGTCGTCTCAACTCCGTGCTGGTTCCGGATCCCTCCGTCGAGCTCCACGAAGCCGAGCCCATCTGCTTCCCACGTACGTCTCACGCTGCCCCAGGTGGTGAGCACGTCACCCGGGAAGTGCATCTTGCTGTAGCGCGTCGAGATCCTCCACACCCACCCGTCGTGGCCAATCCAGTCCTTGCAGAGTTGGGCCAGGCAGTACTTCCGCCAGTTACCGTTGGCCACCACGTCCGGTAGCCCCCAGACATCGCGCGCGAACTCTTGATCGTAGTGGAGTCGCTCCAGGTTCTCCTGGGCGATGTGCCAGCGAATGATGTGAGCCGTGGTCCACGGACCCTTGACGATCTCAGGTAACTCCTGGCCTACCTGCACCGCGGAGAATGAGGGTGGCGTCGGTGGCATCGCGTTTCCTCTCGGTCCGGCGTGCGCTCGTGTCTGGAGAACCGCGACGCTTCCGCGGCGGCGGATGGCGCTCGCGTGACTGTAGAGCCGCTTCGCCTTCGCCGCGAGCCCGTTCTCACGACGGCCCCCACAGCCGTTCCTCCAGCGCTTCACCCAGAGTCGCCACACCGCGCGAGCGAAGCAGCGTTTCAGCGCGCGAATCGCCTCCCGGTGGCACCCGAGCCCCGTCTAGAGACCAGCGACCTCCGCGAAGGCGCGCAGCTCGCGCTCCACGTCGGCACCGCCGGTGCCGAAGATCACTCCGCTCGCGCCCGCGGCCTCGAGCTCGTCGAGCCTGGCGCGCAGCTCGTCGCGCGTGCCCGAAAAGGTCATCCGCGTCGCCAGGCCCGTGTCCACGAACTCGTCGTGGCCGTTCACGATCTGCAGGTTGTGGCCACGGTGCACGGACAGATGGCGGACGTGCTCCGGCACCCGCTCCACGCTCTCGAGCCACTGCGCGCCGTTCGGGAGCTCTCGCACGCTTGCGGGATCGCGCGCCCCGCGGCCGTGGTACGCGGTCGCCACGAGCGGAGCGGTCGCAGCCCGCACCCGAGGGGTCTCCGCGTCCTCGTCGTCGTCCATCACCGTGCCGTTCACGGAGACGAGGCAAGTGTCGAATCCCGGCGTGGCTCCGCCGAGCGCGATCAGCCCGTCGGCGACCGCGCGCGCCAGTTGCCGCCCGCGCGGTCCCTGCGCCGCCAGGAGCAGCGGCACGCGCACCGGTCGCGGGGCGAGCCAGCCGTCGGTCGCGAGAATCTGCGCCATCCCCCCGTCGATGTCGACGGCCTCGCCCTGCAGCAGCCCACGGACCTGCTCGATGTGTCGCCGCACGTAGCTCAGCGTCAGGGGCGGCTTGCCAAGGCCTGAGCGTCCGGTGAAGCCGGTGCCGAAGCCGACCCGCAATCTCCCCGGCGCGAGGGCCTCGAGCGTCGCGATCGCTGAGGCCTGCGCGAGTGGGTGTCGGTAACTGGGGATGAGCACCGCGGGGCCGAAGCGGATGCGGCCGGTGGCCTCCGCCACGCGCGCCATGGTGACCCAGATGTCGTGTCCGAAGGCCGGCACCTCGGGGGTCCACACGCCTTGGTAGCCGATCTCCTCGGCGAGTCGCGCGTAGCGAACGGTGTCGGGGCCCGGTGGAAGCCGGAACGAGAACGTGAGCACTCAGACCTCCTCGAGCGCGCCGAGCGCGTTGCAGGGGGCGTCGGCGCCGAACGAATGATAGGCGGCTGTGGGACCAGGAACCCGATCACGCCACCGACAAGACTCCGACTACCCGAAAGCAACCTTGTCTGAGGACGAGTCAGTGGCTTAGTCGCGCTGGCGGTGCTCACGAGGACCAACTCGGGCGAGGACACGTCCCTACGACCGCTCGGCCGGTGAGGATGGCCTGAATCCAGGGAACCTTCAGCCGCCTCGCGAGTTCAGCGCTCGCTCAAGCGGGCAGTCGTCCGCGGTGTGTGGTGCTCACGAGCGGCGAACGCTCGGCTTCGGCATGCGGAGCGCGACCGCGAACAACGCGAGCGCTGCGCTGAAGGTGCCGAGGTACATCACGAGCGTCCATGTGTAGGCCCCGGTCGCGTCAAAGATCGCTCCCGCGATCGAAGGACTCAGGATCTGCCCGATCGTCTCCACCACGACGACTGTGCCAAGCAGCGTGCCGAAGTAGCGAACGCCGAACGCCCTCGTGAGCAGCAGCGCGTCCATGATCGGCCCGGCGCTGCGGCCTGCGATCCACAGCACGAGAAAGATGCCGATGCCGGCACGTCCAGAATCCACGAGCAGCGCCACCATTGACCCCATCAGGATGACCGCGAGCGCCATGGAGATCACCTCGAAGTGAGCCATGCGGTCGGCGAACCAGCTCAACGGAACCCGCGTCACGATGCTGGCGCCCGCCGAGAGCGACACGATCGCCGTCGCTGACTGCCGCGAGACACCGACCGACTCGAAGAACGGGATCTGGTGGACCATCAATCCGAAAACGCCGAAGAAGAAGAAGCTCAGGGCCGCCGCCAGCACCCAGAAGAGCGGCGTCCGCAGGGCCACGCTCGGCGGAACGCCGAAGTCCCCGCTCGGCGGCGGGTCACCGACCTCCTGGATGCGACCGTCGACGACTTGGCCGACGTCTGCGGGGGAATCACGAACGAGCAGAACAGCGATCGGGAGGAAGACCGCAGCGACGACCAGACCGGAGAGCGCAAACGCGCCGCGCCAGTCGTAGCGGTCAATGAGCACCCCCATCACCGGCAGGAACAGCAAGCCGCCCAGGGAGAAACCTGTGCCGAAGATCCCCAGCGCGATCCCGCGGTGTCGGTCGAACCATCGCGAGATCAGGGCCTGGAACGGGATAAAGAACATGAGCTGACGGAAGAGCGCGTTCACGGAAGAGTAGAGGTACCACTGCCAGAGCGAACCGGTGCTCGCGAGCAAGAAATAGCTCGCCGCCGTGAAGATCGTGCCAACAACAATCGCCGAACGCGGTCCTCGTAGGTCGATCCAGCGGCCCACCACGGGACCCGACGCGCCGGCGACGATGAAGGAGATCGAAAACCCGAGCGAGACTTCGGTGCGCGACCACCCGAATTCCGATTCGAGGGGATCGAAATACAATCCGTAGGCCCAGAACGAGACGCCGCTACCGACGGCCATCGCCACGACCGAGGCGGCCAAAATCCACCAACCGCGATACAGCCCGCGACCGGGTTTCGCGGCACCGACGAAGGCTGGGCCGGCCGTGTCGGACTTCACGATCCCCGCCTCGCCGAGCTCCCTCAATCTGATGAGATGTGCCCGGAGGCGGCTTCCTTGGCCCTCAGTTGCCCGCTGCTGCACATCGCGACGGGCGTCGTGCGCGATGGTAGCCGACGTGACCTCGATCTCGTCGCGATCCGTCGATCGTGAGCGTCAGCCGTGGCCACCCGGACGCGGTTTTCGAGGACTCTGCCGGCTCCTCGCTCCGCTGATGAAGCAGCGACGACCCTCCGCCCCTGACCTGGATGGTGTGCTAGTGTCCCTCCCCGGTGTCGGGCTAGTAGTCGGCGGCGGCGTGCGTGGGATAGCGCGGCCCGAGACGAGGCCGTCGCAATCGTTCCGGCCGCTGGTATCGGCTCAGCCGATCCCATGAGCCCTTATCGCCTGACGTTGGAGGTTGAATCACATGAACGCTGCGAAGGATGCATTGAGGTCGGGGAAAACCGTGATCGGGGCATCTGCCTCCGTGAACAGTGACGTCGGCTTCCTCGCCGGCTCAGGCTACGACTTCCTTCTCTTCGATACCCAACACTCTCCCGTCGAGATCAAGCAGCTACGACCACAGCTGCAGGCCATGAGCGCCAAGGCGGCTGTCCCCATCATCAGGGTGGGTGAGAACCGGGCAGATCAGATCTGTTACGCGCTGGACATCGGTGCCAGGGGGATCATCGTACCCATGGTCAACACCAGGGAAGAGGCCGCCGACATGGTCAAGTGGTGCAAATACCCCTTCGATGGCGTGAGAAGCTCAGCTGGGATGAGGGGCGAGTGGGGCGAGTTCGATGGCTACCGTGAGTACATGGACCACGTGAACGAGCATCTGCTGATTATCCCCATGATTGAGACCGTCGAAGCTCTGGACAATATCGAGGACATCCTGAGCGTTCCTGGGATTGACGTCCTGCTGGTTGGACCGTCTGACCTATCGATCAACCTTGATGTTGCATTGGACTATTCCAACCCTAAGTACCAGGAGGCCCTCGACAAGATTGCTGGCGCCTGCGCTAACGCCGGCGTGGTTCCTGGTATGTACTTCATCCCTCCGGGCCTCGAGGCCGGTGACTTCGTGGCGAACGGATTCCGATTCTTCACACTCCCATGGGATCGATGGGCAGTTGACGGCATCCAGAAGGGCCTGGCGAGCGTTCGAGGGTGATGGCCTACCGCTGCGCCCTCAGCGGCATGCCGTCCGAGCCGGTCCCACTCCGACACTATGGAAGCCGCGTGTGAACGCGATCAGGTTGGAGTGCTCGGTCAGGCAGGTGGGGCGCTGTTCGGTGCGCCTTCTCGGCGGGCGCGACTACCTGTCCAGCTGGCCGCTAACGGGACGACAGACCCACTCTCAGCGGCTGTCGGCGACCGGGGTTGAAAACGTGGCGGTCAAGCCGCTCGCTTCGAGGTCACGCATCTCCAGGTCGGAGAGGCCGAGCAGCTCACCGAGCACGTAGGTGTTGTGCTCTCCCAAAAGCGGGGCGGCACGTTCCACGGACATGGGCGTTCGCGAGAACTTCCACGGACCGTTCATATACGGGTGAATGACCCCGTCCGGATGCTCGATCGATGTGATGAAGTCGCGTTCCGCGAGCTGCGGTTGAGTGAGCGCCTCCTCGTTGCTCAACACGGCGCCCGCTCGCACGCCGGCTTGTTGGAGCAGGTCCATCGCATCGACCTTGGTCCGCTGGCGCGTCCAATCATCGATGATCACGTCGAGCGCGTCGTGGTTCCGCCGTCGGAGCGGGCCTGTCGCGAACCGCTCGTCCGTTTCGAGGTCGGGCTGCTCGATGGCCGCGCACAGTGCCGACCACTCGTCACCGCTCGTCACGGTGATCACGACCCACGCGTCGTCGCCTGTGCAGCGATAGCATCCCTGTGGCGCGTAGACGGGGTGCCGGTTGCCGATACGACCGGCAGAGCGGTCGTTGAAGGCATGCTCGAGGAGCCAATCGCCGACCAGTGCGAGCGTCGACTCCCAGTGCGCCAGCTCGATGAACTGCCCCTCGCCGGTACGCGCGCGGCGGACGAGCGCCGCCATTACGGCCGCTGCGCCGTGGAGGCCGTTGAG
The DNA here is from genome assembly GCA_965248675.1 of Dehalococcoidia bacterium. GTDB lineage: Bacteria > Chloroflexota > Dehalococcoidia > UBA2979 > UBA2979 > UBA6627. The sequence goes on from CBDFJZ010000007.1 coordinate 538,591, forward strand.
GGGGTCGGGCGTGATCGTGCCGGTGCGTAAGGGGGGACCACCCGCGTAGCCTGTGCGTGCGGAGATTCCACTCTGGTGCTCGAGCCCCCAGCCGAACCCGACGTGATCGCGGTAGGGGCCGGTACTGCCGAATGCCGGCATCGACAGAACGATCAGCTCCGGCCGCAGCCCTCGGAGGACGTCGTATCCGAGCTCCAGCCGCTCCATCACGCCCGCGCTGAAATTCTCGATCAGCACATCGCTCATGCCGACCAGGCGCTTGAAGAGCGCCTTGCCCGTATCCGCGGTGAGGTCGAGCGCCAGCCCGAGCTTGTCGCGATGTAGCTGGTCGAAGCCGAGACCTGCGTACCGGTTGTGCTCGCGCTGTTGGCGCTCCGGGATCGGCAGCTCGACCTGCGAGGCCGCGAACATCGCGCCCCGGTCCGGGCGCTTGAGTGACTCGAGCTTGATCACCTCTGCGCCGGCGTCCGCCAGCCACCGGGCCGTCTTCGGTCCGGCGCGAATCTGGCTGAGGTCGAGGACGCGAACACCATTCAGCATCACGCTCGGCATTTCACGCCCTTCTAGACAGCGCCGCGCTCGCGGAGTTGCTCATACGCGGCCGGCGCCATCCCCAGCCGTTCGACGTACACCTCGCGATTGTGCTCGCCGAGCAGCGGGGCGCGCGCGGACCGCCACTCGCTCGCGGCGAACCGGAACGGCGCTCCCGGGTAGCGGGCCGAACCGGCGACCGGATGGTCGAGTTCGACGAAGAACTCGCGCTGGTCCAGGTGCCTCGATGACAGCGCGTCCTCCGGCGTCGCCACGAATCCGCTCACGTTCCGCCTGCCTTGTGATGCTTCGTGGACCTCGAGCTTCGATCGCCGGCGTAGCCACGGCTCGACGATCGACTCGATCTCGTCCTTGCTCCCGATCCGCGCGGCGCGGTCGTTGAAGTCAGGATTCCGCAGTCGGTCGTCGCCGATCATTTCCACGAACGCGTCCCAACCACCCGGCACCTGGCCCAGCGCGATCCAGCCGTCGCGGGTCTCGTACAGTCCGCCCCGGCCTCGCAAGAAGCTCGCCTCCGTGGCGTTCCCCAGTCGCCTCCGACGGGACCCTGCGAGCGTGTGGATCGCTTCGCCGTCGAGGATGTCAGCTGATGCCTCGATCGATGAGCAGTCGACCTGCTGACCCTCGCCGGTGAGCGTCGCGTGGTAGAGCGCCATCAACGCCCCGACGAACGCGGTTTGGCCCGCCACGTACTGCGCCAGGCTGCCGCCAATCCGCAGCGGCTCGCGCTCCGACTCGCCCGTGATCGACATGTGCCCGCTCAGCGCCTGATCGACGATCTCCTCGCCCAGGTAGTCCCGGTACGGCCCGGTGAGCCCGAAGTGGGTGACCGAGCAAACGACGAGAGCCGGGGCATCGTAGCGGTAGTGCTCATAGCTCACCCCGAGGCGAGCACGCTCTCCCGGCGAGAGGTCCTCGATCAGCAGATCGACGGTTCCCGCGAGGTCTCTGATCAGGCCCGGCGCGTCAGGAGCGGCGGCGTTCAGTGTGATGCTTCTCTTCCCGGTGTTCAGGTAGAGGAAGGGAATGCTCTTCTCCGGATGAACGTCACCGGCCACGAACGGTCCCACCTGCCTGCTGGCGTCCCCTCCGCTCGCCGGTTCAACTTTGATCACGTCGGCGCCGAGCCCGGCGAAGAGCTTCGTGCAGTAGGGCCCCGCCACACCCTGGGTGAGGTCCATCACGCTGACGCCGTCCAACGTTCCTGGCTCCAATGCTCCTCCGTTCATCGACGCCGGACGGCCCTCAGGCGGCCGTCACTCGGTGCGATCCAGCCGCGGCGTGAGGAAGTCGTCGAGGACGCGCGCGAAGTCCTGCGGATTGTCGCCCTGTACCGAGTGCCCGGCGCGCGGGATCACCGCTAGCTCGCAATCCTCGACCAGCGACGCCGCGGCTCGCGCGGCCTCCGGCGAGAGCATCTTGCTGATCTCGCCGTGGATCAGGAGCGTCGGCAGCCTGATCACCATCAGATCCGCGCTCATCCAGCGCGCGCGTTCCTCGCGCTCTGCCTTCCAATGCGCTTCCGCCGGTTCCCGCGCCGCGGCTGGCCGCTGGTGCTGTTTCCACGTCCAGCCGCCCTCGACCTGTTTCAGCGAGTGCAACAGGCTGTATCGCAGGTGCTCCGGCCGGCGCTGCGGGTTGAAGCGGATCGTACGCTGCAAGAAGTCGTCGAAGTCGCGCATCGTCTCAGTCTCATTGCGAAACTGCTCCATCTCGAGGCGGCCCTCAAGCATGACGGCCGGGCCGACGTCGACGATGACGAGGGCCGCCAGCTGTCGCGCGTGGCGCGCGGCATAGCGGATCGCGTTGAGGGCGCCCATCGACATCCCGCAGAGCACGAGCTGGTCGTACCCCAGGTGATCGATGAACGCCTTCGTGTCTTGCAGCATCAGGTCGTCGTTGTCCGGGCTGATCGCGCCCTCGGGCGTTGATCCCGTCTCGCCGTGCCCACGCTGATCGGGCGCGACGACGTGGTAGCGATCGCGGAGCAGCAGCGCGGCCATATCCCAGGTGTGAGCCGCCAGGCTGCCGCCGTGCAGCAGCACCATGTGTGGGAGGTGGGCGTTCCCCCAGTCGAGGTAATGGAAACGAATGCCGTTGAGATCGACCCAGCGATCCTCGGGTTGGACGATCCGAGGAGGTGTGAGACCAATCGCCTGCGCGCACGCGCTCATCTCCGCTCGATAGTCCACGTCTGTCTCTCCGTGGGGCACAGAACTCACTCCCCGACTCCGCCGGCCAGGAGTCAGCGGAACATATCCGCGCCAGCGCTGTTGCGCGGCGACACGGAGGACTCGACGCCCGGACACTATGGCATGGTCGTGTGAGATCCGATTGAGCTGGCTCTCCACCCGCGTCGCGGGCTCCGGACCAACAACGGCGGGACCCGCGTTCCCCCGGACTACTAACACTCGTCGTACTCGCCCCTCGCCACCGGCAGTCTCGTCGGTCCTCGCGACGCTCGTCGCGGGGTTGGGTGTGGCGGCGATCAACCTGTGCGTGCGGCGACCCCGTGGCGCTAGCGGTCTTCGCGCGAGCCGCGTCCAACGACGAGCTGCGGCGCCTCGTCGCGCCGCGGGGCCGACTGGACAGCGGCCGCTGGAGCGATCACCGGCCGGAGTTCGGGCTCCGGAAGAGTCGGCTCGGTCGTGAACACAAAGAACAGCGAGCCGATCGCGGCAAGGACGGCGAGCACGGTAAAGCCGATCTCGTACGAGCCGGTGCTGTCGTAGGAGATGCCGGCGATCACCGGGCCCGCGATCATGCCGCCCATCATGACGAGCGAGGAAAAGCCCATGATCGTGCCGAAGGACTGCCGCCCGAAGTAGTCGGCGCGTATCGCCTGGATGAGCGGACCGCGCGTACCCATCGCCAGGCCGTTGATCACGACGAACGCGAGGATCATCCACACGCTCGTGGCGTAGGCCAGCAGTAGCAGCGCGACGGCGTGCCCGAGCAGCGCGATGACGATCGTCACACGCTTGTTGATACGGTCGCCGAGGAGGCCGCCGATGAACGTCTGGCCAACCAGCATCGAGATCGTCATCACCGTGATCATCCTGGCGGCGGAGCCGAGCGAGTAGCCCAGTTCCTCGACGTGCGCGACGAAGTGCACCATCACCGCGCCGATCACGAGCAGTGAGGCGCCGTGGCCGAGGCCGATAAACCAGAACGCGCGGGTGCGCAGCGCCTGTCGAGCCGTGAAGCCGATCTCGGGCGGCGCCTCATCCGCCGCGGGGGCGACGCCGTCGGGCCGCATCCCGTAGTCCTCCGGGTGGTGCCGGACGAGCATCGCCAGCGGGAGGCCGAAGGCGAGCACGAAGAGCCCGGACGCGGTAGCCATCCCGCGCCACCCGAGGGTCTCGAGCAGCGCAACGACGACGGGCTGGATGAGGCCGCCCGCCGCGAAGCCCATCGAGATGAGCGCGAGCGCGAGCGCGCGCCGCTTGTTGAACCAGTGGACCACGGCGACCGTCACCGGCAGGAAGGAGCCCAGCGAGGTGCCGAGGGCAATCAACAGGAAGGCGGCGTAGAACGTCCCGATCGAGTTGACCCGGCTGAACGCGAAGAAGCCGGCGGCGAAGATCACGAGCCCGGTGATCATCACCTTGCGCGGGCCGAAGCGGTCGATCGCCCAGCCCTCGACGGGGCCGAGCAGGCCGCTTTCGACGCGCTGTAGCGCAAAAGCGACAGCGAACGCAGTGCGGTTCCACCCGAAGTCGTCCTCGAGTAGGACGACGTGGGCGCCGAAGGCGTGAGAGACGAGTCCGCCGCTGATGGTGTTCACGAGGAACCCCGACGCGACGATCCACCACCCGTAGAAGATGCGCGAGCTCTTCTCGGCCGCGTTCGCGGGTGCGGCGCGCAGGTCCGTCACCGGGCCCGGGGTGTGGCCGAATCGCGCCCGCGGTGATGCGACGCTGGACGGACGTCCCTGACGTCGCGGTCGCGAGCGATGGCGATACCTTCGCTCGGCCCCGGCCACGTCTCTGTTGGTTCGTTCCGCTGAGATTTCTGCGCCGCGTCGACGAAGGCCAGCGCGTCGTTCTCCCTGTCGAAGGCGAGCGGTCCGCCTTCAGGGTGATAGATCGGACGCCAGTCACCGTCGTCGATGGCTGTTGCGGTCTGGCTGACGAGGACGTGGAGCTGCGGTACGGGGTCGGTGGGCATAGCGAACGTGATGATCTGACGCGCCTCACCTTGTATATGCCGCGGTCTGGAGCGGGAGAAGGGATTTGAACCCTCGACCCTCTGCTTGGGAAGACCCGGGTCACGGGCCGCGTGTCGCTGATGACGGGGTCAAAAACTGCAGGGAAACTGCAGGGAAATGGCAGGGGAAACGCGGGCTGTGGGCGATTACGCAGCGGTGGGTCGCCTTACAGCATCTGGTCTGCGGGGGAGCACTGCGCATGTCGGTGCGCCGCCTGCGCGCTGCGATAGGTGGAGCTGTAGCGGCGCACCATGTCAGGCGAGGCATGACCGAGCAGGTACTGCACGTCGAGCTCGCGGGCGTCGTGTTCGATCGCCCAGGTTGCGAAAGTGTGCCGAAAGCGATGCGCATGGACCTTGTGGACGCCGGCCCGCCGGCCCGCCGGCCCAGTCGGCGCAGCATCTGCTTGATGCCGTTCGGTCTGAGTCCGGTCGCTGATGCCGTCAACCGGCCGCTGCCGCCGCTCGCTGCGACGAAGAGGGGCCCGGGTAGGCGGCCCCGCTCCTCGAAGTAGAGTTCCACGGCCGCCGCGCAACGCTCGGCGAAGGCCACCACTCGCTGCTTGTTGGCCTTGCCGTGCCGCACGCGAATGCGCTGCGTTGTGGTGTCGAAGTCTCCCAGACGTAGTTGCGCCAGCTCCGAGCACCTGATGCCGGTGTCGAGCAGCACCAGGATGATCGCGCGGTCACGACGACCGACCGGCGTGGGCGGACAGGCAGCGAGCAGCACGCCGATCTCGGCCCGGGTAAAGGGCGCCACGATACGCTGCGGCAATCGGACGTTGCGGAGCCGCGGAACGGGCTGGTAGTGAGGCGGTCGGTCTCGATCAACCAGTTGAAGAAGCAACGTACCTCGCGAAAGTAGCGATGGCGGGTCTCGAGGCTGAGGTGCGCGAAGCTGGCGAGGAAGTGGTAGATGAGCCGGGGCGTCAGCTCGTGCACGTCGCGCGGACCGTTGACGAGGTGCACGAAGCGGCAGAACCGCTGGAGCGACTCGCGGTAGGAGCGCTGCGTCTCGGGCGACTTACCCTCGGCCTCGCAGCGCAGCAAATAGAGTCCGATCAACGCGTCGAGCTCGCGCTCCTGTGGATCCATGCTCAGCATGGACGCTCTGGTCGGGCCCGCAGTCAAGTCGATCTCGCTGGCGACGAGCCGAGTCGCCATCGCCCCATGAGTCGAGGCCGGCACGCTCTCGATCGCGGTAGCTGGCGGTGTAGCGGCGCACCATCTCGGGGCCGGCGTGGCCGAGCAAGTGCTGGACGTCGAGTTCGCGGGCGTCCTGCTGGATGGCCCAGGTCGCGAAGGTATGGCGAAAGCGGTGGGCGTGGCAGCGGGGCACGTGGGCGGCGCGTCCGCGGCGGCGGAGCAGCTGCTTGAGGCCGTTGGGCTGGAGCCGCACGCCGGGCCGCAGCCGGCCGGGCCCGGTGACGGCCCACACGAGCGGGCCCGGCGTCCGCCCGCGGACCGCGAGGTAGGCCTCGAGCGCGGCCCGGCAGCGGCGGGCGAAGGGGACGACGCGTTGCTTGTTGCCCTTGCCGTGGCGAATCAGCAGGCCGCCGCCGGGGAGGTCGCAGTCGGCCAGGTCGAGCGCGCTCAGCTCGGCGCAGCGGATGCCGGTGTCGAGGAAGAGCAGCACCACGGCGGCATCGCGCCGCCCGACGGCGGTGGCGGGATCGCACGCCGCCACCAGGCGCGCGAGCTCGGCGGGGCGGAAGGGCGGGACGAGCTCGGACGGGAGGCGGACGTTGCGCAGGCCGCGGAACGGCGTGTGGTCGAGGAAGCCGGCGGCCACGCACCAGTTGAAGAAGCAGCGCACCTCGCGGAAGTAGCGATGGCGGGTGGCGGGCCAAGTTCGCGAGATGCCGACATTCGAGGAAGCCAACGAGGTCGGTGGCCGAGTACACGAGGCGACCCTCGATCAGCTGCATCGGGGCATCCGACTCTCATCCCTGCGTTGGGTGCTGCTCGCCATTCAGCATTCGCCCCGCCTAAACGTCTGTGACGCTGCCCTCCCCCGACAACGACCCCTGGCGATCGCGCGCCTCGCCAATGTGACGCCACAGCGTCTCTCGCAGCGTCTCGCCGAGTTCGTTCTCGCGGCCGGGCACCGCACCAATCGCGGCAATGTCACTTCCATAGTGCTGGGTCGTCCCCGGGGCTCACAGACAAGCGCGGCCGTCAGGCGCCGCGGCCCAAAGGGAAAGGCAACACCAGTGGTGGCGAAGTCAGTGAGGCTTGACGAGACGGCCTCGCGGGACCTCGGGATTATCCACGAGGAGGCGGAGCGGCGCCTCGGGTTCCACCGCAGGCGGCGGCGTTCGGCTTCGCCGAGCTGTGTCGTCTCTGGGATCGCGCGATGGCCGCGACGGCCGCAACGGGTGCCAATTTCGACGATCCCCGGTCCGGCAACAGCGAGCACCCGTTCGACGCCTGACGAGGTGCTGCCTGCTGCAATGTGTTGACAGAAGTTGACACCTAAAAAAGAGAGGGAATTGGTGCGAACGATGGCCGTGGTTGCAGTATGGCGGGGCGAGTTCATCGAGCGGCTCAAGGCCACGGGCAACGTCACGCTCGCGGCCACCGGGGCCGGCGTAACCCGCCAGCACGTCTACCAGACACGCAACCGGAACAAGAAGTTCAGGCGCCTGTGGGACGAGGCGCTCGAGCAGGCCGTGGATCTGCTCGATGGCGAGGCCCGCCGACGCGCCACCGGCATGACCCGCAATGTCTGGTACGCCGGCGAGATCGTGGGGGAGGAGCGCGTCTACTCGGACACGCTGCTCATCTTTTTGCTCAAAGCCCACCGGCCACACCTGTACCGCGACAACGTGAAGGTGGAGCACTCGGGCGGCATGGAGGTCACGGGCGACCGCAAGGTCACGTTCGAGTTCGTCCGGCCGGCCGGCCGGCCGGCCGGCCGAGGAGCATGCCCGCACGCTGGCCAGGCTGGCAGCCGAAGAAGCCGAGCGCGTCAGACTCGCCGAGAACACCAGCGCGGAAGTAGAGGCGGCAGAGGAGGCGCCGTGAGCGAGCTCGTGTTGGGTCCAGTTTGCGAAATTGCGCAAGTTGGAATGTGGTGTGGATCGTGTCACGTTTACGCGTGATCCGGCTCACCCGCTGGGATGGCGAATGGAAGTCCGCCGTTGCTCAAAACATCCGAGAGGTGCCGAGATGCTAGGCGAAGGAGAAGTACGACGCCGAGGTGGCGGAATTGGCAGACGCGACGGATCTAAAACCCGTTGTCCCGCGGGGCGTGTGGGTTCGAGTCCCACCCTCGGTACCAGCACGAGCGAGCCGGCGAGCATCACGGAGTTCATGCTCCGGGGTCCCGCGCTGCCCGGGGAATTAGTGGAAGGCGCCGAGTGAGCGCTAGGACGAAGCGGCGCACGGTACGCACACGAACGTCCCGTCTCTTCGACGCCCTCCCACCCTACCTCGGCGGCAAGCGCCGGCTGGTGCCCCTGATCCTGGGCCGACCTTGCGGCCGAGCTTCCTACGGCGGAGTGGCCCGGGGCCTCCTTCTGCGACCCGATGTGCGGGGGCGGGGCGGTGGCGCTGGCCGCCAAGGCGCAGGGGTTCGAGGTCTACGCCAGCGACCGCGCGCGCCGAGGCGCGATCGTCGCGGCTGCCCTCATCGCCAACTCCTCCGTTCGACTGCGGGAGGCGGACTGGCTGGCGACGCTGCGCCCGGATGATCTCCGAGCGAACGGGGCCGCGGCCGTGTCGGTGTTCACCCCCGCGCAGGCGCGACGGATCGACGGCCTCCTCACGGCCGCCGCGGCGCGTCAGGCGCCTACGCGCGCCCTCCTGGAGCTGCTGGCGATCAAGCTGGTCTGCCGCCTCTTCCCGATGTCGCTGCCCAACGCCACGGACGCGGCGCGCGCGGCGGCGGGGGAGTACGACACGATCTCCCCACGCCGGCTCGGTCACTACCTGCGCCGCGATCGCTGGATCCAACCGGCGGGCCTGCGCACCCTCGCGACCGCGATCAACGGGGGCGTGATCGGCGGCCGCGGGTACGCCACCCAGCGCGACGCGCGCGAGGCGATCGCGGCCAGCGCGGCAGCAGTGATCTACTTGGATCCCCCCTACCCCGGCACCACCGGCTACGGCGCCTACGGCCTCCTCGACACGCTGTTGGGAGACGAGCCTCCCGCCGCCCCAGCGCCGCGCCTCGCCGATCTCTTGGATGCCGCCGTAGCGGCCCCGATCGTCGTCCTCTCGTACGGCGGGCCGGGCGTCACATTGACCGACGTGACCGCCCAGGTCGCGCGCCACCGACAGGTGGCGCAAGCCCGCGCCATCCCCTATCCGCGCCTCCGCGCGGTCGCGAAGGAGCACACCAATGCCACCAGCCACGAGTACCTCGTCATCGCCCGGCGCTGAGCGGCTGCGCGACATCCCGCTCGCCGACCTCCATCCACACCCCACGAACGCCAACGTCATGGACGATGCGGTGCGCGCGACCCTGCGGCGCAACCTCGACCGGGAGCGGATCTGCCCGCCCCTGATCGTGCGGCCCCTGCCGGATCTCCCAGACGGCTACCAGGTCTTGGACGGTCACCAGCGGCTCGCCGTGCTGCGCGAGCTGGGCTGGCCCACGGCGCCGTCGTGGGACGGCAAAACCTGATAGGTGCAGCTCTGTCCTGAGATAGCAGAGTATCGGCGAGCCACGAGAGGCTCGTCTGTGCTCTACCTCCGTCTGCTTGTCGCAGCGCTCTTCGCTTCGGTCCGCGCCCGCCGAGATCTCGTCCTCGAGCACTGAGCGCTGCGGCATCAGCTCGCCGTCTGCACAAGGGGCCGTCGTCGACCGCGGCTCCGTCGCCACGACCGCCGACTCTGGTCACTGCTGGCACGTGGTTGGTCCGGCTGGCGAGGCACGCTCGTGATGGTCGAGCCGGACACGGTGGTGCGGTGGCAGCGTTCTGCTTGGCGCGCCTACTGGCGCTGGAAGAGTCGTCGCGGACCCGAGCGTCCCCACATTCCCGCCGCGTGGCAGCGGCTGATCCTGCGCATCGCCACTGAGCATCCGCGGTGGGGCGCCGTCCGCATCGTCGGCGAGCTGCGTGCCCTTGGCTTTGAGGTCAGCGCTCGCACCGTGAGCCGCTACCGCCGGCAAGCGCTGCGGCGCCCCCCGAGCCAGTCGTGGCGCACGTTTCTCCGCAACCACGCGTCCAGCATCTGGGCTGCTGACCGGTGCACGGTCCAGACCCTCACCTGCCGCACGCGCTACGTGTTCGTCGTGATCGACCACGGCCGGCACCGCATCCGGCACTGGAACGTCACGGAGCACCCGATCGCGCCCTGGATCTGGAGGCAGATGATCGAGGCGACCGCCTGGGGTCAGCAGCCAGGGTTCCTCATCCGAGACCGCGACCGTAGCGATGGCGGAGACTTCATCGCACGCGCTCGACGGATCGGGATCGAGACGATTCTGACTCCGCTGCGCGCGCCGAACGCCAACGCCATCGCCGAGCGGGTGATCGGGACGCTCCGGCGCGAGTGCCTCGATCACGTCATCGCCGTCAACGAACGGCATCTGAGGCGGGTGCTTGGTCAGTACGTCCAGCACTACAACGCGATGCGTCCGCATCGGTCATTGGCGCTCGACTCTCCGGAGCGACGCAAGCCGGTGCGGCGGATGCCGAGCCAGCGAGTCGACAGCAAGCCGGTGCTAGGAGGTTTGCATCATGAGTATCGGTGGGCCGCATGAGGTTTTGCCGTCCCACGGGACTTCGTCTCGTGGTCGAGCGGGGACTTGGTTCGGAGCTGGCCGGTCGATGCCTCGAGGTCGAACGAGGCGGCGTCGGTTCTTCCCAGCGTGTAACTGACCGCCCCGCTGCTGGACGTGGCCGCGCCCGGCGCGCCGATGTCCTCGCCCGCCGCCGTGTTCTCGGGCACGCTGCGCATCGTGCTGACCGATTGAAGCGTGAAACTCAGGCTGGCCAGCGCTTCGGTTGTGAACTTGCCGGTCCCGCGAATGCTCGTGATCACGCCACGGGGGATGGTCTCGTTACTGGGTTCGAGCGCGAAGTCCTCGCCCTGCTCGGTGCCGGCGTCCCAGGGGTAGAGGTCCACCGAGTGCGCGCGCAGCCAGAGGCCTTCGGCGTCGAGCAGCGGCAGGCCAGAGACGCCCACGAACCAGTCGTGGCTCGGCGCCACCATCGTCGTCAGCGTGACCCGCGGATGCGCGCTGGCGAGCTCGGCGGTCAGGGTCTCGGAGGTCGTCGGGCCGATGACGTCCGTGCCGCCGCTCAGGACGCTGAGCGCATTCGTGCCGGCGTTCTGGACCTCGTCGCGCAGGCCGGTCCAGCCCCCTTCCTCGGCCATCGACTCAACGCCCGCGCTGGCCGGTTGGCCGCTCTCAAGGAAGGTCACGCCGACGTCGTGAACGCCGCCGATCAGACGCGAGAAGTGCGCGTCTGAGGGCAGGCCGTCGGGCGTGACCGCCACGGTCCATGCGCCCTGGAAGCGGATCGCGTAGGTGGCCGTCGAGGCGAACGGGGCGGCCGGATCGCTCCCCGGCGGGTTGAGCGAGCGGGCCTGCCCGGTGCCAGGCGCCACCGGGGTGCAGGCCCGCACCCAGCCGGAGATCTCGCTCAACCCGTGCTCGTTGATCGCCCTGATCCGGTACACGTATTGCTTGTCCGGCTTCACGGTGTCATCGGTGTAGGTGGCATCCGCCGAGCGAGTGTCCTTCTCGACGGTCTTGAAGGTTCCCTCCTGGTGGACTTCCTTGTCACGGCGCAGGATCACGTAGCCGGTGATGCTGTCGTCATCCGGGGTGTCCCAGGTGAGGGTGACGGAGTCGTGGGAGACCTCCGAGGTCAGGCCCGTGGGCGCCACCGGTGTAGGCGCCGCCGGGGTGTCGATGCGGAACCAGCGCGAACGCTCGCTCAGCCCGTGCTCGTTGATGGCCTTGATCCGGTAGGTGTAGGGAGTGTCAGCAGCCACATTGTTGTCGGTGTAGGTGGTGGCGGCGCTACCCGTGTCCGGCACCAGATCACTGAACTGGCCGCTGACGGTTGTCTCGCGATTGCGCCGCAGGATGACGTAGCCGGTGATGGAGTCGTCCTGAGGGTCGTCCCAGGTCAGGACCACCTGGTCGTGGGACGCCGTGGCGGAAAGGCCCTTGGGCTTGGCCGGAGCGGAGCCGTTCTGCGCCTGAGCGGGGGAGAGGAGCAGGGGCAGGACGGCGGCGAGGCAGAGGGCCGCCGCGAGGGCGAGGCGTAGTGGGAGCGGGGCTGATCCGGCGTTACGAGTCACGACGCGGTGTCGGCGCTATTCCGAACGTAAATGGGGGGGGGTAGAACGTCTGTGCCAACCCGTGCGGGCAGGCAGGGCATCGGAGCGGGCCGGGCGGCTCGGTGCGTCCATGGAGTGGTCGAGGGTCATCAGAGCCCCTCCCCCTTGAGTGAGGGGCTCCCCGACATCCGGCCAGCGCGTCGCCCCTCTTGCTCTAAAAGAGGAACGGGACCGGACGCGCACCAGGTGAGTCAATGACATAAGCCGTCTTGGTCACCGGCGCTCAAGACCACCGGGGCGTTGATCCATGGTCCGGGGGGGCCGGTGATGCTGGACGGGCTGACACGCCCGAGCCTTCGCGAAACGCAGACAACCCGGACATGTGGACTGAGAAGGGGGAGGCCACCGCAGAATCCGCGATGGCCTCCCTGTCGAACGGTGTTAACGCCGGGCGCCGACCAGCTCCCCCTCCCGCTCTCGCTCCAACGCCCACTCGAAGAGCGAGAGCGTTGGAGCTTCGTCCCGACGGCGGCCCTGCGGCTTGGCCTGCGCCTCGGCCATGAACTCCGCCCACGAGAACAGCCCGCGCTGCGGCTCGCCTGCTGCTCCCGGGTCTCGGTCCGCGTCACGCCCGGCCGCGACGAGGGATGGACCGTGAACCGCAAGCGGGTGCAACGGCTCTGGCGTGAAGAGGGGCTGCGCGTCCCGGCGAAACGCCGCAAACGCCAGCGTCTGGGGCACTCAGCGGTGCCCGCCGCCAGGCTGCGGGCCGAGCGGCCGAACCACGTTTGGGCGCTGGACTTCCAGTTCGACCAGACCGCGGACGGGCGGATCCTGAAGCTGCTCAACAGCGTCGACGAGCACACGCGGGAGGCGCTCGCGGTCGTGGCCGCCAGGAGCATCACCGCCGCCGCCACGGCCTCAACGCTCGAGGGGATCGTCGCCCGGCGCGGGACGGCGCCTGCGTACATCCGTTGCGACAACGGGTCCGAGCTCACGGCCAACGCCCGGCGCGACTGGTGCCGGTTCTCCGGCACAGGCAGCAGCTACATCGAGCCCGGCGCGCCGTGGGAGAACCCATACGTCGAGTCGTTCAACGGCCGGTTGCGCGACGAGTTCCTGGCCGTCGAGCAGTTCGACAGCCTGCTCGAGGCGCAGGTGCTGCTCGAGGACTGGCGGATCGAGTACAACACGAAGCGCCCGCACAGCAGCCTGGGCTGGCTCCCCCCGGCTGCCTACGCCGAGCGCTGGGAGGCTCAGCTACACGCTGGACTCTCATAAGCGGTGGTCTCGCAAAGGGGGTCCGGTCAGAGGGGCAGCGTCAATCTCAGGGCGCGCGCCAGGAGCGAAGTCGTGGCTCCGTCGTGACCGCCGAGCCTCATGCCGCGGCCGTCTCCGGGAGCAGCGAGCGCCATCGCGCTGCGAACAGCCGCCGCTGCTCGGCGAGAGGCATGGAGTCGCCTTGCCCGCCGATCCGGTTGTGCTACCAGAAAATGTCGTCCGCCCGAATGTCACGCGGCGAGACGTTCGTACTCGTGATGCAGCCCGCCCAGGATCGGCCGACCCACGACTTGGCCCTCGCTCCCCGTCGCCGCTGCGCCGAGCGAGGCTCCGATGAACGCTGTCTCCGAGAGCGGTGTGTCGATCACGCGCTTTGGGCCGAATCGCTTGTAAAGCCCCTGGGTGATTCCATAAATCGCCTGACGTCCGATACCCTCGCCGATCACGAATACGCGTTCGTCGCGCTCGAGCTCCTCGCGATGCGCGTGCGAGAGCGCTTCGGAGACTGTCAGTTCTGTCGTCGCCACTTGAGTCGTCATCGCCTCAGTCCTCGTCTGCGCTATGCAGGTTGTCCGGAACCGCTAGTCGCGGTTGATCGGGATCGGGTTCGTGAAGAGGTCGTCGAAGATCTCCTCTGGGTCGGGGTACGGGCTCTCGCGGGCGAACTGCACCGCGTCCTCGATCGCCCTGCGCGCGCGCTCCTCGTGCCCGGTAAGCTCCGCCTCGCTCGCGATCCCCTGCTCGATCAATCGCTCGCGGTGGATCTTGAGCGGGTCGCGCGCGCGCCACTCCTCGACCTCGGCCGTTGAGCGGTAGCGGTCCGCGTCGGGCATGCTTTCGAGGATGCGATCCATTCCCGCCGAGTGCTCGTTATAGCGGTAGGTTCGGCACTCGACCAGGGAGGGCCCGTGACCCGCGCGAGCGCGGGCGACCGCCTCCTTCACCGCCAGCACGTCCTGACCGTCGATCAGCAACGCCGGCATGTTGTACGCGGAGGCACGGTCGGAGACGTTCTCGACAGCGACCATGTCGCGGAAGCTGTCGCTCATGGCGTACTGGTTGTTCTCGCAGAGGAAGATCACCGGCAGCTTCCAAATCGAGGCCATGTTCATGGTCTCGTGGCAGGCGCCCTCATTGCTGGCGCCGTCGCCGAAGAACGTCATCGAGACGCGACCGTCGCCACGGATCCAACTCGCCAGCGCCGCGCCCGCCGCAACCGGCACGCCTGATGCGAGGATCCCCGACTCCCCGAGGATGCCGACGCTGAAGTCGGCCAGGTGCATCGAGCCGCCCTTGCGCTTGCAGTACCCGGTGCGCTTGCCGAACAGCTCGGCCATCGCACGGTTCACGTCGGCCCCCTTGGCGATTCGGGTGTCCGTGCGAGCGGTGGTTCCCGGTGATGTAGTCGTCATCGCGCAGGGCGGCGCAGGCACCGACCGCGACCGCCTCCTCGCCAACGTAGGTGTGTACCGCGCCCACGAGCTGGCCCTCGTTGATCAGGCGATCCGCCGTGTCGTCAAAGTGGCGGATCAGCAGCATCCGGTCGTACATGCGGACGTAGAGTTCCTTCCGTTTCGTCTCGGTTGTCACACGATCTCCCCTCGGTACGCCCTGGCTACGCGCAGTGTTCGCGCCGGCATTATGCACCCACGCCCGGGTCGCGCCAGAGCTCGATGGCGGCGAACGCGGTGACGACGATCGCCAGCACGGCCGCGGGCGCCGCGTCGCCGGCAAGCCAGTGCGTGGCGACGAGCACCGCGTTCACGGCGAGCCGCAGCAGGGGCGTGGAGAGGAGTGGAAGTCAAGCTGACAAGCGCCAGATCGGGGCTGGCGTAGACGTCGTGAGGCCCAGGGCCACGAGCCCGGCGGCCTCAGCGCCACCTGGCTGCGCGCCCGCGGGTCCGCTGAAGCGCAGACGTCGGGGTCCCTCCTCACGCGGCGCCGGACTATCCTTACCGCGATCTCATGGCGTTCCGCGCTGCAATCTCAGAGGTGAGATGTCGATGCAACAGATGACGAAGAAGGAGCGGATCCGCGCCATGCTGCGCGGACTGCCCGTCGATCGAGGTCCCGTCGCGATGTGGGGCCACGACCCGCCCCGCGAATGGTCCCCGGCCGATCTGGTCGCCTCAACGCTTGAGTCCTACCGCGAATTCGACTGGGACTTCATCAAGCTGAACCCGCGTGCCAGCTACTTCGCCGAGGCATGGGGGAGCGCCTACGAGCGGCCGACAGCGGAGCGAGGCGCGCGCGTCACGTCGCACGCGGTCCGCGCGGTCGATGACCTCGGGCGCCTGGAAGCGGTTGATGGCAGAGCCGGCGTGTTTGGGGAGCACCTGGAAGCGCTGAGCATGCTCGTCGCCGAGGTGGGCGATGAGGTCGACGTGATTCACACGATCTTCACGCCGCTGGGAGTGCTCGGGGCGCTCAGTGGCGATCCCGCCAGCTTGCTGGAGCACGCTACGCAGGACCCTGCGGCGGTGCACGTCGCGCTGTCCGAGATCACGGGGACGCTGTGCGAGTACGTCGATGCCTCGCTGGAGGCGGGGGCCTCGGGGATCTTCCTCGCTCCCCTGCGGTGGGCCAGCCTCGACACGTGCAGCGAGAGCTTTTACCGCGAGCACGGGCGACCCTACGATCTGCAGGCGCTGGCGAGGGTGCGCGAGGCCGAGTTCAACGTCCTGCACGTCTGTCAGAACCACAACATGCTGCGGATGCTGCTCGACTACCCCGTGCATGCCTTCAACTGGGCGGACGCGGGTATCGGCAACGCCTCTCTCACGGAGATTCGCGACGAGATCGAGCAGGCGGTGATTGGAGGCGTTGACCAGATTGCACTGCCCTCGATGTTCCCCGTAGAGGTGCGCGCTCGCGTCGAGGGCGTGCTCGCGGATGGAGCTGATCGACTCTGCATCGGGCCGGGGTGCTCCGTTCCGCCCGAGACGCCCGCCGCCAACCGTCGCGCAGCGATCGAGGCAGCCCGTGGCGTTGGCGCAAGGTGAGGCTTCCGAGGCGGTGTGCGGCCACAGTGCACGCGGGTGGCTAAGCATGTTTGAGGCGTCTCGTATGGCCGCCCGGCATGCGTTGAGCGCTGTTGCAGCGAGTTCGCTTCGAGAAGGCAACATCGGCAGGAAGCGGCAGTGTGGCGGGGAAGCGCGGGCGCTGGGTGGCGATCGTCGCGCTAGAGACGTGCGGGCGGGCGACCGCGGTGCGCTAGCTCCGAGTGCTATGCGGACTCGGTCGACGGATCAGTCTGGAGCTGTCCTCGCGGGCCGGTCTCCGGCAGTAGGTGGCCCGCGATGACCAGGCTGACCGGCAGCAGCGCGCAGATCGTGAGACCGGCCTCAAAGCCGCCGGTCTGGTCGCGCAGCAAGCCCACGAGCAGGGGCGCGAAGAACCCGCTGACGCTGCCGACGGTCAGCATCGTCGCGACCGCGACGGTCGCGCGCTCGGGCGTCATGCCTGGCAGCTCCATCGGCATCGTGAGCGCCGAAGGGAAGTACAGCCAGGTCGAGATGCCGAACAGCGCGAGGCTCGGGAACAGCACGAGCGGCGCGTCCGAGATGAAGCTGCCGATCGCCACGAACGGCATCACCGCGCCTGACAGCATGATCACCGGTCGCCGCCGCCCCATCGTCATCGGTATTGCCGAGCCGAGCAGCGAGCCGACTATCCCGAAGAACGAGGGGATCGCCGTGACCGCGCCGGCTTTCGCGAGCGAGAACCCACGCTGCGCTGGAACCGGGCCAGCGTCTCGCTGTAGGCGCGCTGGGTGCGTGGCGAGAGGCCCTCGATCCGGCAGCGGGCGAGATAGAGGGCGATCAGCTCCGAGAGGGTGGTGGGGGCGGGCATGGGGACATGCACGCTCGTGGGCGGGCGGGCGTCAAGTCGCGGGGGAGACTTGCCACTCGGCGGGGCGCGAGCTCAGACCACGGACCAGCGGAAGGGGGCCAGCAGGCACGCGACCATCGGGGACGCCCAGCAGCACCTGATCGGGCTGCTGCATAGGTTGACAGAGGTTGACACCTAAAAAAGGGGGCGAAATGACGGCTGCGGCCGCCTGGCGGGGCGTGTTCATCGAACGGCTCAAGGCGTGGGACGGCAAAACCTGATAGGTGCAGCTCTGTCCTGAGATAGCAGAGTATCGGCGAGCCACGAGAGGCTCGTCTGTGCTCTACCTCCGTCTGCTTGTCGCAGCACTCTTCGCATCGGTCCGCGCCCGCCGCGATCTCGTCCTCGAGCACTGAGCGCTGCGGCATCAGCTCGCCGTCTACACCCGGGGCCGTCGTCGACCGCGGCTCCGTCGCCACGACCGCCGATGCTGGTCACTACTGGCACGCGGTTGGTCCGGCTGGCGAGGCACGCTCGTGATGGTCGAGCCGGACACGGGTGTGCGGTGGCAGCGTTCTGCCTGGCGCGCCTACTGGCGCTGGAAGAGTCGTCGCGGGACCTGGGCGTCCCCACATTCCCGCCGCGTGGCAGCGGCTGATCCTGCGCAGCGCCACTGAGCATCCACGGTGGGGCGCCGTCCGCATCGTTGGTGAGCTGCGTGTGCTTGGCTTCGACGTCAGCGCCCGCACCGTGAGTCGCTACCGCCGGCAAGCGCTGCGGCGACCGCCGAGCCAGTCGTGGCGCACGTTTCTCCGCAACCACGCGTCCAGCATCTGGGCCGCCGATCTGTTCACGGTCCAGACGCTCGCCTTCCGCACGCTCTACGTGCTCATCGTGATCGACCACGACCGGCGCCGCATCCGGCACTGGAACGTCACGGAGCATCCGAACGCGCCCTGGATCTGGAGGCAGATGATCGAGGCGACGGTCTGGGGTCAGCAGCCAGGGTTCCTCATCCGAGACCGCGACCGTAGCGATGGCGGAGACTTCATCGCACGCGCTCGACGGATCGGGATCGAGACGATTCTCACTCCGGTGCGCGCGCCGAATGCCAACGCCATCGCCGAGCGCGTCATCGGCACGCTCAGGCGCGAGTGTCTCGACCATGTCATCGCGGTCAACGAACGGCAGCGGAGGCGGGTGCTTGGTCAGTACGTCCAGCACTACAACGCGATGCGGCCGCATCGGTCATTGGCGCTCGACGCTCCGGAGCGACGCAAGCCGGTGCAGCGGATGCCGAGCCAGCGAGTCGACAGCAAGCCGCTGCTAGGAGGTTTGCATCATCAGTATCGGTGGGCCGCATGAGGTTTTGCCGCCCCACGAGACTCCACGGTTGTATTAGGATGTCCCCGCTCGGCTAGGAGCGCGGGGCGGGGGAGCCTCCCAACGTTCGATCGCAGACCGTCGCCAAGCAGTGAATGTGAAGGAGCCAGATGACACAGCAGACGAGCGTGAAGGAGCTGCTGACGCTCCGCGTCCCGCCGATCGGGATCGGCTTCTTCTCCGAGCCGCCCGCCGGCGTGGAGCACTACGGCGACGGGCAGGCGCCGGCGGGATGCTCGTTCTGGCAGCGAGCGCAAGAGGGGCACGTCTTCTACGCCACCGCCGAGGACCAGGGCTGCGCCGTGGGGCTGTACACGCACAACCTCACCCCGCCGGAGGCGGCTGTGGGCGATCTCGAGGACACGATCGGGCTGATGGTCGAGAATCGCTACATCGAGATGGACGACGTCGCAGGCATCCCCACGCTCGACCGCACGCCGCAGGTCGTCGCCTACGGGCCAGCCGACTCGGGAGCGTTCACGCCGGACATCGTGATCGTCGCGGCCGAGCCGGCCCGAGCGATGCTCCTGTTCGAGGCGGCGATCCGCGTGGGCGCGGGCGACCCGGAGGCGACGATTGTCCCGCGCCCGAGCTGCGCGGTGGTGCCCCAGGCCGTGAACAGCGATCGCGCGTCGCTCTCCTTCGGCTGCATCGGCAACCGCACCTACACCGGACTGCCGGACAGCGAGATGTATGTCGCGATCCCGGGTGACCGATGGGAAGCGGTGGCCTCCGCCGTCGAGGAGATCGTCAACGCCAACGCCTCGATGGAGGCGCACTACCGCGGGTCACTGGTCACGTAAGGAGTCGAAGCGCAGCCGCGGCCGGACCGGCAAGGCGAGCGGCGAGGCGAAAGCCGGCGCCGAAGGCGTTCCGCGCACTCACAGCCAGGACCTACGTAAGCCCCACCGTCCGGGGGTGCGTCGGTGAGTCAGGCAGCGAGGCGAGTAGTGGCGGGACGAACGCGGACGCCTCGTCCACCGCATTGTGGATCGCGCTCATCCAGTGATCGGCGAGCAGCTGCAGGTCTTCCTGCGAGAAGCGATGCTCCACCATCGTGTACGTCCCGCGGCGATACAGCACAACGTCCGTGGGGTAATCGACGGTAGCTGCGCTGGTCCGCGTCGCGTCGAACGAGAGCAGCCCGTCGCGTAGGGCGTTGTCGAGTGAGGAGCCGTAACGCCGTGAGTATCGTGGGTGATACCTTGCCCGCACGATGAGCGGGCCGTATCACTCGCGCCGCCACGAACTGGACAACGTGCAGCACATGGACGGCGCCTGCAGGCGAAGGTCGGCGCGATCACGATGGACAACGAGCTGCTGCTCGCGCGCGCGCATCAGTTGGAGGCAGGACTCCCTGTGGCACCTCGGAGGTCGAGGCGATGAGCCGGGCCCGCTCGCCCTCCAGCGGACGCCGCTACGGCACGGCCCGCGTCTGCCAGCGCTGGGAGGTCCCGCGTTCGACGGTCTACGCGCGGCGGGCGCGAGCCAGCCGGCCCGCGCAGCCTGCGGCGAAGCGCGGTCCGAAAGGCGCAGGGACGGACGCCGCCCTCACCGAGCAGATCCGTGCCGTGCTCGCCCGCTCGCCGTTCATCGGCGAGGGCGACCGCAAGGCCTGGGCGCGGCTGCGCCTGGCCGGCGTGCGCACCGCGAAGGGCCGGGTGCTACGGCTGATGCGGGCGGCGGGGCTGCTCGCCCCGACCCGCGTCGGGCGCCGCGGTGGACCTCGGAACCACGACGGCACGATCACCACCGACCGCCCAGACGAGCTGTGGGGAACCGACGCCACCGCCTGCCTCACCACCCGCGAGGGCAACGCCACGGTCTTCATCGCCGTCGACCACTGCACGCAGCAGTGCGTCGGCATCCACGCGGCTCGCCCCGGCACGCGCTTCGAGGCGCTCGAGCCGCTCCGCCAGGGGCTGCGGGCGCACCACGGCGGCTACGGGCCGGGCGTCGCCGCCGGGCTCAGCCTGCGCCACGACCACGGCAGCCAGTACCGCAGCGACCACTTCCAGGGCGAGCTGCGCTTCCTCGGCATCCGCTCGAGCCCGTCATTCGTGGCCGCACCCGAGGGCAACGGCTGCGCCGAGCGCTTCATCCGCACGCTCAAGGAGCAGTTGCTCTGGGTGGAGCCGTTCGAGACGGTCCAGCAGCTGCGCCTCGCGCTGCTCGCGTTCAAGGACCGCTACAACCATAAGTGGCTGGTCGAGCGCCACGGCCACCGCACCCCGGCCGCCGTCCGCCAGGCGCTCTCGCCCAGCACCGGAGCGGCTGCATGATTACCGCGAGCGAAGTGTCCAAGAAACCAGGAGCGGTACAACGCCCCCCTAGCCTGACGTACAGCATCTAGCGGTAGCTACCCGCGGTTACTACGCCTCTACTCGTCAACTTCAAGAGACTGCATCCATTCTCCGTCGGCTGAGTCGTCGACTGTGGACCATTAGGCCCACGCCTCCAGACGCCAGGGCTGCGCCGATTCCCACGACCAGGGCTGTTGCCCAGACCGGTGGGCTGTAACCGCCGGTACTTGGAAGTGGCGTGTCTTGTGGTTCTTCGGGCGCTGGTCCGCCGGTCCCGGCTTGAGGAGCATTCCCCTCCCCGAGAGCGTCGATGTCGGCTTGCGCTTGCCGTGGGGCGGCAGTACCTCATCCGACGAGTGCTGACGCGCTCCTCTAGCGTTGCGGGGTCGCCAGCCGCGATGACCGACGGCTTATGAGTCCGTTGATCATCCAGACGGTAGGCATAGAGGATCCAGGCTACGGCCCGAACGGTGCTGCCCTGTGGGACTCCCAAGGAACGCGCCGTGTTTTGCAACTGGGGCAGCTGCGGGGCAGAGCGAGATACCTGGCTCCTGGCAGGAGCGACGCGCTGGTGCGACATTGTGTCGCTGTGAGGCGAGGGAGGGCTTGAGGGTCGCAGACGTTCCTGCGGGCTTGCGACGACTGGCTATCGATCCCCGGGAATCAGGTGCCTGCGGGGCTCACACATACAGCGCGAGCGCGATGGTGAGCGCTGCTGCCGCGGCGAGTGCCGCGCCGGTCCGCACGTGGTTCCACGCCGTCCAACTGCGGGCGTATCCAGCCCAGACCCGAGCGCCGTCGTCGCTGTCCGCATCGACCGCAGCCAGGGCGTCGTTGCGGGACACGTTGAACGCGATCGTGACCCCGAACGTGCCGACGACGTAGAGCAGGCTCCCGGCCAGTGCGTACGCCTCCGCGGAGTCGCCCCACCGCACCAGCGAGGCGGCGGCCAGGGCCACGCTGATCGCGGCCGTTCCGATGAAGCCGGCCATGAACAGCGGGTTGATGACGACGATGTTGATCGACTGCATCGCGGCGATCCCCTGCGCCGGCGGGAGGCGCGCGAGCGCCCGCATCACGAAGGTCGAGAAAGCGAAGAAGGTGCCCGCCATCAGCCCGCTGCCAAGAGCAGCGACCAGACCTGGACACTTTGCTGGCCAAGGGGCTCAAGCTGCTCGAACCTATACAGACGCGAGACCCCGACCAGATGCAGGCCGCGATGGGTGAACCGGTCCAACGAATCGCGTTTGTCCGCGCGCCGGACGAAGTGCGTATCGAGCTGGTCGAGCTCAGAACGTAGAACAAGACGAGGCGGTCCTGGGACGCACTTCGGCTCAGCCCGGTTACCCCTGGCCGGTTCGCCGGGCGATTTCGTCGGCCTTGCGCCGCCGCCGCGCATCCCGGCCGGCCGTGTCCTCGATGTGGTCGGGGGCTCTCTCGTCACCGCGGAACAGCCCCGTCAGCCCCCCTCGCAGGCGGCGCCAGAGCGCTTCGCGCGGCGCGGCGCTCTCGCGCTGCTGCACGTCGTCCGCCGGACCGTCGTCATAGTGCCCGTGGATGACGCGCGGCCATTCGGATGCCGCCTCCGCTCCCAAGAGGATGATGTTCGCGCTGACGTAGACGAAGAAGCAGCTCTGTCCTGAGATAGCAGAGTATCGGCGAGCCACGAGAGGCTCGTCTGTGCTCTACCCCCGTCTGCTTGTCGCAGCACTCTTCGCATCGGTCCGCGCCCGCCGCGATCTCGTCCTCGAGCACTTGGCGCTGCGGCATCAGCTCGCCGTCTGCACAAGGGGCCGTCGTCGACCGCGGCTCCGTCGCCACGACCGCCGATGCTGGTCACTACTGGCACGCGGTTGGTCCGGCTGGCGAGGCACGCTCGTGATGGTCGAGCCGGACACGGGTGTGCGGTGGCAGCGTTCTGCCTGGCGCGCCTACTGGCGCTGGAAGAGTCGTCGCGGGACCTGGGCGTCCCCACATTCCCGCCGAGTGGCAGCGGCTGATCCTGCGCAGCGCCACTGAGCATCCACGGTGGCGCGCCGTCCGCATCGGTGGTGAGCTGCGTGCGCTTGGCTTTGACGTGAGCGCCCGCACCGTGAGCCGCTACCGCCGGCAAGCGCTGCGGCGCCCCCCGAGCCAGTCGTGGCGCACGTTTCTCCGCAACCACGCGTCCAGCATCTGGGCTGCTGACCGGTGCACGGTGCAGACCCTCACCTTCCGCACGCGCTACGTGTTCGTCGTGATCGACCACGACCGGCGCCGCATCCGGCACTGGAACGTCACGGAGCATCCGAACGCGCCCTGGATCTGGCAGCAGATGATCGAGGCGACCGCCTGGGGTCAGCAGCCAGGGTTCCTCATCCGAGACCGCGACCGTAGCGATGGCGGAGACTTCATCGCACGCGCTCGACGGATCGGGATCGAGACGATTCTGACTCCGCTGCACGCGCCGAATGCCAACGCCATCGCCGAGCGGGTGATCGGGACGCTCCGGCGCGAGTGCCTCGATCACGTCATCGCCGTCAACGAACGGCAGCGGAGGCGGGTGCTTGGTCAGTACGTCCAGCACTACAACGCGATGCGGCCGCATCGGTCATTGGCGCTCGACGCTCCGGAGCGACGCAAGCCGGTGCAGCGGATGCCGAGCCAGCGAGTCGACAGCAAGCCGCTGCTAGGAGGTTTGCATCATCAGTATCGGTGGTCCGCATGAGGTTTTGCCGCCCCACGGGCACGTCCACCTCCCCGCGCCATCTTGCCAAACTTTGCCAATCCGGTTAGCGTTGCGGCATGAGCACGATGAACATATCGCTCCCCGAGGATCTCAAGTCCTTCGTGGACCAGCAGGTCAGCGGCCGCGGCTACAGCTCGTCAAGCGAGTACGTCCGCGAGTTGATCCGCAAGGACCAGGATCGCCGGCACCTGCGCAGCCTGCTCCTCGAAGGCGGGGCATCGCCGCCGTCGGTCACCGCCAATGCGGACTACTTCGGCCGGCTTCGCGATCGGGTCCGCGAAGCCGGTTAGGGTGACCGGGAAACCTGTCGTCCTCCGCGACCAGGCGCGGCGCGATGTCGACGAGGCCGTCGAGCACTATCTGGCCGAGGCGCCAGCGGCGGTTGCGCTAGGCTTCATCGACGCGCTGGAGGAAGCCTTCCGTCGTATGGGCGAGCACCCTGCAAGCGGTTCGCCCCGATATGAGCGTGAACTCGATCTCCCCGGCCTGCGCTCGTGGGTCGTGAGGCGGTTTCCGTATCTGGTCTTCTATGTCGAGCGAGAGGCGGACGTCGATGTCTGGAGGGTCCTGCATGCGACGCGGGACATTCCGGCGTGGCTGAGGGAGCCGCTCGAGGACTGATCATCGGCGCCGCACGCGACCGGCCCCAGAACGAGAGCGCCAGATACAACCTGGCGCTCCCTCCGATCGTGGTTCGGGACGGGGTACTCCCTCAGGGCCAGCCCGCGCAGGTCGTCTTTCATGGCCTACCGGAACACCTGTGCTACCAGAAAATGTCGTCCGCCCGAATGTCACGCGGCGAGACGCTCGTACTCGTGATGCAGCCCGCCCAGGATCGGCCGACCCACGACTTGGCCCTCGCTCCGGGGCGGTGACCGTGGCCGCCGGTCGTCCGGAGCCCACAGTTCGAGCGCCCGGTGCGGTCGCACGTGGTTGTAGCGCGCGACGTCGTGGGACGGCAAAACCTTGATAGGTGCAGCTCTGTCCTGAGATAGCAGAGTATCGGCGAGCCACGAGAGGCTCGTCTGTGCTCTACCTCCGTCTGCTTGTCGCAGCACTCTTCGCTTCGGTCCGCGCCCGCCGCGATCTCGTCCTCGAGCACTGAGCGCTGCGGCATCAGCTCGCCGTCTGCACAAGGGGCCGTCGTCGACCGCGGCTCCGTCGCCACGACCGCCGATGCTGGTCACTACTGGCACGCGGTTGGTCCGGCTGGCGAGGCACGCTCGTGATGGTCGAGCCGGACACGGTGGTGCGGTGGCATCGTTCTGCTTGGCGCGCCTACTGGCGCTGGAAGAGTCGTCGCGGACCCGGGCGTCCCCACATTCCCGCCGCGTGGCAGCGGCTGATCCTGCGCATCGCCACTGAGCATCCGCGGTGGGGCGCCGTCCGCATCGTTGGTGAGCTGCGTGTGCTTGGCTTCGACGTCAGCGCCCGCACCGTGAGTCGCTACCGCCGGCAGGCGCTCCGCCGACCCCCGAGCCAGTCGTGGCGCACGTTTCTCCGCAACCACGCGTCCAGCATCTGGGCCGCCGATCTGTTCACGGTCCAGACGCTCGCCTTCCGCACGCGCTACGTGCTCATCGTGATCGACCACGACCGGCGCCGCATCCGGCACTGGAACGTCACGGAGCATCCGAACGCGCCCTGGATCTGGCAGCAGATGATCGAGGCGACCGCCTGGGGTCAGCAGCCAGGGTTCCTCATCCGAGACCGCGACCGTAGCGATGGCGGAGACTTCATCGCACGCGCTCGACGGATCGGGATCGAGACGATTCTGACTCCGCTGCACGCGCCGAATGCCAACGCCATCGCCGAGCGCGTCATCGGCACGCTCAGGCGCGAGTGTCTCGACCATGTCATCGCGGTCAACGAACAACATCTCCGGCGGGTGCTTGGTGAGTACGTCCAGCACTACAACGCGATGCGTCCGCATCGGTCATTGTCGCTCGACTCTCCGGAGGGACGCGGAAGCCGCTGCTAGGAGGTTTGCATCATGAGTATCGGTGGGCCGCATGAGGTTTTGCCGCCCCACGGGCATCAGGCCCGCAGCATCTCCTTCTTGCCCAGTACCTGGTCGAGGTAGAGCTTCGCGCCGTGGCGGCTGAACAGCTCGCGCGCGCGGTCGAGGTAAGCTGGGCCGATCATGAGTCCACTCCCTCAGGAAGCCGTGGCGCTCGCGGCATGCGGCGCCGCCGCGACGTCGGCCGACGTGCCGGCACGGGGACCGCTGCGCGGGGCGTGGCCAAAGGCAGCGCAGGTCGCTCCGCGCTCGTCGGGCAGGGTCTCGACGTGGGCGTAGCGGCTGTGGTCGTCGACGGCGACGTGCAGGTAGTCGAGGCCGGCGCCGCGTCCGCGTGGGGTCTCGCTGGAGCGTCCGTGGGCGCGGTGTCCGCCGCCGTCGAGAATGCGTGCCAGCTTCTTCACGTCCAGGTGCAGCAGGTCACCGGGGGCCGGGTGTTCGTAGCGCACGCTCTCTCTGGTCACGCGATGCAGGCGGTGCGAGTGGTCGTCGATGCCCGTCACGATCGAGGGGCGCGAGCCATCCTGTAGCCGCACCCCGAGCGTAATGTCCATCTGCCAGAGCTCCATCGCCCGCGAGCGCTCCCAGCGCTTGTAGTCGCTGGGCCGCCTGCGCCGTCGCTTGGGGTCGATGAGCTGGTGGCGGACGAGCGCCCGGTAGATGCCGGACCGAGAGGGGAGAGGCGAGACGCCGGCGCGGGCAAGCCTGCTCAGGATCGTGCGCGGCCCCCAGCCGCGGTGCTGTCGTCTCATCTCGACGACGCGGGCCTCGACCGCCGGCGGCATCTGGTGCGGGCAGTTACTGGGGCGTGAACTACGGTCGGCGAGCCCCGGGAGTCCTTCGGCCGCGTAGCGCCGCAGCCACGTGTGCACCGTCTGCCGCCCGACGCCGTAGCGACGCGCGACGTCGGTCACGCTCGCGGCTCCGTCGAGTACCTCGAGCACCGCCCGATACCGCTGTTCCACGAGCCCCAACTCCACCAGCATGGCGGCCTCCTCCGCTGCGGACGGGATCGTCCACCGGGAGGGGCCATCGAGCAGGACCAGGAAGAGCAGCCAGGTGTCGCCCGGCTACCGGAACCAGTGTCGCCTGGGTACCGGAGCCGCGTCCGCGAAGTGTCGTGCGGGTACCGGCGCCAGGGTGTCGCCTAGCTACCGGAACCTCACACACAGGGGGTGGCGAAGTTGGAGCGGGAGAAGGGATTCGAACCCTCGACCCTCTGCTTGGGAAGCAGATGCTCTACCCCTGAGCTACTCCCGCTCCGATTGACGTTTCCGGCGCTTCACGACGCCGTACCGCCATCCTACCGTCGTCCGCGATCCTTCGCCGCACCTAGGCCGCTGCCTCGGGCACCGGGGCGACCCGAATCCCCCCGCCGGCTTGCTTGGCGGCGTACATGGCCTGATCCGAGCTGCGCAGCAACTGCTCCGCCGACTCGCCGTGGTCGGGGAACAGCGCCACCCCCAAGCTCGCACCGAGCTCGACCATGCGACCGCCGATCTCGTACGGCGCCGTCAGCGTCGCAACCACGCGCCGTGCCGACGCCTGCACGTGCGGGTCGCCCGGATCCCCGTTCGGGCCCACCATCACGGTGAACTCGTCGCCGCCGAAGCGCCCGACGGTGTCGCTGGGACCGCTCACCTCCGTCAGACGATCGGCCACGCGGCGAAGCAATTCGTCGCCCACGTCGTGTCCCATCGTGTCGTTGACCTGCTTGAATCCGTCCAGATCGATGAACAACAAACCAAACCGCCCGCCGTCGTCGAGTGCGATCGCAATCGCCGATTCGAGTACATCCGAGAATCTTCGGCCGATTCGCGAGCCCGGTCAGTGCGTCCCTGGAAGCGGTTTCCTGGAGCGACCCCACCTCGCCGGCAAGTCGTTCGGAGCGCTGCTCGGACTGAGCCACCATGCTCGCCAGCCGCTGGGTCATGGTCCGTAACGCCCAGCCCAGGCGGTCGGCGCCGGACCGCGGCTCGATCGTAGTCGTGAGGTCCCCGCCCGCGATCTCCTCCGCCGCACGAGCAATCGCGTCTGAGCGCGTACGCAACTCATCGATCGCTTCACCGATCTCGCCGATCGCATCCCGCGAGGGCGGCACATCCACCGCCGTCAGGTGGCCAACCGCCGCCAGCTGTGCGGTGAGCGCCAGCCGATGAAGCGGGCGCGAGATCGAGCGGCTCACCGCCCACGCCCCAAGCGTGACGACCAACAGCAACAGCAGCGTCAGCGCGAGAATCAGCACGAACTGCCGGTACGACGCAGCTGCGGACGACTCCGCGTCGCTGATCAGGTCTTCGAGGAAGGCTCCAGAGATCCGCACGAGAGTGTCCCGCCGCTCTGCGCTCCGAGCGAGCCACTCGCCCGCGGCCAGCTCGGGGCTCAAGTCCAGCGCCGTCGTCCCCGGATTGACGTTGCGGTTTGCGCCCAGGATCAGCGCCCGGTTGTCTCCCCCAACCGCATCCTCGCCCAGCACCGTCAGCGGCGCGAGCGCTGCCAGTTGGGACGGGGCGGCCGTGAGCGCGGCCTGCGAGAGCTGCGACCGCTCCTGGTCACTCAACACCGCGAGGTGTGCCGCGTCCACCGACCCCGGCTCATCCAGGTACCCCACACCCAGGTCGCGCATCTCCGAGAGCGCCTCGACCGCGGCGTTCAAGTGGAGGTAGGTGACCAGTGGCGACGAAAGCTGCGACCCCGCCCGAAGCCGCGCCGCCTCCAGGCTCTGCTCCTCAAAATCAGCGACAAGCAACGAGTAGCTCGAGAGCAGGCGCCAGAATTCGCGATCGGACCCGTCGAGCGCTGCTCGGAGCGCCGCCAACGTATTCGGCTCCGGTCGTGGGCCCGGCGGGCGATCGTCGCGGGCGGTCCGGCTGGTCGCCTGTCCACCCTCCTGGCCGGGGCCAGGCCCGTCCCGCCGCTCTCGCGGTGCCAACCCCGGTCCGTCCTCGCGCGGGCGGACGCGAGCTCGGACCGCTGCGAGGACTGGGCCGCGGTGGCGGACTCCAGGCGTAGCCGCACCGCCAACTCGCGTTCCACCTGCAGGCGGTGCACGGCCTCCTGGATCAGCGCCACATCTCCCAACCTGGCGCTAAACGTCGCGCTCTCGGACGCCGAGGACCAACGGTCGTGGAGCGCGAGAGTGGCGCTGAGTGCGATCACCAGCAGCGGCACCGTCACCGCCAGCCGCACCCCGAGGGACATGCCCTCGAGCCACTGCAACCAAGCGTGTATGCGAACAGGTACCACGTCGCCTCACTGCTCAGACGCGCCAGGCGTCAGTGTCTGGTGATGGTGCTGACGCGGCGCTGTCCATTGTCAGCGGCCGATCACAGCCCGGCATCGGGGTCTACGCTGCCTGGCCCGCGCGCGCCCAACGAGGTGACGTCCGAGCATCGGATGCGCTCGTCCCGCCGACGCGCCCCTCCTCTCCGGCCACCGCCACCGCTCTAGGCCACGCCACCCCTCGTCGCCGCTTGCACCGGCACCGGCGCTCTGCTCCTCTAACCACGGACTTGGAGGTAGCGCGATGTCCGACCGTCCGCTTGTCGCACTCACGCTCGGCGATCCGTCGGGCGTCGGACCCGAGGTCGTCGCGAAAGCCCTCGCCGAGCCCGTCGTGCATGACCACGGCCGGCTGTTCGTGATCGGCGACCTCGAGGCGGTGCGGGGGGCCGTTGCGCTGACCGGCTCGGGCGCGGCCGTGCGGGCGATCGCGGGCGCGGGTGAGGCCGCGAGTGACCCCTCGGCGATCGACGTGCTCGAGGTCGAGGGTGCGGCGGGGGCGTTCCCGGTCGGCGAGCTGTCGCTGGACTCGGCGCGGGCGTGTCACGCTTGGGTTGAGCGGGCCGCGGGCCTCGCGATCAGCGGCGAGATCGCCGCGATCGCAACGGCGCCGGTGAACAAGGAGGGGTGGCGCGCCGCCGGGATCACCGACACCGGGCACCAGGAGGTGCTGAAGCGGATGAGCGGCTCGTCGCACGTGGCGACGATGCTGGTCAGCGGCGAGCTGCGCTGCATGCATCTCTCGACGCACTTCTCGCTGGCCGAGGCCTGCGCGTTCGTCACCCGCGAGCACGTCCTGCAGGCGATCCGGCTGACGCACGGTCACTTCACGCGCTGGGGATTCGAGGCCCCGCGCATCGCGGTCTCGGCGCTCAACCCGCACGCCAGCGACGCCGGACTGATCGGCACGACTGAGCAGGACGAGATCGCGCCGGCGATCGAGGACGCGGTGGCGCTGGGCATCGACGCGCGCGGACCAGTGCCCGCGGACAGCGTGTTCAACCAGGCGATCGACGGCCAGCACGACGTCGTCGTGGTGATGTATCACGATCAGGGCCACATCCCGATCAAGGTGCACGGCTTCGAGGAGAGCGTAAGCGTGAACCTGGGATTGCCGTTCGTCCGCACGTCGGTCGACCACGGAACGGCGTTCGATATCGCCGGTCAGAACCGTGCCCAGGCGGTGAGCATGGTGGAGGCGATCCTGCTTGCCACGAGGCTCGCGGTGGGCAGCTCGCTCGGCGCTACGGCGCCAGCGGCCTCGACCTAGTCGCCCAACTCCAGGACGCCAGCCGCGCGCGCGATCACTTCAGGGCGGGGCCACATGGTCCGTAGCTCCCGTGCGATGCGCGCCTCGGACTCGATGTCGCCGGTCGAGCGGGCGGTCACGAGTGACCGTCGGAGGCGGATCCACGTCCGCAGGTAATCGCGATAGGACGCCTGGACGTAGGCGAACTGGTCCTCCTCGGGCACCTCAAGCACACCGTCGAACTGCGCGGCGGTACTCGCCATCTCGCGATGCCTCCGTCCATCGGACGTGTTGCGCGGGGCGCGTTCGGGGCGGGGTCACCCGACGTAGCGAGACTAAGCCGCGGCAGGCATCGATCGCGTAAAGACGGAGTTGGGCCGTTGTTACGTTTCGCCAACGACCTGAACGGATCGGGTTCCCAGGCGCCAGGATTCCTAGAGGCCGCGGTCGGAGCGCAGCGGATGTTGGCGATCGCCGTCCGCGATCCACGCCGCGTCGGCGACGTCTTCGGGCTGTGGCCAGACGTGGCGCAGCTCCTCGGCCAGTCGCGCGGCGCCTTCCAGATCGCCCCTCTCGCGAGCACGCTC
The DNA here is from genome assembly GCA_965248675.1 of Dehalococcoidia bacterium. GTDB lineage: Bacteria > Chloroflexota > Dehalococcoidia > UBA2979 > UBA2979 > UBA6627. The sequence goes on from CBDFJZ010000007.1 coordinate 569,261, forward strand.
CAGGGCACGCACCGCCTCATCCCAGGCGCCGAGGTAGTCGCGATAGGCGTCGCGCGCGTACGCCTCCTGATCTTCGGGGGCGACGTCGAGCACGACGTCCGTGGATCGTTGCGTTGTCATCGGCACCCGACCTCGCGCCGCGTGCGTCGCGGCACGTTCCAGGCGATCCTCGTCAGATTCGGGCCGTCGGTCTGTCGGGGATTTCACTGACGTGCCGGCTCTGCTCGCGATGCAGGCCCGCCACCCGCGGCGGCGTTAGCTCGCTTGAGACCGATACCAGTTCACCGTCGTCGCCGCCGCCTGCGCCAGAGGGGTCGAATGATCGCCGAAGGCCCCGACGTACTTCGAGTGATCGAGGATGAACGGCTCTTCGAACTCGTAGAGCATTTCGATCGTCTCTCGCACCGGCGCGTTGAACACGCCAAGCAGGCGCAGCAGCAGCTTCGGCGCGACCTGCAGACGCGCCGGCCCGGTGCCCGCCGCGTCGGCCAGGAGCTGGACGTACTCCCTCGTCGTCACCGTGCCACCCGAGGGGATGTGCCAGGCCTCGCCGAGCGCCTCGTCACGCTCGCCCAGCGTGACGAGCGCCGCCCCGATGTCCGGCATGTACGTGTACCCTGCGGCAAATCGACATCGCCGATCAGCTGCGCCTTCTTGCCGGCGATGACCGCCGGGGCCACACGGCTCCCCATCGCCGACTCGAGCACGCGCGGGCCAACGAAGTCCGAGGCGCGCCCCACGGCGACCGCAACATCGCCGCGCGCGTGCGCCGCAATCAGATCGTTGTGCATCGCCGCGCGGACGCGCCCTTTCTTCGTCGTCGCGGCGGATGGCAGCGCCTCGGTCAGTGGTGCGCCAACCGTCGGGCCGTACATGTAGACGTTCTCCATCGCAACGAGGCGCGCGCCCGCAGTCTGCGTGGCGGCGAGCACGTTCGCCTGCATCGGCGGGAACAGCTCGGGCCAGCGGTCATACGGGTGGTTCAGGGCGAAGTACACGACCGCAGCTCCGACCGCGGCTCCGGCAGCGGCTGCGGGATCCATCGCATCCGCGCTCACCCACTCAACCTCAGGCGCGTCCGTGACAGCGGGAGGCCGACCGCTGCGGTTGACCAACCGCACGCGGTGCCCTCGAGACACCAGCTCGTCCGCGATCGCAAGCCCGACGGGACCGGCCCCGAAGACGACGTGGAGTGCCTCGCGTTCGTTGGTCATCGAATCCAGCTCCCGACTTCGCCCCCAACCTACCCGCTACATCGAGCTGCCCTCTACCGCGTTCTGCACGTGCTCGATCGACACCACCGTTCCGTCCTCGGCAAGATCGATCGCCACGAGGTCGATCCGCAGATCCGCCGGCAGGTCGGCGTGCTCAGCCGCGTAGACCTCGGCCAAGGCCCGCAGTCGCCCCTGCTTATGTCGCGAAAGCGCCTCGATCGCTGCGCCGGTCGGCCGAGGGCGGCGAAGCTTCACCTCGACGAAGACGAGCACGGGTTCCGGACCACCGCGATCAACGGCGATCAGGTCCACCTCCCCCTCGCGGCGGCGGACGTTACGGTCGAGCACCTCGTATTCACGCGCCTCGAGGTAATCCGCGGCGAGTCGCTCGCCGGAGGCTCCGAGCCGGCGACGTGGATCGGTCATTGACGGTCAGCGGATCGCAGCACGGACGGGCGCGAAGGAGAGGCGGTGGATCGTACTGTACCCAAGCCGCTCGAGCGCCGCGCGGTGGTCGCTCGTGGCGTATCCCTTATGTTCTGACAGCCCGTATCCGGGGAACTCGCGATCGAGCTCGCACATCATTCGGTCCCGCGTCACCTTCGCCAGCACGCTCGCCGCCGCCACCGAGGCGCATCGCGCGTCGCCCTTCACCTCGCTGCGCTGCACGATCGATCCGGCGACCACCTCCCGACCGTCGACGATCAGCGCGTCCGGCGGGGTCTCGAGGGCTGCCACGGCCCGCTGCATCGCGAGGCGTGTCGCTTGCAGGATGTTGATCTGATCGACGACCTGCGCCGACACCACACCGAGGCCCCAGTCGGCGTACCGCTCGATCAGCGGAAAGAGCGACTCGCGTTGGGCCGCGGTCAATTGCTTCGAATCGCGAAGCCGGCCGATCCAGCCCGCCCGCGACACCTCGCCGGACGGGCGCAGCGGAAGCACCACCGCCGCGGCGACGACCGGTCCGGCCAGCGGACCGCGGCCGACCTCGTCCACCCCCGCGACACGGCGGGCGCCCTGGCGCCAGAACGCGCGCTCGACTCGCCAGCCCGGGCGGCCCCGACGAGCGGCCTTGATCGTGACCATGCGCGCATCGTCCGTCGCGGATATCGCGCAGTCAAGTGATCCAAAGCTAAACGACCACGATGAGTGGTGGACGGGCTGCAGGCAAGCGGGAGGACGGCGCGGCCGACGCGACGGCGAACCTCGACGCTCCGGGCTGCGGGCCGGTGCTCTCGGCCGCCGATAATCAGTCGTGAGGAGCCGCGAACGTCCCAGTTTCCTAGGGGACTTGCTCACCTGAGGCGCGTCTGGCCGGTGCTACACTCGATCAGGAACTCGCTTGAAGTCGGCTCCGTCGACTGAGCCGATCAGGACATCCCGCCGGGTTTCCCACCGCCCGGGCGCGCGCATCAACCACCCGGTCGGGTGCGCGAAAGCTGAAACGGCAGGAACGCTATGAGATCTCGCGGAATGCGCAATTCCTTCGTCTATCTGCTGATCCTCGTCGCCGTCGTGCTGGTCGTCGTGATGCTGTTCCGCCCCTCGGGAGGCGGCACCGAGCGCGACATCTCCTTCGTGATCAGCCAGGCGCAGGCCGGGAACGTCCAGCGAATCGAGGTCGAAGGCGACAACCTGACCGTCACCCTCAAGGACTCCTCGACGCCGATTACCTCGAGGAAAGAATCCTCGTCCTCGATTGAGCAGATTCTCCGCGAAAACAGCATCCCGATCGGTGGCGACGCCGGCATCGAGATCCAGGTCAGTCGACCGAGTCAGTTCGGCAACGTGTTCGGGTTGCTGCTGAACTTCCTGCCGCTGATCATCTTCGGCGGCATCTTGATCTTCATGATGCGCCAGGCGGGCGGCGCGAATAACCAGGCGATGTCGTTCGGCAAGAGCAAGGCGCGCATGATCACCGGCCAGACCCCGACGGTCACCTTCGTCGACGTCGCCGGCCAGGACGAGGCGAAGCAAGAGCTCGCCGAGGTCGTCGAGTTCCTGAAGTACCCGGAGAAGTTCGCCGCCGTCGGCGCCCGGATCCCGCATGGCGTGCTGCTCGTCGGCCCCCCTGGCACCGGCAAGACGATGCTCGCCCGCGCGGTCTCCGGCGAGGCCGGCGTGCCGTTCTTCTCGATCTCCGGTTCGGAGTTCGTCGAGATGTTCGTCGGCGTCGGCGCGAGCCGCGTGCGCGATCTGTTCGACCAGGCGAAGCGCAACGCCCCGGCGATCGTCTTCATCGACGAGATCGACGCGGTTGGCCGCCAGCGCGGCGCCGGCCTCGGCGGCTCGCACGACGAGCGCGAGCAGACGCTGAACCAGATCCTCGTCGAGATGGACGGCTTCGACAGCAACAGCAACGTGATCGTCGTCGCCTCGACGAACCGGCCGGACATCCTCGACCCGGCGCTGCTGCGGCCGGGTCGCTTCGACCGCCGTGTCACGCTCGACCTGCCCGACATCAAGGGGCGCCGCGCGGTGCTCGACGTGCACGTCAAGGGCAAGCCGCTGGAGCCCGCGGTCAGCTTCGACACGATCGCGAAGCAGACGCCCGGCTTCTCCGGCGCGGACCTCGCCAACCTCGTCAACGAGGCGGCGATCCTCGCCGCGCGGCGCAACAAGAAGCGCGTCGGCATGGACGAGTTTAACGAGGCGGTCGATCGCGTGATCGCCGGCCCCGAGCGCAAGTCGCGCGTGATCACGGAGGAAGAAAAGAAGATCGTCGCGTATCACGAGGCGGGGCACACCGTCGCCGGCTGGTTTACGCCGAAGGCCGATCCGCCGTTCAAGGTGACGATCGTCTCGCGCGGGTTGGCCGGCGGGTTCACCCGCTCACTGCCCGACACCGATCGGCGATTGCAGGACCGCTCGTACTACGAGGCGATGATGACGATGATGCTCGGCGGCCATGTCGCCGAAGAGCTCGTCTTCGGCGAGATGACCACCGGCGCCCACGACGACATCGGCAAGGTCACCCAGGTCGCGCGTGACATGGTCACGCAGTGGGGCATGAGCGAACGCCTCGGCCCGCGCACCTTCGGTCGCCGCCAGTCGATGATCTTCCTCGGCCGCGACATCTCCGAGGAGCGCGACTACTCCGAGCGCACCGCGGAAGAGATCGACGACGAGGTTCGCCGCGTGATCGACGAGGCCCACGAGAGTTGCCGCGCCGTGCTCGCCGAGCATCGCGACAAGCTCGACCTCGTCGCAAGCGCGCTGGTCGTCGACGAGACGCTCGAGGGCGACGAGCTGCGTCGGATGCTCGGCGCCGCCGAAGGCCGCGAGGTGCCGGACGAAGAGCCGGCCGCGCCGGTCGCGACGGCTGAGCCGCCTTCCCCGAGCGGATCGAGCGAAGAAAGCGAAGGCGAGACCGAGGAAGACCGGCCGCAGGGCCGCCCCGGTCTCGCCTGGGGACAATCGAACGCATCGACCGACTGACGGCGCCGTGCGGCGAAGATCAGAGAGGGCCCGGCGCACGCCGGGCCTTCTGCTTATCGCGGTCTTGATTGGGTCGTTGAGCCGAAGCGGGCGCCGCGGTCAGTCGCGTGTGGCGCTCGTCTCACGTTCGGCGAGCTCGCGCCAGCGCCGAGCGAGTGTGCCTTGGACGGCGTAGAACCAGATGAACGCTACCGCCACCAGGCCGACGCGCAGCGCGGGGTGCTCTTCCAGCCGGCCGTCCTCGGTAAGCACTGCGGTCCCGAAGATCGCGCCCGCGCCGACCCAGATCATGTTCGCGATCACGGCGCCGAGGTAATCCAACGGCATCCACTGCCGTAGCGGCATCCGGATCGCCCCGGCGCCGAACGGTCCCACCGCCCTCGTGATGTTCGCCAGGTGGTAGAAGGGGATCAGCCAGCGGGTACGGCCGGTCATCAGCGCTTCGCCGGCACGCAAGGACGGGCCGAGGCGCGTGCCCTGCAGGAGGCTCCCGCCCCGCCGGCCGAGGCTGTACGACAACGTATCGCCGATCATCGTGCCGATCACCGCCATCACGAAGACGACCGCCAACTGAGCCGGGTCATCCGCCGTGTAGGCGCCGCCGAGGAACATCAGGGCCACGCCCGGGAACACCAGGCCAAGGCCCACCGTGGCTTCGACCAAGGCAGCAAAGAAAACGATCGGGGTTCCGAAGCGATCGAATAGGCCGTTTAGAAAGAGGAAAATCTCGTCAGTGAGCCAGTTGATCGCGTCGAGCGGCGCCCTCAACAGGTCAAGCAGAAAGTCCACACGCACTCCGCGTTTGCGCGGCCGGATCTCAGGGCCGGGCCGCGTTGACCGTCGCCAGGGGCCTGCCTACACTCGTTCGACTCGTTACACACTCCGGATGTGACCTCAATGTTCGCGATCATCCGCTCCGGCGGCAAGCAGTACCGTGTGCGGGCGGGCGACACGATCGACGTCGAGTTGCTCGACGCCGACGAGGGGGCCGAAGTGACCCTCAACGAGGTGCTCGTGATCGAGCGCGACGAGGGCACCACGGTCGGCACACCGCTCGTCGATGGCGCCTCGGTCACCGCGACCGTCGAGGAGCACCGACGGGCGAAGAAGGTGACCTTCTTCCACTACAAGAACAAGACGCGCCAAAAGCGCATGCGCGGTCACCGGCAGCACCAAACACGGCTGCAGATCACGGGCATCGCGCCCGGCGGATACGCCGCCAGCCCGGAGGGACGTCGTCATGGCCCATAAGAAGTCCGGTGGTTCGACGCGGAACGGGCGCGACTCGAAGTCAAAGCGCCTCGGCGTCAAGCGCCACGACGGACAAGAGGTGACCTCGGGCTCGATCATCGTCCGCCAGCGCGGCACCCGCTTCCACCCCGGTGCGAACGTCGGCGTCGGCCGTGACTTCACGCTCTTCGCGCTGACCGACGGCGTGGTGCGCTTCTCGCCGTACGCCAAGGGCCGTCGCAAACAGGTCTCGGTCCTACAGGAGACGTCGTGAAGCCGGAGATCCATCCTGAGTACCACCCGGTTGTCTTCGTCGACCTCTCGAGCGGCTACGAGTTCATGACCCGCTCGACGATGACCTCCGAGGAACGGCGCACCGTCGACGGTGTCGAAGCCTACGTCGTCCGCCTCGATGTGACCGCCGATAGCCACCCGTTCTTCACGGGCGAGCAGCGGATGGTCGACACCGCCGGCCGCGTCGAGCGCTTCCGCCGCCGTTATCAGCGCGGCGCCGCTGCCCGGTCCGAGGCCGCCCCGGCGGCGGCGGAACCGTCCACCGAGGAGCCCACCGCCAACGAGGACGCGGAGAGCGACTCGTAGCCCAAGGCTCCGTTGACCAGGTCGAAGATCGCGAAGTACGGCACGAGCCGCGCATCCAGCAGCTCGGGGCGCTTCGCGAATGCCTCGTCGGTTGGGCGCGGCTCATGGAAGCCTCTTAGTAAGAAACCAGCTTCGAACACCCACTCGAACCAGCGCTGCAGCGGAACGTGATTGGCCTGCGTCCGGATCGGGCGCGGCATCCGCGGGTGGCTCCATTCGTACTCGACCGTCACCTCGTCGAAGTAATCGGCGATGATCAAGCCGCGCTTCTCGCCTGTCGCGTCGTAATGCCACTCGCGGAACAGCGTATTCGAGCAGGGGTGAGAGTTGCAACTGACGAGACGCCCGCCCGGACGCAGCAGATCAGCGGTGCCCTGAAGCACGGCCGGTACGTCCGGCATGTCCTGGAGTGACATGCAGGCGGTCACGAGGTCGAAGGTGCCCGGCTCAAACCGGTCGCCGAGCCGGGCGGCATCCAACACCTCGTAACTGATTGCGAGCGGGAGCTCAGCCTCGCGATCGCGGGCGATCCGCACCATCTCCGGGGACAGATCGACGGCGGCCACCGCAGCACCACGCCGGGCGAGCAGGCGCGAGAAGTAGCCGCTCCCGCAGCCAATGTCGAGAACGCTTAGGCCCGAAACGTCCCCGCAGACCTCAAGCTGGGCGGGGCCGAAGAACTCAGTGCGGTAAGTAGTCGTCGCCGGCCTCTTGGATGTCCGTGTACGCGTCGGCGGCGCTGTCCCACATCGAGCGGGCGATGTCCGTGGTCAGGGGCGGGCGACGCTGGGGCACGGCACGGGTCCATTCATCAAATGAGCCGGGATAGCGGGCGTCGGTGACGGTAGCAAGTCGGCCCATCCGTCTGCCACTTTGGCGTGCGGTTCGTAGCTCCCGGGCGCGGCGCGTACGGTGGTCCGATGGACGAACCACCCGCGCGAGTCTACGGCGGTCAGGCCGTAGTCGAGGGCGTGATGATGCGCGGTCCGACGTCGGTCGCCGTCGCCGTGCGACGGCCGGACGGGCAGATCGTCTCGTACACCCAACGCTTGTCCGGGCTGTTCACGAGCCGGCTGCGCACCGTCCCGCTGATCCGCGGCGTGGCGATTCTCGCGGAGTCGCTCATGCTCGGCGTCCGTGCGCTGAACTGGGCGAGCTCGGTCGCCTCGAAAGAGACGGATGGGAAGGTCGGCCCGGAGCGGCTCGGGCCGTCGGGATGGTTCGGCCTGCTGCTCACGATGGGCATCGCCAGCGTGCTGTTCTTCCTCGGGCCGGTGCTGGCGACGTTCTGGCTCGACGGCCCGCTCGGATCGGCCTGGTGGTCGCTACTGATCGAGAGCGCGCTCCGCTTGGTCCTCCTGATCGGTTATGTCTGGCTGATCGGGCAGTCCGAGGAGATCCAGCGCATCTTCCAGTACCACGCGGCCGAGCACCAGACGATTCACGCACATGAGCACGGGCCTGAGCTGAGCGTGCCCGCCGTGCGTCGCCATCCCGCCGAGCACCCGCGCTGCGGCACCTCGTTCTTGCTGACCGTTGCGGTCGTCTCGGCGGTGGTGTTCATCTTCATTGGCACCGAACCCCTGTGGTGGCGTTTCGCCTCGCGACTGCTGCTCATCCCCTTCGTCGCCGGGATCGCGTACGAAGCAATCCGATTCGGCGGCCTGCACGCTCGCTGGCCGATCGTGCGCGGCCTATTTACAGCGAACCTGCTGCTGCAGCGCCTGACGACGCGCCCGCCCGAAGATGAGCAGATCCAGGTCGCCCTCGAGGCGTTCCGGCAGGTCCGCGCGCTCGAGGGCGATGACGATCGGGCGGCCTCGTAGGCGCCATGCCTATTGTCGAGTGATATACTCGTGTTTGTCGGGAATTCACCCAACATACAGCCCCCTCGGGCGGCAGCCCGATCAACAAGGACGCGGGGTGCGCATGTCCGCGACGCCAGAGAATCGGTATCGGGTCGATCGGAACACGCTCCGGACCAACCAGGCCTTCATCGTTGGCCTCACGGCGGTCGCGGTTGCGATCGGCGGCGACGTCGGACGCTGGATCGTGCTGGCGACCGGCCTCGTGCTGGCCGCGGGTACCGCACACGAGGGGTTCGCGCTGTTCAAGCAGGTTCACCAGCGCGTGCTGAAGCCGTTTGGCGTCCTCGGCAGCCGGATCGAGGTCGAAGACCCGATGCCGCACCAGTTCGCGCAGGCGGTGGGAGCGGTGTTCCTGCTCGCCGCCTCGATCGCGCTCTTTGCCGGCGCCTGGGCGCTCGGTTGGGCGTTGACCCTGGTGGTGACCGCGCTCGCGTTCATCAACCTCACGGTCGAGTTCTGTGCCGGCTGTTTTGTCTACCTCCAGCTCGATCGCCGCGGGCTGCTGCCTCGCTCGATCGCCAGTAACCGCGCCGCCCGGACGTAACCGCGGTGCTCGACCGATTGCTGATCGTCGCTGCCGTCCTGGCGGCGACCGCGCTCGCCGTCTGGCTCGTCCGCATCGCCCTCGCCGCACGCGACCGTCGCATCGTCTCGCGCCTCCAGGCTCCCGCGAACGCGGCGCCGGACGGCGGTCGCGAGGTGGCACCACGGATCGTGTACTTCACCACGACGAGCTGCGTCGTCTGCAGGCACCAGCAAGAGCCGGCGATCGAGCGCCTCTCCGAGGAGCTGCCCGAGCTGGTGATCGAGCGCCACGACGCCGTCGCCGAGACGGTACTCGCCGACGAGTACGGCGTGCTCTCCGTCCCCACGACCGCGGTCTACGACCGCGCCGGCGAGCTGGTCACGATCAATCGCGGCTTCGCTCCCGTCGCCCAGCTCTACGAGCAGGCCACGGGCGGCGAGCACGTCGCCGAGGGCGGCGTCGCGATGGCCTCCGAACGGGTTGAGCGCCCGCCCGCCTAGCGCACCACCATCCGAGGACCAGAACCGGGATAATGGGCGCCGGCTGCGCGCGCCGCGCCGCGCCAGCGTCGAGGCGCCGCGATGGCTGGGAGGCTGCTGGTGCGGATCGTCGTGTTCTGTGGTGGGGTGGGCGCAGCACGCTTCCTCGACGGCGTCGTCCGCGCCGTCGGCGACCCCTCTCAGGTCACCGCAATCTGCAACGTCAGCGACGATCTGCAGTGGCACGGCCTGCACGTCTCCCCGGACATCGACACGATCATCTACACGCTTGCCGGCCTCGAGGGCCCGCTCGGCTGGGGACTGGACGGCGATACGCACGTCACCATCGAGGAGTTGCGCACCCTCGGCGACCGCGACGACGAGTGGTTCGCCATCGGCGACCGCGACCTCGCGACACACCTCTGGCGAACGGACCAGCTCCGAGGCGGCGCGACGCTCACCGAGGCGACGGCCGCGCTCGCGGAGGCCAGAGGGCTGCCCTGCCGGCTGCTCCCGGTGACGAACGACCGGCACCCGACGATCGTCGTAACCGAGGCTGGCGAGCTCGAGTTCCAGGACTACTTCGTGCGTCGCCGCGCCCAGGATCCGGTGACCGGCTTCCGCTTCCCCGGCGCGGAGTCCGCCCGGCCCGCGCCCGGGGTAATCGAGGCGATCGCCGAGGCCGAGCTGGTCCTGCTTGCGCCGAGCAACCCCTTCGTTTCGATCGACCCGCTGTTCGCCGTCGCCGGCGTACGGACCGCGCTCGAGGCCAGCTCCGCTCGTCGCGTCGCGATCTCGCCGATCGTCGGCGGTGAGGCGGTCAAAGGGCCGGCCGCCGACATGCTGCGCTCGCTCGGGCACGAGGTCTCCGCGCTGGGCGTCGCCCGGCTCTACACCGATGTCGTCGACAGCTTCGTCCTCGACGAAGCCGACGCCGAGCTCCCGCCCGCCGTCGCCGCGCTCGGCCTCGAGCCGATCGTGCTCGACTCGATGATGCGCGACCGGCCGGGACGGCTCCGCGTGGCCTCCGAGGTGCTCGAAGCGGTGGCACCGTGAGCGACGAGGCCACCGCCGTCATTGTCGCCGTGGGTCCGCTCGGCCGCGGAAAGTCGCGCCTCGCTCCGCTGCTGGATACGAACGGGCGGCGGCGGCTCGTGCTCGCGATGCTCGAGGACGTGCTGACCGCCGTGGCGGCAGCGCACAACGGGCCTCGCTTCGTCGTGACACCCGACGAGGACGTCGAGCCGTTCGCACTCGCCCGAGGGGCGCAGGTGGTCCGTGACGCGGGCGAGGGAACGAACGCGGCGATCGTCGCCGCGCTGGCGGACCAACGGGTCGCGGCCTCGGACGCCGTGCTCGTGGTACAGGGCGACCTCCCGCACCTCGAGGCCGACCACGTGCGGCGCTGCCTCGAGGCGCTCGGAAGCGAGCCCCGCACGGCGGTGCTGGTGCCGAACGACGACGGCGGCACGTCAGCGCTTGGACTGAGGCCGCCGACGGTGATGCGGACGGCGTTCGGGCCCCAGTCGGGTGCACGACACCGCGCCGAGGCCGACGCGGCCGGCGTCGAGCTGCGCGAGCTCGCGATCGCAGCCCTCGCGGCGGACGTCGACACCGTCGCCGACCTCGAACGCGTGCGCGCGAGCGTCGGGCCGGCGACCGCCGCCGTCCTCGAGGCAATGGGCGCGCTCGCCGACGGACCGGCGGCGCGGTGAACGCGGACGACCTCGAACTCGCGATTCGCAGCCGGCGCTCGATTCGAGGCCTGACCGGCCCGCCGCTGACCGAGGACGAGGTCGAATCATTGATCGCGCTCGCCCTCACCGCCCCGGCACCGCACCACACCCGGCCGTGGCGCTTTGTCGAGGTGCTCCCGCCCCGCCGCGCCGCGCTCGCCTCCGCGATGGGCGCCGCCTGGCGCGCCGACCTCGAGCATGACGGGACGCCCGGGGCCACGATCGACCGCCTGCTCGCACGGTCTCGAGGTCAAATCGAGGGAGCGCCGACGTTGCTGCTCGGCTGCCTCGTCGCGGATGGGCTGAATGTCTACGACGACGACCGCCGCGCTCGTGCCGAGTGGGCGCTCGCCACGCACTCCTTCGGCGCCGCGCTGCAGAACATCCTGCTCACGGCATCGGCCCGCCGCCTCGGGGCGTACTGGATCTCCGCGCCCGTCTACGCCCAGCCCGAGGTGCGCGCGGCGCTGGACCTCGATCGGTCGTGGCAACCGCAGGCCCTGGTCGCGCTGGGGCGGGCGGCCGGCGATTACGCGCCGTTCGCGAGGCCTACGCCGGACCTCGGCGTGCACTTCGTGCGGCGCTAGTCCGCCAGATCGACCAGCGCCGGCAACTCGAGCAGCGTGCTGATGCGCGGCACCTCGACGTCTGGCGCTCGGCCGTCGCGATCGAGGAACACCGCATGGAGACCAGCGGCACGGGCGAGCGACACGTCGTTGTCGACGCGGTCGCCGACGGAAAGAGCCAGCTCCAGGTCGCCTCCAGCGTCGGAGACGGCGCGCGCGAAGAACGCCGGATCGGGCTTCGAGACGCCGACCACCTCGGCCTGCTGGTGGTGGGCAACGTGTGCCATGAACGAGTGCGGCGCCAACTCGGCGTTCCCGTTCGTCGCCGCGATCAGCGTGAATCCGAGCGCCGCCAGGGTGCTCAGTGACTCCTCGACGTCGTCGTACGCATCGAGGTTGGCGTCGCGCGCCGCGTAGTACGTCCCGGCGATCGTACGGACCGCCTCCGGCGCGTGTTCGCCGGCGGCGGACAGGACACGCCGAATCGACTCGTCGCGGATCTCGCTGAACGTCTTGCTTCGGAATGCCGGATCGACCGCGACGAGTTCGCGCGACTGCTGGAGTTGCCTCGCGGTGACGAGCGTCCCGAGCTGCGCCGACGCCGCCTCGGCCGCTTCGCGCAGCGCGGCGTGAAGCGCGCTCTCGAAGTCCACAAGCGTGCCGTCCACGTCGAAGACGATGTGGGTGACTGAGAAGGGCGGGCGTGACACTGGCTGCTAGGCGTCGTCGGCGCGCGGCGCCTCGACCGGACGCATCGGGACGCCGCGGTCCTCGAGGTACTGCTTGAGGAACGGGATGTCGTACTTGCCGAAGTGGAAGATCGAGGCGGCGAGCACCGCGTCGGCGCCGCCGGCGGTCAGCGCCTCGTAGAGGTGTTCGGGCTCCCCGGCGCCGCCGGAAGCGATGATCGGCACCTCGACCGCGTCGCTGATCGCGCGCAGCATCGCAATGTCATAGCCGCGCTGGTGCCCGTCCGTGTCCATCGAGGTGACCAGCAGCTCGCCGGCGCCCCGCTCGACCGCCTCACGCGCCCACTCGACGGCGTCGCGGCCGGTCGGCGTCCGCCCGCCGTGGGTGTAGATCTCCCATTCGCCCTCGGAGACCTTCTTCGCGTCGACGGCGACCACGATGCACTGCGCTCCGAAGCGGTGGGAGGCCTCGTCGATCAGCTCCGGACGCTCCACGGCGGCCGTGTTGATCGAGACCTTGTCGGCGCCCTGTTCGAGCATCAGCCGCACGTCGTCCCCGGAGCGGACGCCACCGCCGACGGTCAGCGGGATGAACACCTCGTCCGCGGTACGCGCGATCATGTCGTACACGCTCGTCCGCTGGTCCGAGGACGCGGTGATATCGAGGAACACCAGCTCGTCCGCGCCCGCGGCGTCGTACTTCGCCGCCAGCTCGACGGGGTCGCCGGCGTCGCGCAGCTCGACGAACGACACGCCTTTGACGACGCGCCCGTTGTCGACGTCGAAACAAGGGATGATCCGTTTGGTCAGCACCCGTTGATCATCGCGGGTGAGCGGCGCGGACGCCAGTCGGGTCAGCAGGCGGCAGCGATCGCCTCGGCGAGGTCGATCTCGCCCTTGTAGAGCGCGCGGCCGATGATCGCGCCGTCGACGCCGGCCTCCGCGAGGCGGCGCACGTCCTCCACGTCACTGACGCCGCCGGCGGCCAGCACCTTCACCGCGCTCTCGGCGGAGAGGCGCTCGTACATCGTGAAGTTCGGGCCGCCCTTCACGCCGTCGCGGAGGATGTCGGTGTAGACGATGCGCTGCACACCCATCCCCTGCAGGCGATCGATCAGTGACAGCGCTGAGATGTCGGTCGACTCGGTCCAGCCCTCGAGGCTGACGAGCCCGTCGCGGGCGTCGACCGAGACGATCAGCCGGTCGCCGGCCAGGGCGACCGCGTCGCGAAGCATCTGCGGGTTCTTCACCGCGGCCGTCCCGATCACGACGCGCGTCACGCCGCTCTCGATCGTGTGCTGCAACGTCGGGATGTCGCGAATCCCGCCGCCGCACTGGATCGCGCTGTCGACCGTCTGGACGATCCGACGCACCACCTCGGCGTTCGCCTGGCTGCCGTCGCGCGCTCCATCAAGGTCGACGACGTGAATGCGCCTCGCGCCGAGCGCCGCCCAGCGGACGGCCATCTTCACCGGGTCGTCACCGAACACGGTCTCGCGGTCGTAGTCGCCCTGTTCGAGGCGAACGCACTGGCCGCCACGGATGTCGATCGCCGGAATCACTTCCACGGCGGGATCCCTCACGTCAGGCCGGAGTGGCCGAGGCCTGCTCCGGGGCGATCGAGCCACGTTCTCGCGCGAGCTGGATGAAGTTCGCGTAGAACCTCAGCCCGTTCGCGCCTGACTTCTCCGGGTGGAACTGCGTCGCGATCATGTTGTCGCGGCCCACCACGGACGGGAACGACCGGCTCGCGTATTCAGTCGTCCCAATGACGATCGTCGGCTCGTTTGGCTCCGCGTGGTAGGAGTGAACGAAATAGAAGTACGAATCTTCAGGAATGCCCGCGAAGACCGGGTGCGGCGATTCGACGTGTACGGTGTTCCAGCCCATGTGGGGCACGGTCAGGCCGTGTGGGAACCGCACGATGCGGCCGGGCAGGATCCCGAGGCACTCGTGGCGGCCGCCCTCTTCGGAGACGTCGAACAGCGCCTGCATGCCCATGCAGACACCGAGGAACGGCCGCCCGGAGTCGATGTACTCCCGGATCGGGATGTCGAGGCTGCTCGCCGTGAGGTTCTTCATCGTGTCGGCGGCGGCGCCGACCCCGGGAACGATCAGCGCCCAGGCGTCCTCGATCGGGCGCGCCTGGGAGCTGACGAGCGGCTCGTACCCGGCATGAGCGACCGCTCGCGCCACGCTGCGCAGGTTGCCCGCGCCGTAGTCGACGATCGTCACCGTACGGTCACCGCTCAAGCTCGGCCTCCCGGTCTGTCTCACGAGTGTAGCGTCCGCGCGGCGATATACTCGCCACGGTGACCGTCCTCGAACCGATCGCAGACACGGCCAACGAGGCGCCTGACGCGCAACGCGACCTCGAAGCCGCTCGCGAGCGGGTCGAGGAGCTGCGCGGCCTGATCCGCTACCACGATCACCGCTACCACACGCTCAGCGCACCGGAGATCGGCGATTCGCAGTACGACGCGCTCCGCGTCGAGTTGATCGCGCTCGAGGGGACGTTCCCGGATCTGATCACCCCCGATTCGCCGACGCAGCGCGTCGCCGGCGAGCCGTCGGTGGAGTTCGATTCGGTCGAGCACCGCGAGCCAATGCTGTCGCTCAGCAACGTCTTCGGGCGCGACGGGCTGCTGAAGTGGCACGAGCGCGTCGTGCGGCTACTGGAGCGCAACGACCTCAGCTTCGTGTGCGAGCCCAAGATCGACGGCCTCGCGATCTCGCTCATCTACGAGCGCGGCAGCTTCGTCCTCGGCGCCACGCGCGGCGACGGCTACCGAGGCGAGAACATCACCCCGAACCTGCGCACGATTCGCTCGATCCCGCTGCGCCTCGCTGTCGACGACCCGCCGGCGGCGATGGAGGTGCGCGGCGAGGTCTACCTGTCGAAGGGCGAGTTCGCGAAGCTGAACGCCGCCCGCGCCGCGGAGGGCGAGCAGCTCTACATGAACCCGCGGAACACGGCCGCCGGATCCCTGCGCCAGCTCGATCCAGGCGTGACCGCCAGCCGTCGCCTCGATCTGTTCGTCTACCAGCTCGGCTGGATCGACGGCGGCGCGCCGCCCGACGCTCACTCCGAGGCCATGGCCTGGCTCGCGGAGGCGGCATTCCCGACCAACCCTCTCTCCCAGCGGTTCGAGTCGATCGACGAGGTCGCAGCCTTCTGCGAGGAGTGGGAAGGCCGCCGCGACGAACTCGACTACGAGATCGACGGCGTCGTGATCAAGATCGATTCGCTCGAGGCACAGCGGCAGCTCGGCACCGTCGGCCGCGACCCTCGCTGGGCCACCGCCTGGAAGTTCCCCGCCGAACAGGCGGTCACGAGGCTGAACGAGATCCAGGTCTCGGTCGGACGGACCGGGGTGCTGACGCCGTTCGCGGCCCTCGAGCCGGTCTTCGTCGGCGGCGCCACGGTGGGGATGGCGACGCTCCACAACCTCGCCCATATCCAGGAGCTGGACATCCGCGCGGGCGACGACGTGATCGTCCAGCGGGCCGGCGACGTGATCCCCCAGGTCGTGGGCCCCGTGCTGTCGCGGCGCAAGGGCCGTCGGCTGCGCAAGTTCAAGATGCCCACGGTCTGCCCTGTGTGTGGAACGCCCGTCGAACACGATCCGGAGCAGGCGGCGTACTACTGCCCGAATCGCGAATGTCCGGTGCAGATCGCGCGCACGCTGGAGCACTACACCGGTCGAGGCGCGCTCGGTATCGAGGGCTTCGGCGAGCAGCTCTCGTGGCGCCTGGTCGAGCTCGGCTTCGTGAAGACGCTCTCCGATCTCTACGCGCTGCCCGACCGGCACGAGGAGCTGCTCGAACTGGACGGAATCGGCGAGAAGACGCTCGACCGGCTGTTCGCGAACCTCGAGGCGAGCAAGCAGCAGCCGCTGCACCGGCTGCTGATCGGGCTCAGCATCCGCCACGTCGGCGGCGAGACGGCGCGCGCCCTGGCGCTCAGCTTCGGGACGATGGAGACGCTGCGTGCAGCGTCGGTCGACGAGATCGAGGCGATCGACGGAATCGGTCCGATCGTCGCCGAGGCGGTCCACAAGCACTTCCAGGACGATCGGAACGCGGCCCTGATCGACCGCTTGACGGCGGCCGGCGTACGGATGGACGAGGAGGTCTCGGCGCGCGGCGGACCGTTCGAGGGGATGTCGATCGTCGCCACCGGTTCGCTGTCGCGGTGGTCGCGAAACGAGATCGAGGACCTGGTGAAACGCCTCGGCGGGCGCTTCGCCGGGAGCGTTTCGAAGAAGACCGCGTTCGTCCTCGCCGGCGAAGGTGGCGGCAGCAAGCGCGAGAAGGCGGAATCGCTCGACGTCGAGGTGCTCGACGAGGACGAGTTCGCCGCCCGCTATGGCGAGTGGCTGGACTGACGGCCGAGGAGCGACGATCCTCGACTCTGACGGACCTCAGGGCTGACGGACCTCAGGGCGAACCGACGGGACGCGAGATGGCTGACACCGCCGAACTGGAGCGCGTAATTATCGAGTCGCTCGGCGAGAGCGATCAGCTGTCGAAGAAGGACTTAAACAAGCTGATCGAGATCGATAGCGCCCACATGGCCAGCGTCCTGCGCCGGCTGATTCGCGAGGGCCGCATCATCTCCGGCAGCGACGGCAGCACGCGCGTCTACCGGCTGGTACGCCCGGGCGGCTGACCGCTCACGTCGCGAGATGCTCCACCACCTGCATACGCTGGCTGACTATTGCCGCCGGATACCACTCCCCGAGTTCGAGCACGAGTGCAACGCAGACTCGCTGGTGTTCCGCATCGCCGTGAGGCGTGACAGGCTTCCGCATGACGTCGGCGTTCAGGACTTCCGGGACCGGGTAGAAGCGGCGGCTACCTCGGGACCATCAACACCGACCGCCCGTTCAGCCTCGAGCGTCGCGACCAGCAACTGGCACGTCATCTTCTCGATGAATGGAATATTGCTGCGCCACGGCATCCGCGACGTACTGCGCCCTCCCTACCGCCCGCTCACACTGCCGTGGAACCCGGGGACCGCCTGCACCGGACCGATGATCGATGCGGCGATCCCGACGACGTTTGCCCCTGGCGCCCTACGCTGCTGCTGTCATCGCCGCGCTAACATGCGCGTGTGATGCCCGCGTGGGGATCGAAGGGACACGCATGCTGAAGGTCACGCTGTTGGGCACGGGGAGCCCGGAGCCACGCGCGAATCGCCACGGCTCCGCGCACCTCGTAGAGGCCGATGGCGAGTACCTGCTGTTCGACTGCGGCCCAGGCGCCACGCAGCGCCTGGCAGCGACCAATGTGCCGATCGTTGAGATCGATTTCCAATTCTTCACACACCACCACTACGATCACAACGTCGACTTCGCGCAGTTCGCGTTGGTGCGCTGGGACCAGGGCACGGGCAAGAACTCACCGCTTCAGGTGTACGGCCCGAGCGGCACCGAGCGATATGTCGATCTACTCTTCGGCGCCGGCGGCGTCTTCGAGCCCGACATCGTGGCGCGCACGAAGCACCCAATGAGCATCGAGATGTATCAGTGGCGCGGTGGCGAAGGCCACAGGCAGCCGATCGCGCTCGGCGCGAAGGACATTCAGCCGGGTCTCGTCTGTGCGGGCGCGACCTGGCAGGTCACCGCCGCCCCGGCCGTGCACGCCCAGCCCTACCACGACTGCCTGTCTTATCGCGTGGACTGCGACGGGGGCTCGGTGGTGATCACCGGCGACACGATCCCCTGCCGCAGCACCATCGAACTCGCCGGCGACGTTGATCTCCTCCTGCACATGGCTCCCGATAAGGAAAATTGGGACGATCCCGTCACCGCCCGCCGGTTCGGTACATTCGGGCCACGGAACGTTGCAGAAGCTGCCGCTGAGTCTGGTGCGAAGACACTCGTGATTGTGCACAAGATGGGTGACCGCTGGGACGATCCAGTCGAGAGCCAGAAGATCCTCGATGAGATTGGTCAGATCTACGACGGCAGAGTCATCCTCGGCGAGGACCTGATGGAGGTCACGCCAGCTTGAACCGCGCGTGAGCTGGCCTGGGCGCAGGTCGGATTGCGGTAGCTATCGCTCGGTGCACCACGCTACCCAATTGGTACCCATTTGCACCTTCAATCACATCCACCCCACTTCAGTTGGTTCCCCCGTTACCGGCTGACCTCGTTCCGGTGAGTTAACGCCGCATGATTATGTCGAGCACCATGTGCTCGCTCACGTTCAGGCCTTATCGAGATATGTTTACCTCCCCTCGCTGCGCTGAAGTGGTCTCCGCTGGGCATTGAGAGAGCGTTGATAACCAGAACTGCTCACCCATATACTCCAGATGACCGTTCTTCCCCGCGGTCAACGTGGTTCTCCCCGTCTGGGCCCAGGCCCGTCTGAGAGCACCGTTCGGTGATCAATCCGCTGTCCTCGTTCCTCGGGATGTTTTCCCACGACATCGGGATCGACCTCGGCACCGCGAACACGCTGGTGAGCGTCCGCGGCCGCGGCATCGTCGTCGACGAGCCATCGGTCGTCGCGATCGACAAGATCACGAAACGAATCCTCGCGATCGGCGCCGACGCCAAGCGCATGGTCGGCCGTACGCCCGCTACGATCGTCGCGGTGCGTCCCCTGCGCGACGGGGTGATCTCAGACTTCGGAGTGACCGAGCGGATGCTGCAGCACTTCATCCGCACCGTGCACGAGCGCTTCGGCCTCGGCATCCCGCGCCCGCGGGTGGTCGTCGGGATCTCGTCCGGCGCAACCGAGGTCGAGAAGCGCGCCGTGCACGACGCTGCGATCGCCGCCGGCGCGCGCTCGGCCTATCTGATCGAGGAGCCGATGGCGGCGGCGATCGGCGGGCGGTTGCGGGTGATGGACGCGGCGGGGGCGATGGTCGTCGACATCGGCGGCGGCACCACGGAAGTCGCGGTGATCGCGCTCGGCGGGATCGTGCAGTCGACATCAGTGCGCGCGGCCGGCGACAGCATGGACGCCGCGATCATCGACTACGCGCGCCAGGTTCACAACATGCTGATCGGCGAACGCACCGCGGAGCAGGTCAAGATCGAAGCGGGATCGGCGTTTCCGCTCGACGAGGAGGAGCTCGTCGATCTGCGCGGCCGCGACCTCGCGACGGGGCTGCCGAAGTCGGTCGAGGTGTCGACGGTCGAGCTGCGCGACGCGCTGTCGCCGGTGACCAACGAGATCATCCGCACGGTGCGCGGGACGATCGAAACGACGCCGCCCGAGCTCGTCGCCGACCTGATGATGCACGGCATCGCGATGACCGGCGGCGGAGCGCTGCTTCGAGGCCTCGACCGCCGGCTGGCCATGGAGACGCGCTTCCCGGTGTACGTCACGGAGGACCCGCTGCGCACCGTCGTCCGCGGTTGCTCTGAGGCGCTCGAGGAAGCCGAGACCCTGGAGCGCGTCCAGTCCGCGATCGCGACGCGGCGCCCACCACGATGAGGCGCGCCACACCGCCGGCGAGCTAAGCGGTGGCCGGTAGCCGGAGCGCCGCCTGGTTCTCCGCGCTTCTCGTCGCCGCGTTGGCCCTGCTCGCTGCTTCGCCCTTGCCGCCAGCCGGTCGCGCCGAGGAGCAGGCGCGCACGCTGATCACGCCGGTCGTGACCTTCCTCGGTGACCTCGCGCGGCCTGTCGCCAACGTCGTGCTCCGCGCGGGCGAACTCGACGAGCTGTCCGGGGAGAACGCGCGGCTCCGGCTCGAAGTGGAGCGACTCGAACGCGACCTGGCGACCCTGCGGGAGCAACAGACCGAGGCCGTGGCCGCGTCGGCGTTGCTCGACTCGGCGCGGCGAAGCGCGGACGAGGCGCTGGTGGCGCCGGTGCTGCTGCGCGATCCCGCACCCGGCCGGCCGGGCATCCTGATCGGGAGCGGCGCCGACGACGGGGTGCTCGTCGGACAGCCGGTGCTCGGGCCTGGTGGCACGCTGATCGGCCTGATCGCCGACGTCGACGCGTCACACGCTTGGCTGCGGCTGCTGACCGACGGCGACGCGGCGGTCGCGGTGGTCGTCCAGTCGTCACGCACACCGGGAGCGCTCGTCGGCACTGGCGATGCGCTCAGGCTCGAGCTCGTCGAGCGCGGGTCGGATGTCGCGGTAGGCGACCTGCTCGTCACGTCCGCGCTCGGCGGACGGGTGCCGGCTGGACTGCTCGCCGGTCGGGTCACCTCGGTTGAATCGCAGCCGCAAGACCTCTTCGAGGCAATCAGGGTCGAGCCGCTCAGCGATCCGCGGCGGCTGGAGCACGTATTGGTGCTGACGAGCTTTCGTCCGATCAGCTCGCGGCCGGAGCCGACACGATGACCATCGCGCCGTTCCTGCTGGGCGCGATGGCCGCGCTGCTGCAGGCGTCGGTGCTGCCCGCGTTCTACCTCGACCCGTGGGCGGCGCCGCTGCTCCCATCGGCGCTCGTCGCCGCCTGGGCGGTGATCCGTCGACCCGAGGAGACGTGGGCGATCGTCCTCGCCGGCGCCCTTATCCTCGGTGTGGTGTCGACCGAGCGGACGGGCTGGTTCCTGCTCGCATTGCTGCCCAGCGTCGGCATCGCGATGCTGCTCGCGACGGCCGCGCCGCGACATCACAGCTTCGTCGCGGGCCTCGGACGAGCGGCCGCGACCGCAGCCGCCGGCACCGGCTGCTACCTCTCGATCCTCGCGATCGTGTCCGGGAACGGCGCGGCGTTGGCGCCGGCCGCGCCGCAGGTGATCGCCGCGGGGCTCGCGACGGCGGCCCTCGCGGGAGTCGGGGTGATCGCGCTCCGGCCGCTCCGCCCCCGGCCGAGAGGCCTGTACGCATGACCGCGGCCAGGCTGTTCACGTGACCGAGCTGGATTCGACGCGGCGGTTCCTCGCGCTCCGGCTTGGCGTGATCGCGATCCTCGCACTCCTCGTCGCGCAGCTCGTGCGGGTGCAGGTCGTCGATCCGGCGCCCGCACCGCAGCTGGCGACGGGCGAACAGCCGCGTCTCGTCCTCTCCGAGGCCTCGCGCGGCCTGATCTACGACCGGAACGGGGTACCGCTCGTCTCCAACGTCGCGGCGTTCGTGTTACGCCTCGTGCCGGCCGATCTGCCCGCGGACGACACCGCCCGCCGCGAGGCGCTGGTCGCGATCGAGCGCGAGTCCGGCGTCTCGGTCGCGACGCTCGAGGCCGCGACCCGCGAGGGGCTCGCGGCCGTCGATCCGACGGCGCCGGTCGAGGTGCTGGCGGTTCCGTCGGCCACCGAAGCGATCCGGCTGCGCGCCGCGCTCGCGACGCTCAGCGGCGTCGAGGTGACCGCCGTCCCGCGGCGCGTCTACGCCGGCGGGGAGTTGGTCGCCCACCTCGTCGGCCACGTCGCGGCGATCGATCCGGCCGACGTCGAGGCGTACCTCGAAGCGGGCTACCGCCTCGACGCCACCGTCGGACAGAGCGGGCTTGAGACGGTCTACGAAGCGACCCTGCGCGGCGAACCGGAGCGACGTCTCGTGATCGCCGATCCGACGGGCCGCCAGCTCGGCGACCTCAGCACCCTCGCCCCGCGAGCCGGCGCCAACCTCGAGTTGTCGATCGACCTCGAGCTCCAGCGCGTCACCGCGGAGGCGCTGACCGCGGCGATCGAGGCTGGACTGCCGCCTGAGGTGGAGGGACGGCCGCCGCCCACGCGGGTCGCGGCCGCGGTCGCGATCGACGTGCGTACCGGCGAGCTGCTCGCGCAGGTGTCGCTGCCGTCCTTCGACCCGAACTTGCTGAATGGCGACGACGACGAGGCCCTGCTGGCGCTGCTCACCGACCCGACACGGCCGCTGGTCGACCGCACCTTCATGGAGGCGCACCCACCCGGCTCGACGTTCAAGACCCTGGTCGCCTACGCCGCGCTCGAGGAAGGCGTCGCGACTCCGGAGACGACGATCACGAGCTACGGCGCAATCTACATCCAGGACGAGTTCGATCCGTCGGTGACCTACGTCTTCCGCGACTGGGCGGCGCACGGCGCCACGAACCTGTACTGGGGCCTCGCCCGATCGTCGGACGTCTACTTCTACTACCTCTCCGGCGGCTACCGACGTGGCGGTGTCACCTACTTCGAGGGACTCGGCGCGACGCGGCTGGCCGGCTACGCGAGGCAGATCGGCCTCGGAGAGCCGACCGGCCTCGATCTACCGGGTGAGACGACGGGGCTGGTCCCGGACCCGGAGTGGAAAGCCGAGGCGGTCGGCGACACGTGGTACCTCGGCGACACCTACACCTTCGGCATCGGGCAGGGCTATCTCACGGTCTCGCCGATGCAGATGGCGGTGCTGGTCGCGGCGATCGCGAACGACGGCGACGTGCTACAGCCGCGCCTCGTGCGCGGTGTCCGCACCGAGGCCGGACTGGTGGAGACGTCTCGAATCGTACGAGCCCGCCTCGCGAACGAAGGCGACTCGCTCGCGGTGATCCGCGAGGCGATGCGCATCGCCGCCGGGGTCGGCGGCACCGCCTGGCGCGGCCAGCCCGACGGCCTGACGATCGGCGGCAAGACCGGCACCGCCGAGTTCGGCATTCCCTACGCCAACGGCGAGTTCGACACGCACGGCTGGTACATCGGTTTCGCTCCATTCGAGGATCCCGCGATTGCGGTGGCGGTCTATGTCGAGCACGGCATCGGATCGTTCCAGGCCGGACCGGTCGCGAAGACAATGTTTGAGCAGTATTTCGGCATCGCGGAGCCTGCGCCGTAATGCCCTGGATTCAGCGGACGTTCGCGCGTCGAGACCGCCTGATCGGGGATCCGTTTCTGATCGGCGCCGGTTTGCTCCTCGGGGCGATCGGACTGGTCTCGCTGCAGGGCGCGACCCGAGCGGATGAAGGCGGGATCTCCGGCGACGTCGTACGGCAGGCGATCTTCCTGAGCGCAGGCCTGGTCGTGCTGCTGGCGGCGGCACGCGTCGACTACCGGCTGCTTCGCCTCATCTGGCTGCCGCTACTGGCGCTCGGGATCGCGGCGCTGGGTGTGGTCCTCGCCGCCGGGTCGACGGAATTCGGGGCACAGCGGTGGTTCCTGATCGGCGGCTACAGTGTGCAGCCCTCGGAGTTCGCGAGGCTGGCGACGGTGATCGCGATCGCCGCCGTGGCGGCGGAGCGGGAGGCGGCGCCGTTCCGGTTCGCGCTGCTGTTGGTCGCGTTCCTCATCTCGGCCGGGTTGATCCTCGTCGAGCCCGATCTGGGCAGCGCGCTGGTCCTGGGCGCCGCCTGGCTGGTGCTGATGATCGCGTGGCCGGTCTCGATCCGCGGGCTGTGGGCGATCGCTGCGACGGCGGTCGCCTTCATCCCGCTCGCGTTCGCCCTGGCGGTCCCCGGCTACCAGCGCGAGCGGATCGCGGTCTTCCTCGATCCCGATCGCGATCCGCTCGGGAGCGGATTCACGCTCCGCCAGGTCGAGGTCGCCCTCGGAAGTGGCGGGGTGACCGGCCGCGGCCTCGAGATGGCGAACTCAGCCCTGGACGGGCTCTCGACGCGCAACTCCGACTTCGCGCTCGCACAGATCGGCGAGCAACTGGGGCTGGCCGGCACGATCGTGGTCGTCCTCGCGTTCGGGGTGATCGCGTGGCGCGGCTTCGCGATCGCCGAGTCCGCGCCGGATCGCTTCGGCAGGCTGCTGGCGGTCGGGCTGACCGCGCTGCTGGTCGTGCAGGCGATGCTGCACGTGGCGGTCAACGTGCGGCTGTTCCCGGCGACTGGCATCCCGCTGCCGCTGATCTCGCTCGGCGGCTCGTCGATGGTCGCTGCTTGCGTGATGATCGGTCTGCTCCTCAGCATCGCCTCGAGGCAGCCGGCCGACCCGCTCGAGCGTTGGAGCGGCGCCCGCTGGGACTAGCACCCGGCATGCCGCCCGGGCCGCGCAACGAAAAACAACGGGCCTCCAATGGAGGCCCGTTCGGCGTTCGCTTCGTCCGAACGCTACGAGGTGAGCGCTGGCGTGGCCGGTTCGGCGGCCTCGGGTGGCTCCGGCGGTTCCGGCGGTTCCGAGGCGCCCTCGATCCGCTCGATCTTCACCTTCTCATCGGCGTAGTCGATGCGGATCGTGTCGCCCTCCTGGTAAGTGGCGTCCAACATCTCGTCCGACAGTGGGTCCTCCACCTGGTTCTGAATCACGCGACGCAGCGGCCGCGCGCCAAAGACCTCGTCGAAGCCCTCGGTACCGAGGTAGTCCAGCAGCGCCGGGGTCACCTCCAGGTGCATCGACTTGTCGCTCAGGTTCGTGCGCAGGTCGTTGAGCTGCAGGTCGACGATCTGGCGGATGTGATCCTTGTTCAGCGCGTGGAACACCACGTGCTGGTCGATGCGGTTGATGAACTCGGGCCGGAACACCCGCTTCATCTCGTCCTCGACGCGATCCTTCATCCGCCGGTAGCGGTCCTCGGCGCTCTTTTCCTCATCGACGGCCGTCGCGAAGCCGACCCGTGAGTCCTTGCGGATCAGGTCGGAACCGACATTCGAGGTCATGATGATGATCGTGTTGCGGAAGTCGACCTTGCGGCCCTTCGCGTCGGACAGGTGTCCGTCGTCGAAGATCTGCAACAGCATGTTGAAGACATCCGGGTGTGCCTTCTCGATCTCGTCGAGCAGGATCAGGCAGTAGTTCCGGCGCCGCACCAGGTCGGTGAGCTGACCGCCGTCGTCATAGCCGACGTAGCCCGGAGGCGAACCGACGAGGCGCGAGACGGTGTGCTTCTCCATGAACTCGGACATGTCGATGCGGACGATGTTGTCCTTCGAGCCGAACATGAACTCGCCGAGCATTTGCGCCAGGTAGGTCTTCCCGACGCCGGTCGGCCCGAGGAACATGAACACGCCAATCGGGCGCTTCGGGTCCTTGAGGCCGGCGCTCGCGCGGCGGACCGCCTTCGAGACGGCGGCGACGGCCTCTTCCTGGCCGATCACCTCGTCTCTGAGGTAGGACTCCATCTCGAGCAGTCGCTGCGACTCTTCCGCCGCGATCCGCGTGAGCGGGACGCCCGTCCATTGCGAGATCACGTCGCGGATGTCGTCCTCGGTGACGATCGCCTGCTCTACTTCGCGCGCGGTCTCCATCTCCGTCTCGAGCTCTTCGAGCTGAGACTGCAACTTCACCTCGCGCTCGCGGAGTTCCGCGGCGAACTCGTACTGCTGGTTCGCGATCGCCTGGTCCTTCTCGCGACGCAAGGCCTCGAGCCCCTTCGTCACTTCGCGAACGGAAGGAGGCGTCGCGTGGCGGCGGATCCGCACGCGTGCCGATGCCTCGTCGATCAGGTCGATCGCCTTGTCCGGGAGGAAGCGGTCGGCGATGTAGCGCGACGAGAGCTCAGACGCGGCGTGGACGGCCTCGTCCGAGATCTTGAGCTTGTGGTGCTCCTCGTACGCCGAGCGCACACCCATTAGGATCTGGATCGTCTCCTCGATTGATGGCTCTTCGACCATCACCGGCTGGAAGCGGCGCTCGAGCGCGGCATCACGTTCGATGTGCTTGCGGTACTCGTCGAGCGTGGTCGCGCCGACGGCCTGGATCTCGCCCCGGGCGAGCGCGGGTTTGAGGATGTTCGCCGCGTCAACGGCTCCTTCAGCGGCGCCGGCGCCGACGAGCATGTGCAGCTCGTCGATGAACAGCACGCAGTTACCCGACGACTTGATCTCCTCGATCACCTTCTTGAGGCGCTCTTCGAACTCGCCTCGGTACTTCGTACCGGCGACGAGCAGGCCGATGTCGAGGGTGAGCATCCGTTTGCCGAGCAGCGTGTCGGGCACCTCGCCGGCGACGATGCGGTGGGCGAGGCCCTCGGCGATCGCGGTCTTGCCAACGCCCGGTTCGCCGATCAGGACGGGGTTGTTCTTCGTGCGCCGGGAGAGGATCTGGACGACGCGTTCGATCTCGTTGTCGCGCCCGACGATCGGGTCGAGCTTGCCGGCGCGGGCCATCGAGGTGAGATCAACGCCGAGCTGGTCGAGCGTTGGCGTGCGCGCGGAGCGCTGACCGGCGGCGGTCGCCTGCTGGCCTGGCTGCTGGCTCTGCGCCAGGATGCGCGTCGTCTCGCCTCGGACGCGCTCGAGGTTGACCCCGAGGCTCTCGAGGACGCCGGCCGCGATCCCTTCGCCTTCGCGGACCAGGCCGAGCAGCAGGTGCTCGGTACCGATGTAGGAGTGGGAGAGCCGGCGCGCCTCGTCGACGGCAAGCTCGATCACCTTCTTGGCGCGGGGCGTGAGGCCGATTTCGCCGGTCGACTGCCGGTCGCCGCGGCCGATGATGAACTCGACCGCGGAACGGACCTTGTTCAACTCGACGCCGAGGTTGGAGAGCACCTTGGCGGCGACGCCGTCGCCCTCGCGGACCAGGCCGAGCAGCAGGTGCTCGGTCCCGATGTAGTTGTGGTTGAAACGCTGCGCCTCTTCCTGGGCGAGCGTCAGCACCCTGCGGGCGCGTTCGGTGAACTTGTCGAATCGGTCAGCCATCCGGGCCTCCGTTCGTATCCGAAATCAAGGCTATCACAGCGCAATTTGACCCACGAGAACGGATCAACCACTCTCGTCATATCCGACGGAGCGGCCTGCTCGCCGTCGCGTACCTGACCCGCGCCAGGTCCCTTCATCTTGAGGTTTGCTCACGCTCCGCGTCTGTGCGGGTGAACCCCGATCCGGTCAGCGATGTCAGCGCCGTTGCGGTCGATCCGGGTACCAAATCGGCCCCCTGGTGGGGGCCGATCGCTGAACCTGACGATATGCGACGTCGACGCCTATGACTCGGCCGTCTCCGTGTCCCCCTCAGTATCCGGTGCGTCCTCGGCGGGGGCTTCGTCGGCGACGGGCTCTGGCGCTGCCTCGGGTTCCTCAGCTGCGGGCTCTTCGGCCGCGGCTTCGTCTGCCGGGGCCTCGTCTGCGGGTTCTTCGGCCGCGGCCTCGTCTGCGGGCTCTTCGGCCGCGGCTTCGTCTGCTGGCGCCTCCTCCGCTGCCGGTGCCTCGGCCGCAGCTGCCTCGGCCGCGGGTGCGTCCTCGCTGACTTCGGCGGCCGCGGGGGCGTCCTCGACGGCCGCCTCCGGCGCAGCATCCTGCTGGGCGGCCTGCGCGGCCTGCATCGCGGCCTGCATCGCCGTGAGGACCGGGCCCTGGTCCGGCTCGGGCGGTGCGGCCGGACCGCCGCCACCGCCCGAGGAGCGGGCCGCGGCCTGCTCCTGGCGGGCAGCCGACTGCGTGGCGTCCGCGGAACGACGCGCTTCGTAGCGCTGGTCGATCGCGGTTGCTTCTTCGCCGAACTTCTCGCGACCCTCGTCGCTCACGGTCGTGACGCGGCCGTCGCCGTCGAACTGCCAGCCACGGAGCTCCGCCTCGCGGCGGGCTTCGCGGAGCGACAGACCGAGGCGGTGGCGATCGTGCTCGATGCGGACGATCTTGAGCGGAACGATGTCGCCGTCCTCCAGCACCTCCTCCGGGTGGCCGATCCGGCGCTCGACGATCTCTGAGACGTGGACGAGACCCTCGACCGGCCCGGGCAGACGTGCGAAGGCGCCGAACGGGACGAGCTTGGTGATCACGCCGGGGACGACGTCGCCCACGGTGTATTGAGTGATCATCTGCTCCCACTGCTCCGGCGCGGCGCGGCGGATGGAGAGCGCGATCTTCTTGTTCTCCTTGTCAACGCGGAGCACGTAGACGCTGACCTCGTCCCCGATCTTGAACAGCTCCTCCGGCTGCGCGTTGCGGTCCCACGACAGCTCGGAGAGGTGGACGAGGCCGTCGGCCCCGCCGAGGTCGACGAACACGCCGAAGTTGCGGATGGAAGCGACCTTGCCGGTCCGGATCTCGCCCTCGGTGAGCTCTTCGAGGAGGCGATCCTTCTGTTCCGCGCGCCATTCCTGCAGGGCGGCACGCTCGGAGAGGATGACGCGGTTCCGGCGGCGGTTGATTTCGATCACCTTGAGCTGGAGCTCGCGACCGACCTGGGCGGACAGCGGGTTGGCGCCGTCCGAGCCGGGCTTCGCGCCGACGACCTGGGACATCGGAATGAAGGCGTTGACGCCCTCCACGTTCGCGAGCAGACCGCCCTTGTTGAAGCCAGTGATCTCGGCCTCGAAGACCTCGCCGCTCTCGAAGCGCTCTTGGAGGACGCGCCAGCCCTGCTCACCGCGCGCACGGTCGATCGACAGGCCGACCTGTCCGGCGGAGGTCTCGGGCTGGATGACGAAGACGAGGACGTTCTCGCCGATCTGTAGCTTCGACAACGGATCGGCGCCCATGGAGAGCATCTCCTGGACCGGTACCACGCCTTCGGACTTGAAACCGATGTCGACGAGCAGGCTGTCGCGCTCGATCGCCATCACGCTGCCCTCGACGACTTCGCCGCGGCGCAGCGGGCGCAGTTCGCCCGCGCCCACACTCTCGAGGAGCGCGGCCATGTCCTCGATCGGCTCCTCGGTACCGGCGGGAGGAGCAGTCGGGGCGGCTGGTGCCGCGGCTTCGGGGGCGGCCGCCTGCGGGGTGTCGGTCACTGCCGCTTCAGCCGGGGACACCTCGGCAGGGGACGTTTCGGAGGGTGCTGCCTCGGCGGCAGGATCCTCGGCCGGCGTCTCGGGGGCTGGTGTGTCACTCGACGCCGCCTCGGGCGGGGTAGCGTCCGCCGGCGAGGCCGGGGCGTCCGGGGAAGTGCTCGCGTTGGTCAAACTCGGTCTGCCTTCCGTGGCGATTTGGCCACGTGTTTCCGCAGGTGTTTCTGGGGGTCCACAACCGACGCAGCATAGCACGCGGGGCGAGTGCGGCCCGTCGGGGTTCGCCCGCTTGGAGTTCGGAGCAGTACCCGCACCGGCCGGGCGCACAACAGGCCACCCCGGGTGGAGTGGCCTGTAAGGTCCTGGCGGTGGCCTATTTTCCGCACCCAGTCACCCGGGCAGTATCGTCAGCGCTACGACGTTTCACTTCCGTGTTCGGAATGAGAACGGGTGGGTCCGTCGCGCTCTAACCACCAGGAGGATCATTATCCGATCGCCTCTGGGGCAAGAGCAAGCGGGTGTTAAGCCCTCGAGCCGATGAGCTGGCCTCGAAGCGGCCGCGCCGAGATCGAGAGCAGCGGAACACGAAACAGGCGGAGCTGCGGCTCCGCCTGTCGTCGATCGTTGGTAGCGGGAGGGGGATTCGAACCCCCGACCTTCGGGTTATGAGCCCGACGAGCTACCACTGCTCCATCCCGCGACGTCCGGCACCGGATGCCGAGCAGCCTCGGACGGTGGCACCTGCACACAGAATATCACGCGAGCAACGCACGACCGGCGTTTGCAGCGGATCGAGGATGTGCTTGATGAAGGGTCAAGCCCTCGACCATTAGTACCACTCAGCTGCACGCATTGCTGCGCTTCCACCTGTGGCCTATCAAGCCAGTAGTCTCCTGGCGGTCTTACCCGGTTAACCCGGTGAGAGGCCTCATCTTGAAGTTGGCTTCCCGCTTAGATGCTTTCAGCGGTTATCCATTCCGAACATGGCTACCCGGCGATGCTCCTGGCGGAACAACCGGCACACCAGAGGTTCGTCCACCCCGGTCCTCTCGTACTAGGGGCAGATCTCCTCAAGCCTCTTACGCCCACAGCGGATAGAGACCGAACTGTCTCACGACGTTCTGAACCCAGCTCGCGTACCGCTTTAATGGGCGAACAGCCCAACCCTTGGGACCTGATTCAGCCCCAGGATGCGACGAGCCGACATCGAGGTGCCAAACCCTGCCGTCGATGTGAACTCTTGGGCAGGATCAGCCTGTTATCCCCGGGGTAGCTTTTATCCGATAATCCATGGCCCTTCCACTCGGAACCATAGGGTCACTTTGGCCGACTTTCGTCCCTGCTCGACGTGTCTGTCTTGCAGTCAAGCTCCCTTATGCCAATGCACTCAATGGGTGATTACCATCCACCCTGAGGGAACCATTGCGCGCCTCCGTTACGTTTTGGGAGGCGACCGCCCCAGTCAAACTGCCCACCAGACGCTGTTCCCATGCTTGCTCACGGGTTAGGAGGACAAACATAGAAGAGTGGTATTTCACCAGTGGCTCCCCGCCGCCCAAAAGCAACGGTTCAAAGCCTCCCACCTATCCTACGCATCCATATCCGGCCTCCAGCGCCAAGCTGCAGTAAAGCTCCACGGGGTCTTTTTGTCCTGCTGCGGGTAGGCCGCATCTTCACGGCCAGTTCAATTTCGCCGAGTCCTTCGTTGAGACAGCGCCCAGATCGTTACGCCATTCGTGCGGGTCGGAACTTACCCGACAAGGAATTTCGCTACCTTAGGACCGTTATAGTTACGGCCGCCGTTCACCGGGGCTTCGGTTTGAGCCTTGCAGCTCGCCCCTTAACCTTCCGGCACTGGGCAGGCGTCAGCCTCTATACATCCCCTTACGGGTTAGCAGAGACCTGTGTTTTTGTTAAACAGTCGCCTGGGCCCGCTCACTGCGGCCCCCGGAATGCTCCGGACGCAAAGTCCTTCACTCCCAGGGGCGCTCCTTCTCCCGAAGTTACGGAGCTAGATTGCAGAGTTCCTTAACGAAGGTTCTCTCGGACGCCTTACGGTACTTACCGTCGCCCACCTGTGTCGGTTTTCGGTACGGTCACTGATCTGATTCGACGGCGACGCTTTTCTAGCCGGCATGGACTCAACGAAATCAGCTTTGACGTAGTCTCCGCCTCTTCCCGAACCCTCCGCTTAACCTGGCAGCGGATTTACCTACCACCAGACGCCTACGGTACAGGAACAGACCATGTCCAATCGGCCTGCTTCGTCTATCCTCCCGGGTCACGCCTCCCGTCTCAAACACCAGATCAATGGGGCAGGAATACTAACCTGCTGTCCATCGCCTACGGCTCTCGCCCTCGGCTTAGGCCCGCCTAACCCTACGCGGAATAACCTTCCGTAGGAACCCTCAGGCTTACGGCGTCCAGGTTTCTCACCTGAATTTCGCTACTCATGCCGACATTCTCACTTCTGCACGCTCCACCGGGGGTCACCCCTCCGGCTTCACTGCCCGCAGAACGCTCCTCTACCGATCCCACGGCGAACCGTGGAATCCCGTAGCTTCGGTGCCATGCTTGAGCCCCGTTACATTGTCGGCGCCCGATCACTCGACCAGTGAGCTGCTACGCACTCTTTCAATGGTGGCTGCTTCTAAGCCAACATCCTGGCTGTCTGGGCAATCAGACATCCTTTTACACTGAGCATGGACTTTGGGACCTTAGCTGACGGTCTGGGCTGTTTCCCTTTTGACAATGGAGCTTAGCCCCCACTGTCTCACTCCCGAGCTCTCAAGTGCTGGCATTCGCGGTTTGAATGGGTTTGGTAAGCGCTATGCCCCCTAGCCCAATCAGAGCCCTACCTCCAACACAAAACACTCGAGGCTGCGCCAAGACGCATTTCGAGGAGAACCAGCTATCTCCTGGTTCGATTAGCATTTCACCCCTACCCACAGGTCATCCAACCGCTTTGCAACGCAGGAAGGTTCGCACCTCCACGGGGCATTACCCCCGCTTCACGCTGCCCATGGGTAGCTCACCAGGTTTCGGGTCTACGTCCAGCGACTGCCGCCCTATTCAGACTCGCTTTCGCTCCGGCTCCGCGACTCCCGTCGCTTAACCTTGCCACTGAACGTAACTCGTCGGCTCATTCTTCAATAGGCACGCCGTCACCGACCAAAGCCGGCTTCGACTGCTTGTAAGCACACGGTTTCAGGAACTATTTCACTCCCCTTCCGGGGTGCTTTTCACCTTTCCCTCACGGTACTGGTCCGCTATCGGTCACTAGGAGTATTTAGCCTTGGAAAGTGGTCTTCCCAGCTTCCGACGGGATCTCACGTGTCCCGTCGTACTCAGGAATCCAGCGGGAGTTCGTTCGATTTCACCTACGGGGCTCTCACCTCCTGTGGCGGGCCGTTCCAGGCACCTTCGGTTATCGAACGAATTGGTCACTCCACAATGCTGGTCCTACAACCCCGTCGCCCGAAGGCAACGGTTTGGGCTGTTCCGCGTTCGCTCGCCGCTACTGACGGAATAATCTCTGTTCCTCGGGGTACTGAGATGTTTCAGTTCCCCCGGTTCCCTCCATCCGACCTATGTGTTCAGTCGGCGGTGACCCGCTGTGAAGCGGGCCGGGTTGCCCCATTCGGAGATCCCGGGTTGAGCTTGCTAGACAGCTAGCCCGGGCTTATCGCAGTCTCACCACGTCCTTCATCGGCTCCTAGCGCCAAGGCATCCACCGTGCGCTCTTAGTAGCTTGACCCTTCGTCAAGCACACTCCGCGATCCACTCGACGGCCAGCCCCCGGGACAAAAAATCAAACGGTTCGAGGACCGGCGTCAGCAAACGCGTGTCGTGCTTCATTTACTCGCGTGATATTCCGTTGTGAAGGTGCTGCCGCCATTCCGTGGCGTCGACGCTCAAGCGCCGCCGACCGCCCTCGAAAACAACGTCTCGAGGTCAGTCGGCGGAGCTGGCGCGCGGTGCGTGCTGGCGATCGACCACAGACTGAGGAGGCCACGACCCGAAGGTCGTCGGGCCCGAAGGGCCTGGTGAAGCCCGCTCTGTCTGGATGGCTCCTGGTGGAGCCGGGGGGGCTCGAACCCCCGACCTCCGCCTTGCAAAGGCGGCGCTCTCCCAGCTGAGCTACGGCCCCGGGATTCCGATTCGCCTCCGAGAGGAAAGAACGGAATGGTGGGCCATCCTGGACTCGAACCAGGGACCTCAGTCTTATCAGGACTGCGCTCTAACCGGCTGAGCTAATGGCCCCAGTCGCAGCGGTGTCGTCCGGGCCCAGTCGCCGAGGCACCGGCGTCGGCGCCGGTGACCTGCCACGCCTGGGCTCAGGCGCACATCGACAGCTGGACAGCAGACAGAATCCCTCGCCCGGATCTCCAGATGGGGCGAGGTCCGCGTGGCAACCCGGCCGGCGTCGCGGACGCCTGACTCGCTGCTCGGCGGACCGAACATCGAGGCCGATCGGGTTGATCGACGAGGAGTTCAACCAGGGGCGTCGTCACACCGTGACGGCGCAGATCCCTGGCTCAGTGCTCCCTAGAAAGGAGGTGATCCAGCCGCAGCTTCCGCTACGGCTACCTTGTTACGACTTCGTCCCAGTCATCAGTCCCACCTTGGGCGTCTGCCGCCCTTGCGGGTTGGCTCAACGACTTCAGGTGTTACCGACTTCCATGACGTGACGGGCGGTGTGTACAAGGCCCGGGAACGTATTCACCGTAGTAAGGCTGACCTACGGTTACTAGCAACTCCGGCTTCATGCAGGCGAGTTGCAGCCTGCAATCCGAACTGAGGACCGGTTTCTCCGATTGGCTCCACCTCGCGGCTTCGCGACGGTCTGTCCGACCCATTGTAGCGTGTGAGTAGCCCAGGACGTAAGAGCCATGCTGACTTGACGTCATCCCCGCCTTCCTCCCGGTTGCTCCGGGCAGTCTCGTGTGAGAAATCCAACACACGACGAGGGTTGCGCTCGTTGCGGGACTTAACCCAACACCTCACGGCACGAGCTGACGACAGCCATGCAGCATCTGTGTAACCGCCCCGAAGGGAAACTGGTTTTCACCAGCGGTCGGAAACATGTCAATCCCTGGTAAGGTTCTTCGCGTTGCTTCGAATTAAACCACACGCTCCGCTGCTTGTGCGGGCCCCCGTCAATTCCTTTGAGTTTTAACCTTGCGGTCGTAGTCCCCAGGCGGAGTACTTAACGCGTTAGCTTCGCTACTCGAGGCGTCGATACCACGAACAGCTAGTACTCATCGTTTACGGCGTGGACTACCCGGGTATCTAATCCGGTTCGCTCCCCACGCTTTCGCGCCTCAGCGTCAGTATGCCCCCAGAGAGTCGCCTTCGCCACTGGTGTTCCTCAGGATATCTACGCATTCCACCACTACACCCTGAATTCCACTCTCCTCTAGGCACCTCAAGGCTGACAGTATCTGAGGGCCCCTCTCGGTTGAGCCGAGAGATTTCACCCCAGACTGATCAGCCCGCCTGCGCGCGCTTTACGCCCAGTGAATCCGGACAACGTTCGCCACCTACGTATTACCGCGGCTGCTGGCACGTAGTTAGCCGTGACTTATTCGCGAGGTACCGTCAGATCTTCTTCCCTCGCAAAAGGGGTTTACGACTCGAAAGCCTTCTTCCCCCACGCGGCGTTGCTGCATCCGACTTGCGTCGATTGTGCAAAATTCCTTGCTGCTGCCTCCCGTAGGAGTCTGGGCCGTGTCTCAGTCCCAGTGTGGCTGACCGTCCTCTCAGACCAGCTACAGATCGTCGCCTTGGTAGGCCGTTACCCCACCAACTAGCTAATCCGCCGCAGGCCCCTCCAGAAGCGCTCGAAAGCTTTGGTCCGAAGACCGTATGCGGTATTAGCTCCTCTTTCGAGGAGTTGTCCCCCACTTCTGGGCAGGTTCCTACGTGTTACTCACCCGGCCGCCACTGTCCGCCCAGCCGAAGCCGGGGTTCTCGTGCGACTTGCATGCATTAGGCACGCCGCCAACGTTTATCCTGAGCCAGGATCAAACTCTCCAAAACAATCAATCATCCTCGTTCCGTCCAGCGAACCGGTCGGTCGGAGGTCTGAATCGATTTTCGTACGCGTCCACGAACGCCAGTGACGCGCTCGCGCGAACGCGAGACGCCATCGGAATCCGCCGGACCCGTCCGAGACGGAGATCCTTTGTCTTTGGATTCTGCCTGCTGTCCAGATGTAAATGTGCGCTGCACACCCTGCGGGTGGCGAACGGATAGACTACCGAAGCGGGTGATCGCCGTCAACAGCACAGGACGTGCGGCGGGACGAACCGGTTCCGAGGGCCAATCCGTGAAGGAGGCTAAGCCGTTTCCGGGCCTGTGTCCAGCCCGCCACGCGCTCTGAGCACCAGCCACCGTTCGTCCGTCCAGGCCTGCCCGCCTGCCAGATTTGCCTGCGCGCCACGCCGCGACGCGATGCGAAGCAACTGCTCCTGCTGCGCCGCGTCTAGCTCGAGGCCGACGCGTCGAGCCCCGAGGCTGAGCACCCGCTTCGCGACCGCCGGCGGCAACTCGCCGAGACGGCGACGCTCCAGGCGCACGCGGTCCAGTATCGCGGCCCCGTGGGCCTCGAACTCCGCGGCGGCCCACTCGTCCAGCGCCGCGTCGGCCTCGGCGGCTCGGCCGGCGAACGCCGCGAGGTGATCACGGACCCGCTGGTTCACAGACTCGAGCGCCGGCAGGACATCGTTGCGGACGCGGTTCCGCGCATAGGTTGGCCGCTCGTTGGTTGGATCGAGCCGCGGTTCGAGGCCGAGCGCGTCCAGGTAGTCCTCGACCTCGGCGCGCGTCCGCTCGAGGAGCGGGCGAAGCACGCGGAGGCCGGCAGTTCGCGCGGAGGGGGCTGGCCAGGCGCTCTCGGCGCGCATCCCGCGTGCGCCGCGGAGGCCGGTGCCGCGAGCGAGGTTGAGGAGGACCGTCTCGGCCTGATCGTCTTGCGTGTGACCCGTCAGCACAGTCCGACACGCTGCCTCGGCGAGCACGGTCGCGAGCCAGCCGTAGCGCGCTCCGCGCGCCGTCGCCTCGTCGCCGGCGAGCGGAAGCTCGGGGCGGCCAGCGACCGCGCAACCGCCGACCAGCTCCGCGACGGCATGGACGAACGTCGCGTCCGCCTCGGTCTCCGCCGGCGGGCGCAGGCCGTGGTCGAAGTACGCGGCGACGAGCGCCGAGGATGGCGTCGCGCGATGCGTGGCGACGAGCACCGCGACGGAGTCCGGCCCACCCGAGCAGGCGACGACCAGCGGCTCGCCGGGCGTGATCAACCCCTCCAGCGCAGTTGCGACGCTCCGCTCGAAGGCGTCCGTGCGACGGTTCCGAGGTAGCGCCGGGGGACGTTCGGTCATAAGGCGAGCCTAGTCGCCGAAGAGCGCCTCCCACCAGCGCTCGCCGGGCGCGCGCTCGGCCCGCGAGACCGCCGGCGCATCGACCTCGACGGCGGTCTCGCCCGGGCGGACGAGGCCGAAGCGGGTGCGGGCCAGCGTTTCGATGTACTCGTCGGACTCGATGTAGCGGCTGAGGCCCTCGAGCTCAGCGTGTTGAACCTGGAGTTCAGCGATCTCGGCCCGCAGCGCCCGTTCCTGGAGCTGGAGGCGGTGGTTCTGAACGGCGGTCTGGAACGCGGCGTAGACGAACAGCCCCATCAGCAACAGGGCGACGACGATCACCATATGTGCGGGTCCGAACACGGGAACCCGCGGGCGCGGCATGGGGAGACCGAGCACCGGCGCGTATGCCTTCCGACCCGCCAACACCGACGGTAACAGAGCGGCGTCGAGGCAGGCGACCACTTATCGCGGCGTGGACTCTCCGCTTGGCACGCGGTCTGGCAGGTGGCACTGCTCGTTCATCAGCGACACGCGCCACCAGCGGCCGGGTACGACCTCGAGGATCGAAACCGCCGCGAGGTCTGTCCGGATGCGTCGAAAGCCGGCCAGCGGGATCTCCATCGCGTGGCAGAGAACGGACTTGATCGCGAGGTTATGCGAGACAATCGCCACCGCTTCGTCGAGGTGCGCAGCGGCGGCGGCCTCGATCGCGTCGACCATGCGACGCTGGACCTCGCCGTACGTCTCGCCGCCCGGCATCCGCAGGTCCGTCGGGTCGTCGGAGCGCCAGCGCTCGATGAAGTCCGGATAGCGCTCGCGCACCTCGGCGATCGGCAGGCCATCGAGATCGCCCTGATCGAATTCGACGAGGCGGTCGTCGGTGCGTACCTCGAGCCCCTGGCCGGATGCGAGCGCCGTCGCGACGTCGAGCGTCCGCGAGAGCGGGCTCGACACGATCGCCGCCAGCTCGCGGCCGTCGAACCAGCGAGCCACCGCCTCGGCTTGCGCGCGCCCTCGGGCGTTCAGCGGCACGTCGCGCAGGCCCTGCGGCACGCCTCGCGCGTTGTCGTCCGTCTCCCCGTGCCGCACGAGGTAGATCGTGGTGACCATCAGGGCGCCAATTCGAGGAAGGCGTCGATCGCGGGCATCTCGCTCGGGCTCTCCGGGTGGGCGGCCAGCGGAAGCGGCTCGCCCAGGCTCAACCAGACGTCGAAGGTGAACACGAGATTCTCGTTCCAGTACACGAACCCGGACGGAAGCTCACAGTCGAACAGCGGCACCGGCGCCTCGCCGGGAACCGCTTCCCAGTCCAGCCGAAGCGCGTCTACGTCGGCGTACACCCAGAGGACGAACACCGGGCCAAAGTCGCTCCCCGCCAGATTCGCCGACCAGTAGGGGCGACCGGGCACGCTGCTGCCGGGACAGAGCGGAGCACGCTCCTCGACCAGCCAGAACGAATAGCCGCGGCCCTCCTCGACCGCCAGCCGCACGTCCACGGTCGAGAACGGCACCCCGCTGACGTCGCCCAGGCGCGCTTCGGGATCGGCGGCGGTCGCCGCCGCTGTGGGCGTCAGTGTGGGCGTCAGTGTGGGCGTCGCTGTAGGCGTAGCGCTAGGGCTGGCCGCTAGGGCTGGGGTCGCCGGCAGCGGCGCCGTCGCGGTCGCCTGAGTCGGCCCCGCCCCAGGCGCTGCGCTGGCTGTCGCGCTGGGTATCGAGGTCGTCGACGGCTCGACCGTCGCTGGCTCCGAGCCGCTGCACGAGGCGCAAACGGCGAGCAACGCCACGGCGAAGGCGAGTGCTTTCATGATCTCGGAATGACTGGAGCCCCCTGCGGAGTTCCCACACCGTCCTCGACGAACTCGATCGCCGTGCGTGTGGTGCGCGTCGGTTCGGCCTCGACCTCGAGCGCCTTGAGGACCTGTGCCGGACGGCCAGTGCGCCCCTGCTCCAGCGAGAGGTGCAGCTCGAGGAGCGCGGCGCCGCCGTTCTCCCGGCTGGCCAGTTCGAGAATGGTCGCTCGCAGGTCGTAGCGGCGGACCTTCTCGCCGCGCTGTTCCTCCCAGTCGAGCGCGTCGAGTGCGAGCAACGCATCGATGCGTGACGCCAGCGCGGCGAGGTCGACGGCACGGGGCGCGAACTCCACCTCGTAACACGCCGCGTGGAGGCACGACTGCATCGAGGGCAAATCCTCGGGGACCTGCTCGATCGCGGAGATTGTGAGCCCGGGTGGCATCACGCCGTGGAGCTGCTTCGCAACCTCATCGAGCGACCAGGCCTCGTCGAGCCAGAGATCGATCAACTCACGCGCGCCCTCGACACCAACCGGCAGCGGTGCGGCGAGCGCGATCTTCGCGTGTGGCGAGAAGCCCTGCGAGTAGGTGAGTGGGAGCGTCGCGCGCCGAATCGCCCGCTCCCAGGTGCGCATCAGGTCGAGGTGCGCGACCCAGCGGAGCGGCCCCTGCTTGGCAAAGGTGACGCGGACCCGGTGTGCCATCGGACGAGTCTAGGACTTCCCCGCGCCGGAGGCGGCCCAGGTCGCGCGCAGCGAATCGAGCAATTCGAGGGCGGCCGACCGTGGGTCGCGCTCGCGGGCGGCGACCTCGGCGACGAGCGCGTCGAGCGCGCCGCTCGCCTCGGCGCCCTCCAGCGCCTTGCGGTGGAGGGCGGCGCGCGCGAGCGCGATGATCTGGCCTCGGACGTGACGCTCGCGCTCGGCGGAGCCGTGCTCGTCGCTTCGGGTGTGCGTCTGGTGCTCGTCGATCGCGTCGACGACCTCGGTGATGCCCTCATTGGCGCGCGCGACCGTCTTCAGGATTGGCGGCGCCCACGCGCCGAGGTTCGCGATCGCGAACAGCGAGCGGAGCTGGGCGACGGCGGTGTCGGCGCCGGCGAGGTCGGCTTTGTTCACGACCATGATCTGGGCGATCTCCATCAAGCCCGCCTTCATCGACTGCACCTCGTCGCCGGCGCCCGGGTTGGCGACCAGGACCGTCGTCTGCGCGGTAGTCGCCACCTCGACCTCGTCCTGCCCGGCGCCGACCGTTTCGATGAACACGACGTCGTGCCCCGCGGCGTCCATCAGATCGACCACACCGGTCGCCGTTTCGGAGAGGCCCCCGAGGTTGCCCCGCGAAGCCATCGAACGGAGAAAGACGCCGGGGTCGCTAGTGAGGTCCTGCATGCGGATGCGGTCGCCGAGGATTGCGCCATGCGAGAACGGCGAGGATGGATCAACGGCGACGATGCCGACCGTGCGGCCGCGCGCGCGTTCCTCGCGAGCGATGGCGCCGACCAACGTCGACTTGCCGGTGCCGGCCGACCCGGTGATCCCGATCGTCTGTGCGCGTCCCGTCTGCGCATAGACGCGGCGGAGCACCTCGCGCCCGATGCCGGAGTCGGCCTCGACGTGCGTGATGGCGCGGGCGAGCGCGCGGCGGTTCCCCGCGACGAGCGCGTCGACGAGTTCGGCGGCGTCCAAGGGCCTAGGCGCGGCGGGGTGCGTGCTCGCGCACGAACTCGATGATGTCGCGCGTGTCGGTCCCCGGTCCGAAGACACCCTTGAAGCCCATCGCCTGGACGTCTTCCACATCGTCGGCGGGAATGATGCCGCCGGCGAAGAGCAGCACGTCGTCAACGCCCCGGGACTTCAGCTCGTCGATGACGCGGGGAAAGAGGCCCATGTGCGCGCCCGACAGGATCGAGAGACCGATCACCTGGACATCCTCCTGGAGGGCGGCCTCGGCGATCATCTGCGGCGTCTGGCGGATGCCGGTGTAGACCACCTCCATGCCGGCGTCGCGCAGCGCGCGGGCCACGACCTTCGCGCCACGGTCGTGGCCGTCGAGGCCCGGCTTCGCGATCAGCACCCGGATCGGGCGTTCGTCGGTGGCGGTGGTGCCGGCCTCGGCGCTGGGTTGGGTCATCTCGGTCCTCCGCGCACCAGTTTAGTTCTTGAACTCGATCAGTTGGATCGCGAGCCCAAACGACTGATCGGGCGAGATCGTCGAGGTGACGCTGTTCGGCAGCGGACCGACGGCGGCATCAGCGAGCTCATATCCGGCCTCCCGATAGCGCGCGATCTCTCCGTCGATGTCGTCGACCTCGATCGCGACCATCGAGGCGGCACCCTCGCCGTTGTCGGCGACACGCTGCGCCATGGGCGAATCAGGCGAGTCCGCCGCCAGCAGCTCGACCATCACCTGGCTGCACGGCATCTGGCCGATCACCATCCCGCGACCCTCGGGGCGTATTTCGTTCGTCACCTCGATGCCAACGAGCTGCTTCCAGGTCGCGCTCGCGGCACCCATGTCCTCGACCGTCGCGGCGAGGTGATCGAAGCCCTTGGCGTCGGAGCTGTGCGCGCCCTCCGGTGGCTGC
Source organism: Dehalococcoidia bacterium (assembly GCA_965248675.1). Lineage (GTDB taxonomy): Bacteria > Chloroflexota > Dehalococcoidia > UBA2979 > UBA2979 > UBA6627. Next base: position 609,832 of record CBDFJZ010000007.1, read on the forward strand.
GCGAGCTCGATCAGGACGCCGTGTGCGGCGTTCGGGTGGATGAAGGCGATCTGCCCGGCGAGGCCTTCGCGCGCCTCTTCGTCGATCAGCTCGACGTTCGCCGCCTTGAGGCGGGCGAGCTCGCCGTCGATGTCGTCGGTACGGAAGCAGATGTGGTGGAGCGTCGGCCCCCTGGACTCGAGGTAGCGTGCTACGCCAGTGTCGTCACGCGTCGGCTGCAGCAGCTCGATCTCGTTCTCGCCGACGGCGAGCAGCACGCCGCGGACGCCCTGCTCCTCGATCGTGCGGTCTTCGGTGACCTCGAGGCCCATCACGTCGCGATAGAAGCCGAGCGCTTCGTCCGCGTCGGGGACGACGACGCCCACGTGGTGAATCTTGTCGATCATCGGGAGCTCCACATCTGTCTCGGTCTGGGGGCAGCGGAGTCGGTTAGAGGGTCATGACCTCCTGGTACTCGCCCCACTCCTCGCGCAGGACGCCGCAGATCTCGCCGACGGTGACGTACTCTTCCACCGCCTCGATCAGCAGCGGCATCATGTTCTCGGTGCCGCCGGCGGCGGCGCGGATCGCCGTCAACGACCTGTCGACCGCCGCCCGATCACGATGCACGCGGAGCGCCGCCATCTCGTCCGCGCGGCGCTGCTCGACGGCCGGATCGACGCGCAGGATCGAGGGCGGCTCGAGCTCCTCCGTGATGAAGTCGTTCACGCCGACGACGATCCGGTCCTTCGTCTCCGCCTGTCGCTGCAGCCGGAACGCGCTCTCCTGGATCTCGCGCTGCTGGAAGCCCTGCTCGATTCCGGTCAGCGCACCGCCGAGGTCCTGGATGCGATCGATGTAGGCCATCGTCTCTTCCTCGACACGGTCGGTCAGCGCCTCGACGTAGTAGGAGCCGGCCAGCGGATCGATCACGTCGGCGACGCCCGACTCGTGGCCGATCACCTGCTGCGTACGGAGGGCGTGCTCGACCGCTTCCTCCGTCGGAAGCGCGAGCGCCTCGTCGTACGAGTTGGTGTGCAGCGACTGCGTCCCACCGAGCACCGCCGACATCGCCTGCAGAGTGGTGCGAATGAGGTTGTTCAGCGGCTGCTGCGCCGTCAGCGTGGCGCCGCCGGTCTGGGTGTGGAACCGCAGCATCTGCGAGCGCGGATTCGTCGAGCCGTAGCGCTCCGTCGCGATCCGCGCCCAGACGCGGCGGCTGGCGCGGAACTTCGCGACCTCCTCGAGGAAGTTCGAGTGGCAGGCCCAGAAGAACGCGAGCCTCGGAGCGAACCCGTCGAACTCGAGGCCGACGTCGATCGCGGCGTCGACGTACTCGATCGCGTTCGCGAAGGTGAAGGCGAGCTCCTGGGCGGCGGTGCATCCCGCCTCGCGCATGTGGTAGCCGCTGATCGAAATCGTGTTCCAGGCCGGCAGGTTGTCCTTGCACCAGGCGAAACTGTCGGTCACGAGGCGCAGCGACGGCCGCGGCGGGAAGATGTAGGTCCCGCGCGCGATGTACTCCTTGAGGATGTCGTTCTGGATCGTGCCGCCGATCTTCGCGAGGTCGGCGTCCTGCTTCTTTGCGGCCGCGACGTAGAGCGCGAGCAGGATCGGCGCCGTCGCGTTGATCGTCATCGAGGTCGTGATCTGCTCAAGCGGGATGCCCTCGGTCAGCGTCTCCATGTCCTCGAGCGAGGAGATCGCGACGCCCACCTTGCCGACCTCGCCCACCGCCTCCTCGTCGTCGGAGTCGAAGCCGATCTGGGTCGGCAGATCGAACGCGACCGAGAGGCCGGTCTGGCCCTGCTCGAGCAGGAACTTGTAGCGCTTGTTGGACTCGGCGGCGTCGGCGAAGCCGGCGTACTGGCGCATCGTCCAGAGACGCCCTCGGTACATCGTCGGCTGCACGCCGCGCGTGAACGGGTACTCGCCCGGGTAGCCGAGCTTCTCGTGGTAGTTCCACTCGGCGAGGTCCTCGGGCCCGTAGAGCGGATCGAGCTCCGCGCCCGACGAGGACTCAAACCGATCGCGTCGCTCGGCGACGCGATCGGTTGCCTTCTTATGTGTAGTAGTCAGCCACTCGTGCTTGCTCTTGCTCGCCAAGGGGGCCCCCGCTCCGGCCGAGATTGTAGGTGAGCGCGATCCCCACGTTCAATTTTGGGTTCAATTCGACCGAACGCCCGGCCGGCTTGACCTCCGGCGCTAGTCTCGGCAGATGGCGGACCACCAGACGATCGACGAGATGCTCGAGGCTGCTCGAACGCGGATCGCACGGCTGTCACCAAGCGAGGCGGCCCAGGCCCAGCGCGCGGGCGCGATCTTCGTCGACACGCGCGACTCGGCCGACCGCGAGGCCGAGGGCGTGATCCCCGGCTCCGTGCGCACCCACCGCACCGTCCTCGAATGGCGCGTCGACCCGGCCGCCGAACTCCCAGACCCGAGGATCGCCGACCGCTCGCTCGAGCTGATCGTGGTCTGCAACGACGGCTACTCCTCGAGCCTCGCGGCGGCGTCGCTCGTCGACCTCGGCTTCCCGCGGGCAGGCGATCTCGTTGGCGGCTACAGAGCGTGGAAGGCGGAGGGCCTGCCGACCGAGGCACCAGAGGAGAGGTAGCACCATGGCAGACCCGCTGACGATCGAGGAGATGCTCCAGGACGCGCGCCAGCGCATCGGACGGCTCACGCCCGAGGAAGCAGCAGCCGCCCAGCGCTCAGGCGCGGTGCTCGTCGACACCCGCGACTCGGCCGATCGACGGGCCGAAGGCGTCATCCCCGGCTCGGTGCGAGCGCACCGCAACGTCCTCGAATGGCGCGCCGACCCGACCGCAGAGCTCCCGGACCCGAGGATCGCCGACCGCTCACTGCAACTGATCGTCGTCTGCAACGGCGGCTACTCGTCCAGCCTCGCCGCCGCCTCGTTGGTCGATCTCGGTTTCGCGCGTGCCGCCGACCTCGTCGGGGGGTACCGGGGGTGGAAGAAGGCTGGGCTGCCAACCGAGGAGGTGGGGGAAGCCTGAGCGGGAGATACACAATCGGACGACCGTCAGAGCACACGGCGAGTGTCGGTACATCGAGTCATGTCGAGGCGCGTGCTGCCGTATCCCTCACCGACACGTCAAGCTCAGTTCACTGAACCTTGTCGACTCGCCGCTCGGTTGGACCGACCGGGATGACTCGACAAGCGCGAATACAATCTGTAGTTTCTGGCTCCTGACAGAAAGCTCTCAGAGGATAACCGTGCCTTTCACCATTCGTGACGCCAATCCCCCGCCGCTGCCGATCACCAGGCGGCAGCGGCCGGGCGGGGCATCGGACATCGCGCAGATCCAGATCCACGCGACACGCGGCCCGGTGGCGATGGACCGGCTGGTCCAAGCCACCGAGAACTGGTTCGCGGCCGCCGGAGAGCTCCCTGACGGGAACGACCACGGGAACTGGGGCTCCTCCGCTGACTTCGTGATTGGCGCGGACCACCGAATCAACGGGAAGATTGCGATCGTCCGCTTTGGCGACTGGCGAACGACGTTCAGCACCTGGTCGGCGGGGTTCGGCGTCTCGGTCGCCAACACGGTCAGCGCGTCATCGGTCGGCGTGGCGATCGAGGTCGCTCAGCCACTGAAGCACGACCCGTTCACGGACGAGACGATCGACGGGTTGGTGTGGCTCTGCGGCCACATCAACGACGAGCTCGACCGAATTGGGGCGCAGCGCGTGCCAGCGGTGCGGATTGATACGTGGGACCAGACCCTGGCCGCGCCCGTGCCCCGCGGCTACATCGGACACGAAGACCTCGCAAACGGCGAACGGCTCGGGAAGAGCGACCCTGGACCGCAGTTCCCCTGGGGAATCTATCCATCGCCTCGGTGGGGCTCCGCCGCCTGGTGGTGGCGCCCGTCCAAGCGTCGATGCGCAGGCGGCGACGAATCTCTCCAGCTACTACCAGCGCAGTGGAGTGGCGTTCCCCACGAAGAGTGAACGAGCGCTGATCTTTGCCGCACTGGGCCTCGGCTACCAGGGACTTCCGGAGGAGAACGCCAGGCTGCTGGCCGAACTCAAGGACCGAGGCATCGCGCCGCGCCGCGCGTCTGACCTGTAGCGCACCGAAGTGATGCGCCGTTGAGAGACAGGCTCCAGCGGAATGGGAGGCGAACGATGAACGAGCGTCCAAGTTGGCTACGGCTTACGGCCTTGGGCGGAATGACGCTGCTGTTTCTGTTCGCGGGCGGCCTGCTGGGCATCGCCGCCTTCTTCGCCGGAAAAGGGGACGTCCCGAACGAGCTGAAACTCGTCGCCCTGATCGCCGCCGGTACGGCTGTGCTGGTCGTCTCTTTGGCCGGCTTAGCGTCGCTTTTGATCGTACTCGGGTACGGCGACCAGCAAGAGGCGCTGGCGATGCCCAGCGGCAGCGTTCGAGCGTTCATGGCGATCATGCTGATCGCATTGTTCGCTACCCTCGTCGTTTGGCTGTTCGGACAGATAGACGATAAGGACGAGCAAACACGCTTCGCGTTTCAAGTACTGCCCACGCTCAGCACCCTCGTCGTGGCGGTGGCCGCGTTCTACTTCGGCACGAGGTCCGTGCGGACAGCGGCGGAAGCGGTCCGCGGCGTGACCGGACCGGTCATCGACGACCTACAGCCTTCGGAATACAGCCTCGACGCGTCAACCGCTGATCCCGTCAGATTCGTCGCGAGAGGAAGCGGGCTCGGCGATCCGTCGAGCGTGGTGTCTCGCACGCCGACCCCCAGAAAGAGCTGCTCACCGCGACGGTGGAGAGCAGCAGCGGAGTTAACGTGAGGTTCAGGGTCCCCAAACCCAGTTTCGACGACCTGAGGGCTGACGTGATCGCAGCAGGAGAAGCGGGGCTCAAGCTGGACCTTGTCGTCGTATTCGCGGACGGGCGAGAAGCTGCACTGGAGAATGCGCTCACGGTGAAAGCCTGACGATGACCGTACTCGATAGAGGCGACCATGCATCCGTCGCATGACGACCGCGTCGTTGGCTGTTGTCTTTGTCGTTCGTCTCGCTGTTTGTGGTCACTCTTCTACTGGCGTTCGGTGCGATCGTCGCCGATATCTTTGCCGGGACTGAAGTAGTGCTAGACGCGTATGGGCTGGTTCTACTCGATTTCGAGGGCCAGCCAACCGTGATTTCGAAGGGCGAGGGGTTCGTCAAAGCTCAGGAACTCCTGAACATCATCATCCCTGTTGAGACTCTTCTGCTGGGTGGGATGATCGGCTACTACTTCCGAGCGGGCGAGCCGGCAGTCGGAGCGGTCAGCGGCGGGCCCGGTCCGGTCATCGACGACCTGGAGCATCGGGGCTCAGTCTCGGGGCGTCAGCCACTGACCCCGTCAGATTCGTCGCAAGAGGAAGCGGTCTCGGCGAGCCTTCGAGCGTAGTGTTCTCGCACGCCGATCCCCAGAAGGCTGTGCTTGCAGCGACGGTTGAGAGCAACAGCGGAGTCAACGTGAGGTTCAGAGTTCCCAAACCCAGTTTCGACGACCTGCAGGCTGACGTTGTGGCGGCTGGAGAGGCGGGGCTCAAACTAGACCTGGTCGTCGTGTTCGCGGACGGGCGAGAAGCCGCATTGGAAAACGCGCTCACGGTGGAGCTCTGAGGTCTGTTGCGCTGCGGAGACTGGAGCCACGACCCCGGGCAGGCCATGACATGCGGCGGTGGTGGGCGATGGAGGGCTCGAACCTCCGACCTTCCGGGTGTAAACCGAACGCTCTAGCCAACTGAGCTAATCGCCCGCGGTCCCGATCCAACCACAAAGATCGGGCGTTCGCGATGCGCGCTCACCCTCACTCCCGAGGATCGCGCGGTTCCTCTGCGGGGCGGCGCCAGAACGCCAGCGGCACGCGGATCCCGAGGACGAACACGACGTAGGCGACGATCAGCAGCATCTCGAAGCCGCCGCGGGCGTAGTGGCCGGCCCACGCCTCGACCAGATCGCCGGCGAGCCAGAGATCGAGGAAGCCTCGGGAGAGCTGCACCGTCGCGCGGGCGCGGCGTTGCGCCGGATCGGCGAGGCGAGCGCTGACGAGGTCGACGACGAAGGGGTCAGTCCGCGCCGGCGGGTCGCGACGTTGGTCGTCTCCCGCGAGCTCGCCACCGCGACGCTCGCCGCCGCCGCGGCGGGGACGCCGCCCCCACTGAGCCGGCCGGGCCTGCAGCCGACGGCGATTGCCGCGATCGAGTACGGGGCGCCGACGATCGACGGGCTACTCAGCCGCCTCGAACAAGACCGGCGAATCCTCGCTTCGCTTATGCGACAGCTCGAGGACCGGCTCGACGAAGCCGTCGAGACGGCGTGGGGCACGCTGCGCCTCCGCGAGATCGTGGTGCAGCACGTGATCGCGCAGCCAGCGCGTTGCGCGCAGGCACTGGAGGCGGTCGTAGCGAGCCTCGAGGCGGAGGTGGCGGACGCCGGACGGTCTTCGACGACCTGATTTTGGCCGGCGCGACGCGTTCATATGCGATTCTTATGTCTGGGTTGATACGGTTCTGTCATCGGGTCAGACGATCGCGGGACGGAGACGGCGTGAACCCATCGACGATCGGCATCGCACTGCGGACCGCGGTGTTCGCGATGATCGGATTCATGATGGCGCAGCTCAGCATCGCCGCGGCGCTGTTCACCGTGTCGCACGCCTTCAAGGGTGAGATCTGGTCGCTGATGCTGATCGCGCCGGCGTGCGCGGCGGGCTTCCTGATGTTCTATTGCCTGCGCGAAGCCGCCTCCGGATTGAACTCGCGCTGAGCACGGCTCCCTGCGGCGCTACTGATCGTCGTTCCGCACGACTTGCTCCGTGATCGCCACGAAGCGAGCGCCGTCCCATTGGTAGCTCGTTTCTCGCAACTGTGAGGGGCAGCACTCCGGATCGCCCATCGTCCACACGCCCTCGATCACTACCACCAGGCCGAGCCTGACCTCGACGCGACCGGTTGCCGCGATGAACTGCACCAGCTCGGGCTGATCGCCAATCAGCGCGAAGACGCCGGCGCCGAGGTCACCGAGCGTGCCGCCCGACTCGACGACCGCCACGGCCTCCTCGATGCCGTCGGCGCCGATCAGATCGAGGAACTCGACCCGCTCCGCGGGGACCTCGCCCCCACCGGCCGCGTCGATCAGCGGACCGACGAGCCCGGGGTCGCCAAAGTCGACCTCGCGCAGCGAGGCGACGGCGCGCGGCGTTCTGGTCGCCGAGGGCGTCTCGGTCGGACCGGCGATGGTGGCGTCGGGTGGCGCCCCGGTGACGCCGTTCGCCTGTTCGGCGCCACAGGCGACGACGAGCACGGCCGCGACGAGGACACAATTGATCAGGAACGGGACGGGCCGCATCCGACCTCGATTCGATGCCCCCGCATCTCTATCGTCAGACCGGTCGCGGCCTCGGTCAACGCACCGCGCACGGGTGGTTGTCGCGAGCGGCTGTTAGGATGCCGGCACCCCGGCTGTTCTCCGTTGCCGCCGCGTCTGCGCGGCTCGATTCGTTGAGGATGGCGATGCCGGACGAACGCCCTGCCCCGACCGCCGCGGACGTCGAGCGCTATCGCGGGTTCCGGCAGGACGAGGTCGACGCCGCGAACCTGTACCGCGCGATGGCGGCCACCGAGTCTCGCGACGAGATCGCCGATCTCTACCTGCGCCTCGCCGCCTCCGAGGATCGTCACGCCGAGCTCTGGGAAGCCCAGCTCGAACAGGCGGGCCTCGCGGTGGGCGAGCGCCGGCCGAGCTGGCGCTCGCACGTGCTCGCCTGGATCGCGAGCCGCTTCGGCGCGAACACGGTGCTGCCGACGATCACCGCCCAGGAGCAGGCCGGCCAGGGCATGTACGACGACTCGCCGGAGGCCGCGGACACCGCGCTGCCGGGCGACGAGCGCTCGCATGCCCGCGTGCTCGGCGTGCTCTCCGGCACGCGCGGCGGTGTCGAGGGCGGGCTGATCGGACGGCTCGAGGGGCGTCATCGCCGGGTCGGCGGGAACGCACTACGCGCGGCGGTGCTGGGGGCGAACGACGGACTCGTGTCGAACCTCAGCCTCGTGATGGGCGTCGCCGGGGCGGATCTCGCGAACCGCACGGTGTTCATCACAGGCCTCGCCGGGCTGCTCGCCGGCGCGATCTCGATGGCCCTCGGCGAGTGGATCTCGGTCCAGAGCTCGCGTGAACTCTACGAGGAACAGATCGCCGTCGAGGCCGAGGAGATCCGGCTGATGCCGGATGAGGAAGCCGAGGAGCTGGCGCTGATCTACCAGGCAAAGGGCTTCGCCGAGGCCGACGCGCAACGCATCGCCTCGCAACTGATGTCAAACGAGGCGACCGCGCTCGACGCGATGGCACGCGAAGAGCTGGGCGTGGAGCCGGAGGAGCTCGGCGGCTCGGCCTGGGTGGCGGCATTCACATCGTTCTTCCTGTTCGCGATCGGGGCGATCGGTCCGGTCGCGCCGTTCGCGTTCTTCGACGGCACAGCGGCGGTGATCGTGAGCCTGCTCGTGAGCGCCGTCGCACTGTTCACGATCGGCGCCGGGATCACGCTCATGACCGGCCGCCCCCTGCTCTATTCCGGCGGGCGACAGCTGCTGTTCGGTCTCGGAGCGGCCGGGGTGACCTTCGCGATCGGACGCCTGATCGGGGTCTCCGTCAGTGGTTGAGGCGACGCTGAGCTGCCCTCGCTGCCAGGCGCCTGCCGCGAACGGCGCGCCCTTCTGCGACGAGTGCGGCGAGCGGATCGACGGGGAGCAGGCGCCGCATCCGGCGTCGAGCGTCGCGGGCACAGCGTTGCTCCAGACCGTCGCCGGCACCGGGGAGCCGCCGAGGCCGGGACCGACCGCCGAGCCGCCGCTGGCCGCGCAGCCGCGTCCGATCGCCACTTCCACCACACCGCTGGCCGCGCCCGCGCCACGAGGCCCGCTGCCCGAGTCATCCGGGTACCTCGGAGCGCTGCGCGAGGTGTTCGGGTACCCCGCGCTGCGGGACGGCCAGGCGCGCGTCCTCGACACGTTGCGCGGCGGCGACGTGTTGGCCGTCATGCCGACCGGCAGCGGCAAGAGCCTGTGCTACGTGCTGCCGGCGCTCGAGGTCGGCCGCACCGTCGTCGTCTCGCCGCTGATCGCGCTAATGCAGGATCAGGTCGAGGCGCTCGCGGCGGCCGGGGTGGCGGCGACGTTCATCAACTCCAACCTCAACCGCGGCGAGCAGAACCAGCGCTACCAGGCGTTCGTCCGAGGCGAGACGCAGCTGCTCTACGTGGCGCCCGAGCGATTCGCGAACCCGATCTTCACCTCCGGACTGGCGAAGGCCGGTGTCGAGTTGTTCGCGGTGGACGAGGCGCACTGCATCTCCGAGTGGGGCCACAACTTCCGCCCTGACTACCTGCAGCTCGGCGAGATCCGGGAGCGGCTCGGTCGCCCGCGGACGCTCGCGCTGACCGCGACCGCCAACCCGCAGGTGCGACGCGACATCCTGCAACGCCTCGGACTGACGCGCTTGGCACACGAGGTGGTGACGACGGTCGACCGGCCGAACCTCACGTTCGCGGTGGTGCCGCTCGCCGGCATGCCCGAGCGGCGCCAGTGGCTGGTCGACTACGTCCGGGAACGTCGAGGGCAGGGCGGCATCGTCTACGCCCGCACCCGGCGCAACGTCGAGGAGATCGCCGCGGCGCTGCAGACCGCCGGCCTCGAGGCCGAGGCGTATCACGCCGGCCTCGATCGGGCGCACCGCAGCGCGGTGCAGCGGCGGTTCACCGTCGGCGAGACGCCGGTGATCGTGGCGACGAACGCCTTCGGCATGGGGATTGACAAGCCGGACGTGCGGTTCGTCGTCCACTTCCAGCTGCCACCTCGGATCGAGGCCTACTACCAGGAGGCCGGGCGCGCGGGCCGCGACGGCGATCCGGCGCAGTGCACGCTGCTCTACGCACGCCGCGACCGGGCGGCGCAGCAACGCTTCATCGACATGGAGCACCCTGACGACGCGACGGTGCGCGAGGCGTGGCAACGCTGGATCGAGATCGCGAACCCCGAAACCGGCCGGCTGCCGTTCGACGTAGGGAACGCGGACCCGGAGCAGTTCGGGCTGATCGTCTCCGCGCTCCGCGACTCGCACCTCCTCGATCCCGTCGAGTTGAAGCTGCGGTCGCTCGACCCGCACGCGCCGATCGACACCGGCGCCGTCGCGAGGCATCGCGACTACGCCGAGGCGCGCCTCCGCGAGATGACCGAGTACGCCGAGACGAAGTCGTGCCGGCGTGCCCTCGTGCTCCGCTACTTCGGCGAGCAGCCGCCGGGGCAGTGCGGCAACTGCGACAACTGCCTCGGCACCACCGTGAGCGAGGACGCCGACTACCCGGCCGAGCTGTTCGACGACCTGCTGGAACTGCGCGACCGGATCGCGCGCACGACGAACCGCGATCCGTTCCGCGTCTTCGAGAACCGGACCGCCCGCGAGATCGCGACGTACCGCCCTCGCGACCGCGACGGGCTGCTGCAGATGTGGGGCATCGGCGAAACGCGGGTCGACTGGCTCGGATCCGAGCTGCTCGCCCTCATCGAGGCGTGGTCCGCCGCCCACCCGGACGCCGTACCGCCGCCGGTGCCCGACGCGCAGGCGACGCAGCGACCGCTCAAGTCGCGCGCCGACCTCGGACCGGAGGTCGACGCCAACGACCCGCTGATCGAGCAGCTGCGCGGATGGCGCTCCGAACGCGCCCGCGCGGACGGGGTGCCTGCTTACACGCTGTTCTCGGATCGCACGTTGCGCGAGCTCGTGGCGAATCGACCCGGCAGCCCCGCCGCGCTGCTCGATACGTGGGGGCTCGGCGAGTCGCGCGTCGAGCGCTTCGGCGCCGAGTTGCTCGAGCTGATCGAGGACTCGTCGACGCCTCGGTAGCGGCCGCGCGGGCGGCCTGGAACCCCTGATTGCACACGCAGCGCCATTTTCCGAATATAGTTGTAGCGAAGGCGTGCAATCGCCAGACCAACTGCCGAAGCGGATGCCTCAGCAGATAAGGGAGTTCGGATGAACCTGACCGTTACAGACCTCGCCCAGCAGCGCCTGTCCACGCTCGTCGAAGAGCACGACTCGGACGCGCAGGCGATCCGCGTGTTTGCTCAGACCGGCGGCTGTGGCTGCAGCGGCCCGTCCTTCGGCATGGGCCTCGACGACCCGCAGGCGACCGACGCCGTCATCGAATTCGGGACGCTGAAGTTCATCGCCGATCCGACCGCGGCCGAGGCGCTCGAAGGCGCGTCGATCGACTACGTCGAAGACGTGATGCAGCAAGGCTTCTCGATCGAGGCGCCGAACGCGGCCGAGATCCTCGGCGGAGGCGGCGCCTGCGGTTGCGGTGGCGGCGCGCACTAAGCCCAGACCTCAGATCGATCAACAAGGCCGGCCCGTTAGGCCGGCCTTGTTTGTGCTCGTTTCGGCGGCCGCAAGCTAGTGGTTGTGGTGCGCGTGCCCGTGATCGTGCCCACCCGCGGCCGCCGGTTGGCTCGGCTTGAAGTACGGGTTCGTGCCCGCCGCGTGGTTCGTGACGTCGACCATCTGCTCGATGCCCGGCACGAACTTCCTGACGGCAGTCTCGATGCCTTGACCAAGCGTGACGTTCGCCTGGCCGCAGCCCTGGCAACCACCTGAGAACTCGATATAGGCGTCACTGCCGTCCACGCCGAGGAGGCTGACCATCCCGCCGTGCCCGGCGATCGCCGGGTTGATCTGGTCGTCGAAGAGCTGCTGCATCGCCAGCTCGCGCTCGTCGAACCACTGCGGGTTCGGGTTGTTGAACTCAAGGCCCGACTGCTCCGGTCCTTGATCGGCGTAGTCAATCTCGATCCCGTCGACGTACCTCGCGTCGCGGAGCTGCACGTAAACCGTGATCCCGTCCACGTCGGTCACGAGGTCGTCGGAGATCTGCTCCTGCGCGCCTTCCTCCACCATGCTGAGCACGTGTTGCATCCCACCGTCGGGGGTCCGGCGAAGGATCTGCAGCCGGAGGCCGGCCACATCGTTCGGATGCCCCGCGATCACCTCGTGGAGCTTGGTGCTGCAGTCCTCAGTCAAGGTGATCGCCGGAGTCGTCGCCGCGTCGGTCATCGCCATTGCTGTCTCCTGAGCAACCGCACGCTCAACGGCGCGCGGTGAAGCGTCTTCGTTCGTGCCTTCGAGTTTACCCGACGAGCGAAGCGATTTCCCTTACGTGGCGCGCGACCAGCGCCGGCGCTCCCATCGGGATGAAATGTGAATGCTCGGGCAGGAAGACGTCCTCGCCCTCACGAAACCACGAGGCGAGATCGGGCGCGGCGGGCGAACCGGCGAACGAGTCGGCCGGGTTGTCCGGATCGCGAGGCCGCGCGCGGAGCACGCGCACGGGGATCTCGAGGCGTGCGGCCTCCCTGGTCAGGTCGTGCTCACCCCGGGCGTACGTCATCGCCTCGATCATCGGCGGGCAGGCGAGGTGGTAGCCGGCACCATCGACGTCGGGCAGCAAGCCTTGGTCGCAGTAATCGCGGAGTACCTGCCGGTCCCAGCGGATGTGCGGCTCGCGTCGGCTGAAGCGCTCGAACATCTCGTCTGAGGAGGCCCACTGGTCACGCCGCCTGGACACAAAGAGTGGTGGCCCGCCCCGCCCGTCGTGGAGCGCCTCGGTCGGGCTGGCGATCACCGGATCCACGAGCAGCAATGCGCCGAAGCGCGCCGGCGCGGCCGCCGCCGCCCGTACCACGGAGTTGCCGCCCATCGAGTGGCCGATGCTGATCGCACCGCTGAGATCGAGATTGCGCATTGCTGCCGTGACGTCATCGCCGAAATGGGACCAGCGGTAGGCCTCGCCGTCTTCGCCGACCGAGGGCTTCTCGGCGCGCCCGTGCCCCCGGAGGTCGAGCGCGATCGCGTGGCGGCCGGGGAGGGAGCGGATCACCTCGTCCCAGACCCGCGCGTGGAAGCTGGTGGCGTGCGCGAAGAGCAGCGGCGGACCGTCACCGGCCCACTCGAAGCCGACGAGGGCGACGCCGTCGCCACCGACCTCGAACTGGCGCGGCTGCTCCTCGGCCGGACGACGCGATGCTTCGACGTCTCCCATGGCCAGGGCCGTCCTTCGGCGGCGCGCGCTTGATTTGCGGCGCCGGGGGATCCTTACTAGCGTGCTGACGCGCCGGCGCTCGCTCACGCGAGTGCCTGACGGGGAGGCGAACGCATGGGTTTGGCGATCGCACTCGTCCTCGCCATCATCCCCTCGGCGGTGATCCTCCGCTACTTCGTGCGCAGCGACGCGTTCCCCGAACCACGTCGCGCGATTGCGATCACCTTCGCCTGGGGCGTGGGCTCAATCGTGCCGGCGGTGATCGTCGCGATACTCCTGATCTTCACCCTCGACGCCACCGTCTGGGACTCGCTCACCAACCCATGGGCGCGCGGCGCGATGATCGCCTTCTTCGGCGCCGCGATCCCCGAGGAGCTGTTCAAGTTCGCCGTCCTCTACTTCTACTGCCGCCGGCTGGGTGACTTCGACGAACCGATGGACGGGATCGTCTACGGCGTGACGGCATCGCTCGGCTTCGCAACGCTCGAGAACGTGCTGTACGTCGTGGATGGCGGCCTCGGGGTGGCGATCGTGCGCGCCTTTACCGCGGTCCCCGGCCACGCGATGCTCGGCGTGATCATGGGCTTCTACTTCGGGCTCGCGCACTTCGAGGGCCAGCGACGCCAGCTACTGCTCTGGGGCGCATACCTCTTGCCGGTGATCTTCCACGGCCTCTACAACACCGTGCTGATCGCGCCAGAAGAAGGCGCGGCCGCCGGCTGGGCGCTGCTGGTGTTCGTCGTGATCGCCGTGGAGTTCTGGTACAGCCGCCGGCTGCATCGGCGCCTGCGGAACGACCAGCAGCGGCAGCTTGCCGCCGCTCCCTCCAGCTGACGGCCAACGTTATGCTCCGCCCGCGCACCCGGGACGGCGCGCTCTGATCGATCGTCCGCACCGTCCATTCGCACTGAAAGGTCGTCCATGGATCGCCCGCCGGTCGTCACGAAGATCGAGATCACCGAGTTCACGTACGAGCTGCAGGACATCCAGCCACACGAGCAGTCGCGGATGCCCACCTATAGGAAGGGTGGCCGCTACACCCGCACCGGCCGTGTGCTGACGGTCGACACCGACCAGGGGATCCGGGGCGAGTACTTCGGTGGCAACGCCTCCGAGCTGGCGGGCGTCGGCTCGATCGCCTACGCGCTGCTCGGCCGCAGCGCGCTGGCGCGCGAGCGCTTCTACAACGACGCGAAGCTCGCCCTCAAGCAGCAGGCGCGGATGGGCTTGTCGCAGGTCGACATCGCGCTCTGGGACATCGCGGGCAAGTTCTTCGAGGCGCCCATCTACCAGCTCCTGGGCGAGTTTCGTACCGCGCTCCCCTGCTACGCGAGCACGATGGTCGGCGACGACGAGCCGGACAGCCTCAGCACCCCCGAGGCCTTCGCCGACTTCGCCGAGCAGTGCCTCGAACTGGGCTACCCCGCCTACAAGATCCATTGGTGGCGTGACGCGCCGCTCAAGAAGAACATCGCGCTCCTCGAGGCGGTCGGGAAGCGGGTCGGCGGCAAGATGGATCTGATGCTCGACCCGGCGAGCACGATCATGACCTGGGGCGACGCCTACAAGGTGGGCAAGGTCTGCGACGAGATCGGCTTCCTCTGGCTCGAGGACCCCTACCGCGACGGCGGCGTCTCCGCCTTCGGCCACCGCAAGCTGCGCGAGGCGATCAGCACCCCGCTGCTCCAGACCGAGCACATCCGCGGCGTCGAGAGCCACGTCGACTTCATCGTCGCCGACGGCACCGATTTCGTCCGCGGCGACCCGGACTACGACGGCGGCGTGACCGGCGTGATGAAGATCGCGCACGCCTCCGAAGGCTTCGGCCTCGATATCGAGCTGCACTCGCCGGGCCCGGTCCGCCGCAACGTCATGGCGGCGATTCGCAACACCAACTACTACGAGATGGGCCTGATCCACCCGCGCGTGAAGCGCTCCGCCCCGCCGATCTACCTCGACTACCACGACGACACCGACGCGATCGACGCCGACGGCAACGTCCACGTCGTCGACCGCCCCGGCCTCGGCGTCGATCTCGATTGGGACTTCATCGAGGCGAGCGGGACGGGCGTCGTCACCTACGAGCGGTAGCGAGATGAGCTCTTCGGCGAACGACCCCGCACGCGAGCTGCGCGGACACCAGATTCGCCGCTAGCCCTCCACGATCAGGCGTGTCAGCGCTTCCGGCGCGCTCAGCATCGGGTAGTGGCCGGTGTCGAGTTCGTGCCAACGCGCGCCTAACGCCTCGGCGCAACGGCGCTGGTGCGCTTCCCCGGGGTTCGCAGCCTGACGGCAATAAATGACCGCAGCGTTCCAGGGCTGGTCCCAGAACGACTCCAGCACGACCGGTCCGGCAAATACCGCGATCGGGTGCAGCCCGAACCGGTCGGCCGCCCAGGCGGCGATCTCCGGCTCCACGCTCGAGAGCAGCGTCTGATGCGTGTCGTCTCGAGACCGGCCGGTCGCCAGTTCGGTCTCAATCGGCGAGGGCCGTGTGACGATGTCGCGGATCTTCTCCCCGTGCATCAGCGTCAGCGCGTCGACAAACACCAGGCGCTCGACTCGCTCCCGCGCAAGCTCCGCCACCTTCGCCGCGACCATGCCGCCCGAGGAGGTACCGACCAGCACCACGTCGCTGAGATCCTCGTGGTGGAGTAGCTGTGCGATCTCCTCGGCGTGCGTTTCCGTCGTGATGCCCGGCCGTATCTGCGCCGCCCGTTCGGCGCAACCATCCAACGAGGGCGCGTGAACCAGATGACCGTCGGCCCGCAGCCGCGTCGCGACGGGATTCCAGATCCAGCCGCCCTGATAGGCGCCGTGGACGAGCACGAACGTCGTCACGATGTCACTCCTCCCCGTGTCTAGATAAGACTGCGTCCACCGTCCACGTCCAGGCAAACGCCGGTGAGAAACTCCGCCTCGTCAGACGCGAGGAACAGGAACGCGTTGGCGACGTCGACCGGCGTGGCCAGGCGCCCGAGCGGAATCCCGGCAACAAGGCCCTGCTTCACATCGTCGGGAAGGGGGTGTTGGCCCAGAGAGCTCGTCATGAAATCGGTATCGGCGGCGACCGGGTTCACCGCACACACGCGGATCCGATCCGCGGCGAGTTCCGCGGCGAGCCCGCGAGTCAGCGTCGCGACCGCGCCTTTGGTTGCCGCGTAGACCGTGCCGAATGGCCGCGGGCGTTTCGACGCGATCGAGGCCGTGTTGACGATCACCCCGCCGCCTCGCTCGCGGAGCGCCGGCACGCCGTGAACCGCGGAGAGGTAGACACTCTTCGTATTGACGGCGAACACCCGGTCGAAGTCCTCCTCCGGAATCTCCGTGATCGGCCGCGTTCGATGCGAGAAGCCCGCGTTGTTCGCGATGATGTCGAGGCCACCGAAGCGCGCGACACAGGCGTCGATCATTCCCTTCACGTCGCTGCTGCTCGATACATCCGTTCCAACGAAGTCCACCGTCGCGCCCGCGTCAGTCAGCGCAGCGGCCACGTCGCTCCCCCGCGCCGTATCGATGTCGGCGAGCATGACGCTGGCGCCCTCATCAGCGAACCGCGAGGCGATCGCCTCTCCGAAGCCCGCGGCGGCACCGGTCACGATCGCGACCTTTCCTTCGAGTCTCATCCGTCAACCTCCTGCCGTCGGCTTCACGGGCGAATGCCCGGTCAGCCACGTGTTCGATGATCGGTCGAGCTGGTGCCGGCGAGTGTCCGCGACCACGTCACGCCGCCCCTGTGCGCGCGAGCGCACGGCTACACGCGAGCGCGCTCGACTCCGCTCCATACCTGCAGGCTGCGTTGCGGGTCACCGATCGGGACGCGCATCAGCTCCTCCGAAAGGACCACCTCGCCGTCATAAATCTCGCTAATGTCACGGAACGCCTTCATCATCGCCCCGGGCTGGCCGAGGTGCGGACCGATGTGGTTGAGGACGAGCTTCCTCACACCGGCCTCCTGTGCCATGCGCGCAGCGCCCAGCGTGCCGGACATGCTCTTGCTTTCGCCCAGTTCGTCCATCAGCTCCTAGTCGTCCCAACACATGCAGACCATGCCATCCGCATCCCGTGCGAGCTAAGTGACCGAGTCGCACCACGTCGCTCAGGTCTTCGTAAAACAGGAGGTCCGCGATCTCCGCGGCGTGCGATTCCGTGCTGATGCCCGGCCGTACCTGCGTCGCCCGTTCGCCGCAACCATCCAGCGACGGCGCATGAACGAGGTGGCCGTCCGCGCGCAGCCGCGTCGCGACGGGATTCCATATCCAGCCGCCTTGATAGCACCGTGGATGAGGATGAATGTGGTCACTCTTCTGCTCCTCGGCGGCCTTTTCTCGCCGCGGCGAATTCGCTCGCTCCGCGTGGCGCCCGCGATGATAGTTCAGGCAGAGGACCCACCGAAGCGAACACGACCGGCGTCGTGACATACCGGCGGCGATCAGCTCGCCGCGACGAGGGGGGCGTAGAGCGGAATCGTCGGCCGGGCGACGAGCCGGTCACGAGGCACCTGATCTCGCCTGGCCGCCGTCTCCGCCTCGACAACCGCCGCGTGAGCGTCAATAGTCGTACCGCCGCAGCTGCCACCGTGGCGAGCCGAGGACACGCCGCGCGCGGAAGTCACAGGCCAACGTTGAGCCGGACGCCGCTGCGGGCCAGCCTGGCCTCGTAACTCAAGCGGCGACCGGGCGGTCACGCATGAAGGGACGGCAGTGATGAATCCCGAAGCGGGACGAGAGCTCGAGCAGTTCATGCACGGCCTCGTGCGCCGCAATCCAGGAGAGGAGGAGTTCCACCAGGCGGTCCTCGAGGTGGGCGAGAGCCTGGTCCCGTTCGTGCTCGAGCACCGCCAGTACTGGGACGCGAACATCCTCGAGCGAATGACCGAGCCGGACCGGATCGTGATCTTCCGCGTCACCTGGGACGACGACGAGGGGAACATCCGGGCGAACCGAGCCTTCCGGGTGCAGTTCAACAACGCCATCGGGCCCTACAAAGGCGGACTGCGATTCCACCCCACCGTCAACCTGTCCATTCTCAAGTTCCTCGGCTTCGAACAGGTCTTCAAGAACAGCCTGACCGGGCTGCCGATGGGCGGAGCCAAGGGCGGGTCGAACTTCAACCCCAAGGGCAAGTCGGATCGCGAGGTGATGCGGTTCTGTCAGAGCCTGATGACCGAGCTGCACCGCCACATCGGCGAGGACACGGACGTCCCCGCTGGCGATATCGGTGTCGGCGCGCGCGAGATCGGGTTCATGTTCGGGCAGTACAAGCGGCTGGCGAACCGTACCGCTGGTGTGCTGACCGGAAAGGGCCTCGCCTTCGGTGGCTCGCTCGTCCGCACCGAGGCCACGGGCTACGGGGTCGTGTACTTCATGGAGAACATGCTCGATCGCATCGGCGACGGGCTCGAGGGCAAGACCGCCTGCGTCTCCGGCTCGGGCAATGTCGCGCTGTACTGCATCGAGAAGCTCGTCGAGCGGGGTGCCCGCGTGGTCACCGCCTCGGATTCGGGCGGCACCGTCCACGATCCCGCCGGCATCTCAGGAGAGCGACTGACGTGGCTGCAAGATCTGAAGGAGCGGCGTCACGGTCGCATCGAGGAGTACGCGGAGCACTGGGGCTGCGAGTACCGGCCCGGCGAGACCCCCTGGGCCGTGGCCTGCGATCTCGCCTTCCCCTGCGCCACCCAGAACGAGCTCACCGCTGAAGCCGCGGGTGCGCTCATCGCCAACGGTGTGCAGGCGGTGGCGGAGGGCGCCAACATGCCGACGACGCCCGAGGCGATCACAGCGTTGAGAGAGGCGCGGGTACTCTTCGCCCCCGGCAAGGCCGCGAACGCGGGTGGCGTCGGAGTCTCGGGCCTCGAGCAGAGCCAGAACGCACTACGTATCTCCTGGTCGCACGAGGAAGTCGATGGCCGCCTCAAGGCGATGATGCTCGACATCCACACGCGTTGCGTCGAGTGGGGGGCGGAGGACGCCGAGTACGTTGACTACGTGCGAGGAGCGAACATCGCCGGGTTCCAGAAGGTTGCGGACGCGATGCTCGCCTACGGCTCCGTTTAGACGAGCCATGGTGAGCGCCGGGCCTCGCGGGAGTCGATAGCATGACGCCCCGAACGGAATCTCCACAGGGCGCGGGGGCGCGCGGGTGATCGCTGGCGTGCGACTGGAGCTGGCTGCCGGGGCAGCGTCTGGCCTCGTCGGTGGGATCCTCTTCGCGCTCGCGATGCGGGAACAGGGCCTCGCCACCGAGGTGACCGGCCTCGCGGGCTTCGAGGCAAGCGCCGGAGGCGTGATCGCGCACCTGCTGCTGGCGGTCGCGGGGGGCGCGGGGTTCGCCGCGCTGTTCCGCCATCAGCCGGAGAGCTACGCGACGATGATCGCGCTCGGCGTCGTCTATGGTCTCCTGCTGTGGATTCTTGGCACGCTGACGCTGCGCCCGCTGCTCGACGGAAACGAACCAACATGGGCGTCGGCCGCGGCTGCGGAGGCGTTTCCGAGTCTGATCGGCCACCTCGTCTACGCGACGACGACCGCGTTGGGCTTCTACCTCGTGCTGGTGGCTGTTCGCTATGTCGCGCCGGTTGAGGAGGTCGCAGCCACTCCGGTCGCCGCCCCACGGCGCGTGGTGATCCTCGGAGGAGGGTTCGGCGGCCTCAGCGCGGCGCAGCGGCTCGAGCAGCTGTACCGCAGGAACGCCGACCTCGAGGTCACGCTCGTGAGCCGCAGCAACTACTTGCTCTTCACACCAATGCTCGCCGAGGTCGCCTCGAGTGCGCTCGAGGCGCAGCACATCAGCGCTTCGATGCGGGCCGCCTGCCCGGCCACCCGCTTCCGCAACGCCACCGTCGAAGCGATCGATACCGACGCGCGCGTCGTCCAGGTGCGGCCGAGCGCTTCCGGACCAGGCCTCGCACTGCCATACGATCAGCTCGTGCTCGCACTCGGGTCAGAGCCAAGCTTCTTCGGGTTGCCCGGGCTCGAGGAGCACGCCTTCACGCTGAAGACGCTCGACGACGCGACGCGGCTGCGCAACCAGGTGTTGCGCTCCCTCGAGCTGGCCGACGCCGAGCCAGATCCCGAGGAGCGGCGGCGGCGGCTGACCTTCGTCGTCGCCGGCGGCGGGTTCGCGGGCACCGAGACGATCGCCGAGCTGTTCGACCTCGTGCGCAGCGTGCAGCGCTACTACCCCGATCTTGATCGGGGGGAGATGCGGTTTGCGCTTGTGCACTCGGGGGACCGGATCCTGCCCGAGCTGAGCGAGGGGCTGTGCGTTTACGCGCAGGAGAAACTCGAAAAACGCGGGATCCAGTTCTTGCTCGGCGCGCGGGTGGCCGGCGCAACCGCCGGGGCTGTGCAGCTGAACGACGGCCGCGAGGTGCAGACCAGGACGCTTGTTTGGACCGCGGGCAACCGGCCGAACCCGCAGCTGATGGAGCTCGACTGTGAGCTCACGACGGGTGGACAGGTGATCGTCGACGGTTCGCTGCGCGTGCCCGGTCTCGAGGGTGTGTGGGCCGTCGGCGACTGCGCACAGGTCGCCGACCCCAGCACCGAAGGGCAGTTCTACCCGCCGACCGCGCAGCACGCGCTGCGTGAAGGCAAGGCGACCGCCGAGAACATCGCGGCGGTGTTGCGCGGCGAGGAGCCTCGGCCGTTCCGCTTCGAGACGATCGGTTCGCTCGTCGCGTTGGGCCGCCGCACCGCGGCCGCCGAGATCCGCGGCCGGCAGTTCTCCGGCTTGCTCGCCTGGATGATGTGGCGCTCGGTGTACATCTCGAAGCTGCCCGGGCTCGAGAAGAAGACGCGCGTCGCGCTCGACTGGACGATCGAGCTGTTCTTCCCGCGCGACATCGTGCTCACCTCCGACGCGGCGGATCGAGGCGCTCGCCCCGCCGAGAACGACCCGGCGTGATGCGATCGAATGAGCTGCGGAGCTGGGTGCTGTCCGGCGCGCTCGCCGGACTCGTCGGCGGCGTCGTGTTCGGGGCGGCGATGCTCGAGCTCGGCGTGCTGGACTCGATCGCTGCGGTGGTGCGGGCCGAGGACTCATTCGGGCTTGGCGTCGCGGTGCACTTCACGATCGCGGCGACCGTGGGCGCGGGCTTCGGCGCTGGTCTGGCACCAGCGCCTGGGGGCGGGCGAGACCGTGCTCTGGGGTGTGACGTACGGCGCGCTGTGGTGGTTCGTCGGGCCACTGACGGTGCGCCCGATCCTCGCCGGCGACCCGATTGGCTGGGACCTGCCCTCCGCGCAAGCCGCGTTCCCACCGCTGCTCGGCCACCTGATGTACGGCGCGAGCACCGGCATCGCGTTGCTCGTCGTACGCCGCGCCTCGCTCGTGCGCCCGAGCGGCGGGGCGCTGATCCGCGGTGCGCTCGCCGCCATCGTGCCGGCATTGCTGGTCGGACGGCTGCTCGACGTGCATGGCCGCTTACCAGTGGTAGCCGGTATCGCCGAGGACGAGTCGGCAGCACTCGCGTGGCTGGCGTTGGTTGCAATCGCGCTCAGTGCTGGCGCCGTGTTCGCGTCGCTCGTTCCGCGGCCGCGCGACAGCGCAGGAGCGGCCGTCGTCCGAGGCGCCGTCTACGGCTTTGTGCTGTGGGTGATCCTCAATCGCACGCTGCTGCCGCTGATCGCGGGGGACGGGCTGCCCTGGTCGGTCAACGACGCCCGCGAGGACTTCGCGGCGCTGTTCGCATACATCCTGCTCGGCGCCGGGATCGGGCTGATCGAACAGTGGCTCGATTCGGTGTGGCGCACGCTGTTCTCGGATGCCTACGGCGGCGACGACGATGAGGGGGCGGGAGCGCAGGGGCTGCGCGCGATCGGGCGCGGCGCGCTGGCCGGCATCGTCGGCGGGCTGCTGTTCACCTACGTGATGGTTGAGATCGGCGCGCTCGACAACGTCGGCAACATCCTCCGGGTGGAGTCGGAGTTCGCCGGCATCGTCGTGCACTTCGCGATCGCGGTGATCTGGGGCGCGACGTACGGCCTGCTGTTCCGTCGACAGACCTACGATCGAGGCTCGGCAATCGGCTGGGGGCTGTCGTATGGCGTCGTGGTCTGGGTCGTCGGGCCCAATACCTTGCTGCCGATCCTGCTGGGCGGGACGCCCGATTGGACCGCCGAGAACGCCGCCGCGCTTACCGCGAGCCTGGTCGGACACCTCGCCTACGGCGCGGCCCTCGGGCTGACCTTCCACCACTTCGAGGCGCGATTCAGCCCGTGGTGGATCCCGCAGCGGATGGCCGACGCCGCTCGCGCACAGCGCCGCCGCGAACAGGCGCTGACCTCGGCGCCGGCGATCTGGGCGCTGGTCGTGGTCGTCGCGGTGACGCTGCCGGTGATGCTGAGCACGGCGGCAACCGGGTCCGATTCCATCTACGGCGGGCCGTAGCCAGGCCTGTGCCAATCAGCAGCCGCAGCGAGCGCTCTAGCCGGAACTCGCCTGCGTTCACAGCGCGAGGATGGGGGACGTCCGTCCTACAGCAGCAGGCCGTCGAACGCGGCTGAGTGCGGACGGTGCCGAGGCCGCTACGGAACTCCGCCCTCGGGACGAACTCATCGAGCGCTGCTGATCGGGCGGCGATCGGGCCGCGGTGGCTCGATGAGGACCGAACGTGGCGCCGCGCGACAGGGAGTGGTACGAATGCACCTCGCCAGCGACGAGGCGCGAGCCAGACGGCGTGCACCGAGCACTGATCGGAGCGAAGCGATGACCAGCGATCCGCCAGGGACAGCGACCGAGGCGATGCGGAGCTGGGCTGCTTGCGCGGTCGCCGCCGACATGGAGGGCTGGGCCGCGCTTACCACCGACGCGATGACGTACACGCACAGCAACTCACTGTTCGAGACGCGCGACGATGTGGTCGCGGCGTTCGCGGCGGGACGCCGCTACACGCGCTTCGACCTCGAAGACACGACGGAGAGCCGCTACGGCGACGCGGCGGTAGTGACCGGCATCACCCGCGCCGCCGTTGACCGCGATCCGCCGCTGGCGCTCGACCTCCGGTTCACCGCCGCCCTCGTACAGAGCAACGGAGGTTGGCGCGTCGCGGCGTACCAGACCACCCCGCTCCAGACATAGCGGGCGAGCACTCGGCGACAGGCAAGTCGCCCAGCGATGGCTAGGGCTCATCCCTCGATCGTGTGGCGTGCTTGTGGGGCACGAAAACCAGATCCGCCGTCAGGCCGCCCAGTCGTAGACGTGGTGCTCGTACGACCCGAGAGAGAGAGTGCCGACGAGGTCTCCCTCGGCGCGGAGAGGGAGCCACATCACGCAGCGGTAGCCGCTTCGCTCCCGGAGTTCGCGCATGATCGGCCACGGGCTATCCTCTGTCGCATTCGTAATCAGGGGTTGGCCCGTGGCCATGCATTCGGCCACGGGGGTGTTCTCGATGGGCATGCGCGGCCGCTCAAGCTCGGGCGGTGGATCGCCCGCTCCTGCATAGACCTCGAGCTCATTGGCCCCGGCGAGGTGACGGAGGAGCACCATCCGGTCGAACGGGACTAGCCGCCGAACCTGCTCCGCGACCTGGTCGAACACGTCCGACAGCTCGAGCCGCGACACGGCGATGCGCATGAGCGCGTTGAGAACGGGTGCTCGATCGGCGTCTCGTTGCCTGGCGGATTTGCGTGCTCGCGCCATCGCGGCCTAAGCATACCGGCTGCGAGCACGTTGCCGGGCGACGAACGGAGCGGCGGCGGTTCCCACACTACCCTTCGATCGGTCCCCCGTGCCACGGCCCCGGCAGAAGAAGTGACGCCCTCAGGCGACAAGCCTAAGGGCGAAGTACCGAATCGATTCCATCCCGATCACGCAACCGACGCCCAATGGCGACGAAGAGACAAGAGGACACGAATGACCAGCGAGACAATCGCGACGAGCTCCTGCTCCGTCTCACCTCGATGGTGGCGCACCAGGGCTCGGAGCCCGTACGAGACTGATGCGATGGACGGCACGTAGACAGGCGTTTCGGCTAGCTCATCGCTCGCACTCAGATCGCCGTCGAGCACCCTGCCCGCGGCAGCGGGAGCCTGCGTCTGACGAAGGCGGGAAGCCGTCGACAGTCCGGGGGCTCAGGTCACCAGTTCATACAGCTCTGTCCGAACCGCCTCCAATACCACCTCACCCGTCTGTCTCGACGTCACATCCTTCAGGCGAGCGACACAGCGCTTCGGATCGCTGCTTGGACGCGCATCCAGGATTTCGCTTTCGACTGTGATCGTGTCGCCGGGATAGACGGGACTTGTGAAGCGCACACTCTCGAAGCCCAGAAGGGCAACCAGCTGCAAGCCCTGCTGGGCCATGAGACCTCGCACGCGGCTGGTGTTCGCGAGGCCGATCGTCGTGCTCAGGATGCAGACCCCTGGCAGGATTCACTCCCCGAACGAGGTCGACTTCATGTACTCGCTATCGGCGTGGATCGAACCGACGGTCCAGTTCAGGTTGACCAGCATGCTGAAGTCACCCTCGCTGATCGTCCTGCCAATGCTCGACCGCTTCTCGCCGTACGAAATTCCTTTGAGGACATCTTCCATGTCGGTCTCCTGTTCACGGGTTCGCTCGGTACTGATCCGAATCGGAACGCAGCCGTGGACCCGCCGTGCTCGTGAGTGATCTTCGGTCCTATGAAGTCGCGGTTATCCCGGCGTCACCTCCATCAGGTCTTCGCCGAGGATGATCGGCCCGTCGTAGTACTGAGCGATCTCATCGACGATCACCTGGCTGGCGGCGGGGTCGTCGTAGCGGTCGCCCATCATGTGCACGATCACCAGTTGCCTGGCGCCTGACTCGGCGGCGGCCTCGCCCACATCGCGCGGACCATGCCATCCGACACGGCGGGCGGTGACGGGGTCGGGCGGGTTCTCAGACCCGGGCGACATGTGGAGCAGCAGGTCCACGTCGCGGGCGAGTTCGATCGTGCTGCGGCATGGGATCGTGTCGCCGGTGATGACGACCGAGCCACCCTCGCAGTCAACGCGGTAGGCGAGGCAGTCGTGGTACGGCTGGGCGTGGACGGCGGGGGCGGCGGAGACCTGCCAGCTCACACCGGAGCTGACCACGCCCGGTTGAACGTCCTTGGCGCCGAGCGCGATTGGCTCGCGCACTCCCTCACCGCCACGGCCGCGGTACACGGCGATGCTCAGCGGGTGCTTCGTGCGCGCGACGATGTCCGGCTCGAAGGCACCCTGCGGCCCGAAGAGTCGCTCGACGTAGCGCTCGGTACCGGTCGGGCCATAGACCTGCAGCGGCGCGTTCTTGCCGGCGCCCTGGTCCCAGCGCACGAGCGCGAACTGCGCGAAGTCGACGTTGTGGTCGTAGTGGTGGTGGGTGAAAAACTGGTAGTCGATCTCGACGATCGGCACATCGGTGGCGGCGAGCCGCTGGGTGGTGCCGGGGCCGCAATCGAACAGCAGGTATTCGCCGTCGGCCTCGACGAGGTGCGCCGAGCCGTGGCGATTCGCGCGAGGCTCCGGACTGCCCGTGCCAAGCAACGTGACCTTCAGCATGAGGCTCCCCTCCCTCGCCGCACCGGCATCACAATCAATCGAAGCGACTCTCCGGCTGTAGCAGTCCGTAATGATCACGGAGCGTGTCACCTTCATAGGTTTGTCGGAAGATCCCTCGTTTCTGGAGTAACGGGATCACCTCGGCGATAAAGACATCGAACATTTCAGGTAATACCGGCGGCATCAGGTTAAAGCCGTCTGCTGCCTCATCGTCAATCCAATCTTCCATCAGGTCGGCAACCTGCTCAGGTGTCCCGGCAAAGGTGTAGTGCCCCCGTGCACCAGACAACTTGAAGAGCAGTTGGCGCAACGTCGGCTGTTGATTCCGGATCAAATCTACAATCAAGCTTGGTCGGCTTACGCTCCCCTGGAGAGCGCTCGGGTCAGGGAAATCTTCTGGCGCCAACGGCGTGTCCAGATCCATGTGCGACAGATCAAAGCCACCAAATGTTCCCGATAATCTCTTCAGCCCGACCGCCTGATTTCCAAGCTCGTCTAGTTCTCGCGCATATCGGTCAGCCTCGGCTTCGGTTGAGGCAACGACTGGACTGAGGCCCGGCATGATCATGCATTGATCCGGGCGACGCCCCTGGGCAACGACGCGTGACTTGATGTCATGATAGAAATCCTGGGCCGCGGACTTTTCCAACACCGCGGTGAAGATGGCTTCACCGTGTTTTGCCGCAAATGCACGCCCGGGTTCAGAAGATCCGGCCTGAACAAGTACTGGTCGACCTTGTGGGCCTCGAGGAACGGTCAACGGTCCGGTCACGTGATAGAACGAGCCTTCGTGGTTGATCGGTTGAATACGACCGGGCAACGTGTATTGCCCGTTCGCACGATCGTCCACAACCGCGTCCTCGGCCCAGCTGTCCCAGAGGCCATTGGCCACGGTCAGGTACTCATCGGCGCGTGCGTATCGTTCCTGGATACCGGCCTGCGGATTCGCACTGTAGTTCTTTGCAGCAGCGGCAGACCCGGTGGTGACGATATTCCAGGCTATTCGACCGTTGCTGATGTGATCGAGGGATGCCAACTGACGCGCTAGATTGTACGGCTCGGTGTAGGTCGTCGAAGCCGTTCCGATGATGCCTATCTTTTGAGTAACAGCAGCCAGCGCACCGGCCAGAGGAATCGGATCGAGCACGGCACGCGGTGTGTACTCAATATCGCCACCGAGCGACAAGATGTCGGAAAGGAAAATGGAATCGAATGCCGCGGCTTCTGCTTTTCTAGCCAGCTCCTCGTAGTAACGGAAATCCGTGAGTAAATAGGGCGAAGCATTCTCATGTCGCCAGGCGGCCTCATGATGGCCACGGCTATGGATGAAAAGGTTCAGGTGCACTCTCCGTTTCATCACTACTTCCCATCTAAAGTGGCTAAACGATCGTATCCGTGGTCTCAGCGCACCAGCGCGAACTGCGCCAAGTCGACGTTGCGGTCGTAGTGGTGGTGATGGATGAACACTGGTAGTCGATCTCGACGATCGGCACGTCGGTGGCGGCGAGGCGCTGCGTCGTGCCGGGGCCGCAATCGAACAGCAGGTACTCGCCGTCGGCCTCGACGAGGTGCGCCGATCCGTGGCGATTCGCGCGAGGCTCCGGACTCCCCGTTCCAAGCAGCGTGACCTTCAGCACTCGCCCCCCTTGATCGCCGCACGGGCATCCCGACGCGCATGGTAGCGCTGGTGGCGAGGACAGCCGATGGAGACGGAGCCCGGCGGGGCGATGCCATACGGCTGAAGTCTCGTGGATGGGCCCGCCGTCCTCGGGATCGCCGCATCGATCGTCGGTCGGTGCAGGCCTGTCCACGGAATGGCGTGGCTGTTGCGGGCGATCGTGGTTGCCACGGCCTTTCTCTGTCCTTCGCACTCGAAACTTGGACCGACTCGAGGTCCTGGACCACCTCGCGCGGCAGACGACCTCGGCGTCGCTGTCCACCAGCTCCGCCCCACCGCCGTCAACGTCATGCTCGACCTGGGTGTCCCGCTGACGACGATCCTGGACGTCGTCGGTCACGCGGACTTCGACCTGACGCGGACTACGTATGCGCACCTCGCCGTCTCGATCGAGCGCGACGGTGCGGATAAGATGTCCCTCGCCTTCGGGTCACCGGCTCGCCGGCGTATCCCACCGGTAGCCCCTCGAGGGCGGTCGAGCGAGGTACGCGGGCCGGAAGAACCCCGAGCACACAGGCGTGGCAGGGTAGCTCAGAGGCCAGAGCAGGGGACTCATAACTCGCGCGTGGGGCTGTCAGGCGCGATCATGATCCCCCGAGAGGCCCACGTCGCCGGCGAGCTCGGCGCCGGCAACCGATCAGCAGACCCCTACGTTCCGCTGCCCGTGGCTCCCGATAGGCTCCCCCGACACCTACCATGTGGCGCGCGAACGCGGGAAGGGTGGACCGCCGGATGAACGGGTGGGAGGCCGCAGTCGAGATCGTCCAATCGTGGCCGATCTGGATCTCGATCTGGCTAGGGATCGCGATCTGGAAACGCCCTGCGATTGAACGCCTCGTTTGAGAAGCTCAGACTAGGCGAGCGCGAGGTGCAGGTCGGCTCCGTTCGGTTCGGGCCCCTTACGGATTCGGAGGAGCTCTCCGCCGAGGCACGTGTCGCCGAGAAGGTGGCTCCCGACGCACTAGACGAAGCCCTGGACACACTCCGCGCGGCGAACGAGCGTGCGGCTGCTTCGGAGTATGTGGATGGTGCCAGTCTTGCCCCGTCCGAGATCGAGCTGAAACCCCTCCGACTGGCAAGTCAGGCCCTTGAGACTCTGGGCTACCTTCGGAATGAGGAGTACGTGACGATCGAGTTCAGACCGGAGGAAGGTCAATCCGCGATCTATAGAGCCACCCTGGAGGCGGGCGCGTCCGCATTGCTGGTGCTGTCGTCGGATCCCGCTTGGGCCGATGAACCGCTCGAATCGTTCACCGAGGCATGGCTAGGACTTGATGACGCTGGGGGGCGCGCGGCGGCGTTCGGCAGACGCACGCCGTTCGGTCAGGCCATGCTCAACACATGGCGTGAGCTCAACTCGCACCACCCTGAGTCGGTCGTGGTGATGAGGAGTCCCACGGATCTCGACATCGTTGCCGCTCGCGAGCTCGGCTGGATCTGAGGCGGGGGGTCGAACGTTTCCGGGGGTGGTTGCTAGGATCGCTGCCGTTCCGCGGGTGACCGCTGGACGGCGTTTTCCGAGTGTGATCGCACGCAGTGGCTCCCGATAGGCTCCCGGCCTCAAGGCGACGACGACGAACCAGCCCGGAAACACAGGCGTGGCAGGGTAGCTCAGAGGCCAGAGCAGGGGACTCATAAGCCCTTAGTCGGCGGTTCGAATCCGCCCCCTGCTACCAGCACACACAACGAGGGACGGCGCCTTACCGGCGTCGTCCCTCTGCTTAGGCGCCCGAATCTCCGCACACCGAGCGCACGCGCCCCGTGGGACGGCAAAACCTCATGCGGCCCACCGATACTCATGATGCAAGCCTCCTAGCACCGGCTTGCTGACGACTCGCTGACTCGGCGTCCGCTGCACCGGCGAGCGTCCCTCCGGAGAGTCGAGCGACAATGACCGATGCGGCCGCATCGCGTTGTAGTGCTGGACGTACTCACCAAGCACCCGCCGGAGATGTTGTTCGTTGACCGCGATGACATGGTCGAGACACTCGCGCCTGAGCGTGCCGATGACGCGCTCGGCGATGGCGTTGGCATTCGGCGCGCGCACCGGAGTCAGAATCGTCTCGATCCCGATCCGTCGAGCGCGTGCGATGAAGTCTCCGCCATCGCTACGGTCGCGGTCTCGGATGAGGAACCCTGGCTGCTGACCCCAGGCGGTCGCCTCGATCATCTGCCTCCAGATCCAGGGCGCGTTCGGATGCTCCGTGACGTTCCAGTGCCGGATGCGGCGCCGGTCGTGGTCGATCACGATGAGCACGTAGAGCGTGCGGAAGGCGAGCGTCTGGACCGTGAACAGATCGGCGGCCCAGATGCTGGACGCGTGGTTGCGGAGAAACGTGCGCCACGACTGGCTCGGCGGTCGCCGCAGCGCTTGCCGGCGGTAGCGACTCACGGTGCGGGCGCTGACCTCGAAGCCAAGGGCACGCAGCTCGCCGACGATGCGGACGGCGCCCCACCGCGGATGCTCAGTGGCGATGCGGACGATCAGCTGTCGCAGCTCTGCGGGAATCCGGGGTCGTCCGGAGCGGCGACGACTCTTCCAGCGCCCGTAGGCGCGCCAAGCAGAACGATGCCACCGCACACCCGTGTCCGGCTTCGACCATCACGAGCGTGCCGCGCCAGCCGGACCAACCGCGTGCCAGTAGTGACCAGCATCGGCGGTCGTGGCGACGGAGCCGCGGTCGACGACGGCCCCGGGTGCAGACGGCGAGCTGATGCCGCAGCGCTAAGTTCTCGAGGACGAGATCTCGGCGGGCGCGGACCGAAGCGAAGAGTGCTGCGACAAGCAGACGGAGGTAGAGCACAGACGAGCCTCTCGTGGCTCGCCGATACTCTGCTATCTCAGGACAGAGCTGCACCTATCAGGTTTTGCCGTCCCACGCCCAGAATGACGGCCCCGTTAGCGTCCACGTTCAGTCATGCGGTCTGGCGACGACCAAGCGCCGATGGGGGCGCCACGTGATCGAAGCCCGCAAGCAACTCACCCTTCCGCAGAATTTCCGGTTCCCCCAGGACATCATGCCCGGGCGGGCGCTGCCTCGACGGTGTTGGGCAGGCGGCCGAACATCACCTCGTCCACGCCCTCAGCGGCGAACTCGCCGAGGCGCTGCGCGATGTAGTCAGCGCTGCCAGCGACCGTCTTCGGGCCGATCCGCTCGATGAACTCGTCCGCCTCGGCCTGGTCGTTGGTCAGCTTCGTGGGCACTAGCATCGTGATGCGGATCTCGTCCGGATCGCGCCCGACGCGCTCGCAGTGCCGCTCGAGGATCTCTCGCTTCTCCCGCAGCAACTCCACCGACATCCCGCGACGCGCGAAGCCGTCGAGGTTGAACACGTCGCCGTACATGGCGAGCGTGCGCAGCGTCCGCTTCGGTCCGGTGCCACCGATCATCAGCGGGATCGGCGCGTCGAAGCTCGGGGGCGACAGCGGCGCCTCGTCGAGCTGGTAATACTGGCCCTCGAAGGTGACCGGGCCGTCGGCGGTGAACAGCTGGCGGATCAGCGCTGCCGCCTCCTCGAGGCGGTCCGAACGCTCGCGCATCGATGGGAACACCCAGCCGTACGCCTCGTGCTCGCGCCGGAACCAGCCCGCGCCGATAGCGAGCGTGAAGCGGCCGTGCGAGATCTGGTCGATGTTCGCGGCCATCTTCGCGACGAGCGCTGGATTGCGGTAGGTGTTGCCGAGCACAAGATGCCCGAGGCGCAGTCGCTCTGTGATCGCCGCGGAGGCGGCGATGGCCGTGTAGCCCTCATACGCAGTCAGCGGCTCATCGCTCCTCGGAGCGTTCGGGGGCACGAAAGCGTGCGGATTGATCTGCTCGTACGAGCCGCCTTTCGGGGGCACGAAGTGGTCGGCGTGGTAGAGGCTGTGCCAGCGCCCCGCCTCCATCGTCTCCACCACCGCGCGGATGTCGTCCCATGTCGTGAGGTAGCAACTGACCTGCGCGCCAAACTTCATCACGTCACCCCCTGGACAACAACGATCCGATGGCCATGAGCACCGACCCGCCCCCGAGCGAGACCGCTACCTGCGCCGCCCGCATGTCGCGCATCGTGCCCCTCCACCCCGGTCGCAGCCTAGCTGAGGCTGCGCCGCGACGTGACGCCTGACCGGGGGCAGCTCGGCCACAACTGTGCGGCTACTCCCAGAACGCCGTCCCCGCCCGACCGGGTGCTCGAAGCCCCTCACCCCTTAAGGGTGGGGGGTGCTGGTTCGAGCGGGACTCCGGCGGCCCCCGTCGCTCATTGATCAAGATTCTCAACTTGGTGCCGGGAGTCACACACCCCATCCTCTATCATCACGTCCGCCATGGCTTTCGGAGCGTATGCAACTGCGGATCGACCGCCCGCCAGACCAGGCGGAGGAGGCGGCAAACCGACGCGACTGGCCAGAGGGGCGTGCCTGATGGCCTTCAATGTGATGTGGCGGCCGAGCGTTGGCAGAACTTCGGCGCGATCGCGATCCCTGAAGAATGTCGGGAGCCATTAGCTGGGTATCAACGCACTCACACAGAACTTTGCGGGGGAACTGGTCCTTCCGACGACCGCCAGTCGCCCATCAGATTGGAGCGACTCAGGACTCGGTCCAACAGGTGCTCCCCATTCCCATCATTACTATGACAACATAGTGTTCCGTCGGGATGTCTCGCAGGCGAGCGCCCCGGAAGACACGGGTCGTGGATCGATCAGGGGCGCGCGACCGTCGCGCCAATCCAGGAACGGGTGATGCACGAGAACGACGGCATGCTCGCGCCGTACCGCGTGCTGGACCTGACGAGCGAGACGGGACAGCCCTGCGGCAAGCTCCTCGCCGACCTCGGCGCGGATGTGATCAAGGTCGAGCCGCCCGGCGGCGACCCTGCCCGCCGCCGGCCGCCCTTCGTCGACGACGACCCCGACCCCGAGAAGGGGCTGTACTGGCTCGCCTACAACGCCAATAAGCGCGGCGTCGTTCTCGATCTGGAGTCCCCGGCCGGCCGCGCCCGCTTCGAGCGCCTCGCGACGACGGCCGACGTCGTCCTGGAGTCCTCCGCGCCGGGGGAGATGGACCGGCTCGGCCTCAGCTACGAGCGGCTGGCGGAGCTCAACCCAGGGCTGGTGCTCGTCTCGATCACGCCGTTCGGGCAGGACGGCCCGTACGCCACCTACAAAGGGCCCGACATCGTCACCTGGGCGATGAGCGGCCTGATGTCGGTCGCGGGGCAGCCGGAGTGCCCGCCCGCCCACCTCAGCGACGACGCCCAGTCGCGCTTCAGCGCGTGCGGCGACGCCGCCATCGCCGCCCTGCTGGCGCTCGCGCAGCGGCAAGGGACGGGCCGCGGCCAGCACGTCGACGTAGCAATCCGCGACGCCGTCGCCCGTACGACCTTTCAGATCACGGCCACTTGGGACATGCTCGGTCGCGACATCGGCCGCGCGGAGCGGCCCAGCGTCTCCAGGCTGCCCTGGACCTGGCGCTGCCGCGACGGCTACGTCCTCTACACCTTCTACCTGGGCCCCTTGTCCCTTGAGCGCAACGCGGGCTTCATCGCCTGGCTCGAATCGACCGGCGAGGCGGACGCCCTGCTCGCGCTGGACTGGGAGCCGCCCGATCCCGGCGCCCTGCCCCCTTCGCACTGGGATGCCTACCGTGAGCGAACCGCCGCGATCCTCGCCAAGTTCGCCAAGGCGGAGCTCTACGCGGCCGCCAACGACTACGGCTTTAATCTCTACCCCAGCGCCAGTGCCGACGAGACCTTGGGCGACGTCCAGCTCGCCGCCCGCGACTTCTGGCGCGACCTGGAGCACGAGCAGTGGCGCCGTACCATCCGCTACCCCGGCCCGTTCGCCAAAGCGACACAGGCTCCACCCACGCTGCGACGCCGCGCCCCCTTCCTCGGCGAGCATCAAGACGAGGTCCTCGCCGAGCTCGAGAACGCCCTCGCCGCTGCCCCGCCCGCCCGTAACTCCAATGTCGCCGGGGGCGCCGCCGCGCCGCTGCCGCTCGCCGGCGTCAAGGTCGCCGATTTCAGTTGGATGGTCGTTGGGCCGATGACGTCGCAGCCCTTGGCCGACTACGGCGCCGACGTCATCCACGTCGAGAGCAGCACGCGCGTGGACTCGTTGCGCCTCATCGGCCCCCACAAGGACGGGATAGCCGACGCCGAGCGCTGCGGTGACTACGCCCAGGTCCGCACCAATCAGCGCGCGCTCATGATCGACATCACCCGGGCCGAGGGGCTGGCCGTCGCCAAGCGCCTCGTCGCGTGGGCGGACATCGTCGTGGACAACTTCGCCGCCGGCACGATGGAGCGCCTCGGCCTCGGCTACGACGCTCTGCGCGCCATTAACCCCGAGGTCATCGTGCTCAGTTGCTGCGGGCAAGGGCAGGACGGACCGCACAAGGCGAGCAAGGGCGGAGGCGGTCACTACGTTGCCCTGGCCGGCTTCAGCGAGCTCGCCGGCTGGCCCGACGCCGAGCCGGGCTATCTCAGTGTCTACACGGACTTCATCGCGCCGCGTTTCAACGTCTGTCTGCTCCTGGCCGCCCTCGACTATCGTCGTCGCACCGGCAAAGGACAGTTCTTCGACGTCTCCCAGTACGAGACCTCCCTCCACTGGCTCGCTCCCTCCCTTCTCGACTATGGAGTCAACGGCCGCGTCGCCACGCGGCAAGGCAACCGGCAGCCCCACGCCGCCCCACATGGCGCCTACCCGTGCAATGACGACCGTTGGTGCGCCATCGCCGTCACGACCGACGACGAATGGGACGCCTTCCGCACCGCCATCGGCGACCCCGCCTGGGCCCACGACGCCCGCTTCGCCACCCTCGCCGCCCGCAAGCAGCACGAGGACGAACTGGACGCGCACGTGGAGACGTGGACCCGCGAGCGCGCTCCCGATGCGGTGATGGACCAGCTCCAGGCCGCCGCCGTCCCCGCGGGGGCCGTACAGCGCGGCAGCGACCTGATGGAGCGCGACCCCCAGCTCAAGCATCGTGGCTTCTGGCAGGAGCTCGCCCACCCCGCCTTCGGCACGTATCGCGCCGCGCGCCACTCCTTCCGTCTCTCCGACGCCCCCTGCAACCTCCGCCGCAGCCGCCTCATCGGCGAGGACACCCACGAAATCCTGCGCGACGTGCTGGGCTACTCCGACGACGAGATCGGCGAGCTTGCCATCGCGGGCGTGCTGCAATAGCGCCCCGCCCCGCGGGAGCGCGCTGTTCACTCCTGAGGGCGCGCGGCGCCGCCGGACCCACGTCCGGCCACCAGCTCAGAAACCAAGTCCTAGGCGAAGATGATGACAATTCCTGTTGATCCCCACCACTGGAACGTCACGTAGGCATCTAGGGCGACTTTCTTGCGCCGAGGACGACGCCGGGGCCAGCGGGCGCAACCAGACGACTCGGGTCGGCATCGAGGGGCTGCGCTTGGACGGATTCAGCGATTTTGGCATCCGGACCAGCCAATGCAGTAGCCAGTAACTTGCATCGGCTGCGTCAGATCTGAGGGCTCGAACTGTGAGGTTTAGCCTCGTCTGAGCATGGACGAGGAGACATCGGTGAACTGTCCGCACTGTGCATCCGCCGCCACGACCAGACGCCAGGCGCGCACGACGCTCGGCTACCGGCGGTTCAACTGCCGCTCGTGCAAGCGTCGCTTCAACGAGCGAACCGGCACGCCGTTCAACCATCTTCAGGTCCCGACCGACGTGGTCGTGGGGCGCCAATATTCCATCCGCCTCTAGAATGCGCCCGTGCCGAGCTCCGACGATCGCTGGCGGACCCGAATGCGACAGCGCCTTCAGGCACGCATCGATATGCTCATGGAGAACATCGCGCTCCGCCACCAGCTGATGGTGTATGAGCGTGGGCGGACAGCCCGGCGCAGCCTGAGCGGCAACGACCGCCTGCTCTGGTGCTTCCTCGCGCGCTTCTTCTCGAACTGGCGCGACACGCTCGACATCGTCCAACCTGCGACCGTCACCCGCTGGCGGCGGGTGCGCTGGTGGCGGCACCTGCTCGGCGGGCGGAGACGCAGGCCCGGGCGACCCCGCATCGACCCCGAGCTACAGGCTCTGATCCTTCGGATGGCTCGCGAGAACCCACGTTGGGGCAGCATGCGCATCCTCGGCGAGCTCCGACACCTCGGCTTCGAGCTGAGCAACTCGACCGTCCGGCGCTACCGGGGGTCAGCAGGAGATCCCGCCCAACAGCACTGGTCGACGTTCTACCGGAACCACGGGCCGTATCTCGCCGAGGCGCTTGCAAGAGGCGACGATCGACAGCTTGCGCCTCATGGGTACCTGGATCGTTTCACGGCTGCGACTGAGGGTCTCGGCGCCCAGGCGTCAGACGAAGACCGCGATGCCCTTCGTGCGAGCGGACTTGGTCATGTCAGCCGGATCCTCGCTGCCGTGGGGCGGCAAAACCTCATGCGGCCCACCGATACTGATGATGCAAACCTCCTAGCAGCGGCTTGCTGTCGACTCGCTGGCTCGGCATCCGCTGCACCGGCTTGCGTCGCTCCGGAGAGTCGAGCGCCAATGACCGATGCGGACGCATCGCGTTGTAGTGCTGGACGTACTGACCAAGCACCCGCCTCCGATGCCGTTCGTTGACGGCGATGACGTGATCGAGGCACTCGCGCCGGAGCGTCCCGATCATCCGCTCGGCGATGGCGTTGGCGTTCGGCGCACGCAGCGGAGTCAGAATCGTCTCGATCCCGATCCGTCGAGCGCGTGCGATGAAGTCCCCGCCACCGCTACGGTCGCGGTCTCAGATGAGGAACCGTGGCTGCTGACCCCAGGCGGTCGCCTCGATCATCTGCCTCCAGATCCAGGGCGCGATCGGGTGCTCCGTGACGTTCCAGTGCCGGATGCGGCGCCGGCCGTGGTCGATCACGATGAACACGTAGCGCGTGCGGCAGGTGAGGGTCTGGACCGTGCACCGGTCAGCAGCCCAGATGCTGGACGCGTGGTTGCGGAGAGACGTGCGCCACGACTGGCTCGGGGGGCGCCGCAGCGCTTGCTGACGGTAGCGGCTCACGGTGCGAGCGCTCACGTCGAAGCCAGGCGCACGCAGCTCACCAACGATGCGGACGGCGCCGCACCGTGGATGCTCAGTGGCGCTGCGCAGGATCAGCCGCTGCCACGCGGCGGGAATGTGGGGACGCCCAGGGCCAACCGCACCCTGGAGATGGAGAACGAGATTCTGAAGCGCGCCGCCGCCCTCTTCGCGCGCGAGAACGTGCTCCCAAAATGAGATACCGGCTGGTCCGTGAGCTTGCCGCCGACGGGGTCGTCGTGGCGGCGGCCTGCCGGGTGCTCGCGGTCTCGACAGCGGGCTACTACGAGTGGCGAGAGCGGGCGCCCTCGGCCCGCGCCGTCGCCGACCAGGCGCTGAGCGAGCAGATCGTGGAGATCCACGCCATGTCGCGAGGCAGCTACGGAGCGCCGCGGGTGCACGCCGAACTGCGGCGCGGGCAGGGCGTCCGTTGCGGTCGCAAGCGGGTGGCACGGCTAATGCGGAGCGCAGGACTGCATGGAATCTACCGGCGGCGCGGGAGACACGCTCGCCCGGCGCCTGCCGTCCACGACGACCGGGTGCGCCGGCGCTTCGTGGCCGACGCGCCGGACCGGCTCTGGCTGACCGACATCACCGAGCACCCCACGCGGGAGCGGAAGGTCTATTGCGCCGCCGTGCCGGACGTCTACTCACGGCGGATCGTGGGCTGGTCCAACGGCGAGCACACCCCGCGCGACGAGGTCGTCCAGCTCCGCCTCGAGGAAGCCGACGTTTCCGAGGATCTCGCGGCTGTGCTGACCGGGCTTCGAGGCGCCGCGCTCGGCGCCGCCCGGGGTGCGCGAGTGCTTCACCGGGGTGTTCGAGACGGTCAGCTTCTCGCCCGTCCACGTCGGCAGCTCTCGCAGCATGTCGCGATGCTGGACCTGCGGGTCGCGAACGGTGTCGGCGATCGTGTTCAGCGGGCCAACGAGGAACTCGTCCTTCAGCACCTCGAGCCAGTGCGCGCGCGGGTGCTTGCGGGTGGCCTCGAACATGATCGGCTGGAGCTGCTCGTAGTTCTTGGTGCGGAGGGCGTTCTCGGAGAAACGTTCGTCCACGGCGAGCTCGTCGGCGCCGATCATGCCGCAGAAGAGCTGCCAGTTGCGGTCACGCACACCAGCGAGCACGAACCAGGCGTCGCTCCCCGGGAACGCCTGGTGAGGGGTGCTGAGCGGGTGGCGGAGGCCGGCGCGCGGCTGCACCTCGCCGGTGGCGAAGTAGCGGATGACCGGGTTCTCCATGAGCGCGACCTGGCAGTCGAGCATGGCGACGTCGACGTGCTGACCCTCGCCGCTCTGAGCACGCTCGACGAGTGCCGAGAGCACGCCGATGGTCGTGTACATGCCGCCGGCCATGTCGCCGATCGAATAGCCGGCCCTCGAGGGGAGCGGGTCGCTCTCGTGGCCGGTCGTGCTCATCAGCGCGCCCATGCCCTGCACGATGATGTCAACGGCGCCACGCTCACGGTAGGGGCCGGTCTGGCCAAACCCGGAGGTCGAGGCGTAGACGAGCGCGGGGTTGACCTCGCGCATCTGCTCGTAGCCGAAGCCGAGGCGGTCCATCGTTCCCGGCGAGAAGTTCTCGGCCAGCACGTCCGCGCGCTTCACGAGGCGGTGGACGATCTCGGTCGCCTCGGGGGCCTTGAGGTCGAGCATGATGCTCTTCTTGCCTCGGTTGAGGGAGAAGAAGTAGGTGCTGACGCCGTGGACGTAGGGGCCCTTGCTGCGGCGGCGCTCGGTCTGGGAGGTGGTTTCGATCTTCCAGACGTCGGCGCCGAGGTCGGCGAGGATCATGACCCCGTAGGGGCCGGCGAGGGCCCAGGTGAAGTCGAGCACGGTGATGCCTGCGAGTGGGCCGGTCATGTGGCTCTCCTTAAATCGACGGCGGGCCGGCGGCGGCGGATGATCTGCGCGGCCGTGCGCCTCCCCGCGATCGCGCACGGCCGTCCGATGCGCGGCACGGCGAAGCCATCGCCTTCGGCGGATTCTCCATAGTTAACTAGATCCTCCCGCCCACCGTAATGCCTCGCGGGGGCTCAGTCCCCCACACCCCCGGTCGGAAGACGCTTCGCGCAGACTGAGGGGGCCGTGGGACGGCAAAACCTCATGCGGCCCACCGATACTCATGATGCAAACCTCCTAGCAGCGGCTTGCTGACGACTCGCTGGCTCGGCGTCCGCTGCACCGGCGAGCGTCCCTCCGGAGAGTCGAGCGCCAATGACCGATGCGGCCGCATCGCGTTGTAGTGCTGGACGTACTGACCAAGCACCCGCCTCCGATGCCGTTCGTTGACGGCGATGACGTGATCGAGGCACTCGCGCCGGAGCGTCCCGATCACCCGCTCGGCGATGGCGTTGGCGTTCGGCGCGCGCAGCGGAGTCAGAATCGTCTCGATCCCGATCCGTCGAGCGCGTGCGATGAAGTCTCCGCCATCGCTACGGTCGCGGTCTCGGATGAGGAACCCTGGCTGCTGACCCCAGGCGGTCGCCTCGATCATCTGCCTCCAGATCCAGGGCGCGATCGGATGCTCCGTGACGTTCCAGTGCCGGATGCGGCGCCGGTCGTGGTCGATCACGATGAGCACGTAGCGCGTGCGGAAGGCGAGGGTCTGGACCGTGAACAGATCGGCGGCCCAGATGCTGGGCGCGTGGTTGCGCCGAAACGTGCGCCACGACTGACGCGGCGGTCGCCGCAGCGCTTGCCGGCGGTAGCGACTCACGGTGCGGGCGCTGACCTCGAAGCCAAGGGCACGCAGCTCGCCGACGATGCGGACGGCGCCCCACCGCGGATGCTCAGTGGCGATGCGGACGATCAGCTGTCGCAGCTCTGCGGGAATCCGGGGTCGTCCGGAGCGGCGACGACTCTTCCAGCGCCAGTAGGCGCGCCAAGCAGAACGATGCCAGCGCACCACCGTGTCCGGCTCGACCATCACGAGCGTGCCTCGCCAGCCGGACCAACCACGTGCCAGCAGTGACCAGCATCGGCGGTCGTGGCGACGGAGCCGCGGTCGACGACGGCCCCTTGTGCAGACGGCGAGCTGATGCCGCAGCGCCAAGTTCTCGAGGACGAGATCGCGGCGGGCGCGGACCGATGCGAAGAGTGCTGCGACAAGCAGACGGAGGTAGAGCACAGACGAGCCTCTCGTGGCTCGCCGATACTCTGCTATCTCAGGACAGAGCTGCACCTATCAGGTTTTGCCGTCCCACGGGATCGTGAGTGCGGAGCGGTAGACACCGAACCAGGTGACCTGACCCCGTGAGACGAGACCACCGTTGATGAGAGTCCTTTGGCCCGCGAAGGTGGGCGGAGGAGGACATCACGGTGAAACGACGCAGGCACACGCCTGAGCAGATCGTGCGCAAGCTGCGGGAGGTGGAGCGGCTGCTCGGTGAGGGGCAAACGATCGCGGAGGCGGCGAAGCGGGTCGAGATCTCGGAGCAGACCTACCACCGCTGGCGCAACCAGTACGGCGGGATGAAGGCCGACGACGCCAAACGGCTGCGCGAGCTGGAGCGCGAGAACGCGCGGCTGAAGCGGATCGTCGCCGACAAGGAACTCGATATCGACGCGCTCAAGGAGATCGCCCGGGGAAACTGGTAAGCCCGTCGCGCCGGCGCGAGGCGGTCTGCATGTTGCAGGACCGCCTCGCGTTGTCGGAACGGCGGGCATGCCGGGTCACCGGCCAGCACCGCTCCACGCAGCGCCGCCTGCCGGCGCGCGGCCGCGGCGACGACGCGCTCAGGACGGAGTTGCACGCCTTCTCGCGTGGCCACCCCCCGCTGGGGATACCGCCGCGCATGGGCGACCTTGCGCGAGGAGGGATGGACCGTGAACCGCAAGCGGGTGCAACGGCTCTGGTGTGAGGAGGGGCTGCGCGTCCCGCTGAAACGACGCAAGCGTCAGCGTCTGGGGGACTCGGCTCAGCCCGCCAGGCGGCTGAGTGCTGAGCGGCCGAACCACGTCTGGGCGCTGGACTTCCAGTTCGACCAGACCGCGGACGGAACGTTACGCGAAACGCCTCGCCTACCAGGACGCGCAGCGCGCCACAGCGTATGTGATATAATAGTATCAGCCGCGGTGCTGACAGCCGACGTTAGCGGCCGTGACCCCGGAGAGCTGGGTTGCCATGGCGGACGACCGCATTGCGTTGATGGCGCACCTGATGCGCCGCGTCGGAGTGGGCGCGACGCGGGACGAACTCGAGGAGCTAGTCGAGCGTCCCTACGAAGAGGTCGTCGAGGAGTTCCTGCACCCAGAGGCGCTGGGCGATCCCGACCGGGACATACTGGACCGTTACCTCCCGACGTCGACCAACCCCGAAGTATCGTCGGCCCCGGCGTCGCGCTGGATGCACAGCCTGGCGGGCGCCCGTCGCCCGCTGCGCGAGAAGATGGCGCTGTTCTGGCACCAGGTCTTCGCGACAGGCTATGGCAAGAGTTCGCATGGCCGCGCGTCGGCGGCGCAGATCGAGCTCTTCCGCGAGAACGGGCTCGGCGACATGCGCCAGA
This sequence comes from Dehalococcoidia bacterium, assembly GCA_965248675.1. GTDB lineage: Bacteria > Chloroflexota > Dehalococcoidia > UBA2979 > UBA2979 > UBA6627. Next base: position 650,641 of record CBDFJZ010000007.1, read on the forward strand.
TCCTGCTCGACCTCTCGCGCGACCCGGCGATGATCGACTGGCTCGACAACTCGGAGAACCACGCGCACGCGAACAACGAGAACTACGCGCGCGAACTGCTCGAGCTCTTTTCGCTGGGCGTCGGCAACTACAGCGAGGACGACATCAAGGAGGTGGCGCGGGCGTTCACAGGGTGGACGTTCACGCAGCCGCTCTCGTTCTTCCCCTACGGCATCTCCGACTCCGTCTTCAAGTTCGACGAGGCGGACCACGACAGCGAGCAGAAGACGTTCCTCGGCCAGACCGTCGTCGACGGCGAGGACGTGATCGAGGTGATCGTCAAGCAGGAGGCCTGCGCCCGGTTCATCGGCCGGCACCTGTACAACTTCTTCGTCGCCGACGAGCCGCCGGTGCCCTCGTGGAACGACGAGCCGCCGCGGGACCAGGCGGCGGTCGACGCGCTCGCCGCCACATTCGTGGAGTCCGACGGCGATATCCGCGAGGTGTTGCGGACGCTGCTCAACTCCGACTTTTTCAAGGCGGCACGGTTCCAGCGCGTCAAGAGCCCGGCCGAGTTCGTCGGTGGGGTGATCAAGCTCGTGGGTGCGCCGCGGCTCCCGGAAATCTCGGTGGCGCGGCTATCGCGGGCGACGACGCTGATGGGGCAGGACCTGCTGAACCCGCCCTCCGTCGAGGGCTGGCACACGGGCCAGGAATGGATCAACTCCGGCACACTCACCCAGCGCGTCAATTTCGCGGTCGAGCAGGTGATGGACACTTCGAAGCCGGGCATGGCCGCGATCGTCGAGCGCGTCGCCGCCGCCGGTGACGCGACGCCTGAGGAGCTGGTCGACCGCTGCCTCGACCTCTGCGGTCCGCTCGATGTGAGCGCGCAGACGCGGGCGACGCTCGTGGAGCGCGCGGAGGAGGGAGGCCCGCTCTCGTTCGGCAACGGAGCGAGCGAGGAGGCCGAGGGCCGCATCGGACAAATGGTGCAGCTGGTCGTGGCGACGCCCGAGTACCAGTTCGCCTGAGGAGGGCCAACGATGACGACGAAGCTGCGGAAGCCCCCGGTGCTGGTGGTGATCCAGCTCAGCGGCGGGCTGGACTTCATGAACACGCTCATCCCCTACCAGAGCGGCGTCATCCGCGATGCCCGCGCGCACGTGATGGTGCCGATGGAGGACACGCTGCCGCTCGACGACGAGCTGGCCTGGCACCCGGCGGCGAAGGCGCTCAAGGAGCTCTACGACGCAGGCCACGTGGCCGTCATGCAGGGCGTCGGCTGGGAGAACTCGAGCCGCTCCCACTTCCGCGCCATGGACATCTGGCACACCTGTGAGCCCGACAAGATCGCGAACGAGGGCTGGCTGGCGAAGGTCACACGCGAGTTCGACCCGGACTCGGAGAACCCCCTGACCGCCGTCAGCTTTGGCGTCGGTCTGCCGAGGGCGCTGGCCGCTAGCGGCGTCAATGTCACTTCGATCGGCGACCTCGACAGTTCGGACTGATGACGGAGGTCGAGGCGGAAGACGACCGCGCCAGGGACCTCGACAGCTTTAAGCGCATGTACACGCCGGGCATCGGCACCGGCATGGTGCAGGACTACCTGGCGGAGACCGGTCGCAGCGTGCTCAAGAGCGCGGACATGCTGGTCGACGCGCCGTCGCAGTACTCCTCGGAAGTGGAGTACGCGCCCAACGAGATCGCACAGGCGCTGCGCGACGTGGCACGCGTGCACACGGCCGGACTCGGTACGCGCGTCTTCTACACGACGCACGCCGGCTACGACCACCACGCGAACGAGACGATGATGCTCCCGCGTCTGCTCACCGAGTTGACGGAGGCGATCAGCGACTTCCTTCAGGACCTGCGCAACCACGACGCGTCCGAGGAGGTGACGATCCTGGTGTTCTCCGAGTTCGGGCGGCGCATCAAGGACAACGGGTCTGGGACCGACCACGGCTCCGGCGGCGGCGCCTACATCATCGGGGACGGCGTCGAGGGCGGCCTCTATGGCGAGTACCCCTCGATCGCGCAGAAGGACTGGCTCTACGGCGAGGATATGCGGCACACGATCGACTTCCGCAGCGTCTACAGCACGGTGCTCGACCAGTGGATGGGGGTCGACCCGACCGCGATCGTGGGCGGCACGTTCGAGCAGATCAACCCGTACAAGGCGACGGTAACGGGGGCGGGGCGATGACGGCCGAGACGAACGGCGGCGCTAGCGCCAGCGGCACGTTCGCAGGGCTGCTGCGCGCGGGCTTCCCATACGAGAAGACGATCGGGATGCACACCAGCTCGTGGTACCCGATCGACATCGCCCTCGGCAACGAGGGGCGGGTGTACTGCCTCCGACGGGGGCCGCACGCGGTGGGCGGCGTGATCCGCGTCATCAACTGGGACGACGAGGAGCTTGGATGGATTAATCGCCGTAACGAGGAAGTCAGGAAGTTGGACCCCTTACACGGTGGCTGGGCCTGGCCCGTCGGGATCATCTGCGACGCCGAGGAGCGGCTGATCGTCTCGGACGAGGGCACGCACACGATCACCACCATGACGCGCGAGCGCGAGCAAGTGTCGGAGTGGGGCGAGCACGGGAGCGAGCCGGGCCAGCTCGACCGCCCGGCGCACATGGCTCTCGACGGCGAGGGCCACCTGCTCGTGGTCGACACGATGAACCACCGTATCCAGCGCTTCACCGTCGACGGCGAGTACATCGACGGCTTCGGCAGCTACGGCAGCGCGCCCGGCGAGCTCAACATGCCGTGGGGCATCGCCCTCGACACCGAGGGCTGCATCTACGTCGGCGACTGGCGCAACGACCGCGTGCAGAAGTTCAGCCCCTCCGGCGAGCCATTGCTCTCGATCGGTTCGAGCGGGGACGGCGAGGGCGAGCTGAACCGCCCGGCTGGCGTGGCCGTCGACCAGCACGGTGATATCTACGTGGCCGATCGAGGCAACAACCGCGTCTTGCTCTTTGACCGCAACGGCCGCTACGTCGAGCGCTTCGTCGGCGACGCCACCGTCTCGAAATCCGGGCGGGAGTACATCATGGCGAACGCCAGGATCCTGCGTCAGCGCGAGATGACCGCCCTCGAGCCGGAGAAGCGCTTCCGCGCTCCGGCCTCGGTGCGCATCGACGGCCACCGGATGTTCGTTGCCGACTTCGGCTACAACCGCGTGCAGGTCTACCGCAAGGAGGCCTATCCGCTGACCGAGGCCGAGATAAACCCGGACCCCGGGGCGCCAAGCCTGATGACGGTGTAGGTCGTCCTGATCTCGAGGATGCGGCGACGGCGGCAGGAGCTGATCGAGGCCGAGATCGCGCGCATGGCGGAGAGCGGGCGCGCGTCGGCTTCCTCGCGAACCTCGAGGCGTGGCTGACCGACGAGGCGTTGCCGGACGAGGTCTTCGAGCGCTAGCCGAGTCGGTCGTGCGCACACGAGCCGATCAATAGATCACTTGCCGCGTCAGCAGATCGATGAACCGCTCCTCGTCCATCGCGAGCTCGTGGCGCAGGATCGCTTCGTTGTGCTCGCCGAGGAGCGGCGAGCGGGTGAGGGGCAGTCGTTCGCCGTCCCAGGTGAACGGCTGATGCTGGACGACGAACGGCACGCCCGTCGGGTGCTCGAGTTCTACGAAGAACTCGCGCATCGCCTTGTCGCGGTCGGTGAGTTCGCTCACGTCTTCGAGCGCTGCGGCTGTGACACCGCGCGCGTCGAGGAGCTTCGCAACCTCCGCGGCGTCGAGTGTCGACGTCCAGGCCTCGATCGCCGCTTCCAGCTCATCGGCTGCGGCCTGCCGCCCGTCGAGGTGCTGCAAGTCGGGCCGAGCGGCCAGATCGGGTTGTCCGATCGCCGTCGCGAGCTGCTGCCACTCGACGGCCGATCGGACCTCCACGGCGACCCAGCGATCGTCGCCGGCGCAGCGGAAGACGCCGTGCGGGGCGAACTCCGGCGAATGGTTGCCGGTGCGGGGGGCGATGACGCCGTTGACGAGGTAGTCGAGCAGCTCGGTGTCGAGGAGGTTGATGGCGCCCTCGTACTGGGCGATCTCGACGAACTGGCCCTCGCCGGAGAGCTCGCGGTCGAGCAGCGCGGCCATGATCTGCGCGGCGCCGATCGGTGCGAGGGTGAAGTCGGTGTGCAACGTGCCGAGGCCCACCGGCGGCCGGTCCGGGAATCCGGTGTGAGCACCGACGCCGGACATCCCTGTCACGCTGTTGCCGATGCCGCGCCAGTTCGTGCTGGGACCGCTGTGCCCCATCACGGGGAAGCTCGCGACGATGATGTCGGGCCGGACCGCCCGCAGGGCGTCGTAGTCGAGCCCCCAGCCCGCCATGGCGGTGGGCGCGAAGTTCGAGGTCACGACGTCGAAGCTCGGGAGCAGTTCGAAGATCACCTCGACCGCGTCTGGCTGCTTCAGGTCGAGCGTCAGGCTTCGCTTGTTCGTGTTGCAGTCCATGAAGAACGCGCCGGTGTCGACGCCGTAGTTCTCCTCTGGCTGGTGGAACACACGCACTCGATCGACGTTGCTCGCGGTTTCCACCTTGACGACGTCGGCGCCCAGGTTCGCGAGCAGCTCCGTGATCAGCGGTCCCGCCGCCTGCCAGCAAAAGTCGAGCACGCGTACGCCGTCGAGGGGGGAGCGCGGTCATGCCTGCGCCTCCTCGACAACGAGGACCGTCGAGGCTTCGGCCAAGCCAGTGGCGCAGGCGTGTTCGAACTCCTCGTCGCTCAGTCCGGCGATCTCGCGGAGCGCCCACGCGGTGTGCTCGCCCAGCGCCGGCGCTGGCTCGATGGGCGGCTCGAACCGCGACGAGCGGAAGGGACCGCGGATCCGCGGCAGGTCGCGCTCGAGCGCTGGGTGGTGGACCGTCGGGAAGACGCCCCGCACTTCGAGGTGCTCGTCGCGGGCGATGTCATCAACCTGGTTGATCGGCGTGACCAGCAGGCCGAACTCTTGCCCTCGACGGACCAGCTCGTCGCGAGGCAGCGCTGCGCAAATCTCGCTGATCGCTTCGTTCAGCTCCTCGCGGGCACCGGCGCGGCGGGCCGGGTCAGTCCACTCGCCCTCGAGGAACTTACGCGAGCCAGTGACCTCTTCGAACCAGGTGGCGAATCCGTCCCAACGTGTCGGCCAGATGCCGAACACGACCCAGAGCTGGTCCTGTGACTTGTAGATGACGCCACCGGTTTCGACCCAGATCAGCCCGGTCGGTCCAATCGTCGTGACTGCCAACTGTCCCCGCCGCGCCACCTTACCGTACCAGCGCCACATATTCTGGTTGGCCGCCTGGATCGTCGTCGACATCGTGGCTTCCTGGAGACTGACCGTCGCTGAGCCACCGACACCCTGGCGGCGGGCGCGGAGGAGTAGAGCGATGCCTGCCGCCAGTGCGGTGTGGGCGGCCTGTTTGTAGGCGAGCTTGCCGACGGGGTAGTCGGGCGCGCGGTCGGGAAAGCCGTTGCAGTAGAGCAGCCCACCCGCCGCCACGGCGATCAGGTCGGAGGCGATCGGTACCGCTTCGCCTCGGCGAAAGACCATATCGACCAGTCCCACGCGAGGATGCGCCTTGAGCAGGCGCTCGTGGTCGAAGAACGCCTGCGCCGCTGGCGGGCGTTCCAGCGGCGCGATGATCAGATCGACGTTCGCGGCCAAACGGTCGACGAGCTCCCACGCCTCGCGATCGTCGAGGGCCAGCGCGACGCTGCGCTTCCCGCCGTTGTAGTGCAGGTGCGCCAGCGAGCGCTCGAGGCCCGGCTCGCCGTCGACGAAGGGTGGACGCCGGCGCAGGCGGTCGCCGGAACGCGACTCGACGCGGATGACCTCGGCGCCGAGGTCGGCCAGGTAGCGGGCCGCGAGGACGACCGCCTCGTCGCTCAGATCGAGCACCCGCACCCCTCGCAGGGGTGGCCGTCCCGGCGCAGGTGTGGTCATCGTGCTGCCGTCTTCTGGACCGTCGCGGGAATTACGTTTCTTCGTCGGTCCCTCGTTCGCTGCGAGGGCCGATCACTATGACGTTTGTGCTGTCTTGCGGCGGCAGGGTAGCATCGCGCTGCCAGCGGCGATAGTAGTCCTGCGGATGAGGGCAAGCCATCCTTCGACCAGGCAACGGGAACGGGTCGATACACGAAGGAACGTAACGGTGGAGTTCTTCCGTTTGTTGGTGTACCGGGTCATCGCTTCAATGTTCACGGTGTTCATCGTGATCACGATCGTGTTCCTTCTCAGCCGCGTGGTGGGCAACCCGATCGAGTATCTGGCGGAACTCGACACTACCCCGGAGGCCCGCGAAGTGATCGAGGAGGAGTTCGGGCTCAAGGATCCGATCGTGATCCAGTACCGCGACTTCTTGATCGACATCGTTCGACTCGACACTGGTCGATCTTTCCGCACCGGCAGGCCGGCCTTCGAGGAAGTGCAGTTGCGGGCGGTCAAGACACTTCAGCTGGGTGCAGCTGGCCTCGCCTTCACGCTGGCACTGGGCATCACCACCGGGGTGCTGGCTGCTGTCTATCGCGGACGACCGATTGACGGGTTCGCACGGGTATTGGCCTTGTGGGGGCAGGCGACCCCGGACTTCTGGCTCGGGCTCATGCTGATCCTGTTCTTTGGCGTCAGGCTCGGCTGGCTGCCCACCGGAGGCACCGGCAGCTGGCAGCACCTCATCCTGCCGACGATCACGATCGGGACCGCCGGCGCGGCCGGTATCACGCGCATCACGCGTTCCGCCATGCTCGAAGTATTGGAGTCCGACTTTGTACGGACCGCGCGGGCCAAGGGGCTGGCCGAGCGCCAGGTGATCCTCCGACACGCGCTGCGGAACGCGCTGCTCCCAGTGACGACGATTTTCGGACTGCAGATCGGGAGGCTGATCGCGGGCTCGGTCATCGTCGAGACCGTGTTCGCCTGGCCTGGAATCGGTCGGCTGGTCGTCGGGGCCATCCAGACGTCGGACTACCCGGTGGTACAGGTCTCCATCATCGTCATCTCCACGACGATCGTCCTCGGGAACCTCGCGGTCGACCTCTCGTACCGGTTCGTCGATCCGCGCATCAAAGCGAGCGCGATATGACCGCCGCCACCGACGCTGCGCTCCGCACTCCCTTCGCGGAGGCGCGGCCGAGGCAGCGTATTCGAGTATTCCGCCGGCGCATCGGGATTGCAGCGCCCCTGGCACTGTTGGGCGCGTTCGTGCTCGTCGGCGTGTTCGCACCGTTGATCGCTACTCACGACCCGGAAGAGATTGTGCTGATCGATCGGCTCACGCCGCCGATCTGGGATGGAGGGTCGAGCGACCACATCCTGGGCACCGACAACCTGGGGCGCGACATCTTCAGCCGCATGGTGTACGGAGCTCGTGTCTCGCTCCTGATCGTCGGAGTCGTGATCCCTTTAACGGCCGTGGGCGGGACGGCAGTTGGTATGATCGCCGGATGGCGACTGGGGTTCGCAGACAAGCTGATCATGAGGACCGTCGATGTGCAGCTGGCGCTGCCGGGGATCCTCGTAGCCGTCCTCCTCGCGTCGTTGTTCGGGCCCAGCCTGCGCAACGTGTTCATCGTGCTCACCGTATTCTTCTGGACCGGCTACGCACGTCTCGTTCGCGGCGAGACGCTGTCGCTGCGCGAGCGCGACTTCATCACCGCCGCGACGACGCTCGGCGCGAGCGACTTCCGGATCATCACCCGACACATCGTGCCCAATATTCTCAACGTCGTCGTCATCCTTGCGACGCTCGAGGTGGCCGCGGTGATCCTGGCCGAGGCCGGGCTCAGTTTCCTCGGCGTCGGCGTGGGTCTCGGCACGCCGAGCTGGGGCGCCATGATCTCTGAAGGGCGTGACTTCATGACGCGCGCCTGGTGGCTGACCGCGATCCCCGGCGTGGCGATCCTGCTGGTCGCGCTGAGCGGGAACCTCGCCGGCGACTGGCTGCGAGACGCGATCGATCCGCGGTTGCGCAACGTTCGCTGACGCGGCTGGATCAGCCCACGACCGGTCAATGGGTCGAGCGCGTTGGCGAAAAAACCAACAGACTAACACATACGCTTTGAAATCGTTCCCAGATCTGGCTACAATCCGCCGAGACGGACCACCCCAGGTCCGAACCAGCAGGGGCGTTCAATGACCGACCACAGCTACTGGACTCGACTCTCTCAACAGCGATTGAGCCGCCGAGGTGCCCTCCGCGGTACAGCTGTCGGCGCTGCCGGTTTGGCCGGCGCTGCGCTGATCGGCTGCGGCGACGATGACGACGGTGGAGTTGGAACTCCAGTCGCGACCGCGACCGGCCCTGGCGCGACGGCGACCCCAACAGTCGCCGCCGAGGAGATCAACCGTGAGGGCGAGGTACGCATTGTCCGCAGCGAGGATCGAGGCTCGCTCGACCCGCAGGCGGTCGCTGGAGTCGCCAACTACTTCAGCGCTTCGTTCTTCTACGGGTCCGTCCTGGCCCAGCACCCCGTCAACAGAGCGCCCGTGCCCCACATGGGCTCGTTCGAATGGGCCGATGCGAACGAGACCGTGATCATCAGGGTGCATCCTGGGATCATCGATCACGAGGGGTTCCCCTATCTGGCCGAGGATCTCGCCTGGAGCATGCAGCGCAGCGCCGAGAAGGGTGACTTCGCCGACCGCGATGACTTTACGAGCGCGCGGGCTCAGCTCTGGACGGACCTCGGTGAGCCCGAAGTGGCCGATGACCTGACGATCCGCATGAAGGTGCTGTCGCCGAACGTTACTCTGCCTGCAACGACGTTCGGCACAGCGCAGGTGACCAGGCGTTACTTCGAGCGCGTCGGCCCTGACCAGGCGGGTCTCGAGCCCTCCGGGTTCGGGTCGTTCCGCTTCGTGTCTCGTATTCCGGACACGGAGACCAAGGCCACCCGCTACGACGACTACTTCTGGGACAACACGAACGCGTACGGCCCGTGGAAGACGACGTTCAAAGATATGACCCTGCTGGTTCGGCCCGAGCCGATTTCTCAGGTCGCCGCGCTGCAGGCGGGCGAGGCGGACTTCGTGCCCGAGATGGAAGTGGAACTTGCGCTTCAGTTCGAGGACGACGACGACTTCGAGGTTGTCTTCGTCAACCGCGGATTGGGCCACGCCATCCAGATGAACACGCAACTGGCGACCGTTCCGGACACGGGAGAGGTCAACCCGTTCCTCGACGAGCGGGTGCGCGCGGCGGCGAACCTGGCGATTGACCGACAGGGCTACATCGACTCGCTACTCACCGGCAAGGAGGGGCTGCTGAGGGGGCTGTCCTCGATCTCCGGTGGCTTCCCGGCAGGAGAGATCGAGCAGTTCGACCCCGGGTTCGACCTCGAGAAGGCGAAGGCGCTGATGGTCGAGGCGGGCTACGCGGAAGGCTTCGATGTCCCGCTCTACCACGGCACCGGTTACTTCTCGCAGTCCGACGAGATCGTGCAGATCGTCCAGCAGTCGCTGGAGAAGATTGGAATCCGTGCCGAGATCCTGACGATGCCGTTTGCGGACGAGCTGCCGATCATCCGCGACAAGACCGTGTGGGGCCTCTTCTACTTCGGGTCCTCTGGCACGGCCGACGTGGAGGGCAACGCGCTTGCCTTCTGGGGCGACGAGGGGTTCTACAACCAATCGGCGATTCCGGGCTCGAGCCTGGACGATCTGACGCAGGCGCAGAAGAGCGCGTTCGACCCGGAGGAGCGGGCCGAGATCCTCAAGGAGGCGTGGATCCTGCACTACACGCAGCAAGGCTGGATCTTCCTCCACGAGGAGATTCAGACAGCGGTGTACAGCAGCAAACGGCTACGCTGGGAGCCCGACGGCGGCGAGGCCCGCTTGAAGTTCGCTCCGGCGCCGTGGGAGTTCCACGTACTGAACACCTAGGCGGGAGCGATCCCGCCTCGGCGGCGGCGTGATCGCGGCGCCGCCGAGGCCGCGGATGCGGGCGAACGGCGTGGCGATGGGTAACGAGCAGATCGCCCTGATGGCGCACTTCACGCGTCGCGTCGGCGTAGGGGCGCGCGACGAACTGGAGTCGCTCGCCGCGCGCCCCTACGAAGAGGTCGTCGAGGAGTTCCTACAGCCGGAGTCCCCCGGCTCTGATGCTGGGGAGCCAGACCGGGACGTCCTGGATCGGTACCTGCCCACATCGACCAGTCCGGAGGTGCCCACCGGCTGGGCATCGCGCTGGCTCTACAACCTCGCGAACAACCCTCGTCCGCTACGCGACAAGATGGCGCTGTTCTGGCACCAGGTGTTCGCGACGGCGTATTTCAAGGCCTCGCATGCGCGATCGATCGTCATGCAGATCGATCTATTCCGCGCGAACGGGCTCGGGTCCATGCGCCAGATCCTCCTCGACCTGTCGCGTGACCCGGCGATGATTCACTGGCTCGACAACTCGGAGAATCATGCGAACGCGGTCAACGAGAACTACGGGCGGGAACTGCTCGAGCTGTTCTCGATGGGCGTCGGGAACTACAGCGAGGACGACATCAAGGCGGCGGCGCGCGCGTTCACGGGCTGGACGTTCACCCAGCCGGTGCCCGTGGGGAGGCAAAACCTCATCCGCCGCGACGCCAGGTAGTGACGACTAGGGATGATGACCGATCTGGAGGAGAACGGTCATGCGTCTCTACGTCAGGCTGCTGATCGGGCTACTGCGCCGCTCGACGGCGGGCGCCTCGACCTGCTAATGGAGAATCTCGTCCTGCGTCAGCAGCTCGAGGTCTACACGCGGCAGCCCAAGCGACCACGGCTGCGGAACGAAGACCGGCTGTTCTGGTCGGTGGTTGCGCGCACCTGGTCGCCGTGGCGCTTGCGGCTGCGGTTGGTGCAGCCGGAGACGGTGGTCCGCTGGCACCGCACGGCTTGGCGTCAGTACTGGACTTGGAAGAGCCGCCGGCGCGGGCCTGGACGTCCGCGGGTCGATCCTGAGCTGCGCGAGCTGATCATGCGCTTGGCGCGCGAGAATCCACGTTGGGGATCGATCCGCATCGTCGGAGAGCTCCGCGCCCTGGGATTCTCGGTGAGCGGCCGCACCGTGCGCCGCTACCGCGATCAAGCACGACGGAGACCGCCATTGCAGTCCTGGCGTACGTTCCTGCGGAACCACGCGCCGCACATCTGGGCGGTCGACCTGCTTACGGTGCAGACAATCACTATGCGCACGCTCTACGTCGTGGTCTTCATCGCCCACGACCGCCGGCGCATCGTGCACATCAACGTGACGCGACATCCCACGGCCGCCTGGATCTGGCGGCAGCTGATCGAGGCGACTCCCTGGGGGCGCCAACCGCGCTACCTGATCCGAGACCGCGACCGCAGCTACGGCGCCGACTTCGTCGCGCGGGCCAGCGGGCTGGGCATCAGGACGGTGCTGACGCCGGTGCGCGCACCGAACGCGAACGCGGTCGCCGAGCGCGTGATCGGTACGCTGCGCCGCGAATGCCTCGATCACCTGATCGTGTTCAACGAGCGGCATCTCCGCCGAGTGCTGCTCGAGTACGTGGAGCACTACAACGGGCTGAGACCGCACCGGACGCTGGGCCTCGATTCGCCGGATGGGAGGGAACCTCAGGCGAGGCCCAGCGAGACAGCGAGCGTCCGGAGGCGCGAGGTGCTCGGAGGGCTTCTCAACGAGTACGACTGGGCCGCCTGAGGTTTTGCCTCCCCACGACCTGGACGAGACCGACGTGAAGGTCGCCGGGCGCTGGTGCTATCTCGACCGCGCCATCGACCGCGAGGGGGTGCTCCTCGACTCCATGCTCAGCGAGCACCGGGACCAGCACGCCGCCCGGCGCTTCCTCCGGCGACTCGTCGAGGTGACCGAGCGCAAGCCGCAGCGCGTCACCACGGACAAGCATCCGCCGCCGTCCGCCATCGCCGCACCCGCCCCTACCGGCCGCAGACCAACGGCAAGGTCGAACGCTTCAACCGCACCCTCCTCGAGGAGTGGGCCTACGTCCGCGTCTACCGCAGCGAGGCGGCCCGCACCGCCGCGCTTGCCCGCTGGCTGCATCTCTACAATCATCACCGCTGCCACACCGCCCTCAGCGGCCACCCGCCGATCGGCCGTGTAACCAACCTCCCTGTAGATCACACCTAGTCACGGAGAGGGTGGGGCATCCTCGCGATCGCAGGCAATTCGAACTCCGAGACCTGACGCAGCCGTCAGAGGCCGCTCCGGGTCGGCCCGCGAAGAAGCGTGGACGTTCTCTCATCGTTCCGAGTGATCGCGGCTGGTTGAGGTGCACCCCGGTAGCACGTAAGGTATCCTTCGCCTCGTCAGCCCTGCACACCTCATGGAGCTATCCGTGCGCGAGACGCCGCCGCCCGCCAGCGGGCGCTTTCACGGCTACGCCGAGCGCGCGCTTGCCGGCGAACCGCTCGACCGCGCAGAGAGTCTGGACGTGCTGCGTTCCGGCGACGAGGAGCTGCTCGATCTGCTGGCCGCCGCCCATCGCGTGCGCCGCGCGCGCTGGGGCAACCGCGTGCAGCTGCACATGCTGATGAACGCGAAGAGCGGCGCCTGCCAGGAAGACTGCGGCTACTGCTCCCAGTCGCGCATCTCCAGCGCCGCGATCGACGTCTACCCGCTGGTGGACGAGGCCGCGATGATCGAGGGCGCGCGACGCGCGCAAGCGGCGAAGGCCGGCCGCTTCTGCCTGGTGATCGCCACTCGCGGCCCATCCTGGCCCGACGTGCGCAGGCTCAGCAGCGCCGTAACGCGCATCCGCGCGGAGGTCGACATCCCGGTCTGCGTCTCCACGGGCCTACTCGACGAACCGAAGGCGCGCGCGCTCGCCGAGGCCGGGGTCTCGCGGCTCAACCACAACCTCAACACGAGCGAGCGCTTCTACCCCGAGATCGCGAGCACCCACAGTTACGAGGACCGCATGGCCACGCTCGCCGCCGCGCGCGCCGCCGGGATCGCGCTCTGCTCCGGCGCGCTGTTCGGGATGGGGGAGACGCACGACGACGTGATCGACGTGATCGAGGAGCTGCGCGCGCTCGCCGTGGAGTCGCTGCCGGTGAACTTCCTGCACCCGATCGCCGGCACCCCGCTCGCGGGGCTGGACGAGCTGCGCCCGACCGACTGCCTGCGCATCCTCTGCTTGGCGCGCCTCCTGCATCCGCGCGCCGAGATACGCGTCGCCGGCGGGCGCGAGCTGCACCTGCGCGCGCTGCAGCCGCTCGCGCTCTACCCGGCCAACTCGATCTTCGTAGAGGGCTACCTCACCACGCCGGGCCAGTCCGCCTCCGCCGCCTGGCGGATGATCGAGGACCTCGGCTTCGCGATCGAAGAGCACTTCGACGAGTTCGACCCCGCTCCCAACGGTCAGGCCCCCGGCGACCCGGCCCGCGGCGACCCTGCCCGCGAGGGCGCCGCCGCCGATGAGAGCACCATCGAATGTCAGTGAGCCCTCCGTGAGCGGCGCCGGCGCAGCCGGTTACCACGTCTGGCACCCGTGGGGCGGCAAAACCTCATGCGGCCCACCGATACTCATGATGCAAACCTCCTGGCAGCGGCTTGCTGTCGACTCGCTGGCTCGGCATCCGCTGCACCGGCTTGCGTCGCTCCGGAGAGTCGAGCGCCAATGACCGATGCGGACGCATCGCGTTGTAGTGCTGGACGTACTGACCAAGCACCCGCCTCAGATGCCGTTCGTTGACGGCGATGACGTGATCGAGGCACTCGCGCCGGAGCGTCCCGATCACCCGCTCGGCGATGGCGTTGGCGTTCGGCGCGCGCAGCGGAGTGAGAATCGTCTCGATCCCGATCCGTCGAGCGCGTGCGATGAAGTCTCCGCCATCGCTACGGTCGCGGTCTCGGATCAGGAACCCTGGCTGCTGACCCCAGGCGGTCGCCTCGATCATCTGCTGCCAGATCCAGGGCGCGATCGGGTGCTCCGTGACGTTCCAGTGCCGGATGCGGCGCCGCTCGTGGTCGATCACGATGAGCACGTAGAGCGTGCGGAAGGCGAGCGTCTGCACCGTGAACAGATCGGCGGCCCAGATGCTGGACGCGTGGTTGCGGAGAAACGTGCGCCACGACTGGCTCGGGGGGCGCCGCAGCGCCTGCTGACGGTAGCGGCTCACGGTGCGAGCGCTCACGTCAAAGCCAAGCGCACGCAGCTCACCAACGATGCGGACGGCGCCGCACCGTGGATGCTCAGTGGCGCTGCGCAGGATCAGCCGCTGCCACGCGGCGGGAATGTGGGGACGCCCAGGTCCGCGACGACTCTTCCAGCGCCAGTAGGCGCGCCAAGCAGAACGCTGCCACCGCACACCCGTGTCCGGCTCGACCATCACGAGCGCGCCTCGCCAGCCGGACCAACCGCGTGCCAGTAGTGACCAGCATCGGCGGTCGTGGCGACGGAGCCGCGGTCGACGACGGCCCCTTGTGTAGACGGCGAGCTGATGCCGCAGCGCCAAGTTCTCGAGGACGAGATCGCGGCGGGCGCGGACCGATGCGAAGAGTGCTGCGACAAGCAGACGGAGGTAGAGCACAGACGAGCCTCTCGTGGCTCGCCGATACTCTGCTATCTCAGGACAGAGCTGCACCTATCAGGTTTTGCCGTCCCACGGGACGCAAGCTGTCCGTCACTCGATTCTTCGCGCTTGCACTCATTTGTACCAACTTGTGCGGTCGGAACGGCAAGCGTACGGTCTGATCTCGGAGAGGCGAGACTCGTTCTCCGTCTGCAGGTTAGGACCGCGGGCGCACGGACGAGCTCATCCGAGGCCGTCGCTCGATGTTGATCAGTTCCAGATTAAAGCTGAGCTGCTGGCTGCTCCGGCTGACCTCGGGCAGCGTGATATCACCGTCGAAATGGTGTGCGGTCGGCAAACGATCTGGGGAGTGGCGTTGATCATGAAGCCCACCGAGCCTCCAGTGCCAATCCAGAGTGTCACGGGCGAACGAACCGAACTGGAGCTGCTGCCGTTCCCGGCATCGATCGAGCTCGCCGGGCAGGAACTGGTGCTCCGTCACATGCAGGCCGATGACGGCGCCGCGATCCTCCGATTCGCCAAGGCGCTCCCGCAGCGCGACCTACTGTTCCTCCGGCGCGACATCACCGACCGCGCAGATGTCGAGGCATGGGTTGCCGATGCGCTAGCCGGACAGACGCCGACCATCCTGACATTCGTCGGCCCGCAGTTGATCGGCTACGTGCTCCTGGCCGCCGAGCGTGTGCCTTGGGCGCGGCACGTGGCCGAGGTGCGTGCACTGATCGCGCCCGAGTGGCGAAGGAGCGGACTCGGCGGATTACTCGTGAGTCAAGCGGTGGCGCTTGCACGAAGAGAAGGTCACGTCAAGCTCATCGCCCAGATGACGTACGACCAGGGCGGCGCCTTCGGCGCCTTTACTCGTCTCGGATTTGTTCAAGAGGCCAGCCTGCCGGAGCGCGTGATGGACCGTGACGGCCGGCTCCATGCTCTGCGCGTTCTCGGCCTGAACGTCGCGGCCTTCCAGGCACCCGCGACCACGCTCATCGATGCGGCGCGCAGTTCCCAAGAACGGACGCTGCGCTGGCACGGCACCGCCGAGCTGCTCGATCCAAACGGAATCGTGGTCGCCGAAGTGGCGGCTGAACTCTGGAAGCTGAGCCTCGAGTCCGGCGGTGCGCGCTGGGGCGGCGAGCTGACAGCCCCGGCAGCGGTCGGCTTGCGCTGGGGGAGCTCGGAGCCACCGAGCGAACTGCGCCTCGCCGATGGCCGATCGGCGCAGATCGGCTCGCTTGGCGCCGTACGGATGGATACCGCCCGGCCAGAGGCGACGCACGTCGTCCAACTGACAGGAAAGGGCGCCCCGCCGTTTTGACTCCGCTCACCAGCTGCAGCCCCGTGGCGTGTTGGTGGGTGCCCCACAATCCCGTGGTCGCCATGCGCCGCCCCGGCGATACTGACCGCCGTAGGAATGGGATGGACGCAGCACGCACGCCGCCCCGTACACCCGGCGTCAGCGGTAATGGAGCCGAGGGGTCACATGGGCCCCACCACGCAACGAGCGCGCGCACCGCACCGACCGTGATAGCAGGGGTGCCTGTTCGTGTTTGTGTCCGGGAGGGGCCGGGAGAGCGCGGGGGTTGGGTCCGGGCTTTCCGCACGACTAGGCGCGGCCCTCACCGAAACGCCGTGCCGAGGTGCGCCACCGAGCCCGAACTCGAAGCTGCTCGGGAGCGATCCGCGCTGGATCTTGCCGAGGTTGGTAGCTGGCAGCGGCTCGTCGGTCAGCCTGACCTCTCGCACGCGCTCGTACGGACGCAGCCGCTGGGATTCTCGCGCGATCGCGGCACGGATCAGCTCTTGCACCTCGTCCGACGCGATCTCGTCGGCGGTCGCAGCGGGGAACACGATCGCAACGAGGCGCCACGACGGCTCGTGCTCCTCGATCACGCATACCTGTTCCACCTCAGGCTGACCCGATCACCTCCTTGACGCGTTCGAGATGCACGGTCTCCCCACCGGGCGTACTTGCGGCGAGCTTGCGTCGTCCTGTGATCCAGATCGTGCCATCAGGGTCGACACGCCCGATGCCGCCCCGTATGAAATGTTCGCCTCAGCCCGCGACCCTAGGGGAAGATGCCAAGGGCGGTGTAGTTTCCAGCGATGCGTTCGATCGCGATCACGAAGGCGGCGGTGCGCAGATCGGGCAGGTCGCGCTGGCGCTGCAGTTCGCTGATCTGCTGGTAGGCATCGGACATCGTCTCCGCAAGCGCGGTGCGCACGAAGTCGATCTCGTCAGGGCCACGTGTCAGCGCCGCGAACTCGCCCGCGTCGAATCGTGAACTCGTCAACTCCTCGACGGCCTCGAGGACGTCGCGCGTGGCCATCTCCTCATAGCGCTTGTGCATTCGCTCGAAGCTCACGTGTGAGAGGTTCTTGAGCCACTCGAAGTAGGAAACTGTCACGCCACCCGCGTTGAGATAAACGTCCGGGATGATGAACGTTCCGCGCTCACGGAGGATCGACTCGGCCGCTGCTTCGACCGGACCGTTCGCCGCCTCGGCGATGATCCGTGCCCTGATGCGCGGGGCGTTCTCGGGCGTGATCACGCACTCCAGGGCCGCCGGGACGAGGATATCGCACTCGAGTTCCAGGGCATCCTCCGATCGCTCGAGGTTCGTCGCCCCGGGGAAGTCAAGGATGCTGCCGGTCTCTGCACGGTGAGCGAGCACTGCATCGACCTCCAGCCCCTCTTCCGAGTGGATGGTGCCCTCCATCTCTGCGAGCGCAATCACGCGTGCGTCGCCCTCCTGCTGGACGATTCGCGCAAAGTGCGATCCGACGTTGCCGAGACCCTGCACCACGATCGTCTTGCCGGCCAGGCCGGGGGAGAGGCCGGTCGCTGCCACGTGCTCCGCGTTGGCGACGCACTCGTTGATCCCATGGAACACGCCGCGTCCTGTGGCTTCGACCCGGCCGGGGATGCCGTGCAGCGAGACCGGTTTCCCGGTGACACAGGCCCAAGCGTTCAGGTCGGATTCACGCATGGCGCGGTAGGTCCCGGCCATCCAGGCCATCTCCTGCTCGCCGGAGCCGTAGTCCGGCGCCGGAACATCGATGCTCGGGCCGATAAAGTTCTTCGACACCAACTCGGCTGTGTAGCGGCGAACCGCACGCTGGCGGACCCCGGTCGGGCCGCGTGGGTCGAGTCGGATTCCGCCCTTGGCGCCGCCGAACGGCACCTCGACGATGGCGCACTTCAACGTCATCAGCGTGGCGAGCGCCACCACCTCGTCTTCGTCAACTAGAGGGCTGATGCGGACGCCCCCTTTGGTTGGAAGCCGGTGGTGGCTGTGCTCCGCTCGATATGCCTCGATCACCTGGATCGAGCCATCGTCGTGTTCGACCGGGAAGCGCATCCGATAGACCGAGTCGGTCTGCCGGATCTCGTCGAGGAGCCCAGGCTCGAGGTCACAGTGTGACGCGGCACCGTCGAACTGGCTGAGCCGTGGGACGGCAAAACCTCATGCGGCCCACCGATACTCATGATGCAAACCTCCTAGCACCGGCTTGCTGACGACTCGCTGGCTCGGCGTCCGCTGCACCGGCTTGCGTCCCTCCGGAGAGTCGAGCGCCAATGACCGATGCGGCCGCATCGCGTTGTAGTGCTGGACGTACTGACCAAGCACCCGCCTCCGATGCCGTTCGTTGACGGCGATGACGTGATCGAGGCACTCGCGCCGGAGCGTCCCGATCACCCGCTCGGCGATGGCGTTGGCGTTCGGCGCGCGCAGCGGAGTCAGAATCGTCTCGATCCCGATCCGTCGAGCGCGTGCGATGAAGTCTCCGCCATCGCTACGGTCGCGGTCTCGGATGAGGAACCCTGGCTGCTGACCGCAGGCGGTCGCCTCGATCATCTGCCTCCAGATCCAGGGCGCGATCGGATGCTCCGTGACGTTCCAGTGCCGGATGCGGCGCCGGTCGTGGTCGATCACGATGAGCACGTAGCGCGTGCGGAAGGCGAGGGTCTGGACCGTGAACAGATCGGCGGCCCAGATGCTGGGCGCGTGGTTGCGCCGAAACGTGCGCCACGACTGACGCGGCGGTCGCCGCAGCGCTTGCCGGCGGTAGCGACTCACGGTGCGGGCGCTGACCTCGAAGCCAAGGGCACGCAGCTCGCCGACGATGCGGACGGCGCCCCACCGCGGATGCTCAGTGGCGATGCGGACGATCAGCTGTCGCAGCTCTGCGGGAATCCGGGGTCGTCCGGAGCGGCGACGACTCTTCCAGCGCCAGTAGGCGCGCCAAGCAGAACGATGCCAGCGCACCACCGTGTCCGGCTCGACCATCACGAGCGTGCCTCGCCAGCCGGACCAACCACGTGCCAGCAGTGACCAGCATCGGCGGTCGTGGCGACGGAGCCGCGGTCGACGACGGCCCCTTGTGCAGACGGCGAGCTGATGCCGCAGCGCCAAGTTCTCGAGGACGAGATCGCGGCGGGCGCGGACCGATGCGAAGAGTGCTGCGACAAGCAGACGGAGGTAGAGCACAGACGAGCCTCTCGTGGCTCGCCGATACTCTGCTATCTCAGGACAGAGCTGCACCTATCAGGTTTTGCCGTCCCACGGCCCGAGATGCCCCGAAACGCCTGCCATTTCACTGCCATTCAACTGCCACTCGGGAGGGGCCTTCTAACTCATAAGCCCTTGGTCGGCGGTTCGAATCCGCCCCCTGCTACCACCGCACACAGCGAAGGACGGCGCCTCAGCGGCGCCGTCCTCGCGCGGGGGCAGCGAACCTCTGCGCACCTCGCAGAACCTCCCGTTTTCGATCGGTTCTGGCTCGCCGAAGTGCTCCAGTCCAACGGGACGGCAAGGTCGTGTCGATTCCCGTGCTTGGCGGCAACCATCATCGCTACGAACGGAGGGTCGCCTGATGTGATCTGGTTTTGTCGTCCTACAACCCCGCCCGCATCACCCTCACGGTGGGTGATGCGGTCCGGCTCCGCGCTCGAGCGAACATGGCCAGCGACCCGCGCGGTCGTTCGCTCTACCCGTCGATGCGCACCCGCGGCCACCGCCACCAGCGTGCACTCCGTGGCTTTGCCGACCGGCCGCTCGCCTGTCTCATCGCCACGCTGCGCAGTAGCGAGTTCGACAACCCCGCTCACCGAGTTCGTAACCTGCCGATTCCTCTGGCCGCTTGACGAACGACCAAGGATGTCCGACGGCACGCCGATCTGAGTTGCTCGCCGGGCACTTCAACCGATGTCGAACACCTCGACGCCGGCTCGGGCCATGCGGAACGCGGTGACGAACGGCTCCGCAGCCCGGCATCCGGGGACGCGGCTACGCTCCGCGCGGCTGCCAGGTGACCACCGCCATCACCCTGGCGATTCGCGGGGGGAGCGGAAGTCGACCGTCAGGGGCGAGGTACTGGTCAGCGAGTAGCTCGCGAAGCCGTCGATCCTTCGTCGAGCCTTCGCGCACCAGGTAGCGGCCGCGGAGCATTCGATGCGCGCTGTCGAGGTCCCCCGGCTCACTGGGTTCGGTAAGCGGCGCGGTTCGCACCTCGAAGTGCCGCCCTCGCGCACCGAGCACCGTGAGGAACTCATGCAGTGCCGGCTCCCGCACCAGCGGTTCACCATGGAGCTCAGTCCACAGCGGCTCCCACAGCAGCTGCGGGCGACGGTCCGTGATGATGACCACGCAGAGCCTGCGCGCGTGCTGCTCCATCGCCTCGAGGAACGCCCCGACATCCGGCTCGTAGTAGACGACGTGTGCGGCCATCGCGACGTCGGCCAGCTCCACCGACTCGGCCGGCGGCCACGCCATCGGAGGCAGTATCGTGAGGTTGGAGAGTTCGGCTCGCGCGACCTCCTCACGCAGCAGCGAGCTCATGCCAGGGGACGGGTCCAGTGTGATCACCCGCCGCGCGCGTCGGGCTAGCGGGATCGCATAGCGACCCGCTCCGGCGCCGATGTCCAGCCAGCTGTCGTCGTCCGCTACCAGTGCTTCCACCAGCGACCGCGCGGGGGCCGGGTTGGCCTGCGGACCGGGACTGAAATGCTCGGCCTGTCCGCCCCAGAAGTCGCTCGCCCGAGCGTCCTCGCGCAGGCGTTCGCTCTGCGCGTCGTGCGCCTCGACGAGTTCGCGCCATGCCGCCAGCGCCTCCGCCTCGGAAGGGCGCAGCACAGCCTCGGCGGAGCGAACCATAGCCGAATCGCCAGTCACGTTGCCCCTCCTCGGGTGCGCAAACGCTCGTTCCCCGCGGGTCCCGCACCCCCTGCGGAGGCTCAGCGCCCATTCCGCCACGGCGACGCGTGGGTTCGCGCCGCGTCGCCCGGCTGAAGATCGCGGCTGAAGCCGGGATCGTAGTTGAGCCCCAGGCTGGCGCGCCCCACGGTGGCGGTCAGCCGGTCCACGTTCTCGTGGCGCACGTAGGTCTGCAGGTCGCGCTGGATCCGTCCGAGCGGGTGCTGCTCCAGCAGCGCGGTGGCGCCACAGGCTCGAATCGCCCTCGACACCACGTTGGTGGTCTGCTCCTCGGCCGCGACCCGGAAGATGTTGGAGGCCAGGGCGGCCTCCGTAACCTGGCCCGAGGCCCACAGGCCGGCCGTGTGCTGCAGGTAGGTCTGTGCCAGCTCCAGCGATACGCGCATGCTCGCCACGTGGTGCTGCACGTAAGGGTCGTTTTCTTTCCCACGTTCGCGCAGGTAAGGCAGCGTGAAGTCGTAGGCGGCCTCCGCCGCCCCGATGAAGCTGGCGGCGAACTGGGGGATGAAGCGGGCCTGCCAGGATTGCAGGTCTGACTGCGCTCGCCGGTATTCCCATTCCTGGGGCACGAACACGTCCTCCAGGTACACCATGTGGCTGACTGTCGAGCGCATGCCGAGCGAGTGCCACCATGCCTCGTCGATGCGCAAGCCGGGGGTGGTCATCTCGACGATGAAGGAGCCCCGCCCGGACATCGGGTCATCTTCGCCGCGTTCGTCGGGCGCCGTCGCGGAGACGATGGCGTGTGTGGCGCCGCCCGCGCTGGTGGCGAATTGCTTGACGCCGTTCAGCAGCCAGCCCCCGTGCACCCGCTTCGCCGTCGTGCGACGAGCCGAGCCGGGAGCAGGAGCGTTCGGCCGCGCGGCCGGCGCTGAGGTCTGATCCCGCGCCTGACCAGCGCCGGTCTGCGGCGGCCGGGTTTGCTCGCCACCCTGCTGCCCTTCCTGCGGAGGCTGATCGCCGGGTGGGCGGGGCGGCTCGCTTCCCCACAGCACCAGCCGCATCCCGTCCTCCACGATCATGCGGAACACACGCTCCCGCAGCTCCGGCACCGCGAGGTCGGCCATCTGGTCGACGGCGTTGGCATGCCCCTCCCAGCAGCGGGCCAGTGAGAGGTCGCCTTTGGCGATCGCCTTCGTGATCAGCCACAGCGTGAGCGGGTCGCCGGCAGTATGCCCGACGCCCAGCCCGCCGTACTCCCGCGGCACGGTGGCCGCCAGAAACCCGTGCTCGTACAGATCGTCGAAGTCCTCGGCTGGAAAGGCGCTGTTGCGGTCGTAGGCCGCCGCGCGCGGCGCGAACCGCGAGGCGCTGAGTTCGCTCACCTCACTCACCAGGCGTTCACGCGTTGCTTCGTCTACCACCGTCTTCACCTCGCCGCGATCACGGTTGCCGGCTTCAGCCGTGGCGACGGGATACTACATGCCTCGGATCGGAAAGACTTCGTCGTCGTTCGACCTGAGCCGCACGTCCCATATAATCTGCGTCTTGTGGCGAAGGCACTGGAAGACACACGCGTACTCGACCTCTCGACCTCGATGGCCGGGGCATGGTGCTCCCGCCTGTGCGCCGGCTTCGGAGCCGACGTGGCGATGGTGGAGCCCCCGGCGGGGCACCCGCTGCGCCAACTCGAGCCGCGGGCGCCGGACGGTTCCAGCATTCCCGCGCGATACGTGCAGGCGGATAAGCGATCGATCGTGGTCGACCGCGACCGGCCCGCCGGGCGCGACGTGCTGGCGGACCTAGCCGCCGCCTGCGACGTGGTGATTGAGAGCGCAGCCCCGGGCGTGCTCGCCGGCGAGGGGCTCGGCTTCGACACACTGGAACGCCGCCGGCCGGGAATCGTGCTGGTGTCGATCACGCCCAGCGGACAGAGCGGCGCACGCGCCGGGGAGCCCGGCAACAACCTTACCGCGTACGCGCGCTCCGGCTTCGCCTCGATCAATGGCCTGGCCGCCCGCGAGCCGCTGAAAGGCAGCGGCTTCATCGCCTCATACACGGCTGGCCTCGCCGCGTATGGAGCGGCGGTGAGCGCGCTGTGGCATCGTCGCCAGCACGGCGTCGGTCAGCACATCGACGTGGCGGAGGTGGAGACGCTCACGCAGTACTTCACGCTGCCCTTCCTGAGCGCGCAGTACATGGGCGAGCCATGGCACCGCCGACAGGCGACAGCGCTGGGTCCCGCATTGATGCCCGCGCGAGACGGGCATTTCTATCTGACGCTCGGTCGCAATCCGCTCGTCCGCCGCGACATCGCGAACGTGCTCGGGCTCTCGGAGCTAGCAGAGGATGAGGACTTCCTGACACTAGGCACACCCGGGCAGCCAGCAGGTGAGCAGATGGTGAAGCTGCAGGCGCAGGTTGGGGAGCGCACCAGGCTTGAGCTGTTCGATCTGTTCATGCTGCTGCGAGTGCTGTGCGCGCCCGTGCTCGACCTCGAGGATCTCGCCGGAAACGAGCATCTGCGGGCCCGGGACTTCTACGCTCCGCCGGCCGGCGATCCCGACGGTCCGGCGTACCCGGGCGCCCCTGCGCGACTGTCGGCCACGCCCTGGACGCTGGAGAGCGATGCGCCGCAGCCCGGCGAGCACACCGCGGCGGTGCTGGAGGAATTCGCCGGCTACGATCGCGAGCGAATTGCGCCGCTGCTGGCCGATGGGGTGGTGTCGGAGGCAGCGGCCGCCCAGTCGGCCGGAGCGGCGCAATGACCGGCTCGGGCCCGCTGGTGGGCATCCGCAGCGTGGTGCTGACGCAGTACTGGGCGGGCACGTTCTGCACGGAGCTGCTGGCGATGATGGGCGCCGAGGTGATCCAGATCGAGTCGCGGCGCCGCCCCGACGGCGTGCGCTGGGCCTACGAGGGGCCAATGCCCGCCGCCCTCGAGGCGGAGCCGACCGCGCAGCACGCGTGGAACTGCAGCCCCAACTACAACGGCTGGAACCTGAACAAGCTCGGCATCACGCTCGACATCTCCATGGCCGACGGGCTGGCGATCTACAAGCAGCTGGTTGCGCAGGCCGACATCGTGGCGGATAACTTCACGCCGCGGGTGACCGCCAACCTGGGCATCGACTACGAAAGCCTGCGCGCAATCAAGCCGGACCTGATCTACTGCTCCATCTCCGGCTACGGCGCCAGCGGCCCATATGCCAACGCCTCCGCCAACGGCGGCACGATCGACGCCGCTTCCGGAATGGCGTCGCTACTCGGCTACGCCGACGACGACAGCGAGCCGCTGGTCGCGGGTGCGATGTACCAGGACGCGGTGGCCGGCTACCACGGCTTCGCGGCTCTCATCACCGCGTTGTTGCATCGCGATCGCACCGGGGAGGGTCAGTACATCGAAGTCTCCATGCAGGAGGCGAACCACCAGCTGATCGGAGACGCCGCTCTCGAGTACGCCCTCACCGGCACGGTGCGTCGCCGGCTCGGCAACCGCCACACGACCTTCGCCCCGCATGGAATCTACCCGGCGCTCGGGGAGGAGCAGTGGGTGGCGTTCGCCGCTGAGACCGAGCGGCAGTGGCATGCGCTGTGCGAGCTGGCGGACCGCCCGCAGTGGCGCACCGACCCACGCTTCGCCGACAACGCTTCGCGCAAGGAGAACGAGGACGCGCTCGATCAGGAAATCGCGGTCTGGACCGCGGAGCGGTCGCGCGACGAGCTTGCGACCCGGCTGAGTGCGGCCGGGTTGCCTGCCGCGCCCGTGCTGGATTCGTACGAGGTGGCGGAGGACGCGGTGTTCCGCGAGCGCGGGCATATCGTGGAGGTCGCGCACCCGGAGGCGGGGACGTGGCCCCAGATCGGAGTGCCGTACCAGTTCTCTCGTACGCCGGCCGCGATCACCAGGCCCGCGCCCATGCTCGGCGAGCACTCCGCCGAGGTCTTCGAGCGGCTGCTGGGCATCGATCACGAGGCGTACGCAGAACTTGTGCGCAAGGGCGTCACCGGGACAGCCCCGCCCGACTAGCGAGCGATACATGGACCTTGATCTCACCGACCGACAGCACGAGTTGATCGACGCATTCGGCACGCTGACGCGCGAGCGCTTCGCGCCGCGTGCCGATCGGTTGGACCTCGAAAGCAGCTTCCCTCACGCGAACTTCGATGATTTGCGCGAGGCCGGGCTGATGGGGCTGTGCATCCCCGAGCAGGACGGCGGCCTGGGCGTGGGGATCCACACCGAGCCCCTGACGTGGTTCCTGATTTTGGAGGAGATGGCGAAGGGCTGTGCCTCCACGTCCCAGACCTTCCAGCTGCTCGGTCACTGTGTGACCTTCCTCGCGGAGCTCGGCACAGACGAGCAGCGTGAGCGCATCTACCCGCAGGTGCTGAACGAGCGGGCACTGCTCTGCTCGGCCGGAGCGGAGCCGGCCGGGTACACCACCGGCACCACGCGCGCGCAGCGCGCCACCGTCGCGCGTCGGGTCGATGGCGGATTCGTGATCAATGGGCGCAAACACTTCAACAGCCTCTCCGGAGAGGCCCGCTACTACCTGGTGCACACCCGTATAGAAGAGGCGGACGACCAGAGCACGGTGCTGATGCTGGTGGAAAATACCAACCCCGGCCTGCGCCAGATCCGGGACTGGGACGCCCTGGGCATGCGCGGAACCGCGACCAACTCCGAGCAGTACGTGGATTGCTTCGTCCCCGACGCGGACGTGCTGGGCAAGCCCGGCGATCACTCGCGGTCTACGATGCCGAGCGTCTTCTTCGTCGCGTTCGCCGCCAACTACCTGGGCGCGGCCGAGGGTGCCTTCGAGTGGACGGTGCGCTACGTGCGCGACGAAGTGGGCAGCGCCGACGACCCGATCGTGCAACGCCACGTGGGTGAGATGGAGGCGCAACTGCAGGCGGCCCGACTCACGATCATCCAGGCCGGCGTGCTCGCTGACCGCTGGATGCGAAGCGGGCACCGGCCCGAGCATCGCGAGCCGGCCTTCCTCGCCGCACACCGCGCCAAGGTCGTGTGCGCCGACACGGCGCTTTCCGTCACCAGCCGATGCGTGCAGATCAGTGGCGGCCGCGCCACCCTGAGCCGGCAACCGCTGGGCCGCTTTCTGCGCGACGTGCGCACCTATACGGTGGCGCCGCCGACCACCGATCGCAGCCTGCAGACGATGGGGCAGGCGCGCTTCGAGTCGGACCGCGCGTAGCACCCGAGGCGGGGGCACACCATGGGCTGGTCCGAGGCGATCGCGGAGCTGGACCGGCTGCGGGAGGCCGGCCGTGAGATGGGCGGCCCCGAGGCGATCGAGCGCCTGCATGCCCGCGGCAAGCTCACCCCCCGCGAACGCATCGAGCGCCTGGTCGACGCCGGCACGTTCCACGAGATCGGCGGGCTGGTCGAGGGCTTCGTGGCGGTGCGCGGTCGGGAGCCGCGGCTGGCGCCGTGCGACGCGCTGGTCGCCGGCTGGGCGAACGTCGACGACCGCCGTGTATTCATCGTGGCCGATGACGGCTCGATCGCGAGCGGCTCCCGCGGTCCCGGCGGCGCGGTCAAGGCCGCATTCATCTCCGGCCTCGCGCGCAAACAGGGCTACCCGCTTGTGCAGTTGCTGGAGGCATCCGCTCCGCGCATGCAGGGGATGATGGGAGCGCAGTTCGCGGGCGCCCCGGGCGCGGGCGACAGGGACGGCGCATTCGGCCGGGGGTGGAACCGCGGAGGGGAGATCCCGCGCGTCCAGGCGGCCATGGGGTCCTCGGTGGGCGGACCGTCGTTCTCGGCCCCATCGTGCGAGTTCATCCTGATGACCAAGCGCACCGGGGCGTGGGGCGTGAGCGGCCCGCCCGTGGTACTGGGCGGCCTCCAGCAGGAAGTCGACATGCAGGAGATCGGCGGCAGCGCCGTCCACGCCGACAGCACCGGGTTCGCCGACTACCCTGCCGAGGACGACGACGACGGCCTGCGCGTGATCCGGGAGTGGCTCAGCTACTTCCCCTCGAACTCGCGACAGTTGCCGCCTCGGGTCGACCGCGGCGACCCGCCGGATCGGCGGTCGCCGCAGCTGACGGAGATCGTGCCCGTGGATCACCGTCGTCCGTACGACATGCATCGCGTGATAGAGGCGATCGTGGACGACGGTCGCTTTTTGGAGATGAAGCACAGCTTCGGCAAGACCGTCATCACCTGCTACGCCCGGCTCAATGGCCACAGCGTGGGGATCGTCGCCAAACAGCCGCGCTTCCTGGGCGGCATCATGGACTCCAAGGGGGGGCGTGAAGATCGTGCGCTTCGTGCAGGTGTGCGACGCCTACAACATCCCGTTGATCTTCCTTCAGGACCAGCCGGGTTTCATCGTGGGGCCGAAATCGGAGCGCGAAAACGCGCCGAAGATGGTTTCCACGCTCTCCGGCACGATGGCCCGCCTGCACGTGCCGATCCTGACGGTGTGGATTCGCAAGGCCTACGGGTATTCGGCCCAGCTGCTGGGCGGAAAGCGCTACGCCGATTACGTCGTCGCCTGGCCGACCGCATCGGTCAGCCTGGCCGGCCCCGAGGTGGGCGTGAACACCATCATGCAGAGCGAGGTGCGGTCCGGCACGATGAGCCAGGAGCGCCGCGAGGAGCTGTACCGCTATTACCGGCGCGTCTCGCGAGCCAGCAACGCGGCCCACGATTACCGCATCGACGACATGGTCGATGACCCCGCCGATACCCGCCGGTACCTCTGCGACGCGCTAGAGATGGCGTTGTGGCGGCGTCAGCACGGCATGAACCGCACGCGCGAGATCGATCCCGTATGAGCGGACCCACGACGCGCATCGTCGAGGCCGCGCAGCGCCGAGGTGAGCAGATCGACTTGCCCATGGGCGGCGGCCGCGTCGGCCGCTGGCTGAGCAACGGCCCCTCCGCGGCCGTGCTGATCGACGAGCCGCGCGAGACCGGCGCCGGCTTCGCGCGGGCGAGACGACGCCTCTACGAACGCCTGCGGCGCGACGGCGAGCCGCTGATTCTCGTGCAGGACGGCGCCGGCGACCACAGCGGTGGCGCAGGCTATCGGCCGCTCTTCAGCGAACCGCTCGACGAGTGGATCGGGCTGTCGGGGGTGGTGCCGCGCGTGATCGTGAGCCTCGCGCCATCGGCCGACGAGCCGTCGCCTGAGGCATCAGCTGCCGACTGAGCCGTTCTGGTCGGCCGCGGCGAACAGCGCCCCGGCGGCTCCGCCGACTGCGTCGCCGAGGACGAGCACGAGGCGCTGGCGCTGGTCCGGGACTTCCTCGGCTACCTGCCGTCGACCAGCCAGGAGAGTCCCCCCAGGCTGGAGAGCGACGACGACCCGGCCCGCCGCAACGAGGCGATGATCGAGCTTGTGCCGTTCGAGTCGGGCCAACCCTACGACCTGCGGAACGTGCTGGCCGAGATTGTGGACGGCGGAAGCAGCCTCGAGTTGCAGCCCTGGCTCGCGCCACGGCTCCTGACGGTGCTCGCCCGCCTCGACGGTCGCACAGTAGGAGTTGTGGCCAGCGAGCCGGCGCACGGCGAAGCGCTGGTCGGCCTCGAGTTGTGCGCGAAACTGGCCCGCTTCGTGCGGCTCTGCGACGCCTTCCACGTCCCGCTCGTGTATCTCGTCGACCTGCCGGCAGGCGAGGGGGCCGGCGAGCAGGCGGTACCCGGCGACAGCGGCGACGTCGCGATCATGAGCGCGGTGATGGAGACGGTCGACTACACGCAGCGCGCCACCGTACCAAAGGTGGTGCTGCTCACCGGCGGCGCGTACGGGCTGGCGGCCGCGCTGCTGGGCGCGGTGGACGCGCGCTCGGACTGCGTGCTCGCCTGGCCGCGGGCGACGATCGCCCGCTCCCTGAGCGCCGGAGAGCGGGCGGGACTCTCCCCCTCGGACGTCGAGGAGCAGATTTCGGTGCTGCGGGCAGCGAAGGCCGGCAGGGTGATCGAACTGATCGATCCGCGGGAGACGCGGGCGACGCTGGTCCGCATGCTCGATCTGTACGACGTGGGGGATCGCTACACTCCGCGGTTCAAGCACCGGAGCATCGTGGGATGAACCTCGGCACCCGCGGCACGGGGAGAGCGACGCCATGACCCTGCCGCCGCTGACGCTCGATGAGGGGGACTGGCCGACGCTGATCGGACGCATGAGGGAGGAGCGAGCGCAGGGCCTCGCACCGCTCACCGCGCGCCGGCGCGTCGAGCGGTTCTTCGACGCCGGGAGCTTCGTGGAGATGGGCGCGCTCGCGCGTCGCGGTTCCGGCGTCCAGGACGACAACGAGGATGACGAACAGGCGGGGGCACATCGCGCGACACCCGTGGCCGTGCCGGCCGATGCGCTCGTCGCGGGCTGGGGCCTGGTCGAGGGGCGGCGAGCGTTCATCGTCTCTGACGACGCCTCGCTGGGCGGCGGCGTTCGGGGACCGGCGGCCGCGGGCAAGGCGGCGCGCGCGCGCGACCTCGCGTTGCGTCAGGGGCGACCCAGCGTGCAGTTGCTGGAGAGCCGCCGTGCAGCACCCGATCTGTTCGTCGGCGCGGAGTTCAGCCAGGCAGGCTTCGGCGTCGACTTCGGGCACGAGTTCGCCGCCGCGGGCACGGTGCCGAGAGTGGTAGCCGCTTTCACTCCGCTCGACAGGGAGGCCGCGTTCGAGGCCGCGGCCGCGGATTTCGTGGTGCTGGCCGGCGACCACGAACTGATGATCGACTCGACCGCCGACGCCCTCGCGGCGGGCGCGGCGGACTACCGCGCGGTAGACGAAGACGGCGCGTTTTCCCTGCTCCGCACCCTTCTCGGCTACCTGCCTCCGAGCCGCTGGGAAGCACCCCCGACGACGCGGAGCGACGACAGCCCCACCCGCGGCAACGCTCCTCTGTGCTCGATCGTGCCCCGCGAGGCAGGCGCGCCGTACGACGTGCGGGCGGTGGTTTCGGAGATTGTGGACTCGGGGCAGCACCTGGAGCTACGGCCGTCGTGGGCGCCGCGGGCGGTGACCTACCTCACGCGCCTTAACGGTCAAGCCGTCGGCATGCTAGCGACGCAGCCCGCCAGCGGTGGCCTGCTCGACGCCGAGGTGTGCGCGAAGCTCACCCGTTTCGTGCGACTGTGCGACGCGTTCAACCTGCCGCTGGTGATGCTGCTCGACGGTGCCCACTCCTCGTTCGGCGATCACGCCGCCCGGCCGTCCGCCGACCGCGCGGCGCTGACGCTGCGGCTCGCGCTGCGCGATGCCACGGTGCCGCAACTCCAGCTACTGCTGCACCCGTTCGCGGCGGCGCCCGCCGAGGTTGCGGAGAACATCAGCTGGCTCGCCGCGTGGGACTGGGGAGCTGGTGACGCAGCGGCTCCGCCGGCCGTGGACGTGAGCTTCCCCCCCAACGAAACCCGACGGCGGCTGGTGGAGACACTCGAGCGGACGCGCGTGCAGATCCCCGACGTCGCGGACGCGGAGCAGTGAGCGCATGTACCGAGCCAGGTCGGCTGCGCCTCGGCTAGCCGCCAGCCGTCATCTAATGAGAGTTCGGCACGGGAGCCCACAGAGATCGCCACGCCCGCGTCGGTACGCTCGATGACGACCCGTACGCCGAGGCGAGATCGGATTACGAAGCGCTCGGGTTCGTATGTCACGGACCTGATGGACGCTCGCCCGGCCGAGTTCGGCATCGCGCAGCCAGCGGCGTACCGCCGACTGCGCCAGGCCGAGATCGACGAGGGCGAGCGCGAGGGCCTGACGACGGAGGAGCGGGCGGAGGTGCGGCCGCGTCGCGCCAACCGCCAACACGAGATGGAGAACGAGATCCTGAAGCGGGCAGCGGCGCTCATCGCGCCCGAGAACGTCCTGCCAGAATGAGATTCTGGCTGGTCCAGGAGCTTGCCGCCGACGGGGTGCACGTCGCGGTGGCCTGCCGGGTGCTGCACGTCTCGACCGTTCGACTCTCCCGGATGCCGTAACCACGCGTTGGTCCTGTTCCTGCTCGATACGGGCGTGCGGGTCTCAGAGTGCGTCTCCGTTCTGCTCCACGACGTGGACTGGGAGCAGCAGCGTGCGCTGGTTCGGGAGACCAAGAACAGGCAACCACGAGACGAACGTACATCCATATCGACGACCCTCCGGTCGCCGAGCATCAGGGGCGCACAGCTACTGATCTTGATACGGACCGAGTTTCGCCACCCCTCGGCCGGGATGCTATGCCTCCCAATTTCGATCGTCAAAGTCCACTCGCTCCGACACACGAGGTAGGCACGCGCCATCCGAAGCCACTGCTCAGGTAGCTACGAGGTGATCGCTCCGCCGGGGTTTAGCGGCGCGACCGGCAGCGGGAATCGACGGTCCGAGTCAACCGTCGGACGCGTCCGGAGCGATACCGGCGGGCAGCAGCCCACCGGTCCGCGTGCCGCCATCGATCACGATCGTCTGGCCGGAGATGTAGTCCGCTGCCTCGGAGCATAGGAACACCGCCAGCGAGCCGATCTCGTGGAGCTCGGCGACCCGGCCCGAGGGCTGCTTGCTCCCGATCATCTCCCGAAGACATGGATCGCGTGCCGCCGGACATCTCGAAGCTGCTCGCGCTCGGTTGGGAGCCGACGCGCGATCTCCAGGCGACGCTCGAGCACACGATTCGCTACTACATGAGCGAGGCCGGGAAGGCGGCTACGGGCCGCTGATCCGCACCCCGTTCGGTTCCTGACCGAGATCGCGGAACTGCTCCCAGGTGCGCAGCCCGCACCACTCGAACTGCGTTCGCTCGAACCACCGCGCGGGCGCCTCGTAGCGGTTGCGGTCGAACGTGTTCGTCTGGTGGCAACCGTTGGGTGCGCCGTTACGCCCGGCGAGCCCGAGGTGGCGGATCGTGTTGTCGCTAACCGTCACGCGATTGGAGCGATACGGCCCGCGCGGTCCGACGCCCCGTTCCTGGTTGACGATCGCGATCCCGTTGCCGCCCGCGGCGGAGACCGTGACGTCGTTGCCGGTGACGATCACGTCGGCGCTGTTCTGGACCAGGATCTGCGCGCCCCAGACCCAGACCCCGAAGCCGAGGCCGTTGTGGCGCGCGATGTTGTCGCGGATCACCGCGTCGTAGCTGATCTCGTGGACGATCCCGCCGTGCGTGTTCCACTCCACGAGGTTGTGCTCGATCAGCGCGTCGACGTTGTCGATGTCCGTCCAGACCCCGCGTCCGCGGTTGTGGTGCACCCAGTTCTCGCGGAATACGAGGTTTCGCGTGAGCACGAACTTGGTCGCGCCGGCCTCCCACGCCTCGAGGAATCCGCCGGTGTGGTTGCAGGCGATCTCGTTGCCCGCCACGAGCACGTCGTTGCCGATCCCCCCGAGCCCGACCTGCCCGTTGCGGTGCACGTAGTTGTCGAGCACCCGCATGCCGTGCCCGATCCGCAGCCCGAAGCCGTGGTTGAAGCGCAGCTCGTTCGCCTCGACGGTCCAGCCGGAGCTGCCGCCGGCCTCGATCGCGCCGGTCTGGGCGCGGTTCGCGTAGCGCTCGATCACGAGCCCGGCGATCCGCACGTCGCGGGCGGTGCCGACGAACGCGTGCGCGGTCGTGCTCAGCTCGACGGCGCGCCCCGCCGGGTCGGCGCCGACGTAGACGCGGTCGCGCCCGTAGTCGAAGAACCAGCGCCCCGGTCCGAGCTCGCTCAGCTCCGAGACCTGGCGCCACGTCTCGCCGTCGACGAACAGCTGCTCCGGGTGGACGCAGGCGCGGTAGCGGGAGCCGTCGGCCAGCACCTCGCAGCCGCCGGCGCCGAACAGCTCGGAGCGCTGGCCGCCGGCGGCCCAGTAGCCGTCGCGGGCCGCGAACCCGCGCAGCACCGCGGCGCCGCTGAGGATCGCGCCCGACCGTCCCAGGAAGCGGTCGCCGTCGCGCGGCCGGATCGTGACGCCGCGGTGCACGCCCGGCTCGAACACGAAGGTCGTGCCGGCCGGCCGCGACGAGACGATCGCCGCGGCGCGCTGGCCGGGCGCGATCGACACCGCCCCCGCCGGGATCGCCGGGGCGCGCATACCGGCGTCGGTGCCGCCCACGGCCGGGGGACCCGCCGTGCCCGGGGCCGGCGTGGAGGTCGGCACCGGTGTCGGCGTGGGCGCCGGCGTCGGTGTCGGTGTCGGCGCCGGCGTCGGCGTCGGGGTCGGGGTCGCGGCCGGCGTCGGCTCGGGCAGCGTGAGCGGCGGCGGCCCGGCGGTTGGCGCCGGCGTGGGCGCTGCCGTTGGACCCGCCGTTGGAGTCGCCGTTGGAGTCGTCGTGGCGACGGCCGTCGGATCAGGCGTCGGAACAGCGGTCGGAGTCGGCGTCGGCGTCGGGGCCGGGGTCGCCGTTGGGGTCGGCGGGGGCGGCAGGCGCGGCGCGGGCGTCGGCGACGGCGCGGGCTGAGCGGTCGGCGTGGCGCTCGGCGACACCGTCGGAGCGGCCGTGAGCGAAGCGGCCGGAACGGCCGTGAGCGCCGCCGTCGCCGCTCCTCGCGCCGACGGCGGCGGAGCGGCTGCGGGGGTCGCCGTCTCCGCCGGCGCCGGGGTGGCGACCTCGGTTGCCGTGCACTCCGCCGTCTGCGTCGGCGGCCGTGGGTGCGCGGTCGCCGTCGCCGCGGGTGCGGACGGCGCGGTCGGCGCGTCCACCGGCCGAGGCGGGACGTTCGAGGCCGGCGACGGCTCGATCGACGTCGCCGCCAGCTCGTCGAGGAGCGCCACGCGCGCCGCGTCGTCGCCCAGCTCGGCGGCCGCGACGGCGGCGGCGCCGGGCACGCCGTTGACGACCACCGTCGTCAGCGCGACGGACCACGCGGCGAACACGAGCACGCCGAGTAGGCGGACCCAGGGGTGGTGCATCGATCCAGCGTGAGCGCGGGCGCCCGCGGCAGACATCGGGCGCCCGCCCACGCCGGGCGCGGAGAGTCCCGACGCGGCACCCCCTAGGCGCCCTCAGGCGGCCGACTACGGGACCAATCGCAGCGCGCTCGGGGGTGTCGCGTTGCCCTCCTCGGGGCGGCCACGCCCACACCTACGGGTGGCTCCGCGGCGGAACGCGGGGCGGACCTCAGGCCGCGCGGCGCGCGTGGATCAGCAGTCGTGTGAACGGGTAGAAGTACGGCGCGTGATCGCCGAGCGCCTCGATCAGCCGCGCCTCGTAGGTCTCGACGAACCGGGCGTAGTCCGCGGCGCCCAGCCGCTCGCGGTACGGCGTGAGCAGCGACCCCTGCGCCCACTCGCTGATCGAGCGCGTCGAGGCGAGCACGTGCGGGTAGATCTGGAGCCGCACGTGGGGCCGCGGGAAGCCGAGTTCGTGCAGCGTCGCGCTGTACCACTCGGCCGGCTGGAGCGTGTCCGCGCGCTCGTAGCCGCCGAGCGGCGACGCGAAGCGGGGATCGGCGGCGAGCGCGCGCGCGATCCGGTGCGAGGGCTGGTCGGCGTTCGCCGGCATCTGGATCGCGAGCTGACCGCCGGGAGCGACGAGCCCCGCGACCGCCGCGATCAGCGTCGGATGGTCCGGCAGCCACTGCAGCGCCGCGTTCGAGAACACGAGCGGCCAGCTGCCCGCCGCCGTCGTGGCGAGGAAATCCTCGATCGCCGTCTGACGAAAGCTGACGCCGTCGCCCGCGTGCGCCTGAGCACGCTCGATCATCGAGGCCGCGCGGTCGATCCCGAGCGTCTCGCGCGCGCCGAGCGCGCGATGCAGCCACGCGGTCAGCTCGCCGCTGCCGCAGCCGAGATCGAGCACGCGCAACTCCGGGTCGCGCTCGACGAGCGCCGCGAGATCGCGGAACGGCTGGCTGCGCTCGGCCTCGAACTGGCCGTAACGGCGCGGGTCCCAGCCCTGCCCGGTGCCCTCGACCATCGCCCGCTCCGCCATCGCTCGCCCGGTCTCCCGCTTCGCCCCCAGTCGACCCGCTTCTGGCCGTTCTACGCGCGACCGAAGGCGCGCGCCAGCGCCGCCGCGCTCAGGTGCAGCATCGTCGGCCGGCCGTGCGGGCAGCTCTGCGGCGTCTCGGCGGCCTCAAGCGCGGCGAGCAGCGCGCGCTGCTGCTCGGCGCCGAGCGCGTCCCCCGCCCGCACGGCGGCGCGGCAGGCGAGCGTCGCGACGACGCGGTCCGGCCCGGTCAGCCGCTCCTCGGCCTCGACGGCGTCCAGCTGCTCGCGCAGCGCGAGCGCCGGGTCGAGCGCGCGGCGCCCGCGCACGGCGTCGCCGTGGAGCAGCGACGGCACGGCGCGCAGCAGCAGCGCACGGCCGTCGACCGGCTCGAGCGCCCAGCCAACCGCCGCCAGCTCCTCCGCGAGCGCGTCCGCGAGCGCCGCCTGCGGCGCGCTCAGCTCGATCAGCGCCGGCGCGAGCAGCGGTTGGCCGGCGCCGGCCAGACCCGTCACGGGGGGCGGTCCGGCGCCGCGCGCGGCGCTGATCCGTTCGTAGAGCACCCGCTCGTGCGCCGCGTGCTGATCGACGAGGTAGAGCCCGTCGGGCGCCTCGGCGACGACGTAGGTGCCGGCGATCTGGCCGAGCGGCCGCAGCGCCGGTAGCCCCGCGAGCAGCGGCAGCCGCGCGGTGTCCCCGCGCCCCGCCGCAGCCGCCGCAGCCGCCGCTGACGCGCTCGCCGGCGGCGTCGCTGACGAGCCGGCGGTCGGCGCGGAGCCGGCGGGGGGCTGCGGCGACCAGTCGGGGGCCGCCGCGCGGGCGCCGGCCAGCACCGTCCGTCCCCCGGCCGGCCGCGGCGCGGCGCGCACCGCGCCGCCCAGCCAGTCAGCCCACGGCGTCGCCGCCAGCGGCAATTCGGCGAGCGCCGCGAGCACGGCGCGGCGCACGGCCGCGAACACGTACCGCTCGTGGCGGAAGCGCAGCTCCGCCTTTGTCGGGTGCACGTTCACGTCGACCTGTTCGCCCGGCAGCGTGATCGCGACGACCGCGACCGGGTGACGCCCGGCCGGCACCAGCCCCTGGTAGCCCTGCTCGACCGCCGCCACGAGCGCGCGCGAGACGATCGGGCGGCCGTTCACGATCAGGTGCAGGTAGCGGCGGTTGCCGCGATGCAGCGACGGCGGTCCGATCAATCCCTCGATCCGC